>JACKJK010000001.1 GCA_020637985.1 Rhodobiaceae bacterium
CCGAGATCCGTCGCAGCGGCGTCATCGCGAGTGTGAACAGCAGCATGCGCAGCGTCCATTCGCCGCTCGCTCGGGCGATCGTTTCGATCGGGTCCTCGCCCAGCACGCCGTTGTAGGCATCCCGGCAGAGCAATGCCGCGGGGATCAGGCAGATGACGAACAGTGCCGCCTTGACGGCCGCTATCGTCGCAGCGGAGGGCGCGGAGAGTGTGCTTGAGGTTCGGGTCATTTCATCCCTGGGCAAAGGTTTGTGGCGTGTCGGAAGGCAGTCGTCATCGGGCTGGCCGCAGGTGCGGATTCTACAACGCGGCATTCGCTGTCGCGGCGAGACGGCGCGGGCCATCGCTCGATGCGCCGGCCGGAGCGGCAGGGCGCCGTTCGCCTGGTGGCCTCGCGCCCCGTGCCTGTGGGCCCGCGCTGGCAGCGCGTCGGGCCGGGGATTCGTCCCCGCTCCCGTCTGCATTGTCAGCGCTCACGCGCGCGGGTTGCGATCGGCTAGAATGCGCAGGATATCAATCAATACATTTCGATCGCGCAAGCCTATGTCCGCCTCAATGAAGATCCACATCGACGACGTCCGCATCAAGGAAATCAAGGAGCTCGTGCCGCCGGCGCACGTGCTGCGTGAGTTCCCGGCCACTCCACGTTCCGCGGAGGTCGCGTTCGAGGCGCGCTCGGCGATTCATCGCATTCTGTTCGGCGCGGACGACAGGTTGCTGGTCATCATCGGCCCTTGCTCGATCCACGACACCGACGCGGCCATGGAGTACGCGCGCAAACTCAAGGCCGAAGCGGATCGTCTCGCGGAAGACCTCCTGGTGGTGATGCGGGTTTACTTCGAAAAACCGCGCACCACGGTGGGCTGGAAGGGGCTCATCAACGACCCCTACCTCGACAACAGCTTCCGCATCAACGAAGGGGTGCGCCTCGCCCGCAAGGTGCTTTGGGAAATCAACGAGCTGGGGCTGCCGGCAGGAACCGAGTTCCTCGACATGATCACGCCGCAGTACATCGCCGACCTGATCAGCTGGGGGGCGATCGGCGCCCGCACCACCGAGAGCCAGGTGCACCGTGAGCTCGCGTCCGGCCTTTCGTGTCCGGTCGGCTTCAAGAACGGCACCGATGGCAACGTCAAGATCGCGGTGGATGCGATCAAGGCGGCCCAGGCACCGCACCATTTTCTGTCGGTTACCAAGGCGGGCCATTCGGCCATCGTGTCGACCCGCGGCAACGAGGACTGCCATGTCATCCTGCGCGGTGGCAAGGGGCCCAACTACGACGCCGAGAGCGTCGCTGCTGTTTGCAAGGACCTCGCCGCCTTCGGTGTGCCGGGCAAGGTGATGATCGATTTCTCGCATGCCAACAGCTCGAAGAAGTACCAGTTGCAGGTGGAAGTGGCCCGCAACGTCGCCGGTCAACTGGCGGCGGGGGACGATCGCATCATCGGCGTGATGGTGGAGTCGCATCTCAAGGAGGGCCGGCAGGACCTCAAGCCCGGCATCGAGCTCGAGTACGGCAAGAGCATCACCGATGCCTGCATCGGCTGGGAAGACAGCGTGACGGTCCTCGATACCCTGGCCGAGGCGGTGCGTGCTCGACGGGTGAAACGCGCCGCCCAGGGAGACTGAGGGCGCCGCGGCGATGAAAGTGGCAGCGCACGTCGCCGCGCTGGTCCTGCTTGCATCTGCCGGCGCCGGGCCGGTACAGGCGCAGTCGCCCCCGGCGGTCGCGCCCCCCTCGCGCCTCACCCGCCTGGTGCCGGCCGAAGCCGTCGAGGGGCAGGCGGCGAAGCAGTTCGATCAGCTCAAGCAGGCGGCTGCCCGCAAGGGCGCGCTGGTCGCGCCGGGCGATCCCCGTTTGCGGCGCCTGCGCACGATCTCGCAGCGCATCATCCCGCAGGCACTGCAGTTCAATGCGCGTGCGCGGCAATGGCAGTGGGAGGTGGTGCTGATCGACTCGAAGGAGATCAACGCATTCTGCATGCCAGGCGGCAAGATCGCCTTTTACACCGGGATACTCGAGCGCCTGCGGCTCGACGAGAACGAGATCGCCGCGGTGATGGGGCATGAGATCGCCCACGCGCTGCAGGAGCATGCCCGCGAACGCATTGCCAAGAGCCAGCTGACCCAGTTGGGCGCCAGCCTGCTCGGGGAACTGCTGGGCGGCGGCCGCTATTCCGACCTGTTTTCGGTGGGCGGCAACCTGCTCACGCTGCGGTTCTCGCGGGATGACGAAAGCGAGGCCGACATCGTCGGCCTGGAGCTCTCCGCGCGAGCGGGCTTCGATCCCCGTGCGGGCGTTTCGCTGTGGCGCAAGATGAGCGCAGCGAGCGCCGGCGGCCCACCGCAATGGCTGTCGACGCATCCAAGCGGCAAGAACCGGATTGCCGAGATGC
>JACKJK010000010.1 GCA_020637985.1 Rhodobiaceae bacterium
TGCGATGGAGGGCGTCGTCGCCTCCATCAAGCCGGTGCATTCGCTGGTCGCCACCGTGATGGGCAATACCGGGAGACCGGCGCTCATCGTCGAAGGGGCGGGCTCGCCGCACACCTATGCCCTGAAGCCCTCGCAGGCGCGGATGCTGTCGGGCGCGAAGCTCGTCTTCTGGATCGGGCCGGGGCTGGAAGCGTTCCTGGAGAAGCCGTTGGAAACGCTCAGCGGCGGCGCGAGGGTCGTCGCGCTCGACGATGTCGACGGTCTTGTTCGCCTTGGCTTGCGCGAAGGCGGCACCTTCGAGGCGCACGATCACGGCCATGGGGAAGACGGCGACCACGACGCGCAGGCGGCCGCGAGCGAAGACCACGGGCATGGCCACGAGCCGTTCGACACGCACCTGTGGCTCGATCCGCGCAACGCGGTGGCGATGGGCCACGCGATCGCTCAGGCATTGGCGCAGGCCGACCCGGCGAACGCGGAAACCTATTTTGCCAACGCGGCGGCGCTGGAAGTTCGCCTCAGATCGCTGGAGGCGGAAATCTCGGAAGCGCTGGCGCCGGTGCGCGACAAGCCCTTCGTCGTTTTCCACGACGCCTATCACTACTTCGAGAACCGCTTCGCGCTGGCGGCCACGGGGTCGGTGACGGTCAGCCCGGAGGTGCGGCCGGGGGCGGAGCGGGTTGCGCACATCCACGAACGGCTGGCATCGCTGCAGGAAACCTGCGTCTTCGCCGAGCCGCAGTTCGAGCCGAAGATCCTGTCGGCGATCACCGAGGGCACGGACGTGCGGGCGGGCACGCTCGACCCGCTCGGCGCGGGGCTGCCGGCCGGCCCCGACCTCTACCCCACCCTGCTGCGGGACATGGCGCGCGAGTTCCGGCACTGCCTGGGCGGGTGAGGCTGGCGGTTGCGAAGTGATGAGCGGAGCGTTGGTGCCAGATTGCATTGCCGCCTCTCTCTCACTAGCATTCCGGCCCTGATCCGCCCAAAGGGCGGGCGGGAGGAAACGCATGGACGGTCTCGATGCAAGCGCCGCGCTGCCGTTGCTCGGGCTCGCCGCGGGCATAGTGCTCGGCTACACGGCACGCGCCAACCGCTTCTGCACCATGGCCGCGCTGGAGCGGCTTTGGTACGCGGGCGACGCGACGGGGCTGCGCACCTGGGTGCTCGCCGGCGCGGTCGCCATGGCGGCGACGCAGGGGCTGATCCTCGCTGGCGTCATCGACATCTCCACCTCCTTCTACATGGTCAACCGGTTCATGCTCAGCGGAGCGGTGCTCGGCGGGCTGATGTTCGGCTTCGGCATGGCGCTGGTCGGCATGTGCGGCTTCTCGGCAGTGGTGCGGCTGGGCGGGGGAAACCTGCGCGCGCTCGTCGTGCTGATGGTGCTGGGGCTTGCGGCGCTTTCGGCGCAGCGCGGCCTGCTCGGCCAGGTGCGCATCCTGCTGGTCGACAACCTCGCCATCGACCTTGCGCCGGTGCATGACCAGTCGATCGGCTCGCTGCTGTCGTTCGCGCTCGGCCGCGACGTCACAGCCCTGACCATGCTGGTGCTGGTCGGCGGGGCGCTCGCCTGGGTGTTCTCCGATGCCGGTTACCGCGCCAAGGCGAGCCAGATCGTGGCGGGCATCGTGATCGGTCTCGTCATTCCCTTCGGCTGGCTGTCGACGACATGGGCGGCGGCGAACGCCTTCACGCTGGTGCAGCTCGAGGCCGGGTCCTTCGTCGTGCCGGTCGGCGACACCATCATGCATTTCTCGACCTATACAGCGACCATTCCCGACTATGGCGTCGGGCTGGTGCTGGGAACCTTGTTCGGCGGGGCGCTGGCGGCGTGGCGGCGCAGCGAGGTGCGCTGGGAGGCCTGCGACGACGGGCGCGAGCTTGGCCGGCACCTGTTCGGGGCGGCGCTGATGGGCATCGGCGGCGTCTTCGCCATGGGCTGCACGGTGGGGCAGGGGCTGACCGGGGTCTCGACCATGGCGCTGACCGCGCCGGTCGTGCTCGTCTCGATCGCGTTGGGCGCGCGGCTTGGGCTTGCCCATCTCGTCGAGGGCTCGGTCATGGCCGCCTTCCGGCGCAACGGCGGCGCGGCGCACACGCCGGCGGAATAGCGCTTTTCCTCGCAGTTCGGGTTTCCGGCTGCCTCAAGCGGCATGTAAACTCCCCGCACGTACACACAATCGAAGCGGGGGCTCACGACATGAACCAGGCGGCATCCGTCGAGGACGATTTCCTCGTCAGCGAGGACAACGGCATCATCCGCGCGCAGTTCAACCGGCCGCGCACGCGCAACGCGCTGACCTTCGAGATGTACGAGGGGCTGGCGGATCTGTGCCGCAACGTCGAAGCAGACGGCTCGGTCAAGGCGATCATCGTTTCGGGATCGGACGAGCGGGCCTTTGCCGCCGGTACCGACATGGCGCAGTTCCGCGATTTCTCCACGCCCGAGGACGCGCTCGCCTACGAGAAGAAGATCGAGGGTATCCTGGAGGCGATCGAGACCTGCCCGGTGCCGACGATAGCGGCGATCTCGGGCGCCTGCACCGGCGGCGGGGCGGGCATCGCGGTCGCTTGCGACCTGAGGATCGCCAGCGCCGACGCGCGCTTCGGCTTTCCCATCGCGCGCACGCTCGGCAACTGCCTGTCGCTCGCGAACTACGCGCGGCTGGTGTCGCTGATCGGGGCTGGCCGCGTCATGGACCTGATCCTGATGGCGCGGCTTGTGCCGGCGGAGGAGGCGCGCGCCATCGGCCTGATCTCCGAGGTGCTGCCCGACCATGCGGCGGTGATGGCGCGCGCAGGCGAGATGGCCGAGACGCTCGGCGGCCACGCGCCGCTGACGATGCGGGCGACCAAGACGGCGCTCAGGCGCATCCGCCGCGGCGAGCATGGCGATTCCGATTTCGTGGTGCAGTGCTACACGTCCGAGGACTTCAAGGAAGGCATGGAGGCATTTCTGGGCAAGCGCGCTCCGGTGTGGAAGGGGCGTTGACCGCTCAGGCCTGAGGCCTCGGGTCTCGGCCGTCAGGCCTCGGCCGGGACGGCCCGCGGTTTGCCGTCGTCGTCGATGGCGACGAAGATGAAGGCGGCCTCGGTCACCTTGTCGCGGTTGTGGGTCATGAAGCGGCTCGCCCAGGCCTCGACATGGATGCGCAGCGAGGTGCGCCCGATCCGCTCGATGTCGGTGTAGACGCACAGCACGTCGCCGACATGGACCGGGCGGATGAAGGTCATCGCTTCGACGGCGACCGTGGCGACGCGCCCTCGCGCACGCTCGACGCCGCGGATGCCGCCGGCCATGTCCATCTGCGAGAGGACCCAGCCGCCGAAGATGTCGCCGTTGGCGTTGGTGTCCGCCGGCATGGCCACCGTGCGCACGGTCAGTTCGCCGCGCGGTTCGTCCTTGCCGCCGGCCGCGGCCGGTTCGATCCTGTCCTGCATCATTCCTGCCTAGCGTTGGGTGGGGTCTGCGGCCCCTGCAGCCGCGACATGGTCGACAGGCCCCTTGTTGCGCGCGTGGCGCGGCTGTCGATGGTCTTCTGGAGCTGTGTGAGGTTGCCGCCCATCGTGTCGCGCTTGGCTTCGGGATGCCACAGGTGCAGCACGCCGGTCGCGAAGCGCCCGTCCTTGGGGCGCACGCCGATGTTGGCGAGACGCACGGCGAGGTCGGAATCCTCGAGCCCCCAGCCGACGTAGGCGGTGTCGAAGCCGTCGATCTTCATGAGGTCATCGCGCCAGACGGCGAAATTGCAGCCGCGCAACCGCTTCCAGTCATGCCCCGGGCGTTTGCGCCATGCGCCGAGCGGCAGCGACAGCAGCGGCGCCAGCCGGTTGATGCTGCCCTTCATGCGCCCGGCGGCGAACGACAGCGCGTTCAGCGCCGACAGGTCGATCCTGTCCTGCAACACCTTGTGCGTGAATTCGCGGCTCAGCAGGATGCGGTTGCCGAAGACGTATCGGCCCGGTTCGGCGAGGCGGCGATGGGCGGCGACGAAGCCAGGCCGGGGAACGCAGTCGCCGTCGAGGAAAACCAGATAGTCGCCGCGCGCGGCGGCCAGTGCGCGATTGCGGATGGCTGCCAGCCGGTAGCCGCGATCGGGATGCCAGATGCGGCGCATGGGAACGCCGATGCGGCCCTGCAGGCGGTGGATGGTCTCGCCGGTTGCCTCGTCGGAGCCGTCGTCGGCGATCAGGATCTCGAAGTTCCTGTCGGTCTGCCGGCGCATGCCGTTGAGAACCGCCGTCAGTGCGTCCGGGCGGTTGTAGGTGGATATGACGACCGAGATCAGCATGCCGGCAAACTCCGATACCCGTGGATGCGCCGTCAAGTTCCTTTTCCCGCCGCGCCGCACGGCGTGGCGCACTGGAGCGCGATCGCGTCCTTGAAAAGCCGTCGGCGCGGGATCAGGAGACCCAGTTGCCGCGGATCTCGCGCAGGATCTTCCTGCGAATCGCCTCGCGGTAGGCGCCATAGTCGCCCGCGATCTCGACGAAGGCGCCGGGGCCGGCGATGACGTGGTTGCGGTAGTAGTGATGGAGCCAGTGCACCTCGTTGAGGATCGCCAGGCCGTTGATGGTGATTCCCGCGGCGGCGGCTTCGTCGCGGACGTCATCGACGCGCGCACCGCGGTTGTTGGTTCCGTCGCCGGACACATCGATGACGTAGCGGGCCGCAGGTGCTGGCAGGCGGGTCAGCGCCTGCATGCTGGCGAGGATGGCGCCGGAGATCGACGTCGCGCCTTCCGCGGTCTGGCGGACTTGCGCCTTGATCCGGGCCGCCAGCGCCAGGGCGTCGGCTGCATTTGATACCGGCGTCCATGGCACGCTCAGCACCTGGCTTTCATCCGACGACCATTGCACGACGGCGACGAGGATGCGGCCGTTCGGGCCGTTGGCAATGGCCTTGAGGATTTCGGGGTCGAGGAAGGCACGCGCGGTGCCCGAAACCTGCAATTCGAATTCGCGCGCATCCACCGACCAGGAACAATCGATCGCCAGCACCAGCGCGAGATCGGCCGCGGGCTGGCCGGATGCCGTGCGCGGTGCCACCAGCGTGAGCGCGGCGAACCACATGACCAACAACGCCGCGGCTGCCGCGCGTGCGGGGTGAAGCGAATGGTTCATGCGGGCAGCGTGGCAGTTTTGCCGGCCGCTGCAAAGCATGGACGGCTGCCGGAGTTGGTGGTGCGCATGCGTGAAACCCCGCAGGCGGTGGATTGGCGGCAAAAGGGAGTTGGGTTTGCGCGCGTCTTGGTGTTTGATCGCGCCACCGGCGAAACGGAATGACGGAAACGGCAGGATACATCATGGCAATGAGCTTCGAGGCGCTGAAGGCGGCGGTCGCCGGCGGTGAGATCGATACGGTGAATGTCTGCTTCGTGGACATGCAGGGGCGGCTGATCGGCAAGCGGTTCCATGCCCGCCATTTCGTCGACAAGGCGCACGACGAGACGCACGGCTGCGATTACCTGCTGGCCAACGACATCGACATGGAGCCGGTGCCCGGCTACGAGATCGCCAGCTGGGAAAAGGGTTACGGCGACTTCGTCATCAAGCCGGACCTTGCCACCATCACGCCGACGCCCTGGCTGCCGGGTTCGGTGACGGTGCTCGCCGACGTGCTCGACCATCACCACCACGCGCCGCTTGCGCATTCGCCGCGCGCGATCCTGAAGAAGCAGATCGAGCGCATGGACGCGAAGGGCATGAAGGCCTTCGTCGCCTCGGAACTCGAATTCTACCTGTTCGAGGAGAGCTACGAGCTTGCACGGGAAATGGGCTATAGCGAGTTGACCGCCGCATCGCCCTACATCCAGGACTACGTGATGTTCTCGACCACCAAGGAAGAGGCCATCATGCGGCAGATCCGCAACGGCCTGGATGCGGCCGGCATCCCGGTTGAGAACTCCAAGGGCGAGTGGGGCGCCGGCCAGGAAGAGATCAACGTCGAATACGCCGAGGCGCTGGCGATGGCCGATCGGCACTCGCTGCTCAAACACGCGATCAAGGAAATCGCCTGGCTGAACGGCAAGGCGGTCACCTTCATGGCCAAGTGGCATTACGAGCAGGCCGGCAGTTCCAGCCACGTGCACTGTTCGCTGTGGGACGCCAAGGGCAAGAAGTCGCTGTTCGCCGACAAGAAGGACGCGCTCGGCATGTCGCCGCTGATGAAGCAGTTCGTCGCCGGCCAGCTGAAATACGCGACAGACATCACCTATTTCCTCGCGCCCTACGTCAATTCCTACAAGCGCTTCCAGGTCGGCACCTTCGCACCGACCAACATCGTGTGGAGCCGCGACAACCGGACCGCGGGTTTCCGCCTGTGCGGCGAGAACTCCAAGGCGATCCGCATCGAGTGCCGCATCGGCGGCGCCGACCTCAATCCCTACCTCGCCTTCGCGGCGCTGATCGCGGCGGGCCTGCGCGGTATCGAGGACGAGCTGGAACTCGATGCGCCGTTCTCGGGCGATGCGTATCATGGCCGCGGCCTGAAGCAGATCCCGAAGACCCTGCGCGAGGCGATCGCCGCGCTTGACGGGTCGTCGATGCTGCGCGAGGCGCTCGGCGACAACGTCATCAACCACTACGTGCATACCGCCAACTGGGAACAGGCCGAGTACGACCGCCGCGTCACCGACTGGGAACTGAAGCGCGGCTTCGAGAGGTACTGATCCCGCAACCCGAGGCATATTCCTTCCCGTATCCTCCCTCCACAGAGTGAATTCCATGTCCGATACCGTGAAACTGACTTCCCCCGTCGACGGGTCCATCCACGTCGAGCGTCCCGTCGCCAGCGATGGCGAGATCCAGGCAGCCCTGCAGCGCGCCAAGGCGGCGCAGGCTGAGTGGGTGCGCGTGCCGATCGCCGAGCGCGGGCGCTACTGCAAGGCGATGCTGGAAGCGATGGTGGCGATGAAGGACGAGATTGTTCCCGAGATCGCCTGGCAGATGGGCCGGCCGGTGCGCTACGGCGGCGAGTTCGGCCCCTTCGCCGACCGCGTCAACTACATGGTCGACATTGCCGAGGAGGCACTCGCCCCGGTGATGGTCGAGCGGAGCGAGGCCTTCCGCCGCTACGTGAAGCGCGATCCGCTCGGCCTCGTCTTCGTCATCGCGCCGTGGAACTACCCCTACATCACGGCGGTCAACACCATCGTGCCGGCGCTGATGGCCGGCAGTGCGGTGGTCCTGAAGCACGCGGCGCAGACGCTGCTGGTCGGCGAGCGCTTCCAGCAGGCCTTCGACAAGGCGGGCCTGCCCGAGGGGCTGTTCCACAACATCGTGCTCAACCACGCCAAGACCGAGGCGCTGCTGGGCGCCGGTGCGTTCGACCATTGCAACTTCACCGGCTCGGTTGCCGGCGGCAAGGCGATCGAGAAGGCGGCGGCGGGAACCTTCACCTCGCTTGGCCTCGAACTCGGCGGCAAGGACCCGGCCTACGTGCGCGCCGACGCGAAGCTCGACCACGCCATCGAGAACCTCGTCGATGGCGCCTTCTACAACTCCGGCCAGTGCTGCTGCGGCATCGAGCGCGTCTATGTCGACGAGAAGGTCTACGACGATTTCGTCGATGGCTTCGCGTCGCTGGCGCGCGGCTATGTACTCGGCAATCCGCTGGAAGAGGCCACGACGCTTGGGCCGATGGCGCAGGCCAAGGGCGCCGATTTCGTGCGCCAGCAGATTTCCGAAGCGGTACGCGATGGCGCGACCGCGCATGTCGATACCTCGAAGTACGACATGGACAAGCCGGGCTCGCCCTACATCGCGCCGCAGGTGCTTACTGGCGTCAACCACCAGATGTCGGTGATGCGCGAGGAGAGCTTCGGCCCGGTCGTCGGCATCATGAAGGTGAAGGACGAGGCGGAGGCGATCCACCTGATGAACGACAGCCCGTACGGGCTGACGGCATCGGTTTGGACGTCCGACGTCGAGGCTGCAACGCGCATCGGCGAGCAGATCGAGACTGGGACCGTCTACATGAACCGCTGCGACTACCTCGATCCGGCGCTGGTGTGGACCGGCGTCAAGGACACCGGCCGGGGCGCGGCGCTGTCAAGCATCGGCTACGAGGTGCTGACGCGGCCGAAGTCGTTCCACCTGCGCATCAAGGTCTAGGCTGTATCGACGTTCAGCCTGTTCCCCTCAAGAAGACACTCCGCGGAGAAACATACCAATGTCACCTGTCGCCAACTGGAGCTACCCGACCGCCGTACGCATGGGCGCGGGGCGCATTTCCGAGATCGCCGAGGCCTGCAAGGCGTCGGGCATCACCAAACCGCTGCTGATTACGGATGCAGGCCTTGCGTCGATGCCGATCACCACGAAAACGCTCGATCTGATGGATTCCGCCGGGCTCGGGCGGGCGATCTATTCCGACGTCAAGCCGAACCCGGTGGAGCGCAACATCCACGCCGGCGTTGCCGCCTACAAGGCGGGCGGGCATGACGGCGTCGTCGCGTTCGGCGGCGGCAGCGGGCTCGACGCGGCCAAGCTCGTCGCCTTCATGTCCGGCCAGAGCCGCCCGATCTGGGACTTCGAGGACATCGGCGACTGGTGGACGCGCGCCGACCCGAAGGGCATTGCCCCGGTGATCGCGGTGCCGACGACGGCGGGCACCGGCTCGGAAGTCGGCCGCGCCGGCGTCGTCACCAACGAGGAGACGCACACCAAGAAGGTGATCTTCCATCCGCTGATGATGCCGAAGATCGTCATCTGCGACCCGGAACTGACGGCGGGCATGCCCGCGAAGATCACCGCCGGCACCGGCATGGACGCGCTCGCCCATTGCCTGGAGGCCTATTGCTCGCCGTTCTACCACCCGATGTCGGCTGGCATCGGCGTCGAAGGCATCCGGCTGGTGAAGGAGGCGCTGCCGCGCGCGTACAAGGACGGCAACGATCTCGACGCACGCGCCGACATGATGTCGGCAGCCGCCATGGGTGCCGTGGCGTTCCAGAAGGGGTTGGGCGCGATCCACTCGCTGTCGCACCCGGTCGGCTCGCTCTACGACACCCACCACGGGCTGACCAACGCGGTGTTCATGCCCTACGTGCTGAAGTTCAACCGCGCCGAGATCGAGGCGCGCATCGTGCGCCTCGCCGGCTATCTGGAGCTGAAGAACCAGACCTTCGAGGGTTTCGTCGACTGGATCCTCGCGCTGCGCGCGGAACTCGGCGTTCCCAACACGGTGAAGGAGCTGGGCGTGCCGGACGACAAGGCCGATCTCATCGCCGAGATGGCGATCGTCGATCCGACCGCCGGCGGCAATCCGCGCGAACTGACCAAGGAGGGCGCGCTGGAAATCTTCCGCAACGCCTACGAGGGCAAGCTGTAGCCGGCGGGGTCCGGCAACGGCTGCGGTTCGAGAAGACGGAGCGCCGGGCTGATGCAACCAGCCCGGCGCTCCATGCATTTGGTGCTGGCCACGTCGGACCGGGTCACGCCCTGACGCGCATGCGGTTGACCAGCAGGTCGTCGCGCAGGATTTCGTCCTTCATCCCGGCGAGTTCGCTCACGTCCCAGTTGACGCTGAGGTAGCGTCCGGCGGCCCAGTCCGCCTTGCCTGAGCATAGCCAGACGGCAAAGCAGGCGGCCAGTTCGGGGGAGTCGACGAGGTATTCGTGCATGTGTTCGGGCATGTTCAGCCCGAGGTCGGTCGCCACGCCGCCAGGGTGGATGGCGAAGCACTTGATGCGGTCTTCGCCGTGGTCGGACTGGACGAATTCGCACAGCCGGTTGATCGCGTGTTTCGCGGTCTGGTAGTCGGACGCGCCGGGCATGACGAACTGCGCGCCGATGGACGACAGCAGGATGAGGTGGCCGCCGCTGCGGCCTTCGTCGGCGCGGCGTCTGGCGCTTTCGATCAGGTGCGGCAGCGCGAAGCGGATGAGGTGGTAGGCGCCCTTCACGTTGACCTCCCAGTTCCACCACCAGCCTTCGGGATCGGATTCGCCGATCTTCACCCATGGGCCGAGGTAACCGGCGTTGGCGTCCGCGACGTCGATGCCGCCGAACCGCGTGACGCAATCGGCGGCCGCGGCCGCGACCTGCTCGGCGCTGGTGACATCGCACACCGAAATGGCGCATTGCGTGTCCGGGTTGGCCTTTTCGACCAGCGCCCTTGTTTCCTTCAAGGCATCTTCCGACCTTGCGGTGAGGTAGAGCGCCCTTGCGCCGGCCTGCGCGAAGGCAACCGCTGTGGCCTGGCCAATGCCGCGCGAGGCTCCGGCGATGAAAACGACCTTGTCTGCCGCGCTGTCCTTCAGCGCCGACGCCGGGTCGATCGCGTCGTAGCGGGTGTGGTGTGCAGTGAGGTCGAGGAACTGGGTTTCGATCGATGACATGGATGTCTCCCTTCTTGCGAAAGCGTTCATGTCGCCAACAGTTAGCCGCCGCTGCCTGTGCGTGCCTGCCACATGCTCCGGAATGCCTGTCAATTCCTCCGGACTACGGGATTAATTGCTGCTCTGCTTCGGACAATCTGCTAGGCCTTCGCGGCAGGAGAAAACCAATGGATCTTTCGCATCTCATCTCCCTGAGTGCCCGCGTCTCAAGAAATGGAACGGGAAATATCGAGATTTTGCCCGGCTTTTCCCTCTATCGCAGGCAAGCCATCAGCGATATCGAGGCTGTCCTGTACGAGCCGGTCATCTGCCTGATCCTGCAGGGAAGCAAGATCACATCCATCGGCGACCAATTCGTGGAGATGATGCCGGGCGACGCCCTGCTGGTCAGCCATGACCTGCCTGTCACCTCGCGGATCACCCGTGCAAGCGTTCGCGAGCCATATCTCGCGCTGATCCTGTCGCTCGATCTTGCGCTGGTGCGCAGTCTCTACGACCAGGTGGTGGACGTGATGACGCCCGACGAGCATGTCCGTTCGCTGTGCGCGGGGACAGCGGACCCGGCCTGGCTTGCACCGCTGGTCCGCTACCTCGAACTGGCGGACGCTCCCCTGGACGCAAGGGTGCTGGGGCCGTCCATCCGGCGCGAGATCCACTACCGCCTCCTGCTGTCCCCGCTTGGCGGCATGCTGCGCAACCTGATTGTCGCCGACAGCCACGCCAGCCGCGTCGCCAGGGCGATTCAGCGGGTGCGCGCCGACTTCCGCTCGCCGCTCAGCGTGCCGGACCTGGCAAGGACGGCGGGCATGAGCGCATCGTCCTTCCACGAGCACTTCAAGGCGGTGACGGGCACGACACCGCTGCAATACCAGAAGGACCTGCGCCTGATCGAGGCGCGCGCGCTGCTGGTCGGCCGGAACCAGAGCGTCGCCGAGGCTGCCTACGCCGTGGGCTACGAAAGCCCGACGCATTTCAGCCGCGACTACAGCCGCAAGTTCGGCATGGCCCCGAGCCGGGATGCGGGTGCCCTGAGCGCCTGAAACCGGCTGCGGTGGGTCAGGCCATCGCCAGGCGCGGCGCGCCGGGCATGCGCGTGCGCATCAGCAGCATGACCATGATCGTGATGTTGAGCAGGTTCCAGGCGATGCCGTTGATGAAGGCAGCGTGGTAGGAGCCGGTCAGGTCGTAGATCCAGCCCGACAGCCAGCCGCCGAGCGCCATGCCGATGACCGTCATCATGATGACGAAACCGACGCGGCGGCCGGCTTCGCGGGCGGGCAGGAACTCGCGCACGATCAGCGCGTAGCTGGGTACGATGCCGCCTTGGGCGAGGCCGAAGACGAGCGACACGATGTAGAGCGAGGCCAACCCGTCGAAGGGGATGTAGAGGGCGAGCGCGAGCATCTGCAATGTCGAGCTGATGAGCAGGGTGCGGATGCCGCCGAGCCTGTCGGCGATCAGCCCGCATACCAGCCGGCTGACAACGCCGCCGGCGAGCATCAGCGACAGCATCTGCGCGCCGTTGGCGACGCCGAAGCCGAGGTCTGCGCAATAGGCGACGATGTGTACCTGCGGCATCGACATGGCGACGCAGCAGCCGATGCCGGCAAGGCCGAGCATCAGCTGCAGCATGCGCGGCGAGATGTCGATCATCGGCCTTGCGGCGTTGCGCGCGGCGGCCGAGCCGCTGCCGTGGTCGTCCGGCAGGCGTTTGCGCAGCAGCAGGATCAGCGGCAGCATCAGGATGATGCTGGCGATGCCGACGAAGACATAGGCCGCGCGCCAGCCGGACGACGCCATCAGGAACTGGATCACGGGCGGCCATACCGCGCCGGCGATGTAGTTGCCCGTGGCGCCGGCTGCGACCGCGAAACCGCGGCGGCGCAGGAACCAGTGAGACAGGTCGGCGACCAACGGGCCGAAGCAGGTCGCAGTGCCGACCCCGATCAGCAGACCCTGCCAGATGGCGAACTCCCAGATCGACGAGGAGGCGCCGGCGAACAGGTAGCCGATGCACAGCGCGAATGCGGTTGCGGTCAGCGGGCGCACGATGCCGAAGGTATCGACGGCGCGCCCGACCAGCAGGTTGCCGAGCGCGAAACCGACCATCGTCAGCGTGTAGGGCAGGGAGGCGTCTGCCCGATCCGTGCCAAATTCCGCCTGTACCGCAGGCAGCACGACCACGACCGACCACAGGCCGGCGCTGCCGATCGTGCCGATGGAGACGCTGACGAGAAGACGCAGCCACGCCTGCACTCCGTCGATGGGATCGCTGGCAGGCTGGCGTCGCGGCCGGCGCTTCGTCGCTGGGCGCATGGTCTGGCCGTTCCGGGTTCGAGGTCTGCGGTGGTGCTTCCAGAACCGGTAGCACTGCCGGGTGCCGGTGCGCCAGCCTGCAAGCCATGCACCTGGCGCAGGCGGGGGCAGCGGCGGCTGTATGCGCCGTGGCGGCGCAAGTGTATTGTTACGCGCGAAACGCGCGTTCGAGGTCTGGAGTCCAGGAAAGGAAAACCGTTTGGCGGGATACGTCGACAAGGCGATGCGCGATGTCGCGCGCTGGAGTGAACAGGGCCTCATCACGGACGAGGCCGCGGCAGCGATCCGCGCCGACCTCGCCAGCCGGCGCAGCGGCTACGGCCTGCCGCACATCTTCGCGCTGCTCGGCGCGATCCTGCTGGTGTTGTCGGTACTGACCTTCGTTGCTGCCAACTGGGACGAAATTCCCCGCCTTGCGCGGGTCGCGATGCTGGCCGGCCTGCTGATCGCATCCTACGCCGCCGCGGTCCGCCTGTTCCTGACCGGACACGACATCTTCGGCCAGACGGCCGTGCTCGTCGGCAGCGGCGTCTATGGCGGCAGCATCATGCTCGTCTCGCAGATGTACCACATCTACGGCAACCCGGCCGACGCGGTGCTGGCGTGGGCGCTCGGAACGACGCTTGCCGCGGCCGCATTCCGTGCGCCGGCGGTGTGGGTGATGGCGTTCGCCATCTTCTGCCTGTGGTCGGCGGGCACCACGGCGGAAAGCAACGAGGTTCACTGGATCTTCCCCCTCGTCGTCGCGGCGATGGCCGCGCTGGCGTGGTGGATCCATTTCACCGGCGCGCGCCATCTCGTGGCGCTGGCGCTGACGGCGTGGGTCGTCAGCCTGCCGATCGTCCACGGGGCGAGCTTTTTTCCCTACCAGACGCTGACCATCGGCCTGTGCGTCGGCGCGATCGGCGCCGCTGCCATGCTGCTGGCGGGCGACGGAGAGGGCTTCGTTGAACGCAATGCGCCGATCGCCATGCTGTATGGCTACGTCATTGCCTTCTGCGGGCTGTTCAACATGCAGTTCTTCGAGCACGACGTGCCGCTTGAGAAGTTCGTGATGCTGGCGGCGGCGACGCTGGTGCTGTCGCTCGCCGTGCTGGCTGTCGGGCGGCTGCGCGGGCGCGGCATGGCGCTGTCGGTCGCCTATCTCGGCTTCTCCATCGAGCTTGTCGGCATCTACTTCAAGACGTTCGGGACGCTGCTCAATACCTCAATCTTCTTCTTCACCTCCGGTGTCATGGTGATCGCGCTCGCCTGGTTCGGGATGCGCCTGCGCAAGCGCGGCGTGCTGGCAGGAGACTTCTCATGACGCGTGCTGCTCCCCTGCCCAGGTGGTGGATCCTGGTCGCCGGCCTGCTCGTCGCCACCGTCCAGCTCGCCGTGCCCGGCTCGATCATCGCCGGGCGCATCGCGCTTCTGTCGGCGGGCCACGAGATCACGCTGAAAACGGTGCCCGTCGACCCGCGCGATCTGTTCCGCGGCGACTACGTGATCCTGAATTTCGCGATCTCGAGGGTTGAGCTGGCCGACGTGCCGCACCCCGACACCATCGACGAACTCGACGAGATTTTCGTGATCATCTCGCCGCAGGACGACGACTGGGCCGTGTCCTCGTTGAGCGAAGCAATGCCGGACACCATGCCGCCTGGAGCGCAGGTCCTGAGGGCCGATGTCGATTATCTCAGCGGCGAGGGCGCGAACAGGACAGCGCGCCTGCGTTACGGCGTTGAATCCTATTTCGTGCCCGAAGGCACGGGGCGCGACCTGGAGAAACTGGTGCGCGACAAGGCGCTTTCGGTGATCGTGGCCGTCGGTCCGGGCGGGCGGGCAGCGATCAAGGGACTGGTGATCGACGGGGAGCGCATATATGACGAGCCGCTGTTGTGAACGATGCACGGGGGGCGGCATGCGCGCGCTGTCACGGTTTCGCAGAGGTCTGGCCTGCGCACTTGCGGGACTTGCAGTGTTGGGCGCAGCGGCGGCTGACGTTCGGGCGCAGGAACCGAGGATCACCCTCGAACTGAACGGCATCCAGGCCGCCGATGCCGCCTGCCGGGTCAGCTTCCTGGCGCAGAACCTGACCGGCGAGGAGATCAAGGCTGCCGTGTTCGAAGTTGCCGTGATCGACGGAAAGGGACTGGTCTCGGCGCTCATCCGGCTCGATTTCGGACGGCTGCCGGACGGCAAGAGCCGCGTGCGGCAGTTCGATCTCGCCGGCCAGTCGTGTGATGCCATCGGCCGCGTGCTGCTCAACGATGTTGCGGAGTGTACCGGCGACGGGCTGTCGGCGCAGGTTTGCCTGGACGCGCTGGCGGTGTCGAGTCGCACCGGCGTCGCCTTCGACCTGTGAGTGGCGCCATGGGATCTGACGTCCTTGCCGCGATCGTGGCGCTGGTGGATGCCGGCGGGCCTGTCGTCGGCGTGCTGCTGGCGATATCGGTGATCGCGCTGGCGGTTGTGGTGATGAAGGTCTGGCAGTTCTGGCGGATCGGGGTCGGGCGGCATGGGTGCGCGCGCGCGGCGCTCGACACGTGGGACCATGGCGACAAGGCGGCGGCTCTTGCCAGTGCGCATGACGATGGCGCACCTGTCTCGCGGCTGCTGGCGCACGGGATGCGCGGGCTGCGTCGTCCCGGCGGCGATATCGCGCTGGTGCGCGAGGACGTCGAACGTGTTGCAACCGAGATCCTGGCCGAATTGCGCAGCGGCTTGCGGGCGCTCGACGCCATTGCCCAGGTGGCACCTCTGATCGGGCTTTTCGGCACGGTGCTCGGCATGATCGAGGCATTCCAGGCGCTGCAGGCAGGCGGTTCGTCCGTCGACCCCGCCGCGCTTGCCGGCGGCATCTGGGTGGCGTTGCTGACGACGGCCATCGGGCTTGGCATCGCCATGCCGGCGTCGCTGGCAGTGGCATGGCTGGAGGCGCGTATCGAGAAGGAACGCGTCGCCATGGAGACCGTTCTGACGGCGCTGTTCACGCGGCGGCCGACGGATGCGGCGGCCCAGGTGAGCGTCCTGCCGCGCGCCGTCGGCGAGGGGGCGGCGGGGCCGCGCCATGCGCATTGAGGCGGTTCGGCGAACGGGGACGTTCCGGCGCAGGCTCGCCCTGACGCCGCTGATCGACATCATCTTCCTGTTGCTGCTGTTCTTCATGCTGAGTTCGACCTTCCAGCGCCCCGGCCTGCTGAAGGTGCTGGCGGGTGAGGCGGGAGCCAAGTCCGCTGCCAGCGTTCCCGGAGTTGTCGTGCGGGTGGATGGCGGCGGGGCGCTGCGCATCAATGGCGAGGACGTCGATGGCGGTGCCGCCGGCAGCATGCTGACAGGCCTGCGCGCGGCGGGTGGAGATGGTGCGATGGTAACGGCAGGCGCCGTGGCCACGGTCAGCGACCTGACGGCAGCGCTCGACGCGCTTGCGGCGGCCGGCTTCCAGAACTTTCGCGTCCTGCGCCGCGGCGGGAGTGCGCCATGAAGATTTCCGCGCCCGCGTCGCCGTCGCGCGGCGAAAACACGATTGCCCTCATCAACGTGGTCTTCCTCCTGCTCGTGTTCCTGCTGGTTGCCGGCAGCATCGCGTCGCAGGAAGAACGCTCGGTGGAGCTTGCATCGTCCGCGCAGGCGGAAGCGGGCAACCCTGCCGGCGGCGCGCTGGTCATGACCGCCGACGGTGTACTGCGGCTCGCCGGGGCGCCGGTCTCTGCTGCGCTGCTGGCAACCCGGCGCGAGCCCGATGCACCTCTGCGCATCGCCGTGGACCGTGGCGCGCCGGCACAGGCGCTGATCTCCACGCTGGCCGATCTGAGGGCGGCGGGGTTCTCCGACATCGGCGTCATCGTGGCGCGATCCGGTGAGGCGTCATCCGCCGAGGCACGGCCAAGATGATCGCCCGCCCGATCGACTGGACGCTGGCGATTGCCGTCTCGCTCGGCGTGCATGGCGCGATCGCGACAATGTACTGGAGCGCGCGGGCGCCCGTGCCGTTGGAGGTCGAGGGGCGTGCCGGGAGCCTGACGATCGTCGATGGCGGTCTGGTGAATTCGGTTGCCAGCGAAGGGGCGCAGGCGGTGGAGCCGGCGACGGTCCGGGCGGTGGAAGCGCAATCGGCAAAGGCTTCCGATGCACAGGTCGCACACCGGGTCGAGGCGCAGTCCACAATGCCAGTGCCAGTGGACCGGCAACGGCCGGCCGAGAGCGTCAGTGCCGTGTCGGTGGATGCGGTCACGGCAACAACGAGAACCGATGCGGTCGCTCCCGTGGTTGCCGATAGCGTGACGCCGGCGTCGGTGGAGGCGGTGAGCGTGGCCGCGCCAGTCGCGATTGCGCGCACCGTCGAACCCGACGCGGGACGGGCCGCAACCGTGGACGTGGTGGAGCCAGCCGCGAAGGCAACGCAGCCGCCTGTCGAGCAGGTGAGACCCGAAACGCGGACCGAGCGCAAGCCGGCGTCGTCGCGCAGCGACACGGCAGGCACGCGCACACGCGGCGAGCAGCGCGCGGCGCAGGCCGGCGATGGTGGCCGGTCGGCGTCCGGCGCGGCAGGCCGGGCTGCTGAATCGAGTTATGCGAGCCGGGTGGTGGCGCGGTTGCAGCGTGCCAAGCGAAGCCCGCGGGGCACTCGGGCCGGGGGAACGGTGCGGGTGCGTTTCACGCTTGATCGATCGGGGCGCGTCGTTTCCGCCAGCCTCGCGAAGCGGTCCGGATCGGCTGTCCTGGACAGTGAGGCGCTGGCGCTGGTCAGGCGCGCGGCTCCGTTCCCACCGTTTCCAGCCGCGATCTCCAAGGCGCGGCTGACCTACACCGTGCCGCTGACGTACAGGCCGCGCTAGGATGCGCTAGAGTTCGACGACGTCGGGGTCGCGTGGGCGTTCATCAGCGATAAATCCGAATTCGTCATTCGTGGCGGACATACCGAGCGCGGACTCCCAGAACCGCGTGCGCGGTTCCGGCCCGAAATAGCTGCGTGTGCGCACGAAGGAGCGGGGAACCATCAGCGTCCAGTAGATGCGATCGATGAGCGTCTTGGTCGAGAAGGGCTTGCAGATGAGTTCGTGCACGCCGAGGCGGGCAATGGACTCGATCCCGCTCTTGCTGACCGAACTGACGACAAAGAGAATCGGGATGTGATTGACGGGGCGGGCCTTGTGCCGGCGTATGAGCTTGACGACCTTGGCCCCGGAAATGTCGGTAAGCCGTTCGGCGATGATGACCATATCCGGCAGCAGGTTCTCGATCGTGTGCATGGCTTCACGACCGGTGTGCGCAAAATGGATATCGGTCGCGCCAAATGCGCGAAGCATGGAGGCGATCTGGCGTCGATCCCAGGGATTGCCTTCCACGACGAGCAACCGATAGTGCGTAAGCCTGATATTCTCGATCATCGGCGGCTTCGAATTTCTTGCGTTCTTTGGCCTTCCTGCCTGCGCAGCGACTAGACACGCGAGCCTAACGAGAGTTACCCAGCAAAACCGAACGCTAGGTTAACTACGGGCGGCCCAGTCGATCAGTGCTGACCGGACGTGTTCGCGCCGCGCATAGATAGATTGCGGCCAGTCCCGCAAGGACTGGGCTTGCGGCGAGCAGGGCGGAGAACGGGAAACGAACCGCGAGCACGGCGAGGCCGGCGAACAGGACGTTTGCGGCCAAGGCGCGGACCGTGACCCAGAGGTGGGATTTCCCGCCGCGACGGGCGCGCTGGTAGAGATGCTCGGAATGCGCATCGAACACGCTAGCGCCGCGCAAGAGACGCGACAGCAGCGTGAAGGTGGCATCGAAGACGAAGTAGAGCGGCAGGATCAGCGCCGGCACGGCATGCCCCGCGTATGCCAGCGCCAGCAGCAGCCAGGCGAGCAGGTAGCCGAGCGGTATCGATCCGACATCGCCGAGGAAGACCCGGGCCGGCGGCCAGTTGCGCGGCAGGAACGCGAGTGCGCCCGCAGCAAGCCCTGCTGCAAGCGGCGGCGCGACGGCGAAAGCCGCCGGCATACCCGCCAGCGCCAGCACGAGAAGGGCGCCGGCCGCCGCGGTCACGGCTTGCCCGGCGGCGAGGGCGTCGAGACCGTCCATGAAGTTGTAGAGGTTGACAAACCAGACCCAGGCGAACGCGATGGCGATGCGCTCGGCGGCGACCGGCACCGCTTCGGGCAATATCCGCAGGCTGTCCGGGAGCAGTGCGAGCGGCAACACCACCGCCAGCGCCTGCGCCGCGAGGCGTAGCGCGACCGGCTGCGGCGAGCGGTCGTCTCGCCAGGAGACGAACGCCAGCAGGACGAAACCGGCAAGGGCTGCCCAGCCCGCCGCGCCGGTGGCCATCAGCAGGTTGAGTTCCGCCCAGGCGACCGCAAGCGGCGCGACGATGGCAAGTCCGCCGCCGCGCGGTGTCGGCATCTCGTGGTTGGAACGTTCGCCTGGCTCGTCGAGCATCCTTGAGCGCACCAGCCTGCGGATCAGCGGGGGCAGCAGCATCCAGGTCGCGGCCGCGCAGAACAGCGCGGTGACAAGGGCCGGCAGCAGGTTCGCCCCGATGATCATGTGGCGCGTCCGGTCCGCGACGGCGGCTGTGTATGCACAAGGCAAGCGCATGGCATGAATGCGAAATGCGGCGTTGCCGACGGCGCATTGATATGGTTCGCAGATAGTCCGACCATACGTCCCTGAATCCCGAAGTCAGAAAAGGCCGGTCCGCGCGTGAACCCGATCCTCGGTGTGATCCTCAAACTGGCGTCGGCCCTACTCTTCACGGTCATGTCGACACTTATCAAGTGGCTCGGCGAGGCGGTGCCGACCGGGGAGGTGGTTTTCGCGCGCTCCATCTTCGCGCTGATCCCGATCTTCGCGTACCTGTCCTGGCGACTCGCCGGCGAACGGCGCGCGGCCGGGCAGGGGGCGCCCTCGGCCGCAGACATCGCCCGCAGCTTCGCCGCCGCGGTGCACACCAAACGCCCGTTCGGCCACCTGTGGCGCGGCCTGCTGGGCGGCAGCGCCATGGCGCTGTCGTTCAGTGCCATCCGCCTGCTGCCGCTGACGGATGCTGTCACCATCAGCTATGCCGCACCGCTGATCACCGTGCTGCTGGCGCCCTTCGTGCTGCAGGAACGCGTCGGCATCTACCGCCTGTCGGCGGTGTTCATCGGTTTTGCCGGCGTGGTGATGGTGCTGTCGCCGCACCTGTTTTCCGGCGAGCAGCAGCGCGGCGACGGTGCGTTGCTCGGTGCCATGCTGGCGCTGGGTTCCGCGTTCTGCGTGTCGTTCGCCATGCTGCAGGTGCGCAAGCTGACGCAAACGGAAAGCACGATGTCGATCACCTTCTACTTCGCCATGACCTGCACCATGTTCGGACTGTCCACGGCGCCTTTCGGCTGGGTCATGCCGCCGCCGGTCATCGCGGTGACGCTGGTGCTGGTCGGCATCCTCGGCGGCACGGCACAGATCCTGCTGACGGAGAGCTACCGCCATGCGCCGGCCTCGCTGATCGCGCCGTTCGACTACACCTCGATGCTGTGGGCGCTGCTGCTGGGCTTCGTCGTGTTCGGGGACGTTCCGCAGGCGATCGTCTTCGCGGGGGCGGCGATCATCGTCGCGTCGGGCCTGTTCGTGCTCTACCGCGAGCGCAAGCTGGGGCTGGAGCGGGCGCGCCAGCGCAAGGCGGGCGGCGTGCCGCTGTCGTGAGCGCTCCGGGCAGGTGCGGTTCAGAACGCCTTGAAGGTGATGATGGTGCGAGTGTCGCGGATGCCGTCGATGGCGTGCACGTTCTGGTTCACGAAGTGGCCGATGTCGGTTCCCGTCTCGACGTAGACCTTGACGAGCAGGTCGTGGTCGCCGGCGATGGAGTAGATCTCGGAGGCGATCTCGGCGTTGGCGATGGCGTTGGCGACATCGTAGGCCTTGCCGAGTTGGCACTTGATCAGCACGAAGAACGGGGTCATCGGTCGGGCTCCGGGGCAAGGCTGCTGGATTTGTCGTCAGGGCCCGAATGTTTCACAGCCGGTGTGCAAAGGGCAAGTGCGCCGCCCTTGCAACATCGGCCGCCGGTGCATAGTTTTCGCGTCGATCGTTGGGGTGTCGCGCGAGTCGGGCGACTGAGAGGCGGGGCGTGCCCGTCAACCCATTGAACCTGATCCGGATCGTGCCGGCGGAGGGAACGATATGCAGTGTTCGCGGATGCAACTCATTCGGCGCGGGTGGCCGGCATGACGACCGACACGCCGCCCGAGGGCCTGGAACTCGTCACGGCAGCCAGCGAGGCGCTCGCCGTGCTGCGCGAGCGCTCGCCGCGCGTCCATGTCATCACCAACACCGTGGCCCAGCCGCTTGCGGCCAACCTGCTTGTGGCCGCCGGCGCGATCCCCTCGATGACCGTGTCGGCGGAAGAGGTGCCCGATTTCGTGGCGCGCGCGGACGCACTCGCCGTCAACCTCGGCACGCTCGATGGCGAGCGGCGCAGCGCAATCTCCGGCGCGCTCGACGTGGCGGCCGAGGAGGGTGTCGCCTGGGTGCTTGATCCCGTCTTCGTCGATGTCTCGCCGACACGGCTTGCCTTTGCCCGCGAAATCCTCGTCCGCGAACCGTGGGTGCTGCGCGGCAACCCGGCGGAGATCGCCGCACTGTCGGGCGCAGACGACTATGCGCCCGAGGTGGCGGATCGTCTGGCGATGGAGGTCGTCAGCGTTGTCGTGGCGACGGGGCCCAGCGACCTTGCGACCAACGGTACGCGGCGCGCCGAGATCCGCAACGGCAGCCCGATGCTGGCGCAGGTGAGCGGCACCGGGTGTGCCGGCACGGCGCTGACCGGCGCGTTCCTGGCGGTGACCAACGACCCATTGGTCGCTGCCGTCGCCGCGCTTCTCATGATGGGCATTGCGGCGGAAAACGCCGTGCAGAGCGCCGAGGGACCGGGCAGCTTCGCCTGGCGGCTGATCGATGCCGTGCACGCGCTGTCGCCAGCCGACATCGTGCGTCGCGCGCGCCTGGTGTGACGACGCGACCGTCCCACCCCGGCGACTGCGCCTGAACCGCCTACCTTTCCCGGAGAACCTGCCAGAATGACCAAGACCTGTGACGTGCGTTTGTATGTGCTAGTCGATCCGGACGTTGCCGATGAACCCGATCTCGCCATGCTTGCGCGGCAGGCCGCCGCCGGAGGGGCGACGCTGGTTCAGTTGCGCGACAAGCATGCCGATACGCGCAGCTTCGTGGCGCGGGCGCGCGCCGTCGGCGCAGCGCTCGCTGGCACTGGCGTTACCTTCGTCATCAACGACCGGGTTGACGTGGCGCTGGCTGCGGGGGCCGACGGGGTACATCTCGGCCAGGATGACATGAACCCGATCGACGCACGCGCGCTGCTCGGCCCTGACGCCGTCATCGGGCTGACCATCAAGAACGCCGAACACGTCGCAAGCGCAGCGCTGGAGGCCCTCGACTACCTGGCCGTCGGCGGCGTCTTCCCCACGACCAGCAAGGACAACCCGGATGCGCCCGTCGGCCTCGACGGGCTTTCGCGCCTGGTCGCGGCAATCCGTGCGCGCGGGTTTGCCGGCCCGGTGTGCGCGATTGCCGGCATCACGCTGGAGCGGGCAGGCGCTGTCGTGGAGGCCGGCGCCGACGGGGTCTGCGTCGTGTCGGCGGTGATTTCCTCCGATGATCCGCAAGCGGCGGCACAGGCCCTGCGGGTGCGCGTCGATGCGGCCCTCGAAAGCCGGAAGGAACTGGCATGATCCCGATTGCCGTCACCATCGCGGGTTCGGATTCCGGCGGCGGCGCCGGCATCCAGGCGGACCTGAAGACCTTTTCCGCACTTGAAGTCTACGGCGCCTCGGTGATCGCGGCGCTGACGGCGCAGAACACGCGCGGGGTCAGCGGCGTCATGGATGTGCCGGCCGACTTCGTGCGCGCGCAGATCGACGCCGTCTACAGCGACCTCGACGTCGCGGCGACGAAGATCGGCATGCTGAGCGACCCGGCGACCATCCGTGCCGTCGCGGCGGGATTGCAGGCACACGGGGCAAGGAACATCGTGCTCGATCCAGTGATGGTGGCTGCCAGCGGCGACCCGCTGCTGAAGCCGGAAGCCGTCGGCGTCATCCGCGACGAGCTGATGCCGCTTGCCGACGTGGTGACGCCGAACCTGCACGAGGCCGCGGTGCTGACCGGCGGGGAGGTGGCGCGTGACGTCGACGCCATGCTCGCGCAGGGGCAGGCACTGGTCGACGCGGGCGCGAAGGCCGTGATGGTCAAGGGCGGCCACCTGGAGGGCGACGCGCTCGACGTGCTGGTTGGCATGGGCGAACCACTCTTTTACCGCGCCCGGCGAATCGACAGCCAGAATACGCACGGCACCGGCTGCACCCTGTCGTCGGCGATTGCCGCGCGGCTTGCGCATGGTGATGCGCTCGGAGAGGCGATCGCAGCGGCCAAGGCCTATCTCACCGCCGCGATCGCGGCGTCGAACCGGCTTCACGTCGGGCACGGGCATGGTCCGGTGCACCACTTTCACGCCCTGTGGCGGAACGGAGAAGGATCATGAGCAGGCTTTCGCGGCGCCGCTTCCTGGCGACCGGCGCAACCGGCGCGGGGGCGCTCGGCGCCGGGGCACTTGGTGCCGGGGCTCTGGCAACACCGAATGTCGCGCGTGCCGAGACGGCGCGCGAGTGGCGGATGGTGACGTCGTGGCCGAAGAACCTGCCGGGGCCGGGCGTCACGGCGCAGCGGCTTGCGCAACGCATCACGACGGCCAGCAACGGTGCGCTCACGGTCAAGGTCCATGCGGCCGGCGAGATCGTGCCGGCGCTGGAGGTGTTCGATGCGGTGCAGTCGGGCACCGCGCAGATGGCGCACACGGCAAGCTTCTTCTGGCAGGGCCGGTTCGCGGCGGCGCCGTTCTTCACCGCGGTCCCCTTCGGGCTTACGGCACCGGAACATGCCGCCTGGATCCTGCACGGCGGCGGCCAGGCGCTGTGGGACGAGCTCTATGCACCGGCCGGCGTGCGCGCCTTCATGGCCGGCAACACCGGCATGCAGATGGGCGGATGGTTCACGCGCGAGATCCATTCGCTCGACGACATCAAGGGCCTGAAGATGCGCATGCCGGGGCTCGGCGGGGCGATCCTGCGCAAGCTCGGCGGGGCATCGGTGGCACTGCCGCCGGGCGAGATCTTCCAGGCGCTGCAATCGGGCGTCGTCGACGCGGCGGAATTCCTCGGGCCATGGTCGGACATGGCGCAGGGCTTCTACCGGGTGGCGCCCTACTACTACGCGCCGGGTTTCCACGAACCGAACGGCACCGGCGAATGCCTGGTCTCGGTTGCTGCCTTCGCGGAGTTGCCAGAGAACCTGCAGGCGGTGGTGGCGGACTGCTGCGCTGCCGAGAACGCGTTTTCGGTGGCCGAGGCCGACTGGATGAACGGCGCGGCGCTCGACACACTGGTCAGGGAGCACGGCGTCAATCTGCGCAGCTTCCCGCAGGATGTTCTCGCCGCCGCGCGCTCAGCCGCCGAGGGCGTGCTCGACGAGGCGGCATCCGGCGACGAAATGTTCGCGAAAATCCTCGCGTCCTACCGGCAAGCTAAAACGCGGCTCGCCGGCTGGACAAAGACGGGCACCGTGTCGTTCCTCGAGGCGCGCGGCTAGAGCGGCGTCGCGCCGCTCCCCGCGGGGCTGCGGTCAGACGAAGTCAGGCCTGGTCGAGGGGGTGGGCGACGACCTTCTGGCGCTGTTCGCCGAGGCCCTCGATGCCAAGCACCATCTCGTCGCCGGCCTTCAGGTAGTGCGGCGGCTTCATGCCGAGCCCGACGCCGGGCGGGGTGCCGGTGATGATGATGTCGCCGGGCAGCAGCGCCATGAAACGGCTGACGTAAGCGACGATCTCGACGACGCCGAAGATCATCGTGTTGGTGTTGCCCGTCTGCATGCGCTCGCCGTTGAGGTCGAGGTACATGGCGAGGTTCTGGACATCGGGAATCTCGTCCTTCGTCACCAGCCACGGGCCGACCGGGCCGAAGGTCGGGGCGCTCTTACCCTTGACCCACTGGCCGGCCATCTCGATCTGGAATTCGCGCTCGGAAACGTCGTTGCAGATGCAGTAGCCGGCGACATAGTCGAGGGCGTTTGCCTCGGAGACATTGTCGCAGGGGCTGCCGATGACGATGCCGAGCTCGACTTCCCAGTCGCCCTTCTTCGAGCCGGGCGGCAGGATGACGTCGTCGTAGGGGCCGCTGATGGCCGTCGGCGCCTTGCTGAAGATGATCGGCTCCTCGGGAATGGGGAGGTTTGCTTCCTCGGCGTGGTCGGCGTAATTGAGGCCGATGGCGACGAAATTGTAGGGCATCGCGATGCAGGCGCCCAGGCGCGCGTCCGAAGGCGCGCGCGGCAGGCTTTCCGGCTCGACGCGGGCGATGCGTTCCAGCCCCTCGGGCCGCAGCGAGTATCCGGCGATGTCGGCGATGATGTGAGAAAGGTCGCGGATGGTGCCGTCGTCGGCAATGAGGCCGGGGCGCTCGAATCCCTTCTGACCGAAACGGACGAGTTTCATGCGGGCTTCTCCCAGTATTCTTGTTGCAGCCTTGCGCCGGTGCTGGTGCATCATCGCGCGCGGCGATCATGCGCGATCGGGTTGCGGGCGGCAAGCGCGGTTTGCGGCGATGGCGCGGCTGGCCGCGCTTGGCGGTATCGCGATGGTGTCGCTGCCGGCGGCGGCCACCGATGCGCCGCGGCGGATCGTGTCGGTCAACATGTGCGCCGACCAGTTGCTGCTGGCGCTGGCGGACCCCGGCCAGATCGCCGCGCTGAGCTGGAACGCGGCGCGCCCGGCGCTGTCCTTCTACGCCGACAGGGCTGTCGACTTCCCCACGACAAGAGGCGAAGCCGAGGACGTCATCGTGCGCCAGCCGGACCTGGTGCTCGCCGGCCCCTTCGCAGGAGGGGTGGCGAAGGCGGCGATGCTGCGGGCTGGCCTCAGGGTCGTGGAACTGGACGTGCCTGAAGATCTGGAGGCGGCGGCGCGGCAACTGGAGGACTTCGGGGGGCTGATCGGGCAAGGCGCGCGCGGGCGCGTGGAAGCTTCGAAGCTGCGCGCGGCGGCACGCGAATCCGGCACAGGCGAGGGACACCGGAGACTGCGCGCGCTCTACCTGCAGCGGCGCGGGATCGCGACTGGGCGCGGCACGATGATGGACGCGCTGATGCGCGCCGCCGGTCTCGAAAACGCGGTTGGCGAAGCGGGCTACGCGCGCATCGGCATCGAGGACCTGGCGACCATCGATGCCGACCTGCTGATCCTCGACGGGCAGGGCTTGCGCGCCGACGGGGACGCCGCCGACCAAGGGGCGGCCATCCTCGCGCATCCGGTTGCCAGCATCCGCTTTCCGCGCGAGCGCCGGGTCATCGTTCCGCAATCGGAACTAATCTGCGCGGGGCCGGCGCTGGCGCGTGCGCTGGAACGGCTGCGGAAGGTGGCGCGCGATGCGGCGGACTGACTAGCCGCGGTGCCGGCCTTCCTACCAGCAGCCGGGATAGCGGCCGCCGTCAATCAGCAGGTTCTGCGCGCTGATGTAGCCGGCGTGCGCCGAGCACAGGAACGCACATGCGGCACCGAATTCCTCAGGGCGGCCGAAACGGCGCGCGGGGATCGTGTTGCGGCGTTCCTCGGCGACCTCCTCGGGCGACTTGCCGGACTGCCTGACGGCGGCGTTGACCAGCGCGTCGAGGCGGTCGGTGGCGAACATGCCGGGCAGCAGGTGATTGATGGTGACGTTGCGGGCGATGTACTTCGGCGCGACACCGGCGAGGAACGCGGTGAGGCCGGCGCGCGCGCCCGACGACAGGTCGAGACCGGTGATCGGCTGCTTCACCGTGCCGGAGGTGATGTTGACGATGCGGCCGAAGCCGCGCTCCGCCATGCCGTCAATGACCCGCTGGATCAGTTCGATGGGCGTGACCATGTTCTGGATGCAGCCCTTCAGCATGTCGTCGCGCGAGAGATCGCGGAAATCGCTGAACGGCGGGCCGGCGTTGTTGTTGACGAGAATGTCCGGGTCGGGGCAGGCGGCAAGCAGCGCGTCATGGGTCTCGCGGGCGCTTATGTTGCCGGCAACCGGCGTGACGGTTGCCCCGGTCGCCGCGGCGATATCGGCGGCTGTTTCCGCAAGGCGCGCCGGATCGACGCCGTTGACGATGACATCGCAGCCGGCCTCGGCCAGCGCGGCCGCGCAGGCCCGCCCGAGGCCACGGCTTGACGCGCAGACGATCGCCTTGCGGCCCTTGATACCAAGATCCATCGAACCCAACTCCCTGTTGCTGGAGACATGCAGCGCGGGCTGGACGATTGCCCGCAACCTGTGGCGCTGTCATAAATGTGCCACCGGAATCAGGGTAGGCCATACCCGAAATTTCACGAGGAGTCCCGCCTGCAGCGTCGTGAGCCCGGCGCCCTCTGGCAGGACCTGCGGACTGAGAGGCTTCCGTTGAGCGCGGCGAGACCGGCACGCAAGTATCGCACCCTGTTCGTCTCCGACCTGCACCTTGGCACGCGCGGAGCGCAGGCGCAGATGTTCCTCGATTTTCTCAGGGACCACGAGGCCGATACGATCTACCTCGTCGGCGACATCGTCGATTGCTGGCGGCTGAAGCGCGGCTGGTACTGGCCGCAGGCGCACAACGACGTGGTGCAGAAGCTGCTGCGCCAGTCGCGCAAGGGCGCGCGCATCTTCTACATCCCCGGCAACCACGACGAGGTGCTGCGCGACTATGTCGGCACGCACTTCGGCGGCATCGAGGTGCTGCGGCGCACGGTGCATGAGACCGCCGACGGCAAGCGCCTGCTGATCCTGCATGGCGATGAATTCGACGTGGTCGTGCGCTACGCAAAGTGGCTGGCGCTGCTGGGTGACTGGGCCTACGTGGTGGCGCTCGGCATCAACACCTATTTCAACGTGGCCCGGCGCAAGCTCGGCTTCGGCTACTGGTCGCTGTCGGCGTGGCTGAAGCTGAAGGTGAAGAGCGCCGTCAACGCCATCGGCGAGTTCGAGAACGCCGTCGTCGAGGCGGCGCGCGAGGCAGACGTCGACGGGGTCGTGTGCGGACACATCCACCATCCCGCGGATCGGGAGATCGACGGCGTGCGCTATCTCAACTGCGGCGACTGGGTGGAAAGCTGCACGGCGCTGGTCGAACACCAAGACGGGCACATCGAGACCATAGACTGGGGCGCGCGGGTGCGAACGCACGGCGTCGTCGCGCTTGAGCGCGAGAAGGCCGCCGCATAGGGGACAGTTTCCATGAAGATCCTGCTGGCCACCGATGCCTGGTATCCCCAGGTCAACGGCGTCGTGCGATGCCTCGACCGGGTGCGGCAGGAATGCAGCGCGTTGGGAAGCGACGTGCAGGTCCTGTCGCCGGAGGGCTTCGCGACGCTGCCGATGCCGACCTACCCGGAAATCCGGTTAGCTCTGGCAGGCCCGGGTGCGATCGCGCGCCGTATCGAGGCGATCGCGCCGCAGTACGTTCACATCGCCACCGAAGGCCCGATCGGCCATACAGTGCGGCGCTGGTGCCTGAGGAACGGGCAGCCGTTCACGACGAGCTACCACACCCGCTTTCCCGAATACCTGCGCGCCCGCATGCCGGTTCCCGTCGATCTCACCTACCGCTACCTCGCCCGCTTCCACAACGCCGGCGAAGCGGTGATGGTGACGACGGACGCACTGGCGCAGGAACTGCGCGGGCGCGGGTTTCGCACGGTGGTGCGCTGGCCGCGCGGCGTCGACCAGGAGCAATTCCGGCCGCGGACGAAGCGCGTGCTCGACTTTCCCGGCCCGGTCTCGCTGTATGTCGGTCGCGTGGCGGTGGAAAAGAACATCGAGGCGTTCCTGGCCCTCGACATTCCCGGCACCAAGGTGGTCGTCGGCGACGGACCGCAGAAGGCCGAGCTAGAGCGGAAGTTCCCGGATACTAAATTCCTCGGCACGAAGCATGGCGAAGAACTCGGCGCCATCTACTCCAGCGCTGACGTGTTCGTCTTTCCGAGCCGCACTGACACGCTGGGCCTGGTCGTGATGGAGGCGCTCGCCTCCGGCGTGCCGGTCGTGACGCTGCCGGTGACAGGGCCGCGCGAGATCATCGGCGATGCGCCCGTCGGCGTGCTGACGGAAGACCTGGCGCAGGGCGTCCATGATGCGCTGAAGTTGTCCCGCGAGGACTGCCGGGCGCATGCGATGACGTTTTCGTGGAGCGAGTGCGCGCGCATCTTCCTTGACCACGTGAAGACGTTCCAGGGCGGTGCGCAGCGACGCGCGGCGTGAATCCGCTTGCCTGCTGGCGGGCGTGGTGATACCGCGCCGACATGGACACGATCCCTGCCTCGACCGCAAGCGGACGGCGCGTTCCCGCCATCGGCGACGTGCGTGCGGCTGCCGAACGCCTGCGCGGGCAGGCGGTGCGTACGCGGCTGGTGCGCAATGATCGTCTCGACGAACTCACCGGAGCGCGCGTCTTCCTGAAACCGGAGAACCTGCAGCGGACCGGGTCCTTCAAGTTCCGCGGCGCCTACAACGCGATTTCCGCGCTGCCGGACGACGTGCGCAAGCGCGGCGTCGTCGCCTGCTCGTCGGGCAACCATGCGCAGGGGGTGGCGGCGGCTGCGGCGCTGCACGGTATCGACGCGACGATCGTCATGCCGGCGGATGCACCTGTCACGAAGCTCGAGGGTACGCGCCGGCTCGGCGCCGGCGTCGTCACCTACGACCGCGCCAGCGAGGATCGCGACGCGATTGCCGACGCGCTGTGCCGGCAGAGCGGTGCAACTTTCGTGCATCCTTACGACAACCCGGATGTCATCGCCGGGCAGGGGACGGCAGGGCTGGAAATCGCGGAGGACCTCGCGGCGCTCGGCCTTTCGTGCGACGCTGCACTGATGTGCACCGGCGGCGGGGGGCTGACGGCGGGCGTTTCGCTGGCGCTGAAGGACCGCTTCGCAGCTTGCGCCCTGCATGCTGTCGAGCCGGAGGATTTCGACGATACGGCCCGCTCGCTGGAGACTGGCGAGGTCTGCGGCAACGCGCGCAACGCCGGATCGGTGTGCGACGCGCTGCTGACCGCGTCGCCGGGCGAAATCAGTTTCACTATCAACCGCCGCCTGCTTGCCGGAGGCTTGCGGGTGAACGACGCAGAGGCGCTGGCCGCCGTCGCCTGGGCCTTCGCCAACCTGAAGCTGGTGCTGGAACCCGGCGGCGCGGTGGCGCTGGCAGCGCTGCTCGCCGGCAAGCTCGACGTGCGCGGAAAGACCGTTGTCGCCATGCTGTCGGGCGGCAATATCGATGCGCAGATGTTCGCCCGTGCGCTGGCGGGCGGAAACGGGATCTAGCTGAATACCGCCAGCGCCTGGCGCGGTGTCAGTGCCGCGGGTGCTTCCGCGTCATGGCTGTCCGCGAAGAGATCCTCGTCGAGGTCGCTGATCGTCTCGGCGTCGAGAACGGGTTCGTCGTCGATCTCGAAGCTGCCGGTCCCCTCACCATCCATCTCGAAGCTGTCGGCAGGGCTGTCGCCTGAATCGTCGATCTTGTCAAAAGCGATTTCGGAGCCGCTGCTTGCATCCAGGGTGTCAGCATCCCTTTCGTTCGAGAGGTGCTGCGAGGCGCCAGCCGATGCGAAGATGTCGGCGACGCCGTCGTCGGCGGCCTCTTCGGGCTGCGCCATCGTCGAACTGTCGTCGGCGGTCTCGGCGTCCGCATGGTCCATGGAGATCGCCGGCACGGCGTCCTCGGCCCAGTCGAGCAGCATGGATTCAGGATCGACCACTGACGGCGCCGCGGCCATCATCTTGTCGATGTCGTCCTGGCTGGTTTCCTCGCCACGGCGTGCCGGGCCATTGAGCAGGTGCGCATCCGGGCGGTTGTCGCCGTGGCCGTCAGCAGCGTTCGCCTCGTCGATTTCCCTGTCGAGGTTCCAGATGCCGATCATGGCGTTGACCCGGCTCTCGACGTAGCGCAGCGCCTGGACCACCTTGTTGATGCGCTGGCCGGTGATGTCCTGGAACGAGCAGCCCGTGTAGATGTCGATCACGAGGGCGTCGATGCTCGCACATTCCTCCTTGGCCTCGCCGCGCTCCATGGCGACCCAGGCGGCCTCCTGAATCTTCTCGGCGGCGGCGAGAATCTCGTTGGTCGCCTTCTCGGTTGCCTCGACGACCGCATCGAGTTCCTCGGAGGCGTCGCCGAACCGGTCTGCTTCCTCCTCGCCCTGCAGCGAGCGGATTTCCTGGCGGGTGCGGGAGATCGCCTCCGCCATGTCGATCAGGTCGAGGCGGATATCGGCAGCGGCGTTCGCGGAGGCCGGCTGGCTCTTGAGCGAGGATTCCAGACGCGTGACGGCGTCGAGTACGAGCTTCGTGTCGGAATTGCGGTTGCGGCGCGTATACTCGGCCAGAAACCATCGCCCACGCGCGGTTTCCATGACGGCCGCCTCGATCGCGGAATATTCATCCTCGCTGATCGGCGCGGGCAAGTTGTCTGACATCGGCATTCTGCCTTGCTGGACACATGGGGCAACGGACCGCGTCGGCGCTCCGCGCTGTTCATGGCCAAGAGTGTCAATGAAAGGTTATCAACTCGTTTCCGAAGCCATCAAGTCGTGCCAGATGGGGATGGTTTTCTGCGTCCGGTCGGGGGGAGGGGGACACAATAACGTGACAAGCCGGACCGGATACGCCTTGCGCATCGCCGCGTTCTACGGCGCGCTGTTCCTCTACATCGGGGTCTACCTGCCGTTCTTCCCGGTGTTCCTGGCGGGGCGGGGCCTGAGCGAGGCGCAGATCGGCATCGTCATGGCGTTGCCGCTTGTCGCGCGCATCGTGGCCACGCCGATGATGACGTGGCTGGCGGACCGCACCGGCAATGCGGGGCGCATCCTGGCAGTCTACGCGTGGGGAGTGCTGGTCACGACCGCCGTTTACCTGGTGTGCCGCGACTTCGCGACAATGGCGATCGTGACCGTCGCCAACGCGGTGTTCCTGAACCCGATGATGCCGATCACCGAAGCGCTGGCGCTGCGCGGGGCGCGCCTCTATGCGCTCGACTACGGGCGCATGCGACTTGCCGGATCGGCGACATTCATTGCCGGCAACCTGGTCGGCGGTGCCGTCATCGCCGCCTATTCCAGCGCCGCGGCGGTGTGGCTGATGATCGCGTCGGCCATCGCCATGGTGGTATGCGGCTTCCTGCTGCCGGCGACACGTGGCGACGGCGAAGGTGCACGCATGCCGATGAACCTCGTTGCCACCTTCCGCGACGCGGCGACGCCGTTCAACGTGCTGGTGCTCGGCGGCTTTGCGCTGCTGATGGCAAGCCACAACCTGTTCTACGTCTTCGGTACCATCAATTGGTCGCGCCAGGGCATCGGCAGCGAGATGGCCGGCGTGCTGTGGTCGGTTGGCGTGGTGGCGGAAATCTGCCTGTTCGCCTTTTCGGGTGCGGCGGCGGCGCGGCTCGGCATTCGCGGACTGGTGCTGGCAGCCTGTACGGCCGGGCTCGTGCGCTGGAGCATGATGGCATTCGACCCGCCGCTGGCGCTGCTGTTTCCCCTGCAGGCGCTGCACGGGCTGACGTTCGGCGCGCTTCATCTTGCGGCGATGGGCTTCCTGTCGGATCGCAGCGGAGCAGGCAGCGCCAACAGCCTGCAGGGCCTCTACTTCACGATAACCGGTGTCGCCTCGAGCCTCGTCAACCTGGCGGCAGGCCCGATCTACGCGCAGCTGGGGGCCAGCGGTTTCCTTGTCATGGCCGTGCTTGTCGCATGCGGCGGCGCACTGGTGCTGACGGCGCTTGCGCGTGGCCGCCCGGCATCAACCCCATAAGTCCGCGGATGGCGTGCGGATCGTGCTGCCGTCGAAGGTGAGGCCCGGTTCGCGGTCCCTTGCCAGCAGCAATGGTCCGTCGAGATCGACGAAATCCGCCTGCGTTGCCACCAGCAGCGCCGGCGCCATGGCAAGCGATGTCGCCAGCATGCAGCCGACCATGACCGACAGGCCCATGTCGCGGGCTGCGTCGGCCAGGGCCAGCGCCTCGGTCAGCCCGCCGGTCTTGTCGAGCTTGATGTTGATGGCGGAATACTTGCCGGCGAGGCGGGCGAGGGTGCTTGTGTCGTGGGCGCTTTCGTCGGCGCACACGAGGACGTCCGTTTCCAGTCCGCGCAGGGCTTCGTCGTCGGAAGCGGGCAAGGGCTGCTCGACGAGTTCGACGCCGGCTTTCAGACAGGCGTCCAGATTGGCTTCGAGGTTGTCCGGGGTCCAGCCCTCGTTGGCGTCGACGATCAGGCGCGAGGACGGCGCCCCCTCGCGCACGGCAGCGATGCGCTCGCGGTCTCCGTCGCCGCCGAGCTTGACCTTGATGAGCGGGCGGTGGGCGGCGGCGTGCGCGGCGTCTCGCATCTCTCCCGGCGATTTCAGGCTCAGCGTGTAGGCGGTGACAATGCCGTCGGGCCGCGGCAGGCCGGCAAGTTCCCATGCGCGCCTGCCGGCCCGCTTGGCCTCCAGGTCCCAGAAGGCGCAGTCGAGCGCGTTGCGCGCCGCGCCCGCCGGCATCGCGTCCTGCAAGCCCTTGCGGTCCAGCCCCGCGGCCAGGCGGCCGGTGAGTAACTCGATATCGGCGCGCACGCCCTCGACGGTTTCGCCGTAGCGCGCGTACGGCACGCATTCGCCGCGTCCGGTGTGCGGGCCGTCCGAAATTTCCGCGACGACGACGACAGCCTCGGTCTTGCTGCCGCGCGAGATGGTGAAGCTGCCGGCGATCGGCCAGCTTTCGGTCGAGGTGCGCAGGTCAAGCGTGGCGGACATGGAAGCTTCCCGTCACTTGCCGAAGATCTCGACGATACGATCGACGATCGGGTCGACGCCGGTGCGGATCGGATCGCAGGCGGGCAAGCCGTATCTGGCACCGAGGTCGGCAATGGTGCGGGCTGCCGTGTCGTCGTCCAGCGCCTTGGTGTTGATCGCCAGACCGACGCAGCGGATATCCGGATTTGTCAGCCTGCCGGCGGCGATGGTGAGGTCGATGATCTCGGCGATGTCGGGGATTGGCGTCTCGACGTTGCGCATCCTGGTGCGTGTCGGCTCGTGGCAGACGACGAAGGCGTCCGGCTGGCTGCCGTGCAGCAGGCCGAGGCTGACGCCCGCGAAGCTCGGGTGGCACAGCGAGCCCTGGCCCTCCACCACGTCCCAATGGCCGGGTTCGTTGGCGGGCGAAAGCCATTCGGCCGCGCCGGCGATGAAATCGGCTACGACGGCATCGATGGCGATGCCGCGGCCGGAGATGAAGACGCCGGTCTGCCCGGTGGCGCGGAAGTCGGCGTTCAGGCCGCGCTCGCGCATGCCGCGTTCCAGCGCCAGCGAGGTGTACTTCTTGCCGACCGAACAGTCGGTACCGACTGTGAGCAGCCGCAGGCCCGGGCGCTTCGTGCCCTTGCCGGTGGCGAACTTCTGCGTCGAATGGCGTACGTCGAACAGGCTGACGCCGTGCTGGTCGGCGGCGAGCGCGATCTCGGGGATGTCGCGCAGGCGCTGGTGCAGGCCGGTGGCGATGTCCATGCCAAGCGCGATGGCCGTGACGATGGTCTGCACCCAATGGTCAGGCAATACCCCGCCGGCATTGACGACGCCGACCACGAGGGTGCGCGCGCCGGCGGCGTGTGCCGCATCCAGCGTCATGTCCGGTATGCCGCAATCGGCCTGGCAGCCGGGCAGGCGCAACTGGCCGAGGCACCACTCGCGGCGCCAGTCGACGATCCCTTGCGCCGTCTTGGCGGCAAGCTGGTCGGGAACGTCACCGAGAAACAACAGGTAGGGGTGTGCGATTTGCATTGAGCGCCTCTTGTGGCGAAGAAACCTTGCCTGATCGGCTCTGGCAGACTACGCCAGTACTGCTGGTGCTGGATACGCCCGGTGATCGCGGGATTGCAAGTGGCGATCCCGGCTGCTTTGGCTGAACCGACATCCAGGATTTGGAGCGTGGTTGCGGACGTTATCAACAACGGCTACCGGATGGAAACGGGGGACGCGGGCCTGCGTTTCAAGCCGTTCGGGTCGTGGATCATCCGCAACCTGAGCGAGGTCGAGCGCGCGCTCGGCGACTTCAAGATGCCGGAAAACCGCCTGCCGGTGGTGATCGACCTCTCCGACATCGAGAAGATCGACGTTGCCGGGGCTTGGCTGATCCATCGCTCGGCGAAGAAATTCGCCGCGGCGAACCATCCGATAACCTTTGAATCCGTCGGGCGCGGGGCGCGCATCCTTCTGCACGAGGTGGCCGAATCCGACCGGCCGGCCGAGATCCCGCCGCCCAAACCGTCGACGGCAGCGACGCTGGTGACGGACACGGGCAAGTCGGTGATCTCGTCGGTTGGCGATGTGCGCCGGCTGGTCGAACTGATCGGGTCGATGGCCATGATCGGCGTCAACATGGTGCGCCGGCCGGCGACGCTGCGATTCACGCCGATCCTCTATCATCTCGAACAGACGGGCGTGCGGGCGATCCCCATCGTGGCGCTGATCTGTTTCGTCATCGGCGCCATCATCGCGCAGCAATCGATCTACCAGCTGCGCGACTTCGGCGCCGAGCAGATGGCGGTGAACTTCATCGGCATCGTAGTGCTGCGCGAGCTTGGCGTGCTGCTGACGGCAATCATGGTGGCCGGGCGCTCCGGCAGCGCGTTCACCGCCGAGGTTGGCGCGATGAAGATGCGCGAGGAAATCGACGCGGTGCGCACGCTGGCGCTCGATCCGATCGAGGTCATCATCGTGCCGCGGCTGACTGCGCTGGTGATCGCGGTGCCGCTGCTGACCTTCATTGGCGACATGTCGGCGATGACGGCGGCGGCGATCGTCTCGTTCTTCTACGGCGGGGTGCCGATCGACCTGTTCATCGAACGACTACGCGACCAGGTCGAACTGCTGAATTTCACCCGCGGCATCATCAAGGCGCCGTTCATGGCGATCGTCATCGGGCTCGTCGCGGTGATCGAGGGCCTCCAGGTCGAGGGAAGCACGGACTCGCTTGGCCGGCGGACAACGTCCTCGGTGGTGAAATCGATCTTCCTGGTGATCGTGATCGACGGCCTGTTCGTCCTCTATTACGCCATGGTTGACGGGTAGGGGCTGGCCATGGCGATCAATCCGCGCGCGATCAAGACGACGGGGTACCTGCTGGAGGCCGAGGGCCTATCCGTGGGATTTGGAGCGACCAACATCATCGAAAACCTCGACATCCAGCTCAAGCGCAGCGAGATTCTCGGGGTGGTCGGCCCGTCGGGAACGGGCAAGTCCGTCCTGATGCGCGCGCTGATCGGCCTGCTGCCGCGGCGAGCGGGAACGATCCGCTATTTCGGCCGCGACATCGACAAGCTCAGCTTGTCGGCTCGCCGCAAGGTCGAGCGGCGCTGGGGCGTGCTGTTCCAGCACGGGGCGCTGTTTTCCTCGCTGACGGTGAGGGAAAACGTACAGGTGCCGATGCGCGAGCACATGAAGATCTCGCAGTCGTTGATGGACGAGCTGGCCGAACTGACGATCTCGATGGTGGGCCTTGCGCCGAACGCCAGCGCCAAGCTGCCGTCGGAGCTTTCCGGCGGCATGATCAAGCGCGCAGCACTGGCGCGGGCGCTGGCCCTCAACCCCGACATCCTGTTCCTCGACGAGCCGACATCCGGGCTCGATCCGGTCGGCGCGGCGGAGTTTGACGAATTGATTACCAGCCTGAAGGAGACTTTGGGCCTGAGCGTATTCATGGTAACCCATGACCTCGGCAGTCTGTACCGGGCGTGCACGCGCATCGCGGTGCTCGGCGGCAAGAAGGTCATGGTCGAGGGCGAACTCGACGAGATCCTGGCGTTCGACGATCCGTGGGTGCAGTCGTACTTCCATGGCCACCGCGCACAGACGGCGCAGATCCAGCAGGCCGAGCAGAACAAGGTCCACGTGTGATGGAAACCAGAGCAAGCCCCTTCGTTGTCGGCCTGTTCACGCTGGGAACGCTGTTTGCGACGCTGGCGTTCACCTATTGGTATTCGCGCTTCGGCGAGACGGGCCCGACACAGGACTATCGTGTCGTGTTCTCCGACGAGGTGACCGGGCTTGGCGTCGGGGCGCCGGTGCTGTTCAACGGCATCAAGGTCGGCGCGGTGCGCAAGATGAGCCTCGCGCCCGACGACCCGACGCAGATCATCGCCGAGATCGAGGTGGATTCCGACACGCCGGTTCGGGTCGACACGCGGGCGCAGATCCAGAGCCAGGGCTTCACCGGCGTTCCCTTCGTGCAGCTGATCAGCGGGCGGCCGGATTCGCCTGAACTTACGCAGGCGTGGGGCGGCGAGGACGCGCCGATCATCTACGCCGACGCCTCGACCGTGCAGAGCATCATCGACCGGGCGCAAAGCCTGATGGTCAAGCTCGACACGGCCGTGACCCGCGTCGACGACATTCTCGCCGGCAACCAGTCGGGCATCAACAATTCGATCCGCAACATCGAGAAGTTCTCCGCCGCGCTTGCCGACCGGTCCGAAACCATCGGCTCATTCATGGATGACGCGGCAGCCGTGGCGCGCCGGCTCAATGCGCTGGGTGCGAAACTCGAGTCCCTGTCGACATCTCTGCAGGAACGCCTCGACGTGATCAGTCCGGATTCGGTGCGCGAGACGGTCGAGAACGTGCGCAAGTTCACCACGGGCCTTGCGGACAACACCGACGAGCTCAAGTCCTTCATCGCCGACGCCAGCAAGGCGGCCAAGCAGCTTGCCGCGATCGCCGACAAGATCGATCCCGCGGCGATCGAGGAGAGCGTCAACAACATCCGTTCGTTCACCAGTTCGCTGGGCGGGCGCGAGGAGCAGGTCGCGAAGTTCTTCGACGACGCGGCGGCGGTGGCCGCGCAATTCCGCGAGACCGCCAAGCGGATCGACGGCATCGTGTCCGGCTTCTCCGAAAGCGAGGGCGGCAGCCTGATCACGGAAGTCACGGCGGCGGCTAAGTCGTTCAAGCGGCTGTCCGATCAGCTTGCCGGCAAGGGCATGCGCGACCTGGAGGCGCTGGTCAGCGACGGTCGCCGGACGCTCGCCAACATCGACCGGGTGATGAACGAGGTGCAGCGCAACCCGACCCGGCTTTTGACGGGGCAGTCGCCGGTGCGCGAGACGAGTGGCAATCGGCGTTGACTCAGTGCGCCGGGCAAGGTCTAACATGCCGCCAACAGGTCCGTAGAGCGGCGGCGGTTCGGGGGGCGTAGGATGAGTGGAATCAGGAGCATCGGCGTTGTCGCCGCCTGCTTGCTGCTTTCGGCTTGCGCGCTCGCCAAGCCGCCTGGCCCCGTGCCCGAGACCTATGACCTGACGGCACCGACAGAGTTTTCCGGCCGCGTCGGTGGCACGCGGGCCCAGCTTCTCATCGCCAATCCGACGTCCGTCAGCGTGCTTGACACGGAGCGCATCGTGCTACGGCCCGATCCGACCGTGGTCACCTATCTCAAGGGCGCGCAGTGGACCGACAAGCTGCCCAAGCTGGTGCAGAGCCGGCTGGTGGAGGCTTTCGAGAACACCGGCCGCATCCGCGCCGTCGGGCGTCCCGGCGAGGGACTGCTGATCGACTACCAGCTGGTGATCGACATTCGGGCCTTCGAGGTCGATACGTCCGCCGGGCTGACGCGTGTCGTCTTCTCGCTGAAGCTGATGAACGACCGCAATGGCCGCGTGCTGGCCAGCCGGCAGGTTGGAGGCCAGGCGTCCGTTTCCAGCTCGGACAAGGATGAGCTGGTGCTGGCGCTGGACGCGGCTTCGCGCGCGGCAATGGATCAGGCCGTTCGCTGGACGCTGGCGAAAATCTGATCCCTGATCGTTTGCAGAGCCGGAGGGCCTGTCCGGCGACGGGAAGTCACCCCGTTGGCCGTTGCGTGGCCGTCAGGCAATCAGCTTGAGAGTTGACACAGGAGGCCGCTCTACGGACTGAAGCCGGATCCATAAGTCCGGTCGTCCGTGGGTCCGGTGAAGAACCGCTTTCCGGCCCCTAGGGGCGGGCGCCAGCCTCCCGTCCGCATGATATTGCCGCCGGGGCGCGAAGTGAAGCCACCTCGACACCGCTGCCCGAACGGCTGACCGACGACGGCGGTGCGGCTGTTGGCGCGCATGCAATCGTGCGCATGTTGTCGAGGGACTTGCAGCGCCGGGAGCGTGACAGGGGCGGGGACGATCCGGCGTCGCGGCCGGTGCTTCAAGGTCCGGGATCGATGCCCACGAAACGGAAGAAGCCGCACCGGCAATTGCCGGTGCGGCTTCTGTCGCCTGTGTCGCGGCGGATGGCCAGACGGCGCTTCCGCTTCTGTCCGACGCCTTGCTTCGTTCCTATGCCGTACGGCCGGTCACCTCGGCCAGCATGGCGAAGACCTTGCTGGGTTCGGAGGTGAGGTACATCTGGCGCATGGTGCCGTCGCGGTCCTGAGCAGCGATCTCGCTCAGCAATCCCTCGAACTCGTCCATGTAGCGGTCGACGGCCGAGCGCAGGTCATGGTCGGCCGGATACTTGCGGCGCAACTCGTCCATGACGCCGTTGTCGCGGCGGGCATAGAGCCGGCGCACGAAGATGTCCCGGTCGCCGCGGCGATAGCGTTCGTAGAGCTCGGCATAGGAGCCGTCGTTGAGCGCGCGAACGATGTCGACCGCGGTTGCGTTCAGGGTTTCCAGGATATGTGCCGGATTGCGCGGCGCGGCCGTCGGGCTGGCACGCTCCTCGTTGTGCAGGCGGCTGAGCGCATCGGAGAGCGAGCGGCGCGTGCCGCCGGCGTCCGCCCGCTGCTGGCGGGGCGCGGGCTGCGGGGCGACGGCCGGGCGGCGCGGCTCGGCAGCGACGCGCGGTTCGGGGGCACGTGCAGGGGCAGCTTCGCGGATCGCGGCGTATTCGCGGCTGGCGGCGGGCGCGCGCGGCGCCGGGGCGGCTTCGCGCACCGGCTGGCGCGCAGGCCGGTCAGACATCGCGGGCGTTGCCATGGTCCGCTGCGGCGGCGTTGCCACGTCGAGGTTGCGGCCATGGCGCGTGACGATATCCGACAGCTCGTTGAGCGCCTTGACCTGGTCGGAGACGGCGCGGCGCATGGCAATCGTGTTGTCCTGCACCTCGCGTGGCATGTCCATGGCGCCGCGCTGGATCTCGCCGCGGGTGAGCTCGAGTTCCTCGATCATCTGGCGCGCGGTCTTGCGCATGGCCTCGCCGGACTCGGCAAGGCGCGCGGATGCTGCCTCGATGAGGTCGGAAATCTGGCGGCTGGTCTCGTCGAAGTTGTCGCGGATCGCAGTGCCGGCGCGGCCAGTCTCGCGGTCTGCAAGCTCGCGCAGGCCTTCAAGGTGCGCGCTGACGGTGTCGACAGAGCCGTCGGCGACCGATGCGAGCGCCTTCTGGATTTCCTCGGCGGAGGAACGGACGCGCTCCAGTTGCTCGACCACCGAGTCGGCGGACGACAGGGTGCGCTCGGAAATCGAGGCGGCAACCTCGTCGCTGGCGCGGCGCAGGACCTCGATCTCGCGCTGCGCCTGCTGCACCGAGGCGGTTGCCCGGTCGCCGACGCTGCTTGCCACTTCCTCGGCGGTCTCCTGCAAGGTGGCGATTTCGGCCAGCAGGCGATCATTGGCGGCCTTGGCGCGCTCGCCGACGAGATCGGAGACGGAGGCAGCCGTCTCCTGCAGGGAGGTGATTTCCCCGAGCAGGCGGTCGCTTGCGATGCGCGCGCGATCCGAAACGTTGTCGGCGATCGCGCCGGCGGCACGTTCCATGGCGGCGATCTCGCCGGCAACACGGTCGCTGGCCTCGCGGGCGCTTTCGCCGATGCGGTCGGCGATGGCGCTGGCTGCCTGCTCGATGGCGGCAAACTCGCCGGATACCCGGTCGCCGGCCTGTTGAGCGCTGTCGCCGATGCGGCTGGAGAGCGAGGCAGCTGCCTGCTCAATTGCGGAAAATTCTCCGGAGACCTGGCCGCTGGCTTCGCGCAGGCTTTCGCCGATGCGGCCAGAAAGCGAAGCGGCCGCCTCTTCCATCGCCGCAATCTCGGCCGCGATGCGGTCAGCAGCCTCGCGTGCCCGTTCGCTGACGTTGTCGGACGCCGAGCCTGCGACATCCTCGACCGAGGCTATCTCGGCGGCGAGGCGTTCGCGGGCCTCCTTGATGGCCTTGGCGATCCGCTCGGCGACGATGTTGGCGGTGCCTTCCATCGCGGCCATCTCGGCGGCGACATTGCCGCCGGCTTCCTTGGCCACATCGGCGATGCGCGAAGAAAGAGTGCCGGCGCTGCTGTCCATTTCGGACAGCTCGGCAATGACGCGGCTGACGGCTTCCTTGGCGGCCTCGGCGACCCGGTTGCCGACCGTATCGGCGGCTTCCTGCATCGTCGTCATCTCGGCGAAGACGCGGTCGCTGGTCGACTTGGCGATGTTCTCGACGCCGGAGGAGGCGGACTTCGCGGCCTCTTGGATGGCGACGAGATGCTCGCGCAGGGATTCGCCCGCGGTCTGGGTCGTGCTCGCAAAGCGTTCCGTGACCGTGCCTGCCGCGACTTCCATCTGTTCAAGCTGTTCGCGCAGCCGATTGCTCGCGGCCTCGGTCAGCCCGGCGAAGCGTTCGGTGATCTTGCCGGCGGCCGTCTCCATGCTTTCCAGGTTCGACACCAGTTGCTCGGCTGCCGTGCGCGATGCGTCGGCGAAACGATCCGAGACCGTGCCGGCCTGCGATTCCATGCGCGCGATCTGCTCGAGGACCTGTTCGCTGGCGACCTTTGCCTTGTCGCCGACAAAGCCGGCCGTGGCTTCCGTCTGCTGGCGCACCTGCTCAAGGCGGTCGAGGGCGTTCTGCGCGGATTCGGCCGCGTTCTTGCCAAGCGATTCGCCGATGTCGCGGGCGCGCGATTCGGCAGCGGTAAGGGCGTCCTCGACGAGGCTCTTGTAGGTCTGCATGATCTCGTCGACGTCGCGGGCCGTGCCGTTGACGGAGGCGACGAGTGCCTCCAGCTTCTCGCGCCGCTCGTCGATGTTGATGTCGATCTGCGAGCCTGAGTCGGTGAGCTGGATGATGGTCTTTTCCAGCGCCGCACGCTGGGTGTCGAAGTGCACGCCGAGCTCGGAGAGGTCCGACAGCATCTTCGACGTCGTCGTTTCCAGCAAGGAAACCTGAGACTCGATGCGCCGGTTGGAGCTTTCGCCGACTTCCATGGCCGCGTCCAGCGCGGTGCGGAACTGGCTGACCTGCTCGGTGAGGTTGGTCTCGATGTTGGCCAGGTTGTGGCTGGCGCCCGAGAGCAGCTCGCGCAGCACCGTGTTGGACTGGGTCAGGCGCTCGAAGATCGATTCCACCTTGGTGGAGAGCTCGGTGCTGGTTGCAGACACCTCGTCGACCATGCGGCGGGTATGCGCCTCGATGGCGCTGACCGCGACCTCGCCGGTCTCCGACAGCTTGTTGGTGACGTCGAGGCCCTCGCGCGCGATCGCCTGGGCCGCCTGGCTGCCCTTGATCTCGACGGCCTGGCCGATGGCATCGGTGGCGCGGCCAACGATTTCCTCGAGCGTCAGCCGGTGCGTCTCGGCGCCGCTGATGAGCGCTTCGCTGGTGCGGGCGGCGGATTCCATGAGCATCTTCTTGTGCTCTTCGATGCCCGAACCCACTGTTTCGCTGGCGCGGCCGACAGCGCTGTTGAGTAGTTCGAGGTGCTGGTCGATGCCGGTGGAGAGAATTTCGGTTGCGCGGTTGAAGGTGCCTTCCAGGCCTTCGCGGCGGTTCTCGAGGTCGGAAATCAGCTTGTCGCCACGCACGCCAAGGGTCGTCTCGACGCCGGCGACACCGGCGGCCAGCGTCTCGGTCAGCTTGGTGACGCGCTTGGCCAGCGACTTGTCGAGTTCCACGCCTCGCTCCTCGAGCAGGGTGCGGATCTCGCCCAAGCGCATGTCGAGGGTCTGGTCGATGATGAGCGCGCGCTCGGCGACCGAGCTGGTGAAGCTCTCGGTGCGCTCGGCAAGGGTCTTCTCGACCGAGCGGGTGCGCGCAAGCAGGCTTTCGTCGACGGCCTGGGACCGTTCTTCCATGGCATGGATGAGCGCCACGGCGCTGTCGGAAAGCGTGTTGCCGAGATTGGAGGTGTTGTCGTCGACGGTCTGGATCAGGGCGTTGGCCTGCTCGCGGATCTGCGCGGCGATGGCGTCGGAGCGCTCCACCATCGTGGAGATGACCTCGTCGGAGCGGATCGTCAGCGAATCGCTGACCGCCTCGCTGGTGTGCTGGATGGCGGAAACCATCTCGTCGGCACGCGCGTTGAGGGTCTGGTCGAGGATCGTCGTGTTGGTCTGCAGCGTGTCGGAGAGCTGCACGGTGAGGCCCTGCAGCGTGGTGTCCAGCGCGTTGGTCTGGGCGCGCATGGCATCGGAAATCTCGTTGGTATGACCAGCCATCGTGTCGACGAGTTCCTGGCCGCGAACGTTGAGCAGTTCGTGCGTCAGGTTGAGGGTGGCGCCAAGCGTCTCGTTGACTTCGGCGCCGCGGCTGACGATCGCCTCCACGGCGCGGCTGCCGGTCTCGCTGAGGGCCGTGGTGACGGATTCGCCGCGCGCGGTGATGGCGCGGGCGACCTCGGCGGAAATCACGCCGAGCTGCTCGACATAGTCGGTGGCGCGCACGGCGGCTTCGGCGGCCAGCGTGTCGGACGCCTGGGTCAGGCGTTCGACGAGGTCGTTGCCGCCGATGACGACGGACTGGTGCATGATCTCGCCGGCATTGTCGAGGCGCACGGCGATCTCGTTGCCGGCGGTCGCTATCTGGTCGGCGATCGAATGGCCGACGGCGGAGAAGTCATCGCCGATGCGCGCGGTCTGGTCGTTGAGGGAGGCAACCAGCTTCTGGCCGCTGGCGGAGAGCTGCTCGTCGATATGGCCGATCTGGGCGACCATGTCCTGGACGATCAACTCGCCGGTGGTGCTCAGGGCGTCGGCAATCTGGCCGCGGCCTTCGTCGAGGCGCTGCAGATAGCGTTCGCTCTGTTCACCCAGCGTGGTGGCCAGCTGCTCGCCGGTGGCAACCAGCGTCTCGGCGATATCGGCGGTGCGCTGCTCAAGGGTGTCGGAGACCTTCGTGCCGGCCTCGCTCACGGTGCCGGACAGCTTGTCGGTGACCGACCTGATCTGCTCGGACAGGTCGGTATGGGCGCCGAGGATGGAATCGCGCAGCAGTTCGGCATTGCCGACGATCGCCTCGCGCTCGCTCTTCAACTGGTCGAGGAGCGAGCGCATGCGCACCTCGTTTTCGTGGTAGGCGGTTTCCAGCAGGCCGACTTCCTTGCTGACCGACATCTCCAGTTCGCTGGCGCGCGCCAGCGCGCGCTCCACGCCGTCGCCCATGGCCGAGACCTCGCGGCGGATGGCCTGGCCGATGGTGGAGACGGATTCGACAGCCGATGACTCCGGCTCGGCAAGGCGCAGGGCTACCTCGGCGAGGGTGCGCCCGGCGAGCTTCATGTCCTGGGCGCGCCAGACCATCAGGCCAACGGCGAAGAAGAAGAACACCGGCACGACGATGGCGGCATAGACGGCGATCATGCCGGGCTGGGCGCGCACGATGCTGGGGTTGGTGACCTCGAACAGGCTGGGGCCATACAGGCCAAGGCCGATAACGATGCCGATGAACGCCCACACCGCGCCAAGCAGGCCAGCGACCATGAAGGGCGCGGAGGAGGGGCGGCGCTGAAGGCGATAGAGCAGCGTCTCGATGTTGGGACGGTCGTCGTTGGCAGCGGCAATGTCGGCTATCGGCGTATCGTCGCTCTCGCTCATCGCGCGTGCGAAGTCGCCGAGGACGGCCTCGTCGTCGCGGTTCTTCGACGCCGACCTCTTCGCCGCGGACCCAAAGCCGGGCTCCTTGCGGGCCTCGCCCGCGCCGTCAGCGCTCAAAGCGTCATCGAGATCGAGTGCGCGTTCGACCGCCGACATGGCCGCTTCGGTGGTCGTCTTGCGTTTGTTCGCCATCTGGATCGCCTCGTATCCGTACTCAACTCGGGTGACCCGGCGCAGCTTGCGCGCGTTGCCACCCCTTACTCGCTTACGCGCCGTGCAGCGGAAGCCTGTTGTCCAGCGGAAGCGCCTTGCCTTTTTCAACCGCTGCCTGCGGCGGGACGAATGGCCCCTGTGTGTCCCGTTAGACGGGTCACATCAAAACTGGAGTCCACAATCCTTGCCGCCCCTACAGTGTAGTGAGAAAGTGGACGAGATTGAAGCGGGAAGGGTAAGGCTGTTAATTTATCGTTAACGCCTCAGGGGATCGCGAAAATGCGCCCGGTTCGTGAAAGAAAGCGGTAGTCACATGAATTCGCGACTGGTGGAAACGGCCGATGCGCGCGAGGAGGCACCCGAGGCCGCATCGCGCAGGCCAACGCCGGCGCAACTGGCGTGGCTCGAATGTGGCAGGAACCAGCCGGGCGGCAAGCTGCCGCTGTTCGACGGGCAGGGCCAGCGGGTGGCGCGGCAGACGATACGCGCCTGCATCGCGCATGGCTGGGCAGAACCCTGGGTTGCCAATCCGATCAAGCCCGACTGGGAGGTCTGCAGGCTGACGCAAGCCGGCCGCGCGCTGTTGAAGCCGTAACCTCCTGTCGCGAAAAGCAGCCTCGGCGCGGACAACCATTTGTTGACTCTGGTGCGACGTTAACCGGTTGTTCGCCGCAACGCTTAACGGCATTTTCCGCAGGAGCAGGGATAGTCCCCCGGACAAGAAAACGGGGGGCCAGATGGCACAGGCTGCATTCAAGATCGAAGACGCCATACCGGCATGCGCAGGCATGCCGGCAATTCCCGACGAGGCGGGCCGCAAGCCGGTCGACCTCGCGCATCTTGCGCGCCAGACACTGGGCGATGTCGGGCTGGAGCGCGAAATCCTCAGCCTTTTCGTGGTGCAGAGCCAGGTCTACCTGCTGCGCCTGCAGGCGGCCGAGACGGTCGAGGAGTGGCGCCGCGCAGCGCACACGATCAAGGGGTCGGCACGCGGGATCGGCGCGTGGTCGCTGGCCGAGGTGGCGGAAGCCGCCGAAGGCATGGGCGGCGACATTCACGACGCCGCGCATATCGAGATGGCGGCCACCGTGCTGCAGCGCATCTGCGCGGCAAACGCCTACGTGCGCGAGCTGTTCGACGCCTGCGAGGGCTGAGGCGCGCGAAACCCGGCTGCCGGGTCAATTCGCCGAGTGCGGGCGTGGTTGAATCCGCGCCCGCGTCGCGCTATGTCGCCTGTCGCATGCCGGCCATGCCGGGTTTCCGTCCATATGCAGCACCAGACGGTGTGAGGGGCCGGATATTTCGTTGTTGGGACGTTTCAGTCGGCAAGGCGAGCCATGGCCAAGATCACCTATATCGAACCCTCCGGTAAGGCGCATGAGGTCGAGGCCGAGAACGGCCAGACCGTGATGGAAACAGCCATCAAGCACATGGTGCCCGGCATCGAGGCCGAATGCGGCGGGGCGCTGGCGTGCGCCACCTGCCATGTCTATGTCGACGAAGCGTGGAGCGAAAAGGTCGGCGCGCCGTCCGCCATGGAAGAGGACATGCTCGACTTCGCCTTCGACGTGCGTCCCACCTCGCGGCTTTCGTGCCAGATCAAGGTTTCGGCTGAGCTCGACGGACTTGTCGTGCGGGTGCCTGAACGGCAGGCCTGACGGCCAGCGGTTCAGGCGTCAGTTATTGCCGCCGAACAGCGAATAGTCGTCGAAAAGTACGCCGTCCGCGCCAGCGGGCGTCGCGCCCGGCCTGTAGGTCAGGCGGATGAGCGCGGTCATGCCGTCCTCATGCGCGCTTCCCCATCCATCGAGCGAGAAGTCGTAGCGCAGGTAGCCGACGCGGGCCATGATCGACAGGGGGATGTCGGCGAAATTGTAGGCCAGCGTGCCGCTGAAATCGAAGGTCGACCATTCGAGATCGCCATAGAAATCGAGCATCGAGTAGTTCATGTCTCCGCCGACGGTCCAGCGGTCGGATACGCGGTGGCGAAAACCGCCACCGATATGCAGCCCCGAAATGTCGTCCAGCGGACCGGACTCCTCAAAGACGTCAATACCGTCGGTGATGGAAAAGGTCAGATCTCCGGGGTTGATCACGTTTGCGCGGGCATAGACCGTGAGGTCGGCGCGCGGCATGGCGATAACCTCGAATCCGTAGAAGAAGTTGTCGACGTCGATGTCCAGGCTCAGGTAGCCGAGAAGGTCGCCGCTGAACTCCGAGTGGTGGCGCTGCATGCCCAGGTAGGCACCCACCTTGAGCGCCTCGGAAAACGTATAGGTCAGGTGCGCCGCGCCGCCGAATTCGAACATCTTGCCGCCGGTGGGCAGCCCGGGATCGACCCAATCGAGATCGAAGCCATTGAAATTGCCGTCGATCTGCAGGCCCAGGCCACTCTCTGTCGAACGTATGGCCAGCTTGCCGCCGAGATGGACGACCGGGATGCCGAAGTCTTCGGAGTCGAGGCTTTCCAGCTCGCCGAATACTCCGTGGAAATCGATGCTGGTCTCGCCGAAGAGGATCGGGTCGGCGAATGCCGGCGACGCGAAAGCTCCGACCATGATGGCAGCCGCCAGCGTTCTCCCAGGCATTTCCGGTTGTTCCCCAAGGACCGCTCGTGAGCGAATCCACCTTACCCAAGGGCAACCATCCACTGAAAATCAACGGCGCGATAGGTGAATTTACGGCCCATTAACTTTTCGCAACCGGTGTTTCCATTCTGCCACAACGGCCTGGCCCGACGCGTATCGGCAGCCTCCAGATCTACACGTTCAGCAGCAGGTATTCGCGCTCCCAGCTTGAAATGACGCGGTTGTAGAGCTGCCATTCCAGCGTCTTCACCTCGATGAAGGCGTCGACGAAGCGATGCCCGAAGATGTGCCGCAGGGGCTCGCAGGCAGACAGTTCCAGCAACGCATCCTGGATGTGCGAGGGCAGGGCGACGCCCAGCGTATGGGCGTCGATGGTCACTTCCGGCGCCGGCTGGCCTGCCTCGCGCAGCCCGACGAGGCCGCAGGCGAGCGTCGTGGCGATGCACAGGTAGGGGTTGGCATCAGCACCGGCGACACGGTTCTCGACGCGCCGGGCTGCTGCATCCGAATCCGGCACGCGCAGGCCGCAGGTGCGGTTGTCGCGGCCCCAGTGGACGTTGATGGGAGCGTCGGATTCCATGCGGATGCGGCGGAAGGCGTTGACGTTCGGGCAGACCAGCGCCATCGCGGCGGGAACGTAGTTCTGCAGGCCGGCGATGTAGTGGGCGAGCAGCGAGGAATCCGAACCGTCCTCGTGCGAAAAGATGTTGCGGCCGTCCTCGTCGAGCACCGACTGGTGGACATGCATGGCGGAGCCCGGTTCCCCCTGGTGGGGCTGCGACATGAAGGTCGCGTACATGTCGTGGGCGATCGCCGCCTTGCGCACCGCGCGCTTGAACAGGAAGACCTGATCGGCGAGTTCGAGCGGGTCGCCATGCTTGAAGTTCATCTCGATCTGCGCGGGACCGGCTTCGTGGGCCATGGTGCCGATGTCGATGCGCGAGGCCTCGCAGTAGGCGTAGATGTCCTCGACGACGGGGTCGAACTCGTTGGCCGCCTCGATGCCGTAGGCCTGGCGGCCGGATTCCTTGCGGCCCGACACGCCGACCGGCACGGACAGGGGGGCGTCGGGATCGGTGCTCTTCTCGACGAAATAGAATTCGAGCTCCGGCGCCACCACCGGGCGCAGTCCGCGCTCGGCGTACAGCTCCAGGACATGCTTGAGGACCGAGCGCGGCGCGTAGTCGACGATCTCGCCATCGGAATGGAAACAGTCGCAGATCACCTGCGCGGTCGGTTCCTCGTACCACGGCACGATGCGCACCGTGGACACGTCGGGCACCGCCACGATGTCGCGGTCGGTCTCGGCGGCGACCTTCGTGTCGTTGACGGTGTCGCCGGAGACCGCCTGCAGCAGGATCGTCTCGGGCAGGCGCAGGCCCTTGCTGCCCAGTGAGCGGATGAAATCCTCGCGCGGGATGATCTTGCCGCGCATCATGCCGTTCATGTCGGGCACGAGGCACTCGATCTCGTCGATGACGCGTTCGCGCAGCCAGTGGACGATGTCCTCCTGCGTGGTCACGACCGGGGAGACTTCGGCTTCAGGGGTGGTATTCGGCATTGGGGCCTCTCGGATTTTTCAGGCAGGCGGTGCCTTGCGCGGGATCAAGCTGCCGTCATGTGTTAAGGCTAGCATTGATGGAAGACAGCCGCCGCAGCAAGTGCCGGGGGCGAGGCTGAGCTGCATGGAGAAATGGCATGTTCAAGAAGATCCTGGTTCCGGTCGACCTCACAGACCCCGAACACTACCGCGATGCGCTGAATTCCGCCGCGTCGTTCGCGCGCCAGACCGGCGGCACGGTGCGGCTGGTGACCGTTCTGCCGGTGCTGCCGAGCGTGGTGGCTGACTACCTGCCGGTGGAAACGCAGGGCAAGATGCTGGACGAGGCCTCCGACAAGCTGCGCGGCCTGCTCGCCGACATGGCGATCGGGGAAGGCGAGAGCGAGGTGGTCGTGCGCGAGGGCTCGGTCTATCACGAGGTGCTCGAAGAGGCCGAGGAATGCGGCGCGGACCTCATCATCATGGGATCGCACCGTCCGGCCATGGCGACCTACCTCCTCGGGTCGAACGCCGCGCGCATCGTGCGCCACGCTCCTTGCTCGGTGATGGTGCTGCGCGGCAAGGCGTAGGCCCCGCTGCCAGGTCTACGACCGGTTTTCGCGCCGCCGCCGCAGGCTGGGCAGGCGACGTTGGGGTGCCCGCTTCTTCGCGACCGTGGAGAAAATCTCGATCGCGTAGGGGCTGAACCAGCGGATTTTCCGCGCGGCTGGCCCCGCCTGCTCGACAAGGTGGAAATAGGGGCTTTCGCGCAGCGCCAGGTCGCGCCTCGGGTTGATGTAGACGACGATGATCCGGTTGCCGTCCTCGGCCTGCTTGTTGAGGTGGCGCGTCAGGTTCAGCACCGCCTTTCGCTCGAGCGGCGAGAAGATGTAGACAACGAGGTCGGCGGGCGGCAGGGGCCAGTTCGCGGGATCGGCGTTGATGAACTCGACGTCGCGGCAGGCCATGATGGAACGGGGCCAGTGCCGCAGGTTGAGCATCGCATCCTCGTAGAGGGTTGTGTCCTGCTCGACGCCGATGATCCGGTCGAAAGGGTGCCGCGACGCCTCGAATACGGCCCGCCCGCGACCGCACCCGACATCGACGAAGGTGTAGCCCTTCGCATCGTCGGGAAGCAGGTCGAGGGCCCAGTTGACCAGTTTGCGTGGGCTGGGCAGATCGGCCGCGCCGTCGCCGTCGCCGTCGCCGTCGCCGGAAGGTGTGCCGCGCGATGCGGTGGAGACGCGCTCCGGGTTCTTGCCGAGGCGGTCGAGCAGCAGGCGATGCAGCGCAAGCAGCCTGTGCTGATTACGCTTCGTGTCGCCGCCCGCGGCGGTTTTCGCGTGGGAGGGCGATGGAGCTGGCTTGGCAGGGGCTGGCGGCTGCGCGGCGGCCTTGGCCTTCCGGTCGCTTCCGGGTGCCTTTGCGGGCTCTGCTCTGGCAGGCCGGACGGATTGCTCTTGCCCTGACGGCGTGGCCGCTTCTTCCGCGGCCCTGGCCTTTTGCGCGGCTCTCGCCTTCTTTCTGCGCGCGGCGACAAGCGCCTTCAGGCGCGCGCGATCGTCGTCGCGAAGGCCGCCGGTGTCGGCAGCTGGCGGCGTCGCCGGCGTCTCGGCCACGGGTTCGGATTTCCCCTTGGCCCGACTTGTCGTGCGTTTGGCCATGCCCAATGCTCCGGTCCCCCGAAATCCTGCACAGGTGCGCAGCGGGGGCGCGATTGCGCCCTCTTAGCGCGGAAGGGGCGCAGGTGCAAAATCGAATATTATACAATATAGATATGTGATATATATTAAATAACATATTTTTGTTGACTTAAAATTCACAGTGCGACATCTATGTGTGAAATCAGGAGGTCCACATGTCCGAACTTGAGCCGCATATCCTCGTTGCCATCCTCGCTGCCGGCCTTGGCGTGGTCTTCGGCATCGCCATGGAATGGTCGCGCTTCTGCCTGCTGAGCGGCGTTCGCGAGCAGGTGACCACCGGTATTTCGGCGAAGCTCGGCATGTTCGCGATCGCGGTTGCGGTTGCGCTGGCCGGCACGCAGGGCTTGCAGCTGGCCGGCCTCGTCGATCTCGACCAGTCGATCTACCGCGGCGATACGCTGTCGCTCGGGGGGCTCGTTGTCGGAGGCCTCGTTTTCGGCCTCGGCGCGGTGCTGACGCGCGGCTGCGTCAGCCGGCTAACGGTGCTGTCGGCGACCGGCAACCTGCGTGCGCTGGTGGTGCTGCTGGTGGTTGGCGTATCGGCCTACGCGACGCTGCGCGGCATCCTCTATTTCCCGCGCGATGCGCTGCAATCGGCGACCAACGTGACGACGCCGATCGCGACGTTCGATGCCGCCGCCGCCGCGCTCGGGCTTGGCGACACAGCGGCGCGCCTGGTTCCGGTGCTGCTGATCGGTGGCGCGGCGCTGGCCTTCGCGCTGCGTGCGGTGCGCCGTCCCGGCCATTGGGTGGCGGCTGCCGTGGTCGGTCTGACGGTGGTCGGCGGCTGGTTCGCAACCGGATATCTGGGTGCCGACGATTTCGATCCGCAGCCGGTCGAGACGCTGACCTTCACAGGTCCGGTGGCCGAGGGCGTTCAGTACCTGATGACCTTCACCGGATCGACGATCAGCTTCGGCGTTGCGTTGGTTGCGGGTGCGCTCGCAGGCGCGTTCGCCTCCGCACTCGTCGGCCGGCGCGTCGCGCTGCAGGGCTTCGACGAGCCGCGCCAGCTCGCCCGCTACATCGCCGGCGGCGTGCTGATGGGCTTCGGCGGTGTCGCGGCGCTGGGTTGCACCATCGGCCAAGGCCTGAGCGGCGTCTCGACGCTGTCGATCGCCTCGTTCATCGCGCTGGCCTCGATCGCGGCGGGCATGGCCTTCGGTGTACGGGTGGTCGATGCGCGCGGCGGCACCAACGAGATGGCCGGCGAGGCGCTGCCTGTCAGCATTTGATCGCGGTACCCGAAGCGCAGTGCGTCATCGCTTCAGTTCGGCTATCGCGCGGTCGAGGCCTTCGAGCGTCAGCGGATACATGCGGCCGCCGAACAGTTGCCTAATCATCTGGATCGACTGGGTGTAGCGCCAGCTGTCCTCGGCGACCGGATTGAGCCAGACGGCGTGCGCATAGATGTCGAGCACGCGCTGCAGCCAGACCTGGCCGGCCTCGGGGTTCATGTGTTCCACCGAGCCGCCGGGAATGGCGATCTCGTAGGGGCTCATCGAGGCGTCGCCGACGAAGATCACCTTGTAGTCCGAGCCGTAGGTGTGCAGCACCTGCCAGGTATCGATCTTCTCCTGCCAGCGGCGGCGGTTCTCCTTCCACACCCCTTCATAGAGGCAGTTGTGGAAGTAGAAATATTCCAGCGTCTTGAACTCGGCGCGGGCAGCGGAAAACAGCTGCTCGGTCTCCTCGATGTGCCAGTCCATCGAGCCGCCGACGTCGAAGAACACCAGCACCTTGACCGCGTTGTGCCGCTCGGGGCGCATGTTGATATCGAGCCAGCCCTTTCGTGCAGTCTGGTCGATGGTGGTGTCGAGATCGAGTTCCTCGCGCGCGCCGGTGCGGGCGAACTGGCGCAGCTTGCGCAGGGCCATCTTGATGTTGCGGGTGCCAAGTTCGCGCGAATCGTCGAGGTCCTTGAACTCGCGCTTGTCCCACACCTTCACGGCGCGGAAATTGCGGTTGCCGTCCTGGCCAATCCGGATGCCCTCGGGGTTGTAGCCATAGGCGCCGAAGGGCGAGGTGCCGCCGGTCCCGATCCATTTCGAGCCGCCCTGGTGGCGGCCCTTCTGCTCCTCGAGGCGCTTCTTGAGCGTCTCCATCAGCTTGTCCCAGCCGCCGAGCGCCTCGATCTTCGCGCGCTCCTCCTCGCTCAGGTGAAGTTCGGCGATTCTGTGCAGCCATTCCTCGGGAATGTCCGCTTGTATCGCTTCGGCGGTCGATTCCAGGCCCTTGAAGACATGCCCGAACACGCGGTCGAACTTGTCGAGGTTTCGCTCGTCCTTCACCAGCGTCGCGCGCGAGAGGTAGTAGAATTCGTCGATGGACTTGTCGGCGAGGTCGGCCTCGAGCGCCTCAAGCAGCGTGAGGAACTCGCGCAGCGTGACCGGAAGACCGGCGTCCTTCAGTTCGGCGAAGAAGGCTGTGAACATGGATGCGTTCCTACTCCTTCTTCGCCGCGCTGCCAAACTTCGTCAGCTCGCTCATGATATCGGATAGCGCGGGAGGCCTGCCGGAAAGATAGGGCAGGGGGCGCACGACGCTGAGGGCTGCCAGACCGATGCGCGCGGTCATCAACCCGTTGACGACACCTTCGCCGAGGCGGGCCGACAGCTTGGCGGCGAGGCCGTGGCCGACAAGCTGCTGGACGATGGAATCGGTCATGGCGACGCCGCCGGTCAGGGCAAGGTGGCCGATCACCATGCGGGCGAGCCTGACGGTGCCGAGTCCGCTGGGGCGGCCACCGTAGAGCGTTGCCAGGCGGCGGATCAGGCGCACCGATTCAAACAGCACGTAGACGATGTCGACAGCAGCGCGCGGCGAGATAGCGGTGACGCCGGCGACACGCTTGGCAGCTCCCGTCACCAGCGCGCGGGCCTCGGCGTCCTTGAGGTTCAGCAGGTGGCGTTCGGCGAGTTTGAGCCGGTCGCGCCCATCGATGATCTCGCCGTCGTGTTCGGCCAGAGCCGCGCGGCCCTGCGCAGTCGTCGCGTCGGAGGCATAGAGCGACGTGACGCGGGCGACGATGCGCTTTGCAGCCGCCATGTCGTCGGCGGCCGCGGCCCTGTCGGCCGTTTCGCGCAGGTCGGTGATCCGGGACAGCCGCAGGATGCCGAAGGTCTCCTTCAGCACGAAGGCGACGAGGGCAAGAACCGCCACTCCCAACAAACCCGACGCCAGCCAGCCCAGCCATTCGGCCCGCGCGAAGAGGTCCTCGACGATCTGCGTCGCCCACAGGCCGAAGCTGATCGAAACGAAAGCCGACAGCGCGGCGGCGAGCGTCTTGCCCCACGGGAAGCCGGACTTCACCGGCGGCGGTGCCGGGACAAGCGCGGTGTTCGTCTCGTCCGGCGACAGGGGTTCGTCCAGCGTCGCATCATGTGTGACGCGGGCCCTTTCCTTCGGCGCGGTCTTGGCCTTCTTCGGCGCGGTGTCGCCGTCCAGCATCACGCCGGGGTCGTCGAGGCGGAAGGCGGCCGGTTTGCGGGTCATCGTTTCAAGCTTCCTCAGGCCAGCCGGTCGGCGAGCAGGAATTCCAGTGCCCGGTCGAGCCGGATGTGCGGCAGGATGGCGTCGGGCGCGCCGTCCAGCAAGGGCGGGCGGAAGCGCAGGAAGCGGAATGCCTCCCACTCCTTTTCGCTGATGCCTTCGGGGGCGGAAAGCGCGTGTTCGGGGTCGGCGAGCACGGCGCGCGGATCGTCTGGCAGGTCGCCGGGGAACAGCGCCACCTCGGTCTTGCCGTCATAGGTCTCGCGGCCGACCTTCTGGCCCTTTTCCGGCACGCCTACGATGCAGTCGAGCGCCTCGCCGCCGCGTGTCACCGTCGCTTCCCGCGTGGCGCGGACGGAGGCGAGCGCCACCACGTCGGTCGCCGCACCTGCGAAGTCCGCCTGCTTGATCGCGCGCCCCGCGATATGGCCGAGCAGGACTTCGAGCCGGTCGTGGTTGGCGTGGTGCAGGTGGTCGGCCTTGGTGGCGGCGAAGACGATCCGGTCGACGCGGCGGGCGAGGATGCGGCTTAGCCACGAGTTCCGGCCCGGCCGGAAGGCCGACAGGATGTCGGCCAGTGCGGTTTCCAGATCGGACACGGCAGACGGGCCGGCGTTGAGCGCCTGAAGCAGGTCGACCAGCACGATCTGGCGGTCGAGCCTTGCGAAATGGTCGCGGAAGAACGGGCGCACCACGGTGTTGCGGTAGGCCTCGTAGCGGCGTGCCATCATGGCATGCAGGGAACCGCGCTTGGCGCGGGCATCAGCTGCAATGTCGAGCGGGGCGAAGGTCAGCGCCGGCGAGCCCTCAAGGTCGCCGGGCATCAGGAAGCGGCCGGGGGGAAGCGCGGACAGCGCGTATCGTTCCTCGCGCGCGGCGCGCAGGTATCCGGTGAACGTGGCGGCAGCCTCGCGCGCCTGCGTCTCGTCTTCCGGGGCATCGGCATCGAGGGTCTTCAACACGGCGTGGAAGGGGTCGGCGAGCTTGGCGCGGGCTGCCATGCGGCTCAGCGCGACGGCCTTTGCCGACCACTGCGTGTAGTCGAGATCCAGGAGCGAGAGATCGAGCAGCCATTCGCCGGGGTAGTCGACGATGTCGAGGTTGAGCCGCCCGCGGCCGAGGTTGCGTCCGAGGAAGGTTTCGGATTCGAAATTCAGCGCGACGCGCAGTTCGGAGATGTGGCGGGTCGAATCCGGCCAGTGGCGCGTTTCCGGCCTGCCGCCGCCGGTGAGCGCTGCAAGGTGTGTCTCGTACTCGAAGCGCGGCACCGCGTCGTCGGGCTGCGGCGACAGCGTGGCAGAGGCGATGCGCCCGCCGGCGTGGGCGGAAAACAGCGGCAGGCGGCCGCCCTTCGTCAGGTTGTGGACGAGGCTCGTTATGAACACCGTCTTGCCGGCGCGCGACAGGCCGGTGACGCCGAGGCGCACGGTCGGGTCGACCATGTCGGAGGCATAGTCGGCGATCGACAGCGCGGCGAGGCGCGCCTCTTCGGCGATGTTGGAGAAGCTGACCAAGCGCTGTCAGGCCTCGGGCAGATCGCGCGGCACGATGAAGCGCTCAAGACGCATGCCGCCGGTCTTCAGGTCGCTCCAGCCTCCGTCGAAGACGGCGACAGCGGCGGTCGGATACTTCGCCGCCAGCCGCTTGAGGGCACTCTGGTCGGACTGCGGGCCGGCGAGCATGCCGGCAAGATCCTCCATTGCCGGACTGTGGCCAATGATCGCGAGCACCTGCGGCGCATCGTTGAGCGCGCAGTCGCGGGCAAGATCGAGCAGGGCGGCGGCGTCGGCCTCGTAAACGGCGCGGGTCATGTCGATGCGCATATCGGCGTTCCAGCGCTCCAGCGCAAGAGCGAGCGTCTCGCGTGCGCGCTGCGCCGTCGAGCAGATGATGTGGTCGGGAACGAGGCCTGCGTCCGCCAGCGCCTTCATGACGCGCGGCATGGAGCTGCGGCCGCGCGCGTTGAGTGTGCGGTCGAAATCCGTGAGGCCGGGCGTGTCCCAACTCGACTTCGCGTGGCGCATCAGCAGCAGTTTCGGCATGGGCGCTCCTGTCGGCAGACGCGGATTCCGGCTTCGCGCCGGTTGCGGCATGGTTTATCACACAGCCCATGACCGCAGGAAAACAATCGGCCAACGTCTTTGCCGGTGTCGACAGCTTCTACGCCGCGACCGGGCGGCCCTGGTCCAGCAGCGCCGCGCTACAGGGCGAGGCGACGTGCGAGGTGGCGGTCGTCGGCGGCGGCTTCGCGGGCCTGTGGACGGCGCGCCGGCTGGCTCAGGCCGGCAGGTCGGTCGTGCTGATCGAGGGCGGCGCGGTTGGGCGTGCGGCGTCCGGCCGCAATGGCGGGTTCGTCTCGGCGGGATTTGCCTGCGACATCGACACCGTCGCCGAACGGCTCGGCAAGGACCACGCCAAGTCGCTGTACCTGCTTTCCGCGCAGGGGCGCGAGGCGGTGCGCAGCTTCGCGCGGACGCGCCCCGACCACGGTATCGACATGGTCAACGGCCGGCTCAAGGTGCTGCGCTACGACAGCCAGGGCGCGTTGAAGAAGCGGGCGACGCGGCTGGCGCGGGCCTATGGCCAGGACATGTTCTACTGGCCGCGGGAGAAGGTGCGCGAGCATCTGGCGACGGACACCTACTACGAGGCGCTGGAGGATCCGACCGGATTCCACCTGCATCCGCTCAACCTGGCGCGCGCGCTCGCCGCCGATTGCGTCGCCAAGGGGGCGCGCGTCCACGAGAACACGCCAGTCACCGGCGTGCGCAGGGCGGGCAGTGGCTGGCGGGTCGAGGCGAGCGGCGGCGGCGTCACGGCGAAGCACGTGGTGTTGGCCTGCAACGTTGCCGCGCCCGGCGAGGGCGCAGTGGTCAGCGGGCGGCTTGCGCGCGCGCTGCTGCCGGTTGCGACCTATGTCGTGGTGACCGAGAGGCTCGGCGAGCGCCTTGGCGAGGCGATCAGGTGGAAGGGCAGCATCGCCGACACGCGGCGTGCCGGCGACTACTATCGCGTCGTCGACGGCGACCGGTTGCTGTGGGGCGGGCGCATTACCACGCGCATCGAGGAGCCCGCCGATCTTGCCGCGCTGATGCGCGCCGACATCGCGCGCATCTATCCGCAACTGGCTGGCGCCGAGGTCGCGTATGTCTGGTCCGGGCTGATGGGCTACGCGCGCCACAAGATGCCGATCATCGGACCGCTCGCCAAGGGCCTGTGGGCGTGTACCGCGTTCGGCGGGCACGGGCAGAACACGGCGGCAATGGGCGGCGAGGCGGTCGCCGACGCGATCACCGGCGCCGACGACCGGGTACGGCTTTTCGAACCGTTCAAGCCGGTGTGGGCCGGCGGTCCGTTCGGGCGCGTTGCCACTCAGCTTGAATACTGGCGGCTTCAGTTGCTGGATTGGCAGGAGGAGCGGCAGGCGCGCAGGAGCCTTGCGGCATCGCTTGAGGGGCGGGCGAAATCGCGAGTCGAATGAATCGGTTAGCGGTTCGCGTTCGATCGCTGACGATCCGATTCAAGTGCCTGGCAATCCGATTCAGGTTGAACGGCTGCAAGTCCCTGAACCTTTGAATCCGATTCAAGCGGGCTTGGCCTGCCCAGGCAGGGTGCGCTCGACACGTGCGGGGCGTTCGGGCAACGGCGCGAGCGCGGCCTCAGTTGCCAGCCCGGATGCGGTCGGCGGCGGCCTCGGCGATCATGATGACCGGCGAGTTGGTGTTACCCGAGGTGATGGTCGGCATGATGGATGCGTCGATGACGCGCAGGCCCTCGATGCCCTTCACCTTTAACGCGGGGTCGACGACGGCTGCATCGTCCGTGCCCATGCGCGCGGTGCCGACAGGGTGGAAGATGGTGGTACCGATGTCGCCGGCGGCACTGGCGAGATCGGCGTCCGTCACGGCCTGCGGGCCGGGCTTGAACTCCTGCGGACGGTAGCGCTGCAGGGGCTCTTGCGAGACGATTCTGCGCGTCAGGCGGATGCCGGCGGCGGCAACCGCGCGGTCGCCGTCGGTCGACAGATAGTCTGGATCGATTTCGGGGTGCGCCTTCGGGTCCGGCGAAGAAATGCGGACGTGGCCGCGGCTTTCGGGCCTGAGGTTGCAGACGCTGGCCGTGAAGGCCGGGAAGGGATGCGGCGGCTGTCCGAAGGCTTCGAGCGACAGCGGCTGGACGTGGTATTCGAGATCGGGCGTCGCGACGCGGTCCGACGACTTCGCGAAGGCGCTGAGCTGGCTCGGCGCCATCGACATGGGGCCTGAGCGAAAGAAGGCGTACTCGAGGCCGATCATCGCCTTGCCCCACAGCGAATTGGCGAGCGTGTTGAGGGTCTTCACGCCCTCGACCTTGTAGGCGCAGCGGATCTGCAGATGGTCCTGGAGATTGGCACCGACGCCGGGCGCTTCGTGCAGGACATCGATGCCGTGACGCTGCAGCAGGTTGCCGGGGCCGATGCCTGACAGCTGCATCAGCTGCGGCGAGCCGATGGCACCGGCGGCCAGCAACACCTCGCGGCGGGCGGCGATCGTCTGCGTCTCGCCCTGGCGGTCGAAGCGCACGCCGGTGGCGCGCTTGCCGTCGAATAACAGGCGCTCGGCCTGCGCGTGGGTGATGATGGTGAGGTTGGGGCGGCCACGTGCGGGACGCAGGAAGCCCTTCGACGTGCTCCAGCGCCAGCCGGATTTCTGGTTCACCTTGAAATAGCCGACGCCGAGATTGTCACCGCGGTTGAAGTCGTCGCTGGCGGGGATGCCGGCGGCGATGCAGGCGTCGCGGAAGGCATCGAGGATGTCCCAGCGCAGGCGCTGTTCCTCGACGCGCCACTCCCCGCCCGATCCGTGCATGTCGTCGGCGCCGGCGTAATAGTCCTCTGACTTGATGAAGTAGGGCAGCACGTCGTCCCACGCCCAGCCGACGTTGCCAAGCTGGCGCCAGTGGTCGTAGTCGGCGGCCTGGCCGCGCAGGTAGAGCATGCCGTTGATCGATGAGCAGCCGCCGAGCACGCGGCCGCGCGGATAGCCGATGGCGCGGCCGTTGAGGCCCGTCTGGGGTGTTGTTGTGAACCCCCAGTCGGTGCGCGGATTGCCGATGCAATAGAGATAGCCGACGGGGATGTGTATCCAGTGGTAGTTGTCGTTGCCGCCGGCTTCCAGCAGGGCAACCGTCGTATTCGGGTCCTCGCTCAGGCGATTGGCGAGGACGCATCCCGCGGTGCCCGCGCCGACGATGACGTAGTCGAAGGTGCCGATGTCGCGTGTCTCTTCTGCCATCGGCCTCGGCCCCTGTCTCTAATTCTTTGCCGCATGATCTTTTCTGAAAAATCTGGGACTTTTCAGGGTCATGCGCGCTAATTCTGGCCGCGGCGGGTCATGAAGGCCAGCCGCTCGAACAGGTGCACGTCCTGCTCGTTCTTCAGCAGCGCGCCGTGCAGCGGCGGGATCAGTTTCTTGGGGTCGCGCTCGCGCAGCACCTGCGGGTCGATGTCCTCGGAAACCAGCAGCTTGATCCAGTCGAGTAGTTCCGAGGTCGAGGGCTTCTTCTTCAGCCCCGGCACGTCGCGGACCTCGAAGAACAGGGTCAGAGCCTCGTTGAGCAGGCGACCCTTGAGGCCCGGAAAATGCACGTCGACGATGGCGCGCATCGTGGCTTCGTCGGGGAACGAGATGTAATGGAAGAAGCAGCGGCGCAGGAAAGCGTCGGGCAGCTCCTTCTCGTTGTTGGACGTGATGATGACGATGGGGCGCGTAGCGGCACGGATCGTCTCGCCGGTCTCGTAGACGTGGAACTCCATGCGGTCGAGTTCGAGCAGCAGGTCGTTGGGAAACTCGATGTCGGCCTTGTCGATCTCGTCGATGAGCAGCACGGGGCGCGTGTCGGCGGTGAAAGCCTCCCACAGCTTGCCGCGCTTGATGTAGTTGGCGATGTCGTGGACGCGCTCGTCGCCGAGCTGGCTATCGCGCAGGCGGCTGACGGCGTCGTACTCGTAGAGACCCTGCTGCGCCTTGGTCGTAGATTTCACGTGCCACTCGATCAGCGGCAGGCCCATGGCGTCGGCCACCTCCTTGGCCAGCACGGTCTTGCCGGTGCCCGGCTCGCCCTTGATGAGCAGCGGTCGCTCCAGCGTCACGGCGGCGTTGACCGCAACGGTCAGATCCTTCGTGGCGACGTAGTTCTCGGTGCCTTCGAAACGCATGCGGCTTCCTCTCGTGGCGGTACGCGGCGCGAACCTATTGCCGGGACCAGACGGTGGCAAGCCCGCGCAGACCCGGCAGAAGATTCCCACTGCCGGTGCATTTCTGCCGCCTGGACCGGTTGCCTGTCGCCTTTGACGCATTCAACCAATTGAAATCATTGGATTTCATGACTTGGCACGGCGCTTGATTGGTGTCTGGCGGAAAAGCATGCGCCCGCCTGCCGGCCATCCGGTGCGGGGCACAGGTCAGAACCGGAGGACATGTAATGGGTATCTATGGGGCTATGGGGATCGCGGTTGGCGGCCTGAAGGCGCAGTCCTACGCGCTGGAGCAGATCTCCAGCAACATCGCGAACTCGCAGACGACGGGCTACAAGCGCATCGATACCAGCTTCGTCGACCTCGTCACCGACAGCCCCTACTGGCAGCAGGCGGGCGGCTCGGTGCAGGTTTACTCGCGCGGCACCAACACGGTGCAGGGCGACATTTCGAACGCTTCCGTCGGGACTTACATGGCGCTCAACGGCGACGGCTTCTTCATCGTCGACCAGCAGACCGGCGAATCCGACGGCGCGCCGATCTTCTCCGGCGTCAATGCCTACACCCGGCGCGGCGACTTCGAGATCGATGCCAACGGCTACCTCGTGAATGGTGCCGGGTACTTCCTCAAGGGCTTCCCGGTCGATTCCACGACGGGCAACATCTCCGGTTCGCTGCCGCAGGCGATGGAACTCAGCAACGACTTCCTGCAGGCCAACCCGACGACGGAAATCAAGTACCGCGCCAACCTCGCCGACTACCCGCTGACGGCGAACGCCGACCCGGACGTGGCGAACAGCGAGCTGCTGGATGCGGCCGACTTCGCAAATGACCCGACCACCAGCGGTACGCTGGCTACCGACGGGTATATCCAGGCGTCGGATGAAACGACCTTCCTGGAATCCTCCATCTCCGGCGGCGCGATCACGGTCTACGACCAGGGCGGCGGGCCGGTGAATGTGCAGCTGCGCTGGGCGAAGGTCGCGTCCACCCAGAATGGCGATCCCGCCGACAACTGGAACATGTTCTACCTTTCCGACTCGACCGCCACGGGCACCAATGCCATGTGGACCAACGTCGGGCAGGACTACACGTTCGATTCCAGCGGGCAGCTCAGCCCTGCGGTCACGTCGGTCACCCTTACGGGACTGACCATCGACGGATCGAGCATCGGCGACGTCACGCTGAACCACGGCACCGCCGGTCTTACCCAGTTCGCCGATGCAAACGGCAACGCCGAGGTGACCGAACTGAGCCAGGACGGCTATGCGGCCGGCGAGCTGGTCGGGGTGTCCATCTCCGAGACCGGCCGCGTGGTCGCCAGCTACACCAACGGGCGCTCCATCGACCTCTACCAGGTCGCGGTTGCCAAATTCAACGCCACCAACCGCCTGGCGAAGCTGGATGGCGGCGCCTATGCCGAGACCCAGGATTCCGGCCCGCCCATCGTCGACACCGAGGCGCGGATCATCGGCTCGGCACTGGAAAACTCCAACACGGACATCGCCGACGAGTTCACCAAGCTGATCACCACGCAGCAGGCCTACGCGGCGGGCACGCGCATCGTGACCACCAGCGACGAGATGCTGCAGGAAGTCCTGAACATGGTGCGCTAGGCGCATGCAATCCCGCCGGCGGCGTCGTTCACGTCGCCGCCGGCGTCGAGTACCTGAGCGAAAGGATGAGGCGTCATGGGTCTGGGCGGCGCGCTCGATGCGGCACTGGCAGGTCTGCGCGTGACAGGCGCGAGCCTGGAGCTGGTTTCGCACAACATCTCCAACGCCAATACCCCCGGCTATACCCGCAAGGTCCTCGGGCAGGTCGAGCAGGCGCCCGGCGGCAATGTCGCCGGCGTGCGCCTGAGCGACACGACACGCGTGCTCGACCAGCTGGTCAACCGTCAGCTGCAGCTTGAGTCCTCCGGCATGGGCTATGCCGACACCATCTCCCAGTACTACACCCAGATCGATGCCATGTTCGGCCAGCCCGGCGGGGCCGGTGCGCTCGACACGCTGATGAGCAACTTCACCGGTGCGCTGCAGGAACTGGCAACAAGCCCGGAATCGGCCATCGCGCGCGAGAACACGCTGCACAACGCGCAAGTCCTCGCGAACACACTGAACGCTATGACGAGCGACATCCAGGCGCTCAGGACCCAGACCGAGCAGGCGCTGAACGATGCGGTCGGGCGCGTCGGTGAAATCCTGCAATCACTGTCGGACCTGAACGCGGAAATCACCACGACGACGCAGGCAGGACAGGCGCCCGCCTCGCTGCTCGACCGCCAGGACCAGCTGGTCGAGGAACTGTCGCGCTATATCGATATCCGCGTGCAGCCGCGCGAGCGTGGCGCGGTCGGCATCTACACGAATTCGGGCACGCTGCTGCTCGATGGCGACCCGGCGGTGCTGAGTTTCGACGCGCGCGGCACGATCACGCCAGAGGCGGCCTACAGCAGCGATCCCGCCGAGCGCGGCGTCGGCACCATCAAGTTGAGTTCGGGAAGCGGCTATTCGATCGACCTGATCGCCGACAGAGCGTTCCGTTCCGGAGAGATCAAGGCGCTCATCGATCTTCGCGACCAGATCCTGCCGCAGGCGCAGGCGCAGCTCGACGCGGTGGCGGATTCGCTGGCGCGCGCGCTGTCTGCCAAGGAAGTCGGCTCAAGCCCGGCGACATCGGGCGCGCAGACCGGACTTTCGGTCGACCTCGCCCAATTGCAGGACGGCGACAGCATCACGCTGACCTATACCGACGGATCGTCAGTCGAGCACACGGTGACCATCGTGCGCGTCGATGAGGCCGGGGCGCCGGCGATCGGCAACGACTATACCGCCAACCCGGACGATACGGTGATCGCCATCAGTTTCGCCGGCGGCATCGCGGCGGCGGCTGCCGACATCGACGCGGCGCTCGGCGCCAGCCTGACGGCGACCTCCAGCGGCACGGTGCTCACCGTCCTCGACGACGGCGCGACCAACACCACCGACGTCACCGGGCTTTCGGCAACGGTGACGGAAACCTCGCTCAGCGGCGGCAGCGTCGCGCTCGCCTTCTTCAAGGATGGCGGCAACCCGTCGATCGACTACACCGCGCGCCATGGCGACGTGCCGCAGATCACCGGCTTTGCGGGGCGCATCCAGGTCAACCAGGCGCTGTTTGCCGATCCGCAGGCGCTGGTCGTCTACGACGCGGGCATCGCGTCCGGTGATCCGGCACGCCCGCAGGCGATCTACGAGCGGCTCGCGCTCGCTGACCGGTCATTCGGTGGCGCGACCGGGGTGAGCGGCTCGGTGGCGTTCAAGGGCAGCCTGCCGGAATTCATCAACCGGGTGATCTCGTTCCAGGGCCGCGAGGCTGAATCCGCGCAACGCGCCTTCGAAACGCAGGAGGTCGCCTACGAGCAGCTCAGCGAGCGCAGGGCTGCGGAATCCGGCGTCGATCTCGATACAGAGATGGCGTTCCTGATCAGCCTGCAGACCGCCTATCAGGCGAATGCCCGCGTCATAGCGACCTATCGCGAGATGACCGACATGCTGATGCGGATCTGAGCGAGGACAGCGCGCCATGACCAGCATACCCCCGCTTGTGAAGTCGATCGGATGGACGCGTGGCATCACCGACACCCGCGCGCAGATGCTCGACCTGCAGCGCCAGCTCGGCACCGGGCGCATCGCCGAGACTTACGGCGGGCTCGGCTCCGGGCGTTCGCTGGCGCTGTCCATGCAGGGGCAGCTCGCCAGGATCGACAACTTCCAGCAGACCATCGACACGCTTGCCCTGCGCCTCGACATGATGTCGCTGAGCGTCGACCGGTTTGCCGAGCTGGTGGACACGACGAAATCGGACGCGCGCAACGGTACCTTCGAGTTTTCCTCGGGCGACACGACCCTGTCGCAGGATCTCGTGAAGGGGCAGTTCGACGAGGCGCTGTCGCTGCTCAATGCCGAGATCGCCGGGCGCCACCTGTTTTCCGGACGCACCGTCGACCAGAAGCCGGTGGAGGCGACCCAGGTCATCCTGCACGGCGACGGCGTTCGCGCGGGGCTCGATACGCTGATCGCGGAACGCAAGCTTGCTGACGCGGGCGCCGACGGGCGCGGGCGGCTGCAACTGATCAACGGCGGCACCAGCCTGACGATTGCCGAGGACGGCGACCACCCGTTCGGGTTCAAGCTGGCGGGAATTTCGTCGTCGATCGCCGCAGCGACGCTGACGCAGCCGGGCGGCGTGGCGCCGCAGTCGGCGGGCCTTGCGCTCGCCGGCCAGCCGGTTGTCGGCGACACCGTCGAGATCGCGCTCGACCTGCCGGATGCCTCGCGGGTGACGATCACCCTGACAGCGAGCGCCGACGGCAGCGCGGAAAACAGCTTCGCCATTGGCGCCGACGAAACGGCGACACTCGCCAATATCGAGGCGGCCATCGGCACGGCGCTGGAGACGGCGGCTGCCACGGACCTTTCCGCGTCTTCGTCGGTGGTCGCCGCGCGCTCGTTCTTCGCCGCCGACATCGACAATCCGCCGCAACGGATCGACGGGCCGCCGTTCGAAAGCGCGACCGGGCTTGTCGCGGGAACGGCTGACAATACCGTCATCTGGTATCGCGGCGAACCGGGCACCGGCAGCGCGCGCGACAGCTCGCTCGCTCGCATCGACGACAACATCGTGGTCGGATATGGCGCGCGCGCCAACGAGGAACCGTTCAGCTGGGCGCTCGCTCACATGGCGGCCTTCGCCATCGAGGATTTCGACGAGAGCGTAGCGACCGACGAGGACCGCTTCTACGCACTGCGCCAGAAGACCGTCGACGGGTTGAGCTATGGCAACGGCGTGCGCGGCATCCGCGCGATGCAGGCGGAATACGTCGGGCTGCAATCGACCTATGGCGCTGCACAGGAACGCCACGTCGCAACCAAGCAGATCGCCGAGGATGCTCTTGCCGGCGTGACGCAGGCTGACGACGAGGAAGTCGCTGTGAAGCTGCTGCAGCTGCAGACGCAGTTGCAGATCAGCTACCAGGCAACGGCGATGATCGCGCAGCTCAACCTGGCGCAGTACCTGTAGACGGACGTCTCGCCCTCGGGATGTGAAAAACCCCAGTCCGCACTGCGGGCCGGGGTTTTCATTCTGGTCTGTGGCCGGGCGGGAAACCGGACCGCTGCTACTGGGCGCGCAGGCCTGCGGCGATTTCCTTGTTGATGCCGATCAGCGCGGTCAGCTTTTCCGGCGCGGGCTCGGCCTCGAGTGCCATCGTCTGCTTGAAGATGAACAGGCCGAGGTTGGCGATGTTCTGCTTGATCGACTGGGGCAGGGGGTTTTCGTCGGCCGTGGCCGAGGTGGCGAAAATCGTCCACAGGCGGCGATTGTAGGTCAGCGCGTGGCGCAGGTCTCCGCTGGTCTGCGGCCAGCCGTCCTTGACCGACTGAAGGCGGGAGGCCGCCTTCATCAGGAGGTCTGCTTCAAGCGTTCGCGGGCTGACGGTGATCTTCGCGGTCTGCGCGTAGGCGTGGGCTGCCTGATGTTGCATGGGACAGTAACTCGCTTTCGTAGGCGATCAGCGCCTTGGCTTCCTTCAGCGCCTTGTAGAAGGCGCCGGATATCAACTGGCTGGAGATGCGCTCGACGTAGGGGACCGTGCTGGGTGCCGCCTGGACGATGTCGCCGGTCAGCTGGAAATAGGTTTCACGCATCGTCTCGATGTCGTTTTCCAGGTACATGAGCTGGACGGCGAGGTAGATGCGCTTGGCAGGGCTGTCGGCGGTTTCCGGCGTCAGGATGTCCTTCTCGCGCAGGATCGCCGCCTCGCCCTCGATGTAGAGCTTGGTACGGTGCTCACCATTGGTGACAACGGCATTGCCGATGATGATGCGTTCGCTGGGCTTGAGTTCGACCTTGAGCGCCATGGTTCCCCTGCCGGTTCTGTGGCCTGCTTCGGTAGGCAACAGTGTGACGCTGGCTGGTTAACACCCGGTTAACGAATGGTGCGAGCCGGGGGCGTTCCGATCTTGGAAAAAACCTTGGGCCACAAAGAAAAGGCGGGGCCCGCAGGCCCCGCCCCGTGATCCTTTGGACTGTCCCGTATTAGAACAGACGCAGCACCTGCTGGTCGGACTGCGAGGCCAGCGACAGAGCCGTCGAAGACAGCTGCTGGCGGGTCTGCAGAGCGAGCAGGTTGGCCGCTTCCTCGTTGGAGTCGGCGAGCGTCAGGTTCGCGGCACCGGTCTCCAGCGTGTTGATCATTTCCTTGGTGAAGTTCTGGCGGGTTTCCACCACCGACAGGTTCGAGCCGAACTTCGAAGCCTGGGTACGCAGCGAGGAGATCGCCGTGTCGAGGCTGTCGAGGGTCGTATCGATGTTGGCGTCGGTCTGGAACGACCCGGACGACAGACGCGACAGGCCGAGGCCGGTCGAGTCGAAGCGGGCACCGTCGATGTCGAGCTTGGACGAGCCATCCTCGTTGAAGATAACGCTGAGGTCGTCGCTGTCGAGCAGGTTGACACCGTTGAAGCTCGCGTCCTCGGCCAGCTGGTTGATCTGCGTCAGCAGGTCGTTGTACTGGGTCTCGAGAGTGGCGCGCTGGGTGCTGTTCTCGGTCGTCGACTGGAATGTGCCAGCCGTCAGGCCGAAGGCAGCGCCGACCGAAGCCTTGGCAACGTCGGAGCTGTTCACCGAGGTGATGACGATATCGTCGGAGCCATTGGTGGCCTCGACGGTGATCGCACCCGTCTGGTCGTCGATGGTCGCGGTCGCACCGGCGATGTTGGAGAGCGCGGTCTCCAGCTCGTCGATGGTGTTGACCTGGCCCGCACCCGTGCCGAACGTGATCGTCGCGGTGGCGTTTGTGCCAACCGTGAACGTCAGCTTGTCACCGGCGGCGATGTTGGTGCCGTCGATGAGGCTGGAGGCCTCGCCAGCGGAGACGCCGAGCGCGGTCAGGGCCGCATCGGAACCGCCGATGGTGATGGTGTCGCCGGCGCTGTCGGCCGTGACATTCAGTTCGCCGCGGCTGTCGACCGAGGCCGCACCGCCGGCCAGGGCCTGCAGGGCGGAGTTCAGTTCGCCGATGGTCGAGACCTGGCCGGTGGAGTCACCGAAGGTGATCGACAGCTGGGTGCCGGAGCCGACCTTGATGTCCAGCGTCTCACCCTGGGTGAAGCCCTGGCTCAGCAGGTTGGTGGCTTCCGTCGTCTGGACGGTCGTCGAACCGCTGTCGGTGCCGCCGAGGATCAGGCCTGCCGTCGTCGAGTTGTTCGCCGTCAGCACGATGTCGGAATCGGCATCGTCCGGATCGGTGCCGGAGATCGTGACTGCACCCGTGTTGCCGGCGTCGCCGGAGGCCGACACGCCGGAGAAGGCGTCGATGGCGTCGATCAGGCCCTGCTTGGTGTTCACTTCACCAACGCCGGTACCGAAGGTGACCGTGCCGACACTCGAACCGCCGAAGTTGACGTTCAGGGTGCCGTTCGTGGCCACCAGCTGGTCGAGGCTGCTGTTCTTCGTGGCCAGGCGATCGGTTGTGTCGGCACCGTAGCCGACCGCGCCGAAGCCGAGTTCGGCAACGTTGGTGCCCTGGGTGCCGTCGGTGATCTGGATCGAATCCGCCGTGCTGACGCCGGTGATCGTGATGATACCATTGGCAGACGAAGCCGAGCCGAGGCTGTTCGACGACAGGTAGCTGTTGATCGCCGCGGACAGGTCAGAAACGGCAGCAGCACCGCCAGCGCCGGCGCCGCCGGTGTCGAGGTCGATCTCGACGTCGTTGGTGATCGTGCCGGTATCGGTGGCGAAGCCGACCGTGAAGGACGTGCCGCCGATGTCGATGGTGAAGTTGTCGCCGTCCGCGATGCCGAGCGAGGTCAGCGTCGTGGTCTCGTCACCAAGGTCGGTGCTGTCGAAGGTGACGGCAGCGGCATCGGCAGCGAGGGAGGCAAGGTCGACGGTGGCGGCCGCATCTGCGGTCAACGCGCCGACGCCAGTGTTGTCGCCGGCAACCGCGGTGAGCGCCTGCGGGTTGAACGTGGCACTGGAGGAGCCTTCGACGACGTTGGTGGTCGTCTGGCCCTTGGCCTGGAGGGCCTGGCGGGCCGTGGCCTGGGCGCTCTCGACCAGCTTGGTGATCGCCGACAGGCCATTGTCCGCTGCTTCGAGCGTCTGGTTGGCGTTGGAGATCGAGTCAAGCAGTCGACCAAGGTCGCTTGCACGGCTGTTCAGCGAGGAGGCCGTGAAGAAGTTGGTCGGGTTGTCGAGGGCGGAGTTCACCTTGAGCCCGGTGGCCAGACGCTCCTGCGTCTTGCCGAGAAGGGTCGCGGTGTTCTGGAGAGAGAGCAGGTTCGAGCGAACCGCCTTCGAGAGCGTGATATCAGCCATGTGCGTTTACCTTTCCTAGGTCACATGTATGGAACGACGAGTTCCCCGCTTCTGGGGCTCGACGCCACGATCCCACGCCAACCCCTAACCAGTGGTTAATCCGGGGGGTGAAATGGCCTGGAAAATGCGAATCAATTCAGAGCGTTAGCGGGAGGTGAACGGGTTCAGGCAGGACGGGCGTAAAAATACGTACCTTGCATGCCTGAAAGCGGAAAATACTGCCCGGCAAGGGTTGCCGGGCAAGCCGCGTGCGGATCGCTGATGGGGGGCTGGAGAGGCGGCGCGCCTGGCGCTCAGACGGCCTTTTCGACCGGGCGCAGGGCGGGGCGGTTGAGGGTGGCTTCCTCGCGCGCGTTCTCCTGCGCCATGCGTTCGGCGTAGATGCGCATGTTCATCATCGTCTCGGCCGGGATCTGCCAGCGCACCATGCCGGTGTTCTGGTCGACGACCTTGAGCAGGACGTCGCGCGTCTCGGGGTCGATCTCGATCTGGCGGCGGACCTTGTCGCGGGGCTCGTCCTGGCGGCCCTGCTTGCGCTCGCCGTTGGCATGGACTCCCTGCCCGGCGGGTTGGCGGGTGCCGATCCCGGTTTCCGTGGTGCCTTGCGTCGCCGTCACGGTCTGTTCGCGCGGCAGCGTATTTGTCGGCGTCTCTGTGTTGCGCGGTGCCGGCGAAGCATGAACGCCGGGGACCGGGCGAACGGGGCCGGTGCCATCCATTTTCTCATCCCCCTACGCGGAGCCACACTTCCTCGCTCCATGGGCTTGAGGTCGCCAAATCTTCTTTTGGCGATACACAATCTACCTTGGGGAAATGAATCCTTCGTTAACGCTTATGCAACAATTCGATGCGATCGCGCGGCGCGCATGTATGTGAATCAAAGACAGCGCCGTTAAGCATGCGGACGGTCCGCGCGGTCAGATTGCCGCGTTGACGCGGATCGGCGCGCCGGCAGCGGTTGCGCGGGCGGGCTGGCGGGCGTCGGATCCGTAGACCGTCGGGCCGCCGCGGCGGGATGCGGCATCGCCGGCGATGCCGCGGATCAGCGTCTCGGACACGGTGCGCGCGGTCGCTAGGACGGTCATGTTGGCCTGCAGCGCATCCTCGAGCGCGAGCTGGCGCGAGCGCAGCATCTCGATTCCGTCAGGCGCAAGGTCGCGCATGTTGCCGGCGTTCTGCTTCAGCTGCTGCAACTGGCCGCCGTATTGCGCCGACAGGGCGGTCTTCCTGGCGTGCAGGACGGCGGCGTCGGTGAGGCGGGCGGAGCGCACCAGCTGGCTTTCCTCGTCGAGCACCTTGATGAGGGCGTCAACGGTGGAGGCAAGCGCGTCGCAGAACTCGGCTGCCTGCTGGGGAACGGTGAACGGGCGGGCGCCGGCGGCCGCCGCCGGATCGGCGGACATCGGTTGAGCGAGCGACTCGCCCATGCCGGCCGCGGCATGGCCGTTGGCGGGCGCCATTGCGCGTGCCTGGTTCATTTTCCACTCTCCTCCTGGATTGCGATCAGTTCACGCGCGACGGCGTCGGCGAGGCCGATGCCGCCCGATTGCGCGATGGCGTTGGCGTATTCCTCGACCAGAAAGCCGCGGAACTGCTGTTCGGCGTGGCCGCCGTGAAAGGGACCGTCGGTCTCCAGCCCCGCGAACATCTGGCTGAGCATGGTCGACAGGAACACGGACTCGAATTCCTGCGCCTGCTGGGCGGCGCGCGCATGGTCCGGGGTCGGCGCCGGCAATGCGGCGCCTGTGGCAGGCAGCGGGGTGGCGGACGGGGCGGACAGCGGCGTCATCACATCACCTCGATCTCGGCCTGCAGCGCGCCCGCGGCCTTGATCGCCTGCAGGATGGCGATCAGGTCGCGCGGTCCGACGCCGAGCGCATTGAGCCCGTCGACGAGATCCTGCAGCGAGATGCCGTTGCTGACGATGGCGAGGCGGTTTTCCGACTGGTCGTCGACACCGACCTGGGTGCGCGGGATGGCAACCGTCTGGCCGTCGCTGAAGGGGGCCGGCTGGTCGACGATGGGAGTCTCGGTGACCGAGACGGTGAGGTTGCCCTGGGCGATGGCGACTGTGGAGACGCGCACATCGCGGCCCATGACGATGATGCCGGACTGCTCGTCGATCACCACCTTTGCCGGCAGGTCCGGCTCGATGCGCAGTTGCTCGATGTCGGTGAGCAGTTCGACGAAGCTCGTCTTGCCGTCTGCGGGCGTGCGCACGCGTACGGTGCCGGGGTCGACAAGGTCGGCGGTGCCGGGGCCGACGAAATCGTTGATGGTGGTGGCGATGCGCCGTGCGGTGGTCAGGTCCGGGTTGCGCAGCGACAGGCGCAGGGTGTCCATCTGCTCCAGCGAGAAGCTGATCTCGCGCTCGATGGTGGCGCCGTTGGAGATGCGCCCGACGGTGGGCACGCCGCGGGTGAGTGTGGCCGCCTGGCCTTCGGCAGAGAAGCCGGCGATGGCGACCGCGCCTTGCGCGACGGCGTAGACCTCGCCGTCGGCGCCGATCAGCGGCGTCACCAGCAGCGTCCCGCCCTGCAGACTCTCGGCGTCGCCGAGCGCGGAAATGGTGACGTCGATGCGCGAGCCCTGCGTGCCGAAGGGCGGCAGGTTGGCGGTGACCATCACGGCGGCGACGTTCTTGGTGCGCAGGGTGGCGTCGCGGGTGTTGACGCCGAGGCGCTCCAGCATCGCCTGCAGGCTCTGGCGGGTAAAAGGCGCGTTGTTGAGGCTGTCGCCGGTGCCGTTCAGGCCGACGACGAGGCCGTAGCCGACGAGCTGGTTCTCGCGCACGCCCTCGATGTCGACGAGGTCCTTGATGCGTGAGGAACCGGCGGCGTTCGCCGATGTCGGCAGCAATGCCGCGGCGGCGGCGAGAAGGATCGCGAATACGGCAAGGATCGGCGTCTTTCGCATTGCTTGCTTGTGCTCCCCCGAGCAAGGCGTTGCGGGCCCGGTGGCCCCTCGACACATCACTTGCAGGAGGCGTGCCAAAGCTGAAATCCGGTTAACTATCTGAATTTCCGCATGAATTGTTCACGGATTGCGAGGCAGATTGGGTTGCGACCCGTCCGGGCGGACGAATCTGCCCGGCAAAAAATGCCCGGCGTTAACATTCCGTTTACCAAGACGGCGGAAAGCTGGCGCAGACCTGCCGGGGCAACCGCGCCGGCGAAGAGGATTGCAGGATCTCAGGCAATGCGGATCGAATCCGCCCACAGGGTCACGGGAAGTGCAGGCGCGCGCCGGCGGGATGCGGGCAGTGGCGACGGTTTCACGCTGTCGCGCGCGGCGGAAAGACCGGCGGCCCAGGCCACGCGCTCGGCGGCAACCCTCAGCGGCGTCGAAGCCCTCATCATGCTGCAGGAAGTCGACGACGCGACCGTGCGCCGGCGGCGCGCCGTCAAGCGGGGGCACGTCCTGCTAGACCTGCTCGATTCCTTGAAGCTCGACCTCATGGCGGGCTTCGAGAATCCGGTCATGCTGGCGCGACTGGCCGACATCGCGCGGCGCGAGCGCGACCTCGTGAACGACCCGAGGCTCGCCGAAGTGCTCGAAGAGATCGAGCTCAGAACGGCCGTGGAATTGGCCAAACGCGGCATTGTCGCACCGGCCTAGCCCCTCCAGACACCGAAATTCCGACATTTCAAGCTGATAACGGGGGTGGTTGTCCGCTCCCGAAATTTTGATCGTTGCCGGTATCGAGTTGTTGAGCCGTCGGTGCACCGACGCTATAAGGCGCGCGTTGCCGAGAACGAGGGGATCGAGGAATGAGTGCGACAGTGGACCAGGTCTACGTTCCCACCGACGACGAGCCGTTCATGAGCGAGCGGCAACGCAAGTACTTCCGCGCCAAGCTGCTGAAGTGGAAGGACGACATCCTGCGCGAAAGCAAGGAGACGATCCTCGCCCTGCAGGATGACACCGCGAACCAGCCCGATATCGCCGACCGTGCCTCCACGGAGACTGACCGGGCGATCGAGCTTCGTGCCCGCGACCGTCAACGCAAGCTGATCTCCAAGATCGATGCCGCCTTGCGGCGGCTGGAGGAGGGCACCTACGGCTATTGCGAGGAGACCGGCGAGCCGATCTCGCTGAAGCGTCTCGATGCGCGTCCCATCGCCACGCTGTCGATCGAGGCGCAGGAGCGCCACGAACGGCGCGAGCGCGTCTACAGGGACGAATAGGCGGCCGCACCCGGGCGCCTGTCGGAAATCGCCACGAACACGAAAAGCCGCCCGTCCGGGCGGCTTTCCTGTTTCCGGCTCCTGCCGGGGTGGCTGGCGCGGCGGCATTGCGAAGGTCGCTGCGGGCGAGGGGAGCATTGCCCGGTTTGCGCTTCGCGAAGTCGCCGCCGCGCCGCTTGCTGGCAGGCCGCTCCAGGGTATGCCGGGGAGCGTGGCGCGGCCTGCCGGTGGAAAGGCTTCGTCAGAATGGCAGCAGGATGTCGAGCACCTGGCTGCCGTAACGCGGTTGCTGCATGTCGGTGATCTGCCCCTTGCCGCCGTAGGCGATGCGCGCCTCGGCGATCTTCTCGGAATCGATCATGTTGTCGGAACCGATGTCCTCCGGCCGCACGATGCCGGCGACGATCAGTTCGCGCTTCTCGAAGTTGACGCGGACCTCCTGGCGGCCCTCGATGACCATGTTGCCGTTGGGCAGCACCTGGGTAACGACGGCGGCGACGTTGGTGACAATGGATTCGCTGCGGTCGACGGAGCCGGAGCCGCTGGCCGATCCTGATGTCGTCGTATCGACGAGGGCGGAGGCCTCCGCGTCGGCGGGCATCAGCTTGTTGATCAGCGTCTCCAGGCCGGCGGCGCCGTTGACGGAAACGGAATCGTTTGCCGTGCGGCTCCGCGCGGTGGCGTTGGAGATCTTGGCGGAATCGGAAATCGAGACGCGCACGGTGAGGATGTCGCCTACGCGCGCGGCGCGCTGGTCGCGGAAGAAGGCGCGTGCGCCGGTGCGCCACAGCGCATTGGAATTGTAGACCGGCGGCTCGGGTTCCGGCATCGGCATGGAGACCGGCCGGTAGCCCGGCGCTGCGGTTGGATTCTCGATGGCGCTCAGCGACGGCGCATGGCCGACGTCCGCCAGCTTGTCGGCGACCGAGCAGGCCGCGAGCATCGCGGCCGCGGCGGCGACTGCGACAAGCCGGGCGAGGCGGCCTGCAATTGTCCGCGTGCCGCGGCGCTCGATGGTTGTCGTGGTCATGGTCTACTCCCCTTTGTACTTCCCCGGTGTGAATGGTTGTACCGTCGCTACTGGGTCGCGGCGGCGAGCCTGGCGACGGTGGCACGTACGGTGACGGTGCCCGGGCCGGTTATCTCGGCCTGCAGGATGCGGTTCGACTGCAGGTTGGTGACGGCGATCACATCGCCCCTGGCTCCGTTGGCCACCGCGCGCCCGCGCACCGACAGTACAAGGCCGGGGCGCTCGAAAACGATGGCGACCACATCGTCGCGATGAACGATGATCGGTTCCATCAGGTCGCCGTTGCGCAGCGGCTTGCCGGAGCGGATGGAGCGGCGCGCGGCCATGCCGGCGACGGCGTCGCGCGACAGCACGGTGTCGGCGGAGATCAGCGAGACCGGAATCCGCTCGATGACGATGTCGGCGGGCGAGACCGTCTCGCCGCGCTGCAGCGGGCGCGACAGGGTCGGCACCTCGGCGACCTCCTCGGCATATCCGCCGACAGCAACACCGGCGGCGGCAAGCGTGCTGCCGTCGACACTGACGCGAGCCGAAAAGCGGCGCGCGCGCGGATCGGCCTCAATGGCGATGACCCGGACCGGCCCGCGGGCGGTGTTCTCGACCGTAAAGCCCTGGAACCCGGGATCGAGCCGGATCTCGAGACTTGCGGCGTCGCGGGCGTGGCCGAGGTGGACCAGTTCGCTGGCGATCGCCGCAACGACGTCCTCGCGCGTGATCTCGCGGCCCGAGCGGGTAACGACGACCTGGGTGATGCCGCGGGTCTCGACGAGCTCGATGCCCTGACGGCGGATGGCGTCGACGATGCGTGCGGCCTGGACGGTGCCGCTGGTGCCGGGCGGCGGCGCGCGGAACAGCTGGACATCGGCATGTTCGCCGGCGCCGTCGGCAAGATCGCCAAGGTGGACGATGGGGCCTGCTACGGTGATGGCGGGGCGCAGCACGATGCGCGTGGCGCTGGTCTGCGCGCGCGCTCCTGTGGCCGCGATCGCGACGAGGATCACGATCATGGCGACGACGGCTGCGCGGGCGATCATCATCGTCTGGTTGCTGACGGAGTGGACGCGGTCGAGGATGTTCATTGTCGTGTTCCCCTCAACGCAGGTTGGCGGTGGCCGACAGCATCTCGTCGGCGCCGGTGATGATGCGCGCGTTCATTTCGTAGGCGCGCTGGGCGGCGATAAGGTCGGATATCTCGGTGACCGGATTGACGTTCGACTGTTCGAGGTGGCTTTGCAGCAGCGTCCCAAATCCGGTATCGCCGGGCGTGCTGACCTGCGGCGTGCCGCTGGCGGTGGTCTCCAGGAACAGGTTGTCGCCGATGGCCTCCAGCCCGGAGCGGTTGATGAAGCGCGCCAGCTGGATCTGGCCGAGCTCGGTCGCCTGGGTCTGGCCATCGATGAGCACCTCGACGACACCCTCGGAGCTGATCGAGAGATCGCGGGCATTGTTGGGGACGGTGATGCCGGGCTCCACCTGGTAACCATCGACCGTCACCAGCAGGCCGTTGGCATCGAGCTCGAAGGAGCCGGCGCGGGTGTAGGCGGTCGATCCGTCGGGCATGCGGATGCGGAAGAAGCCGTCGCCGCGGATGGCGATGTCGAGGTCCTTCTCGGTCAGGTTGATGGATCCCTGGCTCATCACGCGCGGCGTGGCGGCGGTCTTCACCCCCATGCCGATCTGCACGCCGGCTGGAACCATCGTGCCGGTGTCCGAGGTGATGGCGCCCATGCGGCGCACGTTGTCGTAGAGCAGGTCCTGAAACTCCGCGCGCTGCCGCTTGAAGCCGGTGGTGCGCATGTTGGCGACGTTGTGGGAGATGACTTCGACATTCAGCTCCTGGGCCATCATGCCGGTGGCGGCGATGTTGAGGGCTTTCATGGCCTTGTCCTTTCACGTTGCGGGCGGCGCGCCGCCCGGCCGACCGTCAGGCCGGGATCTCGGCGAGCGACTGGATCGCGTTGCGACGCAACTGGTCGGCGCGATCCAGCGTCGATGCCAGCGACTGGTAGGCGCGGTTGACCTCGATCATGCGGCTGATTTCGAGGATCGGCTGGACGTTGGACTTCTCCAGCACGCCCTGGGCGACCCGCGGCGACACGGCGACGGCAGGCGTCTGGTCGGTTGCGAACAGGCTGGTGCCCTCGGGACGCAGCGCCATGTCGGTCTCGAACTCGACGACGCGCAGCCGGCCCTTGTTGCCGGCGGCAGACGTCACCGTTCCGTCCGCCGCGATGGCGATGTCGGTGTCGTCGGTGCCGAAGATCATCGGACCGGACTCGCCCATCACCTGGAAACCCTCGGAGGTGACCAGTTCGCCCGCCTGGTTGAGCAGGAAAGCGCCGTTGCGGGTATAGCGCTCGCCGTCCGGCGTATTGACCACGAACCAGCCCTTGCCCTGGATGGCGACGTCCAGCGGGCTGCCGGTCTGTACCATCGGGCCTGCCGCGAGGTCGCGGATGGTGGCGACATCCTGCACGTAGGACAGATCGCGGTCGGGCCGCAGGTCTGCTTCCCATTCCGCTTTCGGCATGAGGTATTCCTCGAAAACCATCGATTCCGCCTTGAAGCCGGTGGTTCCGAGGTTGGCGACATTGTTGGCGATGACGTCCATCTGCCGCCTGAGCGCGACCTGCCGGGACAGGCCTATGAGAATTGGGTTTTCCATCGATCGTTAACCGTTTGTTGCTCCCCACGAACGCCGCCAAACGGTCTGCCGCGGCATTCACCAACGATTAAGCATGTGGCGTGCCAAACTGAATATTGTTTGAAATCAACGGCTTGAATGTTTCCCGACTGTTTTCCTGGCGGGCAAGCCCTTGCCATGCAGGCAAGCTTTACCCGGCAAAAATTTCCCCCTGGCAACGATTTGGAAACCTTTCGTTAACCAATCGGTCCCTAGCTTCGGTCAGGAGACGGCGAGGTCGGCGGCTGCCGGCCGTGCAAGGTTTGGAAGGTGGACGCAATGGCGGACGAGGACGACGACGTCGCGACCGAAGGCGAGGAAGGCGAGGGCGCACGACCGTCCAGGAAGCGCAAGCTGATCCTGTTCGGCGCGATCGGTCTTGTCGTGCTGGCCGGCGGTGGCGGGGCGGCCGCCTATTTCCTCGGCATGTTCGGCGGCGGGGAGGAGACGGTGCAGGTCACCGCCAAACCGTCGTTCTACTACGACATGCCGGAGATGATCGTGAACCTCAATTCGACCGACAAGCGCCAGCGTTACCTCAAGGTGCGCATCTCGCTGGAAATGTCCGACCAGAAGACCCTCGATGTCCTGCGTCCCTCATTGCCGCGGCTGACCGACGCCTTCCAGGTCTACCTGCGCGAGTTGCGCTCGACCGACCTCGACGGTTCGGCGGGCATGCACCGGCTCAAGGAGGAACTGACGCGCCGGGTCAACATCGCCATCTATCCCAGCACGATCGACACCGTGCTGTTCCGCGAAATCATCGTCCAGTAGGCAAGCTCATGGCCAACGAACCCGTCGATCAGGACGAATTGGCGGCAGCCTGGGGCGCCGATGTCGACGAGGACGACGCCAACGTCGACCAGGAAGGCATGGCGTCGGCCTGGGAGTCGATGATCGACGATCCGGCCAAGGCGTCTGATTCATCGAAGGGCGCGGAACGGGTCCTCAACCAGGACGAGATCGACAACCTCCTCGGCTTCAACGTCGATGAACTGAGCCGCGACGAGCGCCAGGGCATCCGCGCCATCATCAATTCGGCGCTGGTCTCCTACGAGCGCCTGCCGATGCTGGAGATCATCTTCGACCGCCTGGTGCGGTTGATGACGACCTCGCTTCGCAACTTCACCTCCGACAACGTCGAGGTTTCGCTCGACGGGCTAAGGTCGATCCGCTTCGGTGACTACCTCAATTCGATCCCGCTGCCGGCGATGCTCGGTGTGTTCAAGGCGGAAGAGTGGGACAACTACGGGCTCATCACGGTCGAGTCCGGCCTCATCTACGCAATGGTCGACGTGCTGCTCGGCGGGCGGCGCGGGCAGGGCCAGCTGCGCGTCGAGGGGCGGCCCTACACGACCATCGAGAGCAACCTGATCCGGCGGATGATGGAAGTCATCCTGGAAGACCTGGACGATGCCTTCAGCCCGCTGTCGCCGGTGCATTTCAACATCGAGCGGCTGGAGACGAACCCGCGCTTCGCGGCCATCGCCCGGCCGGCCAACGCGGCCGTGCTGGTCAAGCTTCGTGTCGACATGGAAGACCGCGGCGGCACCGTCGAGGTGTTGCTGCCTTATGCCACGATCGAGCCGATCCGCGGCCTGCTGCTGCAGATGTTCATGGGCGAGAAGTTCGGCCGTGATCCGATCTGGGAAGGGCACCTGGCGACCGAGATGTGGGCGGCGCATGCCAGCGTCGATGCGGTGCTGTTCGAGATCGAGCTGCCGCTGGCGCGCACGATGAAGTTCGAGGTCGGGGACACCATCCCCCTCGACATGCGCCCGGACGAGCTCGTGACGCTGAAATGCGGGAACGTGGTTCTCACCGACGGGCGGGTGGGGCGGATCGGCGACAGGATCGCTGTGCGCGTTGCAAGTCCGTTGCGGCGCCCGAAGATGACCTATGCGGCCTTCGAACAGGCCGACCAGATGGCGGGAGACTAGGATATGAGCGGCACTTTCATCGGCGTTCTCGTGGAGGGACTGGTGGCAGGCCTGCTGCTCGTCACCATCGTCTACTGCGTCAGCCTCAACCGCAAACTCGAGCGACTGCGCTCGGACGAAGCGGACATGAAGGAACTCGTCAGCGAGCTTATCGGGGCAACCGGCAACGCCGAGCAGGCGATCCAGGCGCTCAAGATATCGGCCAGCGACTGGGACAGGGCACTGGGTTCGCGTCTTCGCCACGCCGAGAAGCTGTCCGGCGCGCTCAGCGAACAGACGGTTGCCGCCGAGCAGGTGCTTGACCGCCTGAAGCGGATCTGCGCGGCCGCGCGCCCGGCCGAGAGTTCCGCCGCCGAACAGCCTCTACGCACCGCGGCCGCGGCAAGGAGCGAGCAAAAAAGCGCGGCTGACATTGCCGCGGCGCGCCTGCGCCTCGGGCTAGGGCGGCGGCCAGGGGCGGACAACGAAACCGAACGTGCTGCATGAAGAAACTCCCGGGAAAGAAGGTTTTCCAGCGGGCGGCGCGCGAAATTCGCGTGCTGCCCATCCTCGTTGTCGCCGCCGCTGCGCTGTTTCTCCTGAAGGGGCTGCAACTGGCGATCGATGCGCCGGGCGTGCTTTCCGGTGCGCGGCTGGCGTCTGCCCAGAGCGAGCAGGCGGCTCCCGGCGGCGATACGGCGGCGGGCGAAACCGCCAAGGGCGGGGAAGCCTCCGGCGCCGAGCCCTCGGGCGCGGCCGACAAGGGCGTCGATGCGGCGGCGGCTGGCGTTGACGCCAACAACGAAACGGCCGGCGCGCGCTCCGCGCAAGAGGCGATCAATGCCCGGCTCGGCGATCGCCGCGAGGCACTCGACAAGTTCGAGGCCGACCTGAAGATGCGCGAAAACCTGCTCAAGGCCGCCGAATTGCGCATCGAGCAACGCCTGCAGGAGCTCAAGGCGCTCGAGGAGCGGCTGAACGCGACCATCAAGGCACGCGAGGAACAGGAGGAGCAACGCTTCAAGAACCTCGTGGAGATGTACCAGTCGATGAAGCCGAAGGACGCCGCGCGGGTGTTCGACCGGCTCGACACGCAGGTGCTCGTCGAGGTGGCCTCGGGCATGGATCCGCGCACCATGGCGGAGATCATGGCCGCGATGACGCCGGAAGGCGCGGAGCGCCTGACGATCGCGTTGATGAACCGGGCCGCGGAGGCGCCGAACGGCATGAAGGTGGAAGATCTTCCGCAGATCGAGGGAACGCGCCCGGCGAGTTGAGCGGGCGCGGTCAAAATCGACGCCTCGCGCGGGGCAGCTTAAGCCGACATTTACCCAAAGACGGCTAGGTTCGACGCTGGTTTTCCGCGGACTGCGTTCCGCGGCGGCCAACGTGTGAACCGAGTACCAGGACCCTCATGGCCGTCGATGCCGTCCAGACGGGGCGTTTGCCGTCCTTTGCCGCTGCCTGCAGGATGCTGCACGCGGCCGTGGCAGGGTGCGTCCTCGCGCTGGCCATGCTTGCGTGCGCGGCGCCGGCCTTGGCACAGGACGTGGCCCGCATCGAACCGATCGCGGAGAAGGGCTATGCGCGCCTGATCCTGACGTTCGCCAAGCCAACCAAGGTTAAGGTGCGCGCAACGCCGGGCGTGCTGGTGGTCGCTTTCCCCGAGGCGGTGAAGCTGGACGTCGGCAAGGTTCCCGTCGAGTTGCCGAACTACGTCGGCGCAGCGCGTACCGATCCGGATGGAAAAGGCGCACGCTTTGCGCTCGCCGCGGCCTACAACGTGAACACGATGGAGGCGGCGGAGAAGGTCGTCATCGATCTGCTGCCGACGAACTGGAAGGGCCTGCCGCCGGGGCTTCCGCAGGACATCATCGACGAGCTGGCCGCGCGTGCGCAGGATACCGCACGCCAGCAGGCCGAGATCGACCGCGCGGCGCGCATCGCGGCTGCCCAGCCGGTCGATGTGCGCCTCGGGCGGCTGCCGACCTTCACCCGGCTGGTGTTCGAGTTCGGCAAGCCGACGGATGCGCGCATCGAGCGCAACGGGACCGCGGTGACCGTGGACTTCGAGCACTCGGCGAAGATCAACGACCAGGCGCTGACGGCCCTGCTGCCGGAATGGGTCAGCGAGATCGCCAGCGACTTTTCCGACGATGGCGGCCTGCGCTTCTCGATGCAGGTGGATCCGGCGGCCAACGTGCGCGGGTTCCCCGAGGGCGACACCTATGTGCTCGATGTGACAAACCCGGAGTGGGCTGGCGATTCGAGCCCGCTCTCGGGCGAAGCAACGGCGAAAGCGGAATCCGGCGGGCTCGACGTGGCGGGGCGCGCAAGCGATGACGTCGCCGCCGCGCCCGATGTGCCGCCGCCGGCGGGGGTCGAGACGCGGGCGCAGCCGCTTGCTGCAGGCGACATCGAGCCAAGGCCGGCGGAGCCTGCGAACACGGATGTCGAGAGTGCGCTGGCCGAGCAGGCGCGAAACGAACTGGCCGGCAGCGGGCCGCGTGCCGGATCGCCGGCCGCGCTACCGTCCGCCGTGCCGGCTGCCAAGCCCGAAATCGCCGTGCAGCCCGCCGCGCAGACGGGCGGTAGGGTCAATGCGTTCGACGCCGCGGCGCGGTTGACCCCGACGGTGCGGATGACCGGTTCGCTGGTCAATCTGACGTTTCCCTTTCCCCAGCCGACCGCCGGTGCCGTCTTCGCGCACGACGGACACGTGTGGATGCTGTTCGATACGGCCGTGCCGATCGATACGCGCATCCTGCGCAACGACATCGAAGACCTTGTAACCGACGTTGCCTACTCGCGTTCGGGACGCGAACAGACCATCCGGCTCGACCTGCGCGATCCCGCGCTCGTGTCCACGTCGTTCGACCAGAATGCCTGGGTCGTGACGCTGGGCGACATGGTCCTGTCGCCGCCCAAGCCGCTGACCGTCGAGCGCAGCACCGACGGGCAGGGCGAGGGGGTCGTCGAGATCGCGCTCGCAACCGCCAATTCCGTGCGCCAGGTCGCCGATCCCGACCGTGGCATCGACCTTGCGGTCATCACCGCCTTCGGGCCGGCGCGCGCCATCTTCAAGCCGAGGGCCTTCGTCGATTTCCAGATCGAGCCCAGCATCCATGGCGTCGTCGTCGAGCCGCATGTCGACGATCTTGCGGTCACGGTGGACAAGGGCCGGATCCGGATCGCGCGTGAGCGCGGCCTTGTGCTGTCCGGCGAGGGCGCGGTTTCCTACGAGGCAGCCAGCGGCGCCATGGGAGACCAGAACCGGCCCGGATATGTGGCCATCGAGAACAGCGCGCTGATCGGGGACGGGGGCGTCGGCGCGCTCATCGCGCGCACGCAGCAGGCGGTTGCGGCGTTGCCGGAGGAGGAGCGCACCGCCGGACGGGTGCGCCTTGCGCGGCTCTACCTGGCGACCGACATGGCCGCGGAAGGGCTCGGCATGCTGCGCTACGTGCGCGGCGAGGATCCCGGCGTCGAGCGCGATGCCAATTTCCGCGCGTTGCTGGGGGTCGGAAATGTGCTGATGGGTCGCAGCCGCGAGGCGCTGAAGGAGTTCGATACCTTCCGCCTCGGCGACAGTCAGGACATCTCGTTGTGGCGTGGTCTGGCGCAGGTCCAGCTCGGCGACTGGAAGGCTGCCGAACAGGAGTTCCTACAGGGAGAGCCGGCGATCGGGGGCTACTCGGTGCGCCGGCAGTTGCAGTTCCGGCTGGGGGCTGCGCGTGCAGCGCTCGAAGTCGGCGACATGGAGATGGCTTCGCGCCAGGTCGGTGCGGGGGAGGCGCTTGTCGGCAACGTCGAGGCCGATCCCGAACTCCTGCTGTTGTGGGGCTGGCTGAACGAACGTTCAGGGCGCGACGAACAGGCGCTCGCGGCCTACCAGCGCGTTGCCGCTTCCGGCGACCGCAAGCTGGAATCGGAGGCGACGCTGAGGCTGGTGAGCCTGCAGAACGCCAGCGGGTCCATCGAGCACGATGCCGCGATCGACAAGCTGGAGACTCTGGCCATTGTCTGGCGCGGCGACACCATCGAACTCAACACGCTGCGCGAACTGGCCAAGCTGCATGTGCAGGAAGGCAATTTTCGCAGGGGCTTCGAACTGATGAAGGCGGCGGCCATTTCGAACGCCGATTCGCCGATCACGCGGGCGCTGGAGACGGAAATGGACGGGGTCTTCGCCGACCTGTTCATTGCCGGCAAGGCCGACGACATGCCTCCCATCGATGCGCTCGCGCTCTATTACGACTTCCGCGAACTGACCCCCGTCGACCGGCGCGGCGACGAGTTGATCCGCGCGCTGGCCGACCGGCTGATCGAGGTCGACCTGCTCGACCAGGCTTCGCAGTTGCTCGAACACCAGGTCGACAACCGCTTGCACGGGGCTGCGCGCGCCCAGATCGCGGCGAAGCTGGCGCTGGTGCACCTGATGAACCGTAAGCCGGAGCGCGCGCTGGAAGTGCTCGCACGCACGCGCCAGGCGGTGCTGCCCGAAGACGTCATGAACCAGCGCGTGATCCTCGAGGCGCGCGCCCTGTCGGAAACCGGACGCGCCGACCTTGCGGTCGACCTGCTGTCGACGGTCGATGGCCACGATACGGCGCGTCTCAAGGCGGACGCATTGTGGCGGGCGGAGAAGTGGCAGGACGCCGGCGACGAACTGGAACGCCTGCTCGGCGATCAGTGGAACGGGCGCAATCCGCTCAGCGAGATCGCGCGTTACGACGTGATGCGCGCGGCGATCGCCTATTCGCTGGCCGGGGACAATCTCGGGTTGGGCCGCATCCGGTCGAAGTTCGCGGCGGTGATGTCCGGAACGCCCGACGGCACCGCGTTCGAGGTCGTGACGGGTGGCCTTCCCGAGGCGGCAGGCAACTTCCGCGATGTCGTGCGCAAGATCGCGGGGACCGATACGCTCGATGCGTTCCTGGCCGACTACAAGGCGCGCTTCGAGGCGAAGCCGACGGACCCAGCACCGAGCAGCTAGCGGTGCAGCGCGGAGCGCCGAGACCCGGTCAGCCCGTGAAGGAACGCACCAGCGAGCCGGCGACCAGGCTCCAGCCGTCCACCAGGACGAAGAAGATCAGCTTGAACGGCAGCGAGATGATGACCGGCGGCAGCATCATCATGCCCATCGACATCAGCACCGAGGCGACGACCAGGTCGATGACGATGAAGGGCACGAACAGCAGGAAGCCGATCTCGAAGGCGCGGCGCAGTTCCGAGATCATGAAGGCGGGAACCAGCACCTGAAGCTCCACCGCCTCGGGGGTCTCCGGCTGTTCCGCCCCCGACATGTCGATGAACAGGGCGAGGTCCTTCTCGCGGACGTGTGCCAGCATGAAGGAACGGAACGGAGCCGCGCCGCGGGTGAACGCCTCGTCCAGCTCGATCTGCTCGTTGACGAGCGGCTGGATGCCGTCGGTATAGGCCTGCTGGAAGACCGGCATCATGATGAACGCGGTGAGGAACAGCGCCAGCGAGACCATCACCGAGTTCGGCGGCGCGGTCTGCAGGCCGATCGCGGTGCGCAGCAGCGACAGCACGACGACGATGCGGGTGAAGGAGGTCACCATCACAAGGATCGACGGCGCGAGCGAGAGAACCGTGACCAGGGCGACCAGCTGGACGGCACGCTCGGTGAGGCCGGTGCCGGCGTTGAAGTCGAGCGTCACCTGCTGCGCGGCGGCGGGGCCGGCGATCGCCACCAGGCCCGCAAACAGGACCGCGACAGCCAACCAGCAGGCGACGGCACGCCAGCGTGCACGCGGGAACGCGATGCGCGGTGCGCCGCCGCAGCGCCAGCGCGGGCTTGCCGTCATGCGATCAGTCCCCTGCGCTCAATTCCTTGATCAGCGCTTCTTCCAGGTTGTCCTCGGTCTTGCCGGTTCTGCCGCCCTTGGCGCTACGGCCGCCGGCAACTGTGCCCGCGGGCTTGCGCGGGGCTGCGGGCGCGGCACCGATGTCGAGCGCCTCGGCGAGGGCTGCGGACGCCGCTTGCTCGGCATCGCCGTCGCTGACCGGTTTCGGCGTGCCCCGTGAGCGCTCCACCTCGCGCTGGAGCCGCGCGCCCATCTCTCCGAATGCCGCGCTCGGGCGCAGGCCCGGTGCGGCGGGCGGTGTGGCCTCGGGGATCACGGCGGTGTCCGTGCCGGCCGGGCGCAGGGCAGAGCGGTAGGGCATGTCGATGGCCGGCGCCTTTGGCTGCTCGGGCGGCTCGAGGATGTCGGGTGGGGCGGGGCGCGTCTGGATGGCGGCGATCGCGGCCGGCTTGACGCCGGCGGTGTCGCGCTCGACGACGAGGTCGGAGTTGCCGCCGATCAGCAGCAGGTGTTCGACGTCGTCGCGGCGCACCAGCACCAGGCGGCGCTTGTCGTCGAGATTGATCCACTCGCCGATGTGCAGGCGATTGCGGCGGTTGCTGCCGCCGCGCGCGCGTCCGCCTTCCTTGTCGCGGCTGCCGGAAAAGCCGCGGATCGCGGTTGCCGTCAGCGCGATGAGCACCATGACGACGACGAAGGCAATGATGAACCGGGCCGGCAGGCCCAACTCTATTCCCAGCAATTGCTCGAAGTATTCCATCGGCCACCTCCCCACACGGCCCGCTGCGAACCCTGCAGGCCGCTTACTGCATGCCGACCAGGACACGCCGGGCGCCGCATGGTTCCCGCCCCGGACGTATTCGCCGCGAATCACGCACGAGACCAGAGGTTAACGCGACCCGGCAAGTTTTGCCGCCAGATGTGTTGATAACCGGGCCGCCCGATAGCCCTTGCGACGGCTATCGCCCTGATCTTCCTGCATGCACATGGTTAACAGATCGTGACCCGTCTTAACGAGCTGTTAACCAAATGCCCGGCAATCTTTGCCCGTATTCCAATGCGCCAGGAGCGGCGCAGGGCGTGTGGCCACGCGCGGGAGGCGGGCATGGGCTTCTTCGATCTGCCGATACTGAACGCGCTGAGAACGCGGATGCAGTTTCATTCCCAGCGCCAGGTGGTGCTGGCGCAGAACGTCGCCAATGCCGAGACGCCGGGCTACGGAGCGCGTGACCTCAAGGCCCCGGATTTCGAAAGCCTGATGTCGCAGGCGAACGGCGCGGTGCGCGGCGGGCCGATGGCGCCGGTGCGCACCAGCGGGGCTCATCTGCCCGGACTGCCGCCGCACGCCGGCTTCGGCGAGGTCAACGCGCCGGACTTCGAGACCACGCCGGAAGGCAACAGCGTGGTGCTCGAAGACGAGATGATGAAGATCGCCCAGAACCAGATCGACCACCAGATCGCGACGACGGTCTATGCGCGCGGGATATCGCTGATGAAGCGGGCCGTGGCGCGCAGCGCCTGATCGATCGCCATACGGAAGGCTGAACACAGATGGACATCCTGAAGAGCATCATGGTCGCGGCCAGCGGGCTGAAGGCGCAGTCGGGGCGCATGCGGGTCATCGCCGAGAACCTGGCGAACGCCGATTCCACCGCGACCAGGCCCGGCGGTGATCCCTACCAGCGCAAGATCCCGGTGTTCCGCACCGCGCTTGACCGCGAACTGGGGCTGCGCACGGTGGAGATGTCGCGCATCACCCGCGACCGCAGCGATTTCGGCGTGCGGCTGGAGCCCGGACATCCCGCGGCCGACGAGAATGGCTACGTCAAGACGCCGAACGTCAACGCGCTCGTGGAGTCGATGGACATGCGCGAGGCGCAGCGCTCCTACGAGGCCAACCTCAACGTCATCTCCGCGACACGGCGGATGGTCATGCGCACGCTGGAGATCCTGCGTGCGTAAGCACGCCTGACAGGGAGAAGAACACGTCATGACACCCTTGGGAGCGGCAAAGGCCTACTCGGCCATGGCGCAGCAGGCGATGCGCACGGGCGGCACCAGCGCGCTCGACGCCACGAAGGGCGCGAGCCCGCAGAGCTTCGCGCAGATGGTCGTCGACGCGGCCAACGACGTTACCGACAAGGCCAAGGCGGCCGACCAGGTCACGGCGGCGGCGGCAGCCGGGCGCGCCGACCTCGTCAATGTCGTGACCGCGGTCTCGGAGACCGAACTGGCGATGGAGACGCTGGTGGGCCTGCGCGACCGCGTCATCGGCGCCTATGAGCAGATCATGCGGATGCCGATCTGAGGCGGCAGGCAATTCCGGTGACGGGGGGACCCGCACCATGGAGCATTTCCATTTTCCCTGAATCATGAAAATGCTCCAGCTTCTGTATTCACGCAATTCCGGACGGAAAACCGCACGCACTTTTCCTGGAATTGCTCTGGTGCGCGGCGGAGGGCAGCAATGGACGGACCCGCAGTACTCGACCTGGCGCGCGACGCGATCTGGACGCTGATCCTTGTGGCGAGCCCGATGATGCTCGTCGGTCTTGTCGTCGGCGTCATCATCGCGCTTGTGCAGGCGCTGACGCAAATCCAGGAAATGACGCTGGTCTTCGTGCCGAAGATCATCGCCATCTTCGTGTCGATGGTGATCGCGCTGCCGTTCATGGGCCAGACGCTGACCGGGTTCATGGACCGCATCGCCGACCGCATCATCGGTTTCTGACGGCCGTGCAATGACGGTCACCGTCCTCCCCGAACTGGCGGCCGTCTTCCTGCTGATCTTCGCGCGCCTGGGCACGCTGGTGATGCTGATGCCTGGCGTCGGCGACAGGGCGGTGCCAATCAACGTGCGCCTCGTCTTCGCGCTGGTGCTGACGCTGCTGTTCTATCCGGTGGTGGCCGCGCAGATGCCGGCGCTGCCCAATTCGCTTTTCGGCATCGCCGTCCTGGGCGGCAGCGAGATGCTGGTCGGGCTGGTGATCGGCATGTCGGCACGGCTGATCCTGGCGAGCATGCAGATCGCCGGCACCACGATCGCCTTCCAGATGGGGCTGGGCTTTGCCCTCAACGTCGATCCGACGCAGGGCCAGCAAGGCGCGATCATCGGCACCTTCCTGTCGATCCTGGCGCTGACGCTGATCTTCGCCACGGATTTGCATCATCCCTTCGTGATGGCGCTTGTGCAGTCCTACACGCTGTTCCAGCCCGGCGAGATCCTGCCGTCGGGCGACCTGATGCAGGTGGCGATCACGCTGTTCACGCGGATGTTCGTTGTCGGGGTGCAGGTGTCGGCACCGTTCATCGTGTTCGGGCTGGTGTTCTACCTCGGCCTTGGCCTGCTGTCGCGGCTGATGCCGCAGATTCAGATCTTCTTCATCGCGATGCCGGCCAACATCATGCTCGGCTTCGTGCTGTTCGTCGCCGTGCTGGGGATCGTGATGGCCTGGTACCTCGACCACGTGGCGCTTTCCATCAAGCCGTTCCTCGGCACGAATTAGGGGCAGGGGATGGCAGACGACGTCGACGACGCCGAGAAAACCGAGGACCCCTCCGAACGAAAACTCATGGAGGCGCGGCGCAAGGGCGACGTGCCGAAGAGCCAGGAGGTGTCGACGTGGTTCGTGCTGGTGGGCTCTGCAATGGCCTTGTTTATCTTCGGCGCGCCGGCCGCCGAGGGGCTGGCGCTCAATCTCAAGGGCGTGCTGCAGCATGCCGACCAGATCGGCACCGATGGAATGTCGCTGCGGCTGCTGGGGCGCGATCTCGCCGTTTCGGTGAGTTCCGCGCTGGCGATCCCGCTGCTGCTGCTGATCCTCGCGGCGATCGCCGGCAACGCCATCCAGCACGGCTTCCTGCTCAGCGCTGAACAGATCAAGCCGAAGCTGCAGAAGATTTCGCCGGCGTCCGGCTTCAAGCGGCTGTTTTCCGCGCAAAGCCTGGTCAATTTCGCCAAGGGCCTGGCGAAGATCACCATCGTCGGCGTGCTGATGGGCGTCGTCGTGTGGCCAGAGCGCGGCCGGCTCGACACCATCGTTGCGGCGGGCATCCCGGCGATCCTGCAGACGGCGGCGTGGCTGGGCATGAAGCTGATGCTGGCGACGATCGCGGTTATGACGCTGATCGCTGCCGCCGACTTCGCCTTCCAGCGCCACACCTACTTCAAGAAGCAGCGGATGACGCAGCGCGAGGTTAAGGACGAGTACAAGCAGGCCGAGGGCGACCCGATCATCAAGGCCAAGCTGCGGCAGATCCGTGCCGAGCGCTCGCGCCAGCGCATGATGGCCAAGGTACCCGACGCGACGGTGGTCATCACCAACCCGACGCACTACGCGGTGGCGCTGAAGTACGAGACCGGCATGGCGGCGCCCATATGCCTTGCCAAGGGCGTCGACGCTGTGGCCCTGCGCATCCGCGAAGTGGCGCGCGACAACGACGTGCCGATCGTCGAGAACCCGCCGCTGGCGCGCGCGCTGCACGCCAGCGTCGAGCCCGACCAGGAAATCAACCCGGATCACTACAAGGCCGTGGCGCAGGTGATCAGCTTCCTGATGCGCCAGAAGCGCCGGCGTTCGTGGCGCGCGTGAGGGCAAGGCGGCGCGCGCGGCGCGCTTATGATAGACATTCGGGACCAGAGATTCGGCATTTCGGCGCCTGCCGGCAGAATGCCGGGAGAAGACAGGGGATCTGCGCAGGATGAGCGACATCGCACAGGTCGGCGGGCCGACCAACGACAGCGATAGCGTGGAGCCTTCGCGCGGCGGCGAGCGCGGCAGCATCGGCTATGTCCTGGCGCTGGCGCTGGCGCTGGCGGCGGCGGCGGTGACGCTGGCCTTCCTCGACCGCGAGACGGCGCGCCCGGTGATCCTCGGGCTGCTGGCGGCGCTGGCGGTGACGGGCGTGTTCCTGCTGTTCGCGCTTGCCGTCGGGATGATCCGCCCGGCGCGCCAGATTGCGTCCGCCTCGGCGGACGAGGAATTCGCCGACAGCCTGCCGGATGGGCTGCTGGTGAGCGACCGCGACGGGCGGATCCTGCAGGCCAATGCCGCCTACCGGGCGCTGACGGCGGCCGGCGACCTGTCGGAGGTGCGCACAATCGAGCGGCTGTTCGCCGGTGAGGACATGGTCGCCGAGCAGGTCTACCGGCTGAGCCAGGCCGCCGCCGAAGGCCGGCCGCACCAGGAGGACATGCGCGTCTCGCATCCGCTCGGCAGCCCTGCCGGCGTCGACGCCCCGGCGGTGTGGTACCGGGTTCGCGTGCAGCCGCTGGTCAGCGACGGCAAGGCGAGCGCCACCAAGCGGGTATGGCAGCTCAACGACATCACCCGCGACCGCGAGCGCCAGGAGAATGCCTTCGTCGAGCTGCAGGGCGCGATCGACTACCTCGACCACGCACCGGCGGGCTTCCTGTCGATCGACGACAAGGGGCGTATCGTCTACATCAACGCGACGCTGGCCGCCTGGCTGGGGCGCGACCTCGGCGACTTCGAGAAGAACAACGTGATGCTCGCCGATCTGGTTTCGGGCGACGGGGCGGCGCTGATCAACCACCTGGCGCCGGCGCCCGGCGAGGTTCGCACCGAGACCGTCGACCTCGACATGCTGAGGCGCAACGGCAAGTCGCTGCCCGTGCGGCTGGTGCACAAGGTCGCCTATGCCCCCGACGGGTCGGCGGTGCCCTCGCGCACGCTGGTTCTCAACCGGTCGGCGACGGTCGGCGAGGCGGACCCGCTGCGCGCCATCGAGGTGCGCTTCGCACGCTTCTTCAATTCCTCGCCCTTCGCCATCGCCACCATCGACGCTGAAGGGCACACCCAGCGCACCAACGCGCCCTTCGCCAGCATCTTCGGGGCGCAGCTTGCCGGGGCTGCCGGGGAGGCGGGTGCGCGCGGCGCATCGATCTACGATACGGTGGCGGATGCCGACCGCGCGGCGCTCAGGACCATGGTCGAGCGAGCGGTGTCGGGCATGTCGGCGGACGAGCCGCTCGACGTGCAGCTTGCCGGCAAGGACAAGCGCACGGCGCGCTTCTTCGTCTCCCCGGTGGGGGATGCCGAGGGCGACGGCGAGGCGGCGATCGTCTACGCGCTCGACATCACCGAGCAGAGGGCGCTGGAGGAACAGTTCGCGCAGAGCCAGAAGATGCAGGCCGTGGGCCAGCTGGCCGGCGGCATCGCGCACGACTTCAACAACGTGCTGACCGCGATCATCGGCTTTTCCGACCTGCTGCTGGCCAGCCATTCGACGACCGACCCCTCGTTCAACGACATCAGCTCGATCAAGCAGAACGCCCAGCGCGCTGCCGGCCTGGTGCGCCAGCTGCTCGCCTTCTCGCGCCGCCAGACGCTGCGCCCGCAGGTGCTGAAGCTCAACGAGGCGATCTCCGAGCTTGCCGTGCTGCTGCGCCGGCTGATCGGCGCCAAGGTGAAGCTGGAGATCACACGCGGGCGCGAGCTGTGGCCGGTGAAGGCCGACCTGACGCAGCTCGAGCAAGTCATCATCAACCTTGCCGTCAACGCGCGCGACGCGATGCCCGACGGCGGCGAGCTGGTCATCGAGACGCGCAATGTTGCTGCCGCCGATGTCGGCGCCTACGGCCAGCAGCTGCTGCCGGAAGCCGACTACGTCGAGATCGTGGTGACCGACACCGGCACCGGCATGAGCAAGGAGATCATGGACAAGATCTTCGACCCGTTCTTCTCGACCAAGGAGGTCGGCAAGGGGACCGGGCTGGGGCTGTCCACCGTCTACGGCATCGTCAAGCAGACCGGCGGCTTCATCTTCTGCGACTCCGAGCCCGGCAAGGGCACCACCTTCCGCATCTTCCTGCCGCGCTGCGCCGACGACGAGGCAGGGTCCGCCGGCCAGGTCGCCAAGACCGAGGTGAAGGACCTGACCGGGCACGGCGCGATCCTGATCGTCGAGGACGAGGACGCGGTGCGCGCCTTTGCCGCGCGTGCGCTGTCGGCTGCCGGCTACACCGTCATCGAGGCGGCGACGGGGCTGGAGGCGCTGGAGCGCATGGAGGAGCACGACGGCAAGATCGATCTCGTGCTGTCCGACGTCGTGATGCCTGAGATGGACGGACCGACGATGCTGCGCGAGATGCGCAAGACCAACAAGGAACTGAAGATCATCTTCGTCTCCGGCTACGCCGACGACGCCTTCAAGCGCAACCTCGACGAAAACGAGACCTTCCACTTCCTGCCCAAGCCGTTCAACCTGAAGACGCTGGCCGAGACCGTGAAGACGGTGCTGGCGCAAGGGTGAGGAATTTTCACGCGCCGCGTGTTCATATCTTGTTCACCCGGAACATTTAGGGTACAAATTACTCAGGGCCGGGGTGTGGCCTGGTTTTCCGGGGCGTTCCGCGCGGCGAACGCAGCGCCTGTCCCGGGAGCCTGACACGGATTGCCGACAAAAGTGATTAGGCAGTCATGGATGCGGTCACGGATGTGATAGAGAAGGGACGATTCTGATGGCACAGGCTCCGCTTCGCCTCGTGGAGGGCGGCTCGATGGACAAGACCAAGGCTCTGGAGGCCGCGCTCGGCCAGATCGAACGCCAGTTCGGCAAGGGCTCGATCATGCGGCTCGGCAACGAGGGCAAGGTGGTCGAGGTGCAGGCGATCCCGACCGGGTCGCTGGGGCTCGACTTGGCGCTCGGTATCGGCGGCATTCCGCGCGGGCGCATCGTCGAGGTCTATGGGCCGGAATCCTCGGGCAAGACGACGCTGGCGCTGCATTGCGTCGCGGAAGCGCAGAAGCGCGGCGGCATCTGCGCTTTCGTCGATGCCGAGCACGCGCTCGATGCCGTCTATGCCCGCAAGCTCGGCGTCAAGGTCGACGACCTGCTGATTTCCCAGCCCGACACCGGCGAGCAGTCGCTGGAGATCGCCGACACGCTGGTGCGCTCGGGCGCCATCGACATGGTGGTGATCGATTCGGTTGCAGCACTCACCCCGCGAGCGGAGATCGAGGGCGAGATGGGCGAGCAGCTGCCCGGCCTTCAGGCGCGGCTGATGAGCCAGGCGCTGCGCAAGCTGACCGGCTCGATCTCCAAGTCGCAGTGCATCGTCATCTTCATCAACCAGATCCGCATGAAGATCGGCGTCATGTACGGCAGCCCGGAGACGACGACCGGCGGCAACGCGCTGAAGTTCTACGCTTCGGTACGCCTCGACATCCGCCGCATAGGCGCCATCAAGGACCGCGACGAGGTGGTCGGCAACCAGACCCGCGTCAAGGTGGTCAAGAACAAGGTGGCGCCGCCGTTCCGCGAGGTCGAGTTCGACATCATGTACGGCGAGGGCATCTCGCGGCTGGGCGAACTGCTCGACCTCGGCGTCAAGGGCGGCATTGTCGAGAAGTCCGGCGCCTGGTTCTCCTACGACAGCCAGCGGCTGGGACAGGGGCGCGAGAACGCCAAGACCTTCCTGAAGGAGAACCCGGCGATTGCTGACGAGATCGAGGCGAAGGTTCGCGCCGGGGCAGGGCTGATCGCCGACAAGATGCTTGGGGATCCGGTTGCCGATGCCGACGGAGCGGCTCTGGAGGCCTGAGCGTCCACATCAACGGGGTTGCCGGGGCCGCGCCGCAAGCGCGGCCCCTTGTGTTTCGGCTGCTGCGCACCGCGACATCTGCCGCGTCCATGCCGGCAACCGCGAGCCGGGACACAGCGGCGAGGACCCGACCGGCGGTGCGCCGCGAAGATGGACACCGATGGGGCGGCTGTCTAAATAGTCCGCAGCACATCCATGTCGCGCAGGCGATTCCCGGCGTTCCGGTCCCACCGGCGCGTGTCCAGTAGAAGCAGATATCGCAGATGACCGGCGTAAACGAGATTCGCACCACTTTCCTCGAGTACTTCGCGCGCAACGACCACGAGGTCGTGGCGTCGAGCCCGCTGGTGCCGCGCAACGATCCGACGCTGATGTTCACCAACGCCGGCATGGTGCAGTTCAAGAACGTCTTCACCGGCGTCGAGAGCCGCCCCTACAGCCGCGCGGTGACCTCGCAGAAATGCGTGCGCGCGGGCGGCAAGCACAACGACCTCGACAACGTCGGTTACACCGCGCGCCACCACACCTTCTTCGAGATGCTGGGGAACTTCTCGTTCGGCGACTATTTCAAGGACCTCGCCATCGAACTCGCGTGGAATCTGGTGACGAAGGAATTCGGCCTGGCAAAGGAGAAGCTGCTGGTCACCGTCTATTCAGAGGACGATGACGCGTTCAACCTGTGGAGGAAGATCGCCGGGTTGCCGGAAGAGAAGATCATCCGCATCCCGACCTCGGACAACTTCTGGGCGATGGGCGACACCGGCCCGTGCGGACCGTGCTCCGAGATCTTCTACGACCATGGCGATCACATTCCCGGCGGCCCGCCCGGATCGCCGGAGCAGGACGGCGACCGCTTCATCGAGATCTGGAACCTCGTCTTCATGCAGTTCGAGCAGGTGACGAAGGAGGAGCGGGTAGACCTGCCGCGTCCGTCGATCGATACCGGCATGGGCCTTGAGCGCATTTCCGCCGTGCTGCAGGGGACGCACGACAACTACGAGACCGACCTGATGCGCCATCTGATCGCGGCGTCCGTCGAGGTGACGGGGGTGAAGGCGGAAGGCGTGCACAAACCGAGCCACCGGGTGATCGCCGATCACCTGCGTGCTTCGTCCTTTCTGATCGCGGATGGCGTGTTGCCCTCCAACGAGGGCCGCGGATACGTGCTGCGGCGGATCATGCGCCGCGCCATGCGCCACGCCGAGCTGCTGGGTGCGCGCGAGCCGCTGATCTTCAAGCTGGTCCCGGCGCTGGTGAAGGAAATGGGCCAGGCCTATCCCGAACTGGTGCGGGCGCAGGCGCTGATCACCGAGACGCTGAAGCTGGAGGAAACCCGCTTCCGCAAGACGCTGGCGCGCGGCCTGAGCCTGCTCAACGAGGAGACGGCGAGCATGGGCAAGGGCGAGCACCTGCCCGGTGAGGTGGCGTTCAAGCTCTACGACACGTATGGATTTCCGCTCGACCTGACGCAGGATGCATTGCGTGCGCGCGGCATCAACGTCGATCTCGATGGCTTCAGCCACGCCATGGAGCGTCAGCGCGAGGAGGCCCGCAAGGCGTGGGCCGGCTCGGGTGAGGCGGTGACCGAGACCGTATGGTTCGGCATTCGCGACAAGGTCGGCGCGACCGATTTCCTCGGCTACGAGACGGAAGCCGCCGAAGGCGTCGTCACGGCTCTGATCCGCGACGGCAAGCCGGTCGACAGCCTCGGCGAGGGCGAGGAGGGGATCGTCGTCCTCAACCAGACGCCGTTCTATGGCGAATCCGGCGGCCAGGTCGGCGACCGCGGCCTGATGACCGGCGAGGGCCAGCGTTTCGTCGTCAGCGATACCCAGAAGAAGCTCGGCGACGTGTTCGCCCATGTCGGTCTGCTGCAGAAGGGCACGCTGAAGATCGGAGATGCGCTGGAACTCACCGTCGACCATGGGCGGCGCGCGCAGGTGCGCGCCAATCATTCCGCGACTCACCTGATCCACGAGGCGTTGCGCGAAGTGGTCGGCGGCCACGTGGCGCAGAAGGGGTCGCTGGTGGCGCCCGACAGGCTGCGCTTCGACTTCAGCCATCCAAAGGGGCTGAGCGAGAACGAGCTGACCGAGGTCGAGGACCGCGCCAACGCGGTGGTGCTGCAGAACGATGCCGTCAACACCCGCCTGATGAGCGTCGATGACGCGATCGAGGCCGGCGCCATGGCGCTGTTCGGCGAGAAATACGGCGACGAGGTGCGCGTGGTCACCATGGGCCGTTCGCTGGAGGGGGCGTCCGACAAGCCCTATTCGATGGAACTGTGCGGCGGTACGCATGTGGCGCGCACCGGCGACATCGGACTGATCGCGCTGGTCAACGAAGGCGCGGTTGCCGCCGGCGTGCGCCGCGTCGAGGCGCTGACGGGGGACGCGGCGCGGCACTATCTCGCCGAGCAGGACCGGCGCATCCGTTCGATCGCCGGCCAGCTGAAGGTGGCGACAGGCGATATCGAGGAGCGGCTCGGGGCGCTGATCGAGGAGCGCAGGAAGCTCGAGCGCGAACTCTCCGAGGCCCGGCGCAAGCTGGCGTTGGGCGGTGGCGGAGCCAGCCAGCAGGAAGCTCCTGCCCTCGATGTCGGCGGAACGAAGTTCCTCGGTAAGGCCGTGAACGGGATCGACGCCAAGCAGTTGAAGGGCATCGCCGACGAAATGAAAGCGCAAGTCGGCTCCGGCGTCGTGGCGCTTGTCAGCGTCAGCGATGAGGGGCGCGCGGCGATCGTGGTCGGCGTCACGGACGACCTGGCCGGGCAGATCAGCGCCGTCGACCTGGTGCGCGAGGGCGCGCAGGCGCTGGGCGGCAAGGGCGGCGGCGGGCGGCCCGACATGGCGCAGGCCGGTGGCCCGGACGGCGAAAAGGCCGATGCCGCTATCGCCGCGGTGAAATCGGCGCTGGAGGCGCTTGCCGGCGCCTGACGGGCGGGCGCCGCGAAGCGGGGGAGGCGCCACGATGCGGCGGGTGGATGCGATCAAGCGACGCACCTTCGAGATCCTCGAGGACGCCCAACCCGGCGACAGGCTCAACATCGTCATAGATTCGGTGCTGATCGCGCTGATTGTCGGCAATGTCGCGGCCGCGGTGATCGAGACGGTTGAACCGATCTTCCTCGCCTATTCCCGCTGGTTCAACGCGTTCGAGTATTTCTCGGTCGCGGTGTTCACCATCGAGTTCCTGCTACGGATCTGGGTTGCCGACATGCACATGCCGCTGGCGCGGCTGAAGCCGTGGGTGGCGCGGATGCGCTTTGCGGCAGAACCGTCGGCGATCGTCGACCTGCTGGCGATCCTGCCGTTCTATCTTGCGCTGTTCGGGATCGGTGGCGACCTGCGCATCCTGCGCATCTTCAGGCTGGTCAGGTTCCTCAAGCTGGCGCGCTATTCGCCGGGCCTGCGCTCGCTGGCGGCAGCGCTGGCGGAGGAATCGCGGGCGATCTTCGGCGCACTGTTGGTCATGGCGGGCCTTGCGATCACCGCGGCGACGCTGATGTACATCTTCGAGCACCGGGTGCAGCCCGACAAGCTGGGGTCGATCCCTCAGGCGCTGTGGTGGGCGCTGGCGACGCTGACGACGGTGGGCTATGGCGACGTGGTGCCGGTGACGGTCGCCGGCAAGCTGATCGGCGGGTTCTTCATGATCCTCGGGCTGATGATGTTCGCGCTGCCGGTCGGCATCGTGGCGACCGCGTTCGCGCGCGAGATCCACAGCCGGGAATTCGTCGTCACCTGGAGCATGGTGGCGCGGGTGCCGATGTTCTCGAACCTGACGGCGACGGAAATCGCCGCGGTGATGAAGCTGCTGCATTCGCGCAAGGTCGATCGCGGAGCCGTCATCGTGCACGCGGGAGACCCGGCGCACTCGATGTACTTCATCATGACGGGGTCGGTCATCGTCCAGCTGGCCGACAAGGAAGTGGTGCTGGAGGAAGGCTCGTTCTTCGGCGAAATCGCTTTGTTGCGCAAGGCAAAGCGCTCGGCGACCGTGGTGGCGCGGGAAACGACGGCGTTGCTGGAACTGGATGCGATATCGCTGGAAAGCCTGATGCACAGCAATCCGGAGATCGGGCGGCAGATCAAGGCGGTCGCCAGGGAACGGCTCGGCCAGGAACGAATCACGCCGAAAGGCGATATCGTTTCGGAGGAAATCGAGCCGGACGGCACCGGCTAGGCCCGGTATCCCGCAGCTTGCACCTTTGCGCAGGGAAGCCGCAGATGCATCCTGTGGCAGCGGTGACTCGGGTAGCCGGCATCGAGGCGGCTGGTCCGAACGTCAGGGAGCAGGGGCGCGGGATGCATTTCGAAGGGGCCTGGATCCAGGATGCCATGATCTTCCTGGCTGCCAGCGGCATCGTCGTGCCGCTGTTCAGCCGCATGCGGCTTGGCGTGGCCGTGGGCTTCCTTCTGGCGGGGATGCTGGTCGGCCCGCATGGGCTCGGCCGCCTCGTGGACCTGCATCCGGCGCTACGCTACACGACCATAACTGATCCGGAGGAAGTGGCCGGCCTGGCGGAGCTCGGCATTGTCTTCCTTTTGTTCACCCTTGGCCTGGATACGTCCTTCGCGCGGCTGTGGACGCTGAGGAAATACGTGCTTGGCGCTGGCAGCCTGCAGGTGGCGGCGAGCGCGCTGGCGATCGGGCTGATAGCGGCGGCCTATGACAACACGCCGCAGGTGTGCGTCGTCGTCGGCCTCGCCTTCGCGCTGTCGTCGACGGCCATCGTGATGCAATTGCTCTACGAGACCCATCGGGTGGCGACGCCCGTCGGGCGCATGGCGCTTGCGATCCTGCTGATGCAGGACCTGATGGTGATACCGATCCTGTTCGTCGTCGGCCTGCTCGGCGCCGGTGTCGCAGGCAGCGCGGGGCTTGCGCTGCTGGAAGCGCTGGGGCTGGCGGTGGCGGTAGTCGCGGCCATCCTGGTGCTCGGCCGCTACGGGCTGAGCCCGCTGCTGCGCCTCACGGCAGGCGCGAAGTCACGCGACCTCTTTGTCGCGGTCGTGCTGCTGGTCATGGCGGCGATCGCGCTCCTGACAAGCGCGGCGGGCCTGTCGCTGGCCATGGGGGCGTTCCTGGCCGGGCTCTTGCTGTCGGAAAGCGAGTACCGCCACCAGATCGAAGTCGACATCGAGCCGTTTCGCGGGCTCCTGCTCGGGTTGTTCTTCATGTCGGTCGGAATGGGGATCGATCCGGTTGCCATCTGGAACAACGCTTTCCTGCTGCTGATGTCGGCGGTGGGGCTGATCGTCATCAAGGCTGTCATCCTGATCGGCGTATTCTATGTCTTTCGCGTTGACGCTGCGACGCGTGTGGAGACGTCACTGCTGCTGGGGCAGGCGGGCGAGTTCGTGTTCGTCGTGCTGGCGCTGGCGGATTCCGAAGGCATCATCCGTCCCGACGTCGCGCAATTCTTCATCCTTGTCGCCAGCATCACCATGGCGATGACGCCCGCGCTGGCGCGGCTCGCGCGGCATGCGGGGGAACGGATCAGCCGGTCCGAGCACGTCACCGAGGACATCGTGGCGGTCCCGGCAGGCCTTGATGGCCACGTCGTCATCGGCGGCTTCGGCCGCGTTGGCAGGATTGTCGCGCGCGTGCTAGAAATCGAGAACGTCCCCTATATCGCGCTCGACAAGGACGCCGCCGCGGTGGCCAAGGGGCGCAAGGCGGGCCACAATCTCTTTTTTGGCGATGCCAGCCACCTTGAGGTGCTGCGACGGGTGGGCGGCGAACAGGCCCGCGCTTTCATCGTGACGATGGACGAACCGCGCGCGGCGGAACGCATGGTGCTGAACGTGCGCAAGATCGCGCCGAAGTCGATGGTCTTCGCGCGCGCCAAGGACAGCAGTCATGCGCGCGCGCTCGGTGCGCTGGAGGTGAGCGCCGTCGTGCCCGAAGCAGTGGAAGGCAGCCTGCGGCTTGCCGGCCGGCTGCTGGTCGGGCTGGGCTATCCGGAAGACGCGGTCATCCGGCGTGTAGCATCGATCCGCGAGGACGAGGAACAGAAGCTGGGGTAGGCCGACATCGTTGCGCGACGCGCAGGCGGCACTCCAGAGCGCGCCGCCCGCTTGTCGTTCGCGAAACCAGGCCTGCCGCGTCAGGCCATCGCCTTCTGCAGGTTCCTGTCGATGGCGTCGAGGAAGCCCTCGGTCGACAGCCACGGCTGTTCCGGGCCGACAAGCAGGGCCAGGTCCTTGGTCATCTCGCCGCTCTCGATGGTGGCGACAACCGTTTCTTCCAGCGTCGTGGCAAAGCGCTTGAGGTCGGCATTGTCGTCGAGCTTGGCGCGGTGGGCGAGGCCGCGCGACCAGGCGAAGATCGAGGCGGTCGAGTTGGTCGAGGTCTGCTCGCCCTTCTGCCATTGGCGGTAGTGGCGGGTGACGGTGCCGTGGGCGGCTTCGGCCTCGACGGTCCTGCCGTCCGGTGTCATCAGGACCGAGGTCATCAGGCCGAGCGAGCCGAAGCCCTGCGCGACGGTGTCGGACTGCACGTCGCCATCGTAGTTCTTGCAGGCCCAGACATAGCCGCCGGACCACTTCATGGCGGCGGCGACCATGTCGTCGATCAGGCGGTGCTCGTAGCCGATGCCGGCGTCCTTGAAGCGATCGGCGAACTCGGCCTCGAAGATTTCCTGGAACAGGTCCTTGAAGCGGCCATCGTAGGCTTTCATGATCGTGTTCTTGGTCGACAGGTAGACCCAGTAGCCGCGCTGCAGACCGTAGTTCATGCAGGCGCGGGCGAAATCGCGGATCGAATCGTCGAGGTTGTACATCGACATTGCGACGCCGGAGCCGGGGAAGTCGAACACCTCATGCTCGATGACGTCGCCGTTCTCGCCCTGCCAGCGCACGGACAGCTTGCCCTTGCCGGGGACGAGGAAGTCGGTGGCGCGGTACTGGTCGCCGAAGGCGTGACGGCCGATGACGATCGGCTTGGTCCAGCCCGGCACCAGGCGCGGCACATTGCTGCAGATGATCGGTTCGCGGAAGACGACGCCGCCAAGGATGTTGCGGATCGTGCCGTTGGGGCTCTTCCACATCTTCTTGAGGCCGAATTCCTCGACGCGCGCCTCGTCCGGGGTGATGGTCGCGCATTTCACGCCAACGCCGTACTTCTTGATCGCGTTGGCTGCGTCGATGGTAATCTGGTCGTCGGTCTCGTCGCGCTTCTCGACGCCGAGGTCGTAGTACTTGAGGTCGATGTCGAGGTAGGGATGGATCAGCTTGTCCTTGATGAGCTGCCAGATGATGCGCGTCATCTCGTCGCCGTCGAGTTCGACGACCGGGTTGGCGACCTTGATCTTGGACATGTGCGTGGCCCCTTTGCTGCGATGCGGGAAATGCTGGCAGCGCTATAGCAAGGGCGGTGTCGCAGGGCAATTGAGACAGAAGTGGCAGATGCCGGCGCCATGAAGATACCCGGACTACACCATGCCGAAACCTGGTTGCGGCGCTGGCGCGACCGCTGGATCGAGCAGCGCCACGTTCCGCGCTACCTGTCCATCGACATGCTCTGGAGCAAGCTCGCGGTCGAGGGCTACGTGCTGGTGCGCAAATGCGGCGATCACAGGATCGCGTTCGATCCCTCCGACCAGGTCATCGGTCGCGCCCTGATCCTGAACGGAGACTGGCAACGCGGCGATAGCGAGCGCGCCATCGGCTTTCTCTCGGCTAACGGCATGCTGGCGCCGGACGGCGTGTTCGTCGACGTCGGCGCCAACATCGGCACGCAGTCGGTCTACGCGTCGCTGTCGGGTCGTTTCGCCAGGGTGCTGGCCCTGGAACCCTCGCCGGCGGAATTCGAACTTCTCGGGATCAACGTGCGCCTGAACGGGCTGACCGGAACGGTCGATTGCCGCCAGGTCGCCGTCGGCGCAAAGGCGTCGTCGATGGCGCTGGCGCTGAACGCGGTCAACAGGGGCGATCACCGACTGGTCGAAGAGCCCGGCGCGAACTGCGTCGCGGTGAACGTCCTGCCGCTCGACGCGATCCTGGAGGGGGAAGGCATCGACGCGGCAGAGGTCGGCTTGGTCTGGATCGACGTGCAGGGGCATGAACCGCAGGTCTGCGAAGGCATGCCCCGCGTGCTCGCGGCCGGCGTGCCGCTCGTCATCGAGTTCAACGTCGAGGACTACGGCGAAGCGGGCACACGGGCCTTTGCCGGACACCTCGCGCAACACTACGATCAGTTCGTCGACATTGCCGACGAAAGCCTGGTCGTGCGCCGGGTCCCGGACCTGGCGATGCTGCCTCGGGTTGCCGATGTGCTGGTCTTCCGTAGCGCAGCGCGGTGCAGCTGAGCCCTTCGGCGATCACGGTTGCGGCGGCAGCGTTTCAAACGCGGGTATGCCTTCGGCCAGGTGGTCCCACGTCCGCAATCGCTTTGCGTAGAAGGACATTGCCGGCTGCAGGGCATCGGAATCGTCAAGCACACCCAGGAAGATGGCCGTATGTGTCGGCATGCCGGTCGACTTGCCGATCATGCGGCTGCCGCAGGTCGGGCAGAAGGAACGCGTCAGGATGTTGCCGCTGTCGGTTTTAGACTCGTAGTGCGACAGGGCGCCGGTCACCTCCATCTGCTCGTCCGCGAACAACGCCAGGGTCGTATGCCCCGCGCCGCTCGACTTCTGGCAATCGAGGCAATGACAATGGCCCACCAGCATGGGCTCACCTTCGGTTTCGATCTTCACCCCACCGCACATGCAACTTCCGGTGTGTCTGGACATTCGTGAATCCTTCCATGGCAATTGCCAACTAGATACTTGCGTTATGCAAGTGACTCGGATTCGAGTAACTTGCTAGTAGCAAGCCGTCAACAGCTTTCCGAGGGTAATGGTGGATTTCCGTTCCGACTGTCCGATCTCTTCAACGCTCGACATCATCGGCGACAGGTGGACGCTGGTCGTTCTGCGCTCGATCATGGTGGGCAAACGGCGTTACGGCGAACTGCTGGAGATACCGGAAAGGATCTCGACCAACATCCTTGCCGACCGGCTCGCGCTTCTGGAACGCGAGGGGCTGGTACGCAAGAGCGCCTACCAGGAGCGCCCGAAGCGATACGAATACCGGCTGACCGAGAAGGGCGCCGACCTGCTTCCCGTCATCCAGGCGCTGGTCGAGTGGGGATTGAAGCACATTCCGTGCCGCTGGGAGCCGCCAATGGACTACCGCACGGCGAGCCCGGAAACGTTCTATCCCGCAGAAGACGATTGACGTCAGGCGACGGGCGGCAGGCCCGTGACCAAGCCCGGCCTGGTGACCTCGTCGTCATAGGCCTTGCGGGCGAAGACCTCGCGCACCAGTGGCTCGAAGGACTCCAGAGGATCGCTGTCATAGCCGGGATCGAAGGACGCCTGGTCCCAGCGCTCGCAGAAATCGGCGCAGGACTGGAAGCAGGGGTGGTCGCGGAAGCGTTCGCGCGCATCGCGGTCCCAGCCGTAGTGGTGGGCATAGTAGTGCATCTGGAAGATGCCGTGGTGCTCGACGACCCAGCACACCTCCTCGCGCAGGAAGGGGCGCAGGATCTCGGCGGCGAAGCGGTCGTGGTTCTGTGGCGCCAGCCCATCGCCGATGTCGTGCAGCAGGGCGGCGACGATCCAGTCGACGTCGGCGCCCTCCCGGCGGGCGCGGGTCGCTGCCTGCAGGCCGTGTTCGAGGCGGGTGATCTTGTAGCCGGGCAGGGTTTCCTCGCCCTGGGCGCGCAATTCGCGCAGGATGCGCTCCGGCGTCATCGCCAGGTGCGGCTTCTCGGCCTCGCGCAGTAATTCGTAGTCCTCGCGCGTGCCGTCCTTCATCTGCGTGAAACTGACGGTCTTCATGTTTTTCCGCTCCCTCGCTTTGCGCGGCAGCCGGGGCCGGCGGCGCCTCCCCTTCGAAACGAGCCTTGCCCGATCCGGCCGTTGGCGCAATCGCGCTGTTCGCCGCTGCCAGCCATGCTATAGGGGCGGCGATGGCAGGAACAGACACCACGCGCCCGAACATCACCGGCGGCCCGGCAATCGTGCTGGTGCGTCCGCAGCTTGGCGAGAACATCGGCACCGCGGCGCGTGCGATGGCCAATTTCGGGCTTTCGGAACTGCGCATCGTCGACCCGCGCGACGGCTGGCCGAGCGAGGGCGCGCGCAAGGCCGCCTCCGGCGCCAACTGGGTGATCGACGGTGCGCGCGTCTTTGCCTCGACGCAGGAGGCCATCGCCGACCTGTCGCTGGTGCTGGCGACCACGGCGCGCCAGCGCGACATGCGCAAGCAGGTGCTGGGGCCGCAGGCGGCAGCCGACGTACTGCATGCGCGCGAGGGTGCGGGTGCGCATTGCGGCATCCTGTTCGGCGGCGAGCGCGCCGGCCTCGACAACGAGGACATCTCGCTTGCCGATGCGATCCTGACCTATCCGGTCAACCCGGCCTTCGCCTCGCTCAACCTCGCCCAGGCGGTGCTCATCATGGCCTACGAGTGGCAGCGCGCGGCGGGCACGGCGGGGACTCGCGAGACCTTCGCCGAGCTGCCTGACCTTGCGCCGAAGGCGGAACTGCTCGGCTTCTTCGAGCATCTGGAAACGGAACTCGATCGCGGCGGTTTCCTCAAGCCGCCGGAAAAGGCGCCGGTGATGGTGCGCAACCTGCGCAACATCTTCCACCGCGCGGCGCTGACCTCGCAGGACCTGCGCTCGCTGCGCGGGGTCATCGTGGCGCTGACGGGCCGGGCCTTCCGGCGGAATGGTGCGCCATGAGCGGGCCGGTGCTCGTCTTCGATTCCGGTGTCGGCGGGCTGAGCGTGCTCAGGGAACTGCGTGTCTTGGCGCCCGACCAGCGCTATGTCTATGTCGCCGACGACGCGGCGTTTCCCTACGGCAACTGGGAAGAGGCAGCGCTGAAGCGCCACATGATCGCGCTGTTCGGCGAACTGATCGCGCGGTGGCAGCCGCGGCTGGTCCTGATCGCCTGCAACACCGCCTCGACGCTGGCCATCGACGCGTTGCGCAAGGCCTATCCGGGCGAGACCTTTGTCGGCACCGTTCCGGCTATCAAGCCGGCGGCGGAGCGGACGCGTTCCGGCATCGTCGCGGTGCTGGCGACGCCTGGAACCGTCAAGCGGCAGTACACCCGCGACCTGATCCGCGACTATGCCGACACCTGCCATGTCCGCCTCGTCGGCAGCAGCAACCTTGCGGCGCTGGCGGAAACCTACATGCGCGACGGCTTCGTCGACGAGGCGGCCGTGCTGGCGGAAATCGAGCCCTGCTTCATCGAGATCGACGGGCGGCGCACGGACATCGTCGTGCTTGCCTGCACGCACTATCCCTTCCTCGTCAACCGCATGCGCAAGGTGGCGCCGTGGCCGGTCGACTGGATCGATCCGGCGGAGGCGATCGCGCGGCGGGCGCAATCGCTTCTCGCGCAGGGGGCGCGGGGCGGCACCGGCGAGGCGGACATCGCCGTCTTCACCTCGGGGCGGGCCGATGCGTCCCGCGGGCACCTGATGAAGGGCTTCGGGCTTGCGGTGGCGGGTGCCGGTGCCACGCCTGCTGCCTGACAAGGAAAAGGCAAATTGCGGGAGCAATCACAGGCCATGAACCTGTTGCGCAAGCTAAAGGACATGTCGCGGCGCATGCGCGTCGCGCTGTACCTCGCCACCCATGGCGGACGGTTCAGCCATGGAGGTCTGCCGGTCGAGATCCCGGATTGCGTCGCCTTCTCGGTCAAGAAGCAGATCATGCGCGGGCAATACGAGGAACCCGAGTGCCGGCTGGTGAGGCGGCACCTCGATCCCGGTCTGCCGGTGATCGAGCTTGGCGGATCGCTTGGTGTCGTCTCGGCACTGATCAACAGCCGACTGGAGGCCGGAACGACGCTGACGGTGGTCGAGGCGAACCCGCAGCTGTTGCATGCCTGCCGGACGAACGCCGCCGCTGCGGGCCATGGCGAGCGCGTTGAAGTCGTGCATGCAGCCGTGGCCTATGGCAGCGACACGGTCTCCTTCGCGGTCTCCGCCGACAGCCTTTCGGGCCGGCTCGGCGCGGAGGCCGGCAAGGCATCGCTCGAGGTGCCTGCGGTGACCTTGTCGCAACTCGTCGAAAGCCGCGTCGGCGGGCGGGCCTACTCGCTGGTCATGGACATCGAAGGCGCCGAGTACGACGTCTTCGCGCATGATGCAGGCGGGCTGTCCTCCTGCAGGATGGCGATCGTGGAAGTGCATCCCCACATCTATGCCAGGTCGGGACAGAGCCTGGACGGGTTCATGGAACTGGTTTCACGCGCGGGATTCGAGGTGCTCGAACGCGACGGCGATTCACTGGTGCTCGTGCATCGATGAGCCTGTCCGTCGTCATCGTCACCTTCAACAGCGCCGACGTCGTGGCGCATGCGCTGCAATCGATTCCGCAGGGTCACGAGATCATCGTCGTCGACAACGCCAGCGGCGATGACAGCGCACGCATTGCCGAGACGATGCGTGCTCGGGTGTTGCGCCTGGGGGAGAACCTGGGTTTCGGCACGGCCTGCAATCGCGGCGCCGCGGTTGCGTCGCACGACGGCATCCTGTTCCTCAATCCCGACGCGCGGCTGCGCCCGGATACGCTGGACCTGCTGGAGCGCGCGATGGGCGCTGCGAGCGAAGCTGGCGCCTTCGTGCCGCGGCTGATCCATCCCGATGGCTGGGAGCATTTCCAGGGGCGCAACCCGTTCGTCGATCGCCGCGCGTGGGTGCACGAGGCGCCGCAGTCGGACTGCGATGTGCCGATGGGCATCGGAGCTGCCCTGCTGGTCAGGAAGGATGTCTTCGAGCGCCTCGGCGGGTTCGACGAATCCATCTTCCTGTTCTTCGAGGACGTCGATCTTTCCGCGCGCATCATCAACGCTGGGTACACGATCCGCTATGTCCATGACGCGGCTGTCGATCACATGATCGGCGCGTCAAGCGGCAAGGGCGACGACCTCCTGGAGTTCAAGAACTATCATTTCCAGCGCGCGCTGCTGCAGATGGACCGCAAGTACGGCCGGCGCGAGAATCGCGGGCGGCATATCGCTAGCCAGCTGGCGAAGCTGACGCTGGCGCACCTGTGCTGCAACCGCCGGCGCGTGCGCATGGCACGTGGGCGGCTCAGGGCGCTGCGCGAGCGCGATCGTTGACACCGCGCCGGCAATCCATCTATACACCGGCCTTCCGTCCGTGGCGCGAGCGTTGCGGGCGTTTTCAGACGTGACCCGTGGATGGTCTGGCGCCTTGCCGCGACCATCCTGTCAGTTCCGGCGAAATCCGGGGCAGAGGAGGGCGCGTTTCCAACCCGGCGCGGGGCAAACGGTCTTCGCGCGCAACGTTTGAGGAAATGCGATGAGCAAGCGTATCGACGCCAAGTACAAGATCGACCGGCGCATGGGCGAGAACATCTGGGGCCGCCCGAAGAGCCCGGTCAACCGCCGCGAATACGGCCCCGGCCAGCACGGACAGCGCCGCAAGGGCAAGATGTCCGACTTCGGCCTGCAGCTGCGCGCCAAGCAGAAGCTGAAGGGCTACTACGGCTCGATCTCCGAGAAGCAGTTCCGCCGCGTCTATGACGAAGCGAACCGGATGCGCGGCGACACCAGCGCCAACCTGATCGGCCTGCTGGAAAGCCGCCTCGACGCGATCGTCTATCGCGCGAAGTTCGTTCCGACGGTCTTTGCCGCGCGGCAGTTCGTCAACCACGGCCACATCAAGGTCAACGGCAGGCGCGTCAACATTCCCAGCTATCGCTGCAAGGAAGGCGACGTGATCGAGGTCAAGGACGCCTCCAAGCAGCTCGCCATCGTGCTGGAAGCGACCCAGAGCGCCGAGCGCGACGTGCCGGAGTACGTCGATGTCGACCACAACAAGATGGTCGCCAAGTTCATCCGCGTGCCGCAACTCGCCGATGTGCCCTACGCGGTGATCATGGAACCGAACCTGGTGGTCGAATTCTACTCGCGCTAGACACGGCAATGGCGGTCGCCGCCGGTTGGCTGGCCGCCAATTGCACCGCGGGGCGCGGGAGATGACGGAAACGGCGGAAGACGGCGCCGGCCCGGCGGGCAAGGGCCGCATCCTGGAAATCGGCGAGATCGAGCTGTTCAGCTTCGAGATGGCCGATCGGACCGACGCCTTCTACACCAGCTACCGGGCCGACCTGCGCCGCGGCAGGCCCTATCTCGGTGTCATCAATCTCTGGAAGGCAGTGCGCGCGGCCTGGCGCGGCGAGTACGATCTCATCGTGCTGTCGCCGCCGTTCTATCCAGGCTGGCATCCGCGCTCGTTCCTCGCCGCGCTGAAGTTCACGCTTATGCGGGGGCGGATCGGCGAGGCCTACGGCGCGGTTGTCAGTCCGCTGCTGTTCCAGGCACTGCGCTTCATCCCGCTGCCGCAGCCGCTGATCGCGCTGGAACTCACGGACAGCTTCGGCATCGCGCGCCACCAGCATTTCCTGCTCGACAAGGCGACGGTGTTCTGCAAGCGCGAGCTGCCGGTCGATCACTGGAAGACGCTGTTCGGTTCCGCGCACCGCAGGCTGCCGGGCAGGCGCGTGCGCATGTCGAGGCGATGGCAGCAGCGGGTTGCCAAGCTCCGGCCGATCGGCACCGGGTTCGATCAGTGGCGAGTCGGGGAGGCGGGTGCTGTCTTCGGCTGCGAGAAGACTTCCGATGTCTTCTTCATGGGCGATGTCGCAGCCAACAGCACCGCGCGCCGGGAGGCGCCGCGCCTGATCGCGCAATTGCGCGAGGCAGGCTTCAAGGTCGATTTTCCCGATACGCGGCTCGACTATCCCGAGTATATCCGGCGCTGCGCGCAAAGCTGGATCACCCTGTCGCCGGAAGGCTTCGGCTGGGAATGCTACCGCCACATCGAGGCGGCGATCGCCGGCTCGGTGCCGCTGGTCAGCGTGCCGACCATCCACCGCTACAAGCCGCTGGTCATCGGCCGCCACTGCCTCGTGTACTATCCCGACGAGGACAATATCGTGGAGGTCGTCCGCGATGCGCTGTCCGACAAGGCGCGTCTCGGCGCCATCGCGCAGGCCGCGCACGAGCATGCGGTTGAGAACCTGACGACGCTGGCCACGGCGCGCGACCTGTTGCGCACCCATGGCCGCAACAGGTCGCGCGCCGACGCCAACTGACCGGTTTCGCGCGGGCGATTCCCGGTTCGGGGTTGTGCTAGCGGCCGGCGTGATCAATCATTCAGGAAACCGAATGCGATGCGCCCGCGCGGGCGCATCAGAAGGGGAGGCGAGCGATGATGGACAGACGCGGGTTCCTTTTAGGTTCCATGGCCGGTGCGGGTGCCCTGCGCGCCGGCGTTGCCGGTGTCGGCGGGGCGATGACGCTCGGCGGTGCCGCCTGGGCGCAGGAGCCGGCAGTGCATCGGTTCAAGTTCGGCGAGTTCGATGTCACGGTGCTGTCTGACGGCGTCCTCAACCTGCCGGTTTCGGCGCTGGCGCAGGACATGGACCTGAAGACGGTGCAGGACCTGCTGGCAGAACGCGGCCTGCCGACGGACATGCGTCCCGGCGCGATCAACGTTGCCCTGCTGACGAGGGGCAGCGACACGATCCTGGTCGACACCGGCTCGGGCATGAACTTCATGGACAGCGCCGGCAAGCTCGTTGATTCGCTGGAGATCGCGCAGGTGGCACCAGATAGCATCACCAAGGTGGTGCTGACGCACGCCCATCCCGACCATTGCTGGGGTGTGATCGACGATTTCGACGACAGCCCGCGCTTTTCGGAGGCCGACTACACGATCGCTGCCGCGGAGTTCGATTTCTGGATGGCGGAGGACCGCGTCGACCAGTTGCCGGATCCGGTGAAGCCGTTCGCGCTGGGCGCACAGCGCAACCTCGCGCCGGTTGCCGAACGCACGACGATGGCCGCCGACGGCCATGAGGTCGTGCCCGGCATCACCATGATCGCGACGCCTGGGCATACGCCCGGGCACATGTCGGTGCTGGTGCAGTCGGGCGGCGAGCAGCTGCTGGTCACCGGCGACGCCTTCACGCATGACGTGATCGCCTTCGAGTATCCCGATTGGCACTTCGGCTTCGACATGGACCACGTGCAGGCCGCGGCGACGCGCGGGAAGCTGCTGAAACGGATCGCCGGCGACAATATCCGTCTGCTCGGATACCACCTGACCTGGCCAGGCGTCGGGCGGGTGGAAGCCGCGGGCAGCGGCTACCGCTACGTGGCGGAGGCCTGACAGGCTTCCCTTCAATTGCCACCGATACGAAAAAGGGGCCCTGAGGGGCCCCTTTGCATGTGCATTTCCATTTAACGCAATATCAGGCGCTCTGCTTTGACGTCTCGATGCCCTTCTCGGAGAGCATCTCCTGCAGTTCGCCGGCCTGGAACATCTCGCGCACGATGTCGCAACCGCCGACGAATTCGCCCTTCACGTAGAGCTGCGGGATGGTCGGCCAGTTGGAATAGGCCTTCACGCCCTCGCGGATCTCCATGTTCTCGAGCACGTTGACGCCCTTGTAGGGGACGCCGAGGTAGTCGAGGATCTGTACCACCTGGCCGGAAAAGCCACACTGCGGAAAGGCCGGGGTGCCCTTCATGAACAGCAGCACGTCGTTGCCCTTCACCTCGGCGTCGATCATGTCGTTGACGGCGGTCATTGCGGTTTTCCTTTCTCGACCGGAGGCAAGGTCCGGCGGCAAAACGATGAGACGAGCCGATATATGGCACGTCCTGCGCGAAAATCCATGTATGCGGCCAGTGCCAGGGCCAAAACCAGGAAGACAATGGCAAATGGCGGCATTGCCAACCCGTTCCTACTCCGGAGCGCTGGTCTGCAACGCAAGTGCGTGCAGCACGCCGCCCATGTTTCCCTGCAGCGCCTGATAGACCATCTGGTGCTGCTGCACCCGGCTCTTGCCGCGGAAGGCCTCGGAGACGACGGTCGCGGCATAGTGGTCGCCGTCGCCAGCGAGGTCCTGGATCGTCACCCTGGCGTCGGGAAGCGCCGACTTTATCAGGCGAACGATCTCGCTCTCATCCATCGCCATCGGGCGCTCTCCCTCAAAGTTCTTCCGACATGTAGGCGGGCAGCCATGCCTCGTGGGCATGATGTAACGTTTCCACCGACACTGACAATGCCGTTCCGATGCGCAGCGCCGGTCCGCCGGAGGTGCCGATCACCTCGGCTGGCACATCGTTGGCCGCGGCATCGTCGAGCAGGCGCTGCACGTGGGCCTGCGGGACGGCAAGCACGTAGCGGGCCTGGTCCTCGCCGAACAGTTTCGCGTGCAGGTCCGGCGACAGCGGCAGGTCGATGACGGCGCCGATGTTGCCGGCCATCGCCATCTCGGCGAGCGCAACGATCAGCCCGCCATGCGAGATGTCGTGGCTGGCGGAGACGCGGCCATGGCGGATGGCGGAGCGCACCAGGTCGCCGTTGCGCCGTTCGGCGGCAAGGTCGACGGGCGGCGGCGGGCCATCCTCGCGGCCAAGCACGTCGCGCAGGTAGGTGCTGCAGCCAAGGTGGGTGCCGTGGCCGCCGACGAGCACGACAGCCTCGCCCTCGGACTTGAAGGCGATGGTCGCCATGGCATCGACGTTCGGCAGCAGGCCGACGCCGCCGATGGCGGGGGTGGGCAGGATGCCGACGCCGTTGGTCTCGTTGTAGAGCGAGACGTTGCCGGAAACGACGGGAAAGTCGAGGGCGCGGCAGGCCTCGCCGATGCCCTCGATGCAGCCGACGAACTGGCCCATGATCTCCGGGCGCTCGGGATTGCCGAAATTCAGGTTGTCTGTGATCGCCAGCGGCTGGGCGCCGACGGCGGTCAGGTTACGCCAGGCCTCGGCGACCGCCTGCTTGCCGCCCTCGTAGGGGTGGGCGAAGCAGTAGCGCGGGCTGACGTCGACGCTGAAGGCGAGGCCCTTGGCGCTCTCGTTGTCGACGCGCACCACCGCGGCGTCGCCACCGGGGCGCTGCATCGTGTTGCCGAGCACCAGGTGGTCGTACTGTTCCCACACCCAGCGACGCGAGCAGTTGTTCGGCCCGCCGATGATTGTCAGCAGCGCTTCGGCGTAGTCCTTCGGGGCAGCGACCTTCGACGCGGGCAGGGGCTTGGGCGCCTCGGTGCGCAGGAACGGCCGGTCGTATTCCGGCGCCTCGTCGCCCAGCTCCTTGATCGGCAGGTCGGCCATCACGTCGCCATGGTGGCGGATGTGGAAGCGCCTCGTGTCGGTGGTCTTGCCAACGACGGCGAAATCGAGCCCCCATTTCTCGAAGATGGCGCGCGCGGTCGCTTCCTTCTCCGGCTTGAGCACCATGAGCATGCGCTCCTGGCTCTCTGACAGCATCATCTCGTAGGCGCTCATGCCCTCCTCGCGGCAGGGCACGTTCTCAAGGTCGAGGGTGACGCCGAGGTTGCCCTTGGCGCCCATCTCGACGGCCGAGCAGGTCAGGCCGGCCGCGCCCATGTCCTGGATGGCGATGACGGAATCCGACGCCATCAGTTCCAGGCAGGCCTCCAGCAGTAGCTTCTCCGAGAACGGGTCGCCGACCTGCACGGTGGGGCGCTTCTCCTCGGCGTCCTCGCCGAACTCAGCGGATGCCATGGTGGCGCCGTGGATGCCGTCGCGGCCGGTCTTGGACCCCAGGTAGACGATCGGTTTGCCGACGCCGGTCGCCTTGGCGTAGAAGATGGCGTCCTTGTCGGCGATGCCGGCGGCAAACGCGTTGACGAGGTTGTTGCCGTTGTAGCTTGGGTGGAACTCCACCTCGCCGCCCACCGTCGGCACGCCGAAGGAGTTGCCATAGCCGCCAACGCCGGAGACGACGCCGCGCACGAGGTGGCGTGTCTTGGGATGGGCGGGATCGCCGAAGCGCAGCGCGTTCATCGCCGCGATCGGGCGCGCGCCCATGGTGAAGACGTCGCGCAGGATGCCGCCGACCCCGGTCGCCGCCCCCTGGTAGGGCTCGATGAACGAGGGGTGGTTGTGGCTTTCCATCTTGAAGACGCAGACCTGGCCGTCGCCGATGTCGACGATGCCGGCGTTCTCGCCGGGCCCGCAAACGACCTGCGGCCCCTTGGTCGGCAGGGTCTTCAGCCAGATCTTCGACGACTTGTAGGAGCAGTGCTCGTTCCACATCGCCGAGAAGATGCCGAGCTCGGTCACCGTCGGCTCGCGGCCGATGAGATCGAGAATGCGCTGGTACTCGTCCGGCTTGATACCATGTTCGGCGACGAGTTCGGCGGTGATCGGTGTGGCGTTCGGGATCGTCATGTCATCATTTCGTGTCGCCGCGCCGGCAAGGGCTCGCCGGGGCTTGTGAAAACTCACGCCGCAGAGGCGATGCTGGTGAACAGCGGCAGGCCGTCGAGGCCGCCCTGGCGGATGTCCGTCATGTCTTCCGGATGAGGCATCATGCCGAGCACGTTGCCGGCCTCGTTGAGGATGCCGGCGATGCCGCGCTGCGAGCCGTTGGGGTTGGCCGCTTCGGTGACCGCGCCCTTGTCGTCGCAGTAGCGCACGACGACACGGCCTTCGCCCTCCAGCCGGTCGAGCGTCTCGGCATCGGCGAAGTAGTTGCCGTCGCCATGGGCGACCGGAACGCGGATGACCTGGCCGGCGGAATAGGCGCTGGTGAAGGGCGTCTGGGTGTTCTCGACCTTGAGATGCACATCGCGGCAGACGAAACTGAGGCTGGCGTTGCGCATGAGCGCGCCGGGCAGCAGGCCGGTCTCGGTCAGCATCTGGAAGCCGTTGCACACGCCCAGCACGAAAGTGCCTGCCTTGGCGCGGCGGATCACTTCCGGCATGACGGGCGAATTGGCGGCGATGGCGCCGCAGCGCAGGTAGTCGCCATAGGAAAAGCCGCCCGGCAGCACGATCAGGTCGACATCGGGCAGGCTCGTCTCGCCGTGCCAGACGATGAGCGGGTCGTTGCCGGAGGCGCGCTTGAGGGCCGCGGCCATGTCGCGTTCGCGGTTGGTGCCGGGGAAGAGGATGATGGCGGATTTCATGTGTTTTCCGGGGGTTCCAGAGCTAGAGAATCCAGCGAAAGGCGCGATTCAACTCACCGACTGCGCCCTCGGCATACCACCGGCCATGGGCGAGTAAAAGCCGTCGCGGGTTCCAATCGATCATCTTTCGCACCGCGGCGCGCAATTGCTTGCGGTGCGGCCAGAAGGTCATGCGCAGATCGCGCGCGAGCCCTCCATCGGGGTCGCAGACGCCGCCGGCCCTCAGAAGTGGTTTCAGGTAGCCGCAGGTGACCTTGCCCGGTTCGAAATTCTCGATCAGGTCGGTGAGGACGAGGGTTCGCGAGGAGCGGTGGAAGAACACCGCCTCGCTCAGGTAGCTGCCGGGTACGACGACCTGGTCGATGACGCCGTCCCATGCAGCGGGCGGAGCTTCGGTCAACTCCTCGTCGAAGGAGCGGAAGCGGCCGGCCTTCGCGGCCTCGCCCGCCACCTTCGGCGCAGCGTAGGTGCGCGCCCGCGGGTAGGCTTGCTTCCAGTCGCCGATCCACCAGTAGTGAATGCGGTTGGGGGCGATGATGTGGGCAACGGTGCCGAGCGCGTCGATCTCAGCCTTCAAGGCATCGTCGAGCGGAGTCGGTGAGTGGATCCACAGATCACCGCCGGGCAGCCGGATCACGGTCATGCGGGTGGTGAAGGGCAGGGCGAAGAGCCACAGGTAGCCCATCGAGATTTCCGGGCCGTCGACGATCCAGACGTCGCCGGCGACGGCTTTCAGCGTGTTGATCGGCTCGTAGAGCTCAAGGCAGGCGATCCCGGCCTCCCCGGACAGATTGTCCGACTAGTTCACAAGGTCGATGGCGTAGTTCTCGATCACCGTGTTGGCGAGCAGCTTCTCGCACATGGCCTCGACCTTGCGGCGGGCCGATTCGCGGTCGCCGTCGGCAAGCTCGATCTCGATCAGCTTGCCCTGGCGCACGCCTTCGACGCCGTCGAAGCCAAGCGTGGAGAGCGCGCCGTGGATGGCTTTGCCCTGAGGGTCGAGGACGCCCTTCTTCAGCGTGACTGTGACGCGAGCCTTCATTGCGGACCTCACTTGACCAGGACGGGACCGCGCGTGGCGATCGGTTCGTTTTCGGACATGATGCCGAGCCGGCGGGCGACCTCGGTATAGGCCTCGACGAGCCCGCCCATGTCGCGGCGGAAGCGGTCCTTGTCGAGCTTCTCGTCGGAGCCGATGTCCCACAGCCGGCAGGAGTCGGGACTGATCTCGTCGGCAAGCACGATGCGCACCATGTCGTTCTCGTAGAGGCGGCCGAACTCGATCTTGAAGTCGACGAGGCGGATGCCGACGCCGAGGAATAGGCCGGTCATGAAATCGTTGATGCGGATGGCCAGCGACATGATGTCGTCGATTTCCGGCGGCGCGGCCCAGCCGAAGGCGGTGATGTGCTCCTCGGAGACCATCGGGTCGTTCAGCTCGTCGTTCTTGTAGTAGAACTCGATAATCGAACGCGGCAGCTGCGTGCCTTCGTCGAGGCCGAGGCGCTGCGACAGCGAGCCGGCGGCAACGTTGCGCACGACGACTTCCAGCGGGATGATCTCGACCTCGCGGATCAACTGCTCGCGCATGTTGATGCGGCGGATGAAATGCGTCGGCACGCCGATGGCGTTGAGGTTGGTGAAGATGTGCTCGGAGATGCGGTTGTTGAGGACGCCCTTGCCCTCGATCACATCCTTCTTCTTGGCGTTGAAGGCGGTCGCGTCATCCTTGAAATGCTGGATGAGCGTCCCCGGCTCGGTCCCCTCGTAGAGGATCTTGGCCTTGCCTTCGTAGACCTTGCGGCGGCGGTTCATGGATCGGCTTCCTCGCGGTTCGATGCCACGCGGACCGGGCCGGTTACAGACCCCCGGTGACGCGGCATAAATCGTGCCGTTGCGCGGGATTCGCAAGCATGGGCGGACCCTACTCGATAGAGGTGCGCCGCACAATCGGCGATCAAGCGGTTGCGCTGCCGCAAGAGTGGTCCCCGGGACGCCACGAGTGGCGTTGATTTCGGCCGGTGCAGCCGATATGCACAAGGCAATTCAGGTTGCAGGCACATGGCGACCGCGCGCTCTCGCGGTATCGTCAGGGGCATGTTCCGCACAAGGTTCAAGGAGACCGGCGATGACCACGTTCGACAAGCGCGAGGAAGGGTTCGAGAAGAAGTTCGCCCACGACGAGGAACTGCGGTTCAAGGCGATGGCGCGGCGCAACAAGCTGCTGGGACTGTGGGCGGCGGAAAAGCTCGGCCTGGCTGGCGGCGAGGCCGAGGCCTATGCGAAGTCCGTGGTGATGGCCGATCTCGAGGAGCCGGGCGACGAGGACGTGTTCCGCAAGGTGCGCGGCGATTTCGACGCCAAGGGCGTCGACCAGACGGACCACCAGATCCGGCGCACCATGGACGAACTGCTGGCGACGGCCGTCGCCCAGGTCAGCAAGGAAGGCTGAGGACCGCGCCAGATGGGCAAGCCGTCGCTCGCCGCCCGGCTTAAGGCCGGCGAATTCATACTCAGCGGGTGGTCGCAGTTGTCCGATCCGCTCGCCACGGAAGCGATCGCGGCGGCGGGATTCAGCGCCATCTGCATCGACTGCCAGCACGGTTATGCCGGCTACGAGGGGATGAAGGCCAACGTACTGGCCTGCGCCGCCGGCGGTGCGGCGCCGATCGTGCGCATGCCGCACGGTGATTACGCCTTCGCCGCGCGTGCGCTCGACATGGGCGCGGAAGCGGTGATCGCGCCGATGATCAATTCGCTCGAGGATGCCCACCGCCTGGTCGAGGCGACGAGGTATCCGCCCGTCGGCGAGCGTAGCTGGGGTCCGGCGCGCATGATGCATGTCTGGGGCATGGACAAGGATGCCTGGGCACGCGAAGGCAACACCCTGCAACTTGTGTTCGCGATGATCGAGACCGAGGCCGCGGTGGCGGCTGCCGACGCCATCGCCGGCGTGGACGGCGTCGACGGCCTGTTCATCGGCCCTGCCGACATGTCGCTTTCGGCGAGCCGCGGCGGCCTTGTCGACCCGGATGCGGCGAGCGTCCTTGCGGGGATGGATGCAGTCGCGGCGGCCTGCAAGGCGCACGGCAAGCTGGCGACGGGCTATGCGCAGACGCCGAAGCTCGCCGACGCCTACCGCGCGCGCGGTTTCCGCCTGGTGTGCTGCGGCAGCGACTATGGGTTCGTGCGCGAGGGCGCGCGTGCAGCGCTCGAGAAGTTCTCTGGCTGAGCCAAGGCCCTTGTGAAACGCATGCCCGGCGACCGATACTGGCGCGGCAACCGGACGACGGTGCAGCGGCGGGACGGTTGATGGGGAGGCATCGGGTGGATCAGAAGACATTGGCTGCCGATGAGGGGAGTGCGCGCGTCGCGGGCCGCGAAGCCGCGCTCGACCGGCTGCTCGCGCTCGTCGAGACGGCCGGTTCGATCGAGGCCATCACCGACAAGTACTTCACCAACACGCGGCGGATCGTCGACGAGAACGGTCCCGTCACCGCGAGCTATGCGGTGTTCATGCGCCGGCGCGTGATCGCGGCGCTGGAGCCGGCCAAGCGGTTGCTGGCGCGCTACGTGCCGGAGGCGCAGACGGAGGCCTACTATCCAGACGGCGCGCTGGTGCCATCGGAAAAGAAGCTGCTGCACATCGACGTACCGTTCGCGCGCATGTCGGAGGCCGAGACGCTGCTGTTGCAGAAGGTCGGCTTTCCCTGCGTGTGCGCCAACAACGCCTTCGAGATGTGCCGCGCGGTGCCCTATGCCGCCTTCATCGACATGCACGCGCGCCACGCCAGCGGGGCGGAAATGAACCTGCTTGCCTCCTACGGCGCGGCGGTGGGCAGCGACGCGGCGCGCGCGCTGGATGCGTCCGTGCGCGGGTTCACCGGCTCCTCGCAGGACCTCACCGCGCCGCTCTACGGCGAGAAGCGAGGCACCGGCACGATGCCGCATGCGCTGGTCGGCTATACCGACGGCGACGTCGTGCGGGCGCTGAAGTACCTCGCGCCGATCCTGCCCGAGGGGGTCCCGGTCGTCGGGCTGGTCGATTATCGAGGCCTTGAAATCAGCGATTCGCTGGCGGCTGCGCGCTGGTTCTTCGAGGACGCGAAGCTGGATACGGCCGGCAAGACGTTCGGCGTGCGCCTCGACACCCACGGGGCGCGTTTCGCGGAGGGGCTCGACTACGACCGCTCTGTCGATGTCGTGGGCGAATGGATGAACGTCGACGGCGAGTACAACATCGTCGAGGCGGTGCTGGGGACGCGCGCGTTCCAGCTCGATTCGGGCAACGTCATCGTCGACAAGGTGCGCCGCCTGCTGTTCGGTACAGGCGTCTCGGTCGCCTCGATCATCAATACCCGGCGCGAACTCGACAGGGCCGGCTACGGCCAGGCGCAGATCGTCGCCTCGTCCGGGTTCGACGTGCAGAAGTGCCAGGTGGTCGGCGCGGTCAAGGCGCCGGTCAACGCCATCGGGACGGGATCGTTCCTGCCGGCAACCCTGTCGGAGACCTACGCCACCGCCGACGTCATCGCCTATGACGGAGTGAAGCGGGTGAAGCTCGGGCGCGAGTTCCTGTTCGACTAGGGTCGTGCCCCGGGGACTTCAACCTTGGGCCTTGTACCCGGGGTCCAGGGCCCTGGGTCCTGGACGCTCGGTCCTCAACGCGGCGGGTCGGTATCAGACGCCCCGTCGAAGCTCCTGTCGAGCGCGTCCTTCCTGATGCGCAGGCTTGGCGTGCGCGGAAAGTCGGACACTTCCTTCCAATAGCGCGGCACGTGGTGCCGGGGCATGTGGTCGCGCGCCCACCTTGCCAGTGCGGACGGGTCGAAGGCATGGCCGTCGCGCATCGTCACGAAGCACAGGATGTCGTGTTCGCCGATCTCGGCGGGGACGCCGACCACGGCGGTCTCGGCGATGGCCGGGTTGGCGGCGAGGGCGGCCTCGACCTCCCATGCGGAAATGTTCTCGCCGCGCCGGCGCAGCGAATCCGTCACCCGGCCGATGAAATAGTAGTTGCCGTCGCCATCGCGCCGGCCGAGGTCGCCGGTATGCAGGCGTCCGTCGCGCTTCAGCCTTGCGGTGGCATCTGGTGCATTGAGGTAGCCGGGAGTGAAGAGTTCGGACCAGCCGCTCGCGACGGTGAACTCGCCGGGCGTGCCGTCGGGCACGGCGTTGCCTTTTTCGTCGAGCAGGTCGACCTCGAACCAGGGAACCGGCGTGCCCACGGAGCCGAATTGGCCGTTGACGTTGACGGTGGTGAAGCTCGACGCTTCCGTCATGCCGTAGACCTCGCGGATCGGAATTCCGAAGCGCAGCTGGAAGGCGCGCCAGACCTCGATGCGGCAGCCGCCGCCGAAGGCGAGGCGGACGGGATGGTCGCGGTCACCGGGGGTGGGCGGGCTCTTCAGCAGGATCTCGAGGATGCCGCCAAGGTAGTGCAGCTTGCTGACGGCGTGTTCGCGCACCTGGTCCCACAGGCGCGAGGCGCTGAAGCGCTCCACCACGACGAGGCGGACGTCGTGCACGAGCGCCATGACGAGGACCTGGCTGCCGCCGATGTGATGCAACGGCTCCCACATCAGCAAGACATCGCCATCGGTGCAGTCGCAGGCGCGCGCGGTGCCCGCGGCGGATGCCATCAGCATGCGCTCGGTGACCATCACGCCCTTGGGCGGGCCGGTGGTGCCGGAAGTGAAGAGGATCGCGCGCACGTCGTCCGGCGCGATGTCGGGCAGCGTGATGCCGCCTGTGGGCGCGCGTTGCTGCAGCGCCCAACCGTCGCTTTCCACGACTGGCACGCAGGGGTTAAGACCGGCCTCGCGTAGCCGCGCGACGGCGTCGCGCGTTGCGAAGGCCAGCACCGGATTCGTCGTTGCCAGCGCATGGGCGAGCGAGGGGCCGCGCGCTTCGGGATTGAGCGGGACCCACAGTGCGCCGGAGAGCGCGATGCCGAGGAAGAGGGCGCAGTGGTTCGCCCCGTTGCCGAGCATGGTGACGACGGGATCGCCGGGCAGGATGCCGCGCGCCACGAGGTCGGCGGCGATGGCGCGGGCGTGGTGGGCGAGTTCTCCGACGGTAACGGTGTGGCCATCGGCAACGAGGACGGTGCGATCCGGTTCGTCGCGTGCGCCTTGCGTCAGCAGTCCGGCGATGGTCGCGGCGAAGGGCGGCGTGGCCGCCCGGCTGCGGCTATCCACGCCTGACGCCGCCGCGCGCGGCGAGGAAATCAGTGGTCGTCTTCTGCGGCTCGCCGGAGGTGAAGGATTCGCGGTGGTGGCGCTTGGCGGCGGCCACTGCATCGCGAAGGCCCGGTTCCAGCACCTCGAAGAAGCGCCGTTTGATGAGGCGCATGGCCGTCTGCGGCTTGGCGGCGAGTTCGCGGGCGATCTCCTGCGCCTTGTCCATGACGATGTCGCGCGGCACCACGTGGTGCAGCACGCCGAGACGCAGCGCCTCCTCGGCATCCAGCAAGCGGCCGGTCAGCGTCAGTTCGATGGTGCGCGAAAGGCCTAGCACCTCCTTCATGATCCATGGCCCGGTGATGGAAGCGATGCCGGAATTGATCTCCGGCTGGCCCATGCGCACGTCCAGGTGGCCGATCCGGATGTCGGTGAGCAGCGCGAACTGGAAGGCGGAACCGGCGGCGACGCCGTTGATGGCTGCGACGACGGGTTTCTCCAATGCACGCACGGCGCGGTAGAGGTCGGCGAATTCATCGATCCAGATTTCCGCTCGGTCGGCGTCGAAGCCGGTCGCCTCGTTGAGATCCTGGCCGGCGCAGAAGGCGCGCCCGCCCGCGCCGGTGATGACGACGGCGCGGATGGCGTCGTTGCGGCCGGCATCGTCCAGCACCTCGATCAGGCGCTTGCGCATCGCCGTGTTCCAGGCGTTGAGCCGTTCAGGCCGGTTGAGGGTGACGGTCAGGATGCCTTCGGACGTGGTGGCGAGAATGGTGTCGTGCGACATGGCGGGGCCGGATGCGAGAGGTTGGTTTGCTATCAAGTGAAGCCGATCGCGCGGGCACGGGCAAGCGCGATCGCGCTACCAGCGCCGCGTCGGGCGGCGAATGGCGAGGTGGCGGCGGCGCTGGCGTTCGCGCCAGAACACGTAGATGCCGGAACCGGCGATCATGGCGATGCCGGTCATGGTCAGCGGGCCGGGGAACTCGTTCCACAGCAGCCAGCCCCAGAAGATCGCCATGGGAAGCTCGACATACTCGAAGGGGGCGATGGTTGCGGCGTTCGCCGAGCGGTAGGCCGCCGATACCGTGTAGCTGATGACGGCGGAGACGACACCGAGCGTGAGCAGCCGCCAGATGTCGCCGGGCTCCGGCCAGCGCCAGGCGCGCAGCAGGAAGTCGATGCTCTCGTTGGGCGCGTCGGCGGCGAAACGCCCGTCGCCGGCGACAAAGCCGAAGGCCAGGCTGACGACGACGAAGGTGAACTGGATGTAGACGGCAAGCGCGGAGGCGCGCGAGGCGATGCCGAGCCTGCGGGTGAGGATCTGCGTGAACGCATAGGCGAGCGCGGCGACGATCGGCAGCAGGGCGATCGCCCGCGAGGCGGTCATCGACATCATCGAGGAGCCCGGCTGCAGCATGACGACGACGCCGGCGAAACCGGCGAACACCGCGAGCAGGCGGCGTCCGCCGACCTTTTCTCCCAGCAGCGGGACGGACAGGATGGTGATGAACAGCGGGGCGACGAAGAACAGTGCCGTCGCGTCGGCGAGCGGCATCGCCGCGATCGCCAGGAAGAACGTCATGTTGGCGATGGTGATCAGGATGCCGCGCAGCGCGTGCAGGAACGGCGTGGAGGTCTTCAGGACCGCAAGTCCGCCATCAAAGGCGACGATGACGAGGCACAGGACGAGGCCGATCGCGGAGCGCGCGAAGATGATCTCGTGCAGCGGGTAGCCGCCCGACAGGTCCTTGATCAGCATGTCGTTGATCGAGATCGCGAACATGCCGATGACGATCAGCGCGATGCCGAGCGTCGGGTTGTCGGTGCTCGATGACGTGCCGGATTGCATCGCGAATTGCCCGCCTCGGCTGACGATGGGTGATCGGCCGAGGCGGATCGCGGGTACACTATGGCGAGGCGGCGGCGACTGCCACTGGATTCGCGTTTGCGGGTCAGGCGTATTGCGCCAGCCCGTTGCCGAAGGACCAGTTCTCCTTGGCGGTTTCGACAAGATTGATGAACACGTCCTCCTTGCGCAGGCCGGGCGCGGCGGCGAGGTTTTCGGCGATGCGCGCGAACAGCTGCTTCTTCTGCTCGATCGTGCGGGTGTTGGAGCAGGTGATCTGGATGATGACCAGGTCGTCGGAGCGGGCAATGTCGAGATAGTGGCGGCCGAACCAGAAGGTTTCCTCGTCGTGCTCGTGGACCATCATGAAGCGGTCGTCGGCGGGCACCTCGAAGGTCTCGCGCATGGCGTCGTAGACGCCCTTCATGATGCTCTTGCGGTATTTCGCGGATTGTCCCTTGCGCAGGCAGATGCGGGTCAGCGGCATGGCGTCGTGTCCTCTTCATGGGGGGCGATGTCGATTGCGCGACGCTATGCGTTCCTGTATCATTGTTTAAATGAATTTATTATATATCAAAAATCGTAAAATCAAATGACTCGGATCCCCACTCTCGACGTCGACTGGCTGCGCGCCTTCGTCAGCGTCTCGGATACGCGCAGCTTCACCGCGGCCGGCGAAGGGCTGGCCGCCACCCAGTCGACGATCAGCGTTCGCATCCGCAAGCTGGAAGAACGGCTGGGGCAGCGCCTGCTGGAGCGCAATCCGCGGCTGGTCGAACTGACGGCGCAGGGCGAGCGGTTCCTGGACGATGCTCGCCGGGTTCTGCGGATGCACGACGAGGCGGCGGCGCGGGCGATCGGCCTGCCGCAGAGGCGGGCCTTCGAGATCGGCGTCAGCGACCATGCCGCCGGAAGCCTGCTGCCGGGCGTGCTCGCCTCTCTGCGCGATGAGTTGCCAGGCACGCAGTTTCTGGTCACGGTCGGCTTCTCGCGCCAATTGCTTGCCGCGTTCGAGGCGGGCCGTTTCGATGCGGTGATCGGCAGCCACCAGGAGGCCGGGGCGGATGGCGAGGTCCTGCTGCATGACCAACTGGTATGGACTTGTGCGGGGGACTTCGAGTGGCGCGGCGACGGCGCGGCGCTGCCGCTGGTCTCGCTCGCGCCGCCGTGCACGATCCGCGATGTCGCGGCGAGCGCGCTGGGCGCTGCCGGCATCGGCTGGCACAGCGTGTTCATCGGCACGGGCGTCGCCGCCGTCCAGGCGGGCATTTCCGCAGGTCTCGGGGTGGCGTGTCTCGACACGCGCAATGTGCCGGCCGGCTGCCGTGTGATCGGCGGGGAGGCGGGTCTGCCCGAACTGCCAAAGACGCAGGTCGTGATGCGGATGCGGGATGGTACTGCAGGGGGAGCACGCGTTCGCGGCGCCGTGGCCGCTGCCTTCAGGCAGGCGTGCGGCGCCGGGCTGGCCTAGAGACGGCCGAGGAACGCGGTGAAGGTCATCAGGCCTTCCGGCCACGGGCCGTGGCCGCTGTCGGCGTTGATGTGGCCGGCGTCGCCCGCCTCGACCAGCAGCGAACCCCAGGCGTTGGCAAGGTCGGCGGCGGCCTCGAGGCTGGCGTAGGGGTCGGTCTTGCTGGCGATAAGCAGCGAGGGAAAGGGCAGGGGATCGCGCGGCACGGGCACGAACGCGCGGGCATCTGAAACCATGGACAGGCGGGTTTCGAGGTCGGGCGGCGCGACGATGAAGGCGCCGCGGATATCGCCTTCGGGCAGGTGCGGCGCGGCGTGCGCCAGTGCCATGGTGCCGAGCGAATGGGCGATGAAGACGACCGGGCGGCCTGCCCGCTCGACATGCTCGACGATGCGCGCGGTCCAGGCTTCCGGTTCGGGCTTCCACCATTCGTCCTGCTCGACGACGGTTGCCGTCGCGATGCGGCTTGCCCAGCGGCGATACCAGTGGTTGTCGGTGCCCCCGCCGAGCCCCGGCAGGACGAGCAGGTCCGCCTCGCGCGCCTTCATCTCACGCCTTCGATGAGCCGAAGACGCGCTCGAAGATCGTGTCGACGTGCTTGAAATGGTAGCCGAGATCGAACAGCGCCTCGAGCTGCGCGTCCGACAGTTTCGCGCTGACCTCGGCATCGTTCTTCAGGAAGGTCAGGAAGTCGCCTTCGCCGCGCCACACCGGCATGGCGTTGCGCTGCACGAGGCGGTAGGCGTCCTCGCGGCTGACGCCGGCCTCGACGAGTGCGAGCAGGACGCGCTGGGAATGCACCAGCCCGCCGAGCGCATCGAGGTTCTTCTGCATCCGCTCGGGATAGATCAGCAGCTTGTCGACGACGCCGGTCAGGCGCGCGAGCGCGAAATCCAGCGTGATCGTCGCGTCGGGGCCGATCATGCGCTCGACGGAGGAGTGCGAAATGTCGCGCTCGTGCCACAGGGCGACGTTCTCCATGGCGGGCAGCGCGTAGGCGCGCACCATGCGCGCCAGGCCGGTGAGGTTCTCGGTCAGGACGGGATTGCGCTTGTGCGGCATCGCCGAGGAACCTTTCTGGCCGGGCGAGAAATACTCCTCCGCCTCCAGCACTTCCGTGCGCTGCAGGTGGCGCACCTCGACCGACAGCCGCTCGATGGACGAGGCGATAACGCCGAGGGTGGCGAAGAACATCGCGTGGCGGTCGCGCGGGATCACCTGGGTGGAGACCGGCTCCGGCGTCAGGCCGAGCTTTTCACTGACAAAGGCCTCGACGCGTGGGTCGACGTTGGCGAAGGTGCCCACCGCGCCGGACAGGGCGCAGGTCGCGATTTCCGCGCGCGCCGCAATCAGGCGGGTCTTGCAGCGGGAGAACTCGGCGTAGGCCTCCGCCATCTTCAGGCCGAAGGTGACCGGCTCGGCGTGGATCCCGTGGCTGCGCCCGATGGTTGGCGTCATCTTGTGCTCGAATGCGCGCTTGCGAATGGCCGCCAGCAGGGCATCTAGGTCGGCGAGCAGAATGTCGGCAGCGCGCGCCAGCTGGACGTTGAAGCAGGTGTCGAGCACGTCCGACGACGTCAGACCCTTGTGCACGAAGCGGGCGTCCTCGCCAACGTGCTCGGCGAGATGGGTGAGGAAGGCGATGACGTCGTGCTTGACCTCGCGTTCGATCTCGTCGATGCGCGCAACGTCGAACTCGGCCTTGCTGCCGCGCTCCCAGATCGTGTCGGCGGCTGATTGCGGGATTTCGCCGATCGCGGCCATGCCTTGCGCGGCGTAGGCCTCGATCTCGAACCAGATGCGGAATTTCGTTTCGGGCTGCCAGATGGCAACCATGTCGGGGCGGGAATAGCGCGGGATCACGGCAGATGTCCGGAAATCTGGGGCGGCGGACCGAAGTTCGAGTCGCCGCCGGGGCAAACGATGCGCCGACAAGTACCAGAGCTGCGCTGGCGGCTCAATGTGACCCGGTGCTCCGAAGCCTCAAAGAGGCGCGCCTCAAAGACGCACGGGAACCGCGATCAGACGGCGGCTGGGGCCCTCGAAGCCGACCTGCAGGACGGAGATCATCGCGACCGCGCGCCCGGCAGGCTCGCTCATCGGCATCACGATGCCGGCGACCTGGTAGTCGAGCGGGCAGTTGCGGCTCTTCGGGATCGAGGTATCGCGGTAGATCTCGACTCCATCTAGCGCCAGCGCGAAACCGAAGGTCTGGCCCATCTGGGCGCACATCGGCTGGTCGGGGAGATTGACGGTGGTCAGCGTCAGCTTGCGCGCCGCGTCGATGTGGGGAAATACCGGGGCGGCATGGAAGGCCAGCGCGCGGCGGTTGGCGTCTTCCTCCCCGGGCGGATCGGCGGCGACGAGGCGGCCGGGTTGCGAGATGGCGTAGGTGGCAAGGGCGCCGGCGGCATCGGCATGCACCTGTGCCAACGTCTGGCCGACGCTCGCGGCTTCGTTCTCGATCAGTGCGCGGAAGGGCGCGCCGCCGACATACTTGTCCTGGTCAAGGTCGATGACGTAGAGGGTGGCATAGGGGAAACCGGAACCATCCTGCCGGCCATATTCGGCAAACGCGTAGTGGCTGGCGTTGTTCGAGTAGCCGACAATCTGCCAGGCGGCGAGGTCGCCGGCCGAAGCGCGCGAGGGCAGCAGGGCAAGCAGCGCGGCGACAAGAAACAGGATTGCCGCAATGGCCAGCCTGGTGCGGCCTGTCGGCTGCCTTGCGTAGATCGGATACGCCATTTTCAACTCCTCCCATCCGTTGTGGTTATCGCGATTATCCGGATGTCCAGACTCGATTTGGGTTGTAGTCTGGCGTCAATCAAGACGAGCGCGGATGAACGTGCGATGAACCAGAACAGGCAAGACCTTGCTGTCGTGGGAGGCGGCGTTGTCGGGATTTGCGCCGCGCTGTTCGCCCAGCGGGCCGGATTCGATGTCACTCTGATCGACCCGCGCGAGCCGGGATCGCAGACATCCTTCGGCAATGCGGGGATCGTTTGCGGCGGGCACTACGTGCCGACCGCGATGCCGCGCGCGCCGCTGGAAATCCTCAAGCTTGCCCTGAACCAGACGACCTATGCGTGCTACAGGCCAGCCGCGCTGCCGGGGTTTCTCGGTTGGCTCGCCGCGTTCTGGAAGGAGAGCGCGCCGGTAAACCTCTACGCCACGGCGCGGGAGGCGCTGCCGGCGATGGCGCATACGGTTGCGCTGCATCGCAAGCTGTTGAACGAGGCGGGCGCAGGAGAGTTGCTGCGCGACACCGGTTGGCTGGCGGTGTTCCGCTCGCAGCAGGACTTCGACGCGGTGCGGCCGGAACTCGATTTCGCGCGCGATGCGGGCATTCCCTTCGACGTTCTCAGCATGGTGGAGGCGCGGTTGCTGGAGCCCAACCTCAATCCGGTGTTCGAGTGCGCGGTGAACTGGCGGGCGAATTCCTCCGTCAGCGATCCCTTCGCGGTCAGCCAGGCCTACCTTAAGCTGTTCCGCCAGGCTGGCGGCAGCGTGCAGCAGACCTCGGCGCTGAGCATCCAGCCGCACGATGATCGCTGGCGGGTGGAGACGCGGGACGGTTCGCACTATTGCGGCCAGGTGGTCGTCGCCGCCGGCGCCTGGTCGATGGAACTGCTGGAGCCGCTCGGCTACCGCTTTCCGCTGAAGCCCAAGCGCGGCTATCACCGTCATTTCGCGGCGCAGGGCAACGCCGGGCTGGCGCGCCCGGTCGTCGACGATGCCGTCGGCTACGTGCTGGCGCCGATGGCGCGCGGCATCCGGATGACGACGGGCATCGAGCTCGCGCGCATCGACGATCCGGTCAACGAGGGGATGGTGCAGCGGGTCGAGCCGTACGCGCGCGACCTGTTCCCGCTTGCCGAAACGCTCGACGACGAGGTCTGGATGGGCCGGCGGCCGGCGCTGCCGGATTCGCTGCCTGTCGTCGGACCCGCGCCGCGCCATCACGGACTCTGGGTCGACTTCGGCCATGCCCACCTCGGCCTGACGCTCGGCCCGCTGACGGGGCTGCTGCTGTCGCAGATGCTGAGCGGTGAGACGCCGATCGTCGACCCGGAGGTGTTTTCGCCGAGGCGCTACGCGGGCTGAGAAATCACCCGAATTTGTCCTTCCATGCCGGCGGCATGGCGGTTCCGACCGAACTGTCTGCGGCGTGCACGCCGCGGGCGACGGCGCGGGCGAGGCAGTGCGCCGCTTCGCTGCCGATGGCGACGAGGTCGACGAGCGGGTCGGCAAGCGGAATCCTGCCTGTTGCCAGCGCGAAGACGACGTCGCCGTCGAGCGGCGTGTGCACCGGGTGCAGGGCGCGCGCCAGCCCATCCTGCGCCATGACGGCGAGGCGGCGCGCCTGAACCTTCGTCAGTGCGGCATCGGTGGCCACGACGCACAGGGTGGTCGAGGCAGCCGCCATGCCCTTGGTGCGTGCCACCAGGGCTTGCGGCGGCATGGCGCCGGGCAGGCCGAGGCCGCCGAATTCGCCGTCGCGTTCGTAGGCGGCAGCCCAGAACCGCGCGCTGTCGCCGATCGTTGCGGAGCCCGCGGCGTTGACCGCTGCGAGGGCTGCGACCGTATAGCGGCCCGTGTTGGCGGAGGCGCTGCCGTGCCCGCCGCGCAGGGTCGCCGTCGTGGCGCCGAAGCCGGCGCCGCGCGAGCCGAGCGGGACCGGTCCGCCGATGGCATCGCAGGCAACAAGGGCAAGGTCGCGGTAGAGGCCGGTCGCGACGGCGGACTTGTCGCCGCCGTTGTTGAGGTCGAAAAGGATCGCGCCGGGCACGATGGGCACGCGCGCCGGGCCGACGGCGAAGCCGCGGCCGCGTTCGGCGAGCCAGGCCATGACGCCGGAGGCCGCTTCCAGGCCAAACGCCGATCCCCCGGCAAGGGCGATGGCGTCAACCTTTTCGACCGTCATTTCGGGGTTCAGCAGATCGGTTTCGCGGGTGCCCGGGCCGCCGCCGCGCACGTCGCATGCCGCGACGCAGGGCTTGTCGCAGACAATGACGGTGACGCCGGTCAGGGCTGCGGCATCTGCGGCGCAGCCGACCGACAGGCCCGCCACGTCGGTGAGATCGTTGTTCATGCGGCAAACATGGCGGAAGCGGGGGGCTAGGTAAACCGCGCGAGACGGGCGAAAAGGAAGAAGCCCGCGCCGGGCGGCACGGGCTTCCATGTCAGGTATCGAGATGATCGCAAGCGATCACATCTCGCCGTACTTGCCGTCCTTCCAGATGTACCAGACGTAGGAGGCTTCGGTGACGTCGCCCTTGGCGTCGAAGGCGATCGGGCCAAGCACCGTCTCGTAGCTCGTGCCATTGAGCTTCGCCGTGATGGCCTCGAGGTCGGTCGAGCCGGCAGCGTTCGCGGCGTCGGCCCAGATCTTCATCGCCGCATAGGTGTACAGCGTGTAGCCTTCCGGGTTGATGCCCTTGGCCTTGAACTTGTCGACCACGGCCTTTGCAGCGGCGAACTTCGTCGGGTCCGGAGCGAAGGTCATCAGCGTGCCCGCGCCGGCTTCGCCGGTGATGCCCCAGTACTCGTCGGTGACGAGCGCGTCGCCGGAGATGAGCTGGGTGGACATGCCCTGTTCGCGCATCTGGCGCACGATCAGGCCGGCCTCGGTGTGGTAGCCGCCGACATAGAGCACGTCGATGCCCTCGGCCTTCAGCTTGGAGACGAGCGCGGTGTAGTCCTTCTCGCCGGCCGTGTAGGCCTCGTAGAGGGCTTCGGTCATGCCAGCAGCGTTGAGCGCCTTCTTGGTCTCGTCGGCCAGGCCTTTGCCATAGGCGGTCTTGTCGTGGATGATCGCGACCTTCTTGCCGGCGTAGTTCGCGGCAATGTAGGCACCGGCGACGGCACCCTGCTGGTCGTCACGGCCGCAGACGCGGTAGACGCCCGGGCCGGCGCGCTCGTCGGTCAGCTTCGGGTTGGTGGACGCCGGTGAGATCTGCACGATGCCTTCCTCGGCGTAGACGGCAGACGCGGGGATCGACGAGCCGGAGCAGAAGTGGCCGGCAACGAAGACCACGCCGTCGCCGACGAACTTGTTGGCGACCGCCACGGCCTGCTTGGGATCGCAGGCGTCGTCGCCGACGGAAAGCTTCAGCATCTTGCCGTTGACGCCGCCGGCGGCGTTGATTTCCTCGACGGCCAGCTCGGCGCCGTTCTTCATCTGCTCGCCGAAGGAGGCATACTGGCCGGTCATCGGGCCAGCGGTTGCCACCATGATGTCATCGGCCCAGGCGGCCGTCGCCATCGTGGCAGCGGCAATGGCGCCAATGCCTGCGTAGATGATCTTGCGCATGTTCAGGTTCCTCTCCAAACCGGTTCTCATCCCGCCGACATGGCGGGAGATCGGGTTTTCGGTCCGGACAAGCCTCTTGCCGCGACTGCCCATCGGCCGCGCGGCATGGTTGTCTGTTCCGACGCTTCCCTTCGCGAGGCTCCGGCACGCCGGCCGGTCCACGGCTCGCCAGGCGGCGGCAAGTGGCCGGTGGGGCACGGCAGCTCATCGCATGCAAAGCGCACGCTCTGCACGAGCGCACTTATCGCACGGAATTGCGCGGCTTCCAATGGAATCACGCGCGCGGAAAGGCGCTTTCAGCCGTTGGCGCGGCGATCCCTCCAGCCGAAGGGGCCGGCAGGCTCGTAGAGCCATGGATATTGCGACGTCATCTGCTTTGCCCGCGTCAGGCGGAAGCCGATCGAGCCCAGGATGCACAGGACGCCGAGGTCGACCGCATAGTATTGCGCGGTCAGCAGCGTGCCCTCGAAAAGGGCGTAGTGGAGGAAGCGCACGGCGCAGGCCAGCAGCAGCATGTAGCCGAGTACCTGCCAGTAGGGACGCCAGGTCAGCGCGATGGCGCGTCCGGACAACCACGCCGCACCGCCGCCGAGAAACACCGTCACGAGGAGGAACAGCCAGATCGAAGGTTCTTCGTAGAGAATTCCAGACATGTCCGCTTGCGCGCCGTCAGTGGCGCCCTCCCTCCAGGTAGGCCGCGCGCACTTCCTCGCGCGCCAGCAGTTCCGCGCCGGTTCCCGACAGGGTGATCGCGCCGTTGACCATCACATAGCCGCGATGGGCGAGCTTGAGCGCGTGATAGGCGTTCTGCTCGACGAGGAAGACGGTCAGGCCGTCCGTGCGGTTGAGTTCCGCGATGACCTCGAAGATCTGCTTGACGATCATCGGCGCGAGGCCGAGCGAGGGTTCGTCGAGCAGCAGCAGGCGCGGGCGCGCCATCAGGGCACGGGCGATCGCCAGCATCTGCTGTTCACCGCCCGACAGCGTGCCGCCGCGCTGGCCGGCGCGCTTCCTGAGGATCGGGAACAGGTTGTAGACCTGTTCGAGGTCTTCGTCGAAATGCGCGAAGTCGTTGATCTGCGCGCCCATCTGGAGATTTTCCAGAACGCTCATGCGCGGGAAGATGCGCCGGCCTTCCGGCGACTGGGCGATACCCTTGCGCATGATCTCGTGGGTGGGCAGGTGCGTGATGTCCTCGCCGCGGTAGGTGACCGTGCCGTTGCGGGCTGGCTGGACGCCGCAGATGGTCATCATCAGCGTCGACTTGCCGGCGCCGTTGGCGCCGATGATGGTGACGATCTCGCCCTCGTTGACGTCGAGGTCGATGCCGCGCAGGGCGACGATCTTGCCGTAGTAGGTCTCGGCGCCGCGCACCGACAGAAGCGGTTGGCCGGTGCTCATGACTTGCCTCCCTTGCCGCGCGCCCGGCGCCTGGCGACCTTGGCGACCGTCGCCTTGCGCAAGGCGCCCGCGTTACCCGTCTGCGACAGCCGGTGCGCCTGGCGCACCCAGTCCTCGCGGTCGATGCGGCCGGGAAAGGCGAGGTAGGTGCCGACCCAGCGCACCTGCGGCCTGTCCCACTTGGCGATCTGATCGATGTGCCAGATGCCGAGTTCGTTGAGCTTCTTCTCGTTGGCCAGGCCGATCCCCTTGATGCGCTTGAGGTCGTCGGGGCCGGAACTGCGCGGCTGCGGGATCGAGCGCGGCTTGCGGCCGACCGCATTGGCCTTGTCGAGAGCGCTTGCGGTCGCCGGCAGCCTGGCAAGTTTCTCGGCAGCCGCGGCCTCCTCGCGCTTCAGCTCGGCGACCGTCGGCTTCTTCGGCGCCGGTGTCTTCTCGGGCTTGGCGGGCGTGGCCGGCGTGCGGCTTGCGCGTTGGGCCGGCGCCTTCGCCCGCGCCGTGGCCGGCCTTGCGGCCGCCTTGCCCGAGGCCGGCTTCACCGTCGGGTCGATTGCCCCGACCTCCTCGTCCTCGACGCCGAGGTAGGCGGCGATCACGGCGGGGTCATTGCGCACCTGCAGCGCTGTGCCGTCGGAGATCTTCTTGCCGTAGTCGAGAACCACGACGTGGTCGGAAATCTCCATCACGACGCTCATGTCGTGCTCGATCAGCAGGATCGAGGTGTCGGTCTCGCCGCGGATGTCGATCAGCAGCTTGTTGAGCGCCGCCGATTCCCTGGGATTGAGGCCGGCGGCGGGCTCGTCGAGGCACAGCAGCACCGGGTCGGTACACATGGCGCGCGCGATCTCGAGGCGCCGCTGCGCGCCGTAGGGCAGGTCGGAGGCGGGATCATCGGCACGATCGACGAGGTCGATCTGTTCGAGCCAGTGACGGGCCTTCTCGATCGCCTTGCGCTCGGCGCGGCGAAACCCGCCGGCACCGAAAAGGCCGGCGATGGTGAAGCCGGATGCGCGCATCAGAGTGTTGTGCTGGGCGATGAGGAGGTTTTCCAGCACAGTCATGCCGCCGAACAGGCGGATGTTCTGGAAGGTGCGTGCAACATGGGCGACAGAAGCGATCTGGTGGTCGAACATGCGTTCCAGCAGGAAGGACTTTCCCGACGCATGGCGGAGCGTCAGCATTCCTTCCGTCGGGTTGTAGAAGCCGGTGATGCAGTTGAAGACCGTCGTCTTGCCAGCGCCGTTGGGGCCGATGATTGCGGTGATGTCGCCGGGCACGACCTGGAACGACAGGTCGTCGATGGCGACCAGCCCGCCGAAGCGCATGGTCAGGTGCTCGACGTTCAGCACGGGGTTTTCGGTGTCGCTCATCCGTGCCCCTCCGAAACGCTTTCCGAGCCGATCTTCTTGCGCTTGTGCAGGAACGCGGACGGATTTCGCGTCGAGATCAGGCCGCGCGGACGCCAGATCATGATGGTGACCATCAGCAGGCCGAAGATCAGCATGCGGTACTGGGTGGGATCGAAATCGTTGCCGAAGACCTGCTTGAGGAAGTCGAGGTTGCGCAGCAGCTCGATGCCGCCGATCATCACGATGGATGCGATCACGACGCCGATCTGAGAACCCAGGCCGCCGAGCACGACGATGGCGAGGATCAGGGCGCTCTCGATGAAGGTGAAGCTCTCCGGCGAGATGAAGCCCTGGCGGGTGGCGAAGAACGAGCCGGCGAATCCGCCGAACATGGCGCCCATCGCGAAGGCGGTGAGCTTGGTGTTGGTGGTGTTGATGCCGAGCGAGCGGCAGGCGATCTCGTCCTCGCGCAACGCTTCCCAGGCGCGCCCGATCGGCAGCCGGCGCAGGCGCAGTGTGACGAAATTGGTAACCAGCGCCAGCGCCAGGATCACGTAGTAGAGGTAGATGATGCGGTGCATCGACGAGTAGTCGAAGCCGAAGGTCGCCGCGAAACCGCTTTCGCCGCGATCGAAGGGGATGCCGAAAAAGGTCGGGCGGGGGATGCCCGAGATGCCGTCCGGCCCGTTGGTGAAGGTGTACCAGTTGAGCAGGACGACGCGGATGATCTCGCCGAAGGCCAGCGTGACGATGGCGAGGTAGTCGCCGCGCAGGCGCAGCACCGGGAAACCCAGGATGATGCCCCAGCAGGCGGCGAGCAGGCCGGCGATCGGCAGTGCAAACCAGAAGCCGATGTCGAAATGCTGGGCCAACAGGGCGAAGGAATAGGCGCCGACGGCGTAGAAGGCGACGTAGCCGAGATCGAGCAGACCGGCGAGGCCGACGACGATGTTCAGGCCCCAGCCCAGCATGACGTAGGTGACAACCAGGATCGCCAGGTCGAGGATGTAGCGGTCGGTGAAGGGCAGGAAGGGAAAGGCGAGCGCGCCCAGCAGGGCGAGCGGCGCGATGACCTTGGCCAGCCCGCTTTCGCCATGGCCGATCGGGCGCCCGCCGGCGCGGCGGAACCATTTCACTCCGATCGGCGAGGCCGTCCCGTCGCCAAGCGCAAGACGCAGCAGGAGGCGGCCGGCGAACACCACGGCACCGGCGGCCGCGACCAGCCACCAGCGCGGTTCCAGGACGATGTCGGAACCCGACACGGAGGTGCCGAAGCCCATGACCGGCGCAGCGAGGACCAGCGCGACGATGCCGGCGAGCAGGGCGTCCTTGAAGGCCGAGGCGAAATGCCCGGATGCGCCGGAGGCAGGTGCTGACATGGCGCTACACCTTCTCGACTTCCGGCCGGCCCAGGATGCCGGATGGCAGGAAGATCAGCACGATCGCGAGGATGGAGAACGCGGCCACGTCCTTGTACTCGATGGTGAAGTAACCCGACCAGAATACCTCGATGAGACCGATCAGCAGGCCGCCGAGCATGGCGCCGGGCAGCGAGCCGATGCCGCCGAGGACGGCCGCGGTGAACGCCTTCACGCCGGCAACGAAGCCGATGTAGAAGTCGATGACGCCATAGAGCATCAGGAACATGGTGCCGGCGACGGCGGCGAGCGCGGCGCCCATGACGAAGGTCAGCGAGATCGTGCGGTCGACGTTGATGCCGACAAGCGCGGCCATCTTGCGGTCCTGCTCGCAGGCGCGTTGCGCGCGGCCGAGCGACGTGCGCGAAATGAGCAGCGAGAAGATCACCATGAGCGCGAAGGTCAGCCCGATGATGATGATCTGGATGTTGGACAGGTTCACCGCGAAGCCGTTGCTCTCCATGATCGTGTAGCCGCCGGTGATGACCGGCTGCAGCGGCTTGACGCGCGCGCCCTGCACGACCTGGACATAGTTCTGCAGCACGATCGACATGCCGATGGCGGTGATGAGCGGCGCCAGCCGGAAGGAGGTGCGCAGCGGCCGGTAGGCGACGCGTTCGACGGCCCAGCCGTAGGCGGAGGTGAAGAACATCGCGGCCAGCAGCACCAGCAGCAGTGCGAGCGGGATGAAGGTGACGCCAATCGAGATCAGGGCGACAAAGACGATCAGCGCGACGAAGGAGCCGATCATGAAGATGTCGCCGTGGGCGAAGTTGATCATGCCGATGATGCCGTAGACCATCGTGTAGCCGATGGCGATCAATCCGTAGATCGATCCAAGCGTCAGCCCGTTGATGAGCTGCTGGAGGAAATACTCCATGCCCCGTGCCCCTCTCTCGCAAAGCCGGCCGGGTCTTGTCGAACGTGCAGCGGAAAGCCCGGTCCGCTGCGAGCAATAGCAGCGAGCCACGAAGGTGACAACGGGGGTGCCCTAGGCAGGCGGGCGGCGAAACCCGCCGGGCGGGCGGCGAAGCCTCAGGCGCGCCGCAGCATTCCGGTCACGTTGGGCACCGAAGGGGTGGTGAGCAGCGTGCGCAGGAGCGGCGCGAAGATCTCCGTCGGCAGCCGGCCGATGTCCATCGAGATGCCGCGGCCCGAACCCATCGTCGCCTCGCGCACCATCGCGGACGACACGAAGGCGAGTGGGGTGTCGGGGAACATCCTGCCGCTGACCGTTTCGCGGCGCAGCACGTGCAGGTCCTTGTGGCGGCGGTCCTTGCCAATACGTGCCAGGGTCGCGTCGAGTGCCGGCGGGCGTCCTTCGAGGACCTGCATGAAGACACCGTCGGAGTAGACGAGCACGCCGGTGATCGCATCGCGCGCGTTGTTTGCCCTTGCCGCCTCGGCGATATCGTCGATGGCGCCGCCGATGACCTCGGCATCCGGCAACAGGGTGGCGCGACTGCGGTAGATGACCCGTTCGAGGTTCGACATGGCGGCTTCCTGCCTAGTGAGGTGCAAGGGGACCACCGCGACGCGACGGTCCGCCCCCAGCCCATCAAAGCCCGACAAGCTTAAGGAATGCTTGCGGCGCAGGCGCGCGATGGTGTGAAATCGCAGCCAATCAGCAGTTCGAGCGCGGGGAGGAATGCGCGATGAAGATGACGGGCGAGTATGAATTGCCGGCGGCGCGGCAGGCAGTCTGGGAGGCGCTGAACGATGCCGACGTGCTGAAGGACTGTATCCCCGGCTGCGAGCTCTTCGAACGCGATGGCGAGAACGGTTTCAAGGCGACGGCGGTTGCCAAGATCGGGCCGGTGAAGGCGAAGTTCAACGGCAGCGTGCAGCTCAGCGACCTCGATCCGCCGAACGGCTACCGCATTTCCGGCGAGGGCCAGGGCGGCGTCGCGGGCTTCGCCAAGGGCGGCGCGGACGTGCGGCTGGCCGATGCCGAGGGTGGCGGAACGCGGCTGACCTACGACGTGGATGCGCAGATCGGCGGCAAGATCGCGCAACTCGGGCAGCGCCTCGTCAATGGCGCGGCGAAAAAGATGGCCGACCAGTTTTTCGAAAATTTTCGCAAAAAACTGTCGCCTGACGAGGCCTGATCCAGAAACTGCGGGCTTCGTGGGCCTGTTATTGCCACGTTTCTGGTGCCGCGCGGCGAAAAGCAGTTGACCGCGGGGCAGCACGACGCGCAGACTTGCACTCGCGCGTTTGACGATGCGCAGGTGAGGGAGGCCACCGCCACCGGGTCGTCAGGATACGTGCCACGGACCCGAAAAAAGGGCCGGGCCGGCTGGCGGAAGGACCTTCTCCCCCTTGCGGGCGTGCGAAGCGCACCAAAAGTAAAAGACCGCTGCGCTCGGCAGCGCCACAATTCTGGAGCGGGGAAATGTCCGGCATGGCTTCCCCGGGGAGGAGAGTATGCCGAAAGTCACCATGACTGTTAACGGGACGAGTGCGTCCGCGGACGTCGAGCCGCGCACGCTGCTGTCCCAGTTCCTGCGCGACCACCTGCGCCTGACGGGCACGCACGTGGGATGCGACACCAGCCAGTGCGGCGCCTGCGTGGTGCACGTCGACGGGCGTGCGGTGAAATCCTGCACGACGCTTGCGGTGCAATGGAATGGCGCCAGCGTTACGACGATCGAGGGGCTGGCCAGCGGCGATCAGCTGCATCCCATGCAGGAAGCCTTCCGCGAGCATCACGGCCTGCAGTGCGGCTTCTGCACGCCGGGCATGATCATGGCGGCGGTCGACATGGTCAACCGGCACGGTGGAGTGCCGGACGAGAAGACCATCCGCGAGGGGCTGGAGGGCAACATCTGCCGTTGCACCGGCTACCACAACATCGTCAAGGCGATCGGCGCCGGGGCTGCCGCGATGACAGGCGGCAAGCAGGCAGCCGAGTAAAGACGAGCCGCGTGCGTCCGCTCGGCGATCCGCGCGAGACGGCGGCAAGAGACAAGATTCGCCCCAGGTGGCGAACGTTCCAGGGAGGAGACCCTCACCATGTCGAAGACAGGCATCGGCGCTCCGGTGCGGCGGCTGGAAGACCACCGCTTCATCACGGGTGCAGGAAATTATACCGATGACGTCAACATCGCCGGGCAGGCCTACGCCGCCTTCGCCCGCAGCGAACACGCGCATGCAAGCGTCCGCAAGGTCGACGCGTCGAAGGCGATGAAGGTGGCGGGCGTCGTCGCCGTGTTCACCGGCGCGGACCTGGAGAAGGATGCCATCGGGCCGCTGCCGGCGGGCTGGATGATCCATTCCAAGGACGGTTCGCCGATGAATGCGCCGGGCCATCCCTGCCTGGTGCAGGGCAAGGCGCGCTATGTCGGCGACCCGATCGCCGTGGTGATCGGCGAGACGCAGGCTGCCGCACGCGCCGGCGCCGAGGCGCTCGAGATCGACTACGACGTGCACGAAGCCGTCACAGACATGATGAAGACGGCATCCTCGCCGATCCAGCTGCATGACGGCGCGCCGAAGAACACCTGCTACGAGTGGGAGCTGGGCGACAAGGCGGCGACGGCGGCGGCCTTCAAGCAGGCCAAGCACGTTACCAAGTTGCAGATCATCAACAACCGGCTGGTGCCCAACGCCATGGAGCCGCGCTCGGCGGTTGGCGACTACGATTCCGGCACCGGTGTATCGACGGTCTACACGACCAGCCAGAACCCGCATGTGGCGCGCCTCGTGATGTCGGCGTTCCTCAACGTGGCGCCGGAACACAAGCTGCGCGTCATCGCGCCGGACGTCGGCGGCGGCTTCGGTTCCAAGATCTATGTCTACCCGGAAGAGGTGGTTTGCACGTGGGCGGCGAAGAAGGTCGGGCGGGCGGTGAAGTGGACCGCCGAGCGCACCGAATCCTTCATCACTGACGCGCACGGGCGCGACCACGTGACGACCGCCGAGCTTGCCACCGATGAGCGCGGCAAGATCCTGGCCCTGAGGGTCCACACCACGGCGAACCTCGGCGCCTATCCGAGCCTGTTCGCCACCTGCGTGCCGACGTACCTCTACGCGACGCTGTTGTCGGGCCAGTATGACATCCCGGCGATCTACGCCGAGGTCGACGCGGTGTATACCAACACCGTGCCGGTCGACGCCTACCGCGGCGCCGGGCGGCCGGAAGCGACCTTCGTGGTGGAGCGTCTCGTCGAGGTCTGCGCACGCGAACTGGGTATCGATCCGGCGACCTTCCGCAAACGGAACTTCGTCAAGAAGTTCCCGCACCAGACGCCGGTCATCATGATGTATGACGCCGGCGACTATGCTGCCTCGCTCAACAAGGCCTGCGACATCATCGACTACAAGGGCTTTGGCAAGCGCAAGCGCGAGGCTGCCCGGCGCGGCAAGTTGCGCGGCATCGGCTTCTCGACCTACATCGAGGCCTGCGGCATCGCGCCGTCGGCGGCGGTGGGGTCGCTGGGCGCCGGCGTGGGCCTGTGGGAATCGGCGGAAGTGCGCGTCAACCCGACCGGCAACGTCGAGATCCTGACCGGCTCGCACAGCCACGGGCAGGGACACGAGACCACCTTCGCGCAGCTTGTTTCCGAGCGGCTGGGCATCGGCATCGACCAGGTGTCGATCGTGCATGGCGACACCGACAAGGTGCAGTTCGGCATGGGCACCTACGGCTCTCGCTCCGGCGCGGTTGGCATGACGGCGATCTCCAAGGCGCTTGACAAGGTCGAGGCGAAGGCGAAGAAGATCGCCTCGCACCTGCTCGAGGCGGCGGAAGCCGACATCGAGTTCAAGGACGGCGCCTTCTCGGTGTCGGGCACCGACAAGAAGGTGACCTTCCCGGAAGTGGCGCTGAACGCCTACGTGGCGCACAAGTTCCCGTCCAGCGAGATCGAGCCGGGGCTGAAGGAGGGCGCGTTCCACGACCCGGCCAACTTCACCTTCCCGGCGGGCTGCCACATCTGCGAGATCGAGATCGATCCGGAAACCGGCGTCAGCGAGGTCGTCAACTGGGTTGCCGTCGACGACTTCGGGATCGTCATCAACCCGATGATCGTCGAGGGCCAGGTGCACGGCGGCATCGCCCAGGGCGTCGGGCAGGCGCTGCTGGAGCGTGCGGTCTATGACGACAGCGGGCAGCTGGTGACGGCGTCCTACATGGACTACTGCATGCCGCGCGCCGACAACCTGCCGAGCTTCAAGGTCGACACGACGGTGACGCCGTGTCCGTCCAACCCGCTCGGCATCAAGGGTTGCGGCGAGGCCGGCGCGATCGCCGCCCCGCCGGCGGTCATCAACGCCATCACCGATGCGCTCGGCCACGAGAACATCTCCATGCCTGCGACGCCGCAGGCCGTGTGGCAGGCCGTGCGCAAGGGCATGGCCAAGGCCGCCGAGTAAGGGAGGGACGACAGATGTACGAATTCGCCTATCACCGCCCCAATTCCGTGCGCAAGGCGGCCTCTCTGACCGCCAGCGGCGAGGCAAAGCTGCTGGCCGGCGGGCAGACCCTGCTGCCGACCATGAAGCAGCGGCTGGCGGCTCCCGACGCGCTGGTCGATCTGGCCGGCATCGAGGTCCTGCAGGGCATCGAGCTGAAGGGCCGCACGCTGCACATCGGCGCCATGACGCGGCACGCCGACGTCGCCTCGAACGCCACGGTTCGCGAAGCGCTGCCGGCGCTGGCGAGCCTCGCCGGCGGCATCGGCGATCCGCACGTGCGCGCCATGGGCACGCTCGGCGGGTCGATCGCCAACAACGATCCGGCAGCGGACTATCCCGCCGCCTGCCTCGGACTGGGCGCCACGATCGTCACCAACAAGCGGCGCATCGCGGCGGACGACTTCTTCACCGGCATGTTCGAGACGGCGCTGGAAGACGGCGAGATCATCACCAAGGTGCTGTTTCCCCTGCCACGGCGCGCGGCCTACGCCAAGTTCGACAATCCCGCCTCGCGCTATGCGCTGGTGGGCGTGTTCGTGTCGAAGCGCGGGCGCGATATCCGCGTCGCGGTGACGGGCGCGGGGCCGTGCGTGTTCCGCGTGCCGGCGATGGAGGAAGCGCTTGGGCGGCGGTTCTCGCCGAAGTCGCTCGAGGACATCAGCGTCGACGCCGGCGATCTCAACAGCGACATCCACGCCAGCGCCGAGTACCGTGCCCATCTGGTCGGCGTGATGGCGCGGCGCGCCGTGCTGGCGACCTGACCGGGACGCCTTGCGCACCTCTTGAGGCGGCACCTCTTGAGGCTTCGCAATGGCGCGGGCCTCGCAAGATGACAGGATGGGGCGGTAGGATGCCGCCCCATTCGTTTTTGAAGCCGCGGTGCGCCGCGGGCTTGGTTCCTGGGAGTGACGCGTGAGCGACAACAAGCTACCGGCCTCGATCGACGAAACCCTGGCGCTGCTCGCCGACGGCAACTACGTCGCCGACCGGTCGCTGGCGACGGTGCTGTTCCTGGCGCTGCGGATGGGCCGTCCGCTGTTCCTGGAAGGCGAAGCCGGCGTCGGCAAGACCGAGATCGCCAAAGTGCTGGCGAAGCGGCTGGGGCGCAAGCTGATCCGCCTGCAGTGCTACGAGGGCCTCGATGTTTCCTCGGCGGTCTACGAGTGGAACTACGCCGCGCAGATGATCGAGATCCGGCTGGCGGAGGCCGAGGGTGTGGCCGACCGCGAACGCCTCGGCGACGACGTCTTCTCGCGGCGCTTCCTCATCAAGCGGCCGCTGCTGGAGGCGCTGGAGCTGGACACCGCCGGGCCGCCGGTGCTGCTGATCGACGAACTCGACCGCACCGACGAAGCCTTCGAGGCCTTCCTGCTGGAGGTGCTGTCCGACTTCCAGATCACGATCCCGGAGATCGGCACGGTTGCGGCGCCGCAGCCGCCGATCGTCATCATCACCTCCAACCGCACGCGCGAGATCCACGACGCGCTGAAGCGGCGTTGCCTGTACCACTGGGTCGGCTATCCGGACGTGGCGCGCGAACTGGCCATCCTGAAGGCGAAGGTTCCCGCCGCGCCGGAGGAGCTGAGCCGGGCGCTGGTGCATTTCATCCAGCGCATCCGCAGGGAGGACCTGTTCAAGGCGCCGGGCGTCGCCGAGACGCTGGACTGGGCGGCTGCACTGTCGGAACTCGACGCGGTCGCGCTCGATCCGGCGATCGCCACGGACACGCTCGGCGTGATCCTGAAGTACCAGGACGACATCGAGCGCTTCAACGCCAGCCACATCAAGGCGCTGATCGACGAGGTCGACGCCGAGTTGCGGGCGGCGGAATGAGCGGCGGCGAAGCCGTTTTTGCCGATACGGCGCGCGAGGGCGGCGCGCTTGCCGAGAACATCACGCATTTTGCCCGTGCGCTGCGGGCTGCCGGGCTGAAGGTCGGGCCGGGCAGCGCGCATGACGCCATCGAGGCGTTGCGGCTTGCCGGCATCGGCCAGCGCGAGGACTTCTACTGGACGCTGTTCTCGGTGTTCGTGAAGCGGCACGAGGACACGGAGATCTTCGAGCAGGCGTTCACGCTGTTCTGGCGCAAGCGGGCGTTGATGGAGCGCATGCTGCAGGCGCTGATGCCGATCGCCCCGGCGCCGCAGCGCCAGCAGCGCGACCCCGTCAACCGGCGCGTGTCGGACGCGCTGCTCGACACGGGCAAGCCGCAGCCGATCGAGCGGCCCAAGCCGGAGGTGGAGATCGACGCCTCGCTGACGGTCTCCGACATGGAGGTACTGCGGTCCAAGGACTTCGGCCAGATGAGCGCCCGCGAAATCGCCCAGGCGCGCCGGGCGATCACCGAGCTGGTGCTGCCCTTCGAGAAGCTGAAGACGCGGCGGCTGACGGCGTCGAGCCGCGGCAGGATCATCGACATGCGGCGCTCCATCCGCGCCTCGCTGCGCGCTGGCGGCATGATCGCGCTGAAGAAGGCAGAGCCGAATGAGCGGCTCGCGCCGGTGGTGGCGCTGTGCGACATCTCCGGTTCGATGAGCGAGTACACGCAGGTGTTTCTGCACTTCCTGCACGCGCTGTCGGAAAAGCGCCGGGTGCACAGCTTCGTGTTTGGCACCAGGCTCACCAACATCACGCGCACGCTGCGCCAGAAGGACCCCGACGAGGCGCTGAAGCTCGCCGGCGGGCACGTGCGCGACTGGGCCGGCGGCACGCGCATCGCGCCGTGTATCGATGCGTTCAACCGGGCGTGGTCGCGCCGCGTGCTGGGGCAGGGCGCGGTCGTACTGCTGATCACCGACGGGCTGGAGCGCGACGCCGCCGACGGGACGCTGGGCAAGGCGATGGAGCGGCTGCACATGTCCTGCCGCAGGCTGATCTGGCTCAACCCGCTGCTGCGCTACGAGGGCTTCGAGGCGCGCGCGCGCGGCATCCGCCAGATCATGCCGCATGTGGACGAATTCCGTTCGATACACAATATCGAGTCCATGGAAACGCTGTGCCGGGCGCTCGACGCGCCGCGCGGGCGAGATGCGAGCCCGCGCAAGTGGCTCAAGCAGATGGCGGCGCTGGTGGCATGAGAGACCGGAGGTTGGCGAGATGAGCGGTGCAGAGGCGATGGCGGGCGGTGCGGTGCAGGACGACATCCTGGCGATCGCGGAAAGCTGGGCCGGCGAGGGGCGCGATGTCGCGCTGGCAACGGTGATCGAGACCTGGGGTTCGGCGCCGCGGCCCGTCGGCAGCCACCTGGTGATTGACGCCGACGGCGCCTTCATGGGGTCGGTGTCGGGCGGTTGCGTCGAGGGTGCCGTCGTCACCGAGGCGCTCGACGTGATCGGCAGCGGCAAGCCGAAGGTGCTGGAGTTCGGGGTTGCCGACGAGACGGCCTGGGAGGTCGGCCTGTCGTGCGGCGGGCGCATCCGCGTCTATGTCGAGAAGGTGGCCTGAGCCATGGATGCCACCCTGCTGAAGGCGCTGAACGAGGAACGCCGCAACCGCCGCGCCGCGCTGGTCATCACCGATCTCGGCAGCGGCGCGCAGCGGTTGGTGCGCGAAGCCGGGATCGGCGCGGAACCGGACGCCGGCGAACTGCGGCAGATGCTGCTGTCGGGCAAGAGCCGCACGCAGGCAACCGAGGCGGGCGAGCGGTTCATCGCCGTGCACCTGCCGGCGACGAAGTTCGTCATCATCGGGGCGGTGCACATCTCGCAAGTGCTGGCGCCGATGGCGATGGCGACCGGCTTCGACGTCACGGTGATCGATCCGCGCACGGCGTTCGCCACGCCGGAACGTTTCGCCGGGATCAACCTGCTCGCAGAATGGCCCGACGAGGTGCTCGGCGACGTCGGTCTCGACCGCTGGTGCGCCTTCGCTGCACTGACGCACGATCCCAAGATCGACGATATGCCGCTGGCCGCTGCGCTGAAGGCCGGCTGCTTCTATGTCGGCGCGCTCGGCAGCCGCAAGACGCATGCGAAACGGCTCGACAGGCTGATGCAGGCCGGCATCGGGCCGGAGTTTGCGGCGCGCATTCATGCCCCCATCGGCCTCGACATCGGCGCGCAGAGCCCGGCGGAAATCGCGGTCTCGGTGCTTGCGGAGGCGATCGCGGCGCTGCGCGGGCGCGACGCCCGGCGCGACACGGCGGGTGGGGCAGCGGCGTGAGGTTCGGTCCGCTCGACACGGCACTGGCGGAAGGCGCGATCCTGGCGCATTCGCTGACGTTCGGCGGGCGGACGATCAGGAAGGGCACCCGCCTCACCAGGGAGGATGCCGCGGCGCTGGCTGCGGCGGGGCATCGGCAGATCATCGCGGCGCAGCTCGAAACCGGCGACGTGCACGAGGATGTCGCGGCGGAACGGGTCGCGCGGGCGCTGCTGGCAGATGGCGGCAATGTCCGGCTTGCGGCGGCTTTCACCGGGCGGGTCAACCTGCATGCGGCGACGCCGGGACTGCTCGTTGTAGACCGCGCCGCCATCGACGCGGCGAACGCCATCGACGAGGCGATCACGGTGGCCACCCTGCCGGCTTTCGCCCGCGTCGCGCCGCAGACGATGGTCGCGACCGTCAAGATCATTCCTTTCGCAGCGTCGAGGTTGTCGCTTGACGCGGTTTGCGCCGCCGTCGCAGGGGCGTTGCGGGTTGCCACCTACCGGGCGCTGCGGGTCGGGCTGGTGGCGAGCGAGCTTGCCGCGCTGAAGGCAAGCGTGATGGACAAGACGGCGCGCATGCTGGGCGACCGGCTTGCGGTCCACGGCGGAGGCATCGTGCGGGAGATCCGCTGTGCGCACGACGCCGATGCCATTGCCGCCGCGATTGCGGACCTGGACGCGGACGACTGCGACCTGACGGTAGTCTTCGGCGCCTCGGCGATCGTCGACCGGCGCGACGTCGTGCCCGCCGGCATCGAGCGGGCGGGCGGGCAGGTCGCGCACTTCGGCATGCCGGTCGATCCTGGCAACCTGCTGCTGCTGGCAAGCCGCAGGGGCAAGCCGGTGCTGGGCGCGCCGGGGTGCGCGCGCAGCCCGCGCGAGAACGGCTTCGACTGGGTGCTCGACCGCATCGCGGCGGGCATCGAGGTGACGGCGGGCGACATCGCCGGGCTCGGCGTTGGCGGCCTGCTGATGGAGATCCCGTCGCGGCCGCAGCCGCGCAGCGGCAGACAGGCGGCGCCTGCCGTTGGCGAAGTCGCGGCCGTGGTGCTGGCCGCCGGGCGTTCCTCGCGCATGGGCGGGCCGCACAAGCTGCTCGAGCATGTCGGCGGCAAGGCGCTGGTGCGGCGCAGCGTCGAGGCGGTGCTGGCAAGCCGGGCGCGGCCCGTGGTGGTGGTCACCGGACACAGGGGCGATGAGGTCGCCGCCGCGCTGGATGGCCTCGACGTGCGCATCGTCGTCAACCCGGACTATGCGGACGGGCTGTCGACGTCGCTGCATGCGGGGCTTTCGGACCTGCCAGAGGGCGTTGCCGGGGCGATCGTGTGCCTTGCCGACATGCCGGGTGTGGATGCAGGTCTTCTCGACAAGCTCGTCGATGCGTTCCGCGCCGCGCCGGAAGGGGCGATCGTGGTGCCGACCGTCAACGGCAAGCGCGGCAACCCGGTGGTCTGGGCAAGGCGCTATTTCGCTGCCCTTGCCAGCGTCAGCGGCGATGTCGGCGGGCGCGCGCTGATCGGCGAGAATGCTGCGCGCGTCATCGAGGTTGCGCTCGACGACGACGCGGCGCTGGACGATATCGACACGCCGGAGGCGCTGGACGCGGCGCGCAGGAGCTACGGCGAGTAGGCGGGCGACTGGCAGCACTCGTTCCAGTATGCTGCTAACTATCTGATTTGCAACGATTAATTAGGGTTTGCAGGTTGCAATACCGTTAATCCGTGCGGCAGAATTCGCGCGGTGAAACGATTGCGAGGTGCTCCATGATCTGCAACGCGTTTGCGCGGCAAATGGCGGGCTACGGCCTCACCACCGCGCGTATCCTCTACCGGCTGCCCGATCACCCCGGCCTGCTGCAGGAATTCATCTGGCAGACGCACGACCTTGCGCCGGAGTTTCCCGAACTGCGGCGCTTCGTCGATTTCTGGAAGGCGGAAATCGAGGGGCCGCTGCATTCGGTGTTCTATGCCCACAAGCGCCTGATCGGGCCGAACGAATGGCGCACGCTCGACGGAGAACTCTTGCTGAACTAGGGTCGGGAAACTGGGCAAGATCACGTGCCAAGCCGTCGAAAAGAGCGCGGGAATGGATCCGTTTCGAGTGGTCCAAGCTTGGATTTTCGGCTTTCGTCCCCATCTGCATGCGAGAGCCAGCGGCGACGGCGCATTGCTGCGTCATCGGATACAGGGCTGAGCTTCCGTAACGGCAAGCAGGGGACTGGCAATGACCGCGCCAAACGGAATCGCGTTCCTGGGCACCGGCCTGATGGGCGCGCCGATGGTGCGGCGCTTGCTGGCGGCCGGCTTCGACGTCACCGTGTGGAACCGGACGCGCGAGAAGGCCGAAGCGCTCGCCCTCGCAGGAGCCCGGCTCGCAGACAAGCCATCGGCTGCCGTTGCCGGCGCCGGCGTCGTGATCACGATGCTGGAAAGCGGTCCGATCGTCTCGGACGTGGTGTTTCGCAAGGGCGTGGCGTCAGCGATGCGGCAGGACACGACCTTCATCGACATGAGTTCGACGCCGCCGAGCACGGCGCGCAAGCACTCCGAGAAACTCGCCGAAGGCGGGATCGTGGCGATCGATGCGCCGGTTTCCGGCGGCACCGTCGGTGCCGAGCAGGGGACGCTGGCGATCATGGCTGGCGGCGATGCGCGGCGGATCGCGGATCTCAAGCCGGTGTTCGACGCCATGGGGCGCGTGATCCATGTCGGCCCGGCGGGCGCAGGACAGCTTGCCAAGCTCGCCAATCAGGCGATCGTCGCAGTGACAATCGGCGCGGTGGCGGAAGGCTTGCTGCTGGCGGCGGCCGGCGGGGCAGACCCCGCGTCGGTACGCGACGCGATCCGCGGAGGCTTCGCCGAAAGCCGTATCCTCGACCTGCATGGGGCGCGGATGGTGGCGCGCGACTTCGTGCCCGGCGCTCCCTCGCGCATCCAGCTCAAGGACCTCGACACGATCCTCGCCGAAGCCCAGTCGCTCGGCCTCGACCTGCCGCTGGTTCGCAATGTGCGCGACCGCTTCGCGATGCTGTGCAACGCGGGTCTCGGCGAGACCGACCATTCGGCGCTGCTGCTGGAACTGGAACAACGCAACATGCCGGTGCGGCTGGGAGATGCGCCCAACAGGATGCCCGGGTGAGCACATGAACGAGGGAGCGTGGAGATGAACATTTCCCGGGCGGCGGAATTCTCCGGACTGCCGGCGAAGACGATCCGCTACTACGAGGACATCGGGCTGGTGAGGCCGGGTCGCGCCGCCAACGGCTACCGCGACTATTCGCGCGAGGACCTGGAAACGCTGCACTTCGTGGCGCGGGCCCGCGACCTTGGCTTCAGCATCGACGATTGCCGGCACCTGCTGTCGCTCTACCGCGACCGGGAGCGCGCAAGCGCCGATGTGCACAAGCTGGCGTCTGCGCGCATTGCCGAGATCGAGGACAAGATCGCGGTGCTTTCCTCGATGAAGGATACGCTGGAACGCCTCGTCAGCGCCTGCCACGGGGACGCGCGCCCCGACTGTCCTATCCTCGAAGACCTCGCCGGGGCGAAGCCGTGCCGGAGGAAAGAGGGGGACTAGTTGCCGCCCCCGCCAATGTTGGTGCCGCAATACGGTGGTCGGGGAATGGCACGGTGGGCTTCTGAAAGCGCGTTCGACCAGCTTTCACGCAGGTTCTCGAAATAGGCGTCCGCGTGGTCGATGCGATGGACCATCTCGGTCTTCAGCGCGTCGCGGCGGCACACCATCATGTCGATCGGCATGCCGACGCCGAGGTTCGAGCGCATCGTCGAATCCATCGAGATCAGGCCAAGCTTCAGCGCGTCGTAGATCTCGGTGTCGAAGCCGACGGCGCGATCGAGGATCGGCTTGCCGTACTTGTGCTCGCCGATCTGCAGGTAGGGCGTGTCGCTCGACGACTTGATGAAATTGCCTGCCGAGTAGACCTGGAACAGGCGCAGCCGGCCGCCGCGCACCTGGCCGCCGAGCAGGAACATGACGTCGAAGCGGGTGTTCTGCGCCTCCATCGACGGACCGTCGGTCTGGTAGACGGTCTGCACGGCGCGGCCGATCAGTTGGGCTGCGGCGAACATGCTGGGCACGGTGTAGAGCGTCTCGCCATCGCCGTCGTCTTCCCGGGCGCCTTCCGAGACGAGCTGGATGACGGCTTGCGTGGCGGCGAGATTGCCTGCCGTGGCAACCGAAATCACCCGTTCGCCCGGCACCTCGAACAGGTGCAGCTTGCGGAAGGTCGAGATGTTGTCGAGGCCGGCGTTGGTGCGGGTGTCCGCGATCATCACCAGGCCATCGTTGACCAGGATACCGACGCAGTAGGTCATCTGAGTTTTCCCGAAAGGCCTGGCGCTATTGCTGGCTGGCGCCGTGTTGAACCTGGATGCTGACGTCCAGCGTTTCGTGGGCGCCACCTGTGCGTACACCGCGTACCGGGCTTGCGTCCAGATAGTCGAGGCCGATCGCGACGCGGATATAGGCATCCGTGGCGCAGATCGCATTGGTTGGGTCGAAGCCGATCCAGCCGACACCGGGCACGTGTACCTCTGCCCAGCCATGGCCGGCTTCGTAGTGCTCGCGCCCGTCGGACTGGCGCATGTAACCGCTGACGTAGCGGGCGGGGAACTTCAGGCTGCGGGCGGCCGCGATGAAGATATGCGCGAAGTCCTGGCAAACGCCCTTGGCGTCGGCGAAGGCTTCGTCGGCGGTCGTGTGAACGTGGGTGACGTCGACGTCGAAGGTCATGCGGTCCGACAACGCGGCCATCAGCGCGTGCAGGGCGTCGAGCCGGTCGCGCCCGTCGGCAGCGTCGCGGGCGAAATCCGCGATCGTGCGATCCGCGGTCGTCAGCGGTGTCTGGCGCAGGTAGAGGCCGAGCGGCAGGCGCTCCTGCGTGCCGTGAAGAATGCCGCTGGTGTCCTCGGTCAGGACCTCGCCCTCGACCGTCACGGTGAGGGCATCGAGCGGTCCTTCGGCGCAGAACGAATGAACGATGTTGCCGAAGCTGTCCTCGCTCGGCTTGAGGGTGGCGTCGTGGTCGACGTCGATGCGCCAGCGCACGACGTGCAGCCCGTCATAGGGGCGCGGGGTCAGGCGCAGCATCTGCACGACGCCGCGGACCGGCGTCTCGTAGGTGTATCGGGTCGTATGCTGGAGCTTGAGGTGCATGGCGTGGCGGGTGCTGCGATTCTGCAGTTCGTATCAGATGAGATTGTACTGTTCCGCGATCGCCGTGCCGAGCCTGTTGTTCTCGGCCAGGAAGTCGGACAGGAATTCGTGCAGGCCCTGCTTGAAGACATCGTCGGTGCGTGTGTTGGCAAGGCGTGAATGGGTGGCGCGCGCCGCCCTCTGTGCCGGTCCCTGCCGCCCGTAGGCCAGCGCAAGCTCGTCCAGGAAGGTGGTGATGTTGTCGTAGCAGCTTGCCAGCGAGCGCGGCATCTCCTCGCGCAGGATCAGCAGATCGGCGATCAGCCAGGGCTTCAGCGCCTGGCGATAAACCCAGTGATAGGCGGTCAGCGCGGAGACCGAGCGCAGGATCGCCGCCCACTGGTAGTAGTCGAGGCTGCCGCCGATATCCGCGTGCTCGGGCAGCAGCAGGTGGTATTTCACGTCGAGGATGCGGGCAGTGTTGTCGGCGCGCTCGATGTAGAACCCCAGCCGCGTGAACCAGTAGCGTTCGTCGCGCAGCATGTTGCGGAAGGCGGTGCCGCTGACGCGCAGCGAGACGTCGAGCACCCAGCGCAGGAAGTCCTGCCGCTGGCGGCGCGAACCGCCAGCCCTCTCGATATCCCTGAACTCGAGGTAGGCGGAATTGATCGCCTCCCAGGTCTCGGTCGTCAGCGCCGGGCGCACCGAGCGTGCGTTCTGGCGCGCCATGGCAACGCAGGACTTGATGGAGGAGGGATTGGCTTCGTCGAAGGCGAGATAGGCGAAGACGCTTTCCTCGTCCGGCGCGCGGCCGGTCGCGGTGAAGGCATGGAGCTGGCCGGCGGCGGCGAGCGCGGAGGTCCATTCGTTGGTCTCCCCGCCGATCACCTGCGGCACGTCGGAAATCCGCCTGGCGGCGCCGAGGATGCGCGCAATGCTCTCGGCGCGCTCGACGTAACGCGACATCCAGAAGAGGTCGTTGGCCGTGCTGGCGAGCATCATGGCGCCTCTCCAATTCCGGTCTTGCAGCGCGGTGTCATTCTTCCAGCACCCAGGTGTCCTTGGTGCCGCCCCCCTGGCTGGAATTGACCACCAGCGAGCCCTCCCGCAACGCGACGCGCGTCAGTCCGCCGGGCACGATCCGGGTGCCGCTGGCGCCGGTCAGGACGAAGGGGCGCAGATCGACGTGGCGCGGCGCGATGCAACCATCTACGTAGGTCGGGCAGGTGGACAGCGCCAGCGTCGGCTGGGCGATGAAGTTGTCGGGCTGCTTCTTCAGTTTCTCGGAGAAGGCGGCGCGTTCGGCCTGCGTGGACGCCGGGCCGACCAGCATGCCGTAGCCGCCGGACCCGTGCACCTCCTTGACGACGAGTTCGCCGAGGTGGTCGAGCACGTAGGCCAGCGCCTCGGGCTCGCGGCAACGCCACGTCGGCACGTTGTGCAGCAGCGGGTCGGCGCCGGTGTAGAAGCGCACGATCTCGGGCATGTAGCTGTAGATCGCCTTGTCGTCGGAAATGCCGGTGCCGACCGCGTTGGCGAGCGTCACCGTGCCGGCGCGGTAGCAGGAAAACAGCCCTGGTACGCCGAGCATGGAATCAGGACGGAACGTGAGGGGGTCGAGGAAGTCGTCGTCGACGCGGCGGTAGACGACGTCGACGCGCTTGGGTCCCTGCGTGGTGCGCATGTAGAGGATGTCGTCGCGCACGAACAGGTCGCGCCCCTCGACCAGTTCCACGCCGAGCTTGTCGGCGAGAAACGAGTGCTCGTAGAAGGCGGAATTGTACGACCCCGGCGTCAGCACCACGATCGTCGTGTCGCCCGACGAATTCACCGGCTTGAGTGATTCCAGGACCGCGAGCAGTTCGTCGGCGTAGCGCTCGACCGGCTGAACGCGGTTGCGCCCCAGCAGGTCGGGGAACAGCAGGTGCGTCACCTCGCGGTTGTCCAGCATGTAGGACACGCCCGACGGCGTGCGCGCGTTGTCCTCGAGCACGTAGAAGTCGTCGGCATCGACGCGCACGATGTCGATGCCGGCGATCGGGACGGGGACATTGCCGGGGATGGCGATGCCGATCATCTCCGGGCGGAAGGCTGGGTTGGCGTAGATCAGTTCCTCGGGAATGATCCCGGCCTTGAGGATTTCCGCCTTGCTGTAGAGGTCGACGATCAGCGCGTTGATCGCCTGCACGCGCTGGGTCAGGCCTTCCGACAGGCGGTTCCATTCGGCGCCGCTCAGCACCCGCGGGATGAGGTCGTAGGGGATCAGGCGTTCCTCGGCGTCCTTGTCGCCGTAGACCGCGAAGGTGATGCCGCTGCGGCGGAACAGCGCTTCGGCTTCGAGCTTGCGCTGGTCGAGCAGGTCGGTCGGCGTCTCTTCGAGCCAGTCCTTCAGGGCGCGATAGGCTTCACGGCATTCGCCGTCGAAACCGTTCATCTCGTCGAAGGGTTTCCCCGACCCGATCGGCTCGCTGCCCTTGGCCGTTTTTCCCATGACCCCCGCCATATTTATCCTCTGTGGTAATTGCACAACCAAACCGGTCCGGGATCAAGCCTGAAACCACCTCGCCCTGCCGAATTCGACGTCATGCCCAAAATATGGGCAAATCCGAATATCAGAGCAACCCGAGTGCCCGGAAACTGACATGTCCCTTGCGGCCGACGATGATGTGGTCGTGGACGACGATGCCGAGCGGGCCGGCGATGTCGACGATGGTGTTGGTCATGCGCACATCGGCATCCGACGGCGTGGTGTCGCCGGAGGGATGGTTGTGAACCAGGACGAGCGCGGTCGCCGACAGTTCGAGCGCGCGCTTGATGACCTCGCGCGGGTAAACCGGGGTGTGGTCCACCGTGCCGGTCTGCTGGACTTCGTCGGCGATCAGCCCGTTGCGCTTGTCGAGGAACAGGATGCGGAACTGTTCCTTGTCGGCGAAGGCCATGGCGGTGCGGCAGTAGTCGACGACCGCCTGCCATGAACTGAGCATCTTGCGGTCGTGCACCTGGCCGCGAGCGATACGGTCGGCGGAGGCCTTGATGGTGGCGAAGGCGATGGCGACCGAGGGGCCGACGCCCTTGCAGGCGAGGAGTTTCTCCGGCGGCGCGGAGATCGCTTCGGCGAAGCTGCCGAAATGGTCGATCAGGTCCTTTGCCAGCGGTTTGACGTCGCTGCGCGGCAAGGCAAGGAACAGCACCATTTCGAGCAGTTCGTAGTCGGCAAGCGCGCCGGCGCCGGCCTTGCGGAAGCGCTCGCGCAGCCGTTCGCGGTGTCCGAGATAGTGCGGCTGCGGGCGTTCGCTCATTCCGCTCATCTCAAACGCAACGCTCCGGCATTGTTGTGGCGCCCACGTCGGCGGGAAGTCAGACGTTGTAGGGGGGCCTGTCGAGTCCGGCGGGGGAGAGGGTGAAGATCTCGACGCCGTCCTCGGTGACGCCGACGGTGTGCTCGAACTGCGCCGACAGCGAGCGGTCGCGCGTCACCGCGGTCCAGCCGTCGGACAGCACCTTCACGTGCGGGCGGCCGAGATTGATCATCGGCTCGATGGTGAAGAACATGCCCGGCTTCAGCACCACGCCTTCGCCGGCGGTACCGTAGTGCAGGATGTTGGGGGTGTCGTGAAACAGCCGGCCAAGGCCATGGCCGCAGAAGTCGCGCACCACGCTGGTGCGTTCGGATTCGGCGTAGTCCTGGATCGCGGCGCCGATGTCGCCGGTGGTGGCGCCGGGGCGCACCACGGCGATGCCGCGCTGCAGCGATTCGTAGGTGATCTCGATCAGCCGCTCGGCGCGCCGGGAAATCTCGCCGACCGGGTACATGCGGCTGGAATCGCCGTGCCAGCCGTCGACGACCAGCGTGATGTCGATGTTGACGATGTCGCCTTCCTTCATCGGCTTGTCGACAGGGATGCCGTGGCAGACGACGTGGTTGAGCGAGGTGCAGATCGACTTGGGGAAGCCGCGATAGTATAGCGGCGCGGGATAGGCGCCGTTGTCCATGGCGAACTCGAAGGCGACCTCGTCGAGATGGGCGGTGGTGACGCCAGGGCGCACGTGCGCGGCCATCAGGTCGAGCGCCTGCGCGGCAAGGTGGCCGGCGCGGCGCATGCCGGCGAAACCCTCCGGGCCGTGCAGCTTGATTTCACCGGTGTTCTTCAAGGGCGCCTGAGCGGCGTCGACATAGGTCATCTTCATCACTGGCAAGCAAGATCAAGGGGCCTGACTGTAGGCGAGGTGGATGCCCCGCGCAAAGCCCACGTGTCAGGCGGGCAGAACGAACGGCACCGGCGCGGCCAGGCGGATCGCCTCGGGCTCGACGGCGCAGTCATAGCACAATGCCTCGACGCCGTGCGAACGAGCCTCTCGGAAGGCCTGCGCATAGGCCGGGTCGATGTCGTCGGCCAGCGAGAAACAATCGCAATCGCCGCGCTGGACGAGATAGAGCATGACCGCGCGCGCGCCGCTGCGCGCGACCGCGGCAAGCTCGGTGAGATGCTTGGCGCCGCGCTTGGTCACCGAATCGGGGAACTCGGCGAGGCCGGCCTGGCGCACGAGGTGGACGTTCTTGATCTCGACGTAGCAGGGCGGGCGGGCATCGTCTTCCAGCAGGATGTCGATGCGGCTGTTCGTTCCGTAGCGCACCTCGCGGCGGCGGCGCGCGTAGCCGGCGAGTTCGCCGATGGCGCCGGCATCCAGCGCCTCCTCGACGATGCGGTTGGGATGGGCGGTGTTGATGCCGACGCGCGCCGGGCCACGGCCGGCGTCCACCTCGACGATTTCCAGCCCGTATTTCAGTTTCCGCTTCGGGTCGTCGCTCGTCGACAGCCAGACGGGGATGCCGGGATCGGCAAGGCCGGTCATGGCGCCTGGATTGGCGCAATGGGCGGTGACCTGTTCGCCGCTGTCCAGCGCGACGTCGGCGAGAAAGCGCTTGTAGCGCTTGACGAGGCGGCCGGGAACAAGGGGCTTGTCGAATTGCATGACGCGGGTTTGCCTGCGAATCGGGCAGGTTGCAACCGGTTGGCTGGCAGGTGGGCGGGCCTTGCCAGCGGCCGTGCGGCGGGTCTAACTGCGCAGCGGCTCAAACCTACCGAATATGACGGGACGGCGAATGTCGGGAAACGACCAGGCGGTGACGGCGGCGGTGCTGGTGATCGGCGACGAGGTGCTGTCCGGGCGCACCAAGGACAGGAACATCGGCTACATCGCCGAGTACCTGACGGCGATCGGGATCGATGTGCGCGAGGCCCGCGTGGTGCCGGACGTTGCCGGGGAAATCGCCGAAGCGGTCAATGCGCTGCGTGCGCGCTTCGCCTATGTCTTCACCACCGGTGGCATCGGGCCGACGCACGACGACATCACCGCCGACAGCATCGCGCAGGCCTTCGGCATCGGCATCGATGTCGATCCGCGCGCCGTGGCTATGATGAAGGCGCGCTATTCCGAGGCCGACCTGACGCCGGCGCGGCTGCGCATGGCACGCATCCCGGAAGGTGCGAGCCTGATCGAGAACGCGGTCAGCGGCGCGCCGGGTTTCCGCGTCGAAAACGTCATCGTCATGGCAGGCGTGCCGAAGATCATGCAGGCGATGCTCGACGCGGTGGCGCCGACGCTGGAGGGCGGCAAGCCGATGCTGTCGCAGACGCGTTCGGGGCCGATCAAGGAAGGCGACATCGCCGAGGCGCTCGGCACCTTGCAGCAGCGCTATCCCGACACGATGATGGGCAGCTACCCCGGCTATGGCGACAAGGGGTTCCATACCTCCATCGTGGTCAGGGCGCGTGACGAGACGCTGCTTGCGGAAGCGATCGGGGAAGTCGAGAAGCTGATCGCGAGCGCGCAGGCGGGGCGATGAACACGGGGAAGGGGAATTCATGAACGCGAGCGAATCACAGCCTGGGCTGGCCCAGCCGGGACCCGAAAAGATTTTCCCCGTGTCGTGGGAGCAGTTCCACCGAGATTCGCGGGCGCTCGCGTGGCGGCTGAGCGCCGCTGGCCCGTTCGAGGGCATCATCGCGATCACCCGCGGCGGGCTGGTGCCGGCGGCGATCGTGGCGCGCGAACTGGGCATCCGCATCGTCGAGACCTTCTGCATCGCCTCCTACCACGAGGAAACCAAGCAGGGCGAACTGCGGGTGCTGAAGGGGGTTGCCGACGGGCTGGTGAAGGACGGCGGCATGGGATTGCTGGTGGTCGACGATCTCGTCGACACGGGGCGTACGGGGCAGGTGGTGCGCGAGAGATTGCCGAACGCGCATTTCGCCACCGTCTACGCCAAGCCGAAGGGCCGTCCGCTGGTCGATACCTACATCACCGAGGTCAGCCAGGACACGTGGATCTACTTCCCGTGGGACCTCGACCTTGCCTTCCGCCCGCCGATTTCCGACGCGGCGCGCTGATCCGGAGAGCGGGTGCTCGCGGGCGTTTCCGCGCCGTGGTCGTTTGCTGATAGGCTGGCGCGATGGCATCGCAGTCGGGATCCATCATGCGCAAGTGGCTGGCAGGTCTGGTAGCAGTCGCAGTGGTCGCGGGCGCGGCAGGGCTGTTTCTGCTCAACAGACACCTGGGTTCGACCTTCGACAGCATCGATACCTCCCTCGAAAGGCCGGTGGGCGACGGGGAGGGGCGCCCGGATGACGGGCCTCGGGTCGAGTATCCGCCCTCCGAGCCCGCCGATGACATGCCGCCGGGCGGCGGCAGCTCCCTGCCTGACACGGGAACCGATGAAGGGCCGCGGGATGGCGCCGCGCCGGGTGGCAGTGCGCCGGGCGGGAGGACGCCCGCTTCCCAGGGGAGCGACGAGGAACTGGCCTTCTGGAAATCGATCATGGGCGCCGATGATCCCGACGCCTACGAATCCTACCTTCGCGAATTCCCGGGCGGGCAGTTCTCCGTCTTTGCGAAACTCAGACTGGAGCAATTGCGCATTCGCGATCAGGGTACCGGTGGCTCTGCCGGCACACCGCTTCCCGGCCTTGGCATACCGGGAGAGGGGCCGCTGGTGCCGACATTGCCGGAACCGCCCGGCTGGATGGCCGACGTTCCGATGGGCGGCGGCGGTGCGGGGCCGATGGAGCCTTATGTCGATCCCAACCCGCCGCCCAGCCGGACCTCGGCCGACGATATGGATGAGGGTTTCCCATGGCCGCCGCCACGCGCGTCGGCGCGCCACGTCATCCGGCTCGACGAAATCCCCGGCATCGTGGCGGGCGAGGCGACGCTCGGCGACATCGCCGCAGGAATCGTCGGCGCGCTTGAACGGGCCGGCTACTTCGACCGCAGCTATTTCGAGCTTGACGTCGGCGCGGCGATCGTCACCCGGCTGGAACGCATCCGCGCCAATGGCTATCCGGAAGCGGGTGACGCGCGCTGGCCGCTGTCGGTTTCCGACACGCGCGAGTTCTCGCTGGCGCGTATGCTGAAGAGCCTGTTCTTCGCCGAGCCGGGCCACTTCCGGGTCATCGCCTTCATCATAACCGACCAGCCGTTCCGGGAACGCGTGGACGCGCCCAGCGCCGGCGAGGCGACGCGATGGCTGAGCGAGGGCTACAATACCCTGCCGGAACGCGCGGCAAGCCAGCGCAGCACGAAGCGCCACGTGGTCACGGCGCTGATCTACGAGTTCGAGCGCGCGCCTGGCGAAGAACAGGCGCATCAGCTCGTGCCGGGGCAGTTGCAGGGGGCGACGCACCTGCAGCGCGCCGGTATTGTTCTGGAGTCGACCGCGCGATGACGGCGGGGGGCGGCAATGAGGAGGCGCGTGCCGGGCAGGTCCGTTCGGTGTTTCTCAGCTACCGACGCGACGACACCGCGGGCACCGTCGGGCGGGTGCACGACCGGCTGAAGGCCGTGTTGCCGGATGTTTCCGTTTTCCTCGACGTCGACGACATCGCGCCGGGGCGCGATTTCGCCGAGGCGATGTTCCGGCAACTGGCGCAGAGCGATGTTGTCCTCGTCTTCATCGGCAAGGCGTGGGAGGCGGTGCGGGCGGACGGCACGCGCCGCATCGACGATGCCGGAGACCATGTTCGCCAAGAGGTTGCCGCCGCACTCGCGCAAGGGCACCGGGTCATTCCCGTCCTCGCCGACCGGGCGACAATGCCGGGCGCGGCGGAGCTGCCTGCAGACCTGGCGGGCCTGCCGCGGCTCAACGCCTGCGCGTTGCGCCACACGAGTTTCGCGCAGGACCTGGACCGGCTGTTCGTCACGGTTTTCGGCGTGCACGAGGGGGTGGGGCCGTCGCGGCTGAAGGTGTTGGCGCGGGCGATCGCGAGCGCCCTCGCGGGGTTCGGTTCGGCCGCAGCCGCGCTGCTGGTTGCGGCAATCGCCCACCGCGAACTGACCGGCAATGCGCTCAACACGTCCATCGGCAGTGCGGGGACCGTGGCGCTGATGATCGCGGCGGCCGTCGCCGGGGCGGCTCTGTCGCGCTGGCTGTTCCGCCGCATGATGAAACGCGGTGCTTGACGCGGCGCGGCGAAGCGGCTTGCCTCGGGCGGCGCGGGCGTGGCGAAACTGGTAGACGCAAGGGACTTAAAATCCCTCGGCCGCAAGGCCATGCGGGTTCGAGTCCCGCCGCCCGCACCATTTTTTCGCTCACGACAGTCTCCCCCGGATCAAGTCCGGGGTCGACGTCTCCGCGGGGGCGGGCTTTCACCCGGTCGCGCGGTCGCGTTCCTTGGTGCGAGTTCCGGGTTGTTGCGGTTACCGGCGCCATCCTTCGTGCTCGCGGCAGACCGCTCACAAAAGACCGCCAGCTGCCGGCTCGCCATGTGCGACGCCCTGTCCTGGGGTAACCTCACAATACCAGCGCGCTGGCCAGCATGAAGTAGATCAGCAGGCTGGCGACGTCCTGGATGATGGTGCAGATGGGGCCGCTGCCGAGCGCGGGGTCGGAGCCGAGCTGCTTGAACAGCCACGGCAGGCCGAAGCCGACGACGGCGGAGAAGGCGCCTCCCGTCAGCACGGCGAGGCCGACGGCGAGCGACAACGCCGGGTTGGCGAAGGCAAGCTGCACGGCGAGGGCTGAGATCGTGCCCAGCACCGCGCCGATGCCGATGCCGATCACCAGTTCGTCGCGCAGCAGCGGAGCGATCGGGACGTTGAGCGTCGACAGCCCGCGCACCGACACCGATACCGCCTGGGTGCCGATGGCTCCGGCGATGTAGACCAGCGCGGGCACGAAGAAGGCGACGGTGACGTCGGCGGCGAGCGCCTCCTCGAAGCTGACCATCACCAGGGTGATGACGACGGAGGCGAACAGGCCGAAGACCAGCCAGGGCAGGCGGCGGGCGATGCGCCGGCGCACCGGCTCGTCGAGGGCGGCAGCGGGCCCGTGCTCGTGCGCGGCGATGCCGGCGATGCGCTGCAGGTCCTCCATGTGCTCGGCGCGCAGGATCGCAAACAGCGCCTCGGGCGGCACCGCGCCGACCAGGCGGCCGGCATCGTCCACCACCGGCACGGCGATCATGCCGGTATCGATGGCCAGCATGGCAATGGCCTCCTGGTCGTCGTGCGCGCGGACCGCGGCGTGGCGCGGCTCCATGATCTCGCCGACGGGACGGTCCGGATTGGCCAACAGGTCGTTGATGCGCACGATGCCCTGGAGGGCGTGGTCCGCGCCGGTCACGAACACCGTGTCGGCGCAGGCGAGCGTGCGGCCGCGCACCGCTTCGATGACGTCCTGCGCCAGGGTGGCGGGCCTGGCGACGGGCAGGCTGGTCACCATGTAGTGGCCGGCGGTTTCGCCGTGCGGGCGGGGCGGTTGGGAATCCGTCATGCGCGTGCTCGCCTTGTCTTGTCTGCGGCCGGGGCAACAATTGCGCATGCAGCGCTGGCATGCGAGCGAAAACCCGCCGCGCGGAATGCCGGACGTTTCGGGCTGGACCGCCGGGGCCGGGACCATACAATAAGGGCCGAACCACAAGCGGGCGCAAAACCCGCGGGGCAGGGCGTGCGCGCCGGGAGGACAGCGATGGACGCGACAGCAGGCGCGAGCGATGCGCGCGACTTGCCCGCCGACGGCAAGGTCCATGCGTCTTCCAACGGGCCGCTGCCGGACCCGGAATTCGCGTCGCGTTCGCTGTTCGACGCGCTGCTCGATGCGGCGCGTGCCTTCGGCAAGGCGACGGCGATCGCGGCCGACATGGAAACGCCGGCGATCTCCTACAAGCGGCTGATCCTGGGGGCGATGGTGCTCGGCGGGCGGATTGCGCGCATGAGCGTGCGCGGCGAGCACGTCGGCGTCATGCTGCCGAGCACGGTCGGGGCGGCGGTGACCTTCTTCGCGCTGCAGGCGTTCGGGCGCGTGCCAGCGATGCTGAATTTCACCTCTGGCGTTTCCAGCGTGCGCACGTGCATGCATGCAGCCGAAGTCCGGACGATCCTGACCTCGCGGCGGTTCGTCGAGAAGGGCGGGCTGCAGGCGCTGGTCGAGGCGCTGGAGGGGGATGCGCGCATCGTCTACATTGACGAGTTGCGCCAGAGCCTGAGCGTGTTCGACAAGGTGGCCGGCGCGCTGCGCGCGGCCTTCGCGCGGCTGACGCATCGCCGCTACCGCGCGGCGCCGGACGACACGGCCGTGGTGCTGTTCACCTCGGGCACGGAGGGCGCGCCGAAGGGCGTGGTTTTGACCCACCGCAATATCCTCGCCAACTGCAACCAGTTCATCACCTACGTCGAGCTGGGTCCGCCGGACCGGCTGTTCAACGCGCTTCCCGTGTTCCACTCGTTCGGCATGACGGGGGGCATGATCGCCCCGCTGCTGGCCGGCATCCCGGTGTTCCTCTATCCCTCGCCGCTGCACTACAGGCAGATCCCCCCGCTGGTGCGCAAGTTCGCAGCCACCATCCTGGTCGGCACCGACACCTTCGCCATGGGATGGGGACGGGTGGCGGAACCGGAAGACTTCGCGAGCCTGCGCGTCGGTTTCCTTGGCGCAGAGAAGATCCGCGAGAACACGCGGGACTTCTACGAGGAGCATTTCGACTTCCCGCTGATCGAGGGATATGGCGCCACCGAAGCCGCGCCGGTGATCTCGGCGAACACGCTGCGCCACCGCAAGGACGGGACGGTCGGGCGGGTGATGCCGGGTATCGACTTCCGGCTCGATCCGGTGATCGGTCTTGCGGAAGGCGGGCGGCTGGCCGTACGCGGCCCCAACATCATGGCCGGTTACCTGAGTGCCGATGCGCCGGGAGAGTTGCAGCCGCCGCCGGACGGCTGGCACGACACCGGCGACATCGTGACGGTCGATACGGAGGGGTTCATCACCATCAGCGGGCGGGCCAAGCGCTTCGCCAAGATCGGCGGCGAGATGGTTTCGCTGGCCGCATGCGAGGGGCATGCCTCGGTGCTGTGGCCGGACAATTCGCACGCGGTGGTGGCGATCGAGCATCCCAGGAAGGGCGAGGAACTGGTGCTCGTCACCGACTATCAGGATGCGCAGCGCGAGGACCTGGTGCGCCATTTCCTGGCCCATGGCCTTGCGGAAATCATGATCCCGAAGCGGATCGTGAAGGTCGAGGCATTGCCTGTGCTCGGGACCGGCAAGCTGGACTATCGCGGCGTGGAAGAGCTTGCCGAGGCACGCGTTTCCGGCAGCTAGGCGGATGCTCTAGCTCTTGTGGCGATAGAGCCAGTTGTAGCGCTCGATCATCTTCTGGCCGGAGCGCGCGCCCATGACCATGTCGCGCAGGGCGGCCATCGGGTTGGAGTAGTGGTAGATGCGGTCCATGCGGCGCGCCTCGCGCTGCACGCGGGCGGTGCGGTAGCGACGCAGCCGCTCGTACTTGCGCAAGGCCACGGCGACGTCCTCGCCGCGCACCAGGCAGCGGCCCAGCGTCATGGCGTCCTCGATCGCCATGCCGCCGCCCTGGGCCAGGAAGGGCAGCATGGGATGGGCGGCGTCGCCGAGCAGGGTGACGGCGCCTTCGCCCCAGCGGCGCAGCGGCTTGCGGTCGGCAAGTGCCCAGCGGGTGACGCTGGGCAGGCTGTCGATCAGGTCGCGCACCTGCGGCGCCCAGGCGGAGAAACGGCCTGCCAGTTCGTCCTTGTCGCCGGGCGAATTCCATCCATCGCCAGTCCATGTCGCCTGCCAGGCATCGGCGACGACGGCGACGACGTTGATGACGCTGCCGCCGCGCAGGGGATAGTGGACGAGGTGGGCGTCATGGCCGAGCCACAGCCCGACATTGTTGGCGGCGAACTCGGGCGGCAGCTGGTCGGCGGGCACCAGCGCCCGCCAGGCGGTGCGTTCGGCGGGGCGGGGCTGGTCGTTGCCGAACATGCGTGCTCGCACCGTCGAGCGCAGCCCGTCGGCGCCGATGAGGGCGGCGACCCGGTGTTCCTCGAGCTGGTGGTCGCGTTCGGTGAGGACCGTGACGCCGTTCTTGTGCAGGGCGAAATCGGCGACCGCGGTGCCCATCTCGATGTCGATGTCGATTTCCTTCTCGGTGGCGACGCGCAGGATGGTGTGCAGGTCGGCCCGGTGCAGGATCAGGTATGGCGCGCCGTAGCGCTGGCCCATGAACCCCTTCAGCGGTGCGCGGGCCAGTTCCTGGGCGTCGCGGCCGCGGCGCACGATCAATCCTTCGGGTTCGCTGGCCGCGGTTGCCAGCGCTTTGCCGAGGCCGAAGGCGTAGAGGACCCGGCTGGCGTTGGGGGAGAGCTGGATGCCGGCGCCGAAGGGGGCAAAGCGGGCGGCGCGTTCGTAGACGAGGACGCGCATGCCGCCGCGCGCGAGCGCCAAGGCGGCGATCAGGCCGCCAATACCACCTCCGGCTATGGCAATCGTCCGCCGCTCGCTCACCCTCGGTATCCCCGCTACGCGTTACGCCGGGTCATGAATTCAGGCGTCTTCGAGCTCGAAAACACAACCTTCCGGCTCGCTGGCTCCCTCGGGGAGCTTCGTATCGTAGACATAGAGGGTCGAGCAGTAGGGGCAGACGATCTCGCTTTCGTCGCCCATGTCGAGGAAGACATGCGGATGGTCGAAGGGCGGCGTCGCGCCGACGCACTGGAATTCCTTCGTTCCGATCGCGACGCGGCGATGGCCGGCGGTGTTGTGGAAGTGCGGAATCTTGCTTGCTGCCATGGCCCTGGAATTTCCGTCAGTGTGATTGATCCGCGCGCACCATAGTCCTGCTTCGGCGATCTTCCTAGGCCGGAGTGCAACAATCGCGCATTGACTGCCCCATTGCGTCGCGGCTGTTGCGGGGCTAACCGGAGCGGTACACTTACGCGAAACGCAGGGAAGTGGCGGACGCCAGATGTACGACTACCGGACATTCCGATCCGGCGACGTGGAACTCGCCTTTATCGATACGGGAGGCGCTCAGACGGCGCGTACCGTGCTGCTGATTCACGGGTTTGCCTCAAACATCGAGATCAACTGGGTTGGGCCGGGCTGGGTCAGCCTGCTAACGGGCGCAGGCTACCGTGTCGTCGCCATCGACAACCGCGGGCATGGCAGGAGCCAGAAACTCTACGATACCCGCTCCTATGGATCGCCGATCATGGCGGAGGACGCGCGCGTCCTGCTTGATCACCTCGAAATCGCGCAAGCCGACGTGATGGGCTACTCGATGGGCGCGCGCATCACCGCGTTCCTGGCCATGTACCATCCGGCGCGCGTGCGCTCGGCGATTTTCGGCGGGCTGGGCATCGGCATGGTCAAGGGTGTCGGGGCGGCCGAACCGATCGCACAGGCGCTGGAAACGGAGGACCCCGACGAGATCGCGGACGTGAACGCGCGGATGTTCCGCATCTTCGCCGAGAGGACGGGCAGCGATCGCCGGGCGCTGGCTGCGTGCATGCGGTCCGCGCGGGTGAAGATCCGCCCCGAGGCGCTCGCCGCGCTGCGGCTGCCGGTTCTGGTGTGCGTCGGCACCAGGGACGATATCGCCGGCTCGCCGCAGGAGCTTGCCGAGATCATCCCCGGCGCGCGGGCCGTCGACATTCCCGGCCGCGACCACAACAAGGCGGTCGGCGACCGCGCCTACAAGGAGGCGGTGATGGCGTTCCTGGCCGGGAATGACGACGGGCGCGGGGCATGATGGACCGGCACACCGCAACCCGTGAGCAGACCGAATTCACCGGGGCGCAGGGCAACCGGCTGGTTGCCGACATGTGGCTGCCGGTGGCAGGCCAAGACCGCATGCGCGCGCCATTGCTGTTCCTGCATGGTGGCGGACAGACCCGGCATGCGTGGGGGCGCACGGCGCAGGACATGGCGCGTAAGGGGGCCGTCACGATCAGCCTCGACCAGCGCGGCCACGGCGACAGCGAGTGGGTCGCGGACTGGGGCTATTCCTTCCGGCACTACGGCGAGGATGCGCTCGCGGTCGGCCGCCAGGCGAAGGAGCGCTTCGGTGTCGCTCCGATCGCCATCGGCGCCTCGCTCGGCGGCATTGCTTCGATGCTGGCGGAAGGCGAGGGCGGGCCCGGTTTCTGGTCTGCGCTGGTGCTGGTCGACATCACACCGAAGATGGATCCTGCGGGCGTCGACCGCATCCAGTCGTTCATGGGGGCAGACCTGGAACGCGGGTTTACGTCGATCGAGGCGGCTGCAGAGGCGGTGGCCGCCTATCTGCCGCACCGGCCGCGGCCGCGGTCGCTGGAGGGCTTGCGCAAGAACCTGAGGCAGGGTGCGGACGGCCGCTACCGCTGGCACTGGGATCCGCGTTTCCTCGTCGGGCCGTGCTCGGTGAACACAGACCGCGACCAGGCGGAGGCGGAGATGACGGCAGCGATCCGCAACACGCCGATCCCGGTGCTGCTGGTGCGCGGGGGTTCGAGCGAACTCATTTCGCCGGAACACGCAGAAGCCTTCGTCGAGCTGGTACCGCATGCGCAGACGGTCGATGTGGGCGGCGCGGGCCACATGGTCGCCGGAGATCGCAACGACATCTTTTCCGCCGCGATTGGCGAATTCCTGGAGAAAACCACAGGATAGATTGCAGGGTGTAATTGCCCTTTCATTCCAATCTGTTGCGCCCTCTTCATGGCAATGAGATTCGATTGCCTGAGGTTTCGATTCAGTCGATTGCCGGGTTGATTCAACACGCTGATGTGATGGCTCGGGTGGTTCCGGGGCTGATTCAGCGTGTCGCCGCGCGGCCTTCACGCACGGCAGGCAAGGCGCTGACGTGAAAGCGGAATTCCCGAGCGGGCCGGTTCGCAAAGTGATTCATCGCGTTCATCCTGTCACACGCATGTATTTGTCTGGAGCCGCGATCCGCACTATCTTGCAGACGTGCGCCATCGTGCTACGACGTGCGGCATGCGGGCGTGACGACGGCAGGAGAGCAGGAGCATCACATGACCGCTCAGCAGACACCCGGTTTCCGGTTCCGCAAGACCGAGGGCGCCAGCGTCACCACGCTCGACCCGGTGTGGGACCGCGTCTGCCGTGAAGCCGAGGAGGTGCTGGCTGCCGAGCCGGCGCTTTCGGGCCTGGTGCTCACCGACATCATAAACGAGCGTTCTCTGGAAGGGGCGGTCGCCTATCGGGTCGCCTCGCGGCTCGACCATCCCGACGTGCCGGCGAACCTGATCCGCCAGGCCTTCGTGCAGGCCTGCGAGGACGATCCGATGATCGGGCAGGCGCTGCGCGCCGACATCATGGCGGTGTACGAGCGCGATCCGGCCTGCGTGCGCTACCTCGAGCCGGTGCTCTACTTCAAGGGCTTCCAGGCGCTGTCGACGCACCGTCTCGCGCATCACCTGTGGAAGCAGGGGCGCAGGGACTTCTCCTACTACCTGCAGAGCCGCGCGTCGTCGCAGTTCGGCACCGACATCCACCCCGCGGCGCGTATCGGCAAGGGCATCATGCTCGACCATGCGACCGGTATTGTCATCGGCGAGACGGCGGTCGTCGAGGACGAGGTGTCGATCCTGCACGGGGTGACGCTCGGCGGCAGCGGCAAGGAAAGCGGCGACCGGCATCCGAAGGTGCGCCGCGGCGTGCTGATCGGGGCGGGCGCGAAGATTCTCGGCAACATCGTGATCGGTTCGTGCTCGCGCGTGGCTGCGGGCTCGGTCGTGCTGAGCGACGTGCCGTCGTGCAAGACGGTTGCCGGCGTTCCGGCGCGCATCGTCGGCGAGGCCGGCTGCAACCAGCCGGCCCTGTCGATGGATCACCGGCTGGTGGAGAGTGTGCCGGACTTTCTCGGTTCGGGCATCTGAATTGAAGACCAGCGGCGCGCGAGGGGGATCGCGTGCTGCCAACAACAAGCGCCTGAAGGCGCGTTCCACAGGGGGGCAAGGGGGCTCGCCCCGCGGGTGCTGTCCCGATCCGGGACGGCGGGGGCGGCACAAGTCTTGCCAACACGTGAGCAGAGGATGCCGGCGTGGACGCGCGGGCATCAGCGTTGCGTCATTCCCGCACACGGGCTGCGTCCGGAGCGGGTGTTGTAAAGAGTTGTGCTTGCCATGTCCGCGTTTGTCACCCTGTTGCAGCATGTCGTCGTGGTGCTGATCGGCTTTGCCGCCGCCGGCGTCGCGCATAGCGCCTACAATCTCGCAATCGCCCAGCCGCCGCGTTTCGACCACCGTCCGAAAGGCACCGGCGCAGCCGTGCTGCACGTGCTGCTGCTGCTGTTTGCCGGGCCGATGGTGCTGGCGCGCAATTCCTACCGCGGGCGCGTCGTGGAAGGCCGGGCGATGGGATGGATCGCCGCCTCCGGCGGCATCGCCGCGGGCTGGTGCCTTCTGTCTGGGGTGTTTATCCTGACACTGATCGATTTCGTGCAGAAGCTGGTCGGTTGACCGCGCGACAGGGAGCAATCGCAGGCATGGGGCTATACGAACTGGACGGCGTTGCGCCGGAGCTGGCAGGCGATGGCAGTTCCTGGGTCGCCGACAACGCGACCGTCTTGGGCAAGGTGCGGCTGCATGAAAACGCCAGCGTCTGGTTTGGCGCGGTGCTGCGCGGCGACAACGAACTGATCGAGATCGGTGCGCGATCCAACATCCAGGACGGCTGCGTGCTGCACACCGACATGGGCTATCCGCTGACCGTCGGCGAAGGCTGCACGGTCGGCCACCTGGCGATCCTGCATGGCTGCACGGTCGGCAACAACACGCTGATCGGCATGGGGGCCGCGGTGATGAACGGAGCGCGGATTGGCAACAACTGCATCATCGGGGCGCATGCGCTGGTGGCCGAGGGGCGCGAGATCCCGGACAATTCGCTGGTCGTCGGCATGCCCGGCAAGGTGATCCGCAGCGTCGGCGAGGATGGCATGCGCGATCTCAGGATGGCGGCGGACATCTATGTCGAGAAGGCGGCGCGCTATGCCAAGCGCTTCCGCCGGATCGACTAGCAAGAGTGGGGGCGGCCGGCCCTCCGGGGGACAGAGGACCGGCCGTGGGGATCCAGCCATTTCGGGGGACGGTCGGGGGCGCTGGCCGGATCCTGGGGTGTGCAAATGGTTGGTGGCGCCCGAAGCCCAAGTCTGTGAGGTCGCTTTCTGACCGGGGAGCCGCTCGCGTGCTGGCGAGCGGCCAGCTGGCTTATCGTTTCGTCGTGCCAACCCCCATGACAGCGGCGGGGCGGTCGGCGCGAAGCCAGACCCAACGTCCATAGCCCTGCGCCGACTGGCGCTTCTCGAACACATAGCCAGTCGCCTGCCAGCGGCGGATGTCGTCACGCTTGTTGTCGAGGACGAAGTCGCCCGCCGAGGTGGTGACGGTGAGGATGGCGTGGCCTTCGCCGTTCTCGTCCCAGACCACGGTCATCAGCAGAGATTCAGGCGCCCAGCCGCGGCGGATCAGCATCAGGCGCTTGAGCAGCGCGTAGTCCTCGCAATCGCCGTAGCGGTTGGGGTAGGTCCACAGCTCCTCGGTGCCATAGAGTTCCAGGTCGGTCACCGGCGTCACGGTCGCGTTGACCTGGCGATTGATCGCGTCGAGCTCCCGCCAGCGCGATTCCGTCAGCGACATGTTGGTGCGGCCGCGGCCCCGGACAGCACATTCCTGCGGAAACTGGCCGCAGAACTGAGTGTAGCCGATGGGCGCACGCGCCTCCCCGAAAACCTCCATGTTGGCCGCTGCGGTATCCTGGCCCGGCGTTGCGGCCTTGGCGGGCGCGCTTGCGGTCGTTGCCGCAAGAACCGCCGCCATGGCGAAGAATGTTGCCTTCATATTGAACAGCCCCCTGTTCCCTTGTTATGGGAGGGACTGTCGCAGCAATCATTCGAGATCGATCTAAGTCGATCTGAGCAATTTTATGGAATTGTACCTTGAGGTTGCTTCTTGTTGTGGATGGAAAATTTAATTGTATATCAGCAGGAACAAATTGAATCTAATTTTATCGATTGGTTTAATTCAACGATTACCATGAAATTGGCGCATGTTCACGGCTCGAGCGCGATCGAGCTGGCCGCTCGATGTGCCGGGTGTGCGACAATATGAGGTGGGATGCGAAAAGGTGCGCGGTTCAGGCGACCGCGCCGAACTGCTGGCGCAGCTCATCTTCGGACAGCGCGTTGGAGAACTCGATGGCGAAGCCGTCGGCGAAGGCGCGAACGACCAGTCCCCGCATGTCGGCCAGTTTCACCGGCGTGCCGACGTCCGGCACGACCGTGGCGCGCACGGCAGCGCCGGAACGCGACATGTCGAGGATGCGGCAAGGGAAGGTGCGGCCATCCGACAGGGTCACCTGGGAGAAGTTGTTCTCCGGCGTCATGCGCTCAAAGCGGCGATCCTCGGGGAGGCCGAGGGCGGATCGATTGGCGAGCCAGGTCAGCTGGTTGGCCAGTTTCTCGCGCTTGCGCTCGCCGGCCTGGATGGTCATGGCGAAGCCGCCCTGGAACAGGCGCGCCAGTGTTCCCTCGATGCGGCCGAGGTGGTCCAGGTAGGCGACGATGCGGTCGCCGGTCTTGCCGGAAACCGGGGCGGTCAGGGATACGCCGCCGGGAGACATGTCGATCACCTGGCAGGGGAATTCGCGGCGGTCGGGAAGCATGTAGCGGCCAAGCAGGTGCACGCGCACGCGGCGGTGCCGCCGCCTGTCGTCCTGGGCATCCTTCAGCTTTTGCGAAACCGCATTCAGCAATTGCGCATCTCCAACACAGCGAGTGTCCGGACGCGCGTTTCTCTGCGCCAAGCCCACCAGCACGGGCATTCTAGTGAAGAGGGTGTTAACCAGACGTAATTGCGGCTCGAAAAACACGATCATTTGCAGGGCGATGTGACAGGCATGCGGTGAGTCAGGCGAGGTCGCCGTCATAAAGGGCGAGGTGGCGCAGCGTGCGCCGCGGTGTCGCGCGGTCGAAGACAGGGTGGCTTCGGAACTGGCGCGACGCCAGCAAGGCGTCGGAGCGGGTCGGGAAGAACGCCGCCTTGCGCAGCGCGAAACCCTCGAGAGGGTCGGTGCCGAGCCAGTAGGGCCGTTGGACGGGAGCGACCGCGCCGATCAGCCGGCGGATGACCGGCCCGTCGAGTTGCAGCGGCAGCAGGACGCACTCGAAGTCGAGGTTGCGGCCGGAGACGGTGCGCATGTCGAAATCCATGAAGACGCCGGCAGGCAGGGTGCAGGCGAGGCGGAGCAGTTCGTGCAGGCGCCGCTGGTCCGGTTCCTGCCAAAGCGAGGACAGATGCCCGCCGCGCAGCTCGCGCCCGAGCGCCAGCGTCAGGCGGCTGCCCGCGAGGCGAAAAACTGCGTCGTCGCCGGCGGTTTCCAGCAGCACCATGTCGCCGAGGGCAGGTGCGATGTCGAACGGTTCGAGCTCACGGCGGTCGGGGGCTGCGCGCTCGCCGCGCAGCCGGTCCCAATAATCGAACACTTCGCGGCAGGCGGCGTCGGCGAGCCTTGCGCGCGCCCGGTCGACAGTCAGCGTTTCAAGTGCATACATACGCCAGTCACCCCGTCCCATATTGGAGCCGGACCGTCCGCCTGCGGCACGCCTGGCGGGAAATCCGGCGATACGGGGTAAGCGTTGCAGGCACGATGCCAGACCCGGTTCGGCCCTGGGCGCGTGCGGAACAGGGACATTCGGATGCAAGGATTTCAGGGGCGCGAGCCCATATTCAACATCCCGCGCGTGCTGCTCGTCGTGCTCGTGGCGCTGTTTGCCGTGCATCTTGCCCGCCAGGCGCTCGATCCGGGTCAGGATCTGTGTGTGATCCTCGCGTTCGGGTTCCTGCCGGCGCGCTACGCCCACAGCGCTCTGGAGATGCCGATGCCGCTGGGCACGCCCGGCGCGATCGTGGATTTCGTCACCTATGCCTTCCTGCACGGCGGCTGGACGCACCTCGTCGTCAACAGCGTCTGGCTGGTTGCCTTCGGTGCTCCGGTGGCGCAGCGGTTCGGCGCATCGCGCTTCCTGCTGCTCGGCGGCGTCGCGGCGATTGCCGGCGCGCTGGCTCATCTTGTCACGCACTGGGGCGAGCCGGTGCCCATGGTCGGGGCGTCGGCCGCTGTCTCGGGATACATGGCGGCGGCGATCCGTTTTTCCTTCACACCGGGCGGGCCGCTGACGGCGATGGGGCGGCTGGACCCGGCATCGGCGGGCCGGGTTCCGGCGGAGGGTATCGTCGACGCCCTGCGGCATCGGTCGGTGATCATGTTCATCGCGGTCTGGATGGTCTTCAACGTCGTGTTCGGGATCGGCGTGGTGTCGCTTGGCGGGGTCGACCAGTCGGTCGCCTGGCAGGCGCACATCGGCGGTTTTGCCGCCGGCCTGCTGCTGTTCCGACTGTTCGATCCGGTTCCGGCGGCGGGTGGGCGAACCGGCCTGTGAACGGGTCAGCTTGCCGGAACGTCAGCAAGACTCCATGATGGAGATGGTGGCCCGTTTCCACGATCCCGTTTCACGGACGGGCCGGGAGGAAATGCCATGACCGTTGCAAGCATTCTTGCCCACAAGGGCAGCGATACCGTCACCGTCAGCCCGGATGACAGCCTGAAAGCGGTGGCCGGCGTGCTCGACAGGCACAAGATCGGTGCCGTGATCGCGCTGGATGGAACCGGCAAGCTGGCCGGCATCATGTCGGAACGCGATATCGTCCGCGCCATCGCGCGCGGCGGCACCGCCGTTCTCGACGATCCGGTTTCGTCGCACATGACGAAGAAGGTGGTCACCTGCACGAGCAAGGACAGGATATCTTCCATCATGCGCAAGATGTCGGAAGGCAAGTTCCGCCATGTGCCGGTGGTCGATTCCGGCAAGCTCGTTGGAGTCATTTCCATCGGAGACGTCGTGAAGCGGCGCATCGCCGACATCGAGATGGAATGGCAGGCGATGCAGGACTACATCGCCGCGAGCTAGCCGCGACGCGTCAGGACGAACGTTCCCTCCTGCCCGCCTGGCGTGACGGCGCGGTAGAAGCAGCTGCGCGAACCGGTGTGGCAGGCGACGCCGTCGCCGGCGACGCGGCCGCGCAGCCAGATCGCGTCCTGGTCGCAGTCGACGCGCATCTCCTCGACGGCAATCGTGTTGCCGCTGGTCTCGCCCTTCTTCCACAGCATGCCGCGCGAGCGGCTCCAGAAGTGGGCGATGCCGGTTTCGAGCGTCAATTGAAGCGCTTGCGCATTCATGTGCGCGAGCATCAGCACGGTTCCGTCGTCGGCATCGGTGACGACGCAGGTGACGAGGCCATCGGCGTTGAAGGCCGGGGCGAACACGTCGCCCGCCTCGCGTTCGTGCGCGTCGGGAATGGATGCAAACGGGTTTTTCATGGCGGGCAGGCTGCCGGATGCGTGGCGATCAGCGCTCGCCGCCGCGCACCATGGTCAGGAAACGCAACTGTTCGGCCGGGTCATCGCGAAAAACGCCGGTGAACTGGTTGGTGATGGTCTTGGCGCCCTGCTTCTGGATGCCGCGCATGGACATGCACTGGTGCTCGGATTCGATCATCACGGCGACGCCGCGCGGTTTCAGGATCTCGTCGATGGCGAGCGTAACCTGAGCGGTGAGATTTTCCTGCGTCTGCAGGCGGCGGGCGAAGACATCGACAACGCGGGCAAGCTTCGACAGGCCGACGACGCGGTCCTGCGGGTAGTAGCCGACATGCGCCTTCCCGACGAAGGGCACCATGTGATGCTCGCAGTGGGAATAGAAGGGGATGTCCTTCACAAGCACGACGTCGTCGTAGCCGCCGACTTCCTCGAAGGTGCGCGACAGGATATCGACCGGGCATTCGTTGTAGCCCTTGTAGAACTCCTCGAACGCCTTGGCGACGCGCGCCGGCGTGTCGACAAGGCCTTCGCGGGCGGGGTCCTCGCCGGCCCAGGCGAGCAGGGTGCGCACGGCGGCCTCGGCTTCCGCGCGCGAGGGACGCGGATGTGCGGGGGGCTTTGCCAGCACTTCGCTCACAGCGAGCTTCTTTGCGATGGCGTCCATTGCGCTCTCCTGTTGCCGCCTCTTCGTGGCGGCGGCTGCCCATACCCGTGCGGGCCTCGTCAGCACCATGTCAGCGTGACCGAACCGCTCTGCACGCAAATCCGAATGCCAGATTGGTTTCGCTATCTGGTCAATATACGCAAAAACAGGCGCAGCGGACCACTTCTTTTCCCGGAAAATTCGACGCAGCCGACAACCCGCTACCCGATCTTCCACGCTACACCATATGGGGCACCGCGCGGGGGCGATCAATGATTGCGGCAACCAGGCTCGCCGTCGCGACGCGACGTTCCTATGTTATAAGCATGTCAGCGGCATGCGGCCGCAGGATTTCCGAGGCATCATGCTGGACGATATCTACAACAAGAAGATTCTCGGCTTTGCCGCCGACATTCCCCGTATCGGGCGACTCGACGTGCCTGACGGCACGGCGAAGGCGCATTCCAAGCTGTGCGGGTCGACCGTCACGGTGGACTTGAAGCTGCAGGATGGCGTCGTCACGGATTTCGCCCACCAGGTGAAAGCCTGCGCGCTGGGGCAGGCGTCGTCGTCGATCATGGCGCGGCACATCGTTGGCGAGACGGCGCAGGACCTGCGCGCGCTGCGCGAAACCATGCACGCCATGCTCAAGCAAGGCGGGCCCGCGCCGACGGGCCGGTGGGCCGATCTGGCGGCGCTGGAACCGGTGCGCGACTTCAAGGCGCGCCATGCCTCGACGCTGCTGACGTTCGACGCGGTGGTTGCAGCCCTCGACATGGCCGAGGGCCGTGGCGAAAACGCTGCGACAGCGGCGATTGCGGGCTGACGGCTTGGCGCAGGTGCCACGACATCGCAGCGGACCGGTCGCGCTGCTGATGATCGGTCTGGTGCGCGTCTACCAGCTGACCTTGTCGTCGTTCATGGGGCGGCATTGCCGCTACCTGCCGACGTGCTCTGAGTACACATCCGATGCGATCCGCATGCATGGCGCATGGGCGGGGCTTTGGATGGGGATCGCGCGCATCCAGCGTTGCCGGCCCGGCGGCGGCGACGGCTTCGACCCGGTTCCCGAAAAGCCGGCGAGCGCAGCGCGCTGGTATGTCCCGTGGCGCTACGGCGTGTGGCGATTGCCAAGGCAGCCGAAATCACGCTAGACGGACTGCCATTCGCGGGCCGCACCCATGCCGCCCCCTTGTGACGCTTACCTGCTTGGTGTGCAGGAGTTGAGCCGGAGGAGATATCCCCATGATCACCATCACCTTTCCCGACGGCAATTCGCGCCAGTACGAGCCCGGCGTCAGCGGTGCGGACATAGCCGAATCGATTGCCAAGTCGCTTGCCAAGAAGGCGGTCGCGGTCGCTGTCGACGGCGAGCTTCGCGACCTTGCAGATCCCATTCAGTCCGACGCCAGGGTGCGCATCGTCACCCGCGACGACGAGGCGGCGCTGGAGCTGATCCGGCACGACGCCGCGCACGTCATGGCCGAGGCCGTGCAGGCGCTCTATCCCGGAACGCAGGTTACCATCGGGCCGGTGATCGAGAACGGGTTCTACTACGACTTCGCGCGTAACGAGCCGTTCACGACTGAGGATCTGGAAAAGATCGAGGCGAAGATGCGCGAGATCATCAAGCGCGACGCCCCGTTCACCAAGGAAGTGTGGACTCGCGACGAGGCCAAGAAGCACTTCACGCAGGCCGGCGAGCGCTACAAGGTCGAACTGATCGACGCGATCCCCGAGGACCAGGACCTGAAGATCTACAGGCAGGGCGAATGGCTCGACTTGTGCCGCGGCCCGCACATGACCTCGACGGGCAAGATCGGCGACGCCTTCAAGCTGATGAAGGTGGCCGGCGCCTACTGGCGCGGCGATTCCAACCGCGAGATGCTGACGCGCATCTACGGCACTGCCTTCGCCAGGAAGGAAGACCTCGACGCCCACCTCACCATGCTGGAGGAAGCGGAGAAGCGTGACCATCGCCGGCTGGGGCGCGAGATGGACCTGTTCCATTTCCAGGAAGAGGCGCCGGGCGCGGTGTTCTGGCACGCCAAGGGCTGGACGATGTTCCAGCAGCTGATCGGCTATATGCGCCGGCGCCAGCACGAGGCCGGCTACCTTGAGGTCAACAGCCCGGACTTCATGGACCGGGTGTTGTGGGAGCAATCCGGCCACTGGGAGAAGTTCCGCGACATGATGTACGTCACGGAGACCCCGGACGAGCGCGTCTTCTGCTGCAAGCCGATGAACTGTCCCGGCCACGTGCAGATCTTCCGCAACGGGCTGAAGAGCTACCGCGAACTGCCGATGAAGATCGCCGAGTTCGGCAAGGTGCACCGCTACGAGCCGTCAGGCGCGCTGCACGGGCTGATGCGGGTGCGCCACTTCACGCAGGATGACGCGCACATCTTCTGCACCGACGAGCAGATCACCGAGGAATGCCTCAAGGTCCACAACCTGATCCTGTCGATCTACGCGGATTTCGGCTTCACCGACGTGCGCGTGAAGTTCTCCGACAGGCCGGAGAAGCGCGTCGGGTCCGACGAGATCTGGGATGCGGCGGAAGCCGCATTGCGGCACGCCATCGACGTCACCGGGCACGAGTGGACGCTCAATCCGGGCGAGGGGGCCTTCTACGGACCGAAGCTCGAATACGTGCTGCGCGACGCCATCGGGCGAGACTGGCAGTGCGGCACGCTGCAGGTCGATTTCAACCTGCCGGGCAGGCTCGGTGCGTTCTACATCGGCCAGGACGGCGAACGGCACGTTCCGGTGATGCTGCACCGGGCGATGTTCGGCTCGCTGGAGCGCTTCACCGGCATCCTGATCGAGCATTTCGCCGGACATTTCCCGCTGTGGATCGCGCCCGTACAGGCGGTGGTCGCGACCATCGTCTCGGAAGCCGACGACTACGCCAGGGAAGTGCAGGCGGCGCTCGACGCGGCGGGTCTGCGCGCGGAGACCGATCTTCGCAACGAGAAGATCAACTACAAGGTGCGCGAGCACTCCCACGCCAAGGTGCCGGTGCTGCTGGTTGTCGGCAAACGCGAGGCGGAGGAGCGCACCGTTTCGGTGCGGCGGCTCGGTTCGCGCGACCAGAAGACGGTGCCGCTCGACGCGATCGTCGCGGAACTGGTGGCCGAGGCGGTCGCGCCGGATGCCGCGCGCCTGCTGGCGCAGGCGGCGGAATAGGGCGGGTAGCGCATGGCGGCGCGCAGGATTTGGCGCTGCCACCCGTTCATGTCGTCACCCCGGGCCTGACCCGGGGTCCAGGTAAACGCGCTGTCCGCGGTGACGCCCTTGCTGCTGGCGGTACAGATTACTGCGCCACCACTTCCACTTCCTGCGCGATGCCGGGCTGGACGGAGAACTCGCGGTTGAAGAGCTGGCCTTCGTGGCGGGCGATGACCGAGTAGTCGCCTGCGGCGAGGATGTGGGTGGGGAAGGCGCCGAAGCTTTCCTTGACGACGTCGCCGGCCGGCGAGAGCACGCTCCATGCGGTGTTGGCCAGCGCCTCGCCGCCTGCCTCGTTGACGAGCTTCAGGGTGATCGCGGCCGCGGAATGGGTGATGCGGGCATCGGTCAGTTCCGCCGGCTCCACCTTGATCTCGTCGCGGACGGTGGAGTTGGCGTCGCCGTACTGGCTGACGACATGGTAGGTGCCGGCGTTGAGGACGATCACCTGTCCCGGCTTGGCGTTCTCGACGATCAGCTTGCGCTGGCCGAACTCATCCTGCTCGGCGGAATAGACCGACAGCTTCACGGCCTTTGGCGAAATGTCTCCGCCATCGTATTTCATCGCCGTCAGGCGCAGGCCTCCGGCATTGAGGGTGATGGCCTCGCGGAAGGGGTCGGCGGAGACGGTAAATTTCTTGGTGCCCACCGCGTGGCCGAACACGGCGACCGCCACGTAGTCCCCGGCGGGCACGTTGATGACCGGCTGCGGCTCCTCGGAAGACGCGACGGTGGCATGGCTGCCATCGGACTCCGCCGCCACCCGGTAGACGCGCCAGCGCAGGCCGGAGGCCAATGCGCCGTCCTTCTCGGTCAGGCGGGCATAGAGCCGGCCAGGCACATCCGGCCCGCCGGCAGCGGGTGCGGCTGGCGCGGGTGCGCTGGCGGCGGGGGCATCGGCGCCCTCGGCACCAGGGGCAGGCTGGTCCGCGGGCGGCTGTTCGCTCGGCAGGTCGGCGCCCTTGAGCAGGTTGCCGACGGCGCGCACGGTTTCCTCGGCGATCGAACTGCCGCTCTGCGCCTGCGCCGGTGAGGCGGCAGTCGCGGCGGCGAAGGCCGCGGCGGCGAAAAACCAGCACAGGAAAACCTTCGCACGTATCGAGGCTGCCATCTGTCCCTTGCCTGCTACCTGGATTGCGTTAATTAGACGGCCTGTAGCGCAAACCGCGTGGCTGTTCCGTAATCCTGTCCGGGATCGTAGATCAAGAACATGTCTGAATCCTTGACCGAGCTTCTTGGCCATCTTGAGGCGCGGCGCTCCGTCATGGCGCTGCAACTCAAGGCGCCCGGCCCCAATCCCGAACAGCTCGACCGCATGCTCACGATCGCCGCGCGCGTGCCCGATCACGGCAAGCTCGCGCCATGGCGCTTTGTCGTGGTCGAGGGGGATGCGAGAGCCGCGCTGGCGCAGAAGCTCAACGCGCTGCGCAAGGTTGCCGAGCCGGACGTCAGCGATGAGCGCCTCGCCAAGGATCGCGCGATCCTGGCGACGGCGCCCGTGACGGTCTGCGTCGTCGGTACGGCAAGACAACATCCCAAGATCCCGGTGAGCGAGCAGGTGCTTTCCGCGGGCGCGGCGTGCCTGAACATGCTGCACGCGGCCCATGCACTCGGGTTTCGCGCCCAGTGGCTGACCGGCTGGGCGGCTTATGACGCCACGGCGAAGGCGGCGCTGGGGCTAACCGGAGACGAAGCGATCGCCGGCTTCATCCATATCGGCAGCAACGATGAACCGCAGGCAGACCGCGACCGGCCGGACGTTGCCGCGCTGACGCAGCGCTGGTCGCCGGCGGACTGAATTCCAACCGACGCAACCCGGAGATTGCCGATGTTCTACGATGCCGTTGCCAGGGCGCACGGGCTCAAGCACGACCCGTTCAAGGCGCTGGTCTCGCCGCGGCCGATCGGATGGATCGGTTCGAAGTCGGCTTCGGGCAAGTGCAACCTCGCGCCCTACAGCTTCTTCAACGCCTTTTCGAGCTATCCGCACATCGTCGGTTTCTCGACCGAGGGCTACAAGGATTCGATCGCCAACATCGAGGCGACGGGCGTGTTTTCGTGCTCGATGGCGGTGTGGGACCTGCGCGAGCAGATGAACATCACCTCCGCGGCGGTCGGCCCCGAGGTCGACGAGTTCGAGCTTGCCGGCCTGACGCCGGTGCAATGCGAGCTGATCGATGCGCCGCGTGTCGGCGAATCGCCGGTGGCGCTTGAGTGCCGCTACCAGAAGACGGTGAGTTTCGACCCCGTCGGCGGGCACGCGGTGACGGCCAAACTGGTGATCGGCGAGGTCATAGGCATCCACATCGACGACAGGCTGATCGCCGACGGGATGGTCGACATCACCAGGGCGCGTCCGCTCGCCCGCCTCGGCTACAAGGACTACAGCGTTGTCAACGAGGTGTTCCAGATGACGCGGCCGGGCGAGGCCTGAGCCATTATCTCGCTCACGGCAATTTCGCTTGCACTCAATGCCTCCGCGAGTGCGGCCTGACCGGCCGGTCGCGCAGTCGCGCTCCGGGTGCAGACTTCGTCTCGCACCCCGTATTGTGAGTGCGTTGTCCCAGGTATCACTTGCCGGCGCGCGCCAGGATGCGTTCAGCGAGGCGCAGGTGCGGTCGGTCGAACATCTTCCCGTCGATGGCGACGACGCCGACGTGCGGGTCGGCGGCAAACGCCGCCACCACGGCCTGCGCCTTTTCGATTTCCTCAACCGACGGCGTGAAGACCTCATTGATGACGGGTACCTGGGCCGGGTGGATCGCCATCTTGGCGGTAAAGCCGTCGCGGCGGGCGGCCTCGCACTCGTTCCTCAGATCGTCGAGGTCGCGGAAGTCCACGTGCACGGTGTCGATTGCCGGTATGCCCGCGTCGGCGGCGGCGAACAGCAGCATCGCGCGGGCGATGCGGAATGGTTCCGTCGCGCCGGAGCCGGGCAGGCGGTTGGTTTGCGCGCCGATGTCGGCGGACAGGTCCTCGGCACCCCATGTGAGTCCCTTGAGGCGGGGGCTGCAGCCGCGGTAGGTGCCCAGCGTGAACATGCCACGGGCCGTCTCGGTGGCAATCGCGTGGATGGCGGTCGCGCCATCGTCGATGCCGGCCTCGGCCTCCGCGACCGACATCATGGCGTGCAGTTCCTGCACGCTGGCGCCGCCTTCTGCCTTGGGCAGCAAGAGCCCGGCGGGACGCGCCGCCATGACGGCTGCGACGTCGCCGTCCGTCAGCGCGGTGTCGAGCGCATTGATGCGCACCAACAGGACAGGGCAACCGGGCTTGCCGGCATTGTCGCGCAGGAAGGCGGCGGTCGTCTCGCGGGCGCCTTGCTTGGCGGCAGGGGCAACGGAATCCTCGAGGTCGAGGATCAGGGCGTCGGCGCCGGAACCAAGCGCCTTTTCCATCTTGCGCGGGCTGTCGCCCGGCACGAACAGCATCGAGCGCATGGGATCAGTCCTGCGGCAAGCGGCGCATGAAGGCCTGGCGCTGGCAGATCGCCACCAGTTCGCCGGTCTGCTTGTAGGCGCGGTGCTCGAAGGTGACGATGCCGGCATCCGGCCGCGACTTCGACTCGCGCTTGTCCTTGATCTCGGTTTCCGCGTTGACCGTGTCGCCATGGAACAGCGGCGCGGGGAAGCGCACGTCGGTCATGCCGAGGTTGGCGATCGTGGTGCCGAAGGTCGTATCGTTCACCGAAATGCCGATCATCAGGCCGAGCGTGAACAGCGAATTCATCAGCGGCTGGCCCCACTCGGTCTTGGACGAGAAATCGTGGTCGATGTGCAACGGCTGCGGGTTGTGGGTGAGACAGGAGAACATGGTGTTGTCCATCTCGGTCACCGTGCGGCGCAGCTTATGGTGGATGGTCGTGCCGACCTCGAATTCCTCGAAATACATGCCGATCATGCAATCGTCCTCCCATCGTGCGCGGCGCGTCCGGCGCGGCGTCGTTAACCACTCGTTTACCATAACGGGCCAAGGTGCGAAGCATGCAAGAGCCCGTGGCCGGCAGGAGCCGGATATCCCCTGAAAGGGGCCACCTCATTAACCGGGACCGGGCATGAAGGTTGCCGTCCAGCAGACGATGAAGGATCGCGTCATGTCGGCGCTCGCCAACGCGAGCGCGCGCACCGGCATCGACTTCGACTATCTCGTCAAAACGGCGGCGCGCGAGAGCGCCTTCAATCCCGACGCGAAGGCGCCGACTTCCAGCGCCACCGGGCTGTTCCAGTTCATCGACAGCACCTGGCTTGGCGTGATTCGCGAGAACGGGACACGTTTCGGTCTCGACGAGGAGGCCGCTGCGATCGAGCCGGCCGGGCGCGGGCGGTTCCGCGTCGAAGATCCGCAGATGCGCAGCCACATCCTCGCCCTTCGCAACGACCCGGAAGTGTCCGCCCTGATGGCTGGCGCCTTTACCGAGGACAACGCGGACTACCTGCGCCAGGCGATCGGGCGCGATGCAAGCGAAGGCGAACTCTATATCGCGCATTTCCTCGGTGCGGGCGGCGCGGCGCAGATGATTAGACTAGCCGAGAGCGACCCTGGCGCGAGGGCCGCGGACCACTTCCCCGCCGCCGCGAAAGCCAACAAGCCGATCTTCTACAAGCGTGGCGTGGCGCGCAGCGTCGGCGACGTCTACCAGAAGCTGGTGGCGAAGCACGAGCATATGGCCACGCCCGTGACGAGGGCTGAGGCCGGGGCCTCCAGTCCGCGGGTATTCAGTGTTCCCGGATCGACTGCGAACGTCCCCGCACTCAGTGCATCGACGCCTGTGCGTGGTGACGGCGGGGCTTTTCGCGGGCTGTTCACGTCAGGAGCGCCACGGGCGCTCGGGCCCGGCGCCCAGGGTGGCCTCGATGCGCTGTCGCTGTTCACGACACCGGGCGGGCAAGTGACCGGCTTCGCGCCTGTCCAGCCGCCGGCTGGCGGGGAGGCGTTCTCGGCGATCGACGCGCCGGCCGCCGGCACGGCACCGGATTCCGAACGGCGTGTGCGGCTGCGCGGTGCTGGCGATGCTGCCGCCATCGAACGCGCGCGCCACGTGCCGGTTCCGCCATCGCATACGGCAAGCGTGGCTCCCGGCGCGGGGACTGCCGGAGAGGCGCGCGGCCTCGGCCGCTTCATCAAGGGGATTGCGTCGCTTTTCGGCCTTGCCGGCCGGCAAGGCTGACGGCTGGCAACCCGCATCCTTAACGCTCCACGAATTTTCATGGTGAACCCTTCCTTAAGGGCTTGGCTGCATCATCGGGAAGTCGCCGGTGCGTTGGCCGGCATGTTCGGATGATGAGTGCGGTTGGCCCATGTATGTGCGTCGTTTTCTCGCCCGCCTCGAGCAGGGCAATGCTGCTGAGCGGGCAGAGGTCGTCAGCGCCCTGGCGGGGCTTTTCTGCGAGCAGGAACTGGATGGCGATAAGCGCCGGCAGGTGACGACGGCGATGTTTGCCGTTCTCGACGATCCCGCCGTGCGCGTCCGCAAGGCGCTGGCCGAAGGGCTTGCCGATGCGTTGCACGCACCTCCCGCGATCCTCCAGGCGCTCTGCGACGATGTCTGCGAGGTTGCGGCGCCGGTCCTGGCGCGCAGTCCGGCGCTCAGCGAGGGCTGGCTTGTCGACATGTGCGGGGCAGGCAGCGAAAGCCATCGCGTCGCGATCGCCCGGCGCACCCGCATCGGTGTGCCATTGGCCGCGGCGCTCGCCGAGATCGGCGGCGTTCCCTCGTGCCTGACGCTGCTTGCCAACGCCGGCGCCAGCGTGGCGCGTTCCTCGCTGGCGCGCATGGTGGAGCGTCACCGCGGCGATGCGCGGCTGCGAAGCGCGCTGCTGGCGCGCGACGACCTGTCGCCGACGCTGCGGCATCGGTTGGTCGGGGGGCTGTCGGAAGCGCTGAGCGCGATGCTGGCCGACAAGGGATGGCTGCCTGGAGAGCGGGCGGAGCGCCTGATGAGTGACGTTGAGGAACGCGCAACCCTCGATGTTGCCGATGGATGCGAGGCGGCGAACGCCCGCGAACTCGCGCGTGTGCTCCATGTTGACGGCAAGCTGACCGTGACGCTGCTGTTGCGCGCGCTTGTGCGCGCCCAGCTGGCGTTTTTCGAAGCCGCGATGGCCGAGCTCACCGGGGCGCCGGCCAAGCGCGTCGCGGCGCTGCTTTCGGATCGGTCCGGTTCCGGATTCCGTTCCCTGTACCGCAAGACGCGTCTGCCTGCCGATGGCGCGGGGGCTATTTGGGCGGCACTCGACGTGCTGTTCGAGATGGGCCCCATCGGTTCGCATGGCGAACGGCTGACGGCCGGAAGGCGAATGGTGGAGCGCGTGCTGTCGCGCTACGAAGCGGTCTGCGGCGGGGAGGTCGATGCCTTCTACGCGTTGCTGACGCGACTTGCCGCCGACGAGGCGCGAGAGGCGGCGCGGGCGGACTCCGGCGGCTACTTCAAGGCCGCATGACCGGGCGGATGCACGCCTGCGGACGCCGGTTTCACGGACCTCGATAGGAATTTCCGCGCCGAGGCAGGATCAGGCAGCGTCGGTTTCGGCGGATGAGCCGATGTCGTTGTCCAGCGCGCCGTGGGCTTCCAGAAGCTGACCGCTTGCCTCGCGCAGACAGTTTGCGAGCGCGATTGCCGTCTTGTTGTCATCGCCGCGGGCATCTTCGCGGATCATCGCGTTGATGGCCTGGATGTGTCCGTCGACGAGCCCGGGAGATATCTCCAGGTTCGGCGGTAGCATCGACAGGAGGTCTGCGAGACTGCCCGCGACCTGACCTACCAGCGGGAAACCCAGGGTGGCCGCTTCGCCGCGCAGGTCGTGGGCGGCGCGGAAGAAGGCGTCTCGCGCCTCGCCCTTCATGTCTTCGGCAACGGCAGCGGCATGAGCGTCGCGCAGCGTGTCGATCTCCTCGCCCATCCACATGCCGAACGACACCGAAAGCTTGTCGAGCGCCTTTTCCGCTCGCTGGATCGCGTCCATGTCGATCTGCGGACCGCCCTTCCTGCCGTCGTCGGTCACGACGTGCCTGAGCGTCTTCGCCGGCAGGACAACCTCGACTTCTTCCTCTGCGCGCTTGTCGGCGGGTGGAGATTTCCTCGTCATACGGCCACCCGTTCTTGTTCTTCTTCCTGGCCGCCGGCGTCGATCGCATCGAAGTCGATCTGGTTGGTGTCCTGGTCGCCGGCATCGATCGCATCGAAGTCGATCTGGTTGGTGTCTTCCCCGCCGGCGTCGATCGCGTCGAAGTCGATCTGGTTGGTGTCCTGGTCGCCGGCATCGATCGCATCGAAATCGATCTGGTTCATGTCCGGCTGCTCGTCTTCGATGTCGATCAGCGCGCGTTTCTCGCGGCGCTCGGGCCCCTTGTAGAGCGGGTTGGCAAACCGGCGGCGGTCGGGGCCGAAATAGGTCGTCGTCTTCACGAAAGGACGTGGATGCGCGATGACGCTGTACAGGCGCAGGTATAGCGAACGCGCCGAGATCGGCTTGCAGAGGAATTCGTGCACGCCGGCGTCGCGCGCCTGCATGACGCGGCGTTTCTCGGCGTGTCCGGTCAGCATGATGATCGGCACGAACGGATTGTTGCTCGAATCCGGCCGGCGGATCATCTGGACGAGCTCCAGACCGTCGATGATCGGCATGACCCAGTCGGTGATGATGATGTCCGGGCTGTTCTGCTCGAAGGCCTCGAGCGCGGATGCACCGTCCTCGGCTTCCTGAACCTGGCGTACGCCGAACGCCATCAGCAGCGCGCGCACGATCTTGCGCATGTGCATGTTGTCGTCGACGACAAGCACCGACACCTGACTGAAGTCGATCTTTTCCATGGTCGGCCCGACGCGATTTCCATGGCGATGTGCATCGGGGCGCTTGCCCGAGGGAGTGCACACGGCGTGACTTTCCCGAAAGCCTACGGCGATCAGATGAACAAAGGGTTTGCGGGCGGGCCGGAATGGCCGCCGGGCGCTGGCGCGCGTTCAGTAGCCGAACTGTTCGTTGAGGATGCGTTCGTCGAGGCTGTGGCCGGGATCGAACAGCATCAGCGCCGTGGATGTCTCTTCCTCGGCGATCTCGACGCGGACGACGTCGCGGATCTCGCGGTGGTCGGCAACGGCGGAAACGGGGCGTTTGCCGGCTTCCAGCACGTCGATGGCGATCTGCGCGTTGCCCGGCAGCAGGGCGCCGCGCCAGCGGCGCGGGCGGAATGGCGAGATCGGCGTCAGCGCGAGCAGGCGGGCCTCGATCGGGATGATCGGGCCGTGGGCGGAAAGATTGTAGGCGGTAGAACCCGCCGGTGTCGCGACGAGGACGCCGTCGCAGATCAGCTCCTCGAGCCGGATCTTGGTATCGATGGAGATGCGCAGCTTCGCAGCCTGGAAGGATTGGCGCAGCAGGGAGACCTCGTTGATGGCGAGCGCGTCATGGTGCGACCCGTCCTTGCCGGTGGCATGCATGCGCAGGGGATGGATTTCGGCCGTCTCGGCGGCCTGGAGCCGGGCCGGCAGGTCGGCCTCGGAATATTCGTTCATGAGAAAGCCGACCGAGCCGCGGTTCATGCCGTAGATCGGCTTGCCGGTGTTCATGAACCTGTGCAGGCACTGCAGCATCAGGCCGTCGCCTCCGAGCGCGACGATGACGTCGGCATTCTCCGGCTGCGTGGTCTGGTATTGCGAGGCAAGGCTAGCGCTCGCCGCCTGCGCCTCCTCGGTCTCGCTGGCGACCAGCGCGATCGTGCGCCGTTCGGCTCTCGTTGTCGCTGCGGCTGCGCTCACCCGTTCCCCCGGTGCCTGGTTGCTTGCAAGGCGGCGGCACTATATCGGCGTGACGCCGCCTTGCGAAGGGCACGTTTTGGCGGGGCGCGAAAGGCTATTCCCCACCCAGCTTCATCGAGATGCCGGCATAGGCCGCGATGCCCTGGGCTTCGTAGGACCAGACCTCCTCGTAGTGCTGATCGAGCAGGTTCTCGACACGCACGAAGGCCTCGGCATGATCGCTGAAGCGATAGGCGGCGCGGGCGTTGACCAGCACGTAGTCCTCAAGCGTGATCGTCTGGAAGGTGGAGAAATCCTGATCGCGCATGTCGGCGTTGAAGATCGCGCTGAGCGTCACGGTCGCGCGGTCCTCGTGGAAGCGGGCCGTGGCGTCGACGCGCCCGGAGTGGCGCGCCCGGCGCAACTCGACGGCGCCGTTGCCATCGGTGGAATCGACGTAGGTATAGGCCGCCGACAGGTCGAGCCAATCGGCCGGGCGCCACAGGGCACTGATCTCGACACCGCGGCGGTGGCTCTTTGCGCTGGCGTTGGTGACCGTGACCACCGGAAAACCTGAGAAATCGTTGGTGATCTCGTCCTCGAGCGTGCTCTCGAAATAGGTCAGGTCGACCACGAAGGCGCCGTTGGAAAACGACTTCTCGATGCCGATGTCCCAGCCGAAGGAGGATTCCGGCGTCAGGTTCGGGTTGCCGAGGAAGGTCGCGGGGTTGAAGCCGAACTGCTCGATCATGGTCGGGTTCGTCACCGCGGTGCCGACGCTTGCGTGCAGCCGCGCCGCGTGCTCGTCGAGCCGGTATGAGCTTGCCAGCCGATAGGTGGTGGCGTCCTCGAAGGAATCGTTGATGTCGTGGCGCAGCGCCGCCGAGATGGCGATACGGTCGAGCAGATCGACCTGGTATTCGGCGGCAAACGACAGCGTCTCGCGTTCCTTGCGTGCCAGCTGTGCCGCGTTGGCCGTGGACTGCGTGTTGCGGAAGCTTTCGGTGCGGTGGCGAACGTAGCCGGTCAGCGCATGGTGGGCACCCAGCAGGTCAGGCGTGTCGTGGCGCAGCGTGGTCTTGTAGAAGGCGTCGAAGCGGTCTTCGCGCGTGCCACTGTCGAGGTAGGACGGCGTGAAGCCTTCCGATTCGATGTCGGAGTAGATGATGCCGCCCTCATGCGACCATTTTCCGTCGAGCAGGCTGCCATTGGCAACGAGACGGCCGTGGAACTCGCTCTGGCCGGAGAAGCCGGCACTGTCGATCACGTAGTCGAACGGCTGGTCGTCGAGGTCGGTTCGCTTGTCGATGTAGCGGATGTTCGCGGCAATGCCGAAATTGTCGGAGACGTCGAAACCGCCCTT
>JACKJK010000011.1 GCA_020637985.1 Rhodobiaceae bacterium
CCGTGGTGGTGACCGCCATGGTCCTCACCATCATGGTCATGATCTGCGTGCTTTTCGGCATGATCGTCATGCGCTTCATGCTCGTGCGCGTGACCTTCTTCGTGTTCACGACCCGCGTGCTCGGCGCGCTCATGGTCTGCTTCGTGATCGTGATCGTGATCGTGATCGCCATGCCCTTCGTGACCGTGGTCATGAGCCTCGAAGGTTCCGCCCTCGCGCAACTCCAGCAGCTTCATCCCGTCAGCCTTGGACAGCGCAACAACCTGCGCACCGCCGCTCAGCGTCTCCAGCGGCTTTTCGAGGAACGCTTCCAGATCGTGGCCGATCCAGAACACAAGCTTCGCGTCCTCGAGCATCCTCGCCTGCGAAGGCTTCAGGCTGTAGGTGTGCGGCGAACCCGCCCCGTCCACGATCAGTTTCGGCCTGCCGGTGTTGCCCATCACCGCGGCGACCAGCGAATGCACCGGCTTGATGGAGGCGACGACGCCATCCATCGCATGTGCGGCGGACGCCATCCCCGAAAGGATGGTAGCGGCGAGCAAGAGTTCCCGATAACGCATGATTGCCTTCCTGTGCACCGTCGACAGCATTGTCACGGATCGTTGTAACGTAATATCATTACATTGCGTAATGGTATAACGTATGACACAATGTCCGGCAAGACGGAACATGCCTGTGAATCGCATTCCCGAATTCGCAGGCGCACCCGACCGACAAGTCCAGTCTGCTCATGTCCATTCCAGTCAAGTCCAGCCCGATCATGCCGAGCCCGCTCGTCTCGCTCGAAAACGCCGGCGTCAGCCGCGGCGAGCGCTGGCTGGTGCGTGGCGTGTCCTTCGCCATCGAACGCGGCGAGATCGTGACGCTGATTGGCCCCAACGGCTCGGGCAAGTCGACCTCGGTCAAGATGGCGCTCGGCATCCTCGCCCCCGATGAGGGCACTGCCCGGCGGATCGATGGCCTGCGCGTCGGCTACGTGCCGCAGAAGCTCGCCGTCGACTGGACGCTGCCGCTCACCGTCAGCCGCTTCATGTCGCTGACCGGCCCGGTCGCCGCCGCCGAGGCGACGCAAGCGCTGGCCGAGACCGGCATCGCACACCTGGCGGGCGCAGCAATGCGCGACCTGTCGGGCGGCGAGTTCCAGCGCGCCCTGCTGGCGCGCGCCATCTGCCGCAAGCCGGACCTGCTGGTGCTCGACGAACCGGTGCAGGGCGTCGACTTCAACGGCGAGATCGCGCTCTACGAGCTGATCTCGAAGCTGCGCGACCGGCTCGGCTGCGCCATCCTGATGGTCTCGCACGACCTGCATGTCGTCATGGCCGCCACCGACCGCGTCATCTGCCTCAACGGCCACGTCTGCTGCCACGGCACCCCGCGCGCCGTCGCCGAGGACCCGGCCTACCGCAAGCTGTTCGGCGACCGGCCGATCGAGGCGCTCGCCATCTACCAGCACCACCACGATCACACCCACCTGCCCGACGGGCGCGTGCGCCACGCCGACGGCACCATTACCGAGGATTGCCACCCCACCGATGGCAATCATGATGACCATCATGGTCACGATCACGGCCATGGCCACACCGCCCACGATGCAGGCGGCGAGGCGCAAGCGGGATCGGCCCGGCCGGAGCATGACCATGCTTGACGGCTTCTTCGTGCGCGCGCTCCTCGCCGGCATCGGCGTCGCCATCGTCGCCGGCCCGCTCGGCTGCTTCATCGTCTGGCGCCGGCTCGCCTATTTCGGCGATACCCTGTCGCATGCCGCCCTGCTCGGCGTCGCGCTCGCCCTGTTGCTCGAGGTCAACGTCACCCTCGCCGTCTTCGTCGTTTCAGCGGCAATCGCCCTGGCGCTGGTCGCCCTGCAGCGCCGCGCGACGCTGTCGGGCGACGCCCTGCTCGGCCTGCTTGCGCATTCCTCGCTCGCCATCGGCCTCGTCTGCCTTGCCTTCATGAGCTGGGTGCGCATGGACCTGATGGGCCTGCTGTTCGGCGACGTCCTCGCCGTCTCCGACATCGACGTCGCGCTCATCTGGGTCGGTGGAGCCTGCGTCCTGGCCGTCCTCGCGTTCATCTGGCGGCCGCTGTTCGCGGCCACGGTCAGCCGCGACCTCGCCCAGGCCGAGGGATTGCAGCCAGATCGTGCCAACCTTGTCTTCATGCTGCTGATGGCCGCCGTCATCGCCATCTCCATGAAGATCGTCGGCGTCATGCTGATCACCGCGCTGCTGCTGATTCCCGCCGCCGCCGCGCGCCGCTTTGCCGCGACACCGGAACACATGGCCGCGCTCGCCGCGCTCGCCGGCGCCATCGCCGTAGTTGCCGGCCTGTTCGCCTCGCTGCAGTGGGACACGCCGTCGGGCCCCTCGATCGTGGTTGCCGCGCTGGTGCTGTTCCTGCTCTCCCTCCTGCCCCTGCACGCGCGGTCTGCGAGGAACTGATGCCCATGGCGCACCACGATCACGCACCCGCCGGCCTGACCCGCAACCAGGACCTCGTCTATGGCGCGCTTTCGCGTGCGCAAGGCCCCATGAGCGCCTACGCGATCCTCGACGAATTGCGAGACGACGGGTTCCGCGCGCCCTTGCAGGTCTACCGCGCGCTGGAGCGCCTGCAGGCGCTTGGCCTCGTCCATCGGCTCGAAAGCCTGAACGCCTTCGTTGCCTGCTGCCACCCCGACTGCGAGGAGGACGGCACGGTTGCCTTCGCCATCTGCGAGCAATGCGGCCACGTCGCCGAATTCACCGATGCAGGGCTGAAGAAACACCTTGGCGCCTGGGCCAGCGAGCACGGGTTCAGGCCGCGCAAGACGGCGATCGAGATCCGCGGCACCTGCGCAGCCTGCAGCTAGGGCCTGGACCCCGGTCGTACCCTACAGCTCCAGCGTCTTGCGGAAGTGCGCCACGGTTTCCTTCAACCCGTCGGCAAGCGCCACCTTCGGCTCCCAGCCGAGCTTCGCCCTGGCAAGCGCGATGTCGGGCTGGCGCTGCGTCGGGTCGTCGCTCGGCAGCGGGTGGAAGACCAGCTTGGTACGCCCGCCGACCTCCTTCAGCACGAGTTCGGCCAGCTCCAGCATCGAGAACTCGCCCGGGTTGCCGAGGTTGACCGGGCCGGTGAACCCCGCCGGACTGTCCATCAGCCGCAGGAACGCCTCGATCATGTCGTCGACGTAGCAGAACGACCGCGTCTGCGTGCCGTCGCCGTAGATCGTCAGGTCCTCGCCCTTCAGCGCCTGGACGATGAAATTGCTGACCACGCGCCCGTCGTCGGGCTGCATGCGCGGCCCGTAGGTATTGAAGATGCGCGCGACCTTGATCTGCATCGCGTGCTGCCGGTAGTAGTCGAAGAACAGCGTCTCCGCGCAGCGTTTGCCCTCGTCGTAGCAGGCGCGCAGGCCCACCGGGTTGACGTGGCCCCAGTAACCTTCGGTCTGCGGGTGGATCTGCGGATCGCCGTAGACCTCGCTGGTCGAGGCCTGGAAGATGCGCGCGCCGGTCCGCTTGGCAAGGCCAAGCATGTTGATGGCGCCATGCACGCTCGTCTTGGTCGTCTGAACCGGATCGCGCTGGTAGTAGATCGGGCTTGCCGGGCAGGCCAGGTTGTAGATCTGGTCGACCTCGACGTAGAGCGGAAACGTCACGTCGTGGCGTATCAGTTCGAAGTAGGGATTGCCCAGCAGGTGGGCGATATTGCCCTTCGAGCCGGTGAAGAAGTTGTCGACGCAAAGGACGTCGCAACCGGCATCGACCAGACGGTCGCACAGGTGCGACCCCAGGAAGCCCGCTCCGCCCGTCACCAGTACCCGCTTCGTCATTCGTCCGTTCCTTGTACGTCGGTATCCTGTCGCACGTCCCGCGCCGTGCCGGCTGTCAGCGGCGCACGAGCTTGTGAGCTGTCAGCAGCCGCGCCCATTCGCCGATCGCCGCGTCACAGGTCAGGTGCTGTCGCGCGAAGGCTTGCGCGTTCGCCGCGATCCGCGCTTCCATCCGCGGGTCGGCCCTGACCTCTTCCACGCGTTCCACGAGATCGGACAGGTCGGCAGCCAATGGCACATAATGCACGTAAGGCTCAAGCATCCCGCGATACCATTCGCGCCAGACATAGTCCTGCAGGAACAGCAGCCGGCCCGAATGCAGGAGGTATTTCAGCCGCCCGGAAAAGCCTGCGCCCTCGATATCGATCAGGTAGCGGTAGTCGCGCACCTGCTCGTACATCGGCACGAAGCGGCCGAGATAGGCCTGCTCGGCTGAATCGAAGAACTGCTCTGTGTCGATGGCCTCGAACAGGTCCGGACGTTCCCGGCCGGTTTCCACCAGCCTGCGCCGCGGTTCGTTGAACAGGCGCCCGGCCCAGTAGACCTTGTCGTGGCGCGGCACACTGCGGCCCGCGTCGGCGATCTTCCTCGCCTCGGCATCGAAATCGCTGACATGCGCATCGACCCAGTTCACGAAGGAAAAATCCGGCGCGGCGATATCGCGCGACGCCGGCGTCGAGCAGTTGGCAAAGCGCACCGCAAGCTTGGTGTAGCCAAGCCTCGTCAGCGGCCCGTCCCCGGTCTGCACGTAGAACACCCGGCTGTCGCGTGCGCCGAGCCGCGCGAAGGCGGCGGCAATCATGAAGGCAGAGCACTCGTGCCGGATTTTCCAGGGCTTACGCACTTGCACATGCAGGCGCCTGTCACGCAGGTAGACGCGCATTTCCTCCCGTGCGAGGAAGCCCAACGCAAAGAACTGCCCGCGCTTGTAGACGATCTCGATGTCTGCCTGCGCCGGATCATCTGTCATCGGTGGAGGAACCATGAAATTGCTGGTCGTCGGTGCGGGATTGAGCGGAGCGGTCGTCGCCCGCATGCTCGCCGAATCGGGCTTCGCTTGCGTGGTCTTGGAACAGGAAAGCCACCCCGCTGGCAACTGCCACGCATCGCGCGACGCCGAAACCAGCATCATGGTCCACCACCACGGGCCGCACATATTTCACAGCGACAATCAGGACGTCTGGGCCTTTGTCGACCGCTTCGCCGAGTTCATGCCCTATCACCATGACGTGCGCTCGCGCACCGGCGGACGAGAATACCGCCTGCCGATCAATCTCGATACGATCAACGCCTTTTTCAACCGCGACATGGAGTCCGACGAGGCGCGCGCATTCATCGAGGCGCGCCGGGTTCAATTCTCCCATGCCCCGCGCAACTTCGAGGAAGCCGCGCTCGCCGCGATCGGGCCCGAAATCTATGGCGCCTTCTTCAGAGGCTACACGAAGAAGCAGTGGGGCCGCGACCCCAGGGACATCCCGGCCAAGGTCTTCGCCCGCCTGCCGCTGCGCTTCAACCGCGACAACAGCTACTTCCACCATTCCCGCGTCGCGATCCCCCGCGAGGGCTACACCGCGCTGACAGCCGCGATCCTCGACCACCGCGATATCGAGGTGCGCTATGCTTGCGCCCCGGATGCGTTCCGCGCTGAACAGGGCTTCGCCCACGTGATCTTCACCGGGCCGCTCGACGCCTATTTCGCGCAGCGCCACGGGCCGCTGCCCTACCGCACGCTCGATTTCGAGACCGAGCGACACGCGGGCACCTTCCTGCCCACGGCCAGCGTCAACTTCCCCGAAGAGACGGTGCCCTACACCCGCATCACCGAGCACAAGTGGTTCGCGCCGTGGGAGCAGCACGCATCCACCATCATCTCGCGTGAGTACAGCCGCGAGGCCGGCCCTGGCGACCGGCTCTACTACCCCGTCAACCTGACCGGCAATTCGCAGCGGCTCGCCGCCTATGTCGCCGACGCGAAGGCGTCCGCCGGCGTCAGCTTCGTCGGCCGGCTTGCCACCTTCAAGTACATCGACATGGATGTCGCGGTCGCGCTGGCGATGAACGCGGCACGCGACATCGCCCGCCTTGCCCGCTCCGGCGCGTCCATTCCGGCCTTCCTCAACGGCGAATTCGACGAGGTCGCCTGAGTTCGCCCGTGCCTGACCGCAGCCGCCGCTCGCTAGAAGCTCAGCGTCCCCTCGCGCACCCGCTTCATGTCGGCCTCCACCATCATGCGGGCGAGTTCCTCCACCCCGACCTTCGGCTCCCAGCCCAGCACCGAGCGCGCCTTGCTGCCGTCGCCGATCAGGTCGTCGACCTCCGCCGGGCGGAACAGGGCGGGATCGATTTCCACGATCACCCGCCCGCTCTTGCGGTCGATGCCCTTTTCCTCGACACCGCTTCCCTCGAAGGCGAGATCGAAGCCGGCGGCCGAAGCCGCGAAGCGGAGGAAATCCCGCACGCTGGTCGACGTGCCCGTCGCAATGACGAAATCGTCGGCCTGCGGATGTTGCAGGATCTGCCAGATCGCCTCGACATAGTCGCCGGCAAACCCCCAGTCGCGGCGCGCGTCGAGGTTGCCGAGCGCGATCCTGTCCTGCTCGCCGCAAGCAATGCGCGCAAGCCCCGTCGTGATGCGGCGCGTGACGAACTCGCGCCCGCGCAGCGGCGACTCGTGGTTGAAGAGGATACCGTTGGAGGCATGCATCGCGTAGGCCTCGCGATAGTTCATCGTGATCATGTGGCCGAAGACCTTGGCGACACCGTAGGGGCTGCGCGGATGGAACGGCGTCAGCTCGGTCTGCGGCGTCTCGCGCACCTTGCCGAACATTTCCGACGAAGACGCCTGGTAGAAGCGCGCATCCGATCCAGCCATCCTGATCGCTTCCAGCAGGCGCAGCACGCCGAGCGCATCGACATCGGCGGTGAACACCGGCTGCTCGAAGGAGACTCCGACGAAGCTTTGCGCGGCGAGATTGTAAACCTCGTCGGGGCGGATCTTCTCGATGACCCGGTGCAGGTTGCTGAATTCGAGCAGCTCCAGTTCGACCGGGCGCACGTCGGCGTCGATGCCGAGCGCACGCAGGCGCAGGTCGCTGGCGCCCGCCGAGCGGCGAAACGCGCCATGCACCTCGTAACCCTTGTCCAGCAGGAGTTGCGCCAGGTAGGCGCCGTCCTGCCCCGATATCCCGGTAATCAGCGCGCGCTTCATTGGCACTCCCCGCTCTGCCCGTCCACATGTTCGCGGGGCCGCCCAGCCGAACCCGCGATCGCATGGCCGCCCTTTTAGCCGCTTTCACCGCCACGGCAAATGGACGCCGCAACCCGATTGCACTATTGCTCGTGGAAAGAGCGAAAGGACATTCCCCCTGCCCGCTCGCCGGACCTCGTGCCCGGGCAAGGATGCCGTCCCGTGACCAACGCAGCAACCGCCAAGGAGACGAACGCCCAGGCCGGTGCGGCCTTTGCCGTGCTCTATGCGCTCAGCCTGTGCCACATGCTCAACGACACCATCCAGTCGCTGCTGCCGGCGCTCTATCCCGTCCTGCGTGTCAACTACGCGCTGAGCTTCACCCAGATCGGCATCATCCACTTCGCCTACCAGGTCACTGCCTCGATCCTGCAGCCGGCCATCGGACTGTCGACCGACCGCCGCCCGCGCCACCGCCTGCTTGCCGGCGGCATGTTCGCAAGCCTCCTCGGCCTGCTGCTGCTCGCGTCTGCGCACACCTACTGGCTGCTGCTCGTCGCCGCGATCAGCGTCGGCCTCGGCTCGGCGATCTTCCATCCCGGCGCCTCGCGGCTTGCGCGCGCCGCATCGGGCGGACGCTTCGGCTTCGCCCAGTCGGTGTTCCAGGTCGGCGGCAACGCCGGTTCCGCGCTTGGCCCGCTGCTGGCCGCCTATGTCGTGCTGCCGCTCGGCCAGCCGAGCATCGCCTGGTTCTCCGCGCTCGCCCTGCTGGCGATGGTCATCCTGTGGAAGGTCGGCAACTGGGCGCGCGAGCAACACCTGCGCGCCGCCGCGCGCAAGACGCCCGTCGACGCGGACCCGCCCGCCAAGGGCGCGGTCGCCGCCCTCGTCATCCTGGCGATCCTGGTCTTTTCCAAGCAGGTCTACATGGTCAGCCTGTCGAGCTACTACACCTTCTACCTGATCGAGAGCTTCGGCGTGACGATCCGCTTCTCGCAGATCATGCTGTTCGTCTACCTGCTGGCTTCCGCGCTCGGCACCCTGCTGGGCGGGCCCATCGGCGACCGTATCGGACGCAAGGCGGTCATCTGGGTGTCGATCCTCGGCGCCCTGCCCTTCACGCTGCTGTTGCCGCACGTCGACCTGTTCTGGACCGGCGTGCTGAGCGTCGTCATCGGCCTCGTCATGTCGTCGGCGTTTCCGGCCATCGTCGTCTTCGCGCAGGAACTGATGCCCGGCCGCATTGGCCTCATCGCCGGTATCTTCTTCGGCTTCGCCTTCGGCATGAGCGGCATCGGGGCTGCTGCGCTCGGCGCGCTGGCCGACATCTGGGGCATCGCCCGCGTCTACCAGATCTGCGCCGTCCTGCCGGCAATCGGCCTGCTGACGCTGTATCTGCCGCGCGAACCGCATTTGCGCACACCCTGATCCATGCGCGGTCGGTCCGCGCCAGGAGGCTGATGCTTCACGAGACAAGGATATCCGGGGGAAATTTGGTGGGCGCACAAGGACTCGAACCTTGGACCCGCTGATTAAGAGTCAGCTGCTCTACCATCTGAGCTATGCGCCCGCACCAAATCGGGAAGCGGCGATATAACAACGCCGGTGGCCCGTGTCCAGTCGCAGGCGGAACCGAATTTTCCGGCCCCGCCCGCTTCCGTCTTCGTAGCGCTATTCCGCGGCCTGCGCGTGCAGCCGGTCGCGCCGCGCGATCACCTTGTTGAGCGCGGTGAGATACGCCTTGGCAGACGCCACCAGCGTGTCGGGATGCGCCGCGCGCCCCGTGAAGCTCTTGCCGTCGGCGCCGAGCCGCACCGACACCTCGGCCTGTGCGTCCGTGCCCTCGGTCACCGCGTGCACCTGGTAGAGCTCCAGCTTCGCCTCGTGCGGCACCAGTTGCTGGATGGCGTTGAAGGTCGCGTCGACCGGGCCATTGCCCGACGACTGAACCGTCTTGTGCTCGCCCTCGATGTCGAGCGACAGGGTGCACACCTGCGGTCCCATCGTGCCGGCGACCACCAGCAGCGACAGCACCTTCATGCGGTCTTCCGCCGTCGCCAGGTTCTCGTCGACCAGCGCCTCGATGTCCTCGTCGTAGACCTCCTTCTTGCGGTCGGCGAGATCCTTGAAGCGGGTGAAGGCGTCCTGCAGCTGGTTGTCGGAGAGCTGGTAGCCGAGCTGCTCCAGCTTGTCGCGGAAGGCATTGCGCCCGGAGTGCTTGCCCATCACCAGCGAGGTCTTCGAGACGCCGACCGATTCCGGCGTCATGATCTCGTAGGTCTGGGTGTGCTTGAGCATGCCGTCCTGATGGATGCCGCTTTCGTGCGCGAAGGCGTTCCGCCCGACGATCGCCTTGTTGTACTGCACCGGGAACGAGGTCACCGCCGCCACCATCTTGGAGGCGCGCGTCAGCATTGTGGTGTCGATGTTGGTGGTGAACGGCAGCACGTCGCCGCGCGTTTTCATCGCCATCACGATCTCTTCCAGCGCCGCGTTGCCAGCCCGCTCGCCGATGCCGTTGATGGTGCACTCGATCTGCCGAGCGCCGGCCTTCACGCCGGCCAGCGAATTCGCCACCGCCATGCCGAGGTCGTTGTGGCAATGCACGGAGAAGATCGCCTTGTCGGCATTCGGCACGCGCTCGCGCACCATGCGGAAGAGCTCGAAATACTCCTCCGGCACCGTGTAGCCGACCGTGTCGGGGATGTTGATCGTCGTCGCGCCGGCGTTGATCGCGGCTTCCACGCATCGGCACAGGAAATCGTGCTCGGTGCGCGTGCCGTCCTCGCACGACCACTCCACGTCGTCGACCAGGTTGCGCGCCTGCGTCACCTGCCGCACGACCATCTCCAGAACCTCGTCGGGCGACTTCTGCAGCTTGTACTTCATGTGCACCGGCGAGGTGGAGATGAAGGTGTGGATGCGCGGTCGCCTGGCGTGTTTCACCGCCTCGCCCGCCCGTTCGATGTCGCCGGGCGCGGCGCGCGAAAGCCCCGCCACCACCGCGTTCTGCACCCGCTCGGCGATCAGCGAGACCGCCTCGAAGTCGCCGTTGGAGGCAATCGGGAAGCCGGCCTCGATCACATCGACGCCCATCGCGTCGAGGAGATCTGCGACCTGCAGTTTCTCTTCCAAAGTCATGGTTGCGCCGGGGCACTGCTCGCCGTCGCGCAAGGTGGTGTCGAAAATGATGACCTGATCGCTCATGGGTCTTGTCCTGTTGGGCGTTCCCTCCCGCGCGCCCCTGTGCCGGCGCACGGACAAACGGTCTGGATGTTTCTAACGGGAACGCGGAAATTCTGCTCGTGTCTGCTTCGGTCTGGTCTCTGTTCCCCTGAGGTCCCGCCCGCGATACCGCGAACCGCCGGAACTCAGGGGCGGATAAGGAGCAGCAGGTCGAGCGAAGAGAGCGCGGCGCGCCTGTCGCGCGCCGCGGCAAAGGAAGCTTTCATGTCGCGGACCGTGGTCATGTCGGTCTCGAGCTCGCCTTGCCGTTTTCCCTGTCCGGCCTGCCGGAAACGCATTCCCGCCGAACGACTCATAAGCCGATCGTCCGCGCCTTGCGTAAACGATCGGTTAACGATTGCAGAACCCTTGTAGCGCCGTTGCCCGCCTCAGCGCAAGATGGCGACAGTGCGGCAATCGCCAACTCATTCACAAAATTAAAGTTTCAATCCTGCGACGGCAATTGATTCGACGCCTGCGGGCAGGCCTCTACAGTCGTCTGCGGCTGGGGTGCGTGACCACGACGGGGAGATGCGGTCATGACACCAATCCACCGGGGAACCGCTTTCACAGGCGTATTTGCGCTGGCTTTCGCCGGCCTTGCCTTCACACTCGCCTTTACCGGCCTTGCCGGCGCCGCGATGGCCGATTGTGCCGCCGACCTTGAAGCCCTCGAGGCGGAAATCGCCTCCGGCAACGTCGATCCTGCGCTGCGCGACAACGCGGAGTCGATGATCGACGAGGCGAGAACCATGCTGCAACAGGGCAAGGAAGCCGAGTGCGGCGACATGGCCGCCGGCATCAGGGCATCACTCGGAATCAACTGACAACCGCTTTCAGCAGACAAGAGGGTCCCCCGCCCAGAGCGGGTCAAACGGGCCGGCCCCCCGGCCCGGGACGGGGGCGGCGCGCAGGGTTGACACCTCCCCTGCGCGCCGTTTTCTCGCGGGTTGAATGACTACGATTACGCGCAGAGATTACGCGCAGACCGCCCGCGCCGCGATGAACGCAAACAGCGCGAACGACAGCGCATAGACGATCGCCGCGACGCCAAGCAGGGGCTCGATCGCATCGTTGCCGCCATAGTGGATGAACAGCCCGACCAGCAGCACCGACAGGCTCGCCTCGGCGACGGCCACGTGAACCTTCGCCAGAAGGCCAGACGCGGCCGCCGGGAACTGATGGTAGAACAACCCGAACAGGGCGAAGCTCACCCATCCGATCACCATCGTGTGGGCATGCGTCGGCAACTGACCGTGGTCTTGGGTCGCCGCCATCACATTGCCGAGCACCAGCCCCGCAAGCCCGAAGAACAGCGACGAAAGAAAGAATATCCGCGCGACACCGTGCATATCCGCCTCCATCTCCCGCCCCCGGTTCGGCGCGTCATCGCGCCGGCCGGTCTCTACGGGGAAATACGGATATTACAGCAGATACCCGGCCATTACACGAAAAGTTCGCCGCGCCCGATGACCACGGCCTTGCCGCCGATGCGAACCGCCGACAGCGCCTTGTTCTCGATCTCGATCTCCAGCTCGATGAGGCTTGGCCGGCCCATCGCATGGCCCTGCTCGACGCGGTAGCGCGACATGCCGGGCGATGGTGCGTCGAAATGCATGACGACACCGGCGAACGCCGCAACTGCCGACCCCGTCGCCGGGTCTTCGGCGATCCCGTGCGCAGGCGCAAACATCCGCGCCTGGAAATCGTTGGCTTCGGACTGCGTCTCGCGGGTGTACAGGAACGCGCCGCGATCGCCGAACGCCTCCTCGAACGCCCGGCTCGAAACCTGTGCGCGGTTCAGCCGCTTCAGGTCGCGCACCGGCACGAAGGCGAAATCGACGCCTGCGCTGCATTTCGTCGGTTTGTGGTTCTCGAAGCCGACCTCGCTCGGCTCCAGCCCGACAGCCGCCGCGATCAGCTCCCTGTCGCCGCCATTGTCCGGCTTTCCCGGCAGCACCGGGATGTCGAACTCGGCGTAGCCCGCATCCGCGCCGAGCTTCACCCCGCAACGCACCGCGCCGATGCTTTCTTCCAGAACAATGATGCCTTCCTTCATGCCGGTGCCGCCAAAGCGGTCGAGCGCGAGCAGGATCGACGTGCCGACCGTGGGATGGCCGGCAAACGGCAATTCGCGCGCCGGTGTGAAGATGCGCACGCCGGCGCTGTGCGCGGGGTGGCTCGCCGGCGCCACGAAGACCGTCTCCGACAGGTTGAATTCCGCCGCGATCGCCTGCATGCGCTGCGTGTCCAGCCCCTCGCTGTCAAGCACGACCGCCAGCGGGTTGCCGGACAGGGGTTTCGACGTGAAGACGTCGAGAACGGCGTAGCGCCGGGACTTCGGGGTCCCGGCTGTCGGGGTCTTTGCCATGAATTCGCGCACCTTCTGCCTTGATCGCGCGTGACTGCCGACGATCGCGATTGCGCCATGGTCTATGCGCTGGCGCCGATTCCGTCCACCGCAATTCTCCCGCCTTCGGGTACTGGCGCACACTAGGTGAAACAACTAAATGACCGTCTGACGCAGGTGGAGATCACGCTACCGCGTGGAGGGGGAGCAGCATGTCGGCACTACCGGGCAGATCTCTGCCTGAGGGGATCATCGTCACGCCGCTGCAGCGCAACGCTGACGATCGCGGCAGTCTCGTCGAAGTCTTCCGCAAGTCGTGGCAGACAGGTATCGAGCCCGTGCAGTGGAACTTCGTTGAAAGCGGGCCGAATGTCCTGCGCGGCTTCCATGTCCACATCTGGCACACCGACTACCTGGTCCTCGTGCGCGGCCGCATGCGGCTTGGCCTGAAGGATCTGCGCGCCGGCTCACCGACGGCCGGACTGACGACCACCGTCGAACTCGACCCGTCGGCAAGCCCGGTCGCCCTGACGATTCCCGTCGGCGTCGCCCACGGCTTTGCCTTTCGGGAAGCCGCTTCGCTCTTCTACTCGGTATCCCACTACTGGAACGTGGAAGACGAACTTGCCTGCCGCTACGACGACCCGGACGTCGGCATCGACTGGGGCCTCGCAGGCCCGCTCCTGTCACCGCGCGACCAGAGCGCCGGAACATTGGCCGAAATGACTGCCGAATACGCGCGCAAGGCCGCAACGCCGGCACCATGACGCCGCCGCTCATGCAGACAACCGCAACACATGTCGGCCTCGTCGGCTGTGGCAACTGGGGCCGGCATATCCTGCGCGACCTCAAATCGCTGGGCGTATCGGTGAGTGTCGTCGCCACAAGCCCGGAAAGCATCGAGCGTGCACGCTCCGGCGGCGCCGTTGCGACCGCCGCCGGGATCTATGAGCTTCCCGTCGATCTCGATGGCTACGTCGTCGCTTCGCCGACGTCGCTGCACATACACCACCTCGAAGCCCTGCTCGGGCGTGGCAAGCCGATCTTCGTCGAGAAACCGCTGAGCAATGACGTCGCGCGTGTGCATGCACTTCCTGACAGCGCCCGCGACCTCGCCTTCACGATGCAGAAGTGGCGCTACCATCCAGGCGTCGCCGAGATGGCGCGCATGGCCCGCTCGGGCGAATTCGGCCCCCTCAAGGGCATTCGCACGAAACGGCTGGACTGGGGGACATCGCATCACGATGTCGACCCCGTGTGGACCTTGCTGCCGCACGACCTGGCGATAACCCTGCACATTGCAGGCCGCCTGCCCCCCGTGGCCAGCGCGCGTCCCGACCCTCTCGGCCCGCGCGGATGCGGCGTCATCGCCTCACTCGCCGACGAAACTCTGTCGGTCGCGATCGAGGTCTCCGCCGCGCACCCGCGCAAGCAGCGCTCGATCATTGCCGCGTTCGAGCGCGCAACCGTGGAACTGGCCGACGGCTGGGATAGCGCCCTCCACATCCGCACCGGCAACGACCTGCTGACCCGCGACGTCGGCAACGAATTGCCGCTGCTGGCGGAACTCTCGGCGTTCATCGAACATCTGCGCGGCGGTCCGCCGCCACTGACGGCGCTGGACGAGGAATTGCACATCCTCGACAGCATCGCCGGGATTCGTGCCCTGGCCGGCCTCGACCCGCTCGGCGAGAACCCCGCGCCTCCTGTGTTCTGCGGCTAGGATGGCGCAGATGGCAGAACCGCGGTTCACGATCCTGATGCCGACCTTCGACCACGGTGCGATGATCGTTCACGCCATTCGCTCCGTTCAGGCGCAGACCTTCGCGGATTTCCGGCTGATCGTCGTCGGCGACGGCGCGCCGGACGTCACCGCGAAACTGATCGCCGACATCGCCGCCACGGACCCGCGCGTCAGCTATCGTGCCTTCCCCAAGGGGCCGCGCACCGGCGAGGAACACCGCCATGTCCTGCTCGGCGAGGTTGCCAGTCCCTGGATCGCCTACGCCAGCGACGACGATGTCTGGTTTCCCGACCACCTCGAAGCGCTGGTGCCCCTGCTGCAAGGCCACGACCTCGTCAACACCCGTCCGCTCAACCTGACGCGCCAGTTCGCCGACTCCATCGAAAAGGGCATGGCCGCGCGCTGGCGCCAGCGCTGGCGAACCGGCCTGGCACCACAACGGCTGGTCTACGAATTCCGCGCCTCTCCGCTGAAGCTCCAGAACACGCCCGACCGCGCCCAGATGTTCGACGAACCGCCACGTTCGATCATCGGGTTGAGCTATGTCGCGCACCGCCTTGACGCCTATCGCCGCCTGCCCGAAGGCTGGGCGCCGGCGCCCCAGGGCCGTCCGACCGACCTCAACATGTGGCGCAAGTTCCTGTGCGATCCGCAGTGCACCGTGTTCTCGGGCGACACCGTCACCTCGGTACACTTCGAATCCTGGCAACGCCGCGACATGGACCTTGCCACGCGCGAGCGTGAACTGTCGTTCTGGGCGGCCATGGTGGCGCGTCAGGACGTGCGCGACGCCATCCGCAAGCACATGGCGGGCGGATGCGTGCTGAACGCCTTTCAGCTGATCGATGAGATCATGGATCCCTGGACGTCACCGCCGCTCTTGTGAGCGCGCTGCGAAACACACCTGCCTCGCGGCCAGCAAGCCTCAACTGCGTCCGGCTGACGCGGTCGTGCCGCCGTTCGCGGCCGGCCGGAAGAACGACGCAACGCCCTCGAAGGCCGCCGCGATTTCCGAGACCACCGGCGTTTCGGGGAAGAGGATGAAGCCGGTTCCGCGCATGCCGGGCCCGTAGTCCGACATCTGCGGCGCCTCGCGCATGCCCATCGGGCGCGCCATCAGCCGCCCGCGCGGGCTGTCGGGGAAGCGTTCGCGCGCAGCACTGAAGACGTCTTCCTCCGCCTTGCGGCGCGCCGTCTCCTCGTCAGCAGCCTCGATGAAGCGCCACGTGTAGAAGCCGATGCGTCCAGGGCGCACGGCACCGTTGCTGCGATCGCTGCGGAAATTGCGTCCCTCGATCAGAAATGCATGCCACTGAGCCATGTCGCGCCTTTCAGGTTTCCCCCGCATCCTTACTCAGCAACGTAAATGAAGCCTGAACATGGCAACCATCGGCTTCACTTGAACCGTGTGGAGAAGACCGACACCAGCCAGTCGATCACCGCGCGGACCGCCGGAACGCGGCGCTGGCTCTCATGCACCGCCGTCCATGCCTCGCGAGTCAGGCACGGACCGGGACCGAACGGCGGCGCCGTGACGCGTGCAAGCGACGCTTGCGCATCGGCAAGAAAGCACGGCAATACCGCCCCGCCATGTCCACCCGCGACGAGGCCAGCCAGCCCCTCGATGCTGTTGGAGCGCGCGGCAACGTGCTGTCTTGGCACATGCGCCGCGAGCCATTGCGCCTCCGGCAGCACGCCCAGCGGCTCGGTGTAGGTCAGCCAGTGCAGCGGGCAGCGATCCTCCGCGCCAGCCCGCGCGTACGCGGCAAAGGAGATGTCGGCGAGCTTGCGCCCGAAGATGTCCGGACCCGTCGGCAGCGCCAGCCGCACGGCAACGTCCGCCTCGCCGCGCGCCAGGTCGAGATTTCGGGCATCCGCCAGAAAATCGATCGAAATGCCGGGAAACCGCTCGCGAAGCTCCGCGTACCGGGGGATGACGATGCCGTCGACAATGGCGCGCAGGGCTGTCAGGCGGACCACCCCGGCGGGGTGTTCGAGCCCCGCCACCTCGCCGCCCAGCGCCTGCGCGGCGAGCGCCATGTCGCCGACGTGGCGCGCCGCCTGCCGACCCGCCGCCGTCAGTTGATAGCGCCGGTCGACCTTGGCGACGACATCGGCGCCAAGCGCCTTGCCCAGACGGCGCAGACGCCGCACCACCGTGGTTTCGTCGCTGGCGAGCGCCCGCGCAGCCGCAGCGGTCGACCCTTCTCGCGCGAAGACGGCCAGCACCTGCAGATCGCTCCAGTTCAAATCCCGCATTTTTGCAGGATAGCATGGGATTCATGTCCCTTATATCGGCAATTTCACCGTTCTAGGTTGGACGCATTCGCAAACGCGGAATGCCAGTCACACTTCACCACCTTGGAGACATCCGATGAGCCAGGCCTTTTCGCTGCGCCAGTTGCGCGGCGCCCCGACGACATCGACGCCCCTGCAGGAGTCCGCCCTGATCCTGATCGATTGCCAGAACACCTACACCACCGGGCTGCTCAGGCTCGATGGCGTGGACGCCGCCATGCAGAACGCCCACGCCCTGCTGGAACGCGCGCGCGCCATGTCGGCGCCGGTCATCCATATTGCCCATGACGCCGGTCCCGGCTCGCCCTTCGATGTGCGTGCGGAGATCGGCGCGATCAACGCTGCCGTCGCCCCTGCCGGCGATGAACCGGTCGTCGTCAAGACCCATCCCAACGCCTTCTGGAAGACTGACCTTGAAGAGCGCCTCGAGGCCATCGGCAGGAAGAACCTGATCCTCGTCGGCTTCATGACGCACATGTGCGTCAATTCGACGGCGCGCGCCGCCTACAACCGCGGTTATCGGGTCACTGTCGCGGCCGATGCGACCGCGACCCGCGCCCTGCCCGATCCGCGCGGCGGGGAACTGCCCGCATCGACCGTCCAGGCCGTCGCCCTCGCCGCCATGGCGGACGTGTTCGCCACGATCGTACCCGGCGTTGCGGACGTCCCCGATCGCTGAGCGATGCAGGATCAGAGCCGCCTTTGCATCCTCGGCAGCATGCGCCCGGGGATGGAGCCCGACGGGCTTTCGCCGGTGATCCGCATGCCCATCGCCTCGTAGAACGCCACCGCGAACGGATCGACCGTCTCGCGGACAGCAGGAGAGTACGCCTTCATCGTAGCCGGGTTCGACTTTCCCCGCATTCTCGTCTAGCGTTTTCGTGGCCGGCGAGGGGGAGGAGACAGTTTCTCCCTGCCCTCCTCGAGGGTCGGCGGGAGACGATGGTGACTTCCCGTGCGCGCCGGCTTCCTCCATCAGCTGTCGCCTTTGCCTCCAGCGATGCCTTCGTCTCGAAGGCCGTCAGCAGCCACAACTTGTCGACGTCGTCGTACTGCAGGCGAACGGCCGCGCGATGATCGGGCGACTGCAGCTGGATACGGCGCGGCGTTGAATTTGCCTTGTCGATCGACATCGCCCGAATGATGTCCGGCAGGTCGTCCAGCACCTCGGAATGTTTTTCGACGATCTTCGCAAGGCCCGCGCCGCGCCGGCTCGCCGGATCTTACCAGCCCCAGGGCACATCGATCGGCCCCGTGTCGGGGTGGTCCAGCAGCCCAGTAATCTCGCCGGTCTTGCGCTGCATCAGGAAATCGCGCGCCAGCTTCCAGTCGCAGTCAGCGCCCCTTCCTCCCCGGCCCTCGCAGGGCGTATGATCAGCTCTGGAGAAACCGATCTGGACGTGCCGGAGGTGTCAGCCATGCATTGCCCTGCCCTGCGAACCCGTGCCTCGCGAAGGATGCGCGCCCTGCTGCTGGCGGCGGCGCTCGCTGGTTCCGCGAGCCTCGCCCATGCCGCCGGTCCCGGAGAATGCACCCTTGCCGGCGCTGACGTCGAGACCGCCGACTGGCACGCCTGGAACGACCTCATGCCGCCAAAGCCCGACCATCTCTATGCCACGGGTCAAGTCATCGTTGCCAATCCCGGCGTCGAACCACTCCTGCGTCCTCATGAGCCGCCGGGCATCAACCCCGCCATCCTGATGCTCGATCTCTATCTCTGCCAGATGCCGGGCGTCTGGCCGCAGGTGATGACGCAGAAGCCAGTCCGCTACGAGACCGAGATTTCCGAAAGCTACATGCAGGTGCACGTGCTCGGCGACAACACCGACTTCGCCGTCATCGACGCTGAGACGACCCACTAGATCCCCATGATCACGGGCCGAAACGGCCCGTGATCATGAACGCGATCGACTTCAGGTGGCTGGAGCGGGAAGGGGCGCAAAGCCAGCATCCGCCTCACCCACCCCGCCCTGACTCTTACGTAAACGGAAATGGCGGCGGATCGCTCCGCCGCCCCTCCTGCACCTCTCGGTGACGTTTCCCCGGTCTTTGGCCCAGCCGGTTGGTGTTCTTGTCGATCAGCACGTCGGGCTTGATCCCCGTCGCCGGAGGGCGGCAATCAACCGATGCCGTGGATCGGCGGCGGGGAAACCCGAACTAGTTCTTCGCCTTGTCGACCAGCGCGTTCGACTTGATCCACGGCATCATGCCGCGCAGGCGCTCGCCGACTTCCTCGATGGGGTGGGCGTCGTTCATGCGGCGCGTGGCCTTGAACTTCGGCTGGCCGGCCTTGCATTCACGGATCCACTCCGAGGTGAAGGCTCCGGTCTGGATGTCGTTGAGGATGCGGCGCATCTCCGCCTTCGTCTCGTCGGTGATGACGCGCGGGCCCGACGCATACTCGCCGAACTCGGCGGTGTTGGAGATCGAGTAGTTCATGTTGGCAATGCCGCCCTCGTAGATCAGGTCGACGATCAGCTTCACCTCGTGCAGGCACTCGAAGTAGGCCATCTCCGGCGCGTATCCGGCTTCAACCAGCGTCTCGAAGCCGGCGCGGATCAGCTCCACAAGGCCGCCGCACAGCACCACCTGCTCACCGAACAGGTCGGTCTCGCACTCTTCCTTGAACGTCGTCTCTATGACGCCCGAACGCCCGCCGCCAACGCCGCAGGCATAGGACAGCGCCAGGTCATGCGCGTTGCCCGAGGCATCCTGGTGGATGGCGATCAGGCACGGCACGCCGCCGCCCTTCTGGTATTCGCCGCGCACCGTGTGACCCGGGCCCTTCGGCGCGATCATGACGACGTCGATGGTCGAGCCCGGCTCGATCAGGTTGAAGTGGACGTTGAGGCCGTGCGCGAAGGCGATCGCTGCGCCGTCGCGGATGTTCGGCGCGATCTCGTCCTTCCAGATGTCGGCCTGCAGCTCGTCCGGCGTCGCCATCATCATCATGTCGGCCCACTTGGCGCCCTCGGCGACGGTCATCACCTTGAGGCCATCGGCCTCGGCCTTCTTGGCGGTGGCCGAGCCCGGGCGCAGCGCAACGGCCACGTCCTTGACGCCGGAGTCCTTCAGGTTCAGCGCGTGCGCGCGGCCCTGGCTGCCGTAGCCGATGATGAGAACCTTCTTCGACTTGATGAGATTGAGATCGGCATCGCGATCGTAGTAGACGCGCATGTTTGCGTTCCTTCCATGGGGTTTACGACTGGATCTTCGGGCCGGCACCCGCCGGCGCGTAGAGGGTGAGAAACTGGGCGACCGCCTCGCGGGCATGGCCGCCGATGGAGAGGGACGAGACGGCGGCCTGGTCGCCGAGCAGCGCGTTGATGTGCAAATCGCCGATGATCAGGCCGTAGAGCGTGCGGTAGGCCGCGCGAGCATCCTCGAAGCGCACGTATCCGCCCGCCTTGCCGGCCTCCAGCAGGCGGCGTGCACGCTCCTCGATCCGCCGCTTGCCGCGCTCAAGCAGCACCGCGCCGACACCGGGCGCCTCGCCACGCACGGCGGCAACGCACATCCGGTTGAGCGCCAGCGAGGTGTCCGACAGCAGCACGGTCAGCAGGTCTTCCGCAAACAGCCGCAGCGCGGCTCCGAATTGTTCGCGCGTCTTCGGCAGCGCGGCGGTGTCGATGATGCGCACCCGGCTCGCCTGGTGCGTGACGATCGCCGCCAGCAGCCCGTCGCGGTCGCCGAACCACTTGTAGAGGCTTTCCTTGGAGCAGTTGGCAGCCCGCGCCAGCGCAGAGGTGGTCAGCGCCTTGTCGCCGCCCTCCACCAGCAGCCGCAGCGCGACCTCGATCACCTCGTTCTGGCGCGCGGAAAAGCCGGCATCGTCGGCAACAGCGTTTCCGCCGCCCGCATCGCCCTGCCCCACCCTGTCCGCCGCCGTCAGCATGTCGCCCTGTCTGCCCGGCCCTTGGCACACCCATCCATTTGACCGTACCGTACCGTTCGGTACGGTTTTTATCGGGAAGCGCCTGAGGCGTCAAGCGGGAATCACGATCAATCCCGTCGGCACTCGTGCCGAATTGCCGAAGTGCTGCGAGCGATAAAGGACCGGCGTGCCACAACGCGGCGAACAGACTTCGCCAAAATTCCCTTGTATACAAGTATATATTCTACATGTAATTTGCAGACGAAGAGACATGCCCGGCGCGCTCCCCATGGACCGAATAGAAGACTGCATCAGCTTTGTGATCGGAAAGGCCGCTCAGCAGGTGACGCGCCGCGCGCGTGAACTGCTGGCGCCTTTCGGCGTGACGCCGGTCCAGTATGCGGTTCTCAAAGTCGTTTGCGATGCGGACGCGCTGAGCGGCGTGGACATCGGCAAGCGCATGGTCCTCGACAGCGCCAGCATCACGGGCGTCCTCGACCGGCTCGAAAGCCTCGGCCTCATCGTGCGCAAACCAAACCCGGATGACCGGCGGGCGCAGGTGATCACGGCGTCGGACAACGCGCGGCAACTGCTGCCGCGGCTCGATCGGGAAATGGACCGCCTCAATGAGGAAGCGGCCGCGATTCTGGAAACCGACCGGGAAAGGATCTTTCGCGACCTTCGCCACCTTGGTGACAACGGGAAATGGAACCAAGATGTTTGATGCCAAGATCGCGATCGTTGTCCGCGACGACCTGCTGACATGGCAGAAGCTGAACGTCACGGCCTTCCTGGCCAGCGGGGTACTGGGCGCCGACGCGCAGCTGTTGGGCGACGACTATGAAGATGCCAGCGGGCAGGTGTATCGCCCGCTCATCATCCAGCCGATGATCGTTCTGACCGCCAATGGCGAGGCCCTAAAGAAGATTCACCGTCGCGGCATCGACCGCGGCGCGTCCATGGCCATCTACATCGAAGACATGTTCGCCACCGGCCATGACGCCGCAAACAGGGCCGCCGTGAAGCACTACGCAACCGACGAGCTTGCCCTTGTCGGCCTGGCGCTTCGCGACGACAGGAAGGTTGTGGACAAGATCACCAAGGGCGCGAAGATGCATCCCTGACGGGATCTCACCCCCTAAATCACCACCACCCGCGCCCCGACCGGAACGCGGTTGTAGAGATCGATGACGTGGTTGTTGTACATGCGGATGCAACCCGCCGACACCGATCTGCCGATGGTGTTGGGCTGGTTCGTGCCATGGATGCGGAAGTAGGAGTCCTGGCCGCCGCGGTAGAGGTAGAGAGCGCGTGCGCCCAGCGGATTGTTCCGCCCGCCCGGTACGCCGCCGGCATAGCGCTTGTACTTCTTCGGATCGCGGCGGATCATGTCCGGCGTTGGCGTCCAGCTCGGCCAGGTCGCCTTGCGCCCGATCGTTCCGGTGCCGCGAAAGCCGCGCCCCTCGCTGCCGACGCCGACGGGATAGCGCCGCGCCTTGCCGCGCGACAGGACAAGGTAGAGCGAATATTTGCCCGGCTCTATGACGATCGTGCCCGGTGCGAAGCGCGTGGAAATGCTCACCGTCTGGATGCCCCTGCGCGGCAGGATCCCGCGCAGGATATCCTGCAGCTGCTGCGCGTCAGCCTGTGACGCGGGCAGAAGGGCCGTGAATGCGATGCCGCCAAGCAGCAGGCTACGTCGTGTCAGCAACGGTCGACTCCATGAGTTCGCGGTTTCACCGGCACGGCATCACCGGCGCGCGCCAGTCCGCACAGAAAAGCCGCTGCACGAAGGCCGCCATGACCGGATATTGCCGCATCCGTTCCGCGCGAACCGTAGCAAACCTGCCGCCGGCTGAAACCCCCTCGCGCGCTGCACGAATTCAATTTCGTGACATCGGTATCCAGCGCCCATTTCCGGGAAATGCATTTCGGGGCCCCGCGCTGGCGCGGGTATCCGGCGGCTGACATGATGACTGTTGTGGAGTATGGAGCGGAATGAACCCGCTCTACGACACCATCGGCCTCAACTACGCCGACCTGCGCCGGCCCGACCCGCGCATCGCGCGGCAGATCGCCGCCGCGCTGGGCGATGCCGAAACGGTGCTGAACGTCGGGGCAGGAGCCGGCTCCTACGAACCCGAGGGCCGCAGGATCACGGCCGTCGAGCCGTCCGCGAAGATGATCGCGCAGCGCCCGCAATCCGGCGCGACCGTCATCCAGGCGAGCGCCGAGGATCTGCCCTTCGACGACGACACCTTCGATGCCGCAATGGCGGTGCTGACCATCCACCACTGGTCGCACAAGGAAAAGGGCGTCGCCGAGATGCGCCGCGTCACCCGTGGCAGGCTTGTCTTCCTGACCTGCGATCCTTCGTTCCGCGGATTCTGGCTGCTCGAATACTTTCCCGCGCTCGCCGGGCTCGACGAAGCCCACATGCCGCCGATGGACGCCTTCGCGCGCTGGTTGGGGCCGGTCTCGGTTTCGCCGGTGCTCATTCCACACGACTGCACGGACGGCTTCCTCGCCGGCTACTGGCGCCGGCCTGCCGCCTACCTCGACGAACGCGTGCGCGCGGCGATATCCCCCTTCTGGATGCTGGGCGACATATCGGACGGGCTGGGACGGCTGGCCGATGATCTCGACAGCGGCGCATGGCAACACCGCCACGCCGGCCTGCTGGAGCGCGACGCGCTCGACTGCGGCTATCGGCTGGTGGTGAGCGGTTGAAACAGCGCAGATGAGGTCGTCTACCGCCCCTCCGCAACCGGCAGGCTCGCTTGCCCGCGACACCGGGCAAGCGACCCACTACGGTGGCGCCAAGCGGCAGCGGCGATGCCAGACGGCACGACGCATCGCGTTGGATAGAAGCGACCGGATTCGACGAAAGGGGACCCCATGCATGCAAGCTCGTATGCCAGCATGGAGCGCCTGGCATCGACTTATCTGGCCGGCCATGAGCCGGGAACCGTCTACGACATAGGCAGCCTGTCCATCGGCGGCAGCTATCGCCCGATTTTCGAGAACCGGGGATGGCGATACCAGGGCATCGATATCGAAGCGGGCCCGAACGTCGATATCGTCCTGGAAGACCCCTATTCGCTGCCGCTCGAAGACAACAGCGCCAGCCTGGTCATCAGCGGGCAGGCCTTCGAGCACATCGAGTTCTTCTGGCTCACCTTCCGGGAAATGTCCCGCATCCTCGCCGTGGACGGGCTGCTCTTCCTGATCGCGCCGTCGCGCGGGCACGAGCACAGGTATCCGGTCGATTGCTGGCGCTTCTATCCCGACGGCTATCGCGCATTGGCAAAGTGGGGTGGCCTCGAGGCCCTCGAGGCGACGACGCAATGGCAGCGAAAACTCGGTCCATGGTACGCCCGCAAGAAGGACATGTGGGGCGACACAGTCGGCGCGTTCACGAAGCGGTAGGACACCGATCGCGATTTGGCGAAACAACCGGATCGAACGGCTTCTCGAGCCAGCAATCGACGCACACCGCGATTGCAGCTATCCTGCGCTTCCCGGCGGCGGGGAGGATGGCGTTTCCCCGCGGCGACCGGCGGGGAACTCTGTCCTACCCCCGCCGCGCCGGCGCCTGGAGCGCATTCCGTTCAGGTGGCATCACCTGAACGACAAGAATTCGCTCCGGATTCAATGCCTTGAGCATGTTCTTGTCGCTCAGGTTCGTTCAGCTTGAGCGGAACATGCTCTACCGCCCGCCCGTGACGTCGATCAGCGCGCCGTTGACGTAGGAGCTCTTGTCCGACATCAGCCACAGCACCGTCTCGGCGACTTCCTCCGCCGTGCCGGGCCGCCCCATGGGCACGCCGGAACCAAGCCGCGTGGCGCGGTCGGGGTCGCCGCCGGAGGCATGGATGTCGGTGAGAATCAGGCCGGGGCGCACCGCATTGACGCGGATGCCATCGCCACCGACCTCCTTCGACAGCCCGATGGTCAGCGTGTCGATCGCCCCCTTGGACGCGGCATAATCGACATATTCGTTGGGTGAACCAAGCCGCGCCGCCGCCGACGACATGTTGACGATGACGCCGCCGGGCCCGCCGCGCGATGTCGCCATCACCCGCACCGCCTCGCGCGCGCACAGCAAGGCACCTGTGATGTTGACCGAGAACACGCGCGCAAAGCGCGCCGCACTCATCTCCGCGAGCGGCATCTGGTTTTCCAGGATGCCGGCGTTGTTGACGAGCGCGGTGACCGGGCCCAGCGCCTTCGCTGCGACGGCGAACATGGTCGTCACCTGCGCCTCATCGGCCACGTCGGCCTTCACCGCCAACCCCTGCGCGCCCGCCGCCTCGACCTCGGCGACGACGGCGTTCGCCGCGTCAACGTTGGACGTGTAATTGACGCAGACATTCCAGCCGGCCTGTGCGGCAAGGCGTGCGCACGCCGCCCCGATGCCGCGCGATCCGCCGGTGATGATCGCCGTGCCCCTGCCCTCTGACTGCATGCCACATCCCCCGCTACGCGCTGACCTGCGATCTTATGCCTGATTCTTGTCGCACGTGACGCCCGGCCACGCCCGGGCCGATGTCCGGATCCGGTCAACGCGTCGGGCAATCGCGACACGTTCGCTGCAAGATACGTTTAAAGCAGCATGACCGCGCCCTATTCGCCGCGCCGGCGCACAGGCAAACGCGCGTCGTCCTTGACCTGCTCCATGACCACGTAGGAATGCGTCTGCTGCACGCAGGGCAACTTGCCGATCTGCTCTCCAAGAACATTGCGATAGTGCGCAATGTCGCTGGTGCGCACCTTGATGAGGTAGTCGAAGTCTCCGGCCACGAGATAGCAGGACTGGACCTCGGGGATCCGCCGCACCGCAGTGTTGAAATCCTCGAGCGCCGTATCGCTGGTCTGCGACAGCGTCACCATGACCACCATGATGTGGCCGATCCCCAGCCTGTCGGCATCGAGTTCGGCACGGTAGCCCTTGATGAACCCCTCGCGTTCGAGGCGGCGCACCCGTTGTGCGCACGGCGTCTTGGTCAGGTTCACCCGCTGGGCAAGCTCCACGATGGACAACCGGCCGTTTTCCTGAAGCTCGTGCAGTATGCGCCGGTCGATCCGGTCCGGTTCCCGTTTCATTGGCTGCCGTTCAAATCTTGAATAGGTAAAAAGACTATAAATATCTATCGTAGAGCCATTTTGGCTCTCTAACAAGGAATTATGGAGCCTATGACTAGCCAAAATGGCTACAATAGTAGGTGAAAGACCGTATGTAAAATACCGTGGCCGGCACCGCGCTGGACGTTCGCTGCATATACTCGTCGCGGCATGGTCTTTCGTCGGCGCTGCGCGGCAGCTCGCGCCACGGATGGGAGGAACACGCAATGTCCGATGTCTATATTGTCGGCTACGACGGCACCGATGCCAGCAAGCGTGCGCTTGACTATGCACGCGCGCGGGCCAGACGATCGGGCGCCAATCTGCATCTGCTGATGGTGCTCGAATGGTCGCCCTACAGCTTCCTGACACCCCAGGAACTGGAGGAGCGCCACAAGCGGCGCAGCGAGGAGATCGCCCGCGCCGAAGCGCTCATAGACCCGCAGGTCAAGGCGCTCGCCGACGAAGGCCTGAAGGCCAGCCGCGAAGTTCGATACGGCCATGCAGCTGAATTGTTCTGCGAAGTTGCAGAAGCCAAAAAGGCGGCCCAGATCGTCATTGGCCGCACCGGCTCGACCTCGCTCGCACAGCGCATCCTTGGCGGACTGGCCATGAGCCTCGTTCAGGCGGCACCGGTGCCGGTCACCGTCGTGCCGTAAGCCAGAACAGACAATCGGGAACAATCCAATGTTGAAACCTCTTGTGTGGGGCGGCCTCGGCCTGCCCTTGATGACCACTGCTGCGCTGGCGCAGGAAGGCTCGATCGATCAGGCAATCAGCGATGCCATCGCACCGATCATCAATCCCTTCGTCGGCTTCATCTTCTCGCCCATGCCGGGGTCGGAGGCCCTGCTTGGCACCGGCTTCCCGTGGATCGTGCTCTGGCTCGTCGTCGCTGCCAGTGTGTTCACGCTCTACTTCGGCTTCATCCAGTTCCGCGGCGTCCGCCACTCGATCCAGCTCGTGCGCGGCGACTATCTCGACCCCAATGACGCGGGCGAGGTAACGCCCTTCCAGGCACTTGCCACCGCGCTTTCGGGCACTGTTGGCCTCGGCAACATCGCCGGCGTCGGCGTCGCCGTCTATCTGGGCGGACCGGGTGCGACCTTCTGGATGATCCTCGCCGGCCTGCTTGGCATGGCGTCGAAGTTCACCGAATGCATTCTCGGCGTGCGCTACCGCAACGAGTACAAGGACGGCACCGTTTCAGGCGGCCCGATGTACTACCTGTCGAAGGGGCTTGCCGAGGACGGCAAGGCGGCGCTCGGCAAGTTCCTGGCGGTGTTCTTCGCCATCTGCTGCATCGGCGGGGCGCTTGGCGGCGGCAACATGTTCCAGGCCAATCAGTCGTATTCGCAGATCGCAAGCCTGATTCCGTTCTTCGAAGGCAAGGGCTGGCTGTTCGGGCTCATCATGGCGGCCATCGTAGCGGTGGTCATCATCGGCGGCATCAAGTCGATCGCCAAGGTCACCGAAAAGATCGTGCCCTTCATGGCCGTGCTCTATGTCGGCTCCGCGCTGCTCATCATCATCCTCAACATCGGCGCACTGCCGGAAGCCATCAGCGCCATCATCTCCGGCGCCTTCGCACCGGCGGCCGTCGCGGGCGGTGCGGTCGGCGCCCTGATCCAGGGCTTCAAGCGCGCCGCCTTCTCCAACGAAGCCGGTATCGGCTCGGCCTCGATCGCGCACTCCGCGGTGCAGACCAAGCATCCGGTGACGGAAGGTTACGTCGCTCTGCTCGAGCCGTTCATCGACACCGTCGTGATCTGCACGATGACGTCTCTGGTCATCACCATCACCGGTGCCTGGGTGCCGGACTCCGGCGTAACCGGCATCGCCCTGACCTCGAAGGCATTCACGAGCCAGTTCTCGTTCTTCGGCATTGTCCTGGCGCTGGCTGCGGTCCTGTTCGCCTTCTCCACGATGATCTCGTGGTCCTACTACGGACTGAAGTCGTGGACCTACCTGTTCGGCGAAGGAGCCGCCAAGGAGATGGTGTTCAAGATCATCTTCTGCATCTTCGTCGTGATCGGCTCCTCGATGAGCCTCGGGCCGGTCATCGACTTCTCTGACGCGATGATCTTCACGATGGCCATCGCCAATGTCATCGGCCTCTACATGCTGATGCCGAAGGTGAAGGCGCTGCTTTCGGACTACCACGCAAAACTGGCGTCCGGCGAAATCAAGAAGATCAAATAGCCGCACGAGACTTGCGGACATCGACAAGGGCCGGCGACCGAAAGGACGCCGGCCTCTTTCTTCCTGGCGCCATTGACTGGCCCGATTGCTCCCTTACGCTTTACCCAGACACGATTGAGAGAGGTCCGTCGATGCCTGTTCTTTCCCGCCGCATGCTGCTCGCCGCCCTGGCTGTCATTCCGGTTGCCGGTCGCGCCCTTGCTGAGCCCGCCCCCCTCGTCGAGGTCGAGAAGACGTCCGGCTGCGGCTGCTGCAAGGCCTGGATCGCCCATCTCGAGGAAAACGGCTTCTCGGTGAAGGCCCGCGACGTTCCCTACGATGCCCTGACGCAGAGCAAGGCCGCCGCCGGCCTCAAGCCAGAGCACTACTCCTGCCATACCGCGAAGATCGACGGGTACGTCGTCGAGGGCCACGTGCCCGCCGCCGACATCCGCCGCCTGCTGGCGGAACGTCCCGATGCCGCAGGGCTGACCGTACCGCAGATGCCGGCGGGTTCGCCCGGCATGGACTTCGGCGATGACCGCGATCCCTACGACGTGCTGCTGGTCAGGCGCGACGGCAGCGACGAGGTCTACGCCAGCTACAACAAGTAGCAAACTGCACCGGAACGGGTTTCCGGGCGGGCTGCATCAGATCGCGGCGTGTCTGCTTGTTCTCGCCGCATGATCTTTTCGATCCTCGCCTCGCTCCGATCGGATCATGCTCTAGCGCACCACCGTCACCCGTTCCGCCGCACGCGTGATCGCGGTGTAGAGCCAGCGCTCGCGGTGGTCCCGGAAAGCATAGGATTCGTCGAACACGACGACGTCGTTCCACTGCGAGCCCTGCGCCTTGTGCACGGTCAGCGCGTAGCCGTAGTCGAAGGCATCGTGGCGGCGCTGCAGCGTCCACGGGATTTCGGCGTCGGGTTCCAGGAACGCCTGCTTCAGCACCTTGATCTTGGCGACGTTACGCTCGATGCCGTCGTCGTCGGACTGCACGATCATGCTCAGCGCCGGCTTGGTTGTGCGCGGCGCACTCGTGACCGTCCACAGCGAGCCGTTCAGCAAGCCCTTCTTGGGGTCGTTCCTCAGGCACACCAGCCTGTCGCCGGAGCACGGCAGCGGATCCTCGAAACCCGCGATCTCCCTGAGACGCCGGTTGAACCTGTGCCGGGTCCGGTTGATGCCAACCAGCACCTGGTCGGCCTCCGGAACCCGGCCTTCCGGGATCTCGCTGCGCCGCACCACCATGCTCTCGCCATAGCTGCCGTAGTCGAGCGTCTCGCCCTCGCGCACTTTACGGGCGAGTTCCACGATCGGGTTGTCACGCGCCTGGCGGTGAATCTCGGTCAGCATCACGTCCGGCTCGGCTTCGGTGAAGAAGCCACCGCCTGAAACCGGCGGCAATTGCCCCGGATCGCCCAGCACCAGCACCGGCGTGCCGAAGGACAGCAGGTCGCGGCCGAGTTCCTCGTCGACCATCGAGCATTCGTCGATGATGACGAGGCTGGCTTCCGCGACCGGCGAGGTGCGGTTGATGGAGAAGGTCGGCGAAACGTTGCCGGTCTCTTCCTCCACCTCCTCGCCGCGCGGGCGATAGATCAGAGAATGGATGGTGCGCGCGTTCGAGGCGCCGCGCGCCCGCAACACCTGCGCTGCCTTGCCGGTGAAGGCGGCGAACAGCACGCGCCCGCCCGCGTCCTCGGCGATCTGCCGCGCCAGCGTGGTCTTGCCGGTGCCGGCATAGCCGAACACCCGGAACACCTGCTTGCGGTGCCGGTCCTTCAGCCAGTCCGCGACCGCCTTCAGCGCGGCCCCCTGCTGATCCGTCAGTGCCATCGGATGCTCTTGGCAGATTCGCGGCGCAAGCGCGATTGGAGTGGAGCCAGACACCGGCTACGGTGCGACGGAAAGTAGAAAATCGCACATTGCGCGCCAGCGCGGCCGGCCGGTCAGGCCGCCCCCGCGCAAGCGCGTGAACAAGGTGAACTGCGCGTGAGCGAGATAGTGTTGCCCATGAAAACCCTCGTCCTCGGCGCCAGCGGCTTCATCGGCTCGGGCATCTGTCGCCAGCTTCTCGCCGATGGCCATGCCGTCACCGGCCTTGGCCGCAATGTCGCGCCCGCCAGCCGCGCCATGCCTGACGTGCTGTGGATGCAGGCCGACATCGCCCGGCTCCAGACGCCCGCAGACTGGCGACCGCTGATCGAGGGCGCGGAGGCAATCGTCAATTGCGCCGGCGCGCTCCAGGATGGCGGGCGCGACGACCTGAGCGCGCTGCAGGACCGCGCCATGCGCGCGCTGTACGAGGCGGCAGCCGCCAAAGGCGTGCGGATGATCGTGCAGATATCCGCACCGATGGAACCTGCAGCCGCGACGACGCCCTTCCTCGCCACCAAGCGCGCCGCCGACGAGGCTTTGAAGGCGTCCGGCCTGCCGCACGTCGTGCTGCGCCCCTCCCTCGTTGTCGGCCGCAACGCCTTCGGCGGCACGGCGCTGATCCGCGCGCTGGCCGCGTTCCCTTTCGTCGCCCCGCTCGTCCATCCGCAAAGCCCGGTCGAAACCGTCGCGCTGGACGATGTCGCACGAACCGTATCCGCCGCGCTGCCCGGCGACATCGAGCCCGGCAGCGACCTCTATCTCGCCGGCGACAGCGGCCCGCTCCAGGGCCTTGTCGCGATGCACCGGGCCTGGCTCGGCCTGCCGCCGGCCCGCGTCATCGCCGTCCCCGGCGTCCTCGCCGCGATCGTGTCGAAGGGCGCCGACCTGCTCGCGCATCTCGGCTGGCGCTCGCCGCTGCGCTCCACCGCCATGACCGTGATGGCTGGCGGTGTGACGGACGCCGGCCATGCGCGCGCTGAACGGTCGTTCAAGTCGCTGTCGCAAACGCTCACCGCCAACCCCGCCGGCATACAGGACCTGTGGACGGCGCGGCTATGGCTGCTCAAGTTTCCGATCCTCGCAACATTATCGCTGTTCTGGATCGCATCCGGCATGGTCACGCTGATGGACGTGCAGAGTGCAGCCGATTTCATCCAGGACGTCATCGGCAACATTCCGATGGCACGATTCTACACAGTCCTCGCTGCCCTGCTCGACATCGCCATCGGGCTGCTGGCCATGCACGCGCGCACGGTTCGCATCGCGCTATGGGCGATGATCGCCGTCAGCCTCGCCTACCTCGTCGGCGCGAGCCTTTTCACCCCATGGCTGTGGTTCGATCCGCTCGGCGCACTGGTGAAGGTGGTGCCGCAAATCCTGCTGACCCTCGTCGGCCTTGCCATCCTTCAGGAGCGCTGATGGAAGACCTGCTGCGCTTCCTGCACGTGATGGGTGCCATCGTGCTGGTCGGCACCGGCTCGGGCATCGCCTTCTTCATGCTGATGGCACGCCAGTCGCGCGACGTCGCCGCAATCGCCCATGTCGCCGGTACAGTCGTCACCGCCGACTACCTGTTCACGGCAACCGCGGCCGTTGCCCAACCGGTGACCGGCTGGTTGCTCGCCCGTGAAGTCGGTTGGCCGCTCACCGAAAGCTGGCTCGCCCTGTCGATCGTCCTCTACGGGATTATCGGCGCGCTGTGGTTGCCGGTGGTGGTCATCCAGATCCGCCTGCGCGACATCGCCCGCGAAAGCCTCGCGGCGGGCACGGACCTCCCCGCCCGCTGGCACCGGCTGTACCGGATCTGGTTCGCCTGCGGCGTGCCCGCCTTCGCGATGATCGTCGGCATCGTTGCGCTGATGCTGGCGCGTCCGGTGCTCTGGTAGGCGCCCAGGGCCGAGACCCTACACCAGCATCGGCACGACGCTGGCGACTAGCGCTGCGCCCATGGCGATGTTGAACCACTTCAGCCGCACCGGATCGGACAGGATGCCGCGCAGGCCGGTGCCGAACGCGGTCCACATCATCACCGACGGCAGCGTGATCGCCGAGAACACCGCGACAATGATCGCCGCGGATGCCAGCGGTTTGTCGACCTGCGTATAGACGGCCATCGCGGTGATGGCCATCGTCCAGCCCTTCGGATTGACCCACTGGAAAAGCGCCGCCTCGAGCATCGACATCGGCCGCCCTTTCGACGTCGCGCTCCCCATCGAGCGCGAAGTCGCTATGCGCCAGGCAAGCCAGACCAGGTAGCCCGCGCCGGCGAATTTCAACACTGTGTGCAGTGCCGGAAACGTCTTGAACAACACGCCGAGGCCAATTCCGACCGCCGACATCAAGACGGCGAAGCCGAACAGGATGCCGAACATGTGCGGCAACGTCCGCGAGAAACCGAAGTTCACGCCCGACGCCAGCAGCATGATGTTGTTCGGTCCCGGCGTCGACGCCGCAACGAAGGCAAAGGTGGCCATCGCCAGCAGTACATCGGCGGTCATCTCGTTCTCCCCAAGTGCCCGACCGGGAATCCTCCCGATGAAGTCGATCCCTTTCAGCACACCTCGAAACGGTCGGCCGGCAGGAACGCGACAGTGCATCTTGTCGAAGCCGTCATTCCGGCGAAAGCCGGAATCCAGAGGCGGCAGCGCTCAGGAAATGCCGCGAGACATTTCGCACCGGATCGAAATCGCTACCGTTATCGGTTCAAGGTCTACTTCGGCTGTGTTTTCTCGATTCCGGCTTTCGCCGGAATGACGGCTTCGGTGCGGCCCACCGCGGAACTCTTGCCGACAGATCAGCTCGCTGCCAGCGCCACCCGCGGAATGTCGGCAACCGCGACCGACCAGCCGTCGCCGCGCGTGTGCGCCGCCCAGTAGGCATCGACCAGCCCGCGCGTCATCACGCCCATCTTCCCGTCGCCGACAGTATGCGCGCCGATCTTCGTCACCGGCATGATGCCGCCCGCCGTCGAAGTCGCGAACACCTCGTCGGCGTCCTTCAGTTCCGCCAGGCTGACGGGCCGGGTCTCGACCGGCACGCGCAGTTCCTCCAGCAGCAGGATCGCGGCATGCCGCGTGATGCCGTGCAGCACCCCTCGCTTCGGCGTTGCCGCTTGCTCGTCCTTCACGACGAAGATGTTGAAGCCCGGCCCTTCGGTGATGTTGCCCTGCCCGTCGGTCAGGATGCAGGTGCGCGCGCCCTGCTCGTAGGCATCGAACATGCCCATGACGAGGTCGAGCCAGTGGTAGTTCTTCACCGTCGGGTCGACCGATTCCGGCGGGATGCGCGGGATCTCCGAAACCGCGATGGCAAGCCCCTTCTCACGCTCCTCCGGCTTCAGGATCCAGCCGAAGGGAATGGCGAAGGCGATGAAGCGGTTGACGGCGTCGCGCGGGTCGCGGCTGAAGGTGGGCGACACGCCGCGCGTCACGATCATCTCGACATAGGCATCCTCGAAGCCCGTGCGCTCGACAAGCTCGGCGAGGATCGAGGCGATCTCGGCCCGGCTGTAGGGCAGCTTCATGCGCAGCTTCTCGGCCGAAGCCAGGAAGCGGTCGAGATGGCTGTCGAGACGGAAGAACCGCCCCTTCCACACGTGCACCACGTCGTAGGTCGCGTCCGAACGCAGGAAGCCCCAGTCGAGGACGGAAATCTTGGCGTCCTCGATCTTCCCGAACTTGCCGTCGATGAAGGCTGCTCCCGGCGGATACGCGGACATCGCCTACATCCCCTCCGGGCCGCGGTTGAGCGCGGCGACGCCGGTGCGGCACACCTCGACGAGCCCGAGCGGCTGCATGATCTCGACGAACTGCTCGATCTTGTTGACCCGGCCGGTGATCTCGAACACGAAGTGCTCGGTCGTGGCGTCGATGACCGTTGCATGGAAGGCGTCGGCCAGCCGCAGCGCCTCGAGCCGCTTCTCGCCCTGGCCCGACACCTTGACCAACGCCAGCTCGCGCTCCAGCGGCTTCTCGTGCCGGCTGGCGCGCGCTACCTCGGTCAGGTCCGTCACCCGGTGCACCGGGACGAGGCGCTCCAGCTGCGACTTGATCTGCACGATCACCTCGGGCAGCGCCGTCGTCACCACCGTGATGCGCGACACGTGGCTCTCGTGGCTGACCTCCGACACCGTCAGGCTGTCGATGTTGTAGCCGCGCGCCGAGAACAGGCCGATCACCCGCGCCAGCACGCCCGGCTGGTTGTCTACCAGGATCGACAGCGTGTGGGTGACGAGCGTCTGCTTGCGCTCTTCGATGAAATAGGCGGAGGCAGGTTGCGTGTTCATGGCTCTTTCGCTCAGGTGTTGGCGCCGGCGCCCGCTGGCGCCGGCGGTTCGATCAGTCGACTTCGCTGTTGGGGTTCGTCCAGGGCTCGGCCTTGCCCGCCGCTTCCCACTCGAGGAACGCCGGGTGGTTCAGCACAGCGTCCATGTAGGCCTTGCTGGCGTCCGAAACGGGCAGCGAGTAGGTGCGCAGACGCGTCACCACCGGCGCATACATGCAGTCGGCGCCGGAAAACGCGCCGAAGAGGTACGGGCCGCCGGCGCCGAAGCGCTTGCGGCAGTCGCTCCAGATCTCGTCGATGCGCTGCGCATCCTTCATCACCGCCTCGTCGCGTTCGCGCGCGGCGTTGATGCGGCGGATGTTCATCGGGCAGTGCTTGCGCAGCGGAAAGAAACCGGAGTGCATTTCCGCCGACACCGAACGCGCGATGGCGCGCGCATTCTCGTCTGTCGGCCACAGCGGCACCTTCGCCTGCTCTGCCGCCCATTCGATGATGGCCAGCGAATCCCATACCGTCAGCCCGCCATCGGTAACGAGCACGGGCACGAGGCCCGCCGGCGAGGCGTCCAGCAGCTTCGCCTTGCTGTCGGGCTGGTTCAGTACGATCAGTTTTTCATCGAATGCAATGCCGCCGGCCTTCAGCGCCAGCCACGGCCGCAGCGACCAGGAAGAGTAGTTCTTGTTGCCGATCACGAGTGTCGTCATCGCGGGTCGATCCTTGTTTCGCGCGCAGCACGCGGGCGCGACCATAGCCGCAAGTCGCGCCGGGCGGTAGTCGGCACGCGCGTCATTGCCGTTGCCCCCTGCGCGCCACCGCGATGCCGGTGAAGATCAGCGCCAGCGCGACCCACGCGTTGACGCCGGGCCTTTCGCCCAGCACCAGCGCCCCGAGAACCACCCCGAACAGGGGAACGAGAAAATTCAGCTGGCTGAAGAAGGTCGCGCCCGCCCGTCCGATCAGCTGGAACATCAGCACCGTCGCCAGCGCCGTCTGCACGATGCCCATCACCACCACCGCGCCGACCGAAAGCCAGCTTGCATCGCGGAAGACCGATAGCGGCTGCAGCCCGAAATCGCTCGCCGAGGCGACCGGGAACATCATCGCTACCGAGGCCGACAGCACGCTGGCGACCGTCGCGTAGCGGGGCAACCCGGTGATGCGCTTGGTGACGATGGCGTTGGTCGCGTAGCACAGCCCGCCACCGGCGACGGCCAGTTGCCCGACGGTTGCATCGCCCATCAGCAGCAGTTTCTCCGGGCCGATCAGTACGATGATGCCGACAAACCCGAACAGCACGCCGGCGAGCTTGGCCCTGTTGAACTTCTCGTCGTCGGTGAACAGGTGAGCCAGCACCAGCGTATAGAGCGGCATCGCCCCCATGGTGATGGCCGCAAGCCCTGAATCGATGTGGCGCTGTCCCCAGGCGATCAGCGTGAACGGCATCGCGTTGCCGAACAGCCCGGCCAGGACCATCAGCCCGGCGATACGCCAGCCCAGCGGCAGGCGATGGCCGACGGCGAGTGCGATCGGGATCATGATCGTCGCTCCGAGCAGCGCGCGCAGGAACGAGATCGACGCCGGCGCGATACCCGCCACCGCGACCTTCATGAACATGAAGGACGAACCCCAGATCAGCGACAGCGCCAGCAGCAGCGCGTAGTCGACGAGGCCGGGGCCCTGGCCGGCCTTCGCCGCTTCGCCTTGCACGGGTTGTCCCGGTCTGGCCATTGCGCGCGACCGACCCCGCGATCACACGAGTGCCTTGCCCTTGCCCTGGATTGCCTTCCCGATATCTTCGTCGGCCACGTCCTCGCCGAGCAGCATCTCGTTGTGCGCCTTGCCCGACGGGATCATCGGGAAGCAATTGGTCAGCGCCGCGACGCGGCAGTCGAACACCACCGGCCGGTCGGTCTCCAGCATCTGCGTGATCTTGTCGTCGAGTTCGTCCGGGTGCTCGGCGCGGATGCCGACCGCGCCGAAGGCTTCCGCCAGGTTCACGAAGTCGGGCAGCGATTCCATGTAGCTTTCCGACAGCCGGTTGCCGTGCAGCAACTGCTGCCACTGGCGCACCATGCCCATGTACTGGTTGTTGAGGATGAAGATCTTCACCGGCAGCCGGTACTGCACCGCCGTCGACAGCTCCTGGATGTTCATCAGGATCGAAGCATCGCCGGCGATGTCGATGACCAGCGCTTGCGGATGCGCCAGTTGCGCGCCGATGGCCGCCGGCATGCCGTAGCCCATGGTGCCGAGCCCGCCCGAGGTCATCCAGTGGTTGGGGTCCTCGAAGCGGAAGTATTGCGCCGCCCACATCTGGTGCTGGCCGACCTCGGTGGCGACATAGACGTCCTTGCCCTTGGTCATCTCGTACAGCCGCTCGATGGCGTGCTGCGGCATGATGACGTCCTTGCTGCGCCGGTAGCTCAGCGACTTCTTCCCCCGCCAGCCGTCGATCTCGCCCCACCAGGCCTTCATCGCCGCCTTGTCGGGCGTCTTCTTGCTCGCCCGATAGAGCCGGATCATGTCTTCCAGCACGTTGGCGCAGTCGCCCAGGATCGGCACGTCGACCTTGACGTTCTTGTTCAGCGACGAGGGATCGATGTCGACGTGGATCTTGCGCGAGCCCGGCGAGAAGGCGTCCAGCCGCCCGGTGATGCGGTCGTCGAAACGCGCCCCGATGTTGATCATCAGGTCGCAGTCGTGCATCGCCAGGTTGGCTTCATACGTGCCGTGCATGCCGAGCATGCCGAGCCACTGCGGGTCGGCGGCCGGATAGCAGCCGAGCCCCATCAGCGTCGAGGTGATCGGGAAGCCGGTCAGCTTGACCAGTTCGCGCAGCAGCTTGCTGGCTTCCGGTCCGGAGTTGATGACGCCGCCGCCGGTGTAGAAGACCGGCTTCTTCGCCGCCAGCATCATGTCGACGGCGCGGCGGATCTGGTCAAGGTCGCCCTTCACCCGGGGATGGTAGGTGCGGTGGGCGATGTTCTGCGGCCCGACGTAGTCGCCCTTGGCGAACTGGATGTCCTTGGGGATGTCGACGACGACCGGCCCGGGGCGCCCGGTGGTCGCCACCTGGAAGGCCTCGTGCAGAACGCGCGGCAGGTCCTCGATCGTCTTCACCAGGTAGTTGTGCTTGGTGCACGAACGGGTGATGCCGACAGTGTCACACTCCTGGAAGGCGTCCGAGCCGATCAGGTGCGTCGGCACCTGCCCGGTGATGCAGACGATGGGAATGGAGTCCATCAGCGCGTCGGTGAGGCCCGTCACCGCATTGGTCGCGCCGGGGCCGGAAGTCACCAGCACGACGCCGGCCTGCCCCGTCGAACGCGCATAGCCTTCCGCGGCATGCGTCGCGCCCTGTTCGTGGCGCACCAGGATGTGCTGAACGTCATCCTGCATGAAAAGCTCGTCGTAGATCGGCAGCACTGCCCCGCCGGGATATCCGAAGACGTGCTTGACCCCCTGGTCCACGAGCGCCTTGATCACCATTTCAGCGCCCGTCATCTGCTCGGCCATCGTTCAACTCCTCATGCGGCCCGTCCGCCGCTTCTTCGCGCCGGCTTCCCCCGGCGATTCTTCCCATACCCGCACTGTCGGTGCGGCACCAATAAAAAAGGCCCCGGAAGGGGCCTGGCACGCGTCACCGGTTCGTTGCGGCTTCAGGCCGCCCCGGCAACGCGCCTACCTACAAGAATGACCGCACGGTTCATGATCGGTTTTCGTCCTGCCAGTCGATCTACATGCGAAGTCGATTCACACGAAAAGCAACGCTCCGGAGCTTCGCCGGAACGCTGCGGACGGTAGCCTTCGCTGCTGCGCGGGTCAAGCCGCATGTGCCGCCCTAGCCCACATGCCGTATTCCGCCATGCGCATGCACACGCGCTGGAGCGCTCACGCGAACGTGTCGTTCGTGCGACCGCTTGTGACGCCACACCACGCCGGATTTCTGTCATCTGGTATGCATGACAACCGTGCCTCGCCAGGGAGACACCGCCATGGCCGATCCCGATACCGCCCGCAACACCGGCGGCATCCTGCGCCTGCTGGCGCACCTGCCGCTCGTCGCCGCCATCCTGTTTGGTTCACTGACGCTTGCCGCCGCCGGCATGCTCAACATCGACAAGGCCACCGGCCTCGCCATCAAGGGCTACGACCCGGTCGCCTATTTCGCAGATGGCAAGGCGATCGAGGGCGATCCCGCGATCACCGCAGAGCACGACGGCGCGCTCTACCGCTTCGCCAGCGCCGCGCACCGCGACACGTTCGCCGCCGACCCGGAAAAATACGCCCCGCAGTTCGGCGGCTTCTGCGCCTACGGCATCGCCAAGGGGGTCAAGGCCGGCGTCGAGCCGGACAAGTTCACCATCGTCGATGGCAGGCTCTACCTGAACTACAATGCATCCGTTCAGGAAACCTGGCGCGGGGACATCCCCGGCTACCTGGCAAAGGCTCGCGAAAACTGGCAGCAGCTTAGCGCGGACTGACACCCGCGGGGTGGCGTCGCCAATTTTCCGGTCAGCGGCAGAGGCCCGTAAGCCAGCGATCACGTGCGTTTTCATCGTCCGGATCGAGGCTCTCCCAGTCGGCCATCTGATGGCGGAACCAGGTCTTCTGCCGCTTGGCGTAGTGGCGTGTGTCGGCTTGCGCGCACGCAATTGCCTCCGCCAGCGACAATTCGCCTTTCAGGTGTGCGGCAAGATGCGGCACCCCGTGCGCCCGCATCGCCGGCAGTGAAGGATCGGATGCCTGCGCGACGAGTGCCCTGACTTCGTCCAGCGCTCCCTGCGCCATCATCGCCTCGAACCGCGCGTCGATGCGCCGGTACAGGCTCTCGCGATCGGGATCGAGAAACACCCGGCGCGTGCGCGCGGCATCGAGCAGCGGAACGCCGGGTTCGCGCTGCCATGCGCTCAGCGGCCGGCCCGTTGCCTCGTGCACGCCGAGCGCACGCACCAGCCGTTGCGCATCGAGCGCGCGGTGACGCCCGGCCAACTCCGGATCGACCTTGGCAAGGATATCCCGCAGGGTAGCGACCCCGTCTGCCGCGAGCCGCGCGTCCCATTGCGCGCGCACCGCGTCCGGCACCTGCGGGATCGGCGACAGGCCTTCCAGCAGAGCCTTGAAATACAGCCCCGTGCCGCCGGCGAATATGGGTACCAATCCCTCTTTCGCGCAAGTCTCGATCGTCGCTGCCGCATCCGCCAAGTAGCGCCCTGCCGAATAGCGCTCGCCCGGCGGCACATGGCCATAGAGCAGGTGCGGCGCGCGTTCGAGATCCCCGTCGCCCGGCCGCGCCGTCAGCACGCGGAGTCCGGCATAGACCTGCATGGAGTCGGCGTTGACGACCGCGCCCCCGAGCGCGTCCGCCACCGCCAGCGCCAGCGCCGACTTGCCGCTCGCCGTCGGTCCGGCTATCAGGACCGCGGCCGGTCGCATCTTGTTGCCGGTCTTGTCTTCCATGCCCGCAGCAACAAGCCCAAACGCCCGGCCGATGCAAGCATCCTCAAGACCCAACGTCGCAACGCTGGTTGTACCGGCCGGCGAAACCACGGCTCTCGCCGATGCCCGCCGCGCGCTTGCCGCCCTGCTGCCCGGAGCCGGCGACCCGGAGCCATTGGGCGCGCATGCGCTCGACCTTCCCTTCGCCGATGCCAACCTCGCCAAACTGCGAAGGGCCGCGCTGGACACCATCGGCGACCTGCCTGCCGACCTGTTCGTTCAGCCCGCCGCGACGCGCCGCAAGCGCCTGCTGATCGCCGACATGGATTCCACCATCATCGGCCAGGAATGCATCGACGAACTCGCCGACGTCGTCGGCATCCGGGCCGAGATTTCCGCCGTCACAGAGCGCGCCATGCGCGGCGAGATCGCCTTCGAACCGGCACTGCGCGAGCGCGTCGCGCTGCTCAAGGGCGTCAGCCTCGCCAGCGTGCAAAGGCTGCTCGACGAGGTCATCACGCTCAACCCCGGCGCCCGCGCGCTGGCCACCACCATGGCCGCGAACGGCGCCCACACCGCGCTGGTCTCCGGCGGCTTCACGCTGTTCACGTCCGTGGTCGCCGGGGGCGCCGGTTTTGCGGAGAACCGCGCCAACGTGCTGGAGATGACTGGCGACGAACTGGCTGGCGTGGTGCGCGAACCGATCCTCGGGCGCGAAGCCAAACAGCAGGCCTTGGAGGAGATGGCGGCGCAGCGGTCGATCCCGCTCGAAGTCACCCTGGCTGTCGGCGACGGCGCCAACGATCTGGCCATGATCGAACGCGCCGGCCTCGGCGTCGCCTATCGGGCAAAGCCGGTCGTCGCGGCGGCCGCCGACGCCCATGTCGCCCACGCCGACTTGACCGCGCTGCTCTATGCGCAGGGTTATCGGGAAACGGACATCCTGCCGGACAGGCCGGCCTGATCTCCTACTCCTCCAGCGGCAGCACCACGAAGCGGCCGTCGCCCTTGCCGTTGCCGACGAAGACCAGCGCCGACTTCGAGCCGCGCTCGCGCAGCGCCTTGACCTGCGCCACCACGTCGTCCGGCGTCGTCACCTGGTCCTGGCCGACGCGCATCAGCACGTCGCCCTCGGTGATCTGGCGCTCGTCGGCGGGGCTGCCTTCCTCGACATCCAGCACCACGACGCCTTCGACCGAGTCCTCGATGCCGTACTTCTTGCGTGTTTCCTCGTCGAGCGGGGCAAGCTCCAGGCCGAACACGTTGGCGGTTTCGGCGGGCGGCAATTCCTCGCCAGCGCCATCGCCCTCACCGGCAGCCGCGCCACCATCGCCTTCCTCCAGCCGGCCGACCGCGATCTTCAGCGTGACGCGTTCGCCGTTGCGCAGCACCACGATGTCGACATCCGAACCGACCAGTGCGTCGGCCACCACCCGCGACAGCGAACGGTAGTCGTCGATCTCCTTGCCGTTGAACTCGACGATGATGTCGCCGGTCGCGATGCCGGCGGCTTGCGCGGGGCCGCCCTCGGTGAGCCCGGCGACAAGCGCGCCCATCGCCTTGACCATGCCAAGGCTGTCGGCGATTTCCTCGGTCACTGCCTGGATGCGCACGCCGATGTAGCCGCGCCGCGTCTCGCCGAACTCGATGAGCTGGTCGATGACCGGCTTGGCGAGCGAGGAGGGAATGGCAAACCCGATGCCGATCGAGCCGCCCGACGGCGAGATGATCGCGGTGTTGATGCCGATCACCTCGCCATCCATGTTGAACAGCGGCCCGCCCGAGTTGCCCCGGTTGATGGCAGCATCCGTCTGGATGAAGCTGTCATAGGGGCCCGCGTTGATATCGCGATTGCGCGCCGAGATGATGCCGGTCGTTACCGTTCCGCCAAGCCCGAACGGGTTGCCGATCGCCAGCACCCAGTCGCCGGTGCGCATGACTTCCGAATCGCCGAAGGGCACGAAGGCCAGGTCCTTGTCGGCCTTTACCTTGAGCACCGCGAGATCGGTCTTGGTGTCGCGTCCCACGACTTCCGCAGAGAGCTTAGTACCGTCGCTGAAGTTGACGACGATCTCGTCGGCTTCCGCGATGACGTGGTTGTTGGTCACCACCAGGCCAGACTTGTCGACGACGAAGCCGGAGCCAAGCGAGGACACCTTGCGCGGCCGCCCGCCATCCTTGTTCTGGTCGAAGAACTCCTTGAAGAATTCCTCGAACGGCGAGCCCGGCGGCAGGTCCGGCACCGGTACGTTGCGCGAACCCTGCACCGTCTGCGAGGTCGAGATGTTGACCACCGCGTCGAGAAGCCCCTCGGCGACGTCGGCGACCGATTCCGGGCCGCGCGCCTGCGCCGCGCCGATCGGCATCGCAAGCGGCAGGGCAAGAACCGCCGCCAGCATGGCTGCCGCGAGGCGGGGGAACGAATACGAAGGCGTCGGGTTCATGGCGTCATGGCTCCAGCGGCGGCGGACAATGCGCCCGCGCCTGACAACGATTGCCTCAAGTTCCGCGGACAATCCACACAATGATCACGCCGATGATGGCAGCCGCAAGGCCGCCGGCGCGCAGCGCCGCATCGCTCATGCGTGGCAACTCGGCGGCAAGCCGCCGCACCAAGCCGGGCGCGAGCGCATAGAGCATGCCCTCGATGCACAGCACCAGTCCGATCGCGACGAGGAAATCAGTCATCGGGATGGGCGAGAAAAAGGGCCGCCCGCGCTGGCGGACGGCCCGTCATGTCATTGTTGCGCCGGGGCGCTCGGCGGCGAGCCGGGCATCCCCTTGCCGGCGGAATTGCCGAAGTAGCGGAAGAACTCGCTCTTCGGGCTCAGCACCATGCGCGTGTCGCCCGAAGCGATACCCGCCTCGTAGGCCTGCATGGAGCGGTAGAAGCTGAAGAACTCCCGATCCTTGCCATAGGCTTCGGCGAAGATGTTGGCGCGCGCCGCATCGCCGTCACCGCGCAATTGCTCGGATTCCCGGTTTGCCTCGGCAATGATCACGATTGCCGTGCGGTCGGCGCGCGACCGGATGCGCCGTGCCGCTTCCTCGCCCTCGGCGCGGATCTCGGCTGCCTCGCGCTGGCGCGCAGTCTGCATGCGCGAATAGATCGCCTGGCTGTTGGCTTCCGGCAGGTCGGCGCGGCGGATGCGCACGTCGACAATATCGATGCCGAATTTCTCCGCCTCCTCGTCCATCTGCGCGCGGATGCGCTGCATCAGTTCGGGACGATCATCGCGCACCACCGCGGTAAAGCTCGCCTCGCCCAGCACGCGGCGCACCGCCGAATTGAGCAGCGTTGCAAGACGCGAGTTGGCGATACCGACCGTGCCCACCGACTGGTAGAACTTCAGCGCGTTGTTGATCCGGTAGCGCGCGAAGGCGTCGACCACCAGGCGCTTCTGGTCCGAAGCGATGACCTCCTGCGCCGGCGAATCCAGATCGAGGATGCGCTTGTCGAAGAAGACGACGTTCTGCACGAACGGGATCTTCCAGTTCAGCCCTGGCTCCGTGATCTGGCGCTTGGTTTCACCGAACTGCAGAACCAGCGCCTGCTCGGTCTGCTTGACCGTGAAAAGGGCGCTGTAGGCGATGAAGATGCCTGCCGCGATCAGCAGCAGCAATCCACCGAGAACGGACTTGTTCATTGGCTCGCTCCTCCGCTGCGCGGCTTGCTCAGTTCGTTCAGCGGCAGGTATGGCACGACGCCGCTGCCGCCGGCCTGTTCATCGATGATGATCTTGTCGGTTCCGCCGAAGATGCGCTCCATCGTCTCCAGGAACATGCGCTCGCGCGTCACTTCCGGCGCCTTGCGGTATTCCTCGTAGACCTTGGAGAAGCGGTCGGCCTGGCCGCGCGCTTCCGCGATCGTGCGGTCGCGATAGGCGTTGGCCGCCTCGAGCACCCTTGCCGCCTCGCCGCGCGCCTCCGGCACGACCCGGTTGGCATAGGTCTGCGCCTCGTTCTGCAGGCGCTCCTGGTCGGCGCGCGCCGCCTGCACGTCGCGGAACGCGTCGATGACCTGGCTTGGCGGATCGACCGACTGCATCTGCACCTGGGTGATCGAAATGCCCGACTTGTAGCCGTCCAGAGCCGCCTGCATCAGTTCCTGCACCGCGACCTCGGTCGGTCGGCGGTCGGTGAGGATCGGCGCGAGATCGTTCTTGCCGATCACCTCGCGCATCGCGCTCTCGGCGACCGCCTTCACCGTCGATTCCGGGTTCTGGATGTTGAACAGGTAATCGCCGGCGTTCGAGATCACCCAGAACACCGTGAAGTCGACGTCGACGATGTTCTCGTCGCCGGTCAGCATCAGGCTTTCTTCCGGCACGTCGCGCACGCCGGCGTTGCGGCCGCGCTCCTCGAAGCCGCGCATGCCCACCTCGATGCGGTTGACGCGCGTCACCTTCGGCGTCAGCGCCTCCTCGATCGGCCACGGCAGATGATAGTTGAGGCCCGGTTGCGTCTGCTTGACGTACTTGCCGAAGCGCAGCACCACGCCCTGCTCGTCCGGCTGCACCCGGTAGAAACCGGTGAAGCCCCACACCAGCGCCAGCAGCAGGAGCAGCAGGATGTATCCCTTGCCGCCGACGCTGCTGCCGCCTGGGATCATGCGGCGCAGGTTTTCCTGGCTCTTGCGCAGGATCTCCTCAAGGTCGGGCGACTGCCCGCCTCCGCCGCCGCCACCGCCGGACCCGCCCGGAGGCGGACTGCCCCACGGGCCGCCGTTGTTGCCCTTCCAGCCGCCACCCTGATTGCTCCAAGGCATATGTCTTCCTCGTATCTTGGGGGTCGCAGGCCGCTGTCAGCATCCTGCGGTCGAACGTGTGCGCGGTTATAGGTCACCGGTTGCGCCCTTTCAACGCGCACCGGACATCACGTCGCACTTGGTGAGCGCGGTAGCCGCTGTCAACGGCGCTCGTAGGTAATGGCGGTGAATGCCGCATCGTCCCTTTCTCCCCGCTCAAAGAGTACGCGCGACGTTTCCCGCCAGATCGCCGGATCAAGCGGTGGAAAGAAGGCGTCTCCCTGCGGTTCCAGGTCGATCTCGCTGATGTGGATCACGTCGGCGGCATCCAGCATCTGGCGATAGATGTCGGCCCCGCCGATCACCATCACCGCATCCGCGCCACACGCCGTCGCCAACCGGCGCGCCAGGCCCAGTGCCTCCTCAACCGAACGCACCACATGGACTCCCTTGGCGGAAAACGTTTCGTCGCGGGTGATGACGATGTTGTCGCGCCCGTCGAGCGGCTTGCCGATGGCCGCAAACGTCTTGCGGCCCATCAGCACCGGCTTGCCCATCGTGAGCTTGCGGAAATGCTTCAGGTCGCTCGGCATCCGCCATGGCAGCCCGCCATCGCGCCCGATCACCCCGTTCCTGGCCACCGCGACGGCGAATTCGACGGAAATGCCATTCGCGCTCAAACCGCCACCTCGGCACTGATATGCGGGTGCGGGCTGTAGCCGGTGAGCGTGAAATCCTCGAAGGCGAACGAGAAAATGTCCTTGACCGCCGGATTGATCTCCATCCTCGGCAGCGCGCGGGGCTCGCGCGACAGCTGCTCCCGCGCCTGGTCGAAATGGTTCTTGTAGAGGTGCACGTCGCCGAAGGTGTGGACGAAATCGCCCGGCTTCAGGCCCGTCACCTGCGCCATCATCATCGTCAGCAGCGCGTAGGACGCGATGTTGAACGGCACGCCGAGGAAGACATCCGCCGAGCGCTGGTAGAGCTGGCACGACAGCCGCCCCTGCGCCACGTAGAACTGGAACAGGCAGTGGCACGGGCTCAGCGCCATCGCCGGCAGGTCCGCCGGGTTCCACGCCGTGACGATCAGCCGCCGCGAATTGGGATTGGTGCGGATTTCGCTGACAACGTCGGAGATCTGGTCGATCGTGCGCCCGTCGGGCGCTGCCCACGAGCGCCACTGCTTGCCGTAGACAGGCCCCAGATCGCCTTTTGCGTCCGCCCACTCGTCCCAGATGCGCACGCCATGGTCTTTCAGGTAGGCGGTGTTGGTATCGCCCGCCAGGAACCACAGCAGTTCGTGGATGATAGACTTCAGGTGCAGCTTCTTCGTTGTGAGCACCGGAAAGCCCTCGGCGAGGTCGAAGCGCATCTGGTGGCCGAACACCGACCGCGTGCCGGTACCCGTGCGGTCATCACGGTCGACACCTTCGTTCAGGATGCGCTGCAGCAGGTCGAGATAGGTTTTCATGCCGGCCCGGCGGTTGCATGGGAATCAGGTTCGCGACGGTAAATTCTACCGCATCGAACGGGATGAGGAATGCAAACAGGATGTGGAATGCAAACGGCCCGCGCCCGTGGGCGCAGGCCATTCACGCAGCAATTGTCCGCCGCTGGCTCTAGAGCGAACCGAGCTTGCCGAACTTGTCCGCCAGCAGGTAGTAGACCGTGACGCGGCCCTTGGAATGGTCGCCCTTCATCTTCTGCATCACTTCGCCGATGGCCGCGTCGAGCTTTTCGTCGCCGGACAGGCCGAGCTTCTTCTTCAGCCAGCTCTCGCGCACGCGCTCCAGTTCCTTCGGGTCGGTACCGGCGACGAGCGACGAATCGCGGTTGCGCAGCGCAATGCCGAGATGGCGCACGATCTTCGCCACCGCGTCCTCGTCGACCTTCGACGTGTATTTCTTGATGTCCTCGATGTACTTCGAATTGTCGGCCATGGTGCCATCACCTCCCCTTGTCAGGAGCTGGCGGCAAGGCCCGCCCCTTAGATCCATCTCGATGCCGCTGCGGCACCTAGATTCTTTTATACCATCGCGTGCGCCGCTTGAACCGTTTCCTGCCGTCATGCGGTCAGTCGACGACGGCGGTCACCTCGATTTCCACAAGCCAGGCCGGTTCCATCAGCGGCGCCACCACAACGGTGGAAGCCGGCTTGTGCGGCACGTACTTGTCGCGGATCTCGCGAAACAGCGGCGTGTGCGCCTGGCTGTCGATGAAGGCGTTCATGCGCGCGATGTTGTGCAGGCCGGCCCCCTGGGCCGCCAGCACGCTCGCCACGTTCGCCCAGGCCAGTTCGCACTGCGCCGTGAAATCGTTCGGCATTGTGCCGTCGGCTGCGACGCCGACCTGTCCGGAAACGAGCAGCAGCCGCCCGCCTGTCACCACCGCGCCGTGGCTGTAGTTGGCCGCCGGCGGCGGCATCCCCTTCGGATTGAAAACCTCGAACGGCATTGTCATCTCCCCTGCTGTCTGTGTGGACACGGCCCGTCTTCAGCCTGCACGCGAACGTGCCATCTTTTCGTGGCCGCAATCGCACACTATATTGCAGTTTGCCGGCTCCGGTCGGCTATGGCGATACAGGATAGTCGTAATAAACCTATCGGACCCGGGGGCGGTACCCGGCGCCTCCACCAAAGCCCGGCGGTTCCGTCTTGAAATGGGACAGCCGGGTTTCGGCGGGGGCGAAACAGGATCGACGAGGGTGTAAAGGGCTGGTCTTCGCTCGGCATGGTACCACCGTCATCGGGCCAAACCTATAGTTGCGAATGACAACTATGCTCCGGTTGCTCAGGCTGCGTAACGCAGTTTGAAATGCCGAATTTAAGTCCTGACGGTTAGCCCCGTCAGGCGGGGTTCCGGGGCACCTGGCAACAGAAGCCCCACCTTCCCTCCCGAACATGACCTTGATCCGGCCCTGGCGATGCGTTGCCGACCCTCCCTTCAGGGCGCGCAACTGCGTGACGAATGGCCGCCATTTGACGTCAGGCCCTTGACGCCCGGCCCTTGCGGGGCCAACCCTTGTGCCGGCTTGCACGCATGGACGCGGACATCACCGGCGGCCTCGTGCGAAGGGAGACGCAATGGCGATGGGCAAGGACTATATCCGCTATGACCTGCTGGCGCAGGAAGCGCTGCGCGGCGTCGTGCGCAAGGTGCTCGCCACCACGGCGCAGCAGGGCCTGCCTGGCGATCACCACTTCTACATCTCGATCGACACACAGGCGCCGGGCGTCGTCATCTCGAACCGCCTGCGCGGCGAATACCCCGACGACATGACGGTGATCCTGCAGCACCAGTTCTGGGATCTGGAGGTCGACGAAGAGGGTTTCTCGGTCACCCTGTCGTTCGGCGGAACGCCGGAGCGCCTCGTCATCCCCTATACGTCCATCAAGGGCTTCTTCGACCCCTCCGTGCAGTTCGGACTGGAATTCGTCGCCAGCGAGGATGCCGACGACGAGACCGGCGAGGATATCGAAAACGACGCCGGCGACGCGCCGCGCCCCGAAGAGGCAGCAGAAGAGACGGACGCCGCGGCCGCGGAAGCCGCGCCGGCTGCGAATGGGCCCGCCGACGGCGAAGCCCCCGACGGTGCCACGGTCGTCTCGCTGGACGCCTTCCGCAAGAAGGGCTGATCCGGCTCTGGGGCCGGAACGTCGCCAACGCATTCGCCCATCGGCGACTTGCCCGCTTTGCCGCCCGTGATAGTTTGCGCGCCAATTCCCGATTGCGCGAACGAGAGAGCCTTCACGCCATGAGCAAGACCCGCACCGAGACCGACACCTTCGGCCCCATCGAAGTCGACGCCTCCCGCTACTGGGGCGCGCAGGCGCAGCGCTCGCTCGGCAACTTCAGGATCGGCTGGGAAAAGCAGCCCGCCCCGGTCGTGCGCGCACTCGGCATCGTCAAGCGCGCCGCAGCCGAAGCCAACATGGCGCTCGGCAAGATGGACGCCGACATGGGCAAGGTGATCATCGCCGCCGCCCAGGAAGTGATCGAGGGCAAGCTCGACGACCATTTCCCCCTCGTCGTCTGGCAGACCGGCTCGGGCACCCAGTCCAACATGAACGCCAACGAGGTGATCTCCAACCGCGCGATTCAGATGCTGGGCGGCGAGATGGGCTCCAAGAAGCCGGTCCATCCCAACGACCACGTCAACATGAGCCAGTCGTCCAACGACACCTTCCCGACCGCGATGCACATCGCTTGCGCCGAGGAGGTCGTGCACCGCCTGATCCCGGCGCTGCAGAAGCTGCGCAACGCGCTGAACGACAAGGCGCAGGCGTGGAAGGACATCATCAAGATCGGCCGCACGCACACACAGGACGCCACCCCGCTGACCTTGGGCCAGGAATTCTCCGGCTACACCCAGCAGCTGACCAACGGCATTGCGCGCATCGAGGATACGCTGCCGGCGCTGATGGAATTGGCACAGGGCGGCACCGCGGTCGGCACCGGCCTTGCCTCGCCGGTCGGCTTCGCGGAAGCCGTCGCCGACAGGATCGCGGCAATCACCAAGCTTCCCTTTACGTCAGCCCCCAACAAGTTCGAGGCGCTCGCCGCCCACGATGCGATGGTCTTCACCCACGGCGCGATCCACACTGTCGCCATGTCGTGCTTCAAGATCGCCAACGACATCCGCTTCCTCGGTTCCGGTCCGCGCGCTGGCCTTGGCGAACTCGCGCTGCCGGAGAACGAACCCGGCTCCTCGATCATGCCCGGCAAGGTAAACCCGACCCAGTGCGAGGCCCTGACCCAGGTCTGCGCCCACATCCACGGCAACAACGCCGCGATCTCCATGGCCGGCAGCCAGGGCCATTTCGAGCTCAACGTCTTCAACCCGATGATGGCCTACAACTTCCTGCAGTCGGTACGCCTGCTGGCTGACGCCGCCGTCTCCTTCACCGACAACTGCGTCGTCGGCATCGAGCCGCGCCTCGACAACATCGAGGCCGGCCTGAAGAACTCGCTGATGCTGGTGACACCTCTGAAGGAAAAGTACGGCTACGACCGCGCTGCCAGGATCGCCAAGACCGCGCACAAGAACGGCACCACGCTGCGCGAGGAAGCCATCAGGGACGGCATCCCGGCAGACGATTTCGACGCCATCGTCGTGCCGGCGAAGATGATCTCGCCATCCTGAGAAGTGACATGGCCGACATCGTCAACCTGAACCGCTTCCGAAAGCAAAAGGCCCGCGCCGAGAAGGCGGTAAAGGCCGAGGAGAACCGGGTCAGGTACGGCCGCACCAAGGCGGAGAAGCACAAGGCCAGCCGCGAGGCCGACATCGAGGCCGCGCGGCTGGACGCACATCGCCGCGAAGCCGCTGACCGCGACGGCGGCGAGCCGGAAGGCGCCTGAGCCAAATGCACGCCGATCCCGTCAGGAAGCGCTCGCTGACGCTGGCCGGCCATCGCACCAGCATTTCGCTGGAAGATGCATTCTGGGATGCGCTGCAGGAAATCGCCGCCGCGCGCGGCATCACCATGACGGCGCTGGTGCGCGAGGTCGACGAGGCGCGTGGCATCACGCCTCTGTCGCAATCTCTGCGCGTCCATGCGCTGAACTGGTACCGCGCGCGCGACAGGCACTAGAGCATGTTCCGCTCAAGTTGAACCGACTTGAGCGGAACATGCTCAAGGCTTTGATTCTGGAGCGAATTCTTGTCGTTCAGGTGATTCCACCTGAACGGAATGCGCACTAGGGCAATTCCAGGAAAGGTGTGGGCGGCTTTCCGTCCGGAAGTGCGTAGGAACCAAAATAGTCTGACGCCTCACCGCCCGGAGAAACCCGCCATCGGGTCGGTCCTCGACCTGCGCTGCGGGCGCGTTTGAGGCGCAGGCTGCGGCGGCTCTGCGGCGGCTTCTTCGGCGTTCGGCTGCCCCTCCGCCTGCCCGGTCGCCGTTGGCACCGGCGCTGTGGTTTGCGGCAATTGCGGATCGCGGCTTTCTTGCGGGAAGGGGCTGGCCGGGGCGATCTCGACCCCTGGTGCCGGAGCGATCTCGATCGGCTGCGACAACGCGGGCGCCGTCGGCGCCGGCAATTGCAGCGGCTGCACCACGATCTGCCCCTGCTGCGCGGCGGCGGCTGCCGCCTCCTCGGCTGCCTTGCGGGCTGCTTCCTCTCGCGCCCAGCGTGCGCGTTCGCGCTCGCGCCGCGCCAGGTCCTCCGCCTTCTGCCGCGCCTCCAGCCGACGCAGGATCAGCACGTCGAGTTCGCGCTGGATGCGCCCGCGGTCGTGGATGTCGAGCTGCAGTTCCTCGAGCCGCTCGACCTCGCGCTCGAAGGCGCGGATGGTCAGGTAGCCGATCAGCGGCGCCACGTCGAAACTGCGCGCCGGGTCGTCAAGCGCCCCCCGGAAGACGATGCCGAACTCGCGCACCTGGTCCGGCGCGCCCGGGTCGGGCGGAGCGCGCACGCTCCAGGCGCTGTTCAGCGTCAGCGCGGCAAGGTCAGCCTGCCCCGTGACGAAGGAATCGAGGCCGTCGCCGTCGATGGCAAACCGCGTGGCGCGAGCAACCCCGCCGGCAATCGAGAACGTCATGTCGGCGCGGTCGAAATCGAGCGCGCCCTGGTCGAGATAGGCGGCCAGCAGCTCTTCTGCCCGCGCCTCGTCGATCTGCGTGCCCTGGTCGGCGGCGTTGACGATCTTGTCGAAGGCGACCGGGTTGAGCCCGGCGATGCTGCCCTTCGAAACGCTGGCGGCACCCTCGCCGGCAAGGCTCGACATGATCGCCGAGAACGAACGCCCGTTGCCGGAAAACGTCACGTCGGCGTCCAGCGCTCCGCTCGCAACCGCCCGCCCGCCGCGCTGCCAGACGAGTTCCTCCAGGCGCGCCCCCTCGAGCCGCAGCCGCCCGTCCATCACGAGGTTGCCGGACTGCACGCCGAGCGACAGCGCCCCGCGCGCCGTCCCGCCGTGTGCGCTGCCGCTCACCTGGTCGAGGCGGAAGCCATCGCCCCGCAGCACGAGTTCGCCGCCGGCCTGGTCGAGCGTCAGGCCGGGAGCAACCAGCAGGTGATCGAGCTTGAGGTCGGCGTTGATCTCGAAGCGGCCGGGAAGGGAGATCGAGAACGGCTGCGTCGAGAAGGCAGTTTCCCCGTCCTGTGAGGCGCGCGCGAAACGGCCGGCTCCGAACAGGGCGTCGAGGATGGCTGGCAGCGATGCCGAGTCGCCGGAAAGATCGGCATCGATGCGATGCGCCCGGCCCTGCTTGCCCATCGACAGGGTTCCCTGGCCTGTCAGCAACGCGGCCGACGCTGCCGGTCCCAGCGCCAGCGAAAGATCGCGCAATGCGAAGGGATCGCGCCCCTCGATGCGCCCGCCAAGGCGCGCCGGCACGGCCTCCTCGCCGATCCGTGGCGCCACCAGGTCGAACATCGACAGGAAGGCGAGCAGGTCCTCGCTCGTGACGTCGGTCTTCAGGTCGAGGCTGCGCCCGCCATCGGCATCGATGCGCACGCTGCCCCCAACGCCGGCGCGCGTTCCCCCAGTGACGAGTTCGCCGGAGACATTCAGCCCGTCGCGCGCAACTCCGCTGGCCGTCACCTTCATCGTCGCCGCGTCGGCATCCGCGATGACGCTCGCTGGCAGACCGAACTGGCGCACGAGCTGGCCGGCATCGCTTGCCTGCAACTCGGCCTCGAGATCGATGCGGGCGGCAGCAGGATCATCGAGCGCGCCGGTCACCTCGCCTTGCAGCCGGACAGCCGTGTCGGCGGCATTGCCTGAAAGCGAAATCGATGTCTGCCCGTCGGCGCCAGTGCGCACCTGCCCGTTCATCGAGAACGGCGCCAGCGCCTGCTGGCGCTGTGCGACGGCCGATGCCGTGCCCGGCCATCCGAGCACGTCGAGCAGCGAGGCGGCTCCCGCCAGCGATTGCGCGTCGATGGTGAAGTCTATATCGCCACGGCTGTCGCCATCGGCTCCGCCAATGCCACCGCGCGCGCTCAGGCGCGCTCCGCCGAGATCGCCGATCTCGAGGCGTTGGATATCCAGCTTGCCGCCCGCGATCCGTGCGTCGATTGTCACCTCGCGTGCCGTCACCGCGTCGGCCACGAGCGCATCGGTATCGAGCCGCAGCGTCAGGTCGGGCATGCGCGTCGCAGCGTCACCGCCGCCAGCGCGCGAACCCGCCCACAGCGCCTGCAACGCCTCGATGCGGACCGCCTCGCCCTTCAGGTCGATATCCACGCGGCCCGGCGAACCGCCATCCGGCAAATCCACCGCGACCTTGCCGCCGATGGTCCGCCCGTCGAGGGTAAGCTGCAGCCTGTCGAATGCGATGTGCTCGGCATCGACGCTCAGGTCGGCGCGCACGTCCGCGCCCGCGCCAAGCCAGCCTGTGTAGGCCTTCAGATCCTCTCCGAGCCAGTCGGCGAACACCTGGCCGCGCGTGGTGGTCAGCCGTGCCGCCCCGGCGAAGCTGGCGCGGCCCTCCGCGCCGGTGCCTGGCTTCAGATCGCCCGCAAGGCTGATGCGCGTGTCGCCAGGCACGTCCGCGCTGGCTTGCGCGATCCGCCACGTGTCACCGGTCCACGCCACGTCGAGACTGACGTCGTCGACCAGGTTGCCGCCCAGCACCATGCGTTCGAGGTCGAGCCCGATGCGCCCGGCGATCGGCGGTGCGTTGCGCGATGCCGCGCCGATGCGCGACAGCACCGCCGACAGCGAGACCGGAGCGCCTTCGCCCAGCGTGCGGTCGAGATCGGCCTGGCGGGCGCCGAGCACCGCGTCGAACCGCGGCGTCCCGGCGAGGTCTAGCCGGCCCGCGCCCTCCAGCGTGAACTGCCGGTCGTCGGGACCGAACCCGAGTGTCATCGCGGTGAAGCGGACTTGCGCAGGATCGGCTTCCGCGTCGCCGCGGAACAGCCAGCGGTTGCCCGGCGCGTTTTCATCCGCCACCCGCTCCAGCCGCACCCGCCCGATGAACACCGGCACCGCGCTGTCGATGCGCGTCGTGCCATCGGCGTCGAACGCATGCGGGCTGCCGCGCCGCGTCACCGACAGCTTCGTGCGGATCCCGCCATCCGGCGTCCATCTGCCCGTGGCGAATATGATGTCGTGGGTCTCGCCGTTATAACGCAGGCTGCCTTCCGCCTTGTAGGGACCGTCGAGGTTGCCAGCGCTGGCGGCAAGAGCGATGCCCTCGAACACCTGCTCGGCCCCGCCCTGCCCGATGATCACCAGCCGCCCGTCGACGACCTCGATCGCATCGAGGCTGACCGCATCGGCTTCGCCCTGCGGCGCAAGGTCGGCAAATCCCGCGACCGTGCCGTCGGCACCGATCCGCACTGTCGCCTGCGGTCCCTCGATGCGAACGCGCTCGACCTTCAGGTTGCCGGACATCAGCGGCGTCAACCCGACCCGCAGCGTCAGCCCGCGCGCGGTGAAGCTGCCATCCTCGCCCAGCGAGATGTCGGTGGCCTCCAGGCGCGGGCGCGGCAGGATGCGCGCCGACAGCGTTCCCTCGATCCTGACCGGCGTTCTCAGCAACTGGCTGGCGCGCGCCTCGAAGAATTCGCGGTAGTTGCCCCAGTCGATGAAAAACGGCGCCACCAGCGCGGCGATGAGCGCGCAGACGACCGCGATCCCAGCAGTGAGCAGGAGCGAATTCATGTGCCTCTTTCGGTCTTTGCCTCAGCCGCCGCCATTCCCGTCGCCGTCGCCTACTCCCCGATCGCGAAAATCTTGCCCGGATTCATGATATTGCCGGGGTCGAGAGCCCTCTTTATGGCGATCATCGCGGCAACGCTCGCCTCGCCGAGTTCGCGTTTCAGGTACTTGACCTTGCCCTGGCCAACACCGTGTTCGCCGGTGCAGGTTCCCTCCATGGCGACCGCCCGCTCCGCCAGCCGCGACAGGAAGGCTTCCGCCCGCGCCACCTCCTGCGCATCGTTCATGTCGATGAGCGGCAGCACATGGAAATTGCCGTCGCCGACGTGGCCGACGATCGGGGCGAGAAAACCGCAGTCCTCGATATCGGATATGGTCTCGGCGATGCAGTCGGCAAGCCGCGAAACCGGCACGCAGACGTCCGTCGCCACGCCCTTGGCGCCCGGCCGCAGTTGCAGCGCCGCCCAGTAGGCATCGTGCCGCGCCTGCCACAGCGCGGTGCGCTTCTCGGCTTCGGTTTCCCACTTGAAGGGGCCGCCGCCGTGGCTCTCGGCGATCTCGCCAAATAGCGCCGCCTGCTCGCCGACGCCGGCCTCGGTCCCGTGGAACTCGACGAACAGCGTCGGCACCTCGTCGAGGCCGAGCTTCGAATACGCATTGCAGGCCCTGACCTGCGCGGTGTCCAGCAGCTCGATGCGCGCCACCGGGATGCCGCACTGGATCGTCGCGATCACCGCGTTGCAGGCGCCCGAAATCGACGTGAACGGGCAGACGCCGCCTGCGATCGTCTCGGGAATGCCGTGCAGCTTCAGCGTCAACTCGGTGATGATCCCGAGCGTCCCTTCCGAGCCGATCATCAGCCGCGTCAGGTCGTAGCCCGCCGAGGTCTTGCGCGCGCGCTGCGCGGTGGTCATGACCTCGCCGTTCGCCAGCACCGCGCGCACCGCCAGCACATTGTCCTTCATGGTGCCGTAGCGCACCGCGTTGGTGCCAGACGCGCGCGTCGCCGCCATGCCGCCGAGGCTTGCGTCGGCGCCCGGATCGATCGGGAAGAACAGCCCCGTGTCGCGCAGGTGGGTGTTGAGCTGCTTGCGCGTCACCCCCGGCTGCACGGTGCAGTCGAGATCCTCCGGCGAGACGCGAACGACCGCGTTCATCGCCGCCATGTCGATCGACACCCCGCCGCGAGGCGCGTTGACCTGGCCTTCCAGCGAGGTTCCGGTGCCGAACGCGATGATCGGCAAGCCGTGGTCGGCGCAGATGCGGACCGTCTCGACGACATCGCCCTCGCCCTGCGCGAAGATCACCGCGTCGGGCGCCTGGTTGGCGTGCCAGGTGGTGGTGTGGCCATGCTGCTCGCGCACCGCGGCGGCATCCGAATAGCGGTTGTGGAAACGTTCCTTCAGGACGGCGAGCCCGGCCGATTGCCGCGAATCGAGACCCTCGTGTGTACTCTGTGGCACTGCCATTGCTACGCTTGTCCCAGACTGTTGCGCTTGTTTCCGGGAGACCGGATGATCGCCGTGAAGGAGAGTGCCGAAAAGGCTAGCAGATCGCCGCGCCAGCGTCCAAGAACAGACGCCCGCACGAGCGCATATTTGCACCCTTGCGCATCCTCCCGCCTTGAAACCGCTCAAACACGTGTGCGCCCATGCCGAAAACCGAAATTGACCCGATGGCCGATCCGGCCAGCCATGCCGCCCCGTTCCGCGCTGGCGAGATGGCCGTCGAACCGCAGTGGATCGACTACAACGGCCACCTCAACATGGCCTTCTACAACGTGCTGTTCGACCGCGCTGTCGACCAGGCCTATCTCACCCTCGGCATGGGCGAGGACTATCTGAAGGCGACCAACAACTCCTTCTTCACCGCCGAGGCGCATGTCACCTATCTCAACGAGCTCAACGCCGGCGACATGGTGACGATCACCTTCCAGCTGCTCGACCACGACGAGAAGCGCGCCCACTACTTCCAGGAGATGTACCGCGCCGACGGCGCGCTCGCCGCGACCTCGGAACAGATGTCGCTGCATGTCGACCTCGACACCCGCCGCGTCGCCCCCTTCCCGCCGGCCATCCTCGCCCGCCTCAAGGCCATGCGCCGCGCCCACGCCGTGCTGCCCAACAAGCCGCAGGTCGGACATGTCATCGCCATCCGCCGCAAGCCCCGCTGACGGCTAGCCATGGCCGGACCCGCGTGATGCCGCCCCTGCTTGCCAAGGCTCTCGACCTCGCCCGCTTTGCGTGGTCGCGCGTGCACATGTGGGCGGCGCCCAACCTGCGCGTCTTCTTCCACGCGCGCCAGCCGGTCGCCTGGCTGCTCGCCGCCGTCATCGGGGTCGGCGTCTCGCTCGCCGCGATCGCCTTCCGCCTTGCCATCGGCGCCTTCCAGTGGCCCTGGCTCGGCGACACCAGCGAGTTCGTCGCCACCGCCGCGCAGGCCGTTCCCTGGTACGCCGTGCTGCTGGCGCCCGCCGCCGGCGGCCTGGTCGTCGGCGTGATGCTGGAACGCCTGATGCCGGGCAAGCGCGCCGAGGGCGTCGCCGACGTCATCGAGGCGCGCTCCTTCGCCAGCCGCAGGCTCGGCTTTCGCACAGGCCTGACCACCGCGCTGATCTCCGCGCTGTCCATCGGCAGCGGCGCCAGCGCCGGGCGCGAAGGCCCGGTGGTGCACCTCGGCGCCGTCCTTGCCACCGCGATCTCGTCGCGCTTCAGGCTGCCCGCCGCGGGCAACCGCATGCTGCTCGCCGCCGGCGTCTCGGCTGCCGTCTCCGCCTCCTTCAACGCCCCCATCGCCGGCGTGCTGTTCGCCCACGAGGTGATCCTCGGCCACTACGCGGTTTCCGCCCTGGTACCGATCGTCATCTCCTCGGTGCTGGCGACCGTGCTGTCGCGCGTCTGGTTCGGCGACTACCCGGCCTTCTTCGTGCCCGAGTACCAGATCACGTCATACTGGGAGGTGCCGGCCTTCGTGCTGCTCGGCATCACCTGCGCGGTGGTGGCGATCGCCTTCCAGTTCGCGCTGATCGGCAGCGATTTCGTCGCCCGCCATGTGCGCATCCGGCTGATGTGGCGCCCGGTGATCGGCGGCCTCGCGGTGGGGGCGATCGCGCTGGCCTTCCCGCAGGTGCTCGGCGTCGGCTACGAGACGACCGACCTTGCCATGCGCCAGCGCCTGCCGCTCGACCTCATGCTGATGCTGGTCGTCGCCAAGACGGCGGCCACCGGCATCACGCTCGCCAGCCGCTTCGGCGGCGGCATCTTCTCGCCCTCGCTCTACCTGGGCGCCATGACCGGCGGCGCCTACGGCCTGATGGCGGCATCCGTCTTCCCCGACATGGCGTCGAGCGCCGGCCTCTACGCCATCCTCGGTATGGGCGCGGTGGCGGCCTCGGTGCTCGGCGCGCCGATCTCGACCATCGTCATCGTCTTCGAGCTGACCGGCGGCTATGCCCTCACGCTCGCGCTTCTATTGACCGTGTCGATCGCCATCGGCCTGACGCAGGCCGTGCACGGGCGTAGCTTCTTCCACTGGCAGCTGGAAAGCCGCGGGCTGTTCCTGCAGGGCGGCGCGCACCGGCGTATCGGGCGCCAGCTGAAGGTGATGGACGTGATGCGCCACCTCGGCGAGGGCGAGGAGCAAGAGCCCGTCAACGTCGCCGAGCTGGAAGCCTGGCTGACGCCGCAGGACACGCTGGAATCGGCCCTGCGCCGCTTCGACGAGACCGGCCGCGGCCGCATCGCGGTGATCGACGAGACCGCCCCCGACGAGGTCGTCGGCTTCGTCCATCAGGTCGACGTGCTCCGCCGCTTCACCGAGGAACTGATCGAGGCGAATGTGGAAGAGCACAGGTAGGCTTCAATGGCAGATTTCGATTTCGACAAGGCAACAGCAGAGCTACCTATCCTGCGAGGATTCATCGACTTCGTAAACAAACAATTGTCGGTTTACATGGATTGTCTCAATGGTTTTGAGGGGAATACGGTTCGCATTACGCGCCAGGTAGCACGAATTACATTCCCAGTTCGAAGAGAGATTCGTGATGACCAAGAAGTAGTCGTATGGGACAGCATGGAAGACTCAAGCAGGCCCGATATAATCCACTCTAGTATCCGAAAGAATTCTACTTACTTGGCTGACAATATAGAGACGGGATTCAACGAACAGCAGATTTGCTGGGCTATCATCGTCTTTATGTTCGCCTATTGGGATGAGGAAGTGCGTGCCGCCATCGCAAAAGTGCGGGGTGTTGAGCCGAACGATATTAAAATAGATGCTTTAGGCGACCTTCGAATTCTTAGGAATGGCATCATTCATGCCAAAGGCATTGTCACGGCCTCGGAGCACAAAAAGCTCAAAAAGATGGCGGATTTAATCAAACCTGACGAGAAGCTGGTGCTCACCCACGATCAGATGCACAAGGTCTTTGTACTGGTCAAACAAGCAATTGGTGAAATTTTCCTTCACTACACTGGAAACCTGCCGGGCGCACCTTCCCCAGACGAAATCGTCGGCGTCGCTATCCAGAATGCCGGACGACGCGATAGAAACGGCTCATAGGCGACACGCCAAGTAGAGGTGGCTCAGTACCCCCTCACTGGCACTTCCTTCCCTCCCGCGCCATATTGGGGCACGAAACGCGAACACGAATCACCGCGCGTCCAGTATGCTGGGCGTCTGTGACGCCGGTGTCGAGGACATCGGGTGTCGATGACACCGCGCCGATGAGGGTGCGCGCCGTGATGCCTGTTTCGCCGTGATGTTTGCTTAAAGGCAGCGCCCGCTCGTCCATGACCGCACGCAACGCTTCATACCAGCCGCCGCAGCCCGCCGAGGGCGGCTCCGCCCAAGGCGGGACCGCCCCAAGCGGGATCATTGAAGGCGGCATCGCCGCGCGCGCCCGCGCCGCCGCCGCCCCGCCCTACCTCGACGGGCTGAACGCCGAGCAGCGAGAGGCTGTCGAGACGACCGACGGCCCCGTCCTGGTGCTCGCGGGCGCGGGCACCGGCAAGACCCGCGTGCTGACCACCCGCATCGCCCACATCCTGGCGACGGGGCGCGCGAGGCCGGGTCAGATCCTCGCCGTCACCTTCACCAACAAGGCGGCGCGCGAGATGCGCTCGCGCATCGGCGCGCTGATCGGCCAGTCGGTCGAGGGCATGGCATGGCTCGGCACCTTCCACTCCATCGGGGTGAAGATCCTGCGCACCCACGCCGAGCTCGCCGGCCTCAAGCGCGACTTCACCATCCTCGACACCGACGACCAGATCCGCCTCCTGAAGCAGATCATCCAGGCCGAGAACATCGACGACAAGCGCTGGCCCGCCCGCCAGCTCGCCGCCCACATCGACGGCTGGAAGAACCGCGGCCTCACCCCCGACAAGGTGCCGCAGGGCGAGGCCTATGCCTTCGCCAACGGGCGCGGCGGCGAACTCTACAAGATGTACCAGGAGCGGCTGCGCATCCTCAACGCCGTCGACTTCGGCGACCTGCTGCTGGAGACGCTGGACGTCCTCAGGAAGCACCCGGACGTGCTGGAGGACTACCAGCGCCGCTTCCGCTACGTGCTCGTCGACGAGTACCAGGACACCAACGTCGTGCAATACCTGTGGCTGCGCCTGCTGGCGCGCCGCGAGGACGGGGCACCGGGCAACATCTGTTGCGTCGGCGACGACGACCAGTCGATCTACGGCTGGCGCGGCGCCGACGTCGACAACATCCTGCGCTTCGAGAAGGATTTTCCCGGCTCAAAAGTGATCCGGCTTGAGCGCAACTACCGCTCCAAGGCGCATATCCTGGCCGCCGCCTCGCACCTCATCGCCCACAACGAGGGCCGCCTCGGCAAGACCCTGCACACCGAGGACGAGGACGGCGAGAAGGTCGCCGTCGCCTGCGCCTGGGACAGCGAGGAAGAAGCCCGCCAGATCGGCGAGGAGATCGAGCGGCTGCAGCGCAAGGGCGAGAGCCTCGACCAGATCGCCATCCTCGTGCGCGCCTCCTTCCAGATGCGCGAGTTCGAGGACCGCTTCGTCACGCTCGGCCTGCCCTACCGCGTCATCGGCGGCCCGCGCTTCTACGAGCGCGCCGAGATCCGCGATGCGCTGGCCTACTTCCGCGTCGTCGTGCAGCCCGCCGACGACCTCGCCTTCGAGCGCATCGTCAACCTGCCGCGCCGCGGCCTGGGCGATGCCACGCTGAAGATCCTGCACGCCTACGCCCGCCACCACTCCGTGCCGCTGACTCAAGCCGCCGCCGTGCTGGTGGAGACCGAGGAACTGAAGCCCAAGCCGCGCACGGCGCTACGCCAGGTGCTGGAGATGTTCGAGCGCTGGCGCGGCGAACTGGAGACCACCGCCCACACCGAGCTTGCCCCGGTGATCCTCGATGAATCCGGCTACACCCGGATGTGGCTCGACGACAAGTCGCCCGACGCGCCCGGTCGGCTGGAGAACCTCAAGGAACTCGTGCGCTCGATGGAGCCCTACGAGTCGATGACCGGCTTCCTGGAGCACGTCTCGCTGGTGATGGACGCCGAGAGCGGCGAGCAGGAGGAGAAGGTGTCGCTGATGACGCTGCACTCCGCCAAGGGGCTGGAGTTCGACACCGTGTTCCTGCCCGGCTGGGAGGAAGGGCTTTTCCCGCACCAGCGCGCACTGGACGAAAGCGGCAAGTCGGGCCTGGAGGAAGAGCGCCGCCTCGCCTATGTCGGCATCACGCGGGCACGGCAGCGCGCGCGCATCTGGTTTGCCTCCAACCGCCGCATCCACGGCCTGTGGCAGTCCTCGATCCCCTCGCGCTTCCTCGACGAGTTGCCGGCCTCCTCCGTCGATGTCGTCGAGACCGGCTCTGTCTCCGGCAACTGGGGCTATGGCGCCAGCCGCTTCGACAACCGCGAGACCTTCTCCAGTCCCTACGACACGCCGGGCTGGCAGCGCGCGCAAGGCCGCAAGGCATCGGGCGCGCGAACGTCCGCGCCGCGCCTGATCGAGGGCGAGGTGATCGCGCGTTCGAGCGGCACGGCCTCCGCCTTTGCCAAGGGCGAACGCGTCTTCCACCAGAAGTTCGGCTACGGCCGCGTAACCGCGATCGAGGGCAACAAGCTGACCGTCGACTTCGAGACGTCCGGGCCCAAGCGCGTCATCGATTCCTTCCTCGAAAAGCACTGAACGGTAGGGCCGCCATGTTCGTCCTGCGTATCCCGATCGCCGCAGCCGAAGCGGATGCCGCGACCGACGCCATCGTCTCGGCGATCTGGCCGGACACCTCGTCCGCCGCCGCGATCGATATCGGCGGCGCCTGGCGGCTGGAGGCCTACTACACCGAGGAGCCGGACGCCGCCGTTGTCAGCGAGATCGTGGCGCGCCGCCTCGGCCGCGCCATCGACGCCGCCGACGTGTCGGTGGAACAGATCGCCGAGCGCAACTGGGTGCTGACGAGCCTCGAATCGCTGCCCCCCGTCGCCGCCGGGCGCTTCGTCGTGCACGGCCACCACGACCGCGCGCGCGTCCACCCCAACCAGATCGGCATCGAGATCGAGGCGGGACTTGCCTTCGGCACCGGCCACCACGGCACCACGAAGGGCTGCCTGCTGGCCATCGGCGATTGCCTGAAGCGCTTCACCCCGGTCAACGCCCTCGACATCGGCACCGGCACCGGCGTGCTGGCGATCGCGCTGGCACGCGCCGCGCATGTACCGGTCCTGGCGACCGACATCGACCCGGATGCGGTGGCCGTGTCGCTCGAGAACGTGCGCGCCAACGCGGCCGCTGCCGACGTTCGCGTCATCCGCGCCGATGGCGTGCGCGCCGCGAAAATCACCGACGCCGCCCCCTACGACATGATCGTCGCCAACATCCTCGCCAACCCGCTGGTCGCCATGTCGACGGGCATCGCGCGGCTCTCCCTGCCCGGCACCGTGCTCGTCCTGTCCGGCCTGCTGACATGGCAGGGCCGCCAGGTCATTGCCGCCTTCCGCAGCCGCGGCTTCGTGCTGGTCCGCCGCTACGCCGTCGACGGCTGGCTGACACTGGTGCTGGAAAAGGCCTGAGGCCTGAAGCGGTCACCGCCGGGAATGGAAAAGCCCGGACCTGGTCCGGTCCGGGCTCTCGTGTTCGACGGCAACTGTCCGCTATCACGTCACATCAGTTGGGCGGATGGGCGCGGTGACAATGGAGCGCCGCGTCAGCCCTGCTCGTGCCACTTGCCGCTCTTGATCCAAGTCTCGCGCAGGTTCTCGGGAACCTCCATCAGGCGCGCGTAGCTGGGATCGAGGCGGGCGATCTGCCGCCGCGCCTCGGCGATGCGGGCTTGCTGCATGACGGCGAAAAGGCGCTGGAAGAAGGACGGTCCGGAATTGCCGCGCACAGCCTTCTCAGAAGCTGCCGGGATCGTACCGAGTGTCGTCGCTGCCATGACTGTCTCCGATTCTGACGTTGGCGAGTGTGTTAACGAAACCCCAAGAAACGCTCGAATTCCCTAGCGAAATCGAAGATAATCACGACCAACCGACTGAACAACTGATCGAAACGCATGACTCCTGCGCGTTTTTGCATGTGCGAAGAAAAATACGCTGCAATGCACAAACGATTGGCAGAAGCTGCCTGCCGTGCGCTCAATCCGCTTAGCGCGACGGCAATTCGCCAGCTGGCGGAGGACTGATTCCGTACTTTCGCTGGATGGGAAAAAGTCCTCTGCCCTCAAGGACGGCGGGAGGGATGCAGCCAGCCGGCGCGCGTCTGCTCGGGGATATTCAGCTCGCGGGCGAGATTCGGGTCCATCTGCGCAATGACGGCGCAGGCAGCCGCCTCGCGCGCGGCGATCAGGCGGTCGGCCAGACGCTTCATCAGCGAACGCTTGGCCTCGGTATGGCCGGCAACGCCGAGCCCGTCGAAGGTGGTGGTAGCCATGTCAGTCTCCATCCTTGTGCGCCTGGCGGCTCCCGGCACCCGCCGGATCGCCAGAGCGCTGAGATCCAAAAGCGGCGAGACAGGTATGCTCGCCTGCTGCTTCGAGCCACCCCGCCAGACGCATGACTCATCTGCACTTGCTGCATGTGCGAACAAGATTTTGCCGCAATGCAACGCGGCACCTTTGAAAACTCGGCAGATTGCATCCGTTTGCAGGACGCGGCATCAATGCGCGCGCCCTTGGAAGGCCCGGCGCGATCTCGGAGCATTACGGCATGTTTCAAACTTTTGACGTCAGGACCGACCCGGCAAACGGACCGAAGCGGCTCGCGCTGCTGCGTGCGGAGCTGCTGCGCCACGGATACGACGGGTTCATCGTACCGCGCGCCGACGCCCATCAGGGCGAATATGTCGCTGCCTGCGACGAGCGTCTCGCGTGGCTGACAGGCTTCACCGGGTCCGCCGGCGTTGCCGCGACGCTGGGCGGCAAGTCTGCCGTCTTCGTCGATGGCCGCTACACCTTGCAGGCGCAGGCACAGGTTGATGCGCATGCCTTCGAGCACCTGCATCTTGTCGAGCACGGCCTCTACAAGTGGCTGGAGGACCATCTGCTGCGCGGCCAGTGGCTCGCCTTCGATCCCTGGCTGCACACCCTGCGCGAGCGCCGGCAACTGGAGAAGGTTTGCGCACGCACGGGGGCCGAACTGGTCGCCGTCGAGACCAATCCACTCGATGCCGTGTGGGCCGACCGCCCCGCCCCGCCGATGGAACCAGTCGAGATCCACCCGATCGAATTCGCCGGGCGCGAAAACGCCGACAAGCTGGCGGACGTCTGCCGGGTGATCACGCGCGAAGGAGCCGATGCCGCCGTCCTCACCGAGCCGGAGGCGATATGCTGGACCTTCAACATCCGCGGCCACGACCTGCCGCATCTGCCCGTGCCGCTGGCGTTCGCCATCCTCCATGTGGCCGGCAAGCCGGAAATCTTCATCGCATCGAACAAGCTGTCAGAAGAGGTGCGCACCTATCTTGAGCCGCTTGCCGACTTGCGCGAAGTCGATGCCCTGCCCGCGCGGCTGCACGCGCTGGGGGCCGGCGGCAAGTCCGTGCTGCTCAATCCCGCCCGCGCCGCCAGCGCCATCGCGGGGCTAGTCATTGCCGGCGGCGGCACGCTGGTGGAGGGCGCAGACCCGACCGAACGCCTCAAGGCCGTCAAGAACGATGCCGAGCAGGCCGGCGCGCGCGCCGCGCACCGGCGCGACGGGCTCGCCATGATCCGCTTTCTCGCCTGGCTCGACCGCGAGGCGTTAAGTGGTGGCCACGACGAAATATCGGCAGCCAAGAAGCTTGAGGCGTTGCGTATCGAGACCGGCGAACTGCGCGACCTGTCGTTCGATTCGATCTCGGGGCTGGGGCCCAATTCCGCCCTGCCGCATTATCGCGTCACATCGGCGACCTCCCTGCCCTTCAAGGCCGGCGAGATCTACCTGATCGATTCAGGCGGCCAGTATCGCGACGGCACCACCGACATCACCCGCACGGTCATCCTCGGCACGCCGACGCCCGGCATGCGCCGCCACTACACGCTGGTGCTGAAGGGGCATATCGCGGTTGCCACGGTGAAATTCCCGAAAGGCACGTCCGGCGCCCAGCTCGACACGCTGGCGCGCTATCACCTGTGGCAGGCCGGCCTCGACTTCGACCACGGCACCGGCCACGGCATCGGCAGCTACCTGTCCGTGCACGAGGGGCCGCAGCGCATCTCCAAGCTCGGCACGGTGGCGCTGGAGCCGGGCATGATCCTGTCCAACGAGCCGGGCTACTACCGCACCGGGGAATACGGCATCCGGCTGGAAAACCTCGTGCTGGTGCGCAAGGCCAAAGCCGTCGATGGCGGCGAGAAGGACCTGCTCGACTTCGAGACCCTGAGCTTCACGCCCTTTGACCGCCGGCTGATCGACACGGACCTGCTCACCGGCGCCGAGCGCGCATGGCTCGACGCCTATCATGCGCAGACGCACGCGATGTTTGCAGGAGACCTCGACGACGCCGACCGCGCATGGCTGGAGCAGGCGACAGCGCCGTTGTAGCAGTCGCGGCGCTTCGCGCACCCTGAGACCGTTAAGCCGCTCATCGGGCACAAGAGCTTGCGGACAGAATGTTCCCATTTTATTCTTTTCATGGAATCGGGGGAAGCAGTCATGTCTGTCATTAGCCACATCACGCTCGGGACGAACGATCCGGTCCGCGCGGGCCGATTCTACGATGAGGTGCTGGGCGTTCTCGGTTTCGAGCGACTGCCCAAACCTCCGGGCAAGCCTCCCGCATACGAGAAGGGCGGAATGCCCACGATCTATCTCTACACGCCTGAGGACGGGCGTCCGGCCACATGGGGAAACGGCACCCACGTGGCCTTTGTCGCCGGATCGAAAGGCGACGTGCATCGCTTTCATGATGCCGCGTTGCGGCTAGGCGGAACCTGCGAAGGAAAGCCGGGACCTCGCCCGCACTACGGCGACAACTATTACGCTGCCTACGTGCGCGATCCCGACGGCAACAAGCTTCAAGCCGTATGCTACGCCCTGAACGACTAGTCAGATACGCGGCTTCGGCGCAGGCTCGCGATCCGCGTCGCCTGAATTCGGCTCGCCCTTGGGTTCGATCAGAAGAACCTTCACCTCATTTTCTGCGCGTGGCCTGTGCACGACGCCCTTCGGCACGATAAACATCTCGCCAGCCTTGACCGTGCGCGACGGCTCGCCCTCGATATCCATCTCCATCTCGCCTTCGAGAACCAGGAAGAAGTCGTCCGTCGTATCGTGCTTGTGGAACGGAAACTCGCCCTTGAACTTGACCACCATGACGTCGTTTTCGTTGTAGTCGGCCACGACATGCGGGTCCCAGTGGGTGGCAAATTGCCTGAGCTTTTCTGCCAGATTGATGGTTTTCATGTGCAACCATCACCTTTCGGGACTTCAGTCTAAAATGTCGCCACTCACTGCCCCGTGCGCCTGAACCACTCGTCCTCGTCGATCACCTCGATGCCGAGTTCGGTCGCCTTCTTCAGCTTCGAGCCCGCGCCCGGCCCGGCGACAACGAGGTTGGTCTTCTTCGACACGGAGCCCGCCGCCTTGGCGCCGAGACGCTCGGCCATCTCCTTGGCCTCGTCGCGCGACATGCGCTCCAGCGAGCCGGTAAAGACGATGGTCTTACCGGAAAAGGCGGTATCCGCCGCCGGGCGCTCGGCCTCTTGAATCGTCAGTTCGCCGGCCAGCGCCTCGACCAGGTCGCGGTTGTGCGGTTCGGCGAAATAGGCCGCAACCGAATCGATGACCGCGTCGCCGATGTCTTCCAGCGCGTCCATCTCCTCGCGCGCCTCCTCGTCGCCGTCGGCCACCTTCAGCGCCGCCTGCTCGAAGGCCTGCCACGCACCGTAGGCACGCGCCAGCGTCTTGGCCGTGGCCTCGCCGACATGGCGTATGCCAAGCGCGTAGATCAGCCGTTCCAGCGCGATCGTGCGACGCTCCTCGATGGCGTCGAACAGCTTCTGCGCCGAGACCTCGCCATAGCCGTCGCGGTTCTTCAGCTTCTGCAGCGGGTTTTCCGCGTCGCGCCGCGCCAGCGTGAAAATGTCCGCAGGCGTCCTTATCGGCAGCATCGCGTCGTCGTAGAACGCCTCGATCTGCTTGTCGCCCAGCCCCTCGATGTCGAACGCGCGCCGAGAGACGAAGTGCTTCAGGTGCTCCTTGCGCTGGTAGGGACAGGCGAACTCGCCCGAACACCGCCGCACGACGCTTTCCGTCCCGCTGACGTTTGCCTCGCGCATGATCGGCGTTTGCAGGTAGCACGGGCAGGTGGTCGGAAACACATACGGCTCCGCACCCGCCGGCCGCTTTTCCGGCACGAAGCCGAGCACCTGCGGGATGACGTCGCCGGCGCGCTGCACGATGACCGTGTCGCCGATCCTCACGCCGAGCCGCTCGATCTCCTCGGCGTTGTGCAGCGTCGCGTTCTCCACCACGACGCCGCCGACTGTCACCGGCTCGAGGCGCGCCACCGGCGTGATCGCGCCCGTGCGCCCGACCTGGATGTCGATGGCGTGCAACACGGTCATCGCCTTCTCGGCGGGAAACTTGTGCGCGATCGCCCAGCGCGGGCTGCGCGACACGAACCCGAGCCGCTGTTGCAGCGCGAGGTCGTCGACCTTGTAGACGACACCGTCGATGTCATAAGGCAGCGCGGCGCGTTCCAGCTCGATCCTGTGGTGGTGCGCCAGCAGCCCCTCCACGCTGTCGAACACCTCCATAAGCGGGTTGGTGACGAAGCCGAAGTCCCTGAACGCCTCGATCATGCCCATCTGCGTATCCGCCGGCAGCTCGGAAACCTCGCCCCACGCATAGGCGAAGAATTTCAGCGGCCGCTCGGCGGTGACGGAAGGGTCGAGCTGGCGCAGCGAACCCGCCGCCGTGTTGCGCGGATTGACGTAGGTCTGCTTGCCGGCCGCTTCCTGGCGCGCGTTCAGCTCGGCGAAGTCCTGCTTGGTCATGTAGACCTCGCCGCGCACCTCGATCACCGCCGGAGGGTCGCCCGCCAGCCGCTGCGGGATGTCGGCGATGGTGCGCGCATTGGCGGTGACGTTCTCGCCCGTCGTTCCGTCGCCGCGCGTCACCGCGTGAACCAGATCGCCGCTCTCGTAGCGCAGCGACAGCGACAGCCCGTCGATCTTCGGTTCCGCCGTCAACCGCAGGGCCACGTCCTCGCCCAGCCTCAGGAAACGCCGGACGCGGGCGACGAAGTCACGCACGTCGTCGTCGCTGAATGCATTGTCGAGCGACAGCATCGCCACTGCGTGCCGCACCTTGGCGAACTTCTCCGAGGGTGCGGCGCCGACGCGATCCGATGGACTTTCTGCCAGCTTGAGGTGCGGAAACCGCGCCTCGATCTCGCTGTTTCTCTGGCGCAGGGCGTCGTACTCGGCATCCGAAACGCTCGGTGCATCCTTCTGGTAGTAGCGCTCGTCATGCGCGGCGATTTCCGCCGCCAGCCGCGCGAGTTCCGCCGCCGCCTCGTCTTCGCCGAGATCGCGCACGCGCTTGTGTCCGAGCTCCGCTGATTGCCTGTCCTGCGTCATGCCCCGATCCGCGCCTCAGCCATCCGCGTCGGCGTCCTGCATCAGGCGCCGCGCGGCCGCGCGCGCCTCGTCCGTCACGGATGCACCCGCCAGCATGCGCGCCACCTCCTCGCCGCGCCCTGTATCGTCAAGCCGCGTCACTTCGGTGACAACCCGTTTCCCGCCATCGACCGCGTCCTTGCCGATCAGGAAATGATGCGAGGCGCGCGCCGCCACCTGCGGCGCATGCGTGATCGCCAGCACCTGCACCGATCCCGCGAGCCGCTCCAGCCGCGCCCCAATCGCCTGCGACACCGCGCCGGAAACGGCCGTGTCGATCTCGTCGAAGACCAGCGTTGGCGCGCCCCCGCGCCCGGCAAGCGCAACCTTGAGCGCCAGCACGAACCGCGCCAGTTCGCCGCCCGAGGCGACCTTCATCAGCGGCCCCGGCTGGCTGCCCGGGTTGGTCTGCACCATGAAGCCCACCTGGTCGATGCCTGCCGGGCCGCCGCGCGCGACGTCGGCGCTTTCGATCTCGGTGAAGAAGCGCGCGCGCTCCAGCTTCAGCGCCGGCAATTCCGCGTTCACGGCCTCGTCGAGCCGGGCGGCAGCCTTGCGCCGCTTCTCGCTCAGCCCCTGCGCCGCCCCGGCATAGGCCGCCGCCGCAGCGTCGCGTTCTTTGTCGAGCGCGGCAAGCCGCGCCTCGCCCGCCTCGAGCGCGGCCAGCTTGCCATGCAACCCGTCCTTCAATGCCGGCAGGTCCGCCACCTGCACGCCGTGCTTTCGCGCCAGCCCGCGCAGGGCGAACAGCCGCTCCTCGATGCGTTCCAGCTCCTGCGGATCGAAGGCGCTTTCGCGGATCGCCGCCTCGCTCGCCATCCGCGCCTCCTCGATCGCCTGCAAGGCCTGCGACAAGGCGTTGACGACCGGATCGAGGATCGCCTGCGTCTCCGCGCCGCGCCGCTCCAGCTTGCGCAGGACCGAGGCCATGTGCGCCGTCGGCGCATTGGACCCCGACACCGCGTCCAACGCCTCGTTGAGGTCGCCCGCGACCTTCTCCGCCGCCATCATGCGCTGGCGCGCGTCGGCCAGCGATTCTTCTTCGCCCGGCTGTGGATCGAGTGCATCGATCTCGGCGCCCGCATGGGCCAGGAAGTCGGCATCCTGCCGCGCCGCCTCCAGCTCCGCCACCGCTTCGGCGTAGGCACGTGCCGCCGCCTGCCGGCGCGCATGCGCAGCGCGCACTGCCGCTACGTCGCCCGAAAGACCGCCCAGCGAATCGACGAAGTCGCGATGTGTGGCCGGATCGGTGAGCGCGCGCTCGTCGTGCTGGCCGTGGATCTCGACCAGCGCGGCGCCGATCTCGTGCAGGAACTGCACCGACACCGGCTGGTCGTTGACGAAGGCGCGGGTGCGCCCATCCACTCCCTGCACGCGCCGAAGGATCAGCCCGCCCTCGGTGTCGAAGCCTTCGCCGGCGAGCCGGGCCAGGACCGGGTGATCGGGCATCAGATCGAAGGCCGCCGCGACCTGCCCCTGCTGTGCGCCGACGCGCACCAGCGCCGCGTCGCCGCGCGCCCCAAGGGCCAATGCGAACGCGTCGAGCAGGATCGACTTGCCCGCCCCGGTCTCGCCGGTGAGCACGCAGAAGCCCGCGCCGAAGTCAAGGTCGACGGCGTCAATCAGGACAATGTCTCGAATCGAAAGGCGCGCAAGCATGGCGCATCAGGTATAGCAGCGTGCCCGGAGCCGGACACCGCAAAAACGACGATTAGCCTTGTGCAAACAATGCGCTAGGCAACTGCTGCGCGGCCCGCGCCGCGCACCCGTTGGTCTATGTCGCGCGCCGCACGAGCCGGCTCAGCCACGAACCCTCGTTCACCTTCGGCTCGTACCCGCCGCGCTTCAGCAGTTCGTAGGAATCCTTGTACCAGGAACTGTTGGGATAGTTGTGCCCCAGCACGGCGGCCGACGTCTGCGCCTCGCTGATGACGCCGAGCGCCATGTAGCATTCGGTGAGGCGGTGCAGCGCCTCCTCGATGTGCCGCGTCGTCTGGTATTGCTCGATCACGGTGCGGAAGCGGTTGACCGCGGCAAGGAAGCGGGCCTGCTTCATGTAGTAGCGGCCGACTTCCATCTCCTTGCCCGCGAGCTGATCATAGGCGATCTGCACCTTGCGGCGCGCCTGGTCGGCATACTCGCTTTCGGGATATTTCTGGATCACGTCGTTGAGCGCGGAAAGCGCGCGTTCCGTCGCCTTCTGGTCGCGTTCGACGGTCGGCAACTGCCGGTAATAGGATTCGCCGATGATGTACTGCGCGTAGGCCGCGTCCTCGCTGCCGGGATGCAGCGTCACGTAGCGCTGCGCCGCGGACACCGCGCCGTCGTAGTCGCGCGCCTCGAACTTGGCAAACGCCGTCATCAGGATCGCGCGGCGCGCCAGGTCAGAATACGGGTGCTGCCGGTCGACGTCTTCGAATTTCTTCGCCGCGGCGGTGTATTCGCCCCTGTTGGCCAGTGCGACGCCCTGATTGTAGAGCTGGTCGGCGGGATCGTTCTCGACGATTTCCTCCACCGGCGCGCGGCTGCCGAGCATCGGCAGGCGCGGCATGGAGGGCATCGAGGAACAGGCCGCCACGCTGCCTGCGATCAGCAGGACGGGAATCAGGCGGATGGAGCACAACGCCGCGAGTCGATGAACCGGATCCGTCATGAAACCCCTTGCCGCCCAAACGGCGCACCGCATGGCCGCCAATTCATACCGTGTTACACAGCGGCATCAACGCCGCTTCGGCACCGCGATGTGATACCCCATAGCAGCCGTGCCCGGCAATTCTGCTGACCGAAGAATGGAGCTATTTTGCGGCAGCGTTAATGCTGGCGCGCCAGGCATACGAAACGATCGCGGAATGCTGCATGCGCAGCACACCCCGCCACTGTGATCGCCGTTTTGAGTGTCAGGAAACGTCCGGCCCGTAGGCAGCCGCCGGAGCGAAGGTTTCCGCCTCGATGCGCCCGGCCGACTTCGGCGCGCGCTGCACCGGCGCCTCGACCATGGTCCATGCCTGCGGATCGGCCAGCAGGGCCTTGACGATGGAGACGTTGAGGCGATGGCCGCCGCGCAGCGAGCGGTAGCAGCCAAGGATCGGCGCTCCGGCCAGGGCCAGGTCGCCAATGGCATCAAGCGCCTTGTGGCGAACGAACTCGTCGGCGAATCGCAGCCCTTCCGGGTTCACGATCCGGTTTTCGCCAACCACCACCGTGTTCTCCAGCGATGCGCCGAGCGCAAAGCCAGCAGACCACAGCGCCTCGACGTCGCGCATGAAGCCGAAGGTGCGCGCGCGCGCGATATCGCGGCGGAAGGTGGCAGCCGACAGGTCGAACGTGACTTCCTGGTAGCCGATCATGTCGTCGGCAAAGTCAATGGCGATGTTGAAGGAAGGCGTTTCCGCCGGCAGCAACTCGCCCCACGCGGCGCCGTGCTCGACGCGAATCTTCTTCAGCACCTTGATGAACTTGCGCGGCGCGCCCTGGGCCACGATGCCGGCCTGGTCGATCGCGGCCACGAAATCGGCCGCGGAGCCGTCCATGATCGGCACTTCCTGGCCGTCCATCTCGATGACGAGGTTGTCGATACCCAGCGCGTTGATCGCAGCCATCAGGTGCTCGACGGTGGCAACCGCGTTGCCGCTTGCATCGCCCAGGCGCGTGCAAAGTTCGGTGCAGCAGACATTCTCGTGGCGCGCGGCTATCTCGATCTCGCGCCCGCGTTCGTCGGTGATGAGGAAAACGATACCGCTGTCGGGTTCGCCCGGATGCAGCGTGAGCGAGGCGCCAAGGCCATTGTGAACGCCAATGCCCGAAAGGGCAGTACTCACCGCGATCGTGCTCTGAAGACCCGTCTGCCGTCTCATGCGCACCCGACCCCTTGCTGTTCCCGGCTGTGGACTTCCTGGTCCGTCTGCCGGTGGCACCGCCCGTTCGCAGGGTGTCATCTGTTCCGGTTCGAGGCCCCTTGCGGGTTGCTTTGCCTCATCTTCCGGTTTCGCGTCCGTCCCAGGCTCCATGGCCATCGGCGCGCGGGCCTTGCCCGCTTGTCGCTGATAGCCCCCCACTTTGCCATCCGGCGCTGCGCCTTGCAGCATCTTGCCGGGCAAAACCAGAAGCCCTGAAGTTCGCTTTCCGACCGGCTGGACTGCCAAACCGCCATTAACCAACTGAAGCGGTTCCTGCGCCTTCCGGACGGGATGACTGATTCTTATCCCCCGTCGTTACCAAATCGTAATAGCGGTTGCGCGAGCCGAGGCAAAATCACGGTTTCTTACGCTCTGTTACGTGGCCAACGTGTGGCGACAATGGGGCAATAGCGCTGGAAGCCGTCGTTTCCGCTCCACTTCGCGCAAGTTCGCCCCATTGTCCAATCACCGGGGATGACCGTTTGTTACAATCCCCCCCGCCTCAGTTCGCCTGGCGGCGCAGGAAAGCGGGGATTTCGTACTGGTCATCCTCGCTTTCGGCGCGCGGCTGCTGCATCGGCTGGCCGGCAGGCTGGCGCCGCGGGGCGTGCGCGACCTGCGGTTCGTGATGCGCCGGACGCTGCTGCGGCTTGGCGTAGTCCGACGCCTGCTGCGGCCGCGCAGCTTGCATCCGCGGCATCGGTGCGGGCTCCTCCGGCTGCGCGTAGCCATCGAGGCCATCGTCCTCGCGACGGGTCAGGCCGCTGGCGATGCGCTCGAAGAAGCCGGGGCGGCGATGGCGTTCGCCGGCATCGTTCTGGCGTTCGCCGTGATGGGCGCGGTACTCCGCCTGAGCGGGCGCCGGGAAGTCCTCGATCGAGGGCATCCGCGGGGCGCTGACCGGATGGTCGGCCTCGTCCGGCAGGAAGGCATCATCGGTGTATTCGACGCTTTCCATGATCGGCTCGGGCTCCGGCATCGGCTGCGGCATCGCCGGAGTGGCGGCCTGCGGGGCACGCCGTTCCAGCGTCACGCCGGCATGCTCCACCGGGCGCATGGGCTCGGGTGCCGGCGCCGTTGCCGCGGGTGCCGGTGCGGGCGCGGGCTTAGCTGCCGTGGCGCCATCGTCGAATCCTTCCCGCAGTTCGCGCGAAAGCTCCGAGAAATCGCGCGGGGCGGGCCGTGGGGCGGGCCGCGGCGCGCTCTCTGCGGCAGGCTTGTGCGCGACCGCCGCGGCCGGTGCCGCGACCGGTTTTGGCGACCTGACTTCCGTGCGCGCGCTGGTAGCCATCGTCATCGCCGCTGGCTGGCGGCCGGCGATCTCAACCTGCGATTCCTCCGGCTTGATGCCGGTGGCGACCACCGAAACCCGCACCATGCCTTCCAGCGCCTCGTCGAACGTTGCACCGAGGATGATGTTGGCGTCCGGGTCGACCTCATCGCGGATGCGCGTTGCCGCCGCGTCGACCTCGTACAGCGTCAGGTCGTTGCCGCCGGTGATCGAGATCAGCAGGCCCTTGGCGCCCTGCATCGACGTCTCGTCGAGCAGCGGGTTGGCGATCGCGGCTTCCGCGGCCTGGATGGCGCGGGTGTCGCCGGATGCCTCGCCGGTGCCCATCATCGCCCGTCCCATGCCGCGCATGACCGCACGCACGTCGGCGAAATCGAGGTTGATGAGCCCTTCCTTGACCATCAGGTCGGTGATGCAGGCAACGCCCGAGCGCAACACCTCATCGGCGCGCGCGAAGGCTTCCGAGAAGGTCGTCTTCTCGTTGGCGATGCGGAACAGGTTCTGGTTCGGAATGACGATCAGCGTATCGACGTTGGCCTGCAGTTCCTCGATGCCGGCTTCCGCGATGCGCATGCGCCGCGGCCCCTCGAACAGGAACGGCTTGGTGACGACGCCGACGGTCAGGATGCCCATCTCGCGGGCGGTGCGCGCGATCACCGGCGCAGCGCCAGTGCCCGTGCCGCCACCCATGCCGGCGGTCACGAACGCCATGTGGCTGCCCTGCAGGTGATCCTTGATCTCGTCCATGCATTCCTCGGCGGCCGCGGCACCGATTTCCGGGTGCGATCCCGCGCCCAGCCCCTCGGTCACCGCGATGCCCATCTGCACGACGCGTTCGGCGCGCGACATCTTCAGTGCCTGGGAATCGGTGTTGGCCACCACGAACTCGACCCCCTCGAGAGCCGAGGTGATCATGTTGTTGACCGCATTGCCGCCCGCACCGCCGACACCGAACACAGTGATCCGCGGCTTAAGCTCGGTAATGTCCGGCATCTTCAGGTTGATCGTCATCGTCTTGTCCTTACCTCATGGTCCCGCTTGTGCGGCGGGAGAACTGGGCCGGCGGCGCGCCCTGGATGCGCCGGTCGGCCGTACTCGGATCAGAAACTCTCTCTGATCCACTGCCCGACACGCACGAGATAGCCGTCCGTGCCTGTTAGTCCCAGAAAACCCGGTTCGCTGCGCTGGTCTTCTTCCGCGGCCACCTGCGGGTAGACCAGCAGGCCGCAACTGGCCGCGAATCCCGGCCCGCGCGCCGATTCCGGCAAACCCTGCACGCCCAGCGGACGCCCCAGCCGCACCCGCGCACCGAGGATGCGCTCGGCGACCTCTGCGGTGCCCGCCAACTGGCTTGCGCCGCCGGTCAGCACCAGCCGCTGCGCCGCTATTCCCGCAAAGCCGTTTGCCGCGAGGCGGTCGCGCACCAGCTCGAATATCTCTTCCACGCGCGCCTTGATGATGTCGGTTACGAAGGAGCGCGGCACCTGTGCCGGAATGTCGTGTCCCTCGCGCCCGTCGACCGGCGGAACCGTGATCAGGTCGCGCGTGTCCGAAGGCGCCGAGATGGCGCTGCCGTAGAGCGCCTTGATGCGCTCGGCCGCCTCGACCGTCGTGCCAAGCCCGCGCGCGAGATCGAGCGTCACGTGATGGCCGCCGACCGCGACGACGTCGGCGAAGTGGAACCGCCCGTCGCAGAAGATGCCGATCGAGGTGGTGCCCGCGCCCATGTCGATCATCGCCGCGCCGAGCTCGATCTCGTCGGGGACGAGCGCCGCGAGCCCGCTCGCGTAGGGTGTCGCCACCAGCGTCTCGACGCCGAGGTGGCAGCGCTCCACGCAGATCAGCACGTTGCGCAGGGCGGCCGCATGCGCGCTGACGACGTGCATGTCGACGGAAAGCCGGTCGCCGACCATGCCGCGCGGATCGCGCACCATGTCCTGGCCGTCGATGGTGAAGCCTACGGGAAGCACGTGCAGCGGCGTGCGCTCGCTAGTGTCGGCCTGGGCTGCGCAAGCACCCATTACACGCGACACGTCGAATTCGCCCACCTCGCGGCTGGGGATCGGCACGCTGGCCTGGAACGCCTCGCTGGTGATGCGTCCCGCCGCCGTCGCCACGATCACGCTCTCGACGGTGACGCCGGCCATCTTCTCAGCCGATTCCACCGCCAGCCGGATGCCGCGCTCGGCGAGATCCATGTCGACGATGACGCCACGCTTGACGCCGCGTGCGCGCTGCAGGCCGAAGCCGAGGATCTCGATCTGGTGCGTGCGCGCGCCGAACCCCTCGCCGGGCACGCACGGACGCAGCTTGGCGATCAGGCAGCAGATCTTCGACGAACCGACGTCGAGCACCGCAAGCGTGTGCGAGCGGGTCGGCTTGAGCGGCTCCAGCCGCGGGATTCGCAGCGCCGGTTTCCTCATGAGGCCACCCCTGCGCGTGCAACCTTCTCCGCCTTCTCGCCCGTGCGCGGACGCACGAAGATGCGGCCGTCAATGCGCATGTCGACGAGGTCGATGTCGCGCCGCAGCAGCTGTTGCGTGCCGGCAAGCTCTGCTAGACGCGCCAGCGCGTCTCCGATCCCGTCTTCGGGCAGGCGCACCTCGATGCCGCGGTCCAGATGCAGCGTCCAGCGGCGGTTGGCGACACGCACGCTGGCGATCACCGCGCCTGCAATCTCCGGGTGCTTCGCGAGTTCTGCAAACAGCGCCGCCGCATTGTCGGCCGCGCCCTTGCCGACGATCACGGGAAGCTCGGGAAGCTGGTCGACGCTGGCCGGGCGCAGCAGGACGCCGGTGCGGTCGATGATGTGGAACTGTCCATCGTGCTGCCACACGGCGTAGGGCACGCGCTCGACGACGTCGACGGCAAGCGTCGAGGGAAAGAACTTCTGCACACGCGCCGAGGCGATCCACGGCAGCGCCTCGAGGCGCGCGCGCGCGCGGTTGGCATCGATCCCGATCAGCGAGGTGCCGGCGACCATCCCGGCGGTATCGAGGATCGTCTGGTCGTCCAGAACCTCATTGCCGGCGATCTCGACAGACGTGATTCGCAAACCCAGGGCGGACGCTGTGTGATCAGCCACGCGCAGGACCCCGTCACCGAAGGCTGCACCATGCCCGCCAAGCACGACACCGAGCACGATGGCGCCGCCCAGCACGACGACGCTGCCGATCTGGCCTGCCGCGTCGATCGCCCGAGGCCGCGTCAGCCGCTCGCCGATGCGGTCGACCCAGATGCCGGCGACATGCCGGCGGGGGCGCGAACGCACCCGCTTCGGCGGGCTCGTGCGCCGGGCAATATCCTCGAATACATCGCTGATCTGATAGGGAAACTGGGAGAAAAAGGTGGAAAGCTCCGCCGGTCGCGGGCCTTGCGGCCGCGTTACCTGTTGCAGGATGCGTCTTCCACCATCCACCGAACCAGGGCTCCAAACCCGATGCCGGCATGAGCTGCGATCTCAGGAACCAAAGACGTCGCTGTCATGCCCGGTTGCGTATTCACTTCAAGGCAGACCAAAGCGCCCGTTCCATCCGGTCCGTCGTCGAGCCTGAAGTCGGCCCGGCTGACCCCGCGGCATCCCAGGGCGCGATGCGCTTCCAGGCTGATCTTCTGGATATTTCGGTAAATATTTGGTGAAAGCGGTGCAGGCAGGACGTGAATTGATCCGCCCTCGGCGTACTTTGCCTCGTAATCGTAGAACGACGTTCTCGGTCTGATCTCGATGATGTCGAGCGCCTTGTCGCCCATCACCGCGCAGGTCAGTTCGCGCCCGGCGATGAACTCCTCGACCAGCACCTCCTCGCCGAACGACCAGTCGGCGGCGAACAGTTCCTGTGGCGGATGCGCCTGGTCGTCTCGCACGATGAAGACACCGAAGCTCGATCCCTCGTGGATCGGCTTGACGACATATGGCGGCGCCATCGGATGCTCTTTCGCCGCCGCCAGGCGGTTCACCACCATGCCTTTCGCCACCGGGATTCCGACTGCCTCGAACAGCGCTCGCGACTTGACCTTGTCCATGCCGACGGCGGACGCCGCCACGCCGGAATGCGTGTAGGGAATGCCGAGGATTTCCAGCAGCCCCTGGATCTTGCCGTCCTCGCCGTAGGGCCCGTGCAGCGCGTTGAAGGCGACGTCCGGCTTCAGCGCCTTCAGCGTTGCCGCTATGTCGCGGTCCACATCGACCTTGGTGACCCGGAAGCCCTCGCCCTCCAGCGCCTTTGCGCAGCCGTTGCCGGAATCGATGCTGACGGGACGCTCGGCCGACCAGCCGCCCATCAGGACTGCGACATGGACATCTTTCGGGTTCATCGTCCCTCCTTCGGCCCGCTCAACCGGGCAGTTCCTGCCCCGGCGCCATTTCGCCGATCCGCCGGATTTCCCAGCGCAAGGTCACACCGCTCGTCTCGCGCACGCGCCGGCGCACGGTCTCGCCGAGCAGCTCGATATCGTACGCCGTCGCGTTGCCTCGGTTGATCAGGAAGTTGCAGTGCATCTGCGACACCATGGCATCGCCGACCGTCAGCCCGCGGCAGCCGGCGGCATCGATCAGTTGCCAGGACTTGCGCTGGTCCGGCGTTCCGGGCGGGTCCGGGTTGGCGAAGGTCGAACCGCCGGTGCGCTCCTTGATCGGCTGGCTGCCGGCGCGCCGCTCGGTGATCGCCTCGATCTCGGCGCGAAGCTCCTCGGGCGTGCCTGCGTGTCCCTGCAACAGGGCCTGCGTGAAGATCAGCTCACCGGGCGCATCCGAGTGCCGGTAGCTCATGCCCATGTCGCCGACGCTGAGCGTCACCTTGTTGCCGGCCGCGTCGACCGCATCCGCGCTGACCAGCACGTCCACCGTCTCGCCGCCATAGGCGCCCGCGTTCATCCGCAACGCCCCGCCGATCGCGCCGGGGATGCCGCTCAGGAACGACAGCCCGGCGATGCCGGCCTCAGCGGCCGCCTTCGCCACGCGCACGTCAAGTGCGGCCGCACCTGCGCGCACCCGGTTGCCGTCCAGGATCTCGACGGCGTTGAAACCGCGCCCCAGGCGGATCACCACGCCCGCGACGCCGCCGTCGCGCACCAGCAGGTTGGATCCCACGCCAACGATTGTCAGCGCGATAGCGGCATCGAGCCGCGACCGGAAATAGGCGAGATCGTCGGCATCCGCCGGCAGGTAGAGCACTTGCGCCGGCCCGCCGACACGAAACCACGTCAGCGGCGCCAGCGGCGCGTTGGCCTCCAGCCGCCCGCGCAGATCGGGCATCGCCGCCTTCAGGTCCGGGACGAGATCGGCGAACATCAGGCCTCCGCCGCGATGCCGGTCAGCTCGGCAAGCTCGCCCGGCAGCGCATGCGCCCAGGCGGTGATATTGCCCGCCCCCAGCATGATCAGCATGTCACCGGGCTTCACGGTGTCGGCGATCACCTTCGCCAATGCCTCACGACCTTGCAGCGCCCGCGCATCGCGATGCCCACGTGTGCGCATGCCCTCGACGAGGCTGTCGCGATCCGCCCCGGCGATCGGCTTCTCGCCAGCTTCGTAGACATCGGCAATGAACACCGTGTCGGCATCGTCGAAACAGCCGCAGAACTGCTCGAACAGACTCGACAGACGCGTGTAGCGGTGCGGCTGCATGACCGCGACGACGCGTCCCCTGGCCGCAGCGCGCGCGGCCTTCAGCACGGCAGCGATCTCCACAGGGTGGTGTCCGTAGTCGTCGTAGATCGGCACGCCGTTCCAGGTGCCGACATGCGTGAAGCGCCGCTTGACCCCGGAAAAACTGTTCAGGCCGGCGCGGATGCGCTCCTCGCTGACCCCGAGCCGGTCAGCAACCGCCACCGCGGCAGTCGCGTTCAACGTGTTGTGCAGCCCGTGCATGGGCAGGTGCAGGCCGGCAAGGCAGCGCACATCTCCCGCCTCGCGGCCGCGGAACTCGATGTCGAAGTGCGAGCCGTCCGGCCGGCTGTCGAGGTTGACGAGGCGCACGTCGGCCTGCGGGTTCTGGCCGTATGTGAGCACCTGCCGGTCCTCGACCTGGCCGACCAGCGCCCGCACCTCGGGGTGATCGGTGCACATGACGGCAAAGCCGTAGAACGGCACGTTCTCGACGAACTGCCGGAAGGCCGCCTTCTCGGCATCGAAGTTGCCGTAGTGGTCGAGGTGCTCGGGGTCGATATTCGTCACCACCGCGACTTCGGCGGGCAGCTTGACGAAGGTACCGTCGGACTCGTCCGCCTCCACCACCATCCACTCGCCGCCACCAAGCCGCGCGTTGGTACCATAGGCATTGATGATGCCACCGTTGATGACCGTCGGGTCCATGCCGCCGGCATCGAGCAGTTGCGCGACGAGCGAGGTGGTTGTCGTCTTGCCATGCGTGCCGCCGATCGCCACGCACGACTTCAGCCGCATCAGCTCGGCCAGCATTTCGGCGCGCCGCACGACCGGGATGCGCGCCTCGCGCGCGGCAAGCATCTCCAGGTTGTCGCGCTTCACCGCCGAGGAATAGACCACCACGCTGGCGTCGGCGACGTTGGCCCGCTCATGCCCGACGAAGACCCTGATGCCCTTCTCGCGCAGTTTCTGGACGTTGGCGTTCTCCGACAGGTCGCTGCCCTGCACCTGGTAGTCGAGATTGGCGAGCACGCGCGCGATGCCGCTCATGCCGATGCCGCCGATGCCGATGAAGTGGATGATGCCGGTTTCCTGCGGCGTGCGCATGTGGTCTGCCTTTTCGTGGGATATCCTGAAAGCAGGCACGTATCACCGCCTGCCAAACGCTGGTTTACGCCGGAGATACCCCACCACGCCCGCCTTGGGCAATCTCGGCGACGAAATCCGCCAAGGCTTCGGCCGCCCGTGGCGTACCGAAACGCCGTGCCGCTGCGGCCTGCGCGGCCAGCCGCGCCGGGTCGCCTGCCGCCTCCGAGACCAGCCGCGTCACCGCCTGCGGCGTGAAGTTGCTCTGCTCGATGACCACGCCGCCGCCCAGCGCCGCGAAGGCCCGCCCGTTGTAGAGCTGGTCCTGGTCGAGGGCGTGCGGCAGCGGCACCAGCACCGCGGGCCGCCCGATGACGCCGAGTTCGGCAACCGTCGAGGCGCCGCAGCGGCTGATGACGAGGTGGGCCTGCGCCATGCGCTGCGGCAGGTTGGTGAAGAACGGCGCCAGTTCGGCCTCGATACCCGCGCCGGAATAGATCGCGCGCGCCTCGTCGAGGTCTTCCGCCCGGCACTGCTGCACGAGCGAAAGCCGCGCGCGCACGTCCGCGGGGAGCGCGGCAAGCCCCGCCGGCACCACCTCACTCATGACGCGCGCACCCTGGCTGCCGCCGAACACAAGCAACCGCAGGGGGCCGTCGTCGGCCGCCGCCTCGTAGGGCACCTGCGCGGCCGCCAGCACCGCCTTGCGCACCGGCACGCCGACCCGGCGCACCTTCGCCTCGTGGACCGGGTCGAGATACTTCACGTCATCGAAGCTCGTCGCGATGCCGCTGGCATGGCGCGCCAGCATGCGGTTGGCGCGGCCCATCACCGCGTTCTGATCATGGATCACGGTGGCAACGCCCATGTTGGCAGCCGCGACGATCGGCGGCAGCGTCGGGTAGCCGCCGAAGCCGACCACGACGTCCGGCCGGACCGCGCCGATCAGTCGGCGCGCCGCCAGGTACCCGCGCGCCAGCCGCAGCGCGCCGCGCAGCGCCCGCACCGGATGGCGCGGCGACATGGTTCCCGACGGAACGACATGCTGGGCGCGCGCCGCGAACGCCTCGCCGATGCCGCTGACGCGGGTGTCCGTCACCAGCTCGACGCGCCAGCCGCGTGCAGTCAGCACCGTTGCCAATGCCTCGGCGGGAAACAGGTGCCCGCCCGTGCCGCCGGCTGCCAGCAGCGCGACCGGAAAGGCGGACAGGCGTCCTGCTGCGGCGGACCTGGCTGGCGTATCCTGCATGCGGCTTCCTAACGCGTCCTTGCCGGAGCAACGCCGCCGGCCGGCGACAGCCGCGCTTCCCCGCGCGGCCTGCGCCGCGTCAGCCCGAGCACCATCCCCATGCCATAGGCAAGCGACAGCAGCGACGATCCGCCATAGGAGATGAACGGTAGCGTCATGCCCTTGGCCGGCATCAGGCTCAGGTTGACGGCCATGTTGATGAGCGACTGCATGCCAAACAGCGCCACCAGCCCGGTCACCGCCAGTCGCGAGAAATCGTCGTGCTCGTTGAGCGCACGCATCAGACCGCGCAGCACGACGAAGCCGAACAGCACGACGATGATGAGACACACGATGATGCCGAACTCCTCCGCAGCGACGGCGAACACGAAGTCGGTGTGCGAGTCCGGCAGGGCCCGCTTCACGACGCCCTCGCCCGGCCCCTGTCCGAGCCATCCGCCGCGCAGGAAGGCCTCTATCGCCGTGTCGGTCTGGTAGGTGTCATGCGATTCCGGATTGAGGAAGCGGTCGATGCGCCCGCGCACGTGCGGCACCGCCGAATAGGCGGCGATGATGCCGCCGACGCCAAGCACGCCGAGCCCGATGATCCAGCGCCACGACATGCCGGCGGCGAAGAACACCGTTCCCCACACCAGCACGATCAGCATGGTCTGGCCGAAATCGGGTTGCAGAACGAGAAGCCCGACGACGAGGCCGGCGAGCGCAACGGCGATGATGTGCGCCGGCATGTCGGGCCGCCGGTCGGCCTCGGCGAACAGCCAGGCGATGATCACGGCAAACGCCGGCTTGACGAACTCCGACGGCTGCAGCGCGAAGACGCCGACGTTCAGCCAGCGCCGCGCGCCCTTGATCTCGAAGCCGGCGAACAGCGTCACCACCATCAGGAAGACGCCGACGACGAAGACCGCGATCGCCAGCCTGCGGATTGTGCGCACATCGAGCAGCGAGGTGCCTATAAGCGCGCTCAGCGCGATGACCAGGAAAAAGGCATGCCGCTTGACGAAGTGAAACGGCTCCAGTCCGAGCTTGTCGGCAACCGGCGGGCTGCCGGCCAGCGACAGCACCAGCCCGCCGAACATCAGCGCCACCAGCGCGGTCAGCAGGGGCTTGTCGACTGTCCACCACCAGGTGGAGAGCGCGCTGCGGTCGGTGCGTGAGAACATCGGCCCTCCCCGCCTATCGGTGCGCCACGAACCCGGAAAGGCCGCGCACGGCGGAACGGAACGCCTCGCCGCGCGCCTCGAAGTCGGGGAACTGGTCGAAGGAGGCACACGCCGGCGACAGCAACACCACTGCGTCGTTCGCGGCCGCGCTCGCGGCATCGCGCGCCGCGGCCGTCACTGCATTCTCCAGCGTCCCGCACATCTCGAAGTCGACCTTTCCCCGCAACGTCGCCGCGAATCGCTCCGCGTCGCGCCCGATCAGGTAGGCGCGCCTTATGCGGTCGAAGTATGGCTGCAGCGGGTCGATCCCGCCCTCCTTGGCGATCCCCCCGGCGATCCAGTAGATCGGCTCGAAGGTGGCCAGCGCCTTGGCCGCGGCATCGGCGTTTGTAGCCTTGGAATCGTTGACGAACCGTACCTGCCCGACACGGCCGAGCGGTTCCATGCGGTGGGCAAGGCCGGGAAAGCTGATGAAGGCGGACGCGATCACGCCGGACGCAACGCCGAGCGCCCGCGCTGCCGCGTAGGCCGCCGCCGCGTTCTGCCCGTTGTGCGCGCCCTGCAGCGCCGCCGCCTTCTCCAGCGACACCTGCGCGACCGCCACACCATCGCGCCACTCAGTGATGATTCCCTCAAGCGCGCTGACGCTCGTTCCCCGCCCGCCGAGCGGGCGCGCCGCCGAGATCGCGATCAACATGTCGCCGGGCTCTCGGCCATCGCGCAACCGATTGGCCAGGAAGCGTCCCTCCGGTTCGTCGACGCCGACGACGCTGACCTTCGGATGCCCGGCCTCGAACAGCCGCACCTTGGCGGCGAAATACCCGCCGACGCCGCCATGCCGGTCGAGATGGTCCGCCGTCAGGTTGAGGAACACCGCGACTTCCGGTTCTAGCGTGCGTGCCAGGTCCGTCTGGTAGGACGACAGCTCCAGCACCACCGCGGAGCCTTCTTCCGGCAGGTCGAGGTCGAAAACGGCGCGCCCTATGTTGCCGCCGACCTGGGTCGCGATGCCGGCCTGGCGCAGCACATGGCCGGTCAGCGCCGTCGTCGTCGACTTGCCGTTGGTGCCGGTGATGGCGACGACATGCACGCCGCGCCCGGCGATCGCCTCGAAGAACAGGCCGATGTCGTTGTCGACCGGCACACCTTCTCCCCAGGCGCGCTGGATGACCGGATGGGCCTGCGGATAAAGGTGCGGAACGCCCGGGCTGACCACCAGCTTGGCCAGCTCCGGCCAGTCGCCCGCCGCGAGGCCCGCCGTCTCGAAGCCCTGCGCGGCCGCCGTCTGCATCGCCGCGGGCTTGTCGTCGCAGAGCACAGGGATCGCCCCGCCCGCCTTCAGCGCGGCGGCCACCGCGAAGCCGGAACGCGCCAGCCCGAGCACGCCGACCCTCTGACCTGCATAGCCGGGAACCGGGAGCATGAACCGCGTCCTACCTGAGCTTCAGCGTCGAAAGGCCGATCATCGCCAGCACGAAGGAGATGATCCAGAAGCGGATCACGATCTGCGGCTCCTTCCAGCCCAGGTGCTCGAAGTGATGATGGATCGGCGCCATCTTGAACACGCGCTTGCCGGTCAGCTTGAAGGAAACCACCTGCACGATGACAGACACCGCCTCCAGCACGAACAGCCCGCCGACGATGGCGAGCACGATCTCGTGCTTGGTGGCAACCGCGATCGCGCCCAGCGCGCCGCCAAGCGCCAGGGACCCCGTGTCGCCCATGAAGATCTGTGCCGGCGGCGCGTTGAACCACAGGAAGCCGAGCCCGGACCCGATGATCGCCCCGCACACCACGGCGAGTTCGCCGGTTCCGGGCACGTGGTGGATCTGCAGGTAGTTGGAGAAGACGAAGTTTCCGGCGACATAGGCGATCAGCCCGAAGGTCGCCGCCGCGATCATCACCGGCACGATGGCCAGCCCGTCGAGGCCGTCGGTCAGGTTGACCGCGTTGCCCGAGCCGACGATGACGAGGATGCCGAAGGGAATGAAGACGACGCCGAGCTGGATCAGCAGGTCCTTCAGGAACGGCACGGCGACCGCGTGGGAAAGGCTTGCCGGCGACAGCTGGCCGAACGCATAGACGGCAAGGCCCGCGATGACGATTTCCAGCCCCAGCCGCTGCTTTCCCGAAAAGCCCTTGTGCGACTGCTTGGTGACCTTCAGCAGGTCGTCGTAGAGCCCGATGCCGCCGAAGGCGAGCGTCACGCCCAGCACCACCCAGACGTAGCCGTTGGCGAGATCTGTCCACAACAGGGTCGACACCAGCATGCCGGTGAGGATCATCAGCCCGCCCATCGTCGGTGTGCCGGCCTTGGCGAAATGGCTTTCCGGACCGTCGGTGCGGATCGGCTGGCCCTTGCCCTGGCGCACGCGCAGCGAGCGGATGATCGCCGGGCCGAACAGGAACACGAAGGCCATCGCCGTCAGGATGGCGCCGCCGGTGCGGAACGTCAGGTAACGGAAGAGGTTGAAGAACTGGACGCTGTCGCTCAGCGACTCAAGAAAGACAAGCATGCCCGATGCTTTCCCCGAACTGGTTCGCCCCGAACTGGTTTGCTCCGGATGCGGTTGCCCGTGCCGCGTCAAGATGCGTCTTCGAGAACCCCGTAGCGCGCCTTCAGCGCCTCGACAATCTGGCCCATGCGGCTGCCAAGCGACCCCTTGACCATGACGGCGTCGCCAGGCCGAACAGCGGCCAGCACCGAATCGGTCAGTCCCTCGGCGACTTCTGCGTAACCTGCCTGCCGCTCGGGGGGAAGTGCATCGAAAAGTGCGGCCATGTTGGGGCCGCAGGCAAACACCAGGTCGAGCCGCGCCTCCTCGACGGCACCCGCGACGTCCGCATGCATCTGCCGCGAGCCCTCGCCGAGTTCCAGCATGTCGCCTAGGACCGCGATCCTCCGGCCGGCCGCGACCACCGGCGCCAGTGCCAGGTTGCCGATAGCAGCGCGCATCGACGCCGGGTTGGCGTTGTAGCTCTCGTCGATCAGCAGGGCGGGGCAATCCGGGTCGCCGATGCGCATGCGCGCCCCCCGGCCCTTCGGCGCATGCAGCCCGGCGTAGGCCAGCGCGGCGCGCGCCAAATCCCCCCCCGTCAGCTTCACCGCCGCCATCACCGCGAGCGAATTCTGCACCAGGTGGCGCCCCGGTGCGCCGATCTTGTAGGTGACGAGGTCGCCGAGGACGTCGGCGGTGACGGCGGAGAATTCCGCCTCGCAGACGCAGTCGACGAGCCGCGCGTCCGCGCTTTCCTCAGCCCCGAAGGACACGGTCTTCAGACCCGCCGCGCGGGCGCTATCGCGCAGCCGTGAGAACTGCGCGTTGTCGGCATTCAGCACGGCAACGCCGCCCGGCTCGGTCCCCTCGAAGATTTCCGCCTTGGCGTCGGCGATCTGCTCGACCGACTTGAAGAATTCGATATGCACCGGCTCGACGGTGGTGATGATCGACACCTGCGGGCGGACCATGCGGCTGAGCGGGCCGATCTCGCCGGGCGCGTTCATGCCCATCTCGAAGATGCCGAAGGCCGCGCTTTGCGGAAACCGCGACAGCGACAGCGGCACGCCCCAGTGGTTGTTGTGCGAGGCGGCCGACGCATAGACCTCGCCGCACGGCGCGAGCACAAGCCGCAGCGCCTCCTTGGTGCCGGTCTTGCCGACGCTGCCGGTCACCCCGATGATTTTCGCCTGCGAGCGGGCCCGCGCCGCCCGCCCGACACCCTCCAGCGCGTTGAGCACGTCGTCGACGCCGATCACGCATCCCGCATCGGCGAATTCGCCTGCCCGGCTTGCCTCCACCACCGCGCAGGCCGCGCCCTTCTCAAGCGCCGCGCGCACGTAGTCGTGCCCGTCCAGCCGTTCGCCGCGAATGGCGAAGAAGGCGTCGCCCCGCTCCAGCGTGCGGGTGTCGATGGAAATTCCGGTGACGTCGCGCAACTGCCCTTGCACCGATCCCCCGGCTGCAGCGGCGAAGGCATTTGCCGTCCACAATGGCGTGTCGCTCATGTCGGCTCCCCGGCAAGCGCCTCGCGCGCGGTTTCCAGATCGCTGAACGGGTGCATCACGCCGGCCACCAGCTGGCCGGTTTCGTGCCCCTTGCCGGCTATGATGACGACGTCGCCCTTTTCCATCATGGCAATCGCCGCGTGGATCGCCTCGCGCCGGTCGCCGATCTCAAGCGCCTGCGGTGCGCCCTTCAGCACGGCCTTGCGGATTTCCGCCGGGTCCTCGCTGCGCGGGTTGTCGTCGGTGACGATCACCACGTCGGCCATCTCGGCGGCCGCCTGCCCCATCAGTTCGCGCTTGCCCGGATCGCGGTCGCCGCCCGCCCCGATCACCGCGATGAGCCGCCCGGTGGTAAATGGCCGCAGGGAATCGAGCGTCGAGCGGATGGCGCCCGGCTTGTGCGCGTAGTCGATGAACACCGAGGCGCCCTTGCCGCTGTCGGTCGCCGGCTGCAGGCGCCCCTCGGCACCCGTCAGGAAGCCGATCGCCTCGACGGCGGCGCGCGGCGCCATGCCGGTGGCGATCGCCAGCCCCGCCGCAACGAGCGCGTTGGAAACCTGGAACACGCCGGCCATCGGCAGCGTCACCTCGAAGCGCCCGTCGCCGCAGTCGACGGTGAGGTGTTGCGCAAGGCGCGCCGTCTCCACCCGCTCCAGCCGGATCGTGTCGCCGGCGCGCCCGACGGTAAGCAGCTTCAGGCCGCGCGCGCGCGCAGCTTGGCCGACCGGAACAGCCGTCGCCTCGTCTGCGTCGATGACCGCGATACCCTCGTCCGGCAGCAGCGTCTCGAACAGGCGCAGCTTGGCGGCAAGATAGGCCTCCATCGTGGGATGGTAGTCGAGATGGTCGCGGCTGAGGTTGGTGAAGCCGGCAGCCTTCAGCCGCACCCCGTCGAGCCGGCGCTGCTCGATCCCGTGGCTGGAGGCTTCCATGGCGGCGTGGGTAACACCGAGATCGGCCAGTTTCGCCAGCGTCTCGTGCAGCGCGATCGGATCGGGCGTCGTCAGGCTGCCGTAGTCGGCAATGCCGGGCGCCACTACGCCGACCGTGCCGATGGAGGCGGCGCTGTACCCGCCCGCGGCCCAGATCTGGCGCAGGAAGGTGACGATCGAGGTCTTGCCGCTGGTCCCGGTCACCGCGGCCATCGTCTCCGGCTGGCGACCGCTGAAGCGGGCCGCCGCCAGCGCCACCGCGCGGCGCGCATCGCCGACGTGCACCAGCGTCGCCTCGCCGAGCGCCGCCTGGTCGATGTTGGCATCCGTGCCGGCAACAACCGCCACCGCGCCCGCGGCAACCGCGGCCGCGGCGAACTTCGCGCCGTCCGCCGCAACACCCGGCAACGCGAAGAAGACGCAGCCGGGCGCCGCCTTGCGGCTGTCGAGCACAAGGCAGGATACCGCGCGGTCGGGACCGGAAAACGCGGCATCGGGCATGCCGGACAGGAGATCGGACAGGCGCATGGGCGCGAAGCCACCTTCTGGAACGACGGATCAGCGGGGCGCCGGGTGCGCCCTTCGCGCCTGTCTATTCCAGAACGGGCGTCACGCCAAGCAGCGGGGCGATGCGGGTGATGACCTTGCCGGAGGTGGGAACCGCGTTCCAGCCCGAAGTGCGGTAGCCGTGGGTATCCTCTGTCGCCTGCGGCTCGTCGAGCATCAGCAGCATCAGGTATTCCGGCTTGTCGGTCGGGAACGCCGCCAGGAAGCTGGTCAGCAGCTTGGTGTTGGAATAGCGCCCGTTGACGACCTTTTCCGCCGTGCCTGTCTTGCCGCCGACCCGGTAGCCGGGAACCCCTGCCTTGCGCGCGGTACCCTCGTCGACATTCATGCGGAACAGTTCGCGCATCAAGTCGCTGGTATGCGGCTGCACGACACGCCGCGACAGCTTCTGCGCCTGCTCGGCCGTGCGCGGCAAGAAGGTCGGTTGCATCAGCAGCCCGCCGTTCATCAGCGCGGCACCCGCGGCCGCCGCCTGGATCGGCGCGACCGAAAAGCCGTGCCCGAAGGAGATCGTCATGCTGGCGAGATCGCTCCAGCGCTGCGGCGTCAGCGGCTCCGCCGATTCCGGCAGCTCGGTGCGCGGGCGCTCGAAGAAAGCCATGCGGTGCATGAATTCCTTGTGCCGCTCGATCCCGGCAGCCAGCGCCATCCGCGCGGTACCGATGTTGGAGGAATGCACGAACACCTCCGGCAACGTCAGGATGCGCCGCTGGGCGTGGAAATCGTTGATGGTGAAGGAGGCGATGCGGATCGGGCTGCGCGCGTCGTAGGTGGTGGAGAAGTCCGCCTCGCCGCTGTCGAGCGCCATCGCCACGGTGAACGCCTTGAACGTCGAGCCGAGCTCGTAGACGCCGGCGGTTATGCGGTTGATGGCATCATCCTCCAGCGCCGTCTCCGGCTCGTTGGGGTCGTAGTCGGGTAGCGAAACAAGCGCCAGCACTTCCCCGGTGTTGACGTTGAGCACGACGCCCGCGCCGGCCTTGGCGCTGAAGGCCTCCATCGCCCGTGAAATCTCGTCGCGCAGCGCATGCTGCACGCGCACGTCGAGCGACACCGTGACCGGCGCCTGGTCCTCCTCGCGCGCGAAGCCCGCGTCGTGCAGGTCGGCAAGGCCGGTGGCGTCGAGATATTTCTCGATGCCCGCGATGCCCGCGTTGTCGATGTTGACGTGGCCGATGACATGCGACGTCAGCCGCCCGCTCGGGTAGAAGCGGCGGTTCTCCTCGATGAAACCGATGCCTGGCAGGCCGAGGTTGTGGATGGCGTCGCGTTGCTCCGGAGTCAGTTCGCGCTTCAGCCACACGAACCGCTTGCCGGACTTCAGCTTGGCGCGTAGGCCCCCCGCGTCGAGCTCCGGCATCGCCGCCGTCAGAAGCTCGATCGCCTCGTCGACGTCGAAGATGCGGTGCGGCTCGGCGTACAGCGAGGGCGTGCGGATGTCGGTTGCAAGCAGCACGCCGTTGCGGTCACGGATGTCGGGCCGCGCCTGCGAAACGCCATCGGCGGCCGTGGCCAGCATCACGGCGGGCGCGCGCTCGGCCACCGCCAGCGTCAGCAGCCGTCCCGCGATCGTCCCGTAGGCGAGCGTGAAGACGGCAATCGCCAGCAGGATACGCGACCGGCTGCGGGTAAACCCGCTGCCGCGGACCCGCGCCGGTTTTTCGGCGGCGCCCCTTCGCGACAGGAAACGGGAGATTGCCGGCAGCCCCGGCACGGCGGAAGCCTCGATACGCAAACGCATGACTCACAACTTTACGGGCAGCGCTCGCCGCCCCCCGTTCCGCGCCACCCTGCGGAACGGATTGCCCCGGTTCCTATTGCTGCGTCTTCAGCAGCTCTTCGATGCTCGTTGGCGCGGGATCCTCGCGGATCGCGATGTCCTCGAGCGAGATCATCTGCTTCATAGTGGCCGGCTGAAGATTGAGAAATCGTTCAGCCAGCGCCTGGATGCGCTCCGGCCGGTTGAGAAATGTCCATTCTGCCTGCAACAGATCGATCGCCACGCGCTCGCTGGCGATGTCGGCGCGCAGCCGCGCGATGTTGGCGCGCCGTTCCTGCGCCTCGTGCTTGAACTGGTAAAGCCCGACTGCCGAGACGACCATCGCGATGATGCCGACCAGGCCCGCCATCCGCAGCGGACCAAGCTGGCGCAGTTGCTTCAGGAGCCCTTCGCGCCGCGGCTGCATTCCATCTTCCATGCCCGTGTGCATCTCGACCGTCATGTCCGTCAACGTCTCTTTCCCGCCTTGCCGCGGCCCTCGCGCCGCTCGACGAATGCAGCGGTCTGCGTGCGTTCCGCTGCGCGCAATCTGGCCGAGCGCGCTCTCGGGTTCGCCTGCCGCTCGGCCTCGCCGGCTGTCTGGTTGTCGCCGGAAACACGCCGGAAACTCGGGGCCGGGCCGGCAACCTGCGGCAGATGGCGCGATCCCGCACCGCTACGCCCGGTCCGCTCGGCAAGGAACTGCTTCACGATACGGTCTTCAAGCGAATGAAAGGTTACGATCGCCAGCCGCCCACCCGGTTTCAGGCAGCGCTCGGCGGCCGCAAGCGCCCGCTCGATCTCGCCCAGCTCGTCGTTGACCGCGATGCGCAGCGCCTGGAAGGTGCGCGTGGCGGGATGCTTCTCGCCGAAGCGCTGCGGCGGCAGCACGCGCGTCACGATGCCGGCAAGCTCCAGCGTGCGGGTCAACGGCTTTTCGGCGCGCGCCTCGACGATTGCCCGGGCAATGCGGCGCGACGCACGCTCCTCGCCATAGCGATAGAGGATGCCGGCCAGTTCCTCGGCATCGAGCGTGTTGACGAGGTCCGCGGCCGACGGCCCGTCCTGTTCCATGCGCATGTCGAGTGGCCCGTCAGCCATGAACGAGAAGCCGCGTCCGGGCTGGTCGAGCTGCATCGAGGAAACGCCGATGTCGAGCACGACGCCGTCGACGAAGCGATGGCCGCATTCTGCCGCGATCGCATCGAGGTTGGAAAATCGCCCCTGCACCACCTCGAGCCGCCCGCCCGAGGCGGCGACCAACGGCGCGGCGGCCGCAATCGCGTCGGGATCGCGGTCGATGCCGATGACGTGCGTATCGGGGGCGGCAAGGATGGCCTTCGAATAGCCGCCTGCCCCAAAGGTCCCGTCGATGAAGACTTCGCCGTCGCGCGGTGCCAGCACGCCGATCACCTCGTCGAGGAGCACCGGCACATGTCCGCTTGCTTCAATCGCGCCGCTCACCCTTCGGCTCCCTTGCGGCCGAGCAGCGCGCGCAATTCGTGCACCCGCTGCGTCGCCTCCTTGCGCCGGGCATCGAAGCGCGCAGGTTGCCAGATCTGGAACTTGTGCCCAAGCCCGACCATCACCGCCTCGTCTTCAAGCCCTGCGTGCGCGCACAATTCCTCCGGCAGCATGACGCGCCCGTCGCCGTCGATCTTCAGCTCTTCGCAGCGCCCGAACAACTCCACCGACAGGAAGTCGCGTTCGTCCGAATAGGGCTGCAGGTCTTCAAGCAGCCCGGAAATCTCGTCGATCAGTTCGCGGCCGCCGCAGTCGAGCGCCTGTGCGCCCAGCGCAGGATAGACAAACAGCGCCGCGTGTCCCTGCCGCGCCAGCACCGCGCGAAACGCCGCCGGCACCGAGACGCGGCGCTTGCCGTCCACCTTGTTGCGATAGCTGGAAACGAAGAGGTCCACGCCGCCGTTACTCCACAACACTCCTGGCGCCGGCGACTTGCCGGGAAATCAGGTGCGGGGCCGGCGCAGCGTTTCGGCGCAACGCCCCGATCGGTCCGCCCTCTGGCACGCGCGCGTGGCCTCCGCGCAAGTGCCAAATGATCCGTATGCATGCCGGCAGGCCGGCCCCCGCACCCGCCTCATGGCTAACCATGGGCTTTTATGGGATTATATGGAAAATTGAGGAAAGTCAACGAATCCAGCCGGTTCCGGTGCGCGCGAAAAGCCGCGCCGGCGCGTCAGGCGCGGTGCATGTTTGCCAGGGTCAGGAAAGCGGCCAGCTGACCTGTAAGCCGGGTTCTGTATGGCGGAAAAAATCCGCGTGGCGACCATTCATCTGGGACCGCCGTTGCCGGCGGCCTCGTGCAACCAACCCGGACGGCGGCGCGGAAACACGCCTGGGCTTGAAGCCCGCGCCATCCCTATTCGGTCTTGCTCCCGGTGGGGTTTGCCTTGCCGCGACCGTTACCGGCCCCGCGGTGCGCTCTTACCGCACCCTTTCACCCTTGCCGGGAGAACCCGGCGGTTTGCTTTCTGTGGCACTTTCCCTGGGGTCGCCCCCGCCGGGCGTTACCCGGCACCGTGTTTCCATGGAGCCCGGACTTTCCTCTGCGCGTCAGCAACGCACAGCGGCCGCCCGGTCAGCTGGCCAACCACAACATAGTGCAACTTCCCGGCGATGTGCAGGTTTCTCCGGACGCGAATTCGCGCCGGCGCTGCGGACACCCTCAGCCGACGCGCGAGGCGATACCCGCAAAGATCGAGGCGATGCTCGGATAGGTCTCCACCTGCGACTGCATCGTGACCGCAATCTCGCGGATGCGCTGGCGCGAGCGCTGCGTGATCGCGCCTTCCTCCATCAGCACGATCATCGTGTCGAGCTGGTCGACGGCGTCCGCATCCTGCAGGGTCTCGTCGTAGAAGCGCCGCACGTGCGCGAGCTGCGGCATCACGCGTGTGAAGTCGATCGGCGGAAGCGTGCTCTCCTGCGGCTCCTCGTCGGCGACATCGCCAGTGAGGTCGGTCTCCTCGTCGGCATCGTCTGGCGGTTCCGCCAGCTTCTCGAAATGCGCCGCACGCGCACCGTCGGCCACGCTCGTCACGATATCGTCTTCGCGATGCCCCGTCCGCGACGACGTATCGAGGCCGGCAAACGCGGGATCGGGCTCCGGCTCGGGTTCCGGTTCGGGTGCTGGCTCGTAGATCTCGACGGGAGGCGGAGCGGGTTCCCTGGCCGGAGCGGGTTCCCTGGCCGGCGCCCGCCAGGTCTGCGCCGAGCGCGGCTGGGTCTCGGCTGGCGGCGGCTGCACCGGGCGCGCCGGCGGCACCACGTCGCCCGCCAGCATGTCGTCATCGGCATAGGTCGAGTCATCGTGTGCGCCGGCGGCTGGAGCCACCGCGTCTGCCTTTCCGGAATACACACCGTCGTACTGCAGCGCGCTGTAACGGGAATTGGCAAAGTCGAAGAACCCGGTCATCGACAGGTCTTCCTGATTGATCCGCGCGTCGAGGAACCCCTTCACGCGCTGCAGGAACTGCATGTCGTTGCTCTCGAAGACCGCGGCCCCGCCGTCGCTTCCGGTGATCATCAGGCTGGTCGGCGGCTTGGCGATGAATGGCAGGCAGCCGAGCAGGCCGCCAACGCAGGCGCCGGTCGCGACCGCCATGGTGGTTACGTCATACAGCGCCCCGGCGATCGCGCCTGCGATCACCGCGAACAGCAGGAAGAACAGTTTCGCCACGTTCACACGTGGCGGCTGGTAGATCAGGATCGAACTGACATTGGCCAGGACCATGCTCCTGTAGCCCATGTCGAGGATCTTGCGGCCGACCGCCAGTGTGCGATGCACGGAACGGTCGTCACCTCGGCCCCCCGACCCGAAGCTTGAACTCACCATCTACATTGGCCCCCTCATGACCAGGCAGCCACTATACGTGCCTGTCCATCGGGTTCAACGTTGTTGAACGAGATATCACCACCAATGAGTGCATCTCATGGAAGGGCCGAAAGCAGCCGGTGCAGGGTCTCGATGGTCGACACATCGGCGATTCCATCGACTTTCTCCTGCCGGAAATGGCGCTGGAACGCCGAAACGGCCTGCTGCGTCGTAGTGTCGTAGATGCCGCTGACCTCGACACCATAGCCGTAGAGCGCGAGCATCGCCTGCAACGCCTCCACCGGCTGGCCCGAATCACCTTGCTGGAAGAAGCGCCCGCCGCGCGCCGGCGCAGGCACCACCCAGTGGCCGATGCCGTGCCGGGCTAGCAGCGCCCAGTCGAACTTCTCGCCCGGATCGATCTTGCGCGCCGGCGCGACATCGGAATGCGCCAATACCAGCCGCGGCGCGATTGCCAGCCGCGCGCAGATGTCGGCGCACAACGCCGTCACCGCCTCCATCTGCACGGCAGGGAAGTCGGGATAGCCGTAGGCGTGACCGGGATTGGCGATCTCGATGCCGATGGAGCGCGAGTTGATGTCGCTGACACCGCCCCAGGCGGCGGCGCCCGCGTGCCACGCCCGACGGTCCTCCGCCACCAGTTGGCAGATGTCGCCGTTCTCGTAGACGAAATAGTGCGACGAGACTTCCGACTTCGGATCGCACAGCCAGTCGTGCGCGGCCTGCGCGCGCTCCATGCCGGTGTAGTGCAACACCAGCATGTCCACCGGCCCCTCGCGGCGTTCGCCATGGTTGGGCGACGGCGTCATGCGGTAGCGTGGCATGGACGGGCCTACAGGTTGCGCGCCCGCGCGATGCGCTCGTAGGCGGCATTGATCGCGGCTAGCCGGTCGTTGGCGATGCGGATCATCTCCGCAGGCAGCCCGTGCGCCATCATGCGGTCGGGGTGGTTGTCGGCGACCAGCCGGCGATAGTGCGCCTTCAGATCCTTGTCTTCGATATCACGCGTCACGCCGAGGATCCGGTATGGGTCGCGCGCGCCATCGTCGACATGGCGCGCCAGGATCGCCTCGAAGGCCTGGTCGGAAAAGCCGAAGATGTGGGCGATCACCTCCAGCTGCAGCCGCTCGTCCTCGTGTACCGCGCCGTCCGCCTTGGCGACATGGAACAGCCCGTCGAGCACGTCCTCGAGCAGGTCGTCCTCGCCCTCGAAATCGCGCGCGATCTGGCGCGCGTAGGCGTCGAAGCCAGCGGCATCCTTCTTGGCGAGATCGTAGAGCGCGCGCACGCGCGTGAGCTGCGTTTCGTCGAACGCGAAGACCTGCCGGAACGCCTCGAACTCGCCCTGGGTGGCAACGCCGTCGGCCTTCGCCATCTTCGCGGCCAGCGCGACGAGCGCCGCCGAGAAGCGCGCCTGCCGGCCCGCCGGCCCGCCGCCGAGGACTTCCGCCAGCCGCACCTGGGCCGACTGCAGGAAGCCGCGCACCCGCTCCGCGAAGGAGCGCGGCTGGGATTCTGTCGGTTGCGAATCTTCTTGCCCGGCGCAGTCTGAACAGGTCATGTGGCGCAACATAGTCATCAACGCGCGCGGCGACTAGCGCCCGTGCCCAATCATTCCAGCATGTCCACCGCCACGCCGACACGAACGCACGACGATGCCGATGCCGGCCGGCGCGAGGCCATTGGCCTGTTCCTCGGCTTTCTCGGCGTCGTCATGTTCGGCGGCACTCTGCCGTTCACCAAGCTCGCGGTCGGAGAATTGTCACCCTGGTTCATCACCATCGGGCGTGCTGCCGCGGCAGGCCTGCTGGCGCTGGCCACCATCGCTCTGACCCGCGCCCCGCGCCCAAAGCGCGTCGACATCCTGCCGCTCGTGGTGTCTGGCGCCTTCCTCATCATCGGCTTCCCCGCGCTGATGACCACGGCGCTGAAGCAGGTCCCCGCCATCCACGGCGCCATCGTCATCGGCGTGCTGCCGCTGGCGACCGTCGTCGCCGCCGCCATCCTGCTCGGCGAACGCCCGAGCCGCGCCTTCTGGGGATACGCCATTCTCGGCGCGCTGTCCGTCGTCGCCTACGCGCTTACCCGCGGCGGCCTCGCCGTGCATGTCCACGACCTGCTGCTGCTCGGCTCGGTTGCCTGCGCGGCGAGCGGCTACGCCATCGCCGGGCGGCTGAGCCGGCAGATGCGCGGCTGGGCCGTCATCTCCTGGTCGCTGGTGCTGCTGCTGCCCGTGAACCTGCCGCTGGCGGTGTGGCTGGCCCCTGCCGATCCCGGCGCGGTCTCCGCCAGCGCCTGGACCGGCTTCGCCTATGTCTCCGTGTTCTCGATGTTCCTCGGCTTCTTCGCCTGGAATGCCGGGCTCGCCATGGGCGGCGTCGCCCGCGTTTCGCAGACGCAGCTGCTGCAGACCTTCGTCAGCCTCGCCATCGCGGTTCCGCTGCTGGGAGAGCGCCTCGACGCACACGCGCTGTTCTTCGCCAGCGCCGTCGTCGTCATCGTCTTCCTGGGCCGGCGCGCCCGCGTCGGCTGATGCCCGCAACTGCCGCGGCTACAACGAGGCAGCCGTGCGCGCCGCCTGGTCGTACTGCCCCGACAGCGCGCGCAGGAAATCCGACAGTTCGCTGACCGGGCCCTGGTCGAGGCCGAGCGCGCGCAGGGATTCGATCAGCAATTGCGCACGAACCTCGCCGTAGCGCGTGCACACCTCCTGCCCCTTCCTGGTCACGGCGATGGTTTTTTCCTTGCCGCGCTTTCCCGCTTCCACCAGCCCGGTCTTCTCCAGTTTCTTCACCGCGTAGGTGACGAGATGGGTGTCTTCCACGTTCAGGACGAGGCACAGGTCGGCAAGCGTCTTGGGCCGGTCGCGGTGCGTCACCGAGTGCAGCACCAGCACCTCCAGCGGCGTCAGCCCCGCCGCCCCGGCGGCCGCCGCACAGCGCACGATCCAGCGCGAGAATGCGTTGTTGGCCATGGTCAGCGCGAACTCGAGCTCCGACAGCGCCGGCATCTTGCTGCTGGCAAGGTGCGACGACGAAACGATCGGCCCGAGCGGGCGGCTGTCTCGACTCATGGCGGATTCCCTTTTCTTTGCCTGCGCAACAACGCCAGTTGCGAATGGCGCGCGCATGGCCGCGCCTGCCCCGGCCTTCATGTCGTGTGAGCCTGTGATCAGCATAACAATTTGTCAACAAATCATTGACGTTTTCACGTCCGTATGATTTGCCTTTCGACAATCGGAAGCCTGCAGGGGGATGACGGCGATGAGCGGTAAGTGGGATTTCTGGATCGACCGCGGCGGCACGTTCACCGACATCGTGGCGCGCGATCCCGCCGGCACGATCCAGGCGGCGAAGCTGCTGTCCGAGAACCCGGAAGCCTACGAGGATGCCGCCATCGAGGGCATCCGCCGACTGATGGGCGTCGAACCCGGCAAGCCGATCCCGTCGGGCGCCATCGGCGCGGTGAAGATGGGTACGACCGTCGCCACCAACGCACTGCTGGAGAGGAAGGGCGACCGCACCCTGCTCGTCACCACGCGCGGCTTCCGCGACGCGCTGAAGATCGGCTACCAGGCGCGTCCGCACATCTTCGCCAAGGAGATCATAAAGCCCGACATGCTGTTCGAGCGCGTCCACGAGGTCGACGAGCGCGTGCTCGCTGACGGCGTGGTCGAGACCCCGCTCGACCTCGACCAGGCCGAACAGGGCATGCGCGAGGCGTTCCGCTCCGGTATCCGTGCCGTGGCCATCGTCTTCATGCACGCCTACCGCTTCACCGAGCACGAGAAGGCCGTGGCCGATCTCGCCCGCGCGATCGGCTTCACGCAGGTCTCCGCCAGCCACGAGGTTTCCCCGCTGATGAAGCTCGTCGGGCGCGGCGACACGACCGTGGTCGATGCCTACCTCTCGCCGATCCTGCGCCGCTACGTCGAGCGCGTTGCCCGCGACCTCAACGCCGACGCCGACAGGCCCGAGGACCGGCCGCGCCTGATGTTCATGATGTCGTCGGGCGGACTGACAGCCGCCGATCTCTTCCAGGGCAAGGACGCGATCCTGTCCGGCCCCGCCGGCGGTGTCGTTGGCGCAGTGGAGACGGCCGAACTCGCCGGCTTCGAGCGCATGATCGGCTTCGACATGGGCGGCACCTCCACCGACGTCTCCCACTATGACGGCGAATACGAACGCGCCTTCGAGACCGAGGTTGCCGGCGTGCGCATGCGCGCGCCGATGATGCGCATCCACACCGTTGCCGCAGGCGGCGGCTCGATCCTGCATTTCGAGGACGGGCGCTACCGCGTCGGCCCGGATTCCGCCGGCGCCAATCCCGGCCCGGCCTGCTACCGAAAGGGCGGCCCGCTCGCCGTCACCGACGCCAACGTCATGACCGGCAAGCTTCTGCCCGACGAGTTCCCGGCGATCTTCGGGCCGAATCAGGACCAGCTCCTCGACGCGAAGGTGGTGCAGCAGAAATTCGCGAGCCTCGCCCGCAAGATCGGCGACGGGCGCACGCCCGAAGCCGTCGCGGATGGCTTCCTGAAGATCGCGGTGGCCAACATGGCCAACGCCATCAAGAAGATCTCCGTGCAGCGCGGCTACGACGTCACCCGCTACGCGCTCAACTGCTTCGGCGGCGCTGGCGGCCAGCACGCCTGCATGGTCGCCGACGCGCTCGGCATGACCACCGTGCTGATCCACCCGCAATCCGGCGTCCTGTCGGCCTACGGAATGGGCCTGGCCGACATCCGCGCCGTGCGCCAGAAGTCGGTCGTGCTGCCGCTCGACGATACCAACCTGCCCGGCATCGCGAAGACCGTCGACGCGCTGACGGACGAGACCCGCAACGAACTGCTCGGCCAGGGCCTCGGCGCCGGCGAGATCGAAATCCACCCCCGTGCGCACCTGCGCTACGAGGGCACCGACACGCCGCTCCCGGTTCCCTTCGGCACGGTTGAGAGCATGATCGCGACATTCGAGACCGCCCACCGCGGCCAGTTCGGCTTCGTCTTCTCCGGCAAGACCATTGTCGTGGAGGCCGTCGAGGTCGAGGGCCGTCGGCGGCGGCGCCGACATTTCCGAGCCGCGTCGCGACGAATTCAGGACCCACGCCGCGCCTGCGCGCAAGACGCGCATCTTCTCCGAAGGCGCATGGCACGAGGCCGGCGTCCACCACCGCGCCGACCTTGACCCCGGCTACATCATCGAGGGTCCGGCGCTCATCATCGAGCCGAACCAGACCATCGTGGTGGAGCCCGGCTGGCAGGCGAAAATCACCGGCCTCGACCATGTCGTGCTCGAACGCGTCGTCGCCATGAAGCGGGCCGAAGCGCTCGGCACCCATGCCGACCCGGTCATGCTGGAGGTGTTCAACAACCTGTTCATGTCGATCGCCGAGCAGATGGGCGTCGCACTGCAGAACACCGCCTATTCGGTCAACATCAAGGAACGGCTGGATTTCTCCTGCGCCGTGTTCCAGGCGGATTCATCGCTTGTTGCCAACGCGCCGCACATGCCGGTGCATCTTGGCTCGATGGACCGTTCGGTCGCGACCATCATCCGCTTGAACGAAGGCAGGATCGCGCCCGGCGACAGTTTCATGCTGAACGCGCCCTACAATGGCGGCACCCACCTGCCCGACATCACCGTCTGCACCCCTGTGTTCGACGACGCGGAGAAGGACATCCTGTTCTGGGTCGCCTCGCGCGGCCACCACGCCGATGTCGGCGGCACCGCGCCCGGCTCGATGACGCCGCTTGCCACCACCGTGGACGAGGAAGGCGTGCTGATCGACAATTTCAAGCTCGTCGACAAGGGGCACTTCCGCGAAGACGAACTGGTCGAACTGCTGACCGACCACCCCTACCCCGTGCGCAACGTCCACCAGAACGTCGCCGACCTGAAGGCGCAGCTCGCGGCCAATGCCAAAGGGGTTCAGGAGCTGCGCAAGATGGTCGCGCTGTTCGGGCTCGATGTGGTGAAAGCCTATATGGGCCATGTGCAGGACAATGCCGCCGAAAGCGTGCGCCGGGTGATCGAGGCCCTGTCGGATGCCGAATTCGAGTACCCGACCGACCAGGGCGCGGTGATCAAGGTGAAGATCACCGTCGACAAGGAAAAGCGCGAGGCAACCGTCGACTTCACCGGCACCAGCGCGGTCCAGCCGACGAACTTCAACGCGCCGGAGCCCGTGGCGCGCGCCGCCGTGCTCTATTGCTTCCGGGTGATGGTCGACGGCGAGATCCCGATGAACGCAGGCTGTCTCAGGCCTATCAACATCATCATCCCCGAAGGCACGATGCTGAAGCCCGTCTACCCGGCAGCCGTCGTCGCCGGCAACGTGGAGACGAGCCAGCACGTCACCAACTGCCTGCTGTGCGCGCTTGGCGCCATGTCGGCGGCGCAGGGCACGATGAACAACCTGACCTTCGGTAACGACCAGTACCAGTATTACGAGACGATCTGTTCAGGCTCCCCCGCAGGCCCCGGCTTCAACGGCACAGACGGCGTCCACACCCACATGACCAACGCCCGGCTGACCGATCCGGAAGTGCTGGAATTCCGCTTCCCCGTGGTGCTGGAGGATTTCCACATCCGCGCTCGGACTGGCGGCAAGGGCAAGTGGCACGCCGGCGACGGCACGATCCGCACGCTGCGCTTCCGCGAAACCATGGACTGCGCGATCCTCTCCTCGCACAGGCACGTACCCCCGCCTGCCATCGGCGGCGGCGAGAACGGCCTGACCGGCCAGACGTTGCTGAGGCGCAAGGACGGCTCAACAGAAAACTTCGGCGGCTGCAATCAGACTGTGCTGGAAGCGGGCGAGGCGGTTACAGTGATCACGCCGACGGGTGGGGGATATGGGGAGGGGTAGAGGCCAATATCGAATGCGCCGTCATTCCGGCGAAAGCAATATGCCACCTAATCTATAGCTTTGCCGGACG
>JACKJK010000012.1 GCA_020637985.1 Rhodobiaceae bacterium
GCAATTCCGCGGGTTTACCCAATCACGCGACAAGATGCGCGCGAACATAGCGCGCGGGCGCCCCTTGCGCTATCGTCCGCGCCGAAACAGGGACAGGACCGATGAACGCTTCACCGCGTACCAAGGAAACGCCGGCGCCGGAGGCGACGACACGCACCCATTTCGGCTTCCGCGAAGTCGATGCGTCCGACAAGGCCCGCCTCGTCGGCGAAGTCTTCGACAAGGTCGCAGCGCGCTACGATCTGATGAACGACATGATGTCCGGCGGCCTGCACCGGGTGTGGAAGGACGCAATGATCGCCTGGCTCAATCCGCCGCGCTCGCCCGCCGGCGCGCCGTGGCGCGTCGTCGACGTGGCGGGCGGCACGGGAGACATCGCCTTCCGCATCGCCGACAAGGCGCCGCGCGCCGACATCGACGTCATCGATATCAACCCGGAAATGCTCGGGGTCGGCGCACGCCGCTGGCAGGATCGCGGTGGCGGCGAGCGCGTGCGCTTCACCGCCGGCGACGCCATGGCACTGCCGCTACCGGACGCCAGCCGCGATGCCTACACGATCGCCTTCGGCATCCGCAACGTCACCGACGTCAACAAGGCGCTGGCCGAGGCCTACCGCGTGCTGCGTCCCGGCGGGCGGTTCCTGTGCCTGGAATTCTCTGCCGTCGACGTGCCAGGCCTTGACCGCATCTACGATCTCTATTCCTTCAACGTGATCCCGGCGATGGGCCGCATGGTGATCGGCGATGCCGAGCCCTACCAGTATCTGGTCGAGAGCATCCGGCGCTTCCCCGACCAGGAGACCTTTGCAGGCATGATCGCGCGCGCAGGATTCGCCCGTGCCCAGTTCCGCAACCTGAGCGGCGGCATCGCGGCGCTGCATTCGGGCTGGAAGATCTGACCGGCCGGGGAGGCGGAGCGTAGCAGTGTTCGGGCGTGATCTGCTTTCACTGGCGCATTCGGGTTTCGTGCTGGCCCGCGAAGGCGCCTTCGCGCCGGTCGATCCGCAGGGCCTTCCCGCCGGTCCGCGCCTGGCGATCGGGCTTGCCCGCCTGATGGAGAAACGCGAAGGGGGGCGCAAGCTGTCCGGTGCGCTGCAGCGCCTGGGGCCGAGCTACATCAAACTTGGGCAGTTTCTCGCCACCCGCCGCGACATCGTCGGGCGCGAGGTCGCCGACGACCTCGCCAGCCTGCAGGACCGCATGCCGGCGTTTCCCGACGCTGTGGCCAGGAAAGCCGTTGAGGCCGGATTGGGTCGCTCCATCGATGAGGTGTTTTCGGAATTCGGTCCCGCCGTCGCCGCCGCGTCCATCGCCCAGGTGCACCGCGCCCGCCTCAAGGACGGCCGTGCCGTCGCGGTGAAGGTCCTGCGGCCGGGCATCGAGAAGCGCTTCGCGCGCGATCTTGGCACCTTCGCCACCGCAGCGCGCATCGGCGAGCGGCTTGACCCGGAAGCCCGCCGCCTGCGGCTGACGGCGGTGGTCGATGAGCTCGCCCGCTCGGCGAAGATCGAGATGGATTTGCGAATGGAAGCCGCAGCCATCTCCGAGATGGCCGAGAACATCGCCCAGGACCCCGGATTCCGCGTGCCCGAAGTGATCTGGCCGGCGACCTCCAAGCGCGTGCTGACCACCGAGTGGATCGACGGTATTCCGCTGTCCGACATGGACGCGGTCCGCGCATCCGGGCACGATCTGGAGGCTGTTGCGGTCACCGCCATCCAGTCGTTCCTGCGCCACGCCATGCGCGATGGCTTCTTTCATGCCGACATGCACCCCGGCAACCTGTTCGTCGCCCCTGACGGCACGCTGGTCGCCGTTGACTTCGGCATCATGGGCCGGCTCGGCGCCAAGGAACGTCACTTCCTGGCCGAGATCCTCTGGGGCTTCATCAGGCAGGACTACCGCCGCACGGCGGAAGTGCACTTCGAGGCAGGCTACGTCCCGCGTATCCACACGGTGGAGGATTTCTCCCAGGCGCTACGCGCCATCGGCACCCCGATCCGCGGCCAGTCGGCGCAGGACATCTCCATGGCGCGGCTGCTGTCGCAGCTGCTGGAGGTAACCGAGATCTTCGACATGAAGACCCGGCCCGAGCTGCTGCTGCTGCAGAAGACGATGGTCGTGGTGGAAGGCGTGTCGCGCAACCTCGATCCCGCCTTCGACATGTGGTCGGCGGCAGAACCCGTGGTCGGCGAGTGGATTGCCCGCAATCTGGGACCGGCCGGCAAGCTTGCCGATGCCGCCGAAAGTGTGGGCGCCCTGGCACGTATTGCCGGCCAGGCGCCGGGGCTGCTGGAACGTGCAGAGCGGCTGGCGCAGGATTTCGCCGAGGCCGCGGAACGTGGCGATTTCGCGCGCGACACGGGTGACGCGACGGACCGCCGCACGCTGGCGCTGTGGGTCGGCGCGCTGGCGCTGGTCGCCATCGCGCTGGCGCAGGTGTTCTAGAGCATGATCCGACCGGAGCGAAGCGAGGATCGATAAGATCATGCGGCCAGAACAATTGGATTGGACGCCGTCCTTGTGTGGTCAGTTGCGTTGCGGTCAGATCGCGCAACGCTCCCGGCGCCGGCACTTAGGGCGACGCGAGTTTGCGTGCTAGAGGGAACGGGCTTCGGCTCCGGCGGCGGTGGCCGCCGCGTTGGGAGGCGACTGCGATGCAGGGCAAGCGCATTCTGCTGATCGTCGGCGGCGGCATCGCCGCCTACAAGGCGCTCGAACTGGTCCGCCTGATCCGCGGCGCCGGCGCCTCCGTGCGCGCCATCCTGACCGCGGCGGGCGAGAAATTCGTCACCCCGCTGTCGCTGGCGAGCCTCACCGGCGACAAGGTCTACACCGACCTCTTCAGCCTGACCGACGAGGCCGAGATGGGCCACATCGAGCTGTCGCGCGACGCCGACCTGCTGGTCGTTGCGCCTGCGACCGCCAACCTGATGGCCCGCATGGCCGCCGGCATCGCCGACGATCTCGCCACCACCGCGCTGCTGGCGACCGACAAGCCGGTGCTCTGCGCACCCGCCATGAACGTGCGCATGTGGCAGCACCCGGCTACACGGCGCAACGTCGAGACGTTGCAGCGCGACGGCATCGCTTTCGTCGGCCCCGACGCAGGCGAGATGGCCTGCGGTGAATTCGGCCCCGGCCGCCTAGCCGAGCCCGCCGCGATCCTTGCCGCCATCCGCGAACACTTCGCCGGACGTGCCCCCACCGGTGCGCTGTCCGGCGTCCGCGTGCTGGTGACCGCGGGTCCCACGCACGAGCCGATCGACCCGGTGCGCTACATCGCCAACCGCTCCTCCGGCAAGCAGGGCTACGCGATCGCCGCCGCCGCCGCCGCCGCCGGCGCGGATGTCATCCTCGTCAGCGGGCCGGTCGGCTTGCCCGATCCCGCCGGCGTCACGACCATCCGCGTCGAGACCGCGCGCGAGATGCTGGCCGCCGTCGAAGGTGCTCTGCCCGCCGACGTCGGCATCTTCGCCGCCGCGGTCGCCGACTGGCGTGTCGAGACCGAAGGCGGCCAGAAGATCAAGAAGCAGAAGGGAGCCGCACCGCCAGCTCTGGCGCTCGCCGAAAACCCCGACATCCTGGCGACGATCGCGGGCGGTGCAAAGCGTCCGCGCCTCGTCATCGGCTTTGCGGCGGAAACCGAGAAGGTGATCGAACACGCGACCGCCAAGCGGCAGCGCAAGCAGGCCGACTGGATTCTCGCCAACGACGTCTCGCCGGACACCGGAGTGATGGGCGGCGACGCCAACACCATCCATCTTGTCGGCGCAGGCGGCGTCGACTCCTGGCCGCAGATGTCGAAGATCGAGGTCGCCGAGCGACTCGTGGCGCGCATTGCCGCAGCGCTGGCGCAGAGCCCGCGCGCATGAGCACCAGGCCCGTATTGCCGTTCCTGCGGCTGCCCGGCGGGGAGGGCTTGCCGCTTCCCGCCTACCAGAGCGATGGCGCGGCCGGCCTCGACCTCTGCGCGGCCCTGCCAGTGGAGGCGCCGCTGACGCTGCAGCCAGGCGAGCGCGCCTTGGTGCCGACCGGTTTTGCCGCCGCAATTCCCGCCGGATTCGAGGGCCAGGTCCGTCCGCGTTCCGGCAACGCCCTGAAGCGGGGCCTGACATGCCTCAATGCACCCGGCACCATCGATAGTGACTATAGGGGCGAAATCGGTGTGATCCTCGTCAATCTCGGCGAAGACCAGCAGACGATCCGACGCGCCGACCGTATCGCACAACTGGTCATTGCGCCGGTGGTTCAGGTTCAGGTCATCGAGGTGGATGAAGTCACCGGGACGGTGCGCGGTGCGAGTGGGTTTGGCTCGACCGGCATCGGCTGAGAAACGCCGGTTTCCCGATGTTGAAAGGAGGCATCGGCTGAGAAAAGAGACAAAAACGGTTCCGATTCGACTCGGGGGAGACAAATGATCGGGCTTTCGCGCAAATCGGTCCTCGCGATCGAGGCAGTCGTGGACATTGCCCACCACGGCAAGGGCGAGCCGGTATCGAGCCGAGATTTCACCGATCGGCTCGATATCCCGCGCCGGCACCTGGAGCCGGTGCTCCAGTCGCTGGTGCGCAACGGCATCCTGAAAAGCATCCGCGGTCCGCGCGGCGGCTACGTTCTGGCGCGCGAGCGCCGCAGGATTTCCCTGCGCGATATCGTGCAGGCTGCGACATCAAGTCGCGACCCGGAGTTCCCGGAAACGAGCGCGCTTGGCCGCGATGTCATCGAACCGATGCTGACCGATGTCTTCGCCGCCGCCGAGACGGCGATGGACGCCATTTCGCTGCAGGACCTGATGGAAAGGGCGGAGAGTGCCGGTGTCTTGCCGGAAACGGGGTCGTACGAAGATTTCACTATATAACACAACAGTGATGTAATATAAAATATATATCGTATTTCTATGGTTGAATATTGACGTGGCGCCAGTTCGCGGCCACATTCCAGGCCAGCGCCTGCCGGTGCGCGCGACGACACGCGTGGCGCGGCGGGCATGTCTCCTGCACCAAGCCCTCGGGAAAGTTCGTCATGAGCAAGTCTTCGTCTTCCGCAAAGGCGCCCGGCCGCGGCCGCGTCTACGATTCGATCACCGACACCATCGGCGATACGCCGCTGGTGCGCCTGTCGCGCATCGCCGCCGCGCATGGCGTCAAGGCCGACATCCTTGCCAAGCTTGAGTTCTTCAACCCGATCGCCAGCGTCAAGGACCGCATCGGCGTATCGATGATCGATGCGCTGGAAGCCGCCGGCAAGATCGGTCCGAAGACCGTGCTGGTCGAGCCGACCTCCGGCAACACCGGCATCGCGCTCGCCTTCGCCGCCGCCGCGCGCGGCTACCGGCTGATCCTGGTGATGCCGGAATCGATGTCGATGGAACGCCGCAAGATGCTCGCCCTGCTCGGCGCCGAGCTTGAGCTGACGCCTGCCGAGAAGGGCATGAAGGGCGCGGTGGCGCGCGCCGAGGAACTCGTCGCCAGCCTGCCGGACGCGGTTCTGCCACAGCAGTTCCAGAACCCCGCCAACCCGGCGATCCACCGCGCGACGACGGCTCAGGAAATCCTCAACGACACTGGCGGCAAGGTCGATGTGTTTGTGTCCGGCGTTGGCACCGGCGGCACGATCACCGGCGTCGGCCAGGTTCTCAAGCAGAACGTCAAGGGAGTGCGGATTGTCGCCGTCGAACCGGAGGACAGCCCCGTCCTGTCCGGCGGCCAGCCCGGCCCGCACAAGATCCAGGGCATCGGAGCCGGCTTCGTTCCCGACGTGCTCGACCGCGATGTCATCGACGAGGTTGTCACCGTCGGCAACCAGACCGCCTTCGAGACGGCGCGCGAACTCGCCCGCACCGAGGGCATCCCGGTCGGCATTTCCTCGGGCGCGGCTCTGGCAGCTGCCATCGAGGTTGGCAGCCGTCCGGAGATGGCCGGCAAGACGATCGTCGTGGTGATCCCCTCGTTCGCCGAGCGCTATCTGTCGACGGCGCTGTTCGAGGGGCTTTGATCGCCTTCTCCCTGTTGCGGGGCCGTGCTTCTTTTTTCTGCGCGGTCCCGCTACCGTCGCGGCCATGAGCATCGACGACGACGAACTCGAACGCTACGCGCGCCACATCGTCCTGCCGGAAATCGGCGGGGCAGGGCAGCAGCGCCTGCGCTCGGCAAGGGTGCTGGTCATCGGTGCCGGTGGCCTCGGCGCGCCGGCGCTGCTTTACCTTGCCGCCGCTGGCGTCGGCACGCTCGGTATCGTCGATGACGATGTCGTCAGCCTGTCCAACCTGCAGCGCCAGGTGATCCACGACACCGTGCTCGTCGGCGAGAGGAAGACCGACAGCGCCGCCGCGCGCATCGCTGCGATCAACCCGCATGTGCGCGTCGAGGCCCATCCGCTGCGGATCGGTGTGGACAATGCGCAGGGCCTCGCCGCTGGCTACGACATGGTCCTCGATGGCAGCGACAATTTCGACACGCGCTATTGCGTGTCCGACGCCTGCTTTCACGCGCGAAAACCGCTGGTGACCGGCGCTGTCGGCCGCTTTGACGGCTCGCTGACCGTCCTCGCGCCGCACGAGACGGGGGCGGACGGCAGGCCGAACCCGACCTACCGCTGCCTGTTCCCCGATGCCCCGCCGCCCGGCACGGTCGCCCCTTGCGCGGAGGCCGGCGTCATCGGCGCTCTGACCGGCGTGATCGGAACCTTGATGGCGATGGAGGCGATCAAGCTGCTGACCGGCGCGGGCGAGCCGCTGGTCGGGCGGCTGCTGCTCTACGACGCGCTCGCCGCCACCTTCGACACGATCCGCTATGGCTGGACCCCGGCCAACCCGCTGAACGGCACCAACACCGCTGACTAGTCAGACCGCGCTGCCGTCCTTGCGGGTGAAGCGGCGTCCGCCCTGGCCGTCCGGCTCGACGGCGAGGTCGTGTTCGGGATAGGTGCCGTGGTCGACGTCCATCCGACGCGAACCGACCTCCAGGATCGTCACCGTTTCGCTCGTCCGGTTGACGATCGCGTGCCCTGTCTCGACGCCGGCCCTGAAGCCGATGCAGTCGCCGGGCCGCAGCGTTTCCTCGCCGTCGCCGATCAGCAGCGTCGGCTCTCCGGCGAGCACGTAGACGAATTCGTCTTCCGCCGTATGCCAGTGCTTCAGCGCGCTCGCCGCCCCCGGTGCGAGGTCGGTCAGGTTGACGCCGAACTGGTCGAGGCCGAAGGCGTTGCCCAGCGCCCGCTTGGCGCGGCCTTCTGTCACAGATGCGAATTCCGCCGGGTAGATCGTCTTCGTACGCGCCTCGATATCGCGCGCGCGGATCGAATGCCGCTTGCCCATGCCGGCCTAGAGCATCGACGGCAGGACGCGGTCCGGCGGCCGGTGTCCGTCGGCGAAGGTCTTGATGTTGATGATGACCTTCTCGCCCATGTCGATGCGCCCTTCCAGCGTCGCCGAGCCCATGTGCGGCAGCAGCACGACACGATCGGACTTGACCAGCTTGGGGTTGACGCTGGGCTCGTGTTCGAACACGTCGAGCCCGGCGCCGGCGATCTCTTCGGCTTCCAGCATGCGCGCCAGCGCGTTCTCGTCGATCACCTCGCCGCGCGCGGTGTTGACCACGTAGGCTTCCGGACGCAGCAGCTTCAGCCGCCGCGCCGAGAGCAGATGATAGGTGCCCGGCGTGTGCGGGCAGTGGATCGAGATGACATCCATGCGCGCCAGCATCTGGTCGAGGCTTTCCCAGTAGGTCGCCTCCAGCTGTTCCTCGACGTCCTGGGGCACCTTCCGGCGGTTGTGGTAGTGGATCTGCATGCCGAAGGCCTTGGCCCGGCGCGCCACCGCCTGACCGATGCGTCCCATGCCGACGATCCCCAGCCGCTTGCCGTTGATGCGGTGTCCCAGCATCCAGGTCGGCGACCAGCCCTTCCACTCGCCTGTCTCGATGGCGCGGATGCCATGTACCAGGCGGCGCGGCACGGCGAGGATCAGCGCCATCGCCATGTCGGCTGTGTCCTCGGTCAGCACGCCCGGCGTATTGGTGACCGCGATGCCGCGCTGGGTCGCGGTGCCGACGTCGATGTTGTCGACGCCGTTTCCGTAGTTGGCGATCAGCTTCAGCCGCTCTCCCGCCTGGCTGAGGATGGAGGCGTCGATGCGGTCGGTCACCGTTGGCACGAGGACGTCCGCCTGCTGCACCGCGGCGGCGAGCTCGGCCGGCGACATCGGCGTGTCGTCGGTGTTGAGGCGGGCGTCGAAGAGTTCGCGCATCCGCGTCTCCACGACGTCCGGCAACTTGCGTGTCACGATGACGACTGGCTTGAATTTACCCATTGCACTCGACCCGTCCGACCCCAAGAGGAAGATGCCCGCCGGCATCCATTGCAACCTTAAACCGGCGTTTACTCCTGCACGTCAATGTTGGTCGTGCAGGAGGCGCGGCACCTGTTCGCGCCTGAATATCAGAAGGGCCGGGAAAGACAAAGCGCGACTGCCGCCGCGGCGATGCACGCGGCATCAATCCGGCAGCCGTGCGGCCTTCGCGGCGGTTCGATGTGAGACAGATGCAGCCTGGCCCCCATATTCTACCTTTCCTGACCGCCAGACGGTTGCTCGGCGCTTTGGCGGCGGTTCTCCTGGTGGCTGTTTCTGGCATTCTTGCAAGCCGCTTTTATTCCGGTTCCGACGGCAGCCCGGGCGCGACCGGCTCGCTTGCCTCCCAGCCGCTCCCCTTGCTGCCGCGCGGCCCCAGCGGCCTTCCGCTGCCACGCTACGTCAGCCTGAAGAGCAGCCGCGTCAACGTGCGCATCGGCCCCAGCCAGGACCACGATGTCGCCTGGGTATTCAACACCGCCGGCCTGCCGGTGGAAATCGTTGCCGAGTTCGAGAACTGGCGGCGCATCCGCGACAGCGAAGGCGCCGAGGGATGGGTCTACCATTCGCTGCTTTCCGGCAAGCGTATGGCGCTCGTTGCGCCATGGAAGGCCGGTGCCGGTCGCGAATCGCAGCCGCAGTTACTCCATCACCGGGCGAGCGAGGCCTCGTCGGCTACGGCAATGCTAGAAGCCGGCGCGCTGGTGCGGGTCGACAAGTGCAACGCCGAATGGTGCGAGATCACGGCAGGCGGCAGGGACGGTTTCGTGCGCCAGGAACTTCTCTGGGGCGTCTATCCCGGCGAGGTCGTAGACTAGTCGGGGCGGCGCCGCGCCAGCATGGCCGCGGCCGGATCAGTCCTTGCGCGGCGCGACCGGTCGCAGGCGCACCACCACATCGATATGGGTCACCTCGTGGCCGTGCGGAATCTCCGGCAGCCCCGTGACATGGATCGACGAACCCGCGATATCGATCAGTTGCCCATCGCCTTCCAGGAAGAAGTGATGATGGTCGCTGGTGTTGGTGTCGAAATAGCTTTTCGAGCCTTCCACCGCGACTTCGCGCAGCAGGCCCGCCCCTACGAACTGGTGCAGCGTGTTGTAGACAGTTGCCAGCGAGACGCCGACGCCGGCCTGGCGCGCCTGTTCGTGCAGCCATTCCGCGGTCACGTGGCGGTCGACACCGTCGAACATCAGCGCTCCCAGGCTCAGCCGCTGGCGCGTCGGGCGCAATCCCGACCCGCGCAGCAGGCCGGCCACGCTCGCCTCGCAGTCGCATGCCCCGTCGCGGCAGGCGGAACTGCGGCAATTGGCGATCGCCCGCGCCCGCGCGATACCGCCTTGGCTGACATCACCCGCCGCGCCTTCGGCATCACCGTGCGCCGCCGCAACAGTCTTATCGCGAACCGTCTCGTCCATGGCCCGATACTTCATTCCTCGTCGATGACCGGCACACTCAACTGGCAAGCAGAGCGGCCGATTTCCCGTCCATCGCCCCGCTTGACCTCAAAGTAGGATATTTTCCTCGCCCGGCAATGGCAATCGCCTGCCGGAAGTCACGGTTTACGCCGGTTTGCATGGCTATTGGGACGCTGGAATCGGCGTTTCGCAATCCCGGCCGCTTTTTCTGCCGGTTGCCTTCCGGCGCTTGAAACCTTGTGTTACCAAGCCTTCAAGAAACGCCGCTGCGGACTGGGTCCGCGGCGGGAAAACCAGGGCATTGCGCGGAAGCGGAGCGGATGAGCGATCGGCAGACAAGCTTTGAATACGAAGATCTCCTGAAGTGCGGCCGTGGCGAATTGTTCGGGCCGGGCAACGCCCAGTTGCCATTGCCGCCGATGCTGATGTTCGACCGCATTACGCAGGTCGTCGAGGATGGTGGCGAACACGGCAAGGGCATGATCCGCGCCGAGTTCGACATCAAGCCGGATCTCTGGTTCTTTCCCTGCCACTTCCAGGGAAATCCCGTCATGCCCGGCTGCCTCGGCCTCGATGCGCTGTGGCAGCTGACCGGCTTCTTTCTCGGCTGGCTCGGGCTTCCCGGCCGTGGCATGGCGCTGTCGACGGGCGAGGTGAAGTTCCGCGGCATGGTGACGCCGAGTGTCAAGCTGGTCGAATACGGCGTCGATTTCAAACGCATCATGAAGGGCCGGCTCGTGCTCGGCATCGCCGACGGCTGGCTGAAAGCGGACGGCGAGGCCATATATTCGGCAACCGACCTGCGCGTCGGTCTTTCGAAGCAGGGCGCGGCCTGAATTCCAGCCGTATACGTGCCGGGCGGCCATCGCCCCGAGGGAGGCGCACATGAGACGAGTCGTCGTAACCGGGATCGGGATCGTGTCCTCGATCGGAAACGACAAGGACGAGGTGACCGCGTCGCTCAGGGACGCCCGTTCGGGTATTTCCTTTTCGCAGTCCTTCGCCGATCACGGCTTCCGCTGCCAGGTCTGGGGCGCCCCGTCGCTCGATCCCACCGAACTGGTCGATCGTCGCGCCATGCGCTTCCTGTCCAAGGGCGGCGCCTGGAACCATGTGGCGATGGAACAGGCGATCGCCGATTCCGGCCTCGAGGAGGCCGAGGTCCAGCACGAGCGCACCGGCATCGTCATGGGCTCGGGCGGCCCTTCGACGCGCACCATCGTCGAGGCCGCCGACATCACCCGCGAGAAGGGTTCGCCCAAGCGCATCGGCCCCTTCGCCGTGCCCAAGGCCATGTCCTCGACTGCGTCCGCGACGCTTGCCACCTGGTTCAAGATTCACGGCGTCAACTATTCCATCTCGTCGGCCTGCTCAACATCTGCGCACTGCGTTGGCAACGCCTATGAACTGATCCAGTGGGGCAAGCAGGACGTTGTCTTCGCCGGCGGCCACGAGGACCTCGACTGGACGATGTCGAACCTGTTCGACGCCATGGGCGCCATGTCGTCGAAACACAACGAGACGCCGGACACCGCCTCGCGTGCCTATGACGTTTCCCGCGACGGCTTCGTCATCGCCGGTGGCGCGGGCGTCCTGGTGCTCGAGGAACTCGAACACGCCAAGGCGCGCGGCGCCAAGATCTACGCCGAGGTCGTCGGCTACGGTGCCACGTCCGATGGCTACGACATGGTCGCCCCCTCCGGCGAAGGCGCCATGCGCTGCATGCGCCAGGCCATGTCCACCGTCTCCGGCAAGGCCGACTACATCAACACCCACGGCACCTCGACGCCGGTCGGCGACACCCAGGAGATCAAGGCCATCCGCGAGGTCTTCGGCGACGACATTCCGCACATCGCCTCGACCAAGTCGCTCACCGGTCACTCGCTTGGCGCCGCCGGCGCCCAGGAGGCGATCTATTCGCTGCTGATGATGCAGGCCGGCTTCATTGGCGAGAGCGCGCACATCACCGAGATCGATCCGGAATTCGCCGACATGCCGATCGTGCGCGCCCGCATCGACAACGCGAAGATCGACACTGTCCTGTCCAACAGCTTCGGGTTCGGCGGAACCAACGCGACGCTCGTCTTCAGCCGTTATGCCGGCTGACAGGCGCGCGGATGGCCGTCACCTGAGAAGAATTCAAACCGGGGGCAATCGAGGAACATGAGCCAACCACTGATGCAGGGCCGCAGGGGCCTGGTCATGGGCGTTGCCAACGACCATTCGATTGCCTGGGGCATCGCCAAGGCGCTGGCAGACCAGGGCGCGGAGCTGGCATTCACCTACCAGGGCGATGCCATCGGCAAGCGCGTCATGCCGTTGGCCGAAAGCGTCGGTTCCGATTTCACCATTCCCTGCGACGTCGTCGATACCGTGTCCGTGGACAGGACGTTCGCCGCCATCAAGGAGCGCTGGGGCGGCCTCGATTTTCTCGTCCACGCCATCGCCTATTCCGACAAGAACGAGCTGCGCGGCAAGTATGCCGACACCACGCGCGAGAACTTCATCAACACGATGGTCATCTCGTGCTTCTCGTTCACCGAAGTCGCCCGCCATGCCGCGGCCCTGATGAACGAGGGCGGCTCGATGTTGACGCTGACCTTCTCCGGCTCGACCCACGTGATGCCGAACTACAACGTCATGGGCGTCGCCAAGGCGGGCCTGGAGGCGGGCGTCCGCTATCTCGCGTCCGATTTCGGGCCCGACGGCATTCGCGTCAACGCCATCTCGGCGGGGCCGGTGCGCACGCTTGCCGGCGCCGGCATCACCGACGCCCGCTTCATGTACAACTACCAGCGCGACCATGCTCCCCTGCGCCGCTCGATCACCATCGAGGATGTCGGAGGCGCCGCGCTCTACCTGCTATCGGATCTGTCCAGCGGCGTGACCGGGGAAATCCACTTCGTGGACGCCGGCTACAACACGATCTCGATGCCCCGCCCGGAAGACCTGCGCGGCTGATTGCGCGTGCCGGCAGCCATGGTATTCGGCTGAGCAATGCTTCCGTCCGACGCGGTAGTCGAGGGCAATGCCTGGGCGCTAAACCCGGGCCTCGCCCGGCTACCCGCGCAGCGTTCCCCCGGTTGCCTTGGTGACCTGCGCCACGATCCGCTCGCCGACCGCCTCGATTTCCTTTTCCGTCAGCGTCTTCTCGCGTGGCTGCAGCGTCACCTCGATGGCGATCGACTTGGCCCCCTTGAGTGCCTCGCCCTCGAACACGTCGAAGATGCGCACGTCGCTGACCAGCGCCTTTTCGGCGCCCTTCGCTGCGCGCAGCAGCGCCTGTGCCTCGACCGAGGCGTCGACCAGGAAAGCGAAGTCGCGCCGCACGGCCATCAGCTCGGGCAGGTCGACCGCCGGCTTGGCGCGCGTCGCCCTGGCTTTCGGCGCCGGCAGGGCGTCCAGGAAGACCTCGCAGGCGACGATCGGCCCGTCCGCATCCATCGCGTCGAGAACGCCGGGATGCAGTTCGCCGAAATGGGCGAGGATCATCTTCGGCCCCAGCTGCAGCGTGCCGGAGCGGCCGGGATGATACCAGGCCGGCGCGCTGCGGCTGACCTGCAGGTTGTCCACCGGTGCACCGAGCGCGGTTAGCACCGCGATCGCATCGGCCTTGGCGTCGAAGGCGTCGGGCGTGCGCGCCGCGCCGCTCCAGTGCCGGCCGGTGCGCTCGATGCCCGACAGTCCGCGCCGCAGCGCCGTCGCCATCTCGACCTGGTCTTCCGGTTCGTCGCCATGATAGGTGGCGCCGATCTCGAACAGCGCCACATCGTTCATGCCCCGGTTGACGTTGCCCTGCGCCGCGGCGATCAGCCCTGGCAGCAGGCTCGGGCGCATGTCGGTCAGGTCCGAGGAGATCGGGTTCGACAGCCTGACGTTCGCCCCGCCGCCGCCGAAGCGCGTCGCGTCCTCGTCGGAAATGAAGGACCAGGTCACCGCCTCGACAAGGCCGCGCGCGGCCAGCGTGCGCCGGGCATTGTGGGCGCGCGTCTGCGCCAGCGTCAGCACCGCCTGCGGCACCCCGTCGGGCATCGCGATCGGCACGGTCGGTACTCGGTCGACGCCGACGATGCGGGTAACCTCTTCCACCAGGTCGGCGCTCTCGTGCACGTCCGGCCGCCAGCTCGGTACCGCCACCTTGAGGGTGTCCTCCGGCCCCGAGATCAGGAAGCCGAGATCGCGCAGGATCGCCTTGATCTCGACCGGGTGCAGGTCGAGCCCGGTCAGCCGCTTCACCTGGGTGATGTCGAAATCGATCACCCTGTCGGCGTCGGGAACCTCGCCCGCCATTGCTAGCCGGCTCGCCGTGCCGCCGCAAAAGTCGATCACCATCTGGGCGGCCAGCCTGACGCCCGGCACGACGCTCTCGGGATCGACGCCGCGCTCGAAGCGGTAGCGCGCGTCCGACTGCAGGTCGACGGCGCGGCCGGTGCGCGCGGTGACCTTCGGGTCGAACAGCGCTGATTCGATCAGCACGTTGACGGTGTCTTCCGTCGAGCCGGAGTTCTCGCCGCCCATGATGCCGCCGAGGCCGAGCACGCTGGCATCGTCGGCGATGACGCACATGCTCTCGTCGACACGGTAGGTCTTGCCGTCGAGCGCTTCGAAGCTCTCGCCGGTCTTGCCCATGCGCGCGCGGATGCTGCCGGTGAGCTTGTCGGCGTCGTAGACGTGCAGAGGCCGGCCACGGTCGTAGGAAAGGTAGTTGGTGATGTCGACCAGCGCGTTGATGGGGCGAAGACCGATCGCCTTAAGCCGCCGCTGCACCCACGCCGGGCTCGGCCCGTTCTTCACGCCCTTCACGTAGATGCCGGCGAACACCGGGCAGACGTGGGTGGTGCAGGCATCGAAGGTCAGCTCGATCTTGACCGGGCTGTCGAAAGAGCCGTCGACCTGCGGCGCCTCGGCAGGCTTCAGCTTGCCCATGCCGGCGGCGGCAAGGTCGCGCGCGATGCCGCGCACGCCGAGGCAGTCGCCGCGGTTGGGCGTGATGCCGACCTCGATGACCGGGTCGTCCAGCCCGAGGACCTCGGCGAAGGGGATGCCGATCGTCGTCTCACCGGGCAGGTCGATGATGCCCTCGTGGTCGTCCGACAGGCCCATCTCGCGTTCCGACACCAGCATGCCGTTCGATTCGACGCCGCGGATGACGCCAGGTTTCAGGTCCATGCCGGTGCCGGGAATGTGCGTGCCCGTCGGCGCGAACACGCCGACCATGCCGGTGCGTGCGTTCGGCGCGCCACACACCACCTGATGCTGCGTATTGCCGTCATCGACGATGCACACCCGCAGCCGGTCGGCGTTTGGGTGCTGCTCGGCCTTGACGACGCGCGCGGTTTTGAACGGCGCGAACGTCTCCGCCGGGTTGTCGATTCCTTCCACCTCCAGCCCGATCAGCGACAGCTTGTCGGCGATTGCCTCCAGGCTCTCGTCGGTCTCCAGGTGGTCTTTCAGCCAGTTGAGCGTGAATTTCATCGGTTCTGTCCCGCCGGGTTACCGGCTGAGCCCCCCTGCAAGGCTTGGCATGTCGAGCGCGGCGAAGCCGTAGTGCCTCAGCCAGCGCAGGTCGGAGGCGAAGAAGGTGCGCAAGTCCGGAATGCCGTATTTCAGCATGGCGATGCGGTCGATCCCCATGCCCCAGGCGAATCCCTGGTACTCGGCCGGGTCGAGCCCGACGTTGCGCAGCACATTGGGGTGCACCATCCCGCAGCCAAGGATTTCCAGCCAGCCGTCGCCCTCGCCGATCTTCAGTTCGTTGCCGACGCGCGTGCAGCCGACATCGACCTCCATCGACGGCTCGGTGAACGGGAAGTGGCTGGCGCGGAAGCGCATCTTGACGTTGGGCACCTCGAAGAACGCCTTCAGGAATTCTTCCAGCACCCATTTCAGGTTGCCGAGGTTGGCCTGCTTGTCGATCACCAGGCCCTCGACCTGGTGGAACATCGGCGTGTGCGTCTGGTCGTAGTCGCAGCGGAAGACGCGGCCCGGCGCGATGATGCGGATCGGCGGCTTGGCGCCCAGCATGGTGCGGATCTGCACCGGGCTGGTGTGGGTGCGCAACAGGCGGCGCGTGCCGTCGGCGCGCTCGGGGAAATAGAAGGTATCCATTTCCTGCCGGGCGGGGTGATCCTCGGGGATGTTCAGCGCGGTGAAATTGTAGTTGTCGTTCTCGATGTGCGGGCCTTCGGCGATGGAGAAGCCCATGTCGGCGAAGATGGCGAGCAACTCGTCGGCGACCTGGCTGACCGGATGCACGCGCCCAAGGCCGATCGCCGGGTCGCGCACCGGCAGCGTCACGTCGACGGTTTCGGTGGCAAGCCGCGCGTCCAGCGCCTTGGCCTTGAGGATGTCGCGCCGCGCGCCGAGCGCATCGGTGACGCGCGTCTTCAGGCCGTTGATGAGCGGGCCGAATTCCTGCCGCTGTTCGGGGCTCATGCCGCCGAGCGCGCGCAGCAGCTCGCTGATGCTGCCCTTCTTGCCGAGCGCGCCAACGCGCACCGCCTCCAGCGCGGCCTCGTCGCCGGCTTCGGTGATGGCTGCGCCGAGCGTGCTTTCCAGCTGTTCGATGTTGGCCGCGATGGAGGCCATCGTGTCGTCTCCGTTGCTTCGCGCATGAACCCGAAAAGTTGCGAGACTTTTCAGGCGAGGTCATGCGGCAGACAGGAACGCGAAGCGGAAATCACCGCTTCTTGCAACGGGTCCGGAAGGAAGCAGAATCAGGACTTCAGGACCCGTGTGCGTGTCGGCGCCGTGCCGGCTGCATCGCAGCGGCACGGCCGATTCGCGTGGCCCAGAAAAGGCCGGCCGGTCAGGCGAGCGCGGACTGCGCCTTGCCGACCAGCGCCTTGAAGGCGTCCGGCTGGTGAATGGCGAGGTCCGCCAGCACCTTGCGGTCGACTTCGACACCGGCCTTTCCGAGGCCGTCGATAAATCGACCGTAGGTCATGCCGTGTTCGCGGGTCGCGGCGTTGATGCGCTGGATCCACAGCGCGCGGAAGCTGCGCTTGCGGTTCTTGCGGTCGCGATAGGCGTATTGCTGCGCCTTCTCCACCGCCTGCTTGGCGGTGCGGATGGTATTCTTGCGCCGGCCGTAATAGCCCTTGGCGGCCTTCAGGACTTTCTTGTGGCGGGCGTGTCCCGTAACGCCCCGTTTCACGCGTGACATGTGCGGCTCTCCGGATGTCTCAAGGTGTCAGGTGGATCAGGCGTAGGGCATGAACTTGCGGACGATCTTGGCGTCCGACTCGTCCAGCACCGTCGTGCCGCGGGCACTGCGGATGAACTTCGTCGTCCGCTTGATCATGCCGTGCCGCTTGCCGGCCTGCTGCGCCTTGACCTTGCCGGTCCCGGTCAGCTTGAAGCGCTTCTTGGCGCCACTCTTGGTCTTCAACTTGGGCATTTTGCTCTCCTTGAAGCGGGCGGAAGCGGCTGCAAGTGCAGCGGAAACCGCCCTGTCGTGTACATGAGCAGATCACATGGAATCCACGGCATGCCCCGCCGGGCCATGTGAGAACGGCGCGTTATAGGGAAAACGGGTTGGCTGCGCAAGTCATTGCGCGCCGCGACCCGGTTGGCCGGTTCGATCTCAGCGCGGCGACAGCACCATCACCATCTGCCGGCCTTCCAGCTTCGGCTCGGCCTCGACCTTGGCTTCCTCGGCGACGTCCTCGCGCACGCGGTTGAGCAGTTGCATGCCGAGTTCCTGGTGCGCCATCTCGCGGCCGCGGAAGCGCAGCGTCACCTTGACCTTGTCGCCATCGTCGAAGAAGCGGCGCATGTTGCGCATCTTCACGTCGTAGTCGTGGATATCGATGTTGGGACGCATCTTGATTTCCTTGACCTCGATCGTCTTCTGCTTCTTGCGCGCCTCGCTCGCCCGCTTCTGCGACTGGTACTTGAACTTGCCGAAATCGAGGATCTTGCAGACCGGCGGCACCGAGTTCGGCGCGATCTCGACGAGGTCGAGACCGGCTTCCTGCGCCAGCGCGATCGCGTCTGGAACCGACATTTCGCCGCGGTTCTCGCCCTCGGCGTCGATCAGCTGGATCTTCGGTGAATCGATTTCGGAATTGACGCGCGGACCTTCCTTGACGGTCGGCGCGGCCTTGTGCGGACGGCGTGCTATGGCTCATTCTCCTGTGTTGTTTCAAACCGGCGTTTCGCCCCGGCCATGCGGGATCGGCAACGCCAACACGAAAACCGCGCGGCGGGCAATGGCCATGCGCCGAACGTCTCCATGCGCGACTAAAGTCGTTGACAGTCCTCGCGAAGTCAATCGCCGCGGTGTTGCCGCCCGGCAACTTTGTCAAGGATAAGCAAACGAAGAACGAGGAATTGCGCGTGACAGACGTCTCTCCCGTGCCGATCACCCGGCTTTCACTGGCGCAGGACGGCTTTGCGCGCGAAATCGCCGTTGCCGACCGTCCCGGCCGCGCGCCGGGCGTCTTCTGGATGTCTGGCTTCATGTCCGACATGGCCGGCACCAAGGCCGGCGAGGTCGACCGCTGGTGCGCCGGGCACGGGCTTGCCTGCACGCGCTTCGACTATTCCGCCCATGGCGCATCGGGCGGCAGCATCGAGGATGGTTCGCTGTCGCGCTGGCTGGCCGAGAGCCGCCACGTATTCGAAAAGACCGCCACCGGTCCGCGCATCGTCATCGGTTCCTCCATGGGAGGTTTCCTGGCGACGCTGCTGGCGAAGGCATTGTGCGCCGAGGACCCGGCCTGCCCGCTGATCGCCGGCATGATCCTGATCGCGCCGGCGATCGACATGACCGAGCGCCTGATGTGGGCGGAAATGTCCGACGACATCCGCAGGCAAATCATGGAAACCGGCGGCTGGTTCCGGCCGTCCCCCTATGACGACGGCGGCTACACGATCACCAAGCGGCTGATCGAGGATGGCCGCAACCACCTGCTGTTCGACGGTCCGCTGCTGAAGTTCCCCTTCCCGCTGGTCATCCTGCAGGGCCGCCTCGACGAGGACGTGCCGCTCGATGTGTCGCTCGACCTCGTCGCCCTGCTGGATGCCGACGTCAGCCTGACGGTGGTTCCCGACGGCGACCACCGCCTGTCGCGCGAGCAGGACATCGCGCTGCTGCTGCGCACGATTGAGCGGATGGTCCGCGACTGAGCATGTTCCCGAAAAGTTGCAGACCTTTCGGCCAGGAACATGCGTCAAGTCGAAGTCTCGTCAGCTTCCACGAGCGCTCTTATTCCTTCCCGATAGGTCGGGTATTTCAGCCGATAGGGCAGCATGCGCTGCGCCTTGGCGCCGGAAACCCGCTTGTTCTCTCCGTAGAAGCTCCTCGCCATCGCCGTCAGGTCGGCGGTGTCGAAATTGACCTCCGGCGGCGGCGCGACCCCCATCAGGTGGGCGGCGAATTCCACGACGTCCTGCGGCGGCGCCGGTTCGTTGTCGGTGATGTTGAAGATGCCGGCGCGCGGCCGCGCGACGCCGGCATGCACGGCGCGCACGATGTCGGCAACGTGGATGCGGTTGAACACCTGGCCCGGCTTGACGATGCGCTGCGCGGTGCCCGCCTTCAGCTTTTCCAGCGGCCCGCGCCCCGGCCCGTAGATGCCGGAAAGCCGGTAGATCAGGACCGGAATGTCCTGCGTGGCGCCGAAAGCGATCCATTCGCTCTCGGTTCGCGCCCGCGCCACGGAGCGCGCGCTCTTCGGATTGATCGGCGTTTCCTCGTCGACCCAGTCGCCGTCGTGGTTGCCGTAGACGCCGACGGTGGAGAGGTAGACGATGACGCGCGGCCGCGCCGAGGCGATGTCGCCGCCGTGATGGCGCAGGACGGGATCGCCCTGCGCATCCGGCCCGATCGATACCAGCACAGCATCGCTTTCGCCAAGCTGGCCGGCGACCCTGGCTCCCGGTGCCGTGCCGTCGAAGACGCTCGCCGCGATGCCTTCGCCGCGCAAGGCCGCGGCCTTGTCCGCGCCTCGCACGGTGCCGGCGACGTTGCCGCGGTTGAACCGCACCAGCCGCGCGCACGCCAACGCCGAGTATCCGAGCCCGAAGCAGAACAGTGCCGTCATGGATCGTGTGGTCCTTCCGCCATCGCCGTTTTCCACTCGCGCAGGACGTCGGGGTCGCTTTCAGCGCACATATGCCGTTTCGCTTCCGCCGCAAGCACGTCGAACGCCCCAAGCCGCCGCAAAGCCCAGACCGCCATTGCCCGCACCAGCGGCGAGGCATCGCCGAGCAGGGCGCGGGCGCTCGCGGCAAGGTTCGTGTTGCCGCTGTTGCCTATGGCGATCGCCACATTGCGCACGAAGCGGTCGCGCCCGGTGCGCTTCACCGGCGACTTGCGGAACAGAGCGCGAAACGCCGCGTCGTCGAGACCGGCCAGATACGCGAGGTCCGGCAATACGAGTTCCTCGCGCGCCATCAGGCGCGTTTCGCGTACTGCTCTGGCGTACTTGTTCCACGGGCAGGCCGCGAGGCAGTCGTCGCAGCCGTAGATGCGGTTGCCCATCGGCGCACGGAATTCTTCCGCGATGTGCCCTTTGTATTCGATGGTGAGATAGGAAATGCAGCGCCGCGCATCGAGCTGGTAGGGCGCGGGAAAGGCACGCGTCGGACAGATGTCGAGGCAGGCCCCGCAGGAACCGCAGCGGTCTTCCTCCGGCGCGTCGCACGCCAGTTGCGCGGTGGTGAACAGCGCCCCGAGGAAGAACCACGAGCCGAGGCCGCGCGACACGAGGTTGGTGTGCTTGCCTTGCCAGCCCAGCCCCGCGGCCTGCGCCAGCGGCTTTTCCATCACCGGCGCGGTATCGACGAACACCTTCACGTCGGCGCCGCTTGCCTGGGCGAACCACTGGCCGAGCTGCTTCAGCCGGCCCTTGACGAGCTCGTGGTAGTCGTCGCCGCGGGCATAGACGGAGATGTTGCCGGAGGTTGTTCGGTCGAGGTCGCCGCGCGGGTCGTGATCGGGGCCGTATGTCATCGCCAGCATGACGACGGACCGCGCCTGCGGCCACAGCGCTTGCGGGTTGCCGCGCCATTCCCGGTTGCTTGCGAGCCAGTCCATCGAGCCGTGCCAGCCGGCGTCGACGAAACCATCGAGCCGCCCGGCGGCCAGCGGTATCGCGTCCGGCCGCGTGATGCTGGCGGCATCGAAACCGAGATCGCGCGCACGCCGAAGAACGGCGTCTCGCAGCCCCTCGCGAACACCGGTTTCGGGGCTGTCAGAAATCGAGATCGACATAACTCGGCGCCGGACGCACGCCGGGAACCTGGTCGATAAGCAGCGGGCGGAAGGAGGGGCGCGACTTAACCCGCGCGTACCAGACCTTGGCGTGCTCGAAGTCGTCCCAGGGCACGTCGCCGAGATAGTCCAGCGACGACAGGTGCGCTGCCGCGGCGATGTCGGCATACGACAGCGTTTCCCCGGCGAGCCAGTTGCGCCGCACTGCCAGGTGGCTGATGTAGGCCATGTGCATGCGCAGGTTCCGCGTGCCGGCCAGGATCAGACGGGTGTCGGGCGCGCCGCCGCCGTGCTCGGGTTTCATGAACCGCTTGTAGATCTTCTCCCTGACGAGGTAGCCGGTGACGTCGCCGTTGAAGCCGATGTCGAACCAGTCGAGCAGCCGGCGCACCTCGGCACGGTCGTAGGGGTCGGCGGGCATCAGCCGCCGCGGCCCCAGGCTCGCACCCTTGGTCTCGTCGAGGAATTCCAGGATCGGCCGCACGCCGATGACCTGCGAGGTCTGGCCGACGATCATCACCGGCAGCGTGTTGGCCGGGTTGATCTCCAGAAACCCCCGGCGGCGCTCCCACAGGCGTTCCTCGATGAACTCGGCGCCGATGCCGTACTCGCCCATCGAGATTCGCACCGCGCGCGACAGGGGGCAGAAGGGATGATGATAGAGCGTGAACATGGCGTGCGGCTGGTCTGCCTTGGGAATGCGTTGCCTTGCGAATGCGTTGCCTTGCGGGATGGTCCGGACCGGGAATGCCGGCGCATCTCGCCCGCCGCCGCCCCCGGCTCCCATTGCCGATTGGCGCGGCGCGATCTGTCCGGTATAGAGCCGCGCCATCGGGCGAACAACCCGAATCGGGGCCGGCGTCGCGGTTCTCGCGCGCCCACTACGGGGACGACACATGGATTTCCTTCGCCTGCTGGAGGCAGCCTTCCTCGGACTGGTCGAGGGGCTGACCGAGTTCATCCCCGTCTCATCGACCGCGCACCTGCTGCTGACCGGACATTTCCTTGGTTTCGAGAGCACCGGCAAGACTTTCGAGGTGCTGATCCAGCTCGGCGCGGTGCTGGCGATCCTGTCGGTTTATTTCGCCCGGCTGTGGACCATCGCAGTGGCGTTGCCGTCGAACCCCTCGGCGCGCCGGTTCGTGCTCGGCATCCTGCTCGCCTTCCTGCCGGCGGCCATCGTCGGCGTCGCCCTGCACGGTTTCATCAAGCAGGTGCTGTTCGAGACGCCGATGCTCGTCTGCATCACGCTGATCGTCGGCGGCTTCGTGCTGCTGTGGATCGACCGCCAGCAGCTGAGCGTGCGCCACACCGAAGCGACCGCCTATCCGCTGTCGCTGTGCATCAAGATCGGCCTGTGCCAGTGCCTGGCGCTGATCCCTGGCGTGTCGCGTTCAGGCGCCACCATCGGCGGCGCCCTGCTGCTTGGCTGCGACAAGCGCTCGGCGGCGGAATTCTCGTTCTTCCTCGCCATGCCGACGATGGCCGGCGCCTTCGCCTACGACCTGATGAAGAACATCGACCGCCTCAACGCCGACGATGCGCTGCTCATCGGCGTCGGCTTCGTCGCCGCCTTCATATCAGGCGTGTTCGTGGTGCGCGGCCTGCTCGACTTCGTCACGCGGCACGGCTTCGCGCCCTTCGCGTGGTGGCGCATCGCCATCGGCACGCTCGGCATCGTCGGCCTGCTTGTCCTCGGCTGAACCGGCTCTGTCCGGTCCGGCATGTCGACCGCGTTCAAGACGTGGCGCGGACGTTGTACTCGCCGGTGCGCCGGAACCGCTTGAGGTAACCCGGCAGGATCGCTTCCAGCGTCTGCGCATTGACGCCGAGACCGCAGAGCGTGCGCCCATCGGCCTGCGCCTGGGCGCTGACGACGTTGTCGCGTTCGAGCAGGATCACCTGGTCGCGGGTCAGCAGCGGGTTGGGCAGGAGCCCGAGCGCGGAGCCCATCACGCGCGCCACCGGCCACGGCACGGGCACCAGGAAGCGCTGCCGCTCGATGATCGACAGCATCAGCCGCATCAGTTCCTCGAAGGTGCGCACCTGCGCGCCGCCGAGTTCGTAGGTCGTGCCCGCCTTCGCCTTGCCATCGACGGCCTGCGCGACCGCGCGCGCCACGTCGCCGACGAAGATCGGCTGGAAACGCGTCTGGCCGCCGCCGATCAGCGGCAGTGCCGGCGAAAAACGCGCCATGGCCGCGAAGCGGTTGAAGAAATCGTCCTCTGGGCCGAACACCACCGACGGGCGCATGATGACGCTACCGGGAAACGCTTCGCGCACTTCCGCTTCGCCTTCCGCCTTTGAGCGCGCGTAGGCCGATTCCGAATCGGCGTCGGCGCCGATCGCCGACACATGAACGAGGATCTCGGCACCCGCCTGCCTGGCGGCCTGCGCGACGACGCCGGCGGCGCGGCCCTGCACGATGTCGAACCGCTGCCGGCCGCTTTCGTGCAGGATGCCGACGAGGTTGACCACCGCGCTGGCGCCGCTGACGGCGGCCTCGACCGAATACGGCACGCGGATGTTGGCTTGCACGGCGTGAATCTGCCCGACAGCGCCCAGCGGCTGCAGGTGGCCGGCAAGATCCGGCCGGCGCACGCCAACGCGCACGCGGTATCCGCGCTGCGCCAGTTGCCGGACCACGTAGCGGCCGACGAATCCCGAGCCGCCGAGAACCGTGACGAGTCGTCCCGATGCGGATTGCGCGGTCATCTTGCGAGCTGCCTCCCGTTCGCGTGTCGCCTGGTGCGGAGCACCCTTGCATGCTGTGCGGCGCGCCTTGCACCCCGAATGGCCAACGCGGATGCGGCACTGCCGAAAACGATGATGTCGCGTCCGGTGATATAGGAGGCGGCGCGCGGTGTATAGGGGCCGAAGCGGACCTGCGTGCATCGCCTCGATTGACAATCGCCGCGAGCGACAGTAACGGTTCCCACCCCGACACTGCCGGGCCGGTTTTCCGGTGCGATGCCCAGGTGGCGGAATTGGTAGACGCGCAGGTTTCAGGTACCTGTGCCGCAAGGCGTGGAAGTTCGAGTCTTCTCCTGGGCACCATCCATCTCGGCCGTGTTTGCGGCGTCGGCAGTCGGAAGCGGCCGGCGGGACCGGCGCAAATTGTCCCCGCGCGAGGTCTGCAAGCTCATGGCCATACACGTCCATCGTGGAGACCTTCCGGAAGGGCTTGCCTTCGGCGCGTCGATCGCCGTCGACACCGAGACGCTCGGCCTCAATCTCAACCGCGACCGGCTGTGCCTCGTCCAGATATCGTCGGGCGACGGCAACGCACACCTGGTGCAGCTTGACCGGTCCACCTACGACGCGCCGCGGCTGAAGGCCCTGCTGGCAGACCAGAAGACCGAGAAGATATTCCACTACGGGCGCTTCGACCTCGCCGTCCTGCGTCGTTGGCTGGGGGTTGCCGCGATGCCGGTCTATTGCACCAAGATCGCCTCGCGCCTGACGCGCACCTACACCGACCGCCATGGGCTGAAGGATATCTGCCGCGAGCTTCTCGGCGTCGAGATTTCCAAGCAGCAGCAGAGCTCCGACTGGGGCGCCGACGAGCTGACCGACGCGCAGAAGGAATACGCCGCCTCCGACGTGCTATACCTGCACCGCCTGCAGGCCGTGCTCAGCCAGCGCCTGGAACGCGAGAACCGCATGCCGATCGCCCGCGCCTGCTTCGCCTTCCTGCCCATCCGTGCCGAGCTCGATCTCGCCGGCTGGCCCGACGAGGACATCTTCTCGCACGCCTGAGACCGCCGCGCGGCTCTGCCACCGTATTGGCGGAATTGCCGTGTTGGTGTTTGTTTGCACATGGACGTCATGGGGACGTTCACGACGGCCGCAAGGCATGCCGCTCCCGTCGCCGCCTCGGCGAGGGACGGGGCGCTTGCGCGAGATCCGACGCCTGATGCACTTCGACGCCTGATGCCATGAACACAGCCGACCTTGCCGGACCTAAGCAGCAGCACAGCGCCCGGCCTGCGCGCGCACCGGGGCGCGAACGGCTGTTCCGTGCCGCGCGCCGCCACACCAGCCTCGTGCGCGTCCTGCGTGTCGCGCTGCCGCTCGCCAGCGTGCTTGCCGCCGCCGCGCTGTCGGTGTCCACATTCAGTTTCAAGCTGCCCGAAGGCACGTTCAATATCGACGGGATCGGCCTCGACGGCTCCACGGTGGTCATGGACAGCCCGAAGCTGAGCGGCTACCGCGCCGGCAAGGGCACCTATCTCATCGAGGCCGAGAAGGCGGAGCAGGACATCCACGCCACCAACATCGTCAACCTGAGCGGGCTCGACGGCAAGCTGACCCAGGAAGACGGTCGCTGGGCGAGCCTGCGCGCCGGCAGCGGACAGCTCGACACCAAGACCCAGAGCCTGATGCTGCGCGACCGCATCGTCGTGCGCGCCGATGGCGGCTACCGCGCCCTGCTGGACGATGCCGCCGTCGACATGAAGGCCGGCAGCGTCGTCACCGAAAAGCCGGTCAAGGTCGACATGCTCAACGGCAGTCTCGTCGCCGACACCATGACCATCACCGAAAGCGGACGGACGATGGCCTTCGACGGGCGCGTCAAGCTGCGCGTCATTCTTGGCGTCCCCTCCGGCCCTCTGCCGGGCAGCGAGGCGCCCGCGCCCGCAACCGCGAACTGAAATGCCGAGCCGCCTGCGCATCGCGCAACACCGTGGAGAGAGAGTGCATATGATGCGTTGGTTCAGGCAATCGCTGCTCGCCCTCGCCGTACTGGGGTGCGTTGGCGCGTCCGCCCCTGCCGTGCGCGCGCAGACGCCGCAGCCGAACCTCGGAGGCCTGGGTATCGACGGCGGCCAGCCCGTCAAGATCGATGCCGACCGGTTTGACGTCTTCGACGACCGCAAGCAGGCCATCTTCAGCGGCAACGTCATCCTCGAGCAGGGCGAGGTACGCCTGCAGACGCACAAGCTGGTGGTCAGCTATGAAGGCGGCACCGACCAGCGCCAGGGGCGCATCACGCGCCTCGATGCCTCAGGCAAGGTCGTGGTCCATTCGAAGGACCAGACGGCAACCGGCGACAGTGCTGTCTACGAGGTCGCCTCGCGCGTCATCAGGCTCAAGGGAAACGTCGTCCTGACGCAGGGAAAGAATGTGATTCGCGGCACCGATCTCATCGTTGACCTGACCACGGGCACCTCCAAGCTGGTCTCCTCCGGCTCTGGCGGCGGCAGGGTTCAGGGCCTTTTCCTGCCCGGCTCCATGCAAAATCGCGGCCAGAATCCGAATTGACGGGTCGAGGCCCTCGACTTTTCGGCCCGGGCGCGAAATGTTGTGCGGGCAATCGCGAACCTGCCGGCTCCCCGGCATGAACCGCGGCAGTCCGGTTTCGGGAAACGCCTGTGCGCGATCAGTGGTCGAATCCGCGGGAACAGATGGCGCGCGCCGCACGGCGCGCCAGCGAACGGCTGCGCGCAATGGATCTCGATGGCAAGTTCGCCGAAACGGTCTCGCGCCTGCGCGCTGCCCTGCCGCGGCACACCGGATGGCCGTTTGCGCGCCGCGGTGCACCCTACCGCGCCGGTGAGCAGCGCGACCAGCCATCGCTCGCCGCGCCCCAGCGCGTCGTTCCGCCGCGCGCCGAGGAAAAGCCCTGGTGGGACCTGTCGCGGCTGACCGGTCTATTGCCGCGCCGCACCGGCGGTGCGGTGAAACAACGGCGCCAGCCCGCCGCCGCCAGGCCGCGCCCGGCGCGATCCGCCGCGCCGCAGCCATCGACCGCCACCGCCCCCAGGGTCGAATGGCTGACCGCCCATGGCCTGGAGAAATCCTTCGCCGGCCGCCAGGTCGTGCGCGGCGTCAGCCTCGGTCTGCGCCGCGGCGAGGTGGTCGGCCTGCTTGGTCCCAACGGTGCCGGCAAGACGACGACCTTCTACATGATCACCGGCCTGATCCCCGCCGACGGCGGCGCCATAGAGCTCGACGGCTTCGACGTCACCAGCCTGCCGATGTATCGCCGTGCCCGCCTCGGGGTCGGCTACCTGCCGCAGGAACCCTCGATCTTTCGCGGCATGACCGTCGAGCAGAACATCATGGCCGTCCTCGAGCTCGTGGAACCGGACCGGCGCAAGCGCAACCAGCAGCTCGACCAGCTGCTCGACGAATTTTCCATCGCCAGGGTGCGCAAGTCGCCGGCGATCGCGCTGTCCGGCGGCGAGCGCCGCCGCGTCGAGATCGCCCGCGCGCTTGCCTCGCGCCCGGTCTTCATGCTGCTCGACGAACCTTTCGCCGGCATCGATCCGATCGCCGTCAACGACATCCGCGCGCTGGTGCGCCACCTCGCCGGCCGCGGCATCGGCATCCTCATCACCGACCATAATGTCCGCGAGACGCTGAGCCTGATCGACCGCGCCTACATCATCCACGACGGCCAGGTTCTGATGGAGGGCACGCCCCAGGCGGTGGTTGCCCATGACGCGGTGCGCCAGCACTACCTCGGCGAAGACTTCTCGCTATGAACGCGCGCGGAGCATCCTCCGGGTTCAACATGCGGCCACGGCTCGAGCTGCGCCAGAGCCAGTCGCTGGTCATGACGCCGCAGCTGATGCAGGCGATCAAGCTGCTGCAGCTCTCCAACCTGGACCTCACCGCCTACGTCGAGGAGGAACTGGAAAGGAACCCGCTGCTGGAGCGCGACAGCGACGACGACGAGCCGCGCGGCGCGCGCGAGGAGGCCGGCGACACCGATGCCTCGGGCGATGGTGATCCGCCTGTTGACGGCGGCGCGGTCGTCGAGGGCGATCCCGGCGACCTGGTTGCTGCCAGCAGCGCCGATATCGAAAGCCTGGCGCCGAGCGTCGATGCTGATCTTGGCGAGGCGCTCGACGAGACGACGACCTGGTCGGCACCCGCCGAACCCGGTGCCATCGGCACCAGCATCGGCGACTACAACCTGGAGGATTTCGTCACCGGTGATGAAACCCTGCACGACCATCTCAGGGCGCAATTGGCGATCGCGGCCACGGACCCGACGCAGCACGCGATTTGCGAGTACCTGATCGGCTATATCGAGGACACCGGCTACCTCGGCGGAGGCCTGGAGCCGGTTGCCGCCCGGCTCGGCATCGCCGTCGACGAGGCGGAACGCGCGCTGGCCGTCCTGCAATCCTTCGATCCCTCCGGCGTCGCCGCGCGCGATCTCGCCGAATGCCTCTCGATCCAGCTGCGCGAGCGCGACCGTCTGGATCCGGCCATGGCCGCGCTTGTCGCCAACCTCGAACTGCTGGCGCGCCGCGACTTCCCGGCGCTGCGGCGCATCTGCGGCGTCGATCAGGACGATCTCGCCGACATGATCGCCGAGATCCGCGCGCTCGACCCCAAGCCCGGCAGCCGTTTCGGCGGCGCCCCCGTACAGCCGGTCGTTCCGGATGTCTTCGTGCGCCAGCGCGCCGACGGCGGCTGGGCGATAGACCTCAATGCCGACACGCTGCCGCGTGTTCTGGTCAACCGCGGCTACTATTCCGCCGTGGTCGGCTCGCTCGCCGGCAGCGACGACCGAATGTGGCTCAACAACTGCCTGCAGGAAGCCAACTGGCTCATCAAGAGCCTCGACCAGCGCGCCCGCACAGTGCTCAAGGTGGCAACCGAGATCGTCCGCCAGCAGGACGCGTTCCTGCTACACGGCATCGCATATCTGCGCCCGCTCAACCTGAAGACGGTGGCCGATTCGATCTCCATGCACGAATCGACCGTCAGCCGCGTCACCGCCAACAAGTACATGGCGACCCCGCGCGGCATCTTCGAGATGAAGTTCTTCTTCCCCACTGCGATTTCCGCCACCCACGGCGGCGACGCCCATTCCGGCGAGGCCGTGCGCCATCACATCCGCGAACTGATCGAGGCGGAGGGCAAGCACGTCCTGTCCGACGACCAGATCGTCAAGGCGTTGCAGGACCAGGGTATCGACATTGCCCGGCGCACCGTGGCGAAGTACCGCGAATCGCTGGGAATCCCCTCGTCCGTCCAGCGCCGGCGCGAGCGGCGGATGGCCGGATGAGACGCGCGCTCACAATATCGTCGCCTTTGCCCGGCAGGGAATTGACTTGTCCGGCGGGCCTCCTTAGGGTCCGCGCCTCGTTGGGCGGTCGCCTGTGGCGTTGCCTGCCGGCGCCCCGGTGGAGGGGACAGGTCGGCATGCTTCGAGGCGGGCAATTGACCGCCACATGGGGGCTGCCGGTTTGGCGGCGATGCCATGCTGCGAACGACTCGAAATTGCGAACAACCAGGTGTTTCCGGAAATGTCGCTACGCGTGATCGGCAAGAACATCGACGTTGGCGAAGCCCTTCGCCAGCGGGCGGAAGAGCGCCTTCAGGGGATGCTCGGCAAGTACTTCTCGCACGGCTATTCGGGCCATGTGGCCATCGAGAAGGTGCGCCAGCACTTCCGCAGCGAATTCGTCATCCATCTCGATTCGGGCATCAATCTGCAGGCCGAGGGCGAAGGCGATGACGCCTACCGCAGCCTCGAGGCGGCAGCCGAACGGCTGGAGAAGCGCCTGCGCCGCTACAAGCGCCGCCTGAAGGATCACCATCAGGTCCAGCGCGCGGCCGAGGACGCGGTCATCGCGCCGAGCTTCGTGCTCGCCGAGGTCGACGAGGAGCTGCACGAGGAGGCAGCGCCCGTCGATGACGCCAATCCTCTCGTCGTCGCCGAACAGGCAACCGAGATTCGCACCCAGACCGTCGGCATGGCGGCGATGGCACTGGACCTGTCGGAATCGCCGGTGATCCTGTTCCGCAATGCCGCCAATGGCCGGCTCAACATCGTCTACCGGCGCGCCGACGGCAACATCGGCTGGATCGATCCGCCGACCCTCGACAACGCCTGACGGGCTGCCGCGCCACGCGGCGCGGCGGTGGCTGACGGATTGACACGCGATCGCCTGCGTGGCGCGCGAAAAACCGGCAAATCAGGACGCGAAGCAAATGAGCCTGAATGATCTGATCGCGCAGGACGCGATCATCGCGATGCTGAAGGCGAGCAGCAAGAAGCAGGTGATCCAGGAAATGGCCGAGAAGGCCGCCCGAATCACCGACCTTCCCTCCCGCACGATCTTCGATCAGCTCCTGCAGCGCGAGCGGCTCGGCTCGACGGGGATCGGCCATGGCATCGCCATTCCCCACGCCCGGGTGCCCGGCATCACACGCCTGACCGGCGTTTTCGCCCGCCTCGACAAGCCGATCGATTTCGATGCGGTCGACGACGAGCCCGTCGACCTGGTCTTCATGCTGATGGCGCCCGAGGGCGAGGGCGCCGATCACCTCAAGGCGCTGGCGCGCATCGCCCGCGTGCTGCGCGACCCGGTCAATACCGGAAAGATCCGCGCCTCGCGCGATGCGTCCGCCATCTACGGCGTGCTCAACGCGCCGACCACGTCCAACGCGGCCTGACCGGACTCACGCGGACTTGCATCGCCAATTCAGTGCACGCTGACCGTCGTCAGGTGCTGTTCATGCGCCTGGGCGAGCGCCATCTCGCGCGTGCTGGTCAGCATGATCGGCGCACCGGCCGCCCCGTGCAGGGCATAGAGCCGGGTGCCGGGCGGCAACTCGCGCGCTTGCGGCACTGATTCAGCGATCTCGCCGGCAAGCACCGGGCGGATATAGGCGATCGTTCCCTCGCCGAGCTGGGCAAGGTAGGTCGCATCGATCTCCTTCGGCAGTACGGGTTGTCCGGACGCCGCCGTGTGGAATTCTTCGTCACTCATCGCACTCAACTCCTGTGCTGGCCGGGTTTGAACGCTGATCAAGGGCAATCAATCGCCCGCTGCGATTCTGATCCGCCGCGCACCACGCAGTGGCTGCGGGCGCACCAGGGTAATGGCCAGGAGCCCGTTCTCGAGCACCGCGCCACCCACTTCCATCGTCTCGGCCAGCACGAAACAGCGCTGGAACTGCCGCGCCGCGATTCCCCGGTACAGGAAATCGCGGTCCGGACCGCCGTTCTGGCGGCCACGGATGGTCAGCTGGCCATCGGCAACCGTGACATCGAGGTCTTCCGCGCGGAAGCCGGCGACAGCCAGCGTGATCCGCAACCGTTCGGGTTTGTCCGCGTCGGCGGCCAGCCGCTCGATGTTGTATGGCGGATAGCCGTTCGAAGCCGACCGGCCGATGTGTTCGAGGAGAGAGTCGATCTCGTCGAACCCGAGCAGGAAGGGGCTGTTGAGGTTGATCGTGCGAGACACCGCGAACCCGCCCTTCGTCCTTTTTGCGTCCGTCGCATCCGCGAAGCCGGACATCAAAGCAACCGGGGTCCGAAAGGTCCTCGTCATCGAGCAACCAACCACCCCTCCGCGCACCATCATCGGGTGCCCGGTCAAAATGATATGGTGAGCGGTCCAGCCGCCATCAAGATACGGGATCGGGTGCCGTCCACGCGCCAGCCGGGCGAACCGGCATGGCGATGCTCGGGATGCCGCGCCGGGGGTGCGAATCCCAGGCAGGCGGATTTTCTCAGGCAGACGGATTTTCAGTCTGGAAGATGCCCCTGTCGGGGAACGCAAGACGGCTGGCGGGTGGTGGAGCCAGGCGGAATCGAACCGCCGACCTCTTGAATGCCATTCAAGCGCTCTCCCAACTGAGCTATGGCCCCGTCTTCACCGTGCCGCCGTTGCAGCCACCTGTTGCGCTGCTGGCCGGGAAATCGGGCACCCGCACGTAGCGAAGCGCCGTCTTGCCGCCGAACGCGGCGCGAGGGATTTAGGCCATTCGCGCCGCATTGGCAACCATTGAGTTGGGCGTCAGTCCTCGTCGTCGGCGAGGTCGCCGTCGATAAGGCCGGAAACGTCGCCGTCGTCCTCGTCCTCGTCGTCTTCGAGGAAGGTGTCGTCGTCCTCCTCGTCGTCGAGGTCTTCCTCGAGGTCGGGAATGCCGTCGTCATCTTCGTCATCGTCGGTCGGCGCTGCGGCGACGCGGCCGGTGTCCTCGTCTTCCTCCTCGACTTCCTCGAGCGCCACCGTGTCGTCGCTGTCGTCGGCGTCGGACTCGACCTCGAAATCATCCTCCTCCGCTTCGGTTTCCGGGCGTGCCTTGGGCGCCGGCGCCGGTTGCGGCTTCACCCGCGCCACGGCTTTCTCGACGTCGAAGGTGGTCGAGCACTTCGGGCAGATGATGGGGACCTTGTTGAGGTCGTAGAATCGCGCGCCGCACTCCGGGCACGTGCGTTTGATGCCAAGTTCCGGTTTTGCCACGTTCAATCGTCCTTTCGCCGCGCCGGTCATGGGCGATGTTGCGCCGCCGGGCCGGTTTGTCGCTGGTTCCCGTCTAGCGAGGTGCGGCTCCGATAGACCGTGCGCGCCTGCGTTGTCAAAAGCAAAATCGCGCTATTCCCGCATTGGCTTGCTTCAACGCCGGCAGTGCCGCCGTGCGGCCCCGCCCGCATCGCCCGCACAGGTGCGCCGCGCGACGTCTGTACGTATCGCCAGCGGGTGTGTTAGGTCGTGGCCGCAACGCTCCCAGTCAGGAAACCTCGCGTGTCCGCTGCCAATTCTCCACGCCCGGCACAGGCCCGTGCCGGCAGCGCCCTGGTCGGTTCCGTCCGCGTGCCGGGCGACAAGTCGATTTCCCACCGTGCGCTGCTGCTTGGCGGCCTGGCCCGCGGCGAAACCCGCGTTGAAGGCCTGCTCGAAGGCGAGGACGTCCTGCGCACGGCGGATGCCATGCGCGCGATGGGCGCGCATGTCGAACGCATTTCCAGCGGCGACTGGCATGTGCGCGGCAATGGCGTCGGCGCCCTGCTGCAGCCGCGCGAGACGCTGGATTTCGGCAACGCCGGCACCGGTGTGCGGCTGATGATGGGCCTTGCCGCCGGCCATGGGCTGACCGTGACCTTCGACGGCGACGCGTCGCTTCGAAAGCGTCCGATGGGTCGCATCCTGACGCCGTTGAAGCTGATGGGCGCGCGCGTTCTCGACTGCGCCGAGGGCGAACGCCTGCCGCTGACCCTGGCCGGCCCGCAGGACGTCATCCCCATCCGCTACCGCCTGCCGGTCGCCTCCGCGCAGGTGAAGTCCGCCGTGCTGCTGGCCGGCCTCGATTGTGCCGGGGAGACGAGCGTCATCGAGCCGGAAGCGACCCGCGACCACACCGAGCGCATGCTGCGCCACTTCGGCGCGCGGGTGGATGCCGTTGAGGCCGAGGAGGGCCGCGTCATCACGCTGAAGGGGCGCCCGGACCTTGTCGGCCGTGACCTCTTCGTGCCCGCCGACCCCAGTTCGGCGGCCTTCCCGCTGGTCGCCGCCCTGATCGTCCCCGGGTCTCGGGTCCGCCTGGAGGCGGTGATGGTCAACCCGACCCGCGCCGGCCTGCTCGCCACGCTGCAGGAGATGGGCGCCGCCATCGTCCGCGAGAACGAGCGCGAGGTCGGCGGCGAGCCGGTCTGCGATCTCGTCGTCACGTCAGGGACGCTGAAAGGCGTCGAGGTGCCGGCCGAACGCGCCCCCTCGATGATTGACGAATACCCGGTGCTCGCGGTTGCCGCCGCCTTTGCCGAGGGAGACACGGTGATGCGCGGCCTCTCCGAGCTGCGCGTCAAGGAAAGCGACCGGCTTGCCGCCGTTGCCGCGGGTCTTGCCGCCAACGGCGTGCGCCACACCATCGACGGCGACGACCTGATCGTGCATGGCGGCGGCCATGTCGCCGGCGGCGGCACGGTCGAAACCCACCTCGACCACCGTATCGCCATGGCCTTCCTGGTCATGGGGCTGGCGTCGCGCCAGCCCGTCACGGTCGACGACGCGACGATGATCGCGACGTCGTTCCCCGCCTTCACCAGCCTGATGCGCGGGCTGGGCGCCGAAATCGGGGTTTCCGGCACATGATCATCGCCGTCGACGGGCCGGCAGCCGCTGGCAAGGGAACGCTGACCCGCGCGCTGGCCGAGCACTATGGCCTGCCGCGCCTCGACACCGGCATCCTCTACCGCGCCGTCGCCGCCGCCCTGCTGGCAGACGGCGCCGACCCTTCCGATGCGCAAGCCGCCGAGGCGGCGGCTTCGACGCTCGACCTGTCCCGCTTCGCCGATGCCGAGTTGCGCACTTCGGGCGTCGGCGAGGCCGCCTCCGTGGTTGCCGCCCAGCCGCGCATGCGCGAAGCGTTGCTGCTGTTCCAGCGCGCCTTCGCCGCCCGCCCGCCCGGTGCCGTCCTCGACGGGCGCGACATCGGCACAGTGGTCTGCCCGGATGCCGACGTGAAGCTGTTCGTCACTGCAAGTGCCGCTGCGCGCGCGCGCCGCCGCTGGCTGGAACTGCGTCAGGCCGGCCAGGACGTCGACCTGGCGGCCGTCGAGGCCGACATAGAGCGCCGCGACGCCCGCGACGCCTCGCGCGACGCAGCGCCGATGCGCCCCGCCGACGATGCTCACTTGCTCGATACCACCGAAATGGATATAGAAGCCGCGTTTCGCGCTGCCGTGGCGATCATCGACGCGGCACGGGGATAGGGCCGGGCAGGACCCGGTTCCGGCCGCCACCTGCGCAGGAGACCTGCGGGCAGGGCCGGACGAGCGGTGCTCCTTGATGAAGGGTGTCCGTTTGCTGTCAGGGGACCGCCACCGGCGGTGCCCCGTTTTCGCGTTCGTTCGCGAAGGCGTTTCCCCTTGGCGGAACAGGCGAGGCCCGCGCTTCGCGCTCCAGGTCAGGACCATCGCATGCGGCGATGGTGTCCGCGAGGCCGTTGAGGGGTGCGAATACGGGCGTCCGCACGTGTCGCCGGCCGCTGAACGGGCCGGAATGTGCGGATGCCGGCGTTGGCCTGCAGCGGATGTCAGGAGATCCAGTACATCGTGGCTACCACTCAGATGAATCCCTCCCGCGAGGATTTCGCGGCCCTTCTCGAAGAGAACCTGAACACCAATTCCCTTGCCGAGGGCTCGGTCGTGCATGGCCGGATCGTGGCGATCGAAAAGGACCTCGCCGTCATCGACGTCGGGTTGAAGACCGAGGGGCGCGTGCCCCTGCGCGAGTTCGGCGCCAAGGGCGTCGATGGCGCCCTGAAGGTCGGCGACGAGGTCGAGGTCTACCTGGAGCGTGTCGAGAACGCGCTCGGCGAAGCCGTCCTGTCGCGCGAAAAGGCGCGCCGCGAACATTCGTGGGTGCGCCTTGAGCAGGCCTTTGAGGCCGGCGAGAAGGTCGAGGGCACCATCTTCAATCAGGTCAAGGGCGGCTACACGGTCGATCTCGATGGCGCCGTGGCGTTCCTGCCGCGCAGCCAGGTCGACATCCGCCCCGTGCGCGACATCGGCCCGCTGATGAATTCGCCGCAGCCCTTCCAGATCCTCAAGATGGACAAGCGCCGCGGCAACATCGTCGTTTCGCGCCGCACCGTGCTCGAGGAATCGCGCGCCGAGCAGCGCGCCGATCTCGTCCAGAGCCTGGAAGAGGGTCAGGTGCTGGAAGGCGTCGTCAAGAACATCACCGACTACGGTGCGTTCGTCGACCTCGGCGGCATCGACGGCCTGCTGCATGTCACCGACATCGCCTGGCGTCGCGTCAACCACCCCACCGAGGTGCTGTCCGTCGGCCAGACGGTCAAGGTCCGCATCATCAAGGTGAACCAGGAAACCCAGCGCATCAGCCTCGGCATGAAGCAGCTCGAGGACGATCCCTGGCAGGGCGTCGAGGCCAAGTACCCGACCGGCGTCAAGTTCACCGGCCGCGTCACCAACATCACCGACTACGGCGCGTTCGTCGAGCTGGAGCCGGGCGTCGAGGGCCTCATCCACGTTTCCGAGATGAGCTGGACCAAGAAGAACGTCCATCCGGGCAAGATCGTCTCCACCTCCCAGGAGGTCGAGGTGATGGTGCTCGAGGTCGATCCCAACAAGCGCCGCATCTCGCTCGGCCTCAAGCAGTGCCTCGACAACCCGTGGTCGGCATTCGCCGCCGAGCATCCCGCCGGCAGCGTGCTGGAAGGCGAGGTCAAGAACCGCACCGAGTTCGGTCTCTTCGTCGGCCTGGCCGGCGACGTCGACGGCATGGTGCACCTCTCCGACCTCGACTGGAACCGCCCCGGCGAACAGGCCATCGAGGACTACGAGCGTGGCCAGATGGTGCAGGTCAAGGTGCTCGACGTCGACGTCGACAAGGAGCGCATCAGCCTCGGCATCAAGCAGCTTGCCGGCGATCCCTACGAGGAGGCCTCCGGCGAGGTCCGCAAGGGCGCGGTGGTGACCTGCGAAGTGACGGACGTGAAGGATGCCGGCATCGACGTGAAGATCGTCGATACCGATCTGACGGCCTTCATCCGCCGCTCCGACCTCGCCCGCGACCGTGCCGACCAGCGCCCCGAGCGCTTCGCCGCCGGCGAGCGCGTCGATGCCCGCGTCACCCAGTTCGACCGCAAGAACCGCAAGGTCTCGGTGTCGATCAAGGCGCTGGAGATGGCCGAGGAGAAGGAGGCGATTGCCCAGTTCGGCTCGACCGATTCGGGTGCCTCGCTCGGCGACATCCTCGGTGCGGCGCTGAACAAGGCGCAGTCGAAGAACGCTGGCGAAGACTCCGGCAACTGAACACCTTCGGCATGAAGAATTGGCGGGCGCCGGCACATTGCCGGCGCCCGTTTCCTTTTCCGGCCGCAGTGACGGGTTTCAGGGTCGAAATCGCCCGCCCGCCCGCTATAGTGGCCAACAATTGGCGCATTTGCATGGAACGAGCACGGGTAGCCGCCACGCAGGCCCGTGCCGGGAAGGATGTTCTCCGTGAGCCTTGATGCCGATACCATCGTCGAGCGCCGCCGGCTGCGCCGCAAGCTGTCGTTCTGGCGGGTGCTCGCATTCATCATCGCCATCGCCGCGATCCTCGTGGTTGCCGGCATCGGCGCGCGCGACCGCTTTGGCGAACAGATCGCAAGGGTGTCGATCTCGGGGCTGATCACCGACGACTGGAAGCAGCGCGAGTTCCTGCGCCAGCTCGGCGAGACCGAGCGCGTCAAGGCGGTGATCCTCGCCATCAACTCGCCCGGCGGCACCACCGGCGGCGGCGAGGCGCTCTACGCGGCGATCCGCGCGTTGTCCGAGAAGAAGCCGGTGGTTGCCTCGATCGGCACCGTCGGCGCGTCCGCCGCCTACCTTGCCGCCATCGCCGCCGACCATGTTGTGGCGCGCGAGACCGCGATCACCGGTTCAATCGGCGTCCTCTTCCAGTGGGCGAACGTGGTCAAGCTCGCCGACACCCTCGGCGTCAACATGCGCACGATCAAGTCCGATCCGCTGAAGGCCGAGCCCTCGCCCTTCGACGAGGACACCCCGGAAGAACGCCGCGTCATCGAGGACATGATCGCCGATTCGCACGCCTGGTTCGTCGAGAAGGTCGCCGAACGGCGCGGGTTGAGCGTCGACGAGGCGCGCCGCCTGGCCGATGGACGCATTTATTCCGGTCGCCGGGCTCGCGAGCTGAAGATCGTCGACGCGCTCGGCGGCGAGGAAGCCGCGAAGACCTGGCTGGTGACCGAGCGCCGCATTTCAGCCGATGCGGAGATCGTCGAGTGGACCGCGGACGATACGCTGGAGGAACTCGGCCTGTCCGGCCGCCTTGCCACCGCGTTTGCGTGGATCGGCAAGTTGGACCGTATCGTGGCGCGCCTCGGCGATCTTGCGCCTCTCGAAGGAATGGTCAGCGTTTGGCGCCCTCAAGCCGTTGAAGATTAAGGCGATCTGTGCGTTTATACCGCGCTCCGCCGGGCATCGCCGGGCGGAAACGAGAGGGGGGCTTGCGCCGGATCGCAATGATTAAATCCGAACTCATTCAACGGTTGGCCGCGGCCAACCCGCATCTTTTTCAGCGTGACATTGAGATGATCGTGAATACCGTGCTCGACGAGATCGTCGACGCGCTCGCCGAGGGCAACCGTGTCGAACTGCGCGGTTTCGGTACCTTTTCGGTCAAGAACCGGCCGGCGCGCGTCGGCCGCAACCCGCGCACCGGCGACAAGGTTTCAGTGGCGGAGAAGTCCGTGCCCTTCTTCAAGATGGGCAAGGAGATGCGCGAGCGTCTCAACGGCGGTGCCGACGACGAAGAGTGAGGCCGGACGCGATGTTGCGCAGGATCGTTTCGCTGGTCGTACTGCTGCCGCTGGCCATCGTGCTGGTGGCCTTCACCGTGGCAAATCGTCACCTCGTCGTCGTGTCGCTCGATCCCTTCGGCGGCAACCAGCCGGCGTTCGGCGTCGAGATGCCCGTCTACCTGCTGGTCTTCGCCAGCCTGCTCGCCGGCGTCGTTCTCGGCGGTGCTGCAACCTGGCTTAGCCAGGGCGCCTGGCGTCGCCGCGCAAGGCAGAACCGCACCGAGGCGGCGCGTGCCCGCCGCGAGGCCGAGGACCTGCGCCGCGAGGCCGACGCCGCGCATGTGTCGCTTCCCGCGCCCGGCAGGTCTTCCTGACGGCGTCCTGGCCGCTCTGGAAGCAGGGGTCGCAGCTGCCCATATAACGGCGGGACACGGATGCTGTTCACGGCACTCCGCGCCCGCCTTCGCGGTGCCGGCAAACGGGTGTCCCAGGTGGCGGAGCACTGGACTCGCGAGTTGCGCCGTGCGACGTGTCTTCCTCTTTTCGCAGCGCCCGGAATGCCATGCACATCGACGTCAAGATCTGCGGTCTGAAGACCCGGCAAGCGCTGGATGCGGCGCTCGCCGGCGGTGCCGCCTACGTCGGTTTCGTATTTTATCCGCCGAGCCCGCGCGCACTGTCGCCTGACGAGGCTGCGCCGCTGCTCGCACAGGCGCGCGGCCGGGCGAAAACGGTGGCGCTTACCGTCGATGCCGATACCGCCTTGCTCGACGCGATCGTTTCGCGGTTGAAGCCGGACCTGCTGCAGTTCCACGGCAGCGAAACCCCGCAGCACGTCATCGATGCACGCAAGAAGTATCGCATACCCGTGATGAAGGCGCTGAAGATCGGCGGACGCGAGGACATCGCGGCAGCAAGTGCCTACGAGGGCGCCGCCGACATGCTGCTGTTCGACGCCAAGCCGCGCCCCGGCGAGGGGCTTGGGTTGCCCGGCGGCAATGGCGTCACCTTCGACTGGCGCCTGATGGCCGGTCTTGACCTGACGCTTCCGGTCATGCTTTCCGGCGGTCTCGATGCGTCCAACGTCGCGATGGCGGTCCGCCTCAGCGGTGCTGCCGCCGTCGATGTCTCTTCCGGTGTCGAAAGCGCGCCGGGCGTCAAGGACGTGAAGCTGATCGGCGAATTCCTCGCCGCCGTCCGCAACCTTGAAGGAGTTCCCGCGTGAGCGCTCCCGCGAACCCCAACTCGTTCCGCACCGGCCCCGACGAGCGCGGTCATTTCGGCCTCTTCGGCGGCCGCTTCGTCGCCGAGACGCTGATGCCGCTGATCCTCGACCTGGAGGACGCCTGGGAGGCCGCCAAGGCGGACCCGGCCTACGGCGCGCAGCTCAAGGACCTTGGCACCCACTACACCGGCCGCCCCAGCCCGCTCTACTACGCCGAGCGGCTGACCGAGCATTGCCGCGGCAAGGCGGCAAGCGGCAAGGGCGCGAAGATCTATTTCAAGCGCGACGAGCTCAACCACACCGGCAGTCACAAGATCAACAACTGCCTCGGCCAGATCCTGCTGGCGATGCGCATGGGCAAGACCCGCATCATCGCCGAGACCGGTGCCGGCCAACACGGCGTTGCCACCGCAACCGTGTGCGCCCGTTTCGGCCTGCCCTGCGTCGTCTACATGGGCGCCACCGACGTCGAGCGCCAGAAGCCCAACGTCTTCCGCATGAAGCTGCTGGGCGCCGAGGTCGTGCCCGTCACCGCCGGTGCCGGCACGCTCAAGGACGCAATGAACGAGGCGCTGCGCGACTGGGTCTCCAACGTCGAGAACACCTACTACCTGATCGGCACCGCGGCCGGTCCGCACCCCTATCCGGAGATGGTGCGCGACTTCCAGTCGGTGATCGGCGAGGAAGCACGCCAGCAGATCATGGAGGCCGAAGGCCGGCTGCCGGACGCGGTCGTCGCCTGCGTCGGCGGCGGATCGAACGCAATCGGCCTGTTCCATCCCTTCCTCGACGACAAGGACGTGGCGATCTGGGGCGTCGAGGCCGGCGGTCATGGTCTTGACACCGACGAGCATTGCGCCTCGCTGACCGGCGGGCGCCCAGGCGTCCTGCACGGCAACCGCACCTATCTGCTGCAGGACGGCGATGGCCAGATCCTCGAGGGCCACTCGATCTCGGCAGGCCTCGACTATCCCGGCATCGGCCCGGAACACTCCTGGCTCAAGGACACCGGCCGCGTCACCTACGTGCCGATCACCGACAAGGAGGCGCTGGACGCCTTCCAGCTGTGCACCCGCACGGAAGGGATCATCCCGGCGCTGGAGCCCGCCCACGCGCTGGCCCAGGTTGCCAAGCTCGCGCCGGTCATGGACCGCGACCAGGTCATCGTCATGAACCTGTGCGGCCGCGGCGACAAGGACGTCTTCACCGTCGCCGGCCACCTCGGCGTGGACATGTGATGGCGAGCATCAACCCGACGCGCGGACAGTTTGCCGCCCTGCGCGCCGTCCCGCAGGACGCACCGGTCCTGATGATCAACCTGCTGCGCTTCAACAAGGTTGCGGAGTACGCAGCCGGCGATCCGGAGTCCGGTGCCGCGCCGGTTTCCGGCGAGACGGCCTATGGACGCTACGCCGCCGAAACGCTGGAAATCGTGCTCGCCGCAGGCGGCAGCCAGGACTGGATCGGCAAGCCCATGCTCACCGTCATCGGGCCCGGTGACGAGGCCTGGGACCACGCCTTCGTCGCCCGCTATCCTTCGTCCCGCGCCTTCATGGACATGGTGAAGAACCCGGACTATCAACGTGCCGTGCGCCACCGCAATGCCGCCACCGCCGACAGCCGGCTGATCTGCTGCGCCGAGGCCGCGCCCGGAAAGACGTTCCTCGCAGGAAGCTCCGAATGAAACCGACCCGCATCGATGCCCGCTTCGCGGCGCTCAAGGCCGAGGACCGTGCAGCCCTTGTCACCTTCGTCACCGCCGGCGATCCGGACTACGAGACCTCGCTTGCCATCGTGAAGGGCCTGCCCGCCGCAGGCGCCGACGTCATCGAGCTCGGCATGCCGTTCTCCGACCCGATGGCCGATGGCGTCGCCATCCAGCTCGCTGGCCAGCGCGCGCTGAAGGCCGGCCAGACCATGATCAGGACGCTGGAGATGGTGCGCGAGTTCCGCAAGGGCGACAACGAGACGCCCATCGTCCTGATGGGCTACTACAACCCGATCTATTCCTATGGCAACGAGCGCTTCCTGACGGACGCCGCCGCTGCCGGCGTTGATGGCCTGATCGTCGTCGACGTGCCGCCGGAGGCCGACGACGAGCTCTGCCTGCCTGCGATGCAGCACGGCATCAGCTTCATCCGCCTTGCGACGCCGACGACGGACGCCAGGCGCCTGCCGCGCGTCATCCAGAACACCTCCGGCTTCGTCTACTACGTCTCGGTCGCCGGCATCACCGGCACCCAGGCGCCCGATCCGGAAAAGGTCGCAAGGATGGTTGCGCACGTGAAGTCGGCGACGCCGCTGCCGGTGTGCGTCGGCTTCGGCGTGAGGTCGCCGGAACAGGCTGCGGCGATCGCGCGCGCCGCCGATGGCGTGGTGGTCGGCTCGGCGCTGGTCGAGGCGGTGCGCACCTCGCTCGACGAAACCGGCAAGGCGGGTGCGGCAACCGTTGCGGGCGTGCACGCACTGGTGTCTGATCTGGCGGCGGGCGTCGCGCAGGCGCGCAAGTAGCGCACCGGGTACTGGAGAAGGAGATAGCGCGTGAACTGGCTGACGAGCACCTTGCGGCCGAAGATCCGGCAGATGCTGGGCGCCAAGCGCGACACCCCGGAGAACCTGTGGATCAAGTGCCCGGAAAGCGGCGAGATGGTCTTCCACCGCGACCTGGAAGCCAACGACTACGTGATCCCCGTTTCCGGCCACCACATGCGCATGCCGCTGCGCGCGCGCCTCGAGTGGCTGTTCGACAATGGCGCCTTCGAGATCATGGATGTCGCCGGTGTCCCGCATGACCCGCTGAAGTTCCGCGACGAGCGCCGCTATGCCGACCGCCTCAAGGATGCCCGCCAGCGCAACCAGACGGATGACGCGGTGACGGTCGCCACCGGCCTGCTCGACGGGCTGGACATCACGGCTGCCGTGCAGACCTTCGATTTCATGGGCGGCTCGCTTGGCATGGCTGCCGGCGAGGCTGTGGTGACTGGCCTGATGACGGCGGTCGAACGCGGCACGCCGTTCATCATGTTCGCCGCGTCGGGCGGCGCGCGCATGCAGGAAGGCATCCTGTCGCTGATGCAGATGCCGCGCACCACCGTTGCCGTCGAGGCGCTGCGCGAGGCCGGCAAGCCCTACATCGTGGTGCTGACCAACCCGACCACCGGCGGCGTTACGGCGTCCTACGCCATGCTCGGCGACATCCAGATTGCCGAACCCGGCGCGCTGATCGGCTTCGCCGGCCCACGCGTCATCGAGCAGACCATCCGCGAGAAGCTGCCCGACGGCTTCCAGCGCTCGGAGTACCTCGAGGAGCACGGCATGGTCGACATGGTGGTGTCACGCAAGGAGTTGCGCGCCGTGCTGAGCAGCCTGTGCCGCATGCTGACGCATGCCCCGGCGCTCGATCCCTCGCAGCTCCCGGCGCCGACGCCCCCCGACAAAGACGTTTCCGCGTCCTGACCCCCGGCAGATCCGGGTTACTTCATTGTACCGCCGCGTGGCGGCAAGTGTGTCGTCATGGCCAAGTCAGACCAGATCCTCGACCGCCTGTCCCGGTTGCATCCGAAGATCATCGACCTGTCGCTCGACCGGATGTGGGGCATCCTGGAAAAGCTCGGCAATCCGCACCTGCGCCTGCCGCCGGTGATCCACGTTGCCGGCACCAACGGCAAGGGATCGACGGTCGCCTTCATGCGCGCCATGCTGGAAGCAGCAGGCCTGCGCGTCCACGTCTATACCTCGCCCCACCTCGTGCGCTTCCACGAGCGCGTGCGTCTCGGTAGCCCCCAAGGAGGCGCGCCCGGTGGCGGCGCGCTGGTCGGCGAGGATGCGCTGTCGGCAGCGCTAGAGCACGCCGAAACGCTCAACGCCGGCGAGCCGATCACCATCTTCGAGATCACCACGGCCGCCGCATTGCATCTCTTCGCGACGCATCCCGCCGACGTGCTTCTGCTCGAGGTCGGTCTTGGCGGCAGGCTCGACGCGACCAACGTTGTTGATGCGCCTCTGGCAACGACCATCACGCCGGTTTCGCACGACCATGCCGGCTACCTCGGCACGGAACTGTCGGGCATCGCGCGCGAGAAGGCGGGCATCATCAAGCCGGGCGTGCCCTGCGTCGTTGCCGCCCAGCCCGACGAGGCCTTGGATGTCATCATGGAGGTCGGCGTTGCACGCGGTGCGCCGCTGCTGGTCTCGGGTCGCGACTGGCGCGCGCGGCGCGAGAACGGCCGCCTCGTCTTCGAGGACGCCGATGGCCTGCTCGACCTGCCGCCGCCGCGGCTGGCAGGCCGCCACCAGTTCGAGAACGCCGGCGCGGCGATCGCCACCCTGCGCGCCAGCGGCCTGCCGGTGACGCAAGCCGATATCGAGGTCGGCCTGCTTTCCGTGTCCTGGCCGGCACGCATGCAGGCGCTGGTCGACGGACCGGTGGTCGACGCCGCCCCCTTTGGCGCGGAGATATGGCTCGATGGCGGGCACAATCCATCGGCGGGGACAGCCCTTGCAGAGCGCCTGGCCGAGATGGAGGAGCGCGCCTCGCGCCCGTTGGTGCTGGTCGCCGGCATGCTGACGACGAAGGCGGCAAGCGGCTTCTTCGCGCCCTTCGCCGGCCTTGCGCGCGAAGTGCTGACGATCCCGATCCCCGGGGAGCCGGCGAGTTTCTCGGCCGCCGAACTTGCGCGCGAGGTCGAGGCGGCGGGTCTGCCCGCCCGCCCCATGCCGGACCTGTCTACCGCGCTGCGCGCGGTGGATACCGAGGAGCCGCCGCGAATCCTGATTTGCGGTTCGCTCTACCTCGCCGGCCACGTGCTGGGTCTGCAGGAAGTCGCGCTCGCCTGACGCCGAGTTTGACATCTTGGTACCAAGGTACCAATCTTTCGGCATGAAGAAGATCGAACGCGTCCAGACCGGTATCCGCATCGAGAAGCGCCTGCTCAAGGTCATGAAGGCGTTGGCCGAACATCTCGAGATGCCCGTTGCGGAGTTGATCGAGGGCATGGCGTTGCATGCCTTCGAGGGCAAGGCGCCGTTTTCGGACGCAACGCTGAAGAAGATCGATCAGTTGAAGGACGTCTACGATCTCGACCTGACCGCAGCCGACAGTCACGGGCTCGTCGAGGACGCGCGATGAGCATCTATGAGTCGAAGCTCGAAGCCCTCGTGGACGGCTCGCTGCGGCCCGATGATTTCAGCCATCTGGATCACGTCGGCATCGCCTGCGAGGCTCTTAGCCAGCATGATTTCTACGAAGCCCTCGCCATCGTCGGCAAGGGAATCCGGGCCATGGCAGCAGGTGCGGGGACGCTGGAAAAATACAACGAGACGATCACCTTCGCCTACATGAGCCTGATCGCGGAGCGCATGCGCACCAAAGGCTATGCCGACGCGGCCAGTTTCATCGCGGAAAACGCCGATCTCGTCGACCGGCGCCTGCTGTCGTCCTGGTATTCGCCCGAGCGTCTGGCGAGTGAAACGGCGCGGGCGATACCGCTGATGCCGGATCGCGGGCGAACCGCCTTGAGCGCATCCCGTTCAGGTGGAATCACCTGAACGACAAGAATTCGCTCCAGATTCAACGCCTTGAGCATGGTCCTGTCGCTCAGGTCGGATCAACGGGAGCGGAACATGCTCTAGGCGCCGGCCTCGACCCAGTCGACGAGCTTGCTCTTTGACGAAACGCCGATCTGCGTCGAGGCGACTTCGCCCCCCTTGAACATCAGCAGTGTCGGGATGTTGCGGATGCCGTACTTCGCCGGGATCTGCATGTTCGAGTCGACGTCCATCTTCACGATCTTCACCTTGCCGGCCATCTCGTTGGAGATTTCCTCCAGCATCGGCGCGATCTGCTTGCACGGCCCGCACCACTCGGCCCAGAAATCGACGATCACCGTCTGGTCGGAGTTCAGGACTTCATTTTCGAAGTTGGCATCTGTCACGCTGCTGGTGGCCATCGGGGGTCTCCTGTCTTGTATGTGAAGCCGCGCACCGCAGAATCGCGTGCCTGGCCCCTGCCGGGGAATCGTCTGGCATATTCCGGTGGCGAAGTTATGAATGCCGGTACACAGCGTCAAGGCGCTGCGGGCGCCGTCACGCTCTGGTGATCTCCGCCCCCGCCCCCTCGCCGGGCGGCGGCGGCACGCTAGAATTCTGTCCAGGTACCGGCGAAACAGGGTGGCAGCGCATGCACGCGACGGCTCTTGCCTCACATATCCTGCGCACACTGATGCTTGCAGTGATGCTGGCGTTTTCGGCGCACGCGCAGGCACAGGAACCGCGTTCGATGGATGCGCTGGACGCACACACCCGCTCTGAGGCGGGAAACCTCGTGCTGGTCGACATCCGCACCCCGGAAGAGTGGCGGCGCACGGGAATCGGACAAGCGGCCCACCCGCTGTCCATGCTCGACCGCGATTTCCTTGCCAGGCTTGACGCCATCCTCGAAGGCGACCGCACCAGACCGCTCGCGCTGATCTGCGCCAGCGGCGTGCGCAGCGCGCTCGTCGCCCGCGCTCTGCCGGGCTATGGCTTCACGCACGTCTATGACGTGTCCGAGGGCATGACAGGCTCGCGCGCCGGCCCCGGCTGGGTGGCGCGAAAGCTGCCCGTCCGGCAGCCCTGACGGCCTCCGAAATACGGGCGTCGGCCCTGCCTGCCGGGTCAGTCCGATCGCCGCGCCCGTTCCCACACCGGCCCAAACCGGTCGCTGCCCGCGCGCGCAAGGCCGAAGACCGCGCCGATTGTCGCGTCGTCCAGCACTTCGCCGGGCGCGCCTGCGCCGGCCAGCCGCCCGGCGTGCATGACCAGCAGCGTGTCCGAGTAACGCGCCGCCAGCGCCAGGTCGTGGAAGGCGGCGATCACCAGCCGGCCCTCGTCGGCGACGCGGCGCAGCAGTTGCATCGTCTCGATCTGGTAGCGCGGGTCGAGCGCCGCGATCGGCTCGTCGGCGATCAGTACCGGCGCCTCCACGGCCAGCGCCCGCGCCAGCAGCACCCGCGCCCGCTCGCCGCCAGACAGCGTGTCGACGCGCCGCTGCGCGAACGCAGCCGTGCCGGTCGCCTCCATCGCGCGCGCCACCGCGACCTGGCCCGTCGCACGTTCGCCATCGCCGTGCGGGATGCGCCCCAGCGCAACGAGATGCGCGGCTTCGACCGGCCACGACACCGGCGCGATCTGCGGCAGGTAGGCGACCTTCCGGGCCCGCTCGCCGGGTTGAAGCGTTGCCATGTCGTGACCGCCAACGCGCAGGTGTCCGGCGTGCGGCGCGACGCCCGCCAGTGCTCGCAACAGGGTCGTCTTGCCGGAACCGTTCGGCCCGACAAGGCCGGCGAGCCCCGCCGGCAGCGCAAGCGTGACGTTCCTGACGATGACGCCGGCACTCAGGTCCACGGCCTGCAGGAGCGGATCGGCCATGGCGCTATCCCACGTCACGCCGCCGGCGCTCGCGCGCCACCAGCAGGAAGAAGAAGGGCGCGCCGACGAGCGCCGTGACGACACCGACCTTGAGTTCGTTGATCGTCGGCAGCAGGCGCACGCCGATGTCGGCGGCCGTCAGCACCGTGGCGCCGGCCAGCGCGCTCGGCAGCATCAGCCGGTCTGGCCGCGCGCCGACCAGCGGGCGCACCAGGTGCGGAACGACGAGCCCGATGAAGCCGACGACACCGGACACGGCGACCTGGCCGCCGACGGTTGCCGCCACGCCGCACAGCAACGCGATGCGGCGCAGCGGCGTGTCCGCGCCCAACGACCGAGCCGTCTCCTCGCCCAGCGTCAGCGCCGCAAGCAGTCTGCGCTGCGACATCATCAGCGCCATCCCGACGGCGATGAACGGCAGGGCGATGGCGACCTGCACCGGTCCGCGGTCGCCGAACGAGCCGAGCAGCCAGAAGGCGATTTCCAGCGCCAGGAAGTCGTTGGCGGCGAGATTGAGCGCGAGCGCGACGAGGGCCCCGCCGAAGGTCGACAGGGCAAGGCCGGCAAGGATCACCGTCAAAGGCCGCGCATCGCGCCCGGCAAGCCAGAGCAGCAGCACGATGGAGACCAGCGCCGCGGCGATCGCGCACGCCGGCAGCAGCAGCGACCCGGTCCCCGCAAGCCCGAGTGACAGCACGGCGACCGCGCCGAAGGCGGCCGCGTTGCCGGTGCCGAGCAGGTCGGGCGAGGCCAGCGGGTTGCGCAGCAAACCCTGCAATGCCGCGCCCGCCATGCCCAGGCCGCCGCCACAGATCAGCGTCAGCACGGCGCGCGGCAGGCGCAGGTCGCGCACGATCATCCCGGTCGCCGTGTCGCCGGTTCCCGCAAGCGCTGCAAGGACGCCGCCGACGCCGATGTCCGCCGGCCCCACGAGCAGCGAGGCGGCGAAGGTTGCGATGGCGGTTGCGGCGAGTGCGAGCGAAATCATGCCGGCCGGTTGCGTGTTGAAGCGGTCCACCGGCTCTAAACGAAAGCGGCCGCCCGGTGAAGGCGGCCGCCAAGAAATCTTTCCGGCTGCGCTTGCAGCCGCATGCCCGCTACTTGCGTTCGACCTGATCGGCGACGCGCGGCACGTGGTAGTACTCGTCTTCCAGCGTGATGGTGCTGGAGATGATCTGCCCGAACAGCGGATGGAAGACATACGTGGCTTCGGTGTAGATGACCGTCGTCGCGTTGGCCGCGATGCTCTCGGGCACCAGGATCTCGGTGTTCTTGGGATAGGCGGTCTGGTTCTTGCCGTCGCTCCACTGCACCTTGGCCTTGCGCTTTGTGCCCTGCTTGTCCGTGGTGATCTCGAGGCTGCTGACGCGCAGCTTGATCGTCGATGCATCGAAGGGCGAAAGCAGCGAGGCGGAAATGTCGAAGATGTTGCTCATCTCCGCATTGGTGATCTCGTCGGTCTGCGCCACGAGGTCGCCCACCGCGCTCGCCATCACCGACACCTTGCGGTCGACCATGACCGCCTGGGTCAGGTCGACACTGCCGAGATAGGCCGTCACCATGACCGGCACGATGAGCGCGAACTCGACGGCCGCGACGCCGCGGTCCTCGCCGAAGAACCGCCGCACCAGCGGCAGGCGGGACAGTTTGTCGCGCAGGCGGCTGCCGGCCCGCGTGGGCCCGCCGGATCGTTTCGTTTCGGGGTTCTCGGGCGTACTCATGGCATCGGCCTCAGAACGGTTCGTTGCGGAAGACAAGCGCGCTTGAAAGCAGGAAGTTGCCGTTGGCGAGGTCGCCGAGCTGAACGCCCTTGGTTCCCGGTACGGCCATCAGCGGCACCCATACGGGCCACTCGTAGAACACGCGCACGACAACGATTTCCTCGCGCCCGCCCATGCTGAAGGTGAAATTGCTGTCATCGAGCGCGCCGTCGGTCATCGGCTTGCCCGTATTTGCGGCGCCGAAGGTCGCGGCGGTGCGCACGTCCACCTTCAGGTTCGACTGGCAATCGAACAGCGTGCCCGAGGACGAGCAGATGGCATTCTTGAAATCGGCGGCCGAAAACCCGGACGCCTGCGCTTGGCCGGTGCGGATCAGGCGCGCGGCTTCCGCGGTCGCGTTGTCGAGCACTTGGCCGGAGAAGAAGATCAGGCCGATCTGCAGGATGGCGAACATCAGCGCGAAGAACGGCGCCGCGATCAGGCCGAATTCGACCGCGGTCGCGCCGTTTTCGTCGCCGGAGAAATTCCGGCGTGCCTTGCCCGCCGGCTTCTGCCGGCCATCGGGATCCAACGCGGAAGACTTGCGAACGCTAGACATGACACCACACTTCGACGTTGCCCCCCGGCGCGCAGCTGCAATACCGGGCCGCCACTCCGGCGGTTGCACCATCTATACAGGGGAAGTGTTTCCGAACCGTTCCATGCCAGGCGCGCAATCAGCGCACGAGGCTAACGAAACGCTAACCGAAACGCCGAACCGCCGGCGGTCAGGGCTTTGCCTGGGTACGGCCCATGTCCAGCGTACCGGTCACCTGTGCCTGCAGGTCGGTGAAAGCTTCCGTCGAGTCGCCCGCCCGAAGGGTGCGCTCGCACACCGGCGTGCAGGTGTAGGACAGGCGTGCCGACCCCTTGTGAACGGTCAGCGTATCGGAGGGCGTCGATACGGAGAGATCGACCTCGCGGACGATCTTGCCCAGCGAGTCGAGCACGATCATGTTCGTCTCGCCGAACGACTTGCCGGTGATGATGAGGGTCGTCTGGTCGTAGACGGATGCATCGGCGATGGCGGGATTGCCGATGATCACCGTGTCAACCGGCACATCGATGCGCATCAGCTGTGCGCGGTCGACGCCGACCAGCAGGCGTTCCGCGCGGCTTGGCGTTGCCGCGACCAGGGTCAGCGCCGCGGCAGCGAAGCAGGCCGCTAGGGCGTGGCGACGGACTTTTGCGAATGCTGTGGTCATCATGGTTTGCCATCTCCGGGCAGGCAGGGCGTGAGCGCCCGCGCCTCGACGTTCTCACCGAGTAATGCCCTGCAATGGTTAATCATTCGGAAATTCAGCCGCCCCGGAGCCGCCCGTAGGCATCGCCGTGGCCGGCGGCCGCGCGATGGCGGCGCGCGCCGCACTCAATAGAATCCATAAGCCGGGGATATGGCGCCAGGGAGCGGCGCTCCATATCGGCTCTTGACGCACGCACGTGCCCCGCGCGCATGCGCACCTGTCGCAGGTCTTCTTGACCGCTGGTTTACCCTTCCCGGCGGCAACGCGCCCGAAGCGCAATTGCGACCCTTCGCGTTAAGCTTGCATCCAGAAACGGGTCTTAGGGTGACGTCATCCCAGGCCGGGAAACAACCGCCGGGATGAGTTGGTTGGAACAAGGAGTAAGTACCATGAAAGCCGTCTTCAAGAATTTCGCTCACGACGAGTCCGGCGCCACCGCCATCGAGTATGGCCTGATCGCTGCCGGTATCGCGGTTGCCATCATCACCGTCGTCGGCGGCCTCGGGACGAAGCTGACCTCGACCTTCACGAGCGTGAAGAACGCCCTGAAGTAAGACTCCCGCGCGTCTGACGCGAAGCAATGCAAGGCCGCTGCCGCAAGGTGGCGGCCTTTTGCGTTGGCCGGGTAGGTCGGCTGCCAATTGACGCTGGGTTAACCGTGTTTGGGTGTTTGCGGCTGAAACCATTTGTTTGCCCTTCCGGTTAAGTCGGTCGAAACGAGCTGCCGCTAGAGTGTTTCGTGCAAAGGGACGGAGCGTATACCGCCCCGGAAATTGGTTGGAACCAGGAGTTGAGTATCATGAAAGCCGTCTTCAAGAATTTTGCCAAGGATGAGTCCGGCGCCACCGCCATCGAGTATGGCCTGATCGCTGCCGGCATCTCGGTTGCCATCATCACCGTCGTCGGCGGTCTCGGCACGAAGCTGACGTCGACCTTCACGAGCGTGAAGAACGCCCTGAAGTAAGACGCCAAGGCGTCTGACGCGAATTGAAGAAGGGCCGCTGCCGAAAGGTGGCGGCCTTTTCCGTTTGTGCCCGTGCGCCGGTGGAAAACGGATTCTTTAGTTTGTCGCGGTAGTCTGCAGCCAGTGCCCGCGCAGGCCTTTTCAAAGCCGGAGTTCTCGCCGTGAAGTTGTTGGTTGTCTACGCGTTTCCCTTCGCCATGGCGATGGCCGCCTGGCTCGATCTCCTGACGATGAAGATCCCCAACCGCTTCGTGCTCGTGTTCGCCGCGGCGTTCTTCCTCGCCGCATTCGCGGTCGGCATGCCGGCCCAGCAGATCGCCATGCACATTGCCGCCGGCGTCGCCATGCTGGTCGTCTCCTTCCTGCTCTTCATCCCCGGCTGGATCGGCGGCGGCGACGCCAAGTTCTTCGCGGCGACGGCGATGTGGCTCGGTTGGCAGCCGCTGTTCGAATACGCGCTGGTGTCCTCGATATTCGGCGGCCTGCTGACGCTGGGGATCCTGTTTGCCCGCTCCCATCCGCTTCCCGCCCCGCTCGCCCGCCAGCCCTGGGTGAGCCGCCTGCACGATGTCGACACCGGCGTTCCCTACGGCATCGCCATGGCCATCGCCGGGCTCGTCATTTTCGGCGATTCCCCGTGGGGCGCGGCCATCGGACTCTAGCGCCATCGCCGCGTCACGACCGCGCGGCGGATTGATTAGACCCTGTTAACCATAAGTTGACGGACCCGGCGCTAAGCTCCGGCACGAATAGACCGAGTGTCACGTGTACCGGAGTCTTTACATGCGTTCTGCACGGCTGATCATTCTGACAATTGCGCTTGGCGCCGGCGCGGCCGCCTTCATGCTGGTCCGCAACATCGGTCAGGCGCCGGATGCCGAAGTCATCCAGGTCACCGAGACGGTCGGTGTCATGAAGGTGCTCGTCGCCGCGCGCGATCTCAAGCCGGGCACGGTCATCGCCTCCGGCGACCTGGAATGGCAGGACTGGCCGGAATCCGGCGCCCCGAACCTGATCAAGGAAACCGAAAAGCCGGACGCGCTCTCCGAGATGAACGGTTCGGTGGTGCGCTCCGAGCTCGTGATCGGCGAGCCGGTGCGCATGTCGAAGGTCGTGACCGTCGGTTCCGGCGGCTATCTGTCGGCGGTTCTGCCGCCCGGCAAGCGCGCCATCGCCACGTCCGTTTCGCCGGAGACCGGTGCCGGCGGGTTCATCCTGCCCAATGACCGTGTCGACGTCATTCTCACCCGGCGCGAACCCGACCCCTACGAGGACGGCAAGGAAGTCCTGCTGTCCGACACGGTCCTCAAGAACGTGCGCGTGCTCGCCATCGATCAGACGGTCGAGGAACAGAACGGCGAGACGGTGGTCGTCGGGTCGGTGGCGACGCTGGAACTCGATTCAAGGCAGTCCGAGACGCTGGCGCTCGCCGGACGCATGGGCGAGCTGTCGCTGGCCCTGCGCTCGATTCTCGATGGCGAGGAAGACAACAGCTCGGGAACGGCGTCGCTTGGCACCGGGCGCCGCGGCGACACGGTGAAGATGGTGCGCTTCGGCGTCGCGACCGAGGTCACGGGCGGAAAGTAGCGGGCGGAAAGTGGAATGAGTGTGGGTGAAACCATGTTTGATGCGCAACAGATCCCGAAGGTCACTGCACGCCCCGCCTTGTGGCGCAGGTTTGCCATGGCCGCTGCAATCGCGGTGGCGGCAATCGTCGGCCAGCCCGCGGCGCCTGCATCGGCCGCCGACGCGGCCGTGGCGCTCGACCACTACCAGGGCCGCTCCGTTCAGCTCGGCCTCAACAAGTCGCTGGTCGTCGACCTGCCGCGCGATGCCCGCGATGTCCTGGTCTCGAGCCCCAAGATCGCCGACGCCGTGATGCGCTCGTCGCGCCGCGCCTACCTGATCGGCATGGAAGTCGGCTCCACCAACGTCTTCTTCTTCGACGCCAACGGCGAGCAGATCGCGGCGCTCGAGGTCGAGGTGCAGCGCGACACGAGCGAGCTCAACCGCACGATCGCGCAGATGATCCCCGGCTCCAGCGTCCGCGCTGAGGCCATGGGCGAGAACATCGTGCTGACCGGCGCGGTGCGCACCCCGCTCGACGCCCAGAAGGCGTTCGACATCGCAGCCCGCTACATCGGCGACAAGGAGAAGGTGCTCTCGATGGTCGGCGCCGAGGGCTCCGAGCAGGTCTCCGTCAAGGTCCAGATCGTCGAGGTCAAGCGCACCACGCTGAAGCAGTTCGGCGTCGACTTCCCCACCGCCGTGAACGGCATCGCGACCAACGTCTTCGATGCCGGCAAGGTCGCCGCCGGCTTCGGCGTCGCCAATGCCTTCGGCGCGACCAACAGCTCGCCGACCAACACGCTCGTCGGCACATGGAGCCCGAGCGACGGGGATTCCGTCTCGGTCGCCGTACGCGCGCTTGAACGTCAGGGCCTGCTGCGCGTGCTTGCCGAGCCGACCCTGTCTGCGATCTCCGGCGAATCGGCGAAGTTCCTCGCCGGCGGCGAGTTCCCGATCCCCGCTGGTCGTGACCAGGACGGCAACATCATCATCGAGTACAAGGAATTCGGCGTCGGACTGGGCATCACCCCGGTGGTGATGTCGGGCGAGCGCATCAGCCTGCGCGTGTCCTCGGAAGTCTCCGAACTGTCCGACGAGAACCAGATCACGCTCGGCAACATCTCGATCCCCTCGATCACGGTGCGCCGCGCCGAGACCACCGTCGAGTTGCCATCGGGCGGGTCGCTGGTCGTCGCCGGGCTCATCAAGCAGGACCGCAACCACGTCATCAACGGTCTGCCGGTGGTCAAGGATCTGCCAGTGCTGGGCGCGCTGTTCCGCTCGACGGATTTCGTCAACCATGAGACCGAGATGGTGGCGATCGTCACGCCCTACCTGGTCAAGCCGGTGGCGCGCAAGGAACTCGCCCTGCCCAACGACAACCTGCATGCGCCGTCCGACCACGAGCAGTACCTGCTCGGCCGCCTCAACAAGATCTACGGCGTTTCGGGTGGTCAGCCGCAGGGCCCCTATCACGGTGAGATCGGATTTATCGTCAAGTAGGCCGCGTGCCGGTGGAGAGTAAGATGCATCGAGTGGAGAAAATGGTCCCGACCCTACCGGTCCTGCGCCGCGCTGCGATCTGCGCCGGCGCCGTGACGCTGGCCCTGGTGGCGGCGGGCTGCCGCATGAACTCCGGTCCCGACCACACTGGCGCGGTGCCGCTTGGCTACGAGCAGCGCCATCCCGTTACCGTCGGCTACAAGCCGGTCGACATCATCATCTACGCCGATCCCTATGCCGGCGGTTTGTCCGCGCAGGACGCGACGCAGGTCGCCGCCCTGGCACGCCAGTATCGCAACTCCGGCCATGGCACCATCTACCTGCAGGCGCCCAGCGGCAGCGGCGCTGATTCGGCCGTCCATTCAGCCTCGACCCAGATCCGCCAGATCCTTGCGCGCGAGGGCGTCGAGCCGTCGCTGCTGACAGTTCACACCTACCGTGCCGATGGCAGCCAGGGCCCGGCGCCGATGAAGCTCGTCTTCTACCGCTATTCCGCCGAGGCCGGCCCGTGCGGCAACTGGCCCGACAGCATGACGCACAATCCCTCCAACGCGGAATACGAGAATTTCGGCTGCACCTCGCAGCGCAATCTCGCCGCGATGGTCGAGGATCCACGCGATCTGCTTGGCCCGCGCGGCGATGGCCCGCGCGATGCCATGCGTCGCACGACCGTCCAGGACAAGTATCGCCGCGGCGAGGATCCGGCCACTGTCTACAACGAGGACGGCACCCAGATCAGCGAGGTGGGTCAGCAATGACGCTAGCGTTTGATCAGGAGCGCAACAGCGGCCCGGCGGCCGCCAGCGCCGCCGCGGCCATGCCCGGCTCCGCCCAGGTTGCCACGCTGCTGCCGCGGATCTCGATCCAGGCCTTCTGCGACACCCGTGAGGTGTTTGCCGCTCTGGAGGAGGCGCGCAGCGACCGCCGCACCAGCCGCACCCAGATGAGCGTCCAGATGGGCGGGGTGGCGGCCGCGATCGAGTTTTACGAGGAATCCCCGACACCCAACGTCGTCATCCTGGAATGCGGTCATTCCGGCGACCGGCTGCTCGCCGACCTCGACCGCCTGGCCGAGGTCTGCGACCAGGAAACCCAGGTCGTCGTCGTCGGCCACGCCAACGACGTGATGCTCTATCGCCAGCTGATGGCGCGCGGGGTCAGCGAATACCTCGTCGCGCCGATCGGGCCGGTCGATGCGATCGCGGCGATGTGCCGCCTGTTCGCCCAGGAAGGCCAGCAGCAGATCGGCCGCTCGGTTGCCTTCATCGGCGCCAAGGGCGGTGTCGGCGCGTCGACGATCGCGCACAACTTCGCCTGGGCCATGTCGCAGGACCTGACGAAGAATGTCGCGCTGGCCGATCTCGACCTGCCATTCGGCACCGCCGGGCTCGACTTCAACCAGGACCCGGCGCAAGGCATCGCGGACGCGATCTTCGCTGGCGACCGCCTCGACGAGGCGCTGATCGACAAGCTGCTGTGGAAATGCACCGAGCGGCTGAGCCTGTTCGCCGCGCCCTCGACGCTTGACCGCGACTACGACCTCGACTTCGAATCGATCGAATCCGTGATCGACCTGACGCGCGGCCTCGTCCCCCACCTGGTGCTCGACCTGCCGCACCAGTGGAACGGATGGACACGCCAGACGCTGCTGTCGGCCGACGACATCGTGATCGTGGCGGCTCCCGACCTCGGCAACCTGCGCAACGCCAAGAACCTGGTCGACCTGCTCAAGCAGCACCGTCGCAACGACCGCCAGCCGTTCCTCGTGCTGAACCAGGTCGGCATACCCAAGCGGCCCGAAATCGCGCCGCGCGAGTTCGCCGCCGCACTCGATCTGGTGCTGTCAGCCGAGATCGCCTTCGATCCGCAGCTGTTCGGCACGGCGGCCAACAACGGGCAGATGATTTCCGAGGCGCAGGCCAATGCCAAGGCAGCCGACGCGTTCAGGCAACTGGCGCGCTGTGTCGTCGGACAGAACGACACGCCGCGCGGCGCCAATACCCTGATCGCGCAGTTGATGGCGCGGCTGAAACACCCCAAGGGCAAGTAGAGGCGGGCGAGCGCGACCATGTTCGGACGACGTGGACCAGGTGGATCCGATACCTTCGGCGGCCGCAAGGCTGGGTTCGGGGGCGTCGATTCGCGTCAGGGCAGGGAAACGCCGGAGCGCTTCGCCGAACCCGATACCTTGCCCCCGCCGCCGGGCGCCGACTCGCTCCCGCCGGCGCCGGCATTCGTGGACGACCCGGAAACGTCTGTCTTTGCCGGGCAGGGTATGGACAGCGCATTTCCATCCGCTGCCGGACTCTCCGGCCCCGGCGAGGAGAAACCGACCCACACGCTGGCCGGCTTCGGCACCATGCGCGATGTCGACCCTGCCAGCATGCCGGCGATCGAGCCGGCGCGTAACACGCTGAGCGAAGAGGACATGCCGGCCAGGCAAAAGCCTGCGAAGCACGCCAGGCCCGCCGCCGCCGCTCCCGCCCGCCGCGCGCGCTCCGAAGAATACTACGACATGAAGACGCAGATCTTTTCTGCGCTCATCGATGCTATCGACCTGTCGCAGCTCGCGCGCATGGACGCCGACACCGCGCGCGACGAGATCCGCGACATCGTCAACGAAATCATCACGCTGAAGAATGTCGCCCTGTCGATCGCCGAGCAGGAAGACCTCCTAGACGATATCTGCAACGACGTCCTCGGCTACGGCCCGCTGGAACCGTTACTGGCACGCGACGACATCGCCGACGTCATGGTCAATGGCGCCGACACGGTGTTCATCGAAGTGGACGGCAAGATCGAGCAGACCAACGTCCGCTTCCGTGACAATTCGCAGCTCCTCAACATCTGCCAGCGCATCGTCAGCCAGGTTGGCCGCCGTGTCGACGAGGCAAGCCCGATCTGCGACGCGCGCCTCATCGACGGCAGCCGCGTCAACGTCATCGTGCCGCCGCTTGCCATCGACGGGCCGACGCTCACGATCCGCAAGTTCAAGAAGGACAAGCTGACGCTCGACCAGCTGGTCAAGTTCGGTTCGATCTCGCCGGAGGGCGCCAGGATCCTGCAGATCGTCGGGCGTTGCCGCTGTAACGTCATCATCTCGGGCGGCACCGGTTCGGGCAAGACGACACTGCTCAACTGCCTGACCCGTTACATCGAGGAAGACGAGCGCATCATCACCTGCGAGGACGCCGCCGAACTGCAGCTGCAGCAGCCCCATGTCGTGCGCCTCGAAACCCGCCCGCCCAACCTCGAGGGCACCGGCGAGATCACCATGCGCGAACTGGTCAAGAACTGTCTGCGCATGCGCCCTGAACGCATCATCGTTGGCGAGGTGCGCGGACCCGAGGCTTTCGACCTGCTGCAGGCCATGAACACCGGTCACGACGGCTCGATGGGCACACTGCACGCCAACTCCCCGCGCGAGGCGCTGTCGCGTATCCAGGGCATGATCACCATGGGTGGCTATGCGCTCCCGCCCGCCACGATCCGCGAAATGATCGTCTCCTCGGTGGACGTGATCGTCCAGGCCCAGCGTCTGCGCGACGGTTCGCGCCGCATCACCCACATCACTGAGGTGCTGGGCACCGAAGGCGAGGTCATCACGACGCAGGACATCTTCGTCTACGACATGGTCGGCGAGGACGCCAACGGCAAGATCATCGGCAAGCACCGGTCCACGGGCATCGGCCGTCCGCGTTTCTGGGACCGCGCGCGCTACTTCAACGAGGAGAAGAACCTCGCCGCCGCGCTCGATGCAGCCGCGGCCGATATCGAGCAGGCGGGAGTCTAGGCCGTGCTCTCCGCGACCCTCGTCCAGATCGCCATCGCCTTCTTCGCCATGGCCTGCATAGGTGGCCTGGCGTGGGTGTTCCTCATGCCGCGTCTGGACGGCACGACCTCGGCCGCCAAGCGGGTCGAAAAGATCAGCACGCGCACGACCACGCTGTCGGCGGCGCCCGACCGCGAAAAGGAAGGCGTCAAGCGCCGCCGCCAGGTCGAGGATACGATCCGCGAGATCGAGGAACGCAACAAGAAGACGCGCAAGCGCACCCTGAAGGGCGACATCCGCAGCGCCGGTCTGCAGTGGACCGTGCAGAAGTTCTGGATCATTTCGCTGCTCATCGGCCAGGGCACCGCGGCAGCCGCGCTGTTTTCCGGCGCGCCGCTGCTTGTTGGCGCCGCCATTTTCTTCATCTTCACGCTCGGGTTTCCGCGCTGGTTACTGAGTTTCCTGCGCAACCGCCGCGAACGCAAATTCCTCAACGAATTCGCCAATGCCGTTGACGTCATCGTGCGCGGCGTCAAGGCAGGCCTGCCGCTCACCGACTGCCTGCGCATCGTTTCCCAGGAATCTTCCGAGCCGGTGCGCTCGGAGTTCCGCGCCGTGATCGAGGCCCAGGTCATGGGCATCCCGCTCGCCGATGCCGTGGCGCGCATGTACGAGCGCACACCGCTGGCCGAGGTTTCCTTTTTCGTCATCGTGATCACGATCCAGCAGAAGACCGGCGGCAATCTCAGCGAGACGCTCGGCAACCTTTCGCGCGTGCTGCGCGACCGCAAGAAGATGAAGGCCAAGATCACCGCGATGAGCCAGGAGGCCAAGGCGTCCGCCATGATCATCGGCGCGCTGCCGCTGGTCGTCATGGGCCTCGTCTCGATGACCAGCCCCGACTACATAGCGCTGCTTTGGACCGACAAGCTCGGCCAGCTGATGCTGCTGTGCTCGGCCTTCTGGATGTTCTGCGGCGTGATGGTCATGCGCAAGATGATCAACTTCGATTTCTAGGGCGGGACTGCGACGATGAATCTCACCTCGCTGCTGATCAGCCCGGCATTCCTTGCAAGCCTGCTTGCCGCACTCGCGGTCGGGGCGACGGTGTTGACGCTCGCCGGGCCGCTGATCCAGCCCGACAAGCTGAAGTCGCGCATGAAGTCGGTCGCCATCGAGCGCGAGAAGCTGCGCCAGCGCGAGCGCGCGCGGCTCAACAGCAAGGAAGAGATCCACCTGCGCAATACGCCGAAGGCGATGGTGCAGCGCATCGTCGATCGCTTCAACCTGCGCAAGCACCTCGAGGACGGTACCCTGAAGGACCGGTTGCGCATGGCCGGCTTCCGCGGCGATGCGCCGCTCTACATGTTCCTGTTCATGCAGATCGCGCTGCCGCCCATCGTCTTCCTGGTGGCGCTCTTCTATTTCTTTGTGCTCGGCGTCTACTCGGACCGCCCGGCGGTGCTGCGCTTCGCGATCGCCCTGGGCTGCGGGCTTGTCGGTTTCTTCGCGCCGAAGATCTTCCTGTCCAACCGAATCCAGAAGCGCCAGATCGAGTTCCAGCGCGTGTTTCCCGATTCGCTGGACCTGATGCTGATCTGCGTCGAGGCCGGCATGTCGATCGAACAGGCAATGCGCAAGGTGTCGGAGGAAGTCGGTGCGCGCTCGGTTACCGTCGCCGAGGAATTCGCGCTGACAACCGCCGAGCTTTCCTACCTTCAGGAACGCCGCGTCGCCTACGAGAACTTCGCGAAACGCACCGGGTTGTCCGGCGTCAAGGACGTCACCACTGCACTGATCCAGGCTGAGCGCTACGGCACGCCCCTGGCCCACGCCCTGCGCGTGATGGCGCAGGAAAACCGCGACATGCGCATGGCGGAAGCCGAGAAGAAGGCGGCCGCCCTGCCGCCGAAGCTGACCGTGCCGATGATCGTGTTCTTCCTGCCGGTCCTCTTCGTGGTCATCCTCGGCCCCGCCGTCATCCGCGTCATGGCGCTCTGAGCATCACCCCGAAAAGTTGCGAGACTTTTCGGATCAGGTGATGCGGCGGGTAAGAGCATCACCCCGAAAAGTTGCGGGACTTTTCGGATCAGGCAATGCGGCGGACGAGACACACAAGACCATCCGGGGTTTTCCGGGCCGATTGGAGAAACGTGGTGGGGCTGATTGCCCGCCGCAGGCGTTGAAGCCCGCGCGCCAGCGCGGACAGCTCTCATCGTCATGAACAAGGGCCTTGCGGGAGAAACGCGCGCGCCACCGGCATGAGCGCGGGCGGCGGCTCGCCGGCGGTTGCTGTCTGGCGGGATTTGTCGCCTGCGCGTTAGCCGCGCGAGCCGCCCGACTGGCGGATCTTGTCCCAGCTGTTGTTCTGCGACAGCATCTGGCGCATGTAGCGCACGTTTTCCTGCGCCTGCTGCGCGCCGATGTCCTTCGCCAGCTCCGCCTCGGCTTCCTTGAACTTGCCCTGCAGCCCGTACACCAGCGCGAGGTTCTGGCGCACCGTCGGCTCCGCCGACGGGTTGCGGCTGGCCCGCTCCAGCGTCGTTTCGGCGGCCTTGATGTCGCCGGCCAGCGCCTGGCTCAGGCCCATGTTGGAGAGCACGGCGGGTTCCTCGGGCTTCAGCGCCAGTGCCTTGCGGTAGGCGTCCTGCGCGTCCTTGTGCCGCCCGATGGCGTCATAGGACGCGCCCAGCGCGGAATAGGCAGACCAGTCGCGCGTACCCGCCTTGTCCGCGCGTTCCAGCATCGCGATGGCCTGCGGGCCCGGCGTCTCGCGCGCGATTCGGCGGCCGTTGGCGGCAAGCAGTTCGGCGTTGTCTGGATTGTGCGACAAGGCTTCCGAATAGACCTGCGCGGCTTCGCGTGCCCGTCCGGTGGCGGCGAGCGCCTGGGCGTAGCCGAGTGCCGTCTTCGGGTTTTCGGGGTCGCGCTTGTAGGCGGCGGCCCACTTGTCGGCGATTTCCGTGTTCTGGGCGGATTGCTGGCCTGCCGGAGCTTCGCTGGCCGGGCTCGCCAGCGAGCCGGTCTTCAACCGGCTCTGGCTGCAGCCACCGGCGGCAAGCGCCAGCGCCGTTGTTGCGGCAAGTGCTGCGATGCGCAGGCGGCGGGAAAGACAAACGCTGTGGAACATGGCTACTCATCCCGTACATTGCGTCGCGCGCCTTGAATCCACGCGGACGCGACAGCACAGAAATATGCTGTTAACCCTAATTTCCCGTTAAGGCGCTCTCGCGCTTCCCGCTCATGCAACGAGGTTCCCGATGCCCGCCGCCCGTCCGCTCGTCTTCAACACCAGCGTCACCGATTGCCTGTGCGACAAGGCGAAGTCTGCGGTCACGATCGACGCCGTCGATGCCGCGGGCCTCAAGGCTGCCGGCAAGGCCGATGCGCGGCTGGCGCGCTGGGCCGATGCCGCAGGGTTTGCTGGCAAGGCGGGCCAGCTGCTCCTGGTGCCGGGTGACGACGGCGGGCTCGGGCGCGTGCTGTTCGGCCTTGGCAACGAACCCGATGCCTTCCTGCCCGGCAAGCTCGCAACCAGCCTGCCGGCGGGCACCTACCGGCTCGGCGACGGCTTTGCCGATCCACGCATGGCAACGCTCGCCTTCTGTCTCGGCAGCTACCGCTTCGAGCGCTACGCTAAGGGCAAGGGCGAAGCGCCGCGGCTTGTCTGCCCGCAAGGTGTCGACAGGGAGGAAGTCGCCCGCATCGCCAGGGGCGCCGCGCTTGCCCGCGACCTCGTCAACACGCCGGCCAACGACATGGGCCCGCAGGAACTGGAAGATGCCGCGTGTGCGCTTGCCGCGACCCACAAGGCGAGGGTGAAGGTCATTTCCGGCGATGCGCTGCTGAAGGCGAACCTGCCGATGATCCACGCGGTCGGCCGCGCCAGCACGCGCGCTCCCCGCCTCATCGATCTCACCTGGGGCAAGGCGTCGGCGCCGCGCGTGACGCTCGTCGGCAAGGGCGTCGTCTTCGACACCGGCGGCCTCGATCTCAAGCCATCGAGCAACATGCGGCTCATGAAGAAGGACATGGGCGGTGCGGCCAACGTGCTCGGTCTCGCCCACATGGTGATGGACGCCAACCTGCCGGTGCGCCTGCGCGTGCTGATCCCCGCCGTCGAGAACGCCGTCGCGGGCGATGCCTTCCGCCCCGGCGACATCCTCCCAAGCCGCAAGGGGCTCACCGTCGAGATCGGCAACACCGACGCCGAGGGCCGCCTCGTCCTCGCCGATGCGCTCGCGCTTGCCGACGAGGAAACCCCCGACCTGATCGTCGACCTGGCAACTCTGACGGGAGCCGCCCGCGTCGCGCTCGGCCCCGACGTGCCGCCGGTCTACTCGCGCGACCAGGCGCTGTGCGACGAACTCGTCAGTGCCGGCGAGGCGGAGAACGATCCGCTCTGGCAGCTTCCGCTGCACACGCCCTATCGCAAGATGCTCGACAGCAAGGTCGCCGACATCTGCAACGTCTCCTCAGGCGGCTTTGCCGGCTCGATCACCGCCGCATTGTTCCTGGAGAAGTTCGTCGACCAGGCCGCCTGCTGGCTGCACGGCGACATCTTCGCCTGGCGCCCCTCCGCCGAGCCCGGCCGCCCGGAAGGCGGCGAGGCGCAGGCGATCCGCGCGCTCTACAGCGTGCTGGCCACCCGCTACGCGTCAAAAGGTTGAATGCAAGCAAGTGTTTTACGAATTCGCTCATCTGGCATAGGCTAGTACGCGTCCGAAACGATCGGGGCGTGGCTCGCGCGTGGGGCGGGAAGCGGATGGCAATCGAACTCAAGCCGACCGAGGCGCTGAAGCTCTGGCACGACGTGAACCTGGACCTGGTTCGCGACGGCGAGACCGATCTCACCACCCGCCAGATGACCATCCTGCTGACCATTTACCTCGACCCGCCTCCGCACACCGTGCGTGGGCTGGCGAAGAAGCTCGCCGTGACCAAGCCGGTCATCACCCGGGCGCTCGACACCATGGGCAAGGCGGGTCTCGTCACCCGCCGGCGCGACGAGGCCGACCGCCGCAACGTCATCATCCAGCGCACCGTGCAGGGCTCGCTCTATCTCGACCGCCTCAGCGATCTCATCATCGCGCGCGCACACGCCCTGCGGCCATGAGCGACACGGATGGACCCTGCTACCCCGATGACATCAGAAGTCCGATGACAGCGTCTCCGCCCGATCCGCGCCGCAACGCCTTCCGCTCCGATCTTGCCGACATCCGGCTTAAGGGCCGGGTCGAAGCCGAACGCTTCGTCGAGGGTAGGCCGGCGCGCGTGCGCGATTGCCTGACGCCGCTGATGCGTGCGCCACGACCGGATGCGCCGGTCGATACGCAACTGCTTCTTGGCGAACCGGTGCTGGTCTTCAAGTGCCCCGGCGAGGGCTGGGCCTGGGTGCAATCCTGCAGCGATTGCTACGTTGGCTGGTGCGCCGACGAGGCGCTCGATTTCTCTGCTCCCGCACCGACCCACCGCGTCACGGCGCTTTGGGTGCACATCTATCCCGCGCCCGACATCAAGATCGCGCCGGTCAGCTTCGCGCCGATGAACGCGCAACTTGCCGTGTCGTCGATGCAGGCCGCCGCAGCGGGCGGCAGCGCGGGCGGGGCCGCCGGCAACGCCGACCGTTTCGCGCAACTGGCCGATGGCCGTTTCGTCGTCGCCCGCCATCTTGCCCCGCTTGGCGCGCCGGCAGCCGACGATTTCGTCGCGGTCGCCCGCCGCTTCCTCGGCACGCCCTACCTGTGGGCCGGGCGCAGCGCCCGTGGCATAGACTGTTCGGGTCTCGTCCAGATGGGCCTCGCGGCTTGCGGCATCGATTGCCCGCGCGATTCCGACATGCAGGAGCGTGAGCTCGGAATGCCGGTCAATGAAGCAGACCCGGCCGCCTGGCGGCGCGGCGACCTCGTCTTCTGGAAGGGTCACGTCGGGATCGTATCGGCCCCGGGCAGGCTGCTGCACGCCAACGCCTTCCACATGCAGACCGCCGAGGAAGACCTAGTCCCGGCCATCGAACGGATCGCTGCCGCCGGGCTGACGGTAACCAGCGTGAAACGGCTGTCTCAATAGCCCTTCAGGCGGTCGATCGCATGCAGCAGCGGCTCGCCGCGCTCATGCCGCGCGATCTCCTCGGCAATGCCGTTGGCGATCGCCTGCGGGTCGCTATCGGCGGCGACATGCGGCGTGAGGGCGACCAGCGGGTGCGACCACAACTTGCTGCTCTCCGGCAACGGCTCGGTCTCGAACACGTCGAGGCTCGCGCCCTTCAGCGTGCCGTCGTCGAGCGCGGCGAGGATGTCGGCTTCCACCTGCAGCGCGCCGCGCCCGGCATTGACCAGAACCGGGAAGCGCTCCGGCAGGACGCTATCGCGCGCAAGGCCCGCCAGCAGCATGGAATCGATGATGCCGGCGGTGTCGGGCGTGGACGGCAACAGCACGACGAGGATGTCGGTGCGCGCCAGGAACGGCTTAAGTTCATGCTGGCCCTGAAAGCACGCGATGCCATCGATGTCCTTTCGGCTGCGGCTCCATCCGGCGGCGTCGAATCCGAGCGATATGAGCTTCTCCGCCGCATCCTGGCCCAGCACGCCGAGGCCCATGATCCCGACGCGCACGGCAGATGCAGCCGGTTGCCACAGCGGCTCCCAGCGTCCCGCGCGCTGTGCCGCGTCGTAGGCGAACTGCTGGCGGTGGTGCATCAGCACGTGCAGCACCACCCACTCGGTCATGCGCATCGTCAGGTCGTCGTTGACGACCCGCACCACCGGCAAGTCGGGCAGGTCTCCTCGTTTGAGCAGGTGGTCGACGCCCGCGCCCAGCGAGAAGATGACCTCCACGTTCGGCAGTGTCGCGAATAGCCCGTCGGGTGCGTTCCACGCCGCAATGTAGCGGATCGACGCGGGGTCGAACGCGTCGTCCGGCGTCACGATGTCGAGACCGGCGGTCGCTGAGCTGAACCGCTCGATCCACGGCCCGTAGTCCCACCCGGTCATGGCAAGCAGCATGGTCATGGCCGTTCCCCCGTCAGCCTGTCGCGATGGCGCGCGAACCACAGCAGTGCGATCGCCGTGTAGCCGTTGCGGATGCGTCCGGCATCAAGCGCCACCAGCGCTTCGTCCGGGTCGGCGAGGAACGGCCGGATGACCTCGCTCTCCGTCTCCAGCCCCGCTTCCTCAGGCAGGTTGGCCGCGTCGACCTCGGCGAAGAACAGATGGCCGCGCTCGGCGATGAAACCGGCCGATGGCACGAAATCCATCGCATGCGTCAGCGACAGTGCTTCGAGGTGGGTCTCCTCGGTCAGTTCGCGCCGCGCGGTCTGCGCGAGATCCTCGCCGGCATCGACGAGGCCCGCCGGAATTTCCACCATGTCGCCGCCGCCGCCGGTCAGATGCGCGCCGAGCCGGAACTGCCGGATCAGCACGAGGCGGTTGCGCTTTGGATCATACGGCAGGATTGCCACCACGTGGCCGATCTCGAACAGCAGCCGGTCCTGTTCGACCGGGCCGCCATTGCGCCGCGGTACGCGAACCACGTGGCTGGCCAGCGGCCGGAAACCGTCGAAGGCGACGCGGCGTGTTGTGGCGACGTCGAGATCGAGGTCGGCGAGTGGCTCGCCGCCATCGCGTTCACCACCGCGCAGTGCAACGCCGTGCGGCTTACCGCTGCGCGGTTTCCAGCTCACTGGGAGACCACCCCTTCGGGTGCCGCCTCGATGTCGAATGCCGCCGCCATCAGCGCCTTCGTATAGTCGGTCTTCGGGTGGTCGAAAACCTGGTCGGCGGGGCCGGATTCGACGACCTGCCCCATGCGCATGACGATGATCTCGTTGGCGAGCGCGCGCACCACCTTCAGGTCGTGGCTGATGAACAGGTAGGCGAGGTCGCGCTTCTTCTGCAGGTCGCGCAGCAGGTCGACGATCTGCGCCTGCACGCTCATGTCGAGCGCGCTGGTCGGCTCGTCCAGCATGACGAAGCGCGGTTGCAGCACGAGCGCGCGGGCGACCGCGATGCGCTGGCGCTGGCCCCCGGAGAACTCGTGCGGGTAGCGGTCCATCGTCGCCGGGTCGAGGCCGACTTCTTCCAGAGCCGCGGCGACGCGCTGACGCCGGTCGCTGTGCGACAGCCCGGCCCCGTGCACGTTGAGCCCCTCCGAGACGATGTCGGCGATCGACATGCGCGGGGATAACGAACCGTACGGGTCCTGAAAGACGATCTGGATGTCCTTCCTCAGCGGCCGCATCTGCTTGAACGACTTGTCGTCGATGGGCTTGCCGTCGAAGGCGATGCGCCCCTGGCTGGAGATCATCCGGGTCAGCGCAAGCCCCAGCGTCGTCTTGCCGGACCCCGATTCGCCAACGACGCCGAGCGTCTGGCCGGAGCGCACCGTGACGTCGATGCCGTCGACCGCCTTGATGTGGTCGACGGTGGAGCGGAAGAAGCCGCGCTTGATCGGGAACCACACCTTGACGTCGTCGCCCTGCATGACGACCGGCGCCGAGGTGTCGAGCGGCTGCGGCCTGCCTTTCGGTTCGGCCGACATCAGGTGCCTGGTGTAGGCGTGCTTCGGCTTTTCGAAGACGCGCTTCGTCGTGCCGGCCTCGACGATCTCGCCGCCGCTCATCACGCAGACGCGGTCGGCGACCTTGCGCACGATGCCGAGATCGTGGGTGATCAGCAGGATCGCCATGTGGTGGCTCGCCTGCAGTTCGCGCAGCAGCTTCAGGATCTGCGCCTGCACGGTCACATCGAGCGCGGTCGTCGGCTCGTCGGCGATCAGCAGGTCGGGTTCGTTGGCGAGCGCCATGGCGATCATCACGCGCTGGCGCTGGCCGCCGGACAGCTGATGCGGATAGCTCTGCAGCCGCTTTTCGGGATCGCGGATGCCGACCTGGCCGAGCAGTTCGACGGTGCGCGCCCGCGCCGCCGCTCCGCTCAGACCCTTGTGCAGTTCGAGGATCTCGCCGATCTGCTTTTCCACCGTGTGCAGCGGATTGAGCGAGGTCATCGGCTCCTGGAACACCATGGTGATGTCGTTGCCGCGAACGCTGCGCATGTCGCGGTTGGAGAGCCCCATCAGGTCGTTGCCCTTGAAGGTGATCTTGCCCGACGGGTGCCGCGCGGCGGGGTATGGCAGCAGCTGCAGCACCGAGAGCGCCGTCACCGACTTGCCGGAACCCGATTCCCCGACCAGCGCCACCGTCTCGCCGCGCCGGATTTCGAACGATACGTTCCTCACCGCGTGTGTGAGGTTGCCGGCCTGCGCGAAGTCGACGCTCAGGTTCTCGACGGACAGGATCGTTTCGCGCGTCATGCGTGGGCCTCCGCATGTGCATCGGCGCAGGTGCCGAACTCGGCCTCCACCGTCGCATGATCGATGCCGAAACGCTCGTGCAGCAGCGCCTTTATGGCGGCAACCGCGCGCGACAGGTTGCTGCCGGGCGCAAGTTCCGCGTGCAGCGTCGCCACTGGCTCGCTGTCGGTCAGCATCCACACATGCACGTGATGCACGCCCTTCACGTCGCCGATCGCCTCGACCAGCGCCGGACCGATCTCGCGCGCGTCGATGTTGGCGGGTGCCGCCTCGATCAGCACGCGCCCGGCGTCGACCGCCACGACGTAGCCGCTGCGCAGGATGATCGCCGCCACCAGCACCGACAGGATCGGGTCGATCGGCGTCCAGCCGGTCCACAGGATCACCACGCCCGCCGCGATCGCGGCGAGCGAGCCGAGCAGGTCGCCCATCACATGGGCGGCCGCCGCGCGCATGTTGACGTTGCTGTCGCCGTGGCCGTGCAGCAGCGCGAAGGCGGCGATGTTGACGCAGAGCCCGGCAAGCGCGATCGCCAGCAGCATGCCGCCGGCGACCGGGACCGGGTCGCTGATGCGGTGCCAGGCTTCGGCCACGATCCAGATCGCCACCGGCACCAGCGCGATGCCGTTGACGAAGGCGGCGAGTACCTGCACGCGCCCGAAGCCGAAGCTGCGCCTGGCGTCGGCGGGACGCCGCGCAAGGCGCGTCGCAAGGAACGCAAGCCCCAGCGACAGGAAGTCGGTGACCATGTGGCCGGCATCCGCCAGCAGCGCCAGCGACCCCGAAATGAGGCCGCCGGCCACTTCCGCGAACATGAAGCCGCCAACCAGTAGCGCTGCCAGCGCCAGCCTGCGCTCGTGTCCCTCGCCATGATGGTGGTGTGCGTGCGCCATCGTTGCGGATCACTCGAAGGTCTTGCGCGGGTCGAGCGCGTCGCGCACCGCCTCGCCGATGAAGATCAGCAGGCTGAGCATGACGGCGATGACGAAGAAGCCGGTCAGGCCGAGCCACGGCGCCTGCAGGTTGGACTTGCCCTGCGCCAGCAGCTCGCCCAGCGACGGTGATCCCGGCGGCAGTCCGAAGCCGAGGAAGTCGAGCGAGGTTAGCGTCGTGATGGAGCCGTTGAGGATGAATGGCATGAAGGTCAGCGTCGCGACCATGGCGTTGGGCAGCAGGTGGCGGAACATGATCGTTAGGTTGCGCACGCCCAGCGCGCGCGCCGCCTGCACGTACTCGAAGTTGCGCGCGCGCAGGAACTCCGCACGCACCACCCCGACCAGCGCCACCCAGGAAAACAGCAGCAGGATCCCGAGCAGGATCCAGAATGTCGGCTCGATCACCGCGGCGATGATGATGAGCAGGTAGAGCGCCGGGATCGACGTCCAGATCTCCAGCACCCGCTGGAAGATCAGGTCCGTCCAGCCGCCGAAATAGCCCTGCACCGCGCCCGCCCCGATGCCCACCGCTGAGGAGATCGCGGTCAGCACCAGCCCGAACAGCACAGACAGGCGGAAGCCGTAGATCAGCCGCGCGAAGACGTCGCGCGCCTGGTCGTCGCTGCCCAGCAGGTGCCAGTTGCCGAAGGTGCAGTTGCGGTCCTCGACGCCTGCCTCGTAGCGCTGGCAGCGTTCCTCCTTATTCAACCGCCAGAACGGCGGCGAGGGGGCCGGCGTCGGGATCTCGGTGTTGACGGTACGATAGGAGTAGCGCACCAGCGGCCACACCATCATGCCGCCCTTGTCGAGGATGAGGTCCTGCACGAACGGGTCGCGATATTCCGCTTCCGTCTCGAAGTCGCCACCGAAGGCGGTTTCGGGATAGAACTTGAAGATCGGGAAGTAGTAGCCGCCGTCATGGCGGATCAGGATCGGTCGATCATTGGCGATGAACTCCGCGCCGAGGCTGGCGACGAACATCGCCAGGAACAGCCAGAACGACCAGTAGCCGCGCCGGTTCTTCTTGAAGTTCTGCCAGCGCCGCCGGTTGAGCGGCGACAGCACGAAGAAGCCTCGCCGCGGCGGTGCGCTCGCGCCGGCCCCGGCGGGGATCGCGGCTGTCTCGCTCGTCGCCTCAGACATCGCGGCTCTCGAAATCGATGCGCGGATCGACCCAGGTGTAGGTGAGGTCCGAGATCAGGTTCACGAGAAGCCCCATCAGCGAGAATATGTAGAGCGTGGCGAAGACGACCGGGTAGTCGCGGTTGACAATCGATTCGAACGACAGCAGCCCCAACCCATCGAGCGAGAAGATGGTCTCGATCAGCAGCGCGCCGGTGAAGAACGAGGAGATGAAGGCGCCGGGAAAGCCGGCGATGATGATCAGCATCGCGTTGCGGAAGACGTGGCCGTAGAGCACCTGGCGTTCGTTCAGCCCCTTCATGCGCGCCGTCAGCACGTATTGCTTGCGGATCTCGTCGAGGAAGGAATTCTTCGTCAGCAGCGTCGTCGTCGCAAAGGCGCCCAGCGCCATCGCCGTGATCGGCAGGGCGAGGTGCCAGAAGTAGTCGAGGATGCGCTCGGGCCACGACAGCTGCGCCCAGTTGTCCGATGTCAGCCCGCGCAAGGGGAACCAGTCGAGGAAGCTGCCACCGGCGAACAGCACGATCAGCAGCACCGCGAACAGGAACCCCGGAATGGCATAGCCGATGATGACGATGGCGCTCGTCCAGGTGTCGAAGCGGCTGCCGTCGCGCGTCGCCTTGGCGATGCCCAGCGGGATCGAGATGGCATAGGACAGCAGCGTCATCCACAGTCCCAGCGAGATCGACACCGGCATCTTTTCCTTGATCAGCTCGATGACGGAGATGTCGCGGAAATAGCTCTCGCCGAAGTTGAAGGTGAGGTAGTTGCTCAGCATCAGGAAGAAGCGTTCGTGCGCCGGCTTGTCGAAGCCGAACTGGCGCTCCAGCTCCTTGATGAACTCCGGGTCTAGCCCCTGCGCGCCGCGATACTGCGATGTCACCGAATCGCTTGCCGCGGAGCCGGGCGCCTGGCTGCCGAAGTCGCCGCCCGACGAGCCGCCGACACGTGCGATTGCCGAGACGTCGCTGCCCTGCAGTTGCGCGATGATGCGTTCGATCGGGCCGCCCGGCGCGAACTGCACGATGGCGAACGACACCAGCATGATCCCGAACACGGTCGGGATCATCAGCAGCAGCCGGCGTGCGATGTAGGCGCCCATGGGTGCGTCGTGCCCTCTATTCGCCGTCGGCGAGGCCGATTCGCCGCGCCTTGTCAGCGTCGTACCACCAGGTTTCGTTCAAACCGAGAGCATATCGCGGTTTTTCTGCCGGGTGGGCGTAGATGTCCCAGTAGGCGAGCGTGTGCGCGGCCTTGTACCAGTGCGGCACCCAGTAGCGCCCTGCGCGCAGCACCCGGTCGAGTGCGCGTGCCACGCTCACCTGCTCGGCGCGCGTATTCGCCTCGATCAGCCGCTCGGTCAGCGCGTCGATGGCCGGGTCCGCGATCCCCGACAGGTTGCGGCTGCCAGGCACCTCGGCATTGTCCGACGTCCAGTAGACGCGCACCTCCTCGCCCGGCGTCGCCGGCATGGCGAAGCGCTGGATCACCAGGTCGAAGTCGAAGTCGTTCATGCGCTTGCGGAACTGCGATGCGTCGACCGTGCGCGAACGCGCGTCGATGCCGAGCGCCTTCAGCCGCTGGATGTAGGGCTGGACGATGCGGTCGAAGGTCGGCTCGTCGTCGAGGAACTCGATCCGGAACGGCTCCCCCGACGCTGTCAGGCGCACGCCGTCGCGGATCGTGTAGCCAGCATCTTCCAGCAGTCCTGCTGCCGCGCGCAGCAGTTTGCGGTCGCGCCCGGACCCGTCCGACACCGGCGGCAGGTAGGGCTCGCCGAACACCTCGTCGGGCACCTTGCCGCGCCAGGGTTCCAGCAGCGCCAGCTCGTCTGCGCCGGGCACCCCTTGCGCCATCATCTCCGAGTTCTGGAAGTAGCTCGCGGTGCGCTCGTAGAGCCCGTAGAACAGGTTCTGGTTGGTCCACTCGAAGTCGAACGCGTTGATCAGCGCCTCGCGCACCCGCGGGTCGGCGAACTTGGCCCGCCGTGTATTGATGAACCAGCCCTGCGCGCCGGACGGGCGGTCGTCGGACAGCGTCTCGAGCCGCACCTTGCCGTCCTTGACGGCGGGGAAGTCGTAGCCAGTCGCCCAGGTCCGCGACGTGAACTCCTCGCGCAATGCGTAGGCGCCCGCCTTGAACCCCTCGAAAGCGACGTCGCGGTCGCGGAAGAACTCGTAGCGGATCGTGCCGAAGTTGTGCTGTCCGCGGTTGACGGGCAGGTCGCGCCCCCAGTAGTCGGCGACGCGGTCATACTCGATGTAGCGCCCCGGCTCGAAGGCGCCGATCTTGTAGGGGCCCGATCCCAGCGGCGTGTCGAGGCTGGCGGCCTCGAAGTCGCGTTCCGCATAGTAGGCCTGCGACACGATCGGCAGCGCCGCGATGGCCATGGCGAGGCTGCGCGGCGTGCCCGCCTGCAACGTCACCACCAGTCTCGCATCGTCCTCGGCGACCGCGCTTTCCATACGCCGTATGGTCTGGCGGATCAGCGCATGACCTCTTGCCTTCAGGGTCTCGAGCGTGAAGGCGGCGTCATGCGCGGTCAGCGGCGAACCGTCGTGAAAGCGCGCCCGCGGGTCCATCGCGAAGCGGTATTGGCGCTCGTCCTGCGAGATCGCGACGCTTTGCGCGGCCAGCGCGTAGAGCGCGTCGGGCTCGTCGTTCGCGCGCACCATCAGCGAGTCGAAGACGATGTGCAGCCCGACCGGCGCATCGCCCTTCTGCACGAGCGTGTTCAGCGTGTTGAAGGTCGTCGGA
>JACKJK010000013.1 GCA_020637985.1 Rhodobiaceae bacterium
TTCCCTGATCCGGTCATCGAGATCGCTGTCGAGCCGAAGACCAAGGGCGACCAGGAGAAGATGGGCCTCGCGCTCAACCGCCTTGCCGCCGAAGACCCGTCCTTCCGCGTCAAGACCGACGAGGAATCCGGGCAGACGATCATTGCCGGCATGGGCGAGCTTCACCTCGACATTCTCGTCGACCGCATGCGCCGCGAGTTCAAGGTCGAGGCCAACATCGGTGCGCCGCAGGTGGCCTATCGCGAGACGATCACGCAGAGCGCCGAGATCGACTACACGCACAAGAAGCAGTCCGGCGGTTCGGGCCAGTTCGCCCGCGTCAAGCTGGTGCTCGAGCCGCAGGAATCCGGCGCGGGCTTCGCCTTCGCCAGCGAGATCGTCGGCGGCGCGGTGCCGAAGGAATACGTGCCGGGCGTCGAGAAGGGCGTGAAGAGCGTCATGACGACGGGTGTGCTGGCGGGCTTCCCGATGGTCGACGTCAAGGTCCGCCTGATCGATGGCGCCTACCACGACGTCGACTCCAGCGTGCTGGCGTTCGAGATCGCATCGCGCGCGGCCTTCCGCGAGGGTATCCAGAAGGCGGCCCCGAAGCTGCTCGAGCCGATCATGAAGGTCGAGGTCGTGACGCCGGAAGACTACGTCGGCGACGTGATCGGCGATTTGAATTCCCGGCGCGGCCAGATCCAGGGCACGGAAGCGCGGGGCATCGCCACGGTGGTGAACGCCATGGTGCCGCTGGCCAACATGTTCGGTTACGTCAACACGCTGCGCTCCATGAGCCAGGGACGTGCGCAGTACACGATGCAGTTTGACCACTACGAGCAGGTGCCGCAGGCGGTCGCGCAGGAAGTCCAGGCCAAGTACGCCTGATCGAACGCAACAACGAAGCGAATTATTCGGTAGATACGGAGACATCCCATGGGTAAGGCGAAATTCGAGCGGACGAAGCCGCACGTGAACGTTGGGACGATTGGCCACGTTGACCATGGCAAGACGTCGCTGACGGCTGCGATCACGAAGTATTTCGGCGAGTACAAGGCGTACGACCAGATCGACGCTGCGCCGGAGGAGAAGGCGCGCGGCATCACGATCTCGACGGCGCACGTGGAGTACGAGACGGAAGCGCGTCACTACGCGCACGTCGACTGCCCTGGCCACGCGGACTACGTGAAGAACATGATCACGGGTGCGGCGCAGATGGACGGCGCGATCCTTGTGGTGTCGGCGGCCGACGGGCCGATGCCGCAGACGCGCGAGCACATCCTGCTGGCGCGCCAGGTCGGCGTTCCGGCGGTGGTGGTTTACCTGAACAAGTGCGACCAGGTCGACGACGAGGAGCTTCTGGAGCTCGTCGAGCTGGAGGTTCGCGAGCTTCTGTCGTCGTACGACTTCCCCGGCGACGACATCCCGATCGTCAAGGGCTCGGCGCTTGTTGCGCTTGAGGACGGCGACAAGGCGCTGGGCGAGGATTCGATCCGCGCGCTGATGGCGGCCGTCGACGCCTACATCCCGACGCCGGAGCGTCCGATCGACCAGCCGTTCCTGATGCCGATCGAGGACGTGTTCTCGATTTCCGGCCGCGGCACGGTTGTGACGGGGCGCGTCGAGCGCGGCATCATCAAGGTCGGCGAGGAAATCGAGATCGTCGGCATCAAGCCGACGACGAAGACGACGTGCACGGGTGTGGAGATGTTCCGCAAGCTGCTCGACCAGGGGCAGGCGGGCGACAACATCGGCGCGCTGCTGCGCGGCGTTGAGCGCGAGGGCGTGGAGCGCGGGCAGGTGCTGTGCAAGCCGGGCTCGGTGACGCCGCACACGAAGTTCAAGGCGGAAGCCTACATCCTGACGAAGGAGGAGGGCGGTCGCCACACGCCGTTCTTCACCAACTACCGTCCGCAGTTCTACTTCCGCACGACGGACGTGACCGGCGTGGTCACGCTGCCCGAGGGCGTGGAGATGGTGATGCCGGGCGACAACGTCGCGATGGAAGTGAACCTGATCGTGCCGATCGCGATGGAAGAGAAGCTGCGCTTCGCCATCCGCGAGGGCGGACGCACCGTCGGCGCAGGCGTCGTCGCCTCGATCATCGAGTAACGAGAGAACCCATCGGGCGGCGCCCGGCCTCAATTCCGGCGCCGCCCGTTTCGATCAACCCGTTTGGGACGTAATCTGATGAACGGTCAGAATATCCGAATCCGGCTCAAGGCCTTCGATCACCGCGTGCTCGACAACTCGACGCGCGAGATCGTCAACACGGCCCGGCGGACCGGCGCGCAGGTGCGCGGGCCGATCCCGCTGCCGACACGGATCGAGCGTTTCACGGTGAACCGCTCGCCGCACGTCGACAAGAAGAGCCGCGAGCAGTTCGAAATGCGGACCCACAAGCGGCTCCTCGATATCGTCGATCCCACCCCGCAGACCGTGGACGCGCTGATGAAGCTCGACCTCGCGGCGGGCGTGGACGTTGAAATCAAGCTGTAAGCCGGAAAGAAACGAGTTAGCCATGCGCTCAGGATTGATCGCGCAGAAGCTGGGGATGACCCGGGTCTTCACCGATGAAGGGGAGCACATCCCCGTCACCGTGCTGAAGGTCGACAACTGTCAGGTTGTTGCGCAGCGCACGGAAGAAAAGAACGGCTACACCGCGCTCCAGCTGGGCGTCGGCCAGGCCAAGGCGAAGAACGTGACGCGCGCCGAGCGCGGGCATTTCGCGGTCGCGAAAGTCGAGCCCAAGCGCAAGGTCGTCGAGTTCCGTGTCAGCCCGGATAACATGATCGAGGTCGGCGCAGAGCTGACGGCCGATCATTTCGTCGCAGGCCAGTTCGTCGACGCGACGGGCACCTCGACGGGCAAGGGCTTCGCGGGTGCTATGAAGCGGCACAACTTCGGCGGCCTGCGCGCCACGCACGGTGTGTCGATCTCGCACCGTAGCCACGGTTCGACCGGCCAGCGCCAGGACCCCGGCAAGGTGTTCAAGGGCAAGAAGATGGCCGGCCACATGGGCGCGGTCCGCGTCACCACGCAGAACCTGCAAGTGGTGAAGACCGATGTCGAGCTTGGCCTGATCATGATCAGGGGCGCGGTGCCGGGCACCAAGGGCGGCTTCGTTCTGCTGCGCGACGCGGTGAAGCGGCGCCTGCCGGACGGCGTGCCGTTCCCCGGCGCGTTCCGCGGCGGGAACGGTGCCAGCGCGCCTGCGGCCGAAGCGGTTGCCGGTACGGAGGACGCATGATGAAGCTCGATGTCGTATCCCTCGACGGCAACAAGGCCGGTTCGATTGATCTCGAGGACGAGATCTTCGGTCTGGAGCCGCGTGCCGACCTGATCCAGCGCATGGTTCGTTACCAGCTTTCCAAGCGGCAGGCGGGCACCCACAAGGTGAAGAACCGCGACGAGATTGCGCGCACCGGCGCCAAGCTCGGCAAGCAGAAGGGCGGCGGCCGTGCGCGTCACGGGTCTGCCCGCGTGGTGCAGTTCCGCGGCGGCGGGCGTGCGTTCGGTCCGCTCGTGCGCAGCCATGCACATGACCTGCCGAAGAAGGTACGCGCGCTGGCGCTGCGCCATGCGCTGTCATCTAAGGCCAAGGCGAGCGAGATCGTCGTGCTCGACAATGCCGAGCTGAGCGAGCCGAAGACCAAGACGCTTTCGGGCATCCTGGCCAAGCTCGGGCTGAACTCGGTGCTGGTGATCGACGGTGCCGCCGCGAACAGCAACATGCTGCTCGCCTCGCGCAACCTGCCCAACATCGACGTCCTGCCGGTGCAGGGGATCAACGTCTACGACATCCTGCGGCGCGACAAGCTCGTGCTGACGCGGGCTGCCGTCGATGCGCTTAAGGAGCGGTTCAAATGAGCACGGACACGCGACACTATGACGTGATCGTCGCCCCCGTGATCACGGAAAAGGCGACGGTTGCCTCGGAGAACAACCAGGTTGTCTTCAAGGTTGCGCCGGACGCTACGAAGCCGGCGATCAAGGCCGCCGTCGAGACGCTGTTCGGCGTCAAGGTGAAGGCCGTCAACACGCTTGTCCGCAAGGGCAAGGTGAAGCGGTTCCGCGGCCGCATCGGCAAGCAGAACGACATCAAAAAAGCGATCGTGACCCTCGAAGAGGGCCATTCGATCGACGTGACGACAGGCCTCTGAGAGGCGGGAAGCGCGTTATGGCACTGAAAAAATACAATCCGAAGACTCCGGGCCTGCGCCAGCTGGTGATCGTTGACCGTTCGCAGCTGTGGAAGGGCAAACCCGAGAAGTCGCTGACGGAAGGCCTGACCAAGTCGGGTGGGCGCAACAACACCGGCCGCGTCACCGCGCGCCGGCGCGGCGGCGGCCACAAGCGGCTGTACCGGGTCGTCGACTTCAAGCGCCGCAAGGCGGACGTGCCGGGTACCGTGGAGCGGCTGGAATACGATCCCAACCGCACCGCGTTCATCGCGCTGATTTCCTACCAGGACGGCGAGAAGGCCTACATCCTGGCGCCGCAGCGGCTGTCGGTTGGCGATACCGTCGTTTCCGGCGAGCAGGTCGACGTGAAGCCGGGCAACGCGATGCCGCTGGCCAACATCCCGGTGGGCACGATCGTGCACAACGTCGAGATGAAGCCGGAGAAGGGCGGGCAGATCGCTCGTTCCGCGGGCACCTACGCCCAGCTCGTGGGCCGCGACCAGGGCTACGCCATCCTGCGCCTGAACTCGGGCGAGCAGCGGCTCGTCTCTGCGCGCTGCATGGCGACGATCGGGGCGGTCTCGAATTCCGACCACTCGAACACCAACCTGGGCAAGGCGGGACGCCATCGCTGGATCGGCAAGCGCCCGGCGGTTCGCGGCGTCGCCATGAACCCGGTCGACCATCCGCACGGCGGTGGTGAAGGGCGTACCTCGGGCGGCCGTCATCCGGTCACGCCGTGGGGCAAGCCGACCAAAGGCAAGCGCACGCGCCGCAACAAGGCGACGGACAAGTTCATCGTCCGCAGCCGTCATCTGTCCAAAAAGAAGCGGGGTTGATGCGTCATGACGCGTTCCGTCTGGAAAGGCCCGTTCGTCGATGGCTACCTGCTCAAGAAGGCAGGCGCCGTCCGTGAGTCCGGCCGCAAGGAAGTGATCAAGATCTGGAGCCGCCGCTCCACGATCCTGCCGCAGTTCGTCGGCCTGACGTTCGGCGTCTACAACGGCCAGAAGCATGTGCCGGTGCTCGTCACCGAAGACATGATCGGGCACAAGTTCGGCGAGTTCTCGCCGACGCGGACCTACTACGGCCACGCCGCCGACAAGAAGGCGAAGAGGAAGTAACGATGGGCAAGCAGGCGACACCCCGCGCGCTGGCCGACAACGAGGCGAAGGCGGTTGCGCGCAATCTGCGCGTCAGCCCGCAGAAGCTGAACCTCGTCGCGCAGCTGATCCGCGGCAAGAAGGTCGACAAGGCTCTGGCCGATCTCACCTTCTCCGAGAAGCGCATCGCGCGCGAAGTCAAGAAGACGCTGGAATCGGCGATCGCAAACGCGGAAAACAACCATTCGCTAGACGTCGACGACCTAATCGTCGCCGAGGCCTTCGTCGGCAAGGCGCTGGTCATGAAGCGTTTCACGCCGCGTGCGCGCGGCCGCGTCGGCAGGATCGCGAAGCCGTTCTCCAATCTCACGATCGTCGTACGCCAGGTCGAGGAGGCCGCCTGATGGGCCATAAAGTCAATCCGATCGGTCTCCGCCTGGGGATCAACAAGACGTGGGACTCGCGCTGGTTTTCGGGTGCGCGCGACTACGGTTCGCTGCTGCACGAGGACATGGCGATCCGCAAGTGGCTGAAGCAGCAGCTCAAGCAGGCTGCCGTCGCCCGCATCGTCATCGAGCGCCCGCACAGGAAGTGCCGCGTGACGATCCATTCCGCGCGTCCGGGTATTGTCATCGGCAAGAAGGGCGCCGATATCGAGAAGCTGCGCCGCAAGATCGCGTCGATGACCAATTCGGAAGTCCACCTCAACATCGTCGAGGTGCGCAAGCCCGAGCTCGACGCGCAGCTGGTCGCCGAATCGATTACCCAGCAGCTGGAGCGTCGCGTGTCCTTCCGCCGCGCCATGAAGCGCGCGGTGCAGTCGGCGATCCGTCTGGGCGCCGAGGGCATCCGCATCAACTGCGGCGGCCGTCTGGGTGGCGCGGAAATCGCGCGCACCGAGTGGTACCGCGAGGGCCGGGTGCCGCTGCACACGCTGCGTGCCGATGTCGACTACGGCGAGGCGACTGCGGTGACGGCCTATGGCACCAACGGTGTGAAGGTCTGGATCTTCAAGGGCGAGATCATGGAACACGACCCGATGGCGTCCGAACGGCGGTCGCTTGAGGGTGGCGAAACGTCAGGCCGCCGTCGCGAACAGGCAAACGCCTGAGGCAACGGCAGGTTTAGGGTTCAGGAGAAACAGAGATGCTGCAGCCAAAGCGCACAAAGTTCCGCAAGCAGCACAAGGGGCGGATCCACGGTGTGGCGACGCGCGGCGTGACGCTTGCCTTCGGCGCCTTCGGGCTGAAGGCGGTCGAGCCGGAGCGCGTGACCGCGCGCCAGATCGAGGCGGCGCGGCGTGCCATCACCAGGCACATGAAGCGTGCGGGCCGTGTGTGGATCCGCATCTTCCCCGATGTGCCGGTGTCGAAGAAGCCGACCGAAGTGCGCATGGGCAAGGGCAAGGGCTCGCCGGAATTCTGGGCGGCCCGCGTCAAGCCCGGCCGCATCATGTTCGAGATCGACGGCGTGCCTTCGGACGTGGCGCACGAGGCATTGCGCCTCGGTGCGGCGAAGCTTCCGATCCGCACGCGGGTCGTCAGCCGTATCGGCGAGTAGGGATTGTCGAGATGAAAGCCGAAAACGCACGGGCCATGACGCCCGATCAGCTCAACGACGAACTGGTCAAGCTGAAGAAGGAGCAGTTCAACCTGCGCTTCCAGCAGGCGACCGGCCAGCTTGAGAATACCGCACGGGTTCGTCAGGTGCGGCGCGACATCGCGCTGGTCAGGACGATCATCAACGAGAAGACGCGCCAGGCGGCGCAGGCTTAAGGGGTCGACGATGCCGAAACGCATCCTTCAAGGCGTCGTGGTCAGCGACAAGACGGACAAGACGGTCGTCGTGCTGGTCGAACGCCGCTTCACGCATCCGCTTCTCAAGAAGACGGTGCGCCGCTCCAAGCGCTACCAGGCGCATGACGCGAGCAATGCGCACAAGGTCGGCGACGTTGTGCGGATCGAGGAATGTGCACCGATCTCGCGCACCAAGCGCTGGACGGTTTTGGAAACAGGCGCCTGAGGACGGCGGCCGCGGTCGCATTCGCGCTGCGGGTTTAAGGGAACAAGAGGTCAGCCATGATCCAGATGCAGACCAATCTCGACGTCGCCGACAACTCGGGCGCGCGCCGTGTCATGTGCATCAAGGTGCTGGGCGGCTCGAAGCGCAAGTACGCGCGCGTCGGCGACATCATCGTGGTTTCGGTGAAGGAAGCCATCCCGCGCGGACGCGTGAAGAAGGGCGATGTGCTGAAGGCGATCGTCGTGCGCACGGCGAAGGATATCCGCCGCAACGACGGCACGGTCATCCGGTTCGACCGCAACGCGGCCGTCCTGGTCAACAACAACAAGGAGCCGATCGGCACGCGTATTTTCGGCCCGGTGCCGCGCGAACTTCGCGCCCGCAACCACATGAAGATCGTCTCGCTGGCTCCGGAGGTTCTGTGATGGCTGCGAAGATCAGGAAGGGCGACCGCGTCGTCGTGCTGACCGGCAAGGACAAGGGCCGGTCGGGCGAGGTGATCGAGGTCAATCCGAAGGACAACCGCGCGACCGTGCGCGGCATCAACATCGTGCGCAAGCACCAGCGCCAGACGGCGAACCAGGAAGGCGGGATCATTTCCCGGGAAGCTCCGGTTCACATCTCGAACTTGGCGATTGCCGATCCGAAGGACGACAAGCCGACCCGCGTTGGCTTCAAGACACTGACTGATGGACGCAAAGTGCGTGTCGCCAAGCGTTCGGGAGAAACGATCGATGGCTGAGCAGGCTTACGAACCGCGGATGAAGCGGCACTACGCCGAGGTCGTGCGGCCGAAACTCGTCGAGGAGTTTGGCTACAAGAACCCGATGGAAGTTCCGCAGATCGAGAAGATCGTGATCAACATGGGCGTCGGCGAGGCGGTTGGCGATTCCAAGCGCGTGCAGACGGCGGCGGGCGAGCTTGCCCAGATCGCCGGCCAGCGTCCGGTCGTGACCAAGGCGCGTACGTCGATCGCCAGCTTCAAGGTACGCGAAGGCATGCCCATCGGCACCAAAGTGACGCTGCGCAAGGCGCGCATGTACGAGTTCCTCGACCGGCTGGTGACGATCGCGCTGCCGCGCGTGCGAGACTTCCGCGGCCTCAACGCGAAGAGCTTCGACGGACGCGGCAACTACGCCATGGGCATCAAGGAACACATCGTGTTCCCGGAGATCGACTACGACAAGGTCGATCACATCATGGGCATGGACATTGTCGTGTGCACCACGGCGAAGACCGACGACGAAGCGCGGGCGCTGCTGCGCGGCTTCAATTTCCCCTTCCGGGCCTGATACGGCACGGACCCGGGACAAGGAGGGACGAGATGGCGAAGAAGAGTTCGGTGGAAAAGAACAAGCGGCGCATGCGCCTGGCGAAGCAGTATGCCGCCAAGCGGTCGGCGCTGAAGGCGATCGCCACCGATCAGTCGCTGACGATGGAAGAGCGTTTCAAGGCGCAGCTGAAGCTGGCGGAACTGCCGCGCAACAGCTCAAAGGTGCGCATCCGCAACCGCTGCGAGGTCACCGGTCGGCCGCGCGCCTTCTATCGCAAGTTGAAGATGTCACGTATCGCGCTGCGCGAGCTGGGCTCCAAGGGCCTGGTTCCCGGCCTGGTCAAGTCGAGCTGGTAAGGAGACCCGAAGATGGCGATCAGCGATCCTTTGGGGGATATGCTCACGCGGATCCGCAATGCGCAGATGCGCGGCAAGTCGGCGGTCAAGACGCCGGCGTCGCGGTTGCGCGAGGGCGTCCTGGCGGTGCTGCAGGCGGAAGGCTACATCCGCGGCTATTCGCGCACCGACTACGAGAACGGCCGCGCGGAGTTCGATATCGAGCTGAAGTATTTCGACGGTGCTCCGGTCATCCGCGACATCCAGCGGGTGTCGAAGCCTGGCCGGCGCGTCTATTCCTCGGTGAAGACGTTGCCGCAGGTGAACAATGGCCTCGGGGTTTCCATCGTGTCGACGCCGAAGGGCGTCATGCCGGACTGGCAGGCGCGCGAGGAGAACGTCGGCGGCGAGGTGCTTTGCCGCGTCTTCTAGGGCCGGCAAGTTGAAGGAACGGGTGGTAGAACCATGTCCCGCATTGGCAAGAAGCCGGTAGCAGTTCCCGGCGGCGTAACGGTAACGATCGATGGCCAGAGCGTGGCCGCCAAGGGGCCGAAGGGCCAGCTTGAGATCACGCTCGTCGACCACGTGCTCGCCTCGATGGGCGAGGACGGCGTCAGCGTTGAGCCGCGCGACAAGTCGAAGCAGGCCCGGTCGGCCTGGGGCATGTCGCGCACGCTGGTCTCGAACATCGTCACCGGCGTCAGCGAGGGTTTCGAGCGCAAGCTGGAGATCAACGGCGTCGGCTATCGCGCGGCGGTGCAGGGCAAGAGCCTGCAACTGTCGCTCGGATACAGCCACGACGTGAATTTCGAGATTCCCGACGATGTGCAGATCGTCTGCCCGAAGCCGACCGAGATCGTCGTTTCGGGCATCGACAAGCAGCGCGTCGGGCAGGTTGCGGCGAACATCCGCAAGTGGCGCCAGCCGGAGCCTTACAAGGGCAAGGGCATCAAGTACGCGGGCGAGTACATCGTCCGCAAGGAAGGCAAGAAGAAGTGACGGTGCAAGCATGAGCACGAAGACCCTGAACCAGGAGCAGCGCCGCGCCGGACGTGTCCGCCGCCGCCTCCAGAAGGTGAATTCCGGGCGTCCGCGCCTTTCGGTGTTCCGTTCGTCGAAGAACATCTACGCGCAGGTCATCGACGACCTGACCGGCGCGACGCTGGCGGCTGCCTCGACGCTCGAGAAGGAGCTGAAGGGCAAGATCAAGACGGGGGCCGACGTTGCGGCGGCCGTCGAGGTCGGCAAGCTGATCGCCGCGCGCGCCAAGGAGAAGGGCGTGGGCAAGGTGGTCTTCGACCGCGGCCCCTACATCTACCACGGCCGGGTAAAGGCCCTTGCCGACAGCGCCCGCGAGGGCGGACTCGAATTCTAGGCTTATCCGGCGCCAACAACGCCCGAAACGGACAGAGACGACGATGGCAAATCCCAATATGCGAGAAGAGCGCGACAGCGAGTTCGTAGATCGCCTCGTGCACATCAACCGCGTGGCCAAGGTGGTCAAGGGCGGCCGCCGGTTCGGCTTTGCCGCGCTCGTGGTTGTCGGGGACCAGAAGGGGCGCGTGGGCTTCGGACACGGCAAGGCGCGCGAGGTGCCGGAGGCAATCCGCAAGGCGACGGAATCGGCCAAGCGGCAGATGATCCGCGTCGCGCTGCGCGAAGGCCGCACGCTGCATCACGATGTCGCCGGGCGCCATGGCGCGGGCCGGGTCGTCCTGCGTGCTGCGCCTGCGGGTACCGGCATCATCGCCGGCGGCCCGATGCGCGCCGTCTTCGAGACGCTGGGCGTGCAGGATGTCGTCGCCAAGTCGCTGGGCACGTCCAACCCCTACAACATGGTCCGCGCGACGTTCGACGCGCTGAAGGCCGAGGACAGCCCGCGCGCGGTTGCCGCGCGCCGCGGCCTGAAGGTTTCGACGCTGCAGGCGCGCCGCCGCGACGGCGGCGATGCGACCGACGCCTGATCGCGCCAGGGAGAGCTTTGAGAGATGGCAAAGAAGACGGTAACCGTTGAGCAGGTCGGCAGTCCGCTGCGCCGCCCCGGCGACCAGCGCGCGACGCTGATCGGCCTTGGCCTCAACAAGCTGCATCGCCGTCGCACGCTGGAGGATACTCCGGCGGTCCGCGGCATGATCAACAAGGTGGCTCACCTCGTTCGCGTCGTCGACGAAGGCTGAACCGTTGCAAAGGCGCCGTGGGCATTGCGTTCGCGGCCGGAGATACCGATATGAAGCTGAACAGCATCAGTGACAATCCGGGTGCCAACAAGGCCCGCAAGCGGGTCGGGCGTGGCATTGGCTCGGGGCTGGGCAAGACCGCGGGGCGTGGCCACAAGGGCCAGAAGGCGCGTTCCGGCGTTGCCATCAAGGGTTTCGAGGGTGGCCAGATGCCGATCCATCGGCGGCTGCCCAAGCGCGGCTTCAAGAAGCCGGGCCAGAAGCAGTTCAACGCGGTCAACCTGGAGCGCATCCAGGTGGCGATAGACGCTGGCAAGCTCGACGCCAAGGCGACGGTCGATGCAGCCGCTCTGATCGCGGCGGGCGTGATCCGGCGTGCCAAGGACGGTGTACGCATCCTGTCGCGCGGCGAACTGAAGGCCAAGGTCGCGTTCAAGGTCGCCGGCGTTTCGGCGGCTGCGAAGGACGCGATCGAGAAGGCGGGCGGCAGCGTCGAGATCGTTGCCCCGGCCAAGGCGGCAGAGGAAGGCGCGTCGGCCTGAACTGCCGCAGGTCCGACAACCAGGCCCGAACCGCGAGTTCCTTGAGGAATGCGGGCGGGGCCTAACGGCGGAAGCGGAGACACTTGATGGCGTCAGCTGCCGAGCAACTTGCTGCCAACCTGAATTTCGGTTCCCTGGCCAAGGCCGAGGAACTCAAGAAGCGCATCTGGTTCACGCTGGGTGCGCTTCTGGTCTATCGCATCGGCACCTACATCCCGCTGCCGGGAATCGACCCGCAGGCGGTCGCCGACATGTTCAGCCGCAATTCGGGCGGCATCCTCGGCCTGTTCAACACGTTTGCCGGCGGCGCCGTGCAGCGCATGGCCATTTTCGCGCTCAACATCATGCCGTACATCTCGGCATCGATCATCGTGCAACTGCTGACGACTGTCTCGCCGCACCTGGAAGCGCTGAAGAAGGAAGGCGAGCAGGGGCGCAAGCAGCTCAACCAGTATACCCGTTACGGCACGGTGTTCCTGGCCGCCATCCAGGCCTACGGCATCGCGGTGGGCCTTGAGGGCTCGGGCAACGTCGTCATCGATCCCGGCGTGTTCTTCCGCATCTCGACGGTCATCACGCTGGTCGGCGGCACGGTCTTCCTGATGTGGCTCGGCGAGCAGATCACGCAGCGCGGCGTCGGGAACGGCATCTCGCTGATCATCTTCGCCGGCATTGTGGCGTCCTTCCCCGGTGCGCTTGCCGGCATGCTGGAACTCGGCCGCCAGGGCGCTCTTTCGACGCCGCTGATCCTCGGCCTGATCGTGCTGCTTGGCGCGGTGATTGTCGCCATCGTCTACGTTGAGCGCGCGCAGCGCCGGCTGCTGATCCAGTATCCCAAGCGGCAGATGGGCAACCGGATGTTCCAGGGCGAATCCTCGCACCTGCCTTTGAAGCTCAACACCGCCGGCGTGATTCCGCCGATCTTTGCCTCCTCACTGCTGCTGCTGCCGGTGACGGTCGCCAACTTCACGGCGGGGCAGGGGCCGGAGTGGCTGACGACGGTGACGGCGCTGCTCGGCCACGGGCAGCCGCTGTACCTGCTGTTCTATGCCGCGATGATCATCTTCTTCGCCTTCTTCTACACGGCGATCGTGTTCAATCCGCAGGACACGGCCGACAACCTGAAGAAGCACGGCGGCTTCATCCCGGGTATCCGTCCCGGCGAGAAAACCGCGCAGTACATCGACTACGTTCTGACCCGAATCACGGTCCTTGGCGCGCTGTATCTCGCCGTCGTCTGCCTGCTGCCGGAGTTCCTGATCGGCTATTCGGGCATTCCCTTCTACCTCGGCGGCACGTCGCTGCTGATCGTGGTGTCGGTGACGATGGACACGGTCGCGCAAGTGCAGGGCCACCTGCTGGCGCACCAGTACGAAGGGTTGATCAAGAAGTCGAAATTGCGGGGGAGCAAGCGTCGATGAGACTGATCCTTCTGGGACCGCCCGGGGCGGGCAAGGGTACGCAGGCGAAGCGGATCGAGGCACGCTATAGCGCGGTGCAGCTTTCCACCGGCGACATGCTGCGCGCCGCGGTTGCTGCGAAGACGCCGGTCGGGCTGAAGGCGCAGCCGATCATGGAGTCGGGCGGCCTGGTTCCCGACGAGATCGTCGTCGCGATCATTGCCGACCGCCTCGACGAGGCCGACGCCCAGAATGGTTTCATTCTAGATGGTTTCCCGCGCACGGTGGGGCAGGCGGAAGCGCTTGACGCCATGCTGAAGGACAAGGGCATCTCGCTCGATGCCGTGGTCGAGTTGACCGTCAACGAGGACGAACTGGTCAAGCGCATGGAAACCCGTGTCGCGCAGACCAAGGCAGCCGGCGGGCAGGTGCGCGCCGACGACAATCCGGAAGCGTTCCGCAAGCGCCTGGTCGCCTATCGCGAGCAGACGGCTCCGCTGTCGGACTACTACCGAACGACCGGCATGCTGAAGCCGATCGACGGAATGCAGGAGATCGACGCTGTCACGAGTGCAATCGTGACAGCGCTTGAAGGTTGAAAACAGTTGGGCGAGGACGCAGGCGAACGGTTGACTTGAAGGGCCGCTATCCGATATCTACCGGCTCTCTTATACGCGAGTTGTGCGAGACCGTCTTCGGGGGCGCGAAGTGCGCCTGCCGGCGAACGGTTTTGTTCGATTTGCCAGTCACACGAACCGTCTGTTTTCCGGGCAAGGCCCAGGGACGGGAGACAGGCCGCTAGCGGCCACGTTGGAGACAGATCATGGCCCGCATTGCAGGCGTCAACATTCCGACCGCGAAGCGCGTGCTGATCGCGCTTCAGTACATCCACGGCATCGGGCCGAAGAAGGCCCGTGAAATCTGCGAGAAGGTCAACATCGCGGATACCCGCCGCGTCAATGACCTCAGCGATGCCGAAGTGCTGAAGATCCGCGAAGTGATCGACCGCGACTACATGGTGGAGGGCGACCTGCGCCGCGATGTGGCGATGAACATCAAGCGGCTGATGGATCTCGGTTGCTACCGGGGCCTGCGCCATCGCCGCGGCCTGCCGGTGCGCGGCCAGCGCACGCACACCAACGCGCGTACCCGCAAGGGTCCCGCGAAGGCGATCGCGGGCAAGAAGAAGTAAGGAACGGGCACGGCAACGCGCCAGGCGCGGTCGCCCTTTTCCGGAACCACGAAGGACTAGTCAGACGTCATGGCCAAGGACTCCAAGCGCGTCGCCCGCAGGGAACGCAAGAACATCGCTTCCGGCGTTGCGCATGTGAATGCCAGCTTCAACAACACCATGATCAGCATCACCGATGCGCAGGGGAACACCATCTCCTGGTCGTCGGCGGGCTCCATGGGCTTCAAGGGTTCGCGCAAGTCGACCCCCTACGCGGCGCAGCTCGCCGCCGAGGATGCCGCCAAGAAAGCGGCTGAGCACGGCATGCGCACGCTCGAGGTCGAGGTCCGCGGTCCCGGATCGGGCCGCGAGTCGGCGCTGCGCGCGCTGCAGGCCGCCGGCTTCAGCGTGACGTCGATCCGCGACGTGACGCCGATCCCGCACAACGGTTGCCGTCCGCGCAAGAAGCGCCGGGTGTAATCGCGTAGAGCGGCCCTGCGCTTCCCATTAGCGTGAGGCCGGACACGGATGCCGCCACAGCCGAAGCGTTGGGGCCGGGCGTCCGCCACAAAATCGAGGCCGACCGCGCGTCGGGCGAATCGAGCAGGAGCGCGGGGCGCGCGCTGCAGCTGCGATCGAGGGTTCGCCGGGCAACCGGGTTATCTGCAAGAGGTGTTTTCGTGATCGAAAAGAACTGGCAAGAGCTGATCCGGCCGAACAAGCTGGAAGTCCACCCCGGTCACGATCCCAAGCGGCAGGCGACGGTCGTCGCGGAGCCGCTGGAGCGTGGCTACGGCATGACGCTGGGCAACTCCCTGCGCCGCATCCTGCTGTCGTCGCTGCAGGGCGCTGCGGTGACGTCGGTGCAGATCGACGGCGTGCTGCACGAGTTTTCCTCGATTTCCGGCGTGCGCGAGGATGTCACCGACATCGTCCTCAACATCAAGGACATCGCTGTGCGCATGGAAGGCGACGGTCCCAAGCGCATGGTTCTGCGCAAGCAGGGCCCCGGCCAGGTGACCGCCGGCGATATCCAGACCGTGGGCGACGTCGAGATACTGAACCCGAACCTGGTGCTGTGCACGCTGGACGACGGCGCGGAAATCCGCATCGAGTTCACCGTAAACACCGGCAAGGGTTACGTGCCGTCCGACCGCAACCGCCCGGACGACGCGCCGATCGGCCTGATCCCGGTCGACAGCATCTATTCCCCGGTCAAGCGGGTGTCCTACAAGGTCGAGCCGACCCGCGAAGGGCAGATCCTCGACTACGACAAGCTGACGATGGAGCTGGAAACCAACGGCGCCGTGACGCCGGAGGATGCGATCGCCTATGCGGCGCGCATTCTTCAGGACCAGCTGTCGGTGTTCGTCAACTTCGAGGAGCCCAAGCCCGAGGTCGCCACGACCGAGGTGCCGGAGCTCGCGTTCAACCCGGCGCTGCTGAAGAAGGTCGACGAACTGGAGTTGTCGGTGCGCTCGGCCAACTGCCTGAAGAACGACAACATCGTCTACATCGGCGACCTGATCCAGAAGTCGGAATCGGAAATGCTGCGGACGCCGAACTTCGGCCGCAAGTCGCTCAACGAGATCAAGGAAGTGCTGGCGCAGATGGGTCTGCACCTCGGCATGGAAGTCACCGGCTGGCCGCCGGAGAACATCGAAGATCTCGCCAAGCGTTACGAAGAACACTATTGAGGCGCCGCGTAGCCGCGCCGTAGGAGACTAGTGCCATGCATCACGGGAAATCTGGCCGGCGGTTCAACCGCAGTTCCAGCCACCGCAAGGCGATGTTCGCGAACATGGCAGCCTCGCTGCTGCGCCACGAGCAGATCGTCACCACGCTGCCCAAGGCCAAGGACCTGAAGCCCGTGGTCGACAAGCTGATCACGCTCGGCAAGCGCGGCGATCTGCATGCCCGCCGCCAGGCGATCGCGCAGATCGGCGACGAGACCGTCGTGTCGAAGCTGTTCGATACGCTTGCGTCGCGCTACAAGGAGCGCAACGGCGGCTACACGCGCGTGCTGAAGGCCGGCTTCCGCCACGGTGATAACGCCGCTGTCGCGGTGATCGAGCTGGTCGACCGCGACGAGAGCGCGAAGGGCGCCGAGGACCGCGCTCGCCACGAGGCGATGGAAGCCGAAGGCGGCAGCGAGGGCTGATCGCCCGAGGTCTAGAGGGAATACGAAGTCCGGGGCGCGCGAGGGAATCCTTCGCGCGCCTTTTCTTTTTCACAGCCATTGTTCGCCGGTAATGATCGGCGGCCAAATGTTGCCCGGTTATGGTGCGATTCCCATCTTCTAGGCTGCTGCCTGCCGGCGGCTGGTCGCAATCCAGGCGAAGCGAGGAAACGATGTTGCATCGAAACCCGAAGACACAGTCCCTGACCCGAATCGCGATTGCGCTGGTCCTGACGCTGATGGCGGGCCTCGCGGATGGGCAGGCGCATGCGCAGGGTTATCGCGTGCCAGGCAGCAAGGACGAGATCCGTCTGACGTTTGCCCCTGTCGTCAAGGCGACGGCGCCGGCGGTCGTCAACGTCTTCGCGACGCGGCGGGTGCAGCAGCAAAGCCGGCTGCCGTCGATCTTCGACGATCCGTTCTTCCGCCGCTTCTTCGATGCGCCGGGGCTGGGTGCGCCGCGCGAGCGGTTGCAGAACGCGCTGGGGTCGGGCGTGATCGTCGATCGTGGCGGGCTGGTCGTGACCAACAACCACGTCATCGAGGGAGCCGACGAAGTGCGCGTCGTGCTGTCGGACCGGCGCGAATTCGCTGCCGAGATCGTGCTGAAGGACGAACGCACCGACCTTGCCGTCCTGCGGCTGGAAAATGCCCCTGTCGACCTGCCTACCATCGCGTTCTCGTCCGCCGACGCTCTGGAAGTCGGCGATCTGGTGCTGGCCATCGGCAACCCGTTCGGGGTTGGCCAGACGGTGACCAGCGGCATCGTGTCGGCGGTTGCGCGCACGCAGGCCGGCATCAACGACATGGGCTTCTTCATCCAGACGGATGCCGCGATCAACCCGGGCAATTCCGGCGGCGCGCTGGTCGACATGGACGGCCGGCTGGTCGGCATCAACACCGCGATCTTCTCGCGCAAGGGCGGCGGGTCGATCGGCATAGGCTTCGCCATCCCCTCCGAGATGGTGCAGTTCGTCGTCGCCTCGGCGGCCAATGGCGGCAAGGTGCAGCGGCCGTGGTTCGGCGGGCAGTTGCAGGGCGTGACGGCGGAAATTGCCGCGACGCTGGGCCTCGGGCGTCCCGTCGGCGTCCTCGTTTCCGGGCTGTCGCGGCGCGGCCCCGCAGCGCAGGGAGGCTTGCGCATCGGCGACGTCATCGTCGCCGTCGACGGTCGGGAGATCGCCGATCCGCAGAGCTTCCGCTACCGCTTCGCGACCCGCGGCATCGGCGGGACATCCCGTTTGAAGGTGCTGCGCGACGGACGGGAGCGTGACATCGCGATTGCCCTTGTTGCGGCGCCTGAGGATCCGCCGCGCGACACGCGCCTGATCCGTGCCGCCTCGCCGCTGGCGGGGTTGCAGGTCGCCAACCTGTCGCCGATCGTCGCCGAGGAACTTGGCATGGACGAGGCGGAGGAGGGTGTCGTCGTGGTGGGCGTTGCCAGCAGGTCTCCCGCCGCGCGCGCCGGTTTCAAACCGGGCGATATCGTGCGGGCGGTCAATGGGCAGGACATCACGTCGACGAAGGCGCTCGAAAAGGCGTCACAGGCCGATGTGCGCGTTTGGCGGCTGACGGTCGAGCGCGGCGGGCGCAAGACGACGCTGGTCTTCAGCGGGTAGCGGGTGTCATGGCGAGCCTGTTCGACGCGGCCAACCTGTCGGCGGATGCACCGCGTCCGCTTGCCGATCGCCTGAGGCCGCGCTCGCTCGCCGATATCGCCGGGCAGGACCACCTTGTCGGGCCCGACGGCATCGTCACGCGGATGCTGCAGTCGGGCTCGCTGGGGTCGCTGATCTTCTGGGGGCCGCCCGGCACCGGCAAGACGACGCTGGCGCGGCTGCTGGCGAAGGAAACCGACCTGCATTTCGAGCAGATCTCGGCGATCTTTTCCGGCGTTGCCGACCTGAAGGCGGTTTTCGCGGCGGCGCGCCAGCGCCGCGAGACCGGCAAGGGCACGCTGCTCTTCGTCGACGAGATCCACCGCTTCAACCGTGCGCAGCTCGATTCCTTCCTGCCGGTCATGGAAGACGGCACGATCACGCTGGTCGGCGCGACCACGGAGAACCCGTCGTTCGAACTCAACGCGGCGATGCTGTCGCGCGCGCATGTGCTGACCTTCCGGTCGCTGGACGCAGCCGCGCTCGCCCGGTTGCTGGAACGCGCCGAAGAGGAAACCGGCAAGCCACTGCCGCTCGACAAGGCGGCGCGAGCGAGCCTGGTCCGCATGGCCGATGGCGACGGGCGCGCGGTCCTGACGCTCGCCGAAGACGTCTGGCGAGCGGCGCGCGAGGGCGAAGTCTTCGACGAGGCGCGGCTCGGCGAGGTGGTGCAGCGACGCGCGCCGATCTACGACAAGGGCCAGGACGGCCACTACAACCTGATTTCGGCGCTGCACAAGTCGGTGCGCGGATCGGATGCGGATGCCGCGCTCTACTACCTGTGCCGGATGTTCGACGCCGGCGAGGACCCGCTCTACGTGGCGCGGCGCGTGGTGCGCATGGCGGTCGAGGACATCGGGCTTGCCGATCCGCAGGCACTCGCAATTACCATCGCCGCGCGCGACGCCTACCAGTTCCTCGGTTCGCCGGAGGGCGAACTGGCGATCGCGCAGGCGGTCATCTATCTCGCCGTGGCGCCGAAGTCGAATGCCGCCTACACCGCCTACAAGGGGGCGATGCGGGTAGCGAAGGACGCCGGATCGCTGCCGCCGCCCAAGCATATTCTCAACGCGCCGACGAAGATGATGAAGGACGAGGGCTACGGCGCGGGATATGCCTACGACCATGATGCGCCGGACGCGTTTTCAGGGCAGGATTACTTCCCGGAATCGCTTGGGCGGAAGAGCTTCTACGATCCGCCCGACCGTGGATTCGAACGCGAGATCCGCAAGCGGCTGGAGTGGTTCGCTCGCAAGCGCGCCGAGCGCGGCTAGCGGGTCTGTCACATCGCAAGGGAGGTGGCGATGCGCACGCTTGTGGCCTATGCCAGCACCGAAGGGCAGACGGAAAAGATGGCCTGCTTCGTCATGGATCACCTGACGTCGCTGGGATACGATGCGCAGCTGGTCAACCTTCGGTCGCCGGCGGAGTCCTATGCGGTGCAGGATTTCGGTCGGATCATTCTGGCCGGTTCCGTTCACATCGGCAGGTTGCAGCCCGAACTGGTGGCCTTCGCCAAGGCGAACGCGGATGCGCTGGCCGGAAAGCCGCTGGCGCTGCTGGTCAATTCGCTGGCTGCCGCGGGCGACCGTGCGGCCGACATGAAGACGCTCGGCAAGATCGCCACGACGTTTTGCCAGAATACCGGCCTAGAACCGCTGGAGGTGTGGCAGGAAGCCGGCGCCTTCCGGTTCTCGCGCTATGGGCTGGTCACCTCCATCGTCATGTGGTTGATCGGTGCGGCGCACGGCCAGGCGGTCGATACGCGCAAGGATAGCGAGTATACGAACTGGGATCGGCTGGCGCAGCGCGTGGACGGGTTCCTGGCGCGCACCGACGAGGGCGGGGAGCAGGCATGAGCTTTGTGCAGCAGACGCTGCTGGTGGCGCTCGGCGGCGGCACGGGCGCGGCATTGCGCTTCGGCGTCGGCGTGTGGGCTGCGCGCGCGCTGGGGACCGTATTCCCGTGGGGCACGCTGATCGTCAACGTGATCGGCTCGTTCCTGATCGCCTGCGTCGTCGAGTACACGCTGGTGCGCGGCGAGGCGGGGCAGGGGCTGCGGTTGTTGCTGGCGACGGGCCTGCTTGGTGGCTTCACGACCTTCTCGGCGTTTTCGCTCGACACCATGGCGCTCGTCGAGCGCGACGAACTGGGGCTGGTGTTCACCTATGTCGCGGCCTCGGTCGCGCTGTCCATCGGTGCCTGCGCGGCGGGCCTGTTCGTGTCGCGGAGCGTGCTGTGAGCGGCGTCGCGATCGTCACCGTCGGCGAGGACGAGGGCGGCATGCGCCTCGACCGCTGGTTCCACGAGCACTATCCCGCGCTCGGCCACGGTGCGTTGCAGAAGCTGCTGCGGACGGGGCAGGTGCGCGTCGACGGCGGCCGGGCGAAGGCCAACCAGCGCATCGAGAGCGGCCAGGAGGTGCGCGTGCCGCCCAGCGCCACGGCGGCGACGCAGGCGCCGGACGCGCCGGAGCGCAAGGTGCACGCCAGCACCAGCAGCGCCGACCGCAAGCTGATCGCCGACCTGACGCTCTACGAGGACAAGGACATCCTGGTGCTCAACAAGCCGGCGGGGCTGGCCGTGCAGGGCGGCACGAAGACGAGCCGGCACATCGACGGCATCCTCGCGGGCATGGGCGAGGGGGAGAAGCGGCCGCGGCTGGTGCACCGGCTCGACCGCGAGACGTCCGGCGTGCTGGTAATCGCGCGGCGGCGCTCGATTGCCGCGCAGATGGGCAAGGCGTTCGCCACCCGCTCGGTGCGCAAGATCTACTGGGCTGTCGTCGCCGGCGTGCCGCATCCTTTGCAGGGGCGCATATCGCTCGACCTCATCAAGGCGGGCGGACCGCAGGGCGACCGGGTGCGCCCGGCGCGCCCCGAGGAGGAGGGCGAGGCGCAACGCGCGGTGACCAACTACACGGTGGTTGACCGTGCCGCCGATACGGCGGCCTGGGTCAGCCTGAAGCCGGTGACCGGGCGCCAGCACCAGCTGCGCGCGCACATGGCGGCCATCGGCACGCCGATCCTGGGCGACGACAAGTATGGCGGCGAGGCCTTCGTGCCGGCGGTGCTGACCAACCGGCTGCATCTGCATGCGCGCCGGGTGACCTTTCGCCATCCGCGCAGCGGCGAGAGCGTGGACGTGACCGCGCCCCTGCCGAAGCACATGACCGAGACGTTCCGCTTCTTCGGTTTCGAGGTGTCGGCGGGGCAGGCGGCCGACGAAGCGGTCGGCGAGCAGGAGTAGGCGATGTTCTGGCCCGACTACATGATCGTCGCGCTGTTTGCCGTCATCGTCGGCCTCGTCGTGTTCTATGGCCGCCGCCAGGCGCGCTTGCTGATGAGCCGAGGCAAAACGGTTCCCGATACGGGCGGACTTGCGGAGATCGCCGCCGAACTGCGCCGCAGCAACGACCTGCTGCACAAGCTCGTCGACGGACACGAGGCGCGGATCGCCGCGCTCGAGGAAAAATCCACCGGGCGCAAGGGCGGGGCAAAGCCATGAGCGGGTCGCCGAACGAGCCGCTCCTCGTCATCTTCGACATGGACGGCACGCTGGTCGACAGCCAGCACATGATCGTCGCCGCGCTGGAAACGGCGTTCGGCAGCGAGGGAATTGCGCCGCCGGACCGCCGGACGATGCTGTCGATCGTCGGGCTTTCCCTGATCGAGGCAATGCAGACGCTGGTTTCAGATGCCGACGGCGCGGTGCATGTGCGGTTGGCGGAAGCCTACAAGGCGGCCTTCCAGGACCTGAGACGCCATCCCGAGCATCGCGAGCCGTTGTATCCCGGCGCGCTGGAAGCGCTCGGAGAGTTGTCGGCGCGCGACGAGGTGCTGCTCGGGATCGCGACCGGCAAGTCTCGCCGCGGCGTCGACATCGTGCTCGGCCTGCACGGCCTGGAGCGCCATTTCGTGACGATCCAGACCGCCGACCGACATCCCTCCAAGCCGCACCCCTCGATGGTCAGGAAGGCGCTTTCGGAAACCGGCATTGCGGCGAACCGCGCCGTCGTCGTCGGCGACACGGTGTTCGACATGGAGATGGCGCGCGCGGCAGGTGCCCATGCACTGGGCGTTTCCTGGGGCTATCATGACGTCAAGCACCTGGCGCAGGCGGGCTCAGCGCGCACGCTCGACCGCTTCGCGGAGGTCGTTCCGGCGATCGACCAGTTGTTCGCGCGCGGCGGAAGGGCGACGGAATGAGCGACGAGCACAACCCCATGCAGCGGGCGCGCGAGCATGCGCGACCCAAGCTGCCGAAACGCTTCTACAAGGACGTGTCCGTCGAACCGGCGGACGGCGGCTGGACGGTGGCGCTCGACGGGCGGCTCCTGAAGACCCCCGGGCGGCAATCGTTGGCGGTGGCGAGCAAGGCGATCGCCGCGATGATCGCGGCGGAGTGGGAGGCCCAGGCAGAAGAGGTCGATCCGTCGACGATGCCCGTGACGCGGCTGGTCAATACGGCGATAGACGGTGTCGCCAAGGTGTGCGCGGAGGTCGCACGGGACATTGCCCGCTACGCCTGTTCCGATCTCGTGTGCTATCGCGCCGAGGGGCCACAGGGGCTGGTCGAGAAGCAGGCGGAAGCCTGGGACGAACTCGTCGCGTGGTTCGCCGACAGGCACGCCATGCGGATGCGCCTGTCTCAGGGCATCATGCCCGTGGAGCAGGACGCCGAGGCTGCCGAAGCTCTAGGAGAGAAACTGTCCGGGCGATCGCCGCTCGAACTTGCCGCGCTGCATACGCTGACGAGCCTCGCGGGGTCTGCCGTCATCGCGCTGGCGGTCGCGCAGGAGCGGCTCGATGCCGAAGCGGCATGGGCGGCAGCGCATGTCGACGAGGATTGGCAGATCGCGCAATGGGGCGAGGACACCGAGGCGATGAATCGCAGGGCGATGCGGTGGCGCGAATTCAATGCCGCCGCGGGAGTTCTGGCGGCGCTTGGCGCGTGCGGCGCCGGGTAATCCAGCATGACACGCAGCCAGAAACGCCGGTTTCTTCTGGTCGCTGTCGTGGGGCTGATCGGCGGACTGATCGGCTACGTCTATACCTCGCTGTCCTATCCCCCCGGCGCTCCGGATGCGGCATCGCCGCTCAGGGGCGTGCGGGTGGGAATCCTGATCGCTGCCTCCGGCACCGCATTCGAGGTGATGGCGATGCGCGGGCCGATCGGTCGCTGGCTCAAGCGCCTGCCGGTCCTGCCCAGCTTCGTGGTGCGGACATTGATCTACACGGGGCTGATCTCGGCGATCCTGCAGCTCAACGTGCGGATCATTTCCCTCAGCCATGCAGACTTCAGCGGTGTCTACCGCTTCGACGACATGGTCAGGGATGTCACCTTCTCGCTCGCTGCCACGGCGGCAATCATCTTCGTCATCCAGATGCGGCAACTCATCGGCCCGCGCACCTTTCGCAACCTGCTGAGCGGGTGCTATCACAGCCCGCGTCGCGAGGAACGCATCTTCGTCATCTTCGACATCGTCGGGTCGACCGCGGCAGCGGAGCGGCTGGGTGACGAGCGGTTCCATGCCTTCGTCTCGCAGGTCTTCTTCGATATCGACGCGCCGATCGTCGACCACGGCGGCGAGGTGATGAGTTTCGTCGGCGATGCGCTGATCGCCGACTGGCCCCTGCTGACGCGCGAGCGAAACGGCCAGGCCGTGCGCGCCGCGCTGGACGTCATGGACGTGCTTCACGATCGTGCCAGCGCCTACGAGGCGCGCTTCGGTTTCACGCCGCGGCTGCGCGCGGTGCTGCACGGTGGCCCGGTCATCGCCGGGGAAACCGGCGACAGCCGGCGGCAGATCACTTATCTCGGCGATGTGCTCAACATCGCCTCGCGCATCGAGGGCGTTGCCAAGGGGACTGGCACGCAAATCGCGATTTCTGACAGCCTGCTCGTTCGTTCCGCGCTTCCCGAAGATGCGCACGCTGAACCCCTGGGCGAATTTCCGGTCAAGGGGGCGGAGCGCCCGGTCGCGATCAGCGCCATCGTGCGCGACGCCGGGCGTGGTGAATGAGGCATTGGGCGAAAGTGGCCGTTTGCGCTCAAGACGGCGGCTGGTAAAGAAGAAGCCGGGGCGGCGAAGTCCGTCATGGCGGTTTGCAGTTCGTGGGGGATACGCATGCACGAGATTCTGGACCAGCTCGCGCAGCGCCGTGAGGTGGCGCGTCTTGGCGGCGGGCAGAAGCGCATCGACGCGCAGCACGCGCGCGGCAAGCTGACGGCGCGCGAGCGCCTGGCGCTGATGCTCGACGAGGGTTCGTTCGAGGAATTCGACATGTTCGTCGATCACCGCTGCACCGACTTCGGCATGGCCGAAAGCAAGGTGCCGGGCGACGGGGTGGTGACCGGCTGGGGCACCATCAACGGCCGCTGCGTCTACGTTTTCGCCAAGGACTTCACAGTGTTCGGCGGGTCGCTGTCGGAAACGCACGCGCAGAAGATCAACAAGATCCAGGACATGGCGCTGAAGAACCGGGCGCCGATCATCGGCCTGTTCGATGCCGGCGGCGCGCGCATCCAGGAAGGCGTGGCCGCGCTCGGCGGCTATGGCGAGGTGTTCAAGCGCAACGTGCGCGCCTCGGGCGTGATCCCGCAGATTTCCGTCATCCTGGGGCCGTGCGCGGGCGGCGACGTCTATTCGCCGGCGATGACCGACTTCATCTTCATGGTGCGCGACACCAGCTACATGTTCGTCACCGGCCCGGACGTGGTGAAGACGGTGACCAACGAGAGCGTGACGGCCGAGCAGCTCGGCGGCGCCTCGATCCACACCACCAAGTCGTCGATCGCCGACGGCGCCTTCGACAACGACGTGGAGTGCCTGCTGCAGGTGCGCCGGCTGATGGATTTCCTTCCGGTCAACAACACCTCCGGCGTGCCGGAGATGGCTTCCTTCCAGGGCACGAGCGGGATCGACGAGAGCCTCGACACGCTGATCCCCGACAATCCGAACAAGCCCTACGACATGAAGGAACTCGTCGTGAAGACGGTGGACGAGGGCGACTTCTTCGAAATCCAGGACAGCTTCGCGAAGAACATCATCACCGGATTCGGCCGTATCGGCGGGCGCACCACCGGCTTTGTCGCCAACCAGCCGATGGTTCTGGCCGGCGTGCTCGACAGCGACGCCAGCCGCAAGGCGGCGCGCTTCGTGCGCTTCTGCGACTGCTTCAACATCCCGATCGTCACCTTCGTCGACGTGCCCGGCTTCCTGCCGGGCACCGCGCAGGAATACGGCGGCCTCATCAAGCACGGCGCCAAGCTGCTGTTCGCCTATTCCGAGGCGAGCGTGCCGCTGGTCACGGTGATCACGCGCAAGGCTTATGGCGGGGCCTACGACGTCATGGCGTCGAAGCACATCGGCGGCGACATCAACTACGCCTGGCCGACCGCCGAGATCGCGGTGATGGGTCCGAAGGGGGCAGCGGAAATCCTGTACCGCTCGGAGCTTTCCGATCCCGACAGGATCGCCAAGCGGATCAAGGATTACGAGGAGCGCTTCGCCAACCCGTTCATCGCCGCCGAGCGCGGCTACATCGACGAGGTCATCATGCCGCATTCGACGCGGCGGCTGGTTGCGCGTGCGCTCGACATGCTGCGCTCCAAGTCCCTCGACCGGCCCTGGCGCAAGCACGACAACATCCCGCTCTAGGGCCGCGGCCGGAGGCCGACGCGCTACAGGATGCGCATGAGCGTGCGCACGATGATGACGACGCCGAGCGCCATCAGCGACAGGTAGAGCGTCTTGCGGAACGCTGTTTCCGACATCCGCCGGCGCAGCCGCTGGCCGGCGTAGACGCCGAAGAACGTTGGCAGCAGGGCGCCGATCGAAAGCCAGATCATGTGCGGGTCGAAGGCAGAGCGCTCGGCAAGCGAGGCGCCGAGCGCCGCCGTCAGCAGCACGAACAGGATGCCCATCGCCTGGACGAAGCGGTTGCGGTCGAGGCCGAGCGTATCGAGGTAGTAGACGGAAGGGACCGAGCCCGAGCCCGTCATGCCCATCAGCACGCCGGTGGCGCCGCCCATGACGACGCCGAGCGCGTGACCGCCACCCGACGGCATCGGCAGGCGCACCTTCATCAGGCTGAGCGAGGAATGCAGGATCAGGCTCGTCGCCAGCACCAGCGGGAGCAGGGGGCTCGCCGCCCACACCACGATGGCGACGCCGATCCAGGTGCACAGGGTGGCCGCGAGAAAGAAGGGCCAGTGGCGGCGCAACAGTTCGCGGAAATGACCGCCGGACAGGCCCTGCCACAGGTTTGTCGCGATGGCCGGCGCCACGACCAGCGCAAGTGCCGGCTGCAGGCCGATGGTTGCCGTCATCACGCCGACGGAAATGGTCGGCAGGCCGAGGCCGACAACACCCTTGACGAAGCCGGCGACGAGGAATGTCACGGCGACCAGCGCGATCACGTGTGTGGAGGCATCGATCGTCGTTGCCGCCCCCATCGCCGCCTACTCCTGCTGCAGGGAGGCGAGCATGTCGGCGACGCTGCGGCCCGAAATGACGAGGTCGGGAGCGATCTCGGCGAGGGGAGTGAGCACGAACGCACGATCGGCGACGTAAGGGTGCGGCACCTGCAGGCCGTCCTCGTCAATGACCTCGTCGCCATAGGCAAGGATATCGAGGTCGATGATGCGCGGGCCCCACTTCTCGGTGCGCACACGTCCCATCGCGGTCTCAATGCCAAGGCAGGCGTCGAGCAGCGCACGCGCGCTCAGCGTCGTGTCGAGCGCGACGGCGGCATTCAGGAACCAGTCCTGGTCCGTCTTGCCCCAGGGCGCGGTGCCAAGGAACGTGGACTGCGCCACGATGGTGATGCCCGGTGTCTCGCCGAGGCGGCGGATAGCCTCGGCCAGATTCGCGGTGCGCTCGCCGATGTTGCCGCCCAGCCCGATGTAGGCGCGGACCGGCTTGTGAGGAACGCTGTCGCCGGCGCGCCGGCCCGCGGCATCAGGCATGGCGGGCGCGGCGGCGGAAGATTTCCACCCCGACCTCGCCGCACAGCACGGGCACCGAGGCCTGCGGCTTGCGCACGCGCACGTGGACGGTTTCGAGCCCGGCGTAGGTGTCGAGGATGCGGTGGGCGATCTCTTCGGCGAGCGTCTCTATCAGGTTGAAACGTTCGCCGGTGACGACGTCGCGGATCGTTTCGGCGATCTGGTCGTAGCGCACGGTGTCGCGGACCTCGTCTGTCTCGGCGGACGGGGCCAGGTACATCTCGCCCTCGAAATCGATCATGAACCGCTGGGGGAAGTTGCGTTCGTGCTCGAAGACCCCGTGATTGGCGAGAAAGGCCATGTCACGGATGAAGATCTTGTCGCGGCGCAGGATGGGTGTGGTCAATGGATCAGCCTTTCGCCTGTTCCGGCATGGTCTGGGTCTGAACCGCGCGCATGACGCGCAGCGCATCATGGTGGGCGGCTACGTCGTGCGCGCGGATGGCGGCGGCACCGTTGGCGACCGCCATCATGTGGGCGGACAGCGTGCCGGCAAGCCTGTCGAGCGGCGCACGGCCGGTGATCTCGCCGATGAAGCGCTTGCGCGAGGCGCCGACGAGGACGGGAAAACCGAGCGCGCAGATCTCGGCGAGGCGATGCAGGATGACGAGGTTCTGCGCCGGCGTCTTGCCGAAGCCGATGCCGGGATCGAGCGTGATGCGGGACGCGCCGATGCCGGCGGCGAGAGACATGTCGACCTGGCGGCGGAAGAAATCGAGCATGCGCGGAAGGATGCGCGCGTCGGGTTCGTCGACGAGATCGGGCTCCCAGTGGCCGACCACGCAGGCAGCGCCGTGATCGGCGGCGGCGCGGGCGATGTCGGGATCGCGCGTAAAGCCCCAAACGTCGTTGACGATGGTTGCGCCGGCTTGCAGCGCCGCGTCGGCAGTTGCCGCCTTATAGGTGTCGATCGACATGGGCACCGCGATCGCCGGCAATACCGCCTTGAGGACGGGGCGCAGGCGGGCAAGTTCCTCCTCAGCGCTGATCTCCGCGGAGCCGGGGCGGGTCGATTCGCCGCCGATGTCGAGAATGTCGGCGCCCTCGGCGATCATCTGGTGGGCGCGGGCAATCGCGATGGCGGGATCGAAGTAGTGGCCGCCGTCGGAAAAGGAATCCGGCGTGACGTTGAGGGCCGACATCAGCAGGACGCGGTCCGTGCGTGCCGCGGCCATGCCGCCGACGAGGCCGCCTTGAGCTTCGGGCTGATGAAGGCTGGCGCGTGCCGGCATCGCGGATTTGTTCCCTTTGGGTTGGCGGCGGATGATTTCAGTGGCGGTGTTAGCGCATGCCCGCGCACAGCGCCATCGCCAAGAGGCGGCGGAAAAGGTGAATTGCGGTTATAGCCACGGATCGCGGACTACGACAAATGTCGCGCGCGGTGACTGCCCGGAGCACGTTGCGGTGCAGCGCGGTGAGGGGTAGTTTCTCTCACCCAAAGAACCATAAGACATTCGGAAACCGGCCCGCACATGTTCAACAAGATCCTGATCGCCAACCGAGGCGAGATCGCCTGCCGTGTCATCAAAACCGCGAAGCGCCTGGGAATCGCGACGGTTGCGGTCTATTCGGACGCAGACCGCGATGGTTTGCATGTGCGCATGGCCGATGAGGCAGTGCATATCGGTCCGCCCGCTGCGGCGCAGTCGTACCTGGTGATGGACAAGATCATCGAGGCCTGCCGCACGACCGGCGCGGAGGCGATCCATCCCGGCTACGGGTTCCTGTCGGAGAACGCGGCTTTCGCCAGGGCGCTGGACGAGGCGGGGATCGTCTTCATCGGCCCGCCGGTGAAGGCCATCGAGGCGATGGGCGACAAGATCGAATCCAAGCGCTTCGCCAATTCCGCAAAGGTGAGCACGGTGCCGGGCTACCTCGGTGTCATCGCGGACGCCGACGAGGCGGTGAGAATTGCCGACGAGATCGGCTACCCCGTCATGATCAAGGCGTCGGCGGGCGGCGGCGGCAAGGGCATGCGCATCGCCCATTCCGCCGGCGAGGTGGCGGAAGGGTTCAACCGGGCGAAGTCGGAAGCAAAATCCTCCTTCGGCGACGACCGCGTCTTCGTCGAGAAATTCATCGTCAATCCGCGCCACATCGAGATCCAGGTGCTGGCGGACAAGCATGGCAACGCGATCTATCTCGGCGAGCGCGAATGCTCGATCCAGCGGCGCAACCAGAAGGTCATCGAGGAGGCGCCGTCGCCGCTGCTGACGCCGGAAACACGCAAGGCGATGGGCGAGCAGGCCGTGGCCCTGGCGAAGGCCGTCGGCTACCACAGCGCCGGCACGGTGGAGTTCGTTGCCGACCAGCAGGCGAATTTCTACTTCCTGGAGATGAACACGCGGCTGCAGGTCGAGCATCCGGTGAGCGAGCTGATCACAGGCGTCGACCTCGTCGAACAGATGATCCGGGTTGCCGCCGGCGAGAAGCTCGAACTCGCGCAGGACGACGTGAAGCTCAACGGCTGGGCGATCGAGTCGCGCATCTACGCCGAGGATCCCTATCGCAACTTCCTGCCCTCTATCGGGCGGCTGACGCACTATCGCCCGCCGCAGGAGGCGCGCGACGAGGCCGGCCGCACGGTGCGCGTCGACACCGGCGTCATCGAGGGCGGCGAGATCTCGATGTTCTACGATCCGATGATCGCAAAGCTGTGCACGCACGCGCGCTCGCGCGAGGAGGCGATCGCCCACATGGGCCGCGCGCTCGACGCCTTCTACATCGACGGCATCCAGCACAACATCCCGTTCCTGGCGGCGATCATGGAGCATCCGCGCTGGATCGAGGGCCGGCTTTCGACCGGGTTCATCGCCGAGGAATATCCCGACGGGTTCGTGCCGCACGACCCGGACGAGGAGGCTGTCGGCGTGCTGACGGCGGTGGCGGCGATTGCCGATGCGATCAGCAACACGCGCCGGCGCACGATCACCCAGCAGATGCATTCCAACAGCTACGACTTCGCCAGTTCGCGCATCGCCACCCTGGGCAAACTGAGCGTCCCCGTCTCCGTGACGGGCACGCGGCCGAGCTACACGGTGACACTCGAAGAGCGCGGCGAAGCGATGATCGTCACCAGTGAGTGGGTGCCGGGCCAGCCGGTGTTCCACGGCACGGCGGATGGCGAACCGTTCAGCGTGCAGATGCGACCGATCCTGAACGGCTGGCGGCTCGACTACCGGGGCGTCCAGGTCGAGGCGCGTGTCTATACCGAGACCGAGGCCGAACTCGCCGCGCTGATGCCGGAAAAGGTCGCGCCCGATACCTCCAAGCTGCTGCTGTGCCCGATGCCGGGGCTAGTGGTGTCCATCAACGTCGAGGTCGGCCAGGAAGTGAAGGCCGGCGAGACGCTGGCCGTGGTCGAGGCCATGAAGATGGAGAACGTGCTGCGCGCGGAACGCGACGGGACAGTGTCCGCGATCCGGGCCGCCGCCGGCGACAGCCTTGCTGTCGACGCGGTCATCATGGAGTTCGAATAAGCACTCCGGGTACCCGCAGCTTCACGCGCCTGGTAAAAATCGCTACAATGCAAGTTGAACGGCGGGACGATAGCGCCGTCCCGCCCCGTCAATTTCTAGCGATTTCGCGAGGAGGGCGGAGGCTACATGCGGTTGCTTGCGTGTGTATTGCGCAGAGCGTTCAAGCGCGGCGCATTGACGATCACCGATCACGACGGCACCAGGTATGTCTTCGGGAACGGCGAGGGCGGGCCCAGTGTCGCCATCCGCTTCCATGACGCACGCTTGGCGCGCTCGATCCTGAGGAACCCGGAGACCGGGGCGGCGGAAGCCTACATGGACGGGCGACTGACGATCGAGCCGGACGGCACGATCCACGACCTGATCCGTCTGCACGCCGTCAACCGCAGGACGTTCGAAACCTCACTGCCGATGCGCATCGTCAACGGGTTCGGCTGGTTCACCCGCAACATCGCGCAGGCGAATTCGGTGCGCCGGGCGGCGAGGAACGCGCAGGAACACTACGATCATCCGCCGGAATTCTATGCGATGTGGCTGGACCGGGAGATGAACTATTCCTGCGCCTACTTCCCCGATCCCGGCATGAGCCTGGAGGAGGCGCAACTGGCCAAGATGCGCCACATCGCTGCCAAGCTCGGCATCGAGCCGGGCATGACGGTGCTGGAGATCGGGTCGGGCTGGGGCGGGCTTGCGGTCTATCTCGCCGAGGCGACGGGCGCGCAGGTCACCGGCATTTCGCCGGTGCCTCACCAGATCGAGCGCTCGCGCCGGCGTGCCGCCGAGCATGGGCTCTCGGACCGCGTGAGTTTCGTGCAGACCGACTACCGCGAGATGCAAGGCAAGTTCGACCGCGTCGTCTCCGTCGGCATGATGGAGCACGTTGGCCAGGCCTATATCCGCGACTATTTCCGCACCATCGGCGAGCGTCTTGCGCCGGGCGGCTACGCACTGGTGCATGCGATCGGCTATTCCGGCCCGCCGGAGCCGTCCTCGTCCTTCATCCGCAAGTACATCTTCCCCGGAGGCTACATTCCCTCGCTGAACGAGGTGTTCGAGGCGACGCAGAAGGAACGCCTGTGGGTCGGCGATTGCGAATTGCTGCGGCTGCACTACGGCTGGACGGTCAAGCACTGGCGCGAGCGCTTCGAGGCCAAGCGCGGCAAGGTCGTGGAGATGATGGGCGAGCGCTTCGCGCGGATGTGGGAGGTCTATCTCAACGCGGTGGAACAGACATTCTACAACGGCGGCCACATGGTGTTCCAGTTGCTGGTCTCGAAGGTCATCGACGCGGTGCCGGTGACGCGCAATTTCATCACCGAGCGCGAGACCTCCTTGCGCGCATCCAATCACTGAGTCATTCAGGCAAGGATGAAACGCCTCTATTTCGCCTATGGCTCGAACATGGCGACGCAGCAGATGCGCGCGCGCTGCCCCGGCGCGCAGCCGCTCGGCCCGGCGCGCCTGGATGGCTGGCGGTTCTACGTCAACCGGCGCGGCACGGCGTCGATCAAGCCGGCCGCAGGCCATTGCGTGCACGGCGTGGTGTGGCGCATCGCTCCGGAGCACAAGACCACGCTCGACCACTATGAGGGCATCCGGCTGCGGCGCTATCTGGCGCGCGAAGTGACGCTGGTTCACGCTCGCGGGATGCTTCGCGGCTTTGCCTATGTTGGCACGCACCTGGGCGAGGGGCGGCCGGTGCGCGCCTACTTGGAGGGTGTGGTGATCCCGGCAGCACGTGCATGGGACCTGCCGCAGACCTACATCGAGGAACTGCAGGGCTGGTTCAGGGTGCCGCCTGTCGGGCCGGCGAAACCGCGCCGGCCGGGCCGGAGCTGGAAGCCATGAGCGACACGAAACGCTGCGTCCACGTGATCGTCAGCGGGCGGGTGCAGGGGGTCTACTTTCGCGCCTGGACCAACCAGCAGGCGATGTCGCTCGGCCTCGACGGCTGGGTGCGCAACCGGTGCGATGGCAGCGTCGAGGCAGTGATCGACGGTCCCGCGGCGGGCGTTGCGCGGATGCTTGACCTGCTCGCCGACGGGCCGCCGGACGCGCGGGTGGAGACCGTGGAAATCCTGTCGGAAGGCGGCTCTGCGCCGTGCGGATTCAGCGTTCGTCCGACGCTGTAGCATCTGGCATCGCGCCGGTCGTGGCGCGCCCGAAGACCTTCTTGAAGGTGGTCCGCAGGATCATGTCGACCTCCGGCATCGATATCGTCAATCCGAGGTCGGCGAGGCTGCTCACGCCATGGCCGGAAATGCCGCATGGCACGATGCCCGAGTAATGCTCCAGATCCGGATCGACGTTGAGCGCAATGCCGTGGAACGCAATGCCGCGGCGCACCCGGATGCCCAATGCCGCGATCTTGTCCTCGCCGCCGCGCTCGGGGCGGCGGACCCAGACGCCGACGCGATCCTCGCGACGCTCACCGGTCACGTTCATGGCGGCAAGCGTGGCGATGATCCATTCCTCGAGATCGGTGACGTAGCGGCGCACGTCGTTGCCGCGCGTGCGCAGATCGAGCATGGCATAGGCGATGCGCTGGCCGGGGCCATGGTAGGTGAACTCGCCGCCACGCCCGGTGCGATGGACCGGGAAGCGGCCGGGGGCGAGCAGGTCGCTGTCATTGGCGCTGGTGCCGGCCGTGTACAGCGGGGGATGCTCGAGCAGCCAGACGGCTTCGGCCGAGGCGCCATCGGCGATGCCTGCGACGCGGGCCTCCATGCGTGCAAGCGTTTCGGCGTAGGGGCTGAGGCCCGGCAACACGCACCATTCGACCGGCGCGCCGGGCGCAGGCACGATTTCCCGCGGGTCGAGGACAAGTTCGGAGCGCGGTTTGTTAACCATCTGATAACCATCTCCCGCGCACATTGGGGCGACCGGTTTTCGCCGTTTGCGACGGCGGGACTATGTCCTTTGCCACATCGCGTCCAACCAGCACTGTCACAAAATGAGCCTCATCGGAAGCGTCCAGGTCGATCTCTCCGTCCATCTCGGGTCGGCCCAGATGCCTGTCCACCAACTGTTGCGCATGGGCCGTGGCGCGGTGATCGAGCTCGATGCAACGGACGGCGAAATCTTCACCCTCTATGCCAACGACAGGGCGATTGCGCTTGGCGAGGTGGTGGTGGAAGGTGAACGCATTCGCCTGAAGGTGACGGAAATGCTCCGCAAGCCTGCCTGAGCGCCCGGTGAAAGGCTGCTGGTGGTGCTTGAGTCCGGAATCCTTATTTGCTAGGGAAGCGGCCCGCATCCAGTGCGGATGTCTGGCACGAGCGGTCGTGGCGGAATTGGTAGACGCGCAGCGTTGAGGTCGCTGTGGGGCAACCCGTGGAAGTTCGAGTCTTCTCGACCGCACCAGACAAAAATTAGGCTCCGCGAGGGGCCTTTTTTTGTGCCCGCGTGCTAGATATGGAGGCGCAGGCAACAAACCTGACGCTTTTCCCGGCATACTGCTTGCCGGGATTGGCGGCGGGCGGGGGGCTGGGCCCCTCGAACCGGTCGTGGCCTGCGGCGATGCATATGTGCGGGGGCCAGGCACTTGACGCAGGTCGAGCCGGAAATCGCGAAGGAAATCAGCGCCGAGCCTCTGCCGGATGCCGAGCTCGATGCATCTGGCGGTTTTTCGCGCGAATTCCTCGAAGAGGTCTCGCAGCTCGTCGAGGCCGATGACCGCGACACCCTGCGCGGGCGTGTCGACGGGCTGTATGCCGCCGACGTCGCGGACCTTCTCGAACAGCTGAGCGCCGACGAACGCGTGCCTTTCGTCACCGCGCTGGGAGACGACTTCGATTTCACGGTACTCACCGAAGTCGATGACACGATCCGCGAGAAGCTGCTGGAGGATTTGCCGGCGGAATTCGTGGCGCGCGGCGTGCGCGACCTCGAATCGGACGATGCGGTCTACATCCTGGAGGACCTCGACGAGGCCGACCAGGCCGAGATCCTGCAGCAGATTCCCGAGTTCGAGCGGCTGCAGCTCGCCAAGAGCCTCGAGTATCCGGAAGAGAGCGCCGGGCGGCGCATGTCGACGGATTTCATCGCCGTGCCGCCGTTCTGGACCGTTGGCCAGACCATCGACTACATGCGCGAGACCGACGACCTGCCGGAGGACTTCTACGAACTGTTCGTGGTCGATCCGTCGTTCCACCTGCAGGGAACCGTTTCGCTCAACCGCATCCTGCGCGCCAAGCGGCCGGTGCAGATCGCCGACATCATGGAAGACGATCCGCACGTGGTGCGCTACGACGAGGACCAGGAGGACGTGGCGCGGATGTTCGACCGCTACGATCTCGTCTCGGTCGGGGTGACGGACGAGGACGAGCGCCTCGTCGGCATCATCACCGTCGACGACATCGTCGACGTCATCGCCGAGGAGGTCGAAGAGGATATCCGCCGGCTGTCGGGCGTCGGCGACGAAGAGATGACCGACACGGTCTGGTACACCGCGCGCAGCCGCTTCATCTGGCTGCTGATCAACCTGGCGACCGCGGTGCTGGCCTCCCTCGTCATCGGCCTGTTCGACGCGACCATCGAGCAGATGGTGGCGCTGGCGATCCTGATGCCCATCGTCGCCTCGATGGGGGGCAACGCGGGCACGCAGACGATGACGGTGGCGGTGCGCGCGCTGGCGACCCGCGAACTGGGCGGCTACAACGCCGGGCGAATCGTTTCGCGCGAAATGCTCGTGGGCCTGCTCAACGGCTGCGCCTTCGCGGTGATCATCGGCCTGGTGACTTGGGGCTGGTTCGGCAATTCGATGCTGGGCGGCGTGATCGCCGCGGCGATGATCGTCAACATGGTCGTCGCGGGGCTGTCGGGCATCCTGATTCCGCTCGCTCTCAACCGGATGGGCTCGGATCCGGCCGTTTCCTCCGGCGTTTTCCTCACGACTGTTACCGATGTTGTTGGGTTTTTTGCTTTTCTCGGGCTGGCGGCGGTCTTGCTTCTTTGAAGGTGCAGTGCGAAACCCGCCGCATGACACAGCTGGTCCGAACCGCTGTCGTGGGGCTGGGATATTTCGGTTCTTTTCACGCTAGGCACTACGCCCTGAACCGCGACGCTGAACTTGTCGCCGTCGTCGATGCCGACGCGGAACGCGCGGCTGCGGCGGCGTCCGTGCACGGGGCGCAGGCTCTGGCCGATCACCGCGATCTGTTTGGCAAGGTTGACGCGGTGTCGATCGCCGCGCCGACATCGCTGCATTTCGCAATCGCGCGCGACTGCATCGCGGCAGGCCTCGATGTCTTCATCGAGAAGCCGATCGCCGAGACGGTAGCGCAGGCCGAGACCCTGATCGCGGCGGCCCGCGAGGGTGGCCGCGTGCTGCAGGTCGGCCATATCGAGCGCTTCTCGACCGCCTACCAGGCGCTGAAGAACGCCGTGGATGCGCCGCTGCTGGTGGAAGCGCGGCGGCTGACGCCGTTTCGTCCGCGCGCCAACGACGTCAGCGTCGTGGCCGACCTGATGATCCACGACATCGACCTGGTGCTCGATCTCGTCGGATCGCCGGTCAGTTCAGTGAGCGCCGACGGCGCGGCGCTGGTGAACCGCACGGCCGATCACGTCAGCGCGCGCATCGGCTTCGAGAGCGGTGCGGCGGCCATCGTCACGGCCGGGCGCATCGGGCCGGGCAGCGAGCGCAGCCTGCGCGTCGTGGAAGGTGACAACGCCTTCCTGTGCGACCTGCAGGCCGGCAGGCTGAGCCGCGTCGCGGTCAAGGGACTTGCGGCGGATCTCGGCGAAGACGCCGTCGAAACCGTCGAACAGGAAATCGAGCGGCATGACAATCTTGGCGCGGAGATCGCCGATTTCCTGCGCTGCTGCCGCACGCGCCAGTCACCCGTCGTGACCGGCGAGAGGGCGCGTGACGCGCTCGCCGTCGTTGAAGAAATAGAAGCCGCGCTGGCCGCACGGGCCGAAGCGCCGCAACCGGACAGGGAGTTCCAGCGTGTCGCCAGTTAAGTCAGCCTCCGCACAGCGTGCCGCCGGTCCCGAAGTCGTGCGCCGGCAGGTCAACCTGTTCGACCTGCAGCGCCAGAAGGCCCGGCTGGGCGCCGAAATCGAGGCGCGCATCGACAAGGTCCTCGACCACGGCCAGTTCATCCTCGGCCCGGAGGTCTCGGAGCTGGAAGAGGACCTGGCGGCGTTTGCCGGCGTCAAGCACGCGATTGCCGTTTCCTCCGGTCGCGATGCGTTGATCATGGCACTGATGGCGCTCGATGTCGGGCCGGGCGACGCGGTCTTCGTGCCCGCCTTCACCTTTTCGGCGACGGCGGGTTCGGTCGCGTCGGTCGGCGCGACGCCGGTTTTCGTCGACGTCGATCCGCTGACCTTCAACATGGATGCCGCCGACCTGGAGCGCGCCATCGCGCGGGTGAAGAGGGATGGCGCGCTGACCCCGAGGGTCGTCATGCCGGTCGATCTCTACGGGCTGCCGGCGGACTACGCGGCGATCGGCGCGGTCGCCGCGGCAAGCGGCATGCAGGTGATTGCGGACGGGGCGCAGAGCTATGGCGGGGAGGCCGGCAACAAGCGGGTTGGTGCGCTGGCTCCGTTGACGGCGACGAGCTTCTACCCGACCAAGCCGCTGGGCGCCTATGGCGATGGCGGTGCGATCTTCTCCGACGACGATGCGCTGGCCGATGCCGTGCGCCAGATTCGCCACCATGGCCGCGCTGGCGACGGCGACGAGGCCTTGCGCCTGGGCATGACCGGGCGTCTCGACACCATCCAGGCCGCGGTGCTGCAGGTGAAGCTCGCGGCCTTCGAGCACGAACTGGGTGCGCGCCGCCGGCTGGCGTCGATGTATGACGCGCGGCTGAAGGACCACGTTGCGCCGCCGGTGATCCCGCAGGGCTTCGAAAGCGCCTTTGCGCTCTATACCGTGCGGGTGAAGAACCGAGACGCGGTGCGCGCTAAGTTGCAGGAGGAGGGGATCGGTACGGGGCTGTTCTACCGCATTCCGCTGCATCGCCATCCGGCTTTCAGCCACTGGGTGCGCGGCGACGAGCACCTGCCGGTGTCGGAAGCGCTGGCCGACGACGTCATCAGCCTGCCGATCCACGCCGACCTGACGGACGAGGAACTCGACTACGTCGTGGCGCATTTCCTGGCCGCGATCGCCTGAGGCACCAAGTGCCTGAGGCACAGGGTGCCTGAGGCACAGGGCGCCTGAGGCACAAGGCGAAGGTCGCAAGGTGAAAGGCGGTGGTCAGGCGAACGTCGCCTCGATGCCTTCGATGGCACTGCCCTTGATTATGGTGCGCCAGGTTTCGCCGCGCGCGATGGGCACCGCGCGGGTCAGCGTGCCCGTCGTCACCATTTCGCCTGCGACCAGCGGCGGGTCGACCGCCAGTAGATGACGCAGGGCGGCGAGCGGGCTGCCGAGCACGTTGCGTGTCGTGCCGTGCTCGACCACGCCGTTGCTGCCCTCAAGCGTGATCTCGAAATCCGACAGCCTGGCGGCCGGTTGGCGCGGACCGATCAGGAAGGCGCCGTGCAGCCCGAATGCCGCGACCGTGTCGGGGGCGGTGAATTTCCAGTCCGCAAACAGCGACTGGACGATTTCGAAACCGTGCGCCACCCAATCGATGCAGGACAGCAGTTCGGCATCGTCCATGTCCGGCCGCGGTGCGCGGGCGAGGCCGAAGCAGATTTCCGGCTCGATGCGCGGTTCGAGGAAAGGCGACAGGTCGAAGGGCGCGGCGATCTCGTGCACGCTCGTGTCGTACATGTAGCCCCAGATCGGCGCGTAGACGCCGTACTCGTCCCAGATCGTCTCGTTGGTGAAGCCGATCTTGCGCCCGACGACGCGTTCGCCGCGCGCCTCGCGCAAGGCACGGATTTCGGCGGTGACGGCGTAGGCCGTATCCAGGTCGAGACCGGGGATGGACGCGAGCGGCCTGCGTGCGTCGAACGCTTCCAGCAGTTGCCGCGCGAGCGCTTTCGTGTCCGTTGCCTGCATATGGTGCTCCTCACGTCGTTCGCCGATTTTTCTACAGCCGCGTGCGCACTCGGCCAAGTCTTGCCACGTTGTCCGCATGGCGGGTTGCGCGGCGCGGCATTTGCCGGTCAATTGGCGCGATGACCCGCTTCGACCCCCGCGACCCCGATTTCGAATCCCGTGTGCGCACCAGCTTCGCGCGGCAGGGGTTCATGACGACGCTTGGCGCCCGCCTTGCCCATGTCGCTCCGGGCGAGGTCGACATCCATGTCGACCACGGCGAATCGCTGACCCAGCAGCACGGCTACTTTCATGCCGGCGTCACGGCCTCCATCGCCGATTCTGCGGCAGGCTATGCGGCCATGAGCCTGTTTGCGCCAGGTTTCGGAGTGCTGACCAGCGAGTTCAAGATCAACCTGCTCAACCCGGCGCAGGGGCCGTTGCTGGTGGCGGAAGGCCGTGTCGTCAAGCCGGGCAAGCTGCTGTGCATCTGCAAGGCGGACGTCTATGGCGGGGACAGCCGGGCACACGTGGCGACCGGGCTATTCACGATGGTCGCAAGGGAGGGACTCGATGACTGACAAGTCAGGGGCTGACCAGTCCGGGACTGACAAGCCGCGGGCTGGCCAGCCGAGCGCCGAACTGACGATCCGGCCGCTGGACGCCGGCGATCGCGCCGGCTGGGATTCATTGTGGCAGGGCTACCTGACGTTCTACGAATCGGCGGTGCCCGACGAGGTGACGCAGACGACCTGGGCCCGCCTGATCGACGCGAACGAGGAACCCAACGGTTTCTGCGCCGTCGACGCTGCGGGGCGCCTCGTTGGAATCGTGCACTACCTGTTCCACCGCTCGACGTGGACGACGACCTGTTACTGCTACCTGGAGGACCTGTTCACCGATCCGCAGGCGCGCGGGCTTGGGGCCGGGCGGGCGCTGATCGAGGCCGTCTACGCGGCTGCGGCGCAAAAGGGTGCGACGCGCGTCTACTGGAACACCCAGCATTTCAACACCCGTGCGCGCGTGCTCTACGACCAGGTGGCGACGCTTTCGCCCTTCATCCAGTACCGCTATTCTCGGCCCAAACGTTGACGCGCCAAGAGCTTGGCGCAACAGGCAGGACCTTCCCGACATGATCCCGAATACCCATCCCACGCTCGATTTCGGCCTTGGCGAGACCGCCGACATGATCCGCGACACGGTGGCGAGCTTCACCAGCGACAACATCACGCCGATCGCGGCGGAGATCGACCGGACGAACGAATTTCCGATCCACCTGTGGCCGAAACTCGGCGAACTGGGCCTGCACGGCATCACGGTCGAGGAGGAGTTCGGCGGCTCGGGGCTGGGCTACCTGGAACATTGCATCGCGATGGAAGAGATCAGCCGCGGTTCCGGCTCCGTCGGCTTGTCCTATGGCGCGCATTCAAACCTGTGCATCAACCAGATCCGCCGCAACGGCAATGCGGACCAGAAGCGGCGCTACCTGCCGAAGCTGATTTCCGGCGAGCACGTCGGGGCGCTCGCCATGTCGGAGCCGGGTTCGGGGTCCGACGTCGTGTCGCTGCGCACGCGTGCCGACAAGAAGGGCGACCGCTACGTCCTCAACGGCAACAAGATGTGGATCACCAACGGTCCCGTCGCCGAGACGCTGGTGGTCTATGCCAAGACCGATCCCGACGCCGGTCCGCGCGGCATCACCGCGTTCCTGATCGAGAAGGGCATGAAGGGTTTTTCCACCGCGCAGAAGCTCGACAAGATGGGTATGCGCGGCTCCGACACATGCGAACTGGTGTTCGAGAACTGCGAGGTGCCCGAGGAGAACGTGCTCGGCACGTTGGGCGGCGGCGTCAAGGTGCTGATGAGCGGGCTCGACTACGAGCGCGCGGTGCTGGCGGCAGGCCCACTCGGCATAATGCAGGCGTGCATGGACGTGGTGATCCCCTACATCCACGACCGCAAGCAGTTCGGCCAGCCGATCGGCTCGTTCCAGCTGATGCAGGGCAAGATCGCCGACATGTACACGCGCATGAACGCCTCGCGCGCCTATGTCTACGCTGTTGCGCGCTCCTGCGATCGCGGCGAGACAACGCGGATGGATGCAGCCGGCGCGATCCTCTACGCGGCGGAGACGGCGACCTGGATGGCGCTGGAGGCAATCCAGTGCCTGGGCGGCAACGGCTACATCAACGAGTATCCGACGGGCCGGCTGCTGCGCGACGCCAAGCTCTACGAGATCGGCGCGGGAACGAGCGAAATCCGCCGCTGGCTGATCGGACGCGAGCTATTCGAGCAGACTTCCTGAACGAAAAATAACCATTTCCGTTCAGGGAACCTTCAGGGGAGGTGTCGTATCACTTCGCGGAACAACAAGAAAAATTGCAGGTTCCGAGGAGTCAGACGATGCATTGCGTGAAGCCGCTCAGGCTGAAGACCATTTACATGACGATTGCCGTTGCGCTCGTCGTATCGACCGCGGCGATGGGCATCGGGCGCTCCGTGCTGGGTACGCACGTCACTGCTGATGCCTCGCGCATTGCCGCCGCCGACCTCGAGGCCATGCCGGTGCTCGTGCTCGGCGTGGAACGGTAGTCTACGCTCCCATCTTTCCTGTTCCCGGTGCATCGGCCAAACTGCCGCCCTCGATTTGAGGGAGGGCAGGACGTGAACACCGAACAGCGCGACATTCTTCTTTCCGTGACCGCGGCGACGGTCCACACGGTGCTGCTCAAGCACGGCATCCGGCGCACGTGGATTCGCGGCTGTCGGCCACTCTACAACGCTGACAGGCGCATCGTCGGACCGGCCTTCACGCTGCGCTACGTGCCGTCACGCGAGGACCTTGCCACGCCGGCAAGCTGGGGCTCGCCGATCTCGACGCGTGCGGCCATCGAAGCCATGCCGGAAGGGTGCATCTGCGTGGCGGACGCCATCGGCAACACGGGCGCCGGCATCTTCGGCGACATCCTGGTCGAGCGGCTGGTGCAGCGCGGGGTGTGCGGGCTGGTCACCGACGGCGCGATGCGCGACGGGGCAGGGGTGCGCGACACCGGCCTGCCGGTGTGGGCGAGCGGGCTGGCGGCTCCGGCATCCATCACGGAACTGACCTTCGTCGCCTGGCAGGAGCCGGTCGGCTGCGGCGGAGTCGCGGTATTCCCGCATGACGTGATCGTTGCCGACGACGACGGCGCGGTGGTGATCCCCGCGGCGATGGTCGCGACCGTGTGCGAGATCGCCCCGCAGCAGGAACTCTACGAGGCATGGGCGCACGAGCAGGTGAAGAAGGGCGCCGCCCTGCCGGGCCTGTATCCGCCGAGCGAGGAAACTCTGAAGCGCTACAAGCAGGAAACCGGCGTCTAGCTGGCCTTGGCGCGCGATCCCAGGCGCGCGGCGGCGAGGCCGGAGAAGATCAGAGCGGCGGCGATGGCGAGTGTCGCGGTCAGCGGCTCGCCGAGCAGGGCGACGCCGAACAGCACGCCGAACAGCGGGATCATGTTGCCGACGTGGGCGAAGACCGACAGGCCGATGGCGCGCACCAGCTGGTAGCGCAGGATATAGGCAAGTCCGGTCGGGAACAGGCCGAGATAGACGATCGCGGTCCAGCCTTTCTGCGACAGTTCGGGAAGCGGGCCGCTCGTCAACAGGGCGATCGGCACGAACAGGCTTGCCGCCGTGCCCAGTACCAGTGTCGACAGGCGCACCGGCGGGATGGATGCAATGCGGCGCACCAGCGTGCCGGAAAAGACGTAGCTGGCGCTGGCGAGCAGGGCTGCGGCCTGCGGCAGGAGCTTTCCAGAGAGCCCGGAGAAGGCGGCGACCCCCAGAACCGTCGCGACGCCGGAGAAGCCCAGCACGACGGCGACGAGCTTCAGCAGGTTCATCTTGTCGTCGTGGCTGGTCGCGTGGGCCAGCAGAAGCGCGATCAGCGGTCCCGATCCCATCAGCAGCGCCGTGGTCGAGGAATGCAGGGATTGCTGCGCCCAGGAAATCAGGAAGAACGGGATCAGCACGTTGAACAGTGCCAGCGCGACGACCATGCCCCACTCGCGCGCGTCAGCCGGCCACACCCAGCCGCGGTAGAGCGCCCACGGCAGCAGCGCGAGGAAGCCGATCGAGGCGCGCAGGGCGACCAGCCAGACGGGGCCTGTCTCGGGTACGGCGATCTTGATCGCCATGAAGGCGGAGCCCCAGACGGCGGCCAGCAGCACGAGGAGGGTCAGATCGGCCGGAGTCGCGGCGCGGATCGGGGCTTGGTTGGCGGTTGCCATCGGCTATGCTTCGTGCTGGCCGCAACCGCGAGAGGCGAATTCCGGCATGGGGCTATCGGAACCGTGCCGCGTCGCGCGCGCAAACGGTGCCATCCAGGCGAGACAGGGGCTTTCACATAGCATGTTCTTCTACGCTGCCAAGCTGGCATGGTTTCTCGCCCAGCCGACGAACGCGCTGATCCTGCTTGGCGCATACGGCGGACTGCTTGCGTTCACGCGCGCGCGCAGGCTGTCGGGTCTTGCCATCGCCTTGTCGATGATCGGGCTTGTCGTCGGCGGGTTCTCGCCGCTGTCCAACGCGATCCTGCAGCCGCTGGAAGACCGTTTCGCCATTCCCGATCCGATGCCGGACCACGTCGACGGCATCATCGTGCTCGGCGGCGGGCTGGAGACAATCGTCACGACGACGCGCGGCCTGCCGGCGCTGAACGAGGCGGCCGACCGGCTGACGACCTTTGCCGCATTGGCGCGGCGCTACCGGCAAGCGCGGCTGGTGCTCTCGGGCGGCACCGGCGGGCTGGTCTACCGTGATCTCGACGAGGCGGGCGTGGCGCGCGAACTGCTCGCGGGACTGGGTATCGATCCGCAGCGGCTCGAACTCGAATCGCGTTCGCGCGACACCTACGAGAACGCTGTCTTCAGCCGTGATCTGGCCGCGCCGCGTGCCGGCGAGACCTGGCTGCTGGTGACCAGCGCGTTTCACATGGCGAGGGCGGTGGGCTGTTTCCGCAAGGCGGGTTTCGAAGTCACCGCCTATCCCACCGACTATCGCACGCGCGGGCCGCAGGACCGCACGCGCGGGTTCTATTCCGCATCGGACGGCTTGCGCCGACTCGATATCGCAACGCGGGAGTGGATGGGCCTTGCCGTCTATTCCGCAACCGGGCGGACAGCGGCAATCTTTCCACATCCGTGACGTTTCGGGCGATGTTTCCTTGCTTTCCCGCGGGTTCCGCAACGGAATGAATTAAAAATTTATTGATTGCGGCCAAAATCGGGCGTATGAGAGCGCCCTTCGCACATGCAGCATGTGCGATTGAGTCCCGGTTTTTGGGCTTGGAGCCGCTCTGATGAGCAACAACGTTCAATGCATGTATCTTCGGCCGGCGATCTACACGCTGGCCGCCCTTGGCGCGGTGATCCTGGTCGTCGCGCTGTTTGGCGGGTTCGAGCCGCACGCCGTGGCAGGGAACTGACGGCGTCGCCAACCGGCCTCCCGCGCAGCCTTCGATCCGAGAGCATTTCAATCGTTGCGGCGAGAGTCGCGACGTGCAAACTTTCGGCCGGCTTTACGGTGCTCGCGGGAGGAACAATTGGCTCAGGACATCACGCTCGGATTCACGGCGCTCGTCGATGCGGCGAATGCCGAAGTGGAGATGGTCGACCTCGACACGGCGCGCGCGATGCACGGGCGCGACGACGTGGTCTTCATCGACATCCGCGACATCCGCGAGTTGCACCGCGAGGGCCGGGTGCCCGGCGCCTTTCACGCGCCGCGCGGCATGCTGGAAGCCTGGATCGACCCGGCCAGTCCGTACCACAAGGACGTCTTCGCGCAGGACAAGAAGTACCTGTTCTTCTGCGCCGGCGGCATGCGGTCGGCGCTTGCCGCGCAGACGGCGCAGCGCATGGGTCTGAAGCCCGTTTGCCACCTGAAGGGCGGGTTCTCTGCGTGGAAGAAATCCGGCGCGCCGACGGATGAACCGCAGGTGAAGTGGTGAGGGACGGGCGCGCAACGCTAGAGCATGTTCCGCTCAAGTTGAATGGACTTGAGCGACAAGAACATGCTCAAAGCATTGAATCTGGAGCGAATTCTTGTCGTTCAGGTGATTCCACCTGAACGGAATGCGCTCTAGGTTCCGGGGTCCTGTCAGCCGGTTCGCATTGAGGAGTTGTCCGCATGGCGCGTATCAGAAGCGACATCCAGACCGGATCGGCGGAGTTCACGGCCAACGCCGAGGCGATGCGCGGCCTCGTCACCGACCTCCAGGCGAAGCGCGCGGAGGCCGCGCTCGGGGGATCGTCCAAGGCGCGCGAGCGCCACACCGCGCGAGGCAAGCTGCTGCCGCGCGAGCGCGTCATGCGGCTGATCGATCCCGGCGCGCCGTTCCTGGAGGTCGCGCCGCTGGCAGCGCTCGGGCTGTACTCGGGTGACATCCATGCCGCGGGCATGATCTGCGGCGTCGGGCGGGTGTCCGGGCGCGAGTGCATGATTGTCGCCAACGACGCCACCATCAAGGGCGGAACCTACTACCCGATGACCGTGAAGAAGCACCTGCGCGCGCAGGAGATCGCGCGCGAGAACCGCTTGCCGTGCATCTATCTCGTCGATTCCGGTGGCGCCAACCTGCCGCACCAGACGGAGGTCTTCCCCGACCGCGACCACTTCGGGCGCATTTTCTACAACCAGGCGACGATGTCGGCGCAGCGTATCCCGCAGATCGCGGTGGTGATGGGCTCGTGCACGGCGGGCGGCGCCTATGTTCCGGCGATGAGCGACGAGAGCATCATCGTGCGCCGGCAGGGAACAATTTTCCTCGGCGGCCCGCCACTGGTGAAGGCGGCGACCGGCGAGGAGGTCAGTGCCGAGGACCTCGGCGGGGCGGACGTGCACGCGCGCCTGTCCGGCGTCGTCGACCACTACGCACTCGACGACGAGCATGCGCTCGACACCGCGCGGCGCATCGTCGCCAACCTCAACACCACCGGTTCGGCGAACATCGCCATGCGCGAGCCGGTCGCCCCCGCATATGACCCGGCTGAGCTCGACGGCGTGGTGCCGGCCTCGCTGACCACGCCTTACGACATCCGCGAGGTGATCGCGCGCCTCGTCGACGGGTCGGAGTTCGACGAGTTCAAGGCGCTGTACGGCGAGACGCTGGTGACCGGGTTCGCCCGCATCGAGGGGATCCCGGTCGGCATCATCGGCAACAACGGCATCCTGTATTCGGAATCGGCGCTGAAGGGCGCGCATTTCATCGAGCTGTGCTGCCAGCGCAAGATCCCGCTCTTGTTCCTGCAGAACATCACCGGCTTCATGGTCGGGCGCGACTACGAGGCCGGCGGCATCGCCAAGGACGGCGCCAAGCTGGTGACCGCGGTGGCCTCCGCGCAGGTTCCGAAGATCACGCTGATCGTCGGCGGTTCCTACGGGGCTGGCAACTACGGCATGTGCGGGCGCGGCTACCAGCCGCGGTTCCTGTTCATGTGGCCGAACGCGCGCATCTCGGTGATGGGCGGCGAGCAGGCGGCAAGCGTGCTGGCGACGGTGAAGCGCGACAATATCGAGGCCGAGGGTGGCAATTGGTCGGCGGGCGACGAAGACGCCTTTAAGGCGCCGATCCGGGCGAAGTACGAGGAGGAGGGCCACCCGTATTACGCAACCGCCAGGCTGTGGGACGACGGCATCATCGCGCCGTCGGAAACCCGCCGGGTGCTGGCGCTCGCATTCGCCGCGACTCTCAACGCACCGATCCCCGAAACGCCCTTCGGCGTGTTCCGGATGTAGGGGGCGAGCCCCTGCTTCAAACGATCCCGAATGCCTTGGCCGCGACATAGGCGGCGACGACGAAGATGACGCCCGCGAAGAGCTTCTGCAGCAGACCGCGGCGGGTCGCGATGTGGCGCGACAGGCGGCCTCCGACCATGCCGCCGACGATGCCGCCGGCGAGGAACAGGCCGGCGACCGGCCAGTCGATCAGTCCTGACAAGGCGTAGTTGGCCGCCGTCGTGAAGCCGAAGGCGGCTACGCCGACGAGGGAGGAGGCGACCGCGTTCATCATCGGCATGCCGGTTGCGAGAATCAGGCCCGGCACGATGAGGAACCCGCCGCCGATGCCGAAGAAGCCGGCCATCAGGCCGGTTGCCAGACCAATCCCCATCAACCGGGGGAGCAGGCGTCCGGCGGTCTCGCGGGTCAGCCGGATGTCGTGTTCTTCGGTTTCCTGGCGCTGGCGCAGCATGGCGATACCGGTCGCGACCATGACGATCGAGAAGAGGCCGATCAGGCGCTGGCCGTCGACCATCTTGCCGAGTATCGAACCGGCCAGGGCGCCGGCAACGCCGGCAGCCGCGAAGACGCCGGCGCAGCGCCAGCTCACCTTGCCGGCGCGTGCATGGCCCCACAGGTTGGCTAGCGCGTTGGCGGCGACGGCGAGCGCACTGGTGCCGATCGCCGCATGCGGCGGGGAGAGGCCGACGAGATAGGCGAGCAGCGGTACCGCCAGGATCGATCCGCCGCCGCCGATCAGACCGAGCGAGAAACCGACGAGGCTGCCGGAGAAAATCGAGAGAAGCTCGGTTGTCGGCGTCTGGTCCAGCATCGCAGCGGGTCGCCGGCCGGCTTCGATGGTTGGCTCATGACGGTTTTTCGGAGCCGTTGGCCGCGGTGTTCCACGGCATGCGCGCGAGCAGGTCGGCGAAGGGGCAGCGGCCGGTCAGGCCGCAGGACGCAAGCGCGATGCCGGCAGCGAGCGCAAGGGCGTGCCAGGCCGGATCGACCAGCCATCCCAGCGCTTCTCCGGCCAGCACGAGGATGCCGGCGGCGATCTGCGCCTGGCGGCCGAGCGCGACGGGCGTTGCGGGCGCGCCTTCGACCGGAAGCCCTGCGCGCTTCCAGGCCATGATGCCGCCGGACAGGATGTACGCCTGCACCTTCTTGCCGCGCGGGCGCAGGTGTTCGCGCGCTGCCGCAGTACGCCCGCCCGAGCGGCAGTAGAAGACGACGCGGCGGGCATCGCCGACGTCGGGCTGGCCACCGGCGATCTGCGACAACGGCAACAGGATGCTGCCGGCGATGCGTTCGCGGGCGTGCTCGCTTGCCTCGCGCACATCGACGAGAACGGCGCCCTGTCCGACGAGCCGACTGGCCTCCTGCGCGGTGATGTCGGTCGGGATCATCGCTCTCGTCTGCTTCAGGCCGGGCAGAAGATGTCGCGCAGTGTCGCGAGGACGGGGCGCACGCGCGCATCGGCGAGGCGGTAGTGCAGCATGAGGCCGTCGCGGCGGAAGGCAACGAGGCCGTCGGCGCGCAACCGCGCCAGGTGCTGCGAGAGCGCAGACTGGCTCAGACCGACCCGCGCGGCGAGTTCGCCGGCGGGAAGCTCGGCGTGCTCGCACAGCACGCACAACAGCATCAGGCGGCGGTTGTTGGCCAGCAGCTTGAGAAAGGCACTGGCTTCGGCCGTGCGCGCCTCGATCCCGGCCAGCCTGTCGGCGAGCAGCAACCGATGCGCGACTTCCGGTTCGCCATGCCCTTGCGGTAGGGGCTTCATGTCGGCCTCACGTTGGGTCCGCGCTGAAACGCAAACCGTCTGAATCAGAGGCGAAAAACATATCCAGCGGCATGAATGCATGCAAGCGCGCACGGGCGACTGGCGCCTGTGGGCTGGCATCGCCGCGGCCTGCTTCCCGCACTCCCGCAGGCGTGATAAGCAGGCCGCATGATCGCGACATTGCTCATCGCCAACCGCGGCGAAATCGCCTGCAGGATCATCCGCACCGCGCGTGCGCTCGGCATCACGACCGTCGCCGTCTATTCGGACGCGGATGCCGCTGCGCAGCATGTCCTGATGGCTGACAAGGCCGTGCACATCGGCCCGGCGCCGGCACGCGCCAGCTACCTTGATTTCGACAAGGTGCTTGCCGCCGCGCGCGACAGCGGCGCCGATGCCATCCATCCCGGCTATGGCTTCCTGTCCGAGAACGCGGCATTCGCCGAGGCCTGTGCGAAGGCCGGCATCATCTTCGTCGGGCCGCCGCCTGCGGCGATTCGCGCCATGGGCCTGAAGGACGAGGCCAAGGCGCTGCTGCTCGAGGCTGGCGTGCCGGTCGTTACCGGCTACCACGGTGCACGCCAGGAAGCCGACCTGCTGCGCGCGAAGGCTTACGAGATCGGCTATCCGGTGCTCATCAAGGCGGTTGCCGGCGGTGGCGGCAAGGGCATGCGGCGGGTCGACAAGGCGGTCGATTTCGACGAGGCGCTTGCGGCGGCCCGGCGCGAGGCCGCGTCAGCCTTCGGCGACGAGCGCGTGCTGGTTGAAAAATTCGTCACCTCGCCGCGCCACATCGAGGTGCAGGTTTTCGCCGACAGCCACGGCAACGCGGTGTACCTGTTCGAGCGCGACTGTTCGGTGCAGCGGCGCCACCAGAAGGTGGTCGAAGAGGCGCCGGCGCCCGGCATGACCGAAGGCTTGCGCGCGCGCATGGGCGCTGCCGGCGTCGCGGCGGCCAAGGCCGTCGGCTACAGCGGGGCGGGGACGGTGGAGTTCATCGTCGACGGCTCGAAGCCGCTCGGCGACGACACGCCGTTCTATTTCATGGAAATGAACACCCGGCTGCAGGTCGAGCACCCGGTCACGGAAGCGATCACCGGCGTCGATCTCGTCGCGTGGCAGCTGGCGGTCGCCGCGGGCGAGCCGCTGCCGGCAACACAGGAAGACCTGGCGATCGACGGGCACGCTGTCGAGGTGCGGCTCTACGCGGAGGACCCGGAATCGGGTTTCCTGCCCTCGACCGGGCTGCTGGAGGCGCTGGATTTCCCGGAGGCCGAGGGCGTGCGGATCGATTCCGGCGTGGTCGAGGGCGATGTGGTGTCGCCCTTCTATGACCCGATGATCGCCAAGGTCATCACCCATGGCGCGAACCGGGACGATGCGCTCGACCTGATGTCGGCGGCGCTGGGCGAGACGCGGGTCGCCGGGCCGAAGACCAACCTCGGCGTGCTGCTGCGCATCGTCGGCGACGATGTGTTCCGCTCGGGACGGTTCGATACCAGTTTTCTCGACGCCTGGGGCGCGGAGCGTTTCGGCCTGTCGAAAGGCGGCACGGAGATGGCAGCGGCGGCCGGCCTGATCGGGCTCATAGAGGCGATCTGCGACGAGAGCGACGACGCGCGCGACGGGGCCGGGGCGCTGTCGCCGTCGCCGTGGGCGGCGCGCGACGGGTTCGTGCTCGGGGAACGCGTGCCGACGCGCTACCGCCTGAGCGTCGATGGCGAGGCGACCGAGCTCGCCGTCGACTGGTCGCAGGGGGCGCCGCGCGTGTTGAGCGAAACCGGCGGCGACGACGAGGCGGAAGTCTCGATCGTGTTGCCCGGTTTGCCAGCTGATGGCGCCTACGTGCTGATCAACGGCATCCAGCGCCACGTGCGCCTTGCAGAGCGCGACATCGCGCATGCCGACGGCGGGGCTGGCGATGCGCTGGCGCGCGCGCCGATGCATGGCAAGGTGGTGTCGATCCTCGTCAGCGAGGGCGATGCGATCGAGGTCGGCCAGACGCTCGCCGTGGTCGAGGCGATGAAGATGGAGCATTCGGTCAAGGCGCGCGTGCACGGGACGGTCGCCCGTGTCGCGGCCTCTGCCGGCGAACAGGTCGCGCAGGGGGCCTTGCTGGTCGAGATCGCGCCTCCCGAAGACGCAGGCGAAGCCTGAGCCTGCCTATCGTCCCGCGCGGATTTCCCGCAAGCGCGATTCTGTCGGGGAAAACCCCTTGCCGCGGTTGACCTGCGAGCGCTGCACCGCTTGGCTCGCGGCATGACCATGCATCTCGTCAAGCTGTGTGTCGGGGCCGAATCCATCGAGGACCTGGAAGGCTGGATCGCGCAGCGCCGCGCATCGGCGCAGGCCGCGGGCCGCGTCTACGAGCAGTTCCACACCACACGCCAGATGCCACGCGCGCGCGACGAGATTCTCGACGGCGGTTCGCTCTACTGGGTGATCAAGGGGATGATCGCCTGCCGGCAGCGCATCATCGACCTGCGCCCCGTGGTCGACGCGGAGGGCATTCCGCGCTGCCAGATCGTGCTCGACCAGGCGCTGGTGCGCGTGATGCCGCGCCCGCGGGGCCCGTTCCAGGGCTGGCGATACCTCAAGGCCTCCGAGGCGCCGAGCGACCTCTCGGGCGGTGCGAAAGGCGATGCGCCGCCGGCGGAAATGGCGCGGGCGCTGTCCGAACTGGGGCTGTTGTAGAGAGTTCGGCCGGAGCGGGCTTGCCGCCACCTCAGATCACGATGATCTTGGGCCGTATCGGCCCGGGATCATGAACGTGATCGATTCCAAAAGGTCAGAGCGGGATGGGACGGAAAACCGGTAGCCACTTTTCCTCATCCCGCTCTTCACGATGATCTTGGGCCGTATCGGCCCGGGATCATGAACGTGATCGATTCCAAAAGGTCAGAGCGGGATGGGACGGAAAACCGGTAGCCACTTTTCCTCATCCCGCTCTAAACCGGAATATTGTCGATCAGCCGCGTCTTGCCGAGCCAGGCGGCGGCGAGCAGGCGGATCGGGCCGTCGCCGAGGCTGTTGATCGGTGACAGGTCGATGGCGTTGCGGGCTTCGAAGTAGTCGACCCTGAAACCGGACATCGACAGGTTGGAGCGGGCCTCTCGCAACGCCCAGGCGATCGACGAGCCCTCGCGGATGTGGATCGCGGTGTCGATCAGGTTGCGGTAGAGGACGGGCGCCACGGCGCGGTGCTCGGCGGAGAGATAGGTGTTGCGCGAGGACATGGCCAGGCCGTCGGCCTCGCGGATCGTCGCCAGGCCGTGGATGACGCAGGGAACGTCGAGATCGCGCGCCATGGTGCGCACGACGAGGAGTTGCTGGTAGTCCTTCTCGCCGAAGACGGCAAAGTCGGCGCCGCATTGCAGCAGCAGCTTGCAGACGACGGTCGCGACGCCGCCGAAGAAGTGCGGGCGGGCGACGCTTTCGAGGTCTTCAGCCGGGCCGCCCAGCGTCACCTTGGTGCAGAATCCGGTGGGGTACATCTCCGGTATGTCGGGAGCGAAGACGAGGTCCGTGTCGAGGTCGGCGAGCTTGCGCACGTCGTCCTTGAGCGTGCGCGGGTAGCGGGTGAAATCCTCGCTGGGCGCGAACTGGGTCGGGTTGACGAAGATCGAGACGACAACGCGGCGTGCCTTGCGGCGGGCCTCCTCGACGAGGGCCAGGTGGCCGGAATGCAGCGCGCCCATGGTCGGTACGAGGGCGACCTTCTCGCCGGCCTTGCGCCAGGCGGCGACGCGCGCGCGCAACGACTTGACGGTGTGGACGATGGCGGGTTTGCGGGCCATTTCGTTCTATGCGTTCGACGACGTCCGGCGGGCGCGGGGAAGCGGCAGCAGCGATGTCGACTTGACCTCTTCCATGACGAAATACGAGTGCGTCGCGGCGACGGCAGGCAACGCGCCGATCGCGCCGCCGAGGATGGCACGATAATCCTTCATGTCGCGAACCCTGAGTTTTATCAAGTAGTCGAAGCCGCCGCCGACCATATGGCATTCCAGCGCCTCGGGCATCTTCGAAATCGCCGCGTTGAAGGCGGCGAGCGTCGCCTCGTCGGAATTGTGCAGGGTCACCTGCACGTAGACCAGCATGCCGCGGCCGAGCCGGACGGGGTCGAGGCGGGCATGGTAGCCGCGGATATAGCCGTCGCGCTCCAGCCGGCGCATGCGCACCGCGCACGGGGTGGGGCTGAGGTTCACGGCTTTCGCGAGCTCGGTCAGCGTGATCCGTGCATCGGACTGCAGGGCGGACAGGATCGCCAGGTCCGTTGCATCGATTTCCTCTGTTGTATCGGCCATGGACGTGAAATTTCGTTTTTATAAGACGGTTTTGCAGTAAAAATCATTGTTTCACATTCTGTATTTGGCGGGAACCCCTGTGGGCTTTTTGCTAGTCTTTCCATGGTGGCATCAGGTCCAGGGGAGCACAGGGCGATGGCGGCGACAGGGCAGGGCAATGGCAAGTTGGCAGGTACGGAAGCCGCGGTTCGCGCGCGGATGGCGCAGCGCTATCTCGGCGCCGAAGCGCCGCTGGTGATGGAGTTTGCCGGCCTGGCGCGCCTTGGCGAGGAGGAACGGGTGCGGGTCGACGCGATCGCGCGCCGCCTCGTGATGGCCGCGCGCGCCGGGCGGCGCGACTATGGCGGCGTCGACGCCTTCATGAGCGAATACAGCCTGTCGAGCGAGGAGGGCGTGGTGCTGATGTGCCTCGCCGAGGCGTTGCTGCGCATTCCCGACGGGGAGACGCAGGACAAGCTGATCGCCGACAAGATTTCCGGGCGCGCATGGGCGGAACATCTCGGCCGCTCGGATTCGCTGTTCGTCAATGCCTCCACCTGGGGGCTGATGCTGACCGGGCGGGTCGTTTCGGTGGACTCCGAGCAGGCGGGAACCTCTCTGCTGGCCAGGCTCGTGCGCCGGTCCGGCGAGCCGGTGATCCGCCAGGCGATGCGCCAGGCGATGCGCATCATGGGACGGCAGTTCGTGCTCGGGCAGAGCATCGAGGATGCGCTGGCAACCGCGCGCGAGCAGGAAAAGCGCGGCTTCCGGCATTCCTACGACATGCTCGGCGAGGCAGCGATGACCGAAGCCGACGCACAGCGCTACCTCAAGTCCTACGCCAGCGCCCTGAAGAAGGTCGCCGCGCATGCGCGCAAGCACATGAAGGATGCGGACGTCTTCGCGCGCCCGTCGATCTCGGTGAAACTGTCGGCGATCCATCCGCGCTACGAGGAAAAGAAGCAACAGCGCGTGATGAGCGAATTGCTGGAGCGGCTGAAGGGTCTTTGCCTGCTGGCGCGCGCGGAGGGGATCGCGCTGACGGTCGATGCGGAGGAGCAGGATCGCCTCGACATCAGCCTCGACTTGCTCGAACGGCTGTTCGAGGACGCCGACCTCGCCGACTGGGACGGGCTGGGGCTGGCGGTGCAGGCCTATGGCAAGCGGGCGCTGACGGTGATCGACTGGCTCGCCGCCGTGGCAAGCCGTACCGGCCACAAGGTGCCGGTGCGTCTCGTCAAGGGCGCCTACTGGGACACCGAGGTGAAGCGCGCGCAGGAGGCGGGGCTGCCCGACTTTCCGGTGTTCACCCGCAAGCCGTCGACGGATGTGTCCTATCTCGCCTGCGCGCGGCGGCTGCTGTCGCGCCGCGACGTCTTCTACCCGCAGTTTGCCACCCACAACGCGCATACGGTCGCCGCGGTCCACGCCATGGCCGGCAACGCCGGCGGCTACGAGTTCCAGCGCCTGCACGGCATGGGCCAGGCGATCTACGATGCCGTGGTGCCTGCGGACGGGCTGGGCGTTCCGTGCCGGATCTATGCGCCGGTCGGCGGGCACGAGGACCTGCTCGCCTACCTGGTGCGGCGGCTGCTGGAGAACGGCGCCAACACCTCGTTCGTCAATCGCCTTGCCGACGACGAGGCGCCGATCGGCGAGATCGTGCGCGACCCCGTCGAGGAAGCGGGCGAATACGGCGGCGCGCCGCATGCGCTGATCGCCAATCCGCACGCCCTGTTCCGGCCCGAGCGCGCCAACAGCCAGGGCGTGCTGACGACCGAACGCACGATCCGCGCGCCGTTGCTGGAGGCCATGCGCAAGGCGGTTGCCAGGCCGCTTGCCGCCGCCGCGCTCGTCGATGGCAAGCCGGTTTCAGGCAAGGGGGCGCCAGTCACCAGCCCGCATGACCGAGGGGTCACGGTCGGCACGGTGGTCAACGCCGACCGCAAGGTCCTCGACCGGGCCATCACGAGCGCACAGGCGGCATATATCGGATGGGACCGCGCCGGCGGGGCGCATCGCGGCGCGCTGCTCGACAGGTGCGCCGATCTCTACGAGGACCATGCGCCGGAACTGCTGGCGCTGCTGGTTGCCGAAGCCGGAAAGACGATCGACAACGCCGTCGCCGACCTGCGCGAGGCGGTCGATTTCCTGCGCTACTACGGGGCACGGGCAGCTGAGGAATTCCAGTCGCCGCAGGTGCTGCCGGGGCCGACGGGCGAGCGCAACGTCATCAGGCTCAACGGTCGCGGGGTCTTTGCCTGCATCTCGCCGTGGAACTTTCCGCTGGCGATCTTCACCGGCCAGGTCGCCGCGGCGCTGGGGGCTGGCAACGCCGTCATCGCCAAGCCGGCCGAGCAGACGCCGCTGGTGGCGTTCCGCGCCGTGCAGCTTATGCACGAGGCCGGAATTCCCGGCGCTGTCCTGCACCTGCTGCCCGGTGACGGCGAGCAGGTTGGCGCGCCGCTTGTTGCCGATCCGCGCATCGCCGGCGTCGCCTTCACCGGCTCCAACGCGACGGCGAACCGCATCCAGCGTGCGCTTGCCGAAAAGGAGGGGGCGATCGTTCCGCTGATCGCGGAAACCGGCGGCATCAACGCCATGATCGTCGATTCAACCGCGCTGCCCGAACAGGTCGTGCGCGATGTGGTGCGCTCGGCTTTCGACAGCGCCGGCCAGCGCTGTTCGGCGCTGCGCATCCTGTGCGTGCAGGACGATGTCGCCGCCAAGATCGTCACCATGCTCAAGGGCGCGATGGCGGAACTCGCCAACGGCGACCCGTGGTCGTACGCGACCGATATCGGGCCGGTGATCGACGAAGAGGCGCGCGGTATGCTGGAGGCCTACAAGGCAAGCGCGCGCAAGCGGTTTAGGGTGATCGCCGAGAACCCGCTTCCCGAAGGCGCCGACAAGGGCACTTTCGTTGCGCCCGCCGCCTACGAGATATCGAGGATCGGCGATGTCGAGCGCGAGGTGTTCGGGCCGGTCCTGCACGTGCTGCGCTACAAGGCGAGTGCGCTCGACAGCCTGGTCGACGACATCAACGCGACCGGATACGGGCTGACGCTGGGGGTGCATACCCGCATCGAGGAACGCGCGGAGAGGATCTGCGATCGCGCCCGTGTCGGTAACATCTACGTGAACCGCAACCAGATCGGGGCCGTGGTCGGTGTGCAGCCGTTCGGCGGGGAGGGGCTTTCGGGTACCGGGCCGAAAGCGGGCGGGCCGCACTACATGCACCGTTTCGCGACGGAGCGGGTCGTTTCGGTCGATACGACGGCGTCTGGCGGCAATGCCGCATTGATGTCGCTTGGTTCGGAGCGGGGCGGCAAGCCGCAACAATAAGCGGCAAATGCCCAAGCAAGCGGCAGTCGTGTTGCGGCCACTTAACCTTAAGGGAGGGTAAACGCGAATCGGCGCGACACGCCGCTTGATTCGCCGGGCCGTCGTTCCCAAGATAGAGTTCCAGAGGGAGCGGAGGCCTGACAATGCGCGAGAGCACGGCGCGGGGATCGGCGCATGTCATCGTCGTCGGGAACGAGAAGGGCGGATCGGGCAAGTCCACGATCGCCATGCACGTCATCGTGCACCTTCTCAGCATGGGCCAGCGCGTCGCCTCGATCGACCTGGATTGCCGGCAGCATTCGCTAACCCACTACGTCAACAACCGGCGGCGGTGGTCGGCGCGGCAGGGGCTGAGGCTGCGCATTCCCGACCATTATTCGCCGGCGCGCGCGGAAGGCGACAGCGTGCGTCTCAACGAGGAGCGCGAATTCGCGGGCTTCGCCGAGGCGATCGCGGCGTGCGAGCGCACCGCCGATTTCATCGTCATCGACACGCCGGGCAACGACAGCTACCTGATGCGGCTTGCCCATTCCATGGCCGATACGCTGGTGACGCCGGTCAACGACAGCTTCGTAGATTTCGACGTGCTGGCCGACGTCGACCCGGAAACGCTTGAGGTGCAGGGCGTCAGCCACTACGCGCGCATGGTGCGCGAGGCGCGGCGCAAACGGCGCATCGTCGACGAGGTGCTGATCGACTGGATCGTCGTGCGCAACCGCATCGCGACGCTGGACACGCGCAACAATCAGCGAGTCGCCGGTACGCTGGGGCAGCTTTCCGAGCAACTCGGCTTCCGTGTCGGCGAGGGGATCTGCGAACGCATCGTGTTCCGCGAGTTCTTCCCGCGCGGGCTGACCGCGCTCGACGCCATCGAGGAAGAAGCCCTGGGATCGCGGCCGAGCCTGTCGCACCTGGCCGCGCGGCGGGAAATTCGCAGGCTGATCGAGCAGCTCCGCCTGCCGGTGGACGAACGCGGCAAGCGGCGTGCGGAAGCGCGGCGGATGTGGATCGAAAGCTGCCGCGAGCCGCTCGAACTTGGCGATATCCTGGCGCGCTGATCCGCACGTCCTCTTGCGCACCATCAAACGCACCGATCGGTCGGGCGGCTTGTGTTTGCCCCCGCGGACGCCACATTCTGTGCATAGGTGATGTGCTGAACGCGCGGGACTTCGCCGCGTGCGCGCGCAGTGAAACCGAGGCGCAAATGTCGCGAACACGCAAACCGGTTGCGATGGACAAGGCGAACACGCCGCAGGAGGCGTCGCGGCGCTCGGATATCGCTGCCTTCCTGGAAACCGCACGGACGATGGCGCCGGCGAACGGGCGGCCGGCGGGGCGGCGCGGGCGCCTCGTCTTTGCGCTAGACGCGACGATGAGCCGCCAGCCGACATGGGATACGGCCTGCAAGCTGCAGGCCGAGATGTTCCGCGAGGCCGCGAAGGTCGGCGGGCTCGACATCCAGCTCGTCTATTTCCGCGGGCTCGGCGAGTGCCGCGCCGGCAAATGGGCGGGCGACGGGCGATCGCTGGCGGCCATGATGAGCCGCATCGACTGCCGCGGCGGGCACACGCAGATCGAGCGCGTGCTGCGTCACGTGCGCGCCGAAACCGGCAAGGCGGCGGTCCAGGCACTGGTCTACGTCGGCGACGCCATGGAGGAACGCGTCGACGACCTGTGCGCCGTTGCCGGCGAACTCGGCCTGCTAAAGGTGCCGGCCTTCGTGTTCCAGGAGGGCCTCGATCCGGTGGCGGAGCGGGCGTTTCGCGAGATCGCGCGGCTGACCGGCGGTGCCTACTGCCGGTTCGACGCGGGCGCGGCGGCGCAACTCAAGGCGCTGCTGTCAGCGGTCGCCGTCTACGCGGCGGGCGGCCACAGGGCACTTGCCAACTATTCGAAGCATCACGGCGGATCGGCCCGGCTGCTGATCGAGCAGATGAAGACGGGCTAGGCAATGAGCGCGTTTCTGCTTGGCCTTATGGCGCTGGTGCTGGTCCTGTTCGGGCTCAACGCGTTCGCGAATGCCGATCCGAAGAAGCTCGTCGCATTCGTTCGCAGGGCCGGCGGCGTGTTGCTGATCGGCGTGGGGGCAGTGTTCCTGTTCCACCGCCAGTGGGTCTGGGGCGTGCCGGCCGTCGTCTACGGGCTGTCGCTGCTCGGCTTGCGCGTTCCCTACACCAGCGGCTTTGGTGCGCGCATGCACCGTTCGCCGGGGCAAAGCTCGACGGTGCGCGGGGAGTGGGTCGAGATGGCCCTGGACCACGACAACGGCACCATGAGCGGGCGCGTCCTGAAGGGCGAACACGCCGGGCGCGGGCTGAACGAACTGGGTGTCGAGGACCTTATCGGCCTGCTTGGCGCGGTGGACGCGGATTCAGCAGCCCTGCTGGAGGCGTATCTTGACCGCAGGGCGCCCGGATGGCGTGAGGACGCAGAGGCGGATGCGGGCCGGGGGCAGGGCGAGCGCGGCCCGGTTCAGGGCCCAATGTCGCAGGAGGAAGCCTACGAGGTTCTTGGGCTTGCGCCCGGAGCGAGCGATGCGGATATCCGCCGGGCCCACCGCGCCCTTATGAAGCGGCTTCACCCCGACCGGGGCGGCTCGACGTATCTCGCGGCGAAGATTAACGAAGCCAAGGATCTGCTCCTGAAAACGCATCGAAAACGCTCCTGACACAACCACCGGGCTCAATCTGGACTTGCCCGAACTCCACATCACCGGGAGGCCCGCGGGCCTCTAGTTACGCACCGGAAAACATCCGAAATTCTTAGCTTCGAGGACCGCGCAGGCATCCTTGGCACTGTCGCGGTCGAAGCCAGCAAAGCGCGCCCGCCACAGGGTCGATCCGTCCTTGTCGACGGTCTGGGTGAAGGCGTCGCGCCCGGCAAGCAGCTCGCCGGCACGCAATTGCGCGAGCGCGATCAGCTTGCGGGCAGCCTGTTCGTTGGGAACGGCGCCGATCTGGATGGCGTAGGTGCCGGACGCCGATGCGACACGCATCGCGCTGGTCTGCGCGGGGGCAGGGGCGGGTAATGGCACGGGCTGCGGCGCTGCCTGAAGCGCTGCGACCTGGGCTGTCGCGGGCTGACCCGTCGCGGGCTGGATCGCTGCGTATGTCGGTGCGGGGATCGTGCGGGCCGGCTTGATGATCGTGATGCGCGGCACGGCGGCGGTCGTCTGCGGCGCCTCGGTCTGGGGGATGGGCGCTGCCGGCAGCGGTGTCGAAACGACCTGCTGCTGCGGGGCAGGCTGGTAGGCGACCGGCTGTGGCTGCGGCGCGGCCATGCTGGCGGATGCCACCTTGAACCCGCCGCGGCCGTTGGGAACCAGCAGCAGCGGTCCGCTGTCGGCGCGTGCCGTGGCGGGAGCTGCGGCGGGGATGCGGATGGGTGCCGAGGCAAGCTGCACGGAGGTTTGCGGGGCTGCGCGTTCAGCTGCGCGGGCAGCGGCGAAGGCGGCAGGCACCTGCGGCTTGCGCGGCGGCAGCGGAACCGTGCCGCGGGCGATCACCTGGCGGGCGCGATGCGGCTTGACCCTTTTCAGGGAGTCGATGAGCAGGCGTTCCATGGCGGCGTTGCGCGCCTTGCCGGAGCGCGCGCCGATGATCACCGCCACCACGTGGCGGTCGTCGCGGCGGATCGAGGAGACGAGGTTGAAGCCGGAGGCGCGGATGTAGCCGGTCTTGATGCCGTCGACCCCTTCAACGCGGCCGACGAGGCGATTGTGGTTGCGGTAGGCGCGTCCGCGGAAGGTGAAGGATGTGGTGGAGAAGTACTTGTAGTAGCTCGGGAAACGGACCTGGATCATGCGTCCCAAGGTCGCCATGTCGCGGGCCGTGGTGACCTGCTCGGAATTGGGCAGGCCGGACGCGTTGCGGAACACCGTGCGCGACATGCCGATGCGTTGTGCCGTTTCGGTCATGCGGCGGGCAAACTTGCCTTCGCTGCCGGCGATGTTTTCGGCGATGGTGACGGCGATGTCGTTGGCCGACTTTGTGACGAGGGCCAGGATGGCGTCCTCGACGCGAATGGTGGAGCCGGGCTTCAGGCCGAGCTTCGAGGGGGCCTGGGCGGCGGCGTGGCCCGAGACCTTGAGTGATGATCCAAGGCCGACACGGCCGGCCTCGAGTTCCTCGAACAGGATGTAGAGCGTCATGATCTTGGTGAGCGAGGCGGGATGGACGCGCGCGTCGGGGCTCGTTGACTGAACCACCTCGCCCGTCGCGCCGTCGACGGCGATCGAGACGTATCGCGGCGCCGCCTGCGCGGCGGAAGCCAGGCCCGCCAGCGCGACCGCCATGATACCGGCCCGACAGGCGCGGGTGATGCGATCCAGCTTGACGATACTCGAAAACCGACGAAAACCCCGCCGCTCATACATGCGGATACGCTCCACGCACTAGAACCAGACTCGTTGCGGCGGATCAGTTGTGCGCCCTTGCGGCATGCCGCGATTGGACAGCATGCGCAGGCTCCCCCGGGCGCAGGTCTTGCTCCCCACCTTCCTCACCACGGTATGGCGTTGCGGTTAGGAAACGGTAAAACCGGGGCAAGGTGATGGCAGACCCGGAGGTTGTTTGCGTTGATTTCCGTCATGTCGCGCCGCACAAAATTTCCTTGACATCAATGGTGCAGTGCACATATAAATGCGGCAGCGCAGCAAGAGGCGCTCGTGACGGCGCAGCGCCGGTTCCGCCAATCGAATTAAAGTCTCGGGAGATGACGATGATGAACAATTTTGAAGACATGCAGAAGGTCGGCAAGGACAACATGGACCTCGCCATGAAGAGCTTCGGCACGGTGAGCAAGGGCATGCAGGCGATCGCGGTCGAGATGGCCGACTACTCGAAGAAGTCCTTCGAGGATGGTGCTGCCGTGTTCGAGAAGCTGGCCGGTGCGAAGTCCTTCGACAAGGCCTTCGAGATCCAGACGGACTATGCCAAGTCGGCCTACGAGGGTTTCGTTGCGCAGTCGACGAAGATCAGCGAGCTGTTCGCCGACCTCGCCAAGGAAGCCTACAAGCCGGTCGAAGGCTTGGTTGCCAAGGCCGCGAAGTAAGCTTCTTCGCTTCCTCCTCCTTTCGTGAAAGCCCGGCCTTGCGGCCGGGCTTTTTTTCGTTGTGGTGCCTCGTAATCGCGAGAAATCGCAGGGTGACGCCCGAGCCATCCGGTTTGTTGCCGGATTTGCGGTCCAGCTTCCCGATTCGCGCGATCCGGCACCTTTCAAGAGGGGGCGTCGTGGCCTATCTTGAATCCGGATTCCATCGCGCTGGCAGCGCGCATGGCAGTTTGCCGTTGCGGATGCGCCGAAGCGCACGAAAGGTCTGGGACAAGCGGTTTCGATGATGCCGGAACTGGATATGACATTGCGGCTGGCGATTGCCGGTGCGCGGCGACATGCGCCAATGCGTGCGTCCGCGACCGGCGGAGATGACGGCGACGACGGGCAGGACAACGACACGTCCGTCGTGACGCGCACCAGGCCGAAGACCAAGCGGCCGAACCTCTACCGGGTGCTGCTGCTCAACGACGACTACACGCCGATGGAATTCGTGGTCCACGTGCTCGAGCGGTTCTTCAACAAGCCGCGCGAGGCGGCGACCGAGATCATGTTGCACGTGCACCAGCACGGGGTCGGCGAATGCGGGGTGTTCACCTACGAGATCGCGGAAACGAAGGTCACGCAGGTGATGGACTTTGCGCGCAAGCACCAGCATCCTCTGCAATGCGTCATGGAAAAGAAATAGGAGATTTCCTTGCCCTCATTCTCGCGCAGTCTCGAGCAGGCCCTGCACCGCGCGCTGGCGCTGGCAAGCGAGCGTCACCACGAGTACGCGACGCTCGAACACCTGCTGCTTGCGCTGATCGACGACCAGGATGCGGCGGCGGTGATGCGCGCCTGCAGCGTCGATCTCGACGTGCTGCGGCGCAATCTCGTCGACTACATCGACGAGGAGCTCGACAACCTGGTGACCGATACCGATGCAGATGCCAAGCCGACGGCGGGTTTCCAGCGTGTCATCCAGCGCGCGGTGATCCACGTGCAGTCGTCCGGCCGTGACGAGGTGACCGGAGCCAACGTGCTGATCGCCATGTTCGCCGAGCGCGAGAGCCATGCCGCCTATTTCCTGCAGGAACAGGACATGACCCGCTACGACGCGGTCAACTACGTCAGCCACGGCATCGCCAAGCGGCCGGGGTTGTCGGAAACGCGCACGGTGCGCGGCGCCGAGGAAGACCAGGCGCCGGGCGAGGGCGAGAGCGCGCAGGAAGACAAGAAGAACGACGCGCTGGACGCCTATTGCGTCAACCTGAACGAGAAGGCTCTTGCCGGGAAGATCGACCCGCTGATCGGCCGCGACATCGAGATCCAGCGCACCATCCAGGTGCTTTGCCGGCGGCAGAAGAACAATCCGCTGTTCGTCGGTGACCCCGGCGTCGGCAAGACGGCGATCGCGGAAGGGCTGGCGCGGCGCATCGTGCACGGCGAGGTGCCTGAGGTGCTGCACGACGCCACGATCTTCGCGCTCGACATGGGCTCGCTGCTGGCTGGCACGCGCTATCGCGGCGACTTCGAGGAGCGCCTGAAGGCGGTGGTGAAGGCGATCGAGAACCATCCCGGCGCCATCATGTTCATCGACGAGATCCATACCGTGATCGGCGCCGGCGCCACATCGGGCGGAGCGATGGACGCCTCCAACCTGCTCAAGCCGGCGCTGCAGAACGGCCTGCTGCGCTGCATCGGTTCGACCACCTACAAGGAATACCGCCAGCACTTCGAGAAGGACCGCGCGCTGGTGCGTCGGTTCCAGAAGATCGACGTGGCGGAGCCGACGATTCCCGACACGGTGAAGATCCTCAAAGGGCTGAAGCCCTACTTCGAGGAGTTCCACAAGGTCCGCTACACGGGCGACGCCATCCAGGCGGCGGTGGAGCTGTCGTCGAAGTACATCCACGACCGCAAGCTGCCCGACAAGGCGATCGACGTCATCGACGAGACGGGCGCCTCGCAGATGCTGCTGGCGCCGTCGCGGCGCAAGCGCACCATCGGCGTCAAGGAAGTGGAGGACGCCATCGCCAAGATGGCGCGCATTCCGCCCAAGAGCGTGTCGCGCACCGATGCCGGCGTGCTGCAGGACCTGGACAAGAACCTGAAGCGCGTGGTGTTCGGACAGGACAAGGCGATCGAGGCGCTGTCAGCGGCGATCAAGCTCGCCCGCGCCGGCTTGCGCGATCCCGAAAAGCCGATCGGCAACTACCTGTTCTCCGGACCCACCGGCGTCGGCAAGACCGAGGTCGCCAAGCAGCTTGCCTCGATCATGGGCGTGCCGCTGCTGCGCTTCGACATGTCGGAATACATGGAGCGGCACACGGTGTCGCGGTTGATCGGCGCGCCGCCCGGATATGTCGGCTTCGACCAGGGCGGGCTGCTGACCGACGGTGTCGACCAGCATCCCCATTGCGTGCTGCTACTCGACGAGATCGAGAAGGCCCATCCCGACCTGTTCAACGTGCTGCTGCAGGTGATGGACCACGGCAAGCTGACCGACCACAACGGCAAGCAGGTGGATTTCCGCAACGTCGTCCTGATCATGACGACCAACGCGGGCGCCGCAGACATGGCCAAGCCGCCGATGGGCTTCAACCGGCAGCGGCGCGAGGGCGAGGATACCGAAGCGGTCAATCGCATGTTCTCGCCGGAGTTCCGCAATCGTCTCGATGCGACCATTGCCTTCGGCAATCTGCCGGGCGAAGTGGTGGCGATGGTCGTCGAGAAATTCGTGCTGCAACTTGAGGCGCAGCTTGCCGACCGCGGCGTCACCATCGAACTGACCAAGGAGGCCAACCAGTGGATCGCCGATCGCGGCTATGACGACCAGATGGGCGCGCGCCCGCTGGCGCGGCTGATCCAGGAGGAGATCAAGAAGCCGCTCGCCGACGAGGTGCTGTTCGGCAGGCTGAAGGACGGCGGCATCGTGCGTGTCAGTGTCGGGCGCGACGCGGCGGGCGAATCCGCGCTCGTCTTCGACTACGTCGACCCGCCTGCCAAGCCGGCCGCCAGCCAGAAGGCGAAGCCGAAGCGCAAGGCCGCGCCCAAGGCAGCGAAAGCGAAGGCGACGAAGGCGCCTGCCAAGGCGAAGCCGAAGCCGCGCAAGGGCGGCGGCAGCGTGCCGCGGGTTCCGGCAAAGGCCGACTAGGCGGCTTGTCGCCGGACTCCAGGGCGGGTTCTCTGGCAGGGCGGCTACGGGTTCAAGGCGCCATGCTCGGCGATCGCGCCTGGATGACCGCTCGTGAATGCGTCAACCGGTCCCCTTGAACGAGGCGGAGCCGGATGGTTTGTGGTCGCAGGAAACAACGTACGACTCTTGAAGCGTGCCGGCTGGATGCGCGGGAAGAAGAAAAATCTGCTCCATGTCCCTGCGCCGTCCCTACAACCTGATCCGCATGCACCGCAACTGGCCGGCCTACATGCTGGCCAAGGCGCGTGGCTTCCCGGACGGCGGCTTCCGGTTCGAGACGCGAGCCGGTCCGTCGATCCCGGTGCGCTCCGACATGCTCTTCATCTACAAGGAATGCTTCTTCGAGCAGATCTACATGTCGGGATTCAAGGCCGATCCGCTGGCGCGCGAGGGGGCGGTAGTGCTCGACATCGGGGCGAACGCCGGGTTCTTCGCGCTGCAGATCCTGTGCGACCATCCCGATGCCCAGGTTATCTCGTTCGAGCCGCTATCGGGCAACTTCCGGCTGATGGAGGAGAACCGGCGGGCGTTTCCGCAGGCGCGCTGGACCATCGTCAACGCCGCGGTTGCCGGTCATGACGGAGAGATCGAGATCTACTCGCATGCCGGCCCCGAAGCATACACCTCCGGCGCCAGCATGGAGAGCAGCGACGAGCAGACCATCGCGACGCGTTGCCGGGCGGTCACCCTCAAGTCCATCCTGGCCGAAAACCGGCTCGATCGCGTCGAGCTGCTGAAGCTCGACTGCGAGGGCGCGGAGTACGAAATCCTGTTTGGCGCCAGCGATGACGATCTGGCGCGCATTGAACACATGGCGATCGAGAC
>JACKJK010000014.1 GCA_020637985.1 Rhodobiaceae bacterium
CGCCGTCTTCGCGCTCCCCAATCAGGATGATCTTCTTATGATCGCCCGCCGGGTTGAGGCGCTGGGCGCCTTTCTCGACAGCGAGGACGGGTCGAACCTGCTCACCGCCTACCGCCGCGCCGCCAACATCCTGCGCATCGAGGAGAAGAAGGACGGCACTGACTATCCCGCGACGCCGCAGCCGGACCTCTTCGCGCAAGACCAGGAACGCGCCCTGTTCGACGCGCTGGAGACCGCGCGGGGCGAAGCCGAGATGGCGCTGGAGCGCGAGGATTTTTCAGACGCCATGACGGCGCTGGCGAAGCTGCGCGCGCCCGTCGATGCCTTCTTCGACGACGTCACCGTCAACGCCGACGACGCCGCCCTGCGCGCCAACCGGCTGAAGCTGCTCGCCGCCATCCGCGACACCATGGACCGCGTGGCGGTTTTCGGCAGGGTCGCCGGCTAGCTGGACAGCCGGCGTGCACGCCGGTGTCTCGCCCCGTTTGCGTATACATTGCCGCCGTTCACGATGAATCCCGCTGGCCGCCCCGCATAAGCAGCTTGGCGAATTGCATCGCGCGCGATTTTGCGCAATGAACGCGCGTCACTTTTCGCGGGTGCAACATGAGTCCCCCGCCGCGGGAAGTCCTCAACGCGAGATCACGCGGAACGCTTCGGGAGCGTAAGACATGACGAAATGGGTCTACTCGTTCGGCGGTGGCTCCGCCGAAGGCGACAGCGCCATGCGCAACCTGCTCGGCGGCAAGGGCGCCAACCTCGCCGAGATGTCGAACCTTGGCCTGCCGGTCCCGCCCGGCTTCACCATCACCACCGACGTCTGCAACTGGTACTACGACCACGCCGAGACCTATCCCGCGGAACTCGACGAGCAGGTATCGGCGGCGATCGCCGGCATCGAGAAGATCGTCGGCAAGGGCTTCGGCGCCAACGCCAATCCGCTGCTCGTCTCGGTGCGCTCCGGCGCCCGCGCCTCCATGCCCGGCATGATGGACACCGTTCTCAACCTCGGCCTCAACGACGCGACCGTCGAGGCGCTGGCCGGTGTGTCGGGCGACCGCCGCTTCGCCTACGACAGCTACCGCCGCTTCATCCAGATGTATTCCGACGTCGTGCTCGGCGTCGACCACCACCACTTCGAGGAAATCCTCGAGCTCTACAAGGAAGAGCGCGGCCTGACCCTGGATACGGACTTGTCCGCCGACGACTGGGAGGCGGTCGTCGCCGCCTACAAGGTGCGCGTCGAGGAGGAACTCGGCAAACCCTTCCCGCAGGACGTGCGCGAGCAGCTGTGGGGCGCCATCGGCGCGGTGTTCGGCTCGTGGATGAACCAGCGCGCCATCACCTACCGCCGCCTGCACGAGATCCCCGCCTCCTGGGGCACCGCCGTCAACGTCCAGGCCATGGTGTTCGGCAACATGGGCGAGGATTCCGCGACCGGCGTTGCCTTCACCCGCAATCCCTCCACCGGCGAGCGCGAGCTCTATGGCGAATTCCTCATCAACGCCCAGGGCGAGGACGTCGTCGCCGGCATCCGCACCCCGCAGGACCTGACCGAGGCCGCCCGCATCGCGGCCGGCTCCGACAAGGCCTCGCTGGAGGCCGCGATGCCAAAGACCTACAAGGAATTCATCGCCATCTGCGATCAGCTCGAGACCCACTACCGCGACATGCAGGACCTCGAGTTCACTGTCGAGCAGGGCAAGCTCTACATGCTGCAGACCCGCTCGGGCAAACGCACCGCCAAGGCAGCGCTGAAGATTGCCGCCGAGATGGCCAACGAGGGCCTCATCACCCGCGACGAGGCGGTGTTGCGCATCGACCCGGCCTCGCTCGACCAGCTGCTGCACCCGATGATCGACCCCGACGCGCCGCGCACCGTCGTCGCCAACGGCCTGCCGGCGTCGCCCGGCGCCGCCCAGGGCGAGATCGTCTTCTCCTCCGACGACGCCGAGCGGCTGAAGGCGGAAGGCCGCGCCGTCATCCTGGCGCGCGTCGAGACAAGCCCGGAGGACATCCACGGCATGCATGCCGCCGAGGGCATCCTGACGACGCGCGGCGGCATGACCAGCCACGCGGCGGTCGTCGCCCGCGGCATGGGCAAGCCCTGCGTCTCCGGCGCCGGCATGATCCGCATCAACTACGCCAAGGGCGAGATGATGGCCGCGGGCCGCACCTTCAGGGCCGGCGACATCATCACCATCGACGGCTCCACCGGCCAGGTGCTGGAAGGCCGCGTCGAGATGCTGCAGCCGGAACTCTCCGGCGACTTCGCCACCATCATGGAGTGGGCTGACGCGCGCCGCCGCCTCGGCGTGCGCGCCAACGCCGAGACGCCGCTCGATGCGCGCGCCGCGCGCGACTTTGGCGCCGAGGGCATCGGCCTGTCGCGCACCGAGCACATGTTCTTCGACGGAGACCGCATCACCTCGGTGCGTGAGATGATCCTCGCCGACGACGAGGCCGGCCGCCGCAAGGCGCTCGCCAAGCTGCTTCCCATGCAGCGCGACGACTTCGTCGAGCTGTTCGAGATCATGGCCGGTCTGCCGGTGACGATCCGCCTGCTCGATCCCCCGCTGCACGAGTTCCTGCCGCACGAGGCCGAAGAGATCGCCGAGGTCGCCGAGGCGCTCGGCGCCAGCGTCGACAAGGTCACCGCGCGTGTCGACCTGCTCAAGGAACTCAACCCGATGCTCGGCCACCGCGGCTGCCGCCTCGCCGTCTCCTATCCCGAGATCTGCGAGATGCAGGCCCAGGCGATCTTCGAGGCCGCGGCACAGGTGACCAGGAAGACCGGCAAGGCCGTGCATCCCGAAGTGATGGTTCCGCTGATCGCCGGGCGCCCGGAGTTCGACATGCTCAAGGAGCGCATCGACGCGATGGCCGAAAAGGTCAGCAAGGAGACCGGCGTTGAGCTGACCTACCTGGTCGGCACGATGATCGAGCTGCCGCGCGCCTGCCTGCGCGCCGCCGAGATCGCCGAGACGGCGGAATTCTTTTCCTTCGGCACCAACGACCTGACGCAGACCGCCTTCGGCATTTCCCGTGACGATGCCGGCAGCTTCCTCGGCACCTACGTCGAGAAGGGGCTGCTGGAGGCCGATCCCTTCATCTCCATCGACGTGGACGGTGTCGGCGAACTGGTGGCGATCGGCTGCGAACGCGGCCGCAAGACGCGTCCCGACATCAAGCTCGGCATCTGTGGCGAGCATGGTGGCGACCCGGCGTCGGTGCACTTCTGCGAGAAGGTCGGCCTCGACTACGTCTCCTGTTCGCCCTACCGCGTGCCGATTGCCCGCCTCGCCGCGGCCCAGGCCGTGATCGGCGGCGAGACGGCGTCCACAGCCTGAGCGCACGATGACAGCGGAGCGCCCCCGGTGAGCGAGGCGCTGGCAGCCCTGCGCGCCGGCGGCAAGCCGGCGATGGCGCGCGCGTTGTCCGCGCTGGAGACCGGGTTCGACCCGCTGGCGCTGCCCGATGCCGACATGGTCGCTTTGCTCGATGCCGCTGCCGCCGACCCGCTCGGCCACGTCATCGGCCTGACCGGGCCGCCCGGTGTCGGCAAGTCGACGCTGACGGGCAGCCTGCTCGCCCGCTCTCGCCAGGCCGGATTGAGCGTCGGCGTCATCGCGGTCGATCCCTCCTCGCAGATCTCCGGCGGCGCGCTGCTCGGCGATCGCACACGCATCCGCACCGCGCCCGACGACGCACAGGCGTTCGTGCGCTCGCTGGCCGCCCGCGACCGCCTTGGCGGGCTTTCCGACATCGCGGTTGCCGCGGCCATCCTGATGCGTGCGGCTTATGACCGCGTCATCGTCGAGACCGTCGGCATCGGCCAGTCGGAGGCCGACATCGGGCTGGTCGCCGACACGCTGGTCCTGTGCGTGCAGCCGGGCTCGGGCGATGCGCTGCAGTTCATGAAGGCCGGCATCATGGAACTGCCCGACATCATCGCCGTCACCAAGGCCGACATGGGCGCATCCGCACGGCGCGCCTGCGCCGATGTCGAGGGTGCGCTGGGGCTGGTCGCCGGCGGCGGCGGCTGGAAGGTGCCGGTGGTCGCGGTATCCGCCGCCAGCGGCGAGGGGATCGGTGATCTGCTATCTGCAATTGACGCCCACCGCGGCTGGCTTGAGCGCGAAGGCCGCCTCGATGCGCGCCGCGATGCCCAGGCGCTCGCCTTCATCCGCGATTGCCTGCGCACCCGCCACGGCCGCGTCGGGCTGAAGCGCGTGGCCGGGCACATCCTGCGCTCCGACGCTGGCACACCGTTTTCCGCGCTACTGCGGCTAATTGTCCAGGTTGGTGCATAAACCGCTGATTTACCAAGAAAATACTTCGGGTCTTGCCTGCCCATTTCCTGACGTCTTTTAACGTTAATCGTGCATCAACGCATTTGCGGCGATAGTTCGCGCAACGGGGGTTGCCCGGGGGTATCGAGCGCGTTCGCCGGCTCTGCGTTTGGGGTTTGGCGATGCTTGCAAGAAGTGGTGTGTGCGTTGCGTAAGAGATTGCATTTCCCGGTGCGCGGGGGTCGCACCGGTCATCGGATCCGCGTGTTTCTCCTGGCCCTTGCCGGGCTGGTTGCAACGACCGGACAGGCCGCCTACCAGGATGCGGCGGCCATGCTCACCAAGGAAATCACGAGCGCCGACCGCTGGCGAACGTCGCTGGTCGCGGCGCCGCAGGGCGCGGAGTATTCCGCCAAGGTCGCGCTGCCCTTCCAGCATGCGTCCGCCGACGGCACGCTCGGCGTATCGACGGGCGCCGGCATGCTCGGCATTAACGCATCCGACGCGATGGTGACGGGATCGCTGCCGCAGGCGGCGAGCCTCTCACCGGAAGACCGCGTCAACCGCGCGGTCAAGGGCGACCTGCAGATGAGTCGCCCGCCGGTGGGTGCGATCTATCGCATCGACATGGAAGGCGTTGGCATCATGCGCAACCCGCGCATGATGGTCGATCCCGGCGAGGTCGGCGGGCCGCGGCTGTCGTTCCACATTCCTACCGAGGAGCGCGGCGGCGCCGTGCTCCTCGCGTCCCTGGGGATGGAATTCTTCGGCGCCGACGACCGCCTGCCCGGGCTGTTCGACGCGCGCCTGCCGAGAGATCCCGGTTACGATGTGAATCGCTATGCCCAGGAGTTGAACTGCCTGGCCACAGCCATCTACTTCGAGGCCCGAGGCGAGCCCGACACCGGCCAGATCGCGGTCGCGCAGGTGGTCACCAACCGCGTGCGATCCAGCTACTATCCGGACTCGATCTGCGGCGTCGTCTACCAGAACAAGCACTGGCGCAACCGCTGCCAGTTCTCCTTTGCCTGCGACCGAATCCCCGACCGCGTCCGCGACCAGAGCTCCTGGGACAAGGCGATGGTGTTTGCCCGCGACGTGCTCGCCGGCAAGTCCTTCCTGAAGACGGTCAACGATTCGACCCACTACCACGCCGACTACGTGCATCCGCGCTGGGTGCGCGGCATGGTCAAGCGCGACAAGATCGGCCGGCATATCTTCTACCAGGTGCGAAACTGGATCTGACGTAGTTTCCACGGCTTGGCCAACCGGCAATCTTGCGTTCATAATCCTCCCCAAGCACCCGCCAAGGGTCCATTCCTGGGGAGGAAATCCATGAACGCCAAGTCGACGAAGAACTCGGACGCACAGACCGACGTCCTGGCACTGCCCGAGGGCTATCGCGCGCCGCCGAAGGTCAGGAGCTTCACCTTTGCGGAGGTCGTCGCTGCTGCCGGGCGCGGCATGCAGGATTTCCGCTCTGCCGGGCTGACCAGCGCTCTCTTCGGTATCGCCTACGCCATTGGCGGCATCATCGTTATCCTGACGGCCGCGTGGAGCGACCTGACGTGGATCAGCTACCCGCTGGCGACGGGTTTCGCATTGATCGGACCCTTTGCCGCCGTCGGCCTCTACGACATCAGCCGGAGGCTGGAAGCCGGGACGCCGCTGCGCCTTTCCGAAATCATGGGCGTCGTCTGGGCCCAGCACAGGCGCGAGATCGGCTGGATGGCTTTCGTCGTGCTGTTCGTGTTTACCGCATGGATGTACCAGGTCCGCCTGTTGCTGGCCCTGTTCATCGGCTTCGAGCCGATTGCCAGCTACGCCGATTTCTTCCACGCCCTGTTCACCACGCCAAACGGCCTGATCTTCCTGGCGGTCGGTCACGTCGTCGGCGCGATCCTGGCGGTGATCCTGTTCTCGCTGTCGGTGATTTCCTTCCCGATCCTGCTCGACCGCGACATCGACTTCATCACCGCGATGATCACCAGCGTGCAGACCGTGGTGAAGAACCCGCTTCCCATGCTCGGCTGGGCCTTCGTTGTCGTGATGCTGCTGATCGCCGCCAGCCTGCCCATGTTTCTTGGGCTCGTCGTCGTGTTGCCGATTCTTGGCCACGCCACGTGGCACATCTATCGCATGGCGATCGAGCCGGAGGAGGCGCCGGCTCCGGCAAAGGGGAATTGACGCGATATCGCGCGTCCCATGAATTTCGCTGATGGGGCGTATTCGCAAAAGCCGGTTCTCCTGATCGCCGCGCCGCGATAGTGTCGCCGGGCCCGAAGCATCCGGGTTTTTACGGAGACATCGAATGTCCGACAGCAGAACCGCAGGCTCGGCCACATCGTCAGGCTGGCGCACGCCCATGCTTATCCTGACCGTGGGCGTGCTGATCGCGGTGCTGACCAACGGCCCGCGCACCGGCATGGGGCTGTTCCTCGCCCCGATGACCGAGGCCAACGGCTGGTCGCGCGAGACTTTCGCTCTCGCCCTGGCGATCCAGAACATCGTCTGGGGCGTCGCCCAGCCGATCGCCGGCGGTTTCGCCGACCGCTACGGCACCGCGCGCGTCATCGCCGCCGGCGGGCTGGTCTACGCCGTCGGCCTCCTCGTCATGTCGCAGGCGGAACTGCCGTTCGTGCTGCACCTGTCGGCCGGCGTGCTGGTCGGCGCGGCGATCGCGGCGAGTTCCTTCGGCCTCGTCATTTCGGCGTTCTCGCGCCTGCTGCCGCCCGAGAAGCGGCAGATCGGCTTCGGCATCGCGACCGCCGGCGGCTCGCTCGGCCAGTTCCTGTTCGCGCCGATCACGCAGGGCTTCATTTCCGCCTATGGCTGGCACACCGCGCTGATGCTGATCGCGGCGATGGTCCTTGCCGTCATCGGCCTTGCCCCCGTGATGGCCGGCCGCAACGAGAAGCCGGCCGGCGCGGTTCGCGACCAGTCGGTCAGCGAAGCTTTGCGCGAGGCCTTGTCGAACCGCAGCTATGTCCTGCTGGTCACCGGCTTCTTCGTCTGCGGTTTCCAGGTGGCGTTCATTTCGGCGCACCTGCCCGCCTACATCGTCGACCTCGGCATCGCGGCGAAGTGGGGCGCCTGGGCGATCGCGCTGATCGGCCTGTTCAACGTCATCGGCTCCTACGGTTCCGGCATCCTGTCGGGCCGCAGCTCGCGCCCGCACATGCTGAGCTGGCTTTACCTGCTGCGCTCGGTCGCCTTCGTCGGCTTCCTCATGGTGCCGATTTCCGTGCCCTCGCTGCTGATCTTTTCCTGCGTCATGGGCTTGTTGTGGCTGTCCACGGTACCGCCGACCTCGGGCATCGTCGTCACCATGTTCGGCCCGCGCTGGATGGGGCTGCTCTACGGCGTGGTGTTCCTCAACCACCAGCTCGGCTCGTTCCTCGGCGTCTGGCTCGGCGGCAGGCTCTACGACCAGACCGGCAGCTACGACGTGGTTTGGTGGCTCGGCGCGGTGCTGGGCGTCGTCGCAGGCCTCCTGCACTGGCCGATCCGCGACGCGCCCGTCGAGCGCCTCACCGAACCCGCGTGACACCTCAACCCTTGAGGTTCGCCGCCAGGAAGTCCGTCGTGCGCGTCCACGCGAGCGCGGCGTCCTCTGCATCGTAGCGCGCGCCCGTCGGGTTGGCGAAGGCGTGGTCGGCCTCGTACCAGTGAACCGTCAGCAGGTCGGCCTTGCCGGCCTGCGCCATCGCCGCCTCGAACCCGGAAACCATCGTCGCGTTGATGTTCTTGTCGAGTGTGCCGAAGTGTCCGAGCACCGGTCCCGACAGCGCCTTCAGGTCGTCCGCGCCGCGGTTGACGCGCCCGTAGTAAATGACGGTCGCATCGACCGGCGTCGCGATCGAGGCGTTCAGCGACCAGCCGCCGCCGAAACACCAGCCCATCGTCGCCACCTTGCCGGTCGAGTTGGCATCGCCTTTCAGGTGTGCGATGGCGCCGGCGAGCTGCGCCGTCGCCGCGTTGGCGTCGAGCCCCTGCGTCAGCGCGCGCGCCTCTTCAGCGGTCTTTGCAACCTTGCCGCCGTAGAGGTCGATGGCATAGGCAATGTAGCCGAGGTTGGCGAGTTCGGCTGCGACTGCCTTGATCTGGTCGTTGAGGCCCCACCATTCGTGGATCAGCACGACCGCCGGCGCTGGCAGCTTCGCCGGCATCGCCACCACCCCTTGCGCCTCGCCGCCCTGCGGCAGGGGGATCGTGAGTGGCTCCAGCCGCTGCGCCTGCGCATGCGCCAGTTCGGGAAACGCCAGCACGGTTGCCAGCGGCAGGCTGGCCATCCCTGCAAGAAAGGCGCGCCGGTCGGTTTGCGAAACCCGGATCGGCGGCATCTTCGCATGGTGTCCGCATCCGTCGATCGTGCACATGGCGGCATCCTTTCGCATGGCGGTCCCAACCTCTTGAAAGGGTAGCGGCAGGCGCGGCGCGGGCAAGACAAACCGGCGTGAACGCGTGTCGGGAAAATTGCCCCTTTCCCCTGTCAATCAGGAGCTGGTCGCGCTAGGGAATGGGCAAGGCTGCATGACCGGGGAGACACAAGCCATGAGCGGATTTCGCGCAATCCTCATTTCCAGGGAAGGCGAGAAGGGCCAGAAGGCCGAACTGACCACGCTGACCGACGCCGACCTGATGGACGGCGACGTCACCGTGCGTGTCACCCACTCGACGCTGAACTACAAGGACGGCCTCGTGCTCACCGGCAAGGCGCCGATCGTGCGCCGCTGGCCGCTCATCCCCGGCATCGATTTCGCCGGCGAGGTCGAGGCCTCCGGCAACCCGGACTTCAAGACCGGCGACCGCGTCATCCTCAATGGCTGGGGCGTTGGCGAGACGCACCACGGCGGCTTCGCCGGCAAGGCGCGCGTCAAGGGCGACTGGCTGATCCATTGCCCCGATGCGCTGAGCAATGCCGAGGCCATGGCGATCGGCACCGCTGGATACACGGCAGCCCTGTGCGTGCTCGCCGTCACCGATCATGGCACCACCCCGCAGTCGGGCCCGGTGGTGGTCACCGGCGCTGCCGGCGGCGTCGGCTCCACCGCGATCGTCCTGCTGGCGAAGCTCGGTTTCCACGTCATCGCATCGACCGGGCGCGCCAGCGAGGCCGACTACCTCGGCGCACTCGGCGCCGACGAGATCATCGACCGCTCCGAACTGTCCGAACCCGGCCGCCCGCTCGGCAAGGAGCGTTGGGCGGCGGGCGTCGATTCCGTCGGCAGCCACACCCTCGCCAACCTGCTGGCGCAGACGAAGTACGGCGGCTGCGTGGCTGCCTGCGGGCTTGCCCAAGGCATGGACCTGCCGGCGAGCGTCGCCCCCTTCATCCTGCGCGGCGTTTCGCTGCTTGGCATCGATTCGGTGATGGCACCCAAGGCGAAACGTATCCGCGCCTACGACCTGCTGACGGCGAACCTCGACAAGGCGGCCATCGCGACGATGACGACCACGATCCCGCTCGACGACGTCATCGCCGCCGGCGCCGACATCATCGCCGGCAAGGTGCGCGGACGCATCGTCGTCGAGGTGTCCTGACCGCTTTCGCCTAGTTCGCGGCCGGGAAGATCATGCAGGTTGTGACGCCGTGCGCGAGCAGGCGGCCATTGGCGTCGGTCAGCCTGCCTTCCGCCGTTGCCGTTTGCCTTCCGCGATGCACGACGTGGCCCTCGCTGCGCACCTCGCCAGTTGCCTCCGACATGCCGCGCACGAAATTTACCTTGATCTCCAGCGTCGTGTAGCTCTCTCCGGCCTTCAGCGTCGAATGCACCGCGCAGCCCAGCGCCGAATCGAGCAGGGTCAACGCGAAGCCGCCGTGCACCTGGCTGCTCGGGTTGTAATGGTGGAATCCGGGGGTGCCGGTGAAGACGACGCGGCCGGGATCGGCCTCGGCGAGATGCATGCCCATCGTCTGCGCGATCGGCGGCGAGGGCAGCTCACCGTCGACGATCTGGCGCAGGAAGGTCAGTCCGTCTTCTGCCACCAGAACCTCGCGCGCCACCACGCCATATTCGACGGCCTCGCCATCCTCCGCCATCGTTCCCTCCCCGGAATTCAGATATGAATTTGCATATGCAAATCTGTTTTTCGGCAGAATGCAACTGTCTGGCAATCAAATTTGCATATACAATGTATTCATGACCGCCGACACTCTGCGCGACCTCTACTGCACCTGCTGCCACGTCCGCCGTGCGACGCGGAGGCTGACGCGCATGTACGAACAGGCGCTGGAGCCGAGCGGCCTGACCGCCATGCAGTTCGCCATCCTCGCCGCCGTCGCGCGCAATCCCGGCGCCAGCCGCGGCGCGGTCGCCGAGTTGCTCGACATGGACATCTCGACCCTGTCGCGCGGCCTCAAGCCGCTGTTGGGCGACGGATCGCTGGCGCTGGCATCGGGCGAAGGCAGTGGGCGCGGCGCGGTGCTGGACCTGACGCCGCAGGGCAGGGCGCGCTTCGAACTGGCGGTACCGCTATGGCAGCACGCCCAGCGCGCCGTGCACGAAAGCCTCGGCGCAGCCCAGACGCGGCAACTGCACGACCTGCTCGCCATCCTGCCCGGCGAACCCGCCTGAGCGCTGCGCGGCGGGAGAATCGGTCTCTAGTCCAGCGTCAGGAAGAACGGATCGCCCTCGGCTGCAAAGGCGCCGCGTCCGATCGCGCGCACCGCGTCGACCATCGTCCCGCCGCGCGACAGCATGTCGTCGGCAAGCGCGACAAGGCGGGCATTCGGCGTCGCGCTGGGCGATAGCGCGCGCACGGTGCGCGCCAGTTCCGCGACGTCTCGCTGCGGGTTCAGTGCGCTCACCGCGATGAACGCGGCCGCGGTGGACCGGCTGATGCCCGCCCAGCAGTGCACCACCATCGGCGCTTCGCGGTCCCAGCCCCGCACGAAATCGAGCAGCGCCGCGACATGTTCCTCGCCCGGCGCGGTCATGCCGTCCATCGGCTCGGTGATATCGTTGAAGCCGAGGAACAGGTGATTGCCGGCGGCGATGTGGCCGGGCCGCTCGACCGGTGTGGCCGCGTTGATGAGCGTCGCGATGTGCGAGGCGCCGCTCTCCGCGACGGTGTCGTGCAGCCGCGCCAGAGAACACACGTGGATACGACCCGCTGGCCGGTTCATCGCACGCCCCCGCCGGCGCTTCGCTGCTGCGTGGCGAGATCTGCGCCGAGCAGCCCGGCGCGCTCGCCGAACCGTCTCTGGGCGTCTGCGGCCGGCATGGGCGCCAGAGCGTACAGGCTGTCCAGCCGCGCGCCGCCGATCTTTCCGGGCCGCCCGAAGAAACGCTCCGCGTCCTCGCGCGAGAAGCCGGCAAGCTGGGTGGCCTCGAGAAAGGCGGCGATCGTGTCCGCCTTCTTGATCGTTTGCGTCCACGCCGGCGGCAGCGCGCCGGGCAGGCCGAGGCGGATGTGGATTGCTTGCAGGATGCGCGCCTCGACGCTCTTGTAGCTGTCGCCGATGACCGCCTTGAACGGGCTGATCATGTCGCCGATGACGTATTCCGGGGCGTCGTGGAAGAGGGCGGCCAGCAGCAGTTCGCGCGGCGCGCGCGGCTCGATGCGCCCCACGATGTCTTCGACCAGCAGCGAGTGCTGCGCGACGGAAAACGCATGCTCGCCGACGGTCTGGCCGTTCCAGCGCGCCACGCGCGCAAGCCCGTGCGCGATGTCTGCAACCTCGACGTCGAGCGGCGAGGGGTCGAGCAGGTCGAGCCGGCGCCCCGACAGCATCCGCTGCCAGGCGCGTGGCGCCTCGTTGCGCGATGTGGCCAGTGCCGCCTTTGCCGGGCTGCGCGCCATGCCTCAGTCCCCCGCCTGCGCCACGGTGTAGTTCGCCCAGCCCGGTTGCCGCGCAGTGAGCTGGGACGCGCCGCATGTGACGGCGAGGCCGTCCTTGACTGCGTCCTCGAGCCGGTCGAGACGCAGGAGCGCGATCCCCTCGCCGCCCAGCGACGAGCCCATCGTGCCGATCGTCTTTTCGTCAGCCTCGATGGCAGCACCGCGCGCCGGAGGCGGCCCGTCGATGGCGACGGGCACGAAGCGGCTGCGCGCCGTGCCGCGGTGCTGCATGCGCGACACCACCTCCTGGCCGATGTAGCAGCCCTTGGTGAAACTCACTCCGCCGAGCTGGTCGAAATTCGCCTCATGCGGGAACACCGCGCCGCTCTCGTAGTCGCGGCCCAGTTCCGCGATGCCGCTGGCGATGCGGCGGATGTGGTAGGGCGTCGGATCGCCGTTCTCGCTCGCCGCCTCCTGGCAAGCGACGATGCCGCGCCGCCCAAGCGCCGCCAGCCGCGGGTCGGCGGGCAATGCGGCATCCGCCTCTTCACCGGCCACGACGCACATGTCCTCTACAGCCTCGAGCGTCACCGCCGCGCGCAGGCGGTAGAATGTCAGCCGCTTGAGCAGTTCGCCGGCCAGCGCCTTGTCCGTGTCGAACAGGAAGGCGCCGGGTTCGCGCGCGTGGATGATCGCCTCGAAGAGGATCTTTCCCTGTGGGGTCAGCAGGGCACCATGCCGCGGCGTGTCCGCCAGAACAGTGCTCATGTCGCAGGTGAGCAGCCCCTGCAGAAAATCGCGTGCATCCGCGCCCGCGACGCGCAGCACTGCGCGGTCCTCGAGCCGTATGCATCCCGTGCCGCTCATCGCGAAAGCTTCCCTACGTGTCATGTGAATTGACGGTTATGTGCAGAGTTTGCGTGCGGCCAGATGTGTACTCGCTTCCCGCCCGCTGCTGCCATAGGTATGGTCCAAGCAAGCGCGCGGCAAGCGCGTGCGGCGTGAGCGTGCAAGACAGGCGGAAAGGCACACGGCATGACGGCAACCTTCGATCTGGTTCTCAAGGGCGGAACGGTCGTCAACCAGGACGGCCGCGGACGCCGCGACGTCGCCATCCGCGATGGGCGCATCGTCGACATCGGCACCTTCGACCGCGCCCAGGCCGGAGAGGTCATCAACTGCAAGGGCCTGCATATCCTGCCCGGCGTGATCGACACCCAGGTGCATTTCCGCGAACCGGGCCTCGACCACAAGGAAGACCTCGAATCGGGATCACGTGCCGCCGTCATGGGTGGCGTCACCGCCGTCTTCGAGATGCCCAACACCAATCCGCAGACGGTCACCGCCGAGGCGCTCGCCGACAAGCTGGCGCGCGCCAGGGGCCGCATGCATTGCGACCACGCCTTCTTCATCGGCGGCACCCACGACAACGCCGCCGACCTGCCCGAGCTGGAGCGCCTGCCCGGCTGCTGCGGCGTCAAGGTCTTCGTCGGCTCCTCAACCGGAGACCTGCTGGTCGAGGACGACGCCGGCGTCGAGGCGATCCTGTCACGCATATCGCGCCGCGCCGCCTTCCACGCCGAGGACGAGCCGCGCCTGCGCGAACGCAAGGGCCTGCGCGTTGCCGGCGACCCGTCGAGCCACCCGGTCTGGCGCGACCCGACAGCGGCGCTGATGGCGACCGAACGCCTCGTCGCCATCGCCCGGCGCACCGGCAAGCGCATCCATATCCTGCACATCTCCACCGGCCCGGAGATGGACGTGCTGATGGCCAACAAGGATGTCGCGACCGTCGAGGTCACCCCGCATCATCTGACCCTGGAGGCGCCGGGCTGCTACCAGCGGCTGGGCACCCGCGCGCAGATGAATCCGCCGGTGCGCGATGCCGCCCACAAGGAGCGCATCTGGCACGGCGTGCTCGACGGCACCGTCGACGTGCTGGGCTCCGACCACGCCCCCCATACGCTCGACGAGAAATCCGGCACCTATCCCGACACGCCGTCAGGCATGACCGGCGTGCAGACGCTGGTCCCGCTGATGCTCGACCACGTCAACGCCGGCCGGCTGACGATCGAGCGCTTCGTCGACCTGACCAGCCACGGTCCCGCGCGCATCTTCAACATCGCGCGCAAGGGCCGCATCGCCGCCGGCTATGACGCCGACCTGACGATCGTCGACATGAAGCGCAGCGAGCAGATCACCAATTCCTGGATCGCCTCGAAGTCGCGCTGGACGCCCTACCATGGCGAGACGGTGACCGGCTGGCCCGTCGGCACCTTCGTGCGCGGCATGAAGGTCATGTGGCAGGGCGAACTGGCAACGCCGTCCTCCGGCGAGCCGGTGCGTTTCCTGGAGACGCTGGCCTGAAATCGTGACGAAGGCGGCGGCAGTTGCCTGCCGCCGCCCGCCTTTGATACCGGCGATTCGGTGTAATTGCCCGGTGCGCCTATCGGAACAGGCCTGCCAGGAAATCGTAGATCGCCTGGAACGGCTGCGGCCAGCTGCCGGCGCCGTTTCGCTCATCGTTGCTGATGGCCGGCGCGGGATTGTCGTCCTGCTTGCGCCCGCCCGGTTCGGCTGGTTCGGCCTTGTGGCCATTCAGTTGGCCATTGTGATCCCGACCGTTTGTGTCCTGCGCCAGGGCGGTTTCGGCTGGCAGCAGCGACGCCGACGTGGTGATGGCCAATCCTGCCGCGAACGCCAGGGCGCCTGTGAGATATTCACGCCTGTTCAACATCGCAGACTCCTTTGCGCGAATTTGTTATCGCTTGCGTTCCGGCGCGCATGCCCTACCGCTGCGGCCGTCCCTGTGCTTCGAACCAGAGCCGGAAGAGATCGAGCAGGTTCGGCGGCGTCGGTTCGTCATCCGCGTTGTCCCGCTCCTCGTACCCGTTGGCGCCGTAGTGGACGTCGTAGTAGATGCGCGAGACATCGAACACCGGATCGCGCGGACCTTCGCCCAGACCCCCCAAGCCATTGCCAACGCAGCAAGCAGATGCCGATCCGGCAAGCGCGAATGAAATCAGCGCCGCGCCGAAAGTGGAGAAAGCAAAACGCGTTATTGGATTCTTCTTTTTCATGGTTATACCCTTCCGTTACGGTATTAAATTCGCATATGAAATCGTAAAACGATCTCATCTCCTAAACATTGGGATTGATATGAACGTACGCAAGGGGTTAACAAATAAATTTGTGATAAAAATAACACAGTATATACGTATTTTCTAGGTATAAATACTATAGAATAACGCACTCGGGCGAGGCCGGCTGGGCGGTCAAATGGAGGCGTTTTGGAGTAGGATGAGGAGTGAAGTGTAGCCGAACGGATCCCGGCTTTCCGGTCTGTTCCGCTCCAACTGTCTGGAATAGATCACGTTTTTGATCGCCGACCGATGTGGCCAATGATCATCGCGATCTGGCCATGATCGGCGATCAGTCGCCGGCGAGCAGGAAGTACCAGGTTCCGTCCGGACCGATGCCGAGCCGGAAGAAGGTGTACTGGCCCGCATGCGCCGCCATGTCGTCGCGGTCTGCCGGCGTGATGATGCGGAACAGGTCGACCTCCTGTTGCGGCGTCAGCCTGTCGAACGGCAGCGCCGCGAAATACGGCCACACGTAGACTTCACGCGACGTGCCCGGTTCCACATGCGCGTAACCCGCATCCAGCAGTTCCAGGATGATGGCGAGGATCTCGCGGCCCGCCTCGTCGCCCGACAGGTTGCGCAGGTAGCTGACGAGGTCGGTGTCGGCCTCCTGACCCATCGCCGGCGGCAGTTCGTTCTGCTCTATGGGGACGCGCATGCGCTCGATGTCGCCCGACTGCGCCGCCTCGACGATCGCCGCGCGCATCCGCTGAACAGCCTCAGGCAACGCGGAAACGTCCTTGGAGACCTTCGGCAGCGCGGCGGCGTCCTGCAGGGTGGGTGTGGTGTCGGGCTGCGCCCCGGAATTGCCCTGCGGCTGGATGGTGATGGTGCGCACCGTGTTGGCGGGCGAGGAACTGGCCGCGGCCACAGCCGGCCCTGCCAGAGCGGCAAGAACGAGTGCGGCTGCGGTCAGCTCAGTTCGCATAGCGGGTGGCGACCTGGCTGGCGATTTCCTCGCCCTCGCGCACGAAGCGGTCGGCGAGGATCCGCGAGGCGTCGGTGCAGGCGGCGTGCGTGCGCTCGTATCCGCGATATCCGCGGTTGAACCCGTCGACATAGCGCGCCCGGCGCACCGGCCCCGGATTCTCCGCGTCGATCAGTTGCTGCATGCGCTCGCGCCAGGCCTGGCCCTCGTCCGCCCCGCACAGGTTGCGCAGGTAGTGGATGGAGCCGAGAATTTCGGCAAGGCGCACGATCTGGTCGTCGTAGGGGGCCGCCTGCTCGACCGCCGAAGGCGCTGCGTCCGTGCCTTGCGCATGTGCGTTACCCGCCCCGGCCACGCTCAGCGCGAAGAACGGCAGGACGGCAAGGATGATCTTTGCGAAACGGCGGCGTTGCATGATGCCTCTTGTGACAGCGCCCGGACGTTCCCGCAAGGCGCAAGCTACTGCGGGTGCCAGGTTCATGGCGCGCAAAGATGGCATCAGGATGATGTCGGCAGCGTGATATCGCGCGCAACGAGGTGGCGCTCCACGAGGTCGCGCGCATGGGCGATCACCTCGGGCGCCTTTCCGGTCAGCGAGAAGCGTGTGAGCGCCTCGCGGTCCGCCCAGGCGACATCTGCCGCATCCGTCATCGCCACGGCCTCGCCGCCGAGGTAGAGGGCCGCGAAGTTTGTCACGCAATAGCGTTCCGCGCCGGTGTCGATCTCCAGGACATGGCCCTGCGCTACGATTTCCGCCGCGACGCCGGTTTCCTCGGCCAGTTCGCGCAAGGCGGCCTCGCGTGCACTCTCGCCAACCTCGATCCGCCCGCCCGGCAGGCTCCAAAGGAAGGGCGGCTTGGCGCGCTTGACGAGCAGCACCTCGCCGCCGCGGAACACCGAGACCGAGGCTGCGCCGATCATGCCGGGAACGGAGGAGGGGAAGGGGACGATCGTTGCCATGCCGGCACGATAACCCGACACGGGGACTGCAAGAACAGGGAAATCGATCCGCGGACCGGAGAGGCGCGCTGCGCTAGAACAGCGCGTCGGCGAGCGCCTGCGCCATCTCGGTGTCGTCGGTGGCGTCGATTTCCTCGGCCGCGGCATGGCCGTGGATGATGCCGTTGAGTTTGCCGAGGAACCCGCGCGCCATATCCAGCGTCTGTTCCACGATCAACGGGATCTGTTCCTGGTCGCCGGCTTCCACGGCTTCGGCAATCTCCGCGATCGCCGGATACAGGAACTCGTCGAGTTCGCGCACCGTGGCGTCGAATGCCGCGCGGTAGGTCCGGGGTGCGGATTCGTAGGCCGCGATCACCCCGTCCGCGATGCCAAGCCCGGAGTCCCGGAAATGTTCCACGTAGCTTTTCGGCGTCCACGCCGACACGTCCTCGATGCATTCGGGCATCGCCGGCACGAGATCGAGTAGCATGACGATCTCGTTGTAGTGATTGAGATAATCCGTCGCCAACCCGGTCTGCGGGTGGACACCTTCGACATCCTTGAAACGTGCAACGGGCATGGCGAAGGTCGCTGGTCCTCTGGCGGTCCGGCGGATGCCGGTTTCCACAAACTGCGCGCCTCGGCTTAATATCTGCTAAATCCCGACCCGAATCCTGACGTAGCGTGAGGAGTTCACCATGTGCGGCCGCTTCACCCTTCGCGCCTCGCCCGAGGAAGTGCGGGAGACCTTCGGCTATGCCGCGCAGCCGAACTTCCCGCCGCGCTGCAACATCGCCCCGACCCAGCCTGTCGCCATCGTGCGCAGCGAGAATGCCGCCCCCGCCTTCGCGCTGGTGCGCTGGGGGCTGCTGCCGCCGTGGGTCAAGGACATCAAGGCGTTCCCGACGCTCATCAATGCCCGCAGCGAACAGGCAGCCGAAAAGCCCGCCTTCCGCGCCGCCATGCGCCGCCGCCGCTGCCTCGTTCCCGCAGATGGTTTCTACGAATGGCAGAAGACGAAGACCGGCAAGAAGCAGCCCTACTACATTCGCCGGCCGGACGGCGGGCTGTTCGCCTTCGCCGGCATCTGGGAAAGCTGGATGGACGCCGAGGGCAATGAACTGGAGACCGCGGCGATACTGACCACCAGCGCCAATGCCCTGCTGGCGCCGATCCATGACCGCATGCCGGTCGTGGTGCGCAAGGGCGACCGGGAGCGATGGCTGGATTCAGAGCACGTGCCGCCGGGTGATCTCGCCGACATCCTGCAGCCAGCCCCGGACGGCTACTTCGCCGCCTACCCGGTGTCCACACGCGTCAACGCGGTCGCCAACGACGACGAAGGCCTTGTCGCGCCGCTGGCCGAGGAGACGACACCGCCGTCGGTTGCAAAGCCGAAGCGCGGCAAGGGCGGATCATCGGGCGCATCCGGCGGTGGCCAGATGTCCCTTTTCTAGCCTGTCCGCACTGCAATCAGCCCTTGCCGGCGTTCTGCGGGTTCTTCGACGGATCGAGCCATTTCGCCATCGCCGTGCGCGGCTCGACCGCGTAGCCGAGCGAGGCGTAGAAGGCTTCCACCGCGGTGTTATCGGCGCGGATCAGCAAGTTGAGCTTCCAGATCCCGCGCTGCTTCAGCCAGTCCTCCGCCGCCGCCATCATCTGCCGCCCGTAGCCGCGCCTGCGACAGGCCGGCGCCACGCTGACGTAGTAGACGGTGCCGCGGTGGCCGTCGTGGCCGACCATGACACTGGCCGCGAGGCCGGCCGGTGCATCGCCCGCAACCTCGCCGACGAGGAGCGTGGAAGCGGGACCGGCAAGGGCAAGCGCGATGTCGGCGGCGGGATCGTTCCATGGCCGCGTCAGCCCGCAGGATTCCCACAGCGCCGCGACTGCCTCGCGCTCATCGTCCCGCATCTCCCGGATCGCGAGTGCTTCCATGGCTACAGCACCTTGCCCGGATTAAGCGTGCCGCGCGGATCGAGCACGAGCTTGATGCGCCGCATCAACTCCATCTCGACCGGGCTCTTGGTGCGCGCCAGCAGGTCGCGTTTCATGCGTCCGATGCCGTGTTCCGCCGACACCGTGCCGCCCATCGACAGGGTCAGTCCGTGGACGGCTTCCGCAATGCGCTCCCACTGGTCGAGGAAAGCCGCCTTGTCCATGTCCACCGGCTGCGACACGTTGAAATGCACGTTGCCGTCGCCGAGATGGCCGAAGGGGACTGGCCGGCAGCCGGGCACCATTTCGCGCACCAGTGCGCTCGCCTCCCGGATGAACTGCGGCACCCGGCTCACGGGCACGGCGATGTCGTGCTTGATCGAACCGCCCTCGTGGCGCTGCACCTCCGACAGCAGCATCCGCAGCCGCCACAGTTCGCGCGCCTCGCCCTCCGACTTGGCGATCGCCGCGTCGCTCACCTGCCCGGCCTCGTAGCCGGCCCCCAGGATCGCCTCGAGGGTCTCGTCGAGCGTGTCCTCGACCCCCGACGACAATTCAAGAAGCACGTACCAGGGATGTTCCTCGCCGAGCGGATCGCGTGTGGCCGGCGCATGAGTGAGGACGAAATCGAGGCCGATGCGCGGAATGATCTCGAAAGCCGTCAGCGCCGGCCCGACCGCCTCGCGCGCCGTCGCCAGCAGAGCCAGCGCATCCGCCGGGCTCGGAAGGCCGATGAAGGCGGTGGCCGTGGCGCGCGGCAGCGGGAAGAGTTTCAGGACAGCGGCGGTGATGATGCCAAGTGTTCCCTCGCTGCCGATGAACAGGTCCTTCAGGTCGTAGCCGGTGTTGTCCTTGCGCAGCGCCCTCAAGCCCTCCCATACGCTGCCGTCGCTGAGCACCACTTCCAGCCCCAGCGTCAGTTCGCGCATGTTGCCATAGGCGAGCACCGCCGTGCCGCCGGCATTCGTGGCGAGGTTGCCGCCGATGGTGCAGGAACCTTCCGAGCCGAGCGACAGCGGAAACAGCCGACCGGCGTCCCGCGCCGCGTTCTGCACGGTCTCCAGCACGGCGCCGGCTTCCACCGTGATCGTGTTGCCGTCGGTGTCGAGCGCGCGGATGCGGTTCATCCGTGTCAGCGACAGCACGTATTCGTGCCCGCTCTCGAACGGCGTCTGCCCGCCGACAAGACCGGTGTTGCCCCCCTGCGGGACAATGGTCAGATTGTTCTCGCTGGCGATCCGCATAACCGCCGCGACCTCGTCGGTCGATCCCGGGCGGATCACTGCGCGCGTCTTGCCATGATAGAGGTCGCGCAACTCGTGCAGGAAAAGCGCCTTGTCCGCATCGTCGGTGATGACGTTCGCGGCGCCGACGGCCGTGGCGAGCTGTTCGAGGACGGCGCTGTCTGCCGCGGTGTCCGTATCGGTGGGGGAGGTCATGCGTCTTCCGGTGGCCTGCTTGTCGATGCGTTCGCTTCTTCGGGAATCGACGTCAGTTCTTATCTCGCGGCGCGGCGGCCCGGCGCAAGCGGTCGTTGATCGCTTCGCCCAGGCCTTCGCCGGGTATGGCAACCGCGGCGATGGCCGTCACCCCGGGCCGGTCGAGCGCGCGCAGCGCGGTGAACAGGTTCGCCGCCGCTTCCTCCAGCGAGGCCGTCGGCGACAGGTCGAAGACGGCGGCAGCCTCTTGCGCGCCTGGTACGGCGGCACCTGCGAAGTTGAGCAGTGCCTCGCCGGGGCGCACTTCGCGCACGCCAAGCCGGACGCTGGCCGCCGGCGCATAGTGAGAGGCGAGCATGCCGGGCGCCACCACCGCATCGGTGTGCGCCGCGCTTGCTCCGGGATTGGCCCCGAGACCCCCGGTCCCGAGGGTCTCGACGCCAAGCGCTGTGGCAATCTGCGCGCGCGTCACCGCGCCCGGCCGCAGGATGCGCGCCCGGTTGCCCGTGCAGTCCACCACCGTCGATTCGATGCCGATCTTCGTTGCTCCGCCGTCGAGGATGATGGCGACGCTGTCGCCGAGGTCGTCTGCAACATGCGCGGCGGTTGTGGCGCTGACATGGCCGGAGCGATTTGCCGATGGGGCGACCACCGGGCCGCCGAACGCGCTGAGCAGGGCGTGTGCGGCGGAACTGTCGGGAACCCGCAAGGCGACGCTGTCGAGGCCGGCGGTCGCCAGATCGGCGACCCGGCACCCCGGTGAGCGCGGAACGACGAGCGTCAGCGGTCCCGGCCAGAACCGCGCCGCCAGCGTCTTCGCCGCTGCATTGAACATGCCCTCGCGTTCGGCGGCTTCCACGTTGGCGAGGTGGGCGATGAGCGGATTGAAGCTCGGCCGCCCCTTGGCGGCGTAGACGCGGGCCACGGCGCGGCCGTTCGCCGCATCCGCGCCCAGCCCGTAGACCGTCTCGGTCGGGAAGGCGACGAGCCTGCCTTGCGCGAGCGCGGCCGCGGCCTCGCGGATCGCGGCGGGATCGTCGGCGGGAAGCAGGCGGGCGGACGTCATGCGGGCGGCTGTCTCGTTTGCAGGTGCGGCTTCCGGACGCCCGGAACCATTGTAGTGTTTGAACTGGCGCGCGCCGGCGATAAAGTCGGCGGCAGAAGAAACAATGCCTATCCGCCGCGCCGCTGCCCGGCAAGCGGAGCCTGGCAATCCGGGAGGAATGCATGTCCTATCGCGCGCCCGTCGCCGAGATTTCGCACACGCTGACATCGATTGCTGGCATGCGCGAACTCGCAGACAGCGGGATCTTCCCGGACCTGTCCGTGGACCTCGTCGACGCGGTGCTGGAAGAGGCCGGGCGCTTCGCGTCCGACGTGATCGCGCCGCTCAACGCGCCCGGCGACGCCGCCGGCGCGCGGCTCGCCGATGGCATCGTGACGTTGCCGGACGGCTGGAAGGAAGCCTACCAGCGCTGGGTCGAGGGTGGCTGGGGCGCGCTGCCCGGTCCCGTCGACCATGGCGGGCAGGGGCTGCCCGTGTCGCTCGCGGTCGCGGTGCAGGAGATCTGGAATTCCGCTTCCATGGCCTTCGGCATCGGCACGGTGCTGACCGCCGGCGCCGTGGAGGCCGTGGTGGCGCACGGTTCCGACACGCTCAGGCAGACCTATCTCGACAAGCTGGTGTCCGGCGAATGGACCGGCACCATGAACCTGACCGAGCCGCAGGCCGGTTCCGACCTTGCCCTGCTGCGCGCGCGCGCCGAGCCGGTCGGCGACGGCACCTACCGCATCTTCGGCACCAAGATCTTCATCACCTACGGCGAGCACGAGCTGACCGACAACATCGTCCACCTCGTGCTGGCGCGCCTGCCCGACGCGCCGGAAGGCACGCGCGGCATTTCGCTGTTCCTTGTGCCGAAGTATCTGGTCAACGCGGACGGTTCGCTTGGCGCGCGCAACGATGTCCATTGCACCGGGCTCGAGCACAAGCTCGGCATCCATGCCTCGGCGACCTGCACGATGACCTACGGCGACAACGGCGGCGCCATCGGCTGGCTCGTCGGCGAGGAGAACCGTGGCCTGAACTGCATGTTCACGATGATGAACAACGCCCGCCTGCACGTCGGCATCCAGGGCGTGGCGATCGCCGAGCGCGCTTTCCAGCAGGCGCTTGCCTTCGCCGGCGACCGCCTGCAGGGGCGCAAGCCTGGCATGGGTCCGACGCAGGCGGTGGCGATCATCGAGCACCCGGACGTGCGCCGCAACCTGATGACCATGCGCGCGCTCACAGCGGCCGCGCGCGCGATCTGCTATCTCACCGCCAACGCCATCGACCGGGCGCATCACGCAGCCGACCCCGACGAGCGCGCGCGCGCACTGGAACGCGCCAACCTGCTGACGCCGCTTGCCAAGGCCTTTTCCACCGACGTGGGGACCCAGGTCGCCTCCATCGGCGTGCAGGTGCACGGCGGCATGGGCTACATCGAGGAAACCGGCGCGGCCCAGCACCTGCGCGACGCCCGCATCGCGCAGATCTATGAGGGCACCAACGGCATCCAGGCGATCGACCTGGTGACCCGAAAGATCACGCAGGGCGGCGGCGCGGCGGTGCGCGCCTACCTCGACGAGCTCGACGTACTGGCGCGCGACATCGCCGGTGCCAACACCGACGCACTTGGCCGCTCCGCCGAGCGCATCGGCGAAAGCCTCGCCCACCTGCGCGAGGCGACCGAGTGGATGCTGGAGCGCGCCAGCGCGCATCCCGACGATGCGCTATGCGGCGCGACGCCCTACCTGGAACTGTTCTCGCTTGCCGCCGGCGGCGCCCATCTTGCCCACGGCGCGCTTGCCGGTGCCGGCGCGCAGGGCCAGATACAACGCCAGACGGCGCGCTTCTTCGCCGAGAACCTGATGCCCGCGACGTCCGGGCTGCTCACCGCGGTCACCGGAGGTGCTGCCGCGCTGGCAGCCGCCGACGTGGCGCTGCAAGTCTGAAATCGCCTGAGAGAAAGCCGACAACGCCCGTGTCCACGCTCTACCTGTCCCACCCAAGCGGCCTCGACCACCTGACCCCGCCCGGCCACCCCGAGAGGCCCGACCGGCTGCGCGCCATCGAACGCGCCCTGGAAGCCGAGGCGTTCCAGAACCTGCAACGCGACATGGCCCCGCGCGCCGAGATGAGCGACATCGTTGTCGCCCATCCCGCCGGATACGTGGAGATGATCGAGCAGGCAGCGCCCAGCGAGGGTCTCGTGCGCATCGACGCCGACACCGCGATGAGCCCGGGCAGCTGGGCCGCGGCGCTGCACGCGGTGGGCGCGGCAACCCGCGCCGTCGACGAGGTGATGGCTGGCAAGGTGACCAACGCCTTCTGCGCCATGCGCCCGCCCGGCCACCACGCCGAGCACGACCGGGCCATGGGTTTCTGCCTCTTCAACACGGCTGCCATCGCCGCCATGCATGCACGCGCGGTGCATGGGGCGGAGCGTGTCGCCGTCATCGACTTCGACGTCCATCACGGCAACGGCACGCAGGACATCTTCTGGAACGAGCGCGATCTCTTCTACGGCTCGACGCACCAGATGCCGCTCTATCCCGGCACCGGGGCGACCGACCAGACCGGCGTCGGCAACATCGTCAACGCGCCATTGCGCGCCGGCGACGATGGCGTTGCCTTCCGCGATGCCATGGAAGTGCGCATCCTGCCGGCGCTGGAGCGCCACCGACCCGACCTCATCATCATTTCGGCCGGCTTCGACGCCCATGAGCGCGATCCGCTCGCCAACATCAATCTCGTCGAGGACGATTTCGCCTGGATCACGCGCCGCTTGATGGACATCGCCGACGCGCAATGCGATGGCCGGGTGGTCTCGGTGCTCGAGGGCGGCTATGACCTTATGGGACTGTCGCTGTCGGTGGCCGCGCACGTGCGCGCCCTGATGGGAAGTTGAGCGGCCAGGAACAGGAGGACGCGGGAGATCATGGCGGACAAGTCGGCAGCATTGCCCGAAGACATCGCCAAGCTCGGCTTCGAGGCCGCGCTGGAGGAACTGGAGAGGATCGTCGGCCAGCTTGAGAAGGGCCAGGTTCCGCTCGAGGAATCGATCCGCATCTACGAGCGCGGCGAGGCGCTGCGCCGGCACTGCGACCAGTTGCTCAAGCAGGCCGAAGCCAAGATCGAGAAGATCACCCTTGGTGCCGACGGCGCGGCCACCGGCACCGAACCGCTCGACGTTGATTGAGCCGCGGCCGGTCGGCGCATTGCCCGTCGCCCGGCGCAGGGAAATGACATGTCATCCAAGCGATCGCCGCGGCGTGTCGGTCACCAGCTCGTGTCCCACGACATCCGTGTCGCGCACGGCCCCGTTCGCCGCCGCCGCATCGTCTACATCGCCGGCTACGATCCGCGCCCGCCCGAGGGCGCCAAGTACGACCTGCTGAAGCGCGAGGCGGCGCGCTACTGCAAGGACCGGCCGGTCGACTTCACCATCAGCGATGTAGAACATGCGCCCGACGCCATGAGCGCGTGCTGGACGCTGTCGCTTGCCGGCGAAGGCTGGCGCAGCGAGGCCGAATACCTCTTCCTGCGCTGGGACGACATCGTCGCGCGCGACTTCGCCCGTTCCTTCCCCGAGCGGCTGCTGCGTTCCCTCGTCACGCTCGCCGACTACCTCGCCAGCGGCACCGTCTGGCGCATGGGGCGGATCTTTCACCGCACGCTCATGCTCTGGCCCTATCCCTTCGTCGCTCTCGCCGCCATCGTCGCGGCCGCCATCGCCGGCGGCTTCGGCGCCGGCAGCCTGCTTTCGGGCTTCGGCGCGGGCACATGGCTGTCGCTGGCCGGCGGCGTGCTGGCCGCGGGGGCCATCGCCTGCGCCGGAGCGCTGCTGACGCGGCGCACCTTCATCCAGCATCTGGCTGACCTGTGGTGCTTCTGCCGCGATTTCGCGATTTCGCGCCGCCCCGACATGGAAGAGCGCTGCGACCTCTTCGCCGACCGCATCCTCGAGGCCGTGCGCCGCGACGACGTCGATGAGACGCTGCTCATCGGCCACAGCTACGGCTGCATGATGATCGTCGAGGCGGTGGCGCGCGCGCTCGACAGGGATGAACAAGCCTTTGAAACCGGCGCGCCGGTTGGCGTCATCACGCTAGGATCGTGCATCGACACCTCGACGCTGCATCCGCGCGCCCACGCGCGCAAGGGCGCGGTGCGTCGCGTGGCGCAGTCGGACAAGCTATTGTGGGCGGAAATCCAGGGCCGCCAGGACATGATCAACTTCTATCTGGACGATCCCGGCGTTGCCGCCGGCCTTCCCGACGATTCGCAACGTCCCAATCCGGTCGTCCGCGTCCTGACGCTGCTGGAAGTGCTCGGCACGGCCAACTACCGCCGGTTCCAGATGAACTATTTCCGCCTGCACTACCAGACGATCTGCGCCAACGACCGCTCACATCCCTGGGACTACCTGCTGACGGTGGCTGGGCCGGATTCGCTGGCCGAGCGGATCGCCTTCTGGCACTGGCAACTGCGCTGGCGCGACTCCGAATACTACGCAAGCGTCCCGGTTCCCGTGCTTTCCGCCTTCCACAAGCCGTGGCGAGACCTATCTACGTAGGCAATGCAGCGGCCCTGCACGGAAAATGCGCGCCCGCGACCCGTTGAAGCACCGCACGGGCCTTCACAAGCCGCCCGTGATCGTGTCAGGTTGCCGGGCCCTTTCGGGGGCTGGATATGGACGGCAATGTATCGTGACGACACCCTCGAAAACGCCCCTGCTCGATTCCGTCAGCACGCCGCAGGACCTGCGCAAGCTCGATGAATCCCAGCTCCCGCAGCTGGCCGAGGAATTGCGCCAGGAAACGATCGACGCGGTGTCCGTCACCGGCGGCCACCTCGGCGCCGGTTTAGGCGTCGTCGAGCTGACGGTGGCGCTGCACTACCTGTTCGACACTCCGCGCGACACCCTGATCTGGGACGTCGGCCACCAGGCCTATCCGCACAAGATCCTGACCGGGCGGCGCGATCGCATCCGCACCCTGCGCCAGGCCGGCGGGCTGTCCGGCTTCACCAAGCGCGCGGAGAGCGAATACGACCCCTTCGGCACGGGCCATTCGTCGACGTCGATCTCGGCGGGGCTGGGGTTTGCCGTGGCACGCGATCTCGACGGTGAGGATTCCAACGTCATCTGCGTCATCGGCGACGGTGCGATGTCCGCCGGCATGGCCTACGAGGCGATGAATAACGCCGGCGCGCGCCACGAGCGCCTGATCGTCATCCTCAACGACAACGACATGTCGATCGCCCCGCCGGTCGGCGCGATGAGCGCCTATCTCGCGCGCCTCGTGTCCGGGCGCACCTACCTCACCCTGCGCGAGACCGCCAAGCAGCTGACCGCGCGTTTGCCCAAGACCTGGGACAGGGCGATCACCCGCGCGGTGGAACATGCGCGCACCTATTTCACTGGCGGCACGCTGTTCGAGGAGATGGGCTTCTACTACGTCGGCCCCATCGACGGACATAACCTCGACCACCTGTTGCCGATCCTGAAGAACGTAAAGGCGACGAAGGACGGCCCGATCCTGGTGCATGTGGTCACCGAGAAGGGCAAGGGCTACGAGCCGGCGGAAAAGTCCGCCGACAAGTACCACGGCGTCGCCCGGTTCAACGTGGTCACCGGCGAACAGGCCAAGGGCCGGCCCAACGCGCCGAGCTACACGAAGGTGTTCGCCGAAAGCCTTGTCGCGCAGGCGCGTGACGACGACAGGATCGTCGCCGTCACCGCGGCGATGCCGTCCGGCACCGGGCTCGACCTGTTCGGCCAGGCGTTTCCCGAACGCACCTTCGACGTCGGCATCGCCGAACAGCACGCGGTGACCTTCGCGGCCGGGCTTGCCTGCAAGGGCTACAAGCCGTTCGCGGCGATCTACTCGACCTTCCTGCAGCGCGCCTACGACCAGGTCGTGCACGATGTCGCCGTCCAGCGCCTGCCGGTGCGTTTTGCCATCGACCGCGCCGGTCTCGTCGGTGCCGACGGCCCGACCCACGCCGGCGCCTATGACATCGCCTACCTTGCCTGCCTGCCGGATTTCGTCGTCATGGCGGCTGCCGACGAGGCGGAACTCGCCCGCATGGTGGCAACGGCGGTCGCCATCGACGATCGCCCCAGCGCGTTGCGCTACCCGCGCGGCGAAGGCGTCGGCGTCGAGATGCCGCAGCGCCCCGAACCGCTGGAGATCGGCCGTGGCCGTATCCTGCGCGAGGGGACTTCGGTCGCCATCCTGTCGCTGGGAACCCGCCTTGCCGCATCGCTCGCCGCGGCCGAGGAACTCGGTGGCTACGGCCTGTCGGCGACCGTCGCCGACGCGCGCTTCGCCAAGCCGCTCGACCGTGACCTGATCCTGCGCCTTGCCCGCGAGCACGAGGTCGTGGTGACGGTGGAGGAAGGGTCGTCCGGCGGCTTTGGCGCCGCCGTCCTGCACCTGCTTGCCCGCGAAGGCGCGCTGGACGCGGGCCTGCGTATCCGCCCGCTGGTCCTGCCCGACCGCTTCATCGACCAGGCCGCGCCGGATGCGATGTATGCAGAAGCTGGCCTCGACGCGCGCGGCATCGTGACGGCGGTCCTCTCGGCGCTCGGCCGCGATACGGCGGCCCCTGCCAACCGCAGCGCCTGAACGGTTTTTCCGGCGCGCGAAAAAGCCGGATTTCCTTAAAAGGCGGTGAATTGATTTAGCTGGCGATTGAAACCTGGCTGTCAATCTGGCCCCCAGTGAAAAACCTCACAGGGGTGTGCGGAAGATGTTTGGGTCGATAGCAAAAAGAGCCAGGGCACTCGTCCGGCGCTATCGCCGCGACGAAAAGGGCAACATCGCGATCATGGCGGCCATGCTCGCCTTGCCGATGCTGGCCATCAGCGGGGCGGCAGTGGATTTCTCGCGCGCGGTATCGGCGCGCAGCTATATGGGCAATGCGCTCGATTCTGCCTTGCTGGCGCTGGCGCGCCTGCCGGCCATGCCGGACCAGCAGGCCAATGCCTTCGTCAAGAACTTCGTCGGCGACGTGCTCGCCGCCAATGGCAGCGAACTCGACTGGAGCCTCAGCCGCGTCAGCCAGGGCCTATACACCATCGGCGCCACGCTCCATGCGACGGTCGGCACGTCCGTGCTCGGCATCATGAGCATGGAATCCATCGGCGTCGACGTGACCAGCGAGGTGACACGCGACAACAAGGCGGTGGAAGTGGTGCTGGTCCTGGACAACACCGGCTCGATGGGCTCGAACGGCAAGATCCAGGCGCTGCGCGCGGCGACCAACAACCTGCTCGACACGCTTTTCGCTTCGCCCGTGGCCGAGGAAAAGGTCAAGGTCGGGCTGGTTCCCTTCGTCACATCGGTCAACATCATGGCCGACGGCTTCAAGACCGCATGGATCGACAAGAACGGCGAAGCGCGCAACAACGGCATCAACTTCGATCCGCATTCGGGACCGACCAACCATTTCGCGCTCTTCGCCACCATGAAGGGCGTCGAGTGGAAGGGTTGCGTCGAGGCGCGTCCTGCCCCCTATGACGTGCAGGACACCCCGCCCCATCCCGGCGACAAGGACACCCTGTGGGTGCCCTACCTGTGGCCCGACGAGCCGGACATCGGCTGGGGCTACTCCAACAACTACCTGCCCGATGGCAATACGGGGACGGCCGAGGAGCGCCAGCGCGACACCCACAAGTATGCCGGTTCCACGCCCAGCATCGACGAGGTGCCGTCGTCCACGCGGGGCCCCAACAAGGCATGCCCGCAGCCGCTGCGCCCGCTCACCAACGACGTCGAGGTCCTCAAGGCTGACGCGGACAAGATGACGCCCTGGAACAATTCGGGCACCAACATCGCCCTTGGTCTTGCCTGGGGCTGGCGCGTGCTCTCGCCCGAGGCTCCGTTCTCCGAAGGCGTCGAGTACGACGACGAGGACGTCCAGAAGGTGCTGATCCTGCTCACCGACGGACGCAACGAGGTCGTTCGCCAGAACACCCACAACAAGTCCGACTACAACGGCTATGGCTACATCGGAGCCGGCATCCTTGGCGCGGATTCCACGAGCGAAGGCGTCGATATCGTGAACTCCAAGGTCGAGACCCTGTGTGGCTCCATCAAGGGCAAGGGCATCCGCATCTACACGATCACCTTCCAGCTCAATGACAGCGATCTGAAGTCGATCTTCCGGCAGTGCGCCACCTCGCCGGACATGTACTTCGACAGTCCCTCGGCACAGGCCCTGAGCAGCAACTTCCAGGCCATCGCGGCCGACCTGTCGAACATCCGCATCTCGAAATAGACCAGCGTTCGCGTCACTGTTTCGCCTTTGCTATAGCTCGCTGCACATTTGTGCAGCGGGCTTTTCTTTCATGCAGCAGAAGGACCGACAGATGCGGCTGGACGAGGCGCTGGTGGCGCGCGGGCTCGCTCCCTCGCGCTCGCGCGCCCGCGACCAGGTGCTGCGCGGCTGCGTCAGCGTTGAGGGGCGCATCGAGACGAAGCCCGCCCGCATGGTCGCCACCAGCGCCGACATCGCGGTTGCAGATCCCGCCGGCGAATACGTGTCCCGCTCAGCATTGAAGCTCGTCGCCGGGCTCGACGCGGCGGGCTTCGACGTTGCCGGCTGCCACGCCCTCGATGTCGGCGCCTCGACCGGTGGCTTCACGCAGGTGCTGCTGGAGCGCGGCGCCGCCCATGTCGTGGCGCTCGATGTCGGCAGCGGACAGATTGCAGCGCCGCTGCGCGAGGACGCCCGCGTCACCGTCATGGAAGGCGTCAACGCGCGCGAGGTTTTGCCCGTCCACCTGCCCTATGCGCCCGACCTCGTGGTTGCCGACGTTTCCTTCATTTCCCTGAAGTTCGTGTTGCCGGTTGTCCTTGGACTTGCCGCGACGCATGCGCGCGCCGTGGTGCTGTTCAAGCCGCAGTTCGAGGTCGGCCGCGAGGCCCTCGGCAAGGGCGGCATCGTGCGCGACGATGCTGCCGCCGCAGCGGCCTTCGAGGCCGTTGGTGACCTGATCCTGCAACTGGGATGGCGTATCGTGGCGACATGCGAGTCTCCGATTGCCGGCGGCGATGGCAATCGAGAGCGGCTGATCTGTGCGCGACATGCGTCGGTGCCCGCTGCCTCGACCTCGCCCTTGTCCTGACCTATCCTTTTCGGAACATCGGTCAGGAGGCCGCCATGCCCGACGCGCACGGCTATCACCCAAATCGCCATCGTCCTTCGCTTGCGCGCACGCTCATGCGTGGCGCCTACGCCGCGCGCCAGGTTGCCCGCTTCGGCTGGTTCACCGGCCAGCGGCTCACCATCCAGCGGATGGCGGGGCGCGATGACACCCGAGCAACCGATGCCGGAGGGGTCGACGCATCCCGGCCTGCAGGCCGCCCCGCCGGAGCCGATCTTGTCGCCGGCATCCGCGACCTCTTCGCCCGCGACCTCGCCAATGCCGAGTCCGGATACTACCCGCTGCCACGCGACGCCGACGGTACGCCGATGCAGATGCTCGCCCGCGCCCGCGCCATGTTCGCCGATCTGCCGACGTCGAACCGCCGGCGCCTCGAAGACGATGGCCAGGAAGTGTTTCGCGAGTTGCGCGCGCAGGGGGAGGCATCCGGCCTGCCGCGCTACTACCTGCAGAATTTCCACTTCCAGACCGATGGCTATCTCAGCGACGGCTCGGCGCGTCTCTACGACACCCAGGTCGAGGTGCTGTTCAACGGCACCGCCAACGCCATGCGCCGCCAGGCGCTGGTTCCGGTCGCGCAATTCATCGAGGGCAGGGACCAGCGCAAGCTGCAACTGACCGATGTCGCCTGCGGTACCGGCCGCTACCTGCGCATGCTGCGCGAGGCCTTCCCGCGCCTCCGCCTGACCGGCATCGACCTCTCCGAGTCCTATCTGCGCGAGGCCCGCCGCCATATCGGCAGCCGCTATCCCGTGCGCCTCGTCATGGGCAACGCCGAGGCCCTGCCGCTGCCGGACGAAAGCCAGGACATCGTCACCTCGGTGTTCCTGTACCACGAGCTTCCCGCAAAGGTGCGGCGTGTCGTGGCGGGCGAGTTCGCCCGTGTGCTCAGGCCCGGCGGCATCCTCGTGTTCACCGACTCCCTGCAGATCGGCGACGTCGATGGCTACGACAAGGTTCTGGAATCCTTCCCCGGCCGCTTTCACGAGCCCTACTACGACGGCTATATTCGCGACGATCTCGACACGCTGTTCGGCGCGGCCGGCCTGCAGCCCGTCAGCCACGCGCCGGCCTTCCTGTCGAAGGTGTCGGTCTACTGCAAGGGACAGCCGGTGGGTGCATGACGCTCGAATGGGGGGTGCTTTTCGGCGCGGCGGCCGCTGGCGCGCTCTACATCCTCGCGCCCGGGCCCGCTGTGCTGGCGCTCATCGCCATCGGCGCCGCGCGCGGACGCCGCGATGCCTTGCAGTTTGTCGCGGGTCACCTTGCCGGTGACCTGCTGTGGTGCGGTCTTGCGCTGGTGGCGATCATCGGCGCGCATGTCGTTGACCCGCGCCTCTTCCATGCGCTTGCGGTCGTCTGCGGCATCTACCTGGGCTGGCTCGGCCTGCGCGCGCTGGCGACCCGGCGCGCGGGCACGCAGCCGGACGCGCTGGTGCCAAGACGCCCGCTGATGCGCGGGCTGATCTTCGGATTGACCAACCCGAAGAGCTATCCCGTCGCGCTCGCCATGTTCACCGCGTTGCTCGCCACCGCTTCCGCCAGCCTGCGCTGGGCCGACATGCCGCCGCTGCTGGCAGCCGCAATCGTCGGCTGCGTTGCCGGCAACGTGGTGCTGGTCTGGCTCATCGGCACCAGCCTGCTGCGGCGGCTCTACGTGCGCCACGCGATCTGGATCATCCGCGCCACCGGCGCGCTGTTCGTCTTCTTCGCCGTGACTACGCTCTGGCAGGCGATCGAAGGGTTGATGCTGGGCGTATGAGCGCCGCCTGGCGCTCTACAGTCCCAGTTCCGCTTCCGCCGGCACGTAGTGATAGCCGAGAGCCTCGGCGACCGCCTTGTAGGTCACCTTGCCCTTGTGCACGTTGAGGCCGGCGCGCAGGTGCGGGTCGCGGCCAAGTGCCGCGCGATAGCCGTTGTTGGCGATCGCCAGCGTGAACGGCAGCGTTGCATTGTTGAGCGCGAAGGTGGACGTGCGCGCGACGCCGCCGGGCATGTTGGCGACGCAATAGTGCACCACCTCGTGCACCTTGTAGGTCGGCTCGGCATGGGTGGTGGCATGCGCGGTTTCGCACATCCCGCCCTGGTCGATGGCAACATCGACGATCACCGAGCCGCGCTTCATCTTCCTGACCATGTCCTCGGTCACGAGCTTGGGCGCGGAAGCTCCCGGCACCAGCACCGCACCGATCACGAGGTCGGCGCCGAGCACGTATTCCTCGATCGCCGTCGCGGTCGAATAGACGGTGTTGAGCTTGACGCCGTAGTGCATGTCGAGTTCGGCGAGCCGGGCGATCGACCTGTCGATCACGGTCACGTGGGCTTCCAGGCCCATCGCCATTCTGGCCGCATTGGTGCCGACCACCCCGCCGCCGATGATGACGACGCGCGCAGCCGGAACGCCGGGCACGCCGCCCAGCAGCATGCCACGCCCGCCGCCTTCCATCTCCAGGCAATGGGCGCCGGCCTGGATCGACATGCGCCCCGCCACCTCGCTCATCGGCGCCAGCAGCGGCAGCCCGCCGCGTGCGTCGGTAACGGTCTCGTAGGCGATACAGATGGCGCCGGACTCGACGAGGTCCTTCGTCTGCTCCGGGTCGGGCGCCAGATGCAGGTAGGTGAACAGGATCTGCCCGTCACGCAGCATCTTGCGTTCGGCCGCCTGCGGTTCCTTCACCTTGACGATCATCTCGGCTGCGTCGAACACCGCCTTGGCGTCGGGTGCGATCTTCGCGCCGGCGGCCTCGTAGTCGGCGTCGTCGAAGCCGATTTCGTGGCCCGCATTGTGCTGCACGGTCACCGTATGTCCGGCACCGACCGCCTCGCGCACCGAGGCCGGCGTCAGGCCGACGCGGTATTCGTGAACCTTGATTTCCTTCGGCACGCCGATGTGCATGGGATCCTCCCGTAGTTCGCCGGTCGCACTGTCTGCGCCGGCCGTTGGGGAAATCATGCCTCAAGCGGCTTGAAATCTTCGTGCAAAGCGATGCAATAGAATCACGAAATTCGCAGGAAATTCGAACAGGAACCGTTTTATGCAATGAAGAATTCACATCTGTCCATTGACACGATGGATCGTGCGATTCTGCTGGCGATGCAGCGGGACGGCCGGCTGACCAACGCCGAGCTCGCCGAGCGCGTCGGCCTGTCGCCATCGGCTTGCCTGCGCCGGGTCAGGCTGCTGGAGGAACGCGGCCTGATCGCCTCCTATGCCGCGATCCTCGACCAGCGCGCCTGCGGCCTTCCCGGGACGGCCTTCGTGCACATCTCGCTGGAGCAGCAGGGCAGGGCGGCGCTCGACGCCTTCGAGCGCGCCATCGCACGGGTGCCGGAAATCCTCGAATGCCATCTGCTGGCCGGCCAGTCGGACTACCTCGTGCGCGTCGTCTACCGCGATGCCGGAGATCTAGAACGTATCCATTCGGAGACGCTGACCCAGCTTCCCGGCGTCACCCGCGTCCAGTCGACACTGACCTTGCGCACGGTGAAGAAGACCACCGCGCTACCGATCTGACCTTATCCGTCGATGATGTCGGTCGAGGTTATGTCGATGCCGTAGCCCGACAGGCCGACGTAATGGCGTTCGCGCGAGGTGACGAGGCGGATCGTCGAGACGCCGAGATCGTTGAGGATCTGTGCACCCAGCCCGATCTCGCGCCACTGTTCGCCGCGCTCGGATGCCGAACCGTGGCCTTCCTCGCCCAGCGGCGGCCGTGGCCGCTCCGAGGCGCGCGAGACGCCGACGGAGCCCTCGCGCAGGTAGATGACGACGCCGCGCCCGCCCCTGGCGATCCGCTCGACGATGGTGCGCAGGTGCGCCCCCTCGAAGACGTCCTCGATGACCGATTCAAGGTGCAGGCGCACCGGCACGTCGCGCCCGTCGCGGATGTCGCCGAAGACGATGGCGAGATGCTGCATCGGGTCCCATGGCGTCGCGTAGGTGATCGCCGTCGCAGGCCCGGCGAAGGTCTCGATGCGGCTCTCCGCGATCCGCTCGACGAGGCGCTCGTTGCGCTGGCGGTAGGAGATCAGGTCCGCCACCGACAGCACCTTCAATCCATGCTGCTCGGCGAAGTCGTAGACCTGTTGTCCCTTCTTCACCGTACCGTCGTCGTTGACCAGTTCGCAGATGACGCCGACCGGCGGCAGGCCCGCGAGGCTACACAGGTCGACGGCGGCTTCCGTGTGCCCGGAGCGCATCAGCACGCCGCCTTCCTTGGCGACCAGCGGGAAGATGTGGCCCGGCCGCACGAAGTCCTCTGCAGCGCAGTTGCCGTTGGCAAGCGCCCGCGCGGTCGCCGTGCGGTCTTCCGCCGAGATGCCGGTGGTGGTGCCGTGCCGGTAGTCGATGGTGACGGTGAACGCGGTGCCGTGAGGACTGTCGTTGTCGGCGACCATCGCGTCGAGCTTCAGCCGCCGCGCATCGGCGCGCGTCATCGGCGTGCACACGATGCCGCAGGTATGGCGGATGATGAAGGCCATCTTCTCCGGTGTGCAAAGACTCGCCGCGATGACGAGGTCGCCCTCGTTCTCGCGGTCGTCGTCGTCGGTGACGACGACGATCTCGCCGGCCTCGAAGGCGCGGATGGCTTCGGCTACGCGCGTCTGGTCGCTGGTCATGGGAATGCCTTGCTGGAACTACACCCGGCCGGTCTGGCCGCGGTGACGCAGATAGTGGTCGGCGAGCACGATGGCCAGCATCGCTTCGCCGACGGGGACCGCCCTGATGCCGACACACGGGTCGTGCCGGCCCCTGGTGACGACCTCGGTGTCCTCGCCCGCTGCGGTCACGGAGCGCCGAGGCGTCAGGATCGAGGAGGTCGGCTTGACCGCGAAACGGGCGACGACCGGCTGGCCGGTCGAGATGCCGCCGAGGATGCCACCGGCGTTGTTGGACAGGAACTGCGGGCCACCTTCGTTGCTGGTACGCATCTCGTCGGCGTTCTCCTCGCCGGTCAGTTCGGCGGACGCAAAACCCGCGCCGATCTCCACGCCCTTGACCGCGTTGATCGACATCATCGCCGAGGCGATGTCCTGGTCGAGCTTGCCGTAGACCGGCGCGCCGAGCCCTGCCGGCACGCCCTCGGCCACGACCTCGATCACCGCGCCGATGGAGGAGCCTGCCTTGCGGATGGTGTCGAGGTAGTCGGCCCACGCCTCCGCCGCCTTCGCGTCGGGGCAGAAGAACGGGTTGCGGGAAACCTCGTCCCAGTCCCAGTTGTCGCGATCGATCTTGTGCGGGCCTATCTGCACAAGCGCGCCGCGCACGCTGACGCCCGGCACCACCTTGCGCGCAACCGCGCCGGCGGCGACGCGGGCCGCCGTCTCGCGCGCGGAACTGCGCCCGCCGCCGCGGTAGTCGCGCACGCCATACTTGGTGTCGTAGGTGAAGTCGGCGTGGCCGGGCCGGTAGCGGTCTCGGATCTCCGAATAGTCCTTGGAGCGCTGGTCGGTGTTGCGGATCATGAGCGCGATCGGCGTGCCCGTCGTCACCTGTCCGCCGGTGCGCTCGTCCTCGAACACGCCCGACAGGATCTCCACCGCGTCGTCCTCGCGCCGCTGGGTCGTGAAGCGCGACTGGCCGGGTTTGCGCCGGTCGAGATCGGCCTGAATGTCTTCAGCCGTCAGCGCGATGCCGGGCGGGCAGCCGTCGACCACGCAGCCGAGCGCCACCCCGTGGCTCTCGCCAAAGGTCGTGACGCGGAAGAGATGGCCGAACGTGTTGTGCGACATGGTCTGAACGGCTCCGGAAGTGAAGCTCAGCGGTTCTAGGTGAGGGCGGCGTGCGCGTCAAACGGCGCTTGCGGAAATTGCGCTTGCGGCATTTTCGCACCTGCGGACGGGCAGGCGTTGACCGTGCGGCTGGCTTGGATAATGTCCGCGCGACATGAACCCGTTGCGCGCGCGCCATTTCCGGATCGTCGCCGCGGCCGCCTTTCTTCTGGCAGCCGTGCTCAATCCCTTCGTCTTCCGGCTCGCCGCGCCAAGCGCCAGCGCGGTCGACCTGGCGGCCTTCGCACTGCCCGACGGCTCGCTTCCCGAGCTCTGCCTGGCCTCCGATTTCGGCGCCCAGGGCGGCAAGTCGGTCCACTCCCATTGCGACTTCTGCCGCCTGATTGCGCTGCCGGGCCTGCCCGAAGGCCGAAGCGACCTGCTCGGTACCCGCATCGCGTTTTCCGCCGTCGCCTACGCGCCGCAGGTTCGCGCCCTGTCGCGCCAGCATCGCGTGCAAGCCGCGCATGCCCGCGGCCCGCCACTCTCCGTCTTCGCCTGAACGACTGAAAACAGCCGCCTGCACCGCCCGCGCGGTTCCCCCGCGATTGGCAGGCCGGCAAGACGCAAACGACTTCAATACTGCTGAAAGGACGATGCTCATGACTGGCATCATTTCGCGCCGGATCGCCTCCGGCATGCGCGCCATTGCGCTCGCCGCGGCCGTTGCCGCGGGTTCCCTCGCATCCATGGCCGGCGAAAGCCGCGCCGCGGAGCACATGCTCGGCGCGCTCAAGCTCGACACCCCGTGGACCCGCGCCACCCCGCCCGCCGCCAAGGTCGGCGGCGGCTATGTCGCCATCACCAACACCGGCTCCGAACCCGACCGCTTCGTCGCGGCCGCCGCCGATTTCGCCGGCCGCGTCGAAATCCACGAGATGAAGATGGACGGCGGCGTCATGGTCATGCGCCCGCTCGCCGACGGCATCGAGATCAAGCCCGGCGAAACCGTCGAGCTCAAGCCCGGTGGCTTCCACATCATGTTCATGATGCTGAAGGAGCCGCTCGTGGAGGGCGAGACCCGCAAGGTGAAGCTCATGTTCGAGAAGGCCGGCGAGATCGAGCTCGACTTCCCCGTCGCCCCAGTCGGTTCCAAGATGCCGGCGGGCATGGACCACTCCGGCCACATGCAGATGAACCAGAGCGGTAACTGACCGCGACCCAAATGCCGGGGCGCCGGGCTCGGGGTTCAGTCCCCTAGACCCAGCGCCCCGTGCCGTTCTCGATCACGTATATCTTTTCCTGGGTCGGAGGGCCGTCGAACAGGCTTGGATGATCGCCCTCGACCATGGCGCGGAAGACGCGGATGACGCCGCCATGGCAGACCGCGACCGTCGGCCTATCGAGGGACACAAGCCACGGCGCGACCCGCTCGGCGAGCATGATGTAGCTTTCCCCGTTCGGCGGCCTCGCGCCCCAGCGGTCGTCCTTGCGCGAACGGTAGGCGGCGCGGTCATGGACCTTCAGTTCGTCCATGGTGAAGCCTTCCCAGTCGCCGAAGCTCGCTTCCGCGATCCGTTTCTCGAGGGCGAAGGCGTCTGGGTCGATGTCAAGCTGGCGGCGCACGATCTGCATGGTTTCGACCGCCCGCTCAAGCGGGCTGCACACGAAGTCCCAGCCTTCACCGGCGCCGATGTGCCGGGCGAGCGTTTCACCGTTTCGCCGCGCCTGTTCGCGGCCGATGTCATTGAGTGGGATGTCGCGCTGGCCCTGCAGCCGGCCTTCCGCGTTCCAGTCGGTCTGGCCGTGGCGGATGGCGATCAGCGGCACGCGGATCTGCGGGACCGCGAACGGCGGCGCGACGAATGTGCTGGTTTGCTGACCCATCAGACCTTCAGCACCAGCTTGCCGAAGTTGCCGCCGGTGTAGAGCAGGTTGAGGACGTCCGGGTAGGCGTCGATGCCGCCCTCGCGCACGTCCTCGCGCATCTTCAGCCGGCCCTCGGCGTGCCATGTGCCGAGCGCCTCGGCGGCCTGCGCATATTGCCTGATGAAGTCGAACACGATGAAGCCGCGCACGTTCAGCCGGTTGACGAGGATGGAGCGGTAGCTGAACGGCCCCGGCACCGGCGTCGTCGAATTGTAGGCCGAGATCAGCCCGCAGATGGCGACGCGGCCACGGAAGTTCATCAGCGACAGGCAGGTGTCGTGAATTTCGCCGCCGACGTTCTCGAACAGCACGTCGATGCCGTCCGGACAGGCGGCCTTGAGATCGCCGCGCAGGTTTCCGCCCTTGTAGTCGACGCAGGCGTCGAACCCGAGCTCGCCGGTGACGTAGGCGCATTTCTCCGCCCCGCCCGCAATGCCGACGGCGCGGCAGCCCATGATCTTCGCGATCTGCCCGACGATGGAGCCGACCGCGCCCGACGCCGCCGACACTACGACCGTCTCGCCGGACTTGGGTACGGCCACTTCATGCAGGCCGAAATAGGCGGTCATGCCCGGCATGCCGAGCCCGCCGATCCAGCGTTGCGGCGGTGCCTTGGACACGTCGACCTTGATAACGCCGGTCCCGTCGGACACCGCGAGGCGTTGCACGCCGAGCAGGCCGGTGACCGTGTCGCCGTCCCGGAAGTCGGCGTTGCGCGAGGCCTCAACCGTGCCCACGGCGAAACCGCGCATGACATCGCCGATGGCGACCGGCGGCACGTAGGATTTCGCGTCGTTCAGCCAGCCGCGCATCGCCGGATCGAGCGAGATATGCGAGATGCGCACGCGGAACTGGCCGTCGGCCGGCTCGGGAACGGTCTCGTCGGCAATGTCGAAATTCGCACGCGTCACCATCCCCACCGGGCGTGACTTCAGGCGAACGGTGCGGTTGGTTTCAGGCATGCGTGTGTCCCGGCTGGTCAGACGGTCGAGATGTCCGGCGCGTCGACGGCCTTCATGCCGACAACGTGGTAGCCGCTGTCGACATGGTGCACCTCGCCGGTCACCCCGCGTCCCAGGTCGGACAGCAGGTAGAGGGCGGACGCCCCGACTTCCTCGATGGTCACCGTGCGCTTGAGCGCCGAATTGTACTCGTTCCACTTCAGGATGTAGCGGAAGTCGCCGATGCCTGACGCCGCGAGCGTCTTGATCGGCCCCGCCGAGATGGCGTTGACGCGGATGCCGCTGCCGCCAAGGTCGACGGCGAGGTAGCGCACACTGGCTTCGAGCGCTGCCTTTGCGACGCCCATCACGTTGTAGTGCGGCATCACCTTTTCGGCGCCGTAATAGGTCAGCGTCAGCAGCGAACCGCCGTCGCTCATCAGCTTTTCCGCCCGCTGCGCGATCGCCGTGAAGGAGTAGCAGGAAATCAGCAGCGATTTCGTGAAGTTGCCCTCGCTGGTGTCGACATAGCGCCCGGTCAGTTCTTCCTTGTCGGAAAACGCGATGGCGTGCACGAGGAAGTCGAGCTTGCCCCATTGCCTCTCGATCTCGGCGAACACCGCGTCGATTGATGCCGCGTCGGTGACGTCGCAATGGCCCGCCAGGATGCCGCCGACCTCGGCCGCCAGCGGTTCGACGCGCTTCTTCAGCGCATCGCCCTGGTAGGTGAAAGCGAGTTCCGCGCCGGCATCGGCGCAAGCCTTGGCGATGCCCCAGGCGATGGAACGGTTGTTGGCGACACCCATGACAAGGCCGCGCTTTCCGGCCATCAGGTTGGCGGTGGGATTGCTCTCTGACATGCGCTATCGGACTTTCTCGAACGGAATGCGGTAAGCAACTGAATTGCGCGCGCACGGCGAATGCCCGCACGCCGGCACGTCAACCTGTCTTATACAAGCCGCGTTGCCGTCTCAAGACACCGATCGGGATAGCGTTCAGCCGCGGCCTAGCCGCGCGTGTCGCCGGCGATGGCCGCCCGGCTCTTCTCCATCAGAGCTTCGAGCTCCGGATCGGCTGGTTCGGGCAGCTGGATCTGCAGCGTCACCAGCAGGTCGCCGTGCCCGCCGCCCTTCTTCGCCAGCCCCTTGCCCTTCAGCCGCATCGTGCGCCCGCTGCTGGTGCCCTTCGGCACCGCGATGTCGGCCTGACCGCTCAGCGTGCGGATGCGCACCTTGCCACCCAGCACCGCATCGGCCAGCGGCACGGGCTGGTCGAGGCGCAGGTCGTCGCCATCGACGCGGAAGTTCTTGTGCGGCGCGATCTTCACCGTCAGGCGCACGTCGCCGCGCCGCCCGCTCAGCGGATCTGTGGCGCCCTGGCCCTTCAGGCGCAGCTCGGTTCCGCTGCGCGTACCTGCCGGGATGTTGATGTCGAGCGTGCGCCCGTCCGGCAGGAGGACGCGCGCCTTGTTGCCCGATTCCAGGTCTTCCAGGCTCAGCGTCGCCTCGGCCTTGACGTCGGCGACCTTCTGCGCCCGCACGCCGCCCATCGGATCCCCGCCGCCGGCGAACCCGCCAGCGCCGCCGCGCCGGCCGGCGCCGAAGGCATTGAGGATGTCGGCGAATGCATCGCCCGCGTCGAACTCCCCGCCACCGCCGCCGCGCGAGGTGCGCCAGGTGAATGTGCGCCCGCCACCGGGGCCGCCGGCACCGCCGCCAAAGCCGCCGCCGCGCGGGTCGAAGCCTGCAAAGCGCGGGTTGCCGTCGGCATCGATCTCGCCGCGGTCGAACTGGCCGCGCTTGTCCTTGTCCGACAGCAGCTCGTAGGCCGCGTTCAGCTCGGCAAAACGCGACTGCGCGTTCGGGTCGTCCTTGTTGGCGTCGGGATGATGCTTCTTGGCAAGCTTGCGGTAGGCCGATTTCAGCTCGGCCGCGCTTGCCGACTTGTCGAGGCCAAGAACCTTGTAGGGATCACGGGTCGCCATCGTCTCGAACCAGCACTCTCTCGCTTCGAATCGTTGCCGCCTCCGCGCAGCATGCAGCGGCTATCGGCAACCTATGCATTTTGAGCGATATGTTGTGGTGATCGCGCGCAAAAGCAAGCGCTTGGCACAAAATGGCCGTGGCGCATCGTGCCGATCCCGAAGTCTGGGTGCCGAAACGCCCTAGAGCGGCGTGACCGACCAGCCGCTGGCGCCAACGGGGCAGGCTTCCGACAGCATTTCGTCGGCGCGTCCGGAGCCTTGCGCGGTGATGGCGACACGCCGGCACCGCCGTCCGTCGCCTGCCGTCAGCGTTGCGATCGGCGTTACCGTGCCGGCGACGATATGCCCGCCCTTCCAGTTGACGCGCTCGCCGTCCTCCCGGTCGATCAGCGCCGTCACCAGCGCCGTCTTCAGCGCCGGCCAGGCATCGTTGCCGACGAAGGAAACGAGATGCGGCGCCTCGACGGTCGTCGATCCGCTCAGCGATGGAATGATCGACCCGGTACGTTCTGAAAGCGACAGGCTGCTTAGCGACATGGAACACGCCGCCAGCGTGCCGGCGAGGGTGGCGGCGGCGGTAGTCCTCGCCAACGCGCCGAGCCTCTTGTATATGACGTCGCTGAACATCTGCGGGCGGTCCATAGCGGCCTTGAACTTCCTTCGGCCCCCGCCAGATCACGAATTCTGCACGTCAATTGCGGCATAACGCGGCAAACTGTGCGCACGGAACGATCCGAGGCGGCCATGACCATTAAACAGCCGGAGCAGTTAACGGACGGTGACCTGGGCACCGAGGCCGATCCGTTTGCGCTTTTCGGCGAATGGTTTGCGGAAGCGCAGGCCCACGAGATCAACGATCCCAACGCCATGGCGATCGCCACCGTCGATGCCGACGGCCTGCCCAACGTGCGCATGGTCCTGCTCAAGGACTGGGACGCCGACGGCTTCGTCTTCTACACCAACCTGGAAAGCGCCAAGGGCCGCGAGCTGGCCGGCAATCCCAAGGCGGCGATCGTCATGCACTGGAAGTCGCTGCGCCGGCAGGTGCGCGTACGTGGCCCCGTGTTGCCGGTGACTGGCGAGGAGGCCGACGCCTACTACGCTTCGCGCCCGCGCGGCAGCCGCATCGGTGCCTGGGCGTCGGCACAGTCGCGCCCGCTCGAAGGGCGTTTCGCGCTGGAGAAATCGGTTGCCGAATGGGCGGCGAAATACGCCATCGGCGACATTCCCCGCCCGCAGCACTGGTCGGGATTCCGCATCGCGCCGGTGGAAATCGAGTTCTGGCGCGACAAACCGTTCCGCCTGCATGACCGTATCCGCTATACCCGTTCCGGAGCCGGTTCGTCCTGGTCCGTGACCCGTCTCTATCCCTAGGGGCAAACCCATGCCGAGCAACACCGGACCAAGACGCACGCTGATCCTGACCGGCGCCAGCCGCGGTATCGGCCATGCCACCGTCAAGCGCTTCTCCAGCGCCGGCTGGCGTGTCATCACCTGCTCGCGCCATGCCTTCCCCGAGGACTGCCCATGGGACGCAGGTCCCGAGGACCACATCCAGATCGATCTCGGCGACATCGAGAACACCCGCGCCGGCATCGCCGAGATGAAGGAGCGGCTGAAGGCCGAGGGCGGCCAGTTGCAGGCGCTGGTCAACAATGCCGCCATTTCGCCGAAGGCCCCCGGCGGCACGCGCATGGGAACGATGGACACCCCGATTGCCGACTGGCTGAAGGTGTTCCAGGTCAATTTCTTCGCCCCGGTCATGCTGGCGCGCGGTTTGATCGAGGAGCTGACGGCGGCGAAAGGCGCGGTGGTCAACGTCACCTCGATCGCCGGCAGCCGTGTCCACCCCTTCGCCGGCGCGGCCTATGCCACCTCGAAGGCTGCGCTCGCGGCGCTGACGCGCGAGATGGCGCACGATTTCGGCCCGCTCGGCGTGCGCGTCAACGCCATCGCGCCCGGCGAGATCGACACCGCCATCCTCAGCCCCGGCACCGACAAGATCGTCGAAAAGATCCCCATGCGCCGCCTCGGCAAGCCCGACGAGGTCGCCAAGATCATCTACGCGCTATGCACCGAAACCGCCTCCTACGTCACCGGCGCAGAAATCCACATCAACGGCGGCCAGCACGTCTGATCCTAGTGGTGCTGGCGGGCCTGTGCGCGGCACCCGCCGCGGCTCTGGACATGCGTCCGCTGCCAGATGGCGCGACGGCGCGCGCGGACGCGGGCGACATTGCGGCCGCCTGGTACGTCGCCCCCACGGCGCGCTACGACCATGGTATTCTCGGCGACCGGACAGAAGCCGGCGGGCTTGCGGTGAGCCTGCGCGCCGGGTCTGGCGGGGCGGTTGAGCTTGACGCCGATCATGTCTTCGAGGACCGCACGCCGCGCATCGCCGATCTCGACGGCGACGGGCGCAACGAGGTGGTGACGATCCGAACGGACGTGGACCGTGGCGCCGCGCTGGCGATCTACGGCATGCGGCACGGCGCGCTGGCGCTGCTGGCCGCAACGCCGGAAATCGGGCACACGCATCGCTGGCTGAACATTGCCGCCATCCACGACTTCGACGGCGATGGCAGCGCAGAGATCGCCTTCGTGCGCACGCCGCACATTGGCGGCGTACTGGAAATCTGGAGCTACAGCGTGGCGCGTCTGGTCAAGCGGCTCGAGTTGCCCGGCGTCTCCAACCACGCGATCAGGTCGCGCTCGCTCGGCCTTTCGGCCCTGATGGATGTCGATGGAGACGGGCAAGCCGAACTGATCCTGCCTGATCAGACGCATGCCGCGCTCGTCGCGGTCGCCATCTCCGCGTGGAAAGCCCGTGTCGTCGGCCGCGTCCGGCTGGCGGCGCGGGTTGCCGGCGACTTCGGCAACTCCGGGCGCCGGCTCGTCGTGCCGCTCGCTTCCGGCGAGAAGGTCGTCCTCGACGCGGCGGATTTCCGCTGATGGAACCAGGCCTGTTCACCCCGGTCTTCACCGGTCTGCTGGTCGGGCTCGGGCTGATCGTAGCGATTGGCGCGCAGAACGCGTTTGTGCTTCGCCAGGGGCTGCTGCGCGAGCACGTCGTGCCGGTGATCCTGGTGTGCGCGCTCTCCGACGTGATCCTGATTGCCGCCGGCGTGCTCGGTCTCGGCACGCTGATCAGCCAGTCGCCGGTGCTGATCCGCATCGCGACGTGGGGTGGCGCGGGCTTCCTGCTGGTCTACGCGGGGCTGGCGCTCAGGCGCGCGATGGCGCCCGAAAGCCTCAGGCCGGCGGCGAACGAGGGGAATTCGCTGCGCGCCGTCGTCGTCGCCGCGCTGCTGTTCACCTGGCTCAATCCGCATGTCTATCTCGACACGGTGGTTCTCTTCGGCTCGCTGTCGGCAAGCTACGACGGCGCTGGGCGCGTCGCCTTCTGGTGTGGCGGTTCGCTGGCGTCGATCGCGTGGTTCTCGTTGCTCGGTGGCGGCGCGCGGTTCCTCGCGCCGCTGTTCTCCCGGCCCGTGTCCTGGCGCATCCTCGATCTCGCGATTGCAGCCGTCATGGTCGCAATCGCCATCTCGTTGCTCTGGGGCGCTGCAGCCTGAGGCCGCTCAGTCAGCTGTCTGAGCTCGTGCGGCCGGATCCCGGTCGCCGGGCGCGATCGCTTGCTCTCCGCCGTACCCGCGTGCTCAGTCGGTGTCGTAGACCGAGGCGGACATCTGCGGGCTGAAATGGCGTTCTGCCTGCTTGCGCTTCGGCGCGCCGCAGTAGCGCGCTGCCGCCGCCACCGCGTTGATCCCGACGGATCGGAACTTGTCTTCCAGCGCGTCCGGGCGCTTCTTCTCGGTGGTCTTCGGCTCGTTGGCCATGGTCATGTCTCCTTGCCGGACATGGCGCATTCCGTTTCGCTGCGTCGCATGCCGTATGGCTCTGCCTTGGCCGGCGCCCCTGGCAAGGACGCAAGGCGCGTCGCTGCCATATGGTCGGCCACGGGGAGCGCGATTAGCTCCCCGATTTCGGCAAAAAGGGGGCAAAACGCACCACGCGGCAAGTCTGCACGTTCCTTGCGCAAACACACAAGAAATAGTCACGAAAATTGCTAAACCGGCGCAATTGGCGACCGATTGTTGCGAAAATGTGACGCCTGCGCGGGGTAGAGCCTGGCCGCAGGCAGCAAATCGGCATGCCTGCGGCCAATGCACGTGGCGGAGAGTTGCGGCACGCCGGCTAGGCGCCGCGCAGTCCCTCGGCCGAGACCCACGCCTCCGCCTTGTCGAGCGCGCGCCCGAGAATGTCGAAGATCTCGTCCGTGTCGGCCTCGTTGATGATCAGCGGCGGGCAGACCGCGACGGAATCGGCGAATGCCGCGCGCAGGATCAGCCCGTCGTCCTCGCAGAACTTGGCGACCTTCGCCGCCACGCCCTTCTTCGGGTCGAACTGGGCCTTGCTGTTCTTGTCGGCGACGATCTCGAGCGCCCCGATCAGGCCGACGCCCCGCGTCTGGCCGACCAGCGGATGGTCCGCCAGTGCGTGCAGCCGCCGCTGGAACTGCGGCGCGCGCGCCTTGACGCCGCCGAGGATGTTGTCGCGCTCGTAGATTTCCAGCGTCTTCAGCGCCACTGCCGCGGCGACCGGGTGGGCCGAATAGGTGTAGCCATGGCCGAAGGTTCCGATCTTGCGGCTCTCGTCGAGCATCGCCTGGTACATGTCCTCGTCGATCATCATCGCCGAGATCGGCAGATAGGCCGACGACAGCGCCTTGGCGACCGACATGGTATTCGGCGACATGCCGAAGGTCTGCGCTCCGAACATCTCGCCGGTACGCCCGAAGCCGCAGATCACCTCGTCGCCGATCAGCCGCACGTCGTATTTCTGCAGCACCGCCTGGATCTTGGCGAAATAGGTCTTCGGCGGAACGATGACGCCGCCCGCGCCCATCACCGGCTCGGCGATGAAGGCGGCGACCGTCTCGGGGCCCTCGCGCACGATCAGCTCCTCGAGGTCGCTGGCCATGCGCGTGGCGAAGTCCTCCTCGCTCTCCCCGTCCTGTCCGAAACGGTAGTAGTGCGGGCAGCTGGTGTGCACGATGTTGGCGATCGGCAGGTCGAAATCGGCATGGTTGGCCGGCAGGCCGGTGAGGCTCGCCGATGCGATGGTGACGCCGTGGTAGCCGCGCTGGCGCGCGATGATCTTCTTCTTCTGCGGCCGCCCGAGCGCGTTGTTCATGTACCAGGCGAGCTTGATCTGGGTGTCGTTGGCTTCCGAGCCCGAATTGGCGAAGAACACCTTCGAGACGGCGAACGGTGCCATTTCCTTCAGCTTTTCCGCCAGCGCAATGCCCGGGTCGTGGCTCTTGCCGCTGAAGATGTGGCCGTAGGGCAGCTTGCGCATCTGCTCGGCGGCGGCTTCCACCAGTTCCTCGTTGCCGTAGCCAAGCGACGTGCACCACAGCCCGGCCAGCCCCTCGATATAGGCCTTGCCGTTGGCGTCGTAGACGCGCACGCCCTCGCCGCGCTCGATCGTCAGCGGACCGGTTTCGCGATGGGCGGCAAGGTTGGTATAGGGGTGGATGACTGTTTCGATATCGCGCACGGCGAGATTGGAGAGAGGTGACATCGAGGCGCTCCCGCAGCTTGTCGGATTGTGTGCCATTCCTAGGCCCGCATACGCCAAAGAGAAAGCGAATTCGCGCATGGGAGCAACGCCGTGCTTGCAATGCACGCGGCGAATGCAAAAACTCGCGCTACAAGAACGAGGCGACGCCCGCCGGGTGTCCGGCTCGCCCGAGAGGAAACAGGAGTATTGCCATGCTGGGCCTGATGCAGGACTGGCCGCTGCGTTGCCACCGGATCATCGACCACGCCGCGATGTTCCACGGCAGGCGTGAAATCGTCTCGCGCTCGGTGGAGGGTCCGATTCATCGCACCAACTACGCGGCGGTGCGCGCCAACGCGCTGAAGGTGGCGCAGGGGCTGGAGGCCGCCGGCATCCACGTCGGCGATCGCGTCGCGACGCTGGGGTGGAACACCTGGCGCCACCTAGAGGTCTGGTACGGCATCCTCGGCTGCGGCGGCGTCTATCACACCGTCAACCCGCGCCTCTTTCCCGACCAGATCGCCTACATCATCAACCACGCGGAGGACCGCGTCCTCTTCACCGACCTGACCTTCGTGCCGCTGCTGGAGAAGATCGCCGACAGGCTGCCGACGATCGAGCGCTACATCGTGCTGAGCGATGCGGCGCACATGCCCGACACCTCGCTGAAGGGCGCACTCGCCTACGAGGATTGGATCGCCGGCCTCGATGGCGACTACGCCTGGAAGGAAGTCGACGAACGCGCCGCCGCGGGCATGTGCTACACCTCCGGCACCACCGGCAACCCGAAGGGCGTCGTCTACTCTCACCGTTCCAACGTCCTGCATTCCATGGCCGCGCTGCAGGCCGACATGCTGGGGCTGTCGTCGAACGACGTCGTGCTGCCCGTCGTGCCGATGTTCCACGCCAACGGCTGGTCGCTTGCCTTCGGCGCGCCGATGATCGGCGCCAAGTGCGTCATGCCGGGCGCCAGGATGGATGGCGCCTCGATCCATGAATTGCTGGAGAGCGAAGGGGTTACCTGCACCGCCGCCGTGCCCACCGTCTGGCTGATGCTGCTGCAGCACCTGGAGGAAACCGGCGGCAGCCTGTCGACGCTGAAGAAGGTCGTCATCGGCGGCTCGGCCTGCCCGCGCGCCATGACGCAGACCTTCCAGGACAAGTACGGCGTCGAGGTCATCCATGCCTGGGGCATGACAGAGATGAGCCCGCTCGGCACCATGTGCTCGCTCAAGCCCGCCTATGCCGGCCTCGCCGGCGAGGCGCGCCTCGATATCCAGGAGAAGCAGGGCCACCCTCCGTTCACCGTCGAGATGAAGATCACGGACGACGACGGTAACGAACTGCCATGGGACGACAAGACCTTCGGCCGCCTGAAGGTGCGCGGGCCGGCGATCGCCGCGTCCTACTTCAAGGGCGAGGGCGGCGAGATCCTCGACGAGGACGGCTATTTCGACACCAACGACGTCGCCACCATCGACGCGGAAGGCTACATGCGCATCACCGACCGTTCCAAGGACGTCATCAAGTCCGGCGGCGAGTGGATTTCCTCGATCGACCTGGAGAACCTGGCCGTCGGCCACCCCGACGTCGCCGAGGCCGCGGTGATTGGCATCGCCCACCCCAAGTGGGACGAACGCCCTCTGCTGGTTGTCGTGCGCAAGCCGGGACGCGAGGTCGAGGGGCAGGCGATCCTCGACTTCATGCGCGGCAAGGTCGCCAACTGGTGGATGCCCGATGCCGTCGCCTTCGTCGACGAGATCCCGCACACCGCCACCGGCAAGATTCAGAAAACAACGCTTCGGGAACAGTTCAGCGACTATAAGTTCCCCGGGCAGTGAATGATTCGCCGTGCGCAGGCCCGCCACGGCGCGCCAGGCACCTGCAACGGCATACGGGAGCGGCATGAGCGACGACACGATCATCGGGATACTCGATCGCAAGGCGATCGAGCATGATGCCGGCCGCGTCAGTGCCAATGCCATCTGGGCGCGCCGCCTGGGCGCGCTGAGCATCCCGGTCGCGGCCATCGCGATCCTCCTGCACAGGTTCGGCCAGGTCGGCACGCCGACCCTTCTTGGCTCGATCGCGCTGGCAAGCATTATCGCGCTTGCCGCCGTTGCCGCTGCGGCGGCGACGCTGGTCACGGTGTGGCGGCATGGCTGGAAGGGGATGGGCGATGCCGCCGTGGGCGTGGCTTTCGCCGCTGTCGTGCTCGCCATGCCGGCGTGGTTCGCGGTCGCCTACTTCGAAAAGCCGATGATCAACGACATCACCACCGACCCGCTCAACCCGCCGGCGATGCCCGCAGCCCATGCGCAGCGCCCGCCGATGTCGAACCCGGTGCACTACAACGACGCGCTGATCGCCGTACAGCGGCTGGCCTATCCGCAGATCGTGCCGCTGCGCGCGGCACTCGCGCCGGAGGACGTCTACCCGATCGTTCTCGACCTCGTCGACGACCAGGACTGGCAGGTGCTCGATGCACGCGCGCCTGCCGAAGGCGTGCCGGGAAGCATCGAGGCCGTCGCTCGCTCGCTCCTGTTCAGCTTCGCCGACGACATCGCCATTCGCATCGGCATCGACGGCGACGGCAGCGTCATCGACATGCGCTCACGCTCGCGCTTCGGGCGCCACGATCTTGGCGCCAACGCCGAGCGCATCGATGCCTTTCTCACCGAGCTTGCGACGCGGCTGAGCATCCCCGCCGACTGAGGCAACGCCGCGCTACAGCAGCGAATAGGCATCCTCGTCGCCGTGGTGCGCGACGATGCCGCGCTCGATCAGGTCGTCGATGTGGGCGCGCACCGAGAGCGCGGCGGCGAAATGCAGCCGCTCGTCCAGTTCCGGGTAGAGTCTTGCGACCATCTCGGCGATCCGGCGGTCGCCGGCTTCCAGCCGCTTCAGGATCTGTGTCTCGCGCTGCCGGCGGTGGGTGATGAGCCCGCGGACGAATCTGTGCGGATGCCCGATCGGCCCGCCGTGGGCGGGCAGGTAGAGACCCTCGTCGCGCGTGCCGAGCTTGTCCAGCGACGTCATGTAGGAGCGCATGTGCCCGTCGGGCGGCGCGATCACCGTGGTCGACCAGCCCATCACGTGGTCGCCGGAAAACAGGATATCCCCGTCCATGGCGAAGCACAGGTGGTTGGCGGTGTGGCCGGGAGTTTCGATGGCCGTCAGGGTATGCCGCCCGACCGTGACCGCATCGCCGTCGCGCATGACTTCGTCGGGCGCGTAGTCGGTGTCGCTGGAGGCATCGAGGCTGCGTTCCACCTTGCCCCCGGCGCTGGCGCGCGGCATCCACGCCGCGCAGCCGACGATTTTCGCTCCCGTTGCTGCCTTCAGGGCTTCGGCGAGCGGGGAATGGTCGCGGTGGGTGTGGGTCACCAGCACGTGCGTGACATTGCGGCCGTCGAGCGCGCCAAGCAGCGCGGCAAGATGCGCTTCGTCCTGCGGCCCCGGATCGATCACCGCCGAATCGCGGCTGCCCGGCCCGCCATGCACGATGAACGTGCCTGTGCCCTTGAAGGTGAAGGGGGAAGGGTTGTTGCACATCACGCGCGCAATATCCGCGCCGACAGTTTCCGCGACGCCGTATTTCGGCTCGAAAGCCGTATCGAAGCGCAAGCTTGCGGCCGGCTTGTTCGCCTTGCCGGTGTCTTGCGGCGATTTGCTCACGGTGCAGCTCCCTTGCCGGCCCCGCCTTGGGTGTCAGCGTGATCGGGATAGCGGTTTGGCTGGCCATCCACAACTGTCCGCCAACCGCCGCAAACGTCCCCGGCGCGCCAAGGGTGCTTGCGCTGCATGGCCAACCGGCGCTAACAAGCAAGCATGAATGCGCCGCCCGTGGAACGGCGGCGCGGGGAAATCGACACCGGGAAACCGCACGGGGGAGCAAGTCTCATGTCGCACAGCACCGCACGTCCGCTTGCCGCGGAACTCCTTGGCAGCCGGGCCGGCGTACCGGGGCTTGCCCGCTCCGTCCTGCTGGCGCTGGTCGGCGCCGCCGCGCTTTATATATCCGCCAAGGTCAAGGTTCCCTTCTGGCCGGTGCCGATGACGATGCAGACCTTTGTCGTGCTGCTGATCGGCGCCGCCTACGGCTGGCGCCTCGGCGTCGCCACCGTGCTCCTCTATCTTGTCCAGGGCGCGATGGGCCTGCCCGTGTTCACCAACACCCCGCCGCTTGTGGCCGGGCCAGCCTATTTCCTGTCGCCGACCGGCGGCTTCCTGATCGGCTTTATCGCCGCTGCCGCCATCGTCGGCTGGGCGGTCGAGCGCGGTGCGGCACGCAGCGTCTTCACGCTGGCCGGCGTCATGCTGGCGGCGATGTCGGTGCTGTTCGCGCTCGGCCTTGCCTGGCTCGGCCAGGCCGTGCCGGCACTGGGCTATTCCTGGAAGCTGCTCGAAGCGGGTTTTCTGCCGTTCGTCCTCGGCGACCTGGTCAAGATCGCGCTGGCTGCCTGCCTTGTCGTCGGCGTCGACCGGCTCCTGAAGCGCTCCTGAGATCGCGGCCGCCGCGCTTCGCGGGGGCAAGACGTTGCAGCCTCAGAATCCCGGCTGGGAAGCCTGCGACAGGCGGGCGTCCACGTCGTAGGTCGCCGCCCGTTCGGCATCGTTGCGCGTCTGGCTCGGTGTCTGCTCGAAGGCTTCGCGGAACGCCCGGGTGAAGTGCGAGGCGTCCGAGAAGCCGCACTCCAGCGCGATGTCGCTGATGCGCCGGTCCGTCGTCACCAGCAGGAAGCGCCCGAAGCGCAGCCGGTGCAGCCGGTAGTACTCCTGCGGCGAGATGCCGACCTCGGCGTGGAACAGTCGCTCCAGATGGCGCGGCGTGATGTTCAGGCGGCTGGCCAGGTCGCGCATGCTGACCGGCGTCGCCATCGTCTGTTCCATCATCAGGATGGCGCGCCGCACCCGCGCGTCGCGCACGTGCTCGGAGCCCGGCGGATGCGGCTGGGCGGCGTTGGGCGGGCGTGCCTGGTCGACCAGCAGGATGTGCAGGCACTTCTGCGCCATCGCCCGGCCGAACTGGCGTTCGATGATCCAAGCCGCCACGTCCAGCGCGCCGGCGCCCCCGGCACAGGTGATGCGGCGCCGGTCGACGACGAAGACCTGGTCGGCAACCGCCGTGATCTCGGGGAACTCGCGCATCAGGTCCTGGTAGTGGAACCAGCTTACGCAGCAGCGGTGGCCGTTCATTATGCCGGCCCGGATCAGGGTCAGCGTCGCCGTGCACAGCCCGACGATGGAAACGTTGCGCCGTGCCGCCTCGCGCAGGAAGGTCAGCGTCTGCTCGTCCGCTGGCGCGCCCTTGTGCAGCAGTCCGCCGACCACCACCACGTAGTCGAAGCGGGAGGGATCGCCGAGCGGTTCTTCCGGCATGATCTCGATGCCGCAGCTCGCCTTCACCGGCCGGCGGGCCGACGACACGATCGACCAGCGGCAGCGGATCGGTCGCGACAGGTCCGCCTCGTCGCCGGCAAGCCTGAGCGCGTCGACGAAGGTCGCGAACGGCGTCAGCGTGAAATTGTTGAGCAGCACGAAACCGACCGACAGTTCGCGCTCAACGTCGCCCGGACCCTTCGCGCGTGCCTGCAGCGCCTCAGGCATGGGGCGCCCCCCCGGCGGCGGCTGCATCCGCGTCGCGCGCGTGCCGGCGCATGTCGTGTTTGGAACGGCTGCCGTGAGTGCAGCCGGCGTAATGTCCAATCCGAAGCTGGTTTCGACCCGCAACCATGGTCATGTCGCGTCCATACGACTAAGATGTCCGATTAATTCTACGCGCATTCGTGACGCAAGGCGAGACTGTATTGCAGGCCAGGCGCGGCGAGTGGGCCGCCATCGCTTTCTCGAAGGATCGAGGCACTACGCCATGACGCGATTTTCGGTTTTCTCGCTGGCGCGCAACGCGTTCAGCCATCACGAGGACTGGCCGCGCCAGTGGCGCAGCCCCGAGCCGAAGCCGGAGTACGATGTCGTCATCATCGGCGGCGGCGGCCACGGGCTAGCGACCGCCTTCTATCTCGCCAAGGAACACGGCATCACCAACGTCGCGGTGCTGGAGAAGGGCTGGATCGGCGGCGGCAATACGGGGCGCAACACCACCATCGTGCGCTCCAACTACCTGTTCGACGAGAGCGCGCATCTCTACGAGAAGTCGCTGCAGCTGTTCGAGAAGCTGAGCCAGGAACTCAACTACAACGTCATGATGAGCCAGCGCGGCGTCATGAACCTCGCGCACAACCTGCATGACGTGCGCGAGTCCAGGCGCCGCGTCTACGCCAACAAGCTCAACGGCGTCGATGCCGAGTGGCTGGAACCCGAAGAGGTCAAGGCCTTCTGCCCGATCATCGATATCTCGCCCGACGCGCGTTACCCGGTGATGGGCGCGACATTGCAGAAGCGCGCCGGCGTCGCCCGCCATGACGCGGTCGCATGGGGCTTTGCCCGCGGCGCGGATGCCCGCGGCGTCGACATCATCCAGAACTGCGAGGTCACCGGTCTGCGCGTCGACAACGGCCGCATCGTCGGCGTCGAGACGACGAAGGGCTTCATCGGCGCCAGGAAGGTGGGCTCGGTTGCCGCCGGCCATACCTCGGTGATCTGCAACATGGCCGGTTTCCGCGTGCCGCTGACCAGCCACCCGTTGCAGGCGCTGGTGTCGGAGCCGATCAAGCCGGTCCACCCCTGCGTCGTCATGTCGAACGCGGTGCACGTCTATGTCAGCCAGTCCGACAAGGGCGAACTGGTCATCGGGGCGGGTATCGACGCCTACAACTCCTACGCCCAGCGCGGCTCCTTCCACATCATCGAGGGGCAGATGGGAGCGCTGCGCGAACTGTTCCCGATCTTCTCGCGCCTGCGCATGATGCGCACCTGGGGCGGCATCGTCGACACCGCGCCCGACGCCTCGGCGATCATCTCGAAGACGCCGGTCGAGAACTTCTTCATCAACTGCGGCTGGGGCACCGGCGGCTTCAAGGCGACGCCTGGCTCCGGCTGGGTCTTCGCCTGGACGATCGCCAAGGGCGAACCGCACCCGCTCAACGCCGCCTTCAATCTCGACCGCTTCACCACCGGCGCGCTCGTCGACGAGCACGGCGCCGCTGGCGTCGCTCACTAGAGGGGAATGAGAACATGCTGTTGATCCCCTGTCCCTATTGCGGCGAGCGCCCGGAAACCGAGTTTTCCTACGGCGGCGAGGCGCATGTCGCGCGGCCGCAGAACCCGTCCGCATTGTCGGATGCCGAATGGGCCGGCTATCTCTTCCTGCGCGAAAACCGCAAGGGCGCGTTCCGCGAGCGCTGGATCCACACCCACGGCTGCCGGCGCTGGTTCAACATGCTGCGTGACACCACCAGCCACGAGATCCACGCCGTCTACAAGGTCGGCGACCCGAAGCCGCCGGCACCCGGCGAGAAACCTGCGGCAGCGGCCGCCGGCAAGTCTGCCGCCAAGCAGCCTGCCGCCAGGAAGCCTGCGGCAAAGAAGCCCTCGACCCGCGCCAGCAAGGGAGCAGCGAAATGACCGGCTCCATGCGTCTTCCCGGCGGCGGGCGGATCGACCGTTCGCGCCCGCTCGACTTCACTTTCAACGGCAAGCGTTACACGGGGTTTGAGGGCGACACGCTGGCGTCTGCCCTGATCGCCAACGGCGTGCATCTCGTCGCGCGCTCGATGAAGTATCACCGCCCGCGCGGCCTCATGACCGCGGGTTCCGACGAACCCAACGGCATGGTCCAGCTGGCGACCGGCGCGCGCACGGAACCCAATATCAAGGCGACGCAGATCCCGCTCTACGACGGGCTGGAGGCGTCGAGTGTCAACGTCTTCCCGTCGGTGGAAACCGACATCGGCGCGGTCAATTCCCTGCTGTCGCCCTTCATGACGGCGGGCTTCTACTACAAGACCTTCATGCCGAACCAGGCGTTCTGGAACAAGGTCGCCGAACCGATCATCCGCAAGGCCGCCGGCTTCGGCAAGGCGCCCACCGAGCCAGACCCGGACGTCTACGACCACAAGCACGTGCACTGCGACGTGATGGTGGTGGGCGCTGGCCCGGCCGGCCTGTCGGCCGCGCGCGCTGCCGCTGCGACCGGTGCCCGCGTCATCCTCGCAGACGAGCAGGCCGAGTTCGGCGGCTCGCTGTTGAGCCTCAGCCGCGAGATCGACGGCAAGCCGTCCGTGGACTGGGTGCGCTCCGCCATCGACGAACTGGCGGGCCATGCCGAGGCGACGCTGCTGAAGCGAACCACCGTCGTGGGCCTCTACGACCAGAACTACCTCGTCGCGCTGCAGCAGCGCATCGACGACCTGGCGCCGTCCTCGCCGGCCAACCCGCGCATGCGCGTCTGGCACATCCGCGCCAAGCAGGTGATCCTGGCAACCGGCTCGCACGAGCGCCCGCTGGTCTTCGCCGACAATGACCGCCCCGGCACCATGCTGGCGAGCGCCGCGCTCACCTACATGAACCGCTACGCCGCGCTGCCGTGCAAACGCCCGGTCATCGTCACCAACAACGACTGGGCCTACGAGACCGCGCGCACCTTCAAGGCGCACGGCGCGGACGTGACCGTCGCCGACACGCGCAAGAGCGTCGCGGACGACCTGAAGGCCGAGATGGCCCACCTCGGCATCGAGGTGCTCGCCAACACGACCGTCACCGGCGTGTCAGGCGGCAAACGCGTCGCTGGCGTTTCGCTCGCGCCCATGAGCGCCGATGGCAAGGGCGTTGCCGGCAGCGCCCGCAGCGTTTCTGCCGACGGCCTGATCGTGTCGGGCGGCTATTCGGCCGCCGTGCACCTGTTCTGCCATGTTGGAGGCAAGCTGCGCTTCGACGACGAGCGCGTCTCCTTCGTCCCGGCGACCGAGCGCAAGGGCCTGACCTGCATCGGCGGAGCGCTCGCCGATTTCGGGGTCGCGTCGGCCATCGATAGTGGCGCCGAGGCCGGCCGCAAGGCGGCGGAAGCTGCGGGCTTCAAACCGGGCAAGGCCGGCAAGGGCGCGCATGTCGCCGACGATCGCGCCGAGGGCAACGTCGAGGCCGCATGGCTGCTGCCGTCGACCGCCGCGCCGAACCGCTCGAAGGCGAAGTTCTTCGTCGACTACCAGAACGACACGGGCGCGGCCGACATCGCGCTCGCCGTGCGCGAGGGCTTCGAGTCCGTCGAGCACATGAAGCGCTACACGCTGACCGGCTTCGGCACTGATCAGGGCAAGCTCGGCAACATCAACGGCCTTGCGATCCTCGCCCAGCTGACGGGCCGGACGATCCAGGAAACCGGTACGACGACATTCCGCCCGCCTTACACGCCGGTCACCTTCGGCGCGCTCGCCGGCCGCGATGCCGGCGACATGCTGGACCCCGTCCGCGTCACCAACATCCACGACTGGCACGCCGGCAACGGCGCGGTGTTCGAGAACGTCGGCCAGTGGAAGCGCCCCTGGTACTACCCGCACGACGGTGAATCGATGCACGAGGCGGTGGCGCGCGAATGCCGCGCCGCGCGCACGGCCGTCACCGCGCTCGACGCCTCCACGCTCGGCAAGATCGACGTCACCGGCAAGGATGCCGGCATCTTCCTCGACCGCGTCTACACCAACATGATGTCGACACTGAAGGTCGGCTCTGTGCGCTACGGGCTGATGCTGAAAGACGACGGGATGGTCTACGACGACGGCACCGTCTCGCGGCTTGCCGACGACCGCTTCCTCGTCACCACCACCACCGGCGGCGCGGCGTCCGTGTTCCAGCACCTGGAAGACTACCTGCAGACCGAGTGGATGGACCTCGACGTCTACCTGACTTCTGTAACGGAACAGTGGGCGACGGTGACGGTCTCCGGGCCCAAGGCCCGCGTCCTGCTCGAACGCATCACCGGCATGACGCTGGACCCCGCCGATTTCCCGTTCATGACGTTCAGGGACGGCACGGTCGCAGGGCTGCCGGCGCGTGTCTTCCGCATCTCGTTCACCGGTGAACTCTCCTACGAGATCTCCGTTGCCTGGTACCACGGCAAGGCGTTGTGGGAGGCGGTGATGGAAGCCGGCCGCGACCTCGGCATCACGCCGTATGGCACCGAGACCATGCACGTGCTGCGTGCCGAGAAGGGCTTCATCATCGTCGGCCAGGAAACCGACGGCACGCTGACGCCCTACGACCTCGGCATGGGCTGGATCGTCTCGAAGAAGAAGGATGATTTCGTCGGCAAGCGCTCGCTGAGCCGTCCCGACACGGTGCGCGAGGACCGCAAGCAACTGGTCGGCCTGCTCTCCGAGGATGCCGGCTTCGTCGTGCCAGAGGGCGCGCAGCTCGTCGACACGCCCGTGACGCTGAAGGACGTGCCGCACTTCAAGCCGCCGGGTCTCGACGGTGCGCCGATCTACGGCCGCAGCCAATCGCCGGTGCCGATGCTCGGCCACGTCACGTCGAGCTACTGGTCCGATGCGCTGGGCCGTTCCTTCGCGCTCGGCCTCGTCAAGGGCGGCCAGGCCCGCCACGGCGATACGATCTACGCGCCGCTCGACGGGCGCACGGTGGCGATGCGTATCGTTGATCCGGTCTTCTACGACAAGGAAGGGGTGCGCCGCGATGGCTGACACGATTGCCCATGCCGGCACTCATGCCGATACCCGCGCTCAGGAACTGCGCTTCAGCCCGCTGGAAGCGGTGAGCCACCGCCTCGTCGCCGCGTCCGCGCCAGGCCGCGTCGAAGCGCGCGAACTACCCTTCACGACGCAGATCGGCCTGCGCGGCGCCGGTGCCGATGCCGCCTTCGTCAAGGCGGTGAAGGCGGCGGTCGGTGTCGCGCCGCCGGTCGAGGCCTGCACGGTCGCGGAGAAGGGCGACAACCGCATCTTGTGGCTCGGTCCCGACGAATGGCTCGTCGTCGCGCCGGACGACCCAGACGGCGCGCTGCTTGCGAAGCTCGAAAAGGCGCTGGCGAAGGTCAGTGCCGCTGCCGTCGACCTCACCGGCAACCGCACCGTCATCGAGCTGACCGGCCCCGACGCCCGCGCCGTGCTGGAAAAGGCCTGCCGTCACGACCTGCACCCGCGCGCTTTTCCCGCAGGCCGCGTCGTCGGAACGCTGATGGCCCACGTGCAGCTGTTCCTGGAGAAGACCGTCGAGGAGCCGGAAACCTTCCGCCTCTACGTGCGTTCCTCTTTCGCCCGCCACATGGCATCCTGGCTGATGGACGCGATGGCGGAATTCGCAGAAAGCACCTGACACACATGGTCACCAGCCTGTTCGATCTGTTCAAGATCGGGGTGGGCCCGTCGAGCTCCCACACCGTGGGGCCGATGAAGGCGGCGAACCTGTTCGCGCTCGACCTCGATTCGCGCGGGCTGATCGCGGAAACGCAACGCGTCCGCGTCGACCTCTACGGTTCGCTCGCGCTGACCGGCAAGGGGCACGCCACCGATACCGCCACACTCGTCGGTCTGACGGGGCACGGCCCCGACAAGGTCGATGCCGACGCGATTCCGCTCATCGTCGCCGACATCCGCGAGACGAAGACGCTCAACCTCGCTGGCCAGAAGGTCATTGCCTTCGACGAGGCGGCCGACCTCGTCTTCCACTACCGCGACCGGCTGACCCAGCATTCCAACGGCATGAAGCTCGCCGCCTTCGATGCCGCGGGCGCGACGCTCTATGAGAACACCTATTTTTCCGTCGGCGGCGGCTTCGTCGCCACGCTGGAGGAGATGGAGGCCGGCACGCCGGACACCACCAACGTCGCCCTGCCGCACCCCTTCCGCTCCGCCGCGCAGCTGCTGGAGATCGGTGAGCAGACCGGGCTGAGCGTTGCCGAGATCATGCTCGCCAACGAACGCGCCTGGCGCTCCGAGGCGGAAGTGCGCGAGGGCATCCGCGACATCTTCAACGTCATGGAGGCCTGCGTCGACCGCGGCTGCCACGCCGACGGCACGCTGCCGGGCGGCTTGAAGGTGCGCCGCCGCGCGCACGCCATGTACAACGAGCTGCGCGAGCGCCCCGAACGCGGCCTCTCCGACGGGCTGTCGATCCTCGACTGGATCAGCCTCTACGCGCTCGCCGTCAACGAGGAGAACGCCGCGGGCGGGCGCGTGGTCACCGCGCCGACCAACGGCGCTGCCGGCATTATCCCCGCCGTGCTGCGCTACTATCACCGCTTCGTGCGTGGCGCCAACGACGAGGGCGTCGTCACCTTCATGCTGACGGCGGCCGCCATCGGTTCGCTCTACAAGATGAACGCCTCCATCTCGGCGGCCGAGGTCGGCTGCCAGGGCGAGGTGGGCGTTGCCTGTTCCATGGCCGCAGCCGGGCTCGCCGCGGTGATGGGCGGCACCAACGCGCAGATCGAGAACGCCGCCGAGATCGGCATGGAACACAACCTGGGCCTCACCTGCGATCCCATCGCCGGCCTCGTGCAGGTGCCCTGCATCGAGCGCAACACCATGGGTGCGGTGAAGGCGGTGAATGCCGCGCGCCTGGCGCTGCGCGGCGACGGCAAGCACGTCGTCTCCCTCGACAAGGTCATCGACACGATGCACCAGACCGGCCGCGACATGCAGGACAAGTACAAGGAAACCGCGCAGGGCGGCCTTGCGGTCAACGTGGTGGAATGCTGACGCGCGGCGTTATTTCGCCGCGTTCCTCAACGCGTCCGTCAGGTCGCCATAGCCGGTGAATCGCCGCTCGAAACCAAGGCCGAGGAACGCGGCTGCGGCCCGCGCCTTGTCCGTCAGCTCCGGGTCCTCGGTCTGGGCGAGGAACACCAGCTTTTCGTAGTTGCCGAAGTAGATGTCCCTCAATTCCGGGTGCCGGTCGAGGCCGAGCGGCTCGACGAGGAAGGCATCGAACTGGCGGGCCAGGAAATCCGTCATGTAGAAGGCGCGCATGTCGCGGTCTTCCAGCCGGTCGAATTGTTCCATTCCCTGGTAGAACGCGAAGCAGTGCGGGCCGGCGATGCGCTCCACGCCGTGGCGCGCACACACCTTGTCGAGATCGCCGCCGGTGCCGCAGTCGGCATAGCCGACGAAGATGCGGTCCACCCCTTGCGCGCGCGCCTCGACAATCGCCGTGTCGAGCGCCGGCGCGATCCTCTCGGGGTGGTGGTGGTACATCGCCGGCAGGCAGGTCAGCGACAGGTGATCGAGCTTGAGCCCTTCGATCACCGCCAGCACCTCGCGCGCGATCATCCCGCAAGCAATGATGCGGACCGGTTGCGGCGTCGCCGATTGCGGTGTCGTCTCGCTCATCTCCAGCCGCCTCTCGGGCCTCGGGCCCGGGCTCCCGGTTGCCGCGGTTTACGTTGTGCTCCGCGGAACGCCGGGATCAGGCCGGGCCGCGGTTGTGGCGCTTGTTGACCAGGCTCTTCGCCGTCTCCACGGCCACCGCCGCATCGC
>JACKJK010000015.1 GCA_020637985.1 Rhodobiaceae bacterium
AGGAAATCAACCCGCGCATGATCCTCGCATCGGTGAAGGGTTTCGGCCCCGGCAAGTACGAGGACTGCAAGGTCTACGAGAACGTTGCCCAGTGCGCCGGCGGCTCGGCGTCCACGACCGGCTTCCTCGATGGCCCGCCGCTCGTCACCGGCGCCCAGATCGGCGATTCCGGCACCGGCCTGCACCTCGCCTTCGGCATCCTCGCCGCGCTGTTCCAGCGCGAGAAGACCGGCCGTGGCCAGAAAGTCCTCGCCTCCATGCAGGACGGCGTTCTCAACCTGTGCCGCGTCAAGCTGCGCGACCAGCAGCGCCTTGCCGCCGGTCCGCTGACCGAATACTCGCAGTTCGGCGAGGGCATCCCCTTCGGCGAAGCCACGCCGCGCGCCGGCAACGATTCCGGTGGCGGTCAGCCCGGCCGCATCCTGAAGTGCAAGGGCTGGGAAAACGATCCCAACGCCTACACCTACTTCATCACCCAGGCAGCCGTCTGGGAGAAGGTCTGCGACGTCATCGGCGAGCCGGAGTGGAAGACCCATCCCGACTACGCCACGCCCAAGGCCCGCCTGCCGCGCCTCAACGAGATCTTCGCCCGCATCGAGGCGTGGACGATGACCAAGACCAAGCTCGAGGTCATGGACATCTGCAACCCGCTCGACATTCCGGTCGGCCCGATCCTGTCGATGAAGGAGATCGCCGAGGACGAGGGCCTGCGCAAGACCGGCACCGTCGTCGAGGTCGATCACCCCGAGCGCGGCAAGTACCTGACCGTTGGCATGCCGGTGAAGCTGTCCGACAGCCCGGCCGAGGTGAAGCGCTCGCCGCTTCTGGGCGAACACACCGCGGAAATCCTCAGCGATGTTCTCGGCTATTCGGGCGACGAACTGCAGCGTCTCATCGAGTCCGGTGCTTTCGGCGACGTGAACAAGCAGGCCGCCGAGTAGTCCGGGACACGGCACGGCAGGACAGGGGGAAGACATGCGTTTGATCGTGATGGGACAGCAGGCCTTCGGCAAGGACGTGCTTGCCAAGTTGCTCGACACGGGCACCGACGAGGTGGTCGCCGTCTATTGCGAGCCCGACAAGGCCGGCAAGCCTGTCGATCCGATCAAGGAGTTCGCCCTCGAGAAGGGGCTGCCCGTCGAGCAGCCCGCCAACTTCGACGACCAGGCCGCGCTTGATACGCTCAAGGGCTACAACGCCGACCTCATGGTCATGGCCTTCGTCAACGTCTTCGTTCCCGAGGCCGCCCGCGACACGCCGACCCACGGCTCGATCTGCTTCCATCCCTCGCTGTTGCCGCTGCACCGCGGACCTTCGGCGGTGAACTGGCCGATCATCATGGGCTCCACGAAGTCCGGCTTTTCCTGGTTCTACCCCTCCGACGGGCTGGACGAGGGCGACAGCCTGCTGCAGTGGGAATGCGAGATCGGCCCCGACGACACCGTCATCGATCTGTATTTCAAGAAGATCTATCCCGTCGCCGTGGACAGCGTGCTGCAGGTGGTCGATCTCTTCCGCGCCGGCAACCCGCCGCACATCGTGCCCGACGAGCAGCAGGCGACCTACGAGCGCCGCTGCACCGCCAAGCATGCCAAGATCGACTGGAACAAGCCGGTCAAGCAGGTCTACGATCTGATCCGCGGCACCAACCCGGCGCCCGGCGCCTGGACGACCGTCGGTGGCAAGACGCTCGGCGTCTTCGAGTGCGCGCGTGTCGCGGGTGACGGCATTTCCGGTCGCATCAAGGATGTCACGGACGAAGGCTTCACGGTGCAATGCATTGGTGGGCGCATTCTGGTGAAGCGCGTGCGCCCCGAAGGTCAAGGAAAGGCGTCCGCCGCCGAATGGGCAGCGGACGCAGGAATCAAGTCCGGCGACGAGCTGGGCAACTGAAATCTGGCTCTGTTCAGAGGAAAAATCTGATGTCTGATATCGAAATCGCCCGTGCAGCAAGCAAGAAGCCGATTCAGGAGATCGGCGCCAAGCTCGGCATTCCCACCGAGCACCTGCTGCCCTACGGCCACGACAAGGCCAAGGTCTCCGCCGACTTCATCAAGTCGGTGTCCGGCAACAAGAACGGTCACCTGGTCCTCGTCACCGCGATTAACCCGACGCCGGCCGGCGAAGGCAAGACGACGACCACCGTCGGCCTCGGCGACGGCCTCAACCGCATCGGCAAGAAGGCGGCCATCTGCATTCGTGAAGCCTCGCTTGGCCCGAACTTCGGCATGAAGGGCGGCGCGGCGGGCGGCGGTTACGCGCAGGTCGTGCCGATGGAGGACATGAACCTCCACTTCACCGGTGACTTCCACGCCATCACCTCCGCGCATAGCCTGCTGGCGGCGATGATCGACAACCACATCTACTGGGGCAACGAGCAGGACATCGACGTCCGCCGCGTCGCTTGGCGCCGCGTCGTCGACATGAACGACCGCGCGCTGCGCTCCATCAACTGCTCGCTCGGCGGCGTCGCCAACGGCTTCCCGCGCGAGACCGGCTTCGACATCACGGTTGCCTCGGAAGTGATGGCGATCCTCTGCCTCGCGGCCGACCTGAAGGATCTGCAGCGCCGCCTCGGCGACATGATCATCGCCTACCGCCGCGACCGTTCGCCGGTCTACTGCCGCGACGTCAAGGCCGACGGCGCCATGACCGTCCTGCTCAAGGACGCGATGCAGCCCAACCTGGTGCAGACGCTGGAGAACAACCCGGCCTTCGTGCATGGCGGTCCCTTCGCCAACATCGCGCACGGCTGCAACTCGGTCGTCGCCACCACCACCGCGCTGAAGATCGCCGACTACGTGGTCACCGAGGCCGGCTTCGGCGCCGACCTGGGCGCCGAGAAGTTCTTCGACATCAAGTGCCGCAAGGCCGGCCTCAAGCCGGAGGCGGTGGTGATCGTCGCGACGGTACGCGCCATGAAGATGAACGGCGGCGTCAAGAAGGACGATCTCGGCACCGAGAATGTCGACGCGGTCAAGAAGGGCTGCGCCAACCTCGGCCGCCACATCGAGAACGTGAAGCAGTTCGGCGTGCCCGCGGTGGTCGCCATCAACCACTTCGTCTCCGACACCGATGCCGAAGTGGCGGCGGTCAAGGAATACGTCGCCTCGCAGGGGTCCGAGGCCGTCCTGTGCAAGCACTGGGCGCACGGCTCCGCCGGGATCGAGGATCTCGCGAAGAAGGTGGTCGAGATCGTCGAGGGCAAGTCGGCGCAGTTCGCCCCGCTCTATCCCGACGAGATGGGCCTGTTTGCGAAGATCGAGACGATCGCCAAGCGCATCTACCGCGCCGACGAGGTGATCGCCGACAAGAAGATCCGCGACCAGCTCAAGCAGTGGGAAGAGCAGGGCTACGGCAACCTGCCGGTGTGCATGGCCAAGACCCAGTATTCCTTCTCCACCGACCCGAACCTGCGCGGCGCGCCGACCGGCCACACGCTGCCGGTTCGCGAAGTCCGCCTTTCGGCGGGCGCCGGGTTCGTCGTGGCGATCTGCGGCGAGATCATGACCATGCCCGGCCTGCCGCGCGTACCCGCGGCGGAAACCATCCGCATCAACGATGACGGCCTCGTCGAAGGCCTGTTCTAGGGAGTGACGAAGTGATCAGGAAGATCATGGTTCCCGTCCGCGGTGACGGTAAAGGCGACAACGTGCTTGCTCACGCGGCCGTGCTCGCCAAGCGCTTCGACGCTCACATCGAGGTGACGCACTGCCGTGCGCGCCCGGATGACCTGATGCCTTACGGCGTCGCCATTCCTTCGTTCCTGAAGGAGCAGATCTTCGACTCTGCCCGCAAGCTGGCGGAGTCCGAGGAGGCGGGTCTGATCGACGAGCTCAAGGCGCTGGCGAAGAAACTCGGCGTCAAGTTCTCCGACAATCCGAAGGACAAGGGCGTCACCGTCAGCTGGACGGAAGAACAGGGCAAGCAGCCGGACGTGATCAAGCACCACGGACGTCTCGCCGATCTGATCTGCGTGCCGCAGCCTGACCGCTCGCAGAACATCGGCGTCAACACACTCAAGTCGGCGTTGTTTCTCACGGGCCGCCCGGTGATGATGTGCCCGCCGACCGACAAGGTGCCCGCCAAGCTCGGCGACCACGTGGCGATTGCCTGGAACGGTTCGCTGGAGGCCTCTCGCGCCGTCATCCTGACGACCGAGATCCTTCAGAAGGCGTCCAAGGTGACCATCCTTTCGGCCGGCGAGGGCGAGCCGCACGGCGCGACCGCCCAGGACCTCGTCGAATACCTGGACGTGCGCGGCATCACGGCGAACATCGACAAGTTCGAGCGCGGTTCGAACATCGGCGAGGCCCTTCTCGCGCACAGCGCCACTGTTGGCGCGGACATCCTCGTCATGGGTGCCTACGGCGATAGCCACGAACGCGAGTTGATGTTTGGCGGCAATACACAGACAATAGTCGATACGGCGAAAATGCCGGTCATTCTGGTGCACTGATCGCACCAGCCGCGAACCGGGGCGTTTCCCGGTTCATATGTGGAATTCGGATCCGGTCCAGGCAGGCGTAATGCCTCGAAGTGCTCGGGACGACAACAAGAAGAACCGCGAAAGCGGCACAACCAGCGCACAGGGCGCTAGACACGAAAGTGGAGGAATTAATGAAGAAGAGTCTGAAAAAACTCATTGCAGGCATCGGTGCGCTGTCGTTTTGCGCCGTAGCCTCGGTCGGCGTCGCTGACGCCGCCTGGGAGCCGAAGAAGCCGGTCGAGTTCGTCATCATGGCGGGCAAGGGCGGTGGCGCTGACCAGATGGCCCGCCTGATGCAGGGCATCATCCAGCAGAACAACCTGTCGCCGCGTCCGTTCATCCCGATCAACAAGCCGGGCGGTTCGGGTGCCGAGGCCCTTCAGTACCTGAAGAGCAAGTCCGGCGACGACCACGTCGTGATGGTGACGCTGAACAGCTACTACACGACGCCGATCATGCAGCCCGAACTCGGCATCGACATCAACACGTTCACGCCGATCGGCCGCATGGCGCTCGACACCTTCCTTCTGTGGGTGCGTCCCGACAGCGGCCTGAAGACGCTTGACGAGTATGTCGCCAAGGTCAAGGCAGCCGGCAAGGACTGGAAGGTCGGCGGCACGGGTTCCGGCCAGGAGGACTCCATCCTCACGGCCATGATGGAAGCCGAGTTCGGCTATGACGTGACCTACATCCCGTTCCCGGGTGGCGGCACGGTCGCCAAGAACCTGATCGGCGGTCACATCGACTCCACCGTCAACAACCCCTCTGAGCAGAGCGAGTTCTATCGCGCTGGCCAGAGCGTGCCGCTGGTGCAGTTCAACGACGAGCGTTCGCCGGCCTATGCCGACGTCCCGACCGCCAAGGAACTGGGCCACGACATCGTCTACTACATGCAGCGCTCCATCAACGGACCTCCCGGAATGAGCGCCGAGGCGACCGAGTGGTACATCAACCTGTTCAAGACGGTCTTCGATTCCGCCGAGTGGCAGAAGTTCTGCAACGAGGACGGCATCGACTGCGCGACCTGGGTTGGTGGCGCTGATCTCGCAGCCTTCCACAAGACCGGCTACGAGCGTCACAAGGCACTGATCGAGAAGGTCGGCGCCAAGGCGATCACGGGCGAATAATCCGCTTTTGATGATCCAGCTTCCGCGGGCATCTGTGCCCGCGGAAGCACCCTGAAAACAAGAACATTGCAGGGCGACGACTGGGGGTCCTCGCGACCCAACGGGGAAGTTGTGCCTGCAGTCTGCCTGGCAAAGAAACAATCGGCCGCGCGGAATTCGCGGAATTGAGGTGGCACCGATGACGACGAGAAAAGCCGAATTGGCGATGGCGGTTTTCCTGCTGCTCGCTTCGATTGCGCTGATGTTCAAGAGCATGCAGCTCAACATCGGCTGGATTCCCGGACGCGGCCCCGGCGCGGGCATGTGGCCGTTCTACCTGTCGCTTGGCATGGCGCTCGCCTGCCTTGCGACGCTGTACCGCTGGTTCCGGGGCACGACCCCGCAGGCGCGCAGCGAAGAGCCGTTCGTCGCCCCCGACGCCCTGCCGGTCGTGGCGATCACGGCAGGCGGCCTGTTCGGGCTGCTCGTCAGCATCCACATCGTGGGGATGTACATCGGGCTCGCCGCGTTCATGGTGTTCTATCTGCGGTTTGTCGGGCGCCATTCGTGGCTCATGACGACAATGTTCGCGGTCGGTACGCCGATCTTCATCTTCTGCCTGTTCGAGTGGGCTCTGACCACGACGCTGCCCAAGGGCCTGGCGATCTTCGAGCCGCTCTACTACCCGCTCTACGACCTGATGTACTAGGCGTTCGGCAGTGAACGGCGCACTCAACTTCGGGAATTAGTCAGATGTTTCAAGAAATCCTGGTTCACCTTGGCGAAGGCCTGCTGGAAGCGTTCCAGCCGCTGAACCTGATGATGATCTTCCTCGGCTGCTTTGCCGGGTTGTTCGTCGGCGCTCTGCCGGGTCTCGGCTCGGTCAATGGCGTGGCGATCCTCCTGCCCATCACCTTCCTGGTGCCTCCGACCTCGGCGATCATCTTCCTCGCCGCGCTCTACTACGGCGCGATGTACGGAGGTGCGATCAGTTCGATCACCCTGGGCATACCAGGCGCCTCGACAGCCGTGGCAACCGTGTTCGACGGCAGGCCGATGGCCCAGAAGGGCCTGGCCGACCAGGCCCTCATGGCCGCAGCGGTGGCATCCTTCATCGGCGGTTCGGTGTCGATCGTGCTGTTCACGCTGTTCGCCCCGCCGCTGGCCAAGTTCGCGCTCGCCTTCGGTCCGCCGGAAGAGTTCTCGCTGATGATCCTCGCCTTCGCGACCTTCGTCGGCCTGGGTGGCGATGACATCCCGAAGACGATCTTCTCGATCCTGATCGGCCTCCTGCTGGCGACCATCGGCCTCGACATCATCTCCGGCCGTCCTCGCCTGATCTTCTTCGACATCCCCGGCTTCATGCACGGCATCAACTTCCTCGTGCTCGCCATCGGCATCTACGGCATCGGCGAGATGCTGTGGACGCTGGAGACGACCCAGGGCCAGGTGACCATCCACAGCGTCAAGACCAGCTGGAGCCGCTTCGTCGGCAACCTGAAGCTGATCAAGACCTACATCGGCGGCTCGATGCTGGGCTCCTTCCTCGGCTTCTTCGTCGGCACCCTGCCGGCGGCCGGCGCGACGCCTGCCTCGCTGATGTCATACGGCCTCACGAAGACCTTCTCGAAGGACCCGGAGTCCTTCGGCAAGGGCAACCCCGCCGGCGTGGCGGCCCCCGAAGCGGCCAACAACTCGGCTTCGACGGGATCCATGCTTCCGATGATCACGCTCGGCATTCCCGGTTCGCCGACGACGGCGGTGCTGCTCGGCGGCATGATCATCTGGGGCCTGCGCCCCGGTCCTCTGCTCTTCTCCGAGCATCCGGACTTCGTCTGGGGCCTGATCGGCTCGATGTACATCGCAAACTTCGTGACCCTGGTGCTCAACCTGGCCCTGATCCCGCTCTTCGTGCGGGTGCTGGCCACGCCGTTCACGATCCTGGCGCCGCTCATCTTCGCGCTCTGCGTCGTCGGCGGCTTTGCTCCGACCCAGGACATGCACGACGTCTGGCTGATGTTCATCTTCGGTGTCTTCGGCTACCTGCTGCGCAAGCTGGACTACCCGGTGGCGCCCGCGGTGCTCGCCATCGTGCTCGGGCCGCTTGCCGAAGCCTCGCTGCGACAGACCCTGATCTCCGGGCAGGGCAGTGCGGCGGTCTTCCTTGAACGTCCCATCGCACTGACCTGCTTCTTCTTCGCGTTGATGCTGGTGCTCTATCCCGTCTACCAGCACTTCACCCGCAAGAAGGCAAAGGCTGCCGACGCCTGATCTTTCGGGATCAGTCACGAACAAGGCAGGGCGTTCCCGGTTGTCCGGGGGCGCCCTGCCTTCCTGTTTTCAGGACCTTTTCCAAATCCGAAATAATACCCACGACCTTCGCCGGCGGTTTGTTGATAGGGTGCCGGCCTGATCTGGACGCCCGCGCGACGGGCGCCGCCCCTATTGCTGCAACAGGTTCTGCCATGAAGACAGGTTACAACGGGCTGTTCATTCCCGGCCCCACGAACATCCCCAACGAGATCGTCCAGGCGATGACCCTGCGTCTTGAGGACATGCGCGCGCCGGACTTCGGCGCCTTCACGCTGGCGCTGCTGGAGGACTTGAAGAAGGTCTTCAAGACGACCAACGGCCAGCCGATGATCTTCCCGGCGTCCGGCACCGGCGGCTGGGAATCGGCGCTCACCAACACGCTCAGCCCCGGCGACAAGATCCTCTGCTCGGCCTTCGGCCAGTTCTCGCACCTGTGGGCGGACATGTGCGCGCGCCTCGGCTTCGAGGTCGTGCGTCTCGACGTGGAATGGGGCAAGGGCGTGCCGGTCGAGGACTACGCGCGCATCCTTGCCGAGGACACCGGACACACCATCAAGGCCGTGCTCGCCTGCCACAACGAGACCGCCACCGGTGTCACCAGCGACATCGCCGGCGTCCGCAAGGCGCTCGACGATGCCGGTCACCCGGCGATGCTGTTCGTCGATGGCGTCAGCTCGCTCGCCAGCATTGACTTCCGCATGGACGAGTGGGGCGTCGACGTCATGGTTTCCGGCTCGCAGAAGGGCTTCATGCTGCCGACGGGGCTTGCCATCATCTGCGTCAGCCAGAAGGCGCTTGAAGCGCACAAGGCGTCGAGCTATCCGCGCTGCTTCTTCTCCTGGGAGGACATGCAGAACTCCTTCACCACCGGCTACTTCCCCTACACGCCGGCGACGACCCTGCTGCGCGGCCTGCGCTGCTCGCTCGACATGCTGTTCGCGGAGGGACTCGACAACGTCTTCGCCCGCCACAACCACCTCGCCACCGGCGTGCGCAAGGCGGTCGACGCATGGGGCCTGAAACTGTGCGCGCAGGGGCCGCAGTGGCACTCCGACACCGTCAGCGCCATCATGGTCCCCGAGGGCCACGACGCGACGAAGGTCATCGCGCGCGCCTACGAGCGCTACAACACCTCGCTGGGTAGCGGGCTGTCGCAGGTCGCCGGCAAGGTCTTCCGCATCGGTCACCTCGGCTGGCTCAACGAGATCATGATCCTGCAGGCGATCGCCACCGCCGAGATGGCGATGGGCGACAGCGGCATTCCGGTCGAGCTCGGCTCCGGCGTCGCCGCCGCCCAGGCCCATTTCATGAACTCCAATTTCGCAAGCTGATCGGCGTCACGCACGCTCAAGACCACCCGAAGGCCTCCGCCAGCAATGGCGGGGGCCTTTCTGCGTTTCCCGGACGCGTCGAAGCTGTTGAAAGCGGCGTCAATCTGGGCCAGCCTCTGGCGGCAACGTGGCGCGATGCCCGGCCAGCGGGAGGTTCCGAATGCCAGAGTTTCTTCCCGGCGCCGTGTTCGCCGGTGTGGCGACGGCCCTGTTCGTCATCGTGCTGCGCGCGCGCGCCGGCATGCCGCGCTGGCCAGCCTGGAAGCTGGCCGTGGCCGGCCTCGTGGCAGCCTTCGTCCTGCCCTGGGCGCTGGCCCTTTTGGCCAGTGCATGGCGTGCCACGCCGGGCCTGCCCGAGCTGCCCTTCGTCTCCTTCGACCAGGTCTTCGTCGGCGCGCTGGTTGCGCTTCTCCTGCTCGGTCTCGGCCGCCTGCCGGGCGGCCGCCCGCTGGTACCGCTGTGGGCCGGGCTGCTCGCCGGCGTGGCGGTCGCCGCGCTCCTGCCGTCCGTGCTGCACATGGCGACGGGCAGCTACCAGCGCGCCTCGCTGCGCCCCGACGCCAACCGCTGCACGCAAGGCATGCTGGGCGAAGTCCAGCTGCGCGAGGTCACCAACATCTGCGGCGAGCCGATCGCCGTGGGCCTGTGCCTGCCCGGCGAGATCAATCCGGCGCCGTGCGCGCAGACGAAGACCCTTCAGCCCGGCGAGACCGCGACATTCGACCCCGGCGAGGCGCGCCTGTCGTCGCTGCCGTCCAACCTCGACGGCCTCACCGTCGTCGCCTGCCGCCCGCCCGCGCGCCCCTCGCGCATGAAGACCACCATGGGCCGCGCCTACGAGGGCGTCTGCCTGCCGCCGGAGTGATCTTGGGGCGTCACGAAATGGGGGCGAAAACGGCATCTATTCGTTTCAGAATGTGCGGAAAATTGCCGGGAAAGGTAGAAATGACCAAGTGGAAGAAGGGTGCGATATCATGACAAACACGGAAACCATCGCCGCCATCACCGATGTCGTGAACACATACGCGACCGCCATGGTCTCTGGTGAACGTGCCGAGTTGGAGCGGGTGTTCTTTGAGAATTCATGCGAAGTCGGGCACTACGAGGGTGAGCTTCTCTGGAATTCGCGCGATGCATTCATCCGCATGTGCGAGGACGGGGCTGACAAGCAAGCCACGGCATGGTGGTCGATCCGCAGCGTGTCTGTGCACGGCGATATTGCCGTTGCGCATCTCGAGGACGAATGGGCCGGCATATACTTTGATACGGTCTTGACGATGCTGTGCCACGAAGGCGCCTGGCGGGTCGTCTCCAAGGTCTACCGCATCAAGACCGAGCGCGGCTGAACGCCAGCCCCGTCCGCAAAGCGGCCTGTCGCCGCAGTGATCTGGGGGAGGGCGCAGGAGTGGGAGGCCAGGTTGGCGCTCAGGGAAACCAGGGTGGGCCTTCGCCTCGCCGAGCGGGGGCATTTCCCTGTTGGGGCAATGTCGGGAATGAGCCCAAACGGTTCTTGGTTGCTGCTCTTTGCCTCAGCCTGTCGGCAGATTGTGCCGTTTGAAACTTTTGTAGGGAGATACGCAGGCGTCAATATTGGCGCCGGTTTGTCTCCGGCTTTGTCCGTCGCCTGGCAATCGATAGCGCAATCCCCGTCAGGACAAGCACTACTCCGGCCATGAAAAACGGGCCCATCCGGTCGCCGAACATGACCGCCGAGGCGCCGATGCCGAACACCGGCTGAAGAAACTGGACACTCGCCGCGATGCGCGCGGGAACGGTACGCAGGAGCCAGAGCCACAGGAAAAGCCCAACCGCGGAAACGAGAAGCCCGAGATAGATCGCCGATGCGACCGCAACCGGCTCGACTCGAAAGGCGGTAGCAGAGACTTCCAAGGCCGCAAACGGCAGAAGCGCAATGAAGCCGGCGAGCGTGCTCCAGATCACCACCGCAATGGTCCCATGGCGCGCCGCCAGTTCGACGCTCCAGACATAGTAGAAGGCGATCGTTATCGCCGACACCAGAATCAGTGCCACGCCGGTCAACGTGGTATGAGCCAAGCCACCGGCAGCATCATCCTGACCAAGTGCCACAAGCGCAACGCCCGCGAAGGCAGCCGCCAGGCCGAACTGTTGAACCCGGCTGACTGACTGTCCAAGACGCAATGCAGCAAGAAGCACGATGAAGACCGGAATCGTGGCCGAAACGATGGTACTGACGGACGCGGATGCCTGGGCGACACCGAACGACTGTGAAAGATTCCCGATGCCAATACCGATCACGCCGAGCACAGCCACCGGCGGCAGGGCGGCGAGCGAAATCCGGTGACGGCCAATGGCAAACAGGAACAGGAACGGTACTGCAAAGGTGAACCGCAACGCGGTGAATGCAATCGGCGGCATGGACTCCAGACCGAGCTTGGTGATCGGGATCGACAACCCCCAGAGAACGGCAAGGAGCAACATTCCGCCGATACTTCGCAGTGAGAGCCCTCCCACCAAGGCAGAGAGCGGAGGTGTGGTTGAATCCTGTGTGCCTAAGGACATGATTTGTGCTGCGTGGAAGATTGATATGGGCTCAAGTCCTGAGGTTAAATCAGGCCGCTGACAAACGAATAGTTTCGGGTTTATGGTTGATCCGAATGCAACCATGAGCCTGCGATGCCCCTTCGCCCGCCACCGCTGCAGACCCTGCGCGCCTTCGAGGCGGCAGGCCGTTTGCTGAGCATGGCTCTCGCGGCAGATGAACTGAATGTCACTCCAGGAGCGGTCAGCCGTCAGATCCAGGCGCTGGAACAGGATCTCGGCACCAGGCTGTTCCGCCGCATGACCCGGCGCATCGCATTGACCGAGGAAGGCACGGCGCTGCACCAAGTGGTCTGCCGGACGCTGGCGGAATTGACGCGGGAAGCCGAGCGGCTGCGCGCGCGTGACGCAACGCCCCGCTTCACGTTGAGCACGAGCGTCTCCTTCGCCAGCAAGTGGTTCGCACCACGGCTGCATCGCTTGATGGCGCGGCTCCCCGATTTCGATATCCGTCTTGAGGTAAGCGACGTCAATGTCGACCTGACCGACGGTCGGATTGATGGAGCTTTGCGCTACGGCACAGGAACTTATCCCGGCACAGTCTCCGAAAGAGTCATTGAAGAAACCATGAGTCCGGTTTGCAGTGCCGATTACCGAGAGCGCATGGGTGGACTGGCTGAACCTGAATACCTGACACGCTGCACGCTGTTGCATGAACAGCGAGTGCTGCACGACGACACCGCCTTGCCGAACTGGGAACGCTGGTTTGCTGCGGCAGGCCTTTCCGGTGTTCGGCCGCGCGGACCGACCCTGAGCCATGGCAGCCTCACGATTGAGGCTGCTATACGCGGTGAGGGAGTTTGTCTTGGACGAAGCGTGTTGGTTGCCGAGGACATTGCTGCTGGTCGACTTGTTGAACTTTTTCCCGGCATCTGCCTGCCGACCGGTCGCGGGTACGATCTTGTGCATAGACCGGGAGAGGAAGGCGACATCAGAATTGTCACCTTGCGCGATTGGCTGGAGGAGGAAGTGACGGCTTTCCGCGCATCAACGGGTGGTGTCCAAAAGCATTGACTGTCGAGATCGGATTGATTGGGGACACATCCGCAATTGCCAATGATGGCGTGGCCGAATTGAACGCGAACGGCGCCACCACTACCCCTCAACTCTTCAGTCTGTAGCCGGTCCTGAACATCCACCACACGATCGCCAGACACACCGACAGGAAGACGCCGATCATCGCGATGGAGACGCCGACCGGCACGTCGGAAATCTCGTAGAAGCTCCAGCGGAAGCCGCTGATGAGATAGAGGACGGGATTGAGCAGCGTCACCTTCTGCCAGAAGGGCGGCAGCATATCGACCGAGTAGAAGCTGCCGCCGAGGAAGACCAGCGGCGTGATCACCAGCAGCGGCACGATCTGCAGCTTCTCGAAATTGTCGGCCCAGATGCCGATGATGAAGCCGAGCAGGCTGAACGTGAACGCCGTCAGCACCAGGAAGAACGCCATCGCGAGAGGGTGGGCGATCTTCAGCGGCACGAACACGCTCGCGGTCGCCAGGATGATCAGGCCGAGCACGATCGACTTCGTCGCCGCCGCCCCGACATAGGCCAGTACCACTTCAAGGTACGAGACCGGCGCCGACAGGATCTCGTAGATCGTGCCGACGAAGCGCGGGAAGTAGATGCCGAAGGCGGCGTTGGTGACGCTCTGGGTCAGCAGCGACAGCATCAGCAGCCCCGGCACCAGGAAGGCGCCGTAGGAGACGCCCTCGACATGCGCGATGCGCGAGCCGATCGCCGCGCCGAAGACGACGAAATAGAGCGTCGTGGAGATCACCGGCGACACCAGGCTCTGGAACAGCGTGCGCGCCCACCGTGCCATCTCGAAGCGGTAGATCGCCCACATCCCGTAGAAGTTCATCGACCGTCCTCCACCAGCGAAACGAAGATGTCCTCCAGCGAGCTTTGCACCGTGTCGAGGTCGCTGAAGGTGATGTTCTGCGCAGCCAGCGTGTCGAGCAGCCGGGTGATGCCCGTGCGCTTGCCGGTCGTGGCATAGGCATAGGCGAGTTTCGAGCCATCTTCCGTTAACGTTAGGTCGAAGCCCGCGAGCGCTTTCGGCAGGCTCTTGAGCGGCTTGTTGAGCGTCAGCACGACTTCCTTCTTGCCGAGCTTGCGCATCAGCTCGGCCTTTTCCTCCACCACGATGATCTCGCCGTTGTTGATGACGCCGACACGGTCGGCCATCTCCTCGGCCTCCTCGATGTAGTGGGTGGTCAGGATGACGGTGACGCCGCTCTCGCGCAGTTCGCGCACCGTGTTCCACATGTCCTTGCGCAGCGACACGTCGACGCCGGCGGTCGGCTCGTCGAGGAACAGAATCTGCGGTTCGTGCGCCAGCGCCTTGGCGATCAGCACGCGTCGCTTCATGCCGCCCGACAGCGTCATGATCCGGCTGTCCTTCTTGTCCCACAGCGACAGCGTCTTCAGCACCTTTTCGATGTGCGCCGGGTTGGGCGCAAGCCCGAACAGCCCGCGCGAGAATGAAGCCGTCGCCCACACCGTCTCGAACGCGTCGGTGGTCAGTTCCTGCGGCACCAGCCCGATCATGCCGCGCGTCCTGCGATAGTCGCGCACGATGTCGTGGCCGGCGACGCTGACGCTGCCCGACGTGGCGTTGACGATGCCGCAGACGATGGAGATCAGCGTCGTCTTGCCGGCGCCGTTGGGCCCCAGCAGGGCGAGGATCTCGCCCTTGTCGATTGTCAGATCGACGCCCTTCAGCGCCGTGAACCCGTTGCCGTAGGTCTTGGCGAGGTTCTTGATCTCGATCAGCGGTGCCATCGTGCTTCCCGGCGAGTCGTTTGGGCAGGTCTCGCCTACATAAGGCCGGGGGGCGCGAAACGAAAGGTGCGGGGCGAGGCGGGCACCCGTCGCGGCCAGCCCGGCGCTTTGACTCCGCCAGCCCCGCCGCGCTATGTGCGCGGGCCATGACGCAGCCGCCCGCATACCGCTTTTCCGTCGCCCCGATGATGGACTGGACCGACCGGCACTGCCGCGCGTTCCACCGGGTGCTGACGCGGCGCGCGCTGCTCTACACCGAGATGGTCACCGCGGATGCCGTGATCCACGGCGTGCGCGAGCGCCTGATCGGCTTTGGCGCCAGCGAACACCCCGTCGCCCTGCAACTGGGTGGCAGCGAACCGGGCAAGCTCGCGGAAGCCGCCCGCATCGGCGCGGACTTCGGCTACGACGAGATCAACCTCAACTGCGGCTGCCCGTCCGACCGGGTGCAGTCCGGCGCCTTCGGCGCCTGCCTGATGGCCGAGCCGGACCTGGTCGCGCGCTGCGTCGCCACGATGAAGGCGGCGGTCTCCGTGCCGGTCACGGTCAAGTGCCGCATCGGCATCGACGACCAGGACAGCGAGCAGGCTTTGTCCACCTTCGCGCGCGCCGTGGTCGATGCAGGCACCGACGTGCTGATCGTGCATGCTCGCAAGGCCTGGCTCAAGGGCCTCAGCCCGCGCCAGAACCGCGACGTCCCGCCGCTCGACTACGCCCGCGTCTATCGCCTCAAGCAGGCGATGCCGGAGGTGCCCGTCGTCATCAACGGCGGCATCGCCTCGCTCGACGAGGCGGAAGCCCATCTCGCCCACGTCGACGGCGTCATGCTCGGCCGCACCGCCTACCACGATCCCTGGCTGCTGGCGGGCGTCGACGAACGCATCTTCGGCGCGCCCGCACCCGTGACCGAACGTGCCGAAGCGGTGAATGCCATGCTGCCTTACATCGCGGACCGGCTGGCGCAAGGCGACCGGCTCAACCGCGTCGTGCGCCACATGCTCGGGCTCTATGCCGGTGTCCCCGGCGCGCGCGCCTTCCGCCGCATCCTGACGGTGGACTCGCTGGCCGACGGCGCTGGCGGCGAAGTGGTCGAGGCGGCTCTTGCGGCGATCGCCGCGCATGGCAGGGCTGCGGCCTGACTTTGCGCTTGACCCGGCGACGCCGCGGGCCTTCATGCTTGTCACGTCGGGATGGTCCGCAAACGGACGCGTCCGGGGTGGGGGTGCCTGCGTGAACGAACTGCTGTCCGAGCTCGTCTACCTCGTTCCCGCGCTGGCGCTCGCCGGTGCCGCGACAGGAATCCTCTCCGGCCTCTTCGGCGTCGGCGGCGGCGCCGTGATCGTGCCCGCGCTCTACGAGCTGTTCCGCATCATGCACGTGCCGGTGGAGCTTGCCATGCCGCTGTGCGTCGGCACGTCGCTCGCCGTCATCGTGCCGACCTCCATTCGCAGCTACCGCGCCCACAGCGCGCGCGGCAACGCCGACGGCTCGGTGCTGCGCAAGTGGATCCTGCCATGCGTCGTCGGCTCGCTGACCGGGGCGGCCATCGCATCCGTCGCGCCGCCGCAACTGTTCAAGATCGTGTTCATCGTGATGGCGTCGGTCATCGCGTTGAGGATGCTCGTCGGCATCGGCGGCCTGCGCCTTGGCGACGACCTGCCGCGCGGCTGGGCGATGAATTTCTACGGCGTCTTCATCGGCCTCATGTCGGCGCTGATGGGGGTCGGCGGCGGTGCCATGACCACCATCATCATGACGCTGCACGGCCGCCCGATCCACCAGGCGGTTGCGACCGGCGCAGGCCTGAGCGCGATGATCGCGGTGCCGGGCGCGCTCGGCTACATGGCCGCCGGCTGGCAGCACATGGACACGCTTCCCGCCGGCTCCATCGGCTTCGTCTCGCTGGTCGGCGCGGCGCTGATCGTGCCCGCCTCGATCCTGACCGCGCCGCTCGGGGTCCGGCTCGCCACGGCCATGGAAAAGCGCAAGCTGGAAATCGCCTTCGGCGTTTTCCTGCTGCTCGCCGCGCTGCGCTTTCTCTACTCGCTGGTGTTTGGCGGCTAGAAATTCTCAAAACCGCGTTGAATCAATTTGTTAGGTAAATAATCCAATTATAACAATTAGATAGTCGCATTTCCGGAATCAATCCGGACACAACTTGAATCGATTTCCCCGCCGGTTGAATCGATTTCCCCGCGACTTGAAGGGCGGTTTCAGGGCCTTGATTTACGCGGCGTAAACAGGGCTTTGTCGACGTGAAGGGAATCGGTTTGCCCGCGCCGCACAAACGCCGGTTCAGTCGCCCCCGCCGTCTCCACCGCCGCAGTCTTGGCCATCCCCTTCGCCGCCGGAACCGTCGAAATGGAAGCCGAGGAAGGTGTCGCCGCGCTCGCCCAGCCACGCTCGCAGGACGAGCGCCACGGCGACGAGGAAGATGACGATCTCGACGTAGCCGAAGCCGAATTCGCCGTTCAGGTATTCAAGCATCGCGGCCGCCTCCCGGTGTGCGGAAGGCAGCCTGCACCCGCCCGCGCCAAGGCGCGGTGAATGCAGGGCCGGAAGCTGCGGGCAGGGTGAACGCGGGGTTTACGCGCTCAGATCTTCTGGTTGTACTCACCGACCTCGGGCTGCTGGCCGAGGAAGGAATCGATCTCCGCGAAGATCGCGCGCATCGCTGCTTCCGAGGTCGGGCTCTCCACCACGACGACCAGTTCCGGCTTGTTCGACGACGCGCGCACCAGCCCCCACGTGCCGTCCTCCAGCACCACGCGGATGCCGTTGACGGTGACCACGCCGGCGACCTTCTGGCCGGCCAGCGAGCCGCCCTCGGCGTGCACCTTCGAGAAGTGTTCGACGGCGCGCCTGACGACGTCATACTTGATCTCGTCGGGGCAGTGCGGGCTCATCGTCGGCGAGCCCCAGGTGCGCGGCAGGTCGCGCTTCAGGTCGGCCATGGTCTTGCCGGGCGCCCGGTCCATCGTCTCCAGGATCGCGATCGCCGAGACGAGACCGTCGTCGTAACCGCGCCCGACCGGCGGGTTGAAGAAGTAGTGACCCGACTTCTCGAAACCGGCGAGCGCGCCGATCTCGGTGACGCGCCGCTTCATGTGGCTGTGCCCGGTCATCCAGTAGTCGGTCTTCGCGCCGTTCGCCTTCAGCACGGGGTCGGTCATGAACAGCCCCGTCGACTTCACGTCGGCGACGAACTGCGCGTCCGGGTACAAGGCGGATAGGTCGCGCGCGATCATCACGCCGACCTTGTCGGCGAAGATCTCATCGCCCTCGTTGTCGACGACGCCGCAGCGGTCGCCGTCGCCGTCGAAGCCGAGACCGACTTCCGCGCCATGCTCCTTCACCGCTGCAGCGAGCGCATGCAGCATCTCCATGTCTTCCGGGTTCGGATTGTAGCGCGGGAAGGAATGGTCGAGCGTGCAGTCGAGTTCGATCACCTCGGCGCCGAGCCGACGCAGCACCTGCGGCGCGAAGGCTGCCGCCGTGCCGTTGCCGCAGGCCGCCACCACCCGGATCGGGCGCGTCAGCTTGCGGCCCTCCACGAGGTCGGCCATGTAGCTCTCGGCGAAGCCCTCGATGATTTCGAGGCTGCCTCCGCCGGGCATGGCGAAGTCGGCGGCGAGCACGATTTCCTTCAGCCGGCCCATTTCCTTCGGCCCGAAGGTGAGGGGGCGGTTCGCGCCCATCTTGATGCCGGTCCAGCCGTTGTCGTTGTGGCTGGCGGTGACCATCGCCACGGCGGGCACGTCGAGCGCGAACTGCGCATAGTAGGCCATCGGCGTTACGGCAAGGCCGAGGTCCTTCACCGTGCAGCCGCCGGCCATCAGCCCGCTCACCAGCGCCATCTTGATGGAGCCCGAATAGCTGCGGTAGTCGTGCGCGACGACGATCTCGCGCTTGACGCCAAGCTCGTCCAGCAGCGCGGCGATGCCCAGCCCCACGGCCTGCACGCCCATCAGGTTGATCTCGTCACCGAACAGCCAGCGTGCGTCGTATTCGCGAAAGCCGGTCGGCTTGACCAGCGGCAGGCGCTCGAAGTCCGCGGTGTTGGGTTTCAGGTCGGCGTGCGGCTTGGGAAAGGTCATCGGGATCGGTGTCCGCTTCGCGCGGCGGCTGGTGCCGTCCCGCGCCGTTGGCTGCATTCGGGTGCTGGGAAGCTGGCTAGACCATTCATGACGCGAAGGAAAGGGGCGTCACTCCGTCAGGTGCGTGGGCAAACCGGGTGGACGATCCGCTTATTGAACGAGCGTCAAGCTGTCGCCTTTTAGTTCGAAGCGCTTCAGCGCGCCGATGAAGCTCATGCCGAGCAGGTTGACGCCGAGCGCGCCCTCCTGCGCCACCAGGGCGCGCACGTTGCGCACCTGGATGGAAGCGACACGGATTTCCTTCAGCGTGACCGGCGCCGCGGCGGCTTCGCCGTTGGCGGTGCGCATGCGCACGGTGAAGTCCTGCTTGCGCGGCCGGATGCCGATCCTGGCTGCATCCTCCGCCGTCAGCACCACCGAGGTCGCTCCGGTATCGGCCATCATCGTCAAGCGTCGCCCGTTGATGACGGTCTCGACCCGGAAATGCCCGGCCCGGTCGGCTTCCAGCGTGATCGTGCGGTATCCGCTCGATTGCACGGCGGATGCCGCTTCCTCGCGCGCGCCGCCGGAGAACGCGGCCGTTTCCAGCTTCGGCGCCGCGAAGGCGACAACACCGACGACGAACGCGATTCCGAGCGCGAGCCGCAACATGGCAGGATCCCCGTGGCCTGGTGTCCCGCACGGCGGGACGGAACGGCGATCATGGCAGGGGCAATTTAAGATCGCGCGTGGCAACTCACCGGAATTGCAGCCATTTCCGTAACGTAGCGTTAGCCATGTTCCTGGCGCAGGGGCGGAATTCGATGTTTGATCCCGCGCGCCATTCGTGCATATGGTTCCCCGACCTGCGGAAAAGGGCGGAATCGTCGCGTCCTGCGGCGGCAGGTGCTTGCGAGGGGAAGTCGGACATATGTGCTGGAGCGGTGAAGCATCCTTGACGCTGGCGGCAGCCGGCATGGCGACCACGGCCTATGTTGCGTGGAAGAAGGAAAGCCCGCTGCTTTATCTGCCGCTCGGCTATTTCTCGCTGATGGAGCTGCTGCAAGGCTATACCTACACGGTCATCGACCAGTGCGGCCTGCCGTCCAACCAGATCGCCACGCTGCTCGGCTACCTTCACATATGTTTCCAGCCGTTCTTCGCCAACATGATCGCGCTCTACTTCATCCCCGATGACGTGCGGGTGCGCGTGCAGCCCTGGGCCTACTCGATCGCCGGTTTTTCCGCGCTCTTCATGCTGATCCAGCTGTTCCCGTTCGACTGGGCGGGCGTCTGCCGGCTTGGGCGGCCGTTGTGCGGCACGGAGCTGTGCTCGGTGTCGGGCAACTGGCACATCGCCTGGCTGGTGCCCGTCAACGCCATCGGCGAGGGCAACTACTGGCCGTTCCACAACGGCTTCTGGACCTACCAGCTCGCGGTATTCTGGCTGCCGATGGTCTATGGCTCGTGGCGGCTCAACCTGTTCCACTACACATTCGGCCCGTTCCTCGCGCGCCTGACCACGGACAACCCCAACGAGATACCAGCCGTGTGGTGCCTGTTGTCGATCGCCATCCTGATGGTCGTGGTGAAGACGCCGATACGAAAGCACATGCATGTGAAGTCCTGGCCGCTGTGGCCGCTCATCCGCAAGGTGGGCAGGGGCATCTCGTCAAAGCCGGAGCCCGAGCCGGCGGAGTAGGGGCGAGGCCGCGTTCCTCAGCTCAGCGCCGCCAGCGCCACGACGGCGAGCATCGCCAGCGCCATGCCGATGTTGATCGCCCGGTGCGCGCGCTCCGGCAGGTCCATGCGCTTCAGCGTCACGCCGGCGCCCAGCCACGCGAAGTGGATCGGGATCCACAGCGCGTTCATCACCGCGAACTTGACGAGCGTCTCGCCGAGGAAGTTTTCCGGCCAGAAGGCGAAGCCGGTGAACAGCGTGGTGTTGACCGCATAGGCCTTCGGATTGATCGCCTGCAGCATCAGCCCGTTGAGGAATCCCGGCGGCCGCTCCGCCTCGATGAAGGCGATCCGCGAGCCCGACAGCGCGATCTTCGCCGCGAGATAGAGCAGGTAGGCGACCGACGCGAACAGCAACACGTTGCGGATCACCGGTTCTGCCAGCACCACCGCCGCAAGCCCGCTGACGACCGCAAGCCCGACCGCGCTGTTGCCGACGCCGAGCCCGGCCAGGTAGGCAAGCCCCGGCCGGAAGCCGAAGGCCGAGCCGACGCCGGCCGTGGACAGGACGCCGGGTCCCGGCGTGATGACGAGGAAGAAGACGGCGGCGGTGAATGCGAGCATGGCGGTGCGGGCGTGTGCGCGGGGTCAGGGCGTGAGTGTCATGGTATCGCCGGCGACGGCATAGCCGGAGAGCCGTTCGAGGAAGCTCATGCCGATGACGCTGCCGCCGAGCGCGCCCGCCGGCGCGACGAAGCCGGCGACATCGTCGAGCCGGATTGTCCCGATCTGCACGAAAGCGAGCCGAACGGGCGCCATGAAGACCTCGCCGTTGGCGGTGTTGACCTGCGCCACGTAGCGCAGCGCGGCCATGTCGATGCCCGCGGCCTGCGCGTCGGCCTGCGACAGCGAGACACGGCTGGCGCCGGTATCGATCAGCATGTCCAGCTCGGTGCCGTTGATGTGCGCCGCCGCGTGGAAATGCCCGTTTGCCCCGCGCCGCAGTTCGATGGCATTGCCGACCGCGCGCGGGCGCGAGGGTACCAGTTCGCCGGTGATGCGCGAGGCGATCGGTTGCAGCGTGTCACGGTAGGCGTAGCCGGCAACCAGCACGAGCGCCAGCCCGAGCCAGATCGCGATGTTGCGAACATCCTTGCCCAGCCGCCCGCTGAACGCCCCGCCGCTCACCAGAATCAGCACGGCGACCAGCGCGACGACCTGCGCGAAACGGTCGTTGGTCAGGCCACCAATCATGCCGCTTTCGTGGAAAACGATCAGCGCCGCGATACCGCCGCCGATGACCGTCAGGCCGATGATGGCGCGCATGCTCACGTCAGTCCCGCCCGCGCCTTTCGAGCCTCGCGGGCAGGGCATGCATGACACGCGCGCGTTCCTGCGGGCTCATCTGCATCCAGCCGGCGATCTCGTCGATGGTACGTCCGCAGCCCTGGCAGATGCCGCGCGCGCGATCCATGTTGCAGATGCCGATGCAGGGGGTCTCGACCGCCTCCGCGGAGGCCGGGGCGGGAAAGCGCCGGCCCGGATATGCACTCATGGACGGTGACCTCGATACTGGCGCTGCCGCGTACACCGCAGACCTAGCGCGCGAAACCCGCCTTGCCAAGGTGCGACCTGCCGTATAGGCCACGTCGTGACAGGTTATCGCCATGCCGTAACGATCTGTCGGTTTTCCTGCCAGCCGGAGCGCGCCATGGGTCCGACCGGACTTCCCTTCGACGATATCCGCAACCTGCTCTCGCAGTTGCCTGGCCCGGACGAGGACGCCGCCGCGGCGGTGCGCGCGCGCGATGGCGACCTCGTCAAGCCGCCCGGCAGCCTCGGTCGGCTGGAAGAGATCGCCGAGTGGCTGGCGCGCTGGCAGGGCAAGGCGCCACCCGCCGTCACCCGGCCCGTGGTGGCGATCTTCGCCGCCAGCCATGGCGTAGCGGTGCGCGGCGTTGCGGCGCGGCCGATCGAGGTCAACCGCCAGATGGTCGAGACCTTCGCCGCCGGTGGCGCGGCGATCAATCAGTTGTGCGCCGGCGCCGACCTCGGTCTGAAGGTGTTCGATCTCGCCCTCGACATGCCCAGTGGAGACATCGCCCTGGGACCCGCACTCGATGAACGTGATTGTGCGGCGACCATCGCCTACGGCATGGAAGCGGTCGCCGGCGGCACGGACCTGCTGTGCCTCGGCGAGATGGGCGTCGGTAACACCACCATCGCAGCGGCTCTCTCGGCAGCCCTGTTCGGCGGTAACGGCGCGGACTGGGCGGGACGTGGAACCGGGATCGATGATGCCGGCCTGCAGCGCAAGCGCGACGCGGTCGATGCCGCGCTCGCCGTCCACGCCGGCCATCTCGACGATCCGCTCGAGGTTCTGCGCCGGCTCGGCGGGCGCGAGTTCGCGGCCATCGCCGGCGCCATTCTTGCCGCCCGCTTCCAGCGCGTCCCCGTCATCCTCGACGGCTACGCGGTGACGGCCGCCGCCGCCGTGTTGTTCCGCATGGCCCCGGGAGCAATCGGCCATTGCCTGCTCGGCCATCTGTCCGCCGAACCCGGACATGCGCGGCTCGCTGCCGAGCTAGGCCTCACGCCGCTCCTCGACCTGGGATTGTCCATCGGCGAGGGATCGGGGGCGGCGCTTGCGGCGATGATCGTCAAGGCCGCGGCAGCAACGCACGCCGGCATGGCGACATTCGAGGCGGCGGGAGTCAGCAGGGGTTGAGCTTCCCGAAGCGGATTATGCGGGTTGCAATTTCGCCGGCGAAGAACGACCCTGTTGCCGTGCCGGGTTTCCCGCCCGGTCGGGAAGTGGCGCGGGAGGCCGGGTTTTGGACCTGACGATTGAATCCGCTTTTTCGCCGGCGGCGGTGGTCGGCCATCTGTCCTACTTCCTTCTGGTGGTCTCGATGCTGATGAACTCCATGCGCACCTTGCGCCTGGTGGCCATCGCATCCGGCTTCTGCGGCCTCTACTACGACATCTTCATCCTTCGCGATCCCGTCGGAACCTTCTGGGAAAGCGCCTTCGTTGGCGCCAACCTGCTCCAGATGGCCCTGATGAGCTATCGCAACCGTACCGCCAGGATGAACGATGCCGAGAGCCTCTTCTGTCAGAACGCTCTTCCGCAACTCGAGCCAGCGCTGAGCCGCAAGCTGCTGCGCACGGCGACCACCGCGACGGCGGCGCGCGGAGACGTGCTGATCGAAGAGGGCGAACAGGTGCAACGGATGATCTTCCTGACGTCCGGCCACGTCGACATCGTCCAGGACGGCCACGTCATCACGCGCTGCGGCACCGCGAGCTTGCTTGGCGAGTTCGGCGCCATGACCGGGGAGCCGGCGATGGCGACCGTGGTCGCGGGGAGCGATGTCGAGTTCCTGTCATTCGAGGCAAAGCCGCTGCGCAAGTTCCTCACCGAGAACCCGCAGATACGCGCGGCCTTCGAGACCGGCCTGATCGCCAGCGTTCGCCAGAAGGTGTCTCAGGCCAACACCGCCGTCATTGCGGCGCAGCGCGGGGCACAGGATGCAGGCAGGAAGCGCAAGCGCGCCGGCAGCCGGAAGACCCGCTAACCGGCGCCGCCGATAGCCATTAGCCGGTAGCCGGCGCCTCAGCCGGCCTTGCGCAGTCCGCCGTGCTCTGCGGCTTGCCCGGTCGCATGCGCCTCATGGATGGCCGGCATCGGCTTCATGACGCGCTCGCGCGGGAAGGTTGCGATCACTTCGGTGCCTTCGCGCAGCTTGCTTTTGATGGAGAACTTGCCGCCATGGCGCTCGACGAGGCCGATCACGATCGGTAGGCCGAGGCCCGAGCCTTCCTCCGCCGCCTTGTGGGCGGCCGACCCGCGCCCGAAGGCCTGCAGCACGGTCGGGATTTCCTGCTCGGGGATGCCGGGGCCGTTGTCGCGCACGCTGACGTATTGCCCGCCGCCCGAGGTCCACCCGACGGTGACGTCGATGCGCCCGCCCGACTGGGTGAACTTGATGGCGTTGTTGATGACGTTGAGCGTGATCTGGCGGATCGAGCGTTCGTCGGCCCAAAGCCGCGGCAGGTCCGGCTCGTAGTGCTCGACGATCGTCATGCCCTTTTCCTTTGCCCGGTGGCCGAGCAGCCGCGCGCAGTCCGACACCGTCGCGACCAGAGACAACGCTTCCTCCTTCAACTCGTGGCGGCCGGCCTCGATGCGCGACAGGTCGAGGATCTCGTTGATGAGATTGAGCAGGTGCTGGCCGGACTTGTGGATGTCGCCGGCGTATTCCTTGTAGGCCTCGACCTGGTGCGGACCCATGATCTCGTCCTTGAGCACTTCGGAAAAGCCGATGATGGCATTGAGCGGCGTGCGCAGCTCGTGGCTCATGGTCGCCAGGAAGCGCGACTTGGCGAGGTTGTTCTGCTCTGCCCTGCGGCGCGCCTCGTCGGAGATCGCCTTGGCTTGCTCCAGTTCGCCGAAGATCGCGTCCTTCTCCGCCCGGAAGCCGAGCATCTGGAAGATCGCCCGGTAAAGCTGGAAGGTCATCATAGCAAACAGGATCTGCGCGCCGATGGCGATGCCTCCCATCACCGGCGCCATGGTGCCGCCGATCTGCGCATAGCGCGCCAGCACGGCAAGGGTGATCGGCAGGGTGCCGGCAATCACCCCCATCGGCATGTTGCTGGCGACCACGGTGCGCATGGCTAGCAGCACGAGCCCGACCGCCAGCGGAAAGACGCTGGACAGCGGCGTCTCCCGCAACGGAGGAATGAAGACAATCGCGCCCCACAGCACCGCGGTGAAGAACTCCAGCGCCACGAAGCGCGTGCGCCAGGTGGCGAGTTCCTTGTCGGCCACCTCGCTGCGGTCGAACCGCCGGCAGACGATCAGGCTCAGCGCCGTGGCGACCATCACGCCGATCAGCCAGTAGCCGACGTGCGTCACGCTGGAGAAGGTCGCCGCCCCCAGCGCCAGCACGATCGCCAGCGTCATCGTCAGCGGTGAAACGCTGAGCTGGTTCTTGACGTAGGACGAAAGCAGTTCGCGATCGAAGGCCGGCAGGATGCCCGTCTTGGAATTCAGCTGCGCGCGGATGTCGCGCAGCGTGGTCTGTTTCGCGCGAGCCGGTGCTGCAGGCTTTGCCTCTGGCTCCGGGGTCTGTATCGCTGCGCTCATCGTGGACGATCCGGCGGGCTGTTGACTGAACTCGGACTGCGGCTTTCCGGTCCAAGGATTGCGGCCATCGCCACCGTTGCGGCGCTGCGATACGGGGCGATGGCGCACGAAACACGTTGGGACGGCAGACCACCGGTCGCCATATTGCCTTTTAATCGGTTAACAACATCCTGCATTGAGGGCACTTGGGAGAGGGGAGTCGGAGGTGACACGGACCTGGGTCCGCCGCGCGAGCAGCTTTGCTTCCGGGCTGGTCATCATCGCCGTCCTGGTTCTGGTCGCCGGACTGATCCCGCGCGAGACGCCGCCGCAGGTCTCCGGACCGGCGCGCATCATCGACGGCGATTCGCTCTATGTCGGGCGCGTCGAGGTGCGCCTGAAGGGGATCGATGCGCCGGAATACAACCAGACCTGCCGCGCCGATGGTGCCAGCTGGCCATGCGGGCGGCAGGCGCGCGACGTCCTGCGCAGCCTGACCAAAGGGCGCCCGGTCGCCTGTGACCTGCGCGGAATAGACCGCTACGGCCGCGCGCTGGGCGAGTGCCGCACAGGTGGGGTGGACATCAACGAAACGCTCGTGCGCGAGGGCTGGGCTGTCGCCTATGGCGGCTATGAAGTGGCCGAAGCGCGTGCGGCCGCCGAACGCAAGGGGATGTGGCGCGGCGATTTCGACCGTCCGCGCGACCATCGTGCCGGGCGCGGCATCTATGGCTGGATGGTGTTCTTCGGCTGGCCCTGGTGATGCGATCGCAGTGATGCCGCGTTACTGCGAGAGCAGGACGAAATGCTTCGCCGTCTGGTTCGGCCCGGTCGCCATGACTTCCGCCGTGGCCGGATCGGCGATCTCCGCGTAGCGCGCCGCCAGTGTGTCGGCGTCGCTGTTGGCGCCGAGCATCAGCCCGCGCGTCTCCATCATGTGGGTGACCGCATAGGCGCCGCCGCCGGCGGCCAGGATCGCCCGGTTCGGCGCCTCCTCGCTGGACAGGAACACGACTCCCGGCGCAACCAACTCCGGCGGCACGGCTCTATCCGCGCCCTGCGGGAACAGGCCGGCGGTCATGTCCGTATAGCCGACCGGGGCGATGGCGTTGACGCGCACGTTGTATTTCTCGCCCTCGATGCCAAGCGTCTGCATCAGCCCGACGAGGCCGAGCTTGGCGGCGGCATAGTTGGCCTGGCCGAAATTGCCGTAGAGCCCCGACGACGATGTGGCCATGACGATGCGGCCATAGCCGGCCTTGCGCATGTGGCCCCAGACGGCGTGCGTCAGCCGCGCCGATCCCATCAGGTGAACATCGATCACCGCCTCGAAATCGGCGAAGTCCATCTTGTGGAAGCTCTTGTCGCGCAGGATGCCGGCATTGTTGACGACGATGTCGATGCGTCCGTGCCGATCGATCGTCTCGGCGACGAGATCGGCGACGGCGCTCGCATCGCTGACCGAGCCAGCAAAGGCGCTCGCCTTGCCGCCTGCTGACCTGATTTCGCTGGCCACGGCATCCGCTGCCCCGCTTTCGCCGCGTCCGTGCACGCCGCTTCCGAGGTCGTTGACCACCACGTGTGCGCCGCGCTCGGCCAGCGCCAGCGCGTAGGCGCGTCCGAGCCCGCGTCCCGCACCGGTCACGATCGCGATGCGCTGGTCGAAACGGATTGTCATGGCGGCGGTCCTTGTTCAGGTTCGGCGGGCGGCTTGGCTATAGCACGAAGCATCGCGACGCAAAGGGCACCGTGCCGGAATGGCAGTCATGACCGATACGCAGGCTGGACCGGCCTTGCAGGCGCTGGCGGCGGACATCGCCGCCTGCCGCCTGTGCGCGGGCGCAACCAGCCCGCTGCCGCATGCGCCCAACCCGGTCGCCGTGCTCTCGTCGACGGCCCGCATCTGTGTCGCCGGGCAGGCGCCGGGTACGCGTGTGCACGCTTCCGGGCGGCCCTTCACCGATCCTTCCGGCGATCGCCTGCGCCAGTGGATGGGCATTGGCGAGGAGATCTTCTACGACCCGGATCGTGTCGCCATCGTGCCGATGGGCTTCTGCTTTCCCGGCCAGGACGCGCGCGGCGCGGACCTGCCGCCGCGCCGCGAATGCCGCGCCGCCTGGCACGACCGCGTCTTCGAGGCGATGCCGCAGCTTCGCCTTGTCCTGGTGATCGGGCAATACGCGCGCGGCTACCATCTCGCGCACGTGCGCGGCGAAAGCCTGACCGCGACGGTTGCCCGGTGGCGGGAATTTCTCGATGCCGGGGAAAGCCAAGCGGGACCGGTACGCCTGCCGTTGCCGCATCCGTCCTGGCGCAACACCGGCTGGCTGAAGTCGAATCCGTGGTTCGAGGCCGACCTGCTGCCGGTCCTGCGGACCCGTGTCGTGGCGCTGTTGTAGCCGCGCGAGCCTCAGGCGACCGTTTGGCGCACCTTCAGGAAGCGGGCCATGCGCTGGGCGGCGTGGGTAGGTAGGGTCTCGAACTGATGCAGGAGAGGTTCCATGTCGACGTTCTGCTTGCCCGCCAGGTCTGTGCGGTAGCGCACGAGACGCTCGAAGTTGCCGACGTCGAGGTCGAGTGCCCGGCAAATGATGACGAAGAGGTCCATCCGCTCCGTCAGGATCGCCTTTTCCACGCGCTCCGCATCGAGTCCCGACATCTGCACGAACTTGGAGACCAGCACCGGGATCAAATTGGACACCGGATGCTTGGCTGAAATTCTCGCCATCGCGTCATCGGCAACGTCGCCGCGGCTGTGGACCGCCTTGGCGACGGCCTCGGGAAGATCGCTGCGGCGGTACAGGTTGCGCTGGATCTCGGCGTCCTGAACGGCCTTTTCCGAAAGCGTCCGTGCACCGTTTTCCGACAGCTCCGCCCCCTCGTTGCCGGAGACGTTGCGCAGGACCGTATGGTTGCCGCGGCGGATCAGCACGTCGGTGACGATCGAGCTGATCGACTGGCGCTCCGATATCGCCGACATGTGTTGCTGCCCCTTCGTCTCCGCGATCTGGACCAGATCGTCGCCGGATAGCACGTTCGACTGGGTCAGGACCGGCCCGGCGACCGAAATGTCCTCGTCGCGCGCCAACTGGTTGACGATGCCGCGCGGGGCGGTATCGATGGGCGCGATGCGCACCGAGAGGTCGCGTCGGCCATCCACGCCGGCTTCGCTGGCGACCCGCGTCATGACGTCGTCGAAGAGTGCGGACTGCGCGTCGTTGGTCGGCACTGATGCCAGGAACAGGTCCGTCACCGCGTGCAGCAGTTCCCTGCGCTTCTCGCTCGAATTTTCCTGCGCCAGCATCATCAACGCATCGACTGCCACATTGCCCGTCATGAACACGTACTCGCAACAAATTGCCGGTCAGGTGTAGTAGCGTGATTATGTTGAGATATCGTTGCCTCGATCGGTGGGGCGATATCGAATCCGGTTTTTCGGCCTGCCACTAAACGGGAGGAACCCGCATGGCATTCGCAGACCTCGGCAGGCTCGGGACGCTGGCGTGCAGCCATGCAGACGGCGTGGCCACCGTCGCGCTGGCGCGCGAAGAGAAGCTGAACGCCATCTGCGCCGACATGCATCGCGATTTTCGTACCGTGCTCGATCAGTTGGAAACCGACCCTGCCGTGCGCTGCTTGGTGCTGACCGGGACCGGCCGCGCCTTCTGTTCCGGCCAGGACCTGACCGAGAACCTGCCCGTCGCAAGCGACGGACGGCCCGACCTCGCCACCGCGCTCGACCGCGATTACAACCCGCTTGTCGCCCGCCTCGCAGCACTGCAAATCCCCACGATAGCCGCCGTCAACGGTATTGCCGCAGGCGCCGGCGCCAACCTCGCGCTCGTCTGCGACATCGTGCTGGCCGCGCAGGGCGCAAGCTTCGTCGAGGCCTTCTGCCGCATCGCGCTGGTGCCAGATTGTGGCGGCACATGGCTGTTGCCGCGCCTCGTCGGGCGCCAGCGGGCACTCGCCATGATGCTGACCGGCGAGCCGGTGGACGCCGAGACGGCGCGCGACTGGGGCATGGTCTGGAAGGTGTTGCCAGGCGAAAACTTCCGCGACGACGTCCAGTCTTTCGCCGCCCGCCTCGCGCGCGGCCCCACCGCGAGCTTCGCGATGACGAAGCGGGCGGTCGATGCCGCCTGGGACAACACGCTCGAAGAACAGCTTGCCCTCGAGCGCAACCTGCAGGCCGAATGCGGCCGCGCCGACGATTTCCGCGAAGGCGTGGCGGCATTCGTTGAAAAGCGGCCGGCGCTCTTCCGGGGCAGGTGATTTTTTTCGGTGTGGGCTGCGTAAGGATCCTGCAGGCGTTGCGTTGAAGGGGTTGAAGGCGCCTCGAGCGAGGCGTGCTCACGACACTTGATCCGCAACCTCACAGGAGACGATCCATGACCCCCGATGCGATCAACACCCCCGAAACCGCGAAGCCGAAAAAGTCCCGCAAGCTCGCGCTCGCCCTTGGCGCCGCGGCAATCGCGCTGATTGCCCTGCCGGTCGGCATGGCTGCCGCCGACATGCGCGGTGACGGCAATGGCTACGGCCACCGTATGCATGGCCAGATGGGCCAGGGCCATCACATGATGGGTGGCATGATGGGTGACCGCCATGGCGGCTACGGTCATCGCATGATGGGCGAGGGCCGCGGCGAACACCGCTTCGCCCGCATGGAACAGATGTTCGAGACGTTTGACACAGATGGTGACGGCACGATTTCCGCCGAGGAGATCGCTGCCCATCGCGCCGCCCGCTTTGCCTCCATCGATGCCGATGGCAACGGCGAGGTGAGCCTGGCGGAGATTGCTGCGCTCGAGGATGCCGCCCGCCAGGCGCGCCGCAACCTGATGGCCGCCCGCCAGATCGGCAGTGTCGATGGCTTCGTTGCCGCCGACACCGACAAGAACGGTGCGATCAGTGCCGACGAGTTCGCCGCGCTGCCGCACCCGATGCTCGACCGCCTCGACACCAACGACGACGGCGCCATCTCGAAGGACGAATTGCCCCAGCGCGGCCGCATGGGCCAGGGCCCCGGCCAGGGCATGGGTTCCGGCCAGGGCATGGGCCCCGGCAAGGGTATGGGCATGGGCGGTGGACGTGGCGATTGCCCGCGCGCTGGCCAGAACTGAGCAACGCCTGAACCGGCTGCAGCAAGGGAGTTCCCATGACAGCCGTCGCGACAGCACATCCCGGGCCGGGCTTCTTGTCTGGCCCGGGGATCGAGATTGCGGCCTGGATTGCCTTTCTGCAGACTGGTCGCAACACCGCAAGGCGCGGTGAGCGGCGGGCGATCCATCAGGCGAGGGCGGCAGGCGACGTGACGGGTGAGCCCGGCGATATGGCAGTACAGGCGCAAGCCTCGCATGAGGATTCCGGCCTGTTGCAGGCGATCGGCGCGGGCGATGAACGCGCGCTGCGCCTATTCATGGACCGTCATCTGGACCGGATTCACGCGCTGGCGCTGCGCTTCACCGGTAACGCCGCCGACGCCGAGGACATCGCCCAGGAAGCCATGCTGCGCGTCTGGCGCGCCGCGGCAGGCTGGACGCCGGGCGGCGCGCGTCCGTCGACCTGGCTGCACCGGATCGTCATGAACCTGTGCATCGACCACGCCCGCCGCGCCAGGTTGCGTGCCTTTCTGCCGTTCGGCGACCGCGATCCCCCCGACCCGGCGCCGGACCCGGAGGCTGTCGCGGCTGGCCGCGACAGCCTCGCCCGGGTCGCCGATGCGGTGCGCGCGCTGCCGGCGCGCCAGCGCGCAGCACTCGTGCTGTCTGTGACGGGCGGGCAATCCAACGGCGAAATTGCCGAGGCACTCGGCATGACGACCGGCGCCGTGGAGCAGGCCCTGTTCCGCGCCCGCAAGACACTGAGGGATCGTTTCGATGGACAGCTTTGACCGCAGCGGGCGCGCATCTGCCGACGCTTTCGACAACGCGCTCGACGAAGCGCTCGCGCCCGTTCCCGCGCCCGCCCACCTGCGCGCCCTCGTGATGCAGCGCATCGGGTTCGAGGCGCGCCGCGACGACGGCTTGTCGATGCTGCTGCGCCCGCGCTTCTCGCTGCCCGCGCTCGGTTTTGCCGTGGCGTGCCTGATCTCGGGTTATTTCGCCGGCGTTCAGTACTTCGACGCCACCGACCAGTTCGCCGCCGAACTCGCCTCGACCATGGGGCTGACCGACGCCGGAACGATCACGGAGGATCTGCTGTGACCATTCGCGGGAAATGGGCCTGGAGCACCGTCGCCGTCCTGGTGCTGTCGCTCGGCCTCAACATCTTCGCGCTCGGGGCGGTTGCCGCCTGGCGGCATTTCGGCCCCGATCGTTTCGGCGGCATCGAGCGCCCGATGGACCGCGAGACGGCCGAGGCCGCACGTCCCTACCTGCGCGCCGCGTTCCGCGCCCACCGCGACGATATCCGCGCCGCCGGCCGTGCGGTTGCCGATGCCCGCAGCAGCGCTGCGGAAATGCTCAAGGCGGCCTCGCTCGACGAAGCCGCGCTCGCGCGCGAACTGGGCGCGCTGTCGGACGCGACCGTGGCCGCCCAGGTGGCTTTCCAGCAGGTACTTGTGGAGGCGGCAAGGGCGATGCCGGACGATCTGCGCCAGCGCGTCGACTGGCGCTTCATCGGCCACCGCGCCCGCGGCGCCATGGGACATGGCGGGCATGGCGACCCCGAAGACGGCCCGCCGCCACGGCCCTGACGCCCGAACACGCGGTCACGCCGGCAGACTGGCATGTGCACGGTTGCGGCCGAGCGGCCGCGCCGCCTCAATCGCGCTCGAGCCGCGCCACCAGGCTGGACGTGTCCCAACGCTTGCCGCCCATCTTCTGGACTTCCGAATAGAACTGGTCGACCAGCGCCGTGACGGGCAGGTGCGCCTGGATGTTGCGCGCCTGATCGAGGCAGATCGAGAGGTCCTTGCGCATCCAGTCGACGGCGAAGCCGAAGTCGAACTTGCCGGCGTTCATCGTCTCCCAGCGGTTCTCCATCTGCCACGACTGCGCCGCGCCCTTGGAGATGACGTCGAACACGGTCGGCACGTCGAGGCCGGCCTTCTTTGCGAAATGCACGCCTTCCGACAGCCCCTGCACGAGGCCCGCGATGCAGATCTGGTTGACCATCTTGGTCAGCTGCCCGGCGCCGGAAGGCCCGATCAGCCGTACCGAGCGCGCGAAGCACGCGATGACCGGCTCGGCCTTCGCGTAGACGTCCGCGTCGCCGCCGACCATCACCGTCAGCACGCCGTTCTCCGCGCCCGCCTGGCCACCGGAGACCGGGCCGTCGAGGAAGCCGATGCCCTTGTCTTTCGCTGCGGCATGCAGTTCGCGCGCCACGGTTGCCGAGGCGGTCGTGTTGTCGATGAAGATGGCGCCCGCCTTCATGCCGGCAAAGGCGCCGTCCGGCCCCAGCGTCACCGAGCGCAGGTCGTCGTCGTTGCCCACGCAGCAGAACACGAATTCGGCGCCTTGCGCCGCCTCGCGCGGGGTCGGCGCGCTCCTGCCGCCGTGCTGCTTGGTCCAGGCGTCTGCCTTGGCCGCGCTACGGTTGTAGACGGTCAGCTCGTGCCCGCCCTTTGCCTTCAGGTGCCCGGCCATGGGATATCCCATGACCCCGAGGCCGATGAATGCGACGTTCGCCATCGTGCGTTTCTCCTGGCTGGATCGATCAAGTCTTGCGCCGGTCGGCCCGGCGCGCCTGCTGGTTCAATCGCTGTCGCGCTTCAGGTGTCGCGTCAGCCGCGCCTCGATGCGGTCCCACACCCGGCGCATGATTTCCACCAGCGAGAGATAGAGAAGCGCTGCCCACAGGTAAACCTGGAAGTCGAAGGAGCGCGAGAAAGCCAGCCGCGTCTCTCCCATCAGGTCGAACACCGTGATGACGGAGGCGATCGCCGAGCCCTTGATCATCAGGATGATCTCGTTGCCGAACGGGCGCAGCGCGATGATCATCGCCTGCGGCGCGACGATGTGGCGGAAGATATTCCACCGCGACAGACCGAGCGCCAGGCCACCCTCGGTCTGCCCGCGCGGCACCGAATCGATGGCGCCGCGGAAGATCTCCGCCTGGTAGGCGGCGGTGTTCAGCGTGAAGGTGAAGACCGCGCAGTTGAAGGCGTCGCGGAAGAACCACCACAGGTGCGCCGATTCCAGCAGGCCGCGGAATTGCCCCGCGCCGTAGTAGACGAGGAAGGTCTGCGCCAGCAGCGGCGTGCCGCGGAAGAAATAGACATACGCATAGGCCGCGACGCCGACGAGGGGGTTCTTCGATGCGCGTGCGAAGGCGACCGGCAGCGCCAGCATCGCCCCCAGCGCGACCGCAAGAGCGACGAGCTGCAGCGTCACCAGCAGGCCGTTCAGCATGCGCGGTCCATAGCGCCAGAAGAAGTCGGGGTCGAAGCCGAGCACGAACATCGCCACGACGCTCGCCCCGAGCGCGACCCAGCCGGCGAGCCAGACGGCACCCAGGACGCGCGCCCTGGTCCAGCCTCGCCGGGTCGCGGGCGGGCGCATCACGGCGGTTGTGGAGGTCTCGCTCATGCTCAGCGTGCCTCCCCGCGTTGCGCCCACGCATTGATCCGGTCGATGCCGATCGAGGATATGATCGACATGACGAGATAGATCATGCAGGCGACGAAGTAGAAGAAGAACGGCTCCTTGGTGGCGCCGACGGCGATGTTCGTCTTGCGCAGGAGGTCGTCGAGCGCGATGACCGAAACCAGCGCGGTGTCCTTCAGCAGGACCATCCACAGGTTGGACAGTCCGGGCAGGGCGAGGCGGATGAGCTGCGGCACGATGATGAGCTGCATGGTCTGGAAGCGCGACAGCCCGAGCGCCGAACCGGCTTCGTACTGCCCCTTCCCGATGCCGCGGAACGCGCCGAGGAAAACCTCGCTGGCAAACGCCGAGAAGACGAGCCCGAGCGCCACCATGCCGGCGACGAAGCCGTTGACCTCCACGTAGGCGTCGGAAAACAGCGCCACGATGCGCCCGATGACGATCTGTCCGCCATAGTAGACGATGAACAGGGTCAGCAGTTCCGGCACGCCGCGGAAGATCGTCGTGTAGACATTGGCGGCGGCGCGCAGCAGCGGTTCGTCGCTGTTCTTGGCGAGCGCGACGAAGAAACCGATGGCAAGGCCAAGCGGCAACGTCGCCAGCGCCAGCCGGATCGTCAGCCAGACGCCGGTCGCAAGTTCGTCACCCCAGCCTTGCGCGCCGAAGCGCAGGAGCTCGAAGAGCTCTTCCATGCCTGCCTGTTGTCCCCCGGTGGCGGGTCCCGGTCTGCTGCCGGCTTGCCCGCCGCTCCGCCACCCGATGGCGCTTGCACGCCTGCCAGTGGCGGAAAGAAGCGGCGTCCGGCATCAGGTCATGCCGGGCGCCGCGCGTCCTGCTGCGATCAATAGACCGAGAAGTCGAAGTACTTGTCGTTGATCGCCTTGTAGGTGCCGTTGGCGAGGATCGCCGCGAGCGCCTTGTTGATCATCTCCTTGAGGTCGCCGTCTTCCTTGCGCACGGCGATCCCGGCGCCCTCGCCGAAGTACTTCGGGTCGTTCTTCATCGCGCCGACCATCTTGCAGCAACCGCCGTCGGCGGTCTTCAGCCACTCGCCGAGCACCACGGAGTCGGCAGCGACGGCGTCGAGGCGGCCCGACGCGAGGTCGAGGTTGGCTTCATCCTGGGTGCCGTAGAGCTTGATGGTCGAGCCCTTGTAGACATCCTCCAGGAAGGTCGCGTGCGTCGTCGCAGACTGCGCGCCGATGGTCTTGCCGGCCAGCGCCTCGGGCGAGGTCTCGGTCAGCGCGGTGTCCTTCGGTGCGATCAGCGCCGGCGGCGTGGAATAGTACTTGGCGGTGAAGTCGACCTGCTTCATGCGCTCCTCGGTGATCGACATCGAGGCGATGATGGCGTCGTACTTGTTGGCCAGCAGCGCCGGGATGATGCCGTCCCAGTCCTGCGCGACGAACTCGCACTCGACCTTCATCTCCGCGCACAGCGCCTTGGCGATGTCGACGTCGAAGCCCTGCAGCTCGTTGTTGGAATCGAAGTAGTTGAAGGGCGGGTAGGCACCCTCGGTGCCGATGCGGACCTTGGTCCATTCCTTCGCCTCGGCCACGCCAAAGGCGGCTGCGACCATCAGGGCGGCCGCGAACATGCGCTTGATCATGCTGTCCTCTCGGTTCTTCCGGATCGGCCGGGCTCTCGTCCCGTGCCATGTTTGATGTTCCCTGACCGCCATGCTCTCCGGCATCGGGCAACGATGCCGGCCGCTTGCGGCCCGCTCCGGCGGGTCGCCCCGCCGCGCTGGCGCGCATTTACCCATACAAACGCGCGGCAATGCAACGCTTTCATGCCGCCTGCGTCACATCGCGGGGGGGATTGGTTACCCGCTCCGCTCGCCGAGCAGCGCGCATTGCCCGTCGCGCACGCTGTAGCGGTAGGGCAGGGTGCCCTTGCGCGACGTGATGAAGTAGGTGGACTGTCCCAGCGCGCCGGCCATGGCGCGCAGCCCCGACAGCAGCATCGCTCCCGTTGGCGTCAGCACATAGCGCCCATCGCGGAAGACGATGTTGCCGCTGCCCAGCTGCTCGTCGACGCGCCGGCACACCGCATCGTGGCCGCTGACGTATCCGTCCACGAAGGCCGACTGCATTTCCTCGATGCTCAACCCGGCCTCCCGGTCGACCCGGCTGAGGATGAATAGCGAGATCGACCGGTCGACGATGGTCGGCAGCGTGATGTGGAAGGCGTAGACGAGGAAGGATGCCGCCAGCACGGCGGTCACCAGTTCCTGCCGTGAGTAGGCGCCGCCGAACGGCGTGCGCCCGCGCGCCGTCGCTGCGATCACCGCCGCCAGCAGGATCGCCGCCGACGCCGCGATGGCGATGAGCCCGTCGTAGAACAGCCGCCCGCCGCCGAATGCCCCCAGGAAAAGGTAGTAGATGGCCAGCGACAAGACGGTGAAGACGCCCACGGCGAGCGCACTCATCAGGATGCAGCGGATTGCTCCGGGCATGGCGACCCCATCGTTCTGTTTGGCTGTACGCCCGCGCCTGTCATCGCGGCCGCCTTGCGAATTGTACTGCAATCAACTGGCCTGCGAGCACCATGGCAAGCGCCAGCAGCGGCAGTCCGGGCACGATGTAGCGCATGTCCGAATGCCATGCCGCAACGTCTATGATGGCGTAGTAGCCGAGCCGCGCCGCGAGCGCGAACACCGTTGCCGCGAGGATCGCGGCCAGCGCGGATGTCCTGCCATCGCCGCGCCGCGCGGCTGCGCCCGGCAAGGCCAGCGCGATGCTGGCGGCGGCAAGTCCGGCAAGCAGGTAGGGCCAGGCTCCGGCCGTCGTGTTCCAGATGCCGTAGACCCGCGCCTGGGCCGGCGGGATCACCGGTTCGAAGCGCTCGATGGTGTAGGACCAGGCGGGTGCGCCACCGCTCGCCGCGATCGCTTGCTGCGCGCCGGTCACCAGGCCCGGCGAGACGGATGTGAGTCCGTCGGCGAAGGTGACCTCGATCCCAAGCGCCAGCGCCAGCCAACGTTCGTCGAGGACGGGGCTTGCGATGCGATAGCCATGGCCTTGCGGTTCCAGCGTCAACGCGGCGAGGCGCTGCTGCCGCCCGCCCGCGACCTCTCCGAAGAACGTCCCCTGCAAGGTCAGCCAGGCCTGCGAGACCGCGGCGTCGCCGGTCTCCAGCGTCCCGCTCAACCCGCCCTTCGCCAGCAGCCGCCCATCGCGGTTGAGAACCCTGTCGTGGCGAGACTTCTCCGTCATCGAGAAGCCGTAGCCCTGGTGGTCGACCCAAGGCAGGGGCGCGGCGACCAGGTGCGTGGCCATCCGCAACATGGCCGCTGGCAGGTCGGGTAGCCAGGCGCCGACCACCGGATCGAGCAGGGGATGAAGGATCCGCCGCGACTTCAGCCGCCCGTCCGCGAGGGCGGCTTCGAGTTCCGCCGCGATGGCGTTGAGCGCGTCTTCATGTTCCGCGACGGCCTCGCGCAGCGAGCCGGAGGTGCGGACATCGCTGAACAGGCCCGGCATGCGTGCGCGTCCATCGAGGGCCTTGAGCAGGACGAGATAGCGTTGGGTGTCGAGGCTGCCGGGGATCCCGGTATAGTCCTCGGCGTAGCGCAGCGACAGCGGGTCCTCGAGGCTGGCGCGCCTGTCGGCGAGCAGCGGGCTTGCTGCGTAGGCCGCTTCGCGAGCTGCCTGCGTGATCGGCACGTAGCGGCCCGAGCGGCCTTCGTCGATGCGCATGAGTGCCGCAAGCACCTGCGTTTCGGCGGGCGAAAGCAGCCCCGCTTGCGATGCCGGCCCGAAGTTGGCGGCGTTCAATACGATGACCGTCCCGGCCGTCAGGATGCCAGGCGCGGCGAGCAGCGCGAGCATGACCGCAAGGACACGCATCCCGTGCGCGCTCCCGCGCCATGCGCGCCAGCCCGCCACCGCTATGACCGGGACCACGAAGGCGGCAACCAGCGCGCCCTCCGGACGCACCAGCATCATTGCCGCGGCGCACGCGCCGGTGGCGAGCGCGCACCAGCCGCGCGTGCGTGCCGAACGCGCCAGGACAAGGCCCGCGCCGGCGGCGAACAGCCACAGGGTCAGGCTCGCCTGCAAGCCGTCGGCCATGGCGAAATCCAGGTGGTAGTTGACGATCGGCGCGAACACGATCAGCGCGCTCGCGGCCAGTATGGCCAAGACGTTGCAGCCCAGCGCCGCCAGCGCCACCGCGCTTGCCGCCGTTCCCGCAAGCAGGAGGAGTTCGCCGAGCAGGCGAAAGCGCACGCCCGCCGCCTCGCCAAGCGCCATCAGCAGGCTCGCGCCCGGCGCCCTGTCCGGCAGGAAGGGCGCACCCCAATAGCCATGGTCGGCGAGAAAGACGTAGATCAGGTTGTCGCCGGAGGAGAGATAGATCTCGCACTGCGCGGCGAACGCGAGCTTGGCGATGGCCAGCACGCCCAGCCCGGCAGCCTGCGCCAGCCAGCGCTTGCGCGAGCCGGTGTCGGTCGCCGCCATGGAACCGGGTTATCCGGCGTTGTCGACAATGACCGGGGTCTCGAAGTAGCTGATCTGCGGCGGCGTGCCATAGCGCTCGGCGATCATCTTCTTCCAGGCGTCGGTGTAGACCTTTTCCGCGGCCTCCCGGCTCTCCCACAGATAGACGCCGCCGCCGCTGGGAGCATCGTCGAACAGGTAGTACTTGCGCACCAGCCCATCCATGCCCTCATAGATCGGCGCCGAGCCCTGAAACAGCTTTTTCGCGGCCTCGACGTCCGTGCCGGCGGGCAGCGGAAACCTGACGATTGCGGTGATCATTGTGCGGCCCCCGATTTTGTGTTCGCCTGTTGGGCGAGGCTAGCACGGACCGGGGTTCAAGGAGCAAGATCATGCGAAATCTGATCGCAGCCTGCGCGGTCGCGTTCGCCGCCGTTTCCCCAGCGGCTGCGCAGACGCCGCCGTCGTCCTTCGAGGCCGCGCGCTACGAGGGCCTGCACAAGGCAGCCCACACGGGCGACATGGCGGCGCTGGAGCGCCTGATCGGCGAGGGGGCAGACATCGAGGCGCGCGACGGATCCGGCCGCACGCCGCTGCATGTCGCGGCTTTCGCCTCCCGCGAAGACGTGGTGCGGGCGCTTGCCGCCGCCGGCGCGGACATGAATGCGCTCGATCGCGACGCCTACGATGCGGTTACCATCGCCGCCGTAGCCGACGACGTCGAGATGCTGCAAGTCGCGCTGGAACTCGGCAACAGCGCCTCCAACGTCACCAGCCCCTATGACGGCACGGCGCTGATCGCCGCGGCCCACCTCGGCCACAAGGAGGTGGTGCGCACGCTGGTGGAGGCGGGCGCTCCGCTCGACCACGTCAACAATCTCGGCTGGACGGCGTTGCTCGAGGTGGTGATCCTCGGAGATGGCGGCCCCGACCATGTCGAGAGCCTGCGCCACCTGCTGGAGGGCGGGGCCGACCGCGCCATCGCCGACCCTGGCGGCGTCACTCCGCTCGAACACGCCAGGCGCCGCGGCTACGCGGACATGGTCGGGCTGCTGGAAGCCGAATAGGCGGTCGCCGGTCAAGTGCCCGCTTCTCGGCGCAAGGTGGCGGCGCCGTCGCCGGTCTGCAGTGCTTTTCCTTGGCCTGCGGTGTTGCGTTGCAGGGGGTGACCCGTGGTAGGTTGCCGCCGAGTGCCATCCAGTAGATCAGACCCCCCACGATAGGAGGAGCACCATGAGTTTCCTGACACGGCGCCGTTTCGCAGCCCTTTCGGCCGGCGCGCTTTTCTCGACGCTTGTCGCCACGCCGAGCCTTGCCGCGACCGGCAGCGTGCGCATCAAGGTCATCAAGGGCGGCTGGTGGTTCGGCGGCCAGGGCGGCACCGGTTCGCTGTCGCTTGGCGGCCGCAACTATGGCCTGACGGTCGGCGGCGTGAGCGCCGGCCTCGTCTTCGGCGGCTCCTACACCGAGTTCGTCGGCACTGCGGACTACATCCACCATGCCTCGGACATCGAAGGTGTCTACACCGCGATCGGCGGTGGCGCGGCGGCGGCCGGCGGCATCCGCGGCATCAAGATGCGCAATGCCAAGGGCGTCGTGCTGCACCTGACCGGCCACCAGATCGGCCTGATGGCCAACCTCGACCTCAGCGGCATGGTCATCCACCTCAAGTAGTGCCGCCTGTCAGCGCTGCAATCGGCACCGGGGCGCGCCAACCGCGCCCCGGGCGTTTCCTGCGTACGAAATCCTACACCGAGCGCGTGATGCCGCCGTCGATGCGGATGTTCTGCCCGGTGATGTAGGCGGCTGCCGGCGAGGCGAGATAGCCGATCAGTCCGGCGACCTCGGCCGCCGTGCCATAGCGGCCCATCGGGACCTTCGCGCGCCGTTCTTCCTTCTCCGGCAGACTGTCGATATAGCCCGGCAGCACGTTGTTCATGCGGATGTTGTCGCCGGCATACTTGTCCGCGAACAGTTTCGTGAACGCGGCGAGCCCGGCGCGGAAGACGCCCGACGTCGGGAACATCGCGTCCGGCTCGAACACCGCGAAGGTCGAGATGTTGATGATCGTCCCGCCGCCCTGGCGCTGCATGGTGGGCGTCACCAGCCGCGCCATGCGCACGACGTTGAGAAGGTAGACCTCCATCCCCTTGTGCCAGTCCGTGTCGGGGATATCGAGGATGTCGCCCTTCGGCCCGTGGCCTGCGGAATTGACGACGACGTTGATCCGCCCCCAGGCGTCCATGGTCTCGTAGACGAAGGCGGAAAGATCGTCGGGGTTGAGGTTGGAGCCGGTGAAGCCGATGCCGCCGAGGCTCTCGGCGAGCGCCTTGCCCTTGCCCGACGACGACAGGATGGCGACGCGGAAACCGTCCGCGGCCAGCCTGCGCGCGGCTTCCGCCCCCATGCCGCTGCCGCCGGCGGTGATCAGCGCAACGGGTGTCTGGGTCATGCGACGCATCCTTCGTCGGGAACCAATTCCGGATCGCCACTATAGCCGCGTTGCCGCCGCTGGCTACGTGCTCGCGTGTCCGTCCAGTTGATACACCACCGTGCGGATCATGCCGCCATACTGCGGCACCTTGCACAGCAGGCGCTGCGACTTCACAGGGAGGCTGAACGGCGGCGCGGTCACCACCACCCCGCTGCCGTCCAGCAGGCGGATGTCCGGCCCGGTCATCTTGTCCACGTTGGGTGGGAAATTGCCCGCCGGCACGTGCTCGGTGAGCACCAGGTAGCGGCAGCTTGCGGCGATGCGGGGCAGGGCGGCGGCAATGGCGGCGTTGGAGAGATGTTGCAAGACTTGCCGGACGAACATCACCTCGTGAAACTCCGGCGTCGCGGCCGTGATGTCGAGGACGCGGAAATCGACATCCGACTCTCGGTAGCGTTCCCGGTTCTGCGCGATCAGCCCCTCGACCACGTCGCAGGCGGTGTAGCGGCCGCAATGCGGGCGCAGCCTGACCCCGACATGGAAGTCGCCGCAGCCGATGTCGAGGACGTCCGGCGGCTCCGCGAAGCCAAGCAGGAAGGCGCCCGCCGCCTCGACATAGGGCGTGACGATGTCGGGATCGTGCGAGCCGTCGCCGGAATAATACGCGCTGTCGCCGTGCCGTGGAGCGCCCCATTCCCGGTCGGCGTAGACCTTCTCGAAGGCGGCTTTCGCCGAAAGCCCGTCGTAGGCGCTCATGGTCCGCTCGCGCCGCCAGCCGCGCACGCTGCGCAGCAGCGCTTCGGGCAACAGGCTGCGGGCAAGCCCGCGCAGGGAATCGGGAAGTCCGTTCATGATCACGAATCTACCGCTTTGCGGCACGTCCGGCCAAGCCCGCCCGCCCGCGATCCGTGCGGGTCTTATCGCCCGATTGCACACGCCTTGCGCTGTAACTACGCTTCCCGGATCGCCGGGCCGCCGCCGCCTCACGGTCGCGCACAGGCCGGCACGTAACCGCCGCGGAGGCACGATATGCCGAACACCGTCCATGTCCTGAACGGTCCCAACCTCAACCTGCTGGGCGAGCGCGAGCCGCACATCTACGGCGCCGAGACACTTGCCGACATCGAGGCACGCACGCTGGACCGCGCCGCTCGCCATGCCCTGGACATCGTCTTCCGCCAGTCCAACCACGAGGGCGTGCTGGTCGACTGGATCCAGGAGGCGCGTGCGGAGAAGGCAGCCGCGATCGTCATCAACGGCGCCGGGCTGACCTTCTACTCGATCGCCATCCTCAACGCCCTGCAGGCCTACGACGGGATCATCATCGAGATCCACCTGTCCAACCCGCAGCGGCGCGAGGCGATGTATCACGACTCGCTGATCTCCAAGATCGCCACTGGCGTCATCGAGGGCTTCCTCGGCGACACCTACGAACTGGCCATTGAAGCAGTGGCGCTACGGCTGCGGCGCGGGTGAGGGCTTACGCCGCCCGGTTCTGCCCGGCCTTGCCTGCGCGCGCGGCGACAAGGACGCCAGCGACCGTGATGAGCCCAATTCCCGCAAGCGTCGACGGCGACGGCGGTTCGGCGAACAGCACGATGCTCCACACCGCTGCCGAGACGAGATAGCCGTAGTCGAACGTGCCGATGATCTGCGGCGGGGCGATCTGGTAGGCGCGCGCGACGCCGAGGAAGTACCCGGCCGACAGGATCCCCAGCAGCGCCAGCAACGCCCACGAGCCGGCGTCCATCGCGGACCATACCCGCAGCAGGAAGGGATGCGCCGCCGCCTGCGCCGGGTCAGCGGGGACGAGCGCAAGCAGCGCGGCCACGCCGAGCCCGGTCGCGATGAAGGCGACATGCAGCCACAGCGCCAGGGCGGTGGCGTTCTCGCGCTGGCATTTGCTGCGCGTCAGCACCATCGCCAGCGAATAGAACACGGCCGCCATCAGCGGCAGCACGATCGCCCATGAGAAGGCAGCGGTGCCGGGTCTGAGGATCACCGCGACGCCGGCGAACCCGACGAGGACGCCGAGCCATTGGCGCGCCGTGACACGTTCGCCGAGCGCGGGCGCGCAGAGGAGCGTCGTGATGATCGGGTTGGTGTAGACGGCGACGGCTGCGACCGGCAGCGTCAGCATGGTCAGCGACGCGTAGTAGGCGAGCCAGCACGCCACCAGCAACGCGCTGCGCACGACAACCCACCCTGGCGAATGCGTTCGCATCCGCTGGCCCTGCCAGCGCACCAGCGCCAGGAGGCATGCCGCCGCGAAGGCCGAGCGGACGGCGAAGATCTGCCATACTGTCAACTCGGAACTGGCGAGCTTCACCAGCGCGTCCGCCAGCGCCATCGCCGCGGTCGACAGCAGGATCAGCCCGATGCCCCTTGCGACCTGGTCCGGTGCAGGTTGGGCGGGGACGGGTCGCGCGGTCACAGGAACGCCAGCAGTTCGCCGAGCACCGCTTGCGGGTTCTCCAGCTGCGGCAGGTGGCCGGTGCCGGGCAGGGTGGCGAATTGCGCGTCCGCCATCAGCGCATGCAGCGCCTTGCCGCGCGCAAGCGGGATCCACGGATCGTCCTCGCCCCAGACGATCTTCACCGGGCAGCGCACGTCGGCGAACATCGGCTCGACCTCGGCGGTGTACTTTTCGTCGGCTTGAGCAAACTGCCGGTAGAAGCTCGCCGCGCCTTCCGGGGTTAGCCATGGCGCGATGAGGTTCTCGCGGTCGTCGCCCTGCAGGTCATTCACCAGCGCGCCGTCGATATAGGCGCCGACAAGCGCGCGGTGAATGTGCGGTGGCAGGCCCTGGAACGCCGCCACGTGGCGGCCGACGTGATCGAAGAACTCCGACCCCCACGGGCGCATGGCGACGACGTTCATGAGCACGTAGCGCTCGTAGTCGCATCCGTGCAGCAGGTGGGCGCGCAGCGTCGTCGCACCGCCGAAATCATGCGCAACCACGCGCGGGCGCGACAGGCCCCAGTGCGCGAGCATCTGCGCGAAGACCTCGCCCTGCACGTCGAGCGAGGTCGGCTGGTCGGCGCGCTTCTCCGACATGCCGTAGCCGGGCATGTCGTACCAGTGCACAGTGAAATGCCGTGCGAGTTCGGGGATGATCCTGTGCCAGGAGAACGACGACCACGGCCAGCCGTGCGCCAGCACGAGGCCCGGCCCCGTTCCGGCCCGGCCCGCCGCGACCTGGCCTGCGCTGGTCGCAACTCGTTCGTCGAGCGCCCAGCGCGTCACCGGCCTAAACCCCAAGCTCGGTAAACGGGATGAACGCGACCGGCTCGCCGCGCGCGACACTGGTCGCTTCTTCCGGGATCTCGATCAGCCCGTCGGCGGCGCGCAGGCCGGAGATT
>JACKJK010000016.1 GCA_020637985.1 Rhodobiaceae bacterium
ATGCCAGTTGCCCGTTCTGCGATTTTTGCGATGATGGCTGGAAAGAAACGAACGGAGGGTGCCGCAAATGGGGGCTTTGCGCGCGGTCAGGCCCGGCGCGTTCGCGCTGGCTGTGGCGACTGGCGCACTTGCGCCGGCAGGGGCATGGGCACAGCTCGTGCCGCATCGTGCCGTCTACGACATGAGCCTGGAGCGGTCCGACGAAAAGGGCGTCATGACGAGTTTCAACGGCCGCATGGTCGTCGACGTCGTCGCGGCCGATTGCGAAGGGCTGGCGACGAACACCCGGTATGTCTTCCAGTCGGGGTCGGACTCCGGGGCAATGCTGCTGACAGACCTGCGGACCGTCCAGTGGGAAGCCGCCGACGGCAGCGCCTTCCGGTTCATGACGCGGCGCTACGACGACCTGAACCTGACCGAGGAAACCGATGGCAAGGCGCGCCACACCGCCGGCAGCCTCGATGTCGAACTGAAGGTGCCGGACGACCGGCAGGTGAGCTTCAAGGGCGAGGTGCTGTTTCCCGCCCAGCATCTCAACCGGCTGATCGATGCGGCGCGTGCCAACCAGCGCATGTTCGCGGCAAGGCTCTACGAAGGCGCCGACGCGGGCGACCGGATCTACGACACATTTGCCGTCATCGGCCGGCTGAGAGCGGGGACAGGCGAGACGCCCGAAACACTGGAAACAGCAGCGCAAGTCCTCGCCGGGCTCGACCGCTGGCCCGTGACGATCAGCTATTTTCCGGGTCCGGATGCGCCTGCCGAGGAGCGCGAAATCCTGGGCGGGGAGGAAGTTCCCGTCTACGCGATCAGTTCCGAACTGTTCGAGAACGGCGTCAGCCGCCGCGTTGTCCTCGACTATGGCGATTTCTCGCTGAAGGGCGAGCTGACCGACCTGGTCTTCACGCCGAAGCCCAATTGCGACTGAGCGGCCGTTGCCGCGCTAGTCGTCACCTGCGTCGCGTTTCGGGCGGGCCCTGAAGGCGATCCCGCGCTGGACCATGTCGCGGCCGAACTTTTCCCGCACGCGATCCACCGCGCGTTCCGCGCCCATGCGCCGCGTCAGGTCGGGATCAGCGAGATCGGCCGGATCGGCGCCGTCCTCGCCGGTCAGGTCGGAGAGGCCGATGCCGATCAGGCGGAAACGGGTCCCGGTCGCCTCGCGTTCCAGCAACTGGCGGCCTGCCACGAAGAGACGGTCGGCGAGTTGCGTGGGATCGGCGAGGCGGGCCGCGCGCGTGCGCGCCGTGAAGTCGGCGCCCTTCAGCTTCAGCGTCACCGTCTGTCCGGCAAGGCCGGCGGTTTTCATGCGCGCGGACACCTTCTCGCACAGCCGCCACAGGTGCACCTGCAGCGGGCGGACGTCGCAGATGTCCTCCTCGAAGGTCGTCTCGGCGCTGACACTCTTGCGCTCGCTGTCGGGGTCCACGCGCCGCGTGTCTCGCCCATGCGCCATTTCGTAAAGGCGAAGCCCGTATTCGCCGTGGGCACGGGCGAGCGTGGAGCGATCCGCACGCTGGATATCGGCAATCAGGCGGAAGCCCTGGGCAGCCAGCTTCTTCGCCATCGCCGGCCCGATGCCGGGGATGATGGTGACCGGCTTGTCGGCGAGGAAGCGGGCGCTTTCGGCGGCGCCGATGACGGCGAAGCCGCGCGGCTTGTCGAGATCCGACGCGATCTTGGCGAGGAACTTGTTAGGCGCCAGGCCGATCGAGACGGTGATGGCGAGGTCCCGCTCGATGTCGCGGGCGAAGCGGGCGAGGGTTTGCGCAGGGCTCGCATGGTGCACTCCTTGCGTGCCGGTCAGGTCGAGGAAGGCCTCGTCGATGGACAACGGCTCGACCAGCGGGGTCAGGTCCAGCATGCGCTGGCGCACCTGTCGCCCGACGGCGGCATATTTCTCCATGTTCGGACGGATGACGACAGCGTCGGGGCAGGCAGCGAGCGCCTTGAACATCGGCATTGCCGAACGCACACCGCTGATGCGCGCGATGTAGCAGGCGGTGGAGACAACCCCGCGCCTGCCGCCGCCGACGATGACCGGCCTGTCGCGCAGGGAAGGGTCGTCCCGCTTCTCGATGGCGGCGTAGAAGGCGTCGCAATCGATGTGGGCGATGGAGAGATCGAACAGTTCGGGATGGCTGACGATGCGCGCGCTGCCGCATGCGCTGCAACGTCCGCGGACGCCGGTGGCGCCGCAGTTGCGGCACAGGCCGGGCGTGTTCGCACTGGCGCCGGTTGCTCCCGTCATGGCCTTCCGCCTGTCAAGATGCGGCGACGGTCACGTCCGCGACCATAGGCGCGCCGCCCCGCGTACGCCGGAATCGTCTCCATGCGCGGCGCGCATTATGCGCACCCGCGGGGCATCGGAGAAGACATGCGGCGCGACGAGGGCCGGCAGACGCACGCAAAGCGCGACAACGTTCGACAGGCCGCCGCCCAGCACGATCGCCTGCGGGTCGACGATGTTCACCAGCGCCGCGAGGGCGCGGGCGAGGCGCGACAGGTAGCGCTCCATGCTCGCCGCGCGTGCTGGCGTGTCGGCCCTGGCGATCGCCATGGCATCGCTGAGTTCGCCGCTTTCCGCCGCGTGGTCGCGCGCCAGCGCCGGGCCCGACAGCCAGGCCTCGATGCAGCCGGTGCGTCCGCACCAGCAGCGCGGCCCGGGATATTCGTCCGGCCGGGACCAGGGCAGGGGGGTATGGCCCCATTCGCCGGCGATGCCGAGCGGACCGGCGACGAGCCTGCCGCCGATCACGAGCCCGCCGCCGACGCCGGTGCCGAGGATCGCGGCGAAGACGTTGTCCAGCCCATTCGCGGCGCCGTCGGCGCATTCCGACAGGGCGAGGCAGTCGGCGTCGTTGGCGATGCGCACGCGCCGCCCCAGCGCCGCTTCGAGGTCGCGCAGCAGGGGGTTGCCGTTGAGCCAGACGGAATTGGCGTTCTGCACCAGCCCGGTCGCGGGAACCAGCGAGCCGGGCGTGCCGATGCCGACTGGGCGCGCCTTGTCCGGGGTGCATCCGGCGGCGGCCTCGACATCGGTGACCAGGCGCACGATCGCGGCAAGCGTCGCGGCGTAGTCGTCGCGCGGGGTCGCGATACGTCGCCGGGCAAGTTCGCTGCCCGTGGAATCGAGCACGACGGCGGAAATCTTGGTGCCGCCGAGATCGACGCCGACGAGGCGGTCGCGGGCGGCCTCACCAGCCGCCATTCGCGGCTCCTGCATCGGAGGTCAGCAGCGCATGCGCCCGTCCGACCGCATCGGCGGGCAGGCCGGCGTTGGCGGTGAAGGCCAGCAGTACAGATTCGTTGGCCATCAGGTAGCCGGTGACAGCGCCGAGGAACCCGGGCTCGCCGGCCGCCGCGCGCAGGGTCTGCGGACCGATGCCGCATGTCGAAAGGAACCGCTCCAGCAATTCCGCGTCTGCGGCGATGAAGCCCAGCGCGTCGATCGCCAGCGCCTGCGCGTCCTCGGGGCCGAGCCGCCCCCCGGCGAAACGTGCATCCATTTGCCAATCCGTAAGTTTTGTCCGCTACGTTCGCAATGATGGAATTAGGGGATGAATCGCGCAAGTGGCGACCGCGAGGCGTCCAGGCCGAGTTCCTCCTGGGGGCAACAGGTTGGTTCGGCCGGCGATCGAAGTCCGGAATGTACGTGGGGAAACATGACCAAGAAGATCATGATCGTGGAGGACAACGAGCTCAACATGAAGCTCTTCCACGACCTCCTCAAGGCAAACGGTTTCGCGGTCGTGGGGACGCGTGACGGCCGCAAGGCGGTCGAGCTGGCGCGGCAGGAACGCCCCGACCTGATCCTGATGGACATCCAGCTTCCGGAAGTTTCAGGCCTAGACGTCACGGCCTGGCTGAAGGACGACGAGGACCTGCGCCACATCCCGGTCATCGCGGTGACGGCCTTCGCGATGAAGGGGGACGAGGAGCGCATCCGCGAGGGCGGTTGCGAAGCCTACATTTCCAAGCCGATTTCGGTGGTGAAGTTCGTCGAGACGGTGAAGCATTTCGTCGGCGCGCAGTGAAGCCGCGCCTTTTTCGTGTTCACAATGCGTGAGAGATAGAGCATGACGGCGCGTATCCTTGTCGTCGACGACATCCCGGCCAACGTCAAGCTGCTGCAGGCGCGGCTTTCGCAGGAATACTTCGACGTGCGCGGCGCGACGTCGGGCGCCGAGGCGCTGCGGATCTGCGACGAGGAGCAGTGCGACATGGTGCTGCTCGACGTCATGATGCCGCAGATGGACGGCTTCGAGGTCTGCCGCCGGCTGAAGGCGAACCCGCGCACGCACCACATTCCCGTCGTCATGGTGACGGCGCTCGACCAGCCGGCCGACCGGGTGAGGGGGCTGGAGTGCGGCGCCGACGATTTCCTGACCAAGCCGGTCAGCGACATCGCGCTGATCACGCGGGTGAAGAGTCTGGTGCGGCTGAAGATGCTGACCGACGAGCTGCGCATGCGCGCGGCGACCAGCCGCGACATGGGGATCGAGGACCCGTTCTCGGAAGCGGCAAAGGTGTCGGGAGAAAACGGCCGGGTGCTGATCGTCGACGACCGGCTCAGCTCCTACGACCGGCTGAAGAAGATCCTTGGCCGACACCACCAGGTGCAGATCGAGACGAACCCGCAGGAGGCGCTGTTTCGCGCCGCCGACGCCAACTACGACCTGATCGTCGTCAGCCTGGCGCTGGAAGGATTCGACGGCTTGCGGCTTTGCTCGCAGCTGCGATCGCTGGAGCGCACGCGCAACGTGCCGGTGATGATCGTGGTCGATCCGGAGGACACCGCGCGGCTGATGCGCGGGCTCGACCTCGGCGTCAACGACTACGTGGCGCGGCCGATCGACCCCAACGAACTGACCGCGCGGGCAATTACCCAGATCAAGCGGCGGCGCTATGCAGAGCGGCTGCGCGACAACGTGCAGATGTCGGTGACCATGGCCGTCACCGACGCGCTGACGGGCTTGCACAACCGGCGCTACATGGAAGGCCACCTGACCACGCTGGTGGAAAAATCCCAGCAGATGCGCCGGCCTCTGACGCTGCTGACGCTCGACATCGACCACTTCAAGGCGGTCAACGACACCTGGGGGCACGATGCTGGCGACGAGGTGCTGAAGGAGTTCGCACGACGCGTGCGCAAGATGGTGCGCGGGCTCGACCTTGCCTGCCGGATGGGCGGGGAGGAATTCGTCATTGTCATGCCGGAAACCGAGATCGGGGTGGGCATGCGCGTCGGCGAACGCATCCGCGCGGCGATTGCCAGCGATCCCTTCCCGATCCACGGCGGCACCAGGGCGATCGACGTCACCGTCAGCATCGGGGCTTCGACGCTTGCGGCGGGCTCGGATACCGCGGAAGCCTTGATGAAGCGGGCCGACGAGGCGCTCTACAACGCCAAGCACACCGGCCGCAACCGGGTCAGCGCGCAGGCCGCCTGACGCGCGGGACGTCCGTTTCGGGCATTTACCGCATCCGGTAACCCTACCGCTTTACGATGCGCTGCGATATGCGGCCGGTTTGGGCCAAATTTTATTGATTTTCCAAGGGGCGCGGCTAGTGTCTAGCGGCCTACTTCCGGATCGTTCCTCGTGAACGGACCGGAGTGGCCGTCCCCATGGGGTTCTCAGGTCCGCCGCATCTCCTGGGTCCGTGGGGTATAGGCCGGTTCGGAACGGTGGAGTGGCCTCCTCGTTAACATCGTCTCCGGACCGGCCACCATTTCCAGCATCAATTCCTTCAGCAGCGCTATTGCGTGACAGGCGCCGGTCCTCGCGACGCGCGCAAACGAAAACGGCCGCCGGAAACCGGCGGCCGTGCGAAAACGTTCACGCGAGGGGAGGCTACTTGATCTTGGCCTCGCGGTACTCCACGTGCTTGCGCGCGACGGGATCGTACTTCTTCTTGACCATCTTCTCGGTCATGGTGCGCGAGTTCTTCTTCGTCACGTAGAAATGCCCGGTATCGGCGCTGGAAACGAGACGGATCTTGATCGTGGTAGCCTTGGCCATGGTCTTGCCCTGGTTTCGCGCCGCTGGCTGCCGGAAAAGGCAGGATGCATGCGGCTGGCGTGAGAATCGACTGCGCGCCGCGAATTGACGCAGCACATTCGGTCGCGCAAATAGCGTGATGAGATCGTCAAAGTCAAGGCAGGGAGTGACCGTGCGTGAGCGATATCCGTATCGTGCCCGCCACCGGTGAGCGGTTTGCCGACCTCGGGACGCTGCTGGGGCCCAGGGGCGGGCCGGGCGGATGCTGGTGCATGCTCTGGCGCATGAAGCGCAAGGATTATGACGCCGCGGGCGCGGAAGGCCGCAAGGCGGCGATGCAGGGTGCATTTGCCAGTGATCGGGCATGTGGCCTGCTGGCGTATGACGGCGAAACGCCGGTCGGCTGGTGCTCCATCGCGCCGCGAAGCGCGTTTCCCCGGCTTGAGGGCTCGCGCATACTGGCGCCTGTCGATGATGCACCGGTGTGGTCGATTACATGCTTCTTCATAGCAAGGGACCGCAGGCGCGGCGGACTCTCCGTCCGGTTGCTGGGCGCGGCCGCCGACCATGTCGTTCGGCTGGGTGGCAGTGTGGTCGAAGGCTACCCGGTCGATCCCGACCGCAAGGACTACCCGGCCGCCTATGCATGGGTCGGGCTTGCCGGCGCCTACCGCAAGGCCGGATTTCAGGAAGTCGCGCGCCGGTCGCCGACGCGTCCGATCATGCGCCGCTACCTTGGCTAGGCTTCGTCGCGACACGCCACAATGCAATTAGCGTGTAGGCCGCGAACAGGGCCGCCAGGAACCAGGCGAGGGCAGGGGCGCCGGCGCGGTCCATGGCGAAGCCGCCGGCGAGCGGGCCGACCATCATGCCGAGCGCGTACATCATCACAAACATGGCGTTGGCGCTGGCCAGGTCGACGCCGCGAAAGCGCGCGCCAAGCTGGGTCAGGCCGATGGTGTAGAGGCCGCCGGTGATGCCGCCCCACACGAGCAGCACGGCGTAGGCGGCGAGCGGCGTGGAAATCACCGCCGGCAGGGCGAGCATGCCGGCAAAGCCGATGAAGCCACAAGCGGCGAGCAGGCGGGTGCGGTCGAAGCGGTCCGCGAGCAGGCCAAGCGGAACCTGCAGCAGAAGGTTGCCGACGCCGATCATCGTCAGCAGCAGGGCCGACTGGAACTCTGCGAGCCCGGAACGCAGCCCGAACAGGGCAAAGAAGGCAAAGCCGGTCTGTTCGGCAGCGCCGAAGACAAACGCTGCGAAGGTTGCAGCCGGCGCGACCCAGAGCAGCGCCAGGAACGATTGGCTGGGCGCGCCGTGGACCGGCGGGGCAACGTCGCGCGCGAGCCACACGGGAACAAGCGACAGCGCGAAGGCAGCGACCCCGACGACGAAGGGGGCCAGGGTATCGGAGCCGGTCACCGCGAGCACGGCGGGGCCGAGGGCGAAGCCACCGGACAGGACCGAGGCATAGACACCCATGATCAGGCCGCGGCGGGCCTCGTTGGCGGCGTCGTTGATCCAGAACTCGGCGATGACGAAGGTCAGCGTTGCGGCAACGGTGAAGACGAAGCGCAAGGGAAACCAGGCCCACGTCGGCGTCGCTGGGAATAGCGCTATGCACACGGTGCAGCAGGCAATCGCCGCCATCAGGACGTTCACGGCGCCGAAACGGCTGGCGGCGGGTGCGCAGAACGGCGCGGACACCAATGCGGCGAAACCCGCCATGGCCGTGTTCAGGCCGATCACGGTGTCGGAGATGCCGCGCGCTTCCATGACCAGCGACAGCAGCGGGAAGGTCAGGCTGAGGCTGAACCCCGAGATCGTGATCGAGGCGATGGCCGCGGCGAGCGCGCGCGGGTTTCCGAACCCCGAGAGGGTTTCGATCACAGAGGGCCTGGATTGCTGCACCATGCCGGTTGTCTAACGCCTTTGTACCGGCGCCGATACGGGCAAATCGTGCTCTCAGATCTCGAAGCGCACGAAGCGGTCGCGAATCCAGCGGTAGTAGGGGATCGGCGCCGGGGCAGTGAGCAGGGGATCGCGCGCAAGCCGTTCGGCCAGTTCCTCCAGCACCACCGTGGTGACGGGCTGGGTGTCGAGCTTGTCGGCGTCCTCGACGGGAATCCAGACCAGTTCGTCGAGTTCGTCGCACGGGCGCATCATCTCGTCGGTCGAGTGACCGGTCTCGGTCATGTCGATGACGAAGAAGCGGGTGTCGAAACGGCGCGGGCGGCCCGGCGGGGTGATGGCGCGGGCGACGTAGTGCAGAACGGAGAGGTCAGGTGCGAGGCCGAGGTCGAAGAAGTCCTTCCAGTTCGGCGAGCGCGTCGGCTTGCCCTCGTATGGCCTGCCGATGGCGATGCCGGTTTCCTCGAAGACCTCGCGGATGGCGGCAAGCGCCAGCGCGCGCGCGCCGCGGGCGCCCTTGCCCCGCTTCATGTCGAGGAGCAGCTTGTCGGTGACATCCGGCCGCAGTTCGGCTGCCGCAGGGATGCGCCCGTCGGAGCGGTCGACGCGACCGCCGGGGAAGACAAACTTGCCGGGCAGGAAGACGTGGCGGTCGTGGCGGCGGCCGAGCAGGGCGTGATATCGGCCCTTGCTGCGATCGAGCAGGATGACGGTCGACGCATCCCTCGGCGGACGGTTCTTGAAGCTGCGGTCGCGGTTGGCCCGCGTCATCCGGTCGGCATAGTCCTTCATGCCGGTTCGTCCTCCGTTTCGCCGCCGAAGCCGTGCATCCTGAGTGCCCACTGGTAGGCGACCAGCGCCCCCTTGATGCGCGGCAGCACCAGCAGCGACACGACGAGGGTCAGCGGTATCCACAGCGCCATGTGCATCCATAGCGGCGGGTAGAATGCCATCTCGACCGCGAGGACCAGGGAAACGATGACGTGGCCGACGATCAGGATCGTGAAATACGGCGGGGCGTCGTCGGCGCGGTGGTGGTGCAGTTCCTCGCCGCAGGCCGGGCAGGTATCCGACACCTTCAGGTAGGCATGGAACATCGCGCCCTTGCCGCAGTTGGGGCATTTCATCGCGAGTCCGCGCAGCAGCGCCTGCCACCAGTCGCGGGCGGGCAAGGGTGCGTCGGCAGGATGATCGGAATAATGAACGGCCATCGCGGTTTCCTATCTGCGGCTGCGCACGGCGGCGCGGCGGCGCCTGGTGATGCGCGGTTCGCGGTGCGCGCGCTCGCGCAGCTTGCGGCGTTCGGCCGCGGGCAGTTTGCGGCCATCGGAGAGGATTTCAAAGCGCAGCATGCCTGCGACCGGAATGGCTTCTACCAGCCTGACCTCGACATCGTCGCCGAGGCGAAATGCCTCACCGGTCGCGTCGCTGACAAGCTGCTGGCCGGTCTCGTCGTAGCGCCAGTAGTTGCCGTCGATCGAACCGGCCGGCACATATCCGTCGGCGCCGGTGTCGCTGAGCTTGACGAACAGACCCGACCGCGTGACCCCCGACACCCGGCCGGGGAAGCGCGTGCCGACCCGGTCGGCGAGGAAATGCGCGATCAGCCGGTCGACGGTCTCGCGTTCGGCCGCCATTGCGCGCCGCTCGGTCATGGAGATGTGGGCGGCCGTCTCGGCCAGCTCCTCGGGCTCGTAGAGGCGGCCGCCATCGCCGAGACCGAGCGCTGCGACCAGCGCACGATGGACGACAAGGTCGGCGTAGCGGCGGATCGGCGAGGTGAAATGGGCATAGCGGCGCAGGTTGAGGCCGAAGTGCCCGTAGTTCTCCTGCGTGTACTCGGCCTGCGCCTGGCTGCGCAGGACCACCTCGTTGACGAGCTGGGCGTTGGGGGTGCCTTCGACGCGCGCCAGGATCTGGTTGAACTGGCGCGGCTTGACGGTGGTACCCTTGGCGAAGGGGATATCGAGCGACTTCAGGAAGTCGGCGAGTGCGAGCAGCTTCTCCTGCGAGGGCGCGTCGTGGGTGCGGTAGATCAGCGGCGCGCGCTGCTGCTCCAGCGTCTCGGCGGCGGCGACGTTGGCGGCGATCATGAAGGTTTCGACGAGGCGGTGCGCCTCGAGGCGGTCGGGGACAATGACGCGGTCGATCCTGCCGGCCTTGTCGAGGATGATCTTGCGCTCGGGCAGGTCGAGGTCGAGGGGCGCGCGCTTGTCCTGCGCCGCCATCAGGGCGCGCCAGGCCGCCCACAGCGGCTTGAGCACCGGTTCGAGCAGCGGGCCGGTGTCGGTCGGGTCGTCCTTCGGGTTCGGCCGCCCGTCGACGGCGGCCTGGGCGGTCTCGTAGCGCAGCTTTGCGGCGGAGCGCATCATGATGCGGGCGAAGCGGTGGCCGCGCTTGACGCCTTCGGCGGAGAAGATCATGCGCACCGCGAGCGCCGGACGGTCCTCGCGCTCGCGCAGCGAGCACAGGTCGTTGGACAAACGCTCCGGCAGCATGGGCACCACGCGGCCGGGGAAATAAACCGAATTGCCGCGAAGCCGCGCGGCCCGGTCGAGCGCGCTGCCCGGAATCACGTAGCGCGAGACGTCGGCGATCGCGACCCAGACGACGTGGCCGCCCAGATTTTCGGGGTCGTCGTCGGCATGCGCGTAGACCGCGTCGTCGTGGTCGCGGGCGTCGGCGGGGTCGATGGTGACGAAGGGCAGCGGGCGCATGTCCTCGAGGCCGGACAGGTCCTTCTTGGCCTTCACGCTTTCGGCTTCGGCCAGCGCCTCTCGTGGGAAATCGAGCGGAATGCCGTGCGTCTCGACGGCGATCAGGCTGACGGCGTTCTCGTCGGCCATCGAGCCGATGCGCTCGATGACGCGCGCCTGCGGCAGGCCGAGGCGGCGCGAACGCAGCGGCTCCACGGCGACGAGGTCGCCTTCGCGCGCGTTGCGGGAATCGATCTCGCGCACGGCCCATTCCTTGCGGGCCTTCTTGTCGACCGGCTCGATGCGCCCGGTGCCGTCGGCGAGTTCGCGGTAGATGCCGAGGATGCGCGTCTTCGGGCGGTCGAGGATGCGGATCACCGTCGCGGCGATGATGCCGCCTTCGTGGGCCGCCTGGCGGGCGTCCTCGTCGACGCGCAGCAGCACGCGGTCGCCGATGCCGGGGGCGGGGCGGCGATGGCCGGGCGACACGACGATGCGCGGGCCTTCGGCGGAGGCGCCGCCATCCTCGCCCTCGGCGGGCGCGCGCTCGGCGAGGGTCGCAAGCAGTTCGCCGTCCTCGTCGCGGCCGGTGATGTCGGCGACGACCACCGGGGGCAGGGCGCCGGGCGTATGCATCCGCTTGCGTCCGCGCTGCAGCAGGCCTTCGTCCATCAGCTCGGCGAGCAGGCGTTTGAGCGCGATGCGCGCGGCACCCTTGATGTGGAACTGGCGGGCGATGTCGCGCTTGGTCGCCTTGTCCGGGTTGTCGGCGATGAACGCGAGGATCTCCTCGCGCGGCGGCAGGTGCGGCTTCTTCTCGGGCGGGCGCCTTGCCAAGGGGTTACTTCGCGCTGGTGCGCCGAGGCGCGCGCTTGCCCTTGCCCTTGCCGCCGCCGCTCGCCGCCTTCGCCGAGATCAGGGCGGCGGCCTGTTCCAGGTCGATGCCGGCGGGATCGGTGCCGCGCGGGATCGTCGCGTTGACCTTGCCGTTGGTGACATAGGGGCCGTAGCGGCCATCCTTCAGTTCGATGGTGCCAAGATCGCCGTGTGTGCCGAGCGCCTTGCCCGGCGCGCTGCGGCCGCCGCGCTTGGCTTCCTTCTCGGCGATCAGCGCGACGGCACGGTTGAGGCCGACGGTGAAGACTTCCGACGCCGATTCCAGGTTGGCATAGGTGCGGCCGCGGTTGACGAAGGGACCATAGCGGCCGATGCCGGCGACGATCATCTCGCCGTCTTCCGGATGCGGGCCGATCTCGCGCGGCAGGGCGAGCAGTTGCAGCGCCTGTTCAAGCGTGATCGCCGCGGCGTCGAAATCCTTCGGGATGCTGGAGCGTTTCGGCTTGTCCTTGCCTTCCGCCTCGCCGAGCTGCACGAAGGGGCCGAAGCGGCCGGAGCGCGCGGAGACCATCAGGCCGCTCTGCGGATCGGTGCCGAGTTCGCGCACGCCGTCGTCGGCGGCTGCCTGCGCGTCGCCTTCGGGCGCGCCGATCTGGCGGGTGTAGCGGCAGTCGGGATAATTCGAGCAACCGATGAAGGAACCGAACTTGCCGATCTTCAGGCTGAGGCGTCCGCCGTCGCATGACGGGCAGGCGCGCGGGTCGGAGCCGTCCTCGCGCGGCGGGAAGAGGTGTTCGCCGAGCATGTCGTTGAGTGCGTCGATGACCTGGGCGACGCGCAGTTCGCGGATGCCCTCGACGTCGCCGGAGAACTCCTGCCAGAACTCGCGCAGGACTTCCTTCCAGTCGATCTCGCCGGCGGAAATCCTGTCGAGGCGCTCTTCCAGCGCGGCAGTGAAATCATACTGCACGTAGCGGTCGAAGAAGCTTTCGAGAAACGCGATGACGAGGCGGCCCTTGTCCTGCGGCATCAGCCGCTTCTTCTCCAGCGTCACGTAGTCACGGTCCTGCAGCACCTGCAGGGTGGCGGTGTAGGTGGACGGGCGGCCGATGCCGAGCTCCTCCATGCGCTTGATCAGCGATGCCTCGGTGTAGCGCGGAGGCGGCTCGGTGAAGTGCTGGGTCGCCTCGACCGCGTCCTTGCGCGGCGTGTCGCCGGCGGCCAGCGGCGGCAGGCGGCGGGATTCCTCGTCGCCCTCGGCGTCGTCGCGGCCTTCCTGGTAGAGCACCAGGAAGCCGTCGAAGCGCTGCACGCTGCCGGTGGCGCGCAGGCCGTACGTCTCCTTGCCGTGCGCGGTGATCTCGGCGGTGGTGCGCTCCAGTTCCGCCGATTGCATCTGGCTTGCGACCGCGCGCATCCAGATCAGCTCGTAGAGCCTTGCCATGTCGGCATCGAGGGCGCGGCGAACGCTGTCTGGATGGCGCGTCACGTCGGTCGGGCGGATGGCCTCGTGCGCTTCCTGTGCGTTCTTGGCCTTGGTCTTGTACATGCGCGGCGAGGGCGGCAGGTAATTGTCGCCGTAGCGCTTGGCGATCACCCCGCGGATCGCGGAAATCGCTTCAGGCGCCATCTGGACGCCGTCGGTTCGCATGTAGGTGATGAGGCCCTGCGTCTCGCCGTCGATGGCGACGCCCTCGTAGAGCTTCTGCGCGGTCTGCATGGTGCGCGAGGAGGAAAATCCGAGCTTTCGGGAGGCCTCCTGCTGCAACGTCGAAGTGGTGAAGGGGGGGTAGGGATTGCGCTTGACCGGCTTGCTCTCGGTGCTGTCGACGACGAAGGAGGCGCTATCGAGGTCGTCGCGGATGGCGTGCGCATCTTTGGCGTTGGAGACCGAAAGCTTGTCGAGCTTCTCGCTGCCGCGCGACACGAGGCGGGCGTCGAAGGTGTCGCCGGCACCGGTTTTCAGTTTCGCGACGATGTTCCAGTATTCCTGCGACCGGAACGCCTCGATCTCGGCTTCGCGGTCGCACACCAGCCGCAGCGCCACCGATTGCACACGGCCTGCCGAACGTGCCCCGGGCAGCTTGCGCCACAATACAGGCGACAGCGTGAAGCCGACGAGGTAGTCGAGCGCGCGACGGGCGAGGTAGGCGTCGACGAGGGCGACGTCGATCTGGCGCGGGTTCGCCATGGCGTCCAGAACGGCCGACTTGGTGATGGCGTTGAAGACGACGCGTTCGATCTCGGTGGACTTGAGCGCCCCCTTCTTCTTCAGCACTTCCAGCACGTGCCAGGAGATTGCTTCACCCTCGCGATCGGGGTCGGTTGCCAGGATCAGCTTGTCGGAGCCCTTGACGGCGGACGCGATCTCGTTGAGCCGCTTCTGCGACTTCGGGTCGACCGACCATTTCATGGCGAAATCGGTTTCGGGGTCGACGGAGCCGTCCTTGGCCGGCAGGTCGCGTACGTGACCGTAGGATGCGAGAACCTGGTAGTCGCGCCCCAGGTACTTGTTGATGGTCTTTGCCTTGGCCGGCGATTCAACGATCACGACGTTCATGCAGGTGCGCACCGATCCGACGGGTTGCGGGAAGAAAATGCCGGGGCCGCTTGTGCATTCACAAGGTGACCCCGGATCAGGTCGCAGGAAAATGGGGAAACAATCTGGAGGTGTCAAACGTTACGGCAATATGCGCGTATAAAGTGTATAAACTAAATGATGCTTTCAATGGTTGCGGACGTTGCCTATATTGAAACGAATCCCCGCCTGCGGGGAGTGCGAATTCCACTTCCGGATTTCGCTTATGGAGGGCGCACCATGACAGCGCGTCTAGCCTTGAAACGTACTTCCTATTCCCTGGGCGACGGCAAATCGCCAAGCTATTCCGATGGACCCAAACTGGCCCGCTATATCGCGGACATGGCCGGGCAGTTGCAGCAGATGGCGCAGAGGGAGCGGCTCGATTTCCTTGCCTATCTGCTCGACCTGGCTCGAATGGAGGCCGTCGACTGTGCATCCGATCCGACGTTTTGGGGCGAACAAGAAGGCGGACACTGAGCGGGTGCGCCCGAGATATGCCTTCATTGGCCCGGATGGCGGCGGTGCGGTGCTTCAGTCGACGGAAAGACTGAACCTGTTTCCGGAATGGCGCACGGCGCGCCCGGCGAGTTCCATTTCGAGCAGCGCGCCGAGGATTTGCGCCGCTGTCGCCCCGGTTTCGCGGATCAACACGTCGATTTCCGTCGGTGCGGGGCTGAGCAGGGCAGCGAGCGATTCGCAGAGTGACGTGTCCGGCTCCGCGATTGTCCAGTCGGGTTCGGCGGGCTCTTCGGCTCCAAAGTCGAGACCGCGGGCATGCGCCGCGATGGGGGCGATCACCTCGAGGATGTCGCGGGTTCGCGCCGTCAGAACCGCGCCATCGCGGATAAGGCGGTTGGTGCCGGCCGCGCGCGGATCGAGCGGAGAACCGGGCACGGCAAAGACCTCGCGGTTCTGTTCCAGCGCGAAACGCGCGGTGATCAGCGACCCGGAACGCTCTACCGCCTCGATCACCACGACGCCGAGGCTGCAGCCGGAAATGATGCGGTTGCGGCGGGGAAAGTCGCGGCCGCGCGGCGTGTGGCCGGGCGGCATCTCGGTGACGAGCAGGCCGTTTGCCAGGATGCGCTGGGCCAGCGGCACGTGCTGCTCGGGATAGATGCGGTCGATACCGCCGGCAAGGACCGCCACCGTACCGGTATCGATGGAGGCTTCGTGGGCCGCCGAATCGACACCGAGCGCGAGCCCCGACACGACGGCGATGCCGGCCTCGCCGAGTTCGCGCGCGAAGGTGCGCGCAAGTTGCCGCCCGCCGGCAGACGCATTGCGGGCGCCGACGATGGCGACCATCGGGCGCTCGCAGATGGCCGGTTCTCCGCCGACGCACAGCAGCGGCGGTGCCTGGTCGATGTGAGATAGGCGCGGCGGATAGCCGGGTTCGCCGTGCGCGACGTAACGCGCGCCGGCGCGTTTCGCGGCTGCCATCTCGCGGTCGATGTCGCTCTGGGAAGGGATCGTGATCTGTCGCGCCAGTCCTCCGCGGCGCGACAGGTCGGGGAGCGAGCGAAGCGCTTCCGCCGCGCTGCCGAAGCGGTTGACCAGTTGCCGGAAGGTTGCCGGGCCAACGTTCTCGCTGCGCAGCGGGCGCAACCAGTCGCGGCGCTGGGCCTCGCTCAGGCGGCTGCCTGAGGTCGGGCCGAAGCTCATGGTCCGGGCCGATCGGCCCCGGCGGTCGCGGGCGGAGCCTTTTCGCCGATGCTCGCCTCGGTGCGCGACAGAAGGCGCGCGATGTTGGCACGGTGGGCGTACCAGGACAGCGCCGCCATCAGCGCGGTGGCTGCGGCCACGTCGCCGCGACCCAGCACGAGCGCCACGAGCGGGACGGCGAGGGTGGCGGCAAGAGCGGCGAGCGACGAATAGCGGAACAGGAAGGCGACCGACAGCCAGACCAGGGCGAAGGCCAGCGCTGCGGGCCAGAGCAGCGCGAGGGCGACGCCGAGATAGGTCGCGACCCCCTTGCCGCCGCGAAACGACAGCCAGACCGGGAAGAGGTGGCCGAGGAACGCCGCGACGCCGGCGATGATCCCGGCAGGGGGCGCGATGCTTGCCGCAAGCAGGGCCGCCGCGGTTCCCTTCAACGCATCGGCCAGCAGTGTTGCTGCCGCCAGCCCCTTGCGGCCGGTGCGCAGGACGTTGGTTGCGCCGATGTTGCCCGAGCCGATGGCGCGGATGTCGCCGAGCCCGGCGAGGCGGGTCAGCAGCAGGCCGAAGGGTATGGACCCCAGCACATAGCCGAACGCGACCGCGGCCAGCGCATGCAGCGGCTGCGAAGAAATCCAGTCAAGCAGTGCTGCCATTTCGCTGTCGCCCCGCCGGCCCCCGCAAGGGGTTTCACGTCATGTGACAGCGTATTCGTAGACGCTGCGCCCGGCAACCACGGTGCGCAGCACGCGGCCCTGCATGCGGGCGTTCTCGAAGGGCGTGTTCTTGGCGCGCGACGACAGGGCAGAGGCCTCGACCACCCATGGCGCGCCGGGATCGAACAGCACCAGGTCGGCCGGCGCGCCCTCTGCGAGAGATCCGCCCGGCAATCCCAGCAGTTGCGCGGGCCGTGTCGACAGGGCGGCGAGCAGGCGTGGCAGGGCGATGTCGCCGGCATGGACAAGACGCAGTGCGGCGGCGAGCAGCGTTTCAAGGCCGATAGCGCCATCCGATGCTTCCGCGAAGGGCTGGCGCTTGGTGTCGACGTCCTGCGGGTCATGGTTGGAAACGACGACATCGATGGTGCCGTCGGCCAGAGCCGCAACGAGGGCGGTGCGGTCATCTTCGCCGCGCAGAGGAGGGCGCAGCTTGAGGAAGGTGCGGTAGGCGCCGATGTCGTATTCGTTGAGCGTCAGGTTCGCGACCGAGACGCCACAGGTCACCGCGAGACCGGCGGCCTTGGCGGCGCGCATCGCCGCGACACTGTCGGCGCAGGACAACTGGCTGGCGTGGTAGCGCCCGCGGGTGAGGGCGGCAAGCCGCAGGTCGCGGTCGAGCATCACCGTTTCGGCGGCAGACGGAATGCCGGCAAGGCCGAGGCGGGTCGCGGCCTCGCTTTCGTTCATGACGCCGCTGCCGGCAAGGTCGCGATCCTCGACCTCGTGCATGACGAGGACGCCGAAATTGCGGGTGTATGTCAGCAGGCGGCGCATCAGGCCGGCGTTGGCGATGGAGCGGCGCCCGGCGGAAACGGCAACGGCGCCGGCGTCGCGCAACAGGCCGATCTCGGTCATGTCCTCGCCGGCAAGGGCGCGCGTGGCAGCGGCGATCGGCACGACGTTGACGATCGCCGTGTCGCGGGCGCGACGCTGAATGAAGTCGACCAGCGCGGGATCGTCGATGACCGGATTGGTGGTCGGCAGGCAGGCCATGGTGGTGACGCCGCCGGCCGCCGCCGCCATGCTGGCGCTGGCCAGCGTCTCGATGTGCTCAAGCCCCGGTTCGCCGGTGTGCACCTGCATGTCGACGAGGCCGGGAGCAAGGACGGCGCCTGCGCATTCGATGATCTCGGCGCCTTCGGGCGCCGCTATTCCGGGACCGGCCGCAACGATCCTGCCATCGACGACGAGGAGGTCGCCCGGCGTGTCGGTGTCCGCGGCCGGATCGACGAGACGCGCGCCGCGGAACAGCAGCGGTCTGGGGTTGGCGCGCTGGCCGACGAGGGGCTCGGCGAATCGTCTCATTGGCCGGGCTTCCTGTTGTCCTTGTGGGCGTCCAGATTGCCGGCGAGCGCCTCCAGCACCGCCATACGCACGGCAACACCCATCTCGACCTGGTCGCGGATGACGCTCTGCTCGCCGTCAGCGACGAGGCTGTCGATCTCGACGCCGCGGTTCATCGGGCCGGGATGCATGACGAGTGCGTCGGGGGCCGCGCGCTCCAGCCGGCGCGCGTCGAGGCCGTAGTAGTGGAAGAACTCGCGCGAGGAGGGGACGTAAGCGCCCGACATGCGCTCGCGCTGCAGGCGCAGCATCATGACGACGTCGCAGCCCTCTATGCCGGCGTCCATGTCGTGAAAGACCTTGACGCCCATGCGGTCGATCGCCGGCGGCATCAGGGTCGGTGGGCCGACGACGTTCACCTGCGCTCCGAGCGCGGTCAGGGCGAGGATGTTGGAGCGGGCGACGCGGCTGTGGGCGATGTCGCCGCAGATGGCGATCTTCAGGCCGCCGATCCGGCCCTTGTGGCGGCGGATGGTCAGCGCGTCGAGCAGCGCCTGCGTGGGATGTTCGTGGGCGCCGTCGCCGCCGTTGACGACGGCGCAATTAGCGACCTTGCGCGCCAGCAGTTCGACGGCACCGGAGCCATGATGGCGCACGACGATGAGATCGGGGCGCATGGCATTCAGCGTCACGGCGGTGTCGAGCAGGGTTTCGCCCTTCTTCACCGAGGACGAGCCGACCGACATGTTCATGACGTCCGCACCGAGGCGTTTCCCGGCGATCTCGAACGAACTCTGGGTGCGCGTGGAGGCTTCGAAGAACAGGTTGATCTGGGTGCGGCCGCGCAGGATCGCATGCTTGTTGTCAGGCAGGGCATTGCGGTCGGCCCAGGCATTGGCCCGGTCGAGCAGGTTCTCGATATCGAGGGGGGAAAGCTCGCCGATCCCCAGCAGGTGGGTCTTCGGAAAGGGCGCGAAGTCTGCGGCGGGCGATGTCATGTCAGGCACCCGCTTTACGTGGTTGGCGCGAACCCCGCAAGCCCCTGTGTGCAGACCGGCGTCAGCCTGTGGGCAACAGGGCAATGACCAGCGGAAGGGTGAGGGCGGCGGCGATGGTCTGGATCGTGATGATGCGCGCCATCAGGGTGGCATCACCACCGAGCTTGCGGGCCAGCACGTAGGAGAAGGATGCCGTTGGCACTGCCGCGCAGATCACGGCGACTGCGAGCGCCGTGCCGCCGACGCCGAGCGCCAGGCAGAACGCGGCCATCAGTGCCGGCATGCCGATGAGGCGGGCTGCCGCCGTGAAGCCGGCGCGCGGGCCGATGTGCAGCCCGTCCTCAAGACGCAGGCCCGCGCCGACGCACAACAGGCCAAGACCGAGGGTGGCGCGACCGAGGATGCCGCCGGTCTCAAGGACCGGTCCGTAGACGGGGATGGCGAGCGCGTTGATGGCAATGCCGATGGCGCAGGCGACGATCAGGGGATTGGTGTAGAGGCCGCGGGCGATTGCTCTAGGCTCGGGCGGCTTGTCGCGCAGGTGGACGAGCAGGAAGGTCACGCACAAAACGTTGAGCAGCGGGATCATGACGGCGATGCCGATGGCCGCCAGGCTGATGCCATGGTTGCCGTAGAGGCTGCCGACGATGGCAAGCGCCACGTAGGTATTCCAGCGCGTTGCGCCCTGGAAGATCGAGGTATAGGCGGCCCGGTCTGCGCCAAGCAGGCGCGACAACGGTGCGCGGGCGAAATACAGGATCGCCGACATCGCCAGCACCGTCGCCGCCATGGCCACGGCGAGCGCGAAGACGGGCACGGTGGAGAAATCGGTGCGCGTCAGGGTGTAGACGATGAGGGCGGGGAAGCAGATGTAGTAGACGAGGTTCTCGACGCCGCGCCATTGCTCTTCGGCGATGAGGCCGATGCGCTTGAGCACCGCGCCGAGCGCGATGATGGCGAAGACGGGAATCAGGTTCTCGACGGCGGTCAGCATCGCGTGTCCCCGTTACATGTTGCGCAGGCGATCGAGCGCGCCCTGCAGGATGAAGGTTGCCGCCATCTTGTCGATGACCTGGGCACGCTTGCCGCGCGAGGCATCCGCCGCGATCAGCTCGCGCTCGGCGGCGACCGTGGACAGCCGCTCGTCCCAGAAAACGACGGGGACGCCCGTCTTTTGCGCCAGGTTGCGGGCAAAGGCGCGCGTCGATTGCGCGCGCGGACCTTCGCTTGCGTCCATGTTGCGCGGCAGGCCGAGCACGATGGCCACCGCCTTGCGTTCGGCGATCAGCGCCAGCAGGCGTTCGGCATCGGCGGTGAACTTCGTCTTCCGGATCGTCTCCACCGGCATCGCCATCGAGCGCATGGGGTCGGACGCGGCGACGCCGATGGTCTTCGTGCCGAGATCGAGGCCGAGCACGATGCCGGCCGCAAGGCCGTCGGCCACCAGGTCTTCCAGGGTCTCGTAGACGGACATTGGCTGTCGGTTCACTTCCTCGGGACCGCATCTGCCAGCGGCACGTTGAAGCGCTGCGCGGGGTGGCTATAGTCCTGCTAGCGTTTCAATCAACCAGAAAGCCAGCGCGGGCAGCTGCTGGCAAGTGCGCGAGCGGGAGGCAGGCATGCAGGCAACCTGGTTTGGACATTCGGCGGTCAGGATCGAGACAGGCGGCGCGGTCATCATGATCGATCCGTTCCTGACGGGAAACCCGAGCTTCAAGGGCGACGCGAAGGCCGCCGCGGCGGGCGCGACCCACGTGGTGCTCACCCACGGCCACGACGACCACATCGGCGACACGGTTTCGATCTGCAAGGCGACGGGCGCGCAGCTCGTCGCCAACTTCGAGATCTGCATGTATCTGGGCACCAAGGGCGTGGAAAACTTCAGCCCCGGCAACCACGGCGGACGCATCGATTGCGGTGCCTTCGACGTGGCCTACGTACCGGCGTGGCACTCCTCGTCGACCATCATCGACGGCGTGCCGCTCTACCTCGGCAATCCGGCCGGCGTGGTGATCCACCCGAAGACTGCGGGCGAGCCGGTGGTGCTGCACATGGGCGACACCGACATCTTCTCCGACATGGCGCTGATCAACGAGGTGCATGCGCCGCGCGTCGGCTTCGTGCCGATCGGCGACCGCTTTACCATGGGCGGCGAACTGGCGGCGAAGGCCTGCCGCGACTACTTCGACTTGAAGACCGCCATCCCCGTGCACTACGGCACCTTCCCGATCATCGACCCCGACGCGTCGAAGTTCGAGAAGGCGATGGCGGGCAGCGACACGCATGTGCTGGTGCCCGAAAAGGGCGTCGCCTTCGCGTTGTGAGGCCATTGCGAGCCTTGCGCGGCGTTTGCGGCGTTGCGCGCGCGCAGCCGTTGGGATAGTCACGCGGCAGGCGCGTGGCTTGCCGGCCCTGCGCAATCCATTGCACGAACGGGGGATTTCATGTCCGTCGATGAAGCAACCGTCCGCCGGGTGGCGCATCTTGCGCGCATCGCGGTGAGCGAAGACCAGCTCGCCGGCCTGGCCAGCGAGATCAACGGCATCCTCGGCTTCGTCGAGCAGTTGTCCGAGGTCGACGTGGAGGGCGTCGAGCCGATGACCTCTGTGACGCCTATGACAATGAAGATGCGCGACGACGTGGTCACCGACGGCGCCAAGGCCGATGACGTCGTCGCCAACGCGCCCGCCACCGAGGACCACTACTTCCTTGTTCCCAAGGTGGTGGAATAGGGGCTTGGCCCCTCGGTTATTGTCCCAAGCTACCGCGCACATGAGGCAGTTATCGTGAGCGACCCGACCCGACTGACACTGGCTGAAACGCGCGACGCGATTGCCGCGAGAAAGCTTTCCTCGCGCGAGGTGACGCAGGCCTACATCGACGCGATGGAGGCGGCGCGCGCGCTCAACGCCTACGTGCTGGAAACGCCGGACAAGGCGCTCGAGATGGCAGACGCTTCCGACAAGCGTATCGCCGCCGCCGAGGCCGGCCCGCTGGAAGGCGTCCCGCTCGGCATCAAGGACCTGTTCTGCACCTACGGCGTCCACAGCCAGGCGTGCAGCCACATCCTCGACGGCTTCCAGCCGCGCTACGAATCGACCGTCACCGCCAATCTCTGGCAGGACGGCGCGGTGATGCTCGGCAAGCTCAACATGGACGAGTTCGCCATGGGCTCGTCGAACGAGACCAGCACCTACGGCCCGGTCGTCAACCCGTTCCTGCCGGCGAACTGGACGGCGGAGCAGGGCAGGGCGGCGCTGAACGGCGACAAGGCCGGCCTGCTGGTGCCGGGCGGCTCGTCGGGCGGCTCGGCGGCGGCCGTCGCCGGCTACCTTTGCGCCGGGGCGCTGGGCACCGACACCGGCGGTTCGATCCGCCAGCCCGCCGCCTTCACCGGCATTGCCGGCATCAAGCCGACCTACGGGCGCTGCTCGCGCTGGGGCATCGTGGCGTTTGCCTCCTCGCTCGACCAGGCCGGCCCCTTCGGGCGCACGGTGCGCGACAGCGCCATCCTGCTGAAGTCGATGGCCGGCCACGACCCCAAGGACACCACCAGCGCCGACGTCGCGGTGCCGGATTTCGAGGCCGCCGTCGGCGCCTCGGTGAAGGGCATGACCATCGGCATCCCGAAGGAATACCGCGTCGAGGGCATGCCCGCCGAGATCGAGGCGCTGTGGCACCAGGGCGTCGAATGGCTCAAACGCGCGGGCTGCGAGATCCGCGAGATTTCGCTGCCGCACACCAAGTACGCGCTGCCGGCCTACTACATTGTCGCGCCGGCGGAGGCCTCGTCGAACCTGGCGCGCTACGACGGCGTGCGCTACGGGCTGCGTGTGCCCGGCGACGACATCATCTCGATGTACGAGAACACGCGTGCGGAAGGCTTCGGACGCGAGGTGCGCCGGCGCATCCTGATCGGCACCTACGTGCTGTCGGCGGGCTATTACGACGCCTACTACCTGCGCGCGCAGAAGGTGCGCACGCTCATCAAGCGCGACTTCGAGCAGGCCTATGCGGACGGGGTCGACGCGATCCTGACGCCGGCGACGCCATCAGCCGCGTTCCCCATCGGCGACGAGAGCATGAACTCCGATCCCGTCAAGATGTACCTCAACGACGTCTTCACGGTGACGGTCAACATGGCCGGCCTGCCGGGCATCTCGGTGCCGGCGGGGCGCGACGAAAGCGGCCTGCCGCTCGGCCTGCAGCTGATCGGCAAGCCGTTCGACGAGGAGACGCTGTTCTCGCTGGGACAGGTGATCGAGGACGCGGCGGGGCGCATCTCGCCGGAGGTTTGGTGGGCATGAGGGCGGCGCTCGCCGCAATCTTTGCCTTTGCCGCCTTGATGGTGGCAACATCCTCTCGCGCCGAAACCGACTGGACGCGGCAGCTCGCAGGGCTCGACGGTGTCGCCATCGCCTGCGTCAGTTCGACGGGCGAGACATACGCCGAGCGCATCTGCGACAAGCTGTCGGAAAACGCCCGCAAGGCGCTGGAGATAGCCGGCGTGCCGGTCGCCGTTGCCGGCTATTTCCGCGAGGGAGGGCCGTCGCCGGACAAGCCCGAGGGGATTGCGAAACCGCTGCAGATCACGATTTTCCTGCGCGGTACGCCGGGCGGCAACGCCGCGATCCTTGTGCGCGGGCGCGCATCCATCGCCTACGGGGCGGCGGTGGAGGCAGGATCGGACGAGGCCGGGCGCAGCGGCGACCTCGTCATCTGGGAGGAATCTTCCGTCGGTTCCGGCCCGGTCAAGCAGCTCGAAGCGGCCATCGCCAACGCCATGACCGACAAGCTCGCCGGCCTGATCGCGTATGTGGTGAAGGGGTGGGCGGGGAAGGGGTGATGCGCCTGGCGTATTTGCCGCAATTTGATCCCGTACGCGTTTAGTGATGTGCTGCAAGCATGAACGCGCTGACCAGACTGATCATGAAGGCGATGATGTGGGGAGCCTTCCTCATCGGCCTCGTGCTGAGCGCGCTCAGCGCCACCGTCTGGTTCGCCATCCAGGGCGGCAACGGCGCCGAGGGTGGCGTTTCGGCGGGGCAGAACCCGGAAGCGGGGCTCGCGGTGATGGGCGGGCTGGCGCTGGTCGCCTTCGTCCTCGCCTTTGTCGTGCGCCGCGAAATCAGGAAGCACGGACGCTAGCGTCCCGGCCACCAGTAGCCACCAGTGCCGCGGCCACGAGTGTCTTGGACACTTGTATGCCGGGCGTTCATGTCGGCGACCCGCGGGTTTCGGAAACCCATGTCGGGACTCTTGTTGCCTTCAGGCCCGATTTTCGCGAATAAGGGCGCACGAACATTTTCCCTGAACCGGACCTTTCCATGAGCATCGTCGACACCCGCACGCCCAACCCGAAGAGCTTCGTCACCGGCGCCACCGGCGACTGGGAAATGGTCATCGGCATGGAGGTGCACGCGCAGGTCTCCTCGAAGGCCAAGCTGTTCTCCGGCGCCTCTGCCGAATACGGCGGCGAGCCGAACGACCACGTCAGCCTCGTCGATGCGGCGATGCCGGGCATGCTGCCGGTCATCAACAGGTTCTGCGTCGAGCAGGCGGTGCGCACCGGGCTCGGGCTGAAGGCGCAGATCAACAATTATTCGGTGTTCGACCGGAAGAACTACTTCTATCCCGACCTGCCGCAGGGCTACCAGATCTCGCAGTTCAAGCAGCCGGTGGTGGGCGAGGGAACGATCCTGATCGAGGTCGACGGCGAGGAGATCGAAGTCGGCGTCGAGCGCATCCACCTGGAGCAGGACGCGGGGAAAAGCCTGCACGACCAACACCCGTCGATGAGCTTCGTCGACCTCAACCGCTCCGGCGTGGCGCTGATGGAGATCGTGTCGAAGCCGGACCTGCGCTCGCCGGAAGAGGCCAAGGCGTATGTGACCAAGCTGCGCACCATCCTGCGCTATCTCGGCACCTGCGACGGCAACATGGACGAGGGCTCGATGCGCGCCGACGTCAACGTCTCCGTGCGCAAGCCCGGCGGCGACTTCGGCACGCGCTGCGAGATCAAGAACGTCAACTCGATCCGCTTCATGGGCCAGGCGATCGAATACGAGGCGCGCCGGCAGATCGACCTGATCGAGGACGGCGGCACGGTCGACCAGGAGACGCGGCTGTTCGACGCAAAATCCGGCAAGACGCGCTCGATGCGCTCCAAGGAGGAGGCGCACGACTACCGCTACTTCCCCGACCCCGACCTGCTGCCGCTGGAATTCGACGACGCCTTCGTCGAGGCGATCCGCGTCACGCTTCCCGAGCTGCCGGACGACAAGCGGCACCGGTTCATTTCCGACTTCGGTCTGACGCCGTATGACGCCAGCGTGCTGGTTGCCGAGCGCGCGACGTCTGATTTCTTCGAAAAGGTCGCGGCGGGGCGCGATGCGAAGGCCGCCGCCAACTGGGTCATCAACGACCTGCTCGGCCGGCTCAACAAGGACGGGCTGGAGATTTCGGAATCGCCCGTTTCCGCCGACCAGCTCGGCGGCATCATCGACCTGATCGGGGCGGGCACCATCTCCGGCAAGATCGCCAAGGACCTGTTCGAGATCGTCTGGAGCGAGGGCGGCGACCCGGGGGCAATCGTCGAGGCCCGCGGCATGAAGCAGGTCACCGACACCGGCGCGATCGAGGCCATCGTCGACGAGATCATCGCCGCCAACCCGGACAAGGTGGAGCAGGCCAAGGCCAAGCCGACGCTGGCCGGCTGGTTCGTCGGCCAGGTTATGAAGGCGAGCCAGGGCAAGGCCAACCCGCAGGCTGTCAACGACCTCGTCAAGTCCAAGCTCGGCATCGAGTGAGCGGGAGCAAGAGGCCTGTAACGGCCGTGTAGACCCGCGCCGTCTTCATCAATTCATTTGAAGAGCGCGGGGAAACCTGCTGCAATCGCGGCGCGCCGGGAGGCCGGCGCAGACAGGGAGGCAGTCATCATGGAAGCGCTCGTTCCAATCATCATCCAGGCCATTTCGGGCATGGTCGGCGGCGGCATCGCCGGCACGCTGCTGAAACAGGCGGCGATGCAGATTCTGCCGAAGCTGATCGCGGGCGCCGTGGGCGGCGTCGGCGGCGGCATGGCGCTGGGGCCGATCATCGCCGGAATGATGGGCGGCGACGGCGGCTCGGCGCTCGACATCGGCAATATCGTCGGCGACGTGATCGGCGGCGGTGCGGGCGGCGGCGTGCTGACGGCGCTGGCCGGCATGTTCCTGAAGGGCAAGTAGGCACGCAGGCAGCGGTCGGGCTGCGTTCGCGGCCCGGCGTACGGTGTGGACACATCCACGTGAGCGGTACTTGCCGCGCGCGAGTGTGCGATATGTGTGTCTTTCCTTTTCCGTTTTCCTTCCCAGAGACAAGGCAGCATATCCATGACGCAGCGCCCAATCGAACTGCACTACTGGCCGACGCCCAATGGCTGGAAGGTCTCCATCATGCTGGAGGAATGCGGCCTGCCGTATGACCTCAAGCTCGTCAACATCGGTGCCGGCGAGCAGTTCAAGCCGGAATTCCTGCAGATCGCGCCGAACAATCGGATGCCGGCCATCGTCGACCCGGACGGCCCAGGCGGCGCGCCGATCTCGGTGTTCGAGTCCGGAGCGATCCTCATGTATCTCGGCCGAAAGACCGGGAAATTCTACCCCGCCGACGAGCGCAAGCGCGTCGCGGTGGAGGAATGGCTGATGTGGCAGATGGGCGGCTTCGGTCCGATGCTCGGCCAGAACCACCACTTCAATCTCTACGCGCCGGAAGACCTGCCATACGCGAAGAAGCGCTACACCGACGAGACGCACCGGCTGTATGGCGTGCTCAACAAGCGCCTGGAGGGCCGCGCATTCGTCGCCGACGACTATTCCATCGCCGACATGGCGATCGTCGGCTGGGCGACGCTGTGGGAACGCCAGAAGATGGACATCGCCGAGTTTCCCAACGTCAAGCGCTGGCTCGACACCATGCTGGCGCGACCGGCGGTGGAAAAAGGGCTGGCCGTGGCGCGCGAGGCGCGCTCCAACATCGCCACCGACAACAATGCGCAGAAGGTATTGTTCGGCCAGCGCGCGCGATGATGCCGGGCCTTGGTGCGGGCGAGTTCAGGGGCGCAACCGGCGCCCCTTTTTTCATGCGGCGGGCCGCGATCGCCGGGGATTGCTCAGGTGCATTCCAAGGCAATTCCGAAAAATACTTGCGGCCTCGAACGCGATTCAGAGTCACCAGGAAGTAAAGGCAAAAATTATCATTGGATTCATCGTGTCTCAGAAGCTGACGATTTCCAAGGATTCCCGCGGTTAGCGCAATGTGAATTCAGAATCGATTCAAGAATTGGATAGCTTGCGTTAAGTCTGCCGTTTAACCGCGGATTCAAGGCCGCGCTGTCAATCTTTCCCCATCGTCGGCAAGGGCAAATCGAACGCCGGCATAGATCGAAGACCCGGACGCAGAAGCGGTCCGGAACAGCGAAAGGGGAACGGGGACATGGCTCGTCTCGAACACATCTGCGCAGATATCGCGCTCACCAGCGGCCAGGCCGGTGGCCAGGGCGATGGCGAAATGTACTTCCGGCTCGGCCTGATGCACGCCAACGGGCGCGGCGCGGAGCCGGATTTCGTGGAAGCCCACAAGTGGTTCAACATCGCGGCGATGCGCGGCGACAGGCGCGCCATCGCCTATCGGCAGGAGGTTTCCGCCGAGATGTCGGGCGATCAGATCGCGACGGCCCAGCGCGCGGCGCGCGAGTGGCTGCAGATCCACTGACACCTGCATATTCCTGTGTATACCTGCATCGCCCGCCAACACCGGGATTGTCCGCCGCACCGGCGGCGGGCAAGGATATGTGAAAGCCCGCGCGCACGGGTGTCACCGCGCTTGATTTGACAGGCGAAACTTTGCATTGTCCGCGCGTCGGCGCAGGCGCCGGCAAGCGAAGCGGGTGACGTGGCCGAGCGGCTGAAGGCGGCGGTTTGCTAAACCGTTATACGGGGATAACTCGTATCGAGGGTTCGAATCCCTCCGTCACCGCCATTCCATGTATTTTAGTTAAATCATTTCAATCATTTGAACCAAAGACTTACCTTGGGCCATACTTCGGGTCCCATTTTCTGTCCATTGTTTCAGTGCCTTTGAGCATTGAGATCGGCCATGAAGCGGCAGTTTCTCGATTCTGAGACACGCTTTTCGAGTGCCCCATTTTTTTCTGCATGAATATCCTTGTCTGCACGCCACCAGGTAGCCGCAGGTCGCACCGTTGTGCGTGCGGCGACAGCTTTTTGTCCTGTGCATGAGGCGCGCATAGTGACCTGATCGGGACCTTTCAGATCACATGACAGCGTTTCCGCTCCCCTTGTCGGGTTTTCCCTTACTGTAGGGCATCCGGTTCCCGTGCTATGCAAAGCGCGCATGTGAGATCGAGCGGGCTGTTGTTGAAAGTAGGCCGTTCGTCGCCGGGGGAGGCGGGAGAGGTGAGCGATCTGGTATCGCGCAGGGGTTTTCTGGCCGGGAGAGGGCGTGATGCCGTTTCCATCCGGCCGGTAGGTGCGCTGCCGACCTCGCTGTTCCTTGAAACCTGCACACGTTGCGACTCGTGCATTTCGGCCTGCCCGGAAGGCATCATCGTGCGCGGCAGCGGCGGTTTCCCGGAGATCGATTTCGGCCGGGGCGCCTGCACTTTCTGCGATTCCTGCACCGAAGCCTGCGATACGGGCGCGCTCGTTCCCGATGCGGAATGGCCATGGCGCGCTGTCGTGGAGGATTCCTGTCTTTCGGCTTCCGGCGTTGCGTGCCGCGTCTGCGAGGACCAGTGCGAAGCCACGGCCATACGTTTCCGACTCATTCCCGGCGGGCGGTCGCAGCCACGAATCGATATCGCGGGATGCACCGGCTGCGGTGCTTGCGTTGCGCCATGTCCGGCCGACGCGATCCGGCTGGACCGACGCCCGGTCGAGGAGGCCGCGTGATGAACATTTGCGGATGCCTGGTCCTCGCCATGCCTGAGCGTACCGCCGAAGTGGCGGCCGCGATTTCGCGTGTCGAAGGCTGCGAGGTGCATGGGCACGAAAACGGACGCGTGGTGGTGACCGTCGAGGATACCGCCGACAGCCAGGCGTCCGAGCAGATCATGGCACTACACCAGATTCCCGGCGTCATCACCGTGACGCTGACCTACCACCATTTCGAGGAGCTCGACGAAGCTCCGACCGCCACCCCAACCGCCTGACCGGAGCAAGATCATGACCTTGCCGACCTCACGCCGCAGCCTCCTCAAGGCCAGTGCAGCCGCTGCCACGGCTTCTGCCGCAGGAATTTCCCTTCCCGGCACAGCCGCAGCGCAGGTGCGCATGGCCGACATCCGCTGGGACAAGGCCGCCTGCCGCTTCTGCGGCACCGGCTGCTCGGTTCTCGTCGGGGTCAAGGACGATCGTGTCGTCGCCACGCAGGGAGACCCGGAGGCACCGGTCAACCGCGGCCTGAACTGCATCAAGGGCTACTTCCTGTCGAAGATCATGTATGGCGCCGACCGGCTGACGACGCCGCTGTTGCGCAAGACGAACGGCGTCTATGACAAGAACGGCGAGTTCGAGCCGGTATCGTGGGACGAAGCCTTCGATGTCATGGCCGAAAAATGGAAAGAGGCCATTCGCGCGAAGGGACCGACGTCCGTCGGTATGTTCGGGTCGGGTCAGTGGACCGTGTGGGAAGGCTACGCAGCCGCCAAGCTGATGAAAGCCGGGTTCCGGTCCAACAATATCGACCCGAATGCACGCCACTGCATGGCTTCCGCCGTTGCCGCATTCATCAGGGCATTCGGGATCGACGAGCCGATGGGCTGCTACGACGATCTGGAGCACGCTGATACCTTCGTGCTCTGGGGCTCGAACATGGCGGAGATGCACCCGATCCTGTGGTCGCGCCTTACCGATACGCGGCTGACCAGGCCGAGCAGCGAAGTGCATGTTCTTTCCACGTTCGAACACCGCTGCTTCGAACTCGCCGACAACGGAATGGTCTTCAAGCCGCAGACGGACCTGGCGATCCTCAACTACATCGCCAACTACATCATCCAGAACGGCGCCGTGAACGAGGACTTCGTCTCCAAGCACGTCAACATCACGAAGACGGCGACGGATATCGGCTATGGTCTGCGGCCGGACAATCCGCTGGAGCAAGCCGCGGCGAATCCCTCGCATGAAGGAAAGCACGGCAAGCTCGACAAGATCAGCTTCGATGAATACGCCGCCGCCGTTGCCGAGTACTCGCTCGACAAGGTCAGCGAGATGTCGGGGGTGCCGGCAGCGCAGCTCGAGCGGCTCGCCCAGCAATACGCCGATCCCGACCGCAAGGTGATGAGCCTCTGGACCATGGGCTTCAACCAGCATACCCGCGGTTCCTGGGTGAATGGCCTCCTGTACAATGTCCACCTGCTGACCGGGAAGATCTCCGAGCCTGGCAACAGTCCGTTCTCGCTGACCGGCCAGCCGTCGGCATGCGGCACGGCTCGCGAGGTCGGCACCTTTGCCCACCGGCTGCCGGCAGACATGGTGGTGATGAACGAAAAGCACCGGGCGATTTGCGAAACCGCCTGGGGCATTCCCGAAGGCACAATCCCTGAGAAGCCCGGCTATCACGCGGTGCTGCAGAACCGCATGCTCAAGGACGGCAAGCTCAACGCTTACTGGGTTCAGTGCACCAACAACATGCAGGCCGCCCCGAACATGAACGAGGAAGGCTGGCCGGGTTATCGCAATCCGGAGAACTTCATCGCTGTATCCGATCCCTATCCGACGGTGACGGCGCTTGCGGCCGATCTCATCCTCCCAACCGCCATGTGGGTGGAGAAGGAAGGTGCCTACGGCAACGCGGAGCGGCGCACTCAGTTCTGGCGCGAACAGGTGCAGCCGCCCGGCGAAGCCAAGTCGGATGTCTGGCAGGTCATGGAGTTCGCCAAGCGGTTCACGACCGAAGAGGTCTGGCCTGCCGAGCTTCTGGACAAGAAGCCGGAACTGCGCGGCAAGACGCTTTACGAAGTGCTGTTCGAGAATGGCGTGGTGAACAAGTACCCGACAACGCAGATTGCCGGCGGCTTCCGCAACCATGAGAGCGAACATTTCGGTTACTACGTGCAGAAAGGGCTGTTCGAGGAATATGCTTCCTTCGGCCGTGGCCACGGGCACGACCTTGCCGACTTCGACACCTACCACCACGCGCGCGGGCTGCGCTGGCCAGTGGTGGACGGCAAAGAGACGCTGTACCGCTTCCGCGAGGGCTTCGACCCCTACGTCAAGGAAGGGGAGGGCGTGAAGTTCTACGGCAAGCCGGACGGGCGGGCGAACATCATCTTCGCCCCCTATGAGCCACCGGCGGAAAGTCCCGACGAGGAGTACAACCTGTGGCTGGTCACGGGCAGAGTGCTGGAGCACTGGCATTCGGGTTCGATGACACGCCGGGTGCCGGAATTGCACCGGTCGTTCCCGTCCGCGGTCGTCTTCATGAACCCCGACGATGCCAAGGATCGCGGTCTGCGGAGGGGGCAGGAAATCACGATCTCCACTCGCCGCGGGGAGGTCACTTCCCGCGTTGAGACGCGCGGCCGCAACAAGATGCCTCGGGGTGTTGTCTTCTTTCCGTGGTTCGACGAGAGCCAGCTCACCAACAAGCTGACTCTCGATGCGACCTGCCCGATTTCGAAGGAGACCGACTTCAAGAAGTGCGCCTGCAAGGTCGAGCGGGCCTGAACTGACGGGAGTCGATACCGGTGTCCGCGCAGCAGACCAGACCATCCCGGCCAAACCGGCGCCGCGTGCTGACCGACGCGGCGCGAGCGGCCGGTGCGTGCGCGATTGTAGGCTTGGGGCTGGCCAAGGTCGCGGTCGATGCACGGGCCTTGCCGGCGCAGGCGTTGCGGCCGCCAGGGGCGCTGCCGGAAGCGGACTTCCTGGGAACCTGCATCCGTTGCGGACTGTGCGTGCGCGATTGCCCCTATGACACGCTGTCACTGGCGGAACTCGGCGTTGACGGCGCGGCGACCGGTACGCCGTTCTTCGTTGCCCGTGAAGTGCCCTGCGAGATGTGTGACGACATTCCCTGTGTCGCCGCCTGTCCCACGGGAGCGCTCACCGCGGAGCTCGACACCATCGATGACGCACGCATGGGCACCGCGGTGCTGGTCGACGAAGAGCACTGCCTCAACGCGCTGGGGCTGCGCTGCGACGTCTGCTATCGGGTCTGCCCGGTGATCGACAAGGCGATCACGCTTGAAATGCGGCACAATGTGCGCTCGGGCCATCACGCGATCTTCATGCCGACGGTCCACGCAGACGCGTGCACCGGCTGCGGCAAATGCGAGAAGTCATGCGTCCTGCCGGAGGCCGCGATCAAGGTGCTGCCGGTGCGCCTGGCACGCGGCGAGGCCGCCGAGCACTACCGGCTCGGGTGGGAAGAGATGGAGCGCAAGGGCGCGCCGGTTGTCGAGGGCATCATCGATCTGCCGGACCGGCTGCCGGGCCCGAGCACAGACAATCTTGCGGCACCCGGCGGATATGAGCCGGCATTCAAGCTGCCGGGGATAAAGCAATGAGCGTGAAGTCGCAGTTGCCGATTGCGGCCGAGGCGATCCGGGAAAAGGGCTGGCTTGGCGCCCATCGTTTCCTGATCCTGCGCCGGGCCTCTCAGGTCTTCTTTCTCCTGCTCTTCCTGCTCGGTCCCTGGTTCGGGCTGTGGTGGGTGAAGGGCAATCTCGCCGGCTCTCTGACATTCGACATCCTTCCGCTGACCGATCCGTTCGTGCTGCTCCAGTCGTTCCTCGCCGGGCACTGGCCGGCGGCAACGGCATTGACCGGCGCGGCGATCGTCGCTGCGGTATATGCCCTGATCGGGGGGAGGGTCTATTGCTCGTGGGTGTGCCCGATCAACCCGGTAACGGATGCGGCGCACTGGCTACACAACAAACTCGATCTGCAGAAGGGCTGGCAGCCGAAACGGGGCACGCGCTACTGGGTGTTCGCCGCGGTGCTCCTGGTTTCGGCGCTGACCGGTACGATCGCATGGGAGTTCGTTAACCCGGTCACGCTGCTGCACCGTGGCCTGGTCTTCGGGTTCGGGTTCGCTTGGGTGGCCGTTGTCGCGGTGTTCCTGTTCGATCTCGTCGTGTCGCGACGCGGCTGGTGCGCGCACGTGTGTCCGGTTGGCACGTTCTACGGTCTTCTCGGTGAAGCTTCAGTGCTGCGCGTGTCTGCGGCGCGGCGGGCCGACTGCGACGACTGTCTGGACTGTTTCGCGGTTTGCCCCGAGCCGCATGTCATCACGCCGGCCCTGCGCGGCAGTGATGGCAGCACACCGCTGATCCTATCGGGCGACTGTACCAACTGCGGGCGATGCATCGATGTCTGCGCGCCAGCGGTTTTCGAGTTTGCCCATCGTTTTGATTCCCGCCCGACACCTGCGCGTCGCGAACGCAATCGTGTCGAGGTTCCCGTTTCATGAAGCAACCCAGGAGCGTCTCATGAAATTCCTGCCCCACGCCGTTCTCGCCGCAGCCGCGGTGTCGCTTTGCGCCGGACTGGCTCTTGCCCAGTCAGCCGGTGAAACGGTTCGAAGCCTGCGTGGCGTGCAGGTCGACGAGCCGGCCGGCGTCGAAGACGTCTTCCAGCAGGACAAGAAGCGGTTCGTGCGCAACTACCGCCAGCAGCCGCCGTTGATCCCGCACTCCATCGAGCAGTACCAGATCGACCGCAACGCGAACGAATGCCTGGCGTGTCACGACTGGGCAAACGCCGGGAATCGCGGGGCGCCGACGCTTTCGATGACCCACTATCTCGACCGGGACGGGCACCAGCTCGACACGGTTTCGGGGACGCGATGGTTCTGCAACCAGTGCCATGTTCCCCAAGCCGACGCCCCTGCGCTGGTCGAGAACATCTTTAGCTCCTCGGGCCGCTGAACGCGGCAAAGCGCCAACAGGGGGAACACGCCATGTCCGACAACACCGCACCGCGCCTTGGCCTGATCCGCCGACTTTGGCGGGCGTTCTGGTCACCAACCGCGGCGTACTCGCTCGGCATCCTGCTGATCGTCGGGTTCGTTGCCGGGATCATGTTCTGGGGCAGCTTCAACTGGGCAATGGAAATGACCAATAACGAGGCGTTCTGTACCGGTTGCCACGAGATGCGGGATAATGTTTTCGCCGAGTACAAAGGCACAGTGCACCAGAACAACCATTCCGGTGTCCGCGCCACGTGTCCGGACTGCCATGTGCCGAAAGAGTGGCAACACAAGGTGATCCGCAAGATCAAGGCGACCAACGAGCTCTATGGCCACTTCGTCACCGGGGTCGTCGATACGCCGGAGAAATTTGATGAACACCGGCTCGAACTCGCAACGCGTGTCTGGCGTGCCATGAAATCCACCGACAGCCGCGAGTGCCGCAACTGCCACAGCTTCGAGTTCATGGATTTCACCATCCAGGAGAGCCGCGCCGCGCAAAGCCACCAGAGGGCGATCGACGAGGGCAAGACCTGCATCGACTGCCACCAGGGCATCGCGCACAAGCTCCCCGCGGGCTACCTGGAACGCTACCGCGAAGTTGCCAAGGAACTGGCCCTCGACCCGTCCGGCAAACCCGGACAGCATGTGGCTGGTGCGCCGGGCGCCGGCGAAGGTGGTCTAGCGGCTATCCGCAGCTATCTGGCCGCGGTCGCCAACTGAAGCGCAGGTACAGCCGGGATCGGATGTTCCAGACGGGAATTGCGACAGGCGAAAGTCGAATCAGGCGAAATCGCGCCTGCCCGCGGGTGGGCGGCGATTCCGCTCGCCGTCCAGCGCAGAGTTTTGCGGACGCGCCTTCAAGAACGACTTCACATAGCAACTCGCGGGCGTGCTTTGCCTTGTTGCGGGGCATGCCGAAGGCGTCGGCGGCCCGTTGCTGCGTTGGAGGATAGAATACCGCTTGGGCGGTATTGTCCGCATCTTCAGGACTCGGCGCATTTTCGCCGCGCATTCCTCCACGCGTTTTACCATGTTGTTCTGGAAGGGCTTTTTCTGAGAAGTGCATGAGTGCGCCGCTGCGCGTTTCCGTCCGCGCATTTTCCTCCGATGTCGGCATCCTGGTTTCAGGCGTTGCCGGCCTGCCGCGCGGCAGTTTCGCGATGGCCGCCG
>JACKJK010000017.1 GCA_020637985.1 Rhodobiaceae bacterium
CCTGGAAGGCACCAACGTGGAAAAGGGCAAGCAGATCATCAACGAAAGCGGGCTCAACGTCATCGCGGCGGACAACCTCGCAGACGCGGCGAAGAAGATCGTCGCAGCCGTCAAGGGAGGCGCATGAGATGGCCGTACTCGTCGACAAGAATACCAAGGTCATCTGCCAGGGCCTGACCGGCGCGCAGGGCACCTTCCACACCGAGCAGGCGATCGCCTATGGCACGCAGGTCGTAGGCGGCGTGACCCCGGGCAAGGGCGGCAGCGAGCACATCGGCCTGCCCGTCTTCAACACCGTGGCGGAAGCGAAGGAAAAGACCGGCGCCAACGCGACCGCGATCTACGTGCCGCCGCCGTTCGCTGCGGACGCGATCCTGGAGGCGCTGGACGCCGAGATCGAGCTGATCGTGTGCATCACCGAGGGCATCCCGGTGCTCGACATGATGCGGGTGAAGCGCACGCTGATGGATTCCTCCTCGCGCCTGATCGGCCCGAACTGCCCCGGCATCATCACGCCGGACGCCTGCAAGATCGGCATCATGCCGGGCCACATCCACAAGCGCGGTAACGTCGGCATCGTGTCGCGTTCGGGTACGCTGACCTATGAGGCGGTGGCGCAGACGACCGCCGTCGGGCTCGGCCAGTCGACCTGCATCGGCATTGGCGGCGACCCGATCAAGGGCACCGAGTTCATCGACTGCCTCGACCTCTTCCTCGACGATCCCGAGACGCACTCGATCATCATGATCGGCGAGATCGGCGGCTCGGCGGAAGAGGATGCCGCAGACTTCCTGAAGGCCGAAGCGAAGAAGGGCCGCTCCAAGCCGGTCGCGGGCTTCATCGCGGGACGCACCGCACCTCCGGGCCGGCGCATGGGCCATGCGGGCGCCATCATCTCCGGCGGCAAGGGCGGCGCCGACGACAAGATCGAGGCGATGCGCTCTGCCGGCATCGTCGTCGCTGAGAACCCCTCCGAGCTGGGACAGGCTCTCCTCCAGGCCATAGGCCGGTGACTGACGGGCGGCGCGGCGTTTTTCCTCTCCCGCCGCGCCGCCCGGTTTTTCCAATTCCACCCTGTTGCGGCTCACCCTCGCAACGGCGAGACTGCCGCGGACGAACACCGTCCGCGGCATTTTTTTGTCTGCGTAGCAGGACGCCAAATAAAAAAACACCGGCGCGGAGCACCGGTGTTTTCAGTCTTGCCTCGCTTGAGCCGTTACTGGCGAGGCCTGCCTCCGGAGGAGAGGTTACTATTCCGCCGCCTCGCGACGAACCGCCTCGACCCGGCAGGCGGCATACTTGAACTCGGGGATCTTGCCGTAGGGGTCGAGCTGCGGGTTGGTCAGCACGTTGGCGGCCGCCTCCACGTAGGCGAAAGGCACGAAGACCATGTCCTCGGCGATCGCCTCGTCGGCACGCGCCATGATGGTGATCGAGCCGCGCCGGGTGGTGATCTGCACCATGTCGCCAGCCTGCACGCCGAGCTGGCGCAGCGTACGCGGATTGAAGGAGGCATTGGCCTCCGGCTCGATGGCGTCGAGGACGCTGGCGCGGCGCGTCATGGAGCCGGTGTGCCAATGTTCCAGCTGCCGGCCGGTGGTAACGACGAACGGGTATTCGGTGTCCGGCGTCTCGGCGGGAGCAATGATGCTGGCGGGCGTGAACTTCGCACGGCCCTCGGCGCGCGGGAACTTGTCGCCGAAGACGATCGCCTGGCCAGGGTCGGTCTCGGAGAGCGAGGGATAGGTGACGACGTTCTCGTTCTCCAGCCGCTCCCAGGTGATGTTGTCGAGCGACTTCATCGAGCGCTTCATCTCGGCGAAGACGTCGCGCGGGTGGGTGTAGGTCCAGCCAAGGCCGAGCCGGTTGGCGAGATCGGTCGTGATGGCCCAGTCCTCGCGGGCCTCGCCGGGCGGGGGAACGACGGCGCGGCCCATCTGAACCTGACGGTTGGTGTTGGTGACCGTGCCGTTCTTTTCCGCCCAGGCGGTAGCGGGCAGGACGACGTCGGCGTAGTTGGCGGTCTCGGTGAGGAAGATGTCCTGCACGACGAGGTGCTCGAGCTTTGCCAGCGCGTCGCGGGCATGCTCGACGTCGGGGTCCGACATCGCCGGGTTCTCGCCGAGGATGTACATGCCGCGGATCTTGCCGTTGTAGATCGCGTCGATGATCTCGACGACGGTCAGCCCCTTCTGGGCGTCGCGGAACCTGTCGTTGCCCCAGATCTCGTTGAAGGCGGAGCGCACGCCATCGTCGGTGACCGACTGGTAGTCGGGCAGGAACATGGGGATGAGGCCGGCGTCGGAGGCGCCCTGCACGTTGTTCTGGCCGCGCAGCGGATGCAGGCCCGTGCCCGGACGCCCGACATGGCCGCACATCAGCGCCAGCGAGATCAGGCAGCGCGAGTTGTCGGTGCCGTGGATGTGCTGCGAGATGCCCATGCCCCAGAAGATCATGCCCGCCTTGGCGGTGGCGAAAGTGCGCGCGACGTCGCGCAGCACCTCGGCGTCGATGCCGCAGATCGGCGCCATCTTCTCCGGGCTGAAGTCCTTCAGGTGGGTCTTGATCGCGTCGAAGCCCTCGGTCATCGCCTCGATGTACTGGCGGTCGTAGAGGCCTTCCTCGACGATAACGTGCATGATCGCATTGAGCATCGAAACGTCGGCGCCAGGGCGGAACTTCAACTGGTGGGAGGCGTAGCGCCCGAGCGTCACGCCGCGCGGGTCCATGACGATCAGCTTGCCGCCGCGCTTGGCGAACTGCTTGAAGTAGGTCGCGGCGACGGGGTGGTTCTCGACCGGGTTGCAGCCGATGACGATGGCTGCGTCGGCATGCTCGATCTCGTTGAAGGTCGCGGTCACCGCGCCGGAGCCAACGTTCTCGAGGAGTGCCGCCACCGAGGAGGCGTGGCAAAGGCGGGTGCAGTGGTCGACGTTGTTGTGGCCGAAGCCCTCGCGGATCAGCTTCTGGAAGAGATAGGCCTCCTCGTTGGAGCACTTGGCCGAGCCGAAGCCGGCGACCAGGCGCGGATCCTCGTCGCGCAGCTTCGCCAGGCCGCCGGCGGCGGCATCCAGCGCCTCCTCCCAGGTCGCCTCGCGGAAGTGAGTCTGCCAATTGGCCGGATCGACGTTGAGGCCCTTGGCGGGCGCATCGTCGCGGCGGATCAGCGGCTTGGTCAGGCGGTGCGGGTGGGCGACATAGTCGAAGCCGAAGCGGCCCTTGACGCACAGCCGGTTCTCGTTGGCCGGGCCGTCGGCGCCCTCGACGTACTTGATGCGGCCGTCCTTGACCTTGAAGGAGATCTGGCAGCCGACGCCGCAATACGGGCACACCGAGTTGACCTCGCGGTCGTAGTCGGCGGAATCGCCGCTGAGGTCGTCGGCCAGCACGCTCGCCGGCATCAGCGCGCCCGTCGGGCAGGCCTGCACGCATTCGCCGCAGGCAACGCAGGTGGAGGCACCCATGGGATCGTCGAAGTCGAAGACGATCTTGGAATCGTGGCCGCGGCCGGCCATGCCGATGACGTCGTTGACCTGGACCTCGCGGCAGGCGCGCACACACAGGTTGCAGCTGATGCAGGCGTCGAGATTGACGCGCATGGCGACGTGGCTGGCGTCGAGCAGCGGCACGCGGTCCGCCTCGATGGCCGGGAAGCGGCTGTCGGAGACCCCCTGCATGTCGGCCATCTCCCACAGATGCGAGGAGCGGTCATGTGCCTTGTCACGGGCGGGCTGGTCGGCGACGAGGAGTTCCATCACCATCTTGCGCGCCTTGTCGGCGCGTTCGGATGCGGAATTGACCACCATGCCTTGCGACGGCATGCGCACGCAGGAGGCGGCGAGCGTGCGCTCGCCCTCGATCTCCACCATGCAGGCGCGGCAGTTGCCATCGGAGCGGTAGCCCGGCTCGGGCTTGTGGCACAGGTGCGGGATCAGCGTGCCCTGGCGCTTCGCCACTTCCCAGATCGATTCTCCGGGTGCGGCGGTGACCGTCTTGCCGTCGAGGGTGAACGTGACCGGCTTCGGCGTGTTTGAGTCCGTCATGGTTCAGACCTCCTCGGGGAAATGCTTGATGGTGAGGCGGATCGGGTTGGGTGCCGCCTGGCCGAGACCGCAGATGGAGGCGTCCGCCATCGTCTGGCAGAGTTCCTCCAGCAGGCCGGTGTCCCACCTGTCGGCCTGCATCAGCTTGACCGCCTTCTCGCAGCCCGAGCGGCACGGCGTGCACTGGCCGCAGCTCTCGTCCTCGAAGAAGCGCAGCATGTTGAGCGCCGCATCGCGGGCGGAATCCTTGTCCGACAGGACGACGACCGCGGCAGACCCGATGAAGGTGCCGTGCGGCTGCAGCGTGTCGAAGTCGAGCGGGATGTCGTTCATGGAAGCCGGCAGCAGGCCGGCGGACGGGCCGCCGGGCTGGTAGGCCTTGAAGGCGTGACCGTCGAGCATGCCGCCGCTGGCCTCGATCAGGTCCATGATCGTGGAGCCGGCGGGAAGGATCTTGACGCCGGGGTTCTTGACGCGGCCGGACACCGAATAGGCGCGCAGGCCCTTGCGGCCGTTGGTGCCATGCGCCCCGAAGACGTCCTTGCCCTCGCGGCAGATGCGCGCGACCCAGTAGAGCGTCTCGATGTTGTGCACCAGCGTCGGGCGGTTGAAGACGCCGACCTGGGCGACGTAGGGCGGGCGATGGCGCGGCAGGCCGCGCTTGCCCTCGATCGACTCGATCATCGCCGATTCCTCGCCGCAGATGTAAGCGCCGGCACCGCGGCGCAGGTCGATATAGCCGGGCGCGGCGATGCCGGCCTTCTCCAGCTCGGCGATTTCCTTGCGCAGCAGCGCGATGATCGCGGGATATTCGTCGCGGATGTAGATGAACGCCTTCTCCGCCTCCACCGCCCAGGCGGCGATCAGCATGCCTTCGAGGAAGACATGCGGGTCGCGTTCAAGCAGGTAGCGGTCCTTGAAGGTGCCGGGCTCGCCCTCGTCGCCGTTGACGGCGAGGTAGCGCGGACCGGCCTCGGCGCGCACGAACGACCACTTGCGCCCGGACGGGAAGCCCGCGCCGCCCATGCCGCGCAGGCCGGAATCGAGCACCTCCTGCTGCACGTCGTCGACACTGCGCGAACCGCCGCGCAAGGCTTCCAGCGTCTTGTAGCCGCCGGCGGCGCGATAGGCGGCAAAGGCCTCGTAGGCCGGCTCGTGGGCATGCGTGTCGCCGGTCGCGATCGCCTTTGCGACCTTTTCCGGCGTCGCGTTGTCGATGTGGTTGTGACCAAGTTCCAGCACCGGCGCGGTGTCGCAGCGCCCCATGCACGGCGCGCGCAGGACGCGCACCTTCTTCGGGTCGTGGCCGTTTTCCAGCGCCTGGCGCAAGGCTTCGGCGCCGGCCAGTTCGCACGACAGGGAATCGCAGACGCGGATGGTCAGGGCCGGCGGCGGGGTCTCGCCTTCCTTCACCGCGTCGAAGTGGGCATAGAAGGTGGCGACCTCGTAGACCTCGGCCTGGGGCACGCGCATCTCGTCGGCGAGCGCGCGCAGGTGGGCGGCGGAGAGGTGGCCGTATTCGTCCTGGATGAGGTGCAGGAACTCGATCATGAGGTCGCGCCGGCGCGGGCGATCGCCCAGCAGGGCGGCGACTTCCAATGCCGCGCGTTCGTCGAGCTGGCGGCCCTTCGGCGTCTTGCGGCCCTTGCCGCGGCCCGATTTCCAGACACCTGGACGGTCTTCAACGATGGACACGCGTCTGCCTCCCCTGTTCATGGTGCGCCCAAGAACCGTGTTTTGCAAATCGATGCAAATCGGAATCGCCACTGCCACGATAATCTGAGATTATCATGACACTGCGCCGAGCACCTCCTCCAGCGCCCGGACGACCGGCGGGCGCGGCTTGCGGTCGGCAAAGATCACGCCGATCGACCGGGTTATGTCGGGTTCGTGCAGGTGGAGACAGGCGGTCTTGGCGATCGGCGGCATCTTGTCAACGAGGATTTCCGGCACGATGGTCGCGGCGAAACCGGTTTCGACCTGCATCAGCGACACTGTGTAGGCGTTGGTCTCGAAGACGATGTTCGGCGTGACGCCGATCCCGGCAAAGACGCTCTCGATGATGCGGCGGTTCTGCATTTCCGGCGTCAGCGTGCTCAAGGGCAGAGCAGCGGCCTCGCGCCATGTCGCGGTGCCGCTCGTGCGCGGGGCAAGCGCTGCGGGCGCAAGCAGCACGTAGCGTTCCTCGTAAAGCGGCCTTGTCTCGATGGTGGGTGGAAAGATGCCGTCCAGGTAGGTGATTCCGGCGTCGAACGTGTAGTCCTCGACGCCGGTGCGGATCTGCACCGAGGAGGCCGAATAGACGCGCAGGGCGATGTTCGGGTGGGCGGCACGCATGGCCGCGGGGATGCGCGCCGAGTAGGCCAGCGCGGTCGGCACGACGCCAAGCGTCAGCTGGCCGCTGACCGAGCCCTTGGCCGCCGCGATGCTCTGTTTCAGCCCGTCGGCGGCATCGAGCATCTGGCGCGCCCACTTCAGCGCGATCTCGCCTTCCGGCGTCAGCCCCTGGTAGCGGTTGCCGCGCTCCACCAGCGGTACTCCGAGGTCGAGTTCCAGCTTCTTGATGCGCGCCGAAAAGGCCGGCTGGGAGATGCCGCATTCGGCCGCGGCGCGCGCGAAATGGCGGTGGCGGGCAAGCGCGGCGATGATCTCGAGGTCGCGGATATCGAACATGGCGTCAGGTGTGCGCGCAGGCACGGCAAGGGGAAAATACGATCGCGCCAGCCTATCGCGCGGCAGCCGGTGATTGCAACGCACTCCTTGCTGCCTGAGAAAGGCCGCGCTGCCGCCTCGGCGCTGGCAATGTGGCGCGGCGAAGACTAGTCTTCGCTCATGCTGCCGGCACGATGATTGTGACGGCCCACGGCGCGTGGTATACCACGGCCCAGATTGCCGGTCCCGCGGAGCGGCACACAGGGCCGCACAAGACGGTCGGCAAGGGGAAACACGATGAATCTCTCCGAACACCTGTCCAAGGAAATCCTGGCGCAATACGGCGTGCCGATCCCGAGCGGACGGCTGGCGACGACGCCCGACGAGGCGGAGGCGCGCTGCCGCGAGATCGAATGCACCAAATACGTCGTCAAGGCGCAGATCGGCGCCGGCGGGCGCGGGCTGGTTGGCGGCATCAAGTTCGCCGCGACACCTTCGGCGGTGCGTTCGGAGGCTGCCAAGCTGCTCGGCAAGCGGCTGGTGACCGGCCAGACCGGCGCTGCCGGCGAGATGGTGAAGAGCGTGTGGATCGAGGAAGCGATCGACATCGCCCACAGCTTCTACCTCTCCTTCACCTTCGACCAGCATTCCGGCCTGCCGGTGATGCTGATGTCGGCGAAGGGCGGGGTGGAATTCGAGCAGGCCGCGCGCATGGACCCCGATGTCGTGCGCCAGTTGCCGTTGACGCTGGGCGGCGACCTCGACGAGGACGCGCTGCGCAAGATGCTCGGCGGGCTTGGCGTGTCGGGCAATGCACCCGACGCGCTGGTTGCGCTGGCGAAGGGCGCTGCGCGGGCGTTTCGCGACAACGACGCGACGCTGGTCGAGATCAACCCGCTGGCGGTGCGCGCCGACGGCTCGGCCATCGCGGTCGACGCCAAGATCGCGCTGGACGGCAACGCGCTGTTCCGCCACCCCGAGTTCGAGACCTTCGCCGAGGACGACAACCTGCCCGAGCAGGAGCGCATCGCGCGCGAGAACGACATCAACTTCGTCAAGCTGACCGGCAACATCGGCGTGGTGGTCAACGGCGCGGGGCTCGGCCTTGCCACCAACGACATGATCATCGACGGCGGCGGCAGCCCGGCCAACTTCATGGACATCCGCACCACGACGACGAGCCTGCAGATCGCCAAGGGCGCGGCCATGCTGTTGCAGGATCCGGGCGTCGGCGTCGTGCTGGTCAACGTGCACGGCGGCGGCATGACCGCCTGCGACACGGTCGCTGAAGGCTTCGCGCTCGCCTATGCGCGCGCCACCCGCAAGCCGCCGGTGGTGGTGCGCATGGCGGGGCAGAACGCCGAATGGGCGCTGTCGATCCTGAAGAACCGGCGGCTGCCGTTCGAGGACTTCGAGGACATGGGCGGGGCGATCGCGCGCGCGGTCGAGATCGCCAGGAAGGGAGGTGCGTGATGGCCATCCTGGTTGGAGCGGACACCCGCGTCATCGTTCAGGGCATGACCGGTCGTGCCGGCACCTTCTACACCGAGCAGGCGCTGCACTACGGCTCGCACTATGTCGCCGGCGTGCGTCCCGGCAAGGGCGGCAGGGAGCACCTCGGCCTGCCGGTCTTCAACACCGCGAAGGAAGCGGCGAGCGAAACGAAGGCCAACGCCAGCCTGGTGATGGTGCCGGCGCACAAGGCGGGCGACGCGATGATCAAGGCGATCGAGGCGGAAGTCGCGCTGGTTGTCTGCGTCACCGAACGCGTGCCGGTGCACGACATCAGCCGCGTCAAGGCGGCGCTCGCTGGTTCCGACACCATCCTGATCGGGCCGAACTCGCAGGGCATCCTGACGCCGAATGCCTGCAAGATCGGCGTCATGCCGACCACCGACGCGACGCCCGGCTCGATCGGCATTGCCTCGCGCTCTGCCTCGCTGACCAGCGAGATCCTGGCGCAGACGACCGCCTACGGGCTTGGCCAGTCGACGACGGTCGGCGTCGGCGGCGACCCGATCCATGGCATCGGCTTCCGCAAGTGTCTCGAACTGTTCAGGGACGATCCCGAGACGAAGGGCGTCATCCTGATCGGCGAGGTCGGCGGCAGCGAGGAAGAGGACGCCGCGGCCTATCTGGAATCCGTCGACTACGGCAAGCCGGTGGTGGCGCTGGTCGTGGGGCGGCATGCGCCGAAGGAACGGCGGATGGGGCACGCGGGCACGCTGTCGATCTTCGGGCTGCAATCGGCGGACGAGAAGATCGAGCGGCTGGCGTCCGCAGGCGTCATCATCGCCGAGAACGCCGACGACGTGGCGCATGCCATGCAGGTTGCGCTGGATTAACTGGGCTGACATCCCCTCCCCCTGAACGCGACGAACCGGCGCGCAGCCGAACCCGTTCGCGCGCGACACAAGCACGAGGAAAAGCATGATCCCGACCGAGATGGACGCCATCGTACCGACCGGAACCGGAGGCCCGGACGTGCTCGTCATGGGCAAGCGGCCGGTCCCCTCGCCTGCCGCGCATGAGGTGCTGATCGAGGTGGCGGCGGCTGGCGTCAACGGCCCGGACCTGGTGCAGCGGCGCGGCCACTATCCCCCGCCCAAGGGCGCGTCGGACCTGCTCGGCCTCGAAGTGTCGGGAAAGGTCGTAGCTGTCGGCGGCGACGTGACGAACTGGAAAGTGGGCGATGACGTCTGCGCGCTCACCAACGGCGGCGGCTACGCGCAATACGTCGCGGTCGATGCGGGCCATTGCCTGGCGATTCCGCGCGGCGTCGACATCAGCGATGCGGCAGGGCTGCCGGAGACGTTCTTCACGGTATGGAGCAACATCTTCCATGGCCACGAGGTGCCGGCCGGCGCGCTGCTGCTGGTGCATGGCGGGGCCGGCGGCATCGGCTCCACCGCGATCCAGGTCGGCGCGGCGATGGGTCTGCGGGTGTTCACCACCGCGGACTCGGCGGAAGCCTCCGCCTGGTGCGAAAGCCTCGGCGCTGAGCGCGCGATCAACTTCCGCGAGGAGGACTTCGTCGAGGTGGTGCGCGAGGCGGGCGGCGCCGACATCATCCTCGACATCATCGCCGGCGACTACGTGGAGCGGAACTTCAAGGCGGCGAGCCACGACGCGCGGATCATCCAGCTTGCCTTCAACAAAGGCTCGAAGATGGAGATCAACCTGATGCCGGTGATGCTGAAGCGGCTCACCTACACGGGCTCGACGCTGCGCTCTCGCCCGGACGCGTTCAAGAGCGCGATCGCTTCGGAACTGGAAGCGACGGTCTGGCCACCGATCGAAGACGGAAAGATCAAGCCGGTGACGCATGCCGTGCTGCCCCTGGCGCAAGCGCGCGAGGCGCACGAGATGATGGAAGCAGCACAACACCGCGGCAAGATCCTGCTCAAGGTGTGAGCGGTTCGGCTGTGCGGGCAACACGGGGAATGGCGAGCAGCGATGAGCGATGACACCACCCGGCTCGGCGACGTTCCCGATTGGCTCTACCTGCTGCGCGAGTTCGAATTGCTGTACCGGCCGGGCTTTGCGGGGGGCAGCAAGATCATCCGCGGTCACCGCAAGCGAATCCGCGATTTGCTCGGCGCGATCATCGACACGAACCCGCCGGTGATCGCGCGGGAGCCGGAGGAAAAGCCGGTCGTGGCGCACCTGCCGCGCGCCTTCGATCTCGGCTCGCGCGCGGCGCTCAATACGCTTGCCCGCGCCACCGAACGCATTTCGCACCTGCTGACATGGGAATATGGCTACGAACGCGTGCCGCGCGGACTGGCGCGCAAGTATGCCTATTGCGAGGTGCTCGGCCCGCAGGGACCGATCGTCACGGACAGGCTGATCCTCGGCTACGTGCTGTTCGCGCCGTCGACCACCTACCCGCAGCACCACCACAAGGGCATCGAGGAAAGCTATGTGTCGATTGCCGGCAACTGGTCGGAGAACGACCAGGCCGTCCATGCGCCGGGCTCGCTGATCCTCAACCGGTCGGGCCACAACCACCGCATCACGACAGGCGAGCGCGACCCCTGCCTGCTCGCCTACGCGTGGATCGGTCCGCCGGAGAAGCTGGCGAAGCCGGGCATGGATTTCTCGAAGACGACGGGGTGAGAGGGCGGCTTTGTCTGTAGGCAGTGATGTACCGCTGTATTATATACCGTTGGCTGAGATGGATAGCGCTCCATCCAGCCTGCTATCTTATGATCGTTTTGTTGGGGCCGTAAAATTATGACTGATGATGCCCTCGAAACAGAAACGCGATCTGACATCCAATGGTATCAAGATCAAATCCCTATTCGCGGATGCCTGCTGAATTTACCACAGATAAAATCTGCATATCGTGAACTTGCCACTCTTACTAAAACAGAAGGTGAACGCATTGTATCAAATCTGCGAAAACCTGATAATGTAAGCGATGATGATTTTAAGACGCATAATGAATCTCTCAAAATTGATGCCTTTCGCGTTACCGTTTCAATAGTTGGTTTTGACGGACAAATTACTTATGGTGATTCTGAACATATATTTGATTCGAACAACCTGCCATCTCCGATTCGCACTATCTTTTTCACTAATGAGAACTCATACAAGAACCATGCAAGCGGAACGGAACCCCCCAATAGATTTTCCATTTGGCTACATTTTGACAAACCACCCCTCTTTGACCCCTATCCTATTCTATCTGAACCAACCAGAAACAGCAGTAACGCCACCATAAATGCACAGGATGTAGGTTACTATCGTGCAGTACAAAATATTATTAATAGTAAATTATGTTCAACTAAAAAGTGGTATTCATTTATTCATGGTAAGTTTGTCTATGATGCAGGTCTTTGGATTATTGCTTTTCCATATTCTATTTATTGGATTACCAAATCGTCGGATTATTTGTTTCCGACGGGCGGTGTATATAACTCGTTTCGTCTAGGTTTTTATTTATATTTTCTCGCTCTTGCTTTAATCATTTACAGATCATTTTTTGGATATGCCAAATGGGCTTTCCCAGTGAATGTTTTAGAAGAAAACAAAGATAGAGCGTACCGGCATCGAATAATTTTGGGCGCCATCGTTTTTAGCCTGTTCATTTCTGGCATAGAAGCCATGGTCAGCCTTACGTTCTTATCCGGTCAATAAGCAACAGAAGCTTGCCCAGAATTCGAGATCAACGCAGAGTTGTCGTCTCCCCCTACCCCGGCAGGGTGACGGCCGCGCGCAGACCGCCGAGGGGTGAGCGATCGAGCGACAGCTCGCCACCGTAGGCGGCCAGAATGTCCTGCACGATGGCAAGACCGAGACCGGCGGCGCCGGCAGCGCCTGCCTCATCGAGGCGCTTGCCGCGGGCAAGCACCGCGGCGCGAGCATCCTCGCCGAGGCCAGGGCCGTCGTCCTCAACGGCGATGCTGACCTTGCCTTCACTGCGGCCCGCGCCCACCGCGACGCGGCCCTTCGCATGGCGCGCTGCGTTCTCCAGCAGGTTGCCGAGAAGCTCGGCGATATCGTCGGCGTCGACGTGCACGCTCAGGTCCGCGGGCACATCGGTGTCGAAGGCGACCGCCTCGCCCTTCGGGGTGCGCTGCAGGGTGCGCACGATGCCGGAAAGCGTCGTGGCGACAGGGGTGGCGGCTGCGCGGCCATGGCGGATGCGCGCGCGCGCAAGTTCGCGCTCCATGTGCCGGCGCATGCGCGCGGCCAGTTCGTCGATGTCGGCGGCTATCGCCGTTTCGCCCTTCTCGCGCAGGCGCGCGATGTCGCTGTCGAGCGCGGTCAGCGGCGTCTTCAGGCCATGTGCGAGGTCGGCGGCACGGTCGCGCGCGCGCGCCATGTCGGCGTCCTGGGTATCGAGCAGTTCGTTGATCTCGCGCACCAGCGGCGCAACCTCGGAGGGCACGGCTTCGGCGAGGCGCCGCGCGCGGCCCTCGCGAATGTCGGCGAGTCCGGCGCGAACCGCGCGCATGGGCTTCAGGCCGGCGCCGATCTGGACCGCGAAACCGGCGAGCAGGACAAGGCCGAGCAGCGCCAGCGCCGGCGTCACGTCGCGCGCGAAGCCCTGTTCGAGGGCGGCCAGCTCCTGCCGGTTGATGGCGACCGAGACGCGCAGCTCGTGGTCGCGGCCGGCGACGGGAACCAGCACTAGCTGTTCGTGCACAAGCAGCGGCGCACCGTCCGGACCGGTGCTGTCGTGGACGTGGATCGTGCCGGGATGCAGCGGATCAGCGGGCAGTTGCAACTCGGAATCCCACAGCGAGCGTGAGCGCAGTTCCCGGCCCGCAGTCTGGTCGGCCACCTGCCAGTAGAGGCCGCCGTAGACGCGTGCGAAGCGCGGATCGGCGGGTTCGCGCGCCAGCGACAGCGTGCCGTCGGCGGCGATCCGCAAGGAGCCGGACAACTGCGCGATGTGGGTGTCGAGTTCCTGGCCGACGCGGCGTTCGAGGTGACGCGAGAACAGCGCCGTGAGGCCAAAGCCCGCCGCGACCAGCGCCACCGCCATCACCAGCGCGGCGAAGGCGACAAGGCGCAGCCGCAGGGAGCCGAGCAATTTCATTCGCCTGCCTCGTCCTCGGGGACCAGGTAGCCGAAGCCGCGGCGCGTCTCGATGAGCGCGACGGGCAGCTTGCGGCGCACACGCCCGATCAGCACCTCGACTGCGTTGGACTCGCGTTCGAAATGCACCGACTGCAGGTGCTCGGCGAGTTCCTGCTGGGGCACGACACGGCCCTTGTTGAGCATCAGGTAGGCGACGAGACGATACTCCTGCGGTGAAAGAGATACCGGAACGCCATCGGCGGTGACGCGCATCTGGCGGGTATCGAGGCACACCCTTCCAGCCTCGATGACCGGGCTCGCATGACCGCCGGAGCGGCGGATGATGGCGCGCAGGCGCGCCAGCAGCTCCTCCATGCGGAACGGCTTGGCAAGGTAGTCGTCGGCGCCGGCATCGATGCCCTCTACGCGTTCGGCCCAGGCGCCACGCGCGGTGAGCACGAGAACGGGCAGGTCGCGGCCCGCCGCGCGCCAGCGCTTGAGGACGGCGAGGCCGTCCATGCCGGGAAGCCCGAGGTCGAGGATCGCGGCGCCATAGGTCTCGGTGTCGCCAAGGTGCCAGCCCTCCTCGCCGTCGGCCTCTGCGTCGACGACGTAGCCGGCGGCCTCCAGCGTGGTGGCAAGGTCGGCGCGGATGCGCGGGTCATCCTCGATGAGCAGGATACGCATCTCGTCAGTCGTCCCGCTTGTCTTCGAGGATCTTGCCGGTGGCAGCGTCGACATAGACCTCGCGCCGTCGGCCCGCGGGGTCGAGGTAGTAGATGCCATAGGCCATGACGCCGTGCTCCTCCTCGAACTCGATCTCGACGATGCGGTTGCCGATGCGTGCCTCGAGCATCTTCAGGATCTGCGCCAGCGGCAGCACCTCGCCACGCTTGCGCGCCTCGTTCAGTTCGTCGTGGGAATCGCGTCCACGCCGGCCCTTGTCGGCAAGGGCCGTGCCGGCGGAACCGGCGGCAAATGCCGCCAGGATGACGATCATGATGCAACGCGCGATACGCATAGGGCCTTTCTGGCACCGCAAAAATGACAGTTGGCTGACGGGAAGGGTCAGCGCTGTGTCATCGCGGGCCTGCGATGAATGGCGTGTCAACGGGGACACCCCCCGGCACCACATGAAGGAAGAAAACCATGCGCAACGCAATCGCCACCGCCATCACCCTTGCCGCCCTGTCGTTCCCGCTTGCCGCCCAGGCCTCCAGCGAATGCGGCAACGCGCCGAAGGACCAGTGGATGAGCGAAGAGGCGCTGAAGCTGAAGGCCACCGAACTCGGCTACGACGTGCGCTCGGTCAAGGTCGAGGACGGCTGCTACGAGGCCTATGCCATGGACAAGGACGGCAAGAAGGTCGAGGCCTACTTCAACCCGGTGACCGGCGAAGTCGTCAAGACGAAGATCAAGGGCTGATGGAAGCCGCCACCCGCGCGATGGACGCCGGCAGCGATGCGCTGCCGGCAACCGTCCGGGTCTGGGACCCGTTCGTGCGCATCTTCCACTGGTCGCTCGTCGCCCTGTTCGCCTTCGCGTTCCTCACCGGCGACGAATGGGACAAGCCGCACGAGTTCGCCGGCTACGTCGTCGCGGGCCTGATCGGGCTACGGGTGATCTGGGGCTTCATCGGCACGCGCCACGCCCGGTTCTCCGATTTCGTGACCGGGCCGGGAACGGTCATCGGCTACCTGAAGGACGCGGCGGGTTTCCGCGCCCGCCGCCACCTCGGCCACAACCCGGCCGGCGGCGCGATGGTGCTCGCCCTGCTCGCGGCCATCGCCGTCATCTCGCTGACCGGCCACATGATGACCACCGACGCCTACTGGGGCGTGAAGTGGGTGGAAGAGGTGCACGAAGCTGCCGCGTTCGGCACGCTGGGGCTGATCGCCCTGCATGTCGGCGGCGTCGTCTTCGCCAGCATCGAGCACGGCGAGAACCTCGTGCGGGCCATGGTCACGGGGCGCAAGCGCGCGAGCTAGAGCGGGATGAGGAAAGGCGGATACAGGTTTTCCGTCCCATCCCGCTCCGGCCTTGTTGGAGTAGATCACGTTCATGATCACGGGCCGGTTCGGCCCAGATCATCGTGATCTAGCCCCCTACCAGCAGCGCGCCTGGCCGCACCGCCGGATCGGCAGCCCCGCCGGTCCGGCGGTCGCAGCCTATGGCTTCAGATGAACCGCGCGTCGTCGACAGGTGCGTTCCTGTCGAGCCGGTTCACGACCGCCAGCATCGGGTGCTGCAGATGAGAAACGAAGGTCGCGGTCATGCTATGCTCGCTGCCCGTTGTTTGCGCCGCCATCGATGTCACGACGATTTCCGGCATTGAAGGGATAGTCTGGGGCGAATACAAGCTCGCGGCCCGCGCCTGCAGGTCCGTGACAGCGCAGTGATTATCGCCGGCGCGCCTCAGGCCGCAACGGCGGCAAGGATGGCGTTGCGCCAGTTGGCGTAGACCTTGCGCGCCACCGCGTGGGCCTCGTCCTCGCGCGAGATGAAGGCGTTGGTAAATAGCTCCGCACCGTTTTCGCCCATCGCCTCGACAAGCAGTTCGTCGGTGCCGGGAATGGCGCGCCAGTCGTTTACCGTTTCGCGCGTCGCCTCCAGGTGAAATTGCAGCGACAGCACGCGCGGCCCCAGCGTCATCGCCTGCACAGCGCAGGCCGGCGAGTGCGCCAGCACACGGGCATCCTCGGGCGGGCGCACCACTTCCGAGTAGTGCCACTGCAAGGCCGGAAAGCCGCTTTCGACACCGGCGAACCAGGCGCTGCCGGCGCCTTCGCGGTTCAGGTCGATGGTCATCACGCCGATTTCGCTGGTGCCCGCAGGAGCGACCTCGCCGCCGCAGGCCGCCGCCAGAAGCTGATGGCCAAGACACAGGCCGAAATAGCCCATGCCGCGCTCGCGCACGGCCTCGCGGATCGCCCGCTTCTCGCCGGCAAGCCAGGGGTGCTCGTCCTCCTGCCAGACGTCCATCGGCCCGCCCATGACCCACAGGGCATCGAAGCCGCCGAGGTCGGGAATCGTATCTCCGCGCTCGAAATCCACCGTCGTTACCTGCGCGCCGTCGGCACGCATCATGTCCCGGTAGACGCCGGGATGGACGGTCTGCGAGTGCTGGAAAACGAGGATGCGCATGCGGTTCAGCCGACTTCAGCAGAGGTTTGCAGACCCGCGACGATGCACCGGGCGGACGCGCCTTTCAAGGCGTCTAGAACTTCAGGCCGCATGCATCGAAGGCTTCGCGCGTGCGTGCCTTCTCTTCCTCGGTCAGCTCGAGCATCGGACGGCGAACGCTGCCGCCGGCCTGGCCGAGCAGTTCCTGCCAGTACTTCTGGTGGGCGAGCGGCTTGCCGGGAGGGCGGGTGCTGTGCAGCGCGCTGCGCACCGGTTCGAGGCTGTCATACACCTTGCGGGCCTCGTCCACCTGGCCGCGCATGGCAAGCTCGGTGTATTCGTGCATGCGGCGGTCGTTGGCGGTCTGCAGCAGCAGCGGGGTCGTCGAGCCCAGGTGCAGCTGCCAGCCCAGCTCGACGATGTTATCGAGCCACTCGGCTTCGGATGTCGAGGACACCGGCAGCTTGTCGCCCGCCATCCGCGCCAGAGCCATGTACATCGGACGGGGCACAGCGTACTTGATGGCGACGATATTGGGCAAGTTTGCCAGGCGCACGCACAGCTCCGGGCTCATCACGTAGCCGCTGTCGGGATGGCTGCACGGAATGATGCCGATCTCGAGCTGGTCGCACAGGTATTCGTAATAGCGCATCAGGACATCGCAGCGCTCGGCCACGAAGTGCAGGACCGGCGCGGCCACAACGACATAGTCGACCCCGATCTGCTGGGCGTGGCGCGCAAGCTCGAGCACGGTATCCACGCGCTGGTCGGAGCACGACGCGATCATGCCGGCCTTGCCGCTGCACTCCTCGAGGGCGATCTCGAAGGTGCGTTTCCGCTCCTCGATCGACATCGAGTAGTATTCGCCCTGCTTGCTGCTGATGCACAATCCGGCCATGCCGAGATCGTCGATCCAGTGGCGGATGTTGGAACGCAGGCCAGCTTCGTCGATCGAATGATCGGGAAGCATCGGGTTGAGGGCGTTCGCCCATATCCCGCGCATGTTCACGCGCGCGTAGTCCTTGGCGTCTAGCCTTGAGTACCTCATAGTGCTCCTATGACCGTCAGGGCTGCCGCCATCGCCCTCCACATATTCACGCATTCCTTTGTGTGAATGGCATATCTCGCGCGCCGATTCCAGAGCCTCATTGCGTGAGGGAAGGTATTCTGTCTATCCCCTTTTGCCACGCCATTCGGGACACAAGGGAGCGGAAATGAAACTGGCGCTGATCGGGCATGGCGGCATCGCGACCTACGCCGCAACGCAATGGCAAGAAGACGCTGGAATTTCGGTCGCCGCCGTTATTTGCCGGCGCGGCCGTGAAGCCGCAGCCAGCGAGGCGATCTCGGCGGCGCATGGCATGCCGGTCCCGGCAGTGGCGGATGCGGCAGACCTTCCCGACGGTATCGCTCTGGCCGTTGATTGCGGCGGACACGCGGCGCTGATGGCGCACGGCCCCGCGCTGCTGCGCGCCGGCACCGATGTCGTCAGCGTGGCCAGCGGCGTGCTGGCGACGCCGGAGCATGCCGAGGCGCTCGATGCGGCGGCACGCCAAGGCGGCGCCCGCCTGCGGTTCGTGTCGGGGGCGATCGGCGCCGTCGACGCGGTTGCGGCAGCCGCCGTCGGGGGGCTGGAGCGGCTCACCTACATCGGGCGCAAGGCGCCGGCGGGATGGCGCGGTTCGGCGGCGGAAGAGGTGCTCGACCTGGATGCGCTGAGCGAGGCCGCAGTGCACTTTCAGGGCAGCGCGCGCGAGGCGGCGCGCCGCTATCCCAAGAACGCCAATGTCGCCGCAACGATCGCCTTCGCCGGCGCCGGCCTCGATGAAACGCAGGTGACGCTGATCGCCGATCCGGCGATGACGTCGAACCGGCACGAAGTCGTCGCGGAAGGCGCCTTCGGACGGCTGCACTTCGTCATCGACGGCAACACGCTTTCATCAAATCCGCGCTCTTCCGCGCTGACGGCGATGAGCGTCGTCGCGCATGTGCGCCAGCGGCTGCAACGGACCAGCGTCTGCGGATGACACGCCGCAGCCGCAAGGCAAGGCTGGCCATGATTCCGTTCGATTGATATTCAACGCTGCGCGACGCCGGCAGCATGCCGGCACGATCCTGCCCCCTGCACGCGCCCCCACGGGAGACGACATGCGAACCGACACGCCGCAGACGATTCACCTGGCTGACTACGCCCCGCCCGCCTACCTGATCGACCGGGTTTCGCTCGACGTGCGGCTTTCGCCGAACGCGACGCGGGTCGAGGCCAGGCTGGCGATCCGCCGCAACCCGGCGCACGAAGGGCCGGCAGGCGCCCTGCGGCTCGACGGCGAAGGGCTGAAGTTCGAAGGGCTCGACATCGACGGCGTGCCGCTGATGCACAACGACTACGCCGCGGACGAGAGCGGCCTGACCCTCAACTCGCCGCCGCAGGGACCTTTCACCCTGCGCACCGTCGTCACCGTCGACCCCGCGGCGAACACGCAGCTGATGGGGCTGTACCGCTCCAACGGCGTCTACACGACGCAATGCGAGGCGGAGGGATTTCGCCGCATCACCTACTTCCTCGACCGGCCGGACGTGCTCAGCGTCTACACCACGCGCATCGAGGCGCGCAAAGCCGACGCGCCGGTGCTGCTGTCGAACGGCAATCCGGTGGAGGCCGGCGACATTGCCGGCACGGACAGGCATTTCGCGATCTGGCACGACCCCCATCCCAAGCCCTGCTACCTGTTCGCGCTGGTCGGCGGGGATCTCGCGCTGGTGCGCGAGGATTTCACGACGAAGTCCGGCAAGCCGGTCGACCTGCGGGTCTATGTCGAACAGGGCAACCAGGACCAGGCGGCCTTCGCCATGGACGCGCTGAAGCGCTCGATGCGCTGGGACGAGGAGGCCTTCGGGCGCGAGTACGACCTCGACGTCTTCTCCATCGTCGCCGTGTCGCACTTCAACATGGGCGCGATGGAGAACAAGGGCCTCAACATCTTCAACGACAAGTACGTGCTGGCCGCCCAGGAGACGGCAACCGACAGCGACTACGAGGGCGTCGAGGCGGTCATCGCGCACGAATATTTCCACAACTGGACCGGCAACCGGATCACCTGCCGCGACTGGTTCCAGCTGTGCCTGAAGGAAGGGCTGACTGTGTTCCGCGACCAGGAGTTCACCTCCGACACGCGGTCGCGACCGGTCAAGCGCATCCAGGACGTGCGGCTTCTCAGGACCCACCAGTTCAGCGAGGACGCCGGGCCGCTGGCGCATCCGGTGCGGCCGCAGGCCTACCGCGAGATCAACAACTTCTACACCGCGACCGTCTACGAAAAAGGCGCGGAGGTGATCCGCATGCTGAAGACGCTGATCGGATCGGAAGCGTTCGCACGCGGCATGGACCTCTATTTCGACCGCCACGACGGCGATGCCGCGACGATCGAGCAGTTCATCGCCTGCTTCTCCGAGGCGAGCGGGCGCGACCTTTCCCAGTTCATGCTGTGGTACAGCCAGGCCGGCACGCCGGAGGTCGCGGTCAGGCAGAGCTACGACGCGACCGCGAAAACGCTCACGCTCGAGCTTGCCCAAGCCTGCCCGGCGACGCCGGGACAGGCGACAAAGGCAGCAATGTCGATCCCCCTGCGCTTCGCGCTCATCGGCGCCGACGGGCGCGAAATGAAGGCGCAGCCGCAAGCCGGCGCGCCGGTTCGCGGCGACGTCATCGAGATGACGCAGGAGCGCCAGAGCATCTGCTTCGAGGGCGTTCGCGAGCAACCGGTGGTGTCGCTGCTGCGCGGCTTCTCGGCGCCGGTGAAGCTGAAGGACGAAACCAGCACCGCCGACCGGCTGTTCCTGCTGCGCCACGACCGCGATCCTTTCAACCGCTGGCAGGCCGGGCAGAGCCTGATGATGGCGGAGGTGCTGGCGGGCCAGCGCGAGGCGGCGGGCGGACGCTCACCGGCGATCCGCGGCGAGATCGTCGCGGCGGTGATGGACGCGGCCGGCAACACCTCGCTCGACGATGCATTCCGCGCGGAACTGCTGAAGCCGCCATCCTTTTCCGATGTTGCTCAGGGGATCGGCAACAATGTCGACCCGGACGCGATCCACGCGGCGCTCGAGGCGCTGCGCGTGCAGTTCGCCGAGCAGGCCGGCGCGCAGTTGCGAGCGATCGTGCAGGAAACCCGCGACGACGGGCCTTTCAGTCCCGATGCCCCGGCGGCGGGGAAGCGGGCGCTGAAGAACGCCGCCCTGGCGCTGCTGTGCGCGAGTGCGCGTCCGCAGGCGCTGGACGTCGCGCGCGCCCAGTTCGAGACGGCCGACAACATGACGGACCGCATCGGCGCGCTCGGCGTTCTGGTGCAACGCGCGGGCGATGGCGGGGCCGCGCCGCTGGCTTCGTTCTACGACCGCTACCGAACCTATCCGCTGGTCGTCGACAAGTGGCTGGCGCTGCAGGCATCGGCGCCAGGGGCGCGGACACTCGATACGGTCAGGACGCTGATGGCGCATCCCGCCTTCTCGATGAGCAATCCGAACCGGGTGCGGTCCCTGCTCGGCACGTTTGCGGCGGCCAACCCGGTCGGTTTCAACCGCGGCGACGGCGCCGGCTACGCATTCATCGCCGAGCGCGTCCTTGAACTCGACACGCTGAACCCGCAGGTTGCCGCACGGCTACTCGGCGCCTTCCGCAGCTGGAAGACCCTGGAGCCTGGCCGTCAGGACCTGGCGCGCGAGGCGCTGGAGAGAATCGCGGCAACCGGGACGTTGTCGAACGACGTCTCGGACATCGTCACGCGATCGCTTTCCTGATCGCGGCGGCGAGGGCCTGCGGCTCGTCGGTTCCGATGCGAACGGCGCTGCCGTCGCGTTTCGTGATCTCGACGGCCTGCAGGCCGGAGACGTTGTAGAGCCAGCCGTGCGGGGTGAAGCGGATGCCCCAGCCCCACCACCACTTGTTGATGACCGGCTCGGCGGAAACGATGTCGCCCAACGGCATGCTCTTCTTCCAGAAACCGAAGCTGAAGTGCCAGGTCAGCATGCGCTCCGCGATGCTCACCGTGAGTGAGGAAACAAGGGCGCCGAGCAGCAGCGCGGCCACAACCAGCGCCAGGAAGAAGGGATGGAACCGGCTCGCGACTGCAAAGCCGGCAAGCGCGATGACGACCACGGCAAAGATCGCCAGCATCAAGACGCCCGGCTGCGTGTGGCGATAGTCAGACATCGAAAGTTCCAGGCATCGAAATTCCCTTCGGCGTTGCTCTCCGGAGGCCGTGACTGCGGTCCTGCGCGCGCAAAGTGCCCATCAGTCGGCACCGGGCGGGTAACAAATGCTAGCAATCGAAAATTAAGATTCAATTTACCTTTGCCGACTCTGGACAAGCCGATTCGCATCGATTCTGATAGGAGCGATTCGGAACGATGCGGACTTCGTCAGGGGGCTGGCGAGGAGTTCTGATACAGGAAACGATATGGCACGAGCGCATGAGGCCACGCGCGATTCGTGCAACGGGGAGGTGCATGCCGGAACTCCTGCCGGGAGCAAGGCATATCCCGTTGCCGATTCCGGGCCGGCCCAGGACAAAGGCAAGACGGCGGACGGATTCGCCGACTGGGCGCAGCGCAGCATTGCCCCGCTGATCGTCATCCTGTTCCTGTGTGTCGCCGTTTCCACGGCCTTCTACGTCTTCCAGGTTTACGTCAACGTCACTCGCGATGCCGAGACCGAGCTGTCGATGGTGGCCGACATGACGCGGGCGCGGTTCATCCAGAACATCCCCCAGACCGGCGCAGGCGTCACGGCGACGATGAACCATACGACCCTTGCCGACGCCCGGCCGGAAACGGTCAGTTCCATGCCGATCGGGATTTTCCTGACCGCGCCGGATGGCACGATCCTTGCCAGCGAACCCTTCGCGCCCGATTCCAACGGCCGCAACATCGACGATGTCCTATCGGGCGCGCCGGACGCGTTCAGGGAGGGGCGTTTCGCCGGCTTCCTGCACCCTCACGACAGATCCGACGCCGAACATCTCGCCGTGTCTCGGCGGTTGCCGGAAGGTTCCGGCTACATGGTGTTTGCCGTGCCGCAGAGCGCGATCCGCGAGCAGTGGCACGCCGAGGCCCGCTTCAGCGCCTCCATCCTGGCCACGATGGACATGCTGGTGCTGATGATCGGCATGGCCCTGCACTGGCAGGCCAGCCGGTTGCGCGCGATGAACGAAGCCAAGTCCGCCGAGCGCATCCGCCTCGCCACGGCGCTCTCGCGCGGGCGTTGCGGCCTGTGGGAATGGGATATCGAGCGCGGCGCCCTGACGTGGTCGGACTCCATGTGCACCCTCGTCGGGCTGCCGGCTCGCGAGACAACGCTCTCCATCGGCGAGCTTTCGGCTCTCACGCATCCCGACGACATCAACCTGCAGGATGTCGCCGACGACGTCCTTTCAGGTCGCACCAGCTGGATCGATCATGCCTTCCGGGTGCGCCACAGCGCCGGTCACTGGGTGTGGCTGCGCGCACGCGCCGACGTGACCAGCGACCTGGCCGACCAGAACCGGTTGCAGGTTTTCGGCATCGCGTTCGACATAACCGAGAAGAAGCGGATCGAGGAGTTCGGGCGCCAGGCGGACATGCGCCTCAACGACGCCATCGAGAGCATCTCGGAATCCTTCGTGCTGTGGGACGCCGATCGACGCCTCACGATGTGCAACTCGAAGTTCTTCGAACTGCATGGCATCGACGCGGGCATGCAGCTGACGGGAAAGACCTGCGAAGAGATTTCCGAGATCGCCCTGTATCCCGCCCTACCCTGCCACGGACAAGACACACCGGCACCAGCGTCCTATCTGTGCCAGCTCGACGACGGACGCTGGCTGAACGTCTCCGAGCGGCGCACCCGCGACGGCGGCATCGTTTCGGTCGGCACCGACATTACCGAACTGAAGCAGCACGAAGAACGGCTCGTCGACAGCGAACGCACGTTGCTTGCCACGGTCGCGGATCTGCAGCGCTCACGCCAGGCGCTCCAGGTACAGGCACAGCAACTCGTCGAACTCGCCGACCGCTTCGCCGCGGAAAAGGTGCGCGCCGAGCTCGCCAGCAAGGCGAAATCGGAGTTCCTCGCCAACATGAGCCACGAGTTGCGCACTCCGCTCAACGCGATCCTGGGCTTCTCGGAAATACTCGCGAACGAAGCCTTCGGTCCTTTGGGCGCGAGCCAGTACCGCGAATACGCCCATGACATCCATGGCAGCGGTCAGTTCCTGTTCGATCTCATCACCGACATCCTCGACATGTCGAAAATCGAATCCGGCCGCTACGCGCTCGACGTCAGCACCTTCGATCTCTCCGAAATCACCGACGAATGCGTGCGCATCCTGTCTCTCAAGGCCGCCGAGAAATCCATAGAGACAGAAGTCCGCATCGCGCGCGGGCTGACGCTCAACGGCGACCGCAGGGCGATCAAGCAGGTGCTCGTCAACCTTCTGTCGAACGCGGTCAAGTTCACCGGCGACGGTGGCCGCATCAACCTGCGCGCACGCAGGGTACGCAATACGATCGTCGTTTCCATCGAGGACAACGGCATCGGCATCCCGAGCGATGCCATCAGCCGGCTCGGCCGCCCCTTCGAGCAGGTGGCAAACCAGATGACCCGCGACCACCAGGGCTCCGGGCTGGGGCTGGCGATCGCCCGCTCGCTGGCCGAGATGCATGGCGGGTCGCTGCGCGTGCGCAGCCGCGAGGGGCATGGGACGATCGTCACCATCCGGCTGCCGATCAGCGTCGCGCCTGACAGCGAGGAAGCGGTGGCGGACCGGCAGCGCGCGAGCTGACACCGGGCACCCTAAAGCCCCGCACCGGCCGAGTTACTCCGGTGTCTGCGGCACCAGCTTGTCGAACAGCGCGACGACGTCTGCCTGCTGCTTCTCCAGCAGCGGCGCGAGGCGATCGAAGGACGGCACGTCGGCAACGCGCGCCAGCAGGCCGGCCAGGCCGCGCGGGGCGGTCGCCGGATCGAAGGATCCCATCACCGACAGCCGCAAGACCTGCAGGACTCGCGAAAACAGGGCCGCGGCAGCAAGCAGCGTTTCCGCCGAACCCGCATCGACGAGACCAGCCTCGCGCAGCGCGCGCAGGGCGGCGGAGGTGCTGCCGGCCAGCAGTTCGGGATGAGCGTGCGCGTTGGCGAGGACGAGATACTGGGTGATGAACTCGATGTCCGTCAGACCGCCGGCCACCGCCTTGACGTTCCAGATGTCGGCCGATCCCTTTTCCTTCTGCACGCGCACGCGCATGTCGCGCACGTCGCGGGCGATTGCCGCCGCATCGCGCGGCGTGCTCAGCACATCGTGCATCACCGCCTCGACGCGCGCCGAGAACGCCGGGTCGCCGCACACGACGCGCGCCCGCGTCAGCGCCATGTGCTCCCAGGTCCAGGCCTCGTTGAGCTGGTAGTGCTCGAAGGCGTCGATACGGGTCGCCAGCATGCCGGCCTTGCCGGAGGGGCGAAGCCGCATGTCGACCTCGTAGAGACCGCCGACGGCAGTCGGCGCGCTAATGGCCGCGATCAGGCGCTGCGCGAAGCGGATGTAGTAGGTCGTCGCCCCCAGCGGGCGCGGGCCGTCGGATTCCTGCCCGGCCGCGTCGTAGATCAGGATCAGGTCTAGGTCTGAGGAAGACGTCATCTCGCGGCTGCCGAGACGGCCCATGCCGACCAGCGCCGTGGCGCCGCCTTCGATACGCCCGTGGGCGGCGGCGAAGGTCTCCTCCACCGCCGTGTGAAGGCGCGCAAGCAGGGCGTCCGCAAGGGCGGTATAGGCTTCGGCCGCCGTCTCCGGCTCGACACCGCCGGTCAGCATGCGCGCGCCGATCAGTGTCATCTGCTC
>JACKJK010000018.1 GCA_020637985.1 Rhodobiaceae bacterium
GAGGAAGACCGAGGCAAGGATCGCCGACAGCGGCGTCCTGGCCCCGGACTCGTAGTTCAGCGCGCTCCGGGTGAACGAGCCCGACCCGGCATAGGACGAGAACAGCGAGCCGACGAGATTGGACAGCCCCTGGCCGACAATCTCCTGGTTGCTCTCGATGCGCTGGCCGGAGCGGGCGGCGAGCGCGCGCGAGATCGAGACGGCTTCCAGCAGTCCGATCAGCGCAATCGCGAAAGCGCCCTGGGACAGCGACTGGACGGCGTTGACCGACAGGTCGGGCCGAGCGAACGGCGGGTAGACGGACTCGATCGGCTGCACGAACCGGACGCCGTGTTCCGCCGCGTTCAGCGCGTAGGCCGTGACGCTGCCCACCGCCAGCGCCACCAGGTAGTTGGGCCATGTCGGCGCAAGGCGCTTCACCAGAAGGGCCGTGACAAGGGTCACCGCGGCGATGCCGAACACGTACGGATTGGCGCCGGCGATGGCGTCCGAGATGCCGGCCCATGCCTCCGTCAGGCCCCCTGCCATGCCGGGGAGCGGTTGCCCGGTCAGCACCTTCAGCTGGCTCAACGCGATCAGGAAAGCGGCGCCGGAGGTGAACCCGACCATGACCGAATGGGAGACGAAGTTCATCAACTGGCCGAGCCGCGCGAAGCCGAGCACCAGCTGAAAGAGGCCGACCAGAAAGGTCATGGTGATCGCGGCCGCGATATAGGACGGCGAGCCCGGCATGTGGGACACGCTGAGGGTCGCGAAGACAACGAGCGAAATCGCTGTCGTTGGACCCGAGACCAGGTGCCAGGAGCTGCCGTAAAGTGCGGCGACAATCGGTATGACGATCGCCGAGTACAGCCCGTACTGCGGCGGCAGGCCGGCAATCTCGGCGAATGCGATCGCCTGCGGCAGCACCACGGCGGCATTGGTGACGCCGGCAAAGGCGTCGTCGGACAGGGTTTGCCTGGTCACCCGCCCGGTCCAGCTGCGAAACGGCAGCAGTTGATCCAGCCAGAGACTCCGGGACTGTTCCTGCATTTCCTGTTCCCATGCGCAGACGCGGCCGAGCGTCAGGGAAGTGGGTCCTGCCGCGCGGAGCCCGCGACTTTCGCGGAGAACCTATGTCGAAAGCGTCGCCGATATTGTCGGCAGGCCGACACTCGCCGCGGTTTATCTGGTGTAGAGCCTGACCGGCTGGCGCTTCCGGTCCTGCTGGAAAGCGCGCGACCTTTCGGGGAACGGGGGACGATGACTCTCACGGCGACGGATCACCTGCTCGACGGCCGCGCGGTGGCGGCCGATATGCTGGCCAGGGTCCGGGGCGAGGCAGCGTCTCTGGCCGCACGAGGCGACCCGGCGCGGCTGGTATCCGTCTCGATCGGCGCGTCCGAGGCGGTGACGATCTATGTCCGGAACCAGCGCCGCAGCGCGGAGCGCGTCGGGATCGCCTTCATCGAGCGCCAGTTCGCGGCCAACGTGCCGCGCGAAGACGTTCTGCGCGGGCTCCGGGACCTGAACGAGGATCCGGAGTTCACCGGAATAATCATTCAGCGGCCGGTCCCGCCGCACCTCTCCATCCGCGAGCTGCAGGGGGCGGTCGATCCCGGGAAGGACGTCGAGGGCATGCACCCCGCCTCGATCGGCAACATCGTCTACAACGACCTCGCGCTGGCACCCTGTACCGCGAGCGCTGCTGTCGAGCTGCTCCGGCGGACCGGACGGCCGTTGGTCGGGCTGGAAACCGTCGTGATCGGGCATTCCGAGATCGTCGGCAAGCCGATCGCCTTTCTGCTGATGGCCGAAGGCGCGACGGTCACGGTCTGTCACCACATGACGCGCGACCTTGCGCTGCACTCGCGCCGTGCCGACGCGGTTTTCGTCGCCGTCGGCAGGCCGGGGCTGATCACCGGGGACATGCTGAAGCCCGGCACCGTGCTGATCGACATCGGCATCAACCGGGTCGCTGGACCTGGCGGATCGCGGATCGTCGGCGATGCCGATTTCGAGAGCTGTGCCGCGGTTGCCGGCCGGATCACGCCGGTCCCCGGAGGCGTCGGGCCGGTGACGGTGGCGATCCTGATGCAGAACGCTGTGACCGCCGCGCGGCGGCTCAGGACGGCGGCCCCGGCGGTGCCGGCGTGAGCGCGGATCGGCCCTGCCCCCCTCTGCGTGGCCGCTGCGCTCCGGGGCGTGCATGACGCTCGAGTCCTTTCTCGGCTCGCTCGACCCGCTCGTTCTGGTGATCGTTGCGCTGGCCGGGATCGTGCGCGGGGTCACGGGCTTTGGCGGCGCGATGTTCATGGCGCCGCCCCTCAGCCTTCTGGTGTCGCCGGTCCTGGCGGTGATCTATGCCCTCGCCCTCGAAGCCGTCGCGGCCGTCGTGGCGCTGCCCTCGGTCTGGCGCCTGCTCGAGAGGCGAACGCTCGGGCTGATCGGTATCCCGGCCCTCTTCTCGATCCCGGTGGGCGGGCTCCTTCTCGTCAGTCTCGACGCCGGCCTCATCCGCAACCTGCTGGCTGTCACGGTGATGATGTTCAGCGTGCTCCTGCTGTTCGGGTTTCGATATACCGAGCCGCCGCGCCGGGGCCCCGCCGCCGTGGTCGGCGGGATCAGCGGGCTGCTGTTCGGCGCCACCAGCATGGGCGGCCCGCCGGTCATCCTCTATCTTCTGTCCGGACCCTCGCGGCACGATGTGACCCGGGCGAACCTGATGGCCTATATCAGCATGGCCTCGGCGCTGGCGCTGATCGTGCCTTGGCAGACGGGCCAGCTAACCGGCAGCGTCGCGCTTAACGCCGTCACCCTGACCCTGCCCTATCTGCTGGGGATCGGGATCGGCGCGAAGCTATTCGCCCTGGTCGACGAACGGACGTTCCGGCGGCTGACGCTCGCCTTCATGTTCTCCGTCTCGACCTTCGCCCTTCTGGCCTGAGGCGCCGGGCGCGCTATTGCGGGAACAGGTTCCCGCCGTCGTGGAACTCCGCCTCCTCGACGCACTGGCGCAGCTGGTCGATGTCGCAGATGTGGATGATGCGCTTCTCGACCCGCAGGATGCCGCGCTGGCAAATGCCCTGGAGAACCTCGGTCACCGTCTGGCGGGTGCAGCCGACCATGTCGGCGATCTCCTGATGCGAGATCCGTGCCTTCAGGGCCACTTCCCGCTGATCGGTCCACTGGCCGCAGCTCTCGGCGAGGCGCAGGATGACGCGCCCGACGCGCAGGCTGGCGCGCTGGCTGACCTCCGCCATTGAATCGCAGGCCAGGCGCAATCGGCTTCCCATCAGCCTGATGACGTTCAGGCCCAGCACCGGATAGGCCAGGATCAGCGCCTCGAACTGGCGCCGTTGAAGGACGAGCGCGCGCGATGGTTCGGTCGCCCTGGCATACACGCTCTGCCTGACGCTGCCGGTGATGCCACCCGCGCCGAACAGGTCACCTGGCACGCAGAACCAGAAGATGGTGGACTGACCGGCCGGCGAGATGTGCTCGATCTTCACCATGCCGTCCAGCAGGTAGAACACCCTCTCTGCCGCATCGTCGGCGAGAAAGACGTGCTCGCCGCGCGCATATTCCCTGACGGCCGAGCGGGCGAAGAACTCCCGCCGCACGTCTGGCTCGGTCCGGTCAAACAGGTTGACGGGCCGCCAGTACCAGGGCGCTCCCGACTCCTCCTGCTCCATCCGCTGCGCCTCTGTCATTCCGGGTTCGGGCATTTGTCCACCGCCGCCCCCGTTTTGCGGTTGCCCCCACCGGCGGACTGGCTCCGCCGGAACCATAGAATGACAGCGCATGCGAGCGCAACCGATGCCCGCGAGGCGTCGGCGATTCGGCGGGCGGCGATTTTTGTGTCCCCGGTTCCCCGGGCGTCACGAACAGTCTGCCCGACCGGCAGCCGTGATGCTCCTCGACTGCCGCTCGGAAAACTCCACGACGGCAGTCGTTTACCCGCGTCTGTTCAGATGTCCTGGGCACCCGCGAGCAGTCTCGCCACCGCCAGCGATCGCTCTCGGGCAACTGTCGGCCCGCCGACAGATTTGGGAATCGATTGCCCTCAAGGTCGCGCCGATGTTGCTCCTGATGCAGAGAGGTTACTGGGCATGGCACCACAGCAACGCAGGAAGGTCAGCCTCAAAAGCCTTCGCGAGAAGAAGAGGCGCGGCGAGCGCATTACCTCGATCGGCGTCTACGACTCGCCGCTGGCCGCGATCGCGGATCAGGTCGGCTTCGACCTGCTGATCATCGGCAACGCCGGGCCGATGTCGCTGTTCGGCCATGCCGACCCGACGACGGTGAAGTTCGAGGAGCAGCTGTTCATGACCCAGGCGGTCAGCCGGGTCACCAAATACGGGCTGATCGTCGCCCACATGCCCTACCTCAGCTATCACACCTCGAAGGAAGAGGCCGTGCGCAACGCCGGGCGCCTGATCGCCGAGGGCGGCGCCCACACCGTCAAGTGCGAGGGCAACCGCCATACCGCCGACTATGTGGCCGAGATCGTCCGGGCGGGCATCCCCGTGATGGGCCACATCGGCATGCAGGCGTCGCGCCGGGTCGAGCAGAGTGGCTTTGGCATCAAGGGGCGCACGGCGGACGAGGCGCGGGAGATCATCGAGGGCGCAGACGCCTTCGTCGACGCCGGGGTCTTCTCCTTCATCCTCGAGCAGGTCCCGGCCGAGTTGGCCGAATTCCTGTCGAAGCGCTACGACGTGCCGGTGATCACCCTCGGCGGCGGCACCAAGGCGGACGGCGTCTACCACATCGCCGGCGACGTCGTCGGCTACAGCGCCTTCCAGATGCCGAAGAACCGGAGAAGCTTCACCAACGTCCAGCCGCTGCTGGAGGAAGGCATCATCAAGTACAAGGATGCCGTCCTCAATGGCGACTACCCCTTCGAGGAGGACTCCTTCTCGATGAACGACGGAGAGTTCGAGAAAATCCGGTCGCTCTACAAGCACGACCGTCGCGAAACCGCCGCATAGCATAGAAACTCGGGAGGAAACCATGCGGAACATCATCAGCCCACTGATCCTGGCGGCTGCCCTCGCGACCGGGGTCGCCGCCGAGGCCCAGGAGACGACCCAGCAGTCGAGCTACGAGGAAATCGTGGCAAAGCGGTCGAAGGTGGCCGGCGAGCCCGTGGATATTCAGTCGAACTACTGGCTGGCCTGGACCGGCGCCTGGGACACCGTGATCATGAAGGAGGGACGGATCTGGGAGAACTGGCTGCCCGAGGGCAGCGACGTGTCCTGGAAGCGCAACCTGCAAGGGCCGCCGGTGATCACCGACCTGCTCGCGGGCAAGCAGCAGATCGGCTACATCGGCGACAACCCGGCCCTGGTCTCGACGACTAAGCGGGATATCGCCCCGATCAACCTCGTCGCCGTCAACACGGTCTCGCCCGGCAGGATGTGCGGGCACATCATCGTCGGCGAGGACGCACCGGATTTCGCCGACTTCAAGGAAGCCGCGCAGTGGCTCGACGGCAAGATCGTCGGCGTCCCCCGCGGCAGCTGCGCCGACCGTCTGGGACAGCTAATGCTGCAGCGCGAGGGCGTGGACGTGATGTGGCAGCAGATGCAGGCGGAGGTCATCGTCACCAGCCTCCAGGCCGGCAAGATCGACGCCGCGGCGGTCTACGAGCCGCACTCGTCGAAGGCGGTGTTCGACGGCTACGCGAAGTACGCGATCTCGTCGGAGCCGTACGGGGAGCTCGACGCGGACGCGATCGTGATGCGCCAGGACTTCATCGAATCCAACCGCGAGGTCGCCAAGGCCTGGCTGAAGGCGAACATCGAGGCGCTCTACTTCCTCAAGGAGCATCCGATCGACGCCATCGAAATGGTGAAGAAGGAGCTGCCGGGCTACACCAAGGAAAACCTGTGGCACGCCATCTTCGGCAACCTGCCGAAGACCACCGGCGCCAGCGACACCGTGCTGATCGGTCAGATGTCGCTGACGCAGAACGTCAAGGACCTGCTGCTCCGCGGCGCCGCCTTCCTCAACTCGATCGACGTCATCGTCGAGCCGGAGCTCGATCCGGCGGCGATCCAGGACGACCTGGTGACGGAAGCCTTCCAGGAACTCGGCCTCGACCCGACCAAGCCCCTGTTCGTGCTGAAGGAAGGCGACCTCGGGCCGAATCCCTTCAAGGATGACGAGCTGATCGTCGGCCAGAACTGATGCAGCGCGGGGCGGAGCGCCACGCAAAGGCTCCGCCCCACCCGTTCCATGGAGAGGCCGACAATGCGCACTCAACCCCTCGATCCGATGGCGCTGGGCGGGAGTGACGCCGACGACCGCTCGGACAGCCCCCGCCGCTATGCCGACGAGCGGGAGAAGGCCCTGCTGGACGCGCACCAGCGCGCCGCAGGCAGCGAGACCGGCAGGGTCCGGCAGATGCTGGTCGGCTCGAACCTGCGCTACACCGCCCTTGGTTTCGTCGCCTTCGTGATCGTCTGGTACATCCTGACGGACCTGCTGACGCTGCCGCGGTTCAACTTCCTGCCGTCGCCGGTCGCCGTGTTCACCCAGTGGACCAGCACCGATCCGCAATACGGCATCTCGGTCTTCACGCCGATCTACTACGAGCACATCCTGGTCAGCATCCGCCGGGTGCTGCTGGCGTTCGGCATCGCGGTCGCCGCCGGTGTGCCGCTCGGCATCCTGCTGGGCTGGAACCGGACCTTCTACAACCTGGTCTTCCCGATCGTCGAGCTGCTCCGGCCGATCCCGCCGCTGGCATGGGTTCCCTTCGCGGTGCTGATCCTGCCGGGCGTTGAATCGTCGGTCGTGTTCGTGACGCTGCTGGCCGCCTTCTTCGCCACCGTCCTGAACACGCTGCTGGGCGTCTGGTCGATCAGTGACGACTACTTTCGCGCCGCGCACTGCCTCGGCTACCGGCGCATCGACGTCCTGATGCGGGTGATCGTGCCGGGCGCGATGCCCTACGTCTTCACCGGGCTGCAGATCGCCATGGGCGTCTCGTGGTTCTCGCTGGTCGGCGGCGAGATGATCGCCGGCCGGTCCGGCCTCGGCTTCCTGATCTTCGACGCGTACATGCAGGTGGCGCTGCCCAACATCGTCATCGGCATGATCACGCTCGGTCTGCTCGGATACCTGTCCAGTGCGGGGATCCGGCGGGTCGGGGCGTGGCTGATGGCATGGCAGGAAAAGGGGAGGAGTGCGTGATGACACCGCTCTGGGACACCAAATGGTTCCTCTGGGAAAGGTGGTCGCGACGGCTCCGCTCGGCGGTGCTGTGGCAGGGCCTTGCCGGGATCATCACCTTCTTCTTCGTCTGGCAGGTGGCGCGCTGGCTCGGCTGGATGGTGATCATCCCCTCGCCGATCGAACTGGCCGGCGGCATCCCCGAGGAGATCAGCCGGACCGGCTACTGGCAGAACTGGGTCGACAGCAGCCGCCGGGTGTTCGCCGGCTTCGCCGTGGCCGCGGTCGCGGGCATCGTCATCGGCGTCGTGATGGGCATGAGCAAGGGCCTGCGCGCCACGATATTCCCGCTGTTCGAGGTCATGCGGCCGATCCCGCCGCTGGCCTGGCTGCCGCTGGCGATCCTGTTCTGGCCGAGCTCGGAGCTCACGATGATCTTCCTCACCTTCATCGGAGCCTTCTTCCCGATCCTGCTGAACGTGCTCGCCGGCATCGACAAGGTCGACCCGCGCTACCGGCTGGCCGCCCTCTCGCTCGGCTCCAGCCACGGCGCGATGTTCCGCAGGGTGCTGATCCCGGGCGCGTTGCCGTCGCTCTTCACCGGGCTGGCGATTGCCATCGGCATCACCTGGGAGGTGGTGATCGCCGCCGAGATGGCATCGGGGACGAACGGCCTCGGCTACATGACCTGGGACTCGTACATGACCCATTCGATGATCGGGATCGTGCTGGGCATGCTCAGCATCGGCATCGCCGGCATGGCGTCGAGCTGGATCATGCGCGTCGTAGGCCAGGTCGCGACCCCGTGGCAGCGCTGAGGGAGATGAAGATGCTCAACACGGAACAACGCCTCTCCATCCTCCGCGCCAACCGCCATCTCAGCCGCGCCCCGGCCGGCGTGATCGAAACGATCGCCGAGCGGGCCGAGGAGATGGACTTCGCCAAGGGCGCGGTGATCTTCAGCCGCCAGGAGCCGTCGGTCTACTGCTACGTCCTCGTCTCCGGCCACATCTCGCATCCCGAGGTGCAGGCCGCGGAGGAGCAGTTCGCCATCGCCCGCGAGACCACCGTGCCGGGCCAGCTGTTCGGCTGGGCCGCGGCGGTCGAGGGCATGCCGGACCGGATCATCTCGGCCCGCTGCGATGCCCCGACCAGGGTGCTCGCCTTCGACGGCAAGTGGTTCCAGGACCTCTGCCGGTCGCACGGCGAGCCGGGCTTGCAGGCCCTGCAGGACCTCGTCCGCAGCTATGCCGGTCACGAGCGCACCGTCAGCGGGCGCCGCGGCTGGCTGTCGATCCGCAACGTGCAGAAGGTCTATGACCCGTTCGGCAAGTCGGTGGTCGCGGTCGACGGCTGCTCGATCGAGGTCCGGCCGGGCGAGTTCTGCGCCATCGTCGGCCCGTCCGGCTGCGGCAAGTCCACCCTGCTGAACGCGGTTGCGGGCTTCGACACCATCACGTCGGGCGAGATCCACCTGGACGGCGAGCGCATCAACGCCGCCGACATGAAACCGAAGCCGGGGCCGGACCGCATCGTGGTGTTCCAGCACGGCGCGCTGTTCCCGTGGGCGACGGTGCTGGAGAACATGATCCGCGGGCCGATCGTGCAGAACAAGATGTCGAAGGCGCAGGCCGTCCAGCGCGCCCGCGACCTGCTGGCCCGCGTCGGCCTCAGCAAGGTGGAGAGCCGCTACCCGGCCGGCATGTCGTCCGGCATGTGCCGTCGCGTCGAGATCGCCCGCGCGCTGATGAACGACCCGCGGGTGATCCTGCTCGACGAGCCGTTCCGCGGCCTCGACGCGCTGACCAAGACCGTGGTGCACAACGCGCTGCTCGAGATGTACGAGATGGAGCGGCGAACGGTCCTGTTCATCACCCACGACCTCGAGGAAGCGATCTACCTGGCCGACCGCGTGCTGGTCATGACCACGCGCCCGGGCAGCATCAAGCAGACGATCTTCGTCGATCTGCAGCGGCCGCGGCCGACCGAGCTGCTCGGCAAGGAAGAGTTCCTGCAGCTCAAGGAAGAGGCGATCGCGGCGGTGCACGAAGAGGCCGTGAAGGCCTTCGAGGCCGGCGAGAGGGAGATGGCATGATGACCCAGCGGAGCACGAAATCATACGGCCACTGCGTCGTCGACGCCGTCGGCAAGGTCTATGGCGCCACCGAGGATGAGGCGGAGATCGTGCTCAAGGACTGCACGTTCGACGTTCCGGCCGGCAGCCTGACGGTGCTGCTTGGCCCGTCAGGCTGCGGCAAGAGCACGCTGGTCAATCTGATCGCCGGCTATGACAAGCCGACGCTCGGCCGCATCACGCTCGACGGCGCCCCGGTCAGCGCCCCCGGCGTCGACCGGATCGTGGTGTTCCAAGAAACCGCGCTGTTCCCGTGGATGACGCTGCTCGACAACGTCGCCTATGGCCCGATCCAGACCGGGCGGCCGCGGCGCGAGGCTGAGCAGGAGGCCAGCGAGCTGCTGCGCGCGGTCGGCCTGGCGGGCTTTCAGGACCGGTATCCGTCGCAGATCTCGGGCGGGATGCAGCGCCGCGCGGAAGTCGCCCGGGCGCTGATCACCCGGCCCAAGCTGATGCTGATGGACGAGCCGTTCCGCGGCCTCGACCACATGTCGCGCGGGCTGATGCAGGAGTACTACCTGAAGCTGTTCGACGAGCACCGGACGACGACGCTGTTCGTAACCTCGGAGATCGACGAGGCGATCTTCCTCGCCGACCGGCTGGTGATCCTCAGCTACAAGCCGACGGTGGTGCAGACGGTGATCGATGTGCCGTTGCCGAGGCCGCGGAACTTCCAGATGCTGACCTCTTCGACCTATGGTCAGATCAAGGACCAGGCGCTGGGACTGCTCTATGACGAGGCGCTGAAGGCTTTCGATCCCGGCAAGGCGGCGGCGTAGGAGGCGGCCCCGGGGTCGCTTCGCGGCCGGGGCCGCCCCAGCCGCGACAGGATCAGGGAGACACGGATGTATCGAGCCCGTCTTTTCGCCGTCCGCCATGCCGGGGCATTCGAGTGGATCTACGCCCGGCTCGAGAGCGTGATGATCGCCCTCGACCCGGTGTTCGCCCGGATCGGCTATGACCGGGTCGAACGGCCGGTCGCGCTGGTCGAGCGCACCGCCAAGGGCCTGCTGTTCGACTGCAGGATGTGCGGCCAGTGCGTGCTGTCCTCGACCGGCATGTCCTGCCCAATGAACTGCCCGAAGCAGCTGAGGAACGGCCCCTGCGGCGGGGTCCGACCGGGCGGCTACTGCGAGGTCAAGCCCTGGATGCAATGCGTCTGGGTGCTGGCCTGGGATGGCGCGACGCGGATGCAGGGCGGGCAGAAGATCCGCGACGTGCAGCCCCCCGTGGACCGCAGCCTCGAGGGCTCGTCGTCCTGGCTCCGGGTCAGCCGCGAGAAGGCGGCGCGGCTGCGAGAGTCGGGGGACGCGCGACGGACCGCGGTCGCTCGCGCCTTTCCGGACGCCCGGGCGCACGAGCCGGCGGTAGCACCGCTGGCGCCCGAGCCGCCCTCGGCCGTCAATCCGGAGGGGCGGCGATGAGCGACAACGACATCGCCGACCGGATGCCGCGCTACGAGGAGCCGCCGGCCGGCCACGTCTCCGGCAGCCGGCTCGAACGCGTGCTCCGCCGGGGACGCTTCGCGGTCACCGCCGAGCTGAACCCGCCGGACAGCGCCGACCCGGCCGACGTGTTCGAGGCGGCACGGCCGCTGTCCGAGGTCTGCGACGCGATCAACGCCACCGACGCGTCGGGGGCCAACTGCCACATGTCCTCGATCGGCATCTGCGCGCTGCTGACCCGCGCGGGCTACGGCACGATCTATCAGATCTCGTGCCGCGACCGGAACCGCATCGCCATCCAGGGTGACGTGCTGGGGGCGGCGGCGATGGGGGTCTGCAATGTCCTGTGTCTCACCGGCGACGGCGTCGGCGTCGGCGACCAGCCAGGCGCGCGGCCGGTGTTCGACTTCGACTCGCTGTCGCTGCTGCGCACCATCCGCACCATGCGGGACGACGGTGTGTTCCTGTCGGGGCGCAAGATCACCCGGCCGCCGCGCATGTTCCTGGGCGCGGCCGAGAACCCCTGCGTCCCGCCCTACGAGTGGCGGCCCGAGCGCCTCGCCAAGAAGGTCGACGCGGGCGCCGAGTTCATCCAGACGAACTACATCTACGACGTTCCGGTGTTCGAGCGCTTCATGGCGCGCGTTCGCGACCTCGGCCTCGCGGACCGCGTCTTCATCCTCGCCGGGGTCGGGCCGCTGGCCTCGGCGCGTGCCGCCCGCTGGATGCGCTCGAACGTGCCGGGCATCCATATCCCCGACAGCGTGATCGAGCGGGTCGAGAAGGCGCCGAAGCCGGCCGAGGAAGGCAAGCGCCTGTGCATCGAGCTGATCCAGCAGATCCGCGAGATCAAGGGCGTCGCCGGCGTCCACGTCATGGCCTACCGGCGCGAGCACCAGGTCTCGGAAATCATCATGGAGTCGGGCGTCCTCCAGGCGCGAGGCGACGGACGGAGCCAGGCGTCCGAAGGCAAGGCCGAGATTGGCTGAAACCGCAAAGGCGCGTCCTGGCGCCCGGAGCGCAGTTCAGGTCTCCAGCGAGTTTCCGATCCGGGATCCTCTCCCTCCGCCATAGATCGAATTTAAGTGATTGTTTTTCAAAATATAATTGCGAAGCGCAATTGGACGACCCTTCCTTTGTCCCTACCTTCGGTTAGTGGGCACGCTAAGAATTTTGGCTGAGAGCGCCGGCAGCCTATCGCGAATGGTGCGGACTATGAGCGAAATAGTCACCAAGACGTCGGGCGATCTGATCGACGCCCGCATGGACCTATCGGTCTATTGCGGCCGTGCGCTCGGCGCTAAACCATGCGGGCGCAAGCTGGACGTCGACGCGCGCAAGCTGGCCGACCTCTTCGGCCGGGACGCGGGCTATGTTCGGTGCCGGTTTCCGCTGAAATGCAAACGATGCAATTCGACCAAGATCGAATACCGTGTGCGGGCCAACACGACGATTGCGACAGCGGCGCCCAATCCCTTCGCACGGCGATGATCCGGCGCCTTTTAAGCGAATACCGAAGCTGGTGCATGTAAAATCCGCGTGTTGCATCGGACAGCCCGGCACTTCGCGGACGCTTCGGAGGGCAGCACTCTATCCAGCTGAGCTAACGAGTGCCCGGATCGCGGGCTACGTCCCGCAAAGGACCGCGTCGAGCGGCCACGTCGTGCCGCCGGCATTCGGCAGATGGAGGCGGATGCCCAGCTTTCACCGAAAAAGGCAAAATGCAGATCGCCTCACGCCGCTGTCCGGGTTTTCTTTTGCTATCGGCCCGATACCCGAAGGCTATGCTTGCCACGCCTCGCGGATCGGGTTTCATCATGCAAGATTTTCTGCTCTTCGTTTTCGTCGGCGCCGTGGCGCAGCTCGTCGATGGCGCGCTCGGCATGGCTTATGGCGTCATTTCGTCGTCGGTTCTGCTCGCCAGCGGCGTGACTCCCGCCCAGGCCTCCGCTTCGATCCATGCGGCCGAGCTGTTCACCACCGCCGCCTCGGGCAGCGCGCAGGGGACCTGGATTGCCAGTTCGCCCTGGAGCCGTCGTTTCAGCATCTGGCCTCGCGCGGGCCGAGGCGGCCGGATGGAGCGAGGACGAGGTCGCGGCGGCGCTGCTCGAACTGGCGCATCACCATATCCAGGGCATCATCGCCGATCGGAAGACGAAGCTCGACATCGAGGCGGCGGCGCGATCAGTCATGTGAGGTCGTCAGGCCCCACCCCCGTCCTTGCGCTCGCCCCTTGCCACCACCCGCAGCGTCCCGTCTGGCAGCGGTCGCTGCAGCGCCGACGCTTCCGCCCACTCCGCCCGCATCCACACGTCGATCTCGTCGCGCTCGGTGAGAATCACCGGCATCGCCTTCGGCGCCACCGCCTCGACCAAAAAACTGAACCGACTCCCAACGACCAGCATTCATCGGCCAGTCATGCTGATGTCGATAGCTTCAACTGATCGGTTGACGCTTTTTGGAGCTTCATGTGACCCCCACTTCTTACCGACTTTTTCTAGCCGTCAGCGGTTTCTCCGCTCTTGCTGCAACTCACGCTCGTGCCGGTCAGGTTGTTCCGGGTGAAGAGCACTGTGTCATTCAGGTAGCGACCGACGACGTACTGCACATCCGTGCCAAGCCGAACGCGCGGGCCTCCATCCACGCTAAGAAGCGTCACAACGCCTGTGGGATCATGGTCACCGGCACTTGCAAGAGGAGCTGGTGCCCTGTCGAGGATGGTCATGTGACGGGGTGGGTCAACAGCCACTTCATCGGCATGGTCTCGCCTGCTCTTTACTGTGTCGCCGGAGTTGCACCAGGTGACAGCCTAAATCTTCGCGCATACCCTTCCGCCCGGTCGAGAGTTCTGACCAGACTTGGTCGACACCAATGCAGCATCGCCTTTCTGCCCTACGCCGTCGGCGACTGGCAGAAGATCCGCGCTGACGGCTGGGAGGGCTGGGCCAATCGCCGCTATCTCAGCGGCCAGTGAATGACGAAGCCGCCGCCCCGGTGAAGGGACGGCGGCTCTGGCATGGTGGCAATAGGGGTGGCGTCAGTCGCGACGCTGGTCCTTCCGCTCTCCCCGCGCCACGATCTGCAGCGCGTCGTCCGGCAGCGGTCGCTGCAGCGCAGACGCTTCGGTCCACTCCGCCCGCATCCACACGTCGATTGCGTCGGGTTCGGTCAAGATTGCCGGCATCGCCTTCGGATGTATTGCGCCGACCTCGGCGTTCGGTTCGCAGGTCAGAAGGCCGTAGAGGTCGGCGTTGACCTCGCCTTCCTTCACCTTGCGGACGCTCGTCCAGTTCGTCCAGATCCCGGCGAAGACCATCAATGGCCGACTCTCGTCCGGGGCAAACCAGGTCGGCACCTTCTTACCGTCGACGGAGTCGTATTCGCAAAACGACGTCAGCGGCACGACGCAGCGGTAGCGGCCCGAGCCAGCGGCGCCAATGCGGGCTGTTGGTCCGCCGGATGTTCGTCACGCCGGGATCTGTCTTCTTTCCCTCCAGCGCGAACTTCGGCGACGGCCTGCCCCGTGACGCCATCGTCAGCTCGCGTACGCCGTCCCCGCCGTTTCGAACCACCGGCGCTGACACGTCCGGAAAGACGTCCGCAGCGGCGGCAGATTGCCCGGTGGTGAAATTCGTCCTAAATAGTAGCATAAGCTGACTTTTTAGGTAGGGAGGGCGTGATGCAGGCCAAAGACGTGATGACCAACGAGGTCATAACAGCCCGCCCCGGTTCGACCGTAGCCGACATAGCCGCGCTGCTTCTGAAGCATCGCATCAGCGCGGTGCCGATACTGGATGACGCCGATCGGGTTGTAGGTATCGTCAGTGAGGGCGACCTTGTGCGCCGCATCGATGATGCTGCTGATCGAGGGTCGTGGTGGCTCAGCTTATTCGCGAGACCAGAATCACCGGCGGAATACGTCAAGCGGCACGGCCGTCGGGCGGAAGAGGTTATGACGCGAGATGTGATCTCGGTTGCGCTGGACACGCCCTTGGGCGAGATTGCTCACTTGCTGGAGCGCAAACGCATCAAGCGGGTACCCGTCATCGATCAAGTCGGGCGGCTCGTGGGAATAGTAAGCCGCGCCAACCTTTTACAAGGTCTCGCGGTCTCCCAACCACTGCCAGGCATGCAACGCAGCGATGAGGTCTTGCGCAAGCAGGTTTCTGAGGCTTTGAGGGCGGCACCCGGATTTGTCTCGACTGGAGTGAACGCGACAGTGACGGACGGGCTTGTCGATCTCTGGGGGATGGTCAGGACGGATGATGAGGAGCGCGCTGCCCGTCTTGCGGCTGAAAACGTCGAGGGCGTGCGTGCGGTGTCGACCCATCTTAGTCGGATGCCAACTTACTTGGGAGCAGATTGACCCAACGAGGTCCCGCGGAAGAAATTGCGCGCCTGCTCGATGATGCAAGTGTCGACGGCTCCAAACCCATTGTCAGCCACTGCAACGGCGGTGGCCGCGCGCGGTGCTGGCTGCACTCACTGCGGTCGCCGCCGGCAATACGGAGTCCTGGGCGCCGACGAAGGAATATATAAATCAATATCTTAGGGTGGAGAAGGTTAGACGTCAGGCCCCTCCCCTCCGCCACTTACCCTTGCGAAAGCGTTCTCCCTGTCCGGCTGCGGCCGGATTTTTCCGTTGTTTTCGAGGGTTATGCGGGTGGGGCTTTTAACCGGCCCACGCCCCGAAGGGCGCACACGCGTTCTCTCCGGGCCGATATTCTCCGGACCTGTTGACTTATCCGCAGGCGGTGCAGTGCTTGCAAGCCATTGAAATCATGAAGCTACAAGCGGTGCAAAGCTGTTGACTCCGACGACAGGGGCAGCGGGCCGACGCGGAACGGAGATCGAACCTTCGCTATTCGGCAGGCTGGCAGGCACTGCAGCGTCAACGCCCCGAAACCGCCATTGTGCCGAAGGAACGGAGCCATCTGCTCCGGTGTCAATCGCGATAGCTGCGGATCGCCTCACGGTCGAGGTCGCCCGCCGGGACCAGGCGATAATGGCGCTCCTCGACCACCTTCACTTCGTCGCCGTCGAGCGCCAGCTCGAACATCGCGACGACTTGGTCGTCCATGAACTGCGCGGCGATCGCGCGACAGCGCAGGCCGGGGAAGCGTTGCTCGACGAACCGGATGTCCTGTGTCGTCTGGAC
>JACKJK010000019.1 GCA_020637985.1 Rhodobiaceae bacterium
CGAAACGATCCTGACGGGCCGCCAGCCCGTGACGCTCACCCTCGAGCGGCTACGAGCGTGTCGCCCGCTTCCGATGGACTGGAACGAACAGCGGCACCTGCTGCTGGACCGGGCATCGCTCTGACTCTGGTCTGTCCGCTACGGCCACAAACCGGTTGCCTGACTGCCCCCTGCCCTCTCGCCCTGTCATCTGACCGCCATTGACGCGGTGGCGTCGGTCACTCTGTGAATTGACGGCGTCGCATTAAACTGTCTCTGACTGCGTCCGCGACGGCGTCGGTGACGCGAGCCATGATTCCGGAATGACCCCGCAGAGAAATGGTGCGGCGAAAGCGGAGAAACGGGGCAAGTAGAGAGGCGGAGAATGGCCCTGCCCGTCTCCGTCTCCGCGCAAGCCCCTGAAATGTCGGCAGCTTTGCGGGAGGCCCCGTTCAGGGCCGCAAATGCCCGGACCGGGTGGCTGTGCCGGCAGGTGGGAGAGAACCCGTCTCCGTCGACCGTGCCCATTTACAGGGAATTAACAGGGAAATTGTCGCCTATTCGGCGGCACGGGGGTTTGGGCAGCACGTAATTGTGCAGCAATTTCCGTGGATTGGCATAGGAATTCCCTGACCGGGGAACAGGGAATTCGGCTTCGCATATCAGGGAATTCGGAATTGCGGATCAGCGAACCCGCCAGCGAGTGACGGGACACGGACCCGGGTCATGGCTCTGCGGTACCTGGAGCGAGCCCGTCACGGTTTTTCGGCCGCGAGCCCACGGGTACCGGGGCTTGCGCGAATCGGAACATATCGTGTACATGAACAGCGGTGGTGAACTCGCCGACCATCGACGGGCGGGATGTTGCAGACGGGAGGAGAACGCATGACGACAAACACATAGGAGGTGATTGTCATGTCAAACCTTTCCGTCGAATACATCGGCCTCGATGCCTTGAGGCCTTATCCGCGCAACGCGCGCACCCATTCCCGCAAACAGATCCGGCAGATCGCCGACAGCATCGAGACATTCGGGTTCACCAACCCGGTGCTGATCGATGGCGGGCGCATGATCCTGGCCGGCCATGGCCGCGTCGAGGCGGCGAAGCTGCTCGGTCTGGAGCGCGTGCCCTGCGTGCGCATCGAGACCATGAGCGAGACGCAGAAGCGCGCCTACATCCTCGCCGACAACAAGCTCGCCCTGAATGCCGGCTGGGATGAAGACCTGCTGGCAGATGAACTCACGCATCTGCTGTCGGATGACCTTGACTTCGACCTCGAGGTGACCGGGTTCTCCATTGCCGAGATCGACAGCCTCGTCGAGGGGCTGGAACCGGAAGAGCCCGGCGATCCGGACGACGACGTCCTGCCGGACCTGCAGCCGGTACAGACCCGCTGCCGCGAGGGCGACATCTGGCAGTTGGGTCCTCACCGCCTCGTCTGCGGCAACGCGCTCGACGCAGGCGTTGTCGCCACCCTGATGGATGGCGAGCAGGCGCGCATGGTGTTTACCGACCCGCCCTACAACGTGCCGATCGATGGTCATGTCAGTGGCCTGGGCTCTGTCCGTCACCGCGAGTTCGCCATGGCCTCAGGCGAGATGACGACGACTGAGTTCACCGGCTTCCTGCGCGATACCTCCCGCAACATGGCCGACCACAGCGTTGACGGCTCGATCCACTTCATCTGCATGGACTGGCGCCACATGGGCGAGATGCTGGCGGCAGGTGCCGAGGTCTACTCGGAACTGAAGAACCTGATCGTCTGGGCGAAGGACAACGGCGGCATGGGCACCTTCTACCGCTCTCGCCACGAACTGGTCTTCGCCTTCAAGAATGGCGCGGCTCCGCACATCAACACCTTCGAGCTCGGCCAGCATGGGCGCTACCGCACCAACGTCTGGCAGTACCGGGGCATGAACTCGATCAGCGCCGGGCGCAACGAGGAACTGGCGCTGCACCCGACCGTCAAGCCGGTGCAGATGATCGCCGACGCGATCAGGGACGTGTCGGGTCGCGGAGACATCGTCCTCGACCTGTTCGGCGGCTCGGGCTCCACGCTGATTGCCGCCCATAAGACCGGAAGGCGCGCCTTCCTGTGCGAGCTCGATCCCGTCTACTGCGAACGCATCATCCGCCGGTGGGAGATGTTCGCCAGGGACGATGCCGAGCAGATCGCCTGCGGGCTTGAGAACACGGCGCAATCGGATACGGCCTCCACGGTGGAGGCAGCCCAATGAGCGGCCCCGACGACAAGGACCGCAAGGCGCTCGCGGTCCGACCGCAGCAGGCGTCCTACGAGGTCGGCTATGGCAAGCCGCCCGAACACGGCCGGTTTGCCAAGGGGCAATCGGGCAACCCGAAGGGTCGCCCAAGGGGCGCGAAGAACAAGGTGCCTGCGCTTAACGAGGAGCGGCTCAAGTCGATCATCCTCGAGGAGGCCTATCGCTCCATCAACGTGAACGACGGAAACCAGCAGGTCACGATCTCCATGGCGCAGGCGGTCGTCCGCTCGATCGCGCTCAAGGCGGCGAAGGGCAACGAGCGCGCACAGCGCCTGTTCACCGAGATGGTGTCGACGACCGAACGCGAAAACGCGCGTCAGCACAACGAGTGGCTGGAAACCGCCATCAACTACAAGGTCGACTGGGAACGCGAGCTCAAACGACGCGAGAGGCTCCGCATCACCGGTCTGGAGGAGCCCCTGCCCCACCCCGATCACGTGATCATCGACATGAGCACGGGCAGCGTCCGGATCGTTGGCCCGATGACGCCGGAGGAGAAGAAGGAATGGGACTGGCTTCTCGATCGCAAACGCGAATACGAGGAGGAGCTTGATTACCTGAAGGGCGAACTCACCAACGCCACCGATGACCGCACGCGAGGCAGACTTGAGGAAGACATCGCGCGCACGAAACGAACCCTCGAGATCATCGCGAGCAGGTTTCCCGACGAGGTGGATGTCAATAGCCGCGATTCCGGCCGGAGAAAATGATCGGATCCAGATGGCATAGCGATCCACATTCCTGACACACCGCGTGCCCGTCCAAACCAATGACCGCGCCGCTTGCAGCGGATTGATCGCTTCAGGATTGCTTGCCGCTGCCACGTCGGTCGATCCGGCTTCCCATCATGACAGCGGATTGAACGACCATTTCCTTCAACACGCATGGCGAGGCCTGCTGGTTCACCTGTCCCTCGATCAGCTCGAGTTCCCGGATCTAATCAGCCCCACAATCCTGCCCGTCGACGTAGCGCCGAGACCTTTTGCCTCAGAAAAACGCCTGCAAGCCGGTCTGGGCGCGGCCGAGGATCAGCGCGTGAACGTCATGGGCGCCCTCGTAGGTGTTGACGGTCTCCAGGTTCGCCATGTGGCGGAAGACCGGGAACTCGTCGGAGATGCCGTTACCGCCGTGCATATCGCGGGCCATGCGGGCAATGTCGAGCGCCTTGCCGCAGTTGTTGCGCTTGATGATCGAGATCATCTCGGGCGCCATGAGTCCTTCCTCGAACAGCCGGCCGACACGCAGCGCGCCCTGCAGGCCGAGCGAAATCTCGGTCATCATGTTGGCGAGCTTGAGCTGGAAGAGCTGGGTGTTTGCAAGCGGGCGGCCGAACTGCTTGCGGTCAAGCCCGTATTGCCGGGCGGCGTGCCAGCAGGTTTCGGCTGCGCCCATCGAGCCCCAGGCAATGCCATAGCGGGCGCGGTTGAGGCAGCCGAACGGACCGGCGAGCCCCTCGATGTCGGGGAACATGGCGCTTTCGGGGACCTCGACATTGTCCATCACGATCTCGCCGGTGATCGAGGCGCGCAAGCTGAGCTTGCCCTCGATCTTCGGTGCCGCTAGCCCCTTCATGCCCTTTTCCAGGATGAAGCCGCGGATCGCGCCGCCATGCGCCTCGGACTTCGCCCAGACGACGAACACGTCCGCGATGGGGCTGTTGGAGATCCACATCTTGGAACCATTCAGCACGTAGCCGTTGCCGGTCTTCTTCGCGCGCGTCTTCATGCTGCCGGGGTCGGACCCCGCATCGGGCTCGGTCAAGCCGAAACAGCCGATCCACGCGCCGGACGCCAGCTTCGGGAGATACTTCTGCTTCTGGTCCTCCGAGCCGTAGGCGTAGATCGGATAGATCACCAGGCTCGACTGTACCGACATCATCGAGCGGTAGCCGCTGTCGACCCGCTCGACCTCGCGCGCGACAAGGCCGTAGGAAACATAGCCCGCACCGATCCCGCCATAGACCTCCGGCAAGGTCACGCCGAGCAGGCCGAGCTCGCCCATCTCGCGGAAGATCGCCGGATCGGTCGTCTCGCTGCGGAACGCCTCGCGCACGCGCGGCGCGAGCTTGGCTTGAGCATAGGAATGGGCGCTGTCGCGGATCATCCGCTCTTCCTCGCCCAACTGCGTCTCGAGCAAGAAGGGGTCGTCCCACTTCAGCCGGTTCTGGTCCTTCATGATTGCAATCCTCGATCGGTTGGCGGGCCTCGGACCCGCGGGCCTCAGGCCCGTTGCATCAGCAGCGCGGCGCCCTGCCCGACGCCAACGCACATGGTGGCGATAGCGGTACGGCCGGGGCCGCCGGCCAGCTCAAGCGCAGCCGTTCCGGCGATGCGTGCGCCCGACATGCCCAAAGGATGACCGAGCGCGATAGCGCCGCCATTGGGGTTCACACGCGGGTCATCGTCGGCAATGCCAAGCCCGCGGGTGACGGCCAGCGATTGTGCCGCGAAGGCCTCGTTGAGCTCGATGACGTCGATGTCCGTGAGTTCCAGCCCGGCCCTGGAGAGGAGCTTCTGCACCGCCGGCACCGGCCCGTAGCCCATGACCCGCGGCGCGACGCCGGCAGAGGCCGCGCCAACGATGCGGGCAATGGGGGTGAGGCCGTGCCGCATCGCGGCAGCTTCCGAAGCGACGATCAGTGCCGCTGCGCCATCGTTGACGCCGCTGGCGTTGCCGGCGGTGATCGACCCGTCGGGCCGGGTGATAGGCTTCAGCCGCGCGAGATCCTCGAGCGTCGTCGCGCGGGGATGTTCGTCCTGCGTGACTTCCGCCGTCTTGCCGCGACCCAGCGGGACGGTGACCGGCACGATCTCGGCGGCGAGGCGACCATTAGCCTGGGCGGCGGCTGCGCGTTCCTGCGAGCGCTGCGCGAAGGCGTCCTGGTCGGCACGGGAAATCTGCATCTCGTCGGCGAGGTTCTGCGCCGTCTCTGGCATGGAATCCGTGCCGTATTGCGCCTGCATCCTCGCGTTCACGAAGCGCCAGCCGATGGTGGTGTCGTGGACTTCGCTGGCGCGGCTCCACGCGGCGGCGGACTTCGCCATCACGAAGGGCGCACGCGTCATGCTTTCGACGCCGCCGGCAATGGCAAGGTCTATGTCTCCCGCCTGCACCGCGCGCGCCGCCGCGGCGACTGCCTCCAGCCCGGAACCGCACAAGCGGTTGACGGTTACACCGGGCACGGTCTCGGGCAAGCCGGCCAGCAACAGCGCCATGCGCGCGACGTTGCGATTGTCCTCGCCCGCCTGGTTGGCGCAGCCCATCCACACCTCGTCGATCGCGGCCGGATCGAGCGCCGAATTGCGCGCCAGAAGCGCTGCCAGCGGAATGGCCGCGAGGTCGTCGGTGCGCACGTTCGCCAGCGCGCCGCCGTAGCGGCCGATGGGCGTGCGGACATAATCGCAGATGAAGGCGTCGGTCATGGTTTCCTCGTCAGATCGGCCAGCGGCAGGCCCTCGGCAACGGCGCGGCGGAGGATGTCGGGCACGGACCAGGAGAGTGGGTCTTCGGCCGCGAATTCCTCGATGCTGGTCAGGAGACCGGGCAGGCCCTGCCGCTCGGCCGAATGCATCGGCCCGCCGCGCCAACGCGGAAATCCATAGCCATGCACCAGCACGAGATCGATGTCGGCAGCGGTGTCGGCGATTCCTTCCTGAAGAATGCGCAGCCCCTCTTCAGCCATCGCCGCCGTGGCGCGGGCAACGATTTCATCGGCCGAGAACGTGCGGCGGGAGATACCTGAGCGCACGCTTTCCGCGACCACCATTTCTTCGATCAGCGCCGAGGGCGTGCGCTTGTCGCCATAGTCGTACCATCCCGCTCCGGTCTTGCGCCCGAGCCGTCCGGTTTCGTCGACGATGCGGTCGGCGATCGCGATGTACCGGTGTCCCGGCTTCGTCGCCCAGCCGAGCCGCTTCCGGTTGGCGTAGGCGATGTCGAGGCCGGACAGGTCTTGAACCTCGTAGGGTCCCATCGCCATGCCGAAGCCGCGCATTGCCGCGTCGACCTGCGCAGGCAGCGCGCCTTCGATCAGCATGACATCGCAGATCTGGCGGTAGCGGGTGAGGATGCGATTGCCGATGAACCCGTCACAGACGCCGGCCAGTACGGGAATCTTCTTCAACCGTGCCGTCAGACGCAAGACGGTAGCGAGCGTATCGGGCGTCGTTTGCTTCGCCCGCACGACCTCGACGAGCTTCATCAGATGCGCGGGGCTGAAGAAATGCAGGCCGAGGAAACGGCTGGGATTGCTCAACCCTTCAGCAATTGCGTTGGGGTCCAGATAGGACGTGTTGGTCGCAAGAATCGCGTCGCCGGAAAGCGCCGAGTCGAGGGCGGCGAAGACACCGCGCTTGACGTCGAGATTCTCGAACACCGCCTCGATGGCGATCTGCGCCTCGGGCAAGGCTTCAAAGCCGACATGAAAGCTGTGGCGCTCCGCCAGCGCGGTATCGGCTGCCTCGGGGGTCGACTTGCCGCGCGAAACCGCCTCGGAATAGAGCTTGGCAACATTCGCGTGCGCGCGGTCCGCCCCCGCCGCGTCGGTCTCCACGAGGGCCGTGGTAACGCCAACCTGCGCCAGCGCATAGCTTATCGCCGCCCCCATCGTGCCACCGCCGACGATGACAGCAGTGTCGATTTCGGCGCCGCCATCACGTCCCTGCGCCATCGCCTTGCGCTCGGTAAAGAAGACGTGGCGCAACGCGGCCGCCTGATCGGAACTGCGCAGCTTCAGAAAGGCTGCCCGCTCTTCCGCCAGCCCGGTTTCGGGAGGCCAGGTCGCGCTGCCGGCAACCAGCGCGATGGCGATGTCGGGCGCGACCTGCCCGCGCAGCCTTCGCGCTGCGGACCGACGGGCTGTTTCCACTGCCTGATCGTCGGCTCGCGGTGCCGGGAGGTCAACAATGGCTGAACATTCAGTCAATTTTTCGACCGACAAGGAACACGCAGCAGCAACCGGGTCCTCCTCCACGGCATCGACCATCCCGAGGTCGAGCGCCTCGGCTGCGCGGATGACGCGGCCTTCCGAGATCAGCGCAACGGCATCGGCAATCCCGATCAGGCGCGGCAGGCGCTGCGTTCCGCCAGCGCCGGGAACCACGCCCAGGGTCACCTCCGGCAAACCGAGCGTCGCTTGCGGCGCGGCAATCCGCATCCGGCAGCCGAGAGCAAGTTCCAGCCCGCCACCAAGCGCTGCACCGTTGATCGCGGCGATCACCGGTACGGCGAACCGTTCGATGCGGGCGACGATTTCCGGAAGGTGCGGCGCGAGCGGTTCTACACCGAATTCCCTTGCATCCGCGCCGGCTACGAACGTCTTGCCAGTACCGGTGAGGATCACGCGCGCGACGCCGGCGGCCTCGACCTGGTCCAGCGCTGCCATGAGGCCCTGACGCACAGCCAGTCCGGTGACGTTGACAGGCGGATTGTCGATCGTGATCAAAGCGACGGACCCGTCGATGTCTACCCTGACAGTCATGCCGGGTCCCCGTCTAACTCGGCCTCGGTGGCAAACGGCGAATAGGACGCAGGTTCCAATGGCGGAAGGCCGGCCCAGCGTCCGCTGAACTGTCCGATGGCGCAGATCGCGGTATCGTCGGCGAGGTCCGTCCCCATGACGATGTGGAATATGCCGCTGCGCCCGTGCCGCGAGATCTGCGTCGCCCGCGCGTAGAGCCGGCTGCCACCCGGCGTGGCGCGCAGGAACGTCAGCTTGGATTCCGTCGTCAGGATCGGACCGTCGTAGTAGCCGGCGGAGCCAAACGCCATATCGGCAAGCGTCCAGACCGCACCGCCATGGGCGCTGCCATGCGGGTTCATCGCCTGCGGCGTGACCAGCATGGAAAGCTCCGCGTAGCACGGTCTTGCGTCGTGAAGCCGGATGCCGAGCGGCGACGAGTACCTGTCCGTGCGCAACAGCGTCTCGATCCGCCGGGCTAGCATATCGTGATCGTGCTGTGCGTTCGCGGGCATGGCGGTCTCGCTGGCGTCAGGACCGGACGGTCTCGAAATGCGTGCGACCGTCATCGGTCAGCACTCCGACCAGGGCGTTGCTCAGGCTGTGGTCGATATATTCGTCGAGCGTCAGCCGCGACTTGAAATACCAGCTCTTCAATGCCCAGCCGTGCGCGACGAGCACGAGCTGGTAGGTTAGCACGTCGACGTTCACGCGATTGAGCAGGCCTTCAGCAATGCAGTCGTTGATGGCGTCCGCGATGATGGAATTGGTGGCGGTCTCGCGATCCTGGATCAGCACCCGGCGCTCGGGCGAAAGCGACTTGGTCGAGCGGTAGGCAAGCACGGTTGCCGAACGGTGGCGGTCGACGACGCGGCAATAGGCATCGACCGCGCGCGTCAAGCGCTGCAGCGGGTCGGTCAGGCCCTCGATGGCCGCCGGAAGCTCCTGCGCATAGGCATCGACCACCTGCAGCAGGACAAGCAGCAGCACGTCCTCCTTTTCACGCACATAGAGGTAGACGAGACCGGGGCTGACCCCGGCGAGCTTGGCGATGTCCTTGATCGTCGTGCGGTAGAACCCTTGGCTGGAGAACAGCTGCGTGGCAGCGGCGACGATCTGATTGCGCCTTCGCTCGACCAGTTCCTGGTCCTCGACATGCGAGGTCACGTCCGTCACGATCATCGCCGCGTTCCCATCCCGTTTCAGCCGCCCGCCTTAGACGTAGTTTCCGCGGCACGCGCGGATTCCGCTTCGGGCGAACCTAGACCGTATTCGCAGGTGTCGAAAGGCGCGCCGTAGGCGAGATAACCACCGTCGACCGGCAGCACGGCCCCGGTGACGTACGAAGCGTCCGGGCCGGCCAGGAAGGCGACGACCGCAGCGATCTCCTCCGGGCGGGCAAGCCGCCGAAGGGGTGTGCGCGCCAGGACGCCGTCCTCGTCGATCTTGCCGCTACGGATGAGACCGTCGACGAGCGCGGTGCGAACGTACCCCGGCGCGACGGCGTTTACCCGAATGCCATGGCCAGCCCATTCGCAGGCCAGCACCTTCGTCATCATCACGATCGCGCCCTTGGCGGCCGCGTATCCGATGCGGTTGGGGATCGCCACCTGCCCGGCGACGGAGGACAGATTGACGATCGCGCCACCCCGGGAGGCAGGGGGCGCGATCATCGCGCGGGCCGCTGTCCGCGAAACCAGGAAGCAGCCGTCCGCGTGCACCGCCATGGTGCGGTGGAACCGTTCGAGGTCCTGCTCCAGCGCCGGCACCGCGCCGTCCCCGATGCCGGCATTGTTGACCAACACGTCGAGCCGCCCCCAGCGCGCCACGACTTCGGAAACGATACGCTCGACGTCGGCTTCGTTCGCGACATCGCCGGGCGCGGCAAGATGACCCGACCCGAGCCCGGCCGCGGCGCTGTCGGCAGCATCCGGGTCGAGATCGTTCAGAGCAACCCGATATCCGTCGGCCGCAAGCCGCCGTGCGATGGCGAGCCCGATGCCCGCCCCCGCCCCGGTGACCAGCGCCACCCGCTGGTTCTGGCTTGCAGCGTCCGACATCAGCGGAACGGATCGAAGTTGGGCTTGCGCTTCTCGAGGAAGGCGTTGCGGCCCTCGGACGCCTCCTCGGAGTTGACGAAGGACGCCAGCCCGTCGGCGGCCATCTTCACCTGGCCGAAGATGTGGGCGCTGTCGGCGTTGAAGGCATGCTTGAGGAACTTCAGCGCGGTCGGGCTCAGCGCGACGGCCTGGGCGGCCATCGCACGCGCTTCCTCCATCAGCTTGTCCGCCGGAACAACCTTGTTGACTAGGCCCCACTGCAGCGCGGTCTGGGCGTCGTACTGCTGGCAGAAGAACCAGATCTCGCGGGCGCGCTTCTCGCCGACGGTGCGGGCCAGGTAGGCCGAGCCCCAACCGGCATCGAACGAGCCGACGCGCGGCCCGGCCTGGCCGAATTTCGCGTGCTCGGCGGCGATGGTGACATCGCAGATCACGTGGATCACGTGGCCGCCGCCGATGGCGTAGCCGTTGACGGCGCAGATCACCGGCTTGGGGATGTTGCGGATCACCATGTGCAAATCGTCAATCTCCCACAGGCCGTTCTCCGACGTCCCGTAGGTGCCCTTCTCGGCCATCTCCTTCTGGTCACCGCCGACGCAGAAGGCCTTCTGACCGGCCGCCGTCAGGATCACCGCGCCGGCCTGCTTGTCGGCCCAGGCGCGCTTGAAGGCGTGGATCAGTTCCTCGATCGTGCGGCCGCGGAAGCAGTTCAGCCGATCGGCGCGATTGATGGTGATCGTGGCGATGCCTTCGCTCACCTCGTAGAGGACGTCGGTGTATTCCATTGCTCGGGTTCTCCTTGTTGTCTGTCTGGTCATCCCAGGATGGCGCGGGCCGGGTCGAACTCGCGCAGCAGGGAAATCTCGTTGGGTGCGGGTGGGTCGTGCCGGGTCAGGTCGGCGCGGAACGGCAAAGCGCCGCCGGTTGCTTCATCTATTGCGGCGCGGGCTCCGTCTTCGCCGCCGGGATGCGCGACGATGCCGGCAACCTCGAGCGTTCCTCCCTCGCCGCGTTCCAGCCAGGCGAGGTCGGTGGCGACGCCGGCAAGATTGCGCACCGGCGAGGTCGTGAACGCCAGGCGCTCGACGAAGCGGCCCGGTTTCAG
>JACKJK010000002.1 GCA_020637985.1 Rhodobiaceae bacterium
GCCGCACGTCTCATCGAGCAGATGGAACGCTCCGGACTCGTCTCGCCGATGGGCAGCAACGGCAACCGCGAGGTGATCGTGCCGGCGCGGCAGGAATGACGGCAGGCAGGCGGAACAAGCCCCCATTCAGGATGTCTGATTCGCATGTCCGCATTGCATAAAACATTACTCGCCGCCTTCGCTTTGCTGGCGGTGGCCCTTGCCCTGCCGGCACATGCCGCCGCGCTCGACAAGCTGAAGGCCTTCCTCGAGGGCACCCGCAGCGGCAAGGCGGAGTTCGTCCAGACGGTGGTGGCGAAGAGCGGCCGCAAGCCGCAAAACGCCGCAGGCCAAATGATGTTCTCCCGCCCCGGCAAGTTCCGCTGGACCTACGACAAGCCCTACTACCAGCTCATCGTCGGCGACGGCGAGCGGCTCTGGGTGTACGACCGCGACCTCAACCAGGTCAGCACGAAGAAGCTGTCCGCCGCGCTCGGCGGCAGCCCCGCCGCACTGCTTGCCGGCGACAATGCGCTGGAGAAGAATTTCGACCTGAAGGAAGGCGGCACGGCCGACGGCATCGAGTGGGTCGATGCGCAGCCGAAGAGCCAGGAGGCCGGCTTCCAGTTCCTGCGCATCGGCTTCGTCGGCGACGCGCTGCGGGCGATGGAGCTCACCGACAGCTTCGGCCAGGTGACGACCATCGCCTTCGAGAAGTTCGAGCGCAACCCCCAGCTGCCCGCTGCCCTTTTCCGCTTCACGCCGCCGAAAGGCGCCGACATCCTCGGCGAGTAGGGCTCGCATGAGCTCGGATCTCTTCACGGCCAAGCCGCACGCCCCGCTGGCCGAGCTGATGCGTCCGCGCACGCTCGACGAGGTGGTCGGGCAGGCGGAACTGCTCGGGCCGGGCAAGCCGCTGCGCCTGGCCTTCGCCTCGCGCACGCCGCACTCGATGATCCTGTGGGGTCCGCCCGGCGTCGGCAAGACGACGCTGGCGCGCCTTATGGCGCAGGCCTTCGATGCCGAGTTCATCGCGCTCTCGGCCGTGTTCTCCGGCGTCAAGGACATCCGCGAGGCGGTGCAGCGCGCCGAGCTGACGCTGGCGCAGAGCGGCCGCCACACCATCCTCTTCGTCGACGAGGTGCACCGCTTCAACAAGGCGCAGCAGGACGCCTTCCTGCCCTATGTAGAGCAGGGCCTCGTCACCTTCATCGGCGCCACCACCGAGAATCCCTCCTTCGAGGTGATCAGCGCGCTGCTCTCGCGCGCGGCGGTGTATGTGCTGAAGAGCTTGAGCGAGGCGGAGTTGGGCGAGCTCTTCGAACGCGCGCGCGCACAGGCTTTCCCCGACCTGGAGTTCGACGGGGACGCGAAAGACCGCCTCGTCGGCCTGGCCGACGGCGATGCGCGGCGCCTGCTCAATCTGCTGGAGATCGTGCACACGGCCGCCACGACGTCGGATCGCCGTGTCGTGGACGCTGACTTTCTGCAGGGCGCGCTGGCGAAGAACCTGCGCCGCTTCGACAAGGGCGGCGACGCCTTCTACGACCAGATATCCGCCCTGCACAAGTCGGTGCGCGGCTCCGATCCCGATGCCTCGCTCTACTGGCTGCTGCGCATGCTCGACGGCGGCGCCGACCCGCTCTACCTGGGCCGGCGTATCATCCGCATGGCGACGGAGGACATCGGCCTGGCCGACCCGCGCGCGCTGCAGATCGCCCTCAACGCCGTCGAGACCTACGAGCGGCTCGGTTCGCCGGAAGGCGAGCTGGCGCTGGCCGAGGCGGTGATCTTCATGGCCTGCGCCGCCAAGTCGAACGCGGTGTACGTCGCGTATAATTCCGCGCGCAAATTCGTCTCCGGCGATGCCTCGCGCGAGGTGCCGGTGCACCTGCGCAACGCGCCGACGAAGCTGATGAAGGAACTCGGCTACGGCCACGAATACCGCTACGCGCACGACGAGCCGGAAGCCTACGC
>JACKJK010000020.1 GCA_020637985.1 Rhodobiaceae bacterium
GTCCTCGCGGCCCTCTCGTTGCTTGGCCTCGGCATCTTCGGACCGGGCATTGCCAACGGCATCGTCTCCGGCGGGCCGCAGCTCGGCGCCGGTTCCGCTGTCGGCACCAGCCTCGCGGCCGGGGGCATGATGGTCGCCGGCGGTGCCCTTGCCGCCAGAGGCGGATCCGCAGCGCTTGCCGCCGGTTCGGGCGCAGTCCGTGGAAGCACCACCCTGGCGGGCGGTGCCGCGACCTCTTATTCGCTCGGCTCTTCCGGACAGTCAGGTGCTTCCGGCGTCGCGGCCGGACTCGGCGGTGTCGCTAGGGCAGCAGGCGGCGCCATGACATCGCCGCTTCGCCGAGCCTCCGCCGGGATGAGGCAGAGCTACACCGAGGGCGGGAGGGCGGCCATCGAAGCCACGGGCGGTGCCGTTACCGCGGCTACCTCTACGGCTCCCGGCGGTACTCAGACCGACATGCCCGATTGGGCACGCCGCATGAAACGCGCCCAGCGCGTCAGCCACGGTGCTTCCGCCGCCGCCCATTCCATCCGTTCCGGAGACGCCCATGGCGGCGGCTCCTCCATCGATCTCTCCGAAGGTGACCGCTGATGTTCAAACGACCCGCAACCCATTACGGCAAGACGCCGGAACCCGAGACCCCCTATCAGAAGGCCGCGCAGGTCTGGGACGAGCGTATCGGTTCGGCCCGCGTGCAGGCGAAGAACTGGCGGTTGATGGCCTTTGGCTGCTTGATCCTGACGACCGGCTTCGCCTCGGCGCTGGTCTGGCAATCGACCCGCGGCACGGTGGTGCCCTGGGTGGTGCAGGTCGATGGGCACGGCGAAGCACAGGCGGTTGCGCCGGCTGCGGCCGACTATGAACCGACCGACCCGCAACTCGCGTTCCACCTTGCCCGCTTCATCGAGAACGTCCGGGCCATTCCCGCCGATCCGATCATCGTGCGCCAGAACTGGCTGCGTGCCTACGACTTCACCACCGACCGCGGGGCGGTGGCGCTCAACGACTATGCCCGCGCCAATGACCCCTTCACCAAGGTCGGTGAACAACAGGTCGCCGTCGAGGTCTCCAGCGTCATTCGCGCGTCGCCGAAAAGCTTCCGAGTCGCCTGGAGCGAGCGCCACTACCAGAACGGCCAGTTGTCCGTGACCGAACGCTGGACCGCGATCCTGACGATCGTGATCCAGCCCCCGCGCAATGCGGAACGGCTGCGCAAGAACCCGCTCGGGATCTACGTCAATGCGATCAACTGGTCGAAGGAGCTCGGACAATGACATTGCCGCTTTTCCGTAATGCCGGAGGGACGGTTTCGTGCAAAGCCTCCTTTGCGGTTCTCCTGGTTTCCGTATCCACGCTTTCCGGCTGCGCGACCTTCAAGCCCCCGGAAATCAGCTACGACAGCGACGTGCCGCCCTTGCCCTCGGCGCCGGCGGTAGCGACGGAAGAAGCTCCGAAGCCGCTTCACGTTCCCCCGGCCTGGACGCCCGCTCGTGGCGGCGAGACCGCTACCACATCCACCGGTCGCGTCGAGAACGCCAATGCCGCCGCCCGGATCGAACCGAGGCGCGAAGGGTATTTCAACGCCATCCAGATCTATCCCTGGAGCGAGGGCGCGCTCTATCAGGTCTATGCCGCGCCAGGTCAGATCACCAATATCGCGCTAGAACCGGGTGAGAGCCTGACCGGTGCCGGGCCGATCGCAGCCGGTGACACGGCGCGCTGGATCATTGGCGATACCGAAAGCGGGAACGGTCGCACACGCCGGGTTCATATCCTCGTCAAGCCGACACGTCCCGACATCACGACCAACCTCGTCATCAGCACGGATCGGCGTGTCTACATGATCGAGTTGCGCGCCGGCGAGGAGCCCTACATGCCCGCCGTCGCCTGGGCCTATCCGGCGCGACCGGCGACAGAGCGCCAGGCCACACCCGCCCGGCCGACGATACCGGCAATGAGCGCGCGCCACTACCGTTATGGGCTGACAGGCGACACGCCGCCCTGGCGGCCGGTCTCCGTCTTCGACGACGGGCGGCGGGTCTACATCGAATTCCCCCGCGGCATCGTTCAGGGCGAAATGCCACCTCTCTTCGTGATCGGCTCCGACGGCGAGGCCCAGATCGTCAACAGCCGCATCTATCAGAACATCCTGATCGTCGACCGCATCTTCGCCGCCGCAGAGCTGCGACTCGGCAGCGGCCGCGAACAACAAATGGTCAGGATCGTCAGAACCGATGGGAGACCAGGCTCATGAGCGACAACAACCCCGGCAAGCAGGAACCGGAAATCACTGGCCCCTCGAAAGCGGCGGCGGCGATGCGGTTACGCGCCAAACCGCCACAGGTCACCCGCTTGTCGCGGCGAACCTTGATGACAGCCGGCCTAATCGTGTCGCTTGGCATCGGTGGCGCACTGATTTATGCGCTCCGGCCACCGGACCGGAATGCCGGTGGAGAAGAGCTCTATACGACGGACAACCGACGCACGGCGGGAGGGCTGGAGGACTTACCACGCGACTATACCGGCCCAGTCCTCGGCCCGCCTTTGCCCGGCGATCTCGGCCGGCCGATCCTCGACGCGCAGGAACGCGGCCAGCCGGTGGCGCCTCCCGTTATCGCACCACCCGCGACCGATCCCGAGGAGCAGCGCCGCCTCGCCGAGGCGGAGGCGGCGCGGACCAGCCGTGTCTTCTTCCAGACCGGCGCAACAACGCGGAACAGTTCGCCTGACGCCGCGGCTCCGAGCTCGCTCGGTCTCGATCTCACCGGACAGACGACTGCCACCACCCCCCAGGATCGCCAGCTTGGGTTCCTCAATGCGGCAACCGACCGGCGAACCGTCGCGCCCGATCGCGTCACGCCGCCTGCCTTGCCCTATGTCCTGCAGGCCGGATCGGTCATTCCAGCTGCCCTGATCACTGGCATCCGATCCGACCTACCAGGTCTCATAACGGCCCAGGTCACGCAGCACATCTATGACAGCCCGTCCGGCCAAATCCTGCTCATCCCTCAAGGCACCCGCATCATCGGTGAATACTCCAACGATGTCGGTTTCGGTCAGCGACGGATTCTGCTGGTCTGGAACCGCCTAATCTTCCCAAACGGCCGCTCCATCGTGCTAGAACGCCAGCCGGGCGCCGACACCGAAGGCTATGCCGGACTGGAGGATGGTGTCGATCATCACTGGGGGGATCTGGCGAAAGCGGCCGGACTGTCGACACTGCTGGCGGTCGGCGCTGAATTGACGATGGATGACGACGATCGCCTGGTCCAGGCGATCCGCAATGGGGCGCAGGATACGATCAACGACGCGGGCCAGCAGATCATCCAGCGCCAGTTGCAAATCCCGCCCACGCTGACGATCAGGCCGGGTTTTCCGATGCGCGTCATCGTAACCCGCGATCTCGTCCTGGAACCCTATCGAGGCTGAGCCATGACCACCAAGCTAAAGCTCTCCAACATTCCTGACGACAAGCCGGTCAAACTCAGCATCGAACTGCCAGCTGAGGTTCATCGCGATCTTGTCGCTTATGCAGAGGTCATGGCCCGCGATTCCGGCGAGACGGCCCCTGAACCAGCCCGGCTCATCGCGCCCATGGTGCAGCGGTTCATGGCGACGGATCGTGTTTTCGCGCGTCTGCGGAAATCGAACCGGACGCCACCTCTGGGCTGATCTGGCGTGGCAGCCAATCGGAACTTCCACGTCGAACGCGCCCGGCAAGAACATGCGCGGTGCTGACCAGGCAGCGTAGCGCCGGATTGTCGTTCTCGCCGAGCCAGATTGCCTTGAACGGTAATACATCACCCTCTCCCGCCAGGGGGCGCAGCACGAGATCCGGGAGGCTCACGTTTGACCACGCCGCTGTCGTCACCGTAAGTCCGTGCCCGAGACTGACAAGATT
>JACKJK010000021.1 GCA_020637985.1 Rhodobiaceae bacterium
TACGTATTTTTCAGGCAGTCCACCTGGACAGCCTCAGCCGAGACCACAATCAATGCATCCGACGCTCAATATCGCCATCAAGGCCGCTCGCCGAGCAGCCAACATCATCAACCGGGCGTCGCTCGAACTCGATCTCATCAAGGTTGAAACCAAAAGCCCCAACGACTTCGTAACCGAAGTCGATCGCGCAGCGGAAGCGGCGATCTGCGAGGTCCTGCGCGAGGCCTATCCGGCGCACGGGATTCTAGCAGAAGAGAGCGGCGAGACCGGCCCCGAGAGCGAGTACCAGTGGATCATCGACCCGCTCGACGGCACCACCAACTTCATCCATGGCTTTCCTCAGTACGCGGTTTCGATCGCGCTTGCGAAGAACGGCGTGGTCGAGCAGGCGGTTGTCTATGACGTGGTGCGAAACGAGTTGTTTACCGCCAGCAAGGGCCGCGGTGCCTTTCTCAACGATCGCCGTATCCGCGTAACACGCCGCACCCGTTTGAACGAGGCGTTGGTCGGCACCGGCTTCCCGTTTCGCCAGATGGACAATGTCGAAGCCTACATCGGCATGTTTCGCGAGCTGACCCAGAAGACCGCCGGCATCCGCCGCCCAGGCTCCGCGGCGCTCGACCTCGCCTACCTCGCGGCCGGCCGCTACGACGCGTTCTGGGAACTCGGCCTTGCGCCGTGGGACATTGCCGCCGGTACCTTGCTGGTCACCGAAGCGGGCGGCCTGATCTCGGATCTGGCGGGTGAATCCGACTTTCTCGCCACAGGCAACCTCGTCGCGGGGACGCCCAAGATATTCACCCAGGTCCTGCCCATCATCCGCAGCCACCTTCCCGCCACCATCGCGGCCTGAAGGGCTTGAGATTCCCGGGCAGCGGCGCTGCCCGCTACGCGATTGCAGCCGATGAGCCTCGAAGCGCACGAACTCGAACAACACACGCCCATGATGCAGCAGTATCTGGGCATCAAGGCTGACTACCCGGACCTCCTGCTGTTCTACAGGATGGGCGATTTCTACGAGCTGTTCTTCGACGATGCCGAGCGTGCCGCACGTCTGCTCGACATCACCCTGACGACCCGTGGAAAATCCGCGGGACGCCCGATCAAGATGGCCGGCGTCCCGTTTCACGCGGTCGAGCAGTACCTCGCCCGCCTGGTCAGGATGGGCGAATCGGTGGTCATCGCCGAGCAGGTCGGCGATCCGGCAAGCACCAAGGGGCCGGTCGAGCGGGCGGTGAGCCGCATCGTCACGCCCGGAACCCTCACCGACAGCGCGCTGCTCGACGAGCGACGCGACGCGCTGCTGCTGTCGGCGAATCTGCATCGCGGCGTGCTCGGCCTGGCCTGGCTCAATCTCGCCAACGGCGACCTGCGCCTGATGCAGACCGAGCCGGAGCAGCTCGCGAGCCAGTTCGAGCGCCTGCGCCCAGCCGAGGTGTTGCTGCCGGAGGGGCTCAAGGTGCCGCTCCTCGACCAGCTCGCGTGCGGCGCACGACGCCTCGCTGACTGGCAGTTCGATGCCGACACCGGCGAGAAGCTGCTCACCACCCATTTTTCGACGCGCGACCTGGCCGGCTTCGGTGTCGAGCAGATGCCGGTTGCGCTCGGCGCCGCGGCCGCACTCTACGATTACGCCAAATCGACCCAGCGGCAGAGCCTCGCACACATCACCACGATCCGGGTCGAACGCGAAGACCACTTCGTTCGCCTCGACGCGGCCACCCGGCGCAACCTCGAGCTCTCCGAAACACTCCGAGGCGAACCTGCGCCGACCCTGTTCTCCTTGCTGGATCGCTGTGCCACCAGCATGGGCTCGCGCTGGCTGCGGCACGCCCTGCATCACCCGCTGCGCAATCGTGACGACGCGGCCGCCCGGCACGCCGCGATTGCGGAACTGATCGGCAGTGCCGGCGACGGTGCCGGCGAGGCCATCCAGCAGGGCTTGCGCGGCATCGCCGACGTCGAGCGCATCAGTGCGCGCGTTGCGCTTCGCAACGCCCGACCCCGTGATCTCTCGGCGCTGCGCAACAGCCTGCTGCGGCTGCCTGCGCTGCGCGAGTCGCTGGTCGATCCGGCGAGCCGCCTGCTGGCCGAACTCGGCGCCGCGCTCGAGACGCCTGCCGAATTGACCGAGCTGCTGGTCGCCGCGGTTGCCGACGAACCCGCCAACGCGGTGCGCGACGGCGGCGTGATCGCCGACGGCTTCGACGCGGAGCTCGATGAGTTGCGCGATATTCAGCGCAACTGCGGAACCTTTCTGCTCGACCTGGAGAGGCGCGAACGCGAACGCAGCGGCATTGCCAACCTCAAGGTGGAATTCAACAAGGTGCATGGCTTCTACATCGAGGTCAGTATCGCCAACAGCGACCGGGTACCGGACGACTACCGTCGCCGTCAGACCCTGAAGAACGCCGAACGCTATATCACCCCCGAGCTCAAGGCCTTCGAAGACAAGGCCTTGTCGGCACAGGAGCGCTCCCTGGCGCGCGAGAAGCTGCTTTTCGAAGCGCTTCTCGACAGCCTCGGCGCTCATATCCCGGGCCTGCAGCGGATCGCCCGTGCGCTCGCCCAGCTCGATGCACTGGCCGCGCTTGCCGACGTTGCACTGCGCTACAACTATTGCCAACCGATCTTTTCGGACCAGCCGGGAATGGAGATCCGCCGTGGCCGCCACCCGGTGGTGGAACGACAGGTGGAAGATTTCATCGCCAACGACTGCGTTCTCGGACCCACAAGGCGGATGCTGCTGATCACAGGCCCCAACATGGGCGGCAAATCAACCTTCATGCGCCAGGTCGCGCTGATCGCGCTGCTCGCGCACGCGGGCAGCTTCGTCCCTGCCGACGCTGCCCGGATAGGCCCGATGGACGCCATTTTCACCCGCATCGGCGCTTCCGACGACCTCGCCTCGGGGCGCTCGACCTTCATGGTCGAAATGACCGAGGCTGCGGCGATCCTGCATGGCGCGACAGCGCACAGTCTGGTGCTGATGGACGAGATCGGGCGCGGTACCTCGACCTTCGACGGGCTGGCACTCGCCTTTGCGATCGCCCGCCAGCTGCTCGAGAAGAACCGCTGCAACACCTTGTTCGCCACGCACTATTTCGAGCTCACCCGCCTCAACGTCGACTATCCCGAGTGCGCCAACGTACATCTCGACGCGGTGGAGCACGGCCACCGCATCGTTTTCCTGCATGCCGTCGAAGACGGCCCCGCGAGCCAGAGCTACGGCATCGAGGTCGCCGCCCTGGCGGGCATACCCTCGAACGTGGT
>JACKJK010000022.1 GCA_020637985.1 Rhodobiaceae bacterium
TTCTCGGCGGCGCTGAGTCGCGGCACCAGGTGAAAGCTCTGGAATATGAAGCCGATGCGCTCGCTGCGTACCCGGGCCCGTTCGTCCGCGCTGAGCGTGGTGACGTCGCGGCCCTCCAGCCGGTAGCGCCCCGTGTCCGGGCGATCCAGCAGGCCGAGCAGGTTGAGCAGCGTGGACTTGCCCGAGCCGGATGGGCCCATCACCGAGACATATTCGCCGGCCTCGATGCTGAGGCTCACATGACTGAGGGCGTGCACAGCGGTGTCGCCGAGGTGGAATATGCGCTCGATGTCTTCCAGCTCGATCTGCGCCATCGCTTCAGCGCCCGTTCGCCACCGGGGCGTCGGACCGCGCGGCGACGCCCGGCCCGACGCCCTCGCGCTCGAGCGAGGTGACGATCCGGTCGCCGGCCTCCAGCCCCGCGGTGATTTCGGTAAACTCCCAGTTGGCGATTCCGGTCTGAACCGCGCGTACTTCGAGCACCTCGTCGCTGCCCAGACGCAACACGGTATTGCCCTCGCGCAGTGCCGCGGTGGGAACGCGGAGCACCTCCGGGCGAACCTCGAGGATCACCTCGGCGTCGGCGCTGTAGCCCACCAGCAGACCCCGGGCTGCCTCGGGCGCTACGAAATCGACATCGACATCGACGGTGCGCGCCTGCTTCTCGACGGCTGCGACATAGGGCGCGATGCGCTTGACGCGAGCCGCAAAGACCTTGCCGGGCAAGGCATCGATGGTGACGCGAACGGTTTGCCCGGGCTGGATCTTCGGCGCGTCGACCTCGTCCATCGGGGCTCTCACATAGAGGCAGGATTCATCGATGAGATCGATTGCCGGCGGGGTGGCCACTCCCGGAGGCGAGGGGGTGGCGTATTCGCCGAGCTTGCCGGTGATCTTGGCGATGGTGCCGTCGAAAGGGGCCCGCAGCACGCTGCGGCGCTGCTCGGCGCGGTTGGCCTGGATCCGCGCGCTGGCCGATAGCACGTCGGCCCTGGCGGTCGCGCAGGCCGCGGCGCGCGAATCTGCATCTGCCTGCGCGCGCTCGGCGGCCGAAGCGGAGACGAAACCGCGCGCCTTGAGATCCATCTGGCGCCGGGCGTCGCGCGCGGCGTTGGCCGCCAGCGTGCATACTTCGGCGACGCGTTTCTCCGAACTCGTACGTTGCGCATCCGAGACCGCCTCCTGAGCCTGCTGGTCTTCGTTCCAGAGCCGCATCAATACCTGGCCCTGCCTTACCCGGTCGCCTTCCTCGACGCCGATGAAGTCGATCCGGCCTCCCTGCAGCGGGGCGAGGCGGGCACGCCTGCAGGATTCGACCTCGCCGGCACGGGTGTTGGCCACGGTCGCCTCGACCACACCCTTGCCGACCGTCGCCAGCACCACGGAAACCGGCTTTGGCCGGGTGTACCACCAGATTCCGGCGGCAAGTGCCGCGATCAAGATGACAACAGTGCTGCGACGCAGGAGCGTTGACATTGACGATTCGGGTCCGGTCGACGATCTATCATCATCATCCGAAGTCGCGAAGCTCGCAAGGCCGCATCGGTGGAGGTGCGAAAAACGAGGGCTACGCTCCGCTGTGCTCCGAGATGATCAGCCACTCCCCATTGCGCTTGCCGAATACCAGGGTGCGGCGTTCGCTGCTGCGCTGGCCGCCCTGTTCCAGGTCCTGGGTGAAATGCACCTGCGCCTGGTTGCCGTCGATCCGGATATCCATCTTCGAGAGCCTGAGCGCGATCTTCTCGGAGCGACGCAACTCGTCCCGGCGGGCTTCGCGCCACAGATCGGGGCTCTGGCCGTCGGGCGGGGTGAAGTCTTCGGCATAGTGGCCAAGGTAGGCGACGCTGTCGCGCTTGCTCCAGGCTTCGGCCCAACCCGCCATCGCAAGCCGCAGTGCGGTGCGAATCGCCTCTGTTTGCTGTCGTGCCTGGGCCGGGTCTGCGTCCGCGCGTTCGGCGTCGCCGTAGGTGCCGTCTGCGAGTGCGAGGCCGGCGTAGGCGTCGTCACCCGAGCTGTACTGCTCGGGGCCGAGTTCGCGCTCGCGGCCGATGAGCACGTGGGCAAGCGCCTGGCGGTATACCAGTTGGCTATGGTCGAGTTCCAGCTCCTCGAGCGGCGTGAGGTGGCGGGAATTGCGCAAATGCACATCGGCGCCGCTTCGCAGCAGCAGGCGGGCAACGGCATCGTCGTGGCGATGGTGCCGAGCATGCACGATCAGGTGCAAGGGGGTGTTGCCGGCGGCATCCGTGGCGTTGCTGGAGGCGCCCGCGGCGAGCAACTGTTCGACGATTTCGGGGCTTCTGCGCTGGGCCGCATGGTGCAGGGCGGTGCGCCCGGCGAAGCGCAGCCGCGAATCGGTCTCGTCGGGTTTGGCTCCACCGCTCAAAGCCGCCTTGAGTCCTTCGCGATCACCGCATGCCGCTGCACGCACCAGCGGCGCCACGCCTTCGTCCACGCCTGGGCAGGTGACCATGGGTACGCTCGCCACCGGCGGCCGGGTGTCGATCAGCGGTGCAGGCGGGGCGCGGTTCAGTTCGGCAAGCCCGACTCCGATGGTGACGGCCAGGACGGGGATCGCGGCGCCCAGCCAAAGCCACTTGCGGTCGGCGCGGGAAAACGACAGGAAGCTGCGCCTGCTGTGCCTGCGACGGCGCCGTTTGCGGCTCTTGGATCTGTCTCCGCCATCCTTGATCTCGGCTTCGGCCACGGGGTCCCTGTCGACTGTTGAAATCTGCTCCGATTCTGGTTTAGCAGAGCGCTTCGCGTCCACAAGAGAAATTGCGGCGGTGCAAAATAAGCCACACAAGTCTTTGAAATCTGAGACAATACTCGGCTGTTTTTCGCCTTCGCCGGCTCGTGTGTGCGATTTCCGCTGTACGCTGGCTTGAAGCGCCACCGTGGAAATCCCCCTCATGGAAACCCAAACCCCCGATTCCGACACTCCGACCAGCTTTACCGACCTCGGCCTGCCAGAGCCTCTGTTGCGTGCCCTCGGTGCGATCGGCTACGAAAACCCGTCCCCCATCCAGGCCGCCTGTATCCCGCTGCTGCTCGAAGGCAAGGACATGCTGGGCCAGGCCCAGACCGGTACCGGCAAGACCGCAGCCTTCGCGCTGCCGTTGCTGGCGCGCATCGATCCCAAGCTCAACAAGCCCCAGGTGCTGGTGCTCACGCCGACGCGCGAGCTCGCCATCCAGGTCGCCGAAGCCTTCCAGACAGACGCCCACTTCATGCCG
>JACKJK010000023.1 GCA_020637985.1 Rhodobiaceae bacterium
GTCCTGCTTCAGGAGTTCCAGCGTCGCGTCGATCGAGGCGGCGGGACCGGCGAGCAGAGCCTTGCGCCAGATCGCGAGCGCGCGGCCCTTGAGGAAGGCTTCTCCGATCTCACCGGCGGCGTCCGGTCCTTTGGCCAGAGTCTCAACCGCAGTAAACAGCGCCGGAGCATGGTCGGCGCCATCGGGCCAGTCCTCCGGCGTCAATCGGGTGAGCAGGCGATTCCATGCCCCCGGCGTCGAGAGCGGCGCATCGGTCGGCAGGACCCGCAGCCAGCCTTCGGGCAGGGTCTCGAATGGCCCGCTGTCCCGGCAGAGCGCCGCGAGGCGCCGCAGCCGGGATTGCGACAGACCGCGCACCACGATGTCGGCCAGAGCCGCGGCCGACTGGCCCTCGCGGGTGGTGACGGTGCGGACGCCGTGGACGAAGTGCAGGTCGATGTTGGCGTCGGCGCGCAGGGCCAGGAAATGATCGTCATAGTCGGCGGGCGATGCGGTCGCGATGGCGATCTCCGAGGGCGAGACGCCAGTTGCGAGCAGACTGCGCGCCCAGCGCATCGCCTCGATGGCCTCGTGATAGGCGGTCGCCGCGCTGACGGCGCTGATCCCTGGCGTCTGCGCCGGTGCGCGCGTGATCCTGACGCCCGTGCCGTCCAGCCATGCCGGAACGCTTCTCGGGCCGGCCGTCCACCGCACCGGGATATGGGCGGTGAGGGCCTGGAGCAGCGGCCGCCAGCAGGGCGAGAGTTCGGTAAGGCCGACGATCTCCATGGGGCCGAGGACCGCCGGCGCATGAGCAATGCGGGCGGTCGCGGCTGCAACGATGTCGAGAGGCCGCATCATGCCGGGCGGAAGCTGGTCGAGGACGGCTGCTTCGAGCCGAGCGATAGCGTCGAGACGCGAATGATCCGCCGCGCGGGCGGCAAGGTCGATGCCCCCGCGCCAGGCTTTGTGGAGCGTGTCGGCTGCCGCGTCGATCATGCCAGGAAGAGCCTTGATGCTCTCCAGCTCACCCATCGGCGTGGCGGGCAAGGCCGCCTGGATGGAAGCGCGCAGGATCTCGTCATCGATAGGGCGGGCGAAGCCGCCCGCCAGCCGGACGGCGGCCTGCTCGAAGGACATGATCTGGACGCCGTGGCGACCATCACGGCCCGCCGCCAAGCGGCTCTCCCGCATGGCGAGGCGGCCGTTAACGATCAGGGTGGATCGATGCGCATTGGTCATGGCTGATCTCCATCTCCGGGCGCGTTCTCGGTCGACCGTTGGGGCGATGCGGATGCGGGGGCGGTGTTCACCGCCGCGCTAAAGCTCAGGCTGACCACCACCCTCGGGTGCCCGGTGACATATCGGCATCGCATTGCAATCACCCCGCCATTGACTATCATCGCCGTGATGCATATATGAACTATACACACGCCTTGTCAAGGTATGTATAGTTTCTAACCGCATGAGGGCTGCAAGTGCGCTGGGGAGTCGAACAACGGCTTGAGTTTATCGAGTTCCGCCTGTTCTGGGAGGGTGCGATCAACCGCGCCGATATTGTTGATTTTTTTGGCGTTTCTGTTCCGCAGGCGTCGAAGGATCTGACCCTCTACCAAGAACGCGCGCCGGGCAATATGGTGTACGACACACGCGGCAAGCGCTATGTCGCGGCCGAGAGGTTTGTTCTACGCTTCCTCGATCCTGACCCTTATGTGTACCTTGCCCAGCTCCGCTCTGTCGCAGAAGGGACCGTCCCGGCCCATGATTCGCTGATAGCGGTGCTGCCAAACACCGATGTGGCACTTACGCCCAAGCGCGACATCGATATCGAGGTTCTAAGGAATGTCCTCGATGCCACCCGCGAAGGTGCTTCGCTGGACATCTATTATCAGTCGATGAACCGGTCGCGGCCTGATCCGATATGGCGCAGGATCACACCGCACGCCTTTGGCTACGACGGCTTCCGCTGGCACGCGCGGGCCTATTGCCATCTTGAGCACAAGTTCAAGGACTTTCTGCTGCCGCGCATCCTCGATGTCGGGCGAAAGGACAAGCCTGGAGCTTCCGGGGATGAGGACTGGCTCTGGAACAATTTCTTTGATGTCGTCATCGGCCCACATCCCGACTTGACGGAGAGCCAAAAGAAAGTTGTCGCCAAGGATTATGGGTTTGAACATGGCAACGGCACACTCTCCGTCCGCTACGCAATGCTGTTCTATGTGCTCAAACGACTTGGCCTGCTTGGCGATGCCGCAAAACAAAGTGCTCGCACACAGCACATCGTTACGGTGAACCGGAAGGAAACCGAAGCAGCGCTGGAACAGGCGGAATATCAGCTATGACCGCATTTCGGAGGCAAGTCGGCTAATGGGGGCGAGACTCGAAGACATCAAGAACGGCGCGTCCGTCCGCGGCATTGCATCCGCGCAGCCGGTTCAGGTTGTTTCCGTCGACTGGATCGGCGACCAAGCCATTAGCGTCGTCTTCCGCGATCACAGTGGAACCGTTGCCGAATCCATTCTCTATCGAGACGACGAACACCGGCTCGAAGTCGAGAAAACGGGCCGCCCCTGGTCCTTCGATGCCGACGGCGCATTGCTGCGGCTGGTCACGGAAGCCAACCGGATCAAGCTTGCACATTATTTCGACCCCTATCT
>JACKJK010000024.1 GCA_020637985.1 Rhodobiaceae bacterium
TCAAGGTGGCGTCGTGGAAGATCACATAGGCCGGCACGTTGCGGCTCTTGGCGGTATCCGTGCGCCAGGCGCGGAGTCGCTCCAGCAGGCCGTCGTTGCGTGCATCGCGGCCGAAGAAGCGCGGTTCGCGGCGGCTGCGCTTCTTCTCGGGAGGCAGACGCAGCAGGAATTCGGCCTCGCCGCGCAGCAGCGGGCGCGCCTGATCGGACAGGAACAGCGCGTTGTAGCGCTCGTGATCCACCGCCAGCAGACCACGCGCCACGAGTTGCCGGAAGATGCCGCGCCAGGTCTTGTCGTCGAGATCGGCGCCGATGCCGAAGGTGGTGACATCGTGATGACCGCGTTCGCGGACCTTTTCGGTGTCCTCGCCGCGCAGCACCGCGATGAGATGCCCGGCGCCGTAGCGCTGGCCGGTGCGGAACACGCAGGAAAGCGCCTTGCGGGCGGCATCGGTGGCATCCCAGGTGCGCGGCGGGTTGAGGCAGTTGTCGCAGTTTCCGCAGGGCTGCGAGGCCTCGCCGAAATGGGCGAGGAGGATCTGTCGCCGGCAGGAGGTGGCTTCGGCCAGGCCCACCAGCGCATCGAGCCGCGCCATGCCCTGGCGCTTGAAGTCCTCACCACCCTCCGATTGCTCGATCATGCGCCGCTGCTGCACCACGTCGCCGGCGCCCCAAACCATCCAGGCCTCGGCGGGCAGGCCGTCGCGGCCGGCGCGGCCGGTCTCCTGGTAGTAGCCTTCGAGCGAGCGCGGCAGGTCGAGATGGCCGACGAAGCGCACATCGGGCTTGTCGATGCCCATGCCGAAGGCGATGGTCGCCACCATCACCAGGCCGTCGTCGCGCAGGAAACGCAATTGATTCGCGGCCCGATCCGACGACGACATGCCGGCATGGTAGGGCAGAGCGTCGATGCCCTCGCCGACCAGGAAAGCCGCGGTTTCGTCCACCTTGCGCCGCGACAGGCAGTAGATGATGCCGGCTTCGCCGCGATGCTCCTGCAGGAAGGCCAGCAACTGCTTGCGCGGGTTGTCCTTGTCGGCGATGCGGTAGCGGATGTTGGGCCGGTCGAAGCTCGAGACGAAGCGCCGCGCCGCGGTGAGCTGCAGGCGCTCGGCGATCTCCTCGCGTCCGCGCGCGTCGGCGGTGGCGGTGAGCGCCACCCGCGGCACCCCCGGGAAGCGCTCGGCGATCACCTGCAACTGCAGGTATTCGGGCCGGAAGTCGTGCCCCCATTGCGCTACGCAGTGGGCTTCGTCGATCGCGAACAGGCCCAGCCGGCCGTCCTCGAAGAGCCGGTCGAGCATCGCCAGGGTGCGCAGATTGACCAGCCGCTCGGGCGCGAAGTAGACGATGTCGAGCCTGCCGGCGATGAGGTCGCGCTCGATCTGCCAGGCGGTTTCGGCATCCAGGCTGGAGTTGAGGTAGGCCGCCGCGACGCCCGCTTCCTTGAGCGCGCTGACCTGGTCCTGCATGAGGGCGATCAGCGGCGACACCACCACCGCGGTACCTTCTCGCATCAGGCCGGGAATCTGGTAGCACAGCGACTTGCCACCACCGGTGGGCATCAGCACCAGGGCATCGCCGCCGGCAGCGAGATGCTCGACGATGGCCTCCTGTTCTCCCCTGAAGGCGGGGTAGCCGAAGACGTGCTGGAGGATTTCATGGGCGCGGGACATGGCCGCGCATTTTACCCGACCCCGCCACGCTTCTGGCGGCCGAATCGGTCCGAGCGGTTATCATGAGCAGCTCGAACCCCTCAATTGCTGCTTTGCACAATATACTCGCTCGATGACTGAACACACGATTCTCACCATCGCCGGAATCATGGCGCTGGGTGGCGCATGCCAGTGGCTGGCATGGCGCGTGCGCCTCCCGGCGATCCTTTTCCTGCTGCTCTCCGGCCTCCTCATCGGGCCTGTCACCGGCTGGTTCGACCCCGACGCGCTGCTCGGCGACCTGCTCTTCCCCTTCGTTTCGCTCGCCGTTGCGGTGATTCTCTTCGAAGGCAGCCTGACCCTGAGATTCTCCGAGATTCGCGGGCTCGAGAAGGTGGTACGGCGCTTCGTCACCAGCGGGGTGCTCGTCACCTGGAGCGTCACCGCGATGGCAACGCACTGGTTCGTGGGGTTCTCGTGGGGACTGGCGCTGCTGTTCGGGGCGATCATGGTGGTCACCGGACCGACGGTGATCGTGCCGATGCTGCGTACCGTGCGGCCCAATGCCAAGATCGCCAACATCCTGCGCTGGGAAGGCATCGTCATCGACCCCATCGGCGCCCTGCTGGCGGTGCTGGTGTTCGAGTTCATCGTCTCGTCCGAGGCCGGCGGCGCGCTGGGCCAGACGCTGCTCGTGTTCCTGACCCTGATCGGCATGGGCACCGTGATCGGCCTGGCGGCG
>JACKJK010000025.1 GCA_020637985.1 Rhodobiaceae bacterium
TGTGGACGGTGGTCGCGCCCGTGGCGGATACATAGACCACACGGGCATTGGGCAGCGCGTGCTGGAGGCGAAGGCCCGCACGTCCCTGCTGCGAGGCGGCCTGTTCGCCGCGGTCGCCCTTGCCGCCGGCGGCGTTCTGCATGGCGTGGCTTTCGTCGAAAATGATCACTCCGTCGAAGTCGGAGCCCAACCATTCGACGATCTGCCGGACCCGCGAAAGCTTCTCGCCGCGCTCGTCGGACCGCAGCGTGGAATAGGTGGTGAATAGGACGCCTTCCTGGAGCATGATGGGCTTGCCCTGCGGGAAGCGGGACAGCGGCGTCACCAACAGCCGCTCCATGCCGAGCGCCGACCAGTCGCGCCGCGCGTCCTCGATGAGATCGGCCTTGGAGATCCAGACCGCCTTGCGACGCCCTTGCATCCAGTTGTCGAGGATGATGCCGGCCGACTGGCGCCCCTTGCCGGCGCCGGTCCCGTCGCCGAGCATGAAGCCGCGCCGGAATCGCACGGCATTCGGCGCATCGTCACGCGCGGCCGAGACCATGTCGAAGGTCTCGTCCACGGTCCAGGACCCGGCGAGGAATTCGCCATGGGCCTCGCCGGCATAGATCACGGTCTCGAGCTGGGCGTCCGACAGGAGACCATCGGTGACGATGTTGGCCGGCAGGCGTGGCCGATAGCTGGGCTTGGGCGGCGCGACCGAGGCCATCGCGGCCGACTGCACCAGCTTGGTCGGATGGACCTGAGAGCCGGGAATACGGATCGACTGAAGAGCGTATTCCTCATAGATCGCGTCCGTCAGCCGGGCGCCCTCGGCCGGCGTCCAGTCCACCGTCTCATAGTCGAGCTCGACGCCGTCGGGCTCGGCAAGGCTGGTCGGAACGGGAGTGGATGGCCGTGCGGCATATCTCCGAACGATGCGCGGAGCGGTGGTATTCGTGATGGAGGGAATGGCGGAAACGCCTGAGGAAGCGGCGACCGCCAGCCGTGCCGGAACATGCGTGTCGATCCAGCCAAGCAGCGTGGCGACGTCGGGCGCGACGCCTGGCGGGACCGGGAACACCGCCGGATCATCGGCAGGCAGCTTGTCGATGACGGTCAGGCGCGTGTCGATGGTGGTGCCGTGCCTGGCATAGACCGAGCCGTCGATGGCGGCGGTGAACACCACGCGCCCGCGTGCCTGCAGGCGAATGAACGCCGCCACCCAGGCCGGGTTGTCGGGAGAAAAGTTTGCGCCGGTGATCGCGACCAGCCGCCCGCCGTCGGCCAGGCGCGCCAGTGCCGAGGCGACATGACGACAGGCGGCATCGGCCATCCGGCCCGAGACGTTCGCCATCGCCGAGAATGGCGGGTTCATCAGCACGACGGACGGCACGACGGCCGCATCCAGATGATCGTCGATCTGCGCGGCATCGAAACGGGTGACGGGATTGGCCGGAAAGAGGTGGGAGAGGAGACCGGCGCGGGTCTCGGCCAGCTCGTTCAGGATCAGCGATGCGCCCGCGATCTCAGCCAGGATGGCGAGCAGGCCGGTGCCGGCAGAGGGCTCCAGCACGCAGTCGGCGGCGGTGATCGACGCGGCGGTCGCAGCTGCGAGGCCGAGCGGGATCGGAGTGGAAAATTGCTGGAAGGTCTCGCTCTCGGCCGAACGGCGCGTGTGGGTGGGAAGAAGGCCGGCGATCTTCGCCAGCATCGGCAGCATGGCAGCCGGAGAGCCGGCTTTGCGGGAAAGCGCCTTTCCGTATTTGCGCAGGAACAGCACGGTCGCCGCCTCGCAGGCGTCATAGGCGGTCTTCCAGTCCCAGGCGCCGGTCGCATCGGAGGCGCCGAAGGCCGTCTCCATGGCGGTGCGCAGGACGCCCGCGTCGATGCGCTGGCCGCGTTCGAGATGGGGGAGAAGAAGCCGCGCCGCCTCGGCCATGCGAGCGGCCGGATCGGTGACAGGGGCGAGCGGGATAGACGTGGCCGCAAGGGCGGCCGCGGATGCGGAGAC
>JACKJK010000026.1 GCA_020637985.1 Rhodobiaceae bacterium
CCAGATCGGCTTCGACTCCGGCGCCCACGCCGTCAGCGTGCCGCTCTCCACCCCGCCCGGGCGGTCGTAATGCGCGTTCGACCACCAGGCGCGAAGATCCTTGTAGCGGAAAACCCATGGCTTGCCCGCCGCGCCATCGCTGATCGGGGTGCGCACCTGTGCCACCCGATCAGCCGCACTGGCATAGAACCAGTCGAAGCCTTCCCCGCCCGCAATGTTCCCCTGCAGATAGGCCCGGTCGTAGATCGCAGGCCAGCCCGCCTGCGCATCCGCGTGCTCGAACCCGTCGCGCCAGTCCGACAGCGGCATGTAATTGTCGATGCCGACGAAATCGATCTCCGGGTCCGCCCAGAGCGGATCGAGGTGGAAGAACACGTCGCCCGAGCCGTCGCCCGGCTGGTGCCCGAAGTATTCCGACCAGTCGGCGGCGTAGCCGATCTTCGTCCCGGCCCCGAGAATGGACCGCACATCGGCAAGGAGGTCCCGATAGCCCTGCACCGCCGGATAGGTGGCCGCGCCCGAGCGGACCGTCGTCAGCCCCGGCATCTCGGTGCCGATCAGGAAGGCATCGACCCCGCCCGCCGCCGCGCAGAGATGGGCATAGTGCAGCACCATGCGGCGCAGGCCCCAGTCGCCGGGCGTGCCTGTCCACGAAACCGATTGACCCGCCACGCTGAAGCTCGCAGGTGTCGCCGCGCCAAACAGCGCCGCGACCTGGCTTGCGGCCGTGGCAGTCTTGTCGACCGATCCCGCGTAGCCTGCCGCTGGAGAACAGGTGATCCGGCCCCGCCAGGGGAAAGCGGGCTGGCCGGTCTCGGCGGCGTTGTCGGAATAGGGGTTCGGCAGGGTGTTGCCGGGCGGCACGTCCATCAGGATGAATGGGTAGAATGTCACGCGCAGCCCGCGCGCCTTCATCTCCTGGATCGCCTGCACCACGGCGAAGTCGGACGGCGTGCCGCCATAGACCGGGCGGTCCTGGTCGTCGCGGCTGACCAGGAAGGCGTTGGCACGGCTCACGCCGTTCACCGACCAACTGGCGGGCGTGGTCGACTTGGCCGAGACCTCGACGCCCGGCCGCACCTTGCAGGAGCCCGCGCGCAGGTCGTCGCCGAACCAGGCCACGACGAGGCTGACGCTCTCGACCGCAGGCGCCATCGCTTGCAGCCGGTCGAGCGCCTCCACCATGTCGGTGGAGTCGGCCAGCGCGTTCAGGTTCTCGGGCATCGTCGCGCCGCCATCGGTCTTGCGGATGGCCTGCGTGGCATATGTGAACTCGCCCGAGGCCGGGATCATGGTGACGGCGCGGGTCAGCCCCTCGGCGGTGTCGGGATCGGCGAGCGGCCGGAAGACTTCGAAGGACAGCTGCGGCAGGCGGTTGCCGTAGGTCGAAAGCGCCAGTTCCTCGAAGACGACATAGGCGGTGCCGCGATAGGCGGGCGTGTTGGCTGCGCCCATCTTCCCCGCAATGAACGGGTCCGCCGTCTGCGCCTCGTCGCCGGGATACCAGCGCCAGGTGACGCCGGAGAGGTCCATCGGCTTGCCGTCGGCCCAGATCCGGCCAATGCCGGTGATCGGGCCTTCACACAAGGCCACCGCGAAGCTGGCGTAGTACAGATACTCGGTGGTCTTGACCTTGCCGCCCCCGCCGCCCTTGCCGCCGCCCTGCGTCGTGGTCTTCGTCTCCTCGCGGAAATCGGTCGCCCAGATGATGTTGCCGCCCATCCGCATCCGGCCA
>JACKJK010000027.1 GCA_020637985.1 Rhodobiaceae bacterium
AGCACTTGCAGGGTAACCAGCCGGGCCAGGCCCAAGCGGCGTCCGGCGTCCGGAAAGCCGAGCAGGAGCACCGCCAGCAGGTAGGCACCCGCCACGGCGATGAACAGGGTGGGCGCCTGCTGCCCGAGTTCGAGCATGCGACCGGCGGTGAGGAAGGCCGCCGCGATGATCAGGCGGAAGAGATTGAAATAACGCATCGCGGCCCAACGGGCCGCGTCAAAGCTTGTATCGGGCGTGGGCTGCAGCACGAATTCGGGGCTCAATGCTGCGAGCGGTGCTGGCGACGGTGCTCCGCGCAGCAGAAGAAATCGTGCTCGCCGTGCACCCCCTCGCTCTCCGGCACATGGACGCCACAATGTGCGCAGGCGAGCATCTTCTCCGGTTCGCCCCTGCGTTTCGCCTTGCCGGTCGCGGCACGCTCGCCCCCCTTTGACGCAGGCGCCGAGAGGCTGCGCCGAATCCAGTAGATGGCGAGCATGACGAGGACGAAGATTAGGAGCTTGTTCACAACTGACTCGATCCGACCAATACGCTGTGTGAATGGTCGTTGAAGTCTAGCAGAAAGCCCTCCCGCGACACCCTGCGATTCGGCCCGGCAGGCCCGCTCCCGAGCGCGGCGATGGCACCAGCCCGCATCGATCAGCGCGGCGCGAAGCGTGCGTATCGGCGCCTGCGGTCGCAGCGGGGCGCGGGAGAGCGGCTACAGCAACGCCAGCCGCCCGGCCCCGGCGGCAAGCGTTTCCGCGTTCTTGGCAAAGCAGAAGCGGATCACCCGGTCGTCGCGCCCGTCGGCGAAGAAGGCCGATACCGGAATCGCGGCCACGCCCGCCTCCTGGGTGAGGTAGCGGACGAACTCGGTATCGGGCGAGTCCGAAATGCGCCGGTAGCTGGCAAGCTGGAAGTACGTGCCGGCACTGGGGAGGAGCTCGAAGCGGCTGGCCTGCATCAGCGACACGAACTGGTCGCGCTTGCTCTGGTAGAAATCGGGAAGCTGCAAGTAGCGTGAGGGATCCGACATGTAATCGGCGAGCGCCAGTTGCAGCGGGGTTGCCACGGTAAACACGTTGAACTGGTGGACCTTGCGGAACTCGGCCATCAATGCCGCGGGGGCCAGCACGTGACCGACCTTCCAGCCCGTCACATGGTAGGTCTTGCCGAAACTCGACACCACGAAGCTGCGTTCCGCCAGGCCCGGGTAGCGGGCAACGCTTTCATGCCGGCGCCCATCGAAGACGATGTGCTCATAGACCTCGTCCGACACCACCACGATGTCGGTGCCGCGCAGCAGGCGCTCGAGCGCCCGCAGGTCGTCCGCCTGCCACACGGTCGCGGTGGGATTGTGCGGCGAATTGATCATGATCATGCGGGTGCGCGGATTGATCAGCGAGGCCACCTGCGACCAATCCGGCCGGTAGTCGGGTGCCCGCAGTGCCACCCGTACCACCACGCCGCCCTGTAACTCGATCGACGGCGCATAGGAGTCGTACACCGGCTCGAAGACGATGACCTCGTCGCCGGGCGAAATCATCGCCGCAATCGCGGTGAACAGACCCTGGGTCGCACCTGCCACCACGGTCACCTCGTGCTGTGGATCGTAGCGTGCACCGTAGAGCGCTTCGACCTTGGCCACGATCGCCTCGCGCAGCGACGGCACGCCGGCCATCGGCGCGTATTGGTTGGCGCCCGCACGCATCCAGTGCGAGACCCTCTCGAAGAGCGCGTCGTCGGCCTGGAAGTCGGGAAAGCCCTGCGAGAGATTGATCGCCCCGGAAGCCTCGGCCATTTGCGACATGACGGTGAAGATGGTGGTGCCAACGCTGGGCAGGCGTGAACGGACGGTAGCGGGAAAGGTCGGCATGGCGGAAACTCGCAGCACAGGTCGAAAGCGCACATTCTATCGGCCGAACGCAAGCGACCGTGAACCCATCGCCACCGCCAGGCGACGATGCACCATTAGAATCACAGTCTCGAGAACTCACCCGGCCAGCCGTGCATACACCCTCCACGCTCAGTTTCGATGGCGCCCGCGCCACGGTTCTTGACCAGACCGCACTGCCCCACCGGCGCGACACGGTCACCCTCGAAAGCCTCGATGCCGTCGCCCGCGCAATCCGCGGCATGCAGGTTCGCGGCGCGCCGCTGATCGGCGCAACGGCAGCCTGTGGGGTCGCCATCGCGCTGCGCCACTGCGCCGACGACGCTGCGCTCGCCGAGGCACTCTCGGTGCTGGCCGCGACCCGCCCGACCGCGGTCAATCTCCACTGGGCGCTCGATCGGCTCGCCCGCCTGCTCGGGCCGCTGCCGACGAGCGAGCGCGCCGCCGCAGCCGCGCGCGAAGCCCAACGGATCATCGATGAGGACGCCAACACCAACCGTCGCATCGGCGCGCACGGGCTGGCACTGATTCGCGCCATCGCCGCTTCGCGACCCGGGCCGGTGCGACTGATGACCCACTGCAATGCCGGCTGGCTCGCGACCTGCGGCCACGGCACCGCGCTGGCACCTGTCTATGCCGCGCGCGAGGCCGGCATCCCGGTCGAGGTGTGGGTGAGCGAAACCCGACCGCGCAACCAGGGCCTGCTGACCGCCTGGGAGCTCGACGCCTCGGAGGTGCCCCACACCCTCATCGCCGATAACGCCGCCGGCCTCCTGCTGGCCCGCGGCGAGGTCGACCTGGTCGTCACCGGGGCCGACCGGGTAGCGGCCAACGGCGACTCCGCCAACAAGATCGGCACCTATCTCAAGGCACTCGCCGCGCGCGACAATGCGGTGCCCTTCTACATCGTCAGTCCCTCCTCGACGATCGATTTCGGCTGCCCCGACGGCAGCGCGATTCCGATCGAGGACCGCGACGGCGAGGAACTTCGGGCGGTGACCGCTCCGGATGCGTCCGGCCGTCTGCAGACCGTGCATCTGGCGCCGGCCAGCACCCGCACCGCCAACCCGGCGTTCGACGTCACCCCGGCGCGCCTGATCACCGGCATCATCACCGAACGCGGGATCGCCAGCCCCGGCACACTCGCAGAACTCTTTCCGGAGCGGCCATGACAGGTACCTCGCCCGCCTCGCAATTGCTCGACACCGCACGCGCGATGAATGACGC
>JACKJK010000028.1 GCA_020637985.1 Rhodobiaceae bacterium
TCAGCAGGCCGGCGCCCCGCTTTTCGGGCTTCGGTAGCTCGGCACCGCGAATTCCAAGATGCTGCTGTGGTGCACCAGCCGATCCACCGCCGCGAGCGTGGTGAGCTTGTTGCGGAAGATCTTGTCCCATTCGCTAAACACCAGGTTGCTCGTGATCAGGAGCGACCGGCGCTCGTAGCGCTCCGCCAACAGCGTGAACAGCACTTCGATTTCTTCCTCGCTCTGCTGCACATAGCCGATATCGTCCAAGATCAGCAGGTCGAAACGGTCGAGTTTCCGCAGCGCGCGCGGCAGTTCGAAGTCGCGTCGCGCAACCAGCAGTTCCTGCACCAGCCGGAAGGTCGGCGTGAATAGCACGGCGAAGCCCTTGTCGGTCAGTTCTTGCCCCAGGGCGACGGCGAAGTGGCTCTTGCCGGTGCCGGGCAGTCCGAACGCCAAAACGTTCCGCGCCTGCTCGAGGAAATCGCCGTTGCGTAGCTCGCGGATGCGTCGCTGCAAGTCGACGGGAAGTCGTTTGGTATCGAAGTTGTCGAAGGTCTTTGCTGCTGGAAGCTTCGAGGCATGACGCAGACGCGCGACGCGGCGCTGCCGGCGGTCATCGTTCTCGGCCTCGAGCACCTCGCCGATGACCTGCAACGCCTCGTCGTGACCCGTCTGCTGCATCTTGTCGACCAGCAGCTCGGCCATCGTCGGCAGCTTGAACTGCCGCAGCAGCTGCCGTATCCGAGCCTCGATCCCGGCCTGTTGTGCGTTTCCATTCATCGGCCACCCTCAATCATCCGGTCGTACGGGATCAGGTCCGGCGTTCCGATGCTCAACTGCGGCACCGTCGCTGTCGGCGGCGCGACCGCTGCTTGCACCGCCGCGTAGTCGAAGCGCTCGCCGATCGCGAGCAGCGACGCCAGTGCCCTGTCGACCCCTGCCTCGGTGTTCATCGCCGCCAAGTGCAGGATGCGGACGTACTCGACATCGGCCCGCTCGCCGCGCCAGCCGCGTAACGCGTCGTAAGCCAGCCGGAATGTCAGCGTCGGGAACAGCTCTTGCCGGAAGCGGTAGTTCGCGAATGCGCCGGGCTTTCGCACCAACGAGCCGATGATGTGCCGGTAGTCGATGCGCGTGGTCTGCTCGCCGCGGATGCGTGGGAACGACTCCACAAGCCGGTCGTTGTAGTAGACCTCAATGTGATTCGCGTATTGCCTCGCCTGCACCGTGTGGCCGATGAGTCGCGACGGGACCGAATACCCTCGGCCGCCGACGCGAATCGTGCTCCACTTGCGTACCGTGGCCGAGAACCGGGTGTAGGTCGGGTACGGCGAGGCCGGCAGCGCGAGCAGATGCGGTCGCTCTTGTTCGAACAGCGTCTGCCGCGGCGCGTTGAGCTTGCGGTCGAGCGTTTGGCGAACGAACGACTCGTACTGCGCCTGGTTGGCGAAGTCGCGGCTGCCACGGACGATGAGCGCCTGCTCTACGGCTTTCTTGGCGAGGTCGTGGCCTTTCTCGACGATGCCGTTCTCGTTGGACTTACCGGGTCGGATGCGCCTGAGTTCACACCCCAAGTGCCCGAGAAAGTCGGCGAATCGAGCGTTGAGCGCCCGCCCGCCGCCGCGCCGAAGCTCGTGAGTCGCCGCCGAGAGGTTGTCGCTCACCAAACCTACCGGTCGTCCGCCGAGCGCCCACAGCGCGCCCTGGATACCGCTGATCAGCGCCTCGAACGTCTCGCCGAACGCCAACATCACCCAAACCCAGCCTGAGAACGCAAGTCGAAACTGGAACAGCAGGTGACGCAACGGCTCGCCGCCGATGGTGACGTTGAGCTCGTCGCAGTGGCTGAAATCAACCGACGCCTGCTGCCCGGGATGGTGGTCCTGCTCGAAGAAGACCTCCTTGTCGCCGCCATGGAGCGCCCGCCAATCGCGGATGCGCCGTTGCAGCGTCCGCAGTTGGCCTTCGCCGAATTGATCGGGGAACTCCTCCGCCAGCACTTCGAGCACCGTCTTGGCCTGCAACTTCCCACGACGGTCGCTTTGCAGCAGCGGTACCACGCGGTCGTCCCAAACCTCCGCGAATGGGTCTGGGCGCGTCCGCCACGTCCGCGAAGTTCGGACCTGCGACGGAAGCGCTCCCGCACGCTCCCAGCTGCGCGCGCTGCGTACGCTCATCCCGGCGCGCGCGGCTGCCTGCTCCTGTGTCTTGCCGTCCATCCTCAATCTCCTCAACAACCTGACCTGCTCGTCGGTGACCATGGAGCCCTCCGTTGGGTCCATCTTCACCCGAGCCGTCGGTACGGCGCCGAACTACCGGCAGGAGTAGTTGTCGCTCAACCGGCAAGAGTAATTGTCGTTGATCAG
>JACKJK010000003.1 GCA_020637985.1 Rhodobiaceae bacterium
CGGACAGGTGCGTCTCGATGAAATTGCCCGCAGCCGCCAGCGAGACCGTACGTCCCGTCTTCAGCCGCTCGGTCAGCATGTCGATCTCGCCACCCTTGACCACGACCAGGTTGGCATTCGCGACCACGCCGTTGATCAGCGCGAAGGGGCGCCCGTTGACGCGGATGTCGATGGGCACCGGGTTGCCTTCGCCAAGCGTCGTGGCAACGCCCAGTTCCATCTGGAAGGCCAGCGCGCCGCTGTCGTCATAGGTGATCCAGATGCCCTGGCCGTTGGTGGCGTAGCTGTGGCCTTCCTGCACGCTGGTGAACCAGCGCGGATGCGAGCGCACCTGGCTAGATACGCCCGATCCCGAACGCGTCGACTTGACGCTGGGCAGGCGGATGCGGATGCCGCCAAGATCGAGCGTGGCCGACTGCACGGGAAGCGGCGCGGCCAGAAAGGTTGTAACGGCAAGGACCGCCGCGGCGAAAAGGCGAAGCATGGGCATCTCTCCGAATTCGAAACCGCGATTCCCGGCACCAGAATCGGGCGGATGGCAAGGATAGATGCATCAGGTTGCGCGGGGGTTGACCTTTCGCAACGCGGATATGTGTTTTTGGCGTGAGCATGAATAATATGTTGCCGGGCTTGGCGTCCGGCGAAGAGGAGGTTTTTGCGAATGTTCTGTGCCAGCTGCGGAGCGAAGATTCCCGAAGGTGCGCATTTCTGTCCCGAGTGCGGTGCAACCGTTGACGGAGCGGCAGAGCCTGCGCCGAAGGTAGCGGCCCGGGCTGCGCCTGCCGCCGCCGCTGCGGCGACCGCGCAGAAGCCGAGGATGGCGCTGTGGAAGAAGATCCTCATCGGCGTCGTCGTGTTCATCTTCGGCGTCGTGGGGCTGGCCTGGTTCGCCACCTCTGGCCTTGACGAGCCGGTCGAACGGCACCTTTCGGCGCTGCGCGCAGGCAACATCGAGGCGGCCTACGCCGAGACCTCGATTGCATTCCAGCAGAGCACCTCGCTCGAGGACTACAAGGCCTTCATCGACAGGTACCCGGTGCTGAAGGATGTCACCGAGTACAGTTTCCTGAACCGGTCCGTCGAGAATGGCGTCGGCACGCTGAAGGGCAAGCTGACGACACCCGATGGCGGCGTTGTCCCTGTCGAATTCAAGCTCGTGAAGGAGAACGACGCCTGGAAGATCCTCGGCATATCGCTCGGCGGGAGCTAGAGCAATTGCAGGAAAAGTGCGTGCGGTTTTCCGTCCGCAATTGCGCGAAGATGAGAGGTTGGAGCATTTTCGAGTTTCAAGACAAAACGAAAATGCCTTACAGCCGCAGCAGGATCATCCCCGCGACGATCAGCATCGCGGCCGCGACACGTGACGGCGTCAGGCGTTCGCCGAGGAACGCCACGCCGATCGCGACGGCGAACAGGATGCTCGTCTCGCGCAGGGAGGCGACGAGGGCGACCGGGGCCTGCGTGAAGGCCCAAACCGCGATCCAGTACGATCCCAGCGACATCGCGCCCGCAGCCGTGCCGGACACCAGCGCCGGGCGCATGGCCGCCAGCGTTGCCGCGCCGCGTGTGAACAGCGCATAGCAACACATCAGCAGCGCATCCCCGATGACCATCCACAGGATGAAGCCCGACGCCGTACCGGCGACGCGCGCACCCGTCGCGTCGAACAGCGTGTAGCTGGCCGTGAAGCCCGCCGTTGCCAGCGCGAACATCAGTCCGCGCGGCTGCATCCGCGCCTGCTTGCCGCCGGCAAGCGCGATCAGCAGGATGCCCGCAGAGATGAGCCCGACCGCCAGCGTTCCCGTCAGGCTGAGCGATTCAGACAGCGCGACATACGAGAACGCCGCGACGATCAGCGGTGCGGTGCCGCGCGCCACCGGATAGGCCTGCGTCAGGTCGGCATGGGCATAGGCGCGGATCAACATCAGTTTGTAGCCCGAATGCAGCGCCGCTGCGCCGGCGATCCACGCCCACGCCTGCTGCGCTGGCTGTTGCACGAACGCCAGCAGGGGCAGCGCGATCACCGCCTGCATGATCGACAGCAGGACCACGGCGGAAGCCCGGTCAGTGCGCAGTTTCAGCGTCGCATTCCAGCCCGCGTGCAACGCCGCCGCGAAGATCACCGCGAGAAAGACATGCAGGGACATTGGCTGGCGTCGAACCTCGTCGTGAAAAGACATCGCGGGTCGATGCGCGCCACCCGGTGGACGGCCAGGGCCGGCGTCTCGGGCCTTGGTGCATGTCCCGCGGCCATGCCTCTCGGCACTTCGTCCGGGATGTCTCCGCCAGAAGGCGGCGAAATGGAGAAGATTGGATAACCATATCGCGAAGAAGAGAGCGGGAGGAAGCGGATTCCCGATTGCAGGGCACCCCGGTTAATCGGCCGGAAATGCAGCCTGGCCTATGCCCGATCATTGCAGCAAAACCGCTTCAGGAACTGGCCATGAGCGACGTTGGACTTCACCCGATTGCATCCGTCGCGGCACCCCGCGAAACCACGCTGGCGCTGACCCTTCCGGTCTTTGCCGCGACCCTGTTCCTCAGCGCCTTCCTGCTGTTCGGCGTGCAGCCGATGTTCACCAAGATGGTGCTGCCGCAGCTCGGCGGTTCGCCGTCCGTATGGTCGGTGGCGATGTGCTTCTTCCAGGGCGCGCTGCTGCTCGGCTATGCCTATGCGCATTTCCTGACCGCGCGCCTGCCGCTGCGCGCCGCCGTCGGCATCCACCTCGTCGTGCTGGCGATCGCCTTCGCGTCGCTGCCGATCACGATCGCGGCGGGGTGGGGCGAGCCGCCCGCGCAAGGCACCAGCCTCTGGCTCGTCGGGTTGTTCTCGGTTTCCGTCGGCCTGCCGTTCTTCGCGGTTGCCGGCAACGCGCCGCTGCTGCAGGCATGGTTCTCGCGCACCGGGCATGCCCACGCCGGCGATCCCTATTTTCTCTATGGCGCCTCCAACGTCGGCAGCCTGCTTGCCCTGCTGGCGTACCCGGTCGTCGTCGAACCCTCGCTGACGCTCGCTGCCCAGAGCATGGCCTGGAAGATCGGCTTCGGCGTACTTGGCCTGCTCGTCGTGGCGTGCGCCTTGGTCGTGCTGGCACGCGTGCGCGCCCTGTCGGCGGCCGCCGACCTGACGGCCGATGAACCCGCAGGGGCGGCGCCGACCGCGCGCGACCGCGCCGTGTGGGTCGGCCTCGCTTTCGTCCCGTCCGCGCTGCTGGTGGCGGTGACCGCGCATATCTCGACCGACGTTGCCGCCGCGCCCTTCCTGTGGGTCATCCCGCTGGCGCTGTTCCTGCTGACCTTCATCATCACCTTCCAGCGCCGGCCGGTGCTGCCGCACGCGCTGATGCTGAAGGTGCAGCCCTTCGTCATGGCGCCGCTGGCGGTCTCCGCGATCTTCATCGCCCCGCAGAGCTGGTTTGCCGCACTGGCGCTCGCGCTGACGGCTTTCTTCGTGTCCACCATGGTCGCCCATGGCGAACTGGTGCGCCGCCGCCCCGCGTCCGGCCACCTCACCGAGTTCTATCTGTGGATGAGCGTCGGTGGCGTTCTCGGCGGGTCCTTCGCCGGCCTTGCAGCGCCGCACATGTTCAATACGGTACTTGAGTATCCGATCCTGCTCGCCTTGTGTCTTGTCTGCCGCCCGGGCGTATTCGGCCGTACTGCCGGCACCTACCTGATGTATGGCGCGCTCGCCGCCGGCATGGTCGCGCTCGCGGCGCTGCCTGGCATGTTCGGCATCGACATGCTCAACGACTATCCGCAGGTGCGCGCCATCATCCTCGTCACCCTTGCCGGCGTCATGATGCTCGCGCGTAGCGATGCCGCCCGGCTTGCCTTCCTGTTCGTCGGTGCGCTCGGCGTCAACGCCATGCTGTCGCCGGCCACCATGGCCGGCTCGACCCACCGCTCTTTCTTTGGCGTGCACCGCGTCGCCGAGACGCCGGATGGCACCTTCCGGCTGCTGTTCCACGGCACCACGCTGCATGGCGCCCAGCGCATCCGCACACCGCAGGGCGACGTGGTGCGCGAAGGCCCGCCGACCACCTACTACGCCTTCGGCGGCCCGTTCGACGACGTCGTGCGCGCTGCCCGCGCCACCCATGGCGGCACGCTTGGCAAGGTCGGTGTCGTCGGTCTCGGGGCGGGTTCGCTCGCCTGCCACCGCCACGCCGGCGAGACCTGGCGCTTCTACGAGATCGATCCAATCGTGGTCGACATCGCGCGCAACCCGGCCAACTTCCGCTTCCTCTCCGATTGCGCGCCCGATGCTGCCATCGTCGTCGGCGATGCCCGCCTGACACTGGCGCGCGAAGCGAAGGACACCTTCGACCTCCTCGTCATCGATGCCTTCTCGTCGGACGCCATTCCCGTCCACCTGATGACCGGCGAGGCGATGTCGCTCTACGTCGACAGGCTGGCGCCCGGCGGCATGCTGATGATGCACATTTCCAATCGCAACCTGGAACTGGCGTCGGTCGTCGAGGCCAACGCGCGTGCCTCCGGCCTCGTCGCGGTGGAGCGCATCGGCAGCGCCACGGATGCGGATGTCGATGACGATCTCGCGGCAAAGGCGCACGTCATCGCCATGGCGCGCACCAGGCAGGATCTCGGGATTCTCGCCACGGACAAGGACTGGCATCCGGTCGACGCAATGCCCGGCGTGACGTCCTGGACCGACGACTATTCCAACATCATCGGCGCCATTGTGCGCCGCGCCACTCGGCCGGCGACCACCGGGATCGAATAGGTCTGCTGCCGAACAGCCCCTGCGCGCGTCCTCACACCGTCGCGCGCAGGCCGGCGACGCCGAGCAGGATCGCCGTGATCGACACGATCTTGAGTGGGCTCAGCGTTTCGCCCAGCCACAGGTATCCGAGCGTCACTGTGCCGATCATGCCGATGCCGGTCCAGATCGGGTAGGCGACGCTGACCGGCAGCGTCTTCAGCGCCATGGTCAGGAACCCGATACCGCCCACCGTCCCTACCACTACAATGACGGTCGGCACCAGGCGCGAGAACCCGTGCGAGTATTTCATCGCCATCGCGAAGACGACTTCGAAGAACGCGGCGAGCGCGAGATAGATCCAGGCCAGCAACTCGGTTTCCTCCTCTTTGCGCGCGGCCCATTGGCCCCGCAACTGCCTCCGCGTGCCGCAACTTTTGATGCTCGCGGACATATGCGCGCAGTGCACATCCAATGCGTTGACGTTGCAATGCATGCATTGCACAGTTCGCCCACAAAAACGCTAGGGAGGATGATCCATGAAGTTCGTATCCGCCGCCGGTGCCGCCGTGCTTGCCCTGACGCTTGGCATGGGGGCCGCGTCGGCCGCCGACGTGACCATGCGCATCACGCTGCAGTTGCCGCTGAAGAGCCACCTCGGCCAGAATCTCGTGCTGTTCGAACAGGAAGTCGAAAAGGCCTCGAACGGCGCCATCGACGTGCAGATCTACGACTCTGCCCAGCTCTACAAGGACAAGGAAGTCCCCGCCGCCGTTGGCTCCGGGGCAATCGAGGCGGGCGTCGCCTCGCTGACGCGCTATGTCGGCGACATTCCCGCCGTCGACGTCTTCTACATGCCCTTCCTCTTCAACACGGAAGCCAAGGTGCGCGCTGCCGTCTCGCCGGGTTCGCCGGTTCGCGGCCCGCTCGACGAGGCCATCGCCGGCACCGGTTCCAAGGTGCTGTGGTGGCAGGCCTATGGCGGCGCGATCCTGCTGTCCAACGGCGGCCCGATCAAGTCGCCCGACGACATGAAGGGCAAGAAGGTCCGCGTGTTCGGCAAGACGCTGGGCGATTTCGCCACCGCAACCGGTGGCGCGCCGACGCTGATTTCCGGCTCCGAGCAGTATCTCGCCTACCAACGCGGCACGGTCGACATCGGCATGACCGGCGTGTCCGGCGTCAAGTCGCGCAAGTTGTGGGAAGTGATGGACACCATCACCGTCACCAACCATGCCGACATCGAGTTCCTGGTCGTCGTCAACAACGACTGGTGGAACGCCCTGTCCGATGACAACAGGAAGATCATCCAGGATGCCGCGATCGTGGCCGAGAACAACGTCCGCGACGCCATGTCGAAGATCGAGGCGGAGGCCTATGCGGCGGCCAAGGAAAACGGCATGACCGTCTACGAGCCGTCCGCCGAGGAGATCGAGGCATGGAAGGCGGCCGCGGCACCGGTCTACGACGGCTACAAGGCAGCCGCCGGCGAACTCGGCGCCAAGGTCCTGGAGGCCGCAGCGAAGCTCTGAAGCCTCTGGGAAACCGGAACGCGGACATGCTGGAAGCATTCCTTGCTGCCTGGCTGGGGACCGTCGCGGCGCAGGCCGCGCCGGGCCCCAACCTGATGGCGGTGGCTTCCACCGGTCTGGGGCAGGGCCGCCGCGCGGCCCTGCTCGTCGTTCTCGGCGTTGCCTCGGGTGTCTTCATATGGGTGGCGGCAGTGGCCGCGGGTCTCGGCGCACTGATTGGCGCGTTCCCCTCCCTGCTGCTGGCCATGAAGTTTCTTGGCGGTGGATACCTCGTCTTCCTGTCGATCAAGGCCCTGTGGACGGCGCTGCGCGGCGGGCAGGGGGCCATCAAGGCGCGCGGGTCGCCGTTGTCCGATGTCGCCGCCTGGCGCCATGGCCTGCTGGTTGTGTTGTCGAACCCCAAGGCCGCGCTGATGTGGGCGGCCGTCGCCGCGTTCCTGTTCGGTCACGGTCTGGCACCGGCGCAGGTGCTGGCCTTCGCGCCCATCGGCGCGTGTTCGGCAGTTGCGGTGTACGGCACTTACGCCATGCTGTTCTCCAGCGGGTTCGCCGTGCGCGCCTATGCGCGCGCCGCGCGCCGGTTCGAGGCCGTGTTCGGTGCCGTGTTCGGCGTGCTGGGCGGTGCTCTGCTCGCTGACGGGATCAGGAGCCTGCGCCCGTGACCGCCTTCACCCGCCTGACCACGGGGCTGGCCTGGTTCGCGGCAGCCCTGTTCGTTGCCTCCGGTGCGATGCTCACCTACGAGGTCGTGGCGCGCTATTTCTTCACCAGGCCCACCATCTGGGCAGCCGAGCTTTCACAGCTCTGCCTGATCTGGGGCTCTCTGATGGGCATGGCATGGGCGCTGGCCGCGCGCCGCCACATCCGCGTCACCGCCGTCACCGTGCTGCTGCCGCGGCGCGGCCAGATGGCGCTGGAGTTCCTCGCCATGCTCGCCGTCGCGCTGTTCAGCGCCATCGTCGTGTGGAAGGGCTGGGCGATCTTCCACGATTCCTTCGTGCGCGGGCGCACCACCGGCAGCCTGCTCGACCTGCCGTCCTGGGTCGCGGAACTGGCCGTGCCGGCCGGCTTCGCCCTGCTGCTGGTGCAGGCGCTGATCGAGGCGCTGCGCGTCGCGCGCGGCGATTTCACCGAACCCGAAAAGGTGCCGGACGAGTGACGGTTGTTCTGATCATGATCGTCCTGTTCGCGCTGCTGCTCTCCGGCGTGCCGGTGGCGTTCGCGCTCGGCGGCATCGGGCTGGGCATGCTGATGCTCGGCGGCTTCTCGCCGCTGATGGCGCCGCAGGCACTGCTATCGACGCTCGACGGCTTCATCCTGCTCGCCGTTCCGCTGTTCCTGCTGATGTCCAACATCCTGCTCAAGGGCGGCGTCGGGCGCGACCTCTATGAGGCCGTTCATGCCTGGGTCGGCCATTGGCCGGGCGGGCTTGCGGTCGCCACCATCATTTCCTGCGGCATCTTCGCCGCCATCTCCGGCAGTTCGGTCGCCACCGCTGCAACGATTGGCACCGTGGCGATCCCCGAGATGATCTCGCGTGGCTACGAGAAGCGCTTCGTCTACGGCTTGCTCGCCGCCGGCGGCACGCTCGGCATCCTCATCCCGCCGTCGATCCCGATGATCGTCTACGGCTTCGTCACCGAGGAATCGGTGATCGCGCTGTTCCTTGCCGGCATCGGCCCCGGCCTTGCGCTCGTGGCGATGTTCATCGTCTTCGCCATGATCCATGCGCGCTTCATCGGCAAGCAGGAGCGGGTCGCCGCCGCGGCCTGGGAGCACCGCCTGGCCACGTCGAAACGCGCGCTGGCCCCCTTCGCGCTGTCGGCGCTCATCATCGGCGGCCTCTACGGCGGCGCCTTCACGCCGACGGAAGCCGCCGCGATCGGCTTTGCCGCAGCCCTCGTCATCACCGTTGTGCTGCTGCGCACGCTGACCTGGCAGGGCTTCCGGGAAGCGGTGTTCGATTCGATGGCCACCACCGTCGCGATCCTGCTGATTGTCGCCGGCGCCAAGATCTTCGGCAAGGCGATCACGCTCTACCGCATACCGCAGGACGTCTCAGTGCTGATCGGCCAGAACATCGATGCGCCGCTCGCCTTCATCCTCGTCGTCTCGCTGGTGCTGCTGTTCATGGGCCTCGTCTTCGAGGCGCTGTCGATGGTCCTCATCATGACGCCGGTGCTGCTGCCCGCCGCGATGCACATGGGCTTCGACCCGATCTGGTTCGGCATCTACATGGTGGTGATGGTCGAGTGCGCGTTGATCACCCCGCCCGTCGGCCTCAACCTCTATGTCATCCAGTCGGTCGGGCGAACCAGCCTCGGCAACGTCTCGCGCGGCGTCCTGCCGTTCCTGGCGCTGATGCTGTTCACCGTCGCCATTCTCTACGTGTGGCCCGACCTCGCCCTCTACATCCCGTTCAAGTGGTAGTCTCACACCCATGACCCAGTCTCCACCAGATGCGCTGCGCACGCTGCTGTCGCGCGGCAAGCTCGTCACCATGCCCTGCTGCTTCGATGCGCTGTCGGCCAGGCTCATCGAGCAGGAAGGCTTTCCGCTCACCTTCATGTCGGGCTTCGCCGCGTCCGCCTCGCGCATCGGCGCGCCCGACGCCGGCCTGATGTCCTACGGCGAGGTGGTGGAGCAGGCCCGCAACATCTGCGACGCCATCACCATCCCCGTCATCGGCGACGGCGACACCGGCTATGGCAACGCCATGAACGTGCGCCGCACCGTGGAGGGCTTCGCGCGCGCCGGCTGTGCCGCGGTGATGATCGAGGACCAGCTGGCGCCCAAGCGCTGCGGCCACACCAAGGGCAAGGAGGTCGTCGGGCGCGACGAGGCCTTCGACCGCATCCGTGCCGCCGTCGACGCGCGCGGGGAGGGCACGGACATCCTGATCCTGGCGCGCACCGACGCCCGCCACGAGCATGGCCTCGGCGAGGCGATCGCGCGTGCCGCGAAATTCCGCGAGCTCGGCGCCGACATTCTCTTCGTGGAGGCGCCGAAGTCGGTCGAGGAGATGCGCACGATCTGCTCCGAGCTGCCTGGCTGGCAGATGGCCAACATCGTCGAGGGCGGCGAGACGCCGGACCTCCCCGCCGCAGAGCTTCAGGACATCGGCTACGTTATCGCCGCCTATCCGCTGTCGCTGATGTCGGCGGCCATGCAGGCGATGGTGGACATGCTCGCCGCATTGCGCGACGGCGATGGCGATGCGCGGCGCAAGGCCCTTTTGGGCTTTGCCGAGTTGCGCCGGCGTGTCGGATTCGACACGTATTACGAGCAGTCCGCTCGCTACCGAAGTTCGGCACGCGACTGACATCGCTGTTTCAGGATTCTGCGTTAGCGGTTCTTGATCCGGAAAACACAACAAAAACGCCCGACTAGCCAAGCGAATCGCCGGCAAGTGGGAGGTCATTTTCTATTTGTTAAACGAGCGTCAAACGGTTTGAGCGCTGTAACCAGGATCAGGGATTCAGGCGATGGAGCCCAAGGTGCACGGCATCGGGAAACGCCGATGCGATGCTGTTCCGATGCCGATTGTCCATGAGACCCAACCTCCTTGTTATTCCCTGATACCTGGTTACAGTTACTGCTAGCAATGCTGTATTGGTTGGCTAAAAATCGTTATAAATCAAGCGATTAATAAAGATTCAAAAATGATGCGCGGCTGGGGCTGGGTATGCTGATGCGCGATTGCTCGATTGTTATGACCAGATATTGGGATGCCGTCGCTTTAGGGCGGGATGCGATTGCGGCAACGCGATATGGCTATGCCACAAGGCGTGGCCTCGTTGCAGCGTTGCGATTCGCCATGGACGGGAGGCGCCGTGTCGCAGCTGCCACACGAAACCAGACTGCGCGTTCCTATTGGCTTTGCCGGCACCTACTCTTGGCACGGTCATCCAATACCCGTCTAATCAAATAAGTATTTTGGGCCAATCGCGACACCTGGTTGAAAGTGGGGGATGAAAAATCAGGAAAAAGAGCAGGATTGAAACAAATACCCCGCTGAAAAACGTGAGGGTGTAGGGCCACGGTCCCCTATTCAGCTGCCTTCATGTTGCACGGCTGTGGCAAGCAGCCATACCTTGAAGCCGACACTGTCGAGCGGCCACCTGATCGCTCAGGCGAATGGTTCACCCTCACATTGGCACACCTAGCTTCCTTTCTAGAAAAGCTCAACCACCTCAGGCGGATCAATCCGCACGGATATCCTCGAAGGCAGGCAACACGAGCCCCACGAAAGGGAAGCCACACCCGGCCACGAAGCTTGCGGTCAACGGGACCTTCAATTCTTCGGCTTGCGGAGCGCCTCAGCCTGCTCCGCGCCAACCTTGGCGATCTCGGATTTGAGTTTTACCAGCGTGTCGGCAAAGGAAACGAAATCCATAAGCGGCATAACGACCCGATGCGTGACAACGCGCGAAACATCATCGCAAGCCGGATCAAATGCGTTTACGTAGAAATTCATCCGCACGGTCCCGGCATGAACGAAAGCGCCGTGCACACCATCGATTGCGATGTCCTGGACCTGACCGGACACGGTGGGCTTTTTTGCCGCCTTGGGTTTCGATACGGGTTTCTTCATAGTGTGTTCCTCTGCGCAGTTGTCATTCTGCCCTCTGGTCGATGCTGGGAACGTTAGCCGATTCCAGTTCTGCTGCCCGCCGGTTTTCGCGCGCCAATTGCAGGAGCGGTGTGAATAGCCCCGAGTTTTCTAGACACCCTCGGTTCTCATTTCCTGCTGCCGTTCGAACTCGACGGGTGACAGCATCCCGTTCCTGACGTGCTTGCGCTTGGGATTGTAGAACATCTCGATGTAGTCGAACACGTCCTGCCGAGCCTCGACGCGGGTCTTGTAGGTCCGACGCCGTATCCGTTCCCGTTTGAGCAGGTTGAAGAAGCTCTCAGCGACAGCGTTGTCGTGACAGTTGCCCCGTCGGCTCATCGAGTGCTCCAGATTGTGTGCTCTGAGGAATGCCGCCCAGTCCATGCTGGTGAACTGGGAGCCTTGATCTGAGTGGATCAGCACTCTGCTCTTCGGCTTCCTGCGCCACACGGCCATCAGCAATGCCTGCAGGACCACGTCCGTCGTCTGGCGGCTCTGCATCGACCAGCCGACGACGCGGCGGGAGTAGAGGTCGATGACGACAGCCAGATAGGCGAAGCCCTCCAGCGTCCGGATGTAGGTGATATCCGTCACCCAGACTCGGTCTGGCGCATCCACATCGAACTGCCGGTCCAGGGTGTTGTCGATGACCAATGACGGTTTGCCGCCATAACTCCCTGGCCTGCGCCTGTAGCCGATCTGGGCCTTGATGCCTGCCAGACTGGCCAGGCGTGCAACGCGGTTCGCACAGCACGTCTCCCCCTGATCCAGAAGATCGTCATGCAGTTTGCGGTAGCCATACACCTTGCCGCTGTCCTTCCACGCCTTGCGGATGAGCTCTGTCTGGCGAGCGTCGTCCTTCGCCCGCTTGCTCAGCGGGGTCTTCAGCCAGGCATAGAAGCCGCTGGGTTGGATGCGCAGGCACCTGCACATCGTCCGCACCGGGAACAGTGGGCGATGCTCGGCAACGAACGCGTACTTCACTTTGCATCCTTGGCGAAATACGCGGCCGCTTTTTTTAAGATGTCGCGCTCCTCGGTGACACGCGTCAGTTCACGCTTCAGGCGCCTGATCTCGGCGTCCTTGTCGTTCTCTCCGGGCGACCGTGAGAACTTCTTCTTCCACGCGTAAAGCGAATGCGGACTGACGCCCAGACGCTGTGATACCTCCGCAACGGGGTAACCCCGCTCGGTGATCTGAGCCACCGCGTCCCGTTTGAAATCGTCGCTGAAATTGGCTTTGCCCATCATGGCCTCCTTGCCTCAAAATTAGGGAAGAAGGCGTCTACGAATCCAGGGGCTATTCACACCATACTTGCGCGACAGATCCTTCACGCATGCTCCCGCCTCATGCTCGTGCACAATCCGGATGATCTGGTCTTCGCTGAAACGCGAGCGCTTCATCGCAATGCTCCTCAATCACGGAACACGCTAACATCAAAAATGGGTACAAAGCAGGGGAGCAGGTCAGAGCAGGTCACTCCTTCCCGCAAGAATGCGGTAAGAAGGCGTTTCCAAATCCAGGGGCTATTCAGTATGCGGGTATTCGTTACAGGCGCTAGCGGCTATACAGGCGCACATGTTTGTGCGGCCCTAAGGAAATGCAGACACAAAGTGGTCGCATTAGTGCGCCCATCAAGCGACCTAGGACTGTTGCGATCGGTCGCCGGTCCTGTTGATGTCGCCGTCGCTGCAAACTCGGCTGATGTCGCTGTTGCCTTCGGCAAGGCTTTGCCACAAGCCGTAATCCACCTTGCAGCGGACTATCCCGGCGCTACGGCACCGGATGATATTGCAGGTCTCATTGACGCCAACGTTATCTTCGGCACGGCTCTTGTAGAGGCTATGTTGGCCGCCGGATGCACGAAGCTCGTAACTGCTGGCACCAACTGGCAGTACTACAACGGTCCGTGCGAACTGCCAAATTCGCTCTACGCCGCGACCAAATCCGCCTTTCGCACAATCTGTGACTACTACGCGGCCCTGCGCGGACTTGCCTGCACAGAGCTGAGGCTTTTCGACAGCTATGGCCCCGCCGACCCGCGCGGCAAGCTGCTGGACCTGCTTACGCAGGCAGCATCAACGGGGCAGGTGCTCGATATGACGCCCGGCGAGCAGGTGATCTATCCCATTCATGTCTTCGACACGGCGTCTGCCTTCGTGCACGCGCTCACAGAAGAAGCAGCGCCTCCGCCCGGCATGGTCGCCTCCTGGTCGGTTCCCGGGCCCGAGGCGCTGACACTCAAGGAAATGGTTGGGATGCTTTCTGACGTGCTGGGTGTCGCGGTGCCGGTCACTTGGGGCGCGCGGCCATATCCGCCCGGACAGATCATGCAGCCATATATCGGAACCGTGCTGCCGGGCTGGCAACCGGAGTTGGCTCTTGCGGAGGGCCTGCGCATGGTCTTTGGCTCGCATGTCAGCTGAATGCCAGGTACCTGTCCCGCTACTTCCGTATGTTCCTTTTGGGACTGGATCGGATATGCTAACCGGGCACGCCCATCGCGCGAGGACTACACGCGGAGACCACTAGAATGCTAGGTACCGACCCGGCGATCATCGAGGAAGTGCGGGCACGCTTCGCCCACGTCGACAGCTGCCCATTTACCGGGGAGCGGATCTTCTTCGAGAATGCCGGCGGCGCGCTAACGCTTAACTCCGTCGTTGAGACCTCGGCGAAGTTCGCCGCCATTCCCGACAACCAGGGTCGCGATAACCCAGCATCGAAGGAACTCGACCGCCTCATCACCAAGGCTCGTGATGATGCCAAGGTCTTCTTCCATGCATCATCCGGACAGGTCTTTGTCGGCGAAAGCGGCACAGAGCTTCTTTTCCGCATCATCTCCGCTGCGATCATGGGATCGGCAACAGGGGGCCAGGTGCTCGGCAGCACGCTTGAGCACCCCGCCAGCAGTTCTGCCTGCAAGGTGTGGGCCGAGACCGCCGGCAAACCCTATGTTGGCATCATCCATGACAACGACACCGGGACTGTTACCGCCGAACACTATCGCCCGCATGTCACGCTGGATACCCGTGTCGCGACCATTGTCCATGCATCGCCCGTCACTGGCATGGGCACGGACATCGCAGCGATCGCAGCCGCAATCCGCGAGATCTCGCCGGACTGCTTCATCGTCGTGGACGGCATCCAGCACGCCGCCCACGGCCACGTCGACATCGACGCTGCCGGCATCGATGCCTATGTCGTTTCGCCATACAAAATGTTCTCGCGTCACGGCTACGGCCTCGCCTGGATTTCCGAGCGGCTGCAACAGTTGCCGCACGACAAGATCGTGGGTGCCGCGCAGGAACGCTGGGAACTGGGCACGCGGGACACCGGTGCCTATGCCACCTTTTCCGATGTGGTCGACTATTTCGTCTGGCTCGGCGGGCGCGTCGGTGGGACGGGTGACCGGCGTGGGCGCATCGAGGCCGCGGCTAGTGCCATCCATGCCCACGAGCAAGACTTGACCAACGCCCTGATCCACGGCATCGGCAACTATCCGGGCCTCAAGGACATGGCTGCCGTATCGATCCTGTGCGGCACCGACAATCCGTTACGCGAAGGCCTCGTCTCGTTCAACGTCAATGGCAAGAGCGCGCCAGAAGTCGTTTCGCAATTGCGCGAACGCGGCATCCGTGTGCATGCGCGCGCCGCCGACCACTATTCCGGCAATGTGCTCAAGCCGCTTGGCTTGCCGTCCTGCGTGCGTATATCGCTGTGCCACTACAACACCGAGGCAGAGGTCACAGCATTCCTCGCGGCGATGCGCGAGATCGTCGCCGTCTGACAGGGCAGGTTGCCGAGGGGGTCGGAACAGTCTCGTCAGGACCGCTGATAGATATCCTCATAACGCACGATGTCGTCCTCGCCGAGGTAGCTGCCCGATTGCACCTCGATCAGCTCCAGCGTTTCCGTGCCCGGGTTCTCCAGCCGGTGGACCGCGCCGAGCGGAATGTAGGTCGACTGGTTAGCCGTCAGCAGGAAGTCTTCCCCGTCGACGGTGACCTTCGCGGTCCCGCTCACCACCACCCAGTGCTCTGCGCGATGGCGGTGGCTTTGCAGCGACAGCTTGCCGCCCGCGCGCACCGTGATGCGCTTGACCTGGTAGCCTTGCCCGGCGTCGATGCGCTCGTAGTCGCCCCACGGCCGGTAGATGCGCTGGTGCTCGGTGACTTCCGCATGCCCGTCGGTGGCGAGCCGCTCGACCAGCGCCTTGACCTCTTCGGAACGTTCGCGCGACGCCACCAGCACGCTGTCGCGCTGCACCACGACAATCACGTTCTCAAGGCCCAGCACCGTGGTCAGCGACCCCGGCGAATGCACGAACGAGTTGGCCGTTTCGTGGAAAACCGCACGCCCGATGGATGCGTTCCCGTCCTCGCATTTCTCCGCAAGGCCCCACACGGCGCCCCACGAGCCGATGTCCGACCACGTGAAGCTCGACGGAACCACGGCTGCGCGCGCGGTCTTTTCCATCACGGCGTAGTCGACCGACGTCGCGCGTGCCTTCGCGAAGTCCGCCTCGTTCAGCCGCAGGAAGTCGAGATCAGCCTCGGCGTCCGCGACCGCAGCCTTCACCGGAGCGGCGATGTCCGGTGCGAGGGCACCGAGTTCATCCAGAAAGTCGCGCGCGCGAAACAGGAAATTGCCCGAGTTCCACAGGTAGCCGTTCGCGACATAGGTTTCCGCCGTGGCGCGGTCCGGCTTCTCGACGAAGGCCGAGATCGCGCACGCCCCGTCGAGACCGTCGAGTCCGTCACCCGGCAGGATGTAGCCATAGCCGGTCGCCGGCTCGGTGGGGTGGATGCCGAAGGTGACGATGCGCCCGGCATGCGCAGCCTTCAGCCCCTGAGCGACATGCTTCAGGAACTGGTCGATCTCGACGATCTCGTGGTCCGCCGCCAGGATCAGCACCACCGCATCGGGCGCGCGCCGCGCCGCGACCTCCGCCGCCGCGGCGATCGCCGCGCAGGAATCCCGCCGCATTGGTTCCAGCACGATGGTTGCCTCGACATCCAGCACGCGAAGCTGGTCGGCGACGAGAAAGCGGTGGTCGTTGCCCGTCACGATGATCGGCGCGTCGAAAATCTCACCCGTGACGCGCTTCACCGTTGCCTGGAACGGCGATATTTCACCGAGCAGGGCATGGAACTGCTTCGGGTGAGTGGCGCGCGACACAGGCCACAGGCGCTGGCCGCTGCCGCCGCACAGGATGACCGGGATGATCTTGGCTTGCATGGATTCGGTCTCGACACGCGGCGTGTTGCGGGCAAGGCCCGGCTCGTTGCGACCCGGTATAGACGATTGAGCCGATGATTCAATTCACGTGGTCTTGCGCTGCAGCGCTTTCCCGAAAGTGTGAACCGGCTTTCGGATGGAAAGCGCGACAAGGCATTGGCCGAAGCGGTTTGCGCAACTCACGCCAGACGCAAACCGGTTTCACCGCAACATCTTCGGATGGCGGGGGTCAGGCACGCTCCCCGCGCGCGATCGCCAGCAGGTACTGGCCGTAATCGCACTGCGAAAGTGCCGTGCCGGCCTCCACGAGTTGTTGCGCGGTGATGAACCCCTCGCGGAACGCCACTTCCTCCGGGCAGGCGATTCGAAGGCCCTGGCGCTGTTCGACGATGCGCACGAACTCGGACGCCTCGGCGAGCGCCGCCGGCGTGCCGGTATCGAGCCACGCGAAGCCGCGCCCGAGCTGCTCGACCCGCAGCGCGCCGCGTTCCAGGTAGGCCATGTTGAGATCGGTGATTTCGAGTTCGCCGCGCGCCGAGGGCTTGAGGCTTGCAGCGATGTCGGGCGCATCCGCATCGTGGAAATAGAGGCCCGTCACCGCCCAGTTCGACTGCGGTTTCGCGGGCTTTTCCTCGATCGAACGCGCAACGCCGCGATCGTCGAACGAAACCACGCCGTAGCGCTGCGGGTCGGTCACCTGGTACCCGAAGACCGTCGCGCCGCCCGTCCGGGCCGCGGCCTGCTTGAGGATGCCCGCCAGCCCGTGGCCGAAGAACAGGTTGTCGCCGAGCACCAGTGCGCAAGCCTCGCCGGCGAGGAACTCGCGGCCGATCAGATAGGCCTGCGCCAGCCCGCCGGGGTGCGGCTGCACCGCGTAGGACAGGCCGATACCCCATTGTTCGCCAGACCCCAGCAGGCGCTCGAACTGCGCGCGGTCCTCCGGCGTGGTGATGACGAGGATATCGCGGATGCCCGCCATCATCAGCGTGCACAGCGGATAGTAGATCATCGGCTTGTCGTAGACCGGCAGCAGTTGCTTGGAGACCGACAGCGTCATCGGATGCAGGCGGCTGCCCTTGCCGCCGGCGAGAATGATGCCCTTCATGGCGTTTTCCCCTGCCGTGTGCGGGCCGCGGCGCGCAGCGGCGCCCACCACGCCTCGTTGTCGAGATACCAGCGCACGGTCTTTTCCAGTCCGCTCTCGAAGCTTTCCGCGGGTCGCCAGCCAAGTTCGCTCTCGATGCGCGTCGGGTCGATGGCGTAGCGCCGGTCGTGGCCTGGCCGGTCGGCGACGAAACGTACCAGCCGCGCATGCGGCGCGCCGTCCGGCGACAGCCGGTCCATCAGCGCGCAGATCGTGTCGACCACCTGCCGGTTGGTGCGCTCGCAGCGTGCGCCGATGTTGTAGGTCGCCCCTGCGCGCCCGCCCCGCAGGACGGCGACGAGGCCACGCACGTGGTCCTCCACATGGATCCAGTCGCGCACGTTCTGGCCGTCGCCATAGACCGGCAGCGGCTGGGCGTCGAGCGCGTTGACGATCATCAGCGGGATCAGCTTTTCGGGAAACTGGAACGGCCCGTAGTTGTTGGAGCAGTTGGAGACGATCACCGGCAGGCCGTAGGTGCGCTGCCAGGCGAGCGCCAGGTGGTCGGATGCCGCCTTGCTCGCCGCGTAGGGGGAACTGGGATCGAAGGGCGTCGTCTCTGTGAAGAGCCCGTCGGCGCCGAGCGAACCATAAACCTCGTCCGTGGAAACGTGCAGGAAGCGGAACGAATCCCGGCGCGCCGGCGCAAGCCGCGCATGATGCGCGCGCGCCGCCTCCAGAAGGGCATGCGTGCCCACGACATTGGTCTGGATGAAGTCACCGGACGCATCGATCGAGCGGTCGACGTGGCTCTCGGCCGCAAGGTGCATCACCGCGTCAGGGTCGAAATCCGCGAAGGCCCTTTCCAGCGCCGCGCGGTCGCAGATGTCGGCCTGCGCGAAGCGATAGGCCGCGCTGCCGGCGATGTCGCCGAGCGATGCCGGGTTGGCCGCATAGGTCAGCTTGTCGATGTTCAGGACGCTAGCCCCGCCGCGCACCAGGTGCCGGCACAGGTTGGCGCCGATGAAGCCGCAGCCTCCCGTGACGATGATGCGCTGCATGCCCGTCCTCAAGCGCCGAATGTGAAGTAGGCTTCGAGATCGCGCAGGCGCGGGGCGTCACGGTCCTTTGGCGACAGAACCGCATCCTCCGTCGCCACCGGCCAGGCGATGGCGAGCTCCGGATCGTTCCACAACAGTCCGCGCTCGGCGGCGAGTGCATGCGGCGCGGTCAGCTTGTAGGCGACGGTGCAATCGTCCTCCAGCGTGCAGAAGCCGTGCGCGAAACCCGGCGGCACCCAAAGCTGGCGCTTGTTCGCTGCGCTCAGTTCCACCGCCACGTGCCGCCCGTAGGTCGGCGAGCCGGTACGAATGTCGACCGCGACGTCGATGACGCTGCCGCCCAGCGTGCGCACCAGCTTGCCCTGCGCATGCGGCGGCGCCTGGAAGTGCAGGCCGCGCACAGTGCCGCGCTTCGCCGACCACGACTGGTTGTCCTGCACGAAGTCATCCGCGATTCCCTGCGCGGCGAGCTTCGCCTTGTTGTAGCTCTCGAACAGGAAGCCGCGATCGTCGCGGAAGACGTCCGGTTCGACGAGCATGACGCCGGGAATGTCGAGTTCTGTAACCTGCATCGTTCCATCCGTCTTGAGGAACCGAGAACCTAAGCCGTAGCCGGCAAATGGCCAAGCGTTCAGATCAAGGTGCAGAACTGCATGGGGCAGGCGTGTGCACCGCGCGATCCATATGCTATGAGCCGCCGGAACTTGCACCATCGGGATGGCGGACTTGGCGCTCGACACCTTCGTGAAACGCATCGGCGACCGCAGCGCGAGCGTTGCCGTCATCGGGCTTGGCTATGTCGGCCTGCCCATCGTGCTGGCCTTCCACGATGCGGGCCTCACGGTGATCGGCTTCGATATCGATTCAGCCAAGATCGAGGCGCTGGCCGCCGGCCGCTCCTACATCAGCCATATCGGAAGCGATCGCATCGCCGTGCTTGCCGCTTCCAGCCGCTACGCGGGCACCACCGATCCCGCGCGCCTGGCGCAAGCGGACGCAATCATCATCTGCGTGCCGACGCCGCTCGGCCCGCATCGCGATCCGGACCTGCAATACGTCGCGGATACCGCGCGGATGCTCGCCGGCGTCCTGCGCAAGGGGCAGGTGGTGTCGCTGGAATCGACCACCTATCCCGGCACGTGCGACGAGGTGATGATCCCGTTGCTGGAGCAATCCGGCCTGAAGGCCGGCGCCGATTTCGACGTCGTCTACTCGCCCGAGCGCGAGGATCCCGCCAACCCGAGTTTCAACACCCGCTCGATCCCCAAGGTGATCGGCGCACAGACGCCGCAGGGGTTGCAGCGCGCACGCGCCCTCTATGGCGTCATCGTCGACGAGATCGTTGAGACCGGCGACCTGAAGACCGCCGAGGCCGTCAAGATCACCGAGAACGTCTTTCGCGCCGTCAACATCGCGCTGGTCAACGAATTGAAGCTCATCTACGCGCGCATGGGGATCGACGTCTGGGACGTCATCGACGCGGCGAAGACAAAGCCCTTCGGCTTCATGCCGTTCTATCCCGGCCCCGGGCTGGGCGGCCACTGCATCCCCGTCGACCCGTTCTATCTCACCTGGCGCGCGCGCGCCTTTGGCATGCACACGCGCTTCATCGAGCTGTCGGGCGAGATCAACCGCGCCATGCCCGACCATGTCATCGCCGAACTGGGCCTGGCGCTCAGCCGCCACCGCGCCAAGCCCTATGCCGGCTCGCGCGTGCTCGTCTGCGGCGCCGCCTACAAGAAGAACGTCGACGACCTGCGCGAAAGCCCGGCGCTCGAACTGATCGAGAAGCTGGAGGTGCTCGGGGTGAACGTCGACTACTGGGACCCGCTGATCCCGGAAATCAAGCCGACCCGTGCCCATCCGGGCCTGTCGGGGCGGCGCAGCGTGGAGGTGACGGAGGACTACCTGAAGTCCCTCGACGCGGTGCTGCTGGCGACCGACCACGACGCCACCGACTACGACCTCATCGCCGCCAATGCCGCGCTGATTGTCGATACACGCAACGCCTTCGCCGGGCGCGATGTCGCCGGCGTTCTCGTAAAGGCGTAACGCTGGGCGACGCATCCGCGCGCATCGCAAGAGCGTGGAAAAGGTGCTGGCCATGGCGGATCGCTTGGCTATCATGCGCCCGAATGCGCGGCGCGCGGCGTGCCGGGCTGCGATCTGACGGAAATGCCCATAGTGCCGGAAGGACAAAGCGTGCCTGACAGACAAACCCTCGTTTCACTGGCGCGGCAGCTCGAGGACGGCAGCCTGACGGCCCGCGGTCTCGCCGAGCAATGCCTCGCGCGCCAGGCCGATCCGGCGGGGCAGGGCGCCGTCGCCTTCATCTCGATCGATCCCGACCGCATCCGCAAACAGGCCGACGCGATGGACGCATTGCGCGCCGCGGGCCGCGCACCGTCGCCGTTTGCCGGCATTCCCGTGTCGATCAAGGATCTGTTCGACGTCGAGGGCGAGGTGACGAAGGCGGGGTCGCGCGTGCTCGCCGACATGCCACCGGCCAAGGCCGATGCGGCTCCTGTCGCGCGGCTGCGCGCCGCCGGTTTCGTTCCATTCGGCCGCGCCAACATGACCGAATTCGCCTACTCCGGCCTCGGCATGAACCCGCACTACGGCAACCCTGCGTCGCCCTTCGAGCGCAAGGTCGGGCGCGTTTCGGGCGGTTCGTCCTCCGGCGGCGCGGTCAGTGTCGCCGAAGGCATCGTGCCGCTGACGCTCGGCACAGACACCGGCGGGTCTTGCCGCATCCCGGCGGCCTTCTGCTCCATCGTAGGCTACAAGCCGACCGCCTCGCGCGTGCCCATGCAGGGCACGATCCCGCTGTCGAAAAGCCTCGATTCCGTTGGCCCGCTGGGCAACACCGCGGAATGCTGCGCCATCGCCTTTTCCCTCCTGTCGGGGCGCGGGTCATCTGCGCCGGCGCCACGTCCGCTCGCGGGTGTCAGCCTCGGCGTGCTGCGCAACTACGTCACGGCCAACATGGACGACACGGTCGCGCGCGCCTACGACCGCGCGCTTGCCGCGCTCGCCGATGCCGGCGCGCGGCTGGAGGATGTGACGCTTGAGGATATCGAGCGGCTGCCCGAGCTCAACGCTAACGGCGGCATCGCCGCCGCGGAGGCCTACGCCTGGCACCGCGACCTGCTGGAGGCGAACGGCGGCATGTACGACCCGCGCGTCGCCTCGCGCATGCGCACCGCCACCGCCCAGCCGAAAGGCAACTACGAGCGCCTGCAGGACGAGCGCCGGGCAATGATCTCGCGCACCAATATCGCGACCGGAAGGTTCGACGCGCTGGTCATGCCGACGACACCGATCGTGCCGCCGAAATTCAGCGAGCTTGAAAACGAAGACGACTACATCCGCAACAACGTGCTGGTGCTGCGAAACCCGACCGTTGCTAACTTCCTCGACCGCTGCGCGATCTCCATTCCCGCTACCGCCCGCGGCGAGGCGCCCGTCGGCTTCATGCTGATGGGCGCGCACGGCGCCGACGAGGAATTGCTGGCGCTGGCCATGAGCGTGGAAAAGGTGGTCCGCCCGGACGCCTGAGCCTTCGCGCTGCTTCCCGGGTGCGCGAGCCATGTGTCTCGCGGATGGCTGCTCACGCCGTAGACGCGTTGGCGCGCCGCGCATGTGGTTCTATCATCGCATCAACCCACGTGCAGGCCGGGAGGCCAGATGTCCCGTTCCACTTCACCCTCCGAAGGCTGGCAACAGCCCGACGACGAATTGTCCCCGATCCGCGATGCGGTGCGCGCGCTGTGCGCCCGCTTTCCCGGAGACTACTGGCGCGAACAGGACCGCGAACGCGCCTATCCCACCGCCTTCGTCAGGGCGCTCGGCGAGGCAGGCTATCTCGGCGCGCTGATCCCCGAGGAATATGGCGGCAGCGGTCTTGGCCTGCGCTCGGCAGCCGCGATCCTGGAGGAGATCCACGCCAGCGGCGGCAACGCGGCTGCCTGTCACGCCCAGATGTACATCATGGGCACGATCCTGCGGCACGGTTCGGACGCACAGAAGGCGAAATGGCTGCCCGGTATCGCCTCGGGCGAGATTCGCCTGCAGGCCTTCGGCGTCACCGAGCCGACCAACGGCACCGATACGCTGTCGTTGCGCACCACGGCGGTTCGCGATGGAGACGCTTACGTAGTCAACGGCCAGAAGGTGTGGACCTCGCGTGCCGAGCACTCCGACCTGATGCTGCTGCTGGCGCGCACCACGCCCAAGGACAAGGTCGAGAAGCGCACGCAGGGGCTGTCGACGATCCTCGTCGACATGCGCGAGGCCAAGGGCAACGGCCTGACGATCAAGCCCATCCGCGCCATGATCAACCATTCCACCACGGAGGTCTTCTTCGATAATCTGCGGGTGCCGGCGGAAAACCTCGTCGGCGAGGAAGGCATGGGCTTCCGCTACGTGCTCGACGGCATGAACGCGGAACGCGTGCTGATCGCCGCCGAATGCATCGGCGATGCACGCTGGTTCATCGACAAGGTGGTTGGGTACGCCAACGAGCGCCACGTCTTCGGCCGCCCGATCGGCCAGAATCAGGGCATCCAGTTTCCCATCGCCCGAGCCTACGCCCAGACGGAGGCGGCCCGTTTGATGGTCGAGCAGGCCGCATCGCGCTTCGAGGCCGGCGCCTCGATCGGCAAGGAGGCCAACATGGCCAAGATGCTGGCTTCTGAAGCGTCCTGGGCTGCCGCCGAGATCTGCCTGCAGGCGCACGGCGGCTTTGGCTTTGCCGAGGAATACGACGTCGAGCGCAAGTGGCGAGAGGCGCGCCTCTACCAGGTCGCGCCGATCTCCACCAACATGATCCTCGCCTATATCGCCGAGCACGTGCTCGGCCTGCCGAGGTCGTACTGATGAACGCAAGCGACCTTGCCGCCTGGATCGGCCGGCGCGAGACCGCGGCCGATGTCGTCACGCCAGCCAAGGCTGCGGGCATGGCGGCCCTGCTGGACTGGAGCGATTCCCCGCCCGGCGCCGGCGATCCGTTGCCCGCCCTGTGGCACTGGATGTTCTTCGCGCCATGCCCGCGCCAGTCGGCAATTGGCCCCGATGGCCACCCCGCGCGCGGCGACTTCATGCCGCCGGTGGCGTTGCCGAGGCGCATGTTCGCGGGCGCGAGGATGACGTTCCACGACGCCATCCGCGTCGGCGACACGATCACCCGCGAAAGCGAAATCGTCTCGGTGGAGGACAAGGCCGGCCGCACCGGCCGTCTCGTGTTCGTGCGCGTGCACCATGCCGTCTACGGGCCGCGTGGGCTGGCGCTCGACGACGAGCACACCATTGTCTACCGCGAGGAGGCCACAACTGCTGCGCCGCCGCCTCCGCAGGCGAACATCGAGAACATGCCGTGGCGTCGCGAGATCCGCCCGGACCCGGTCTTCCTGTTCCGCTACTCGGCACTCACATTCAACGCCCACCGCATCCACTACGACCGCGACTACGCAACCGGCGTGGAAGGCTACCCCGGCCTCGTCGTGCACGGGCCTCTGATCGCCACCTGCCTTGCCGAACTTGCCCGCGCCGAGACTGGGGGCAGGGCGCTTGCCACGTTTTCCTTCCGGGCGGTGAGCCCGCTGTTCGACACCGCCGGCTTCACGGTCGCAGGCGGCCCGCTGGCTGATGGGGCAGGCTGCAAGCTGGTTGCCGCCAATGCCGAGGGCGGCATCGCCATGCAGGCGGAGGCGGGTTTCAGGGCGTGACGGTCGAGCGCCCCGATCCGCCGCCCGACCGCAGCCGCATCCCGCGCGGTGTCTGGGCGCTCGGCATCGTCAGCATGTTCATGGACATTTCCTCGGAGATGATCCACGCGCTCCTGCCCGTATACCTGGTCACCGTCCTTGGCGCCTCGACGCTCACCGTCGGCTTCATCGAGGGCATCGCCGAGGCGACCGCCAGCATCACCAAGATCTTCTCCGGCGCGCTGTCCGACTGGCTCGGGAAGCGCAAGCTGCTGGCCGCCATCGGCTATGGTCTTGCCGCCTTCACCAAGCCCGTGTTCCCGCTTGCAGGCTCCGTCGGCTGGCTGGTCGGTGCACGCTTCGTCGACCGCATCGGCAAGGGCATCCGCGGCGCGCCGCGCGATGCGCTGATCGCCGACATCGCGCCGGCCGACCTGCGCGGCGCAAGCTTCGGCCTGCGCCAGTCGCTCGATACCGCCGGTGCGTTCCTCGGCCCGCTCCTCGCGATTGCCCTGATGTCGCTGTCCTCGGACAATTTCAGGTTCGTGTTCTGGATCGCCGTCATTCCGGCGATGGTCGCCTTCGCGGTGATGGTGTTCGGCGTCGAGGAACCGGCGCACAGGCGGGAGAAGGGCAAGGCGCGATTGCGCCTGGCCGACGCCAGGCTGCTGGGGCCAGCGTTCTGGGCCGTCGTTGCTGTGGCCACGGTCCTGACGCTTGCCCGCTTCTCGGAAGCCTTCCTCATCCTGCGCGCGCAGGACGTCGGGCTGCCCATAGCGCTGGTGCCCGTCATCATGGTGGTGATGAACATCGTTTATGCGCTGGCCGCCTATCCTGCCGGGGTTCTTTCCGACCGCTTCGGGCGCAACGGCCTGCTGGTGATCGGCATCGTCTTTCTCATCGTCGCCGACATCGTCCTCGCCATCGGGCAGACCGTCCCCGTGATGCTGCTGGGCGTCGTGTTCTGGGGTCTGCACATGGCGTTCACGCAAGGCCTGCTGTCGGCGCTCGTCGCCGATACCGCGCCGTCGCGCCTGCGCGGCACCGCGTTCGGCGTCTTCAACTTCGCCGGCGGCATCGCCATGCTCGTCGCCAGCGTCATCGCCGGCGGATTGTGGGATGTCTACGGCCCCGCCGCGACGTTTGCTGCCGGCGCGGTGTTCACCGCAATGGCGCTGGCGGGCCTGTTGGCAATCCGGGGGCGAATCGCCGCACATCCGAAGGACTGATCGGATTGTTTGCGAAAAGTCATGGATTTGTCAGGTATTGCGCCTAAATCCCGCATGAAACCGATCTGATTGTGCGCGGAGACCCCCGAATGGGCCCGAATTTGCTGGAACACATGTTCAACCCGCGCTCGCTCGCCGTCGTCGGCGCCAGCGACACCAGCGGTTCGGTCGGGGCACAGGTCTTCGCCAACATTCTCGCGGCCGGTTTTGCCGGCCCTGTCCATCCGGTCAATCCGGGTCACGCGGAAGTGGCAGGGCGGCCCTGCTTTGCCAGCATCTCCGACATGCCCGAGCCGGTCGATCTTGCCGTGATCGCGACGCCGGCGAAGACGATCCCCGGCATTATCCACGATTGCGGCGAGGCCGGCGTAAGGGCGGCTGTCGTGCTGTCGGCGGGATTCGGGGAGACTGGCGAGGAGGGCCAGGCCCGCGAGGCGGAACTGCTGTCCGTGGCGCGGCGCGCCGGCGTGCGCTTCATGGGCCCCAACTGCGTCGGGCTGGTGCGCCCCGGCATCGGCCTCAACGCAACGTTCCTGAAGTCCTCTGCGCCCGCCGGGCGCCTGGCGCTGGTGTCGCAGTCGGGCGCCCTGTGCTCGGCGATCGTCGACTGGGCCGGCCCGCACCATCTCGGGTTCTCGGCCATCGTCTCGCTCGGCAATTCCGCCAACGTCGATTTCGGCGACGTGGTCGACTTCCTGTCTACCGACCCGAAAACCGATGCAATCCTGCTTTACGTTGAAGGCGTGCGCCACGCCCGCTCGTTCATCAGCGCGTTGCGCGTCGCCGCCCGCATCAAGCCGGTGATCGTGTTGAAGGCCGGCCGCCACAACGAAAGTTCGAAGGCCGCCCATACCCACACAGGGGCGCTGATCGGCTCGGATGCCGTCTTCGACGCGGTCCTGGAGCGCGTCGGCGCGGTGCGCGCTCAGACGTTCGGCCAATTGTTCGCTGCGGCCGAAATTCTCTCGACCGGCAAGCGCGCAAACGGCCCGCGGCTCGGCATCATCACCAACGGCGGCGGGGCAGGGGTGCTGGCCGCCGACCGCGTCGGCGACCTGCATGTCGAACTGCCCGCCCCCTCGCCGAAGACGGTCGCCGCCCTCGACGCGCTGCTGCCGCCCTACTGGTCGCGCCGCAACCCCGTCGACATCCTCGGCGATGCGCGCCCCGAAATCTATGCGGCCGCCGTGAAGGCCTGCATCGACGATCCGAACTTCGACGGCGTGCTGGTCATGCTGACGCCGCAGGCGATGACACAGGCGAGCGATGCGGCGCGCGCCCTCATCGACGCCGTCAGCGGGCAGACGCGCAAGCCGGTGCTGGCCTGCTGGATGGGAGAGGCGTCCGTCGCCGAGGCGCGCACGCTGCTCAGCGCGGCGGGCATCCCGGACTTCACGCTGCCCGAACGCGCTGTCGAGGCCTTTTCCTATCTCTCCCGCCACCACCTCAATCGCCGCCTCGCGCTGGAGACCCCGGGCCCGCAATCCGATCTCGACGCGCCCGACATCGAGGGGGCGCGCATGATCATCGACGCGGTGCTGGCCGACGGGCGCGCCATGCTCTCCGACATCGAGTCCAAGGCGGTGATGCGGGCCTTTCGCATTCCCGTCAACGTCACGTTGGAAGCCGAGACCCCCGCCAAGGCCGTGATCGCCGCCGAGACCGTCGGCTTTCCCGTGGCGATGAAGATCAACTCGCCGCAGATCACGCACAAGTCGGATGTCGGCGGCGTCAGGGTCAACATCATGAACGCGGGCGACGTGCAGGCGGCGTTCCGCGAGATCACGCAGGGTGCGAAGGCGGCCCGCCCCGATGCCACCATCCATGGCGTCACCGTCGAGCCGATGGCGCACATCGACGACGCCCGCGAACTCGTCGTCGGCGTCAGTCGCGATCCCGTCTTCGGCCCCTCGATCATGTTTGGCGCCGGTGGCACCATGGTGGAGATTCTGCAGGACAACACGGTGTCGCTGCCTCCGTTGAACGCCGTGCTCGCCAACCGCCAGATCGACCGCGCCCGGGTATCGAGATTGCTGTCGGCCTTCCGCGACCGCCCGGCGGTGGACCGGGCCGCTGTCGTCAACGTGCTGCTGCGGATTTCCGATCTCGTCTGCGAGTTCCCGGAGATCGAGGAACTCGACATCAATCCTCTGTTTGCCGGGCCGGACGGCGTCGTCGCGGTGGACGCGCGCATCCGCGTGGCACGCCCGCCGGCGCGCATGGGCCGGCACGAGCACATGGCGATCGTGCCTTATCCCCGCCACCTGGTGCGCCACGAATATCTGGCAGACGGCACGCCGCTGACGATCCGCCCGATCCGTCCGGAGGATGCGGACAGTGAGCAGGCGTTCGTGCGCGGCCTCTCGGCGGAGGCACGGCGCATGCGCTTCATGTACGCCATGAAGGAGCTCACGCCGGAGATGCTGGTGCGCTTCACCCAGATCGACTACAGCCGCGAAATGGCGCTCGTGGCGATGACGCAGGAAGCAGGCGGGCCGGTACAGCAGGGCGTGGCGCGCTATACGATCAACCCGGACGCCACGAGCTGCGAGTTCGCCATCGTGGTCTCGGATTCGTACCAGAAGCAGGGCATCGGAACCCGGTTGATGAAGGCGCTGCTGGATGCCGCCCGCGACCATGGCATGCGCACCATCGAGGGCGCCGTGCTGGCCGAAAACGAGGGCATGTTGCAGCTGATGGGCGAACTCGGCTTCACCATCCATACCTCGCCCGACGATCCCGCGATCATGAATGTCGAGCGGTGGCTCTGACGCGTAGCCCCGGAAAGTTGCAGACTTTTCGGACGAGGCTACGCGCAGGGAAATGGCGCCGCTTAGCCCCGGAAAGTTGCAGACTTTTCGGACGAGGCTGCGCGCAGGGAAATGGCGCCGCTTAGCCCCGGAAAGTTGCAGACTTTTCGGACGCGGCTACGCGCAGGGAAATGGCGCCGCGTAGGCTGCGAAAAGTTGCAGACTTTTCGGAACATGCAGTGCGAAAAACGAAAGACGCCGCGGCGGGTTGAACCGCCACGGCGTCCTGTTGCCTCGATCGCGTTGGCGTCTTCCGTGCGAAGCGCCCTAGATATCGAGCGTCGTGTCGCGCTCCCACTGGGTGAGGTGGCGGCAGTACTTGTTCCAGTCGTCGTGCTTCAGCTTCAGGTAGGCCGCCGAAACGTCGGCGCCGAGCGCGTTCTGCAGGTACTTGTCCTTCTCGAAGTTGCGCAGCGCGTCGAGCAGGTTGAGCGGCAGTTTCCTGGCATTCTTCACCGTGTGGCCCATCGCGTACATGTCGATGTCGAGCCGCTTGCCCGGGTTCATCTTCTCCTCGATGCCGTGCATGCCGGCCGCCAGGATCGCCGCCAGCATCAGGTACGGGTTGGCCGCGCCGTCCGGCAGGCGGTACTCGGTGCGCCCTTCGTCGGGGATGCGCACCATGTGGGTGCGGTTGTTGCCGCCGAACGTGATCGAGGACGGCGACCACGTCGCGCCGGAGGTCGTGCGCGGCGCGTTGATGCGCTTGTAGGAGTTGACGGTCGGGTTGGTGATCGCCGCCATCGAGGCGGCATGATTGATCAGCCCGCCGAGGAAGTTGTAGGCCATGGCCGAGAGGCCCAGTTCGCCCTTGGGGTCATGGAACAGGTTCGTCTTGGCGTCCTTGTCCCACATCGACAGGTGCACGTGGCAGCCGTTGCCGGTCAGGTTGATGAACGGCTTGGGCATGAAGGTGGCGCGGAAGCCGTGCTTCTCGGCGATCGACTTCACCATGAACTTGAAGAAGGCGAGCTGGTCGGCCGTCGTCAGCGCATCGGCGAAGTTCCAGTTGATCTCGAACTGGCCGTTGGCGTCCTCGTGGTCGTTCTGGTAGGGGCCCCAGCCGAGCTGCGTCATCGTCGAGCAGATTTCGCCGATCACGTCGAGCCGGCGCATGATCGCCGACTGGTCGTAGCAGGGCTTTTCCTGCGTGTCGCGGTCGTCCGAGATCTGCGAGCCGTCGGCGTTGATGAGATGGAACTCCGGCTCCACGCCGGCCATCAGCTTGAGGTTCTTCTTGGCGTTGGCTTCCATCATGTTGCGCAGCACGACGCGTGGCGCCTGCGCCAGCGGCTCGCCGTCCATCCACGGCTCACCCGCGACCCACGCGACTTCCGGCCGCCACGGCAGCTGGATAACGGAGCTGGCGTCCGGCATCACCAGGATGTCGGGATGCGCCGGCGTGTGGTCGAGCCAGGTGGCGAAGCCGGCGAAGCCCGCGCCCGCCTTCTGCATCTTGCCCGCGGCCTCCGCGGGAACCAGCTTGGCGCGCTGCACGCCGAACAGGTCTGTGAAGTTGAACAGGAAGAATTTCACGCCCTTGTCGGCGGCGAATTTCCCGAGATCCTTGGCCATCTGTGTTTGTCCCCTCGTTGTCGGCCCGCTGACGGCGGCTGACGTAGGCCGCCCTCGCCGGGCATCCGGTCCAGTCCTGTGCGCGGCAGGCGCGGTTTCAAGCGTCCGAACGCCGGGCGGAGCCCCCCGAAAGCCGGCGTTTGTCCGGTCCGCAGCAAACGGCTTGCCGCATTGTTCCTCAAGCGCCGGGTCATTGCCAGCCGGTACGACGACATGACGGTGCGTTGCACTGCTCCGCCCGTCCGCCAGGCCGGTGCCGCGAAAGGCCCCCGGTCACACCGCAGGCTGCTGTTGTTCCCGCGCAGAAACGAATGCCAAAATCTGTATCAAGCGCCGCAGCGGGTATCAATCAAAATGAAAAATGTTCACTGGAAATGAACGCGCGTCCATGCGCGTGACCGCCCGCCGTGTCTAGTTTCCGTCGTCGCGCGAATAGGAAATCACCGACAGGAAGCGGATCGGCAGTTGCACCAGCTCTTCGGGACCATGTGGCGCGTCGGCGTTGAAGAACAGGCTGTCGCCCGGGCGCATGGTGTAGAGCTTGTCGGCGTGCCGGTAGCGCACCTCGCCCTCCAGCATGTAGAGGAATTCCAGGCCGTCGTGCTGGAAGAGGGGGAAGACGTCGGACTCCTCGGTGAGCTCGATCATGTAGGGTTCGACGACCGTGCGTCCGCCGCCGCCGCCGGTGTGGCCGAGCAGGCGATACTGGTGGCCGGCGCGGGTTCCGCGCCGCTCGATCTTCAGCCCTTCGCCGTCCTTGACGAAGACGGCGGCGCGGCGCTCCTCGTAGCGGCGGAAGAACGCGGTGACCGGCACGCCGAGCGCGCGCGACAGCGTCTGCAGCGTCGTCAGCGATGGCGACGTGGCGCCGTTCTCGATCTTCGACAGCATGCCGGTCGAAACCCCGGCCGCCGTCGACAGCTCGGCAACCGTCATGCCCAGCTTCTGGCGAAAGGTGCGCACCTCGCGCCCGATTGCCGTCTCCAGCGTGTTGTCGCGCGCGCCCTCGAGCGCGTGTGGATCCTGCTCCGCCATATCGTCCCGCTTCTTTCCTGCCGCCAACGTGCCGGCGGCCGCCTGACGTTAGAGCAATTCCAGGAAAAGTGCGTGCTGTTTTCCGTCCGGAATTGCGTGAGAACAAGAGCTTGGAGCATTTTCGTGGTTCAGGAAAAATGGGAATCCTCCAATCGATGACGATTTGCGCGTCCACCTGTCCGTGCAGCCGAAGGTGTTCGCGCACGCGCTTGTGAAGGCATGGCTGGCGAAATGCTTTGCCATTTGACCGCGAATATGCTTATTGCACCCCAGTGCACCGTGCGTGGAAGATGAATCATCGTCGACGGTGCACGCTCTGAGCAACCTTCCGTATCGATCGTTGCCAAGACTTGGGGTTGAAGAACTCCGCACCCCTGGCAGCTGATCTACGCAAGCTACCTCACTGAAAGAAGCCGTCGCCCCGGACTTTTCCGGTCTCGATCGGGCGATGCAAGAGAAAGCTCAAACTTGAAAAATTTCGATAGCCTCGGCCTCGCCGAGTCTCTGCTTCGTGCCGTTGCGCACGAAGGTTACACAACACCCACCCCCATTCAGGCCGAAGTGATCCCCGCGATGCTGGCGGGAAAGGACATTGTCGGGATCGCCCAGACGGGCACCGGCAAGACGGCCGCGTTCGTTCTGCCGCTGCTCAACGCGATCGGCGCACGCTCTGTGGCCGTGAAGCCGAAGACCGCCGGCGCGCTGATCCTGGTTCCGACCCGCGAACTGGCAGCCCAGGTGCACGACAGCATCCGTGCCTACGCCCGCTTCATGAAGGTATCGACGGCTGTTGTCGTCGGTGGCGTCAAGGCGGGTCCGCAGGTGCGCGCGCTCAGCTCCGGCGTCGACGTGCTCATCGCCACGCCCGGACGCCTGGAAGACCTGATGTCCAGCGGTGTTGTTCGCCTCGATGCCACCGCCACCGTCATCCTCGACGAGGCCGACCAGATGCTGGACCTCGGCTTCATGCCGGCCATCCGCCGCATCATGGGCAAGCTGCCGGGCAAGCGCCAGACGGTACTGCTGTCGGCCACCATGCCGGCGCAGATTCGCAGTCTCGCCGGCGACTTCCTCAACGATCCGGCGGAGATCGCCGTGGCGCCCGTCTCGCGGCCCATCGAGAGCATCGACCAGTCCGTGATCCATGTCCCGAGCGCGGAAAAGCGGAACGCGCTCGTCGGCCTGGTGTCGGGCCAGGATGTCGAGCGTGCGATCGTCTTCACGCGCACCAAGCGCGGCGCCGACCGGGTCAACATGCATCTGCAGAAGGCCGGGCTTTCGGCCGCTGCCATTCATGGCAACAAGAGCCAGAACCAGCGGGAGAAGGCGCTGGGCGCCTTCCGCCTCGGCAAGGTGACCATTCTCGTCGCCACCGACATCGCCGCGCGCGGCATCGACGTCGACGACGTTTCCCACGTGTTCAACTACGAGCTTCCCAACGTTCCCGAAGCCTATGTGCACCGCATCGGGCGCACGGCGCGGGCAGGGAAGAGCGGCACGGCGGTCTCCCTGTGCGATCCCTCGGAGCGCACACTGCTGCGTGACATCGAACGGCTGATCGGCCGCTCGCTGGGCAGCACCGGGGACATGCCTGCCGAAACCGGCGCGGCCGCACGCCCGAAGGGCGCTGCCGCGCAAACCGAACCCGCCCGCAAGGCAGGCCGCAAGCGCCGCCGTACCCGCACCAAGAACAATGGCGCGGCGGCACCTGTGGCAACCCCTCTGGCGCGCAGCAAACAGGCGCCGCGCAGCGGCGGGGACACCAGCGGACTGGCGCGGATGCTCGGCAACATCGCCACGCCGCAGATCGCATGAACAGCGCCGGCCGCAACCTGCGTCGCGGCCGGACGCCAACTTTTCGCCCAACGGCAGGGCTGTTCCTGCCAAGCATCTATCGAACGGAGAAAATCGGATGAGCAAGGGTACTGTTAAGTGGTTCAACGGAACCAAGGGTTATGGCTTCATCAGCCCGGAAGGCGGCGGCGGCGACGTGTTCGTGCACATCAGCGCCGTTGAGCGCGCCGGCCTGAGCACCCTCAACGAGGGCCAGTCCATCTCCTACGACATCGAAGTCGACAGCAAGCGTGGCAAGTCGTCGGCGGTGAACCTGCGCGTCGAGTAACGCGTTCAGGGTCTTCGACCTGTATCGGAAACGCCGGCGGCGCCAGAGAGGCTCCGCCGGCGTTTTCATATGCGCCGCCGCGTGCCCGTGTTAGCAATTCAGCTGGCAATGTGGTCGAAAATGAAAGCCGAACAAAAACAGATAGTTAGACGGTTCGTGTGAATCTGATTCAGACTCTGATGAATCAGATTCTCAGGCTAAGTTGAGCCGCCGCGTCGCATTGGAAAGATTCGCGAAATCCGGGTTCGGGCAAGGCTATGGAAAACGCGTCGCAGAAGCCCGCCATCCGGGCAATCCTGTTCGACAAGGACGGCACGATCGTCGACTACGAGGCGACCTGGGGGCCGATAAACCGCAAGGCCGCCCGCATCGCGGCCGCCGGCGATCCGCTCCTGGAGGCGCGCATCCTGTCTGCCTGCGGCATCGACCCGGTCTCCGGTGCGACGCTGGGCGACAGCCTGTTCGCCGCTTCCGGCACGCGAGAGATCGCCGCCGCCATGATCGGGCAGGGCAGTGCGTTCGCCCTCGCCGACCTCACCTCCCGCCTCGACGAACTCTTCACTTCGGCTGCCGGCGCGGTCGTCGCGCTTGCCGACGTCGCGGATCTGTTCGCGACCCTGCGTTCGGCCGGCTTCCACCTCGGCGTGGCCACCAGCGACAACGAGGCGTCCGCCCGCGTGTCGCTCGCGGCGCTCGGGGTTGGCGACCATCTCTCCTTCGTCTGCGGTTATGATTCAGGTCACGGCATCAAGCCGCAGCCGGGCATGGTGCATGCCTTCTGCGCCGCTGTCGGCTGCACGCCCGGCGAGGTCGCCATCGTCGGCGACAACCGCCACGACCTCGTCATGGGCCGCAATGCCGGCTGCGGCGCCGTCATCGGCGTGCTCAGCGGCACCGGCAGTGCCGATCAGCTCGCAGCGCTCGCCGATGTCTGTCTCACCGACATTGCAGCGCTGCCGCATCACCTCGGGCTTAGGTCCGCTCGGCAGGACACCTGAACCGGCGATGCGATCGCTGGGCTAGCTTGCCGAAAGCTGCAGGGCCCTTGCGGTGTCGAAGAACGCGCGCACCAGCTTGCCGGCGCTTCGTTCGCGTAGGCACACCAGCGCCTCGTCCATCAGCATCGCCGGCCCCTCGATATCGAGGCGCACGAGGCGCGCGTCCTGGCCGAACTCGGCCTGCGAAACGAAACCGATGCCGGCGCCCGACGCCACGATCTCGCGCACCGCTTCGCGTCCCTCCGCCTCGATGGCCGCTGTGAGTTCGACGCCGGCCTCGCGTGCGCGATCCTCAAGCTTGCGGCGCGTGCGCGATCCTTCCTCGCGCATGACCAGCGGCAACGTGGCGAGATCGCGCATCCGCAACTTGCCGCGCTGCGCCAGCGGGTGTTCGCGCGCGACGAAGGCGACGATCGGCGTGGAGTTCAGTTCGAGCACCTCGAAATCCCGGCTCAACGGAATTTCGCCGAGCACGCCGATGTCGGCGTCGTAGTTGTAGAGACTGGCGATCACCGTGTCGGAATTGCCCGCCCGCAGGCTGACCCGCGCGCCTGGATGCGCATCGCGGAACTGGCCGAGGATCTTCAGCAGATGATGGGCGGCGTCGGCCACGATGCGCAGCGCGCCCGAGCGCAGCGCCCGCGATTCCGACAGCAGCTCGAGCGCCTCCATCTCGTTGGCGAACATCTTGCGCGTGATGGCAAGCAGCGCTTCGCCGGCCTGCGTCAGCGTCACCTGCTTCTTGTGCCGGTTGAACAGCAGGATGTCGTATTCTTCCTCCAGCTTCCTGACCTGGTCGGAGATGGCCGGCTGCGTCAGCAGCAGGTGTTCGGCGGCGCGCGAAAATCCGCCGCAAATGGCGACATGATGGAAGGCGCGGAGCTGGACGTAGCGCATGCGGGATTCGCCGAAGATGTTCTGTGCATTGATGGAATCGATACCGATATTAGAACTAACGATTTGATTGATGGTTTGCAAAGCCCTTGATTTGCGGGCTCATGTGTACATCTGGAGTCGGTCATGCACCTGTCGCTCGTAGTTCTGCACCTGGCCGGCGCGGTGATGCTGCTGCTGTGGGCGGTGCGGATGGTACGCACCGGCTTCGAGCGTGCCGCCGGCACCAGCATGCGCGAGGCACTGCGCGGTGCTCGGGCAGGGCGCGTTCAGGCTGCCGGCGCCGGCGCGGCGCTGGCAGTGCTCCTGCAGAGTTCGACGGCGGTCGCCATTCTTGCGGCCGGCTTTGCCGCCACGGGGATCCTTCCCGTTGCCACCGGCCTGGCCGCCCTGCTTGGCGCCGACCTCGGTTCGGCCCTCGTCGTGCAGGTTCTCTCCTTCGACCTGTCCTGGCTGCTGCCGGTGCTCCTGTTCATCGGCCCGCTGCTGTTCCTCAAGTTCGAGCAGCGCTCGGTGAAGCAGGTCGGCCGCATCCTGCTCGGCATCGGCCTCGTCCTGCTGTCCTTGCGGCTGATCGGCGAGGCGACCGAGCCGCTGCGCCAGAGCGTGTTCCTGCCCGTAGCCATCGGCTACCTGCGCGACGATTTCATCACCGCCTTCGCGCTGGCGGCAGGCTTTGCCTGGCTGATCCATTCCAGCGTCGCCGCCGTGTTGCTGTTTGCGGCCTTCGCGGCGCAGGGGATGTTGCCGCATGAAGTCGGCATTCCCTTTGTCCTGGGCGCCAACCTCGGCGGCGGGCTGATATCGGTCTGGCTGACACGCAACGAGGCGCCGCCGGCCCGTCGTATCCCGCTTGGCAACCTCATGTTTCGCGGCATCGCCGCCGCCGGCGTGCTGCTGGTGCACGGCGTCTTCGCGATCCCGCTCGACGCGCTCGGCGAGGGGGCGGCCCGCCAGCTGGTCAATTTCCACCTGGTATTCAACTTGGCGCTCCTTGCCGTCTGCCTGCCGCTCGTCGCGACGGTGGAAAGGGTCGTGTCGGCTCTCCTGCCGGAGCCTGCGGCGTTCGCCGACGCGGAGCCGGCCGCGAGGCCAGCCAGCGCGCTCGATCCCACCGTCATCTCGCACCCCAAGCTCGCGCTCGCCAGCGCCACCCGCGAACTGCTGCGCATGGGCGAGACGCTCGAACTGATGCTGCGTCCGGTAATGGACCTGCTGGAGAGCGGTAATACCGAGGAAATCGCCCGGGTGCGAAGGCTCGACCGCGAGATCAACAGCGCACACACCGGCATCAAGCTCTTCATCGCCGAGGTCAATCGCGGCGCGCTGACGACGGCGGAAGCGCAGCGCGGCATCGAATTGACCGACGTTGCTATCAACCTGGAACATGTCGGCGACATCGTCGCCAAGAGCCTGATGAAGCTCGTCGAGGAAAAGGCGAAGCGGCGGTTGACCTTCTCGCCGGAAGGCTGGGCGGAAATGACGGCGTTGCACGCGCGCGTGCTCGCCAACACGCAACTGGCGATGAACGTGCTCATTTCCGCCGATCTCGATACCGCGCGTCAGTTGGTGAAGGAGAAGGAGGTCATGCGCCGGCTCGAGCGCCAGAGCCACGACCGCCACCTCGCGCGCCTGCAGTCGGGCAAGTCGCAGAGCATCGAGACCAGCGATATCCACCTGGAGATGGTGCGCGCGTTCAAGGAGATCAATTCGCTGCTCGTGACAGTCGCCTATCCGATCCTCAGCGAGAACGGCCACCTCCTGGAAAGCAGGCTGGCGGAGCCGGCATGAGTTGCTGCCGGCAACCCCTGACCCAGCCTGGCGGACAAATATAATGATAGGTTATGTCACAATCTGAATTATCGATTTTACAGATACAATCATACATGGAAATAGTCGCCAATGCGGCGAATGATCGCCGCCTCAAGGAAAGAGTCCGGGGATGCCAATTTCCGTAGACACGCCGCCTCGCTCACCCCTGCCGGAACCGGCAATGGGAGAGCCCTATCTGCTGACGCCCGGTCCGCTGACCACCGCGATCGAGGTGAAGGAAGCCATGCTGCGCGACTGGGGCTCGTGGGACGGCGACTTCCGCGCCATGACCGCCGATGTGCGCCGCCGTCTGCTGGCGCTGATCGGCGACGAGGCCGGTGAATTCGACTGCGTGCCGATGCAGGGCAGCGGTACCTTCTGCGTCGAGGCGATGCTGGGGTCCTTCATCCCGAAGGACGGCAAGGCGCTGGTACTCGCAAACGGTGCCTACGGACTGCGCGCCGCCGAGACGATGAAGTATCTCGGCCGCGCCTTCACGCTGATCGACAAGGGCGACTATCTTCCTCCGCGCGGTGAGGAGGTCGCTGCAGCACTCGACGCCGACCCCGCCATCACCCACGTCGTCGCCATCCACTGCGAGACCAGTTCCGGCATCCTCAATCCGGTTGCCGAGATCTCGGAAGCCGTCTACGCCCGAGGCCGCAAGTTGCTGATCGATTCCATGAGCGCCTTTGGCGCGATCCCCCTCGGCGTTCACGACGTGCGCTATGAGGCGATCGTGTCTTCGGCCAACAAGTGCATCGAGGGCGTGCCGGGCTTCGGCTTCGTCATCGCGAAGAAGGCCGAACTGGAGGCCGCTAGCGGCCGCAGCCATTCGCTCAGCCTCGATGTCCATGCCCAGTGGGCCTACATGAACAAGACCGGCCAGTGGCGCTTCACCCCGCCGACCCACGTCGTCGCGGCGTTCCTCAAGGCGCTGGAGATGCACGAGGCCGAAGGCGGCGTTGCAGGTCGCGGCGCGCGCTATGCCCGCAACCGCGACGTGCTGGTGTCGGGCATGAGGGAACTCGGCTTCGAGACGCTGCTGGCCGACCGCTGGCTGTCGCCGATCATCGTCACCTTCTTCAACCCCGCGCATCCGGCGTTTTCCTTCCAGGCCTTCTACGACCTGATGAAGGCGAAGCGCTTCATCATCTATCCGGGCAAGCTGACGGTGGTGGATTCCTTCCGCGTCGGCTGCATCGGCCGCATGGACGAGCACGTCATGCGCCGCGTCGTGAAGGCCGCCGGCGAATGCCTTGCCGAGATGGGCGTCGACAGTGCCGCTCCGCCCGAGGCCGCGATCGCCGAGCGCGCCCGGCTTGCTGCCTGACCACATCGAACCTACGAACGCACAGGAATCGAGATGAACAAGATGTCCCCCGTCAACGTCACCGCCAACGGCCGCGAATACGCCTGGCCTTCGGTTCCGGCGATCGCGATCTGCCTGGACGGCTGCGAGCCGGAGTATCTCGACGTGGCGATCGCAGCCGGGCTGATGCCGGCGCTTACGAAGATCAAGGCGAAGGGGACGGTCCGGCTGGCTCACTCGGTGATCCCGAGCTTCACCAACCCCAACAACCTGTCGATCGCGACCGGCCGCCCACCGGCGGTCCACGGCATCTGCGGCAATTACCTTTACGACCCGGAAACCGGGGAGGAGGTTATGATGAACGACCCGAAGTTCCTGCGCGCACCGACCGTCTTCAAGGCGTTCTACGACGCAGGCGCCACGGTCGCGATCGTCACCGCCAAGGACAAGCTGCGTGCGTTGCTCGGCCACGGGCTGAAGTTCGACGAAGGCAGGGCGGTGTGCTTTTCCTCGGAGAAGTCCAACCAGACCACGAAGGCGGAAAACGGCATCGACAACGCGTCCGCCTGGCTCGGCCGGCCGGTGCCGGAGGTCTATTCCGCCGAGCTCTCCGAGTTCGTCTTTGCCGCCGGCGTCAAGCTGCTGAAGGAAATGCGGCCGGACGTCATGTACCTGACGACGACCGACTACGTGCAGCACAAGTATGCGCCGGGCGACAGCGAGGCCAACGCCTTCTACGCCATGTTCGACAAGTACCTCGCCGAACTCGATGCGCTGGGTGCGGCCATCGTCATAACCGCCGACCACGGCATGAAGCCCAAGCACGACGCCAACGGCGATCCGAAGGTCATCTACGTGCAGGACCTGCTCGACGAATGGCTCGGCAAGGACGCCGCCCGCGTCATCCTGCCGATCACCGATCCTTACGTGGTTCACCACGGCGCGCTGGGTTCGTTCGCTACGGCCTATCTGCCGAAAGGCGCCGACCGGGCTGCGGTTATGCAGAAGCTCGCCGCGTACGACGAACTGATCGTCGTCATCGGCAAGGAAGAAGCCTGCGAACGCTACGAGCTTCCCGCCGACCGAATCGGCGACATCGTCATGGTCTCCTCGGAAAACATGACCATCGGCACCAGCGAGCATCGCCACGATCTTGCCGCGCTCGACGAGCCGCTGCGCTCCCACGGCGGTACGACCGAGCAGGAGGTGCCCTTCATCGTCAACCGCGCGCTGCCGGATCTTCCTGCCGCGCCCATGCTTCGCAACTTCGACGCCTTCTTCTACGCCGCAATGGCCGCTGCCAAGGCCTGAGGGAGCACGCGATGGTCAGGCAGGAACAGGGTTTCACCGTCCGCCACGGGCCGATGCGCATCGCCGGGCGCAAGGTCGATGCAGACGGCGTCATCGAGGTGCGCTATCCCTACACCGACGCGGTGATCGGCACGGTGCCGGCCGGCACCGCGGCGCATGCGCGCGAAGCCTTTGCGATTGCCGCCAACTACCAGCCGAAGCTGACCCGCTACGAGCGCCAGAAGATCCTGCTGAAGACGGCGGAAGGGCTGGTCGCCCGGCGCGACGAGATCTCCGACATCATCACTCTGGAACTCGGCATCTCCAAGCAGGATTCGCTCTACGAGGTCGGCCGCGCCTTCGACGTCTTCACGCTCGCCGGCCAGCTCTGCATCCACGACGATGGCGAGATCTTCTCCTGCGACCTGACCCCGCACGGCAAGGCGCGCAAGATCTTCACCACCCGCGAGCCGCTGACCGCGATTTCCGCGATCACGCCGTTCAACCACCCACTCAACATGGTCGCCCACAAGGTCGCCCCGGCGGTCGCCACCAACAACTGCGTCGTCGTCAAGCCGACCGAGCAGACGCCGATCACCGCGCTGATCCTCGCGGACGTGATGTACGAGGCCGGCCTGCCGCCGCAGATGCTGTCGGTGGTGACGGGGCTTCCCGCCGACATCGGCGAGGAAATGATTGTCAACGAGGCGATCGACCTCATCACCTTCACCGGCGGCGTGCCGGTCGGCAAGATGATCGCCTCGAAGGCCGGCTACCGGCGCGCGGTGCTGGAACTGGGCGGTAACGACCCGCTGATCGTCTGCAACGATCTTTCCGACGACGACCTGGCGAAGGCCGCCGATCTCGCGGTCGCCGGCGCGACGAAGAACTCCGGCCAGCGCTGCACGGCGGTCAAGCGCATCCTGTGCCAGAAATCCGTTGCCGACCGCTTCGTGCCGATGGTCCTGGAGCGGGCCAGGAAAATCACCTTCGGCGACCCGATGAACCCGGACACGATGCTTGGCACCGTGATCCACGAACAGGCCGCCGCCCTGTTCGAGAAACGCGTCTACATGGCAGCCGATGCAGGCGCGCAGGTACTCTACGATCCGGGCCGCAAGGGTGCGCTGCTGCCGCCGATTGTCGTCGACAATGTGCCGCACGAGAGCGAACTGGTGATGGAGGAGACCTTCGGCCCGGTTATCCCGATCATCCACGCGCCCGACGACGACGACGAATTGATCGCGCTGTCGAACTCCACGGCCTTCGGCCTGTCGTCGGGCGTGTGCACCAATTCGTTTCCGCGCATGCAGAAGTACATCACCGGACTGAAGGTCGGCACCGTCAACATCTGGGAAGTGCCGGGCTATCGCATCGAGATGAGTCCCTTCGGCGGCATCAAGGATTCCGGCAACGGCTTCAAGGAAGGTGTGATTGAAGCCATGAAGAGCTTCACCAACGTCAAGACGTTCTCGCTGCCATGGGGGTAGGGAAACCGAAGACCGGCGAACTGCGCATCGTCCACACCGAGGGCGAGTCCAACACGTCCGCTGCGCGGAAACGCTGGCTCGCCGCCAATGCAGATCCGGCAACCGCCGCGCTGACCAGGCGCGACGCCGACGCCTTCCTGCACCAGAGCCTGTCGTCGCCCTGCGTTTCCGCGATCGTCAAGGCGGAGGGCATCTGGATCGAGGATGCCGGCGGCCGCCGTTTCATGGATTTCCACGGTAACTCCGTCCACCACATCGGCTACGCCCATCCCCGGCTTGTCGCAGCGATCAAGCAGCAACTCGACGACCTGAGTTTCTCGCCGCGCCGCTTCACCTGCGAGCCGGCAGTGGAACTTGCCGAGACGCTCGGCGAACTGGCGCCTGGGAACCTGGGCAAGTGCCTGTTCACCACTGGCGGCTCGGATGCCAACGAGGTGGCGCTGAAGATCGCCCGCGCCGCGACCGGCCGCTTCAAGACGCTGTCCTTCTGGGACGCGTTTCATGGCGCGGGCTTCGGTGCATCGAGCGTTGGCGGCGAGGCGACGTTCCGCTCCGGCATCGCCGGCCCGCTGCTGCCGGGCGCCGAGCATGTCGCGCCGTTCCACTGTTACCGCTGTCCCTACGGTCATTCCGGCCCGGATGTGTGCGGCATCGCCTGCGCCAACATGGTCGAATACGCGCTGGAGAAGGAAGGCGACATCGCCGCCGTCATCGCCGAGCCGATGCGCGCGACGCCGGTGCCCCCGCCGCCGGGTTTCTGGAAGCGCGTGCGCGAGGCCTGCGACCGCCACGGCGCGCTGCTGATCTTCGACGAGATCCCGACCGGGCTGGGCAAGACCGGCAGGTTCTTTGCCTGCGAACACGACGACGTGGTTCCCGACATCCTCGTTGTCGGCAAGGCGCTCGGCGGCGGCATCCTGCCGATCGCCTCGGTCATCGCCCGCCGCGACCTCGATGTCGCCGGCGACTACGCCATCGGCCACTACACCCACGAGAAGAACCCGGTGACCGCGCGCGCCGCGCTTACCACCATCGCCATCATCCGTGAGGAGGGGCTGGTCGAGCGCGCCGCCGAATTGGGCGAAATGGCGATGAACCGGCTGAAGGACTTTGCGGCAACTTCGACCATCGTCGGCGACGTGCGCGGGCGCGGGCTGATGTTCGGCGTCGAGATCGTCGCCGACAGGCAGACGCGCACGCCCGGCAACGATCTTGCCGAACAGATATACTACCGCTGCCTCGATGCCGGCCTCAGCTTCAAGATCAGCCAGGGCTGCGTCCTGACCCTGTCGCCGCCGCTGACCATCACGCGCGAGGACCTCGAACGCGCCCTGGCAATCGTCGAGGGCGCGATCGCAGCGGTCACCCCTGCATGAAGATCGTTCGCACTGACGCCGAACTCGAATGCCCGCATGTCGACGCGGTGTTGCGGGAACGTGGCCACGACCTCGTGTTGCTGCCCGACGGAATATCCGAGGACACGCTTGCCGCCGAGACCCGCGACGCCGACCTGATCCTGATGTGCTACACGCCGATCACGGCCCGTGTCATCGAGGGCGCGCAGCGGCTGAAGGCGATCGTCAAGTACGGCGTCGGCATCGACGCCATCGACATTGAGGCGGCGAAAGCGCACGCCATCCCCGTCGTCAACGTGCCCGAATACGCCGAGGAGACCGTGGCCGAAGGCGCCTTCGCGCTGATGATCGCGCTGGCGAAGAAGCTGATCCCGCTTGACCGCGCCATGCATCGCGACGGCTGGGCCTGGCCGACTCAACGCTGGCTTGCCAACGACATCGCGGGCAAGACGCTGGGCCTCGTCGGCGTCGGGCGCATCGGGCGTTCGATGGCGCGTATGGCAGGGCAGGGGTTTCGCGCCCGCTTGCTGGGCTACGACCCCAACGTCACCGCGCAAACGATGCTTGCGGCCGGCGTGGAAAAGATCGATGACCTGCACACGATGCTGGGCCAATGCGATCTCGTCTCGGTCCATTGCACATTGTCGGACAAGACGCGCCATCTGATCGGGGCAACGGAATTCGCGGCGATGAAGCCATCGGCGATCTTCGTCAACGTCTCGCGCGGCGCGCTGGTCGACGAGACGGCGCTTCTTGCTGCCCTCAAGAAAGGCTGCATCGCCGGCGCGGGCCTCGACGTCTACAGCCAGGAGCCACTGACGCTGGAGGGCCATCCGCTGAGCGAACTGTTCTCGATGGACAACGTGATCCTCACCCCGCACCTGACCTTCTACACGCAGGAAGCCATGCGGCGGCTGGAGGACGAGACGCTGCAGCGCTGTTTCGAGGCGCTGGAAGGTCGGCCGGTGAAGGTCAAGTCACACGACCCGCGTCTGCGCGGACAGACGGCGGGCGTCGACTTTGTGCGATAGGGATGTCGCGGCCGACCTGGCAGTTACGCGGCGAAGTCCGGCTTTACGGAGAACGCGGCGTTGCTGCCGACCAGCGCTTTTATCAGTCCGATGATCTTTTCCGGTGGCAGCGTGCGCGGGTCGAACGCCTTGCCTCCGCAATGCTCCATCACGACGCGGCGGTTTGCCTCGGTGTCCGGCGCGAAGGCCATCGCCCAATCGGGAAAGTCTCGGTTCTGGCGTTCGCGCGAGGTCAGGACCTGGACGTCTCGGTGGCGCTCGTCGCGCGCAATCGTCCCCATGGTCTTCATCACGTTGTATTCCGGGCCTTCCAGCACCTGCACGAACATGTTGTTCGTGAACACGAACGCGCCGGTAATGTCGAGGACCGGGTTCTTGCGCCGCGCAGCATTCAGGATGTCGCGCACCTCCTGGGAAATGCTGCCGGTGTCGAGCCGGAAATTCGGCTTGCTCCAATAGATGGTCTGAACGATGTCCATGCCACTTGCTCGCTGTAACACCTTCCTGGGTTATTCTCCTGGCGCAAGGTCTATCGATAGCGGGTTACGAAAGAGTTTCTCAAGAGTTGCGCGTCTCTGAAAAATGCAACCTGAGGTGTTATCGTGGTAAGCAAACAATGGCTGCAATCGTCATGAGGAACGCGGTTTGGGTTTGCGGTTCGTTGACCTTGCCGATGCTTGCGGACGGCATGCCGTGACCGAAGGATCGCGCATGACGACCGCCGCTGCCGTCGCGGATGGGGGTTGCCTCCATCCTGCAATAGGTCTCCACGTTTGTCCCGGTCACGAACCGGCGGCCATGCTTCGGGCCATTGCATGACCCCCTTTGCGCTCTCCATCGTGCTGCTTGCCGCCTTCCTGCATGCGCTGTGGAACGCGCTCGTCAAGGGCTCTTCGGACAGGGCGACGATGCTGGCCGGCGTCACCGCGGCGACCGCGCTGTTCGGTCTCGCCGCGTTGTTCGTCGCCGATCCACCGGCGCCCGCGAGCTGGCCCTACATCGTCGCCTCTGTGGTCATTCACTGGGCCTATTACGCCTTGCTGTACCAGGCCTACAGGCTGGGCGATCTCTCGCAGGTCTATCCGATCTCACGCGGCATGGCGCCGGCGCTCGTGGCCGCGGGAGCGTTCCTTGTCATCGGCGAGACCATGCCCGTGGCTGCGATCGCGGGCCTTGCCGCGGTCTCGCTTGGCATCCTGATCCTGGCGATGCTGCGCGGTGCCGCCAACGCCGACCGCCGTGCCGTCATGGTTGCGCTTGTTCTCGGCAGCGTCATCGCCGTCTATTCGGTCGTGGACGGCATCGGCATTCGCCTAGCCGACAGCCCGCTCGGCTACATCGCCTGGCTATACCTGATGGAGTTTCCCATCGCGGTGTGGATCCTGTGGCCGCGCTGGCGCAGGCGCGAACCGTTTCCCAGGAAGCGCTTTGCCAAGGGGCTGATGGGCGGCGTGTTTTCCGTCGTCGCCTATGGGCTGGCGCTCTACGCAACGACCATCGCGCCGCTGGGCGCGGTTTCCGCCGTGCGCGAATCGAGCGTGGTCATCGCCGCGATCATCGGCCTGGTGGTATTCCGCGAACGCCCCTGGCCGGGGCGTCTGCTTGCGGCGGCAATCGTCGCCGGCGGCGTTGTCCTGCTGGCGTCCGCCCGTTGATCGAAGATTTCATCAATCCAGGCGATGATCGTATAAACGAAATAGATTGTACTTATTAGTGGCCGGTTTCCACAATCCGCGTCGCAAGAGCCAGTCTGGAAATATGACAGTGTTCAAACGGCTGTCATAAATGCAATATATCCGGGCGCGGCTGGGAGAGCCGGCACCAACCGATCGATTTTCCGGCCTCTCTCGCCAGAACTGCAACAAGCAGACCAGGGGAGCGCATCTGAATGATCCGCAAGCTGACACTGACCGCCGGCGTTTTCGCCGCCGCACTCAATGCCTCGGTGGCCTTTGCCGAGACCGAGCTGACCGTCTACACCGCCGTCGAGGCGGAGGACCTGAAGCGTTATGCCGAGACCTTCAACGCCGATCACCCGGACATCAAGATCAACTGGGTGCGTGACTCCACCGGCGTCATCACCGCCAAGCTGCTCGCCGAGAAGAACAATCCGCAGGCCGACGTCGTCTGGGGTCTGGCCGCGACGTCGCTGCTGCTGCTGAAGACGGAAGGCATGCTCGAGCCCTATGCGCCCGCCGGCGTCGACAAGCTCGATCCGAAATTCGTCGACAACTCCAATCCGCCGACCTGGGTCGGCATGGACGCCTGGGTGGCCGCGGTGTGCTTCAACACCGTCGAGGGCGAGAAGCTTGGCCTGCCCGAGCCCAAGTCCTGGAAGGACCTGACCAACCCGGTCTACAAGGGCCACGTGGTGATGCCGAACCCGGCCTCTTCCGGCACCGGCTTCCTCGACGTTTCGAGCTGGCTGCAGATGTTTGGCCAGGACGAGGGCTGGAAGTTCATGGACGCGCTCCATGAGAACATTTCCGCCTACACCCACTCCGGCTCCAAGCCGTGCAAGATGGCCGCTGCCGGCGAAACGCCGATCGGCGTGTCCTTCGCCTTCCGCGGCGCCAAGTCCAAGGCGGCCGGCGCGCCGATCAACATCATCGTCCCCGAGGAGGGCGTGGGCTGGGACATGGAAGCGACGGGCATCATCGCCGGCACGTCGAAGCTTGACGCCGCCAAGACGCTGGTCGACTGGTCGATCACCCAGAAGGCGAACGAGATGTACAACACCGGCTATGCCGTTGTTGCCATGCCCGGCGTCGCCAAGCCCGTCGAGCACTTCCCGGAAAACCTGATCGAGAAGATGATCGACAACGACTTCGAGTTTGCCGCCAACAACCGCGCGGCGATCCTCGAGGAGTGGAAGAAGCGCTACGATTCCAAGTCCGAGCCCAAGGGCTGACAAGGCCCTTGCGGTCTGATTGACTTGACACACATGCCGGGCGCCGCAGCCAGTCTGATTGCGGCGCCCGCTCCACGCAAACCGGGCTGGCAAAATGACGCAATCCACCGCTGGGGGGCAGCGGGCCGCCGCCGCGCCTGACCCGTCCGCCTATCTGGAAATCGACGGCCTGTGGAAAGCCTTCGGCGACTTCCTCGCCCTCAGGGACGTGTCGCTTCAGGTCAACCAGGGCGAATTCATCTGCTTCCTCGGTCCCTCGGGTTGCGGCAAGACGACGTTGCTGCGCGCAATCGCCGGGCTTGACCCCCAGACCCGCGGCACCATCCGCCAGGGCGGCCAGGACATCTCCACGCTGCCGGCGTCTGCCCGCGACTACGGCATCGTGTTCCAGAGCTATGCCCTGTTCCCGAACCTGACGATCGAGAAGAACATTGCCTTCGGGCTGGAGAACATCGGGCGCCCGCGCGCCGAGATCCGCGCCCGCGTCGCCGAACTGCTCGAGCTGGTCGGCCTTCCCGACCAGGCCGGCAAGTATCCCGCCCAGTTGTCCGGCGGCCAGCAGCAGCGCGTCGCGCTCGCCCGCGCCATCGCGATTTCCCCCGGCCTGCTGCTGCTCGACGAACCGCTATCGGCGCTCGACGCCAAGGTGCGCGTCTTCCTGCGCCACGAGATCAAGGAACTGCAGCGCAAGCTCGGCGTCACCACGATCATGGTCACCCACGACCAGGAAGAGGCGCTGTCGATGGCCGACCGCATCGTCGTGATGAACCAGGGCGTGATCGAGCAGGTCGGCACGCCGACGCAGGTCTATCGCCACCCCGCGAGCCTGTTCGTGGCCGATTTCATCGGCGAGACCAACAAGATCGAGACGACCTTTTCCGCCGGCAAGGTGAAGATCGGCAAGACATCGATCGCGACGTCGGCGACCGGATTTTCCCGCGGCGCAAGTGTCGTGGCGGTGATCCGGCCCGAGGACGTCGTTCCGCATTCGGCCGGGCGCAAGCCGGCGCGCAGCGCCGGCGCCAACCTCATCGAGGTCGAGATCGAATCGATGGAATTTCTCGGCTCCTACTGGCGTGCCCACCTCGCCGGAAAGGCGCTGGCGGGAACCGAGCTGATCGCCAATTTCTCGATGAACGCCGTGCGCCGCCTCAGCCTTGCCGAGGGAAAGACGATGACGGTCGAGCTTCCCGCCGAGCGCGTCCTCGTCTTCAACGCGGATGGGGGCGGCGATGGCCGGTAACCAGGCCGTGCTGCCCGCAGGCCGCGCTCCGCGCCTGCAACTCGACCGCGATGCGCTGACCAAGCGCGGGCTCATGGTGGTGATCGCGGTCTACCTCGTCGCCGCGCTCGCCCTGCCGCTCTACGCCATGCTGTCGAAGTCGTTCACGACCTATTCCTTCGACCTGGCGCGCTACGAATTCCAGGTCAGCGACGAGACCGGCGGCAACTGGAGCGATCCGGTGAGCGCAAAGGCGCTCAACGACAAGCTCAACGCCGTCGCGCCCGCCGACCTCGCCACGATCTCGGACGGCCGTCTCCCCGCGACGAGCTTCTTTCCCGACTTCAGTTTCCGCAGTCCGGTGAAATACCGCATTCGCGGCGTCGGCCCCACGGCTCCCTATCTCGTCGGGCTGGAGCTGTTCAATTCCAACGAGTGGAAGGAGCTTTCCGGCAACGATTTCCGCCGTGTCATGCTGCGCCCGGTGCAGTCGCGCAGCCTCGCCAACTATGTCACCTATTTCTCGACGCCGGCGCTGTTCCGCTCCATCGAGAACTCGCTCTTCATCGCCACCGTGAGCACCATCCTCACGGTCATCCTGGCGTTCGGCTTCGCTTATGCGGTCAACCGCAGCTGCATGCCCTTCAAGCCGGTTTTCCGGCTGATCGCGATGATGCCGATCCTCGTGCCCTCGCTGCTGCCGGGCATCGCGCTGATCTACATGTTCGGCAACCAGGGCTACATGAAGGAACTGCTGCTTGGTGAATCGATCTACGGTCCGCTCGGCATCGTCATCGGCTCGGTGTTCTTCACCTTCCCGCACGCGCTGATCATCATTTCCACTGCGCTCTCGATCTCCGACCAGCGCCACTACGAGGCTGCCGAATCCCTGCGCGCCAGCGCCTGGCGGACCTTCTGGACTGTCACAATCCCAGGCGCCCGCTACGGCCTCATCTCGGCGGCCTTCGTCACCTTCACCCTTGTCATCACCGATTTCGGACTGCCCAAGGTCATCGGCGGCCAGTACAACGTGCTCGCCGTCGACATCTACAAGCAGGTCATCGGCCAGCAGAACTTCGAGATGGGCGCGGTCGTGTCGGTAGTGCTGCTCATTCCCGCGGTCGTCGCCTTCATCGTCGACCGCATCGTCCAGAAGAAGCAGGTGGCGCTGCTGTCGGCGCGCTCGGTGCCCTACCAGCCGCGCCCCGACCGCCGATTCGACGGCTTCTGCCTCGTGTGGTGCGGCGTCGTGGCATTCTTCATCGTCGGCGTGATCGGTACCTGCCAGTTCGCGGCCCTTGCCAAGTTCTGGCCCTATGACCTCTCCATGTCGCTCAACAACTATGCCTTCGACCGCATGGACGGCGGCGGCTGGGAGGCCTACCGAAACTCCATCCGCCTTGGTCTGCTGACGGCGGTGATCGGCACGGCGATCATCTTCACCGGCGCCTACATGGTGGAGAAGATCGACGGGTTCAAAACCGGCCGCGGCCTGTTCCAGTTGCTGGCGATGCTGCCGATGGCGGTTCCGGGGCTGGTGCTCGGTCTTGCCTACATCTTCTTCTTCAACAACCCGGCCAACCCGCTGCACTTCATCTATGGGACCATGACGATCCTGGTGATCTGCACCATCACCCACTTCTATACCGTGGGCCACCTGACCGCGCTGACCGCGCTCAAGCAGATCGACCAGGAATTCGAACCCGTCGCCGCCTCCCTGCGCACGCCGTTCCACCGGCTGTTCGCGCGCGTCACCGTTCCCGTGTGCATGCCCGCGATCCTCGATATCTCGATCTACATGTTCGTCAATGCCATGACGACGGTCTCGGCGGTGGTGTTCATCTATTCGACCAAGACGAACCTAGCCTCGGTCGCCGTCCTCAACATGGATGACGCCGGCGACATCGCCCCGGCGGCTGCCATGGGCATGATGATCTTCTACACCAACGCCATCGCCCGCATCGTCCACGCGGCCCTGTCGCGCGGCGTGCTGGCGCGCACCCAGGCCTGGCGCAAGCGCTAGATTCCGTTCTGGGTGCTTTGCGCGCGCGCGATCTCCAGGGTCAGCGGGTCGTCTGCGTCATAGAAGCTTTCGAGTGCAGCCTGGAAAAGGGTCCGGTCTTCCGGCGTTTGTGCGGCCTCGCGAAACAGCGTCAGGCACGACCGCAGCTTCAGGTCGTCGGGCGAACCGAAGATGTCGTGCGCGCTCTTGTCCGTGTGTTTCAGGACCAGCCCGACACACTGGCGCAGGCGCCCCCCGAGGAGGGGATGGGCCAGGTAGGAACGGGCGTCTTCGAGCCCCGAAAGGCCATAGAAGCGCGCGCGCTCGCTGCGGCCCAACGCGGCGAGTTGCGGGAAGACGAACCACATCCAGTGGGTCAGCTTGCGGCCGGCTTCGAGTTCGCTGACAACCGCCTCGATGACGCGCTCCTGTGCGCCGACGAAACGGTTTGCGTCGAACGCCGCCACGGCCTCAGTTGCCCTTGTTGCGAAACGTCGTCACCATGCGGATGCTGGCGTTCGTCGCGCGGTTCTGGCCCGACACGATCAATTCCTTGCCGCCGATGACGCCGCTCGGGCCAGCGTCGCCCTCGATCCTGAGGACGACGTTCTTCTTGTAGTACGCCTGTTCCAGCGGAGACAGCTCCACTCCTGTCCAGGGGTCGAAGCGGATGTCGCAGGCGATATCGAGTGTCGCGTAGCCCGAGCCGGGCATCTGTGCGTTGGAGTGTGCGAAGCAGTCGGGCGCGTGAAGCGGCATCTCCGGGGTCGCTTCGAATCCCTCGAAGAAGCCCGACTGTTTCGCCTGGGCCAGCGCCTTGGGATCGACGACGACGAATGTCGGCAGGCGCTCCCCCGTTTCCGGATCGTACTTCAGGTCCGCGGTACGCAGCACGATGCACAGTTGCTCCAGTGTGTAGCCGCGCGCCGTGTAGGCTTTGACGAGATCATCCGACAGCGACATCCCGTATCCGCCATCGCCGTAGTAGAAACATTCGTGCTCCAGTTTCGGTTCCGGAGACAGGCTCCACGGAACCACTATCCCCGTGGGGATCATCTCCTTTGCGCTCTCGAAGATGATCGGGAACGCATCGCCCTCGCGGTGATCGCCGCAGTCGAGATGGCGGCGGAACACCCAGCCCCAGTCGCGCCACTGGCCCTTGTATTCGCCAGTCACATGCACCCACTTGAAGCTACCGTCGTCGTTGAATGCGTCCCAGGAGACGGTGTCGATGAAGACCTTGCGCCCGTTGCGCAGCTTGTTGATGACCTTTCCGCCCGGTGTGTCGCGGACGTTGAGCGAGGTATCCGTCGGGTCGGCGATGCGGCACATCTCGGCGCGTGCCGGCAGCGCGATGCTCAACATGGCGCAGACCAGCAAAAGCCCCAGCACAGTCCTCGGCATGGTCATCCCGTTTCCTTTCCGCGGCTGCTCAGCGTAGCGCGCCCAGAATTTCGTCCATCATCGGATGGTCATGGCCGCTTTCGCGCAAAGCCTTGAAATCCGAAGCGATATAGGCCTGCCAGTCAAGGCCGCCGTAGATCGGCTCGCCCTTGTGGCGCAAATAGATCGCTCGGGCCTCGTCCTTGCGGCCCAGGAACATCAGCGCATGCGCCAGGTTCGACTGGTAGAGCACGGCATCGGGCTGCATGTCGCGCGCCTTGCCGGCGTTGCCGAGCGCACCCGCGAAGTCTCCGCTCAGCAGGCTGAACCAGGCAGCGTCGCTGTAGAGCGGAGCCTCCAGGGCGGCGATCTCCTTGCTGTCGGTATCCCCGGCGATGTGCGCGAACGACGACAGCGAATTCTGCACATGCGTCAGCGCAGCCTTCGCCCCGTCGATCTCGAAGGCCGCCAGCGCCGTCGAGCGCATCAGCCGCGACAGGTCGTCGAAGGCGCCGCCACCCGCGGTCTCGGCGCGCGCCAGTTCCTGGGCCTGGGTCAACGCCGCCTCGAGCGCCGCCTGCGCCCGGCGCGGCTTGCCGGCGATGTGCGCGGCATCGCCAAGCCGCTCGTGTGCGACCATCAGCGATCGCCGCCAGGGCCGCCATTGCGGATCGGACTGATGCAGTGCCCGCGCAATGGCCACGTGTCTCTCGAATTGGGCCAGCGCGTCGTCGCCCTTGCCGAGCGCCATCAGCGCGTCGCCCAGCTTCTGGTGCGCGGTGGCGAGATCCTGCTGCCAGTCGGTGTTGGCGCGATCGCGCGCCGCAAGCGCCTCGGTCGCTGCGAGGCTGTCGCGGTAGGAAGCGATGGCCGAGTCGGCATCTCCGGTCGAGGCAGCGACATCGCCGACGCGTTCGAGCCCCGCTGCGATGGCTCGGGCGCGCTCGGTGTCGTCCCCATCGTCGGCCAGTCCCTGCCACAATGCCAGCGCCTCGCGGAAACGCGCCAGCGCCTCGTCCGCCTTGCCGGCCACGAACAGGGCGTTGCCGATGTTCTCCTCGGCCACCGCGATCTGCCGGTTGCGGGCGTCCGACACCGGCAGCAGCCGCGCAACCTCCAGACCCTCGTGGTACGCGGCATCGGCCAGGTCTTGCTGGCCGAGTTCGAGCCGCATGTCGCCAAGCCGGTCGAGACCGACGGCCAGGCCGCTCTGCCAGCTGGCGTCGTCCGGCGCGGTTGCCCGCAGCTTGCGGAATACCGCGACCGTGGCCTCCGCCGTTTCCAGCGCCGCGCTTGTCTGCCCTTGCGCGCGCATCGCGGCTGAAAGGTCGGCCAGCGCCAGCCCGCCGTTGAGCAGCAACGTCGGGCGGTTCTCGCCGACGCTCTCCAGTTCGTCGACGAGCTTGCGTGCCTGGCTCAGGATGTCGACGATCATCTGCTTGGGGATGCCCTTGCGCGGGGCATAGTGGTCGGCGACATCGACGACGAGCTGGCGGGTCGCCTCGGTGGTGCGTTCGAGCACCCGCTCCACGCGGTTGCGCTCGGCAACCGCGACACGCCGGTTGATTTCCGACCAGATGGCAAGCCCGCCGGCGATGATGACGGCCGCCAGCGCACCGGCCAGCCAGTTGCGCTGCCGCCGCGCCGCGGTGCGCCGGCTTTCGCCGACCAGCGCCTGGTGCGCCGGCGTCGGGGCAGGGGCCTTGCTCGGCTGCGCGGCGATCCAGTTCTCCGCCGCCTCCAGTTCGGCTCCGCGCAACAGAAGAGCGCCGCTGCGCCCGCGGCCAAGCCAGCGCTGCGCCAGCACGCCGAGGCGTGTGTGCTCGCGGATCCAGCCGATGTCGGTCTCGAGCGCTGCGGCAAGCTCGTCCGCTGCCGTGTCGAAATCGCCGCTGGCGCCGACCGCCGGCTGGGGGACGAAGAAGATGTAGTTGAGCTGCGCCAGCGCATCGGGGACGCGAACGCCGGTGATGTCGCGCGCGACCACCGGGACGAAGCGCTTGTTGAACGATTGCGCATGGTCGATCTCGGCCTGGCAGACTTCCGAGCCGACCGAATCCGGGCTCAGCACGAAGACGATCGTGTCGGCCTCGCCGATCAGTTGCTGGATGCGCGCCCACCATTCCTCGCCCTTGGCGATCGCCTCGCGGTCGACGAAGGCGGCGATCCCGCGCTTCTCCAGCCCGGCCTGCAGCCTGTCGACGAACGCCAGGTCGCGGCGCGAATAGGAGATAAAAACGAGCGGTTGGTCGTCCGGTGCGGGATTCCGCTCCGCCATGCTGGTTTCCTGGTTTTGCCTCAACCGACCATAATGGGCCGGCCCGGACAGGGAAACCCGCCTCAGGCGTTGCCGATCAGGATGCCGGCGGCGAACACCAGCGATCCGCCGAGCACCACCTGGAAGGCGGCCCTGAGGAACGGGGTGTCCATGTAGCGGTTCTGGATCCAGGCGATTGCCCACAGCTCCACGAACACGATCAGCGCCGCGATCGCCGTTGCCGTCCAGAAATCCGGGATCAGGTAGGGCAGGGCATGCCCCAGCCCGCCGATCGCCGTCATGATGCCGGAAGCAAGCCCGCGCTTGACCGGCGAGCCGCGCCCGGAGATCACGCCGTCGTCGTGCGCGGCTTCCGTGAAGCCCATCGAGATGCCGGCGCCGACAGAGGCCGAAAGCCCGACGAGGAACGTCTGCCAGGTGTCCCCGGTGGCGAAGGCGGCGGCGAAGATCGGCGCCAGCGTCGAGACCGAGCCGTCCATCAGCCCGGCCAGACCCGGCTGCACGTAGGTCAGCACGAACTGGCGGTGCTCGGTCGCCTTCTCCTCGTCCTTCACGTCATCGGGCGTGTGCAGCATGCCGAGCCGCCGGGCGAGCGACTCATGCCCCTTCTCGGCCTGCGCAAGGTCGCCCAGCAGCTTGCGCGTGTCGGCATCGCTGCTGCGCTTGGCCGCTTCCAGATAGTAGCGATAGGCCTGATTCTCCATCTGCTCGGCCATGTCGCGGACCTTGTCCAGTCCGAGCGGACGCACCAGCCAGTCCGGCTTGCGCTCGTAGTAGCCGCGCACGTGTTCGCGGCGGATCAGGGGGATCGTGTCGCCGAATCGCTTCTTGTGTACCTCGATCAGCCGCCGGCGATGTTCGTTTTCCTCCGCCTCCATCTCCTCGAAGACCTTTGCCGAGGCCGGAAACTGGTCGCGCAGGCCGTCCGCATAGGCGCGGTAGATGCGCGCGTCATCCTCCTCCGAGGAGATGGCGAGCGCCAGCACTTCCTGCTCGGAAAGCGAGTCGAAATCCCGTTTGCCGAAGCTGAAAAATCGATTGATCATGGCGGCCCCGGCTCGAGAATACGTGGAATCGTTCCAGACTTAGGACATGCAGCAGGTATTGCCAATCGCAAGCTGCGCATGTCGGCCATGTCGGCGGTGCCTTGCCGGGCCTACTCCAGCCGCGCCGGATAGCCCGGCGCGCGCAGGTCGGTGCCGAGCACGTCCTCCAGCAGCTTGACGATCTGCGTCGACTGGGCAGACCCGCCATAGGCGGCCTTGCCGCGCAGGAAGGTCTGGTTGGTCAGCGAGGCGAGGTCGAGCGGTACGCCGAACTCGCGCCCGAAGCCCATCGCGAAACCGAGGTCCTTCAGCGCCAGATCCATCGTGAAGGCGATGTCATAGGAACCGTTGAGGATCAGCTGGCCTTCCGTCTCGTGCACGAAGCTGGTGCCCGAACTGGCCGCGATCGCCTGCCACGCCTTGCCAAGGTCGAGGCCGCCGCGCCTGGCAAGCATCAGTGCCTCGCCGTCGGCCACCAGGTGGATGAAGGCGAGCATGTTGGTGATCACCTTGATGATCGCCGCCGACCCCAGCGGGCCCATGTGGAAGATCCTGTCGCCGATCGCCTCGAAGGCAGGCCTGTGCGTCTCGAACAGGTCTTCCGGCCCGCCGGCGAGCACCGTGATGCGCCCCTGCGCGGCAAGGTGCACGCCGCCGGTCACCGGCGCTTCCAGCGTGCGCACGCCGGCAGCCTCGGCGACGCCGGCAAGCCGCAGCATGTCGTCGCGCCCAAGCGTCGAGTTCTCGATCCACGTGCCGTTGCCTGCAAATCCCTCCAGCAGCCCCGCCAGCACCTTTTCGGAGACGGCGGGCGAGGGCAGGCAGGTGAAGACCGTGTCGCAGCTTGCTGCCAGTTCCGCCGGGCTTGCCGCCCACGTGGCGCCCATGTCGAGATGCCGCCTGGCAAGGCCGGCGTCGATGTCGTGTACGGCAACGTCGAAGCCCTCGCGCAGCAGGCTCGCCGCCAGGTGCCCGCCGAGGTTGCCGAGACCGAGGTACCCGTATCGCATCGTCTGTTCCTTCGCCCCTGGCGCAGCCTCAGGCAGCGCCGTAACCGATCATCGCCTTGGTCTCGACGAAGTCCGTGATGCCCCAGTCGGCATACTCGCGCCCGTTGCCGGACTGCTTGTAGCCGCCGAACGGCGCCATCAGGTCCCAGTCGGGATAGTTGATGCTGACCTGGCCCGCACGCAGTTGCCGCGACACCGCGCGCGCATGCTCGATGTCGCCCGACTGCACGTAGGCCGCGAGCCCGTAGACCGTGTCGTTGGCGACCCTGATGGCTTCTTCCTCGCTGTCGTAGGGCATGATCGCGAGCACCGGCCCGAAGATTTCCTCGCGCGCGATGGTCATCTCGTTGGTGACGCCGCCGAACACGGTCGGCTTGACGAAATAGCCGCGGTTGAGACCGGCGGGCCGGCCCATTCCCCCGATAACGAGCGTGGCGCCCTCGTCGATGCCCGACTGGATCAGCCGCTGCACCTTGTCGAACTGGATCTGGCTGACCAGCGGCCCCAGGTTGGTGGCGGCGTCGCGCGGGTCGCCGGTGACATGCGCCGCGGCGGCCACTCTTGCGATCTCCAGAGCCTCGTCGTGGCGCTCGCGCGGCACCAGCATGCGCGTCGGGGAATCGCATGACTGCCCGGTGTTGCCGAAACACGAGCGCACGCCGCCCGCGACAGCCGTCTCGAGGTCCGCGTCGGCCAGGATGATGTTGGGCGACTTGCCGCCCAGTTCCTGCGCCACCCGCTTCACCGTGTCGGCGGCCGCCTTGGCGACGAGAATGCCGGCCCGAGTCGATCCGGTGAACGACACGAGGTCGACCTTCGGGTTACGCGCCAGTTCCTGGCCGACCGTCGGCCCGTCGCCGTTGACGAGGTTGAAGACACCGGCGGGAACTCCCGCCTCGTGCATGATCTCGGCGAACAGCACGCCACTGACCGGCGCGATCTCGCTCGGCTTGAGCACCATCGTGCAGCCTGCCGAGATGGCCGGCGCCACCTTGCAGGTGATCTGGTTCATCGGCCAGTTCCACGGCGTGATCAGCCCGCACACCCCGATTGCCTCGTGCACGATGCGCGTCGTGCCGCGCTGTGTCTCGAAGGCGAAGCTCTTCAGCGCTTCCAGCGTGGCGTTGAGGTGGCCGAGCCCGGAACCGGCCTGGTCGGACAGGGCATAGCCGAGCGGCGCGCCCATCTCGTCGCTCATGGCCGACGCGAAGTCGTCCATCCGCGCTTCATAGGCGTCGCGGATCGATTCCAGCAGTTCGATGCGCTCGGCGCGCGTAGTCTGCGAAAACGTCTCGAACGCGGCATGCGCAGCGTCGATGGCGCGCGCGGCATCTGCGGTCGTTCCCAGCGCAACCTGCGTGAACGCCTCCTCGGTCGCCGGGTTGATGACGCCGATGCTCTGCGCACCCGCCCCCGGCTTGCACCATTTTCCGTCGATGTAGAACTCTTCCATGTGGGTGGTGTGGGTCATTTTCGCGTCCTCCGGCGTTTGGCCGCAGGTTGGTCAGGTTTTGGCCGCGATGCAATGGCCCGCAGGCGGATGATGCGAGAAATTCGTCGCGCCATCCGTCCTCGATCAGACCGGATTTCGTTTGCGCCCGGCACAAACGGAAAGGGCGGTGGCCCGCAAAAGCATCGCCACCGCCCGGAATGTTCAGGCAGGGAAGGGGGAAAGCCGTCGCGAGCTTCCCCCTTTCGCTCCGTTTAGAGGTTCCCGGCCGCCATTTCCTTTGCCAGATGGTCCGCCTGGCGGATCGCCAGCGCGACGATCGTCAGGGTCGGGTTCTCCGCCGCGCCCGTGGTGAACTGGCTACCGTCGGAGATGTAGAGGTTGGCGATGTCGTGCGTGCGGCCCCACTTGTTGACGACGCCGTCGCGCGGGTTCTCCGACATCCGGTTCGTCCCGAGATTGTGGGTCGATGGATAGGGCGGTGTCGGGAAGGTCCGCGTCGCGCCGACCGCTTCGTACACGGCCGTCCCCCGCTCGTACGCGTGGTTGCGCATGGCGATGTCGTTGGGGTGGTCGCTGAAGTTGACGTTGGCGACCGGCAGTCCCCACTTGTCCTTGACGTCGTGGTTGAGCGTGACGCGGTTCGTCTCCTGCGGCATGTCCTCGCCGACGATCCACATGCCGGCCATGTTCTCGTACATGTCGAGCGCTGTCGTGAACTCGCGGCCCCACGCGCCGGGATCGAGGAACGCCGCCATGAACGGCAGGCCGAGCGCCAGGGTCTCCAGTTCGTAGCCGCCGACGAAGCCGCGCGAGGGATCATGCCGCGCCTCGTCCTGGATGATGCCGGCCATCGTCGTGCCGCGCCACATCTTCACCGGCTTGTCGAACACCGCGTAGACCGAGCCCGTCATGTGGCGCATGTAGTTGCGACCCACCTGGCCGGAGGAATTGGCCAGCCCGTCGGGGAACATCGACGATGCCGAATTGAGCAGCAGCCGCGGGCTCTCGAACGAGTTCCCGGCGACGCAGACGACGCGGGCTTTCTGCATCTGCAGCTTGCCGTCGGCGTCGAAGTACTCGACCCCGGTGACCTTGCCCTTGTCGTTGTGGACGATGCGCGCGACATGCGCCTTCTCGCGCACCTCCAGATTGCCAGTGGCTTCGCCGCGCGGGATGTCGGTATATGCCGCCGACCACTTGGCGCCCCACTTGCAGCCCTGGAAGCAGAAGCCGGTCTGCTGGCAGGAAAGGCGGTCGTCGTACTCGGCGCTGTTGATCGCCATGCGTCCGGTATGGACTTCCTTGTAGCCGAGCTTCTTCGCGCCGGCCTCGAAGACCTTGAAGTTGTTGTTGCCGGGCAACCCGTCGCGACCGCCCGTGCGTGTCACGCCGAGCTTGTCCTCGGCCTTCGTGTACCAGGGGTCCATCTCTGCCCCGTCGATTGGCCAGTCGAGCAGGTTCGCGCCCTGCACGTTGCCGTAGGTCGTCGCCGCCTTCCACTCGTGCTCCTGGAAGCGCAGAGAGGCGCCCGCCCAGTGGATGGTGGTGCCGCCGACCGCCTTGACGATCCATGCCGGCAGGCCGGAGAAATCCTTGGCGACGCGCCAGTCGCCGGACGTCGTGCGCGGATCAACCCAGGCAAGCTGCCCGAAGCTGTCCCACTCGTCGTTGATGTAGTCCTCGGGCAGATAGCGTCCGCCCGCTTCCAGGGCGACGACACTGACGCCCTTCTGCGCGAGTTCGTTTGCCAGGACGCCGCCGCCGGCGCCCGTACCGATCACGACAACAACGCTGTCGTCGTTGAGGTCAAAAGGTGCAGCCATCGTTTCGTCCTCTCACAGCCAGTTGATGTCGTCGAAGCCGCGGTTGATGTAACCGCCCTTCGAGTAGCTCTCGCCCTCGTAACCGAACAGCGGCCACACGGCTTTCTGGTTGTAGAGACCGGTGACGAGGCCGCCGCGCACGGTCTGGAAGAATGCGCTGTTCTCCATCGCGCGCAGCACGTCGACGCGGTCGCGTTCCCAGCCCATCGCCAGGTAGCTGGCAAAGCCCTTGCCTTGCGCCGCCGCGTTCAGCGCCGCGATCCCGGCCTCGATCATTTCGGCCTTGTCGGCGGTGTCGTAGCCCTTCACGGCGGCGACGTAGTACTCGTCGCCGACATGGTCGTGCGGGTAGATGTCGCGCGCCATCTGGATCAAGGTTGCCATCGTTTCCGGCTTGATCGCGGTGGTTTCCGTCGCCCATGCCGCATCGCTTGCTGCGACGAAGCCCGCGCCCACAACCAGCGTTGCTCCCGCTGCGACGCTGCTCTTGAGCAGTTCTCGCCGTGTCAGCTTTCTCTCTCGTATCGTTGTCGTCATCAGCCTTCCTCCCTGGGCGTCGGCACGCGGGTTCAGCGATACCGGCCGTGGCGCTGCAGCACCTCGATCTGGTAGCCGTCCGGGTCCTGGACAAAGAAAAACCGGGCGAGCAGGCTGCCGTCCCGGTTGAATTCGACGATTTTTCTCGGGCTCAGGCCGGCTGCCTCGAAGCGGGCGTGCTCGGCGTCGAGATCGTCGACGCAGAACGCGATGTGCCCGTAGCCGTTGCCGAGGTCATAGGGGTCCGCACGCCCCTTGTTGATCGTCAGTTCGAGCTCGAAATCGGCCTCGTCATTGCGCAGGTAGACGAGCGTGAAGTCGTCGAAATCGAGCCTTTGCGCGATACCGAGCCCGAAGGCGGTTTCGTAGAAGCCGACAGAACGAGTCTCGTCGAGCACGCGAATCATCGCGTGTATTGCCTTGGCCAAAATATCCTCCCGCATTTTCTGCTTGTCGCAGATATCTACGGAAGTATGCCGGCGCCGGAAGCGTCCGTGGTAGTAGCTATCTACTACACGTGCATCTATTCAGCGGCGATGAGTGCTTGCGGGCGCGCCTGCTCGCGCGTGAAGACGATGCACGCGCAACGCAGCAGCGAGGTGAAATTCTTGGCCTCGCCCCTCAGTTCGAGCACCTCGGAATGCAGTTTCGACACGAAAGCCGGCGTCGAGATGCCTTCGCCGGCCGCGATCACGTCGAGTATGTCCCAGAACGAGCGCTCGAGCCTGATGCTCGTGCTCAGTCCGTTGATCCGCATCCGCCGGGTGACGGGCTCATAGTCCTCCGGGTTCTGTCCCGCAAAGATCTGGCACATGGTCCTCCCTCCTTGTTCTTATGAGAGATATCATTTGCCGGAATTCCAGCCGGCGCAAGCCGTGTGGATGGCTCGTGTGCGGATCCGGCGGCTGCCGGGGTTGCGGGTTCCCTCACACATGGATCGCGAAGCGATCGCGGATCGCCGCATCGTTCGCAGCGTCGATGAGCGGACCGCCGGCGGAGGCAAGGATGCGGTTCTTGCGCGCCGTCGCGGCCTCGACCAGGTCCGGCTTTCCGACTTCGGCCCATTCCTTGGGGCTGCACCGGTCGGCGACCTCCGGATAGACGTATTCGCTCTGCATCAGCGACAGCGTCTGCGGGTGGCCGAGGTAGTGGCCGGGGCCTTCCATGCACACCTGCCGCATGGTTTCGATGGAAACGCTGTCCTCGGTGACGTCGATGCCGCGCACGCAGCGCAACACCTGGCCGATCATGTCGTTGCCCAGCACCAGCGATTCCGGGCAGAAGCCGAGTAGTGAGGCATGCATGCCGACCGATTCATAGACCATGTTGAGGCCGGCAAGCCCGGCCATCACGTTGGAGATCGCCTGTTCCCAGCCCGACTGCATGTCCGGCAGCTTGGCGTCCGCCATTCCCGCCGCCGCCCCGCCCGGCAAGCCGTAGAATTGGTGCATCTGCGCGCAACCCGCCGTCAGCAGCGCCTGTTCGCCCGATCCCCCCGACATCGCCCCGGTCCTGAGATCGGAGACGAAGGGCCAGGTGCCGAAGATCGCCGGATGGCCCGGCTTCACGGCGTTGACGTAGACAACGCCGGCGAGGCACTCGGCGACGGCCTGGACGATCGCGGCGGCCAGCGGGGCAGGGGTGGTGGCGCCGGCCTGACCCGCCGACAGCAGCAGCACCGGCATGCCGCCGTGGATGCAGGCTTCCATGGTCTGGCAGCTCTCGGTCGCGAACTTCATCGGCGGCACGACGAAGCAGTTCGAGTTGGAGGCGAACGGCCGCGCCCGCCAGGCCTCTTCGCCCCCGGCGATCATGTGCAGCAGTTCGAAGCAACCCGCCACGTGAGCGGGATCGGAGAAGCTGGTGCCGACGTGCTTGGTCGTGCCGGCGCAGCACGCATACAGCGTATTGACGTCCATCTCGTAGTTGTCGGCGATGTCGCGGCACACCATCGGGCGCTGGAAGAAGTGGATGTTGTCGAGCGCTTGCGCCAGCTGTGCCGCCTCGTAGAGGTCCTTTGATGTCGATTCGCGGTACTCGCGCCCGTTGACGTCGACGACGTGGACCGCCGCGCCCGCCGTGCCGAAGTGCACGCGGGTCCCCGACAGCAGCAGGTCGAACTTCGGGTCGCGGCCACAAAGCGTGATGCCGCGCGCCGCGATCGCCAGCATGTCCTCGACCAGCGCGCGCGAAAAGCGCAAGCGCCCGTCATCGCCGAGCATTGCGCCGGCCGTTGTCATCGCCTCGATGCCTGACGGCGGTGCATCGGCGAGACCGATCACCTCGAGTGCCTCCAGCGCGGCCTCGTGGATGCGTTTCACGTTCGCTTCGCTCAGCGGCCGGTACTGTCCTCCGCTCAGGCCGGCACGAACCGGGCGGATGTTCTCCGCCAGCGGTGCTGCACGCAGCGACTGGCGCGCAGCACGCCCGCCCGAGCGGCGCGATGTCTTCGCCGAAACGTCTGTCTCCATCGCAGTCTCCATATGGGCGCCTGGCCCTGGCTCGTGTCTTTCGTGGTGGTTACATCCGCACCCGCTTCGCAGCAGGGTCGTACATCGGTTTCAGGGATGCCTTGGCGGCAAACCGCTCGCCGGCGATCTCGATCTCGTATGCCGAGCCAAGCACGGCCTCCGCGCTCTCACCCGCGCACGGCACGTAGCCAAGCCCCACCGACGCGCCGAGGTGATGGCCGTAGTTGCCCGAGGTGAGGTAGGACACGACCTTGCCGTCGCGGATCACCGGCTCGTGGTGATAGGTCAGCGGCGCGGGATCCTCGAGCAGGAACTGCACGAGGCGCTTCTTCAGCCCCGCGTCGCGCTTGGCGAGCACCGCGTCGCGGCCGATGAACTCGCCCTTGTCGAGCGCCACCGCGAAGCCGAGGCCCGCTTCCAGCACGTGGTCCTCGTCGCTGATGTCGTGGCCGAAATGGCGGAACGCCTTCTCGATGCGGCAGGAATCCAGCGTGTGCAGGCCGCACAGCTTCAGGCCGTGGTCCGCGCCGGCCGCTTCCAGCGCCTCGAACACGTGCGCCGCCTGGTCGGTGGACACATAGAGTTCCCAGCCCAGTTCGCCGACATACGACACGCGATGCGCGCGCGCTTCGCCCATGCCGATCTCGATTGCCCGCGCAGTGCCGAACGGATGACCCTCGTTGGAGAAATCGTCGGGGCTGACGGCGCGCAGCAGGTCGCGCGACTTCGGTCCCATCACGCAGAGCACCGCTTCCGCCGCCGTCACGTCGGTCACGACGACGAATTCCTCGTGGCCGATGTGGCGCCTCAGCCAGGCGAGATCGCGCTGCAGCGTCGCGCCGGGCACCACCAGCAGGTAGGCGCTGTCCGACAGCCGCGTCACGGTCAGGTCGCTCTCGATGCCGCCGCGCGGGTTGAGCATCTGGGTGTAGACGATGCGTCCCGGCGCGACGTCCATCTGGTTTGCGCAGACGCGCTGCAGGAAGGCCATCGCGTCGCGCCCCTCGACCCGGATCTTGCCGAAGGAGGTCATGTCGAACAGCCCGACGCCGTTGCGCACGGCGAGATGTTCCGCGCGATTGTTGTCGAACCAGTTCTGCCGCTTCCACGAATAGCGGTACTCGCGCTCCTGGTCCTCGTTGGCGAACCAGTTGGCGCGCTCCCACCCGGCGGTTTCGCCGAATACCGCCCCGCGGGCCTTCAGGTGTTCGTGCAGCGGTGAACGGCGCACCCCGCGCGAGGTCACGGGCTGGCGATAGGGAAAGTGGTCGGCGTAGAGCAGGCCGAGCGTCTCGCTCACCCTCTCGCGCAGATACGTGCGGTTGGCCTGGAAGCCGACCACGCGCCGGATATCCACGTCCCACAGGTCGAACGGCGGCTCGCCGTCATTCATCCACTGCGCCAGCGCCATGCCCGAACCGCCGGACGACTGGATGCCGGTCGAATTGTAGCCGCAGGCGACCCAGAAGTTGCGCACCTGCGGCGCCTCGCCGAGGTAGTATCGGTTGTCGGGGCTGAAGCTCTCCGGGCCGTTGAAGAAGGTGTGGATGCCGGTTTCCGCCAGCAGCGGCATGCGCTTCACCGCCAGTTCCAGGATCGGCTCGAAGTGGTCGAAATCCTCCGGCAGCTGGTCGAAGCAGAAGTCCTCGCGGATACCGCCCATGCCCCACGGCTTGGCCTTCGGCTCGAAGGCGCCGAGCATCATCTTGCCGGCGTCCTCCTTGTAGTAGGCGCACTCGTCGGGCACCCGCAGAACGGGCAGGGGCTTCAGCCCCTCGACCGGCTCGGTGACGATGTAGAAGTGCTCGCACGCATGCAGCGGGATCGGCACGCCGGCCATCGCGCCGACCTCGCGCGCCCACATGCCCGCGCAATTGACGACGTGCTCGGCCTCGATGGTGACCGGCTCGCCGTCGATCACCGCCGAGACGCCGCTGACGCGATTCCGCACGGTGTGGATCGCCGTCACCTTGGCGTTCTCGATGATGCGCACACCGTTCTGGCGAGCGCCCTTCGCGAGCGCCTGCGTGACGTTGGCGGGGTCGACCTGGCCGTCCTTGGCGATGAACACCGCGCCGACGACGTCGCTGGTGTTGAGATGCGGGTAGCGGTCCTTGACCTCCGCCGGAGAGATTTCCTCCACATCGACCCCGTAGGCGCGTGCCATCGAGGCGCTGCGGTAGAGTTCCTCCTTGCGTTCGTCGCTCAGCGCGACCGAGATCGAGCCGAGCTGGCGCAGGCCGGTGGCAAGGCCGGTCTCGGCCTCCAGCCCGGCGTAGAGGTCGGCTGTGTACTTGGCGAGCCGCGTCATGTTGGAACTGGTGCGCAATTGCCCCACCAGCCCCGCCGCGTGCCACGTGGTGCCGCAGGTCAGCTGCTTGCGCTCCAGCAGGACGACGTCGCGCCAGCCGAGCTTGCCGAGGTGATAGGCCAGCGAGCAGCCCGATACGCCGCCACCGATGATGACGGCGCGGGCCTTTGTCGGAACCGGCTTCATGGATAGATCTCCGCGAACTTGCGTTTGTACAAAGCAATCATCTCTGCCTCGCTGGCGCCTTCGTCGTAAGGCGGGGTCGTCAGCGGCTTGATCTCGTCGGCGCTGATGCGCACCAGGATATTGATGCGCCCGGCAAGGTCGCCCCAGACTTCGCTCCACCGCCCGATCAGGGCCTCGAACGCATCCTCGCCACGGCGGATCAGCGTCGCGGTGCCCCTGACCCGCACGCCCTTGCGCGAGAACGGATCGACGAAATTGACTTCCGTGTGCGGGTCCGCGGTCAGGTTGGCGATGGTTTGCGGCGAGCGGATTTCACCAAAGGCAATGGCGTCGTCTTCCACGACGAGGAACGTCCCCTTCGGCGACACGCAGGGCTTGCCCTGCGGCGATACCGTCGCGACGAAGCCGAGGGGAAACTCTGCGATGACCTTTTTCGCGCTGCCCGGAATCGTTGCCATCATGGTTCTCCCGTGATTTCCAGGCCGGCTTGCGCGAGCTGGCGCGCCAGTTCGGCGATATGGGCCGGTCCGACCTCGCAGCATCCGCCGACGACGCGCGCGCCGTTCCTCACCCAGTTCATGGCGAAGGCGGCATATTGTTCCGGCCCAAGGTCGTGGCGGGCCTCCAGGCTCGCGACAGTGCCGCCGGGCTTCAGGGTCTCGATCGACGTGAAGCCGTTGGCGTAGGCGCCCACCGGGCGATCCTGCCGGGCCATGACTGGCCAGGCCGCGTCGATTGCCTCGGGCTTGGAGCAGTTGAGCAGGAAGGCTTGCGCCCCGCAGTCGCCAAGTTGCGCCAGCGCGTCGCCGAGCGGTTCGCCGCTGCGCAGTGTCGCGCTGGTGTCGTCGGTGATCGTCAGCGAAAGCCACACCGGCTTGCCGCTTTCGACCGCGGCGGTCGCGGCGGCGCGCGCCAGGCGCACCGACGGCATCGTCTCGCACAGGAAGAGGTCGACCGCATCGGCCTGCATGGTGACGATGCGCCGGTAGGTCGCCAGCGCCGTCTCGTCGTCGGGCGCGACATCGGCGAGGTAGCTTGCCACCAGCGGAGGCAGGCAGCCGGCGATGCGCACCTGCCGGCCGCTGCGCGCGCGCGCCCGCTCCGCGGCGGCGATCGCGGCGCGCTGCAGGGGCTCGAACAGGGATGCATCGGCGTCGCGCGCCAGCCGCTCCGGCGTGGCGGTGTAGGCGCTGAGCGTGATGATCCGGGCACCTGCCTCGATGTAGGCGAGATGCACGTCCTCGACGATTGCCGGCTCGTCCAGCATGACCTGCGCCGACCACAGCGGGGAGGGCGGCCTTGAACTGCGCTTCAGCAGTTCCTGTCCCATGCCACCGTCGAGAAGGGCGATCCGGGTCATGCCTTCAGCCTTTCGTTGGTCGGGTCCCACAGCGGCGCGTCCGGCTGCACGGTCGCGGCGAAGCGGGTGCCGAAGATTTCCACCTCGAGCGCGGTGCCCGGCGCGGCGAGGTCGGCGCGCAGCATGCCGAGCGCGATCGACTTGCCGACTCGGTGCCCCCAGCCGCCTGACGTGGTCTCGCCAACCACCTTGCCGTCGTGCCACAGCGTCGACATGTACGGCGCATCGTGCTCGCCCGCGTCTACCACCATCGTGACGAACCGTTTGGCGAGGCCGCGCTGGCGCTCGGCTTCCATCACCGGCTTGCCGCGGAAATCGGCCTTGTCCCACTTCACGAAGCGCTCCAGCCCGCTCTGCAGGATGGTGTAGTCGGTCGAAAGGTCGCCCTTCCACGCCCGGTAGCCCTTCTCCAGCCGCAGCGAATTCAGCGCGAACATGCCGAAGGGCTTCAGCCCGTGCCTCTGCCCGGCGGTCCATACCGCGTCGAAGACCGGCACGATGTCCGCGGTCTTGGTGTGGATTTCCCAACCGAGTTCGCCGGCGAAGGAGACGCGCACGAGCTGGCACCAGTGCCCGGCGATCTGCGCCGACTGGTGCGTCAGCCAGGGCAGCGACAGGTCGGCGTCGGTTACCTCGGCGAGGATGGCGCGCGACGCCGGCCCGCTCAGGATCTGGCAGGAGAAATCCTCCGTCACGTCCTGAATCGAAATCCGAGAAGATTGCGGCAAGTGATTCTTCAGCCACTCGAAATCATGCCACTGCGCGGTGGCCGCCGTGATCAGGAAGTAGAGGCTCTCCGAGATCGCCATGATCGACATCTCGGTGACGATGCGGCCCTTGTCATCGGAGAAATAGGCAAGCCCGATGCGCCCCGGTTTGGGCACCACGCCTGTGATGATGCCGGACAGCCAGTCGCGCGCGCCATCGCCCTCGACGCGATAGCGCGAGAAGCCGGGCAGATCGAGAATGCCGGCGGCATCGCGCACGGCGAGGCATTCCTCGCGTACGCGTTCGAACCACGGCCCCTCGCGCCGCCAGGTCTGCGTCGCCTCCTCGGACGTGTCGTCGCCGGCTTGTGCGAACCAGTTCGCCCGTTCCCAGCCGTTGTAGGCGCCGAACTGCGCGCCCAGCGCCGTCACCTTGTCATGCAGCGGCGACAGGCGCTTGCCGCGCCCGGCAGGCCACGCATGATGCGGGAAATGCATCGCGTATTCGTGGCCGTAGACTTCCTTCGCCTTGTCGATGCAGTAGTCCTGGTCGCACCACGGGCCGAAGCGGCGCGGGTCGCACGACCACATGTCCCACTCGGTCTGGCCCTCGGTGACCCATTCGGCCAGCACCTTGCCCGCGCCGCCGCCCTGGCAGATGCCAAAGGTGAAGACGCAGGCCTCGAAGGCGTTGGGAACGCCGGGCATCGGGCCGATCAGCGGGTTGCCGTCCGGCGTGTAGGGGATCGGGCCGTTGATGATCTTGGACAGCCCCGCGCTCGCCAGGATCGGCACGCGCGCCATTGCGTCCTCGACGTACCATTCCAGCCGCTCCAGGTCGTCGGGGTAGAGCTGGAACGAGAAGTCCTCAGGCATCGGATCGTCCGGCGTTACCCAGTGCGCCTTGCAGTTGCGCTCATAGGGGCCGAGGTTCATGCCGTATTTTTCCTGCCGCAGGTAGTAGCTGGAATCCACGTCGCGCAGCAGCGGCAGCTTGTGGCCGGCCTCCTTTGACCAAGCTGCAAGCTCGGGGATTTCCTCGAACAGCAGATACTGGTGGCTCATCGCGACGCTCGGCACCGTGCGCCCGAACATGCGCCCGACCGCCGGCGCGTAGTAGCCGGCGGCATTGACGACGTACTCGCAGGCGATCTCGCCCTTCGGCGTCTCGATGACCCACTCGCCGTTTTCGCGCCGCGCGCCGGTCGCCGGGCAGAAGCGGATGATCCGCGCCCCCTTGTCGCGTGCGCCCTTGGCCAGCGCCTGCGTCAGCTGCGCGGGGTCGATGTCGCCGTCATAGGGGTCGTAGAGCGCCCCGGTCAGATCGTGCGTCTCGACGAACGGGTATTTCGAACGGATTTCTTCGGGCGACAGGATGTCGAGGTCCATGCCCTGGTAGCGGCCCATGCCGACGACGCGCCTGAACTCGTTGAGGCGCTCCTCGCTGTGGCCAAGCCGCACCGACCCGGTGACGTGGTAGTTCATCGGGTAGTCGACGGCGTCGCCCAGGGACCGGTAGAGTTCGGCCGAGTAGCGCTGCATGTTCATGATCGACCACGACGAGGAGAACGTCGGCACGTTGCCTGCCGCGTGCCACGTCGAGCCGGCGGTCAACTCGTTCTTCTCCAGCAGCACGCAGTCGCTCCACCCCGCCAGCGCCAGGTGATACAGCGCCGAGGCGCCGACCACGCCGCCGCCGATGATGACCACGCGCGCATGTGTCGGAAAATCGTCTGCCATGTGCGCCTCCCTTTTCCTTGGTTCTCAGTAGACGGGCGGTGAAACCACCCAGATGACGACCGCCGGTTCGTCGCCGGGATTGCGCCAGCGGTATGGCTGGTTCTGGAACTGGAAGCTGTCGCCGGCGGCAAGGCGGAACAGCTTGCCGCCGACCCACAGGTCCAGCCGGCCGCTGACGAGATAGCCGCCATCCTGCGCCGCGCGCCGCGAATCGTCCTCGCGCTCCGCGCCGGGCGCGAACACCGAGCGGATCATCTCGAAATCGCCGCTCAGGTCCGGCGACAGCAGTTCCTCCGACAGCCCGGTTTCCATCGAGCCGATGGCGTGGCGCGAGCCCGCGCGCACGACGATGCCGCGCTCGGCCTCGGGCGCATCGTCGTTGCGGAAGAAGAAGCTGATCGGCACCTCGAAGACGCCGGCGATGCGGCGCAGGTCGCCGATGGAGGGCTCGAACTGGCCACGCTCCACCCCGGACAGCCAGCCGATGGAGCGCCCGATCGCCTTCGACAGCGCGGCCAGCGAAATGCCGCGCAGCTTGCGCAGCGTGCGGATGTCCGGGCCGACGCTGTGGCGGCCCGCAACTTCTCCCGCTTTCGTGCCGGCGTCGGAAGACACGCCATCCTCCCAATGAAATTTTCTGCGATAATTTCATTTCTGCGGAAAAATGCAATGGTGATTTTCGTCCCCGATTGCAGGCGCGGGAACAGCGCAATAAGCTTTGCCCACTGATATGGCGCCGCCATCACAACAAGGAGCATTCAATGTCCATCAAGCGTCTCGAAACCGGCCCGCGCATGAGCCAGGCCGTCATCCACGGCAACACGGTCTACCTGGCGGGGCAGGTCGCCATGGATGCGCCCGGCAAATCCGTGCGCGAGCAGACCGAGAACATCCTGGCACGTATCGACAAGCTCCTCGCCGAGGCCGGCAGCGACAAGTCGAAGCTGCTCAGCGCGACGATCTGGCTGACCGACATGAACACCTTCAACGAGATGAACGGCGTATGGGACGCGTGGGTCTCGCCGGGCAACACGCCGGCGCGCGCCTGCGTCGAGTCGAAGCTCGCGGCGGCCAAGTTCACCGTCGAGATCGGCATCATCGCGGCGCTGTAGCCCGGTTGGCGAGGGGCCGGCCGCCGCGAACGCGCGGGGGCCGGCCCGCCGCCTCACATCGGCAGGCCGTGCGGCTTTCCGCCGCCCGGCATTGATCCAGGGAGGTTGAGGACATGAACGTTCACGACAAGGCGCCGGCCCGCGAGATCCGGCAGTTTCCCTTCGAGACCGATGCCGGCATCGCCGCGCGCGCCCGCCTCGGGCTGGTCGTGCTCGGCAGCGACCACACCATCGAGCACGAGTTCCGCCTGATCCTCGCCGAGACGCCCGGCGTCGCGGTTTACCACGCGCGCATCGCCAACGACCCGGAGGTCACGCCCGAGACCTTGAGGGCGATGGAGAAGGGCATCGCGCCGACGGCCGACATCCTGCTGCCGGGCATGCCGTTCGATGCCATCGGCTACGGCTGCACCTCTGCGTCGATGGTGATCGGCCGCGACCGCATCGGCGAACTGCTGCGCCAGGCGCGTCCGGAGGCCGCCCCCACCAACCCCGTCAGCGCCGCCTTCGCTGCGTTTGCCGCGCTGGGCGCGAAGCGCATCGCGATCCTCACGCCCTATTCGGACGTCGTCAACGAGGGCATCCGCTCTTACTTCGAGGGCGGCGGCTTCGAAGTCCCTGTGATGGGATCGTTCAAGGAACCCAACGACAACATCGTTGCTTGCATCTCGCCGAAGTCGATCGCCGCCGCCGCCGTCAGCCTGGCTGCCGAGGGCGGCGTCGACGCGGTGTTCGTGTCCTGCACCAGCGTGCGGCTGGTCGAGGCCGTCGCTGACCTGGAGAAGCGCACCGGTCTGCCGGTGACGTCGAGCAACCACGCCATCGCCTGGCACATGCTGCGCCTTGCCGGCATCGACGACCGCCTGCCGCAATTCGGCAGGCTGTTCACGCTCGGCCTGCACGGGGCCTGACAGCGGCGTGGAGAATGAGACTGCAGCAAGGCCCGTCGGGCTTTGCCGGTCGTGGCTGTTCGTCGGCGGGCCGCAGGCGCGTGCCGAAACCGCCGGTCAAAGCACCGCCGACGTGGTGATCCTCGAACTGGAAGACTTCACGCCACCCGCGGGTCGCCCTGCCGCGCGCGAAGCCTCTCCGGGCTTGTTCCGGGCCTGGCGTGCAGCGGGAAGCCTGGCCGCCGTGCGCGTCAACCCGCTTCACGAGGACGGTGCCGACGATCTCGCTGCCGTGATGGCCGGGGCGCCCGATATCGTCATGCTGCCGAAGGTTGCCGGGCCGGCGGACATCGCCGCTCTGGGTGAAGCTGTCACGCAGCATGAGCGCAATCTGGGCCTTCCCGAGGGCAGCGTCCGCCTCGTTCCCAACATCGAGAGCGCGTGCGCCCTGTTCCAGACCCGCGAGATCGCGTCGGCCAACCCGCGTGTCGTCGCCTGCCTGCTGGCGAGCGAGGACCTGACCGCCGATCTCGGCGCGCCGCGCTCGCGCGAGGGCACGGAACTGGCCTTTGCGCGCGCCCATTTCCACGCCGCCTGCACCGCGGCCGGCGTCATGTCGATCGACTACCCCTATACCTTTGCCGACGAGGAAGGCCTGCGCGCAAGCTGTGCCGGCGCCCGCGCGCTCGGTTACCGGGCCAAGTCGCTTGTCGCTCCGCTGCATGCGCCGATCGTCAATGCCGCGTTCACACCCTCGCCAGAGGACGTCGCGCATGCGCGAAGGATTGCCGAGGCCTTCGAGCGGGCACGCTCCCGCGGCGAAGACCGGGCCTTGCTCGATGGCCATATCGTCGAAGTGCCAACCTACCGGAATGCGCAGGCTACCATTGCCATCGCAGAAGCGTTCGCGATGAAATTGGCGGAAGACAACAATAGTAATGTATAATCAAACGTAAATATGTAGGTAAAGTTTTCGGATAAAATACGATATAAATCGAAAATACGTCTCAACTACATTTGTCCACGGTAGAGGAGACGAAAAGTCATGAAGGGAATCGTATTCACCGAGTTTCTCGAAATGGTCGACAGCTGCATGTCTCCGGAAATGACGGAGAAGCTGATCGACCAGTGCAACCTTCCCTCCGGCGGTGCCTATACCACCGTTGGAACCTACGACCACGCGGAGATCATCGCGCTTGTCGGCGCGCTTTCGCGCGAGACGGGGATGCCTGTAAGCGACCTCGTCCGCGCCTTCGGGGCGCATCTCTTTTCGCGTTTCGTGGCGCTCTATCCGAAGTTCTTCGAAGTCGAAGATCTTTTTGCTTTCCTGGAATCCATCGACAGCAGGGTGCATGTCGACGTCCGCAAGCTCTATCCGGATGCCGAGTTGCCGCGCGTTGAATGCTCCCGCGCCCATGACAATCACCTTGCCGTGCACTATCGCTCCGGGCGCGCCATGGGTGATCTTGCCGAAGGCCTGATCTCCAGCGCAATCGAGCATTTCGGCGAGGACGTCGCGCTGGAGAGGCAGGACCTCAGTGGCGGAGCCGAGCAGTACGTGCGCTTCGACCTGGTTCGCCGTAGCGGGAGCTGAGCCATGGACGCCAGGATTCTAGAAAGAAGGCTGGAAAGGGAACGCCGGGCGCGCGCGCAGGCCGAAAGCTTGCTGGAATCGAAAAGCACGGAGCTCTACGAGGCGAACGAATCCCTGCGCCGGACTGGCGATGAACTGGCTCTTCAGTCGGCTCAGCTGGCGGCCATTCTCGACAACGCGCTGACCGGCATCTGCATGGCCGACCGTAGCCGCACCATCGTTCGCGCCAACGCCTATGCCCATCGCGTATTCGGCTACCCCGCAGGCGCTCTGTGCGGAATGAACTTGCTGTCCGTATTTGACCCTGAAGACGTGAAGCGCACGCGCGCCGTCGGTCTTGAAATGGCGGATCTCGGCAACATGCAGGGCGAGGAAATGGCCGGACGCACCCGCACCGGGGGCATCGTTCCCTTGCAGGTGTCGGCTTCCGAACTTTACATCCGCGACGAGCGCTTCACTCTCTGGATCTTCCATGACATCACCGCGCGCAAGCAGCGCGAAGCCGAGCAGGCACGCCTGGAAGACGAGTTGCGCCGTGCCCAGAAGCTCGAGTCGCTTGGGACGCTGTCGAGCGGCATCGCCCACGAGATCAACACCCCGGTCCAGTTCATCGGCGACAACCTGCACTTCCTGAAAGACGCGTTCGAGGACCTGATGGGACTGCTGCGCATGGCCTATGCCGATGCCCATGCGGGCACGGACGGCGATGGTCCCGATGGTGAGGAGTTCGACTACCTCGCGGGCGAAATCCCCCAGGCTGTCGAGCAGAGCATCGAGGGCGTGACCCGGATTGCGCAGATCGTGCGTGCCGTGCGCGAGTTTTCGCATCCAGGCACCTCCGAGAAGGCCCACGTCGACATCAACCAGGCGATCGAGAGTTCGGCGATCATCGCCACCAGCCAGTGGAAGTACGTGGCCAGTCTCGTCAAGGAACTCGACGAGAAACTGCCGCCAGTCTTCTGCGTTCCCGGCGAGATCAACCAGGTGATCCTCAACCTGATCACCAACGCCGCACAGGCGATCGAGGCGGCTGGCAACGAGGAGCCGGGCACGATCCTGCTCGCCACCCGCCGCATCGGCGACGAGGTCGAGATCCGCATCAGCGACAATGGCTGCGGCATCCCGGAAGACATCCGGCCGCGCATCTTCGATCCCTTCTTCACCACCAAGGATGTCGGCAAGGGAACGGGGCAGGGGCTTTCGCTCGTGCTTGCCATCGTTGTCGGCAAGCACGGTGGCAAGATCCATTTCGATACGCGCACGGGCGAGGGGACGTCCTTCGTCGTCCGCCTGCCGATCGGGCAGGCGGTTCCCGAGCGCACAGCCGCATGAGGTGAAATCATGAGCAACAAGATCCTATTCGTCGACGACGACATGCGCATCCTGATCGGCTTCAAGCGCCGGCTGCGCAAGGAGTTCGATTTCCACATTGCCGAGAGCGCGGAGGAGGCGCTGCGGCTGCTGGCCGCGGAGGGACCGTTTGCCGTCGTCATCAGCGACCAGCAGATGCCTGGCATGAAAGGCATCGCCTTCCTCAAGGAAGTGATGGCACGCGATCCGATGACCGTGCGCATCATGCTGACCGGAAATGCGGACCGCGAGACCGCCGTTGCCTCGGTCAACGAGACCGGTGTGTTCCGCTATCTCAACAAGCCGTGTCCCATCGAGCAGATCGTCGAGGCCATCAACGATGCCCTGATCGAGTACAACACCGTCGCCGCGGAGCGCGATCTTCTGGAGAACACGCTCGCCGGCAGCGTGAAACTCCTCATCGACGTCCTGGCGGTGAATGACCCCAGGTCGTTCGATGCGGTTTCCGCTGTTCGCCGCGCCGGCGAACGGTTTTCCCGCCACCTAAAGCTCCGAAAGGCATGGTCGCTGGACATTGCCATCATGCTCTCAACGCTGGGAGAAGCGATGCTGCCCGCGGAACTGCGCGCGAAATCGGAGCGTGCAGAGGCCTTGAGCGAAGCGGAGATGGCGCTGGTGGAACGCGCGCCCGAAGTCGCCTGCAAGCTGATCTCCAACATCCCCCGGCTGGACGATGTGGCGACAGCCATCCTCTACCGGGACAAGGCGTTCGACGGCTCGGGGTTCCCGCGCGATGCGATTGCCGGAACGGACATTCCGTACATCGCCCGCATCCTGCACGTGCTGCGTGCCCTGTTAGCGGTGTCCGCCGACCGCAGACCGGATGCTGCCGCTTTCGACAAGCTTTCCCGCATGCAGAACCGGTTCGACCCGGAGCTTCTGCGGCAGGCCAGGGCGTGTTTCCTCGAGGATGCCAGCCGTCCGCTCACGCGTATCGTGACGACCTCCGTGGACGTGGGGGGATTGCGCGCCGGTGATACCGCGGTCGACCCCATCAAGACGCAGAACGGCGACCTGGCGCTGTCTGCCGGCACGCAGCTGACCACGGCCACAGTGGAACGGGTTCGCCAGTTCCACCATGTGCGCCCGCTCGCAGAGCCGATCCGTGTTTCCCGCGAGGTGGTCGTCGCAGAACAGCACAAGGGCGCTGCCTGACAACAATCCGGCGCGGGCTGCCTGAGCCTCCCGCGCCGTTGTTGTCGTGTTGTTCAGATGTTCCTCGGCGGCGATACGCCTATCGCTGGTTCCACATCTGATTGTATGCGGTCATGTGCTTCTTCAGCAGCTCGCCGTGCTTGGCGTACCATTCGGGGATCGACTTGAAGCCCTTGATGGTTGCCTTGCCGTTCTCGATGACGACGACGGGCCAGTTGCCGACGAGGGCATGGTCGATGCCGAACAGGTCGCTTCCCCACCAGTCGGCGTCGCCGAAGGCGTGCTTGCCCTTGCCGCCCGCGGTCATGGCCGTGAGCACCGCGTCGGGCTCCGCGGAGTCGGCGCTTTCGGCGGCCGCCTTCCACAGGTCCATGATCGAGGCGTACTCCCAGCTCACTGCGCCCCACTCGCCGGGGTGGCGCTCGTTGTAGACCTGGTAGAACTTGTTGGCGTCCTTGAAGTTGATGAAGTCGGCGTTGAGCGCGGGATCGTCGAAGTCGGGGAACTGGAAGATGAAGCCTTCCATGAACTCCTTCGAGGTCTTGGCGATCATCTGGTCGTAGAAGTCGGCGGTGCAGGAGATGATCTGGCCCTTGTAGCCCTGCTGGAACAGCTGCTCGGCGATCGGGTGGACGTAGTCGGAGTAGCAGGTGTCGAGGCACACGATCTGCGGGTTCTTCGACAGGAGCCTGGTCACCACCGGCGCGAAGTCGGTCGTGGCGGGATCGAACAGCAGCGGCTCGTCGAGCATCTCGATGCCGGCGGCCTCGAAGGCGGCGAGGTAGGTGGCGACCGAGGGCAGGCCGAGCGCGTCGTCCTGCGCGCACATCACCGCGGTCTTCAGGTCGGGCTTGTTCTGCGCCAGCCACTCGACGCCGGTGACGTTGTAGACCGGGTGCACCTCGCACGGCGCGATCAGCGTCTTGGTGTCGGGGCTGAGGTCGGAGGGCAGCAGGGTGGAGAACAGCATGCCGGTGTTGTCGGCGACCGGCTGCACGCCGGGCCATGTGTCGCCGCCCAGCATCATGATGAACTTGACGCCGTCCTCGCGGATCAGCTTGGTGGCGCCGGTGCGCGCCTTGGCCGGGTCGTATTCGTTGTCGTAGGCGACGAACTCGACCATGTGCGCCTCGCCGCCGATGCTGATGCCGCCGGCCGCGTTGACCCATTCCGCCCAGATGCGGCAGCCGTCGAGGCCAGGCTTGCCCCACGCCGCCACCGGGCCGGTCAGCGGCGCCAGGAAGCCGATCTTGACCACCTTGTCGGCGGCCAGGGGGACGCGCGGGAAGGCCGAGCTGAGCGCGCCCGCGCCCGCCAGCGTTGCCGCCGAACCGAGGAATTTGCGCCGCGTGACGCCGTTTCTCGTGAAGTTTGCAAACATGTCCTACCTCCGCAGTGGTTCGCGGCTGCCTTGCCGGCCCGGCCTGTTCGGCCTTGTGTCGCCACAATGAACCAAAATTGCACCAAACATGGGATTTGGTACGCATCTTTACGGAGGCGATGCTACCGCAAGTGTCCCGACATGCAAGGGCAGGGCGGGCAGAAAAAGGTGCCTTGCCGGAAATTTGGGCTGGAAAGACCGAAATCCCTGCGGCAAACTTCAACCAGCCATCCAACCGGATTGTCCAGAATTGGTCCAATCCAGCCCGAAACCAGATCTCCGGAACCGCAAGGGGGGGATGGGAACAGCCGGTGGTTGAGCAGGGGACGGAAACATAAGGGGTCCGCGATCATCGACATTCGCCAGTACAGGCATTTGCAATCATCTGCGTCCGCAAGCACGATTTCTCGCTTGTGCGACGAGGCCGTGAAACAGGAGGGGAGGCCATGAAGAAACGCGTAGCCGTGATCGGAGCGGGTCCGTCGGGACTGGCACAGCTCAGGGCATTCCAATCGGCTGCCGAAAAGGGCGCCGATATCCCGGAAGTCGTCTGCTTCGAGAAGCAGGAGGACTGGGGTGGTCTGTGGAACTACACATGGCGCACCGGGACCGACGAATTCGGTGAGCCGGTTCACTGCTCGATGTACCGCTACCTGTGGTCGAACGGCCCCAAGGAGGGCCTCGAGTTCGCCGACTACACCTTCGAGGAACATTTCGGGAAGCCGATTGCCTCCTATCCGCCGCGCGCCGTCCTGTGGGACTACATCAAGGGCCGCGTCGAGAAGGCCGGCGTGCGCGACTGGATCCGCTTCCGCAATCCGGTGCGCTGGGTGGAATATCTGGAGGACAAGGGCAAGTTCCGCGTCGTGGCAAACGACATCAAGGCCGACCGCGACACCGACGAACTCTATGACTACGTGGTGTGCGCATCGGGTCACTTCTCGACGCCGAACGTGCCGGAGTTCGAGGGCTTCGACAGCTTCCCCGGCCGCGTCCTGCACGCCCACGACTTCCGCGACGCGCTGGAATTCAAGGACCAGGACATCCTCATCATCGGCACCAGCTATTCTGCCGAGGACATCGGTTCGCAGTGCTGGAAATACGGCTGCAAGTCGGTGACGATCAGCCATCGCACCGCGCCGATCGGCTTCGACTGGCCCGACAGCTGGAGCGAGGTGCCGCTGCTGGAGCGCGTCGAGGGCCACACCGCCTACTTCAAGGACGGCTCGAGCAAGAAGATCGACGCGATCATCCTGTGCACGGGCTACCAGCACTATTTCCCGTTCCTGGCAGACAACCTGCGCCTGCGCACGGCAAACCGCCTCGCCACCGCCGACCTCTACAAGGGCGTGGTGTGGGCCCACAATCCCAAGCTGCTGTATCTGGGCATGCAGGACCAGTGGTTCACCTTCAACATGTTCGACGCCCAGGCCTGGTATGCCCGCGACGTCATCATGGGCCGCATCAAGGTGCCCTCCGAGGCAGAGATGCTGAAGGACGTCGAGGCCCGCGTCGCGGCGGAGGATGCCGCGACCAGCGACTACGGGCCGCTTGAATACCAGGCCGAGTACGTCAAGGAACTGGTCGCCGAGACCGACTACCCGAGCTTCGACATCGATGGCGCCACCGAGGCGTTCAAGCAGTGGAAGAAGCACAAGAAGAAGGGCATCATGACCTTCCGCGACCACGGCTACGTCTCTCCGATGACCGGGACCATGGCGCCCGAGCACCACACCAAGTGGGTCGATGCGCTGGACGATTCTCTGGAAAGCTATCTCCAGACCTGACGGCCATATGTTGAGGCAGGAAAATCCCGCGCCCGTCCGGAGAGATCCGGGCGGGCGTTGCCATGTGTCGCGCGCAGGACGCGGCGCAAGATACCACCCACGCACTGCGGGCTCAGCATGGAAAACCTCGATCTGCTCATCGATCTGCACCGGGATGGCGAACGCCAGGGCCCCGGAGGCCCGCAGGAAACACGCCTTGCCATCGCGCTGTCGGGATTGAGATCGCGACGTGGGCTGAAGGTCGCCGACATCGGTTGCGGCACCGGTGCATCGACGTTCGTTCTCGCAGAAGAACTCGACGCGCGTATCGCCGCGGTCGATTTCCTGCCCGCGTTTCTTGCCAAACTCGAGGCGGACGCCAAGCACAGGAATCTCGCCGAGCGCATCGAGACGCTGCCGGCCTCCATGGACGCTCTGCCTTTCGAGGCCCGTTCCCTGGATGCCATCTGGTCGGAGGGGGCGGTCTACAACATCGGGTTCGAGAACGGGATCAAGGCCTGGCGGCAGTTCCTGAAACCGGGCGGAATCCTGGCCGTATCCGAACTCACGTGGTTTACCGGCGAGCGACCGCGCGAACTGGAGGCGCACTGGGCAAACGAATACCCAGAAGTCGCGACGGCTTCGGCGAAGCTGGCGATTCTGGAAGAAAATGGCTACGCGCCAATCGGGTATTTCGCGCTGCCTGAATGTTGCTGGCTGGAGAACTACTATCGCCCGATGCAGCGGCGGTTCGCCGCGTTCCTGGCGCGCCACGGGCATTCGGCCGCGGCGCTGGCCATCGTCGAGGCAGAAGAAAGGGAAATCGCGCTCTACGAGCGCTATTCGGCGTTCTACGGCTACGGCTATTTCGTTGCCAGGAGGCTCGACTGCTAAGACGCGCCGCCGGCCCGGTGCGCGCGGACGTTGGCGTCACCTCCGGTATTCGCGGCCTACGTCATCTTGTGGTTAGCTGCCTTGGCCATGATGGTTGAGCGACTGGATTCGCGGAGAGAGGCAAACGCGGCATGAGCGACATCAATCCGACCGGGCTCGACGCCTACAGGCCGGCCCAGATCGCCGACCTCGTCGAGGCGGCCGGCGTTGCCAAGTCCGGTCTCCCCTTTGCGCGCATGCTGACGCTGGCGATGCTCGCAGGCGCCTTCATCGCGCTGGGGGCGGCCGCCTATACCATGGTGATGACCGGCGTCGATCCCGGCTTCGGCCCGGCGCGCTTCCTGGGTGGTGTCGTCTTCTCGCTCGGGCTGATCCTTGTCATCGTCGGCGGCGCGGAACTGTTCACCGGCAACGCGCTGATGGTGATGGCCGCCGTCGACCGACGCATCACGCTCGCCAGCCTGCTGCGCAACTGGGCCATCGTCTATGCCGGCAATTTCGTCGGTGCCGTCGCCATCGCGCTCGCCATGGGGCTGACAGGCATCCTGGACGGCGCGGCAGGCAAGACCGCGGTGGCCATTGCCGAGGGCAAGGCGCATCTGCCCTGGCTTCAGGCGCTGGTACGCGGCGTGCTCTGCAACATGCTGGTGTGCCTCGCGGTGTGGCTGACGATCGCGGCGCGCACGGTGGTCGGCAAGATCATGGCCATCATCTGGCCGATCTCCGGTTTCGTGCTGCTCGGCTTCGAGCACTCCGTCGCCAACATGTACTTCTTCCCGCAAGGCATGCTTGCCGGCGCGGGAGTTGGCATCGACGCCTTCGCGGTCAACCTGTTCTTCGTGACGATCGGCAACATCGCCGGCGGGGCAGGCGGCGTGGCGCTCGCCTACCGTCTCGCCTACGGTCCCAAGGCCTGAACGCGCGCCTTCACTCGCCTGCCGCCATCAGCGGCACTTGTAGTAACGCATGCAGCCGCGATAGTTGGCGTTGTTGTAGCCCCAGTTCGCGCCGCAGCGCTGGCTCCAGTACGAGCAACGCGAGCCCGAGCGGTAAACGGCGCGCGGGCGGCTGGGATAGATGTAGAGGTTTATGCTCGGCGAACTGCGGTAGTAATAGCGGCGCGGATAGGTGCGATACGTCCTGTAACGGGGTCCGTAGCCCCAGTACACGCCGACGCCGCTGCCGGAATAGTACCGGTAGCCGTTTCCGGGAAAATCGAAATCGCCACGCGCGGCATTCGCACCTGTGGGCAGGGCCAGCCCGAACAGCATGGCCGCAAGGATCGGTAGGAAAAACTTTCGCATGGCTTGCTCCATCATCTTGCGGAATCTCTTCCGCATATTCCCCCGAACCCCATATCAATAGCCAGACAAGGCTAGCGCGGTATTTGATGCGCCTCAAGCTCAGGCGTCAGCCCAGCCGCTGACTGCCTTCACTTCCGTGAAGTCCTCCAGTCCCCACACGCCGCCTTCGCGGCCGTTTCCGGAAGCCTTCATGCCGCCGAAGGGCGCGCCTGCGCCGCGCGGACGCCCGTTCATCTCGATCATCCCGGCGCGCAGCTGGCGCGCCACGCGGTTGCGCTTCTCGCCGTCCTGGCTCTGCACGTAGTCGGTCAGCCCGTACGGCGTGTCGTTGGCGATCGCGATCGCCTCTTCCTCTGTGTCGAAGGGAATAATCGACAGCACCGGTCCGAAGATTTCCTCGCGCGCGATGGTCATCTGGTTGTTGACGTCGGCGAAGACGGTCGGGCGCACGAAATAGCCGCGGTTGAAGCCTTCCGGCCGCCCCGGCCCGCCGGCGACCAGCCGCGCCCCTTCCGCGATGCCCATGCCGATCAGGTCCTGGATCTTGTCGAACTGCGCCTGGCTGACGACCGGGCCGACATGGCGGCCGTTCTCGCTCGCCAGACCCACCTTGCAGGCCTCCGCAGTCGCCCGCGCGGTCTCCACCGCCTCGTCGTAGATGTCCCGCTGCACCAGCATGCGCGTCGGCGCGTTGCACGACTGGCCGGTGTTGTTGAAGCAGTGCAGCGTGCCGCGCTTGACGGCCTTCTCGTCGGCATCGGCGAAGATGATGTTCGCCCCCTTGCCGCCGAGTTCCAGGTGCACGCGCTTCAGCGTGTCTGCTGCGTTCTTGGAGATCGCGATGCCGGCGCGCGTGGAACCGGTGAACGACACCATGTCGACGTCGGGATGGCCGGAAAGCTGCGTGCCGACGCCGGCGCCATCGCCGTTGACGAGATTGAAGACGCCTGCCGGCACGCCGGCGTCATGCACGATCTCGGCGAACAGCATGGCGTTCAGCGGCGCGATCTCCGACGGCTTCAGGATCATCGTGCAGCCGGTGAGCAGGGCAGGGATCACCTTCAGCGTCACCTGGTTCATCGGCCAGTTCCAAGGTGTGATCAGCGCGCAAACGCCGACCGGCTCGTGGACGATGCGGTTGTCCGGCGCATGATCGCCAAGCGGGCGCACGAAGCGGAAATTCTTCGCCGCCTTGATGAAGTTGCCGATGTGCCAGCTTCCCGAAGGCACCTGCTGCTCTTTCGACATGTCGATGGGCGCGCCCATTTCCATGCTGATGGCCTCGGCCATCTCGTCGGCGCGCGCATTGTAGATCTCCAGGATGCGTTCGACCAGCGCCAGGCGCTGTTCGAAGGGTGTAGCGGCCCAGTCTGCGAAGGCCGTCTTTGCCGCGGCGACGGCGGCGTCGGTGTCCGCCTTGCCGCCGAGCGAAATCACCGCGCAGGCGTCCTCGCTCGACGGGTCGATCACCTCCAGGTCCTTCGGCGTGTGCGGCGCGACCCAGCTTCCGTTGATGTAGAATTTGCGCTTCTCGATCACCTTCGTCTCCCGGGTTTGCGTCGCGCTCGTCGAGGCGCGGATGAATCCGTCGTGCCTGTCATGACTGTTTGTGCAGGCGTTCGCAAGCCGCACGCTTGATCGCGCGCAAACGCCCTCCTGCATTGCCTGCTATATTGATATCAAACGGGGCAGGGAGAAGGAGTGCGTGACGATGAAACCCGGACGCAGTGCAAATCCGATCCGCAAGGCTATTCTTGCCGTTGTCTTGGCTGCGAGCGCGTTTGGTATAGCTGGCGAGGCGCGTGCCCAGTCCTACAACGCCATGACCTGCGACCAGCTCTGGTACGCGCGCAATTCGATCTATGCCAACAAGGGCTACTGCTTCAAGACCCAGCAGGCCATCAACGTTTTCGGCGCACGCTGCTATCCGCCCTACGGCAAGCTTGATTCCTACGAGCAGAGCCAGGTCGACCAGATCCGCCAGGTCGAGAAGGCGCACGGTTGCGGCACCGGTGGGAGCGGCGGCTATGTTCCACCGCCCCAGCCCCAACCTCAGCCGATGCCCCAGCCCGGCGGTTATGCCGGCATGAGTTGCGGTGAACTCTGGTACGCGCGCAATTCGATCTATGCCAACAAGGGCTATTGCTTCAAGACGCAGCGCGCCATCAACGCTTTTGGTCCGCGCTGCTATCCGCCCTACGGCAAGCTCAATTCCGCCGAGCAGAGCCAGGTGGATGCCATCCGTGGCTGGGAAGCCAGCAAGGGATGCAACTGAGCGGCGGCCAGCAGGTCCGCTGCGGTTGGACGAATTGAGGGAGCGTCATCGGTTCGGCTCGAACCGGGTGGCGATCCCTCTTTCTGCCGTCCTTCGCATCATCAGCGCTTGTAGGTGATCGACAGGCTGGTGAACTCGCGTCCCGTCATGGGATCGCGCGATCGCAGGTTCCAGTTGATCGTCTTGCCGCCGCTCAGGCTGAGGTCCATCGCCACCGGGGTCGGGCGCCCTTCCTTCGGGTTGCTCTCCTTCAGCGCCAGCGCCAGGCGGTTGCCGCTTTGGCTGCCGGTCACGGCAAAACGCCTGTTGTCGGGATTGGCCGTCACGCTGCCGCTCACGCCGCCCGACGCGCGGCGCAGAGATCCGGTGATGTGCGCCGCCCTGTCGATGCCGCGACAGTCGAACGAGATCGCCATCGTCTGCGTCGGCCCGTTCCAGCCCAGCTGCATCTTGCAGCGGAAGGCTTCGCCCTTGCTTGTCGCATGGTCCTTGTAGGTGCCGTTTCCCGACCAGTTGCCGGCGACCGAGGCGAAGTAGTCGTCGGCGGCGCGCGCGCCCGAAGCGCTCATTGCCCCGGCAAGCATGAGCACCGCCGCGAGCCGCCGGATAGCCTTCGCCGCGACACTGCTCGCAGGAACAGTCCCCTTGGTGGTCATGTCGTCTTCTCCGAGTTGTCGCTGGCCGGATCGCCGGCTCCCCTGCGCCGCAGGTTGAGCAGCGCCGGCAGGAACAATAGGTCGGCGGCCAACGCGCTGGCAACGACGAGCATCGAGATCTGCCCAAACAGCCGCACCATCGGCAACTGGCTCAGCAGCGTCACCGAGATGCCGGTCAGCAGCACGAGGCTCGAAACGATCATCGGCACGCCGACGGCATGCACGGCATCGGTGATGCGGTCGCGCACGGAAGCGCCGGCGCCGCGATCGCGGTAGCGGTTGAGGAAATGGATGGTGTCGTCGACGGCGATGCCGAAGCCGACCGTGAATGCGATGATGACCGAGAACTGGATGCCGGTCTCGCTGAGGTAGATCGGCGCGCTGGCAATCGCGATCGGCGCGATGTTGGGCGGCAGGCTGACAAGCCCAAGGCGCAGCGAGCCGAGCCAGGCTGCGATCAGCGTGAAGATCACGCAGATCGCCCCGACCAGGCTGCGCTTGAGCGCCGAGATCATCTCGGTTCCGCCATTCGCGGCGACGAGCGACAGGCCGGTCAGCTCGAAATCGGCCTCCGGGTGCGCCGCGCGCAGGCGCGCGACGATGGCGTTCCACGCCCCCTGCCGTTCGACCAGGTGCTGGCTGTCGACATCGTCGAGGAAGGCGGTGACGGCGATCGCCAGCGCGCCCGGGTTGACGAGCCGCGAGGTGAAGTCGACCGCGCCCTCGTCGATCAGCCGCAGCAGGTGCGCGCGCTGGCCTGCGTCTTGGCCGCTCATCTGGTCGACGACGCGGCCAAGCGACGTCACCGCCCTGATGTCCGGGTCGGCGGCAAACGCCTTCTGGGCCTCGCTGGAGACGGCTGCCGCCTTGGCGATGTCCCAGTTCGCGGCGTCCGGCCAGGTGACCACAAGCACCAGCGAGGCGGTGCCGGCAAGCTTGGCGTTGATCGTGTTCATCGCAGAAAGGGTGGGGCTGCCCGCCGGCAGGTTCTCGCTGTTGCGGAAACCCGGCTTGGCGAGGAAGAACAGGCCCGTACAGGCGGCCGTGAGGACCGTTCCGGCGACGACGATGGCCACGCTGTGGGCGAGCGCGATCGCCGCCATCCGCTCGGCGATGCGCGGTAGGGCGGCATCGAGAACCGGCGCGGCCGCTACCTCGCGCCCGGCGAGCAACAAACGCGCCAGCGCCGGCACCGCCAGGATCGTTGCGACGAATGCAAGGCACGCCCCTGCCGCCACAGCGTATCCGAAGTCGATAACGAAATCGTAGCCCGAGAAGGTCAGCGACATGAGGCCGACCGCCGTCGTCGCGGACGACAGCAGGCACGCCGGCCCGACCCGTCTCACCGCGTCGGCGATCGCGGTCTCGATCCCGTACCCCTCGCCGGTGCGCTGGCGGATTCGGCACAGGAAATGGATGGTGCCCGACAGCGCGATGACCAGCACCAGCGTCGGCGCCATGTTCGACATCACGGTGAGTTGCCGGCCAGCCAGCGCCATCGCGCCGAGCAACCAGGCGATTGCCATGATCGCCGGCGTGGCCGCGATGGCGACGTAGCGCAGGTCGCGGAACAGGACGAAGGCGATCGCCAGTGCAAGGCCGAGACCGCCAGCCATGAAGACCAGTTGGTCGTTGACCAGCGCGCCGAGGATTTCCACCCGCGTCGCCTGCAGCCCGGCGAGCTGGAAATCGATGCCGCTGCCCGCCAGCACGCGGCCCACCACCTCCGAGATGGCCGCATGGAAGGCAATGGCCTGGTCGATGTCGGACGGCATGCCCGTCTCCGCGATGATGAACTCGACGGCCGTGCGGTCCGGCGCGACCAGCAGCTTGCCGCCGAACGGATGCTGCATCAGCTCCTCGATCGCGGCGTCCAGGTCCGGCCCGTCCACGAGGTCGAGCGGCAGCAGTGGCGGCGGCACCTCGTCGCCGCGCATGCGTCCGCGCGCCGAGAACGGCGACAGCACGTGGCTGACCCCGTCGACGAAGTTGAGTTCCAGGTGCAGCTCGCGCAGCCGCTGAAGCGCGTCCGCGTTCAGCAGGTCCTTGCCGGTCAGCACGAGGTAGGTGTCGGTCTCGCTGGCGGGGAACAGCGCGCTGGCGCGTTCGTAGGTGGCGAAATCGGCGGATTGCGAACGGTAGATCTCGCGAATGTCGGAATTCGTTTCGATGCCTGGAATTGCTGCGGCCATCGCCAGCGTCGCCGCGACGAGCACGCCAAGGCACGTCCTGGGCCATGCAAGCGCGGCCAGTCCAAGCCGGTTCACCGCACGGGCTATGCTCATGCAGGTTTCTCCGCCTGCGCCAATCCGCGCGCGATCGCATCGTCCAGCGGTCCCAGGCGCTCGGCGGTCTCGCTTTCGAGCGTCACCGAGAAGCGGATCGTTGCTGGCAGGACCTGGATCACCACCGTGATGCCCGATGGCAGCAGCGAGAAGGCAGTCGCAGTCGCAAGCTTCGTGTCCTGTGGCAACAGCGAGGCGGCGCGCAGCGGGTAGAAACTCAGCACGGTGCGCGCGGCAAAGAACCTGTCCATGAGCCCATGTTGCAGGCGCAGCGGCAGGTGCTGGAAGATGGACCGGCTGATGCCGATCGCGGCCTGCATGGACACGACCTTGATGTCGCGCTTCGCCCGCACCGCCGCGATCCGCGTCTCCAATTCGCGCGCCAGCTGGACGATTTCGCCGCCGCCGCCGACGTGGAAACCGGCAAAGGCAAGCCGCAGCGAGGGCTCGAAGCCGAGCCGCACCGCGCCGGCGCGGAAGGCCATTTCCAGCGTGCGCGGCGCGCCGCTGGCAAACAGCGGCGCCAGCGCCAGCGCGTAGCACAATGCCTCGCTGCTGACCCCGAGCAGGCGCGCGGCAGCGCCCACCCGATCGCGATCCGCATCGGCGACGATGCCGACGAAATGCCCTGCACCCGGACGTGAAACCGCCGCCCGTAGCACGTCGGTGCCTGCGGTGATGGCGCCGTCCATCCATGCGCGCAAGCGCGCCGGCAAGGGCAGGGTGACTGCCTGCTCGCTTGTGGTCTCGCCGCCGCCGGACGCAGCCGGCCCAGCCTCCAGATCGACCTTCGGCAGCGACAGCCCGTCGATCAGCGCATGGGTCGCCACCATGATCGCGACGCTGCGGCAGGCCGGGGCCGACAGCCTGTCCGCGAGGCCTTCGCTGCCCGAGCCGACGCAATAGAGCCCGGCCAGCGGCGTGCTGCGCTCCTGACGGTCCGCGAACCAGCGCGCGCAATCGCTCAACGCCTGTTCCAGGCCGACCGGCTCGCTGCTGTTCACGAGCATGATGTTGTCCGCCATGGCCGCGCCGTCCAGCGCCATACCGGTGCGCGCGCAAAACGGGCGCACGACCAGACCGTCGAACCGCCGGGCGATCGCCCGCGCGCCGTCCTCGTCCATGACATCTTCAAGGCAGAGCAGCACACAGGCATGGTACCGCGATGTCAGGAAGAACCATTCGAGGTTCGACAGACCGCTCGGGAGAACCTTCGAGGCCATGCGCGAAGCCTCAGGCCTTCACAGGTAGTCCATCGCGCACGCGTAGTGCAGGATCCTGCGGATGTACTCTGCATCGGTATCGGGCATGGCGATGCCGCTGCCGCGCAAGGCCTCTCGCGTGTTCGTGGTGTCGAAATCCAGGTCGCGGTGGAAGTAGTTCAGGAACACGAAGGCGCTCTGCAAGACGCTGCGCGCCGCCGGCGAAAACCGCTCGACCGGTATCAGCGACAGCCCGCGCGCCCATTCCATCTCTTCGGCGCCCACGCGCAGCAGCGTTGCGAAATCGGGCGCGTTGTCGGAGACAAGGTGAAAAATGCCTCCGGTCGAATCCGTCCGCCGCGAAATCTCAAGGGCGGCATTGCACACGAAGTCGAGCGGGACGATCTGGATCCTGTCGCTTTCCTCGCCGGGCAACCGGCGGATGCCGCTGCGCTTGATCTTGCGCACGATGTGGTAGAACAGGCCGAAGGAACGCGTATAGCCGTCGTCGGAATTGCCGACCACGATGCTCGGACGGAAGACCGTCGCGGGCAGGCCGCCGGCGATCGCCGCGTGCACGTTGCCTTCCGCGATGTGCTTGGATTCTTCATAGGCGTTCGCCCACGCAGGCTGTGGGCAGGGATAGGCCTCCATCGCGTGATGGTCCTGCGCGCTTCCGGCGATGAAAGCCGTGCTGAAATGGTTGAACCGCTCAAGCCTGCCGTTGGAGTGCAGGTCCTGCGCCAGGGTCAGCATGGCCTGCGTGCCATCGACATTGGCCGCCATCAGGCTTTCGCGCGTGCCGGTAAGGTCGGTCGAGGCGGCGAGGTGGAAGATCTCGGTGACGCGCGTGCGCAGCATGTTGCGCAGGCTCGTGTCACCGTGCCACGGCGCCCTGCGGATGTCGCCCGGGATCGAACCGATCCGGCCGCGCGCCTCGCCTGGAATCTGCTCGAAATCGATTGCGGCATGCAGGCGCATCTCGGCGCTTTCGCGCCCGCTCTCGCGTACCAGCGCCAGGACATCCATGTCGCTGTCGGCGAGGATGCGCTCGATCAGCGCTCCGCCGAGCGAACCCGTCGCGCCGGTAACGAGGACACAGCCTCGGCCCGCGCTATGCGCCTTGCCGGACTTCGTGCCCGTCTGCGACCTGTTGCCGGTTTTCCACTGGACGGCTGCGTCCATACGTGCCCCCGCGCTCTTCCACGGCACGCGTGCCTGCGCATGCCAACTTGTCTTGCCTCCCCTGCTACCACGTTATACGGCATGGGAGCCTTGATACATATCGGGAAGCGCCGAGGGTTAACGGGTTCGCCAGCGCGCGTCTACACTCAACCTGCCTGTCGCCGGGTTGAGCGGCGCGCCAGGCCACGAGGATGGACATGAGCCCGCAACGCGTCCCGCGCCCTTCCGACTACGGCTACAGCGCGTTTCATCCGCGCGTCTGGCACGGCATGACGCTTGCGGCGTGGCGGCGCATCGCGGCGGGCAATGTCTCCCGCATCGCGCCGGCGAAATGGCCGCTGGTCGCCTCGATCTGCCTCGCGGCACTCGCAAATTCTGGTGTCGCCGCAGCCGGCTCCGTGGTCAGCGGCAAACTCGCAGGCGGGCAGGAACCGGCTGCCGACCCGCTGTTCATCCTCGGCTACTGGCGCTCGGGCACCACCTGGCTGCACGAACTGATGAACGCCGACCCGCGCCATTGCAGCACCACCGGCATCCAGTGCTTCCTGCCGGACAGTTTCGCCCTGCACGGCGTGCTCGGCCCCGTCCTCGACGCGATCCTGCCGGAGACACGGCCGCAGGGCGACATGCCGTTTTCCATGTCGACACCGCAGGAGGACGAGTTCGCGATCCTCAATCTCGGGCTGGAAACGCCGTACCGCTTCATGGCCTTTCCCTCGCGCGGGTTCGGCCCGCAGGTCGCCGCCGAATTTTGGCCGGACGGCGAAGCCCGCCGCCGCGCGTGGCTGGAGGCGTGGCTCGGGTTCCTCGCCGCGGTGCAGGCGCGCAACCCGCAGCGACGGCTGGTACTGAAGTCGCCGGCGCACACCGCGCGCCTCGACATGATCCTCGACGCCTTTCCGAACGCCCGCTTCGTGCACATCGGCCGCGAACCGCATGCGCTGTTCGCCTCCAACATCAAGCTGCTGACCGCGATGCTGACGACGCAGACGCTGGAAGCAGGCATTCCGCCCGCCGAAGACCTGGCCGACTTCGTCTTCGCCATGCACGCGCGCGTCTATGGTGCCTGGTTCTCGCAAGCCACGCGCATCCCCAAAGGCAACCTGCACGTGCTGCGCTTCGAGGAGCTGGCAAGAGAGCCGGAGCAGGCGGTGCGCGACATCTGCCGCGCCCTCGACTTCGGCGATTGCGATGCGTTCATCGAACCGCTGCGCGACCTGATCGCCACGCGGCAGGGCCACAAGGTGCAGCAATACCCCGGCCTCGATCCCGCCGTGAGCGCACGCATCGACGAAGAGTGGGCGGACTACGCCCGCTACTTCGGCTACCGCGTTGGATGATACGGGCAAACCGGGAAAGGATCGGCTGTGACGCAGAGCCGGCTTGACGCCATCCGCGAGGTGATCGACTGGCCAAGGGGAAGCTTCGCGCGCAGGCGGCTTACGCTCGAAATCGAGGTGCATCGGCTGCGCCAGCGCATGGCGGCTTCGGCAGCCAAGCGCGGCCTTTCCGTACCGCATGCCCTGCAGCTTCGCCGCAAGGCACACGTCCGGGTTCTTTCGGCTGCCGAGCCCGTGCTGATGGTAGCGGTGGGCGGCACCCCGCGCCTGTGGATGGTGCGCACATTGGCGCGTGAACTGCGCGGCCGCCCGGCGGTCTTCCTGCTGCTGCTCTACTGGAGCGCCGAAAGCGAGGCCTCCGTCTCCGTCTTCCACCGCGAGGCCGAGCGCTTCCGCGCCGATTTCCCGGACCACGCGCTGGTCTTTCTGTGCAACACCGCGCGCGAGCGGGAACTGTTCCGCGCCGCCGGCGAAACCGCGTTCTTCGCCAACCACAACATGCTCGTGCGCGAGGATGTGTTTCGCCCGCTCACGGACGTCTCGCCGCGCTTCGACGCGGTCTATAACGCCAAGCTCGCCGTCTTCAAGCGCCACAGCCTGGCCGCTCTGGTCGCGCAACGCGCGCTGGTCACCTACGTCGACGGCGTCGACATGCCGCCAGCGGCCTCAAGAGCTTTTTTCCGGGGGCTGGCGCTGGACGGCTGGGGCGTGGTCAATCCGCTGGTCGACGGCCTGCCGCGCCCGATCTCCCCCGAAGACGTCAACCGCGCCTATGCCGAGGCGCGCGTCGGCCTGTGCCTGTCGGCGGAGGAGGGCGCGATGTATGCAAGCGTCGAATACATGCTGGCGGGCCTGCCCGTGGTGACGACGCCGAGCCGCGGCGGCCGGGAGGTCTTCATCGATCCCGAATTCTGCACGACCGTCGAGCCCGATGCGCAGGCCGTGCGCGCGGCGGTGGACGGACTGATCGCGGCGGACATCCCGCGTGAGCACATCCGCGCAAGCACGCTCGAACGGCTTGGTGCGCATCGCCGGCAGTTCTGCGACCAGCTCGGCGCGTTCATGCAGGCGCGTAGCGGTCTGGCCCTTCAATCCGAAGCAGTTGCCGGGATGCCCGTGACGGCGGCTATCGCCGATCACCTGTCGCGATTGAAAACCCGCTGAAGCGCCCTGCAGATAAATCTACTGCAGTCCGCCGTCGGCGATGATCGTGCGCCCCGTGATCCAGCCGGCCTCCGGCGAGGCAAGGAAGATCGCGATGCCGGCGATGTCGTCGGGCTGTCCGATACGCGCCAGCGGCGTCTGCGCGATGATGCCGTCGCGGCGCGCCGCCAGCGATGCGGCGGTCATGTCTGTCTCGATGATGCCGGGAGCAACCGCGTTGATGGTGATGCCACGCGGCCCGAGTTCCTTGGCGAAGGTGTGCACCAGCGTCGACACGGCGGCCTTGGAAGCGGAATACAGCGCCGTGCTCGGCATCGGCCCGTAGGCAAGGCGCGAGGAAATGTGCACGATACGCCCGCCCGGTGCGCTCAGCACCCGTGCCGCCGCCTTGGTCAGCAGGGCAACCGCCGTGACGTTGGTGTCGAGGATCGCCCGGCAGTGGTCGGCCGTGATGTCGCCGAGGAGCGCGTTCTGCATGATGCCGGCGCAGTTGATGACGACATCGAGCCCGCCGAGCCCCTTGTGCGCACCTTCCACCAGCGCCTCGATATCGGCGGGCACCGCGACGTCGCCCTTCAGCGTGACGGCGTTACCGCCGGCAGCGCGCACGTCGGCGGCCACGTCCTCGGCCGCACCCGCCTCGCTGCGGTAGCCGACGCCGACATGCGCGCCGAGCGCGCCGAGCCGCCTGGCCGTGGCAGCGCCGATGCCGCGCGAACCGCCGGTGATGAGCACGCGCTTGCCGGCGAATAATTTGGACGTGTCCATGTGGCGATCTCCTCAGCCTTTGCGTGACCATGCGTTGTCGGCGACGAGGTCGAGCGGGCTTCCCGCCGGTCCTTGCCGAACGACTTCGCGCGCCGCCGTTGCGACCGCGCGCGCCGCGAAATCGCGCAGGTACCCCGCCCGCGTCGCGTCGTCGACGCGCGGCGCGCCATAGGCGATGAACGGCGGCTCGACGGTGTAGCCCATGTATTCGAGCGTCAGGTGCTGGGGTTGCCACAGCACCTTCTCGACCTCGCCGTAGACGCCGTCCGGCCCGAAGCGCGCCTCGGTGCCCCCCGCCGTGACCGACAGCATCGCGCGCCGTCCCTTGAACAGGCCGCTGTCGAAGCGCGCGCCGTCGACATAGGCGAAGCCGTAGGCAAGGACGCGCTCGAACCAGCCCTTCAGGATCGCCGGCGGCCCGCCCCACCACAGCGGGAACTGCAGGATCAACAGGTCGGCAGCGGCGACGCGCGCCTGCTCGCGCGCGATGTCCGGCGCAAAGGCGTTCTCGCGCGCCGCAAGCGCCTGTTCGCTCTGGTAGTGGAAGCGGGCAGGGTCCGCGGTCGTGGTGAAGTCGTGCCGCCCGGCGAGCGGGTTGAAGCCCTCGCCGTAGAGGTCCGACACGGTGACATCGTGACCGGCTTCGGCGAGCGCGGTGCGCGCGGCCTGCGCCATCGCCGCGTTGAACGATGCCGGCTCCGGGTGTGCGAGCACGATCAGGACGTTCATCACCGACGCTCCACTCCTGCCACGTCAGAACGCGACACGGTCCGCGCCCTTCAGCTGCAGGATCTCGCGCGCGTCGGCGGGCGTGGCGATCTCCAGCCCTAGTTCCTCGATGATGCGGCGCACCTTGGCGACCTGCTCGGCGTTCGACTGCGCCAGCTTCTTCGGGCCGATCCACAGCGAATCCTCAAGCCCGACGCGCACGTTGCCGCCCATCGACGCGGCGATCGCGGCGATGGTCATCTGGTTGCGTCCCGCCCCCAGCACGGACCAGCGGTAGTCGTCGCCGAACAGCCGGTCGGCGGTGCGCTTCATGTGCGCGATGTCCTCCGGGTGGCCGCCGATGCCGCCGAGGATGCCGAACACGCTCTGCACGAAGAACGGCGGCTTCACCAGCCCGCGGTCGACGAAATGCGCCAGCGTGTAGAGGTGGCCGATGTCGTAGCACTCGATCTCGAAGCGCGTGCCGTTCTCCGCGCAGGTGGTCAGGATCATCTCGATGTCTGCGAAGGTGTTCTTGAAGATGCGGTCGCGCGAGCCTTCCAGATACGGCCGCTCCCAGTCGTGCTTGAGGTCCTTGAACCGGTCGAGCATGGGATACAGGCCGAAATTCATCGACCCCATGTTGAGCGAGGCGACTTCCGGCTTGAAGGTCGCGACCGGCTTCAGCCGCTCCTGCGTCGTCATCGTCGCCGCCCCGCCGGTGGTGATGTTGATGACGCAGTCGCAGCGTTGCTTGATGACCTGCAGGAAGGGCGCGAAGCGCTCCGGCGACTGGTCGGGCAGGCCGGTGTGCGGGTCGCGCGCATGCAGGTGGACGACCGCGGCGCCCGCCTCGCTTGCTCCGATCGCGGCCTCGGCGATTTCCTCCGCCGTGACCGGCAGGTGCGGCGACATGGACGGGGTATGGATCGACCCCGTCACCGCGCAGGTGATGATGACTTTTCGCGCCATGCGTCGTCTCCCGAGGTTCCCCGTTTTCCCGTCTGCGGCTCAGGCCGCGAGGCCGAGGAGGTGCGCCGCGTTGGCCGAGGTCATCGTGCGGATGTCGGCCTCTGGAACCTGCAGGTCGAGCATCATGGAGACGATCGCCCGGTAGCCGTCGACCGGCATCATCGCCTGCGTCAGGCCGAGGTCGGAGCCGAGCACGGTGCGGTCGACGCCGGCGACCTCGATCAGGTGCAGCAGGTCCTGGCCGTCGTGCTGCTTGGCGCGGCCGGGCGTGAACATGCAGATAGAGTGCTCCATGTAGGCGCCGAGCGAAACCAGCCCGCGGATGTCCTCGTCCGAGCAGCCGATGATGTAGGTCGGGTGGTTGACCATCATCTTCTTGACGCCGCGCTTGGCCGCTTCCTCGAACAGCACGAACAGTTCGCTGACATGCAGGTGACCGCCGGCGAGGATGATGTCGGCTTCCGCAATCAGGTCGCAGATCTGCTTGGCCTCGTCGATCAGCTTGCCGTTGGCATCGAGCACGCTCAGCGGAATCGGCGGCAGCATCGGCCGTGCGGTCTTCGGGAACGACTTCGACTGGTAGGCCGTGATGTGGTTCTGGGCCGCGAACGTCGGCATCCAGACGATCTTGCCGCCGAGCTTGATCGAGTGGTCGACGGCGTGCGGGTTGATGCCGCCCGAGGCATTGTTCAGCGCGACGCCGGAGAACAGCTCGATGTCGGCGTCCGGATAGATGTCCTTCAGCACCTGGCAGTGCGGCATGCCGACATAGTAGTGATCCTTGTAGAGCAGCGCCTTGAAGCCGGCCTCAAGAGCATCCTTGAACGCCTGATGGTGACCGAGAATGCGCGGCATCGCGGCAGGACCGGAATGGCAATGCAGGTCCACCGCGCCGACCAGCAGCGCGGCGACTTCCTTGGCGCGCCTGGGCTCCATCGGCTCGAGCGGGACGACGGTCGGATAGTTGGTCGTTGTATCAGCCATGATGTGGGCCTCCCGTGAATATGGATGTGATTGAAAAGCGCGGCGCGTTGCAGGCTGCAGGTCTTCAACGCGCCGCGCTTATGTCGCCATAGGCCTTCAGGGCCGCCTGGCGCATGAACCCCTGGTCGGACGCGACGATGAAGGCGCTCGCGCCCATGTCCTTGAATCGCTTGGCTTCCTCGCCGGTCGACACCATGACGGCGACCGGCTTGCCGGCGCGCCTGGCGGCGGCGAGGATCTTCTCGCACACGGCGATGATCTCTGGCGCGTCGAGGCCGCTGGCGCCAAGCGCCACCGTCAGGTCGCCGCGCCCCAGGAAGACGCCGTCGAGCCCTTCGGTTCCGATGATCGCGTCGAGGTCGTCGAGAGCTTCGGGATCCTCGATCATGGCGATGAAGGCCGCAGCCGCGTCGGACGCCTCGACATGCGCCCAGATGCTGGCCGCGCCGAAGCCGCCGGCCCGCGTCGTGTTGGAGAAGCCGCGCTTGCCGCCGCGATAGCGGCAGGCGGCGGCGATTTCTTGCGCCTTCGCCGCCGAGCTGACATGCGGAACCATGACGCCGGCCGCACCGTCGTCCAGCACCGCGAGAACCTTGGCCGGCGAGGGCTCGGCGACGCGCACGATGCCCGCCGTTCCAGCCGCGCGCGCCGCCAGCAGCGCGGTGTCGATGGCGCAACGGTCCCACGGCGCATGCTCCTCGTCGATGATGACGAACTCGAAGCCGCACGCCCCGATCACCTCGATGGGGTGCGTCGCCGGCGTCTTGATGAAGGTGCCGACGAGATGCTCGCCGTCGATGAAGCGCTTGCGGAAACCGGTCGGAGCAGGGCGGGCAGGGGCGGTCATGGTCTCTCCAGGTTCAGTTCACCGGCAGGAAGGCGTGCGGCAGGAACAGGGTGATTTGCGGCACCAGCGCCACCAGCGCCAGCACGAGCAGGCAGATGCCGATCAGCGGCAGTGCCTCGCGGGTGACCCGCGTCAATGGTTCGCCGGACGCCGCGCAGACGATGAACAGCAATATGCCGATGGGTGGCGTCGCCATCCCGATCACCACGTTGAGCACAACCATCGCGCCGAAGTGCACCGGGTCCATCGCGACGATCTTGGCGAATTGCAGCAGGATCGGCATGGTCAGGATCAGGATCGAGATCGGCTCCAGGAACATGCCCAGCACGATCAGGACGATGTTGAGGAAGAACAGCACCGCGTAGGGGTTGTCGCTGATCGACAGCACCGCCGAGGCGACCTTCGTGGGTACGTGCTCCAGCGTGAAGACGAAGGCGACGATGCTCGCCATCGCCGTGATGAACAGGATCGCCGCGCTGACCAGCGTCGTCGAGATCATCGCGTCCCACACGCGCTGGAAGGTCAGGTCGCGGTAGATGAAGCCGATGAACAGGGCGTAGGCAACCGCGACCGCGGCCGCTTCGGTCGGCGTGAAGACGCCGGCCTTGATGCCGACGATGATGATCAGCGGCAGCATCAGCGCCGGCAACGTGCGAACGGTCGATGCGCGCCGCTCCGCCCAGCTCATCTTGGGCGTGACGGGGAAATTCTCCCGCCGCGCGCGCCAGCTGACGTACAGCAGCAGGCCAGTGGCGATCAGGATGCCGGGAACGACGCCGGCGACGAACAGCTGGCCGATCGAGGTGCCCGACAGCACGCCGTAGATGATCATCGTGATGCTCGGCGGGATGATCGGCCCCATGATCGAGCTGACGCCGACGATGGCGGCGGCATAGGCCGGCGGCATGCCCTGCTTGCGCATGGCCGGGATCAGGATCGAGCCGAGTGCCGCGGCTTCCGCCGTGGCGCTGCCCGAGATGCCGGCGAAGAAACCCGACGACAGGACCGTCACGGCCGACATGCCGCCCTTGCGATGGCCGACCATGGCGCGTGCGAAAACGACGATGCGGTCGGTGATGCCGCCAACGTTCATCAGCGTTCCGGCCAGCAGGAACAGCGGAATTGTGAGCAGGATGAACTGGTCGACGCCGGCCATCATGCGTTGCGGGAAGGCGAGGATGATGCCGCCGTTGCCGCTCAGGAACAGGTAGGACATCGCCGCGATGCCAAGCGCCAGCGCGATCGGGACGCCGGTGGCAAACAGCAGGAAGAGGGATGCGAAGAATCCGGCCATGACCGCCTAGTGCCCCCCCGCCCGTTCGCCGTGCCGGTGGCGCGCCAGGAGCGCCCGCCAGTCGATCGCCAGCGAGGCGATCAGATGCAGGCCCAGCAGCAGGCAGCCGATTGGCACCGAGATGTAGACCCAGAAGATCGACAGCCCCACCGGCTTGCCGATGAGCGACGTCGAGATGAAGTCGATCGCAGGGATGACCTGGTTGGAGAAGCGCCCCGCGTAGTCGTAGCCGTTGGTCATCATCAGCCACAGGAACGTAAGCGCCGGAACCGTCACAAGCACCTTGAGCGCGAACCGGACACGCGGCGACAGCATCAGCGGAACGACTTCGACGGAGACCAGTTCGCCGCGCTGGTAGGCCATGCCGACATACAGGAAGGTCTGCCAGATCAGCAGGTAGCGGCAGAGCTCTTCGGCCCAGATCAGGCTGCCGTTGAAGACGTAGCGGGCAACCACCTGGACCACCATGACGACGACGATGATCGACATCGTCGTTCCCGCGATCACTCGCAGAAGCCGGGTGTATCCCGCGATCAGCCTGTCGAGGAGCATCGGTCCGCCTGTCGGTGACGAGCTTGGCCTGGCTGGCCCCGGCATGGTTGCAGCGCCGGGGCCATCCGATGTCGGATCGTCGCGAGCCTAGCCTTGCGCGGCCTTCACGAACTCCGCGATCAGCGGCGACTTCTCGCTCCAGCTGGCGACCAGCGGCGCGACCTTGGCCTTCATCTCGTCGAGCCCTTCGAGCTCGAAGATCTCGACGCCCTTGCCCTTCAGTTCCGCGCGCCCGTCGAGGTCCTGCTGCTTCGTGTAGGCCAGCGTGGGCGCGGTGGAGTCCTTGCCGGCCTGCTTCATCGCGGCCTGGAGCTCCGGAGACAGTCCGTCGAAGAACGCCTTGTTGACGGCGGTGACGTTGTGCCACGGGTAGTGGCCGGTCAGCGTGAAGTTCTTGCCGACCTCCCACAGGTTCTCGCCGATCATCGACGACACGTTGATTTCCACCGCGTCGATGACCTTGGTTTGCAGCGCGCCGTAGACCTCGCCGTAGGGCAGGCCGATCGGCGACACGCCGACGGCTTCCCAGATCGCCTTGTGCAGCGGCACCGGAACGATGCGCGTCTTCAGGCCGGCGAAATCGGCGAGCTTCTTGACCGGGTCCTTGGCCGACAGGAAGTGGCGCTGGCCGATGTCGGTGATCTGCAAGCCGACGAGGCCGGCTTCCGACAGGTCGTCGAGAATCTTCTGCGTGGTGTCGGTGACGGCCAGGGCCGAGAAGTGGTCGTAGTCCTTGATCAGGAACGGCAGCTGGAAGGCATCGAGCGCCGGGCGCCCGGTGACGAGCGGGAACAGCACGCCGCTGGAGCTGCACATCTGGTTGGTGCCCGCGATCGCCGATTCCAGGTTCTGCTTGTCGCTGCCGAGCTGGCGGTTCGGGAAGATCTGGATGTCGAATGCGCCCGGCACGAGTGCCTCCAGCGCCTTCTTGAATTCCACGGTCGCGATGTGGCCGGGATGGACTTCTGCCGCGGCATGGGCGAGGCGCACCGAGATCGGCGCTGCCCGTGCGATATTCGGCATGGCAAGGGTTGCGGCTGCAGCGCCGGACATGGCGAGCACTTTGCGGCGAGAGTACATGCTGTTTCCTCCGTTTCGTTATGCAGAACGTTGTTGCGATAAATAATAAATTACCGCAAAGTGCTGTCAAGACACTCCTCGTGTTTCGCTGCATTGCAGCAATGCAGTGCAGCAAAATGGGCGGCTTGACATCCGTCCGCACGGGGCAATGATCATAAAAGGAACGATGTTCTGCATGTCGGAACACTAAGACCTACGGGAGGCCCCATGTACGACAAGTCCGATCCCCGCGCGCAGCTTGCAGCATCTTCGGCGCCAAAGCCGACGCCGACGGCCTATCAGCCGGCGAGCTACGGCCTGTTTTATGACGAGGCGCCCGCGGTCTCGACGGCAAAGGAGAGGACCTGGCTGACGCGCGGGCAGAATTTCCTCGTCGCCTACACCCAGGCGCAGCCGGGCGCCGTGCTGGCGCGGACCGGGCAGGCGGACGAGTACGTCGCGCTTCTGCCCGATCGCGGAACCCCTGCCGACATGAGCGCGGGCGGCCAGACCGTCACGTCGGATGGCTATTCGCTGACCATCATGCCGCCTGGCGACAGCGCCATCACGCTGCCCGCTGGCGGCCGGATCGCGCGGATCTTCTCGACCGTGTCGAGGGATCTGACGGACAAGTGCTCGAACGCATCCGCCTACGCGGACGGCGATCCCAACATCCCGCCCTTCAAGCCCTGGCCGGCGCCGCCCGGCGGGTTCGCAATCCGCACATACAGCCTCGATGTGCCGGCCCAGCCGGGCCGCTTCGGGCGGATTTTCCGCTGCACCACGCTGATGGTGAACGTCCTCGACCCGCAGGTCGGCCCGCGCGACATCACCAAGCTGTCGCCGCATCACCACGACGATTTCGAGCAGGGGTCGCTCGCCGTCGACGGTTCGTTCACCCACCATCTGCGCTGGCCGTGGACGGTCGACATGAACATGTGGCGCGAGGACGAGCACGCGTTTTGCAGGTCGCCGTCCTTGACCATCATCCCGCCGCCCTCCATCCACACCTCACGCGGCATGGAGCAGGACCTCAATCAGCTCATCGACATCTTCGGCCCGCCGCGTGTGGATTTTTCCAGGCAGCCGGGCTGGGTGCTGAACGCCGACGAATACCCCATGCCGGAGGATGCCTGAGCGCTCGCGCTGCTTGCCGACGCGGGGTGACGCGGTGGCTGGATGCGGCTAGAAGGCGCCGAACGGAGAGCCTGAACCGGAGATTCCGATGAGCGAGGACAGCGGATCGCGCAAGATCCAGTCGGTCGAGTTCGCGCTGCGCATTCTCGAGTACATTGCCCAGTGCCAGTCCTCCGTCGGGGTGACGGAAATGGCGCGCGCCTTCGACACGACCAAGAGTCGCATCCACCGCCACCTGCAGACGCTGGTGGCGGCCGGTTACCTGATCCGCAACGACGAGACCGAGCGCTACGGCGTCAGTGCGCGTCTCGTCGCGCTGGGGCAGGCGGTATCCGAGAGCTTCGAGATTGCGTCTGCCGCCCGCGACGTCATGCGCGAGCTGCGCGACCGCCTCGGCCACGCGGTCACGATCAGCCAGCCGGAACCCGATGGCAACCGCATCGTCAACATCATGCCGAGCCGCTCCAACATCGAGATTGCGGTCAAGCCGGGATCGCTGCTGCAGTTTCACTCCAGCGCCCAGGGCAAGGTCACGCTGGCGTTCGGCAACCCGGCGACGCTGCCGCGCATTCTGCAGCAGCCGCTGCAGATGACGACGCCCTACACGATCACCGATCCGATCCGTCTCAGGGCCGAAGTCGAGGCGACGCGGCGGCGCGGATGGGCTGTCGCCCCGCACGAGGCGATGATCGGCATCAACGCGCTCGCCGCCCCGATCTTCGATGCGCTCGGCGGCTATGCCGGTGCAATTGCCATCACGGATTCGGTGCAGTTTCTCTCCGAGATGCCATCCACCGATCAGGTGCGTGAACTGATCGCCGCGGCCGCCGCGATATCCGCAAACCTCGGCTACCGCGAACGCACCGCGAGCTGATGCCGCGAAACGGCGCGCGTCACACCATCGAGAAGCCGCCGTTGACGCTGATGACCTGGCCGGTGACCCACGATGCCCCGGCCGAGGCCAGGAAGGTCACCATCGGCGCCACGTCGCCGGGTTCGCCGATCCGCTTCAGCGGATAGGCCTTCAGGATCCGGTCCATGTTCTTGGCCAGGAACTCCGGGTCCTGGTGCGCCGTCCTGATGAGGCCGAGCGAGACCGTATTGACCGTGATGTTGAAGCGGCCGAGCTCCTTGGCCATCGACTTGCCCAGCGCGATGGTGCCGCCGCGCGCGGTTGCCGCCAGCGAGATGTTGGCCTCGCCGATGCGCGAGCTGTCGCCGACGACGTTGATGATGCGCCCGCCCTGCTGCTTCACCATGTGCTGGGCGGCCGCATGCGAGCAGTTCAGCGCGCCGTAAAGGCAGACGTCGATCTGCGGCTTCCAGTCGGCAGGACCGGACTCCACGAAGCGCTGGTACTTCACGTAGCCGGCGTTGTTGACCAGGATGTCCATGCTGCCCCAGTCGGCAGCGACCCCGTCGACCATCGCCTTCACCGCGTCGTAGTCGCTGATGTCGGCCTTGACCGCGCGGGCGGTGCCGCCGGCAGCCGTGATCTCGTCGACGAGGCGGTCGGCCTCGTCCTTCGAGCGGTTGTAGTTGACCGCGACGCGTACGCCTTCGCCGGCGAGCGCCCGGCAGACTTCGCCGCCGACATCGCGGCCGCCGCCGGTGACCAGCGCGACCTTTCCTGCAAGTCCGGTGTCCATGTGATCTCCCCGTTCGCGAGAGGATTGTCCCTCAATCGTGGGCGTATGCGCCCGTGTTCAGCCGTTGCCACTGGCCGTCGTCATGCCCGCAGATGATCGTCGCGCCGGCGTTCTGGCGCGCGCGGATCGTCTCGTAGGACGCAAGCAGAAGGTCCGCGTTCCAGGCGTTCATCGGCGCTTCGTCGTTCGCAAGGTTTCGCTCGATGGCGACCGCGTCCGACACGATGAAATACTCGCCGCTGCGCGTCAGGTCCGCGCGCAGCCCCGTCATGCCCGGCGTGTGGCCGGGCAGGTGCATCGTCACCAGCCGGCTATCGCCGAAGACGTCGAATTGGCCGGAAAACGTGTCGAGGCGCATCGGGTGGTCCCACTCGACGCGCAGATAGCCCATCCTGTCGGCGCCCTCGGCTTGCGCTGCCGCCAGTTCCGCTTCGTGGCAATGGAACTGAGCGCGCGTGAAGAACGCGTTGCAGCCGCAGTGATCGGGATGCAGGTGCGAGTTGACGACGATGTCGATGTCTTCCGGCTTCAGCCCGACCTGCGCCAGCGCGTTGATGACATCCTGGCGCGGCGGCGCGATCGGCGTCATGAACTTCTCCATGCCGCCCCAGCGCGCATGCGCATCCGTGGCAACGGACGGATGGCAGCCGGTGTCGAACAGCACGTTGCCCTTGGCATGGCGGAACAGCGTCGAAATGACCGGCAGCTCGACCGTCTCGTCGCGCTCGGCGTCCGGCACGAAGATGCGCCGCTTCATGCGCAGCCGGCCGCCGTCGAGGAAATGCATCTTCATGGCGCTGCCTCCATGGCCGCCGGCTGGCGAACCGTGCTGTCCGTGCTCGGCTGGTCGCATATGCAAGTGCTTCACTATCGTTAGAGAGGGCGTTGACCTGCGTCAACCGCGGACGCAGTCTTGCCGACGTTCCTGGAGGAACCGTCGGCTCCAGGTGCGCGGGCGAGGCCGCGCGCCGCGCGGGCAGGCTTGCGACACACGGCGAAGCATAGTAAAGGGCTTACATATAAATTCGCCCGGGAGTGGACCTGGATTCACCCGACAGCGGCGAGGGAGGGGAAGGTTTTCCGTGAAGGCACCCTGGTTCGACTATCAGGCGCCGACGTCGCTTGCTGACGCGCTCGCGGTGCTCGGGCAGGCGGAGGGTGACGGCCGCGTCCTGGCCGGCGGCCAGAGTCTGATGCCGATGCTCAACATGCGCATCGCCGACCCGGCCGTTCTTGTCGACATCAACCGAATCCCGGGCCTCGATGGCATCGAGGAAACCGATGCCAGCCTCAGCGTCGGCGCGCTGGTGCGCCACGCCGACATACTCAACAGCGACGCGGTACGCGCCCGCTGGCCGTTGCTGCACGAGGCAACCACCTACGTGGCGCATCCCGCGATCCGCAACCGCGGCACCGTGTGCGGCAGTGTCTCGCACAACGATCCGGCGGCCGAGCACCCCAGCATCCTGGCGACCTATGACGGGACCGTGGTCATTGCCAGCGCCGAGGGGCGTCGCGAAGTGCCGGCGGGGGAATTCTCGCAGGGCATGCTGACCACGGCGCTGGAACCCGGCGAGATGGTCGTCGGGGTGCGCTATGCCCGTCCGCCCGAGGGTACCGGTTCGGCCTTCGTCGAGTTCGCCCGCCGGCTCGGCGATTTCGCCATCGCCGGCGCTGCCGCGCTTCTGACGGTGCGCGACGGGGTGTGCGAACGTGCGCGGCTGACCATCGTCGGCATGGGCGAGGGGCCGCTGCGCGCGACGGCCGCCGAAGACGCACTGACGGGGACGAAGCTGGAGCCGGGGGCAGCACCCGGCCTCTTCGCAGACGTCGCGCACGAGGTGAAGGCGACCCTCGACCCGGCCGAGGACGTGCACGCCTCGTCCGGCTTTCGCCGCCACCTGGCCGGCGTCATGGTTCAGCGGGCGCTGACGGCGGCCCTGATGCGTACACGGGAGACCCGCTGATGGCGAGGGAGCAGTCGATCACGCTAACGGTCAACGGCCGGGAGTACACCCGGACCGTCACGGTGCGCACCTCGCTTGCCGACTTCCTGCGCGACCACCTGCATCTGACCGGCACCCACACCGGCTGCGAACACGGCGTCTGCGGCGCCTGCACGGTGTCGCTCAATGGCCGCAGTGCCCGTTCGTGCCTCACTCTCGCTGTGCAGGCCGATGGCGGCGACGTCGTCACCATCGAGGGATTGCGCGACGACGAGGGCGAATGGAGCCCGGTGCAGAAGGCCTTCTTCGAGAATTTCGCCGTGCAGTGCGGCTTCTGCACGCCGGGGTTCCTGATCACCGCGATCGAACTGCTGCGCGGGAATCCCGACCCGAGCGAAGAGGAAATCCGCGAGTACCTGTCCGGAAACATCTGCCGCTGCAGCGGCTACCAGGCGATCATCAAGGCCGTGCAGGCGGCCGCAGCGGCGGCGCGCGGACAGGAGTAGGGACGGTATGTCGGGATTGCGGTTCGTCAACGAAAAGGCTGTCGGCACGTCGGTGCTGCCGGACGAGGCCCGGCCCTTGCTGGATGGCGAGGCTCGGTTCCTCAACGACATTGCCTTTCCGGGCATGTACCACGTCGCCTTCCTGCGCAGCCAGCACGCGCATGCGCTGCTGCGCGGCGTCGACACCAGCAGGGCCAAGGCTCATCCCGGTGTCATCAAGGTGCTCACCGGGCGCGACCTGCATGGCAAGGTGGAGCCGTTCCGCTCCATGCCGAACCGCTTTTCGGGCGGCCAGTCGGTGCAGGACTGGCTGGCGGTCGAGAAGGTCCGCTTCGTCGGCGAGGCGATCTGCGCCGTCGTTGCCGAGGACCGGGCCACCGCCGAGGACGCCATCGAACTCATCGAGGTCGACTACGAGCCGCTGACCCCGGTGACCAACCCGCGCGACGGCGAGAAGGACGACGCGCCGCGCATCCACGACACCTGCGTCAACAACTACCTGATCAAGCGCGAGTACGAGCGCGGCGATGTCGATGCGGCCTTCGCTTCGGCGCACCTGACTGTCAGGCGCGGTTTTCGTATCGGCCGCAAGCAGGCGCTGTGCCTGGAGGGACGCGGCTGCGTCGCCGCCTTCCGCCGCGACGGCTTCGAGCTCAGCATGTGGATGAGCCACCAGCTGCCCTATGTTGTGCGCCACTACCTCGCCAGGCACCTCGGCATGGCCGAGAACCAGGTCCGCGTCGTCGCGCCGCAGACCGGCGGCGGCTTCGGCCAGAAGGCGTCGATCTACCCGGAGGAATTCGTCTGCGCCTGGCTCGCCCGGCTGCTGCGCCGCCCGGTGAAATGGGTCGAGGACCGGCTGGAGAACATGGTCGCCTCGACGCATGCCCGCGAGCAGGACATCGAGCTTGAACTCGCCGTCGACGCGCAGGGGCATATCCTCGCGCTGCGCTCTAACATCTGGGTCGATGTCGGCGCCTATTCGACCTACCTGTGGTCGGCGGGCATGGAGCCGCTGCAGACCGGCGGCCTGATGCCCGGCCCCTACAAGGTCCCGGCGCTGCGCTACCTGACGCGCGGGGTCGCCACCAACAAGACGCCCGTCGGGCCATACCGCGCGGTGGGTCGCCCGTCGGCGTCCGCTTCGCTGGAACTGTTGCTGGACGAGACCGCGCACCGGCTCGGCATCGACCCCGTCGAGATCCGCCGCCGCAATCTCATCGACCAGGACGAGATGCCCTATCGCAACGCCAACAACCTGGTGCACGACAATGTCGGTTACGTGCCCTGCCTGCAGATGGCATTGTCGAAGGCGGGCTACGATCAGTTGCGTGCCGCGCAGGGGCAGGCCCCCGCCGGCAAGTTGCGCGGCATCGGCGTTGCCTGCTTCGCAGAGCTGACCGGCCTTGGAACCAGCACGCCGGTCGGGCCGGGCACCCTGCTGCAACCGGGCCGCGATGCGGTCACTTTGCGTCTCGAGACCACGGGCACGCTGACGATCGCCGCGGCGCTCCCCTCGCAGGGGCAGCGCATCGCCACCGCCATGCGCCAGGTCGCCGCCGACGAACTCGGCATCTCCATGGACGACATCTCCTGCCTGACCAACGACACCGGCATGGCGCCCTACGGCTTCGGCACCTTTGCATCGCGCACGGCTGTCTTCGGTTCCGGTGCGGTCATACAGGCGGCAGCCGAGATGCGCCGCCGCATCCTGGCGCTCGCCGCCTTCCTGCTCGACGAACCGGTGGAGAACCTGACGATCTCCAGCTCGGTCGTCCACACGCTCGACCGCGGCAAGACCCTGTCGCTGCGCGACATGGCCGAGCACAGCTTCTTCTCGGCCAAGGACATTCCGCAGGACCTCAACCAGGGCTTCGAGGTCACCTCCTTCTACGATCCCAAGCACGGCAGCTTTGCCGCCGGCGCGCACGTCGTCGTCGTCGATGTCGATCCCGACACCGGTGCCGTCGAGATCGTCCGCTACGTCGCCGCCGAGGACGTCGGCCGCCTCATCAATCCGGCAGTCGTCGAGGGACAGATCATCGGCGGCATCGCGCAAGGGGTCGGCGAGGCGCTGCTGGAGGAACTCGTCTACGACGAACAGGGCCAGCCGCGCACCGTGACGCTTGCTGACTACCTCGTTCCCTCCGCGCTGGAAGTCCCCAACATCGAGCTGCACCACGCCAACACGCCGTCGGGCGCGCTCGGCGGCTTCAAGGGCTGCGGCGAAGGATCGATCATTGGCGCGCTGGGCGGCATCGCCTGCGCGGTTGCCGACGCCCTGCGCCAGCGTGGCGGCGATATCCACGATTTCCCGGCGTCGCCGGAACGGGTCTTGCGCGGCCTCGGCGTCGCGCTCGACGACGCCGGCTAGCCGGCGGCTAGCCAGGGCTGGCCGGCGGCTGGCGAAGGCCGGCCGGGCTGGCAGGCAACAGGAAGGACAGGAGGCTCGGACCATGCAGCTTGACAGTCGCGGCCTTGAGATCACCACCGCGAGCGCCGACGCCGTGCGCCATCTCGACGCCGCCGTCGCCGACTATCTCGACTACGGCCAGACGGCATCCGCCGAGGTGAAGGCCGCGCTCAACGCCGACCCCGACTGCGCGCTCGCCCAGTGCTATCGCGGCTACCTGCTGATGATGCTGGAAAACCGCGCCGTCCTGCCGAAGGTTCAGCAGGCGCTCGATGCTCTGGCGGGCATGGCCGACGATCTGACGCCGCGCGAACGTCTGCATGCCGAGGCCCTGCAGGCCTGGGTGAAGGGCGACCTGATAAACGCCTGCCTTGCGTGGGAGGCGATCCTCAACGACTGGCCGCGCGACGTCATGGCGCTGAAGCTGCACCACACGATGGCCTTCTATACCGGCCGCGCGCACGTGCTGCGGTCCGTCGTCTCCGGCGTGCTGGGCGAATGGGACGACACCATCCCCAACTACGCCAACGTGCAGGGCATGTATGCCTACGCGCTGGAGGAATGCGGCGACTATGCCGAGGCCGAGCGCTGGGGCCGCGAGGCGACCGACCGCAACCCCGGCGATCTCTGGGCAATTCACTCCGTCGCCCACGTGCTCGAAATGCAAGGCCGCGCCAGCGAGGGCGCAAAGTGGCTCGACCAGCCGCCCGAGAGATGGGCGAATAAGAATTTCTTCAAGGCCCATGTGTGGTGGCACGGCGCGCTGTTCCACTTCGCGCAGGAGAACTTCGACGAGGTGTTTCGCATCTTCGACGAGGTGCTGACCACGGTGAACTCCGACAAGTATGTCGACGTCTCCAACCAGGCCGCTCTGCTCAAGCGGCTGGAGATCGCCGGCCTCGACGTCGGCGATCGCTGGGACGCGCTCGCCGAGCACTCGCAGACGCGCATCCACGACCACATCCTGCCGTTCCGCGATGCCCACTTCTGTCTTTCGCTCGCCGCGAAGAAACGCTTTGACGTGGCCCGCGAGCACATCGATTCCATGGCCGTCTTCGCGCGCGAGGGCGAGGGATGGACGTCGCATACCACGCAGTCGCTGCTGATCCCGCTGTGCGAGGCGATCATCGCCTACGAAGCCGGCGAATACGGCAAGGCCTGCGACCTGATCTGGCCGATCCGCAACGAGCTGTCGCCGATCGGCGGCAGCCTTGCCCAGCGCGATCTCTTCGCCCAGATCCTCATCGACTCCGCGGTGCGCGGCAAGCGGCTCGGCATGGCGCGCGCCTTGTTGTCGGAGCGCGTGGCGAAGTTTCCCGGCGCGCGGCGCAACTGGGCGGAGTTCGCGAAAGTCCTCGACGATCTCGGCGAAACCGACCGCGCGGCCCACGCGCGCCTGCGCATGCAGACCGCCTCCCACGTGAGCATATGATATAGGCATTGAGCTGCGCGGTTTGCCGGCTGCGGCCATGGTCTTGAGGTGAGGGAATGCGATGCAACTGACGCCGGGGGCAGAGGGACGGATACTCGGCGGGCGCATCGGCGCCGTCGGCCATCTCGTCATCAACAATCCCGAACGGCGCAACGCCATCGACCTCGACATGTGGCGCCATGCGGCGAGCGTCCTCGACGAACTCGCGGCAGACGACGAAACCCGCCTGCTGGTCGTGTCGGGGGCCGGTGGCAAGGCCTTCGCCTCCGGCGCCGATATCTCCCGGTTCGAGACCGAGCGCAGCACCGCCGAGGAGGTGCGGCGCTACGCGGAGATTTCCGCCTCCGTCTATGAGCGGCTGGAGAGCTTCCCCCGACCGACGATTGCGAAGATCGCCGGCTATTGCGTCGGCGGCGGGTTGGCGCTGGCGGTATGTTGCGACCTGCGCATCTGCGAGGCCGGATCGCGTTTCGCTCTGCCCGCCGCACGGCTCGGCATCGGCTACGGCCATGCCGCCCAGAAGCGGCTGGCCAATGTCGTCGGTACCGCTTATGCCGCGGAGATTCTGTTCACCGCGCGCCAGTTCACAGCCGCCGAAGCCTACGAGATGGGCCTCGTCAATCGCGTCGTCGAGCGCGACGATCTCGATGCATTCGTCGATGACTACGCGGCGCGCATCGCCGACAACGCGCCGCTGACGGTGGCGCTCGCCAAGGCCGGCAAGATCGCGTTGAATGCGGGCGCGGACGCGGCGGCAATCGAGGCGCTGAACGCCATGGTGGACACCTGTTACGCCAGCCAGGACTACGCCGAAGGCCGCCGCGCCTTCATGGAAAAGCGCAAGCCTCGGTTCACCGGCAAGTAGCGACAGCAGCAACCGGAAGGATGCAGACGACAATGGCCCAGTGCTTCGCCATCGAGGACATGATCCCCGTCATCGACCCGTCGGCCTATGTGCACCCGACCGCGGTCCTGATCGGCGACGTCATCGTCGGGCCGGGCTGCTATGTCGGCCCGGCGGCCTGCCTGCGCGGCGACTTCGGCCGCATCACCCTGCGCGAGGGGTCGAACGTGCAGGACACCTGCGTCATGCACGGCTTCCCCGACGGCGAGACGCTGATCGACGTCAACGGGCACATCGGCCACGGCGCGGTCATCCACGGCGCCCACATCGGCGTCGACGCGCTGGTCGGCATCAACGCCGTCGTCATGGATAACGCGAAGGTGGGGGAGGGCGCTGTCATCGGCGCCATGGCCTACGTCAGCGAGGGCATGGTGATCCCGCCGCGCAGCCTTGCCATCGGCATTCCCGCCCGCGTCGTGCGCGAACTCAGCGACAAGGAACTCGCCTGGAAGCGCGGCGGCACGCTCGAATACCAGCAGCTTGTGGAACGCAGCCGCGCCAGCCAGCGCCCGGTGGAACCGCTGCGCGAACCGCAGGCCGACCGCCCGCACTACAGCGGCGGCATTTCCAAGACGCTGAAGACCGTGCGCGGCTAGTCTTTCGCGCCCGCGCCCGCCTCGCAGAACGCCATCAGTTCGGTTTCGGTAGCGCGCAGCTGGGCGACCTTCAGGCGCAGCGACAGGAGCTGGTAGGTGCGCGCCTGCGCCCTCGGTCCCGGATGCGCCCGGATGCGCGCCTCCACGCTTTCCAGGTAGGCGCGCTCCTCGCGCACCCGGTCGAGGTAGGCGAGGAGTTCGCCGCGCATGTCCTGCGGCTCGATGAAGTTGCCGAGGAAGACCCGCAGCAAGACTTCGTCGCGCGTCACCGAGGCGTGGATAGGCTCGCGCACGAATGCAGCCAGCGCGCTCTCTCCCTCCGCTGTGATCGTGTGCATCTGCTTGTCGGGCTTGCCCCGCTGCGGCAGGCTTTCGCTGGTGATGCAGCCCTCCTCGCGCAGCTTGCGCAATGTCGCGTAGATCTGCGGCGAGGTGGCGTTCCAGATGTAGTAGATCGACCGCTCGATCGTCCGCTTCAGGTCATATCCGGAAGCAGGCTTGATGGAAATGAGACCGAGAAGGGCGAACTTGAGCGACATCTTGTGTAAGACAGTTGGGCCGGCGGAGCGGTTGCTGACGAGCTTACGTGTAGGTCAGGCATGCAGTTTGGGCCATTCTGACGAGGATCGCCAGCCCATTGTCGCTCCAGGCGCGCGATTCAAGGCCCGGAAATTGCGAAACGCGCTGGTCTGTCCAGGGAGATCCGCCCGCGACACGGTCGTTTCAGCGATCTGCGATATCGATTCGCCCGGTGACGACCGACGGGATGGATGACGCGCCCGGTTTTCAGTTTGAGGCCGTGATCGCGTCGGTGAGCGGCGGTCGCCCGAGCGTCTGATCGGGGCAAGCTGCAGTCCTGCCCTTTGACCTGCATCAGCGCGCCACATGTCATTTCCGTTACAGACATATGACGTTTTCGTGACAGACTTGTCTCTGTCGCGGTTGATTCTGTGCAGCAACGGGGGGATCCATGCCTGCGACAGATCCGGTCGGCGTTCCCAACGTCCACAAGCTTGAGCGCGCCTTGCTCGTCAACCGTAACGAGCTGTTCCGGCTCGGTTCGGCGATCCTGTTCATTGTCGTCGTCATGTTGTTCGTCATGTCGCGCGGCCCCGCCGGCATGCACGGCACGCTGCTCGTGGCGGCAGCCATGATCGGCGGCTACATGGCCCTGAACATCGGTGCCAACGATGTCGCCAACAACGTTGGCCCGGCCGTCGGCTCGCATGCCATTACCCTGGCCGGGGCGATCGTGATTGCCGCGATCTTCGAAGCCGGCGGTGCGCTGATCGCCGGCGGCGACGTGGTCGGCACGATCAAGAACGGCATCATCAATCCGGCCCTGATCCAGGACGGCACGACCTTCATATGGGTGATGATCGGCGCGCTTCTCGCTGCCGCCCTTTGGCTCAACGTCGCGACCGCGCTCGGCGCGCCGGTCTCGACGACCCATGCCATCGTTGGCGGCGTGCTCGGCGCCGGCATCGCGGCCGGCGGCTGGGGCATCGCGAACTGGAGCGAAGTCGCCCGCATCGCCGCCTCCTGGGTGATATCGCCGGTGTTGGGCGGTCTGATCGCTGCCGGTTTTCTCTACCTGATCAAGCGCACGATCACCTACCAGCCAGACATCCTGCTGGCCGCCCGGCGGATGGTGCCGCTGCTGATCGCGATCATGGCGTGGGCGTTCGTGACCTATCTCGCGATGAAGGGACTGAAGCACATCTGGAAGGTCGGCATCGTCACCGCCGGCGGCATCGGACTGGTCGCCGCGGCCGCGGCTTTTGCCCTTGTGCGTGTCCGTATAGCCCGCGTCTTTTCATCCCTGCCGACCGGCAAGGATGGCATGAACGAGATGTTCACGGTACCGCTCGTCTTCGCAGCCGCCCTTCTCAGTTTCGCCCATGGCGCCAACGACGTCGCCAACGCGGTCGGGCCGCTGGCGGCGATCAATGACGCGGTGGTCTCCGGCGGTGTCGCCACGAAGGCGCATATCCCGATCTGGGTGATGCTGGTGGGCGCAGCTGGCATTTCGATCGGCCTTGCCCTGTACGGACCCAAGCTGATCCGCACAGTCGGCTCCGAGATCACCGAGCTGGACAAGGCGCGGGCCTTCTGCATCGCGCTGTCCGCGGCGATCACGGTCATCATCGCCTCGCAGCTCGGCCTCCCGGTCAGCTCCACGCACATTGCCGTCGGCGGTGTCTTCGGCGTCGGGTTCCTGCGCGAGTATCTCAAGGTCAACTACGCCCGCATGCTCGAGGAGATCCGATCCCACCACCAGGGCGAGGATTCCGCCACCGTCGATGCGTTCCTCGCCCGCTTCGATGCCGCGACCGTCAGCGAGAAAACCGAGCTGCTGCGCGAGCTGAAGACGAAGGCCACCGCCGTCGAACTGCACAAGAAGGAGCGCAAGGGCCTGCGCAACATCAACCGGATCGAGCTGGTCAAGCGCTCGCTGCTGCTGCGCATCGCTGCGGCCTGGTTGATCACGGTTCCCGCCACCGCAGTGGTTGCGGCGATGATCTACTTCATGCTGCGCGGCGCGATGCTGCCATGATCGCGATGTCGCCAGCGACGGAGCCTGCAGGCTCGGGTTTCGGGGCGGCGCATTGATGAGCGAAGGCCTCGACCAGTTCGCGTTGTGGACCGGCCTGTTCGGTGGCCTCGCGCTGTTCCTGTTCGGCATGGACCAGATGACGGTGGCGCTGAAGCGCGCGGCGGGCGACCAGTTGCGCGACCTGCTCATCCGGGTGACGAAGAACCGCTTCCTGGGCTCGGCCGTCGGCGCCGCGGTTACAGGCCTGGTGAACTCGTCCTCGGTGACGACCGTGATCCTCGTCGGCCTGATCTCGGCCGGCATCATGTCGATGGGGCAAAGCGTCAGCATCATCATGGGCGCCAATATCGGCAGCACGGTCACCGCGCAGATCCTCGCGTTCAAGGTGACCCGTTTCGCGTTGCCGATGATCGCGGCCGGGTTCCTGGTCAACTTCGTGTCCGAACATCCGCCGCGCAAGGACTACGGCCAGATGCTGCTCGGCGTCGGGCTGGTGTTCTACGGCATGGGGCTGATGAGCGACGCGATGGCGCCGCTGCGCACCTACGAACCCTTCATCGGCTTCATCGCCGCGCTGTCCAACCCGATCGCCGGCGCGCTGGCGGGCATGGTCTTCACGGCCATCATCCAGTCCTCGGCGGCGACAACGGGCATCGTGATCGTGCTGGCGGGGCAGGGCGTCATGACGCTGGAGACGGCGATTGCCGTGGCGTTGGGCGCCAACATCGGCACCTGCGCCACCGCCGGCCTCGCCGCCATCGGCAAGTCGCGCGAGGCGATCCGCGCCGCGGTCGTGCACGTGCTGTTCAACGTTGCGGGCGTTGCGATCTGGATCGGCTTCATCCCGCAACTGGCGGAATTCGTGCGCGCCATCTCGCCGCATGTCGCCTCGCTGGAGGGAAGCGCGCGCATCGCCGCCGAGGCGCCGCGCCAGGTGGCCAATGCCCACACCATCTTCAACGTCGCCAATACGCTGCTGTTCATCGGGTTCACCACACAGATCGCCCGCGTCGTCGAATGGCTGGTGCCGGACCGGCCCGCCGGCGCCGAGAAGCCGCTTGCGCCGAAATTCATCGACGACAACCTTCTCGATACGCCGGCGATGGCGCTGGACAGCGCGCGGAGGGAAATCGGGCGCCTGGGCGACTACGTAGCCGGCATGCTCGAACTGGCCCTGCCGGCGGCTTTGTCGAAATCGCGCGCCAGCCTGCGGGCGATCGCCGAGATGGACCACCCGGTCGACGAACTTCACTCGGCGCTGGTGGGCTATCTCGGGCGCATCTCGATCACGCACCTCTCCCCGGACCAGGCCGACGAACTGATGCAGCTTGTCGCCGTCGCCAACGATCTGGAGCATGTCGCCGACCGGATCGCGACCGACATCACCACCTCGGCTGGCAAGCGGATCGACGAACGGGTCGAGATCCCTGCTGATGCGGTCGAGCGCATCACCGCGTACCACTCGGCCGTCTTGCGTGCGTTTCGCGGCGGGGTGTCTGCCGTCACCGAAAGGGACCGCGACCTCGCCTCGACCGTGCGCAACATGAAGGCGAGCGTCAGGCGCCTGGCCAGCAGGATCAACCGCGAGCGCTTCGAATCCGTTCCCCGCGCAAAGGCGCATTCGGTGAAGGAATACGTCCGCGAGATCGAGGTGATAGAGATCCTGGACGGCATCTTCAGGGTTGCCCGCCGCATCGCGCGCAGCGAACTGGACCTGGGCAAGGACGACGGCGGCGACGGGGCCTGAGCCTGCTCGCATAGCTGGTGCGGACAGGCCGCGCCGTACCCGCGCCGTACCGCCAGCGGAACGCGCCCCGAGGTGTCTATCCGTTCTCCAGCAGCGCGCGCAGCTTGAACTTCTGCACCTTGCCAGTTGCCGTGCGCTCGATCGGCCCGAAGATCACGCGCCGTGGCACCTTGAACCTGGCCAGCCGCTCGCGGCAGAAGTCGAGCACCTCCTCGTCGCTCAGGGACACGCCGTCCTTGACCTCGATGAAGGCGCACGGGCCTTCGCCCCACTTCTCGTCCTTCATGGCGATCACCGCCGCCGACGCCACGGCAGGATGCTTGTAGAGCACTTCCTCGATCTCGATGGAGGAGATGTTCTCGCCGCCCGAGATGATGATGTCCTTGGAGCGGTCCTTGATCTCGACGTAGCCGTTGTCGTGCATGACGGCGAGGTCGCCGCTGTGGAACCAGCCGTTGGAGAAGGCCTCGTCGGTGGCCTTCGGGTTCTTCAGGTAGCCCTTCATGCTCATGTTGCCGCGCAGCAGGATCTCGCCCATCGTCTGGCCGTCCGCCGGCACGGGTTCAAGCGTCGCCGGGTCCGCGACGATCATGTCGTCGGTGGTGATGGTGCGCGTTCCCTGCCGCGTCATCATGCGCAGCCGCTCGTCCTCGGGCAGGCCGTCCCACTCGCGGTGCCAGTCGCAGATCGAGATCACGCCATGCTGCTCGGTCAGGCCATAGACATGGCGGATGACGAAGCCGAGCGCCTCGCTGCTCTTCAGCACCGGGGCAGGGGGCGCCGCCCCCGCCGTCATCACCGCCACGGGCCGTGCCAGTTTGCGCCCCAGCCGCGCGCCGCCTTCCACCACCATGTTGAGTACCGTCGGCGCGCCGCAGCAGTGGCTGACGTTGTGCTTCTCGACGGCGCCGAAGATGTCCTCGGCCACCACCTTGCGCAGGCACACGTGCGTGCCCCCGATCGCGGCCACCGCCCACGAGAAGCACCAGCCATTGCAGTGAAACAGCGGCAGCGTCCACAGGTAAACCGAGTTGTTGGTCATCTCGTGGTGAAGCAACTGGGAGAGCGCGTTCAGGTAGGCGCCGCGGTGGTCGTAGAGCGCCCCCTTGGGGTTGCCGGTCGTGCCCGACGTGTAGTTGAGCGAGATGGCGTCGAACTCGTCTCCCGGCCAGTGCACCGGGTCGTCCGGGTCGCCGGTGGCAAGGAAGGCCTCGTAGGTCGTGTCGCCGATCAGCTCGCCGCCCTCGGCGTAGGCATCCTCGATGTCGATCACCAGCGGTCGTTGCGGCAGCTTCGCCAGCACGTCGCGCGACAACGCGCTGAACTGGCGGTCGACCAGCAGTGCCTTCGCCTCGCAGTGGGTGACGATGAAGGCAAGGGCCGCGGCATCGAGGCGGATGTTGAGTGTGTTCAGTACCGCGCCCGACAGCGGTACGCCGAAATGTGCCTCCAGCATCGCCGGCGTGTTCGGTGCAAGCACCGAGACCACGTCGCCGGGGCCGATGCCGGCGCGTTTCAGCGCCGATGCGAGCCGCCGGCAGCGTTCGGCGTGTTCGCTCCAGGTGTAGCGCACGTCGCCATGAATGACCGCGGTACGGTCGCCGAAGGCATCCGCCGCCCGGAACAGGAAGTTCAGCGGCGTCAGCGGCCGGTGGTTGGCCGGCCGCGGTTTCAGGAAGTCGGCGTCGAGATCGAGCGTCATGGGTCCCCTCCGTGCGCTGGCCCGTTTGCCGGGTTCTGGCTCATTCGTGAAACGCCTTTCGGCCGTGCTGTGTCGTCGGGCGGAATCCTACATCCGGTTGCCGAGGATCGCGCCTTCATGCATGGCGCGCTTGGCGTCGAGCTCTCCGGCGAGCCGCGCGCCGCCGATGACGTGCACGCTCTGGCCGCGCGCCGTCAGCACATCGGCAAGCGCGTTCTCCGACTCCTGGCCCGCGCACACCACGATGGTGTCTGCCGCAAGAACTTCGTCCTGCCCGTTGACGCGGATGTGCAGGCCCTGTGCGTCGATCCCGACGTAGGTCGCCTCGGCGATCTGGCGCACGCCGAAATCCTTCAGTTCCTGGCGCAGGATCCAGCCTGTCGTCTTGCCGAGCGTGCGACCGAAATGACCGGGCGAGCGCTTCACCATGGTGATGCTGCGGCTGGCTTTCGGCAGAACCTGCTCGCTCTCGATGCCCCAGCGCCGGCGGAATTCGTCCGTGGTCGGCGCATGTTCGTGCTCGCCGTGTGCGAGGAACAGCGCGACGTCATGGCCGATGCCGCCACCGCCGATGATGACGACGCGCTGGCCCGCAGTGGCCGTCCCGTCGAGGATCTCCGTATAGCCGACGACGCGCGGATCGTCGGCCCCGGGAATGCCGATCGCGCGCGGCGCGATGCCCGTTGCCACGACAACTTCGTCAAAGTTTTCCCGACCAAGCGTATCAATGTCCACGTGGCGGCCCGTCACCACCTCGACGCCGGCTTCATCGAGTTGGCGGGCAAGGTGATCGACCGCGATTGCATAGTCCTCCTTGCCGGGGATGCGCCCGGCAAGCGTGAACTGCCCGCCAATGGCGGGTGCCGCCTCGTACAGCGTGACATGGTGGCCGCGCCGGCGCGCTTCGAGCGCTGCCGCGATGCCCGCGACCCCGCCGCCGACGACCGCGATGCGCTTCTTGGCCGGCGCAGGTTCGTCCGTGAACGCGCCTTCGCGCGCGGCACGCGGGTTGACGAGACAGCTGATGACCTCGCCGGTGAAATAGTGGTCGAGGCAGGCCTGGTTGCAGGCTATGCAGACGTTGATGAGATCGTCCTTGCCGTCGCGCACCTTGTTGACGAATTCGGCGTCGGCAAGGAACGGCCGCGCCATCGAAACGAGGTCGGCGGAGCCCTCGGCGACGATGCGCGCGGCGTCGTCGGGCAGGTTGATGCGGTTGCTCGCCGTGACGGGGATCGACACCGCTTGCCTGATCCGGCGCGCGGCATCGGCGAAGGCGCCGTGCGGGACGCTGCCCGCGATCGTCGGCACCGTCGATTCGTGCCAGCCGATGCCGGTCGACAGGCAATCGGCCCCTGCTTCCTCGATGCGGCCCGCGAGCCAGACGATCTCGTCGTCGGTCAGCCCGTCGTCGACCAGTTCCAGCGCTGAAATCCGGAACGACAGGATCGGCCCGTCGCCGAGTGCTTCGCGCACCGCCTTCACGACGGCGATGGGGAAGCGGCCGCGGTTCTCCAGGCTGCCGCCCCACGCGTCGTCGCGCTTGTTGGTGCGCGGCGCGAGGAATTCGCTGATGAGATAGCCTTCCGAGCCCATCACCTCGACGCCGTCGTAACCGGCCTTGACCGCAAGTGCCGCGGTGTTGGCGTAGTCGCGGATGGTCTGCTCGATCTCCTCTGTGCTGAGCGCGGCGGGCGAGGCCCGGTTGATCGGCGCGCGGATCGGCGACGGCGCGACGATGGCGTCGTGGTAGCCGTAGCGTCCGGCGTGCAGGATCTGCAGGATGATGCGCCCGCCGGCCGCATGCACCGGATCGACGATCGCCCGGTGTGCCTCGGCCTGCTCGTCGGATACGAACAGGCACGGGCCGTCATGCATCCGCCCGGCGACGTTCGGCGCAAAGCCGCCGGTGACGATCAGACCTGCGCCGCCCCTGGCGCGCTCCGCGTAGAAGCGCCCAAGCTCGGCGAAGCGTTCGGGATGTGCCTCGAGGTTGGTATGCATGGAGCCCATGACGAGCCGGTTTGGCAAGGTCACCCCGCCGACGCGAATGGGTTCCAGCAGTACACTGTGCGATGCCCTCAAGGACGCGCCCTCCAGCATGTTGTTTCGCGGCTTCCCCACGCGCAACAGTGTGATTGCCGCAGATCGGTGTCAATCGCTGCACCGGCATACCGGTCCTGTAATCGCGCACCGGCAACTGCCGGAATGAACCTGGCGGCCTACTGGTCGCTATAGCCGTCGTCGTAGAAGGTCAGCATCAGGTCGAGTGCATCGCTGACGTCGCCGCTCCTTGCGCGCTTCCAGAATTCCGTGCTGCCGAGATCGGAAAACCCGTCGACGCGCGCCAGGTGCTCCTCTGCGACATTGCGAAATCCCATCGTCCATTCGGCGAAATTGCGGTCGGGAATTTCGCCTTCCTCGAGCACGATCTTGGTGTGGTGGCGCGGGTCGGCTTCGATGCGGGCGAATGTGTCCAGCACCTGTGCCTTGTCGCCTTCCAGCAACTGCATGAAGTTCGCCCGGTTGTCGCCCGACGAGTATTTGTAGATGAGCAGGCCGGAAATCCCGTCGCGTGCGTTGTGTTCGCGGCTCGCCCTGAGGATGCGCGCAAGCTCTTCCTCGCTCATGGGACGGGATGCCTGGCTGACGTAGATCAGGTGATACATCGACGATTGGCCTTTGCTGGGGTGTCTGGAGTACGCGGACAGTACGCGATTTGCGCTGCATATAGCGGCAATGCGCGCGCATTCAAACAAGCGCCCCCCAAGATTTCACCGTTTCGAACATACGGGCACCGCTCACTTCGCAATTGCGGAATTTCGTATGTGCGTCGCAGTAAAAATTTGATGATGTGAAATGATGTTTGATAATGCGGAATTGGTTTGACAGCCGCCCCTGCCGATGGCAAGAAACCCTGAAAACAGGACGCCGAATGGCGCAAGTGGAGGGGACGCGCAGTTGAGCCAGATCGCTTCGGCACAGGGTGGAGAAGATGTCCGGTTGGCGGATATGCCCGCCGCGGTCGAACCGCTCGCCGCGGCGAAGCAGGTTCGCACCATCCAGTCGGTCGACCGCGCACTGTCCATCCTCGAGGTTCTCGCCGCCGCGACCGGCGAAATGCCGCTGGGCGAGATCGCCGAACGCGCCGGCCTCAACCCATCGACCTGTCATCACCTGCTGGGAACGCTCGTTGTGCGCGGCTACGTCGGCCAGACGCCGAGTACGCGCAGCTACTTCCTCGGCGCGCGCATCACCCAGCTTTCCGACAACCGCCTGCGCCAGTTCGACCTGGTCGACATGGCCGGCGCCGAGCTCAAGCGGCTCAACAGGGCGACGCTGGAAAGCGTCCATCTCGCCGTCCTGCAGGGCAACGCGCTCGTCACCCTCGCAAAGCTTGATTCGCAGTTGCCGATCCGCGTCGGTTCCGATGACGCCGGCAAGGCGGATGCCGCCCACGCAACCGCGACCGGCAAGGCGATCCTCGCCTGGCTGCCGGAAACGGAGATCGCTCGCGTCATCGCCCAGACCGGGCTGCGGCGCTTCACCGACAAGACCATCACCTCCATCGCCGAGTTGATGGAAGACCTGCGCCACGTCCGCCGCAAGGGCTATGCGATCGACGACGAGGAGTTCCAGCCCGGTGTCGTGTGCATCGGCGCGGCGATCCGCGACCACGCCGGCGCGGTGAAGGGCTCGGTGAGCTGCTCGATGCCGAGCATGCGGGCCAGCGGCGAGCATTTCGAGAAGGTCAAGGCGGCGGTGCGCGAGTGCGCGCGCGCCGTGTCGCAACGCTACGGCAGCCCCGCCGAAACGCCAGAGCGGGCTGCCGGTTGAATGCAATGACGGCGCAGCCTGCCCGACGCGGGCCGCCGAGGGACTTGAAAAGGGAGGGAAGCCGGATGGCTATGCCAGCGAACGTGAAGACGAGCCCGGACTATCCGGTTCCGGAAAAGATGAAGGCCTGGGTCCTGGGCGATCCCGGCGAACTGACGCTGACCGAAAAGCCGGTGCCGGCGCCCAAGCGCGCGGAAGTGCTGGTGCGCATCGACGCTGTCGCCATCTGCGCAACGGACCTCGAGATCATCTACCACGGCCCGCCGGCTCTGATCGAGGGCGGCGCGCCCTACAACAAGAACTTCACGCCCGGCCATGAGTACATGGGCACCATCGTGGCGCTTGGACCCGGCGTCGACGAATATGCGATCGGCGAGCGCGTGACAGTCGAGATCCACGCCGGCTGCGGCCAGTGCAAGCGCTGCCGCCAGGGCATGTACACCTCCTGCCACAACTACGGGAAGAACTACGGCGACGTCGACAAGGGTCACCGCGCCAACGGCTTCACCACCGATGGCGGCTTCTGCGAGTACCAGGTCAACAACATCAACACGCTGGTTCACGTCGACGACGCGATGTCCGACGAGGAGGCGACGCTCGTCGTCACCGCCGGCACCGCCATGTACGGCCTCACCGAACTCGGCGGCCTTGTCGCCGGCGAGAGCGTCGTCGTCACCGGCCCCGGCCCGATCGGCCTGCTCGGCGTTGCCGTCGCCAAGGCGCTCGGCGCCCAGCCGGTGATCCTGACCGGCACCCGCGACAACCGCCTGGAGATGGGCAAGAAGCTCGGCGCCGACCACGTCGTCAACATCCGCAACGAGGACCCTGTCGAAGCGGTGCGCAGGTACGTGCCCGGCGGCGTAGACTATGTCGTGGAATGCTCGGCCGCGCCCAACGCGGTCAACGAGGCGGCCCAGATGGTGAACCGCGGTGGCAAGATCTGCCTTGCGGCGTTCCCGCACGAGGCGCCCGCGGTCGATATCGCCCACCTGGTGCGCAACAACATCTACATCTATGGCATCCGCGGCGAGGGCAAGAGCGCCACGCACCGCGCCGAGGCCTTCATGCGCCAGAAGCGTTTCGACGCGACGCTGATCCACACCCATAGCTTCGACATGGACGACCTCAAGGAGGCGATCCGCTACGCCAAGGACCGTGTCGAGGACGCGATCAAGGTCGTCGTCAAGAACAAGCACGCCGCAAGCCAGCGCGCGGCGGCGGAATAGGCGGCAATCGGGAGGCGGCCGATGCTCACTTGCGACACCTATCGCCTGCCAACGAGCCTGAAGGAGGCGCTGGCCCTGTGGGCCGGCGCCCCGGAAGGCAGCCGGCTGGTTGCCGGTGCCACGGATATCCTGCCTTGGGCGCGCGAGGGCCGGGCAGGAGATGTGCACCTGCCCGAGATGATCGACGTCAGCCGCGTCGCGGAGCTTTGTGGCTACGAGATCGCCGACGGCCGCGTGCGGCTCGGGGCGAATGTCGCCTACCAGCAGTTCCTGACCGATCCGGTCCTGCGCAGCCACCTCCCGTGCATGCCCTATTGCGCGGTGTGGTTTGCCGACGACCAGATCCGCGAGCAGGCGACGCTCGCCGGCAATATCGTCAACGCATCACCCGCCGCCGACGGCGTGCCGCCGGTCATCGCCATGAACGGCGACATCGAGATGGCGCGGCTTGAGGGCGGCGAGGTCGTCACCCGCGCCATGCCGGTCGCCGAGTTCATCATGGGGCCGGGGCGCACGAAACTTGCCGGCAACGAGATCGTCACCGCGGTGACGCTGGATTCCATGCAGGGCTACGGCGGCTCGTTCCAGAAGGTCGGCCAGCGCCGCTCGCTGGTCATATCGGCGGTGTGTTGCGCCGCGCTGGTGAAGACGGATGCGTCCGGCGAGGTGTTCGAGGACGTCCGCCTGGCGCTGGGCGGTGTCGGCCCGGTGCCGATGCGCCTGACCGACATCGAGGACATGTTGCGCGGCAAGCGCATCGACCGCAAGCTGATCGCCGAGGCGAGCGTCGGCCCCGCAGACCGCGTCGCCTCGCGCTCGCGCGTCGCCTACCGCAAGGCGGTGGTGAGCGGTTTCGTCGAGGCCGCGATCGAGGATGCGCTGGTCGAGCTTGGCGCGCCCGAGCCGACGCCTGAGCAAAGGGAGGCAGCCCATGTCTGACTTCGAGATGGAACTGGAAGTCAACGGCCGCAAGGTTCGCAGGCGGATCGAACCCGGCCAGCGCCTGCTCGATTTCCTGCGCGATGACCTCAACCTGACCGGCACCAAGGAAGGCTGCGGCGCCGGCGAGTGCGGCACCTGCTCGGTGTTCGTCGACGGCAAGCTGGTGAAGTCCTGCCTGATGCCGGCGGCCAAGGCTCAAGGGACGAAGGTCGAGACCGTCGAGGGACTGGCGAAACCGGGCGAACTGACGCCTGTGCAGCGCGCCTTCCATAAGACCGGCGCCAGCCAGTGCGGCTACTGCATCCCCGGCATGGTGATGGCGGCCACATCGGCCCTGCGCGAGAACCCCGATGCCGGCATCGACGAGATCAAGGAACGCCTCGGCGGCAACATCTGCCGCTGCACCGGCTACACCAAGATCTTCGAGGCGGTCGAACTTGCCCGCGAGGTGATCGCCGGCCGGCTCAACCCAGCGACGCTTGAAGCCGATCCGGCAGGCGAGAGCTTCATCGGCAACAACGTGCGCAGGCTCGATGCGCCGAGCAAGGTCTCGGGCCGGCTGCGCTATGCCGGCGACATGGTGATGCCGGACATGCTGCACATGCAGGTGCTGCGCAGCCCGCACGCGCACGCGAAGATCAGGTCGATCGACACCAGCGCGGCCGAAGCGCTCGACGGCGTCGCCTGCGTCATCACCTGCGACGACGTTCCCGGCGAGGACGGCTTCGGCGTCTTCGTGCACGACCAGCCGGTGATGGCGCGCGGCAAGGTGCGCCACGTCGGCGAGGCGGTTGCTGCCGTCGCGGCAGAAGACATCGCCACTGCGCGAAAGGCGTTGAAGCTCATCCGCGTCGACTACGAGGAGTTGCCCGGCCTGTTCGATCCCGAAGACGCGATGCAGCCCGGCGCGCCGGTCATCCACGACTACGCGCCCGACAACATCGTCAAGCACATTCCGGTCCGCAAGGGCGACGTCGAGAAGGGCTTTGCCGAGGCCGACATCATCGTCGAGCAGACCTACGAGACCCAGCAGGTCGAGCACGCCTATCTCGAGCCGGAAGCCGGCATCGCTTACGTCGATGCCGACGACGTGGTGACGGTGATCTCGCCGAGCCAGAACATCACCCACCACCGCCACATGCTGGCGCACATCATCGACAGGCCCATCAACAAGGTGCGCTTCATCATGAGCCCGGTCGGCGGAGGCTTCGGCGGCAAGGAGGACATGATCTACCAGGGCATGCTGGCGCTCGCCGCGATGAAGACCCACCGCCCTGTGAAGCTGGTTTTCACGCGCGAGGAATCGATCATCGCCAGTGCCAAGCGCCATCCCTCCCGCGTTACCTACAGGATGGGCCTGAAGAAGAACGGGCGGATTACGGCGGCCTCGTTCCGCATGATCTCCGATGGCGGCGCCTATGGCATGTCGACGGAAGGCGTGATGCGCAAGGCGGCGATCCTTTCCTGCGGTCCCTATGACATCCCGAACGTTCAGATCGACACCTACGGCGTCTACACCAACAACACGCCGTCGGGCGCCTTCCGCACCTTCGGCGGCATGCAGGCGCAGTTCGCGACCGAAAGCCATCTCGACATCTGCGCCGAGAAGCTCGGCCTCGATCCCTTCGAAATCCGCCGCATCAACATGATGCGCGACGGCGCCGTCACCCACACGCAGCAGAAGCTCGGCTCCGTATCGCTCGCCCGCGTCCTGGAGGCCGCCGAAAAGGCGTCGCGCTGGGAAGCCGGGCCGGTCGGCCAGCGCGGCCCCGTGCGCGGCGATCTCGGCGGCGAGGGGACGCGCCAGCCGTGTACCCTGGGCAGCCGCATCAAGTCGGCGGACGGGCACAACAAGGAGAAGGTGGCATGATGGCCCGCAGGATGCGCGGCCGCGGCGTTGCGGCCAGCTGGTACGGCATCGCGCGCACCGCGACCATCGACCGTGCCGGCGCCTGGGCGGAACTCGACGACGGCGGAACGGCCAAGGTTGTCACCGGCGTCACCGAGATCGGCGAGGGCATCCTGACGCTGCTGGCGCAGGTTGCCGCCGAGGAACTCGGCGTGCGCCCGGAAGACGTGACACTCGGCGACAATGACACCGCCCGCTCGCCGGAGGCCGCCCACGCGGGCGCAACGCGGCAGACCTACATGATCGGCAATTCGGTGGCGCTCGCCTGCCGCGATGCACGCGCGAAACTGTTCGCCGAGATCGCCGACCACTGGGACGTCGCGGAGGACACACTGCGCGCCTTCAACGGCGAGCTGTGGGCGGAAGGCTCCAACCTGAAGATGACCATGGAAGAGGCGGTCGCCGTGTGCAAGCGGCGCGGCGTCGTGCCGGTCGGTTCGGGATCGTTCACCGCCCATGGCACGGGCCTAGATCCGGTCGATGGGTCGGGCAGCCCCTGGCAGGCCTACGTCTTCGGCACCCAGGTCGCCGAGGTCGAGGTCGACACCATCACCGGCGAAGTCCAGGTGCTCGGCATCTGGGCGGCCCACGACGTCGGCCGCGCCATCAACCCGCGCGGCGTCGAGGGCCAGATCGAGGGCGGCGTCGTGCAGGGTCTCGGCCAGGCGCTGATGGAGGACTACCAGCTCGACAAGGGCCACACCACGACGCACGGCTTTGCCAAGTACATCCTGCCCACGTCGCTGGACATCCCGGAGATCACCTCGGTCATCGTCGAGGACCGCGATCCGCTGAGCCCGCTCGGCGCCAAGGGGATCGGCGAGCCGGCGCTGGTGCCGACGGCACCGGCGATCATGAACGCCATCCACGACGCCATCGGCGTGCGCATCACCTCGCTGCCGGCCACCCCGGAAAAGGTGTTGGCGGCGCTGAAGGCGAAACAGCAATCTGAACAGCAGCGCCAGGCGGCGGAATAGAGCCGGGGCAGGGCGCTCCGGCAGGACAGGTCGAAAGAAGGAAACGGCTCATGGAAACGAGCATGTACGCGAAGATGCGGGTCGGCATCGTCCACTTCAAGGCGTTCCCCGGCATGGAGACCGGTGTCGGCGCGATCGTCGAGACGCTTGAGAAGATCTGCGCCGACGAGTTCTGGACCGCCGTCGAGGTCGGCTGGATGAAGGACTTCCGGGTGCGCAACACCGCCCGCCAACTGCTCGACCAGTCGCACCTGTCGGTGGCCTATGCCACCCAGCCCAAGGTGCTGACCAACAAGTTCAACCTGAATTCCTTCGAGCCGAAGGAGCGCAACGCGGCCATCGACGCCGTCAAGAGCAGCGTCGACGAGGCGCGCCAGCTCGGTGCCGAGGTCGTCCGCCTGATCGCCGGCAAGGACCCCGGCGACGAAAAGCGCGAGGAAGCCAAGAAGCTGCTGATCGACTCGCTGCACCAGATCATGGACTACGCGGCCGAAGATGGCCCGATGGACTTCACGCTGAAGATCTTCGACCGCGACATCGACAAGAAGAACCTGATTGGCCACGTCGGCGACGCCGTCGACGTCGCAAGGGCACTGCGGCCGGACTATCCGAACTTCGGCCTGCTCACCGACCTCAGTCACTTCCCGCTGCTGGACGAGGACCCAGATGTCTCCATCCCGCAGATGAAGGATTACCTGGAGGCGGTGCATCTCGGCAATTGCGCCTTCCGCGACAAGAGCCACCCGGCCTATGGCGACATTCAGCCGCGCTTCGGCATTCCCGGCGGCGAGACCGATACCCCGGAGGTCACGGCCTTCTTCAAGGCGCTGCGGAACAACGGCTTCTTCGACAAGAAGGAACGCCCGATCGTCAGCGCCGAGGTGCGCCCGGTGATCGCCGGCGAGATTTCCGACGTCATCCTGGCCAACGCCAAGCGCGTCATCCGCGATGCCTGGGCGCTGTCCCAGGTCTGACGGCCTTTTGCGGCAAGCGGTTCGCGGCTGGCCGATCACAGCCGCAGACAAGCGCCCTGCAAGGGCGCAGGAAAACGGGAGAGAAACGATGAAGACGACCCTGTTCAGGTGCCTGGCGGCAGCCTCGGTGATGGCCGTTGCAGCCGGCACGAGCGTTGCGAAGGCGGAAGACTTCCCCACCAAGCCGGTCGAGATGACCGTGCTGTTCGGCGGCACCGCCCAGACCATCGGCCAGCTGCTTGCCGACCTGATGTCGAAGAACCTGGCGCAGCCCGTCGTTCCCGTCAGCCGCGCCGGCGGCGGCGGCTCGGTGGGCTACCAGTACGTGCACGGCATGCCCGGCGACGGCTACAACATCGTGTGGAACTCGAACTCGATCTCCACCGGTTACCACGGCGGCAAGATGGATTTCGACTACAAGGCCTTCAAGCCGATCGCCAAGATCAGCGTCGAGGTTCCCGCCTTCGCGGTGCGTGCTGACGCCGGCTGGAAGACGCTTCAGGACATGATCGACGACATCAAGGGCTCCGACAAGAAGCTGCGCGTCGGCGCTTCGGGCAAGGGCTCCTTCACACACCTCACCACGATCGCGTTGCTCGACGCGATGGGGATCGGCGACAAGGTCATCCACGTGCCTTACGACCAGGGCAAGGCCCCCGTCGAACTGCTCGCCGGTCGCATCGACGCTGCCCTGCAGTGGCCCGGCCAGTTCATCTCCCACGCCAAGGCCGGCACGATCAACATCCTGTGCGTGACCAGCGCCAAGCGCGTCTCGAGCCTGCCGGATACGCCGACATGCGACGAAGCCGGCGCCAAGGGAATCAACATCACCATGTGGCGCGGTCTCGCGGCTCCCGCCGACACGCCGGATGAGGTGATCGCCGTCCTCGAGGAGGCTGCCAAGAAGGCATCCGAGAGCGAGCAGTTCGTCGAAGCCTCCAAGACGGTCGGCTTCGAGCGTGACTTCGCCGACCACACGGCCTTCGGCGCGGAAATCGCGTCCGACGACGAGAAGATCTCCGCCTTGATGGAAAAGCTCGGCCTCAAGCAGCAGTAATCTTCCCGGAGTAAGAGACCCATGCGCGCGTACCACCGCGACCGGATCACCGCGACTGCACTGCTGGCGTTCGCCATCGTGTGGTGTGTCGTCGTCTGGCAGACGATCCCGGTCGGGTCACCCGGTTCGGTCGGTCCGCGCGCATTTCCCCTTGGCCTGGGTATCCTGCTTGCCGTGCTGTCCGGCCTGTTGCTGGTGCGTGCCCAGGTGCGCAAGCGCATAGAGACCGCCGCGGACGAAGCCGATGATACCCCCGATGACAGCACCTCGATGTCGGGCGCCCACGAGGGCACCTACCTGCGCATGGTGTTTTCGGTCTTCGCGGTCATCGTCGCCTACGGCTTCCTCATGGAGAAGATCGGCTTCGTGCTCGCCACGCTGGTGACGATCCCGGCCATGATGATGCTCGTGCTGGGAATCCGCGATCCGCTGCGCATTGCCGGCATGGCGTTCGGCATGACGTTCGGATGCTGGCTCGTGTTCGGCAAGCTGCTCGGCGCCTACCTGCCGCCGGGCACCTGGCTTTCGTTGTTCTGAAGGGGCCAAGATGGATTTCCTGCTGAACGCCCTTGCCACGAGCTTCACCCCGGTGTCGCTCGTCGCCGTCGTCGCCGGCACCTTCATCGGGCTGGTCTTCGGCTCGATCCCGGGGCTCACCTTCACCGTGGCGCTGGCGCTGGTGCTGCCGGTTACATTCTCGCTGGAGTCGACGCCGGCCATCGCGCTGCTGCTCGGCACCTACATCGGCGGCATGACCGGCGGCTCGGTTTCCGCCATCCTGCTCGGCATTCCCGGCACGCCGTCGGCGGCGGCAACCGTTCTCGACGGCTACCAGATGACGCGCCGCGGCAAGGCGGCGCTGGCGCTCGGCACCGCGGTGATCGTCTCCACGGTCGGCGGACTGATAAGCCTCCTGGTGATGATCGTCTCGGTCGACTTCGTCGCCCGTATGGCCCTGCGTTTTGGACCGGCGGAAATCTTCGCGCTGGTGCTGTTCGGCCTGTCGACCATCTGCGGCCTGTCGGAGAAATCGCTGCTGCGCGGCATGATCGCCGGCGTCATCGGTCTCATGATCATGACCATGGGGCTCGACGAAATCGACGGCGTGCAGCGGCTGACCTTCGGCACCATCACGCTGCAGCAGGGCGTCAACCTGCTGGTGGCGATGATCGCGCTGTTCGCCGTTCCCCACATCATCGAGGCCTTCGTGCAATACTATCGCGGCGAGGAGCAGCCCGTCCGCGCCGCCGACGTCAACGTCGAGCTGCCGCGCTGGAAGGACCTGCGCGAGAATTTCTGGCTGATGATCCGCTGTGCGCTGATGGGCACCGGTATTGGCGCCATTCCCGGCACCGGCGGCCCGATCGCCGCCTTCCTCGCCTATGCCCACGCGCGCCGCTCGTCGAAGGACAGCATACCGCTGGGCAAGGGGTCGCTTGCCGGCGTTGTCGCGCCCGAAACTGCCAATAATGCCGTCACCGGCGGCACGATGATCCCGCTGCTGGCGCTTGGCATCCCCGGCGACCCGGCAACGGCCATCGTCCTCTCGGGCCTGCTGATCCACGGCCTCGTGCCCGGTCCGATGCTCTTCCTAGAGCACCCCGACACGATCTACTCGGTCTATATCGTTATCATCCTGTCCTACATCGCTGTGCTGGCCATCCAGCTGTTCGGCATCCGCCTGTTCGTGCAGCTGCTGCGCGTCCCCGCCCACATGCTGGCCGTCGCCATCACCGTGATGTGCGGCTTCGGCGCCTTCGCGGTCCGCAACTCGGTGTTCGACGTCTACACGATGGGCATCCTCGGGGTTCTCGCCTACGCGCTGATGCGTGCGCGCATCCCTCTCACCCCGATCATCCTCGGCCTCGTGCTCGGCCCCACGCTCGAGCGCGAGTTCCGCACCGCCTACATCCTCTCCGAGGGCGATCCGATGATCTACGTGTCCTCGGTGCCCGCGGTGATCTTCCTGGCGCTCGCCGCGCTTGTGTTCGCGATGCCGGCCCTGAAGATGCTCCGCAAGCCGAAGAACAGAGAGGCATAGTCCGATGCTCGAGACCAAACCCGGAAATCCGCCTGCGACCGCGCCGGAAACACCGGTCAGCGTGGCAATCCGCACGCGCGCACGCGCCATCCGCGCCGCCGGCGGCTTGCCGCAGGCCATGGCCTCCGGCGCCATCGGCGAAATCGTCGCGGTGACGCTGTCGGAGGGGCTGGTGCTCGGCCTGTTGAAGCAGGGCGTCAGCAAGTATTTCGCGATCTTCGGCCATGGCTCCACCGACCTCGGCGAGGTGCTGCGGGTCTACGAGGAAGAGGGGCTGACGCGCACCTTCAACTGCCGCAACGAGGTCGAGATGTCGCATGCGGCGACAGCGCTCGCGTGGCAGTACGGCGAGACCTGCGCCGCCATCACCTCGATCGGGCCGGGTGCACTGCAAGCGATGGCCGGCTCGCTCGCCGCCGCCTCCAACGGCGTCGGCGTCTACCACATCTACGGCGACGAGACGACGCGCGGCGAAGGCTACAACATGCAGCAGATCCCCAAGGAGGAGCAGGGGCTCTTCGGGCGGATCACGGCTGCCATGGGCCAATCCTACGTGCTGCATACGCCGGGCGCCCTGCGCGACTGCATGCGCCGCGGCACGGCCTGCGTGCACCACCCCTTCAAGGCCGGCCCGTTCTACGTGCTGCTGCCGCTCAACACCCAGCCGGAAATGACGCAGGTCAACCTGACGACGCTGCCCGGCCGCACGGCGCTCCCGGCGATGGTGGCGCTGGACGATGCCCCCTTTGCTGAGGCGGTGGCGCGTATCGCGTCTGCGAAGCAGATTGCCATCAAGGCCGGTGGCGGCACGCGCGGCCACGACGCGGCGATCCGCGGGCTTGCCGAGCGCATCGGCGCAGTGGTTGTCCAGTCACCGGGTTCCACCGGCGTTTTGCCGGACGCCCACCCGCAGAACATGCATGTCGGCGGCTCGAAGGGGTCGATTTCCGGCAACTACGCCATGGAGAACGCCGACCTCTTGATCGCCATCGGCACGCGCGGCGTCTGCCAGGCCGACTGTTCCGGCGTCGGCTACCCGAACGCGCAAGCCGTCATCAACATCAACGGCGATCTCGCCGACCTGATGCACTACGCCAACACGGTCGGGCTGCCCGGCGACATCTCGGCGGTGACCGGCAGGTTGATGGAAGCGATCGCGAAGTCGAACGCCGTCGACCCGGCCTCGCGCGCCGGCTGGCTGAAGGCCTGCGCGGCCAGGAAGGCCGAGTGGGCCGCGTTCAAGGCGAGCCGTTTCGCGGCAGCACCGATGGACGACGAGGCCTGGGGCCGCGCGGTGCTGACCCAGCCTGCCGCGATCAAGATCGTGGCTGACTTTGCAAAGACGCAAGATGCCGCGAAGTTCTTCGATGCTGGCGATGTGCAGGCCAACGGCTTCCAGATCGTCGAGGACGACCGCACTGGCGACACCTTCACCGAGACCGGTGCGTCCTACATGGGCTTCGCGGTGTCGGCGCTGCTGGCGTCCGCTGCCGCTGAGGCGCCGCGCTACGGCGTCGCCTTCACCGGCGACGGCTCGTTCATGATGAACCCGCAGATCCTGATCGACGGCGTCGAGCACGGTGCGAAGGGCATGATCGTGCTCTTCGACAACCGCCGCATGGCCGCGATCACCGGATTGCAGCAGGCGCAGTACGACAACGAGTTCCGCACCAACGACGGTGTTCCCGTCGACTACGTGCAACTGGCATCGTCCGTCAGCGGCGTGAAGGCGGTATTCGGCGGCCATGACGCGGAAAGCCTCAGGGCCGCGCTCGCCGATGCCCGCGCCCATGACGGCCTGTCGCTGGTGCATGTGCCGGTCTACGCCGGCACCGACCCGATTGGCGGCATGGGCGCATATGGTTCGTGGAACGTCGGCAACTGGGTCGCTGACGTGCAGGACCGCTACCTGAAACAGAAGATCTGAACGCAAGGGATTGAACAAATTGTATCAGGATTTCCAGCTCTATATCGACGGCGCCTGGGCCCCGGCTGCCAGCGGCGCGACGAAGCAGGTCTTCGATCCCGCGACCGAGGACGAGATCGGCAAGATATCCGATGCGACCGAGGCCGACCTCGACCGTGCGCTTGCCGCGGCCGAAAAGGGCTTCGCGACATGGCGCAGGGCCGGGACATGGGAGCGGGCCGCGAAGATCCGCAAGGTTGCCGACCTGATGCGCGAACGCCTCGACGAGATCGCCACCACCATGTCGATCGAGACCGGCAAGCCGCTTGCCGAGGCGAAGGGCGAGACCGGCGCCGCCGCCGACCAGTTCGAGTGGTACTCGGAGGAAACCAAGCGCATCTACGGCCAGATCATCGGCTCGCGCACGCCCGATTCGCGGCTTTCGGTGATCTACCAGCCCGTCGGCGTCGTCGCCGCCTTCTCGGCGTGGAACTTCCCGGCGCTGCTGCCCGCGCGCAAGATCGCCGCGGCGCTTGCCGCTGGCTGTTCGGTCATCGTCAAGCCGGCCGGCGAAGCGCCCGGCTGCTGCGCCCTGATCGTGCAGGCCTGCCACGACGCAGGCATTCCCGCAGGCGTCGTCAATTTCGTCACCGGCAACTCGTCGATGATCGCGAAGCACCTGGTTTCGTCGCCCATCGTGCGCAAGGTCTCGGTGACCGGCTCCGTCCCCGTCGGCAAGCAGATACTGCATCTCGCCGCCGACGGCGTGAAGAAGGTCTCCATGGAACTCGGCGGCCATGGCCCGGTCATCGTCTTCGACGATGCCGATGCGAAGGCCGCCGCCGAGGTGTGCGCGGCAACCAAGTTCCGCAACTGCGGACAGGTGTGCATCTCGCCGACGCGCTTCTACGTCCACGAGAAGAGCTATGACGCCTTCTCGTCGCGCTTTGCCGAGATCGCCAGCGGACTGAAGGTCGGCCGCGGCATGGACGAGGGCGTGCAGATGGGGCCGATGGCCAATCCGCGCGGCCTGCAGACCATCAAGGAGATGGTCGAGGACGCCGTTTCCCGCGGTGCCGAGGTGCTCGCCGGCGGCAAGCCGCCGAAGGACTTCAACCGTGGCTATTTCTGGGAGCCGACGGTGCTCGGCCGCGTCCCCGACGATGCGCTGGTGATGAACGAGGAGCCCTTCGGCCCCGTCGCGCCGCTCACCACCTTCACCGACTACGACGACGTCATGCGCCGCGCCAATTCGCTGCCCTTCGGGCTTGCCGGCTACATCTTCACGAAGGATCTGGCGAAGGCGACCTGTGCCGCCGAGGATCTGGAGGTCGGCATGGTCGGCGTCAACGAGATGCTGCTGGCGACCGCCGAGGCGCCCTTCGGCGGCATCAAGGAAAGCGGCATGGGGCGCGAGGGCGGCTCGCTTGGCATCCACGACTACCTGGAGCCGAAGTACGTCAAGACGAAGCTCTGAAGCATGATCCCGAAAAGTTGCAGACTTTTCGGACAAGAACATGCGTGCAGACAAAGCGCTGCATGGTCCCGAAAAGTTGCAGACTTTTCGGACAGGACCATGCGGCAATAAACCAACTTGGACCTTGATGCGTTTGCCCGCATCGTGGTCGTGATCTCACATCTGGCTCGCTTGACCATGACCGATGACAACGAACACGGCTTCGCGAAGGGCCTGACCAACTACGGCGACCGCGATTTCTCGCTCTACCTGCGCAAGTCGTTCGCCAGCTCGATGGGCTACTCGCGCGAGATGCTGGCGAAAAGAATCGTGGGCATCGCCTACACCCCGTCGGGCTACAACAACTGCCACCGGCACTTCCCGGAGATGCTGGAGGCGGTCAAGCGCGGGGTGCTGGCGGCAGGCGCCTTGCCGATCGAGTTCCCGACCATCTCGCTCGGCGAGGTCTTCCTCAACCCGACCAGCCTGAAGTTCCGCAACCTCATGTCGATGGACACCGAGGAGATGATCCGCGCCCAGCCGATGGACGCGGTGGTCCTCATGGGTGGCTGCGACAAGACGGTGCCGGCGCAGCTGATGGGCGCGGCATCCGCCGACGTTCCGGCGATCCAGATCGTCGCCGGCCCGATGATGACGTCGCGCTATGGCGAGGAGCGGCTGGGTGCGTGCACCGACTGCCGTCGCTTCTGGGCGAAGTACCGCGCCGGCGAGATCGACGGCGAGGAAATCGCCAAGGTCGAGATGCGGCTCGCGACGACCGCGGGCACCTGCGCGGTGATGGGCACAGCCTCGACCATGGCCTGCCTCACCGAGGCGCTCGGCATGTCGCTGCCGGGCACCGCGGCGATCCCCGCTGTGCATGCCGACCGCCTGCGCGCCGCCGAGGCGACGGGCGCGGCCGCGGTCAACCTGATCGCCAGCCCGATCCGCCCCAGCCAGGTGATCACCCGCAAGTCGGTCGAGAACGCGCTGCGCGTGCTGCTGGCGCTCGGCGGCTCGACCAACGCGATCATTCATTTGACCGCAGTGGCGGGACGGCTCGGCATCGACATCCCGCTGACCTGGCTGAACGAGCTTTCCGACACCACGCCGGTGCTGGTGAACCTCAAGCCCGTCGGCAAGAACTACATGGAGGACTTCTTCTTTGCCGGCGGCATGGGCGCGGTCCTGCGCGAGTTGAAGCCCTTGCTCAACCTCGATTGCCTGACCGTGACGGGCGATACGCTGGGCGAACGCCTCGAAGCCCCCTGCGATCCCGTGGACCGCTCGGTCATCGCCAGCGCCGATAAGCCGCTGGAACCGGAAGGCGGACTCGTGGCGCTGTTCGGCTCGCTTGCCCCGCGCGGCGCGATCCTCAAGCGCTCCGCCGCCGACAGGACACTGTTCGAGAAGGACGGCAGGGCGGTCGTATTCTCCTCGCTGGAAGACCTGGCAAAGCGCATCGACGACCCGGATCTGGATATCACGGCCGACGATTTCATGGTGCTGCAGAACGCCGGCCCGACCAGCGCGTCGGGCATGCCGGAGGCCGGCTACCTGCCGATCCCGAAGAAGCTGTCCTCGAAGGGCCTGAAGGACATGGTGCGTATTTCCGACGCGCGCATGTCGGGCACCGCGTTCGGCACCATCGTCCTGCACGTAACGCCGGAGGCCGCCCAGGGCGGGCCGCTGGCGCTGGTGGAGACCGGCGACCGCATCCGGCTTTCGGTCAAGAACCGCAGCATCGACCTGCTGGTGGACGAGGCCGAACTGGAGCGCCGCCGCGCTCGATTCACGCCCGAGCGGCGTGACCCGGCGTCCCTGCGCGGCTATGATCGTCTCTACGCGGAACAAGTGCTTCAGGCGGATGGAGGTTGCGATTTTTCGTTTCTCCGGCCAATAGAGAGCAAACAGAATCGCACGTGAGGGGCGCAAAAACATGATTGTAGGAACGCCGAAGGAAGTCGCGGCGGGCGAAGCCCGTGTCGCGATGACGCCGGACAGTGCGGGGCTCCTTCAGAAGCTCGGCTACGAATGCATCATCCAGGCCGGCGCGGGCGAGGCCGCCGGGTTCTCCGACGCTGCCTACAAGGCCGCCGGCGTCACGGTGATCAAGACCGCAGCCGATCTGTGGAAGAAGGCCGACGTCGTCGCCAAGGTGCGCCAGCCCGAGAAGGCCGAGCTCAAGCACCTGCGCAAGGGCCTGACGCTGATCTCCTTCTTCAATCCCGCCGGCAACGCCGAGGGCATGGAAGCGGCGAAGGCCGCCGGCGCCAACGTCATCGCCATGGAAATGGTGCCGCGCATTTCCCGTGCCCAGAAGATGGATGCGCTGTCGTCGATGGCCAACATCGCCGGCTACCGCGCCGTAATCGAGGCAGGCAACAACTTCGGCCGCTTCTTCACCGGCCAGGTCACCGCCGCGGGCAAGGTTCCGCCCGCCAAGGTGCTCGTCGTCGGCGCCGGTGTCGCCGGCCTTGCCGCCATCGGCACCTCGACCAGCCTCGGCGCCATCACCTACGCCTTCGACGTGCGCCCGGAGGTTGCCGAGCAGGTCGAATCCATGGGCGCGCAGTTCGTCTACCTCGACTTCGAGGAGGAGCAACAGGACGGCGCGGCGACCGGCGGCTATGCGTCGGTTTCCAGCCCCGAGTTCCGCGAGGCCCAGCTTGCCAAGTTCCGCGAGCTCGCCCCCGACATGGACATCGTCATCACCACGGCGCTGATCCCCAACCGCGAGGCGCCGGAGCTGTGGACCGAGGACATGGTCAAGGCCATGAAGCCCGGTTCGGTGATCGTCGATCTCGCCGCCGAGAAGGGCGGCAACTGCAAGCTGACCGTCAAGGACGAGAAGATCGTCACCGACAACGGTGTCACCATCGTCGGCTATACCGATTTCCCCTCGCGCATGGCGGCGCAGGCCTCCTCGCTCTACGCCAACAACATCCGCCACATGATGACCGACCTGACGCCTGGCAAGGACGGCAAGCTCGTCCACGACATGGAGGACGATGTCATCCGCGGTTCGACGGTGACCTTCGACGGCGAGATCACCTTCCCGCCGCCACCGCCAAAGGTGGCCGCGATCGCCGCCAAGCCGAAGAAGAAGGAAGTCCAGGAGACTCCGGAAGAGAAGGCGGCGCGCGAGGCCGCCGAGCTGAAGCGTTCGCTCAACCAGACGGCCATCATGCTCGCCGTTGGCGGCGTGCTCTGCCTGCTGGTCGGCACGGTCGCGCCGCAAAGCTTCATGCAGCACTTCATCGTCTTCGTGCTGTCGGTCTTCGTCGGCTTCCACGTCATCTGGGGCGTCGCGCACGCCCTGCACACGCCGCTGATGGCGATCACCAACGCGATCTCGTCGATCATCATCGTCGGCGCGCTGCTGCAGGTGGGATCCTCGGGCCTGACGGTGGTGATCCTGGCTGCCCTGTCGATCCTTATGGCCTCGGTGAACATCTTCGGCGGGTTCCTGGTGACCCGGCGCATGCTCGCCATGTTCCAGCGTAGCTGAGGGGGGATGCACTGATGAGCATCGGATTTGTCACCGCCGCCTATGTCGTCGCGGCCATCCTCTTCATCCTCGCGCTGGGCGGGCTCTCCAACATGGAGAAGGCCAAGCGCGCGATCTGGTACGGCATCATCGGCATGGCGCTCGCCGTCACCGCCACCATCGGCACGCCGGGCGTCGGCGCCTACTGGCTGATCGCGCTGATGATCGCCATCGGCGGCGTCGGTGGCTGGTTCGTCGCCAACAAGGTCCAGATGACGCAGATGCCGGAGCTCGTCGCGGGCTTTCACAGCCTGGTCGGCCTTGCCGCCGTCTTCATCGGTGTCAACGCCGACCTGGAGATGCACGCGGCGATCGCCGCCAAGCAGGCCGGCACCGTCGACCAGCTTGCAGGCTTTGCCGCGACCATCGCCCACAAGTCCGCCGTCGAGCTGAGCATCCTCAAGGTCGAGCTGTTCCTCGGCATCCTGATCGGCGCCATCACCTTCACCGGCTCGATCGTCGCCTACGGCAAGCTCGCCGGAAAGCTGTCGTCGGCCGCGCTGACACTGCCGTTCCGCCACCAGATCAACCTGGCCGCCTTCGTGCTCTGCTTCGCGCTCGGCTGGCTCTACCTGAGCGGCGCGGGACTGTGGACGATGCTCCTGGTCGCGGTCGTCTCGGGTGCCATCGGCTGGCACCTCATCATGGCGATCGGCGGCGCCGACATGCCCGTCGTCGTGTCGATGCTGAACTCCTACTCGGGCTGGGCGGCGGCCGCGATCGGCTTCACGCTGGGCAACGACCTGCTCATCGTCACCGGCGCGCTCGTCGGTTCCTCGGGCGCGATCCTCAGCTACATCATGTGCAAGGGCATGAACCGAAGCTTCGTCTCGGTCATCCTCGGTGGCTGGGGCGGCGAGACGCAGTCCGCCGCTGCCGTTGAGGGCGAGATGATCGCCATCGACGCCGATGGCGTCGCCAGCGCCCTGATGGACGCCGACAGCGTCATCATCGTGCCCGGATACGGCATGGCGGTCGCGCAGGCGCAGAACGCGGTTTCGGAACTCACCCGCAAGCTGCGCGACAAGGGCAAGAGAGTGCGTTTTGCCATCCATCCCGTCGCGGGCCGCCTGCCGGGGCACATGAACGTGCTGCTCGCCGAGGCCAAGGTGCCTTACGACATCGTGCTGGAAATGGACGAGATCAACGACGACTTCCCGTCCACCGACGTGGTCATCGTCATCGGCGCCAACGATATCGTCAATCCGGCCGCCCAGGACGACCCCGGTTCGCCGATCGCCGGCATGCCGGTGCTGGAGGTCTGGAAGGCGCGCACCGTCTTTGTTTCCAAGCGCGGCCGCGGCACCGGTTATTCGGGCATCGAGAACCCGCTGTTCTTCAAGGACAACACGCGCATGTTCTACGGCGATGCCAAGGCGTCGCTGGACCAGCTGTTGCCGCTGATCCAGTAGCCGCACGCACGAACCGGCTAAAACGACGGGCGCAAGACGCGGATATGCGTCTTGCGCCCGTCTTGTTTCTGGACACCGGTGTGAACGCCAGCGTCGCACGTACACCCCGCGCCATGCGATGCCAGTGCCTCTGTGGGGCACGGATCACCCGTGCGGTTCTTATGGGTGATCTGAAAGGCAGGGGCAGGGAAGTGCCGGCTCTCCATGAAGAGCCGGCACAGCCGTCTTGCTACTTGCGGCGGGTGCCCACAAGCGGGATGCCGGTCGCCTTGTTGGCGGCAACCGTCACCGCGCGCAGGTCCTCCGGCTCGAGGTTCATCAGGTTCGTCTTGCCGGTGCAGCGCGCCATCATGGACGCTTCGCCGGCATGCGCCTTGAACAGGTTGTCCACCGCGACCGCACGTTCCTCGTCGCTGCGGTCGGCTTCGTAGGCGACCGTGTGGGCGTCCGTGATCTGCCCGCCGATCGCCAGCGCCACCGGCACACCATAGGCAACCGCCTTGGCGCCCATGCCGATCAGCTTGGCCGCGTCGGTGCCCGAACGTGCGCCACCGAACCACAACAGGTCGATGTGTTCTTCTTCCTTCAGCCCGCGCAGCGTCATGACCGCGATGCGCAGCAGCGACAGGTCAGGCGGCCCGGCGAGTTCCGACGTCGTCTGCGGCCCATTCCCGCCGGAACCGTCGAGCAGCAGCGCATCGCACTTGCTTTCCAGCGCGCGCTTGACCGCGGCCTCGACGTCGCCGGCCTTCGACACGCTGATGCCGAGGACCTGGCCATCGCGGGCCCGCTCGGGCGTCTTGCCGCCGAGGGCGTCGAAGGCGTAAAGGACGCCCGCCGCGCTGGCGGACGCACCGCCATCGGCAACGAGCTGCAGCCACGCCACGCCCGCGCCAGGGTCACGCCGGCCCACGTAGGGCGCATTGCTGCGCTTCATGCCGTCGCACAGGCCGGTCCAGACCTGGTCGGGCACGTCGTCGAGCCCTGCCACCATGAACGGGCGGTCGAGGTCGAGCTTGCCGGCGATGTCCGTGGAGACGCTGCAGGCCTCTCGATAGGGGTCGATCACCAGCCGCGACAGGTTGGCCGGCAGGATCGACAGGTCGTCGAGCGAACCGGGCCGCTCCTCGGGGTAGGGGTTGATGCGCGGCGCAAGCCGCTTTTCGAGCATCCTGCGGTTCTTGTTGACGTCGAGCGGGTTGGTGCGCGCCATCGAGAAGATGTCCTCGCGGTGCAGCACCGAGTAGTCCGCCGATCCGGTCTCCGCGTCGCAGCGGTAGCAGCGCGCCGCCTCCGCCTTGGCGGTTTCGAGGTCGTAGCCGGTTTCGATTTCCGGAAAATCCGCCGGTTTGTCGCCGACCCCGTGGAACGCCTGCTCCTGGCGCGGGAAGCGCTCCCACATGATGTCCTGGGCAAGCGGCACGCGCCGGGTGCGGTAGGGCGTGCGATAGGGCAGCGGCTCCGCGTTGCCGCGCAGGAACTGCTTCACGTAGTAAGCCGCGCGCTGGCCGTGGCTCATCGCCATGACGATGGTCGAGCCGCCGAACGCGCCGTCGCCGGCGGCGAACACCTTGGCGTCCTTCGTGCGCATGCCGTCCCACTCGGTGTCGACGCGGTCGCGCGCCATCAGCCCGAGCTGGTCGAGGTGGTCGGACGCCGCGGTCTGGCCGACAGCCGCGATCACCATGCCGCAGTCGATGTCGTGCTCGGAGCCGTCGACGACCACCGGCCGCCGCCGCCCGTCCGCATCCGGCTCGCCGGCCTGCGTCTTCACGCAGGTCAGCGCCAGGCCGTCGTCCTTGCGCGCAATCGAGACCTGCTGGGTGTTGTAGATGAAGGCGATGCCTTCCTTGTGCGCGCCTTCCAGTTCGTCCTTGCGCGCCGGGATCTCGTCGGGTCCGCGCCGATAGACGATGGAGACCTTCTCGCAGCCGGGCATGCGCAGCGCCGCGCGGCAGGCGTCCATGGCGACGTCGCCGCCGCCGACCACCACGACATGCGGCGGCAATTGCGGACGTTCGCCGCCGTTGATGCGGCGCAGGAACGAGACGCCGTCGACGACCTTGTCGTCGTCCTCGCCGGGGATGCCCATCGGCTTGCCCCACCACGAACCGATCGTCAGCAGCACCGCGTCATGGCGCGCCTTGAGCTCGTCCATGGTCACGTCCTTGCCGAGCGTGCAGTTGAGATTGAGCTTGATGCCCGGGCACTTGGCGAACAGCCGGTCCATGTCTTCCTTGATGACATGCGACGGGCAGCGGAAACCGGGAATGCCCCACACCATCATGCCGCCGGGCCGGTCCGACATCTCGTAGACCTCGACAGCGTAGCCGGCGACCGCCAGTTCGTGCGCCGCCGTCAGGCCGGCAGGCCCCGCGCCGACGATGCCGATGGTCTCCTTCTGCGTCACCGCGACAGGCGTCGGCTTGTAGGTCTTGCCGAGGCGGTCCATCACCGAGCGCTTCAGGTTGCGGATCGCCAGCGGCCCGTCCGACTGCGCGCGCCGGCAGGCCGGCTCGCAGGGCGCATCGCAAACCCGCCCGCAGATCGAGCTGAACGGGTTGGTCGCGGTGATCGCCTCGAAGGCGCGCTCCCACTTCTCCTCCCAGATCAGGCCGATGTAGGAGGGCGCGTCCGTGCCCACCGGGCAGGCCACCTGGCAGGGCGCCGGCACGTAGTAGCGCTGGTGCGAGTGGTCCTCGTAGCCGGCCGGCGTGTCCGGGTAGTCGATACGGTCAAGTGTATAAACGTCGCTCATGGTGCCCGCCGTCAGCTTGCCTTGATGGCGATCGCGTCGGTCTCGTCGCGATGCTCGGGTTCATAGGGGAGTCCGGTGATCGCCGCCGCTTCCGGCGTCAGCGCCACCAGGTCGTCGCGGCTCAGCTTGCGCACGTCGTCGTAGCCGAGCGCATTGGTGATCGCCGCCATCTGCCAGCGCACCGACTCGAAGAAGCGGTGGATGTTGCGGCTCTCGATGTCCGGCTTGTAGCGCTTCTCGTGCTCGGGGTCCTGCGTCGCGATGCCGGTGACGCACTGGCCGATGTGGCACTGCATGCAGGCGATGCAGCCGCCGGCGACGATCGTCGCCGTGCCGAAGGCGACCGCGTCGGCGCCAAGGCACATCGCCTTGACTGCGTCGATGCCGTCGCGCAGGCCGCCCATCAGGACGAGCTGGATCTTGTCGCGGGCATGGATTTCCTCCAGCGCCTCGATGGCCTCGATGATCGCCGCAAGCGTCGGGATGCCGACATATTCGAGCACCTCCGCCGCGCCCGCGCCGGTCGAGCCCTGCATGCCGTCGAGCTCGACGAAGTCGAAGCCGTCCTTGGTGGCGATCTTGATGTCGTCGCGCACGCGGCCCGCCCCCAGCTTCACCGAGACGGGCAGCTTGTAGCCGGTCGCCTCGCGGAATTCCTCAACCTTGATGACGAGGTCGTCGGCGCCGAGGATGTCGGGGTGGCGCGACGGCGAGCGCAGGTCGATGCCGGAGGGGATGCCGCGGATCTTGGCGAGCTGCGGCGTCACCTTCTTGGCCATCAGCTGGCCACCCAGGCCCGGCTTGGCGCCCTGCGAGATGTAGATCTCAAGCCCGTCGGCGCGCTTCATGTCGTGGATGTTCCAGCCGAGCCGCCCGCCCAGGCACTGGAAGATCAGCTGCTTGGCGGCGTTGCGCTGGGCATCCGACATGCCGCCTTCGCCGGTGTTCTCGGCAATCCCCGACAGCGTCGAGGCAAGGCCGATGGCCCGCTTCGTGGAGGCCGACAGCGCGCCATAGCTCATCGGCGCCACCATCACTGGCATCGACAGCTTCAGCGGCTGGGCGCCGTGAATGCCGCCGATCTCGGTGTAGAGATTGACCTTCTTGGCGATCTCCGCATCGGCAAGGTCGGGGCGGATCGGCTTGCGGAAGGCAAGGTCGGTCATGTGGGGCAGGGGACGCGCACCACCGTAGCCGCGGATCCGGTAGCGCCCGATCTGCGACTTGATGTGGATGTCCTCCTGCACCTTGGAGTTCCAGTAGTCCGACTTTCCGGAGAAGGAGAAGAACGGCAGCGAGCGCATCTGCGGCTCGGCGGTGCCGTAGCGCAGCTTGGTGCCGGCGTTCGCCACCTTCTGGAAGGTGCCGTTGAACGGGATCTTGTGCTTGTCGAGGAAGGCGAGGATGTCGTCGAGTTCCTCGCCCGGCAGGTCGATCAGCTGCGCATCCGAGCCCAGCGACTGCACCTTGCCGGCGACATAGATGTCGCCCGCCGACATGTCCTCGCCGACGCGCTCGCCGCTGTCGCCGAGGATGATGATGCGTCCGCCGTACATCATGTAGCCGGCCATGAAGTTGGCATTGCCGCAGCACAGCAGCGTGCCGGCTTTCATCACCTGGCCCGAGCGCGAACCCATGTTGCCCTTGACGATGATCTCGGCGCCGCGGATCGCAACGCCGGCGATCGCGCCGGCGTTGCCGCCGACCACGACGGTGCCCTTGTAGATGTTGTCGCCCAGGCCCCAGCCGACGTTGTTGTCGATCTCGAAGCGCGCCCCGTCGGTCAGCCCGGCGCAGAAATAGCCGGCCGAGCCGCGCACCTTGACGGTGATCGGCGCAGTCAGCCCGACGCCGATGTGGTGGCGTGCGTCCGGGTTGAGAACCTCGACGTTCTCGCCGGCCTCGCCGTACTTGCGGATGAGTTCGTTGCCTTCGCGAACCGAGATCCGGGAGAGGTCTATCTGTGCCATGTGCGATACGTTCCAGGTGCGGGTTCGGTGGTGTTCAGGGCCTTGCCGGGGAACAGCTTGTTGAGCGAGACCTCTTCCGACGCGATCGCGATCATGTCGTCGGTCTCGTACATGACCATCGGCTTCACGGCGAGGCGGTCCTTGGCGTAGCCGATCTCGTCCTTCGTCGAGACCAGGAACGAGAAGGTGCCGTCAAGGTCGTCGATGGAGGTCTTTAGCGCGTCTTCCAGCGCGATGCCCTGCGACAGCTTGTCGGCGAGGTACACGGCGATCAGCTCGCTGTCGTTGTCGGTATTGAACTCGAAGCCGCGCTGTTCCAGCCGCCGGCGCATCTTCCAGTAGTTGGTGATCTGACCGTTGTGGACGATGGCGATGTCGGCAAAGCCGGTCGCCCAGAACGGGTGCGCGGCCTCCGGCTTGACGTCCGATTCGGTCGCCAGCCGCACGTGGCCCAGGCCATGCGTGCCGGTGAAGTTCTGCACATGGTAGGTGTGGTCGACGTCGTGCGCGGTGCCGACGTCCTTGATGATTTCCAGGCTCGATCCGATCGAGATCACCTTGGCGGCGTGCTCCAGCTCGTAGGCGAGCTTCTGCAGGTCGCCGGAGAAGGTGACGACAACCCGGTAGTTGTTGCCGATGGTCTCCTCGTCGTCGATCGAGGCCGAATTGGCGCTCAGAACGTCCTTGATGCGCGCGATCGCCTTGTCGGCCTCATCGCCGCTGCCTACGAAGAAGCGCAGCTTCAGGTGGCCCTGGTGCGTGTCGCCGTAAAGCGCGAAACCGGTCGAATCCGGTCCGCGGTGCTGGCAGCCGTCGAGCATGTCGATCAGCGCCTGGCCGGTGCTGGTGTTGCGCCCGTCACCCGTCTTCTTGAACATGATTCCTGCAATGCCGCACATGGTTCGTGAACCTCGCGATGGTTGCCTGCGTCGGGACTTCTCTATGCCACGGATGGGCTGGAAAAGTCGATTCAATTTTCACGCTGGGGAAAAATTTATGCCCCAGAGGAAATGATTCAAGGGCATTATCTCCGGATGCGGCGAACCTGCGGGCAAACGCGGCTTCAGGCCTGTTCCGGCCTGCAATATGGCGCTCTTCATGCGCCGACGGCCGTGCTTGCGCAGGCTTGCATTCTCAGTTTCGGTAGTCCGGCTCCTCGTCGTCGAGGATCTCGCGGATTGCCGCCAGGTGCTTTTCGGCGAAGCCGGGGTACTCCGCCCATTGCCGCGCGGTCTTCTCCGCCACCGCGTCGCTCGCCACGTTGAGTTCGCGTCCCGTCGACAGCGCCGTGATGTAGGTCTCGGCTGCGCGCTCGAAGTAGTAGATGTCGTCGAAGCACTGCGCGACGGTGGGCCCGACGACCAGCAACCCGTGCTGGCCCATGATCATCACGCTGTGGTTGCCCAGCGCCCGCCCAAGGCGCTCGGCCTCGTCTCCGAGCCCCATGCCGTCGAAGCCGTCGTCGATCGCCACGCGGTTATAGAAGCGCATGGTGTTCTGGTCGATCGGCGGCAGGGTGGGGTCTTTCAGGCAGGCGAGCGCCGTGGCGTATTTCGAATGCACGTGCATGACGCAGCGCGCATGCGCGACGTTGCGGTGCAGCGCCCCGTGGATGGCCATCGCGGTTGGGTCGACGTTGCCTCCCGTCTCGACGTCTGCATCGGCATCGAGTTCGAGCAGGTCGCTGGCGCGCATCTTCGACCAGTGCTTGCCGTAGGGGTTCATCAGGAACCGGCGGCCGTCGTCGGAAACGGCCAGCGAGTAGTGGTTGGCGATCGCCTCGTGCATGCCCAGCCGCGCCGTGAAACGCAGCGCGGCGGCGAGATCGCGCCTGGCTTCGGCATGCTCCATGCAGGCATGTTCCATGCGCGCATGCTCCATGTCGGCCTCCGGTTCCCTGTGCCCGCGTCAGTTGCGGATGATGTTCCTTTCCGGCCCGTAGGGGAAGCCCGTGATGTTGCGCGCGCCATCCTCGGTGACGACGAGGATGTCATGCTCGCGGTAACCGCCGGCGCCCGGCTGCCCCTCGGGGATCATGATCATCGGCTCCATCGACACCACCATGTTGGGCTCCAGCACCGTCTCGATGTCCTCGCGCAATTCCACGCCCGCCTCGCGCCCGTAGTAGTGGCACAGCACGCCGAAGGAATGCCCGTAGCCGAACGAGCGGTACTTCAGCAGGTCCCACTCGCGGTACATTTCGTTGAGTTCCGCCGCGATGTCGCAGCAGCGCGCGCCCGGCTTGATGAGTTCAAGTCCGCGCTCGTGCACGGCGACGTTCTTCTCCCACAGCTTCAGGTGCTCGTCCGACACCCAGTCGCAGAACAGCGTGCGTTCCAGCGCGGTGTAGTAGCCGAAGATCATCGGGAAGCAGTTCAGGCTGAGGATGTCGCCGGAACGGATCTTGCGGTTGGTGACCGGGTTGTGCGCGCCGTCGGTGTTGATGCCCGACTGGAACCACGTCCAGGTGTCCATCAGCTCGACGTAGGGATGGTTGGAGGCGATCTCGCGCAGCATCGCGCTGGTCGAGGCGATGGCGACCTCGTGCTCGGGCACACCGGCAGCGATTGCCGCAGCGCAGGCGGCCCCGCCGATGTCGGCGGTGCGCGCGCCTTCCTCGATCAGCTTGATCTCCTCGGCAGACTTCAGCGTGCGCATCCACATGCTCGGTTGGCCGGCATCGACGAACTCGACGCCCGGCAGCGCCGCTTCGAGTTGCCGCATGAGGTCGAGGCTGACGTGATCGAACTCGATGCCGAGCCGCTTCACGCCCCTGGTCAGGCCCTGCACGGCGAAGAAGTAGTTGTCCTTTCGCCAGTCGGTGTAGGTGACGTTGTCGCCGAATGTGCGCCGCCACGGCTGGCCGCCGTCGATGCCCGCCGAGATGCTGGTCGCCTTGTCGTGGTCGATGACGAATCCGTACTTGCGGCCGAAATAGCAGTACAGGAAGCCGGAGTAGTAGTTGATGCAGTGGTAGGAGGTGAAGAGGCAGGCGTCGACGCTGTGTTCGGCCATCCACTTGCGCACGTCGTTCTGCCGCCGCGCCATCTCCGCGTCCGAAAACGGCGAGTATTCCTTTTCCCCGTTATGCCAGGTGACGAGGCGATCCATCTTGCTCGACATGCTCGGTGCTTCCTCCTCTTGGACATGCCGCCGTGCCGCGCTCGTGCGGTTCGTGGACGCTGCCCCCGTTTGTTGCCTTGTCGCCGCTTTCCGCGAACGCTTATGCGAATTCATGAACCGATCCGGTTCGATTTTCCAGCACGACGTTGCACAAGTCCGGCGCGCTCGCGCAGTGCGCACATGTCGCAGCCTGCGACCTCATGTGTCATTGTCTGGCGTTCCCCGCATCGATACATTCGCATGAACGAATATATCGATGCGGGCGGGGCGGTCAGGAATGTTCGAAAAGGCGAAGCTGTTCGGCGGACGAAAAGCTTTCGGTGCGATTGCACTGGCTTTCTGTGCGTTGGCCGCGGTCACCGCGGGTCTTGTCGGAATCGCCGGCGCGCAGGATGTCTCAGGCAATGCCGCAGCCCAGCCCGCCAGCACCGCGAACCATGAGCTGTTCGAGGCGCTGAAGCGCAGGTTCGAATCCGGCCCCGAGGTCACCGCGGCCTGCCTGTCCTGCCACACCGAGGCCTCCAAGCAGGTCATGAGCTCGATCCACTGGACGTGGAGCTACGAGCACCCCGTGACCGGCCAGAAGCTCGGCAAGTCCGAGGTCATCAACTCGTTCTGCGGCAACGTCGCCTCCAACGAGCCGCGCTGCACCAGTTGCCACGCCGGCTATGGCTGGACCGACATGAAGGCAGGCCCGCCGAAGGACCCGAGCGCGGTCGACTGCCTGATCTGTCACGACCAGACCGGCAAGTACTCCAAGATCGCGACAGCCGCCGGCCATGTCGCGGTGGGCGAGGTGTCCGCCAAGGCCAAGACGATCACCGGTGCGTCCGCCGAGCCGGTCGACCTGTCGAAGGCCGCCATGAGCGTCGGCCTGCCGGGCCGCGAGAACTGCGGCCAATGCCATTTCTACGGCGGTGGCGGCGACAACGTGAAGCACGGCGACCTGTCGAGCGCACTGTTCGATCCGTCGCGCCATGTCGACGTCCACATGGCAGGCGACGGCGCAAACATGACCTGTTCGGCGTGCCACGTTTCCGAAAGCCACCACTGGGCGGGCAGCCGCTACAACGTCAACGCAGCCGGCGACGAAACCTCGCGCGGTCACGGCATGCAGCGCAAGCCGGGCGAACGCCGCGACGTTGCAAGCTGTGAATCCTGCCATGGCGCCACGCCGCATCCGGCGACGTCGGTGGTCGGTATCAAGCTCAACGACCACACCGACCGTGTCGCCTGCCAGACCTGCCACATCCCGGAGTTCGCCAAGGGCGGCATCGCCACCAAGACGAAGTGGGACTGGTCGACCGCCGGCAAGCTGCGCGACGGCAAGCCCTATGGCGAGGAGGGGTACACGCAGGGTGACGGGCGCGAGCTTCACACCTACCTGTCTACCAAGGGCGATTTCGCCTGGGGCGAGGACGTCACGCCCTACTATGCGTGGTTCGCGGGCCAGGTCATCTACACCAAGGCCGAGGACACGATCGACCCTGCCGCGGTGGTCGAGGTCAACCGCATCCCGGGTTCGCCCGACGATCCGAACGCACGCATCTGGCCGTTCAAGCGCATGGTTGGCCGCCAGGCCTACGACAGCAAACTCAACCGCCTCGTCATGTCCAATGTCTTCGGGCCGGACACCGACACCGCCTTCTGGACCAACTTCGACTGGGCCAAGGCGATTGCCGCCGGCATGAAAGCCGCCGGCAAGGAGTATTCCGGCGAATTCGGCTTCGTCGACACCTATATGTACTGGCCGATCACCCATATGGTCGCGCCGCGCGAGGAGGCGCTGAAATGCGACTCCTGCCATGCGCCGCAGGGGAGGCTTGCGGGTCTTGGCGGCTTCTACATGCCCGGCCGCGGCGACTGGGGCATCGCCGACAAGCTCGGCATCGTCATGTTGCTGGCAGCCATCGCCGGCGTGCTGGGCCATGCCGCCCTCAGGCTGTTCTCGAAACGGGGGAGCTAGTCCAGTGACCGAACGCCTCGTCAAGATCTACCCGCGCTTCGAACGCTTCTGGCACTGGTCGCAGGCGCTGCTCATCTTCACCCTGTTCTTTACCGGGACTGCGCTGCACGGGTTGCACGCCCTGATCCCCTTCGGCGCGGCGGTGACCTTCCATACGTTCGGTGCGCTGCTCCTCGTGGTGTTGTGGATCTTCGCCATTTTCTGGCACCTGACCACGGGGCACTGGCGCCACTACGTGCCCAGCGCAGACGGGCTCCTCAGGGTGATCCGGTTCTACGCCATCGGCATCTTCAAGGGTGAACACCATCCCTATCGCAAGGCCTACTGGCGCAAGCACAATCCGCTCCAGGCGATCGCCTACCTTGCGCTGAAGGTCGTTCTGTTCCCGGTCATATGGATCACGGGGATTGCCTACCTCACCTACAATTTCTGGGAGCACGTGCCCGATGCCGGTCTGTGGCTGGAGATCGTCGCCAACCTGCATCTGCTGGCGGCCTACGCGATCATTTCCTTCGTGACGATACACGTCTATCTGCTGACCACCGGCCATTCGTTCAGCGAGCACCTGCGCCCGATGATCTCCGGATACGACGTTGTCGACCTGTCGCAGGCCGAGGAAGCCTACCTGGCAAGCGACGAACCCGAGCGCCTGCAACGCGCCGAGTAGTGCGGCATGGCGCGCAACGGGGCTGGCCAATCGCCGCCCGGTTTGCGAGTTTGCGCCAAGTCAACAGGCAACCGGGCGGTTCCAGCGTGCTTGCAAGGCTCGAAAGACTCTACAACGGCAACAGCCACGCGGCTCATCGCTTCCGCTACGCATTGCTCGTCTTCGACCTGGCGACGATCGTGTTCGTCGTGGTGACGTCGTTCTTTGCGCACACGGCGCTGGTCGAACTCACCGACTTCCTGCTCGGCGCCCTCATCCTTGCGGACTTCGTTGCGCGCGTGCTGATCGAGAAACGGAAGCACAGGTTCTTCCTGCGGCCGACGACGTGGGCGGACATTGTCGCGATGATCTCGTTCCTTGCGCCTGTGGCGGGCGAGGGGCTCGGTTTCCTGCGCGTGCTGCGGACGCTGCGCCTGCTGCACACCTACCAGCTGCTGGCGCGGCTGCGGAAGGATTTCGCGTTTTTCCGCAGGAACGAGGAGGTGCTGCTGGCGAGCATCAACCTGCTGGTTTTCCTGTTCGTGACCGCAGGCCTCGTCTACGCGCTGCAGCACGGCATCAACACCGATATCGGCAACTACGCCGACGCGCTTTATTTCACCGTCACGACCCTGACCACGACCGGCTTCGGCGACATCACGCTGACCGGTACGGTCGGGCGCATGCTGTCTATCGGCGTCATGATCTTCGGCGTTACGCTGTTCCTGCGCCTGGCCCAGGTGCTGTTTCGCCCGTCGAAGGTCCGCTACACGTGCAAGGAGTGCGGCCTGAAGCTGCACGAGGCGGACGCCATCCACTGCAAGCACTGCGGTGCGATCATCCACATCGAGACGGAAGGAGAAGCCTGATGGCGGTCTGCTGGCGTTGCAACATCGCGCTGATGCGCCTCGTGCTGGCCATTGCTCTGTCGTCCCACAGCGCTGCCGCAATGGCTGGCGACCTGATCGCGCACGATGTCGCGCCCGGCATCTGGGCCATCGAGGGCCCCGCCGCCCAGCGCGACGCGCAGAACCTGGGCAACAACGCCACCTTCGGCCTGATCGAGACCTCCGACGGCGCCGTGCTCGTCGACCCCGGCGGCACCCGCGCCGGCGCGCAGGCCCTGCACGCGGTTGTCCGCGAACTGACGCGGCAGCCGGTGGTAATGGTGATCGATACCGGCGGGCAGGACCATCGCTGGCTGGGCAACGGCTACTGGAAGGAGCAGGGCGCGACCATCGTCGCCTCCGCGGACGCCGTCGCCGACCACAAGGCGCGCGGTTCGCTGCAACTGACGATGCTCTCGCAACTCGTTGGCGACGCGGTCGCGGGCACTGTGCCGACATATGCCGACGTTGTGGTCGATGAGGAGCACATCATCGAACTCGGCGGACGCCGCATCGAGGTCCATCATCCCGCCGCCGCCCATACTCCTGGCGACAGCTTCGTGTGGTTGCCGAGGGAGCGGGTCGTGTTCACGGGCGATATCGTCTACGTCGGGCGGCTTCTCGGCGTGATGGAATTTTCCAGCAGCGCTTCCTGGCTCGATGCATTCACGGCGATCGAGGCGCTCGATCCGGTCCATGTCGTGCCCGGTCATGGCGCGCCGACGACCCTTGCGGTGGCGCAGGCCGACACCCGCGACTACCTCGTCAACCTGCGCGAGCGCGTGCGTGAACACATCGACGCAGGCGGCGACATCATCGGCTCGGTCGACGTCGACCAGTCCGCCTTCCCCCACCTCGCGCAGTTCGAAGCGCTGGCCAGGCGCAACGCCCAAACCGTCTTCCAGCAGATGGAATGGGAGTAGGGGACGCCCGACCTGCAGGACAGCCGCTTGTCCACGGCTAGCCGCGGCTAGCCGCCGTTCACAGCCTTTCCGCAGCCCGTACAAAATTTTGCGTCCGGATCGAGCTTTGCACCGCAGGCGGTGCAGAACCGGGCAGCCGCCGGGGCATTCTCTCCGGCATCGCCCTTCAGCCACGCCTTCGCCTTGTGCAGGTCCTCTTTCGTCGTCAGGTCGCGCTTGGCGTTGACCACGTCGTCCATCAGGAATTCCGCCGGCATGTCCTTGGCAGAATGATAGACGGCGTTCTTGGCGCCGAAGCGCAGGATTCCGAGTTTAGCGAGGATATCGAGCAGGCCCATGAGCGTATCTCCATTGATGGGTTCCAGCCTGAGTTGTGCGCTCTCATGGCGGAAGCCTGCAAGGGAACTCTCGCTTGCCTTTGGCGGTTGGTTCAACCGGCTTGCGCTGTTCAGTGTTCCGGCGGCAGCGCGGCAAGTCTTGCGACGGTTTCGCGAATATGGTCGCGCCACCAGCCGATCTTCAGCTTATCCATGTCGTAATCGCCGCGCGCGATCCGTTCGCCGAACATCGCCGACTTCGCCGCCAGCGCCTCGTCGGTCACCTCGTCATAGCCGTCGACCTCCCACACCGGCAGGTCCGAAAAGAGCGGTGACATGGCCGGGACGCGTCTGACGATGGGGACGGCTCCGAGCACCAGAGCCTCCCACGTGCGGTGGCAATCGAGGCCGTTGCCCGGCGGACTGGCGACGAACCGGCATTGGCTCATCGCCTGCCACAGCGCCTCGCGCGGTATCGCATCCGGCTCGAAGCGGCATGCTGAAAGCTTGCGCAGGATCTCCACGCAGGCCGAGCGCTCGAGCGGGTTCGAGGTAACGTTGACCCGCACCAGCACCTGGCATGCCCTTTCGCTCCAATCGGTTGCAGTCCGGCTCAGGCGCAGCAGATCGTCTTCCTGCGATTGCGGTTCCTGGCCCGCCGGCATGCCCCATGTCATGTAGCCGAGGTGCACGGCGTGAAAATCGAGGCCGATCGGAAATGGCAGGGCGCGCGGGTGGGGCTTTGCCAGATTCTGCGCAAACAGGGCGACGATGCGCTGGCCGTCAAGGAAATCCAATCCGCCATCGACCCCGGCCAATGCGTCGTCGGGGACGGCGTGGTCGCTGTCGCCAACGATGAGGACGAGTTTGCGGTCGACCTGTGGCACTACGCGGTCGAGGAACTCCGCAAGATGGTAGGTGTTCACGTAGACGCTGACGATGTCGCCGGCCGCGCGGTTGATCGCGTCGGCATAGCCGCAGGCCCAAAGCGTGCCTTGCGGTCGCTCCCTTGGCACGATACATCCCGGCGACACCGGCGGATAGACGTCGGCCACGCCCCTCGGCAACGCCTTCGACCAGACGAGATCCGCGTCGGTGTGCGCCGCATCGAGGCGATAATCCAACCGGTGATGCCGCCGGAATGGCTGGGCAAGGCGGTCGACCGCAGCGCCGGCTGCAACGACCGCCTCTGGCAGGTTGCGAAACCGGCCCCGTTTTTCCATCCCGGATATCCCGTGTATTCCAGCCGCATTTGTAGCCGCCGTCAAAAACGGAGAGACTACTCAATCGTGGTGCGCCGGCAAGGCCGTCGCGCAGGAGATGTCGCACCGGTGCCTAGCCCGCCGCAATGGAGGAAACATGCTGTTCGTGATCGCCACGCTGTCGCTTGAACCGGGAACGGCGGATGCGTTCGTTGCCGCGACACGCAATCTCCTGCAGGAAACGCGCAAGGAGCCGGGTTGCCTGAGCTACGATCTCAACGCCGACGTGACCGATGCCACGAAACTGGTGTTCGTGGAACGATGGGAAAGCCGCGCGGCGCTGGACGCGCATTTCAGGACGCCGCACATCGCTGCCTGGCGCGAGACGGCGCTGAAGCACGTCAAGTCGCGCAGGATCGAGATCATCGAGAACGCTACGGTCCAGGTTATCTGAGCACGCAGTTTCCCGGTCTCACACGGCAAGCGCAGTCTCAGCAACGGCGACCGGTAATGCGTCGGCGCGTGTTCCCGCGCCTTGCTTGCCTCGGTCCAGGCAGGCCGTGCCTTGCTATTCCCCGTCCGGCGGCGCCCGGGTCTCGGAAGGCGGCGCTTCCTTGGCACCTGGCTGGCCCGCACCGCCGCCGATCAGCAGCGCGGCGGAGAGGAACTTCCGCGTGTCGTCGAAGACCGACGGCTTTTCGCCGCGCCAGCGGCCAAAGAGGCGGACCTCGACCGGCCTGTTCCCGGCGAGGCAATCGAGCGCTCGTGCCGTTTCCGCCGCGAAGGCCGCAAAGCGCTTGCGCGTGTTGTCGGTATACGTGTCCCAATGCCGCGCTTCCATGCGCAGGTGAAACAGCGAGGAGCGGGCGCGCCGGGCGATGTTCATCGTCTCGATGAAGCCGCCGACCCGTTCCCACTTCCGCGATGCCCTGCGGTAGCGGGCGCAGGCCTTGGCCTCATGGCCGGCCACGCGGTCGAGCAGGGCGAGGTTGGCAAGCGTGGTGGCGCGGCGCGGATCGCTCAGCGCAAAGCGGAACATGGCAATCCAACGGGCGCGCCTCCAGGCACGCGCGGCACCCGCCGCGTCGCCTTGCTCGAAACAGGCGTTGCCCTGTTCCTGCAGGCGTTCCCAGTCGAGGTCGTGCGCCTTCCAGCCCGCCGCGAGCGCGGCGCGCATCTCGATATCCCCGCCGGCGCTAGATGCCGAGGTAGGCTGCTCTGACATGCTCATTGTCGTGCAATTCTTTCGCCGGTCCCTCCAGAGCCAGGTCCCCGGTTTCCAGCACATAGGCGTAGTCGGCCAGTTCCAGCGCCAGTTCGGCGTTCTGCTCCACCAGCACGACGGTCACGCCCTGGGCGTGGATTTCCTCGATGATCTTGGCGATTTCCTCGACGATCACTGGCGCCAGGCCCATGGAGGGTTCATCCATCAGAAGGACCCTTGGCTTGGCCATCAGGGCGCGGCCGATCGCCAGCATCTGCTGCTCGCCGCCCGACATTGTCTTGGCGCGCTGGCCGCGGCGCTCCTTCAGGCGCGGAAAGCGCTTGAAGACCGCCGTCAGATCGGTCTCCACCGCATCCTTGTCGCGGCGCAGGAAGGCGCCGGTGCGCAGGTTCTCCTCGACCGTCAGGTCGGGAAACACCCGGCGGCCTTCCGGCACGTGAGCGATGCCCTTGCCGACGATCTTGTCCGGCGGCAGGTGATCGATGCGCTCGCCCTCGAACAGGATCTCGCCCGCCGACAGCTTCGCAAGCCCCGAGATTGCCCGCAGCGTCGTGCTCTTTCCCGCCCCGTTGCCGCCGATGATGGTGACGACCGAGCCTTCCTCCACGTTGATCGAGACGTTGCGGATCGCGCTTATGCGGCCGAAGTCGACCGATGCCGCCTTCACTTCAAGCAACATGGCGCGCGCCCCCGAGATAGGCTTCGATCACGTCCGGGTGGTTGCGGATCTCCTGCGGGCTGCCCTCGGCCAGCAGCTTGCCGAAACTCATGCACGTGATGTTGTCGCACAGTCCCATGATCGCGTGCATGTCGTGCTCCACCAGCAGCAGCGTCAACCCGGCCTCGCGCAGTTTCTGCATCAGTGTCATCATGCGCTTGGTTTCTTCCGGGTTCATGCCGGTGAACGGCTCGTCCAGCAGCATGATGTCCGGCCTGCAGGCAAGCGCCACGGCCATGCCGAGAGCGCGCTGGTGGCCGTGCGGCAGTTCGCCGGCAAGCGTGTCGACGAAACCGGTCAGCCCGAAGAAGTCGAGCGCCTCCATGGCCTTCGCCTCGGCGCCGCTGCGGTCATGCGCATCCTGCCTGGAAAGCGCGTTCCAGATCGACGGCGGAAACTCCATGTGCGTGCCCACCAGCACGTTTTCCATCACCGTCATTTCGGCGAACAGGGTCGAGTGCTGGAACGTGCGCACCAGCCCGCGATGCGCCACTTCGTGCATCTGCAGGCCGGCGATGCTTTCATCGCGCAGGATGATGTCGCCCGATGTTGGCTTGTAGAACCCGGAAATGGCGTTGAACGTGGTTGTCTTGCCGGCACCGTTCGGCCCGATCAGCCCGTGGATCACGCCCCGTTCCACGTTGAAGCTGAGCTTGTCGACGGCGGTCAGCCCGCCGAACCGCATCGTCAGGTCCCTGATCTGGAGAAGCGGCGTGGTCATGGTGTCTTCTCCTTCGCGCCGGCTCCGCCCGTCCGGCCCTGCCAGGCCGCGACGCCGCGCTTGACCAGGCTTTCGAGCCCGTTGGGCAGGAACAGGATCGACGCGATCATCACGACGCCGTAGATCAGCGGCCGCGCCTGCTCGAAGCCCATTTCCCGCAACACGATCTCGTTCAGCACCGTCAGCGCGACGCAGCCCAGGATCGGCCCGTAGAAGGTGGCGGTGCCGCCGACGATGGCCCAGGTCAGCACGAAGACCATCAGTTCCACGTCGAAGGTGTTCGGGTTGATGGTGCCGATGTAGTGCGTTAGCAGCGCGCCCGAGACGCCGGCGAAGCCGGAGGCGAGCACGAAGGCGAGCGTGCGGAAGCGCCGCACATCGACGCCCGACGCCTGCGCCAGCTTGTCCTGCCAGTGCACGGCGTGGAAGGTCAGCCCGAGCAGCGAGCGCTCGATCCGCCACAGGATCCACAGGCAAGCGGCGACGACGATCACCGCGAAATAGTAGTAGTGGGTCGGTTCGAAGAAATCGATGTGGATCGGCCCGATGTTGATGTCCGGCAGTCCGTCGATCAGCTTCAGGCCCTTGGGGCCGCCGAACGGATCGCGGAAGCGCTTCCACAGGAGCCGGATGATTTCCGCCGAGGCGAAGCTGCCTATCAGGAAGTAGAACCCCTTCATGCGAAACAGCGGGAAGCTGAGCAGGAAGGCGACGAAGGCCGCCATCAGCGAGCCCAGGATCATCGACACGGGCACGTACATGCCGAGGTTCTTGGTCAGCAGCGCCGAGGTATAGGCCCCGACTCCCATGATCACGACGTGGCCGAGCGACCATTCGCCGGTCAGCGTCATGAGGCGGTAGGAGACCACCAGCAGGATGTTGATGACCAGCACCACGAGGATTTCCTGCTGCGAGAAGCTCAGCAGGTGAGGCAGCGCGGCGAGCGCCGCCACGCAGACCAGCCAGATGATCGACTTACGCACGGTCGGCAGTCCCAAACAGGCCGGTCGGCTTGATGATCAGCACGATGAGCATCAGCAGCAGGCCGGTGATGTCGGCAAGCACACCGTCGTAGAAGGTGGTGACGAAGGTGTGCACGATGGCATAGGCGGCCGAGGCGACGACCGCTCCCTCGAGCGATCCCACGCCGCCGACGATGACAACGATGAACGCGGCGATGATGACCGAGTGGCCCATGTGCGGATTGACCGAGATCAGCGGCGCGGTCAGCGCGCCCGCGACCCCGGCAAGTCCCGCGCCGATGAACATCGCGATCCGCGCGGTCTGGGTGATCGAGATCCCCTGCAGCGACGCGGCCTCCGGGTCCTGCGCGCTGGCGCGAAGCGCCCAGCCGAAGCGGGTGCGGGTCAGGAACAGCCACAGCGCGGTGAGGAAGCCGAAGGCGGCGATGATCACGTACAGCCGCTGCACCGGCAGGCGGATCTTGTCGGTGAACTCGATGACGTCCTGCGTCACCGGCGGCACGAAGGCCATGCGCACCCCGAAGGTCATCGAGGCGAGCGCCTGCAGGATCATCAGGAAGCCGATCGAGGCGACGAGCCCACCGAGCGGGTTGTCCCGCAACGGCCGGAACATCGTTCGTTCCATCAGCAGGCCGATGCACCCCACGAAGATCAGGCCGATCGCGACCGTCAGCACGAACGGCACCTCGTTCTGCGAGTACAGCGCGACGACGACATAGGCGCCGACCATGAACAGCTCGCCATGGGCGAAGTTGACGATGCCCATGACCCCGAAGATCAGCACCAGCCCGACCGCGACGAGCGAGATGTAGCTGGCCGAGTAGAGGGCGTTCAGCCCCGTCTGCACGAGCAATTCAAGCATGGAGGTCCCGATCGGATGTTAGCCCCGGCGCGGGCTGCCTGAGCCTCCCGCGCCGTTGTTGTCGTGTTGTTCAGATGTTCCTCGGCGGCGATACGCCTATCGCTGGTTCCACATCTGATTGTATGCGGTCATGTGCTTCTTCAGCAGCTCGCCGTGCTTGGCGTACCATTCGGGGATCGACTTGAAGCCCTTGATGGTTGCCTTGCCGTTCTCGATGACGACGACGGGCCAGTTGCCGACGAGGGCATGGTCGATGCCGAACAGGTCGCTTCCCCACCAGTCGGCGTCGCCGAAGGCGTGCTTGCCCTTGCCGCCCGCGGTCATGGCCGTGAGCACCGCGTCGGGCTCCGCGGAGTCGGCGCTTTCGGCGGCCGCCTTCCACAGGTCCATGATCGAGGCGTACTCCCAGCTCACTGCGCCCCACTCGCCGGGGTGGCGCTCGTTGTAGACCTGGTAGAACTTGTTGGCGTCCTTGAAGTTGATGAAGTCGGCGTTGAGCGCGGGATCGTCGAAGTCGGGGAACTGGAAGATGAAGCCTTCCATGAACTCCTTCGAGGTCTTGGCGATCATCTGGTCGTAGAAGTCGGCGGTGCAGGAGATGATCTGGCCCTTGTAGCCCTGCTGGAACAGCTGCTCGGCGATCGGGTGGACGTAGTCGGAGTAGCAGGTGTCGAGGCACACGATCTGCGGGTTCTTCGACAGGAGCCTGGTCACCACCGGCGCGAAGTCGGTCGTGGCGGGATCGAACAGCAGCGGCTCGTCGAGCATCTCGATGCCGGCGGCCTCGAAGGCGGCGAGGTAGGTGGCGACCGAGGGCAGGCCGAGCGCGTCGTCCTGCGCGCACATCACCGCGGTCTTCAGGTCGGGCTTGTTCTGCGCCAGCCACTCGACGCCGGTGACGTTGTAGACCGGGTGCACCTCGCACGGCGCGATCAGCGTCTTGGTGTCGGGGCTGAGGTCGGAGGGCAGCAGGGTGGAGAACAGCATGCCGGTGTTGTCGGCGACCGGCTGCACGCCGGGCCATGTGTCGCCGCCCAGCATCATGATGAACTTGACGCCGTCCTCGCGGATCAGCTTGGTGGCGCCGGTGCGCGCCTTGGCCGGGTCGTATTCGTTGTCGTAGGCGACGAACTCGACCATGTGCGCCTCGCCGCCGATGCTGATGCCGCCGGCCGCGTTGACCCATTCCGCCCAGATGCGGCAGCCGTCGAGGCCAGGCTTGCCCCACGCCGCCACCGGGCCGGTCAGCGGCGCCAGGAAGCCGATCTTGACCACCTTGTCGGCGGCCAGGGGGACGCGCGGGAAGGCCGAGCTGAGCGCGCCCGCGCCCGCCAGCGTTGCCGCCGAACCGAGGAATTTGCGCCGCGTGACGCCGTTTCTCGTGAAGTTTGCAAACATGTCCTACCTCCGCAGTGGTTCGCGGCTGCCTTGCCGGCCCGGCCTGTTCGGCCTTGTGTCGCCACAATGAACCAAAATTGCACCAAACATGGGATTTGGTACGCATCTTTACGGAGGCGATGCTACCGCAAGTGTCCCGACATGCAAGGGCAGGGCGGGCAGAAAAAGGTGCCTTGCCGGAAATTTGGGCTGGAAAGACCGAAATCCCTGCGGCAAACTTCAACCAGCCATCCAACCGGATTGTCCAGAATTGGTCCAATCCAGCCCGAAACCAGATCTCCGGAACCGCAAGGGGGGGGGATGGCGGGTTTCCCCGTGATGATCGCTGCCGATGGGCGAGACAGGCAACCGGATTGGTTGCGGTCTGCCGGCTTGGCGTTGCGCGCGCGGCGCTACGGCGCGTTCCGCGCTCCGATCGTCGCGGTTACGACCTGCCGCGCACCGTCACGGAATATCTCGATCTCGACGGCGTCGCCGGTGCGGGTGCGTGCGATCTCCGGCACCAGTGCACGGGCATTGGCGATCCCGGTGCCGTTGAAGCGCAACACGATATCGCCCTGCCGCAAGCCGGCGCGGTCAGCCGGGCCACCCGCCGTGACGCCTGCGACCAGCGCGCCGAGAGGCGCCCCCAGCCCGCTGGAGGCGGCGATGTCGTCGGGAACGTTCTGGATCTGCAATCCCAGCCACGGCGCCTGTCCCGCTGTTGGGCCCGTCGAGGGGGCGGGTGCGCCTTGTTGCAGGTCCCACACGCTGTTGGCCCATTCCCCGCCGCAGGTCCGTGCGGGGTCGCCGGCGCACGCGGTTTCGCAGACCGCTCCGCCGCTCCCGTAGCGCCCGTAGCCGTTGCCGCAGAAGCACGCCGACCCGTCCTGCAGGCCCGCGTAGCGGAAGCCCTGCGCCCTGCACAGGTCGAGGCACCGCGCCACGGTCATCGACGGGTCCCTGAACGCGGCGCCATCGAGATCCCTGCCGCGCACGCCTTGCGGATCGCCATCGCGATTGTCGGCAAAACAACCGAGTGCCTTTGCATCCTGCACAGACTGTGCGGGCGCGGCACACGCAAAGGCCGCCAGCATCATCGCGACAACCGTTGCCGCGCACCAGGCCTGCAGGAGCCGCGGCAACGCGGCCAGCCGGGGCAGGGGGAAGCGACGCGTGCGATCCCGCCGTGTCGCCTCATGATCTGGCCGATCCAGTGCACTCAACGTGTTCCGCCTTTCATGCGACCGTCGGCATGGTCGATGGCCGCTGTTCTTTGAACCCGACCGCGAAACCATGCCGCCTCATTCCGGCCTTGTTGCGGCAAGGATTGCCTCCAGAGTCGTTTCGAGAGGACCGTCAGCCGGCATGGTTTGCCAGGTCATTTCGTCGATGTCGCCGGAAAGTTGCGCCTCCAGCACCTCAAGCGTCGCATCCGAAGGTCCGCCGACGCGCTCGCGCACCCGGCGGCGCAGGGCGTCCGGGTCGGCAGCCAGCCAGAACCCGTCGAAGGGCACGCCCGCCGCCGCTGCCGCGGCCCCTAACCGCTGCCGCCGGTCGGCCCGGTCGTAGACGGCATTCACGACGACGCTGGCGCCTGCCTCGGCAAGTGCGCTCGCGCGCGCTTCGAGCCGGTCGTAGACTTCGCGCGAAACTTCGGCGCGGTAGGCGTCCTGTCCGAGGCGCGTGCTCGCGGCGACGCCGAACATGGCCTTGCGGGTGCGGTCGCTTTCGATACAGCGCGCTCCCGGCGGGGCGCCGATGCGGGGCGCCAGCGCTTCGGCCAGCGTCGACTTTCCGCTTCCCGAAAACCCGCCGATCGCAACGATCCGCGCCGGCTGCGGGGCCAGCAGGTCGCCGGCGACCTGGAAATAGCTGCGCGCGGCTGCGATGTGATGGTGCGCATCCGCTCCGCCATCGCGCGCCATCGTCGCCGTCACGTGGGCGCGGACGACGGCACGCATCGCCATGAAGAACGGCAGCAGCTCGAATCCCGCGTCCGTGCCCAGCCCACCGGTTCCGGCCGCGACCGCGCCTGTCCCGACCGCGTCGGTCTGGACCGCGTCGAAATAGCGGTTGGCCACCAGGCTGGCGAGCGCGCCGAGGCCGCGGTGCCACAGGTCCATCAGCAGGAAGGCGAGGTCGTAGAGCACGTCGACGCTCGCCAGCTCGTCGTTGAAGTCGATGCAGTCGAACACCGTCGCGCGTCCCTCGAACAGGCAGATGTTGCGCAGGTGCAGGTCGCCGTGGCAGCGGCGCACCCGGCCGGCCGCCTCGCGCGTGTCGAGCACGCCGGCGTGGCGTGCCAGCCTCTGCCGCAAGGCGCCCGCGAGCGCGGATACCTCGTCCCGCGAGAAGACATCACTCTCCGCGAAACTGGCACTGTTCATGTCGATCAGCGCGGCCAACCGCTGCGATCCGCTGCCCGCGTGGACGACCGGCGCATCGGCATGAAAGCGGGCGATAGTCCCGGCAAGCTCGCTCATCAGTGCCGCGTCGAGCCGGCCTTCGACCGCGAGACGGTCGAAGAGCGCTTCCTGGTCGAAGCGCACCATCTCCACCACCGCGTCGGCGAGTTCCCCGATTCCGTCGAACTCCAGCCCGGCTTCGCGGGTGCGGGTGATGCGGCGCACGCCCAGGTAGAGGCCCGGCGCGGTCGCCCGGTTCAGCACGAACTCCTTCTCGCAGAAAGCCAGGCGCCGCTCCGGCGTGGAGAAATCCGCGTAGGGCAGGGTAACCGCGCGCTTGAGCTTGAAGGCGCGGCCGCCTGCGAGAAACACCTGCGAGATATGCGTCGCGATCACCCCGACCGGACCGGTTCCCCCATGCGCGGCCCGGCCCTGCGTGGCCCCGCCATGAGTGGCCGGGTCTGCGAGAAAGGCGATAACATCCGACTGGTCGTTCTGGGTCATGAATCGGTTGCCCGGGAAATCCGGATTGTCAGTTGTCGCACGAGTTGCCCGGTCACGACGATACAGCGTGTGGCGTTCTATGCGAACCGCGACGCATGCGCGTTGCCTCGCCGTGCCAGGCCTGAACATGGCCCTTCCTGCCCGTTCTTCTCCACCGGTTTTCCCTGACATGCCGCGCGGCGAGACGTAGGATGGCGTGAACATGCGCCACGACGACACCCTCATCTACGACCTCGGCTTCTACGACGGATCCGACAGCCGCTACTACCTCGACAAGGGATTCCGCGTCGTCGCCGTGGAGGCTGATCCGGCTGCCGTCGTCAGGGCACGCGATGGTTTTGCGCGCGAATTGACGAGCGGTGTGCTGACGCTTGTTGATCGGGCGGTTGCCGAACGCCCCGGCGAGACCATCGCGTTCTATCTCGATCCGCGCGAGGGCAGCGCATTCCATTCGATTCACCGGGTGGCTGCCGAACGCGGCGGCGCCGGCAGTGTCGCCGTCGACGTTGAAACCACGACCGTGCCGGCGCTGTTCGATCTCCACGGCGTTCCGCGCTACCTGAAGTGCGATATCGAGGGTGCCGACGACATCGTCGTCGAGCAGATCGCGCGCGACGGGCGGCGCCCGCCGTTCCTGTCGATCGAGGTTTTCGACCGCGAAGCGATCGAACGTCTGCGCGATGCCGGTTACGACCGTTTCCAGCTGGTCAATCAGGGCCACCTGTCACGGTTCCGCCCGCCGCGACCGGCGCGCGAGGGGCGCCGTGTCGACGTCGCCTTCGGGGCCGCACATTCCGGGCTCTTCGGGCTGGATCTGCCACGCCGGCACTGGTGCGATGTTCGTACGTGCCTGCGTCGCTTTGACCGGTGGAAACACATGAAGCTCGACGGCGGGCCGCTGGCGCGCCTGTCGAAGCACGTCGGGCGCGTGTCGGGTCGTTCCTGGCTCGACTGCACCGGCTGGATGGATGTCCACGCGACGACGTTGGAGCATCTATGCTAGCCGCGCCAGGCGGGTTCGATGGCGCGCGCTGCGAGCGGCAAGGCGGCGATGGCTCCTTGATCCGCGTCATGTCGATGCCGGCCTTTTCCGGTCTATGGATGATGCGCAATGGAGGGACATGCCGATGAAGCCTACCTGCGGATTTTTCACCAAGTTTGCATTGGCAGCCTGCCTTGCGGGCGGGGCCGTTTCGCCGAGCCAGGCACTCGAGTGCCTCCGCATGCGCCCGACCGGTACGGTCGAGGCCAGTTCCGACTGGGCGTGGGCCTCGATCGAGGCATCCGCCATTCGCGTGTGGCAACACGAGGTTGCCGACCGCACCGGCGTCTTCTGGAACCAGTGGAAATGGGAGAACGCGATCCAGCGCGAGATCACGCGCGAGGAAAAGGACGGCAAGCGGATCGTTCACGCCACTGCGGCGCCGTGCAGGTGAACCGGTACGGACTGCCCCTGCCAGCCGAAGCACCGCTATCACCGGCTCATCTGGCATCGAAGGGTCACGCGGTCATTGCGTCCACAGCCAGCATTCGTCCGCCGCGATACACGCCTTCATCTTTTCCTTCAGCGCATCCGACATCTTGCCGTCCGGCTCCGCGTCCCACATACCTTTGGCGGCAAGAGCCCGCTGGTAGCTCATCGTCACGTTGAAATTGCCAACGCCGGTCGCGGCAAGAAACGCGTCGAAGGCACGGTCCCTGTCGCCCTCCAGTTGCAGCACCTCGCCATAAAGGGCATCGAAGCGTGCGTCCTGGCTGGCTTTCGCGTGCAGCCGCTCGGCCTGTCCAAGCAGGTCGTCGGGAACGCTGTAGGCGGGGTCCATGACCCTGAGATGCATGTTGGCGGCGACATACTCGAACGAAAACCAGATCTCGGAAGGCCAGGCGGTCTCTGCGAAGCGCGTGACGAGTTCGTGCGCACGGTCGCGCGCCAGGAGGAACAGCCGCTTCGCCTCGTCGCGATCTTCCGTGACGCCATCGCCTTCCAGGTAGAACTTGCCCAGGTGCAGGCAGGCGTTCTCGTCACCCGCCTCGACCGCCTTCCTGCACCAGGGGATGGCGGTATCGATATCGCGGTCGGTGCCGATCCCGTAGGCGTAGCGGGTGCACAGGACGGTCGCGGCATCGCCATCGCCCAGTTCGGCTGCTTGCTCGAACCAGTGCACGGACGCGGCATCATCCTTCTCGACCGCGGTGCCGCGCCGCAGGCATCCGGCCCATGCGAAAGCGGCTCGCGCATAGTCCTTCTCCGCCGCGTTGCGGAACTGCGCGCAGGCCTCCGCCTCCTCGCCATCGACGAGCAGCGCAAATCCCAGCTGGTAGGCGAACCGCGGCGTGTCCGGGTGGGCCTCGATGGCCGCCCGGCAGGCGGGAATTGCCGTTTCCGGGTCGGGCCGGATGACATAGGCCTGCGTGACGCGGCCGCTGTCGAAGGGGTGCGCGGCGAGACGGTCGCAGTTGTCGGTCGGCTGCGCGGCTGCCGCGGACGCGAGCGACCATAGAAAGGCCGCGGGAAGGACCGGAAGGAGGGCCTTCGTCGGTGCCATGGTGGGACAACCTCGGGTTTCTGCAGATGCCGCCGGTTCACCCGCCCGGGCAGCATCCGCGTTGGGCGGCAACCGGCTCGGCTGCTGCAGCCCGTCGCGACCAACGGAATGAATTTGAAGTCTTTAGAAAGATAGACCGGGGCAGGGCGATCGCGCTTGTGGCAAGTCAAATCCGAGGCGTATCGCGTCCAAGACACGATGCCGGCAAGACGCACGTGCCCGCGATGCATGCCGCCGCGCCGGACAGTTCACGTAATGCCCTGCGCTAAGCTTCGAGCGTCGTTTCTTCCTTCTCGGCGTAGACGGCGATCACCGCCCCCGTCGGGCTATGGGAATTGTGCTCGGTTCCCGGCGCAAGCCACACGACATCGCCGGCGCGGTACACGGTGCCGTCGTTGTCGACGATCTCGCCCTCGATGATGAAGAATTCCTCCGCTCCGCCATGCCGGTGCGGTGCCGAGCTCGCGCCCGGCTCCATCTTGTAGATGTAGAACCCGGTGCCGCGCTCGGCGTGCGGATTGAGCTGCAGGATGGATGTGCCGCGTTCGCTGACACCGCTTTCATCCCACGCCTCGAATTGTGCCGACTTGAGGTTGACGACGCGCCGTTCGTCCTTGCCGATTGTCTTCATGGCACTTCTCCTGTGCTTCGCGTCCGTGTTTCGGTCGGCTCTCGCAGCGGGACCTTCAGGCTTCCTGCGCTGTCCCGAGTATCTCAGCCGAAAGCCGTTCGCCGCGCTCGGGAAAGATGTTGGCGACGAAGCGTGCGGCAAGGCGCAAACCCTCTCGCGCCGACATGGTTCCGTGCGACAGGTAGATGCGGTGCCACAGGCCGTCCGTCAGCGCCTCGATGCCGGCACCGAGCGCATCAGCCTCCTCCTGCGACCGCCCGACCTCGATCAGCAACCTGGCACAGGCGGCACGGATCGCATCGGAGTGCCGTGAATCGTGGATGTCGGAAATCTCCGCGTAGCGCGGCCGCGCCTTGGCTTCACCCCAGAACGCATACCAGACGATCAGTGCCTCCTGGTTGCATGCCGCCGGGTCGAAGTCCGCGCGGATCAGCGCCGCCAGTTGCCGGACCGGATCGTCGCCGGCCTGCGCCAGCGCGCTGACCCAGAGCCGCTCGTAAAGTTCATAGTGATGGCGAAGAACCTCGGCGAACAGCTTTTCCTTGTTCGCAAAATAGAAGACGGCGACGCCTTGCGACAGGCCGGACGCCGCCGACACCGTCGCCAGCGTCGTCCTGGCCAGTCCGTTTTCCACGATCGACTTCGTGGTGGCCGCGATGAGCTGGCCGCGGCGCCGGGCGGCGTTTTCCGAACGCTCCTTGCGCGGCCGCGCGGGCATTGTGCCTGCCGGGGGCGACTTGGTGGTTGCCTGCATTGCGCACTCCGGTTGGTTTCAGGGTCACACTGCCGCGTGAATCGGCCTACCGCAAGCACAGGTCCGATACAAAATTTATTTGAGCACTCAAAGAAATAGCTTTATCATTCCCATTGACGTGAAGCGTAGGACGTTGGCGCTGTGAATGCCGGGTCCCGCGCTTCGAGGCATTTCCGGCAGGGTTCACCATGTCCAGACAGACCAGTGCCATTGGCGCACGCGACGCGATTCCGATCGACATCATCCGCGAATGGGACAACCAGCATTTCCTGCACCCCTGGGAAATGATGAGCCCGAACGATCCGAACCGCGTCATCGTGGCGCGCGGCGAGGGAATCCATCTCATCGACGCACACGGGCGCCGTTTCATCGACGGGCCCGGCGGCATGTGGAACGTCCAGATCGGCTATGGCCGCGAGGAGATGGGCGCGGCGATCGCCGAGCAGGCGGTCAGGCTCGCCTACAACAGCCCGTGGGCCTTCAGCTCCGAACCTTCCGCCCACCTGGCGCGCAAGCTCGCCGAGCTCGCTCCCGGCGATCTCAATACCGTGTTCTTCACCACGGGCGGTTCGTCCGCCGTCGACAGTGCGCTACGCTTCGCGCAGTTCTACCACAAGCAGTGCGGCGAGCCCGAAAGGAAGCGCTTCCTCGCCCGCGACAAGGCCTATCACGGCTCGACCTACCTGTCGGCCTCCGTCTCCGCCAAGGAACGCGACGGGTCCATGCTCGACATCGACCGTCAACTGGTGCGCCTGCTGCCCAACATCAATCCCTACCTGCGCCCGGCCGGCATGTCGCTGGAGGCCTGGTGCGATATCAAGGTGGCGGACCTCGAGACAGCCATCGCGGAGGAGGGCGCCGACACCCTCGCGGCATATATTTCCGAGCCGGTGATGGCGTCGGGCGGCGTCATCGTGCCGCCGCCGGGCTACCACAGGCGCTGCCGCGAGATCTGCAGGGCCAACGGTATCCTCTACATCGCCGACGAGGTGGTCACCGCGTTCGGCCGCCTTGGGCACTGGTTCGCCTCGCAGGACGTGTTCGATTTCGTGCCCGACATCATCACGAGCGCGAAGGGTCTGACGTCGGGCTATCAGCCGCTTGGCGCGGCCATCATCTCGGACCGCCTCATCGAGGACCTTGTCCGCAAGGACAACGCCAACCTGTCGTTCAAGAACGGCTACACCTATTCCGGCCACCCGGTGTGTTGCGCGGCTGCCTTGAAGAACATCGAGATCATCGAGCGCGAGGGGCTGCTGGAGCACGTGCGCGAACTGACGCCGCATTTCCAGGAGCGCCTGCGCGACCTGATGCGCCACGAGATCGTCGCCGATGCACGCGGCATGGGGCTCGTCGGCTGCGTCGAGGGCCGCCCGGCGCCCGAAGGCCGGGAGAAGGAGCGCCTGGCCGCGGACTCCGAGTTCGGCCGCCGCGTCGACCGCAAGTGCGAGGCGATGGGCCTGCTGGTGCGCCCGCTCATCAACATGTGCGTCTTCTCGCCCCCGCTGATCATCACCCGCGACGAGATCGACCAGATGTTCGACATCCTCGACAGGGCGATCAGCGAGGTCGAAGGCGAGATGATGTAACGCGGGGCAGGGTGCGTATCGGCGTCCTGCCGGGAACGGCTGAGAGCCTAGAGATACCACTCGTATTCGCGCGGCAGGATGTCGGCCATGAAGGCGTCGAATTCGGCGCGCTTGGCGTGGGCGTAGGCCGCGATGTAGCGCTCGCCGAAATAACCGGGCAGCACCCTGCCGACCTCCATGGCTTCAAGCGCCGACCACAGCGTCACCGGCACGCGCGGATCGACCGCCTCGCCGACGTTGCCGCTTGCCGCCGCCGTCGGCTCCAGACGCCCGGTGATGCCGTGGTGGGCGGCCGCCAGCGCTGCGGCCAGCACGAGATAGGGGTTGGCCTCCGCGCCGCCGGCACGGTGCTCGATGCGCCGGCTCGCCGGCTCGCCTGCCGGAACGCGGAAGGCGACGGAACGGTTGTTCTCGCCCCAGTCGAGCGTCACCGGTGTGAACTGGTCGGGCGCGAAGCGCCGATAGGCGTGGAAGTTCGGGGCAAAGAACGCCATCGATTCCGGCAGCAGCGCCTGCATGCCGGCGATCGCGTGTTCCAGCAGCCGGCCATCCCGGACCGAGGGGTCGAAAACGTTGTGACCCTGTGCGTCGGCGAGGCTGAGGTTGACCTGCAGGCCGCTGCCCGACTGGTCGGCGAAGGGCTTCGACATGAAGGTGGCGTCGTAGCCTTGCGCCCGCGCCACGCCTGTCACCGCGCGGCGCATCAGTGCCGCATCGTCGGCGGCGCGCAGCGCATCGGCGCGGTGGGAGAGGTTGATCTCGAACTGGCCGGGTCCGTACTCCTTAGAGATCGCCGTCACCGGCAGGCCCTGCTCCCTGCAGGCGGCCGCGATGCGCCCGATCACGCTCTCGAACTCGTCGAGCGGGTCGAGCCCCAGGACATTGCCGGCCATCCGCCGCTGGCCGCTGACCGGGGAGGCGGGCGGTTGCGGCGCACCGTCCTCCAGCCGCCCCCGGTCGATCAGGTAGAACTCCATTTCCATTGCCACGACTGGAGTCAATTCCAACTCGGCGAAACGCGCCACAACCTCGCCCAGGATGGTGCGCGGCTCGTACCACAGCAGGTCGCCCGAGGCGTCCTCGAAGCGCATCAGGCATTGCGCACGCGGCTCCTCGGCCCATGGAACAGGCACCAGCGTCCCGGGGATCGGGCGGCAGGCGGCGTCGGGATCACCGTCGGAAAAACCGAGCCCCGCGGTGTCCCAGCAGGTGCCCTGCGCGTCGGTCAGCTGCATCGCCGCGCACATCGTCGTCCCGCCTGCATAGAGCTTGCGGAGGTCGCCCGCCGGAAGCCGCTTGCCGAACGCCTTGCCGTTGAGGTCGACCAGGAAGGCATCGATCGTCCGGGTCTGCGGATGCGCCGCGAGATAGGCCTCGGCCTCGGCCGCCGCTGCTTCGCTTGCCGCCGGCCCCTGGCCGGTCCTGTTGTCTGCCATGGCTTCTGCCTTTCCCCGATGTCATCGATCCTGCCGTGGCAGGACCGCATTCGCCAGCATTTTCAAGGCATATGGCGTGCCAGCAAATTTATCTGAGCGCTCAATATAACCTTGCGCGAGGCAGGCATATTGATCACACTGCCTGCCAGGGACAATCCTGTCCGGGTCATGAAGTGGTGCATTGGGGGCATTTCCGGCCCGGTTAGACGACAGACGGTTCACCCGCAGACGGTTCACCCGCAGACAAGGAGACCGCCGATGATATCGCGCCTTATTCTGTCCACCGCCCTGGCAGGGCTGTTGCTGGTCCCCGCCGCGCGAGCCGCGGACCCGGACCTGGTCGTGTTCGACTGGTCGGGATACGAGGATCCGGAGTTCTACAAGAGCTACACCGAGAAATACGGCCAGCCGCCGCAGTTCTCCTTCTTCGGCGACGAGGAAGAGGCGTTCCAGAAGCTGCGCGCCGGCTTCAAGGCCGATCTCGCCCATCCCTGCTCGCAATCGGTCGTGAAGTGGCATGAAGCCGGTCTTCTGGAGCCCTTCGACACCGCGCGCATCCCCGCCTGGAACGACATCATGCCGGGCTTCAAGGCGATGCAGGGTTTCGTCGTCGACGGCAAGCCCTACGTCATCCCGCTCGACTGGGGTGCAACCGCTCTGACCTATCGCACCGATGTCGTCTCTGCAGAGGATGCGTCGTCGCTGCAGATCTTCGCCGATCCGAAGTACCAGGGCCGCATCTCGATCGGCGACAACGTCGATGATGCCTATGCGCTGGCTTTCCTGGCGACGGGCGTGCGCGACTGGACCAAGGCGACCGAGGCACAGCTGGACGCGGCCTCTGCGTTCCTGCGCAAGGTGCACCCCAACGTGCTGACCTACTGGCAGGACGGCGCTTCGCTCGCCCAGTCGATGACCTCGGGCGAGGTCGTGCTCGCCTGGGCGTGGAACGAGACCTCCACGACCCTGAAGGGCGAGGGCGTGCCCATCGCCATGAACCGCGATGCCAAGGAAGGGTCGTCTACATGGGTATGCGGCTACGTCAACCTGGTCGGCGGCGAGGCTTCGGACGACAGGACCTACGATTTCGTCAATGCCTGGCTTGAGGACCGCACCGCCGAGTACATCGTGACCGCCTGGGGCTATGGCCATTCCAACGGCGCGGCGATGAAGAAGATCGACGCGCAGGCGCTGGCCGATTCCGGCTTCGACAACCTCGATGCCTACACCGACAAGACCCTGTGGCAGGCGCCGTTGCCGGCGAACCTGCGCGAAAAGATGATCGCCGAATTCGAGAAGATCAAGGCAGGGTTCTGACGCAACCCCGTCGGGCCGGCCGCGCCAGGCCGGCCCGTCAGGCAGCCGGAGACAGCGGCTATGGCTGGCGACCAGCCCTTCGCGAGCGGTTTCAACGGGCTAGCCCGCGCGCAGGCCTCGCTGCCCGCGGCATGGTACTCCGACCCGGACCAGTATGTCCGCGAGATGGCCGCGATCTGGACGCGCAGCTGGCTGCCGTTCTGCCGCACCGGCGACCTGCCGGATGACGGCACCTACCACGCCGGCGAACTGGCGGGGCGAAATATCGTCGCCGTGCGCAAGCCCGGCGGCGACCTGGCCGCGTTCCACAACGTCTGCCGCCACCGAGGCGCCGAAATGTGTGCCGCCGGCAGCGGCCGCCTGCAGCGCCCGCTGCTGGTCTGCCCCTACCACGCCTGGGCCTACGATCTCGCCGGGCGGCTCGTTGCGACCGGCCCGGCGCGCGCCGTCGAAGGCTTCGATCGCGCCCGTCATCCGCTGCTGCCGGTGGGCATCGCCACGTGGGGCGGCTTCATCTTCATCAACCTCGCCGGCGGCAGCCAGGCCGACTTCGAGGCCGCGCTCGGCGCCGAGCTTGCGCCGCTCGCCAACTGGCCGCTGGATACGCTCGAAGTCGCGCATGTCGACACCCGAGAGATCGCCTGCAACTGGAAGGTGTTCTGGGAGAACTTCAACGAGTGCCTGCACTGTCCGGGCATCCACCCCGACCTGTGCGATCTGGTGCCGATCTACGGGCGCGGCATCATGGTGCGCGAGGACGATCCGGACTGGCGCAGCCATGCCGGTGAAACGGCGCCGCGCTGGTCGGGCGCCTTGCGTGACGGTGCGGCGACATGGGCCGACGGCGGGCTGGCGCAGGGCCAGCCGCTGCCGGGACTGAGCGAGGCCGATGTCGCCCGCGGCCACACCTATGGCGTTGCCTTGCCGGGCATCTTCGTCGTCGGCCACGTCGACTACGTGCGCGCGGTCACCGTCACCCCGCTCGGCCCGCAACGCATGCGCCTGACCGCGACGTGGTTCCTGCCGCCGGGTCGCCGCGACGAGCCCGGCTTCGATCTGGAGCGCATCACGCGCTTCGCGATCCGCGTCCTGGGAGAGGATGCTGCGGCCTGCGAACTGAACCAGCGCGGCCTCGCCAGTGCCCCCTTCGAGGCCGGTACGCTGATGCAGGAGGAATACGAGGTCTATGCCTTCCATCGCTGGGTGCGCGCGCGGCTCGGCGAAGGCGAGGCGGCGGGAAGCCGCGCCGGGCGGCGCGCCCGCTGAAGGCGGCAGGCCTCAGCCCCGCGGCAGCAACACCACCGATTCCGGCCCCCACCCGATGCGCGTGCGTGCGCCGCTCTGCAGCACGCGGCGGCCGGCGGTATTGCGCATGGACACGGTCACCGGCTTTTCGGAGCCGGCGACGCTGACCTCGTAGTAGGTCATGTCGCCGTAGTAGACCGCCTCGACGATCTCGCCGTCCGTCTCGTGCGCGGCGCGTTCGCCATCCTCGAACAGCACGGTCAGCATTTCCGGGCGGATGCCGACGCAAGCCGGCCCCGCCGCCCCGCCGCCGCGCCGCCCGGCGCCTGTGCCTGTGGGATTTCGACCTGGCCGAGGCCGGCGATGTCGATCTCCACCTTGCCGCCGCTGACGCCCTTCACCGTCGCGTCGAAGAAGTTCATCACGCCGATGAAGGAAGCGACGCGCCGGCTGACCGGACGGCGGTAGAGCGTTTCGGGGCTCGCCAGCTGGGCGATTTCTCCGTCGAACATCACCGCGATGCGGTCCGACATGATCAGCGCCTCGTCCTGGTCGTGGGTGACCAGCACGAAGGTGATGCCGACGGCGCGCTGCAGGCGGCGCAGTTCCACCTGCATCTGCTCGCGCAGCTTCTTGTCGAGCGCCGACAACGGCTCGTCGAGCAGCAGCACCTTGGGCCGCAGCACCAGCGCGCGCGCCAGCGCCACGCGCTGCCGCTGGCCGCCCGACAGCGCGCTAGATCCGCGTTCGCCGTAGCCGGCGAGGTCGACCATCGCCAGTGCCTCGTCGACCCGGCGCCGGGTTTCCTCGCGCCCCAGCTTCAGCCGCCGTAGCCCGTAGGCGACGTTCTGCGCCACGTTGAGATGCGGAAAGATCGCGTAGCTCTGGAACACCATGTTGGTCGGGCGCAGGTTGGCGGGGACGCCCGCCGTTGGCTGGCCGTCGATGCGGATCTGGCCGGAGTCCGGTTCGTCGAACCCCGCGATCAGTCGTAGCAGAGTGGTCTTGCCACAGCCCGACGGCCCCAGCAGCGAGAAGAACTCGCCTTCGCCGATCTGCGCGGACACCCCGCGCAGCGCCTGAACATCGCCGAAGCTCTTGGCGACGCGGTCGATGTCGACGATCGCGCGCCGCTCGCCGTTTGCCGTGTTCACAGGAAGCCCCCCTGTCCGCCCGTCTGCCGTTCCGAGCGGCGGCGGAAGAATTCGGCTGCGAAAAGCAGCGCCAGTGAAAGAATGAGCAGGATGAAGCCGAGCGCCATGACGCTCGGCAGCTTGGCGACGAAGCGCAGCTGGCCCCAGATGTATACCGGCAGTGTCGGCTCTGTGCCCGTCAGGAAGAAGGCAATGATGAATTCGTCGAGCGAGATCGTGAAGGCGATCAGCAGGCTTGCGATCACGCCCGGCGCGACCAGCGGCAGGGTGACCCGGAAGAACGTTCCCAACCGCGTCTCGCCGAGGTCGAGCGAGGCTTCCTCCAGGCTGCGGTCGAGGTTGAGGAACGCCGAGTTGAGGATCGCGTAGGAAAACGGCGTGCAGACCAGTACGTGCCCGAGCACCACCGTCCACAGCGACAACTTGAGCCCGAGCTGCACCAGCACTACCAGCAGCGCCACCGCGACGATGATCTCCGGCAGCACCAGCGGCAGCATGATGAAGCCGATGATCGGCTTCTTGCCGGGGAAATCGAACCGCGCCGAGGCGCGTGCCGCGCAGATCCCCAGGATGGTGCTCAGCATTGCGGTGGACAGCCCGACGTAGAGGCTGTTGAAAACCGCCTCGTGCAGGACGGGCGTGTTCCACAGCACGGAGAAATGCCGCGTCGTGAAGCCCTTCAGGGGAAAGGCGACGACGGCGCTGTTGTTGAACGCGAACAGCGGCAGCAGCAGCACCGGCGCGTAGAGGAAGATCAGGTAGGTGACCGCATAGGCCCGCAGCCACCGGCCCTTTGCCCGCGCGCCCGCGCTCATGACGGGCTCCGCAGGTAGCGCCGGTTGAGCCACATGAACAGCAGGGCGAAGGAACCGACGATCGCCATCGCCGATACCGCCAGCGCCGCCCCGAGCGGCGCGTTGTTGGCCTTTCCGAACTGCACCTGGATCAGGTTGGCGATCATCAGCCCGTCGGTGCCGCCAACGAGTCGCGGCGTCACGTAGTCGCCCACGGTCGGGATGAAGACGATCAGCGCGGCGGCCACGACGCCTGGCATGGACAACGGCAGCGTCACCCGCAGGAACCGTTGCAGCGGCCCGTCGCCGAGGTCCTCGGCGGCCTCCAGCAGGCCGCGGTCGATCTTCGACAGTGCCACGTAGATCGGCAGGATCGCGAAGGGCGCCCAGGCGTGCGCCAGCGTGATGACGACAGCGTTGGCGTTGTAGAGCAGGAACGTCAGCGGCTCGTCGATCAGCCCGAGGCCGGCAAGCCCGATGTTGAGGACACCGTTGTAGCCGAGGATCACCTTCCACAGGAACACGCGCAGCAGGTAGCTGGTCCAGAACGGCACGGTGATCAGGAACAGCCACAGGGCCTTGCTGCCGCCGGCGTGGAAGGCGACGAAATAGGCGATGGGGTAGGCGAGCAGCACGGTTGCTGCCGTCACCAGCAGCGAGATCCACAGCGAGCGCACCATCAGCAGCCGGTAAAGCTCCTCCGTCCAGGCCTCGCGGTAGTTGGCAAGCGTGAAGGTGCGATCGAGCGTCAGATAGTCCTGCGTCCAGAAGCTGATCAGCACCACCATCACCAGCGGCGCGGCGAGTAGCAGCAGCGCATAGACGAACGGCGGGCTGACCATGAGCAGGCCACCGCGTGCCTCGTGGCCGAACCGCGATGATACGGGCTTGGCAGCCGTCGTCAGGCCATCGCCGGTGCGCGCCGGCGCGGGCTCGCCCTGCGCGCTCAAGCGGCTCTGCCCCTGTGCGGTGGATCCTCGGACATTTCCGTCATGCCTTGCCGGCCAGCATCTGCGTGTTCACGTCCGCAAGCGTGCCGGGCTCGGGACTGTCGTCCAGGTTCATGACCGGCATCAGCGCGCGCAAGTGATCGTGATACGTCTTCACCCCGTATTCAAGGTCGGTCAGCAGCACGCCGTCATAGGCGCTCGACTGCGTTGCCTCGCACGACCAGATGGTCAGTTGCTTGTCCTCTTCCGCCGTCAGCTTGTCGATGCGTCCGCTCAGGTAACGCGCCGCGCGCAGCGCGCGGTCCTCGTCGGGACGCGCGTAGACCGCGCCGCGGATCAGCGTGCGGTCAACGGCCAGCGGAAACTCCTGGTAGAACAACACCGAGTCCGGGTAGAGCGCGATGACCGTGTTCGGAAACATGGCGAGGTAGAGCCAGGCGCGCCGGTGCGTCTCGGGAAGCGACGGCACCTCCGGCAGGATGGACTTGTAGGCGCGCACGCTCCAGATCCGGCCTTCGCCGGGGTTGAAGGTGGCGAACGAGCGCGAACTGCCCTTGTGGAAGGCCTCGTCGAGATAGTAGCGGCCGTAGAGCTCGTGCAGGCCTGGGTGCGCCATCGCGACGTGGTAGCCCTCGTTGTCGACGTCGCGCACCGCCTTCCAGTTGACCGGGCTTTCCTCACCCCAGTCGATAGGATGGGTGGCCGTCATCGCCGCTACGCCATAAGGCGCGATCTCCGCCTCGTGCCGCGCCATCACCTCGGCCACGGACGGTTGCGGCCCCGGCTTGAAGCGCACGAAGACGAAGCCGTGCCAGATCTCCGTTTCCAACGGCTTGAGGCCCCATTCCACCGGGTCCAGCGGCGGCAGGCTCTTGGGATGGGCGACGCCGCGCAGGCAGCCGTCCAGGTTGTAGGTCCACCCATGGAACGGGCAGATCAGCAGGCCGCGCACGTTACCGCGCTCCTCCGCGACGAGGCGCGAGCCGCGATGCCGGCACAGGTTGTGGAAGGCGCGCACGACGCCGTCGCGCCCGCGCACCACCAGCGCGCGTTCCCCGCAGACGTCCAGAGTGACGAAGTCGCCCGGCTCGGCGACATCGGCGACATGGCAGATGAGTTGCCAGTGGCTGCGGAACAGCAGTTCGGACTCCAGTTCCAGCAGCTCCGCGCTCGTGTAGGTCCAGCCGGGCAGGCCGCTGCGGTCCCACTCCTTCGGCACTGCCGCCAATGAATTCTGCCGCATCGTGGCCCCCATATTTGATTGAGCGCTTACACAAAGAAGTATAGAGACTTCGACGGACGCCAGACAACCCCGGCGCGGCGAGGGCGAACGGTTTTGGTCCGCAGCGAACGGCGCGGCGATGCAAATCGCGCTGGCACCTGGTCCTCGCGTATCGGCGCGCTTGAGTTTGGTGCGGCGCCCGCAATAGCGTGTCGGTAAGGGGTTCTGGCGCGTTGCGGTCTGCGCGCCGCAGGGGAGGGTGTCGCCATGGATTTCGGGCTTTCCGACGAGCAGGAACTGATCGTTTCGACGGTGCGGGCCTTTGTCGAGAACGAGATCTATCCGCACGAAATGGAGGTCGAGCGCACCGGCGAGGTGCCCGTAGAGCTCGGCGAGGCGATCAAGCGCAAGGTCATCGACCTCGGTTTCTACGCCTGCAACTTCCCCGAGGAAGTCGGCGGGGCAGGGCTCTCGCACCTCGATTTCACGCTGGTTGAGCGCGAACTCGGGCGCGGCTCCATGGCGCTGACGCACTTCTTCGGCAGGCCGCAGAACATCCTCATGGCCTGCGCCGGCGAGCAGCGCGAGCGCTACCTGCTGCCGGCGGTTCGCGGCGAGCGCATGGACGCGCTGGCGATGACCGAGCCGGACGCCGGCTCCGACGTGCGCGGCATGAAGTGCCACGCCGTACGCAAGGGCGGCGACTGGGTGGTCAACGGCACCAAGCACTTCATCTCGGGCGCCGAGCACGCCGACTTCTTCATCGTCTTCGTCGCCACCGGAGAGGACGACACGCCGAAGGGGCCGAAGAAGCGCATCACCTGTTTCCTCGTCGACCGCGGCACGCCGGGCTTCGAGGTGCGCGAGGGGTACCACTCGGTCAGCCACCGCGGCTACAAGAACTGCATCCTGAGCTTCGACGATTGCCACCTGCCCGACGCCCAGGTGCTGGGCCAGGTCGACGGCGGCTTCGCGGTGATGAACGAGTGGCTTTACGCAACGCGCCTGACGGTTGCCGCCTTCAGCGTCGGGCGGGCGCGCCGCTGCTTCGACCACGCGCTCGACTACGCCGCCCAGCGCCGGCAGTTCGGGCAGCCCATTGCAAGGTTCCAGGGCGTCGGCTTCCAGGTCGCCGACATGATCACCGAGATCGACGCCGCCGACTGGCTGACACTCTCCGCCGCCTGGCGGCTCGACCAGGGGCTGCCGGCCAACCGCGAGATCGCGAGCGCCAAGCTCTATGCCACCGAGATGCTCGCCCGCGTCACCGACGCGACGCTGCAGATCCATGGCGGTATGGGGCTGATGGACGACCTGCCCATCGAGCGCTTCTGGCGCGATGCCCGCGTCGAGCGCATCTGGGACGGCACCAGCGAGATCCAGCGCCACATCATCAGCCGCGACCTGTTCCGCCCGCTGGGAGCTTGACCCATGCAGCCGCTCGACCGCCTTCTGCGCCCGCGTTCCATCGCGGTCATCGGCGGCGGGGCATGGTGCGCGAACGTCATCCGAGAGTGCCGTCGGATCGGATTTGCCGGAGACGTCTGGCCGGTCCACCCGGCGCGCAGCGAGATCGCCGGCGTGCCGGCCTATCCCTCTGTCGCGGCCCTGCCGCAGGCGCCCGACGCGGCCTTCATCGGCGTCAACCGCGAGGCGACGGTGGCCATGGTGGGCGAACTTGCCGGGCACGGCGCGGGCGGCGCGGTGTGCTTTGCCTCCGGCTTCCGCGAGGCCAGCGCCGAACTTGGCGATGCCGGCAGCCTGCAGGACGCACTCGTTGCCGCAGCCGGCGACATGCGCATCCTTGGCCCCAACTGCTACGGCCTGCTCAACCTGCTCGACGGCGTGGCGCTGTGGCCGGACCAGCACGGCGCGGTCCGTGTCGAGCGCGGTGTCGCCATCATCACCCAGTCCTCCAACATCGCCATCAACCTCACCATGCAGCAGCGCGCCCTGCCGCTGGCCTATGTCGTCACGGCTGGCAACCAGGCGCAGACCGGTCTGGCCGAGATCGGCGCCGCGCTGCTTGCCGACCCGCGCGTCACGGCGCTTGGGCTGCACATCGAGGGAATCGGCGACATTCGCGGCTTCGAGGCCATGGCTGCGGCGGCAAGGCACGCCCGCAAGCCCGTGGTGGCGCTGAAGATCGGCGCCTCGCAAGCCGCGCGCGCGGCGACCGTTTCCCACACCGCTTCGCTCGCCGGCTCCGATGCCGGCGCGGGCGCGCTGCTGGAGCGCCTCGGCATCGCCCGCGTGCGCTCGCTGCCGGTGCTGCTGGAGACCTTGAAGCTGCTGCACGTGACGGGTCCGCTGACCTCGGGGCGGATCGCCTCGATGTCGTGCTCGGGCGGGGAGGCGAGCCTGATGGCCGATTCCGGCGTCGGGATCGGCGTGGAGTTCCCGCCGCTCAACGTCGCCCAGCGCCGTGATCTGGCGGCAGCATTGGGTCCCAAGGTCGCGCTGGCAAACCCGCTCGACTACCACACCTACATCTGGAACGACCGGCAGGCGCTTGCGCGCTGCTTCTCGGCAATGATGGACGAAAGCCTGGCTCTGGGCTGCGTTGTGCTGGATTTCCCGCGCGCCGACCGCTGTGCCGCCACGGAGTGGGCCCTGGTAATCGATGCAGTCGCCGACGCGCGGCAAGCGCGCGGCGTGCCCATGGCGCTGCTCGCGACGCTGCCCGAGACCATGCCGGAAAGCGTCGCCACGGACGCGATCGCGCGCGGCATCGCGCCGTTGTGCGGGATCGACGAGGCGCTTGCCGCGATCGCCGCCGCCGCGTCGCTGGGCCGGGACCGGCCGCCGCCCGATCCGGTGCTGCTGCCGGCAACCGGCGATGGTGTCGAGACCCTCGGCGAAGCAGAGGCGAAGGCGGCGCTGGCGCGCCACGGGCTGCGTGTGCCGCGCGGGCGCGCGGTCGATAGCCCGCAACAGGCAGGTGAAGTGGCGGTCGAGATCGGCTTTCCGGTGGCATTGAAGGGGATGGGCTTTGCCCACAAATCGGAGGCCGGCGCCGTCGCGCTTCGCCTTGCCGATGCCGAAGCAGTACGAGCCGCCGCCGCCGCCATGCCGGCAACGCGCTTCCTTGTCGAGGAGATGGTCGCCGACGCCAACGTCGAGCTGCTGGTGGGTATCGTGCGCGACCCGGCGCACGGCTATGTCGTCACCATCGCCACTGGCGGCACCCTGACCGAGATCCTGAAGGACAGCGTCTCGCTGCTCCTGCCCGTACGGCCCGACGACATCCGCGCCGTGCTGAAGAGGCTGCGCGTGTGGAGCCTCCTCGCGGGCTATCGCGGCGCCGCGCCCGCCGACATCGACGCCCTCGTTGCAGCCGTGATGGCGATCGCGTCTTATGTCGAGGCGACGCCGCAGGCTGTCGAGGTGGAAGTCAATCCGCTGTTGTGCGGCCCGCGCGGCGCAATCGCGGCGGACGCGCTGATCAGACTGGGAGAGCAAACGTGAGCGACAACCCGATCCGCACCGAGCGCCGTGGCCACGTACTGGAAGTAACCCTCGACCGGCCGAAGGCCAACGCCATAGACCTTGCGACCAGCCGCATCATGGGCGAGGTGTTCACGAGGTTCCGCGACGATCCCGACCTGCGCGTCGCGGTGCTGACGGCTGCCGGCGAGAAATTCTTCTGTCCCGGCTGGGACCTCAAGGCGGCCGCCGGCGGCGACGCGGTCGACGGCGACTACGGCAAGGGCGGGTTCGGCGGCCTGCAGGAGCTGCGCGGCCTCAACAAGCCGGTCATCGCCGCCGTCAACGGCATCTGCTGCGGCGGCGGGCTGGAACTGGCCCTGTCCGCCGACCTGATCCTTGCCGCCGGACACGCGACCTTCGCCTTGCCCGAGATCCGCTCCGGCACGGTCGCCGACGCGGCCTCCATCAAGCTGCCGCGCCGCATCCCCTACCACATCGCCATGGAGATGCTGATGACGGGCCGCTGGGTCGACGCTCAGGAGGCTGCGCGCTGGGGCTTCGTCAACCGCGTCGTTGCCGCCGCCGACCTGATGGGCGAGGCTCGCAAGCTCGCCGACGAACTCGCCGCCGGCCCGCCGCTGGTGCTGGCGGCCATCAAGGAGATCGTCCGCGAGGCCGAGGGGATGAAGTTCCAGGATGCGCTCAACCGCATCACCAGTAGCCAGTTCGAGACCGTCGAGCGTCTCTACCGCTCGGAAGACCAGCTTGAAGGCGCGCGCGCCTTTGCCGAAAAGCGCGATCCGGTCTGGAAAGGCCGCTGAACGACCGAGCGCCTACCGCCCGACGGGATGCCACCCGGCAGGATGCCGCGCCTGCGCCCGATCATACGGTCATGGCCGCGAAGACGTCGCCGCGCTCGACCAGCCCCATGCTGCGCCGGTTCGCGCTCACGGTGATGACAGGTCCGCCGGAGGCCGCGAGCGTCGCGAAGCATTCCTCGATCGTCGCGGCGGCGTCGAGTTCCGGCAAGGCGGCGCCCCTGGCCGCCGCCTTCAACGCCTTCCGGATCGAAGCCGCGGACGCATCGCGCGAGTCCAGGACCGCGCGCGCCTTGCCATCGGCGGTCAGTACCACCGCGCCCGTCTTGTCGAGCAGTTCGCGGCAGCGCGCCTCGGTAGCATCGGAGGCCGGCAGGCTCGCCGCCTTGCGCGCCAGCGAACCGATGGTCACGACGCGCGCCCGGTTCACGTCGCGCACGAAGCGTGAGACATAGTCGTCTGCCGGCTTGAGCAGGATCTCGCTGCCGGTCCCCACCTGGCGCAGTTCGCCGTCCTTCAGGATGGCGATGTTGTCGCCCAGCCGCAGCGCCTCGTCGAGGTCGTGGGTAATGAAGACGATGGTCTTGTGCAGCCGCGCCTGCAGTTCCTTCAACTGGCCCTGCATGTCGTTGCGGATCAGCGGGTCGAGTGCGCTGAAGGCCTCGTCCATGAGCAGGATTTCCGCGTCCGTCGCAAGCGCACGCGCCAGTCCGACGCGCTGCTGCATGCCGCCCGAAAGCTGCCTTGGATACTGGTTCTCGAAGCCCGACAGCCCGACCAGCTCGATCTGCTGCATGCCATGCTCGCGTGCCTTGGCCGCATCCATGCCGCCGATCACCAGCCCGTAGATGACATTGTCGAGGACGGTCTTGTGCGGCAACAGCGCAAAGCGCTGGAACACCATAGATATCTTGCTGCGCCGGAACTCGCGCAATTGCTGGTCATTGTAGGTGAGGATGTCCTGGCCATCGACGAGGATGCGCCCAGCGGTGGGGTCGATCAGGCGGTTCAGGTGGCGGATCAGCGTCGACTTGCCCGATCCCGAAAGACCCATGACGACGAAGGTCCCGGCGGCGGGAATGTCGAGGCTGACATCGCGGATGCCGACGACATGGCCATGCTTTTCCAGCATCTCCTGCTTGCTGACGCCGTCGCGCACCAACGGCATGACCGATTGCGGATCGGGGCCGAAGACCTTGCTGACCCCGTCGATGACGATCTTGTGCTTGGGCTTGCTCATGGCGTCACGACCCGATGTGCAGGTGCTGTTGCATGCGGCGGCCATAGGCCTGCGCGATGCGGTCGAAGATGACGGCGAGGAACACGATGCCCAGGCCCGCCAGCAGGCCGCGGCTGACCTCCAGCCGCTGGATGCCCTGCAGCACCTGGTAGCCGAGCCCGCCGGCTCCGATCATCGAGGCGATGACAACCATCGACAGCGCCATCATGGTGGTCTGGTTGATGCCGGCCATGATCGTCGGCATGGCGAGCGGGATCTGCGCGGTAAACAGCCGTTGGCGCGGCGTCGCGCCGAACGAGGTGACCGCCTCGATCACCTCCGCGTCGACCTGGCGGATGCCGAGGTTGGTGAGGCGGATGACCGGCGGAATGGCGAATACGATGGTGGCCAGCAGGGCAGGGATCTTGCCTGGCCCGAACAGCATCACGAAGGGGATCAGGTACACGAAGATCGGCATCGTCTGCATGATGTCGAGGACCGGGATCGTGATCGCCTGCATGGTGTCGGACCGCGACATCGCGACGCCGACCGGGATGCCTATCAGCACGGCCAGGAACGTCGAGGTCAGCATCAGGGCGATGGTCGCCATCGCTTCGTCCCAGATGCCGATGACGCCGACCAGGAACATCATGACCGCGACGCCGACCGAAGCTTTCCAGCTGCGCGAGGCAAGGTAGGTGACGGCGCTCAGCACGATTACCACCACGTACCACGGCAACCATTGCAGGAAGTGCTCCATGATCGTCAGCATGCGCAACACCGGCAGAAAGGCGATTTCCAGCGCTTCCCCGTAGTTGGCGACGATGGTGTTGAAACCGTCATCGATGAAGATGCGGATTGCGCGGATATCGACGATCTGCGGAAAATTCTCGGCCATGCTGCCCTCCCGACCCCGTCCGTCTGGATGATCTTGCTAGCAAAAGAAAACGGGCGCATTTGGCGCCCGTTTCTATTTCTTTGTCACGATCCCCTGTCTTCGGCAGCGCCGATCACAGGGACGCCTTGACCTTCTCGGCGACATCGGCGGGAACCCATGCCGTCCAGATCGCCTCGTAGTTCTTCAGGAAGTGCGCGGCGACCTCTTCGGGTGACGCCTTGTTGTCGTCGCCCCATGCCAGCACTTCGCTGATCTCGGCATTGGGAACCTGAAGCTTGGACAGGAACTCGGCGACGTTCGGCGCCTTGGTCTTCATTTCGGTGACGACGGCAACCGCGACCTCGCCGACGGCCCAGCCGGTGACCTGCGGGTCGGCGCAATCCTTGTCGGTCAGGCACTTGAACTTGTCGGCATCGAAGGTCGGCATGTCGAGGCGCACCAGCTTGTACTTGCCGATGACGTCCGTCGGGCCCCAGTAGTAGCCGACGATTGGCTTCTTGCGCGTCACCTGGCGGGCGATCGAGGCCTTCAGGTTCTCACCCGAACCCGGCGAGAACAGCTCGAAGGTCTCGCCAAGGCCGAGCGCTTTGAACAGGTTGTTGGTGATGATCTCGCAGCCCCAGCCCGGCGGGCAGCCGTACAGACGTCCCTTGTCGGGATTCGAGACATCGGCAAACACCTGCCAGTTGGCCTTCAGGTCGGTGATCGACTTGATCTCGGGATGCTCTGCCGCGACGTAGTCGGGGATCCACCAGCCTTCCTCGCCGCCACCAGCGAAGATGTTGTTGGCCTTGTAGACGTTGCCCTTCTCGGTCATCTGGTCCCAGATCGCCTGAGCGGTGGAGACCCACAGTTCCGGTGCGATGTCCGGCTTGCCCTTGGTCAGCATCGAGGTGGCGGTCGGCACCGTGTCGCCTGGCACCAGTTCGACGTCGCAGCCGTAGCCGGACGCAAGGATCGTCTTGGCGATGCTGGCCAGCGTGCTGGCCGAAAGCCAGGTCATGTTGGCGATGGTGATCTTGTCGCTGGTGCCGCACTCGGTGGCCGAGGCGGGCAGCGGCGCTGCCATGACAGCGGCAAAACCGGCTGCCAGGGTGAACATCTTGAAGCGGTTCATTGGCTTTCCCTCTGGTTGTCTCGCGGGCTCTCTGCGCACGCAAGGGCGGTTCCTCGTCTTCAAGGGAAAGAATGCGGGATCGCAAAACTTCAATCAAATCGAAACATTTGATCCAAATTTCAGATAATTTGAAATAGACTAGGCTGATGCAAGGCCCCGGATTTTCTCCAGCAGGGCTGTGTCGACGCTGACACCGGCCTTCTCGATGCGGGCGCGGTTGTCCTTGCGCCGCGCGCCGGGCAGGCGTGCGCCGTCCTGCGCCGCGATGGCCGCGGCGAGGTCGGCGATCCGCTCGCCAAAGCCGTCGCCTGAGAATCCCTGCGGGTCGAAACCGATGAAGCACTGGCCGGTGCGCGGCGGTCCGCCGGCGGGACCGGAGAAGGCGCTTGCATCCTTGGCCAGCACCGCGCCGGCGAGGCACGCGGCAAGCACCTCGCACAGCAAGCCGACGCCGAACCCCTTGTAGCCGCCTGTCGGCATCATCGAGCCTTTCAGCGCCAGACTGGCGTCGGTCGTCTCCCGGCCGTCCGCATCGAGCGCCCAGCCCGGTTCTAGCGGCTCGTTGTGGCGTGCGCGCAGCATGATCTCGGACTTTGCGATGGCGCTTGCCGACTGGTCGATGACGATCGCAGCCCCGCCCTTGCCGTCCGGTACGCCGAGCGCGAAGGGATTGGTGCCGATCACCGGCTTGCGTCCGCCCGGAGGCGCGATCGAGGCCGGCGCATTGGTGAAGCACAGCCCGACCATGCCGTCTTGCGCGAAGCGCTCGGCGTGGTGGCCAAGCACCCCGCAGTTGTAGGAATTGTGGATCGTCATGGCGGCGACGCCGTTCGTGCGCACCGCGTCGCGCAAGGTGGGCCAGCCGGCATCGATGGCCGGATGCGCGAAACCGCAGCGCGCGTCGACGCGGATGGCGCCGGTGCGCGTACGTTCCACCTCCAGTGCGGCGGCACCGTCGACCTTGCCGCACACCACGTGTTCGGCATAGATCGGCACGTAGATCAGGCCGTGGCTACGGATGCCGTCGCGCTCGGCGAGCATCGTGGAACGGGCAACGGAGGCGGCGTTTCCCGGCGTTGCCCCGGCGCCCTCCAGCGCCGCGCGCGCCAAGGCACCGACCTCTTCGAGGCTGATCGTCACATTGGTCATGGACCGGTCCTAATCGTTGTCGGTGATGCCGGCGCCAGCTCCCGCCAGCCGCGAACTCTCGGTCGCCGGGGCATAGGTGATCTGCGCGAAGGCGACGAGGCGCTGCCATGCGCTGCCATCGACGTCGGGATGGGCGATGCCGGCAGGTGCAGCCGCCGATGGTGAATTTGCGCCGCGGCAGGTCACACGTTCGGCGTCGCGCGCGGCGACGCCGTCCCCCTCTGCCGCAAGGCCGCCCTTCGGGGTAACGACCAGCCGCGCGCCTTCCCAGGTCAGTTCGACAGCAGTGCCGGTCGCCCGTGCAATTGCCGCCGCATATGGGGCGAGCAGCAGCGGAAAGGAGGTCGCGCCGAGTTCGAATGCATGCCCAGATGCGATCTCTCCGGCGCGGTCGCTCAGCGCCGCACCGGTGATCAGAGGGCAGAGCCGGCCTCCCGGTGCCTGCCAGATGCCGTCTGTCGCCGCAGGCGCCACGTCGTGATGGCTGAGGCCCTCGTTGCGCGACAGCAGTTCGGCCAGCAGTTCCGCGCCCGGCAGTCCATGGGCGGCGATCCAGCGGGCCGCCTTGCCGGCTTCCTCGGCATGGCCCCAGTTCAGCCCCGCGCCCCGCGCCGCGCGCCGGCCCATCGCCTCGACTTCGTTCAGCGAGAAGATCACTGCAGCACCTCCGGCGGCGGCGGATACGACCAGTCGTCCACCGGGCTTGTCGCAAGTTCGTGCGGGAATGGCGCGTCCTGGAACATGTTGATCCGCAGCCAGCGGTCCGAACGCGGGTCGAAGCGGTTGGCGCCGAAGAAGGCGAGCTTGACGCGCAGCAGGTCGATCGGCAGCAGGTCGGCCGATATGGTGTTGTCCCGGATCTCGGCGTAGGCGAGGCGGTCGGCGATCTGTATGCGGCGCGCGGTGTGGCGGTGCTCGGGGTGGCGCAGCAGGAAGGCGGCGACGCTGTTCTCGCCCTGCCAGGCCTCGATGTCGGCTAGCATCCGCACCGCGTCGCGGCCAGGCTGCAGCGGCTGTTCGTAGGCCGCCAGCGGCTCGTCGAAACGCTCGCCCAGCCGCGGCTCCAGCTTCTCCTCGGAAACATACCAGACGCGGGCATTGGCCTCGCGCGCGGCCCAGTCCACATTGAGGGCGAAAGCGTAGACCCGCTCGGCGATTGCGCGCAGCCGCGTCAGCGCCACCGCGCCGTCGATGGTGAAGTGGCGGGCCTCGTCCGCGCCCATGCACTCCGCAAGGCCATCCACCAGCGCGCCGTAGGGCTCCAACACCAGCGAAACCAGCTGCTCCTGGCCCTCGACGGAGAGATTGTCTTCCGCCCAGCGATAGAGGCGGTCCCACGGGTTGCCGCCGTCCAGCGCGCCGCCGTCGGCATGTGCGGTCAGCCGGTCGAGATCGGCCGTCAGTTCAGCCAGCTTTCGCACCTGCACCGGGTGCTCCGAGCGCCACTCGGCGGCATTGCGGCGCGCGCGCGCGAGCATGGTGCGAAAGTGCGCTGCTTCCCCGGCGCTCGCCGAAGGCAGGGCGCGGACCCGCGCCAGCGCCGTTTCGCGTGCCGCGATCCAGTTGTTGAACAGGGCAGGGTGGTTGATGATGTAGGGTGCCAGCCCCAGCCCGGTGGAATTGCCGACGCCGAAGCGGCGGCGCAGGTGCGGCTCGATTGCCACGGCGGTCTCCGGTGCCCGGCAGCGCGCGAGGTGTTCCACGAGGTCGAGCGTATAGGCGCGCGTCAGGTAGACCGACAGCATCTCCGGCTGAAACGAGCCGGCGAACTCCGGCCGCTCGCCCCAGGCTTCGCGGTCGGCAGCTCCGAGCTTGCCGGAGCCGTAGACGGCGGTCGTGCGCATCAGGTAGCCAACGTCCTCGACCACCGCGATGTCCGGCTGCGCGCCGGCGGCAAGGCGCGAGACGGCGTGCTCGAACATGCGAACCGAGCGGTTGGCCCGCGAAACGCTGAGTTCGCGGGCGCTGACGCGGCCCGCTTCCTGCTTGGGCACGTTGCGCGACAGACGCACGATGTCCTCGCGCGCCGGCACGCCGTCGAACAGGGTGAAGGTCGAATCCCAGGCGTGCGCGATGACGCGGTCGGAACGCTGCTCGGCCGGCAGGTCGTGGCCGAAGGCGACCAGGCTGTACGTGCGGTCGGGACCATGTGCGCAATAGACCGCGACGCCGACCCCCTTGGCGTCGATGTCGAAGACCGGGCGGTCGAACGTCCAGCCTTCGCGCTGCATGCGGCGTAGCAGGACGCGCATGAAGGACAGCCGGCACTGGTGCGCGCAGCCGAGCCTCTCGAGACGCATCACGACATCGGGGCTGCGCAATTGCGCTTGCGGAGGGGATGCGGTGACGGGGTTTTCCTGCGTCATGCCTGCGGTCCGAAGGAGGTGTCGTAGAAGCGAAGCCAGTTGCCGCCCATGATGGCGGCTGTCTCGGATGCGTCGAAGCCGGCCTTCGCCAGCCCCGCGGCGATTGCCGGAAAGCCGGTGTTGTCGCGAAACCAGTCCGGCTGGTCGGGAAATCCGGCGGAGTCAGCGGAACCCTCGCCGTAGTCCATCTGTTTCGACCAGCGCCCGTTACGCATCCACGTGACGATGCTGTCGGGCTGGTCCTGGCACAGGTCCGAACCGATCCCGAGGTTCTCGACGCCGTAGCGGTTCGCCGCTTCCGCGATCATTGAGCAGAAGCCGTCCAGCGTGCACGCCGACCCGCCCTTGAGGTGGTGCGGGTAGAGCGAGAAGCCGAGCATGCCGCCCGATCGCGTCAACTCGCGCAGCACCGTGTCGGACTTGTTGCGCAGTGCGGGATGCCACCAGTGTGGATTGGCATGGGTAATGGCGATGGGGCGCTGCGAGATCTCGATCGCTTCCAGCGTCGAGCGCTCTGCCGAATGGCTCATGTCGATGACCATGCCGACGCGGTTCATCTCGCCGATCACCTGGCGGCCGAAACGGGTGATGCCGGGGTCTTCGGCCTCGTAGCAGCCGGTCGCCAGCAGCGACTGGTTGTTGTAGCTGAGCTGCATGAAGCGCGCGCCCAGCGTGTGCCAGATTTCCACCAGGGAGATGTCGTCCTCGATCGGCGAGGGGTTCTGGAAGCCGAAGAACACCGCCGTGCGTCCCTCGGCCGCGGCGCGGCGCACGTCGTCGCCCGTGCGGCCCTGGAAGATCAGGTCGCGATGGCGCTCGAACCAGGCGTTCCATTGTCCGACGTTGATCACCGCTTCCCGGAACGTCTCGTGATAGGCGATGGTGACATGCACCGCATCGACGCCGCCGGCTCGCAACTGTTCGAAGATCTTCTCCGACCAGTTGGCGTATTGCAGGCAGTCGATCACCGGCGTTGCAGCCGTCCCGATGGTCATGCGGGCGTTCCTGCGCTGATGTAGGCGGTCTTCATCTGGGTGTAGAACTCCGCTGCTGCGCGGCCCTGTTCGCGCGGGCCGTGGCTGGAGTTCTTACGCCCGCCGAAGGGCACATGGTAGTCGGTGCCGGCGGTTGGCAGGTTGACCATGACGCAGCCAGTTTCCGTGTGCCGTCTGAAATGAGTGGCGCGCGCCAGCGATCCGGTGAAGATGCCGGCGACCAGCCCGTACTGCGTGTCGTTCACCCGCGCCAGCCCCTCTTCGTAGGAGCCGATTTTTTGCACCGCGGCGATCGGCGCGAACATTTCCTCGCGGTTGAGCGACATGTCGTTGGTCGTGCCTGTCAGCAGCGCCGGCGACATGTAGTAGCCCTCGGTTTCGGCCTCGATGCGCTCCCCGCCGGTCACGACGTCTGCTCCTTCTGCTCGCGCCCGCTCCATCCAGTCGAGGTTGGACTGAAGTTGCCCGGCGCTGACGACGGGTCCCATCTGGGTCCCCTCCGCCAGCGCATGGCCGACCTTCATCGCTTTCAGTTTCCCGGCAAGAGCGGCGACGAAGGCATCGTGGACGCCCGCGTGAACGATCAGCCGCGACGAGGCGGTGCACTTCTGTCCCGTTCCCGAGTAGCCGCCGACCACGGCGGCGGCAACGGCGGCGTCGATATCGGCATCGTCCATCACCAGCAGCGCGTTCTTCGAGCCGAGTTCAAGCTGGCACTTGGTGAGGTTGGCCGCCGTCGCCGCGGCCACCTGCCGCCCCACCTGGTAGGATCCGGTGAAGGTGACGGCATCGACGCCGGGATGCCCGGCAAGCCCGTTGCCGATGGCGCTGCCCGATCCCATCAGCAGCTGGAACGCGCCTTTCGGCAGGCCGGCGCGCGAGATGATCTCGGCGAGTACCCAGGCCGAGGCCGGCGTCAGGTTGGCGGGTTTCCAGATCACCGCGTTGCCATAGGCCAGCGCCGGCGCGATCTTCCAGCTTGCCGTTGCCGTCGGGAAATTCCACGGCGAGATCACCGTGACGACGCCCACGGGTTCGCGGCGCACGTCGATCTCGATACCAGGGCGCACCGAGTCGGCGTTCTCGCCCAGTTGCCGCAGCACTTCGGCGGCGTAGTAGGTGAAGAACTGGCCCGAGCGGTAGACCTCGCCCTTGCCCTCTGCCAGCGGCTTGCCTTCCTCGCGGCTGAGCAGTGCGCCAAGCTCTTCTGCGCGCGCCATCAGTTCGCGGCCAATGGCATCGAGCGCGTTTTGCCGCGCTTCCAGCCCCATCGCGCGGCAGGCGGGCAGCGCCGCACGCGCAGCGGAAATCGCATCCTCGAGTTGCGCAGCGCTGGCCTGCGCATAGGCGCCGATCACGTCGGTTATGTCCGAAGGGTTGATGTTCTCGATCGCATCGCCGCCCGCGACCCAGTCGCCGGCAACGTAGTTCCTGTAGACGTCCGCCATGCCTTGCTCCTTGCAGGCACACAGGTTCGCGAAACCGGGGACTTCAATCAAACAGAAATAATTGTTACAAACTTCAGGAAATATGAAATAAATGATCGCGACGCAGCGGGAGGCCGGATGATCAAGCTGGAAACGCTCAGGGTGTTCGTCACCGTGGCCGAGACAGGCAACATCCGCGACGCGGCGCTGAGCCTGCATCGCACGCCATCGGCCATCTCGATGACGCTGAAGCAGCTGGAGGCGGAACTCGGCGCGGACCTGTTCCAGTCCGACCGCAAGAACGCGCTGACCCCGCTCGGCGCCTTCGTCCGCGAAACCGCGAGCGTGCAGATCGACGCCTATGACCGGGCGATTGCCTCCATCCGTGCCTTCGCGCAGAACCGCATCGGCAGGCTGTCGCTCGTCGCCGTGCCGTCCGTTGCCGCCAGCATGCTTCCTTCGCTGCTGGGGGCATTCGCCGCTGAACGCCCCGGTGTCGAGATAGAGCTGTTCGACACCGATTCGCGCAGCGTTTGCGCCATGGTCGAATCCGGCCGCGCCGACATCGGTTTTGCGGGAGTGCCGCAGCCGGGCCTCGCCGTCGAGTTCGAGCCGATCTTCACCGACCGCTTCAAGGTGATCTGCCGCGCCGATGCTTCGCTGGCAAACCTCGGCCGGCCGCTGACCTGGGCCGACCTCGCCGGCGAGGTGATCATCCGCAACGGCGCCGCCGAGGCAATCCGCCAGCAGGCCTACCGCGATCTCGCCGACCGGGCGTCGCTGACGGTGCGCAACGTGACCTCGCTGCTCGCGTTCGTGCGCGCGGGCGCAGGCATCACGCTGCTGCCGGAACTGGCCACCAGCCGGCTGCCGGAAGAGGTCGTCGCCCTCGGTCTCGCGGACGACGGCGTCAACCGGGTCGTCGGCATCGTTACCCGCGGCGGCGGCCCGCTCAACAGCCTGGCCGGTGCCTTCCGCGACTTCGTCAGGGCCTCGGCGCCGAAGTTCTCCGGGCAGCTTGGGTCGCAGCACGGCTAGAGAAATTCCAGGAAAAGTGCGTGCGGCTTTCCGTCCGGAATTGCGTGAAAACAGAGACTTGGAGCGCTTTCCTGATTCAAGCAGAAAAGGAGATGGTCTGGCGCGTCGAGGATGCCCGCCGCCGGGTCAAATGGCTTGCAGCCGGGCCGCGACCGGTTCGCCGCTGCCGTTGTCGGGCTCGTACAGGAGCACGTCGACCGCCACCACACCGCCGGCATGAACGAAGAGGGGATTGATTTCCAGCTCGACGATTTCGCCCGCGTGCGCGGCAACCGCATCGGCAAGGCGCGCGATCCCCGAGGCGAGCGCGGGGATGTCGGCCCGCCCGCCGCCGCGAAACCCGTCCAGCAGGCGCGCCACCCGCAATCGCCTGATCGCGGCCTCGATCTCCTCCGCGCTTGCCGGCAGGAGCAGCGTTGCGCTGTCGCCGACAAGCTCGGTCAGCACGCCGCCGGAGCCAAGTGTCAGCGCAAGTCCGAACTGCGGATCGCTGCGCACCGACACGATCAGTTCCGCGACCGGCCTGGCGGCCATGGTCTCGACCAGGAAGCGGTCCGTGACCGCAGCCGGATCGTGGGCGGCAACGGCCGAGCGCATCCGTTCCAGCGCTTCGCCAAGGGCTTCGGCGTCGGCAAGTCCGACTGCCACCGCGCCGGCCTCGGATTTGTGGGCGAGGCTTGGGCCCATCATCTTCAGCACCACCGGATAGCCGAGTTCATCGCCAGCCGCGACGACCTCGCTACCACTGACGCAACGGCCCTCCGGCACCGGCAGGCCGAGCGCGCGTAGCCGGGCCTTGCCGTCGGCTTCATCGAGCATGCGCGGCTTTCCGCGCGACCGGGCAGGCAACAGCGCGGCCGGCCTTGTCTGCGCAACACGTTCGCGAATTCGCGACCACTGCGCCGCGGCGTGCATCGCGTTCAGCGTCTCGTCGATGCCTTGCATCGGCGCGACGCCCTCGGCGATCAAGAATTCGCGGGTCTGCCGATCGAGGTTTTCCGGCAGCGAGGCGCAGATCGCGGCGGGGATGGAGGTCTTCCTCGCCGCCTCGATGAAGGCACGCGCGTCGTTGAGGTAGAAGCCCTTCGATTCGTCGAGGCCTTCCGCCGGATAGTCCTGCACCAGCACAGCCGAATCGGCGTCAAGCAAGGCCATTGCCCGCTCGAATATAGGCCCGGTGATCTCCGGCTGGCCCCAGATCGGCGTTGTGTAGTCGAGCGGGTTGGAAACCGTGGCGATCGGCGGCAGCAGGTTGGCCAGTTCCGCCTTCGCGTCCGCGTCGGGGGCGGGGAAGTCGAGCCCGACGCTTTCGGCATGGTCGGCGAGCATGGCTGCGCCGCCCCCCGAGCAGGTGAAGCCGGCCACCCGGTTGCCTTTCGGCGCGCCCGCGATGCAGACGAATTTCAGCGTCTCCAGCAGTTCCGACGGGTTCTTGACGCGGATCACGCCGCAGCGCTCGAACAGCGCGTTGTAGAGGTCGTCGGAGCCCGACAGCGAACCGGTATGACTGACCGTGAGGCTCGCCCCGATCCGTGACGAGCCGGTCTTCAGGGCAACAACCGGCACGCCGCGGTCGAGCGCCTTCAGGCAGGCGGCCTCGAAGGCATGCACATCGTGCAAGCCCTCGATGTGGATACCGATGGCGCGCACGCACCTGTGGTCGGCGAGGTGGTCGATGAAGTCCTCGATCCCCAGCACCGACTGGTTGCCACCGGAGATCATGTGGGTGAGCGGCAGCGAGCGCTGTGCCATGGTGATGTCCGACGACAGCATCCCCGACTGAGTGATGATCGCCGCACCCCAGCCGGGACTTGAGCCGCCATGCGCGAAGGGCCATAGCGCTGCATTGTCGAGGTAGTTGATCACGCCGTAGCAGTTCGGCCCGATCAGCGCCATCTCTCCCGTCGCCGCGATGAGCTGGCGCTCGAGTTCCTCTCCCCCGGCGCCGGCCTCGCGGAAGCCGGCCGTGTAGCAGACGATGCCGCCGGCACCCATTGCTGCGAGGTCTCGCACCGTCTCGACCGCGGCAGCGGGCGGAATGGCGAGGAACACCGCGTCGGGGGCTTCCGGCAGGTCCTGCACGCTGCGGAAACAGCCGTGCCCGCCGATGGCGTCGCGGTGCGGATTGACCGGCCAGATGCCCCCGGCAAACCCTCGCCGTATAGCCTCGCCAACGGCCACCGCCGCATCGCGCCCGCCGATGAAGGCGATGTGCCGGGGCGACAGCAGCCGGTCTAGGTTGAGGCGCCGTTCGGGCGTCATGCGCCGAGCGGCCTGAGGATCGCGCGCGTGATGATGTGGCGCTGGATTTCCGAGGTGCCGTCCCAGATCCGCTCGATGCGGCTGTCGCGCCACAGCCGGTGAACCGGCAGTTCCTCCATCAGCCCCATGCCGCCGTAGATCTGCACGGTCTCGTCGGCGACGCGGTTCAGCATTTCCGAGCAATAGACCTTCACCATCGCGGCGTCCTCGTCGCGCATCACGCCGGCATCGGCGCGGCGCACCGCGTCGGCGACGAGGAGTTCCCCCGTGCGCAGCCCGATCGCCATGTCCGCCAGCCGGAACCCGGTTGCCTGGAAGCGGCCGATGGGCTGGCCAAACTGCTTGCGGTTCGCTGCCCACTCGACCGCGAGTTCCATCAATCGCTCCGCCTTGCCGCAGCACGATGCGCCGATCCACACGCGGCCCATGCCGAGCCACTTGCCGGCGAGCTCGAATCCGCGTCCCTCCTCACCGAGGATCTGCTCAGGCCCCAGCCGCACGCCGTCGAACAGCAGCTCGTAAGTCTTGTAGCCGCGGTTTGAGACGCACTTGGTGCCTTCGCGAAAGGTCACGCCCGTCATGTCGCGGTCGACGAGGAAGGCGGTTACCCGCTTGCGCGGCCCGCTCTTCGTCTCGTCGATGCCGGTGGTAGCGAAGACGATGGCGAAATCGGCCATCGTCGGCGCGGAGATGAAGTGCTTCATGCCGTCGAGCACCCAGTCGTCGCCGTCGCGCCGCGCCCGCGTCGTCATGCCCATCGCGTCCGATCCCGCGCCGGGTTCCGTCAGCGCGAACAGCTCGCGCTTATCTCCGCTGACGCACGGCATCAGGTATTTCTCGACCTGCTCGCCTTCGCAGGCCAGCAGCAGCTCCGTCGGTCGCGCCGCCCACGAATGCAGCGCATGGCTGGTGCGGCCGAACTCGCGCTCGATGATCGCCATCTGCGCGTAGGTCAGCCCGCCGCCGCCGACGCGCTCGGGCAGGTTGGCCGCGAACAGCCCGAGCTCCTTCGACTTGGCCTCGATCGCGCGCCCGATGTTCTCCGGCACTTCGCCGGTACGGTCGACGAGGTTCTCGTGCGGAATGACCTCGTTGTCGATGAAGGCACGCACGGTTGTGCGCAGCAGTTCGTCTTCGTGCGACAGGGCGATGTTCATCAGGCTTCTCCGGGACTGGCGGAAGCGCGGTGGCGGCGCGCGATCAGCGACTGGGCGAGGAAGAAGATCAGGGTGATCGAGATCAGCACGACGGCGGCGGCCGCAACGGTCGGGTCGGTGTTCTCGCGAATGCCGTTCCACATCCGGCGTGGCAGCGTGTAGACAGAGAATTTCGAGATGAACAGGGTCACCACGATCTCGTCCCACGACGCGATGAAGGCGAAGATCGCGCCCGCCAGCACGCCGGGCCGGATCGACGGCAGGATCACCCGCCGCATCGTCGTCCATTGCGACGCGCCCAGACTGCGCGAGGCCTGCTCCAGGCGCGGGTCGAACCCGGCAAGCGACGTCGAGACGGTGATGAGAACCAGCGGACTGGCAAGCACCGTGTGGGCGAGGATCAGCCCCGCATATGTATCGATCAGGCCCATCGGAACGAACAGCCGGTAGAAGGCCATCGCCGATATGATCGGCGGCACCACGAGAGGCAGCAGCAGGAAGGCGCGCACGGCTTCGCCGAGCCGCGACGCGACACGCCACAGGCCGATCGCACAGGCGGTGCCGAGCGCGGTGGCGAGCGCCGACGTTGCAAGCGCGATCACCGCGCTCTGCCAGAAGCTCGACAGCCATTCCTCGCTGGTGAAGAGCTTGTCGAAATGGCGCAGCGAATATTCGCCCTTCGGCATCGACAGGAAGCCCTTCGGTGTCAGCGACACGGGAAGCGCGATCAGGGCCGGCGCCACGAGGAACAGCAGCAGCAACCAGGCCCAGTAGCGGTTCAGCGCTTCGGCAAGGCCCTTCCTCATGCCCTGGCCCCGCCGAAGATCGTCGACAGCTTCATGAAGCGCGACATGACGAAGAGCAGGCCGAGCACGCCGAAGAGCATGAGCGCCGCCAGCATCGCCGCCGTCCCCCAGCGCAGTGTCACCAGGATCTGCACCGAGATGTATTCGGCCACCATCAGCACCTTGCCGCCGCCCAGGATCGCCGGCGTCACGTAGAAGCCGAGCGACAGGATGAAGACCAGCAGCGAGGCCGCGACAAGACCGGGCCTGGTCAGCGGCAGGTAGACCCGCCAGAAGGTCTGGCTGCCCGTCGCTCCCAGGCTGCGCGAGGCCGAGACCAGGCGCGTGTCGATGGTCTGCATCGACGCCAGCAACGGCAGCACGGCATAGGGGATCATGTAGTGGACCATGCCGATCAGCACGCCCAGTTCGTTGCGCATGAATTCGATCGGCTGCGAGATGATGCCGATGCCCGCCAGCGCCTCGTTCACCAGCCCCTTGCGGCCCAGCAGCATCAGCCACGAGAAGGTGCGCACCAGCACCGAGATCCAGAACGAGACGAGCACCAGGCTCAGCATCCAGTTGCGGTCGCGCCGCACGCCATGGACCATCGCGTAGGCGATCGAGTAGCCGAACGCGACGGAGAACAGCGTCGTGATCGCGCAGACACGCAGGGTCGTCCAGAGGATGCGCGCAAGGCTGTCGGAGGTCATCAGCGCAGCGTAGTTGCCGAGCCCCGGCTCCGGGTCGGTCACGCTCAGCCGCAGGATGTCGACGATGGGGCCCAGGAACAGGGCGACCACCAGTGCCAGGAACGGCAGCACGAGAAGCCATCCGCTGCCGATGCGTGCGAGGGGTGAACCGTTCATCTCAGCGCGTCCATTGCCGGGGAGGGTGGGGCGGGCCTAAAGGTCCGCCCCCGATGCCCGCGCCCGGCGGCGCCAGTGATGCGCCGCCGGGCTTCCAGGGTCAGGAGATCGCATCCAGGAAGGCGTTGACGGCATCGCCGCCCTTTTCGCCCCACCACACCGGATCGTTGTAGACGATCTTGTCGATGTTCTGCGCCGAGGTGATCGCGTAGGGCTGCAGGTCCGCCGGGATCTGGGCGAAGGCTTCCGGGTTGGAAGGGGTCATGCCGAGGCAGCTGAGCAGGGTGAGCTGCGCCGGCACGGACTGGGCGGTGGCGATGAACTTCATCACGGCCTCGCGGCCCGCAGGGTTGCCCTTCGGCACGATATAGGCGCCGGGCATGGCGATGGCCTCGTTCATCACCAGCTTGTAGCGCCCGTCGGTGTCCTTCTCGATGCCGCGGCCGCGGTTTTGCCAGACCATGCACATCGCGACCTCGCCGTTGACGACCATCGAATGCGCCTCCGAGGCCGAGCCCCAGTAGATGCTGTCGTCCTTGATCGACTTGATCTTGGCGAGCGAGCGATCCATGTCGAGCGGGTACAGCGCGTCCTTGGCCACGCCGTCGGCGATCAGGGCTGCTTCGAGCGAGCCGTTGGCCCACTTGTAGAGCGAGCGCTTGCCGGGGAACTTCTTGGTGTCGAAGAAGTCGGCCCAGCCGGTCGGCGGGTTGTCGCCGAACGCCTTGGTGTCATACACGAAGGCATATCCGTACAGGATGATCGAGGTGCCGTACTCGAGCGCATAGCGGTCAATGGTACGGTCCTTGGAGACGACGCCGTAGTCGATCGCCTCGAGATGGCCGGACGCACCCAGCGCCACGGCGTCGAACAGGTCGGCGTCGCACACGTCCGCGGTCACCTTGCCGCTGTCGACCATCTCCTTGATCTTGCCCTGCAGCGGGCCGGAGGTGTCGAACTTCAGGTCCATTCCGGTTTCCGCCTTGAACGGCGCGCCGATGGCCTCGCCGTGGCATTGCTCGGCCTGGCCGCCCCAGTTCCACATGACGATTTCGTTGGCCGCGGCTTCCGCGTCGCCCGTCAGCACCGCCTGCGTCGCAACGCCGGCCATGCCGCACAGGATCAGGAAGGTACGCCGGTCCATCCGGCCTTCCTTGAACGCGACTGCGCCTTCCGCGAGCGTCTCGCGCATGAATCCCTTGTCGTTCATTTCCGTTCCTCCTGGTTGTCGGGCTTTCCGCCCGGTTGTTCGCGGGGCCATCCTCCCTCCCGCGTGGACTTTCAGTTGTCTTCCAGCCTCACTGCCGCGCCGTCGGGCCAGCTGAGGTCGACCTCGGTGCCCACCGCGATCGGCTCGCCCGCGCGCCAGGCGTCGACGTCGACCTCGATCGTGTCCATGCCCACCACGGAGACGTCGTATTTCAGGAACGAGCCGAAATAGGTCGCGTTGCGCACGGTTCCGGCGAGCCTGTTCGCCCCCTTGCCCTTGCCCCTGGGGGCGATGTCGATCTTCTCCGGCCGCAGCGCATGCAGTGCGCCGTTCGCCGTCAGGAAATTCGACTTGCCGAGAAAACCTGCCGCGAATGCGGTGCGGGGCCGCTGGTAGAGTTCCTGCGGGGTGCCGATCTGCTCGATGCGTCCGTTCTGCATGATCACGATCCGGTCGGACATCGACAGCGCTTCTTCCTGGTCGTGCGTGACGTAGACGAAGGTGGTTCCGACGCGCTGGTGAATGTCCTTGAGCTGCGCCTGCACCTCGATGCGCAGCTTCTTGTCGAGCGCGCCCAGCGGCTCGTCGAGCAGCAGCACGGGCGGGGCGAAGCACAGCGCGCGCGCCAGCGCCACACGCTGCTGCTGGCCCCCGGACAGCTGCCGGGGCAGGCGATGCGCGAACTCCTGCAGCTGGACGAGGTCCAGCATCTCGCCGACGCGCCGCTCGATCTCCGCCTTCGGCCGTCTGCGCACGTCGAGCGGATAGGCGATGTTCTGGTGCACGCTCATGTGCGGAAACAGCGCGTAGCCCTGGAACACCATGCCGAAGTTGCGCCTTTCTGGCGGCACCGCGGCGATGGAACTGCCGTCGAGCAGGATGTCGCCCCCGGTGATGTCGAGGAACCCGGCGATCATCATCAGCAGTGTCGTCTTGCCCGACCCCGACGGGCCCAGCAGCGTCAGGAACTCCCCGCGCTGGATGTCCAGGTTGACGTTGTCTGCCGCGGTGAAGCTGCCGAAGCGCTTGGTCAGGGCCTTCAGCTCGAGCCCGCCCGATGCCGCGCCGTCGCTCATGCCGTGTCCGCGCCCCGCAGCTTCAGCTTGTTGCGCGCTTCCTGCGGGCTCAGCACCCGCGCGCCCATCGCCTCGATGATCGTTCGCGCACGCTCGACCAGCTGCGCGTTGGTCGCCAGAACCCCGCGCGTCAGATAGATGTTGTCCTCCAGGCCGACGCGCACGTTGCCCCCGAGCGCGACCGCGGCGGCAACCATCGGCATCTGCATGCGGCTGATGCCGAAGCTGGCCCAGCTCGCGCCGGCAGGCAGCTGCGCCTTCATCGCGGCCATCGTTTCCACGGTCTGGTCCGCCCCCCAGGGGATGCCGAGGCACAGCTGGAACATCGGCGGCGCGGCGATCAGCCCCTCGTCGACCATCGCCCTGGCGAAGCGGATGTGTCCGAGGTCGAAAACCTCCAGTTCCGGCTTGACGCCCCATTCCTTCGTCAGTTGCGCCATCCTGCGCAGGATCGGCGGCGTCGAGATGTAGATCGTGTCGTCGTTGCCGAAATTCAGCGTGCCGCAGTCCAGCGAGCAGATCTCCGGCATGCAGTCGCGCACGTGCGCGAGGCGTTCGTCGGGGCCGATCATGTCGGTGCCCGGTCCCGGCATCGACCAGTCGTCCTTCGACGGGGTCCAGTCCCCGCCCATGCCCGCCGTCAGGTTGATGACCACGTCGGTGCCGGCGTCGCGGACCCGCTCGACGACCTCGCGAAACAGCGCCGGATCGCGCGATCCCTTGCCTGTCTCGGGGTCACGGACGTGGATGTGGGCGCATGACGCCCCGGCCTTTGCCGCCTCGATGGCCTCGCGGGCAATCGCTTCGGGAGTGACCGGAACATGCGGGCTGATGTGCGTGGTGGCCCCCGCGCCGGTGACCGCACATGTCAGGACAACCTCGTAGTTCATCCGGCCCTCCCATAGGTATTTTCCAATATCCTTGAGCCGGGAAACCCCTTTTCCTGCCGGAAATTCGACTGATATGATGTTGCCATGTCGGATTTACGCACTTCACCGGGCTCTCCGGCCATGCCGTCGCCACAGCGCGGTCAGGCGGCGCAGCACGTCGCGTTCCTGGTCGTGCCGCGGTTCAACCTGATGACGATGATGACCATGATCGAGGTCATGCGCATCGCCAACTACCTGGCGCCGGCACCGCTGTATTCGTGGGAGGTGCTGTCCTTCGATGGCAGCGACATTCTTGCCTCGAACGGGTTCAGCGTGTCCGCCACGCGACCTGACGAGCGCACCCGCGGGGAGGGGATGCTCTTCGTCCTCGGCTCGTGGAACGCCGAAAGCTACCGCAATCCGAACACGCTCGCCTGGATCCGCCGGCAGGCGCGCAGCGGCGTTCGCATATGCTCGGTGGAACTCGGCTGCTACCTGCTGGCGCGCGCCGGCGTGCTGGCGGGCAGGAAAGTGACGACCCACTGGTCGTGGGCGTCCGGCTTCGGGGAGCAGTTCGGCGATGTCTCCATGGCCGAGCAACTGTTCACCATCGACGACAAGATCCTGACCTGTTCGGGCGGGCTGGCCGGCGTCGATCTGATGCTGCGGCTTGTCGGCGACGCGCACGGCGAGCGGCTGGCCGGAGAGATCGCCGACCAGATGCTCTATCACCCCATCCGGCCCGCAACCGCCCCCCAGCGCCGCACGATGGGACGGGGCATGGAATCCCTCGCGCCCGTGGTCCGCGAGGCGATCACGCTCATCGAGAAGAACATCGCAGAACCGCTCACCGTTCCCGGGATCGCCGCGCGTCTGGGGGTGTCCCAGCGCCAGCTGGAACGCCAGTTCAAGACCAACATCGGCTGCACGGTCGTGCAGTTCGGACTTCTCCTGCGGCTTCAGCACGCCCGCGTCCTGCTGATCGCAACCGAAATGTCGGTGCGCGAAATCGCCACGGCATCAGGTTTCAACACGCTGTCGCACTTCGCGTTCTCGTTCAGCAAGTGCTTCGGGCGGCGGCCGTCCGAATACCGCCAGGCATGGCCGGAAAAGGACGCGACGCCGAGCTGGCCGGGGACGCTGTCACGGTTCCTCGAGGCGCTGGAAAACCGCGGTTCGGCCAAGCCGATCCAGATCCTCAGGAAGACCAGTGGATAACCAGAGCTAGCCGCCGCGCGCGGCGCGGATGGCATTGAGCACGGCGACGATCTCGCGGTCGCGCTGCGCGGCCATCTCCGTAAAGTGCCGCCCTGCGGCAATGGCGTTGCAGCCATCCACCATCCGGTCGCGCAATTCCTGCGTCAGCTCGGGGGCCTCGAGCCGCGTCCACGGCCATTTCAGCGCCGGGCCGAACTGGTCGAGGTTGGTCGCCATGCCGCCTTCGCCACAGGCAACGTGAAAGGCCATGCACTGGCCCTGCACGGCCATGCGCGGCGCCGGGCCGTTCATCAGAGCGTTGTCAATGTCTTCCGGCGTTGCTTCGCCGTTGGCCACCATGTGCAGCGCCTCGCGCCACAGCGCCTCCTGCAGCCGCGTGGCGACAAAGCCGGGGATCTCCTTCTTCATCACCAGCGGTGCCTTGCCGGCAACCCGGTAGAAGTCCGCCGCCCACTGCACCGCCGCCGGGTCGGTCTTCTGTCCGCCTACGATCTCGACCAGCGGCAGCAGGTAGGGTGGGTTGAAGGGGTGGCCGATGACGGTGCGCTGCGGCGTCGCGCAGTCGCGCTGGATGTCCGTCATCATCAGCCCGGAGGTGGACGAGGCGATGACGCAGTCCGCCGGCACGATCTCGCCGAGCCGGCGATACAGTGCCTGTTTCAGGTCGAGCCGCTCGGGCGCGCTCTCCTGGATGAATTGAGCATCGCGGACAGCAGACTCAAGGTCGCTGGTCACGGTGAGGCGGTCACGCGAGGCGCCGGGCGCAAGGCCCAGGGCTTCCAGGCTGATCCAGCCGGTGTCGATCACCGCCATCAGCGCGTCGCGTTCGCTGACGGCGTGGACATAGGCCGTCACGTCGTAGCCGCGCGCCAGGAAATGCGCTGCCCAGCCACCGCCGATGGGCCCGGCGCCGAGGGTGGTGACGCGGGTGACCGAAGAAGGATCGGGATACATCTATCGCCCCTTGAAGACCGGGTCGCGCCGCTCGACGAAGGCGGCCACGCCCTCCTTGGCATCTTCCGAAGCCAGCATCCTGCGGTAGGTCGGCAGGTCTCCCTCGCGCATGTGGGCGAAGGCCTCCTGCAAAGCGCGGCACTCGATGGCGCGCTCGACCTCCTTCACCGTCTGCATGGCCAGCGGCGCGGACGCCGCGATCTGGTCGGCCCATCCGCGCGCCGCGTCCATCAGGTCGGTGGCGGGAACGACCTTGTTGACCAGCCCGTAGTGCGCCGCTTCCGCCGCGCCCATGCGCCGCCCGAGCAGGAACATCTCCATGGCGATGTTGTGCGGGATGCGCCTCGGCAGGCGCTGCAGCGCGCCGGCATCTGGCACGATGCCCAGCGGCATCTCCGGCAGGCCGAACTCGACGTGCTCGGCGGCGATGATGAGATCGCAGGAAAGGGCAATCTCGAAGCCGCCGCCGATGGTCAGCCCGTTCAGCGCGCAGATTACCGGCTTGTTGAGGCGCCAGTTCTCGGTCAGCCCGGCAAAGCCGCCGTCGCCGTAGTCGGCCTCCCACCAGTTGTCGAGCGCCATGTCGCCGGCATCGAGCGCCTTCAGGTCCCAGCCGGCGGAAAAGATCTTCTCGCCGGCCCCGGTCAGGATCGCGCACCACAGGTCAGGGTCCTCGCGCAGTTCGGCGAAGGCCCGGCCCATGTCGCGGCTCATTTCCAGGTCGATGGCGTTGACCTTGGGTTTGTTGAGCGTGACTTCAAGCACGCGCCCGCGGCGCACCGTTTCGACATGCGACATCGCATTCACCTCACGAGAACGCCGGGATGACTTCGTTGACGAACAGCTCCATCGAGCGCTTCTGCTCGGCGTGGCCCAGGCCGAGGCTCGCATAGTAGATGAAGCTGTCGACGCCGCGTTCCTCGTAGCCCTTCAGCCGCTCGATGATCTGGTCGGGCGTGCCGAACATCAGGTTGCCGGCCAGCGTCTCGCGGTCGTATTCGGCGCGGTTTTCGAGGTCGTCGAGCGGGATCATCCGCGCGAAGCCGTTCTCGACGTCGCCGAGGTTCTTGAAGTAGTTCTCGAACTGCGCCAGCTGGCGGCGCGCCGCGGCGATCGGCACGTCGACCTGGTCGGCTTTGTCGACCAGCGCGGTGTGCCGCATCATTGCGATTTCCGGGCGCTTGTGGCCAGGGAACTTCGCCATAGCCTCGTTCAGCCGGCCAAGATACAGGTCGACCTCGCTCATCGGCCGCGTCAGCGGCCACGACATGATATTGTAGCCGTGCTCGACGGCGTAGTCGAAGGTGATCGGCGCGCGCGCGGCGACCCAGATCGGCACCTGGCTCTGCACCGGCTTGGGCACCGAGGTCGACTTCGGAAACTGCCAGAACTCGCCGTTGTGCTCGTAGTCACCCGCCCACAGCGCCTTCACCGCGGGCAGCATCTCGTGCATGTAGCGCCACGCGTCGGTCTGCTTCAGGCCCGGCGCCATGCGGTCGAACTCGCGCTGGTAGGCGCCTGACCCGATGCCGAACTCCAGCCGCCCACCGGTCAAGAGGTCGGTCATCGCGGCTTCGCCGGCGAGCCGGATCGGCGTCCAGTAGGGCGCGACGGCAACGGCAGTGCCGAGTCGGATGCGGTCGGTGTGATCGCCCCACCAGGTCAGGATCTGGAAGGGGTTGGGCGCGATGGTCATCTCCATCGCGTGGTGCTCGGCCGCCCAGACGATGGAAAAGCCGCCCTTGTCGGCCATCTGCACCATGTCGAGCGTATGGCGCGCGACAGCCTTCATATCGAGGCTGTCGTCGATCCGCTCCAAATTGATCGCAAGCTGGAATTTCATTGCCGTCCCTCCCGAAACACGCATTTGCCCTCATGTTGGCGGCTTTTCAAAAGTCGATTTTCGAAAATTCGCCGTACCGGGCGGATTTTTCGACACCCGCGGAACGTCAGAAAAACGCGCGCCAGACGCATCGCTTTTCCTGGATATTCGGCGGCAGCGCGTATCGCCAGTCGTCCCGGTGCAACCAGCCGGCTTCACCGCATGACGAAGGGGTTGGCCATCGGTGCGTCGGAGGTGTTGACCCACACGGTCTTCGGCCGGGTGTAGTCGTACATCGCCTGGAAACCGCTTTCGCGCCCGTAGCCGGAGCCCTTGACGCCGCCGAATTCGGCGATGGGCGACACCACGCGGTAGGTGTTCACCCAGACGATGCCGGCGCGGAGCGCCCTGGCCATCCGCATCTGGCGCGCGCCGGAGCGGGTGAAGACGCCGGCGGCAAGCCCGTGCCGGGTGTCGTTGGCAAGGCCGATCACCTCGTCCTCGGTCCTGAAACGCTGCACCGCCAGCACCGGCCCGAACAGTTCGGTATCGACGATGCGCAGGTCCTGGCGCGGGCACTCGAGGATCGTCGGCTCGTAGTAGGTGCCAGACAGCCCCTCGGGCCGCTTGCCCCCGGTGATGACTTTCGCCCCCTCGCTGACCGCGTGCGTCACCTCGCGCTCGATGTTCGCAAGCTGGCCGGTGGTGCACAGCGGCCCCATCTGGGTTTCCTCGTCGAGCGGGTCGCCGATGCGGATCTTCCGTGCCAGCGCGGCCATCTTGTCGAGGAACTCGTCGGCGATGTCCTCGTGCAGGTAGAGCCGCGATCCCGCGACGCAGCTTTGCCCCGTCGCCCCGAAGATGCCGGCGATCGAGCCGTTGACCGCGCTTTCGACGTCGGCGTCCTCGAACACGATGAACGGCGACTTGCCGCCCAGTTCCAGCGACACCTCGGCGAAGTTCTCCGCCGAGTTGAACAGCACGTGCCGGGCCGCCGAGGGGCCGCCGGTGAAGGAAATACGCGCCACCAGCGGGTGCGAGGTCAGCGCCTTGCCGCACGGGTCGCCGTGGCCGCAGACGATGTTGACGACGCCGGGCGGGAAGCCGGCCTCCTCGATCAGTTCGCCGAACTCCAGCATCGCCGCAGAGGCATGTTCCGACGCCTTCAGCACCACCGTGTTCCCCGCCGCCAGCGCTGGGCCGATCTTCACCGCCACCAGGAACAGCTGCGAGTTCCACGGCACCACGGCGGCGACCACGCCGAGCGGCTCGCGCTGCGTGAACACGAACAGGTCGGGCTTGTCGATGGGCAGCGTCTCGCCGGAGATCTTGTCGGCGCAGCCGGCATAGAAATGGAAGAACTCGGCGATGTATTTCGCCTGCCAGCGCGTTTCCTTGAGCATCTTGCCGGTGTCGATGCTCTCGGTGCGCCCCAGCGATTCGGACCTTTCGGCCAGGAGATCGCCCAGCTTGCGCAAACACTTGCCGCGCTGCGAGGGCAGCATCTCGGCCCAGGTTCCAGACGTGAAGGCCCGGTCGGCGGCGCGCACTGCGCGGTCGACATCCTCGGCGGTCGCCTCGGGCACACGGCACCAGACATCTCCAGTGGCCGGGTTGACGCTGTCGAACGAACCGCCGTCGGACGCGCCGACCCATTCGCCGTCGATCAGCATCTTGTAGGTCTTCAGCTCACCCATCGTCCGTCTCCTCCCGTTTAGCCTTTCCTTCATAGTGACCCAGCGCCATCATGTGGAATTCGTTTTTTCGCCGGGAGATGGCGAAAATATTAAACAGCCCGGCCAATGGCGATGGGACGCTACGCGCAAGGGAGGTGCCTCAATGTCGCAGAAGCAGGTCATCGGCGAGCCGCTGGTCATCGGCGGGCGCAGGCTGTCGCTGTCGCGCGCCATCCGCGCCGGCGACTTCGTCTATCTCACCGGCCAGGTGCCGATGCGCGATGGCGCCGTCATGACGAGCGGCACCATCGAGGAGCAGACCCGCGCGGTTCTCGACGACATCACCGCGACGCTGGACCTGGCCGGCTGCACCCGCGCCGACGTGGTCAAGGCGATGGTCTGGCTGGTCGACCGCGCCGATTTTCCGGGCTTCAACGCGGTCTACGGCGAGTATTTCCCCGAAGACCCGCCGGCCCGCTCTGCCGTCGTCAGCGACCTGCTCGTCGACGTGAAGGTCGAGGTCGAGGTGGTGGCCTACAAGCCGGTGGCACGGCCTTGAAAGCGCCGGACGGCACTGTCTTCGAGCTGACCGGGCGCGAGGGTGCACCGGTGGTCGTGCTCATTCATGGCCTCGGGCTCAACCGCGCATGCTGGCAATGGCTGGTGCCGGACATGGCTGTGCGCTACCGGGTGCTGACCTACGATCTGCTCGGTCACGGCGAGAGCGCTGCGCCGCCGCCCCATCCCGTCCTGAAGACTTTGTCCGGCCAGCTCGCCGGGCTGCTCGACCACCTCGGCATCGGGCGCGCGGCGATCGTCGGCTTTTCCTTGGGTGGCATGATCGCGCGGCGCCTCGCGCAGGACTTCCCGGACCGCGTCAGCGCGCTCGCCATCCTGCATTCGCCCCACAAGCGCACCCCGGAAGCACAGGCGGCGATCCTCGCACGCGTAGAGCAGGCGAAGGCGCAGGGGCCGCAGGCCACCGTCGAGGCGGCGCTCGTGCGCTGGTTCACCGATGCCTATCGTGAAGCGCATCCGCAGATGATGGACCTCGTGCGTTCGTGGGTGCTGGCCAACGATCCGGCCCTCTATCCCGGGCTCTACCGCATCCTCGCCGAGGGCATCGACGAGATCGTCGCGCCGCAGCCGCCGATTGCCGCGCCGGCGCTGGTCGTCACCGGCGACGAGGACTACGGCAACGGGCCGGAGATGACGCACGCCATCGCTGGCGAGATCGCCGGCGCCGAGGCGCTGGTCCTGCCGGGCCTGCGCCACATGGCGCTGGCCGAAGACCCGCCGGCTGTCAATCGTCCGCTGATCGAATTCCTCGACCGGCACCTGGGGCAGGGCGCATGAGCGGCATCCTCGAAGGCGTCCGCGTGCTCGACTTGAGCCGCATGCTGTCCGGCCCCTACTGCACGATGATGCTCGCCGATCATGGCGCCGAGGTCATCAAGGTCGAGGGGCCGGAAGGCGATACGAGCCGCGGCAATGGACCCTTCCGCAACGACGATCCGGGTCGCGAATGGGCCGGCTATTACGTCAGTCTCAACCGGTCCAAGAAGAGCGTCATGCTCGACCTGAAGTCGGAGGAGGGCAAGGCGGCCTTCCGGGCGCTGGCGGCGACGTCGGACGTCGTGGTGGAGAACTTTCGCCCAGGCGTGATGGAGCGGCTTGGCCTGTCCTACGAGAGCCTTGCCGAGTTGAATCCGCGCCTTGTCTATGCGGCGATCCGCGGCTTCGGCGATCCGCGTTCCGGCGAAAGCCCCTATCGCGACTGGCCCTCCTACGACGTGGTAGCGCAGGCCATGGGCGGCCTGATCGGCCTGACCGGGCCGGACGCGCAGACGCCGACCAAGGTTGGCCCCGGCGTCGGCGACATCTTTGCCGGCGCGCTGATGGCTTTCGGCATCCTCGCCGCACTCCGCGAAGCCGAGGCGACCGGACGCGGCCAGTTCGTCGACATCGCGATGTACGATGCCATGATCTCGCTGTGCGAGCGCATGATCTACCAGCATGACTTCGACGGCTCCGTGCCGGGGCCGGAAGGCAACGGTCACCCGCTGCTGGCGCCGTTCGGCATCTTTCCGGCAAGCGACGGGCAGATCGCGCTCGGCATCGTCGACGACGCCTTCTGGCGCAAGCTGACCACCGCCATGGGCAGGCCCGAGCTGGGCACCGACCCGCGCTACGCCACCCGTCCCGACCGCCGCGACCGCAAGGGCGAGGTCAATGCGCTGGTGGTGGATTGGACGGTGCGCCGCACCAAGGCGGAACTCGCCGGGCTGCTCGGCGGGCTCGTTCCCTTCGGCCCGGTCAACACCGTCGCCGACATCTTCGCCGATCCGCACGTCGCGGCGCGCGGCGCGATCGCCACCGTGCCGCATGCCGATCCGGCCTTGCGGCCCTGGAAGGTCGCGGCGAACCCGCTGCACTTCTCGCGCAACCCGGCGCCTGCGCCGGCCACGCCCGCGCGCATCGGCGGCGACAACGCCACCTTCCTGAACCAAACCGCCGGGCCCGCAATCGACCCCAGGGCGCTGCGCAATGCCTTCGGCGGCTTCGCCACCGGCGTCACCGTCATTGCGACGCGCCAGGACGACGGCACGCCGCGCGGCTTCACCGCGAATTCCTTCACCTCGTTGTCGCTCGACCCGCCGCTGCTGCTCGTCTGCCTTGCCAAGAGCGCGCATAGCTGCACGACCTTCATGCAGGCCCCTCATTTCTCGGTGAACGTACTGGGAGAAGACCAGAAGGACGTCTCTGGACTGTTCGCCAGCCGCGAGCCCGACAAGTTCGAGCGGTGTGCCTGGACGCCGGGTGCAGGCAACGTGCCGCTGATCGACGGCGCGATCGCGCAGTTCGCCTGCGCGCGCGAACGTCTGGTGGATGCTGGCGACCACGTCGTGCTGATCGGAAAGGTGCTCGATTTCGCGACGAAGGAAGGCAATCCGCTAGGCTATTTCCGCGGCAGCTACTTCTCCATCGGTCTGGAGGACCGCCTGGTCTCCGCCGTCGCCGCCGCGCATGGCACGCGGGTCGGCGCGGTCCTCAACGACTCCGGCCGGGTCCTGATGTGCGAGGCACCCGACGGCGCCTTGTCGCTGCCGGTCTGCGTCGGGCCCGCGCCGAGCCTGCAGGCGTTGCGCGCGGCACTGTCGGACGAAGGGCTGCATACGGACGTGGAGTTCCTCTACGCGGTCTTCGAGGACCGCGAGACCGGCGTCAACGGCATTTTCTATCATGGCCACGTCAGCGGACCCGTGCCGAATGGCAAGGTGCTCGTGCCGCTCGATGCGCTTCCGCTGCAGCGGATTGGCAATGCGGCGGAACGCTCCATGCTGCAACGATATGCCGGAGAATTTCGCCACGGCGACTTCGGCGTCTACCAAGGCGATGAAAACACGGGCAAGGTACGCCGCGTGAAGGGCGATTGAGGAGGACGAACATATGCTGCCGGAACTGCGCAAGGTCGTGACCTACGACGAGGACATCCACCGCGAGGGCGAGCGCGCCGCCGAACCCGCATTGCGGCTGATCGGCGTGGCGGCGGTCGTGAAGAACCCGTGGCACGGCAAGGGCTTCGTCGAGGATCTGTCGCCCGACATCAAGCGCATGGCCCCGGTGCTCGGCAAGCTGCTCACCGACCGCCTCATCGCGCTGGCCGGCTCCGGCGATGCCATCGAGGCCTACGGCAAGGCGTGCATGTGCGGCACCGACTGCGAGCTCGAACACGGCTCGGCGCTGATCCACACGCTTCTGTTCGGCAACAACTACCGCGAGGCGGTGGGCGCCAAGACGTACCTCGGCTTCACCAACACCCGCGGGCCTGCCAGCACCCAGATCCAGATCCCGCTGATGGACAAGCACGACGGCGGCCGCCGCTCGCACTATCTCACCGTCCAGTTCGCGGTTCCCGATGCGCCCGGCCACGACGAGTTGATCGTGGCGCTGGGTGCCTCCACCGGCGGGCGCCCGCATCACCGCATCGGCGACCGCTATTCAGACCTCGCCATGCTGGGACGCGACATCGAGAACCCGGCGGACGTCTGAAACAGCGCCTCGTTCAGCGCGCCGTCCTGTCGCGCTGGACGAGGATGGAGATGATCGCCAGCACGCCCGACCCCATCATCAGGAAGAACGAGACGGCGTTCAGCACCGGCGTCGAGCCGCCCTTGGCCATGCGGTCGAACATGGTGATGGTCAGCGGCGATTCCGAGCCGACCAGGAACAGCGTCGTGTTGAAGTTCTCGAAGGAGACGAGAAAGGCGACGATGCCCGCCGCGATCATCGCAGGCCGCAGGTAGGGCAGGGTGATCGACCGTAGCACCCGCGCGCGGCTGGCGCCGAGATTGTAGGCGGCCTCCTCCATCGTTTCGTCGAACTTCCTCAGCCGCGCGGTGATCACCAGCGAGGTGATGGTGGCGACGAACGAGAACTGGCCCAGCACGACCAGCACGATGCCCGGCCGCAGGAAGTCGAGGTCGATGCCGTAGGAATCGTCGAGCGTGTTGGCGATCGTGCTTGCGAACACGAGGATCGAGATGCCCAGGATGACGCCGGGAATGACCAGCGGCAGCACCATGATGATGTAGAAGAAGTTCTTCGCCGGCAGGTTCGAGCGCACGAACAGGAACGCATTGCAGGTGCCCACGAACACCGACAGTGCCGACACCGACAAGGCGATGACGAAGGAATAGTACAGCCCCTGCAGCAGCCGGCGGTCATGGAACATGCCGAGCTTCGGCTCGCTGGTTCCAAAGAACCAGTCGAGCGTGAAGCCCTTCCACGGCAGCGAGGGAAAGACGGAATCGTTGAACGCGAAGATGCCCGCTGCGATCAGCGGCGCGACGAGAAAGATGAAGAACGCCGCCATGTAGAGCCGGTAGCCGAGCAGGAATGCCTGGTTTCCGCTTCGCCGCGCCATGCCGTCAGCTCCGCGCGACCGTGCTGGACAGCGACTGGCCGGACAGCTTCAGGCCGATCCACACGACGAACGAGGTGAAGAACAGCAGCAGGAAGCCGAAAGCGGCCCCCGATTCCCAGTTGTAGCGCGTGATGAACTGGTCGTAGATCGTCTGCGTGAACCAGCTCGAGTACTTGCCGCCGAGCAGCACCGGCGTCAGGTAGCTGCCCGCCGTCAGCATGAAGACGATGATCGACCCCGACACGATGCCGGGCATGGCGTAGGGGATGATGATCCGCCGCAGCACGGTCAGCCCGTTGCCGCCGAGGTTGTAGCCGGCCTCGATCATCGCGTCGTCCATGCCGTCAAGCGTCGAGGTCAGCGGCACGATCATGAACAGCATCACCGTGTAGACCAACCCGACGACGACGGCGGCATCGTTGTAGAGCAGTTCGACGGGGGCGCTGGCGAGGCCGGTCCATTGCAGGATGCCGGAAATGACGCCCGTTTCGCGCAGCAGCAGGATCCAGCCGAAGGCGCGGATCAGGTCGCTCACCCACAGCGGGATCAGGCAGAACATGAACATCGCGCCGCGCGTGCGCGGGCCGGCGATCTTGGCGATGTAGTAGGAGACGGGAAATCCGACGATGAGGGCGAGCACGGTCACCAGCAGCGAGATCACCGCGGTGCGCGCCATGATGTGCCAGTAGATCGGCTCCTGAAAGAAGGCGATGTAGTTGGCGAGGCCGAACTCGTACTGGCGCGGGCCGATCTTCTCGCGCAGCGACAGGATGCCCATGCCGATGTGCGGCAGCAGGATCAGCAGCACGATCCACAGCGCAAGTGGCATGAACAGCAGGATCAGCGACAGCCGCCTTGCGTCCCTGTGCTTCATGACGCTGCCCGCGCCGGGAAGCAGACGGCGTTCTTGGTTGACCACGAAAGGCTGACTTCCTCGCCGGGCTTGACGTCGTCGGTGCCCCCCGTCAGCGTCACGTCGACCTCGACCAGGTCGCCGGTGGCAAGACGCACCAGGGCGCGGCTGTTGGCGCCGTTGAAGAGCAGGTTGTCGACCTTGCCGGACAGGCCGGTGCGCTTTTGCCGGGGTGTTCGGTGGACAAGCTCGATGAACTCCGGGCGCACGAACAGCTCGACCGCGTCGCCCGTGGCCACCTTTGTTCCGTCGCCAGGCCGGGAGCGCACCACGGTGCCACCCTCGGTCTCCAGGGTGACCTCTGCGCCCCGCGTGCCGGTCACCTTGCCCGACCAGCGGTTGGAATCGCCGACGAAGCCGGCCACGAACGCGGTCTGTGGCCGGTGGTAGAGTTCCTGCGGCGTGCCGATCTGCTCGAACCGCCCGTCGTTCATCACCGCGACGCGGTCGGACATGACGAGGGCTTCCGACTGGTCGTGGGTGATGTAGACGAAGGTGGTGTCGAACTGGTTCTGCAGCAGCTTCAGTTCGATCTTCATCGCTTCGCGCAGCTTCAGGTCGAGCGCGCCCAGCGGCTCGTCGAGCAGCAGCACGTCGGGATCGAGCACCATGCAGCGGGCAATCGCGATGCGCTGCTTCTGGCCGCCGGACAACTGATGGATTTCGCGCTCGCCGACATCCGGCAGCGCGACGCGGTTGAGCACGTCCTGCACCTTGCGGGCGATCTCGTCGCGGTCTGTGCCGATGCAGCGCAGCCCGTAGGCGATGTTCTCGAAGACGTTCATCATCGGAAACAGCGCCAGGTGCTGGAACACCATCTTCACGTTGCGCCGGTTCGGCGGCACGTTGAGCACCGAGCGGCCCTTGATGAAGATGTCGCCGGCGCTCGGCTCTTCGAAACCGGCGATCATGCGCATCAGCGTGGTCTTGCCGCAGCCCGACGGACCCAGGATCGAGAAGAACGTGCCGCTAGGGATCTCGAACGAGATATCCGCGACGGCCTGGACGGGGCCGAAGTTCTTGCAGACACCGCTGCACTTGAGGTCCGGGGCGGTTGGCGTCGTCACGAAGGGGTCCGATGCATCAGGGTGGATTGCAGGCGAATGCAGGCGCGGCCGCTGGCCGAGGCCGGGCGGCCGCTCCCGTCGATACGTGGCTCGCAGGGCGGATCAGCCGCCGGTCGCGGCCTGGATCTTCTCGAGCGCCTTGCCTTCCATGTCCTCCACGCCGGGAGGAATGTTCGCGAAGAACTTCAGGTTGTCGATGTCGGCGTCGGTGAAGGCGGCGTTGACGGCGGCCTTCAGCGCATCTGGCAGCAGGTCCTTGCCGCCCTTGACGGCGACGATCGCGCCGGTGCTCTCCGACATCAGCTTGGAGATCTCCGGCTGCAGCACGAAGTTGATCCACTTGTAGGCGGCATCGTCAGCCTCGCCCTTGCGCGGGATCACGAAGGTGTCGATCCAGGCGAGCGCGCCGGTTGAAGGCGGCACGAAGACGATGTTGGGGTTCTCGCCATAGAGCTTGTAGGCGGTCGAATCCCAGGTTTCCGAAGCGACGATCTCGCCGGAAAGCATCATCGCCGAGAGGTCGTCGCCGCCCTTCCAGTAGGCCTTGATGACGTCCTTGCAGGCGATCAGCTTGTCGACGACCTTGTCGAGGATGCCCTGGTACTTGCCGAGGTCCGCATAGGCCGCGAAGGGATCGTCACCCATGGCGAACGCGGTGCCGAGCAGGATCGTGCGCTTCAGGCGCATCGATGTCTTGCCCTTGTACTTCGGGTCGCACAGGTCGCCCCAGCTCTTGAAATCGGGCGCCTTCGACTTGTCGGCCATCAGGCCCGAGGTGCCCCACTGGTGCGGAACCGCGTAGACCTCGCCGTCGATCGTGGTGTTGGCGCGCACGCCCTCTAGCAGCTTCGGCTCCATCACCGATGTGTCGATCTTGCTCAGGTCGAGCGGCTTGTAGATGTTGTATTCGAGCTGCGGCGCATAGATGCGGTCGTGGCTCGGCTGGGCGAGGTCGAAGCCCGCGCCGCCGGTGGCGCGCAGCTTGGCGATCATTTCCTCGTTGTTCGAAAGCGTCACCTCGACATCGATGTCGGGGTACTTTTCCTTGAATTTCGCGATCACGTTGTCCGGGGCATAGCCGCCCCACGTCAGCAGCCTCAGGGTTTCGGCCTGGGCGCTGCCCATTCCGAACAGCAGGCTCGCGGCCAGCAGGCCGGCAAGTGGCATCTTGTTCCGCATCGTCACCTCCCTCTGGTTATGCGGTATCCGTGTATCCAGCACGCAGAACGACGATGGACGCATTTTGGCGGCACGATATATCCGTTACGGAAATTCTACTAGGCCATTTGCCTGACGGCTCTGTGACAATGGAGGCGGGGAGGCGGCGTTGCAGGCGGTGCTCTCGGACGTGATGCAGCATTCGTTGGGGCCTGACGTCCGGCGATGCCTCCGTTGATCGTCCGGCGCAAACCGTCCAACGTGCGCCGGCTGCCATCATGCAGCGGTATTCCATGAACGGGGACTGCCTTGCGCATCTTGCTCGCCAACGCGATTCTGCAGCAACGCACCGGCACGGAAGTCGTCACCATCGAGCTCGCGCAGGCTCTCGCCGCGCGTGGCCACGAGGTCGTCGTGTACACGCCCCTCATGGGTGACTCCGCCGAGGCGCTGCGGGCGCGCAATGTCCGCGTCACCGACAGCCTGCACGACCTCGACTTCGAGGCCGAGGTGATCCATGGCAACCACGCGGTGGAACTCGTGCACGCAATGATCCGCTACCCGCACGCGCCGGGGCTTTTCGTCTGCCACGATCCGGGAATCTGGTTCAGCGAGCCTCCCGACCTTGCGCGCATTCGCGCCTATGTCGGCGTCTGCGGCCTGACAGTGCGGCGGATCGAGCAGGCGGTGCCGAGGATGGCGGGCCGGGTGCAGTTCGTGCCGAACGCGGTTGACCTGGATCGCTTTGTGCCGAGACCTCCGTTGCCGCCAAGCCCCCTTCGAGCCCTGGCCCTGACCAAGCATTCCGGTCATCTCGACACGCTGCGCGCGGCCTGCGCGCGGGCCGGTGTGGCGCTTGACGTACTGGGTCCCGGCGCGGGGCAGGTCGTCGATGATCTTCCAGCGCGCCTGCGTGACTGCGATCTCGTGTTCGCGACAGCGCGCATGGCGATCGAGGCGATGGCGGTGGGCTGCGCCACCATCGTGGTTGATGGCCGCGGGCTGGCGGGCCTTGCGACATCGCGCGTCGCCGGGGAATGGCGGGCCATGAATTTCGGCATGCAGGCGTTGACCCGGCCCGTGACCGAGGATGCGGTGCTCGCCGAGATCGCCCGGTATGACGCAGGCGACGCAGCCGCTGTCTCCGCCAGCGTGCGCGCCGCCCAGCCGCTTTCACGGGCCGTGGAGCAGTACGAACGCCTCTATCGCGGCATCATCGACGGGCATGCACCGGTGCCGGCGGACATCCAGGGCCGGGAAATGAGCAGGCTGATGCAGCAGTGGTTTCCGGCGATCAACGGCGTTGTGCGGGCCTGCGCGCCGGTCGCCGCTGCTCCGGTCGATGTTTCCCCGGTCGCCGCTGCTCCGGTCGATGCTTCCCCGGTGGCCGCGCCGCCGGTCGCCGCTACGCCGCCGCCGGAAGTGATGCGGGCAGGGTTCTGGAACCGGCTTGGCCGGAGCATCGACAAGCGCTTCGGGCCGAAGCGGCGATAGACCGCATCGGCTCAGATGATCTCTCCGGGATCGACCATGCGCACGACCCTGGCCGGGTTTCCCGCCACGACCGCACGGTCGGGGACATCGGCCGTGACCACCGAACCTGCTGCGACGAACGCGTTCTCGCCGATCGTGACACCTGGCAGGAGCATGCTGCTTCCCCCGATGCGCGCTGCCCGCAGGATGCGCGGTGCGTGGCGCTGGAACGTCATGCCCGGCCGCCGGTGGGAGATCGACCTGTCGTTCATCGTGACGACGCGCGGGCCGCAGAATACCTCGTCCTCGATGCGGCAGCCGCGCGTGATGTAGCAGCCGCTTTGCAGGGACACGAAATCGCCGATCTCGACATCGCCCTCGATATCGACGTAGGAGCCGATCATGCAGTTCGCGCCGATTACGGTGCGATCGCGGATCAGCACGAAATTGCCGATCCGGGTTGCCTCGCCGATCCGCGCGTCCGGCGCGATTACGCAATGCTGCTGCAACATGTCCGGAATGTCTGTCTGCAAGGGCCTGCGGTCCGTCCTGATTGAGTGTGGAGCCTAGGTAGTGCACGTTTGGCTCTGGCGCTACCGTAGCGGAACGCCTTGCATCGCACCGTGGCAGCGGGTGAGGGAAGGCGCCTGCAAGCATCCGTTCCACACCGCAAGGGCCGGCAGATGCATGCCTGTTCCGCGCAGAACCCGCTACAGGCTGAGGCCCGCGAGGTAGCCTTCGTACACGGCCTCCTCGGCGCTGCGCGGCGACAGGCAGTCTCCGGCGAGGCGGATTTCGACGTCGAGACCGGACAACTCGGTCTCCAGTGCGGTGTCGGGGGCGGGCGGAGCGGCGAGAACTACCGTGTCGATGCCTTCGCGCAGGATCGGGGCGCCCGTGACGATGTGGGTCAGATAGGCGGTGTCGCCATCGGCCCCGAACAGGCGCGCGTAGGGCACGACCTCGATGCCCAGCCCGTGCAGCACGCCGATGAGGTGATTGTGCAGGTAGATCGGCAGGTTCTGCCCCGCGTGGGTGCCGTTGACCGCCAGGCAGACGCCGTGGCCTCGGCGGGCGAGGTGCCCGGCAAGGCCTATCCCGGTCCAGTCGCAGCGCCAGTCGGCGACGAGAACCCGTCCGCCGGGCCGCGCCTTGCCGGTCAGCACATCGGCGCCGTCGACGACATGGGCCTGCGCGTCGAGTTCGAGATCGGGGCGCGCGGGCAGGGCGCCGGTGGCAAGCACCACGGCGTCGGGGGCCAGCGCCTCGACCATCGCCCGGTCGACACGTTGCCCCAGGCGCACAGCGACACCGCTCGCCGACAGCTCGCGCTCCAGGTTGGTGACGAGGCCGCCGAACTCCGCCCGGTCGGGCAGCAGCTGCGCCAGAAGCGCCTGTCCGCCGAGGCGCGCGGCCGCCTCGCATAGCGTCACCTCATGCCCGCGCTCGGCCGCGGTCGCCGCGGCCTTCATCCCCGCTGGCCCGCCGCCGACGACGAGCACGCGGCGGCGTATGGCGGCCTGCGGTGGGCGTTCGGGGAACCGGCGCTCGCGCCCTGTGCGCGGGTGCTGGATGCAGGAGATCGAGGCGCCGGCGTGGAAATGCCCGATGCAGGCCTGGTTGCAGCCTATGCAGGCGCGGATGTCGTCCAGGCGTCCGCTACGCGCCTTTTCGGCCATGTCCGGGTCGGCGATCATCGCGCGAGTCATCCCGCAAAGGTCGGCGAGGCCGGCGGTGAGCACCTGCTCGGCGATCTGCGGCTGGTTGATGCGGCCGGTGACGAGGACGGGCGCGCCGACGCGCTCGCGCAGCGCTCCCGCCTGCGGTGCGACATAGGCCGTCGGCACCTCCATCGGCGGCACGACATGGACCGAGCCGCCAAGCCCCGCCATCGACCCGACGGTGACATTGACGTAGTCGATGGCGCCGGCGTCCTTCAGCGCGGCGCAGGCCGCCGCCGCCTCGTCCCGCGTCAGTCCGCCCGGCTCGATCTCGTCGACGGAAATGCGGATCCCGAGCACGATGCTGGATCCGCCCAGCCGGCGCGCGGCCGCCAGGCTTTCGGCGAGGAAACGCAGCCGGTTCTCCGCGCTGCCACCGAAGCGGTCGGTCCTCAGGTTGACGCGCGGGTTGAGGAATTGCGCGAACAAAAGCCCATGACTGGCCAGGAGTTCGACGCCGTCGAAGCCTGCCTCCGCGTAGCGGCGCGCGGCATTGCCCGCCGCGGCGATCAGCTCTTCCACCATCTCGCCCGGCATGGCCCGTGGCATGGTGTGGAAGCGGTTTTCCGCCACCGCGGAGGGCGCGAAGGCGACGCCGCGCATGCCGTCGTGCATGCGCCGCGAGACCCGGCCGGCATGCGAAAGCTGGCCGAAAACGCGCGCCCCGTGCTCGTGCACGGCCGCCGCGAGCCGCGCATAGGCTGGGATCGCGGCATCCGATGCGATGTGCAGATCGGGATAGGAACTGAACGCGCTTTCGTGGAAGCGAGCGGACTCCGTGATGATCAGCCCGGCGCCGCCGCGCGCCCGCGCGGCGTGATAGGCGATCATGTCGTCCGAGGGCTGGTTGCCGGACGAAAGCCAGGTCTGGTGCCCCGTCGACACGATCCGGTTTCTGAGCTCGATCCCCCGCAGCGCGAGCGGCGAGAACAGCATCGGGAAGGATTGCCCGGACATGGTCGCTAAACCGAAAGCATGCCGGGCCGTCGTCGGCAAACAGCAGTTCGGGCTATCGGCAAGACAGCGGCAACGGCGCGGCCCTGAATGCTCATGTCACGCCAGCGTGCTGATCTGGTAGGTCGAGCGGTCGAGCCATTCGGGGCTGACCTCCACGCCCCATCCGGGTGCGTCCGTCACCGTCGCCTTGCCGTCGGTGATGACGTAGGGGTCGCTCGTGAACAGCCCGTCCTGCCAGGGGTAGTAGTCGAGCCCCTCGATCGAGAATTCCAGATATTTCCCGGCGTTCGGGATCGCACGCAGGAGGTGCATCGTGAACAGCGTCACCATCGACATGTTGGCCGCGTGCGGGGTCACGGGCATGCCGGCTGCCTGCGCCATCCGCGCTACCCGCAGCGTGCGCGAGATGCCGCCGATGTAGCAGACGTCCGGTTGCAGCACATCGACGATACGGCCGTCGATCATGCCCTTCCAGTTCGCCATCATGCAGTCCTGTTCGCCACCGGTGACGTCGATGTCGAGCGCGTTCGCAACTTCCTTCGTTTGCGCGAATTCCCAGTAGGGACACGGCTCCTCGTAGTGCGAGATACCGTGGTCCTGAAGCATGTGCCCGACTTCGATGGCCTTCTTCGGTGAGTAACAGGAATTGGCGTCGACCAGCAGCGCCGCACTGTCTCCCAGGGTCTTGCGGATCGTCGGCACGATTTCCTCGGTCCTGCCGGGCCATTCGTCCTGGTCGCGCCCGACCTCGGCGCCGATGCGGAACTTGAAGGCGTCAAACCCGAATTCGTCGCGCAACCGCGCGAAGCGATCCGCCTCGTCCTTGGGCGTGATGTCGCGCTTCATGGACGAAGCATAGGCACGGATCGTGCCTGGCGATCCGCCGATCAGTTCGCAGACCGGCTTGCCCTCGATCCTGCCGCGCAAGTCCCACAGCGCGGTATCGACGCCACCCATCGCCCGGCGCAGGTAGGAGCCGGGAAACTTGTGCTCGCGGTCGCGAACGATGTCGAGCATGGCATCGATGTCGAAGCAGTCCATTCCGAGCGCGTGGGGAGCCACCTGCCGGTGCAGCACCTGCGCGGTGATGTCGGCGAAGTACGGCGCGACCTGTCCCCAGCCCTGGGAACCGTCCGCCGCGGTGGCGCGCACGAAGCAGACATACTCGCTGGCAAATGTCTCGATCGTTTTGAGTTTCATGGCCTCCCACCCGGGCGCATTGGCACCTGGTGCGAGGGTGTTGGAAAATTGGCACGGTTAGAATATCCATTTCGACAACTAGCACAGGCCAATTCCGGGGATCGCAGTGAAGCAGGCATCCGGCGCGTTGTTGAGTGCGATCAAGCTCGATCGCAACTCGCGCCGCAGCATCAGCGTCCAGCTCTACATGGCGCTCCGCGACATCATCCTGTCCGGGGGATTGCGCACGGGTGACAGGCTGCCAGCCACCCGGACGCTGGCGCGCGAGGCCGGCGTGTCGCGCACCACGGTGATCGATGCGATCGATCGTCTGGCAGCGGAGGGCATGGTCGTTTCACGCGTCGGCGCAGGCACATTCGTCAGTGAGACGCTGGAACATCAGCGCACCCCCGCCGAGCTGCATGCCTCCCAGCCGCGCCGCGATATCGCACCGCGCCTGTCCGCGATCGTGGCGGGGGGAGAGCGCAGCTACGCAAGCCGCACATGGCTGCCACACGAGGCGCGCGCCTTCGTCACGGCGTTGCCGGCGCTCGATGCATTCCCCATGGCGCACTGGGCGCGGTTGTCCGCCCGCCACCTGCGCGGCAACCGCGGCGCCGTGATGGGCTATGGCCAGCCCAAGGGTCTGGAGGCACTGCGCAAGGCCATCGCGGTGCACCTTGGTGCCATGCGCGGCATCAAGTGCGACGCCGAGCAGATCTTCATCACCTGCGGCGCCCAGCACGCCTTCTCGCTGATCGGCCGGCTGTTCCTGAATCCCGGCAGCAAGGTATGGATGGAAAACCCCGGTGCCTCGGGTGCGCGCAACGCCCTGATCTCCGAAGGGGCGGAGATCGTTCCGGTCGATGTCGATGAAGAGGGCATCGTCGTGTCCGACGGGCTGGCGAAGGCCCCCGATTTCCGGCTTGCGTTCGTGACGCCATCGCACCAGCAGCCGCTTGGCCACGTGATGTCCCTGCAGCGGCGCTTCGAGCTCCTCAAGGCGGCCGAGGCGGCGCGCGCGCTGATCATCGAGGACGACTACGACGGCGAATTCTACTACGGCAACGTCGCGCAGCCGGCGCTCTGCAGCACGGACACCGAAGACCGCGTGATGTATGTGGGAACCTTTTCCAAGTCCCTGTTTCCCGCGCTCCGGCTGGGTTTCGTCCTGGTGCCCGAACGGATGATCGCGGCCTTCGACCGGATGTTCCAGCTGTGGGCGAGCGGGCCGTCGACGGCAACGCAGGCGATCGTCGCCGACTTCATGGACGAGGGGCATTTCGCCACGCACATCCGCATGATGCGCAGGCTCTACAAGGCGCGCTACGAGGCGCTCATGGAGGCCGCCACCTGTTTGCCCGGCACCCTACGCGTGCGTGAAACCATCGGCGGATTCCATACCTGCGCCGATCTGGCGGCAGGCATCGACGAGCGACGCGTCGTGTCGGAAGCGGGCGAAAGGGGCGTCATCCTGGCGCCGCTCGGCCGCTATTGCCTGGTGCCCCAGGGGCGTTCCGGGCTGGTCTTCGGCTTCGGCACCGCCACTCCCGAAGACATCCAGCGCGGCATGCGCATCCTGCGGGATCTCCCGGCTTTGCGATGAGATTGGTATGGTCGATTTTGTTGAATTGGATATGACGAAGGGTCCAATATTCACCTAACGTGACGCATTGTTTCCACCTCGGGGGCATTGCCGCCGCGGTTCCGGGAGATGTTGATGCCTCGCAACGCCGTTCTTGCGACACACCAGCATTCCTACTGGCTCGACCAGTTGGGACCCCCTCCGGCCATTTCCGAGTCACTGCCGCGCAGCGTGGATGTGCTGATCGTCGGTTCCGGCTACACGGGGTTGAGCGCGGCGATCCAGACGGCGCGCGGCGGCCGCTCGACGCTCGTGGTCGACGCCGGGGATCCCGGTTTCGGCTGCAGTACGCGCAACGGCGGGCAGATCAGCACCAGCGTCAAGCCGTCGCTGACAACACTTGCGGCGAAGTTCGGCGACGAGAAGGCGCGCACCATCCGCGCCGAGGGCCGCAATGCGCTGCAGTGGATCGGGGATTTCGTCGCCAGCGAGGGGCTCGATTGCGACTTTCGCCGCTGCGGCCGCTATCACGCCGCCCATACCCCGCAGCACTACGAGGCCCTGGTGCGCGACGCCGAGGCGATGCGGCGCGACGAGGGCATCGAGAGCTTCGCGGTGCCGCGTTCGCAGCAACGCGCCGAACTGGGCACGGACACCTATTTCGGCGGCGTGGTGTTCCCCGCACATTGTTCGGTTCATCCGGCGAAATTCCACCGCGCGCTGTTGCGCACCGCGTTGGACTCAGGCGCCGCGGTGGTGGGGCACTGTGCCGCCCTGTCGATCGAGAAGTCCGGCAATGGATTTCGCGTCCAGACCGGGAAGGGCACGGTTCAAGCCCGCGACGTGATCGTGGCGACCAATGGCTACACCGGGAATCTCGTGCCCTGGATCCAGCGCCGCGTGATCCCGATCGGTAGCTACATCATCGCCACCGAGGAACTGCCCGAAACGCTGGTCGACGAGCTTTTTCCGACAGACCGGGTCGCCAGCGACACCTGCAAGGTGATCTACTACTACCGGGCATCGCCGGACCGCCGCAGGATCGTGTTCGGCGGGCGCGTGTCTGCCCGCGAGACCGATACGCAGACCAGCACCCCGCGCCTTTACGACAGCATGTGCCGGATATTCCCGCAGCTCGAAGGTCGTGCCGTTTCTCATTCCTGGAGCGGTATCGTCGCCTACAGTTTCGACGAACTGGCCCACACCGGCGTGCACGACGGCATCCACTATGCGCTCGGCTACTGCGGTTCGGGCGTCTCGATGGCGAGCTATCTGGGCATGCGTGCCGGGCAGAAGGTGCTCGGGCTTGCGCAGGGCAGGACGGCCTTTGACGACCTGCCGCATCCCACCCGGCCGTTGTATTCCGGCAAGCCGTGGTTCCTGCCGGGCGCGGTTGCCTACTACCGGTGGCTGGACGCCATGCAGTGCCGCCGGGCGGCGAGGGCGGCTTGAGGGAGGTTTCTCGCCGGCACCTGCCGCGCCGGCGAATAATGCGTGATCGGCATATGCCGTAACAACAGGCAAAACAGAGAGGAAAATGACAATGAAGCTGAAAATGATGCTCACCGTCACGGTGGCGATGGCGGCGTTTGCAGCCGTGGCCCAGGACAAGCAGGTGACGATCGCCTCCTGGGGCGGCTCGTACCAGGAATCCCAGAGCAAGGCGCTGTTCGAGCCCGCCGAGGCCAAGACCGGCATCAAGGTGACGCAGGAAACCTACGGCGGCATGTCGGATGTGCGCCTGCAGGTGCAGACCGGCAAGGTGACACTCGACATCGTCGCCAGCGGCTCGGGATCTGCCGCGCGCGCCGGCGCCGAGGGCCTGCTCGAGGAACTCGACTACAACGTCATCGACGTGTCGACCTTCTATCCGCACCTGTACACGAAGTACTGCGTCGGCGGCGACGTGTTCTCCACCGTGTACGCGTGGAACACCAACACCTATGGCGACAACGGCCCGCAAAGCTGGGCGGACTTCTGGGACACCGACAAGTTCCCCGGCAAGCGCGCCTACCGCGGCAAGGTGGCGGGCGCCCTCGAGCCGGCGCTCATGGCGGACGGCGTCGCTCCCGAGGACGTCTACAAGGTGCTGGACAGCGAGGAAGGCATCAAGCGCGCGATCGACAAGATCCGGCAACTCAAGCCGCACATCGACGTGTTCTGGACGTCCGGCGCCCAGCACGCGCAGCTGATGAAGGACGGTGAAGTCGACATGACCACCGGCTGGAACGGCCGCTTCGACAACGCCGCCAAGGATGGCGCCAAGGTGAAGTACAGCTTCAACCAGGCGCTGCTGGACTACGACTGCTTCGCGATTCCGAAGGGGGCGCCGAACAAGGATACGGCCATGGCCTTCCTGGCCGAGATCTCGAAGCCCGAGTACCAGGACGACCTGCCCAAGTACATCACCTACGGCCCGACCAACAAGGCGGCGTATGAAACTGGCGAGATCGACGCGGCGACCGCTGCCGGCCTGCCGTCGTCGCCCGCCAACGCAGCCATGCAGCTTCCCGTGTCCCTGGACTGGTATGCCAAGTGGGAAACCAAGGCAGCCGAGATGTACCAGGAAATGCTGACCGAGTAGCATTGCGCTGGAACACGGGACAACAATCGCGGCGGGCGCATCCGCGCCCGCCGCATATGCAATGACGAGGCGTAGGAATTCGTTTTGAGCAGTGACACCAAGGGCGCCCTGCCGATCACCATCCGCAATGTCACCAAGACATATGGCAAGGTCCATGCGCTGGATGACGTGTCGCTCGACGTGAGGAGCGGCGAATTCCTGACCCTGTTGGGGCCGTCCGGCTCGGGCAAGACCACGCTTTTGATGGTGCTTGCCGGCTTCACGCGGCCCGACTGCGGCAGCCTGAAGTTCGGCGATCGCGAGGTGATCCGCTTAGCCCCGCACCTGCGCGACGTCGGCATGACGTTCCAGAGCTACGCGCTGTTTCCCCACATGACGGTGAACGGCAACGTCGGCTACCCGCTGCGCCTGCGCAAGGTGCCGAAGGACGAGATCGCAAAACGGGTCGAGGCGGCGTTGGAAACCGTGCAGCTCGGCGGCTTCGGCGAACGGCGCATCGACCAGCTTTCCGGCGGCCAGCGCCAGCGCGTCGCGGTTGCCCGCGCCATCGTCTTCGAGCCGCGCATCCTGCTGATGGACGAGCCGCTGTCCGCCCTCGACAAGAAGCTGCGCGACCAGATGCAGATCGAGCTGCGGCACCTGCACGAGAAGCTGGGCATGACGACTGTCTACGTCACGCACGACCAGCGCGAGGCATTGACCATGTCGGACCGCATCGCGGTGGTGAACTTTGGCCGCATCATGCAGCTTGCCACGCCGCGCGACCTCTACGAGCGCCCGGCCAACCGCTTCGTCGCCGACTTCATCGGCGAGTCCACCTTCCTTAAGGTCATCCGTCAGGGCGGCAAGGTGCTCTACGCCGGCAAGCCGCTGAAGTTCCACGCGGACCTGCCGGATACGGACAACCTGTTGCTGATGATCCGCCCCGAGCGGATCGTGCTGTCCCCCGAAGGTGCGCGCCGCGGCGCCAACAACTTCGATGCAACCGCCACCGAGGTCGTCTACCAGGGCGACAGCTTCCTTCTGCATGCCCGTCTTGCCGACGGGCACCAGATCGTCATGCGCGGCGCCGCGCGTGGCGACCGCATGTCGTCCATGCCCGCGGTCGGCGATTCAATCGTTCTCACCATCGCGCCCGAGGACACCGTACTTGTCGACGGCGCGGAGGCCTGACATGACGGCTGCGCGCACCAACGAGGCTGGCCTGCGCGCCGACGAGCGGCTCGAACGGCTGAAGCTGTTCGGGCTGAGTTCGCCGGCCATCCTGCTGATCCTGGTCGTGCTCGTGCTCCCGGTCGGCTGGCTGTTCTATGTCTCCTTCGTCGGCGCCGACGGGCAGTTCTCGCTCGAGAACTACGAGCGCATGATCGCCAGCAAGTCCTATGCGCGGATATTCATGACCACGTTCAAGGTCAGTTTCCTGACCACGGCGCTGTGCGTGCTGATCGGCTATCCGCTGGCCTATTTCATGTCACAGATGCCCGAGCGCATCGCCAACCTGTGCATGATCACGGTGCTGCTGCCGTTCTGGACCTCGCTGCTGGTGCGTACCTACGCCTGGCTGGTGCTGCTGCAGAAGCGCGGGTTGGTCAACGACTGGGCCATCTCGCTCGGGCTGTGGGACGAGCCGATCAAGATCGTCCACAATCTGAACGGCACGCTGATCGGAATGGTACACATCATGCTGCCTTTCCTGATCCTGCCGGTCTACGGCTCGATGAAGGCCATCGACCGCGATTTCATGAAGGCCGCATCGAACCTCGGCGCGACGCCGAGGCACGCATTCTGGAGCGTCTTCTTCCCGCTGACGACGCCGGGGCTGTTCGCTGGCGCGCTGATGGTGTTCATCCTCTGCCTCGGCTTCTTCGTGACGCCGGCTGTGCTCGGCGGCGGCAAGGTCATCATGGTGTCGATGAAGATCGTCTCCAACATCGAGCTGTTCGTGAACTGGGGCGCGGCCAGCGCATTGGGCGTGGTGCTGCTGGTCCTCACCTTCCTCATTCTCTGGATCGCCTCGCGCTTCCTCAAGCTCGAGAGCATCACGGCGGGAGGACACTGATGGTGCGATGGCTCAGGGCGCCCGCCACCGAAACGCAGGTCAGTCACGGCCAGCGCCTCTGGCTGTATGTTCTGGCGGTCATCATCATGGTCCTGCTGGTGACGCCAACCCTCATCGTCATCCCGATGTCGTTCTCCGACAGCCAGTACCTGGAATTCCCGCCCGAGGTCTGGTCGACACGCTGGTACGAACACTATTTCGAATCGCGCGAATGGATGCAGGCGACGCGGACCTCCTTCCAGACCGCGTTCCTGACGATGCTTGTGGCGACCCCGACCGGCGTGCTCGCCGCCTATGGCCTGCACGCCTCGCAGATCCGCTTCGTGCGCGCGGCCTTCGTGCTGATGATCACGCCGATGATGGTGCCGCTGGTCCTTGTCGCGATCGGCGCCTTCTACGCGTACGTCAAGCTCGACATCCTCTACACGGTCACCGGCCTCGTCATGGCACACACGGTGCTTGCGCTGCCGCTGGTGGTCATCGTCACCGGCGCGGCGCTGAAGAGCTTCGACATGAGCCAGGAGGAGGCCGCCCGTAGCCTCGGCGCGCCGCGCTGGAAGGCTTTCCTGACGGTGACGCTGCCGCAGATCCGCTTCGCGGTGGTGACCGCCGCGCTGCTGTCCTTCCTGACTTCCTTCGACGAGGTCGTGGTCGCGATGTTCATCTCCGGCGGCGACAACCCGACCCTGACGCGCAACATGTTCAACTCGCTGCGCGACCAGATCGACCCGACAATCGCCTCGATCTCGACCCTGATGATCGTCGTCACCACGGTGATGATGGTGCTGGCACAGGTTTTCGGACGGCAGCGGAAGCCGAAATAGCTTGCAGGAGCGGGGACCGGCATTGAAACGCCTGCTTGCGCTCCTCAGCGATCGCCTAAGCCCGCATGGCACCGATTCAGCCCGCGCGCTGCAGGAGGCGCTGAAAGCGCCGCGGTTCGGCACGCCAACCGGCAAGGCGGCATCGGTGCCCGGTTGCGCGTTCCTGCCGGAGGCCCTCGACGGCGCCGATGACATGTTGCGCGCAGCCATGGCCGGCATTTCGGAAGAGCTTTCATGGCGCGTGCCGGGTTTTGGCCGCTTGCCGGATGAACTCGGCGCACGCATGGCCGCCGTCGTGCTCGTTGGCCCCGGCGGCATGATCCACCACGACGAGGTGTCGCTCGGGCTCATCCTCCTCGGCCCGCGGCTCCAGTATCCAAGACACAGCCACGCCGCCGAGGAGCTCTACCTGGTTCTGTCCGGCACGCTGCAGTGGGCGATCGACGGCCAGCCGATCGGCACCGTGCGGGCGGGGCAGTTCGTCCATCATCGGCCCTGGCAGGGCCATGCCATGTCCACCGGGCCGCGGCCCGCGCTGCTCTTCTGGGGGTGGCTCGGCGACATCCGCGGCGAAACCTATTCGATGCAGGATTGAGCAATCAGCACGGGAACGCACACATGATCGCACTCCTCGCCTTCGCCGACCTTTCCGCGACGCAGCTTGGCGCCTTCGCCGACAAGCCGACGACCCTGACGCCGGGTCAGCAGGAAGCGTCGAACGTGCTGTGGACCTCGCCCGACGGGCGCACGAAGATCGGCGTGTGGGAATGCACGCCGGGCCGCTTCACCGCCGACCGCACCGCGGCTGGCGAATATTGCCATGTCATCGTGGGCCGGGCTTCGGTGACGAATGCGGACGGTTCGGGCACGCGCGACGTCGGGCCGGGAGACCTGCTCGTGCTGCCGCAGGGCTGGACCGGCGAATGGGTCATCCACGAACACATGCGCAAGCTGTTCGTGATCAGCGCGTCCGCGGGTATGTGACTTCAGAACCTGTCGGGCCGGCAGGCGGTCAGGTCGAGGTTGACCGGGCGCCGGCGCGCTAGATCGGCGACAAGCCGGCCGAGCTTCGGCCCGATCGTCATGCCGACGTGCTGCCCGCCATAGGCGTGGATCACGTTCGGCGCGCTGGCCGCTTCGCCGATCGCCGGCAGGCTGTCCGGCGTCGTCGGCCGCCGTCCCATCCAGCTTTCGCTGCGCTCGAACGACAGACCAGGGTAGAGCTTGCGCATGGCCGCTTCGATCAGCTTCACGGGGGCCGGCGAGGGCGGCGCATCGATCCCGGCGAACTCCACGACGCCCGCGGCGCGCAGGAAACCGTCCATCGGCGTGACCACGCACTTGGCATCGGTGACCATGTAGGGCTGGGGGGCGGTGAAGCTCGGCGCGTACATGGAGACATGGTAGCCGCGCTCGGCCTCGAGCTTTGTCGGGACACCCATCGCCCTGGCAAGTCTGCCCGACCATGCGCCGGCGGTCAGGACGACCTTGTCCGCCACCAGCGTTTCGCCGCCCTCCAGCGTGACGGATGGCCGTTCGCCCGCGACCATGTCGACCACCCTGGCCTGCCGGTAGGCGGCGCCCTCGCGGCAGAGGTGATCGAACAGCGCCGCGACATATTTCGACGGCGATGTCAGCCAGCAGAAGTCCGTGAACAGCGTGCCGAACTGGTAGGCCGGACCCAGATGCGGATCGCGTTCCTCCAGCTGCTGCCGCGTCAACGCGGTTGGCACGATGCCGAACTGCCGCCGAATCTCGTTCGTCAGCGTGTCGCCCTCGTAGTCGGCCCGCGTCGCATAGAGGGTGACATAGTCGCCGCTTGCGATATGGGCGTCGGCCCCGGTGCCCTTGCTCAGCGCCACGTGCTGCTCGGTCGCGTCGAACGTGAGGGACGACAGGGTTGTTGCGATCTCCCGGATTTTCCCGGTCCCGGCATTGCGCAGGAACGGTACCAGCCAGGGCAGCAGGCGCGGCAGGTAGGACCAGCGCAGGAACAGCGGCGAAGCCGGGTCGAGCGCCATCAGGGGCGCCTTGCGAACCAGCGCAGGCGTCGCGACCGGCAGGACCGACGTGCGCGCGATCAGGCCGGCGTTGCCGAAGGATGCCTGCTCGCTGTCGCCGGGCCGGACCGGATCGATCAGCGTCACCTGCCAGCCATCGCGGCGCAGCCACTCCGCGGCGCTCAATCCGCTGATGCCGGCGCCGACGATCAGGACGGAACCTGCCATGCCTGCCTTCCCATGGTTCACCGGCGCTGACGCTCGGGTTCTCGATCGGGTCGATAATTCCACTAGCAGCAACGCCGGTACGAAGTCAGGGCCATTGTGCCATTTCACACAGTCCACGCCACCGCGTTTCCGGGTCTTGCTGCAGGGCGGCTTGCCGGTCACCATGGCCGGCAGCCGGCCATGATCGGTTGCGCCTGCGCCGGTTTTTCTTTGACAATGCCGCGACACAGGCCGCACGACATCGCGCGCGCCGGGCTCGGTGCTGCATGGAGAGACAAGCCATGGACTATCAGGACATCCTCTACGAAGTGCGCCCTGCGGGCGTTGCGCGCATCACGATCAACCGGCCCGACAAGTACAACGCCTTTCGCGGCCAGACGCTGGAGGAACTCATCGATGCCTTCCAGCGCGCCGGATGGGACCGCGACATCGGCGTCATCGTCCTGACAGGGGCGGGTGAGAAGGCCTTCTGCACCGGCAGCGACCAGTCGCTCGGCGATGGCGGTCATGACGGGCGCGGCACGATCGGCCTGCCGGTGGAGGAATTGCAGAGCCTGATCCGCGACGTGCCGAAGCCGGTGATTGCGCGGGTCGACGGCTTTGCCATCGGCGGCGGCAACGTGCTGGCGACGATCTGCGACCTCACCATCGCATCAGATCGCGCGCAGTTCGGCCAGGTCGGACCGAAGGTCGGCTCGGTCGATCCGGGTTTCGGCACCGCCTACCTTGCGCGCATCATCGGCGAGAAGAAGGCGCGCGAGGTTTGGTACATGTGCCGCCGCTATACCGCCGCCGAGGCGGAGCGCATGGGGCTGGTCAACGCCGTCGTTCCGGCAGCCGATCTCGATGCCGAGGTCGACCGCTGGTGCGCCGAGCTGCTGGAGCGCAGCCCGACGGCGCTCGCGCTCGCCAAGAGTTCCTTCAACGCCGACACCGAGAGCATCCGCGGGATTTCCGCGATGGGGATGCAGGCGCTGAGCCTCTATTACGGAACGGATGAATCGAAGGAAGGCGGCATCGCGTTCCGCGAGAAGCGCAAGCCCGACTTCCGCCGCCACTCCAGGAGGAAGTGACAGCGCGAACCCGTTTCCAGCATTCTCCGCCGCGCCGTTGCCGAGGGCCTGCCGCTGGCCGATCTGACGAGGAAACCATGACCGACGCCTTCATCTGCGATTATGTCCGCACACCCATCGGTCGCTACGGCGGCGCGCTGGCCACTGTGCGCGCCGACGACCTTGCGGCCATTCCGCTGGCTGCGCTTCTGGCGCGCAATTCGGCGCTCGACCCGGCCGCGGTCGAGGAGGTCTGGATGGGCTGCGCCAACCAGGCCGGCGAGGACAACCGCAACGTTGCGCGCATGGCGCTGCTGCTCGCCGGCCTTCCCGAGACGGTACCCGGCGTGACCGTCAACCGCTTGTGCGGCTCCGGGCTGGAAGCCGTGGCGGCGGCGGCGCGCGCCGTACAGGCTGGCGATATCGACCTTGCCATTGCCGGCGGCGTGGAAAGCATGACCCGCGCGCCCTTCGTGATGGCGAAGTCCGCCACTGCGTGGAGCCGCGCCAGCGAGGTGCACGACACCACCATCGGCTGGCGCTTCGTCAACCCTAAGATGCAGGCGCAATACGGCACGGATTCCATGCCCGAGACGGCGCAGAACCTCGCCGACGAGATGCAGATTTCCCGTGCCGACCAGGACGCCTTCGCGCAGCGCTCGCAGGAACGCGCCGCCGCCGCCCAGGTGTCCGGGCGGTTGGCCGCCGAGATCGTGCCGGTCACTGTTCAGCTTGGCCGCGGCAAGACGGCGGAGGTCACGCAGGACGAACATCCCCGCGCTACGACGCTCGGGGATCTCGCGCGGCTGAAGCCGATCACCCGGCCCGACGGCTCGATCACCGCCGGCAACGCCAGCGGCGTCAACGACGGTGCGGCGGCGCTGATCGTTGCCAGCGAAGCCGCCGCCAAGCGGCACGGCCTCACCCCCATTGCCCGCATCGTCGGCGCAGCCGCGGCTGGCGTCGCGCCACGGGTCATGGGCTACGGGCCGGTGCCGGCGGTGAACAAGCTGCTCGCCCGCTCCGGGCTGGAACTCGCGGGCGTCGACGTGATCGAATTGAACGAAGCCTTCGCGGCTCAGTCGCTGGCCGTCACGCGCGGCCTCGGAATTGCCGATGACGACCCACGCGTGAACCCCAATGGCGGCGCCATCGCGCTCGGTCATCCGCTCGGCATGTCGGGTGCCCGCATCGCCGGAACGGCCGCGCTTGAGCTGGCCGGCGGTTGCGGACGGGCCGCGATCGCCACCATGTGCGTTGGCGTTGGGCAAGGGGCAGCGCTGCTCATGCAGCGGGCCTGACTTCGACGTCGCCCGTGCGCCAACCCATCGGCTTTGCGCTGGGCTCGGTCAGGCCAGCGACTCATTGCGTGAACATCACTTCGCATAACCAGCCCGCGTGTGGCACCTGCGCAACAAGTTTGTGGTTCTGAAAATACCCTTGGAAAACATTTTTGTGGCGCTATATCACATTCAAAAGAGAGAATGATTCTGGAGGGGATCAATTAGCGTCGGCGAGAACGGCGGGGGAGAATGAATGGGCTCTTGCTTTTTGGGTACGGGAGGCAATTCGGTTCTTTCAATGCCAGAAATTCTTTGTATCGAGGACGAGCCAGATCTGTGTGAGGACCTCGCCGATGAGCTTGCCGAAGCCGGGTACCAGGTCCGCAGCGCCCATGATGGGCGCACCGGGCTGCGGATGGCTCTCGAACACGCGCCGGACCTGATCATCAGCGACATCAACATGCCGGGAATGACGGGTGATCAGGTGCTCGACGAGCTCCGCAGCATTCATCCGCAGGCCCGCTCGATCCCCTTTGTCTTTCTGTCGGCGCATTCCGATCGCGCCGATATCCTGAAAGGCATTCGGCTCGGGGCCGACGACTATCTGGTCAAGCCGGTCGATTTCGAACTTCTGCTGGCGAAGGTGGAGACGCTCCTGCGGCGCTCCAGGCCGGCGTCGGGCAAGTCATGGCAGGCTGACGCGGACGTCTTCCGTTCGCTCGATGCGGCTGGCACGGTCGAGGAAGTCTCTCATGTGCTGCTCAACCAGATGGCGAGCTACGGGTGCGAATGGTTCATCATCGGCGCGCCGCCGATGCCCGGCAGGCATGCGGAGCCCATCGTGCTGGCTCAGAAGTGGCCGGATGGCTACTTCGAACACTACGTCGGCAATCGCTTCATGGATTGCGATCCGGTCCTTTGGCACGGACTGCGGATGAATACGCCGTTTCACTGGTCCGAGGCGCCCCTCATCCGCGGGCGCGAGGAAAAGGGCCGCGCGATGCTGGAGGCTGCGAAGGGCTTCGGTTTGGTCGATGGAATTGTCGTTCCGATCATTGCCGATGACGGAACGCAGTTTCTCGCCTCGTTTAGCGGGCGGCGTGTCGAGGTCCCCGAGAGCCACGTCATGCCGGTTTCGATCCTCTTGCACTATGCCTACAACCGGCTCGTGGCGCTCAATGGCGGCACGAAGGTGCGCCCGGGCGAGCTTTCCGAGCGCGAACGTCAGGTCGTGGGTTGGGCTGCCTACGGAAAGACCAACGAAGATATCGCTGATATCCTCGGGATTTCGGCGCGCACCGTAATCATGCACCTGCAGAACGCCAGCACGAAGCTCAATGCGTCCAATCGTGCAAGCCTTGTCGCTGAAGCAATCCGCTACAAGCAGATCCAGATCTGACCGGTTCGCGGGCACCTGTAGGAACCGACAGGTGTATGAACCGACATCTGTAACATGCGCTTTGGCTGAAATAGCCTCTGATTCATCGGGAGGTTCATTTCAACCGGAATCGCTGATCGCAATGGCTCCACTGGCAAACAGAAGAAACGTTTCATGCCGAACGGCCTGGCCGCCGCGATCTGCGAAGACATCGATGGAGATGCTGGGATGGCAAATCTTGGTGAACGTACTGAACACGAAATGCTGGACATGCCCGAACGCGAGCGGCTGGACGTGGATCACGACACGAACATCTCGCGCCTGATGATGATCACCTACTTCATGCAGGAGCCGCTTTACCGGCGCGCATTCGAACTGGTTTGCGAAACGGAGCCTGCGCGGCTTGCGGATTTGGTCCGCCAGATCGAGGCGCGCAAGGCGGCCTGAGCCGCCGCCACGATTTGTGCTCCGAAGCCCTGTTTAGGCAGTCGGAGATTGGATTAAGGGCCCGCTAACAGGTGTCGGGTTAAAACAACCATGAATCGTGCGGAAAGCAGAATGCTCGGATAGGTAGCGCTCTTCAAGCGCGGACTGGGCAGGTGCAGGCCGTCCCTGCGGGAGCTTCGACGAACAGACGCGCAGGGACAGTGCTGCAAATTGCTGGGCCGCTGCAAACAAGGGGTCGCCGACATGCGCTTGCGAGCTATCACCTGTCTCGTGCTGTACTTCTTGAGCCTGCCTGCCGTGTTGGCAGGCAAGTCCGTCGTCACTGTCAGCACCAACAATACGCCACTCGACAGACAGGTCTTGCAAGCCGTTTCCGAAGAGGCATTCGGGCGCATCGGAATCGACTTCAGGCTGACGAGCCTGCCGTCGGAGCGCTCTCTGCGCAGCGCCAATGAAGGCATCGTCGATGGCGAGGGTCTGCGGGTGAGCGGGTTGTCCGGCGCCTATCCGAACCTGGTCCAGGTGCCCGAACCTTACGTGCGCGTCTCCTTCGTGGCGTTTTCCAGGGATCCGTCGATCAGGCTCGATGGCTGGGAAAGCCTGAAACAGTACCGTGTGGCATTCATCAATGGCTGGAAGATGTTCGAGATGAACGCCACGAATGCCCGCACGGTCACGAAGGTCGATGGCCCCGAGCAGCTTTTCTGGATGCTGGATGCCGGCCGCGTGGATCTGATTCTTTACACAAAAGCGGATGGGCTGGCGCTCGCTGCGCAGATGAAGCTGGAGTCCGAGGTGTTCGCGATCAGCCCTGCCCTGAAAGAGGTCGACATGTATCTCTATCTGAACAAGAGGCACCAGCCTCTGGTTCCTCAGGTGGCTGCCGCAATCCGGTCGATGAAAGGCGATGGCTCCTACAACAGGATCATTTCCAGCTTCGGCATAGAGCGCAATGAGCCTTGAGCCGAGAATGCTGGCGACCGGCAGGAGCTTCGGGTCAGAGCCACATCTGCGCCTGGCTGCACTTCACGGCGTTTGCCACAGGAGGTGAACCATTTCGCGAGCGATCAAGACAAGGCTGAACGGTATCGTTGGCGCGTTCGGGTTTCGCACGCGCATCGGGCGCCGTCTTATCCTTATTTCCCTGCTGGTCGCACTGCTGAGCGCGATGCCTGTCGCCATCGGGGAAGCCTATCTCGACTACCAACAGCGCATGGAGCGCTTCGAGCACGATATGGACGCGCTCGGCAAGGCGACCATCGGCAGTCTTGCCGAGAGCATCTGGACCTACGACCGCCAGCAGACCAGGGTCATTATGGAAAGCCTGGTATCCATGCAGAGCGTGACATTCGCATCCCTGAATCTGGTCGATGGAGATTCTCTCCAATATGGAAATTGGAGAGAGCGCAAGGATGGAATAAAAATAGAATACGATCTTGTACACAGCATAGGTGGGGAAGGGCATAAAATAGGAAATCTGGTACTGTATAGAGATACGAAAAATGAAATATGGAAAATTATTAAAATAGCAATGAGTGAAATATTATTTCACTCAGCAACTGTATTCATATGCGCGACTTCTGTGCTCATGGTTTTCATGAGAATGATAACGAGGCGCGTTCTGGGTATCGCGAGCGATGCGCGCAACTTTACCGCTGACGATCTTCGAAATCTCGATTTTGATCGAGAGGATGGCGCCGTAAAGGGCGCGCAGGATGAAATCGATGAGCTTGCGCGATCCGTTGCGACGCTGAAGCGCACCGGTGCTGGGGCGCTCATGGAAAGCGATCTGGTCAAGAGGAAGTACCAGTACATTTTCAATGAATCGGTCACGGCGATCGTCATGTTCGACGACCACATGAAGATCACGGATTTCAACGAAGCCGCGCTGGAAATGACTGGATACACCCGCGAGGAGTTGGCTGAGCTCCATGCGCGCGACATCTTCGCGGACGCCGATCCTGAAAGGGATGGCGAGCAAGTGACCCTCGCCAGGCGCAGGGTCGTCAACGAGGAACGCGCCCTCATCCGCAAGAATGGAAGCCGGATCATCGTCCTCAAGAACTCCATGCCGTTGTCCGACGGCGCGGGAGGCGTAGTCGGCCTGCAGAGCACCCTGATCGACATCACCCGGCGCAAGGAGATGGAACGGGAGGTCCTCGACCACCGCGACCATCTCGAAACCCTGGTGGCGGAACGCACTGCGGAACTCGCGCGGAAAAAGCAGGATCTGGAAGCAGCGCTCCAAAAGGAACGGGAATACAGCCTCCTGCAGAAGAAGATCGTGGCGATGGTCAGCCACGAACTTCGCACTCCGCTGACGATCATCGATGGCACCGCGCAGCGGATGTCGAGGCGTCGGGAACGGATGACGCCGGGCGAGATCGAAACACGGATTCAGACCGTGCGTGGAGCCGTGCGGCGCCTGGTCAGCCAGATCGATCTTACGCTTTATGCCTCTAGCCTGGAGTCCGGACGGTTCGAGCTGCGCGTCGCGCCCGTGAATGTCCAGGATCTGATCGCGGAGGCTTGTGACCGGCAAAGGGAGATAACGCCGGCTGCGGCGATCAATGTGGACATCGGCGCCATTCCCGACGGTATTCCCGGTGACCGGAAATTGCTCGATCTGGTGTTCACGAACCTGATCGGGAATGCCGTCAAGTACTCGCTGGGAAATGCGGAAGTCCGGATCGGCGGCAGAATTGAGGGTGATCGCGCGGTCATTTCGATCAGCGACCGCGGCATCGGAATACCGCCGGAGGAGTTGGCTCACGTTTTCCAGCCATTCTTCCGTGGCAAGAACGCGGCGAATTTCCAGGGCAGTGGTGTCGGGCTCAGCACGGCGAAGGATTTCGTCGAGCTGCATGGCGGAACGATCACCGCCGAAAGCGCGGCTGGATGCGGGACCACGTTCACGGTCTTCCTCCCGCTGGCACAGCAAGACAACCAGGAAAATCCGGGGCAGGTGGCCGCCTGAGGCACGCCTCCCGGACAATGACGACGAGAAGGTAGGAAAGTATGTCGACCATTTTGTGCGTTGAAGACGAACCGCAAATCCGTGCGGACCTTGCAGAAGAGCTGGCAGATGCGGGCTACGAAGTGCTGGAGGCTTCCAATGGCGCCGAAGGCATCCGCATGATCGTCGAGCGAAAGCCCGACCTTGTCATAAGCGATATCTCCATGCCCGGCATGAGCGGCTACGAGCTTCTGACAGAGTTGCGCCGCGATCATCCCGGACTTGCCGAGATGCCCTTCCTGTTCCTCTCGGCATTCAATGAACGCGAAACGGTGATCGAGGGTATCCGTCTGGGCGCGGATGATTTTCTCACCAAGCCGATCGACTACGAGATGCTGCTGACAAAGGTGGAAGCCGAGTTGCGGCAGGCGAGCCGCATCGTGCGCGAGAAGGACCTCGAACGAACCGAGCTGTACAACGCCCTGACGCGCGGCGGGCTGGAAAACGACATCGAGTTCCGCTGGCCGGCCATGGAGCCGCGCAAGATCATCCTCGTCGGGCGCAGCGACAAGGGCATGTGGCAGGTCCAGCGGTTCCTGGAGGATCTGGGCCACGAAGTGCGGGTGTTCACCAGCGGGCGGGCCTATCTGCAGCGCGCCGGCTTCGAGGAACTGGACGCCGACATCACGCTGCTGTGGCTGCACTCGGACGACATGCAGGCGCCGATGTTCAACCAGTTCCGTGGGACCCGCCACGGCATTACCGTTCTGGTCATTCCACCGGAGATGGGGATCCCCGCCGGCAAGCTGAAGATCAAGAACATGGACGACAGCTGCATGCTGCCGATGGAAGAGGCCGACTTCTACGAGAAGCTGGAGACATGGTTGGAAATGGCCGCGCAGAAAGCGGATGAGCGTGCTGAGCAGCAGGCAGCGGAATTGCAGGCGGCGGAGGCGTAGCAATTCGAGGTCAGGTCGTGGCGCAAGACCGGACTGGGCCACGATGGCCGCCGGATGCAAGGCAGGTCGCTTGCCTGCGTGTGCAGCAGGTCGCCGACCTTGCTGAACATTTCCAGATTCATACCATGCAGCGCCGTTGGAACCCGCCAGTCTGCATCTATGAATCCGATTGGTCGATCACACCTTGTTGGCGCAGTGCGTGCAATCCGGCAATGATCGATACGACGAGCGGATACAGACTGACCGTAGGCCACGAAATTCGGCCGAGCTCCTCCATGTTGAGCGCAGGGGCAATCCACAGCGACAGGCCGATGCCATACAGCCACAACGGCGTCGCAGCCGACCCAGTCCGGCGCCAAGCCAGGCCGATGAACATCGTATGCAGGAAAATGCCGAGCGTGATGTAGTGAACCTGGGAGACCGGCGTCACGACCGCCATGAGTGCCGTCATGAGAGCAACCGCGAGCAGCAGCGCGGGCTTGTTTCCAGGTTGCGGTCTGCGGATGCTCCAGAACCTGCCGTGACCAGCTATCACCAGCGCGGCAACGAATGCCGACGAAACGGCGATATGCGCATGTTTGGCCCAGTCGGGAAGCGGGCCGAGGGCCTGTTTGGCGCTCAGGATTGCCCAGTTCTTGTACAGGAAGGGGCCAAAACCGATCATGTCCGGAGAGACATTTTCCTGGCCGCCCGCGTGGAAGGTGTTGTTGGTCATGCCGAAAATGCGGCCCAGGAAGTCGGCATGAACGGCCACGAAGGCGTCCGTGCCAAGCACGAGGTATGGCACGAGCAGGAACAGGACCGCGCATCCGGTGGCGAAGCCGGCGACACAGGGCCAGTCGCGACGCAGGATCGCAATGCCCAGTGCCATGGCCGGGTAGATCTTGATGGCCGTGCCCACCGACAAGGCAACCCCGGCCCAAAATGATTTCCCGGTCACCAGAAGGGCTGCGAACCCGACCAGTGTCAGCAGAACGAGGGTGCTCACCTGGCCTCTGCCAAGCCCTCCGCCAATCACGAAGAGATAGGCCGCGATCGGAGCCACGCGCAGGAACCACCAGGGTTGATGGAGAGAGTGCCGATCCGCATTGCCAGTCCAGGTCCCGGTCAGGATCACGCGTTCGATCGTCCGTGCAACCAGGTGCGACGCCCAGGCAAGCGCGCCGAAGCCCAGTGCATACCAGGACGCGACCGCAAGCGGGTAGGGGATTGCGAACCACGGCGCCGCATCTCCGCCCGGCGGATTTGCAAACGGGACCATGAAGATGGCGAAGATGGGCGAATAGAGAAACAGCCAGCCGTTGTCGTCAGGAACCGAATAGGGGGATGCGTTGGCCCAGATCGCCCAGCCGGCGCGGAAATAGACTTGGGCATCCGTCATCGGGCGATCGAGATAGGCACCGCGCAACACCGTCAGGGCGCCGAATGCGACAACCGTCACCGCCAGAATGGCCAGGATGGCAAAGTCGACATTCGTTGGCCTTGGCAATCTTCCAGAATATCGCGATGTCATTGGACTTGTTATCGGATTGCGGATCGGGCAAACGGCGCGACGATCATCATGGCGCGAAGATGATGGAGGAATATGCGCATGTCCATGGAATGCGGAGACTGCGGCGTTTCGGCGCAATAAGCGACTGAAGGCATCTGCGTCTGGTGAGCGCAACCCGGACCATGGATCGGCATTGGTGCCCTGTCAATCGGATCACCAACCGCGAATGACTGGCCCGCATTTGCCGCGCCGCGAGCAGTCGCAATGATGGATGGGACCGCCGGATTCCGGTTCTCGCGCGAGGTGGACACACAGCCCGCAAGTCACTAAGGAATCCGCGAGAGACATGCTGGAAAGGCTTGAGATCGGCGTGCGTGATCTCCGCGTGACACAATTCGGCTATTTCGCGGCGGCATCAGGCATCGGGGCGACAATCGATTTCGTCCTGATCCTGTATTTGACGATCCAGATCGGGCTTTCCGGCTGGCAGGCCATCGGGATTTCGATGCTTGTCAGCGCATCTGTCGTGTATTTCATCCATGAGCACGTCACGTTTCATGATCCCGTCGAGAGCAGGTCGAGCGGGAGGAGGTGGTTCGCTTTCCTCGTATGGAGCGTCGGAATCTATGTCGTGCGCGTGGCGGTATTCTCGATCCTGATATTTGCCGGCGCCCCGCATGTGCTTTCCGTCGCGGCGGCGATCGTCAGTACTGCGCTTCTGAATTTCATGGTTTCACAAGGAGCGATATTCGTGAGGGGCGATAGCTAGAGTGAGAGAGATCGCCGTCGTCGTTCCGTTCTTCAACGAGGAGGAATCCCTGCCTGCGTTCGTCGAGGAAACGAACCGGGTATTCGATGCCTTGTCGCACAAGCATGATGTCCGCTTCAGGATGATCCTCGTCGACGATGGAAGCCGCGACGGTTCGGTTGAGTGGCTGAAGGACTCGGCAGTATTCCGGATGCCGGTCGATCTCGTCCAGCTCTCGCGCAATTTCGGGAAGGAGTCGGCAATCAGTGCAGGTCTCGACGCGGCGAATGGTGTCGACGCCGTGGTGATCATGGACGCCGACCTGCAACACCCGCCCGCGATCGTCGATGCGTTTCTGGATCACTGGCTTCGGGACGGATTCGATATTGTCTATGCCCACAGGAAGGGTGGAACCTTCAACCAGCCGGCACGCAGGATGATTTCCCGGCTGTTCTACAAGCTGATCAACAGCGGAAGCCGCTTCGACATACCGCGGGACTCAGGGGATTTCCGCCTGATGAACCGGCGCGCGCTGACAGCCCTTGGCCAGTTGCCCGAGAGGGAGCGGTTCATGAAGGGGCTGTATGCCTGGATCGGGTTTCGCCAGAAGGGGATCGCCTACAATCCGTCGACGAGGAAGGTCGGTAAAACCAAGTTCTCTGTCGCGAGGCTGTTCCTGTTGTCCGTCGACGGCATAACCTCGTTCACCGTCGCGCCCTTGCGCTACATGTCCGCCTTCGGCATAGCCGTTTCCGCCCTGAGTTTCCTGTATGGGCTGTATATCCTCGCCGAGAGGCTTTTCTGGGGGAATGAAATACCCGGATTTGCATCGATCATCACGTTGATTGCCTTCTTCGGTGGGATGCAGTTCATATGCATCGGCATCATCGGTGAGTACATCGGCAAGATACTGATCGAAACAAAGCGCCGACCCAAGTATAGCGTCGCCGAACGGGTAGTTCTGTCGGACAAAGCGGCGACATGACAGACAGCCGGCGCGCTTTCACGATCATCGCGGACGACTATGGTCTTGGCGACCGTCATAACCGCGTCATTCTCCGGTTGCTGGAGTGCGGTCTGCTTGACGGTGTGTCCGTCATGGTCAGCGACGATCTGAGGAACGAGGATGTCAGCCGGCTTCTCGAAATCGCCGAACGCCGGCCGATCCAGATCGGTTTGCACCTGAACCTGACCGAGCCCATGCCGGGCCTGTCCTGCGTGATGCCGCTGGGGCAACTGCTGCGCAGGTCCCTTGCGGGCGGCATTGATCGCAAAGCGGTCTCGCGAACCTTGCGTGTACAATTCGACCTGTTCCAGTCGTCAATCGGCCGATCGCCCGATTTCATCGATGGCCACCAGCATTGCCACTGTATTCCCGTCGTAGCCGCCGCCGTCATCGATGCGGTGCGGGGGCGGATGGATTCCATTCCCTGCTGGATCAGGAGCCCGTGTCCGCGAACCTTTCGCGGTGTGATCCAGGCCCTGCGGATGGGCGGCCCCAAGGCGGTCGTGATCATGGCGCTTGGCTATGTGCAGAGGCGGCGGCTGAAGCGGGCCTCGATTGCGACGAACGCCGACTTCGCCGGCATCATGCGGCTGGACACGGCGGTTTCGACGAAAGGAAACTTGCTGCGGATCCTGTCGCGGGCGGGACCGGGTTGCGTCGTGATGACCCATCCCGGAGATGGCGCGGACGCCCGCCAACTGGCCGGGCATGCGCCAGCCGCACGCGACGCGGAGGCAGAGGCCCTCGAAGCCTTCGCCGCAAATCCCTGAGCTGAATTCCGGCATATGTCTGCCGTCCCGATCGGGCGATATCCCGGCAAAGCGGTCAGGCGGTATCCGTGTGGAACGGGCCGGCGGGAATGGCCGCAATGTGCGTCGGCCGCTATCCGTGATGGCTAGTCGCCCTGCGGTGCCTCGTCCGGGTACGGCCATTTGCCCGTTTCCCGGCACCAGCCCGGCGATTGTACAGGCAGGTGCAGCGCAGCGCGCTCAGCATCCGTCAGGCAGCGCGCGACGACGTTCTTGGCATGCGCGATGAGCGCTGGCACGGATTTCCAGACGGGCCAGACGCGCGCGGTGCCATCATAGGACCACGTGAAGACGGAAGCGCCATCCGCGAGGAAGCGTGCGCCGATCACGCCCGCCTGATGACCGTCCAGCACGCCAAGTAGGGCGCCGGTATCTGTCGACCACACGCGCGCGGTTTCGTCGTTCGACGCCGTCACCAGTTCGCGGCCATCGGGCGAGCCAAATCCGTTCCCGCTCGACCGGCGTCGCGTCGAGTGCGCATCCCGTTCGCACGGCTTCAGTCCGCGGCGTTTCGGTGCGCGGCGATCGGCGTCTGCCGTGCCAGCAGCCAGCGGTAGGCCTGCCGGCGCCAGGAGTGGCGAGCACGGTGCGAAGACTGCGCGTGCAGCACGCAGTGCGGCGAAACCAGCAAGCGCGCCAGCATGTCCGTACTGCGTGCGTCGACCGCGCTCAGCAGCGCTCGGCAGGCTTCGCATCCGAATATGGCGTGGGCGATCGACAGGCCGGTTCGCACGGGCGTCTCGGCGCCGGAGCGACGCGCACGCTCGGCAAGTTCGCGCCCGTCGACGCCTGCGCGCGCGATCATCATCATGTCGACGATGTTCTGCAGCCTGTCGAAAAGGTGCGACGTCGCGCCATGCAGGCCGGCGAGAACGAGGCGCGACGCCATGGTGATGCCGCCTGCCGCCGGGCCTGCGTAGTCCTCGTACCCCATCGAAAGCGCGTGGCGAAGCTTGGGCGCATGAACCATGTCGGTATGAACCTCGACAAGGTCGTGGCTGCCTGCGCCCTTTTCGCGCCAGTATTGCCGTTCGGTATACGCGGCTCGCTTGTCGGAGGGCTCGACCGGCTCGAAACCCAGCCGCTCGACCGTCTGCGCAACCGCCGTTGCCGCACCGGGCGCGGCGAGGATGTCGATGTCGGTGAATGCGCGGGACGAAAGCCCGCCGTAGACGTTGCGGGCGAAATCCGGTCCCTTGACGATTACCGCTGGAAGGCCGGCCGCGGCAAGCGCGGTTTGTATCTGCCCTCCGAGCTGGTCGAGTGCCATGTTGCGCGCCGCCTGCGCCCGGTAGCTGGTCTGCAAGGTGGCGATCAGCGCACGAACGGCTTCCTGCGCATCCTCACCCGGTGCGTTCCCCAGCCCGTGTGCATCGCCGTGCGCGATGGCTGCGAGATTGCGGGCCACCGCCATGATAACGCCGTGGGCGCCGGCCTGCGAGACGATCTCCGCCACGACAGCCTCGGACATCGGAAGATCCAGCCTCGCGGCGGATGCGCGCGGGTTCTCTCCGGCGGGATCTCCGAATCTTGCAAGCCACAGCGGGGCATTGTCGCCGGTCATCTGGCCCTTCGTCGAAAACGCGTCCTGTTGCTGGGCATGTATCCTCCCCGAACCCGTTTCCTGCAATGCGCCCTGCGTGCCTTCAGGAAGACGTAGCATGGATAAGCCGGAGGCAGCCCAGACGGTCCGGAAAAAGACGTTGAAATTCCGTGCTTCTGGCGATTCCGCAATTGCGTCGCCAGCCGCGCCTCGCTAGTTTCTGCAAATAACGGGTGAGGTTGTGGAATCGATATGACAGGCGGCGAAAACAGGGAAATCACCCGGCGCAAGCTGTTGCAGCGTATCGCGGTTGGCGGTGCGTTCGCATTCATGCCGGTGCTGCCGGACAGGTGGGTGAAGCCTGCGATCGACATGATCGTGGTTCCTGCCCATGCCCAGGCGGTCTCGGGCCCCAGCCCGAGCGCAAGCGCCGCCGCTGTCCCCCCGACGCCGTCTGCGTCACCGGGCATCATCCAGCCGTCCCCGAGCCAGTCTCCCAATCCGGCTTGAGTTGGCCGTGTCAGGGAAAGTTCGCCGCCGCGCGCCAGGGGGCGTTGGTCGCTAGCGAGCCCAATGGGCCATGATCCCCCAAGCCGATGCGGATATTCCGGCAATTTTCGTGCAGGTCGCGTCCTATCGCGATCCTCAGCTGGTTCCCACGCTGCGAGACTGCGTCGCCAGGGCGGCGCATCCCGGGAGGCTTACCTTCGGCATCTGCTGGCAGCGTGATGACGGCGAGAGCCTCGAGGAATTCGCCGGCGATCCGCGCCTGCGCGTGGTCGAGGTGGATTATCGGGAGTCTAAGGGAACCTGCTGGGCCCGCAACAAGGTGCAGAGCCTCTATGCGGGTGAGGCCTACACGCTGCAGATCGATTCCCATCACCGCTTCGTCGAGGGATGGGACGATCTGCTGATCTCGATGATGGCCCAGACCGGCAGCGCGAAGCCGATCCTCAGCTGCTACGCGCCGTCCTTCGATCCGTTCGATCTCTCCAGGCTCCGCGACGAGACGCCCTGGGCGCTCGGCTTCGACCGGTTCACGCCGGAAGGCGTTCTGTTCATGCGCCCGCGCGAGATGGCCGACTGGCAAACGATCGTGCGCCCGATCCCGAGCCGCTATTTCTCCGGCCACTTCGCGTTCGCGCCCGGCGTCTTCTGCCGCGAGGTTCCCTACGACCCGAACTACTATTTCCACGGCGAGGAAATCAGCATCGCCGTGCGCGCCTTCACGCATGGCTACGACCTGTTCTGCCCGCACCGCGTGGTGCTCTGGCACGAGTACACCCGCAAGTACCGCACCAAGCACTGGGACGACCACGTCGCAGAGAAGGGGGCGCAGGTTCCCTGGACAGTCCGCAACGACGACAGCCTGCGGCGAAACCGCATCCTCCTTGGCATGGAGGACGGCGATGTCGATTTCGGTGCGTACGGCTTCGGGACCGCGCGCACGCTGCGCGACTACGAGGACTACGCCGGCATCAATTTCCGTCTGCGCCTCGTTCAGCCCTACACCTACGAGAACCGGCCGCCGCCCAACCCCGAAATCTATTCCGGCGATGCGGAATGGCGCGCGCGCGCGACGAAGGAGTTCTGGACGCGCATCCGCCTGCCGGATGGCTTGCCGGCCCCCGACGCGGATGTCGATTTCTGGTACGTCGGCGTCCACGACGAGGACGGCAACGAGATGCACCGCGCCGATATCCCGGCGGACGAAGTGGCGCGCATCCTGGCGCAGCCACGCGCCGAGTTCATCCACCAGTACAGGGCATACCGCAAGGCGAAGACCTGGACGGTGTGGCCGCACAGCCCGCAACGCGGCTGGCTGGAGAAGGTCACCGGCCCGCTGGAGGGTTGATTGTGCGGGGCCACGCGCCCGGCTGGCCGGCCGTGCGGATGATGGCCCCGATTGCCTGCGCGCCATCGCCCGCCGACCCGTGCACCAGCGTGTAGCCGGGCACGAGGCGGGCGAGGGCGGCTATTGCCGCAAAGCCGTGGTCGGACAACTGGCGGGCATTCGCCACCGAGCCCATCAGCCGGGCTGCCGTCTCGCCCCTGGTGTTCGCATGCAGTGCAGGGGGCGCACCCGGCGTGAAGCTGGCGAAGACGATCGCGCAAAGCCGGGGCAGGGGGACGGGCAGTGGCGTTTGCGGCGATAGCACGACGGCGTCCGCCGATTGCAGCAGCCTGCCGGAAACCGCCGCGCTGTCCGTGATGCCGGGCAGCACCTGCCTGGCGTCCGGCTTCAGGCAGATCGGACGCGGGAAGGCGAGCACCGCGCGCCCGCCGGCGACGCCGACCAGTTCATCGCTCAGGCAGGCATGGCCCGCCGCATCCATCGCGGCGCAAAGCGTCGACTTGCCGGCCCCCGAAGCCCCCGGCAGCAGGACGCTTGCCGCGCTGTTGCCGATTGCCGCGGCATGCAGAAGCGGGATCGTGGTGCACTGGCTTGCGAAGGCATGGATGACCTCCGCCAACACTAGGCGCGCGGCATCGGCAGCACACGTGGCCTCGAAGACGAGCGATCCTTCGCGCCACAAGGTGAAATGTTCCGGCCCGTTGCCCGCGAGTTCCAGCCGCAGGCAGGCCACACCGGCCGGTGCGGCGGCAAAGCGGCCGAACACGAAACGGGCGAGGCGGCCAGCATGGTCATCTTTCAGGGCAAGGTCGACGGCGAGGCCGGCGAACCCGACACGCATCAGGTCGTACATGCAAGGCAGACGGAATCGTTGCCCTGAAGGATGTCCAGGGCATCGAGGACATCCTGCGAAATGCCCGGCGCGTCGGGAAACGCCTCGGACATCATGCGCTGGATTTCATCGACGGTCGTCTCGCCGTCGCACAGGCCCCAGATCAGTGCCGCGGTCGCGTTCAGGCAAAGCGCCTCGGAACGCGCCGGGTTGTACAGCACGACCTCGTCGTCGAGCTCCTGTGTCAGGAAGCCATCCTTCCTCACCGGCCGGTCGCTACCCTTCATGTGTGATGTCCCCCGAACTCGACGGCGCTGCAGACGGACCTTTCCAGTTGCACGGCTCCTGGCATGATGCAACCACTACGGCCACCGGAATGAGGCGCGGGACGAACCCATGAATGCGGCCGACGTAACCTGTGTCACCGCTGCGATCGATATCGGCCGGGTTCTGCTGGCGAAATCCTTCGCCCGGCCGTTTTCTTTCTATCGCGATCGCCTCGAACAACTGCTTTCGCTGGACGTGCCGATGGTCATCCATGGCGATCCCGGATTGCCGCTGCCACCGTCTCGTGCGCCCCGGCAGATCGTGCCGGCGGACCACAAGACCCTCGACGGCTTCCGCCATTTCGGCCGTGTCCAGTCGATCCGCCGCGATCCGGCCTGGCGCGCCGGCGCGCCATGGCTGGCAGAAAGCCCGCAAGCCGCGCTCAAGCACTACAATCCGCTCGTCATGTCGAAGCTCGACTGGCTGGCCGAAACCGCCGCCGCCAATCCGTTCGGGACGCGCGCGTTCGTCTGGATCGATGCGGGCATCACGAGCACGGTTCCGCTGGAACTGGTCCGCGCCGCGCTGGAAGGCGAAGCGCTGAACGCCTACCTGAAGCGGTTCCTGGTGCTCTGCTATCCCTACGCGGCCGACCGCGAAGTACATGGTTTCGATCACCGCGAGATGGCGCGTCTGTCTGGCGTGGCGCGCATCGAGTGGGTGGCGCGCGGCGGCTTTTTCGGTGGCGAGGCAGCTCATGTGCGCGAGGCGGCAAGGATCTATCACGCGATGCTCGATCACACGCTGTCGGCCGGATTGATGGGGACCGAGGAAAGCGTGCTGACGATCCTGGCGCATTTGCATCCCGGCCTGTTCCAGCGCTATCGCGTCGATGATAGCGGACTTGTCACCAGCTTCTTCGCGGCGATGGCATCCGGGGGTGGCGTCACATGACGAGCGTTGATCAACGCGTCGATACCGCCTTGCGCGAACTTGGCCGGCGGTCGGCCGCGTGCACGGTCGTAACCATCGGCCGCGGCGATGGCATCGCCCACCGCACCATGGGCTACGCGCAGCTGTTCGGCTGGACGTCTGTCGATCTGCCAGAGCCGGAGGGCGAGGCGACGTTCGCCAACCTGCAATCGAGGATGCCGGGCCGCGTTGGCGTGCTGCACATAGAAACCCGGGCCAGCGACTGGGCGGTGCTGTCGGCCATCGACCTTCAGGCAGCGCGCCCCGCGATCATCCGTGTGCGGCGCGAGGGGCTGGGCGAGGCGAACCTTCACCGCGCGGTCCGCCACCTGCAGCGTCTCGGGTACGCGATAGAGTGGTTCTACGACGAACTCGTAGCGGTCTCGGCCGCCGAGCATGGCAGCCCCGGGGAAACGGCGGTGCCGTCGTCTGCGGCGGGGCAGGGCAATGCGGGCGGCGATCCGCGGGCAGCGGTCTACGTGATCAGCTACAATGCACCCGAACAGTTTCGCCTCTGGCTCGATTCAGCGGTTGCCGCCGCGCCCGGGTTGCTGAACGCGGGGCCACGTTTCCTGCTCGACAATTCGACCGATCCCGCGACGCATGGCGCATACGATGAACTCGCCGCCGCGCACGGCTTCACGGTGCTGCGCAACGGCAACCTCGGGATCACCGGCGGGCGCGCCTGGTGCGCCCGCCACTTCGACGCCCTGGCCGATGTCGACGCGCTCTACTGGTTCGAGGACGACATGCTGCTCGCCCCGCCGGGGCAGGCGCGTTGCCGCAACGGCTTTGCCACGCACGTCGGCGACCTGCACGCCGTGTTGCCCGCCATCGCCCGCCGCGAGGGGCTCGACTTCCTGAAACTGTCCTTCACCGAGGTCTTCGGCGATCATCATCTCAACTGGGCCTGGTATCATCTCGATCCCGACACCCGCGCCGCCGGCTTTCCGGGCGGAACCTTCCGCACCGCGGTCTCCCATACCAGCGTTGAAGCGGACGTCTCCTACCTCGTCGGGAACGTCCATTTCAGCAATTGGCCGATGTACCTGACGCGCCAGGGCAACCGCCGCATGTTCCTCGACGATCCGGGCAGCGAGCCGACGGAAGGCGCCTGCATGGCGCGCGCATTCCGGCTGCAGCTTGCCGGCGAGCTGCGCGGCGGCGTCCTGCTCGCCTCGCCGGTCAACCACTGCCGCCGCCACAACTATGCCCAGGAAGACCGCCGCGAACATTGACGCTTCGCGGCTCGCGCAACGAGCCCGCCGCAGCCATGGCGTGCGCGCTGGCGATGCCTCCGGGATCCCCCGCTAGACGACCTTGCAGTGAAGGTCGCCGATGCCCTCGACGTGGCCATGCATCACGTCGCCCCGCTTTGTCGGGCCGACACCGGCCGGGGTGCCCGACATGATGATGTCGCCGGGGGCGAGTTCGAATAGCCCGGACAGATAGGAAATCATCTCCGGCACCTTCCAGATGAGCTGGTTGAGGTCGCCCTCCTGGCGGCGCTCGCCGTTGACATCGAGCCAGACCGCCCCGCTGGTGGGGTGACCGGTCTCGGTGGCGGGAACCAGTTCCGAACACGGCGCGGATTGCTCGAACGCCTTTCCGATTTCCCACGGCCGGCCCATCTTCTTGCATTCGCCCTGCAGGTCGCGCCGCGTCATGTCGAGCCCGACACCGTAGCCCCAGACGCAGTCCATCGCCTTGTCGAGCGCGATGTTGCGGCCGCCCTTGTGCAGCGCCACCAGCATCTCGATCTCGAAGTGCACGTCGTTCGATTTGTCCGGATAGGGAAAGTCGGCGCCGTTGATGACGACGTTGTCCGGGTTCTTCTGGAAGAAGAACGGCGGCTCGCGGTCCGGATCGTGGCCCATCTCGATGGCGTGGGCGGCATAGTTGCGCCCCACACAGTAGATGCGGTGGATGGGAAAAACCGCCTTCGATCCGCGGATCGGCAGATAGGCCTGTGCCGGCGGTGTGATCGCGTAGTCCATGCAGGTTGGCTCCTTTGGCGCCGCCGCGGCGCCGGTCGGCACCGCACGCGTCATGCCTCGCAGACTAGCCTGCAACCTCCTCGGCTGCCGAGCGGATTCTTTCGCGCATCGCGGTATCGTTGCGGACCTTCTCGAGTGCCTCCGCGCCACCGCGCGTCTTCGAGATCATCTCGAGATCGTCGTAGTCGGAGACCGCCACCGGCTGCAGCGCCATGTCGCTGTACTGCTCGCGGTTCCTGTCCTTCTTGATCCGCGTGCGCTCCGGGTAGATCGAGGCAAGGATCGTGCCCCACTTCCATGCGCTGACAACGGTTCGCCAGGCCTGCCGGGGATAGAAGCGCCAGGCCGGCTCGATCGGCATGCCCGGCCTGCGGTCGCGGCGGTGCCTGCGGCGGATGAACCCGGATTCCAAGGGGTGGACGCCCTCGATTGCGTGCGACCCCGCGAAGATCCACGACATGTACATGACGTCGGTCGGCGAACGTCCGCTGGCGGCTTCACGGCGCATAACGGTCTTCATGTGCTCTGGCGTGTAGAACCGCGACCAGGCATCGTTGTATGCGCGTTCCCATTCCTCGTCGCTCATCCTGGCATGATGCGTCACGCGATGCGTCAGGTCGTACTTGTTCAGGTCCGGGTCCATCCACCCGCCTGTCTCGTGCAGGGTCTTGTGATCTTCCGACCCCGGCAGGGGCGTCAGGTAGAAGAATTCCAGCAGATCGATCGGCAACTCCCGCTTGATGATGTCGATGTCGCGCATGATCGAATCATAGGTGTCGCCGGGGAAGCCGAGGATGTAGCCGGCATAGGTCGTCACGCCGGCTTTCTTCCACGCCTGGATCATCTCGCGGTACTCGACGATCCGGTTCTGCTTCTTCTTTGCGGACGCCAGGTTGTCCGGATTGATGTTTTCCAGCCCGATGAAGACGCGCCGGGTGCCGGCCCAGGCGCATTTCTCGATGAAGTTCGGGATCAGGTGGCACAGCGTGTCCACCTGGATGACCAGCTTGACAGGCAAGTCCTCTTCCCAGCGAAGCTTGGCCAGCCGGTCGAGGAAGCTTTCCCAGTTGCGGTTGCGGGCGAAGTTGTCGTCGGTCACGAAAAACCGGTGGATGCCCTGCGCCGCGTTCTCGCGCACGATCCTTTCCAGGTCGTCCGCCGAGCGGAACCGCGACTTGCGCCCCTGCACGTTGATGATCGTGCAAAACGAGCACTGGTAGGGGCAGCCGCGCCCGAGATCGAAGGAAGACGCGCTCGCCGCCGTCCCCCGCAGGTGCCTCGCCGGCAGGATCGGCGTCGGCTGGTCCGTCAGGCCCGGCAGGTCCGCCATGTGGTCGTAGAGCGGTTTGAGCCTGCCCGCCGCGGCATCGCGGAGCACCTCGTCGAGCCGCATCTCCTCCGCTTCGCCGGCGAAGATCGCGACGCCGAGGTCCATCGCCTGCTGGATTTCAGGGGGCAGCTCCTTCAGCATCGAGATGCACCCGGAGACGTGGAATCCGCCGATCGCGACCTGGAAGTCCTGCGCGCGGAATGCCCGGGCGATATCCATCGCGCGCGGGAACTGGTTCGACTGCACGCCGACGAGCGCGATCAGGGATTGTGTCCTGTCGGCGGGCAGCGACCGCATGATGCGCCGCGGATCGACCCGCGAATTGGTCTCGTCATATGTCGATATGGCGATCTCGGTATCTTCGCCCAGCACATCGCGGCGCTGGCAGTCCACCGCCAGTCCGTTCAACGCAGCCAGTGTGTTCGAGGGGATCAGCGAAATCATCCACTGGATGACATAGCCTTCGTCATCGTAGTGGGAGGGCTTGATCATCACCAGGTGAAACTGGCGCTTCATGCGGCGTTCCTGCCATTGTGCGTGGCGGCGGGGAAATTCGGAACGATCCTACGACCTTTTGGCTCCAGCGGCAAAAGAGCCGCGTCTGGCCTGTGCGCAAGGGCGCGGCCCTCTGGACCTCGACTGGATTTGTTCTGAAAATGCCCTGATGGCCATCCCGCTCAATTCGCAAGCGGGGTTCATGCGGTCAAGCCGGTGGCCCGATTGCGGCCTTCGCGAAAAGCAATTCGCCTGCGCCGTGGCATCATGGTCAAGGAGACCCCCACGATATGCCTCCTGCGCGCAATCAGGATGAACTCGACCTGCAGGAGTGGGCCTCTTGGCGGAACAACTGACCACGCCCTACGCGAGCTGGGTCATGGAGCGCCAGATCGATCGCCGGATAGCTGCCGGCGCCCACAATCATTTTTTCAGCGTCATCGTTTTTGATCAAAAGGATTCTGTCGGCTCGCTCGATGAAACCATTCGATCAATAGAAGCGCAGACATACAGAAATTTTGAACTCGTATTGGGTGTGCAACGTGTACCCGGTTCGAGGATGAATATTTCCGAATATGATTCACGCGGAGTGAAAACAGCAATTGGTTTAAAACATATGGAATTGCTTTGCTCTCCACATCACGACGTGATGTGGCGCGGCGATCATGTCATGTTTGTTCCCGTCGGGACCACGCTCGATGGCGACTGCCTCGAACTCGTGAACGCCGCGCTGAACAACGCCGGGCACGAGGTTCCGGACCTTATTGTGATCGATCACGATCATCCTGGCCTGACCGGTTCCGACCCCCATCCGGTCTTCGTGCCCGGGTGGGATCCCGACCTGGTTCAACACCTCGACATCTACGACGCTGCATTCGTTGCCTCCCGGCAGCTGGTTGTCGCGCGGCGAGGTGCCGGTGAGGCTTCGTCGCTCCACGATTGGCTCAAGGCGATCGGAAGGGAGCGCCGGCAGCCGGTGACAGCTCACGTCAGTGAGCCGGCCGTTCATTTTGCCCACCCCGGCCCGCAAGGTGCGGGCTGGCGGCCGGTCGACCCGTTGCCATGGGAGCGCGGCCGCATGCAGGACTGGCCGCGCCTGTCCATCATCATTCCCAACCGCGACAAGCCGGAACTGATGAGACTGTGCACAGGTTTTCTCGATCGTTCGCCGAGGTTCAGGCCCGAGATCATCGTTGTCGACAACGAGAGCGCGAATGCCGAGACGCTGGCGATATACGAGCGGCTCGAACAGCGCCACGGCGCGAAGGTCGTGTCCGCCGGGCCGGTATTCAACTATTCGAGAAGCATCAATCTCGGCGTGTCCGCGGCGCAATCCGACTTCATTCTCCTGATGAACAATGATGTCGAGTTCTCGCGGCCAGGCCAGATCGAGCCGCTGCTGCTGAATGCCATGCGCCCGGAAGTCGGCATCGCCGGCAGCTTGCTGCTCTACCCCGATGAAAGGATCCAGCACGCGGGCATGCAGTTCGGCCTCGATTCCGCGCAACGCCTGCACGCCGGGCACGCGCTGAGGGGCGGGCGGCTGGGTGACGTCGATCCGATCTACCCCGTCAATGTGCCGAGGAACCATCAGGCCGTGACTGGTGCCGTGCAGGCCATGCGCCGCGAGGTCTTCGAGGCCGCAGGCGGATACGACGAAGCCAACCTCCCCATCGACTACAATGACGTCGACATCTGCCTGCGCGTGCGCGAGATGGGCCTGAGGGTGATAAGTCTGCCCCTGGCTGGCGTCTATCACCATGAAGGCGTGAGCCGCACAGGCCGCAAGTCGATTCCGCCGGCCCAGGTGGCGTTCAACCAGGCGGCGGCTGTCATGGATGCTAGGTGGCACGCCGCTGCAGAAAGGGATCCTTGCTGCAATCCCTGGCTGGATGTCCGCGACCTCCCGGACGTCAGGACGCCGTGGGGGAGTGCTCGCGAAGAAGCTGCGTCGGACCGTGCCGCCGGTGCCGCCGGCAAGGACGACGGCGAGGATGGGCAAGTCGAGAGCGCAGCCGTCGAGACGGGTGGACTGCGCTGGGCGATGCGTCACCCGAAGAAGGCCCTCGCCAGGCTGACTGGACCGAACCGTCATTCCGGCGTGGATGCCGCGCCGGAAATAGAGCCGGATGCGGCGCCCGGCAGAACCGCTGGCGAAGCCACTTCGCGGGCGGCCGGTGATCGGAAATTGCGGTCGGGCCTGGCGGTCTATGGCTATTTCCAGTCGGAGGTCGGGCTGGGGCAGGCTGCCCGCAACATCATGTATGCCGGCGACAGCGCGCATTTGCCCGTGTCCGCGTGCAACCTGAGCCTCGAACGCAGGGACAACGACCCGGAATTCGTCTCGAAGTCCAATTCCGTGTCAAGCCATCAAGCAAGCATGGTCGTCATCGACCTTCTGGGGGCGGAGCCGACCAAGACCCGGATGGCGGCGGGACGCTACAACATTCTCTATCCGTTCTGGGAGCTGGGCCGCATTCCCCGCAGGGCCATCGAGGAAATCGGCCGGTTTGACGAAATCTGGGCTCCGAGCAGTTTCGTGGCGCGCGCTCTCGGATCCGATTTGAAGCGCCCGATCGAGCTTCTGCGCCAGCCGGTGCGGCTTCCCGCTTCGATGCCGGCAGCGGGAAGACGCGACGGCACGCTCAGGATCTACACATTCTTCGATTTCGACTCTTTCGTGGAGCGCAAGGATCCCGCTTCCGCGGTCCAGGCGTTCCGGCGTGCCTTTTCCGACAACAGGCGCGATGTCGAATTGCTCCTCAAGGCGCGCGGCGGCCGTGATGAAAGCCAGAGGAAGTGGCTTCTCGATGCCGTGGCGGCGGATCCGAGAATCAGGTTCGTCGATCGCACCCTCAGCAGGGCCGAAGCCGATGGGCTCATGGCGCAATGCGATGTCTTCATCTCGTTGCACCGTTCGGAGGGGTTCGGGTTCGGATGCGCCGAAGCGCTTGCCGCCGGCAAGGCGGTCGTTGCGACCGATTTCGGCGGCACGACGGACTTCATCAATGAAGAGACCGGCTATCCCGTTCCCTATGACCTCAGACCGGTTGGGCCGAACGAGTACGCCGATTTCGAGGGCCAGACATGGGCGGCCGCGTCGGTCGAGGCAGCAGCCGAGGCCCTGCGCGCGATTTACGACGACCCGCAAGCCGCCCTGCAGCGGACGCGGCGGGGGTTCGATCTTTTGCTGCGCAACCATTCCCCGCAACGCGTCGGCGAGGACCTGGAGGGGCTTCTTGGCGCAAGGGGCCTCCTGTGACGGCCCCCCCCCCTGCCTTTGCGCCCGGGCCCGCAGGTGCTCTCGTCACGGATGCTCTAGGTGCTTGAAATTGCTTCGATGTAGTCGTTCGCAACGTCATCCCATGTACGAAGGCGTGTTTCCGCGATCCTGTGCTCCAGCTCGGCTCTGCGGGCTTCGTCGGCAATCAGCCTGAGGCATGCGTCATGGATAGAATTGATCGAATGCGGATTGCAGTATTCGACCATGTCGCCGCCCACCTCGGGCATCGATGACACGTTGCTGACAACGGCGGTCTTGCCGTGCCACAGGCTTTCCCCGATCGGCAGACCCCAGCCCTCGTAGGTGCTGACCGTGACGCTGAACAGGCAATTGCGGTAGAGGTAGTCGCGCTCGCGTTCCGTCGGCGCGTTGACGAACTGGATCCAGCCCTCCAGCCAGGCTGAAACGCGCATCCACTCGAGGAAGCCTTCGACGAGCCACCCCGGTTTGCCGGCCAGCACCAGCCGGGGAACGTCTACGTCATCGCGTTGGGCAAGTCGTTTCCAGGCCTGGGCCAGGCGCCAGATGTTCTTGCGGGACTCGATCGTGCCGACGCACAGCACATACGCCATCCTGGCGATGTTGGGGACCGGCTGGGAGACCTCGACCGGACGAATGAGGCCGCTCGCAACCTCGTTTTCCCTTGCCCCGGCATCGTCGCCCGGCTTGCAGGCTTGCTGGGCCAGGGCCACGACACGCGTCTGCCTGGAGATGCCCTTCTCGGACAGGTATGTGTCGAGATCCCTCTGCGTGCACTTCGAAATCGCCAGGTACTGGTCGACATAGCCCGCCGAGTTGAAGAGCCACCGGTCGAACTCGGCCTGAAGGCCTTCGCCCAGGTCTTCTCCTGAAACCAGGGGAATGAGGTCGTAGATCAGCAGCGAAACGCGCAAGCCGAGTTCATGTAGCCTTATGAATACGTTTTCGATCCCCGGCGTACTCCAGTGCGCACCCATCAGGCACAGAAGATCGCCCTTCTCGGCGACCTCGAAGACGTCGCGTATATCCGGTTCTTCGCTGGGCTCGCGCCTGCCGCGATAGGCTATCCACTCGGATCGCGACGAGCTTCTCTTCTCGAAATGCCGTTCGTTGCCGATCCAGCAATTGATGTCCCGAACGAGTGAGTAGTACCGGAACTTGAATGAGTCTTTCTCGTACTTCGACAGGGTCGGGGCCGGGTTGGCAGGCGGCCTGATGTCGATGAACTTGCGGATCTGTTCCGCATCGAAGTCAGGAGTTGACGCCAGGAAATCGGAGGCGAAATACCGGTACACGCCGTTCAGGTGATCGTACCGGCTGATGCGCACGCGCTCGGCGCCAAAACGCTCGACCATGCTCCTCGCGATCATGAACGCGACGCGTTGTATGCCGGTAATGGTCGTCTGCGCCTCGACGTGCTTGGCGATGTCGGTCCAGTCGATATAGATGATCGCCATGACGGCCCTTCGTGTTGCATGCCGCGCGAATGCGCGAGGACTGTTGCCGCGCTGAGGCTGGTGCTGCCTCGGCAAGGTGCGTCATGAAGCCGCCTGCAACTCCTGCTTCTCGTACAGTTTCCAGTAGGCGCCTTTCAGTCTCAGCAATTCCGCCTGTGTCCCCGTCTCGATGATGCGGCCCTCTTCGACGTAGGCGACGACATCCGCCTTCGCGATCGTGGACAGGCGGTGCGCGATCATGATCGTCGTGCGGCCCCTGGCGGCATGTTCGATCGCATCGCGCACGGCGGATTCCGAATGCGAATCCAGCGCGCTTGTGGCTTCGTCCAGAATGAGGATGTCACTGTCCTTCAGCACGGCGCGGGCAATCGCGATACGTTGCCTCTGGCCGCCCGAAAGATTCCTGCCGTTTTCGCCCACCGGCGCGTCATATCCGTCGGGCATCGCCATGATGAAATCGTGCGCATTGGCGACCTTCGCCGCCTCGATGATTTCGTCCCGGCTGGCTTCCGGGCGTCCCAGCCCGATGTTGAAGGCGACGCTGCCGGAAAACAGGAACGTGTCCTGCCCGACGAAAGCGATGCGCTCGCGCAGGGAAGCGAACGTCGCATCGCAGATATCCGTGCCGTCGATCAGCACCCGGCCTTCGTCCGGTTCGTACATTCGCATGATGAGCTTGATGATCGTCGATTTCCCGCCGCCGGAAGGCCCCACGAGCGCGGTCGTCTTGCCGGGCGGGAAAACGAAGCTGACTTCGCGTATCACCGGAACGTCCGGCGTGTAGGTAAAACCGACCGATTCGAACGCTATTTCTCCCGGTCCCTGCGGCAACGGGACGGCGTCGGGCTTCTCGACCAGCTGTATCGGGCGATCCATGATCTCGAACATCATGCGCACGCCGATCAAGCCTGTCTCGATGCTCACCCGCATGCGCGCAAGGCGCTTCGCCGGTTCGTAGGCGAGCAGCATCGCGGTGACGAAACTCATCAGTTCGCCCGGCGTCAGGTCGCTGTGAATGACGAGATACGTGCTCAGCGCCAGCAGGCCCGCGACGGACACGCCGCCGATGGTTTCCATGATCGGGCTGGTGGCGGCTTCCAGCCTGACGATCGAATTGGCGCGGTTTTCGACATCTCGCACGGCCTTTTCCATGCGCTTGCGCATGAGCTTTTCGAGCGAGAATGTCTTGATGACGCCAATGCCGACGATTGTCTCCTGCATCGCCTGCACGATCATCGCGAGCGATTGCAGCTCCTGCTCCATGAGGTGGCGGACCTTGTTCAGCAGCGAGCGCACGGACAGAATCGCGATCGGGCCGGCGATGAACACGGTGATGGCGACGAACGGCAACTGATAGATCATGACCGCGACGAGGCCGATCAGGGAAAACAGGTCCCGGACGAAGCCGGTCACCAGTATATCGATGACCTGGCGGGCTGCCTGAGCGTTGTGGGTGACGCGGATGACGAGGTCGGATGACGCGTTGCGCGAGAAGAAGTTGACGTCCTGTTCGATCAGCCGGTCGTAGATCTTGACCTGCTGGTCCGCGATGATGGCGTTGCCGGCGCGGCTCAGGAATATCGTCTGGAAATACGTGGCGAACCCTTTCGTGATGAAGATCGCGGCCACCATTCCGGCAATGACCAGCACGCGGTCGAAATCCTTCGAAAGGACGCTGCTGTCGGTCAGGTCACGCATGATCCAGGCGCTTGCCGTCGTCATCCCGGCAACCAGCGCCATGCAGATGATCGCCTTTCCATAGACAGGCGCCTGCTGGCGGAAATTCTCCCGCATCAGCCGGCCGATCAGGCCGCTGTTCAGAAAGGGCGCAAGCTTGTCAAGGATAGCTCTGTATACCACTGCTTCCGCCCGGGTTGAGTGCTTGGAATGCCAGCTTGTGACGCCTGATCAAATTGCCGAATAGCCAGCAAATTCATGCAGATCCATTCGTCCGGCATGTGTCAGCCCGGTACGGCGGGCACGGGTCTGCCGCATGATTGTGCCAGACCATGCGGTCAAGATCGGGCCATTCCTTCATCTTCGTGGCCGCACCGTCAACGATCAACGATGCGCTCGTCAATTGGCCTTTCATCGCATCGAACGGTCCGGCGGCGGGCCTGACCATCCCGATGAGCTTGAACCTGTATCCGTCGCCGCGGTCAAGGGCGCGGTCCTTTCAGGCGGCATGGTGCCGGGAGCGGCGTCCGCGCGCGTCCAGGTTGTCGCGCAGGGCTTCGGCGGCAGGAATGCCGAATTTGATCTCGGTCATTGTATTGCCGCAGATCGCTGCATAGCTTTCAATGACCAAGGATATGCCCGCGGCGGAGGAGCAGTCCCATGACGATCATCTCCAGGTGTCGTTTTTCAGGTCCGGTTTCCGGCCATGGTGCGCCAGCAAGGCGATGGGGCGCCGGGTCCGGGTTGCTGACCGGCCTGTTGCTGGGATGTCTGCTGGTCCTTGCCTCGGCGTTCCAGGCCGCTCCGACACACGCCCAGGACGGCATCATGAGCCGCGGCGATCTGGTGGTCACGGGATTTTCCGGCAAGGTCGAGCCGCCCGCCGGCGTGCCGCTGCCGCCGGGTGTCAACGCGCTCGACGAGACCTTCATCGACATCAACGGCGCCGCGCTCAAGATTTTCGACGTCAGCAATCCCGGAGGGCCGCCGCAGGCGCAACTGATCAATGCGCCGGTCAAGTTCCAGGCCTTTGCAAACGATATCGGCCAGGTGTTTGGCTTGGCCATCGATGACGCGCAATTCCCCAACGTCTATGCCACGGCCACCTCGGCGCACGGGCTGCAGATCGTCATCCCCGATGTTGACGGCGACGGTCGGCCGGAGCGTATTCGCCTCGGCCAGCCCGGCGCGCAATGGATGAACGGCCAGTTCGGCGTCGTGCGCGGCGGCGGGCCGGGCACCGTCTGGAAGATTGACGGCCAGACCGGGAACATCACGAAATTCGCCGACATCGCGTCGGCGGGCCAGCCCAACAGCGGCCCGGGCCTCGGCAACATCGCCTACGATCCCGACCACAAGCAGTTGTTCGTGTCCGATCTCGACACCGGCCTGATCCACCGCCTCGACATGAACGGCGCCGACCTCGGCACCTTCGATCACGGCATCCAGGGGCGGCCCGCCAATGGCCTGCCGCCCGCCGCCGACGATGGCGCGCGGCTCGACATCACGAACCCGGCGTTCGATGCGGAATACCCCGACAGCTGGGGCTTTACCGGCAGCGAACGGCGCGTCTGGGGCCTGGCCTATGAGTCCGGCCGCCTCTATTACGCGGTTGCCGAAGGCCCGCAGGTGTGGTCGCTCGGCATCGCGCCCGATGGCAGCTTCTCGGGCGATCCTCGCTGGGAACTCGACCTGCCGGCCGATCCCAAGTCCTATCCGGTCTCCGACATCGCCTTCCAGTCTCCGGGCCTGATGATCCTCGCCCAGCGCGGAGATATCACCTCGCAGTACAGCTACGCCCAGTACCACCAGCCGCGCCAGAACAAGGTGCTGCGCTATCGTCTTGAATCGCCGGACGATCCGGCGACGCCGAGCCGCTGGGTCGAGGTGCCTGAAGAATATGCCATCGGTTTCCCCGCCACCTATCGCAATACCTCGGGCGGCATCGCGGTCGGCTTCGGCTATCGCCAGAAGGCGGACGGCAGCTATGGATTCGGGGCTTGCCGTGGCTCGCTGTGGACCACCGGCGACGCCCTGCGCGACAATCCCGTCCATGCTGCGCGCCTTTCCGGCGGCGGCGAATTCATCGTCCACGGTCTGCAGAACAACCGGCTCGACCTGGTGCGGCCGGGCAACGAGCCGCCTTGGGAGGCCTATTTCGTCGACTACGACAGCAGGTTCGGCGATCCTCAGGCCGCCGGCTGGGTCGGCGACGTCGAGATCCCGCCGCTATGCAAGCCAGACCTTGCCGTGCTGAAGCGCACGACACTGCCGCGCTGTGAAGGCGAGGGGCGCTGCAATTTCACCATCGAGGTCGAGAACGTTTCCAACGTGCCCTACGAGGGACCGGTCGCGCTCCACGACGTTGCCCAGGGTGGCGGCAAGCTGGTCGAATACAGCCCACCGCCGCCGGCGCCGGGCTGGCAGTGCGACGAGCTGATGAGCGGCGTCTTCGATTGCACGCATCCAGACGTGACGCTGATGCCCGGCGACAAGCTGACGCTCGACATGGTCGTGCAGCTGCCGCGCGGCTGGACCGCGCCGACCTACGAGAACTGCGTCAGCCTGCGTACGCCGAACTACGAGAACGACAGCAACGACGTCAACAACGAGAGCTGCGACTACGTGCCGACCTGCCAGCCGGGCGACCAGTATTGCCAGCCCGATCTCAGGCTGAGGAAGTGGGGCCGAGGCACGCGTTGCGACAATTTCGGCAACTGCGATTACACCGTGCGCATCACCAATGTCGGTGCGCAGGACTATACCGGCCCGCTGGCCGTCCACGATTACACGCTGCAGCCAGGTGCGACGCTGGTCAGCTGGTCGCCGCAGCCGGCGTGGCAATGCGCGCCGGGCGGCCCGGACAGCTGGAACTGCGCTCATCCTGCGCCAGTGACGCTGTCGCCGGGCGAGTTCCGCGACCTGCGCATGCGCATCAACCAGCCGGTGGCCGGCTGGGGCCGCCTGCAGAACTGCGCCCGCATCGACTGGCAGGGCAGTTGGGGCGACTTCAACCCCTCCAACGACCAGGATTGCGGCAACCTGCCGATCTGCCAGCCGGGCGACCCGGCCTGCGGCCCGAACCTCGAGATCACCAAGAAGGGCCTGCCGCGATGCGATCGCGGGCCGGCCGACTACTATTGCTCATTCGAGATCGAGGTGCGCAACGTTGGTGCCGAGGACTATTTCGGTCCGCTCAATGTCAACGACACCTTCATCCCGAACGCGACATTGGCCAGTCACGGACCCATGCCGCAGTGGAACTGCGTCGACGGTGGCGGCGGCAACGTTGCCTGCAACACGCTGCCGCAATGGCTGCCGGCGGGTGCAGCGGAGAACCTGTACCTCGCTTTCACGCTGCCGGTGGCCCCGCCGCTGCCACAGCCCTGGCAGCAGAACTGTGCGCGTGTCCAGTGGACGGATAACGGCGTGCCACATGACGGCGAGAGCTGCTACTGGGTTTCGGTCTGCGATCCGGCGGTCGAGGTTTGCCCGCGCGACATGAGCGCCGAAAAATATCCTTCCTTCGGAATCGGGGTTGGACCCACCTGCTACCGTGGCTTCCGGTGCACCTTCGAGGTAATTATCGGCAACCTGCACCACATGCCCTATATCGGGCCGGTGTCCTTCACCGAGCGGCCCGAGTTCCCGCTGCCCATCGCCGAGATTTCACCGCCGTATTCCTGCGCCGCGGCCGGAGGCGGCAACTATGCATGCTCATCGCCCGGTGCGGTCTTCCTGGGCGCCGGTGGTTGGGATTTCATCCCGGTCGGTTTCGATGTTCCGTTCGACTATCCGGAAAATACGCTGAGGAATTGCGTCACGCTCACAGTCGGGCCGCCGGACAACAACTTCGCCGGCAACGACGAGATGTGCGCCCAGGTGAACCTGCTCGATCCGCCGTTCTTCCCGGTCAACCTCGGCCCGATCAGCAACACGACGTGCGAGCTCGGCGCGTCCTGCAACCTGCCTGCGCGCATCCAGAACAGCGGCGACCTGACATTCACCGGCGCTGCCGGTGTGCGCGGCCAGCTGTCGCCGGAGTTGCAGATCACCGCGGTCAACAGCCAGACGCCCGGTATGACCTGCACCAAGACAGGCAACGCCAGTTACGAGTGCCAGGGCGACAACCTGACCATCAAGGGCGGCGGCGCGGCCGAATACGAGGTGATCGTGTCGGTGCCGGCCGACTATCCGCACAGCCAGGTCAGCCACATCAAGAACATGATCTGGCCGAAGCTGGAGGACCGCGACGAATATCCGGAGAACGACGCGCATACCTCCATCATCACCATCGCGCAGCCGAAGGAGCAGAAGCCCGAGCCGCAGCCCGAGCCGACGCCCCCGCCGCCTCCGGCGGCAGAGCCCGACCTCGCGGTGGTCAAGACGGCGAACACGACGAGTTGCATTGGCGGCTATGCCTGCAGCTTCAGGTTCACCGTCACCAACGTCAGTGCGGTCCCCTACAATGGCCCGCTGACGGTCACCGACACGATCTCGCCGGCGGCAACCTTCAGTTCGGCGAGCCCGTGGAGTTGCAGCGCCAGCGGTGGAACGGTGGTATGCAGCAATCCCGGTGTGTCGATCCCGCCGGGCGGCTCGCAGACCGTCACCGTCAACTTCACCGCGCCGCGCCGCGGCTCCGGGACGATGCAGAACTGCGTCGCGCTGACGTGGGGAGTTCCGCCTGGTTCAGTGGTGCTCAACGTCCAGCAGGCGCTGCTGGCGCAGGGCTACAACCCCGGCTACCCGGACGGCAAGATGGGCCCGAATACCATGAACGCCATCCGCAGCTACCAGTCGGCTCACGGCCTTGCCGTGACCGGTCAGGTCGACAGTGCGCTGACCGCCAGCCTGTTCGGCAGCGGCCAGGGCGATGCCAACCCGGCCAACGATCGCAGCTGCGTCAGCGTCGGGCTGCAGCAGCCCGCGACGCCGCAACCGCAACCGCAACCGCAGCCCGAGCCGCTGACTTGTCCGAGTTCGTATACGCTGTACATGAACAAGAACGACATCCCGCGCGGCTACGAGGTGATCCGCAAGAAGACCGGCGGGACCGTCTACTACTGCGCAAGGCCCCGGTATGAGCCTGTCCAGCCGTTGACGTGCCCGCCCGGCTACCAGCCGTTCCCGGACAAGAACAAGATTCCGCGTGGCTGGGAAATCAAGCGGCTGCAGGAAGGCAACCAGGTTCTGTTCTGCGCCAAGCCGCCCGCCGCGGCGTGCCGCAAGGGCTGGATCCAGGTGAACAATCCGCTGGCGGTTCCGGGCCTCGTGTCGCAGGGCTACAAGATCGAGGTGAAAAACAACCTCATTTGCGCCCTGGCGCCGCAGCCATGCACCGGCGGGCGAGTGCGCAACACCCGCGGGCAGTGCGTCTGTCCGGCCGACAAGCCGGAATGGAACGGCAAGTCCTGCCAGCCCAAGTATACGGTGACGCCGTCTCCCAATACCCAGCATCAGGGCGGTTCGGAGATGAGTACGCCGCAAACGCAACAGCCCAGTAGGGTGCCGCAGTTGCAGATCAATCCGAACTTGCTGCGGCTGATACCGCGCCAGGTGCAATAGGAAGATCGCCAAGCACGCCGTCAGAGACCGACCCGGATCGCGGTTGTGTTTCTGGCGGCGTCTTGCCCAGGGCGTTCTGCGCATGGCCCGCCACGACCGGGTTGCGAAAGCAAGGTCTGGAATGGCGACGAAGTCCCGGATCGGCCGGCATGCCGACTTGTAGAGGGGACAAAAAGGGGGCAGGGCACGCCATCCGTTATCTGAATGTTATGGGCTTCTATTGCTCGTATATTCGGAAAATCGGGGGCTGAAGCCATGAAGACCTATGTTGCAGGCCACCGGGGCCTGGCGGGCGGAGCAATCGTGAGCAAGCTCAAGGCGCGCGAAATCGAGACCATCACGCGCACGCGTGCCGAACTGGATCTCTCCTGCCAGGCCGCGGTGCGTGAATTCATGCAACGCGAGAAACCCGATCGGGTCATCCTGGCTGCAGGCAAGGTCGGCGGGATCATGGCGAACGATCGCTATCCGGCCGAGTTCATTTATGAAAACCTGATCATCCAGGCGAACGTCATTCACGAAGCCTACCGGGCCGGGGTCAGGAAACTCTTGTTCCTCGGCTCTTCCTGCATCTACCCGAAGCTGGCTGAACAGCCGATGCGCGAAGACGCATTGCTGACGGGGCCGCTCGAGGAAACGAACGAACCTTATGCCGTCGCCAAGATCGCCGGGATAAAGCTCTGCGAGAGTTACAACCGGCAATACGGGACGGACTACCGTTCGGTGATGCCAACCAACCTTTATGGCCCCGGTGACAACTTCCATCCGGAAAACAGCCATGTCTTGCCAGCGCTCATTCGGCGCTTCGCCGAAGCAGTTCGCGATTGCCTGGATGAAGTGGTGGTTTGGGGTTCGGGGACGCCGAAGCGGGAATTCCTCTACGTCGGCGACATGGCAGAGGCCTGTCTCTTTGTCCTGGGCCTCGACAAGGATGTCTACGACCGCGAGACAAACCCGATGCTGTCCCACATCAACGTCGGTACGGGGGCGGACGTGACGATCCGTGAACTTGCGGAAACCGTCGCGCGGGTGACGGGATTTGCCGGCAAGATCACCTTTGACGCCACCAGGCCCGACGGCCCTCCGCGCAAGCTTCTGGACGTCAGCCGGCTTGCAGGCCTGGGTTGGGCTGCGTCGGTGGGACTGGAGGACGGAATTCGCCATACGTACGAGTGGTTCCTTTCCGAAGGAACCGGCCGGCTGCGCAGCGCCTGACCCATGGCGAAAGCAAAGATGCGAATGCACGCTTCGCGGTGCCTGTGACTGCCCCGCCGCCTGCGCCTGGCCGGCTCCAGGCAAGGTGGAAGTCCTAAAGGTATCGGTCGAGAAACAGCTAGCCGCCTTCCTTTTGGGGAAAAGGGCGCATTCTTCACCGCAAGGATACCCATTTCCGCGGTTACATGATTATGATCCGCGATTGGCCAGATTTCAGGCCATCTGCTGTGTGGGGCGTGAGTGAGTCAGTTGAATGACGGTAAACAGTATCTATAAGTTTTCCAAGAGGGCGTCCTTCGAAATCGCCGGAGATCAGTCAATCGTCATGATTGACGATGTCGGTGAAACGTATAGATGTAATAATACGCTGACAGAATTATTGAAAGAACTGGATGGTGAACGTTCGATCATCGAAATTTCGCATCGACTTCGAAATAAATATAATTGCATCGATGATATGATTGTAAAGGACTTGCGAAATGTCGCGAGCGACCTTTGCGAAATAGGCATTCTGGAAAGCGTCTGACCGTCCACAGGCGGTGCAGCCTGCGGGTCGAGTTGGCGCAAGGGTTGCGGGCTCAAGACGAGACGCCGAAGCCGGCGGGACATGGTCAATCCGGGATCGCAGCAAATGACGGGAAACAGGCATCTCGATGAGATCTTGTGCGCCCTGGCAGATCCCGAGATGGAAACAGTGGCCGTTCCCGGCAACCTGCTTCCCGTCTTGGTCGACAAGGCCCGCGCGCATGGTGTCGCGCCAGTGGTGCTGCGCAAGCTCGCCGAGAGCCAGGATTCCATCGCTCTCGACGATATGCGGCTCGACGTTGAGGCCTGCATCATCATGACGCTCAAGCTTCGCTTGCTGGCTGAGCAGATCACCCGCTTTGTGGAAGACAACGACTTGGAGGCCACGATCGTAAAGGGTCCGGTCTTTGCCGAGACGCTCTACGCAAACAGAGGCGACAGGCCCTTTACCGACCTCGACCTGCTTTGTGCCGATGACGCCCGGTTGCGCCTCAGGGAGCACCTTACGGATGCGGGTTTCGTGCACGCCACGCGCCCGGTGTTCGACCGGTCCGACATCAGGCAGGAGGAGAAATGGGCTCGCGGCAGTGGCCCGCAACTCGTGGTCGAGCTGCATGGAAACCTGGTCCACTATCCCGCGCTTCGGCGCCGGACCAGCTTCAGCTACGCGGATATGATGCGGATCGGGGGTTCCGATCCGAAGGCGCCGCTTTGCCTGTTCTTCACCGCCGTGGCCCATGCCGCGCTGGGGCACAAGTTCCACCACCTGAGGCTCCTGGTGGATGTCTTGCAGGCTTTCCGGAACCTCGACGAAGCCGCGCGCGGGACCATCGCCGACATGGCGCGGCAAACGCGCCTGAGGATCGAGACCGCCAGTTGCCTGCGCCTGATCGCCGAGCTTTTCGGGGAGGACGATGCCCTTGAGGTGGCAAGACGCGTAGTGCAGGGCTTGACCTGGAAACTGTCGGCAAGCCTGCTCACGGCACGATCCGTGCTGGATGCACCCGAAGGCGCCCTGTCGAGAGTGCGGCGGCATGGATTTCGCTTTGTTCAGATGACCGTCGGCCGATAGTCGTCAGGGTGGGGCGATGGCGGGAAGCAGGGATCGACGCACACGCCTAACGGACGACCAGGAAACCGGATGCGTTCAGATTGTTCAGCGTGGCCATCACATCCTTGAAAATGACCTCGTCGTCAGCCTCGTACTCCTGGGCAAGGGTCTGGCAGATCCCGTCCACCGTGCTGGAACCGTCGCACAATTCCCAGACGGCCGAACCGGTATTGTTGAGCCAGACGCTGAGGCCTTTCTCGGGCAATTCCAGCAAGGTCTGATCGAGGACGCGCCCCTCCTTGACGGCCGGGTACCTTGACGGGTGGCTGTTGCGCGCAATCTGCGGCATTTCATCGACGCGAGCGTCGATGAAACCGTTGATGGTCGCGACGAAATCCTGTCCCGACGAGCCCCGTGCCTCAACGCCGCCGTCGACCCTCGTCCAGGGCCGGTAGGTGTCCTTGTCGAACAGGACCCGGCCTTCGGCGTCGTGGATCGGTTGGCAATAGGTGAGCAAGGGCGCGTCCGGAGCGCTTTCCCGATCGCCGTCCGCATCCACAGCCAGGTCGCGCTCACTGTGCCTGAGGCCGTACTCCGCACACGCCGCCAGATAGGCGAGTCTGTCGGCCTCCCGCAATCCCGGCTCATCCTGAACCGCGGAATTGTCCATGATCGCGTAGTACAATTGCAGCCACCGCGCCGCGATCTTTCGCAGGTCGCGGGTGTGGATCAGGGTCGGGCTCGTGACGGCGTCGGCCTGCAGGTCGACGCGCGCGCAATGGTCCTTGAGAAACGCGAACCGCTCGCCAAACCCGAAAGGGTTCGCGTCGCCGGGTTCTGCGGCCTCCAGGCCGTGCCAGGGCTGCGAGATCGGGAAATCGGGTGCCACATACTGCGTCACCGGTGCCCTGAACACGCAGTCGGGGTCGACGATCAGCACCGTTCCTTCCGGCCGGTCCCGGAAGGCCCATTCCATCAGCGAGGCTGGCCTTTTGCGGATCGGACCTGTCCCGGAATGGGTGTCCAGGAATCGTGTGGCAACGCATCTGGCGTCCTTGTGGGACGGCAGCCGATCGGGCGTTCGGGTCGCTACCAGCCGGACGAGCACGCCCTGCTGCCCGACCTTCTTCCAGGAATGTTCCAGCAGCTCGGACTGCCATTGCATGTCGGCGCAGTCATCGGTGCTAAAGACGGTGTAGAACATTTGACGTGCCCAATCCCATCACGCGTATTGCATCCAACCATTGACGGTGAAACGGCTGTCGCCGAATTCGCCCGAGGGACATCTCACGACATCGACCTCGTGCGTCGTGTTGCTGACGAACGCCACCAGGGTGTTGTTGCGCGGTGGAACCGCAATGGTCGCCATGCTCTGCTGGGATGGGTCCGTGTTGGGATAGCCGGTGTAGACCAGGAGGTCGCCGCCCGAAAAGGGTCTGGGTGTCTTGTGCAGATAATAGACGAACGTCAGGACCCTTTTGACAACGTCATCATTCACGTTGCCTGAATCCACGTGTGCCTTGAAGAAATCCCCGTCGTTGCTCGCCGTCAGCTGGATTTCCTTCGGCACGAGGCGCATCGCATCCAGGCCCAACGCCGGTGCGATGTGCGACAGGTGAAGCTTGAGGCGTTGCAGGAACACGTCGTTCCACTTCGAGCCATGGATCGCAAATAGCACGCGCGACCGGCGCGAAGTCTCGTCCTTCGACTGCCCTTCGTGGGTCAGCACGCCGCTTCCTTCGAAGTGCGCTTCATTCTCAAGCGCGTATTCAAGCACCTGCCTGTTTTCGTCGGGCGTGAGAAAATCCTCGATCACGACGTGGGAGGCGAAGGAAGCGGGTGTCTCGACCGGCAGCGCATGCGTCGCCGGCTGCTGCGGATTGATGAGAACCGGCGGCCTGGTGACGACGGAAACCAGGGATGTCGACATGAACGAACAGGCGGCATTGCCGCCTTCCAGCGGAAACTGCAGCAGCGTCACCGGCGCGTTCGGATCCGGATCGTGGCTTGCCGCAAGGGATGTGAACAGGCTCGCGAGAATCGGAGAGTCGCAGGGCAGGGCCCCCTGAAAGCTCCGCCCCCCGGTCAAAGTGATCTCGACCTCCACCAGTGCCGCGTCGCTCACCGTCTTGCTCCCTATTTGAGACCCTGGATCTGCGCGCCGGCGTCAGAATGCAGAGAGGCCGCCGTGTCGATCATCAATCGCGCCGCTTCGGCCGGATCGCTGAAGCAGAGTTCGAAAGCGGGCCTGGTTTCAACCACCCGGCAGAACGCGCGGATCACATCGTCCGAGTTTACCGGGAAGCTGAGGCTGTTTTCGAGCAATTTTCCGACGCATGTGCCGGCAGAGATGGGCTGCAGGGACAGCGTCGCGCTTTCGCGGTAACTTGGGAAGACGAACATAGAAACGGGGTGCGCCTCTACGGCAACCCCGTTCTTGCCGATCTCGATTTCCCGTCTTGAAAGCGCGCTGACCTGGTCGCGCGACAGAACCCTGTTGGACCCGTCGCGAATCTTGGGCGTCACGGGAAAGGGCGCTGCCGTTTGCGTGCGCGGATCGACCGGGACGATGTCATCGGAAAGGAATTGCCAGCCGTTTCGGCAAAGCTCGAGTGCCAGCGTGCTCTTGCCGTGCCCCCATGGGCCGGGCAACACGATTGCTCCGTGGTCCGATGCCGCAGCACCGGCGTGAATCCAGACCAGGTCCGCATGTGCGTTTATGAAGCAGCGCACCACCTCGCGGTAGCATTTGCGCAGGGCGTCGCCCGGTTCCCCCTGCAAGCCGGCCTGGGTGCCATCCACGCGGACATGCGGCGTGCCGGCCTGGTGCGTGACCCGCACCCGGTTGATCGGCTGCGACTCCTCGGGCGCCAGCATCGTCGCGAACATCCGGCGCATGTCATCGAGCAGCGCCGTGTCGTCGCTGGCGCATTCGACCGAACTCTCCTGAAACCGGACGCTGAAGGTCTCCAGCTTGCCCGCAGGCCGGTGCGCAGGGACATGCCCCGCTGGATCGGCGGATCGCTGTGCCGCGCGTTGCAGCATGGCCTCGCTGTCGAGGAAGGCCTCGGGCCATTCCCGCATCCACGCCGGGACCAGCCTCGGGTTGAAGCGGTTCCATGAATAGGGGCCGGCGTACTGCTCGACCATGACCGAATTCTCCAGCGGGACCACGTCGCTGTACTCGCGCGATCCCGGCTGGCTGTCCTCGCCGGGCGGCGGCAGGTCGTTCCAGAGAAACTTGAAGCGCTCCTCCAGCCCCGAGATCCCCCGCATCCGTTGAATGAGCGCGGTGAACGTGCTCGTCATGGTGCCGATGAAGTCGCGCGACCGCGCGGCAATCAGCTGCGAGAGATAGGCCAATGCGATGCTGTCATGCATCGGCAGGTCTCTGAATTCGTCTCCGTACCGCTCCAGGATATGGTGATCGAGGAAGATGTGGTTGGCGTAGGCGCACTTGATCTCGTCAAAGAACGGGTCGCCGCGCTCGTCGGTCAGGATGACCAGCAGATCGTCCCTGCGAAAGTGCTGGTCCAGCGCGGCAATCGCCTCGGCCGGCTTGCGGAGCGTCGTGGACTTGCCCGGCACCATCTTGAAATCGCCGCGCCGGATGTGGGCGGCGTTGAATGATCCCAGATCCCCGGCGACCTGGTCCGCGAACGCGCGATACGGCGCCCTGGGTTTCATGTTCCTCAGCGCGTCCGCGGCTCGTGCCTGGGCTGCACGATCCAGGTAGAAGAAATACGAGTAGAAGCACAGCGTGTTGGCTTCCGGCCCGCCGGAAAATGCCAGCGCCGGAAGATCGTCCAAAGCCTCGTCCAGGGTGAAGACTGAAGTCCTGCCGCGCGCGAAGGCGAGAAAGTCCTCACTTTGCGTCGAAAGGCCGGGCGGATAGTAGAATGCGCTGTCCCACGCCGGGTGGCCGCAGATGTCGGGCGTTCCGCCGCCGCCCGCGCTGGACCCGTTGCCTTCGATCCAGGGCAGGCCGGGATCGATCAGGTCGGTGACGCGGCTGCGATGCCTGTTGCTGACGGCCTCGCCGTAGCCCACCACGTTCCCGGTCGGCGGGTTGTTGCCCTCCAGCACCAGCGCGCGCCCTGTGAGCGCGGTCAGGACGACGCCCAACTCAAGCGACATCACCAGGTTGCTGAAGCCCGACTCGCCGTTGCGGTAGATGCTGCAATGAAGCGTCTTCATTCAATCGATGGGCGCGCCGCAAAACCGTTTTCAGGCCTCATCGTCGAGGTCCCATCCGATTGGCGTGTAGTGCACGAACATGCTGGCGTAATAGTCGCCGTCCATGGGGTAGGGGCGGCCATGCATCAAGCGGGCGCCCTCGAAAAACACCATTTCGCCCGGCTCGATGGAAACCTCGTGCGGATTGCCGTCCTGGTCCTCGATGTAAAGTGGCCACGGACGCCTGAGCTTGCTGTCGATGCAGATCGTGCCGCTGACGACATGGGTTCTTGAGTGGTCGATGTGATTGAAGAGATAGCTTCCGTTCTGATAGACGCGCACGCCAAAACACGCCGCCTGGTTGAGAGGCATGCCGCTCCATTCCTCGTGAGCCGGCTGCAGCTCGGTCAGGACTTGCCGGTTGAACGCCGCGTCCAGGTAAACGACCGACGGGATGACGCGGCTGTCCTCGGTGCGCACCAGCCGTTCGGTGTCCTCCGAGCGGAAGTTGTGGACATTTGCCGCCAGGTGATTGCGAAGGCGCTCGTGCAATTCAGGGTCCAGCCTGACTTTCGAAAAGCCCAGGCCAAGCGGGCGCACCCTTTTCCGGTTGTTCTCGAAGAAATTCAGGTATTCAGGCGGCGTCAGGTACATCCCGCTCGCCAGACGGTCGGGAAGCAGGCCATCCTTGAGGGTCAGAAATCCCTCCGCGATCAGCCTGTCGACGAACGACTTGACCTGGTCATCCAGGACACTCTTGTCTGCCGAGAATTCCCCGGCGAGTTGCTCGGCGATCTCTTCCAGGCTGCGCTGGCCATCGCACAGGCGCCAGATCGCGCTGCCCGAGAAATTCAGGGTCATTGCGCGGCGATCGCCTGTCGTCCCGTCGACTCGCTCTGCCATCGAGTCCGAAGTCAGGACGAGGTCCTCTCCAACTTCAAACTGCCGGACACCGGAACTGCGGCTGGGGACCGAGGTATTGTTGCTGTCGATTTGCATGTGTCGTTGGCGCTTGAAGTGGCTGATCGGCCGTAGACATCAATATCCGGATGTCCAACGGCCGATCAGCTGCATGGCCCCTCGATCCTATGTGAATGGCACTCCGGTTGGCGGCGGCAGTCCACCCGTCGGCGGCGGCAGTCCACCTGTTGGCGGCGGAAGCCCGCCTGTCGGCGGCGGGAGGAGTCCACCTGTCGGCGGCGGAAGCCTGCCTGTCGGCGGGGGAAGCCCACCTGTCGGCGGGGGAAGCCCACCTGTCGGCGGCGGCGGAAGTCCACCTGTTGGCGGCGGGAGCAGACCGGGCGGCGGCGGCAGTCCACCTGTTGGCGGCGGGAGTAGACCGGGCGGCGGCGGAAGTCCACCTGTCGGCGGCGGGAGTGCGGTGGGCGGTGGGAATGCGGGGAGTCCACCTGTCGGCGGTGCGACCGGCGGTGATGTCGGCGCTGCTGTCGGGGCAGGCGCTCCGGGCGCAGGACTCATCGCGTTCTGCGCAAAGACCCGGTGGGCAGGTTTATCGACAGGATCACGGGAGCCGTCCAGGCGACCTTCTTGATGACCCTGCGCTTGGCCTCGTCGATCTGCTCGCCTTCGCCACGCTTGCCGGCGCCATCGCGCTTCGAAGCAGCTTCCAGCCCACCGTCCGTGTCCTGGTCCTTCACGAACAGCCCCCCCCTTTTTCAACTGTCCAAGAACCAGGCCCCAATGGTCCCCGACGCCAACCGCTAAGATATTGGCGCCACCTTGTAACATGCGATCCGGAATGTACAGCCGGCTTGATAGTACTTGCCTGTTTCTGGGTCTGTCCGTCGTCGCAGATCCCGGGCAATCGCGGAAGTGCTGGGCGTCGACGCAGCCGGCCGGAAAGCGAACGTGCCCGTGCTGTCAGACGGACCGAAGAGACCACGAACCGCAATTCGCGGCGTCATTGCCAAGACGGCGAAGGCTGGCGCCACTCGGCGAGCCCTGCGGCTCGGATTTGCTTGAACCTGCTCTGAAGGCAAGAGTCGATCCTGGTTGAAGTGTCCGCAGACCGGCGCGTGGAAGACCGCAGGCATTGGCCCGAACCTGTTCCATCGCAAGCGACCGTCTCGTGCCTGTTGTCGTTGCCGCACCCGTGCAGCAAGGCCTCGACGTTCGTCAGGGACGACGGGTCGCGCCGAGGCTAGGGTGAAGGTCTGGATCTCGACCGGTTACGCCTGTTTGATGTCTCCGCCGAGGCATGTAGCCGCGAGGAGCCTTGCAAACCGATATGGAAATCCGATTGATCCGATACCGATGGCGCTGCGTATCAACCTCCGGCAACCCGGGAGACGTTCATGCTAGCCGCCTTGAGCTCATTTCGGCCCGCCGGGCAGGACGGCACTGAACGCATGGCGGACATCCACAAGGATCTCATGGCGCGCGTCGCGGCCGATCGCGACCGCGAAGCGTTCCGGGAACTGTTTGAGCATTTCGCGCCGCGCATCAAGGCGTGGCTGATGAAGTCCGGCGCGGATCACGCACTGGCAGAGGACCTGATGCAAGACGTCATGACGAGTGTGTGGCGCAAGATCGACCTGTACAAGCCGGAGAACGGATCCGCGAGCACATGGATCTTCACGATCGCCCGCAACATTCGCATCGACCGGCTTCGACGCGCGTCGTCGCGCCCCTACACAGATATCGAGACCCTGGACATGCCGTCCGATGAAGCTGACGGGGAGGAAACGACCTTCGCTACCCAGCGTGCGACGATTGTAGCTGCGGCACTATCCGAACTGCCGGTAGAGCAAAGAGAGGTGATCGAGCTTTCGTTCAATCAGGATCTTGCGCAGAGCGAGATCGCGCAGAGGCTCGACGTGCCGCTTGGCACCGTCAAGTCACGGATGCGCCTGGCGTACTCCAAGCTCAAGTCCAGCCTGGAGGCCCTGCAATGACAATCCTCCACCACCTGGATGATGCAACCGTGATGCGCTACGCCAGCGGCGATCTCGATGAGGCTTTTGCCGCCGTTGTGACGTCCCATCTGGCAATGTGCCCCGAATGCCGCCGCGCCGCGCGGCTGGCCGAGGCGGTTGGTGGTGAGTTGATCGAGGCCTGCGAGCCGGCCAGCCTGCCCGCGGGTGCGTTCGAGCGCATGATGAGTCAGATCGGTGAAATCGGCAGGCCGGATGCACCGCCGCCGAAGCAGGTAGCGCGAACAGTTGCGGGCGATGTTCCCGCTCCCTTGCAGCGCTATGTCGGCAACTCGCTTGACGCCATTGCCTGGCGGCATATCGCGCCGGGCGTGCGCAAGCACGACATCGCCCTGGGAAGCAAGTCGACAGGCAAGCTCTACCTGCTCAATATCGCTCCGGGCCGGGCTGTGCCCGAGCACGGCCATGGCGGTTCGGAGATGACGCTGGTCCTCAGTGGGGCCTATCGCGACGAACTGGGCCGTTTCGCCGCGGGCGATATCGCAGACCTCGACGAGCACGTGGAGCATCAGCCCTGCGTCGATCCGGATGCGTCCTGCATTTGCCTTGTGGCGACCGAAGCGCCAACGCGTTTCAAGGGGGTGCTTTCGCGCTTGCTCCAGCCGGTTTTCGGCATTTGATCGTGCCCGAGGCTGCGCCGTTTGAAGGCCATGTCTGGATCACCGGCGCCAGCTCCGGAATAGGGCGCGAGTTGGCGCGCCGAGTCGCGCGCACGGCCGCCCATGTCTCGGTTTCAGCGCGTTCGCTCGACAAGCTGCGATCGCTGGCAGACGAATGCCGCAACATCAGCGCGCATCCGGTGGATGTTGCCGATGCGGACGCTGTTCGCGGGGTGCTGGAGCAAATCCGCTCAGGACACGGGGACATCGACACGGCCATCCTGAACGCCGGCATCTGGCGGCTCATGGACGCAGTAGACCTGGACGCAGATTTCGCCCGCGCTGCGATGCTGGTGAACTACCTCGGCGTGGTCAATGCGCTATCCGTCCTGATCCCCGCCATGCGCGCGCGCGGACGCGGACACATCGTGATCGTCGCGTCCGTGGCGGGTTACAGGGGACTGCCGAAGTCGATCTCCTACGGTCCGACAAAGGCCGCGTTGATAAACCTGGCCGAGACATTGCGTTGCGAGCTGGAACCTCTCGGGATCCGTGTAACACTCGTCAATCCGGGGTTTGTCGATACGCCGATGACGCAGTCCAACCCATTCCCCATGCCCGGCATTGTCTCGGCGGATGCCGCCGCGGCCACGATACTGGAGGGTCTTCGCGCCAGGCGATACGAGATCGTCTTTCCGACGTGGTTCGCGGCCGCCATGAAAATACTGCGGATTGTGCCCAACGGGGCCTATTTCTGGCTCGTGCGGACGTTCCTCCACAAACCTTCGCAGTGATGTCGCCCGTGGCTGCTCACGGCTTCCGCAGTCGGTAGAGACCAACGTCGATGATGCCTTGGTCGAAGCCGGCCTCGCAGTAGGTCAGGTAGTAGCGCCACATCCTGCGGAACGTTTCGTCGAATCCAAGGCGCTCGATCTGCGGCCATGCCGCCTCGAAGCGCCGCCGCCAGTGGCGCAGGGTCTCCGCATAGCTCGCTCCGAAGTTTTCGCAGTGGTCGAGGCGCAGGCCAGCGGCTTCGGCCTGTCGGGCGATGATGGTTCGTGTCGGCAACATGCCGCCGGGAAAGATGTAGCGCTGGATGAAGTCGGTCCCTTGCCGGTAGGCGGGGAAATGCATGTCATCCATGGTGATCGCCTGGATCACGGCGCAACCGCCGGGCGCGAGGCGATCATGCAGCGTCTGGAAATATGTGGGCCAGTAGTCCTCGCCCACGGCTTCGATCATTTCCACCGACATGATGCGGTCGAATTCACCGGCCGATTCACGATAGTCCTGCAGGTGGAACTCGCTCGATCCCGGCGCGCAATCCGCTTGCACCGTCTCGCGGCAATGTGAAAGCTGCGCCTGCGAGAGCGTGATGCCCCTGACATGTGCGCCGTGCGATTGCGCCGCGGCGCGGGCAAGCGCCCCCCAGCCGCATCCGATCTCGAGAACGCGCTCGCCATCTGACAATTCCAGGAGTTCGAGGATGCGCCGGATCTTGGCGTCTTGCGATTGCTCCAGCGATTCAGCGTGAGCCGAGAAAAGCCCACTCGAATAGATCATGTCCGGATCGAGCCAGAGCCGGAAGAAGTCGTTGCTGAGATCGTAGTGCGCCGCGATGTTGCGCCGGCTGCCGCGCACGGAGTTGCGACGCGCCAGATGTGCCAGACGGTCGATCAGCCGTCCCTTGAACACATTCCCGCCTGACCGCGAAAACGCGCGCTCGTTGTCAAGATAGAACCGGAACAGGGCAGTGGGGTCGGAGATGTCCAGGTCGCCGCTGATGTAACTTTCCGCGAAGCCAAGTCTGCCGCGTGCGATCGCCCTGCGCAGCACGGAGAAGTTTTTCAGCTTGAGCATTGGTGCCGGTTCGCCGGTCTCTCCGCCAAATCGGTACCGCTGTCCCGATGGCAGTTCGACAACGACAGCGCCCACAGGCGTGAAATCGAGCATCTTGCGGGCAGCCGACGCCAGCATGGCCTCCACGCCATTGCGTGTTCCACGCCTGCTGACAGCATCGTCCGATGTCAGTTGTTCGATCATGACCTAACCTGCGCCTGAAGTGTCATCGAAGGAGACGGGCGGAACCGGCGGGGCAGGGCGCGGTATGACGACAAGCCCCTTCATCCACAACCGGGCCGCCTCGAAATGGATCGCGGCGATGACCTTGAGCGTCATCCATCCTGTTGTCGCCAGTGCCTTGAGCAGGTTCCGATCGCTGAGTTCGGCCCGATGGGCGCTGAAGCTCGCGGTCATCAGCGCGCGCCGGTCGGTTTCGAGCGTGATGGCGAGCTTCAGTGAGGCGCCGAAAGGCGACATGCGAAAATGGTAGGTGCCCCCGGTGTCATTGAAAGGGGAGACGTAGAACTGCTTGGCGCAACTCTGGACAACTGTCCCGTCATCTCCCGGGGCCGCCCTCAGTACATAGGTCATGCGCTCGCCGAAGGTGTTACTGACCTCATAGAGGACCAGGCGCACGTCCCCGCTCGCGTCCAGCCCCGCATAGACAGTCAGCGGGTTGAAGACGTAGCCGAGTACGCGCGGGTAGCAGAGCATGACGAACCGCTCGATGTGCCGGCCTTCGCCGACCTGTTCCGCCAGCCGGCGCAGGTAGGGTCCAAGCGGAGTTCCATCGCCGTGATCGGCATCGTGCAGGCTGAGCAGGTTGAGGCGATTGTGGGAAAACAGGGTCAGCCGCTGAGCGGTTTCCGAGATGCTGTCGACGTCGATCAGCAACGAGAACACACGATAGCGCAGCACATGGCGTATCGGTCGCAGGCGCCGGTGCACAACGTCTCCAAGGTAGAGCGCATTTGCCGGAGTGTTCATTCCGCCGCCTCTGCGGCGTCTCCCGCCGCAAGGTTGATGCGGCCGGATTCGTCTGCGACCTGCCAGGGACGGCGAACGCCGCCCAGTTGCTCGGCGACGGCAAGGCCGCTCTGTATGCCGTCCTCATGGAAGCCGTAGCCAAAATAGCTGCCGCAGAACCATGTCCTTTGCCGCCCTTGCAGGTTCCACAGGCGCTTCTGCGCCGCAAGGGCAGCGGCGTTGAACACAGGATGGCGATAGCTGAACGTGCGATGCACGGCCTTTGGATGGATGTCAGCGGTCGGATTCAGCGTCACGAGCAGGGGCACGCGCGTTTCAAGCCCCTGCAATTCATTCATCCAGTAGGTCAGGCAGAGCGGGCTTTCGAGGCCTCTTTCCGACTTGATGAAATTCCAGCTCGACCATACGCGGCGTCGCTGCGGCATCCAGCGCCTGTCGCTGTGCAGGACCGCCTCGTTGGGCTGGTAGGCAAAGCTGCCAAGCAGGGTGGTTTCCTCGTCGCTCGGCGCCTCGATCAGGCTCAGGGCCTGGTCGGCGTGGGTCGCGAAGACGACGTGATCGAAGGGGCGCATCGCGCCGCGCGTATCCTCCAGGACGACCTTGCTCGCGCTGCGCGCCACGCGGCGAGCGCCAACACCCTGAATGACCCGGAAGTCGGCGTCCGAAATGAGCGCGGACACATAGTTGCGGCTACCACCGCAAACGGTGCGCCATGCCGGCCGGTCGGAGAGTTGCAGCAGCCCGTGATTGCCGTAGAAAGCCAGAAAGGTGCGCGCCGGGAAGTTGAGCATCTCACGCAAGGTCGTGGACCAGATCGCCGCGCCCATAGGCACGATGTGTTCCTCTACGAAGCGGGACGAATAGCCTTCAGCGCGAAGGAAATCGCCGAGTGTCGGCTCCCCGGCATGGGTTTCGACGCGGCTTGCTGCCGTGTCGAAGAACCGGCGGATTTCAAGCAGCAAGGCCCAGTGGGAGGGGCTCGCTATGTTGCGCCTCTGGCCGAAATAGCCATTGGCGTTTGTCCCGGAATACTCATAGGTCCCGCTGCCCACCGACAAGGCAAACCCCATGCTCGAAGGCTGCGTCTTCACGCCGAGATGGGCGAACAGGGCCGTGAGGTTCGGATACGTCTTCTCGTTGTAGACGATGAAGCCAGTATCGACATCAACGGTCCCGTCGCTCAGCTCGACGTCGACGGTGTTGGCATGGCCGCCCAGACGCTGATCGCACTCGTAAACGGTGACCTGGTGGCGTCTTGATAGCAACCATGCGGCCGAGAGACCCGAGATACCCGATCCGACAACAGCGATGTTCAACCCTGGCATACGCGCGGCGTCCCTGATTCCCTGATGATGTTGGGTTTGGATACGCCCCAGCCTACCGAAAGGATCATTCCGGTTCGAAATGTCTTGCGGTCGTGGCCGATGATCCGCCCGCCATGCGCCTGCGTAGGAGTCGGCAGGAAATAAGGGGAGAACGTATGGGGACGCACCTGCTCGCCTACGCAACGACGGCTGCCGTCTTCCTGGTCATCGACTACGTGTGGCTGGCACACCTGGCCCGCGGTTTCTATGCCGATCGTCTCGGGCACCTGCTGCTGGAACGCCCGAACGTCGGTGCCGCGGTGACGTTTTATGCAATCTATGTGGCTGGTATCGTTTTCTTTGCCACCTTGCCCGCACTGAAGTCGGGTTCGGCGTCATCGGCTCTGGTCTTGGGCGCGCTGTTCGGGTTTTTCGCCTATGCGACCTACGACATGACGAACTATGCCACGCTGAAGGGGTGGCCGCTTGCGGTGGTCATGGTCGATGTGGCGTGGGGAACGGTGTTGAGCGGCCTTGCAGCCCTGGCTGGTTTTCACGCCACCCGCTTGCTGTTGGCTTGACAGCCGGTCAGGGAAACTGGGCAAGTCTGATCATGGCAACGCTTGAAGGCACCTATACCGTGCTCGGCGAGGACGGTCAGCGCGGTTTTCAGGTCGCCATGCAACAGGCTGGCAGCAAGGCCGGCGGCAAGGATCTGGAGGTCATCGTCGGCGCGATCGACGCCACTCCGGAAACGGCCTTGCGCGTCGTGCGCAAGCTTGTCGAACAGGACAAGGTCGACATCGTCATCGGGCCGCTCTCGGGATCGGAGGGCTTTGCGCTGCGCGACTACGCGAAGACGTAGCCGCAGGTGACGATCATCAACGGCATTTCCGGCGCGCAGGAAACCACCTTCATCAATCCGTCGGAAAACTTCTTCCGCTTCAACATGGATGGGGTCCAGTGGGGCGCGGGCCTTGGCGACTATGTCTTCAACGAAAAGGGCTGGAAGACGGTCGCCTCCGTGGCGGAAGACTATTCGTTTGCCTACACCAACTTTCTCGGCTTCGCGCACGAGTTCTGCAAGGCCGGCGGCAAGATCACCGAGCGTTTCTGGGTGCCGCTGGGATCGAAGGATTTCACCTCGATCATCGCAGCGCTACCTGATGATGTCGATGCGGTCTATCTCGGCCTCGGCGGCGGCGACGCCGTCAACTTCCTCAACCAGTACCAGCAGGCCGGCGGCGGCGACGTCGGCCTCATCGGCGGCACGATCATGGTCGACGGCACCGTGCTGTCATCCAAGGGGGATGCGAAGAAGCTGCTGATCGGCACCCCGTCGTCGGGCCCGCAGGCCGACACCTGGGACGATCCGAAATGGCAGGCCTACGTGAAGGCCTATCAGGACGCCTTCCCGCCGGAGAAGCGTTTCCCGTCGCCCTCGCTGCTGGCCACTGGCTACTACAACGCCGCCAACGCAGCCATCACCTGCCTTAACGAGACCGGTGGCGACCTTTCCGACGGGCAGGCAAAGTTCCGCGCATGTCTGCGCAATCTGCAACTCGACGCGCCCAATGGTAAGATTGTCCTCGACGATAACCGCCAGGCGATTGGCTCGAACTTCGTCACCGAAGTGGTTCAGCTCAGTGATGGCAACCTGACCAACAAGTTCGTCAAAAAGATCGACAACGTGAACCAGACGCTGGGCCAGGGGAGGGCGCTCTGGACCTCAACCGGTTTTGCTCTGACAATGCCCTATTACTCGATCAAGGCACTCAACCCGCTCGGCGCCGTGCCGCGACCACCGAGGCGGCCCGCTGCAAAGACGTCCCAAAGCGGACACTCCGTCATGTCAGGCAGTCATCACGGCCGGCCAATGAACTCCTTGTAAGGCAGCAGAAAATGACGCCGATCGAAGTGCTGGATTATGTTGGTGTCGCGCTATTTGCTGCCACGGGCGCGCTGGCTGCATCCCGCAACCAACTGGACATCATCGGTTTCCTGTTCTTGGCCGCGGTGACGGGAATCGGAGGCGGCACGGTACGTGACCTCGTGCTTGATGTTCCGGTGTTCTGGGTCGAGCAGCCGGTACACGTTCTGGTCTGCACTCTCACGGCGATCTTCGTATACTTCACTGCTCACCTGATCGAGTCGAGATACCGGCTTCTTCTCTGGCTCGACGCCATAGCGCTTGCGGCTTATGGCGTCTTCGGTGCCTACAAGGGGCTCGCGGCGACGGATTCGGTGACCGTCGCAATCGTAATGGGCATGATGACGGGAACTCTGGGCGGAATTATCCGCGACGTCCTTGCGCGCGAGCCTTCTGTCCTGCTGCGGCAGGAGATCTATGTGGCGGCCGCGATCAGCGGGGCCGCCGGCTTCGTGGCACTGTCGCGCTTCGGATTGCCAACCTCGTTTGCCGCCGGTCTCGGCTTCATGGTCGCACTTTTCGTGCGCGGCGGGGCGATCCAATTTCAGTGGAAGTTGCCGGCCTACAAGTCACGGCCTGGTCGACATCCTGACGAATTGCACTAGCGGACAGCCCGCAAGCTGTTCACCCACCGGGATCGCGCCTGCAGGTTCGAGAGCCGTTGCCATTCGGCCAGTGCCGCGGACCGGCTCCACCAGAAGCGCACCGTCTCGTGGCTGATGTCGATGCCGCGTTCGTGCAGCAGGTCCTCGACATTGAGCCGCGACAACGGGACGCGGATGTACATCATGACCGCCAGGCGAATGACCTCGGAGCTTGCCTTGAAGTAGCGGAACGGGTTCGATTTGCGCATGCGGAGAGGCTAGGGGAGGGCACTCTGGACCTCAACCGATTTTGCTCTGACAATGCCTGCGCATGCCATATCCGGTTGGCGTGGTCTCTCTGTCATCGGAAGTCGCTGTCTTGCCGCCTGCCGCATCAATCGTCATTCCGGCCTACAACCGCGCCGATGTCATGCGCTTTGCGATCAAAAGCGTACTCCAGCAGGACATGCCGGACTGGGAACTGATTGTCGTCGGCGACGGCTGTAGCGATCAATCCGAAGCGGTTGTCGCGTCATTTGATGACCCCCGGATCAGCTGGGAAAACATGGCCGTCAATTCCGGCGGACAATCCGCACCGATCAACCGCGGGATGCAGAAGGCGAAGGGGGAGTATCTGTTCATCCTGGGACAGGACGATTTCTATTTCGCCGACCGGCTTTCCCACTCGATTGCCGTCATGCAATCAAGCGGTGCGGATATGCTCTGGGCGCCAGTCGTTCTTCTGCATGCCGCCGGCGAGCGCACCGGACCGCCCGACCACCGGCGCGATTGCGTGCGCCTCGACGGGGTGACCACCGACGGTTCCTTTCAGGCCGAGATGTTCATGTCGGGGTCCAGCTGGACCGTGCGGCGCTCGACCTGGGAGCGTGTCGGCGAGTGGGTTCACGCCGACGAGGCCTTTGTGTCGCCGTCGCAGGACTGGATATTCCGGGCCTGGCGCAAGGGCGTCGATCTCAGGTTCGATCCGCATCCTTGCGTCCTGGCAATCCATGCAGGCGTGCGCAAGCTGACCTACAGGCGCAGTCTTCACGCCGAGCACGAGCGCGCCTGGGAGTGGATCAAGGACAAGCCCTCGGTCAGCCGCGACATCCTTGAATCGGTCGCGATCCAGCATGCCAAGGAACTTGGCCGGCGCAGCGATATCGATGCCTTGTGCCGGCAGTCAGCAGAGGCATTGGAGAAAATCGTTGTCGCGCAATCGGCCAACCTGGGACGTGGCGGACTGATCCGGGCCTGGACGAAGTCACGCTGGGTGCCGCTGATCACGCGCGCTGCCCGCCTCCTGTCACGGCTGGGCATCCACCCGCTTGGCTTGCAACGACGCATCGCCGGCGAGCGCAAAGGACATTTCGTTCGCGAGCATCGCAGATTCACCCATGACGTGCCGCAAGTCGAAGGCGACGATTTGCCGATCGGGAGCGCGGCGGGTGATGATTTTGTCGGGTTTGGCTGGCACGAATGCGAAAATGGCACGAGATGGACGCATGCATCCGCGGCGGAAATCATTTTCGGATGTTCGGCACCAGGTGCGTGCGAGGCCCTCGAAATCGATCTCGCGCCACTGCGTGCGAGCGAGCCCCTGCGCATTCTCGTCAATGGCGCCGTGGCGCTGGAAAAGACCATCGAAGGGCGGGAGAGCATCCATGTCCCGATCCCGGCAACCGTCGGCGGCCAGGTCAATCTCGTCATCGAGTCGAGCGTGACGACAACGCCGAAAGACCTCGGTATCGGCGACGATGACCGGTTCCTCGGTCTGTGTTTTCATTCAATGAAACTGGTCCGCCGGGCAGGACAGGCGCCATGACGGTACGGATCGTTGATGAATTCCTCGACAGCCTGGTCCGGACCCTGGATTTTCCGGTGTACGAGGATGCCCGTGGCGCCCTGATGCCGCTGGCATGGCCGGATGTTCCCTTCGTGCCCGCGCATGCTTTCATCGTACGCGCGCGCGATGGCGCCCTGCGGGGCGGGCACGGCCACAGGAAAGCGGCGCAACTGCTGGTGCGGATCGGCGGAAAGATCGTGATCGAAGCCAGAAACAGGGGCGTCAAAGCAACGATAGAGCTTGCAGGTTCGCCCAATGCGATCCTGGTCAGGCCGCCCGTCTGGTGGACGCAGACCTATCATGGAGCAGACGCTGCGGCACTGGTGCTGTCGAACCTTCCGTACGATCTGGACGCCTACATCAAGGAACCCGATGCCTGAGCGGATCGCCATCCTCGGCGCAGGCATCATGGGTTGCTGTCTGGCGCTGGAGTTCGCAAGGCGCGGCCGCAAGGTGACCGTGTTCGACGAACGATGCGCCCCGATGGAATGCGCCAGCCGCTGGAACGAAGGCAAGCTGCATCTCGGCTATCTCTACGCCAATGATCCCAGCCTGGCGACGGCAAGACATATGCTGCCGGCCGGCCTGGCATTCCTGCCCATCATGCGGGACTGGATCGGCGAGGCAATCGACACGGCAATATCTCATTCCGACGATTTGTACCTGGTCAGCCGCGGAAGCGTGGTCGGCGCCGCGGCCACGGGCGCCTATTTCGAGCAGGTAACAGCGCTTGCCAAAACGATGCCGGGCTGTGCGGACTATCCAGGCGATCTGACCCGTGCGGCCGTACGGCAAGCCAGCCGGTCCGACCTTGAGCGCCATTCGAATGCCTGCGACATAGTGGCGGGCTACTTTCTGCCCGAGCGTTCGATCCAGACGCGATGGGTCGCGGACCGGCTGGCGGACCGGGTGACCCAGGAGCCCTTTATCGAACTGCGAATGGGGCAACGGGTCGAAGGTGTGGACGCCGGCGAGAGCGGGCATGACCCGTGGACCGTTCGCACACTGGCCGTGGGCGACACGGGCGAAGCGACACGTGAGGCTTTTGGCCTGGTGGTCAACGCACTCTGGCAAGGACGTGTCGCTGTCGACCGCACGGCGGGCATTGCCGATCCGGCCGACTGCTCGAACCGGTTCCGCGTTTCCGCCTTCGTGCGCACATCGAAACCGCTGGCGGTGCCCAGCGCGATAATCTGCGTCGGGCCGTTCGGAGACATGAAGAACTACAACGGCCGGGATTTCTACCTGTCCTGGTATCCGACGGGGCTGTTGCGCGACACGAAGGCAGCGGTGCCGGGGGCGGCCCCGGTGATCGACAGCGAAATCAGGGCCGCGGTACTGCGTGGCATCCAGAAGCATCTCGTGCCGCGCCTGCCGGGTGCGGGGCAAGTGCTCGAGGCCGCCGAACGGATCGAGGTCGCGGGCGGTTGGATATTTGCCCAGGCCAGCGGGGTCCTGGCCGATCCATCGGCGACCCTGCACCGCCGCGAGCGTTTCGGGGTTTCGCGGATCGGCAATTTTCTTTCAGTGGACACCGGGAAGTACGCAACGGCGCCCCACATGGCACGCGAGATCGTATCCATGGTCATGGACTAGGGTCTGGACTCTGGTCGGGGGAGCCTTGCGGGCGATCGACTGAGTTGTCAGGCTAACCAAACCGGCCTCGGTTCGGTCGCGAACGCGGTAGCAGTAATGTTGTCGTTGCCCTGCGCAAGGGCATTGACGGCGAAGCATGTGACCCGTGGCGCCAATGACGGTCGGGTTTCTGCTCAGGTTCACGACAGGGGAGGGCCGAGACATGCATCAACCGGTCATACTTGCCGGCCGCAGAGGCGTGGTCGCAGCCATTGCCGGGATGCTGGTCACGCTTGCCATCGAGGGGATTTCTACGATGGCGGCACTCGCGGACGATGTCGCCGCAAGCGAGTTCCACTTGTCGCTGCGCCCCACCGAAGGCGCACTCCTGGCAATCCACGGCAGGGGTGGCCGCAAGGCCGACATGGGATGGCTGCTGGACGGGTCAGCCAGCGAGGCGCTGGAACACGTCGACCTGGTGGACATCGGCCAGCAACCCGGTTCTGCACAGCCAACGCGTGACGATGCCGCGGCTGGACACGCGATCAGGTCGCTGTTCAGTGCCCCGAAGGTGTGGGGATGGGGCGTCCGCGCGATATCCTTCGGCGAAGCCAGGGCGACCCTGGCCGCCAAGGCGGCAGAGGCCAGGAGCGAAGCCCGGATCGTGTTGCATGTGCGTGTCGAGGAAACCGACACCGCATCACTGAGGTTGCCGCTTGTGGTGGGCGAACGGGTCACGCTCGAATTGTGGAGCAACCCTTCCACCGGCGCCCAATGGCAGATCAATGCCGCCCAGAGCGACAACCTCGATGGTGTGCAGGTCACAGCAGGACGCAGCTTCGATCCGGACGATCCGCTCGATTGGCGCCGTAGGGGGCTTGTTGGAAAGCCTGTGCTGCAGGAATGGCGGATTGCAGCGGCAGCCGCAGGCAGGACGCGGCTGACGCTGGACTACGGACAGCCCTGGGAAACGGGCACACCGCCGTGGCGGCGTCTGGTGATCGATATCGGTTCAGCTGCCGAATAACTGTCGTCGGTGCTGTCATGTGTGGGCTGCTCCGTTTGCGCAAGGGTTGATTTGAACTTTTACGATCGTTGCGGGGTGGGGTCATGTGTCCGGCCTTTGTGCGCGGCACGTATGACCGCTAGCCCTGATGTGTGGTGTCAAACGAACCAAATTGGTCTCAGTTTGGCCGGAGAACGAGGTTTCCTCAGGCAGCGAAGAGCTGCCGCCACTCGGCCAGCGCGGTGGCTCGGTTCAGCTTGAAATTGTTCCTTCTGTAGAGGTGGCGTTCCTTGTTGAAGTGATTGTGGATCGAGGATTGAGCTGCTGCGAACTTCTGCAGACTTCGCATCCGCCGGAATCTGGTCATCGCCCGTTCGCGTCGTCGGAAGGGCAGATGCGAATTCTCGATCCGGTTGTTCAGACACCGTCCCGTCTGCTGGCGCTCGGGGTTGCCGAGCTCGCGCATCGCGGCGCCGTGTGATCTGAGCCTGTCGGTTACGATGGTCTGAGCCGGACCATGCCGCTTCAGCAATTTCCTGAGGAATTTCAATGCCGCCTTGCGATCCCGGCGCTTCGAGACGAACGCCTCCAGCACTTCGCCTTCGTGATCGACGGCGCGCCACAGGTAGCGTGTCTCGCCGTTGATCTTCACAAAGACCTCGTCGAGGTGCCATCGCCAGTGGGTCATCGAGCGCATCCGCTCGACACGTCTCTGGCGGATCTCGGCGGCGAACATCGGCCCAAACCGACCCCACCAGAACCGCACAGTCTCGTGGCTGATGTCGATGCCGCGTTCGTGCAGCAGGTCCTCGACGTTCCTCAGCGATAGCGGGAACCGGATGTACATCATGACAGCCAGCGGCCCGAAAAAGGGATACGCGCCGAAAAGCGCCCCTGTTCCGGGCGCTTGGCGCGCAGCGCCAGACGAAGAGACGGTTTGGCGGGGGTGGGTGGCTGGGGAACCTGGATTCGAACCAGGACCGACGGAGTCAGAGTCCGCTGTTCTACCGTTAAACTATTCCCCAAGACCCTGCCGTTTGCCGGCAGGCTGGCCGCAGTCCGGCAGAAGGGACAAGCGGCGGCGCGCGCCGAGGCGCGAACGTGGCGCTCTTCTAGCCTGCCGACTCGCAGCTTTGCAACCACTTTCCCACGCGCATTCGACGCTGCCCGAAAGCCCCGCTCCAGCGTCCGGCTGCCGTGTCGGGAGCGATCGAGGGGCAGCATGGTCCCGGCGTATCGCCGCGTGACAATTTCTCCCAAGATGGCTCGGCGCGCGCCCGCGCCCGGTCTATGATGGCGCTGGCGCAGGGTTGCCCGCGCCGCCCCACCACGTTCGCGGAACATTCACATGAAGACCGAATACGGAAAGCTCACCTGGGAAGAGGTGCGCGACTGCGACAAGGATCGCGTCGTCATCCTGCCCGTCGCCGCGACCGAGGATCACGGTCCCCACATGGTGCTCGACACCGACACCCTGCTCGGCACATCGATCGCGCAAGGCGTGGCCGCGAAGGCACCGTCCGAAGTGCTGGTCATGCCGACGATCCCCTACGGCTTCAACGAGCATCACAAGGACTTTCCCGGCGTCATCTGGATCCAGCCGGAAACGCTGATCGCCTTCATCACTGACGTGACGAAGTCGCTGGCCCACCATGGTTTCCGCCGCATCCTGCTGCTCAACAGCCACGGTTCGAACCATCCCGTGCTCGACCTCGCCGCGCGCAAGACGGTAATCGAGACGGAGATCATCTGCGTCTCGGCGTCCTACTGGAACCTGATGTACGACCGCATCAACGCGCTGCGCAAATCCGAGACTGGCGGCATCGCGCATGCCTGCGAGTTCGAGGCCGCGATGTACATGCATCTCGACCCCGAGCACGTGTACCCGGAAAAGGCGGCGAAGCAGGTCGTGCACGATCCGAACAGCCGCTACCTCAACCTCGACCTCGCCTCGGGCGGCGCCCGCGCCATGCTGATGCGCTGGTGGTCGGCGCAGTCGCCCGACGGCACCATGGGCGACCCGACCGTCGCCGACGCCGAGACCGGCGCGAAGTTCTTCGCCGCCGCCGTCGAGGAGACGCTCGGCCTGGTGCGCGAGATCCGCGCCCTGCCGATCTTTCCGCGCCGGGACCATCACGCGGAGCCGTCGGCATGAAGCCCTCCAACCTGTTCTACCAGTCGCGCCAGCGCCGCCCCATGCTGGAGCGCGCGCAGGGCGTGTCCATGTGGGACCGCGACGGCAGGCACTACATCGATGCTTGCAGCGGCGCGATGGTCTCCAACATCGGTCACTCGAACCCGCGCGTGCTGGCCGCGATGCGCGCGCAGATGGAGAAGTCGACCTTCGGCTACCGGCTGCATTTCGAGAATGAGCCGGCGGAGGAACTCGCCCGCAGGGTCGCCGCGCGCATGCCCGACGGGCTCGACCGCGTCTTCTTCGTCTCCGGCGGTTCGGAGGCCGTGGAGAGCTCAATCAAGCTGGCGCGCCAGTACACGATCGCGGTCGGCGACGAGGCGCGCTGGAAGGTCATCTCGCTGAAGCCGTCCTATCACGGCGCGACGCTCGGCGCGCTGGCGCTGACCGGCATGGACAACATGCAGGTGCCGTTCCTGCCGATGATGCAGCAGATGCCGAAGATCCCGGCGCCGACCTGCTATCTCGACAATGACGGCCTGACCATGGCCGAGCGCGGCATCCGCCATGCCGAGCGCCTGCGCGAAGAGATCCTGCGCCAGGGGCCTGAGAGCGTGCTCGCTTTCATCATGGAGCCGGTCGGCGGCGCCTCGACCGGCGCGCTGGTCGCCCCCGACAGCTACCACGCGCGCATCGCCGAGATCTGCCGCGAGTTCGGAGTGCTGCTCATCCTCGACGAGGTGATGTCCGGCGCCGGCCGCACCGGCCGTTTCCTCGCCGCCGACCACTGGGGACTGAAGCCCGACATCATCGCGCTGTCGAAGGGGTTCGGCGCCGGCTATATGCCGCTCGGCGCCATGGTCGCGCATCGCCGCATCGTCGATGCGGTGCTCGACCACGGCGGCTTCATCCACGGCTATACCTACGCCGGCAATCCGCTCGCCTGCGCCGCCGGTCTCGCGGTGCTCGACGAGATCGAGGAGCAGGACCTGTGCGGCAATGCCGCCGCGATGGGCGAGGTGCTGAAGGGTGAACTGACCGCGCTCAAGGCGCGCTATCCCTTCATCGCCGATGTCCGCGGCAAGGGGCTGTTGCTGGCCTTCGAGCTGGCGCAGGATCGCGAATCGCTCGCCCCGTTGCCGCGCGAGATGAACGCCTACATCCACCTCGTCGAGGAGGCCTATTCGCGCGGCCTCATCATCTACGCTCGGCGCACGCGCGGCGGCTTCGAGGGCGACCACTTCATGGTTTGCCCGCCGATGATCGTCACGCGCGAGGACATCGCCGAGATCATGAACAGGCTGACCGCGAGCCTCGATGCCTTCGCCGACCGTGCCGGCCTCCCGCGGGGCAATGCCTGAGCGATGCATGACGCGGTATGGACCATGCGCGAGGCAACCAGTGCCGACGCCGAGACCATCGACACGATGCTGGGCGAACTCGCCGCCAGCACCGGCCTGCCGCACGCCAAGACGTCGCATCATCACGACCTGGAGGCTGCCCTGTCGGCCCCCAACAGGTTCCTGCATGCCATCGTCGCGGCGCTCGACGGCAGCGATGTCGGGGTCTGCTTGTGGTTTCCCTACTATTCGAGCTGGCGCGGCCGCTGCGGCATCTTCGTGCAGGACCTGTACGCGGCGCCGCAGGTGCGCCGGCGCGGCCTCGGGCCGCATCTGCTGCGCGCCGCCGCGCGCGAGGGCGCCCGGCACTATGGCGCCTCGTTTATCCGACTGGCCGCCGATCACAGTAACGCCGGCGCGGCGCGGTTCTACGCGCGCATTGGCTTCCAGCCGATGGACGGCGACCGCCATTTCGATCTCGACGGAGCGGGTTTTGACGCATTCTGCGGGGAGGGGACATGAAGGTTGTCTTGAGCAACGAGCAGCGCGCGCACAATCCGCGCCATTTCCTGTCGTCCGGCGCGCCGCAGCCCAACCCGGAAGTGCCGGCGCGCGTCGACGCGCTGCTGTCCGGCGCGAAGGCAGCAGGCCTTGCACCGGTTGCACCCGCCGATCGCTGCCTCGATCCGATCGCCGCCGTGCATACGCCTGAGTACCTGCAGTTCCTGGAAAACATCTTCGCGCGCTGGCAGCGCATCCCCGATGCCTCCGAAGAGGTGATCCCCAACGTCCACCCGGACCGCCGCGACCTGTCCTATCCCGCGTCCGCCGTCGGCCAGGCCGGCTACCACATGGCCGATACCGCGTGCCCGATCTCGGCCGACACCTGGCATTCGGCCTACTGGAGCGCCCAGACCGCGGCGCACGCCGCCCATCTGGTGCTCGAAGGCGAGGACGCCGTCTATGCCCTGTGCCGGCCGCCGGGCCACCATGCCTTCGCCGACCTTGCTGGCGGGTTCTGCTTCCTCAACAACACGGCGATCGCCGCGCAGGCCCTGCGTGCGCGCCATGACCGCGTCGCCGTCCTCGATGTCGACCTGCATCATGGCAACGGCACGCAATGCATCTTCTATCGCCGCGGCGATGTGCTGACCGTTTCCATCCATGCCGACCCGGTGCGCTTCTACCCGTTCTTCTGGGGCCATACGGCAGAGCGCGGCGAAGGGGCAGGGCTTGGCTGCAACCTCAACCTGCCGCTGCCGCGCCAGTCCGGCGACGATGTCTTTCTCGCCGCGCTGGACAAGGCCTTGCAACGCATCGCGAGCTTTGCCCCCGGCGCGCTGGTCATCGCGCTTGGCCTCGATGCCTACGAGGGCGATCCCATCGGCGGGCTGTCGGTGACCACCGCTGGCTTCGGGCGCATCGGCGAGCGTTGCGCGCGCGCCGGCCTGAGAAGCGTCATCGTCCAGGAGGGCGGTTATGCGTGCGACGCCCTGGCGGACAATCTCACGGCGTTCCTCGACGGATTCTCGGGCGCGCACCGGGTCTAGAGGCTTTGGCGCAAGCGGCCGCGGCGGCCGGGCCTGGCCATGCAATCGGCGGTTGCCTAAAAACCGGGCTTGCGGGCGCGGCGCGAGTTGCTACCCTTGCAGCAACGCAAATCGGGCGCGTCGCTCCGGATTGCGCGACGCGCGTTTCATTCGCCGGTCGTCGCCAGTCCGCCTCGGCAAGCGCCCCGGACAGGACATTTCGTCGTGGACGGACCCGAAACCCCATCGCCGGGCAACCCCGGTGCGTCGCCGCAACGCAAGCGCCGCCGCCGTGGCCGCCGTGGTGGACGTGCCTGGCGCCGCCGCCAGAAGAACCGTCCGGCAACCGCGCAAGCCGATGGCGCAAGCAGGCAGGACGCAGGCTGCGCGGCTGCGCCGGCGAAGCAGGCCGCAGGCTTCGCGAATGCCGGCGCGCCCCCTGCGCAGGCGCGAGACGGCAACGGCAACTCCAGGGCGAAACCGGCGAACGGCAGGCCTGCCGCGCCGGCGGTGCGCCGCAACGCGACGCCCGACACCGTCTACGCCGCGCTCGATCTCGGCACCAACAATTGCCGCCTGCTGGTGGCCCGCCCGACCCGCAACGCCTTTCGTGTGGTCGATGCCTTCTCCCGCGTGGTGCGGCTGGGGCAGGGGCTAGGTGCGACGGGCGAGCTTTCCGCCGCCGCCATGGATCGCGCGATCGATGCGCTGGCGGCCTGCCGTGACAAGCTCGTCATCAACGGCGTCAACCGTCACCGGCTGATCGCCACCGAAGCCTGCCGCCAGGCAGCGAACGGCGCTGATTTCCTCGAGCGCGTGTACCGCGAAACCGGCCTGGCGCTCGAAGTCGTTTCGCGCGAGACCGAGGCGCACCTTGCCGTCGCCGGATGTTCGTCCCTCATCGATCCGGAAGCCACCGGCGTCGTCGTCTTCGACATCGGCGGCGGCTCGACCGAGCTCATCGTGCTCAACCTTGAGAACACACAGGCAAACGGGAAACAGCCGGGCGGCGACCTGAAAGCCTCCGTCGTCGGCTGGACGTCGCTGCCCGTCGGTGTCGTCGGCGTTGCCGAACGTCACGGCGGCGTCGACGTGTCGCCGGAAACCTTCGACGCGATGGTGAGCGAAGTCACCGGCATGCTCGACGCCTTTCCCGCCGTGCGCGCCCTCGACCGCCATCCGCGCGCCAACGTCCACCTGCTCGGCACCTCCGGCACCGTGACGACCATTGCCGGCGTCCACCTCGGCCTCAAGCGCTACGACCGCCGCCGCGTCGACGGTACGTGGATGGGGCCGCATTCCATCCGCGCGGTCAACGAGCGGCTGGTGACCATGAGCTACGACGAGCGCGCGGCGAACGCCTGCATCGGGCGCGACCGCGCCGACCTCGTTCTCGCCGGTTGCGCGATCTTCGAGGCGATCCGCCTGCGCTGGCCGTGGGCGCGCGTGCGCGTCGCCGACAGGGGCTTGCGCGAAGGCATCCTGATGTCGCTGATGAGCGAGGACGATGCCTGGCGCGAAGGCGCCGGCGGCGCACGGAGCACCCCGTCATGACGAAGTCGCCCGGCGGCAGCGGCCGCTCGTCCCTGAAGACACGGGTGAAGACGGCGCGCAAGCGCTCGACGTCATCCACGCGCTGGCTGCAACGCCAGCTCAACGACCCCTATGTCGAGAAGGCCCGCGCCGCCGGATACCGCTCGCGCGCCGCCTTCAAGCTGGTCGAGATCGACGAGAAGCATCCGCTGCTCAAGCCGGGCATGCGCGTTCTCGACCTCGGCGCCGCGCCGGGCGGCTGGACGCAGGTTGCCGCCGAGCGCATCGCGCCGGACGGCAAGCTGGTGGCCATCGACATTCTCGAGATGGATCCTGTGCCGGGGGCTGACGTGCTGCAGCTCGATTTCCTCGACGCCGACGCGCCCGAAAAGCTGCGCGCCGCGCTCGGCGGACCCGTCGACCTGGTGCTGTCCGACATGGCGGCATCGACAACCGGCCACCGCCAGACCGACCATCTGCGCACCATGGCGCTGTTCGAGGCGGCCTACGACTTCGCCTGCGAGGTGCTGGCGCCCGGCGGCGCCTTCCTGGCCAAGGTCTTCCGCGGCGGCACGGAGCAGTCGCTGCTCGCCGACATGAAGCGCAGGTTCCGCTCCGTGCGCCACGTCAAGCCGCCGTCGAGCCGCCCCGAATCGGTCGAGCTCTACGTGTTGGCGGAAGGCTTTCGCGGCGGCGATAACGACGAATGAAGCCTCAGCGCGTGCCCGCGGGTTCGCGCACGCATTTATTTCCCGGCGAGGCGCAACATTGCGCGCACAACGCCTTCCGCCCTTCGCATTCGGGTGATAAGAAGCGCGGCCACGAGGGAGACGCGTTTTCTCCTCCGATTCCGCATTCCGCGAGGTCGTGGCCGTCTTGAGACCACGCTTTGCCCCTGGCCGCCTGTGATGCGTCGCGGCCGGCGGATGAGGTGGCTTCGGGAAAACGCCCTGAATGCGGAGCCCCTGATGTCTGGAAAGATCCAAACTGCCGATGGTGCCTTCGGCGAACTGGCGCTGACTTTCGACGACGTGCTGCTCAAGCCCGGCCGCTCGTCGGTCATGCCCGGCGACGTCAACACCGCGACGCGGCTGACGCGCTCGATCCGGCTCGGCATCCCGATCATGTCCTCTGCCATGGACACCGTCACCGAGGCCAGCATGGCGATTGCCATGGCGCAGGCCGGCGGCATGGGCGTGGTCCATCGCAACCTGTCCCTCGACGAGCAGGCCGAAGCCGTGCGCCAGGTCAAGAAGTTCGAGTCCGGCATGGTTGTGAACCCGCTCACCATCGCCCCGGACGACACGCTCGCCGATGCGCTGGCCATCATGGACGCCAACCGCATCTCCGGCATCCCGGTTGTCGAGCGAGACGCCGATGGCCAGCAGCGCCGTCTCGTCGGCATCCTGACCAACCGCGACGTGCGCTTCGCCAGTGATCCGCGTCAGCCCGTCCGCGAACTGATGACCAAGGAGCTCATCACGGTGCGCGAGACGGTCGACCAGACCGAGGCCAAGCGCCTGCTGCATGCCCATCGCATCGAGAAGCTGCTGGTCGTCGACGACGATTACCGTTGCATCGGCCTCATCACCGTGAAGGACATCGAGAAGGCGCAGCTGAACCCCAACGCCTGCAAGGACGAGCAGGGCCGTTTGCGCGTCGCCGCGGCCACCACGGTTGGCGATTCCGGCTACGAGCGCACCGAACGGCTGATCGATGCGGGCTGCGACGTCATCGTCGTCGATACCGCGCACGGCCATTCCGAGCGCGTGCTGGAACAGGTCACCCGTATCAAGAAGCTGTCGAACTCGGTCCAGGTCGTGGCCGGCAACGTGGCGACCGCGAGTGGCACCATGGCGCTGATCGATGCCGGCGCGGACGCCGTCAAGGTCGGTATCGGGCCCGGCTCCATCTGCACCACGCGCATTGTCGCCGGTGTCGGCGTGCCGCAGCTGACCGCGATTCTCGACGCCGTCGAGGTTGCCAACAAGCACGACGTGCCGGTCATCGCAGACGGTGGCATCAAGTTCTCCGGCGATCTTGCCAAGGCGATCGCCGCGGGTGCGAGCTGCGCCATGGTCGGATCGCTGCTGGCCGGCACCGACGAGAGCCCCGGCGAGGTCTATCTCTACCAGGGCCGCAGCTACAAGGCCTACCGCGGCATGGGGTCCGTCGGCGCCATGGCGCGCGGCTCCGCCGACCGCTATTTCCAGGCCGAGGTCTCCGACAAGCTGAAGCTCGTGCCCGAGGGCATCGAGGGGCAGGTGCCCTACAAGGGCCCCGCCGGCGGCGTCATCCACCAGCTCGTCGGCGGCTTGCGCGCCGCCATGGGTTATGTCGGGGCGGCCAACATCGACGAGTTGCACGACAAGGCGACGTTCGTGCGTATCTCGTCGGCTTCTCTGCGTGAAAGCCACGCCCATGACGTGACGATTACGCGCGAGAGTCCCAACTACCCCTCCGGTATCTGACGGGCTGGCGGGCGAGGTGCCGGAATGCGAGACGCGGGGCGCATAGCAGCGGCGGCGGAAGTCCTGGACACCATCGCGACCCGCCATCGCCCGGCGGCCGATGTGCTGCGTGACTGGGGCCATGCTCACCGCTTCGCCGGCTCCGGAGACCGCGCGGCGATCGGCAACCTCGTTTTCGACGCACTGCGCCGCCGCGCCTCCATCGCGTGGTGCATGCAGGCCGACACGGGCCGGGCACTGGCGCTCGGCGCCTATGCGCTTGTGTGGGGCAACGATCTCGACCATGTCGAGGTCGCGCTCGCATCCGATCGCCATAGTGACGGGCCGCTCAGCGACGACGAGCGCACGGCCATCCGCCGCTGCCTGTCGGGCACCGCCCTCGATGACGCTCCGGAGCACGTGCGCGGCGACTATCCCGAATGGCTAGATCCGGCGTTTGAGACAGCGTTTGGCGGCGAGCGCGCGGAAGAGGGCGCAGGGCTCTCCCAACGCGCCCCCGTCGACCTGCGCGTCAATACTCTGAAGACGGACCGTGCCAAGGCGCTCAAGGCGCTGGCGCGTTTCGCGCCCGAACCAACACCGTTCTCCCCCTTTGGTCTGCGCGTCGCGGTCGGGTCCGGTCCGGCGCGCGCACCCAACATCCAGGCCGACGCCGCCTACCAGCGCGGCCGCATCGAGGTGCAGGACGAGGCCTCGCAGCTTGCCGCGATCCTGGCGCTCGACCCCTCGCACCGCCAGATTGGTGACCTGTGCGCCGGCGGTGGCGGCAAGACGCTTGCGCTCGCGGCACTCACCGCCAACAAGGGCCAGATCTACGCCTACGACGCTGATGCCAACCGGCTCGCGCCGATCCACGCGCGCCTGCAGCGCGCCGGCGTGCGCAACACGCAGGTCCTTCCGAGCGCATCGGACGCACTGGACGGCCTTGCCGGCAAGTTCGACCTCGCCTTCGTCGATGCCCCATGCACCGGAACGGGCGTGTGGCGGCGCCGACCGGACGCCAAGTGGCGCCTGTCGGAGGGAGCGCTTGCGGAGCGCTTGAGCGAACAGGCGACCGTGCTCGACATGGCCGCGCCGACGCTGAAGCCCGGCGGAACGCTTGTCTACGCGACCTGCTCGCTGCTTTCCGCCGAGAACAGCGACCAGGTGAAGGCCTTTCTCGAACGCCACCCCGGATTCGAGGTTCTGGACGTGCGCGATCTCGTGCCGGCCCGTCTCGGTGCGGAAACCGGCCAGCAGCTTCTCGCAGCCGCGCGCGTCGCTCCAGAGGGTCTGACGCTAAGCCCGCACCGCACCGGCACGGACGGCTTCTTCGTCAGCATCCTGCGGCGCACCTCGGGCTGAGGCGGCTTTTCGCGTCGCCATTCAATCGCCGGAATTCCTGCGTATCCGACGCCTCGCTCCGGCGGCTTGATGTGTGCCGCCATGCCAGTTCGTTCACCAGCAATCGGAAGACACCGATGCCACGACGCAACACGACAGTTCCCTGGAGCGGGCCGATGCCCGCAATCCGCCAGCCCCTCTTGTAGCGGGCCGTTGCGTCACGTGCGGCTCGCGGGAGAAGATCCATGCGAGCCGAAGCCGCTCACGAGATCATTGCGACCCAGCCGGACGCCCGCCGAGCGTTCGCTTACGCGCGCGACAGCTACGCGCCGCGCTTGCTGGCCTGCGTGCTCGACCGCGAAATCCCCATCGCGGCGGTTCGCGCAAGCCCGTTCGCCCGCCTGCTGGCGCGGCCCAACATGGCAGCCCTCGTCGCCTATTGCGGTTCCGGCCGGCTTGGCCCCGACCTGCTTGCGCTCGCCGACGGCCATGGCGTGGCGGATCGCGAGCTGTCGCAGAGTTACATCGTCAATCTCGATGTCTGGGACGCCGACGACGCCAACTGGCGCTGGTGGCAGGTCAGCCGCCGCGGCATCAACCTCGTCGTGCGGCTCGACTTCACGGCGCGCCACGACGTCGCCTACCGCGAGTTCCTGCGCCCCGGCCGGACGCGGCCGTTTGTCTGCTTTGCCCATCCAGGCAACCGCGGCGGCAGCAACACGCTCGCCTGGGCGCGTGTCGACCTCGACCTAGACACCGGAGAAGCCTTGATCGAGGAGGTGCAGAGCGACTGGGTGCGGTTCGCCGCCGACTTCCATGATCGGGTGAAGACCAGCGGCCAGGCGGTGCTCAACGGGCGCAAGATCCCGCTGCAGCGCGTCGAAGCCTACATGCGCCTCATCCTGGCGCCGCACGTGACGCTGTGGAGGGAAGCGGTGATGGCGGCCGCCTTGCGCGTCATCGTCGAGGACATCGGCATCCGCAAGGTGTTCATGCACACGCGCGAATGCGGCGTGCGGCTGAAGAACATCGTTGGCTCTGCGCCGCCGCGCTCACTCTATGCCGACCTGCCGCGCAAGTTCTGCTTCGGCAAAGCGCAGGCCATTCCGAGGTTCCTCGAACGCGCCGATCCGCGCCGCATGTCGGCGCTCGGGCGCAAGGCGCCGCTCGACATGTGGTGTCTCGACCTCGTGCCGCTCAGGGCATGAGGTCGAACACCAGCGTGTCGTCGCGGTATCGCTTGATGGCGCAGGTCGATGTGTCGCGCACCGGCGCCTGGCCGTACATGACGATTCTGCCGGGATGGATGTTGCCGGAGACCGGGTAGGTCGCCACGCCGCACACGCGGTTGAAGACGCGTGCGGTGCCGGAAATGGTGTCGTTGGCGTAGGCCTGCCCCTCGAACAGGATCGTTCCCGGCCGCACGCCATGCTTCAGCAGGCTCTGGCGGGGACGGTCATAGGCGATGTTGACGCCGTTGTCGCACCAGATCACCTCCATCACCGAGCCGTTGTGGTTGTAGCTTTCCATCGCGCAGTTGGACGCCCTCGCGGGCGCCGTGCCGGCGGCCCAAAGGGCGAGGGCCGAAAGGGCCAGCCCCGCAAGTGATCTGATCAACTTCTCCTCCATCGCGATTTCCTCGTCTTGACGATGTGCGCGCGATTGACGTTTCCCGCAAGGCGGCCGATGGATATGCAACTTGGTTTGGGTAACCGGAGCGTGACCATCATGCTGAAACTCTACTACGCCAAGGCGTCGGTCGCGATTGCCAGCCTGGTCGCGCTGGAGGAAGCCGGCGCCGACTACGAAGCGATCGAGCTCGACTTCGCCAACCGCCAGCAGCGCACTCCGGAGTATCTCGGTGTCAATCCCAAGGGCAGGGTGCCGGCGCTGGTGACCGACCGCGGCATCATCACCGAAACACCGGCGATCCTCGTCTACGTGGCGCAGACGCACCCCGATGCCGGGTTGGCCCCGATGGACGACGCTTACGCCTTCGCGCAGATGCAGTCGTTCAACGGATATATGTGCTCGACCGTGCACGTCGCGCACGCGCACAAGATGCGCGGCCGCCGTTGGGCCGATGACGAGGCCGCGCTCGAGGCGATGAAGAAGAAGGTGCCGGAAACGATGGCGGAGTGCTTCTCGCTGATTGAGACCGAACTGTTGCGCGGGCCCTGGGTCATGGGTGAACAGTTCACGATTTGCGATCCCTATCTGTTTGCCGTGTCCTCGTGGCTGGAAGCCGATGGCGTCGATCCGGCGGGCTTTCCCGCGGTCCTCGACCATCGCAACCGCATGCGCGAGCGCGCCTCGGTCCAGCGGGCACTCTCGCTGTAGTCTGTCAGCGGTTGGGCAACATTGCCAAGCTTTGCTCTTGCATCGCGCACGTTTCGGGACGAAGTCTCCTCGCATGGATCTGACTGCGGACAACCTTTTCTCGGCCGGAAAGCTCGTCGGGCACCTGTCCTACGTGTTGCTCGTCCTGTCGATGATGATGCGCAACATGACCTGGCTGCGCATCATCGCGGTGTCTGCCGGTGTCACCTCGGGCACCTATGGCTACTTCTGGCTCAACGATCCGGTGACGGTCTTCTGGGAGGCGGTCTTCGTCCTGACCAACCTCGTCCAGCTTCTCATCATCGCCTTCGAGAACCGCAAGCGCGCCCTGTCGGAGGAAGAACGCATTGTCATCAAGGCCTTGCTGCCGAAGGCCGACATGCGTGCGGTGCGCCGCATCCTCAAGCTCGGGGTCGTTCGCGAGGTGCCGCCGCAAACCCTGCTGACGCGGGAAGGCGAGGTAGTGCCGGAACTGATCGTGCTGACGCGCGGCACCGCGCAGGTCGAGAAGGGCGGCAGCATCGTCGCCGTCTGCGGCGAGGGCGATTTCGTCGGCGAGATGAGCTTCATGAGCGGCGAGCCGGCGACCGCGACCGTGATGGTCACGAACCCGGTCCACTACATGGGCTTCGAGCACGGCCGGCTGCGCGCCTTCCTCGATCGCAACCCCGACATCCGCCATGCCGTGGAAGCCAGTTTCAACCGCAACCTGATGGCCAAGCTTGTCCGCACCAGCCACGCGGTGTCCGGTACGACCGACCCGCAGGTCGCCTCCGCCATTGCCGACTCGCAGCAGATTCCGTAAAGGGCCGGGATGGAAACCACGACAGACCTCCACCCCGACCGCATCCTCGTCATCGATTTCGGCAGCCAGGTCACCCAGCTCATTGCCCGGCGCGTGCGCGAGGCCGGTGTCTACTGCGAGATCGTCCCTTTCCAGTCCGCCGACAAGGCGCTCGACACCTTTGCGCCCAAGGGCGTGATCCTGTCCGGCGGGCCGGCGTCGACCAGCGACGAAGGCAGCCCGCGCGCACCGCAGAAGGTGTTCGCTCTCGGCGTGCCGGTGCTCGGCATCTGCTACGGCCAGATGACCATGTGCGTGCAGCTCGGCGGCGACGCGCAGGGCTCCGACCACCGCGAGTTCGGCCGCGCGACAGTGGAGGTGGCCGAAGCCTGCCCGCTGTTCGACGGCGTCTGGAGCCCCGGCGAGCGGCACGAGGTTTGGATGAGCCACGGCGACCGCGTCATCGCCATGCCGGAGGGTTTTCGCGTCTTTGCCCGCTCCGATGGCGCGCCCTACGCGGCCTTCGGCGATCCCGAACGCAACTTCTACGGCTTCATGTTCCACCCCGAGGTCGTGCACACGCCGGACGGTGCGCGGCTTCTTGCCAATTTCGTCCACAAGGTCTGCGGCTGCGGCAACGACTGGACGATGGCAGCCTTCCGTTCCGAGGCGATCGCGCGCATCCGCGAGCAGGTCGGCGCGGGCAAGGTGATTTGCGGCCTGTCCGGCGGTGTCGACAGCGCCGTCGCCGCGGTGCTGATCCACGAGGCGATTGGCGACCAGCTCACTTGCATCTTCGTCGACCACGGCCTGATGCGCATGAACGAGGCGGAAGAAGTCGTCTCGCTGTTCCGCGGCACCTACAACATCCCGCTCGTGCACGTCGATGCCTCCGACATGTTCATCTGCGGGCTCGAAGGCGAGAGCGATCCGGAGAAGAAGCGCAAGACCATCGGCAAGCTGTTCATCGATGTCTTCGAGGCCGAGGCCGCCAAGGTCGGCGGGGCAGGGTTCCTCGCGCAAGGCACGCTCTATCCGGACGTCATCGAAAGCGTCTCCTTCACCGGCGGGCCGTCGGTCACCATCAAGAGCCACCACAACGTCGGCGGGCTGCCCGAGCGCATGAACATGAAGCTCGTCGAGCCGTTGCGCGAACTGTTCAAGGACGAGGTCAGGGCGCTGGGTCGCGAACTGGGCCTGCCGGAAGCCTTCGTCGGCCGCCACCCGTTCCCCGGACCGGGCCTTGCCATCCGCTGCCCCGGCGGCATCAGCCGGGAAAAGCTCGACATCCTGCGCAAGGCGGACGCCATCTACCTCGACGAGATCCGCAAGGCGGGCCTCTACGACGCCATCTGGCAGGCGTTCGCCGTGCTCACCGACGTCAAGACCGTCGGCGTCATGGGCGACGGGCGCACCTACGAATACGTCCTTGCGCTTCGCGCCGTGACCTCCGTCGACGGCATGACCGCGGACTTCTACCATTTCGACATGGCCTTCCTCGGCCGCGCCGCGACGCGCATCATCAACGAGGTGAAGGGCGTCAACCGTGTCGTCTACGACGTGACGAGCAAGCCGCCGGGCACGATCGAGTGGGAGTAGGGGCGGCCTGAATGTACGAGGACCTGAAGGGCGTCTCAGGCTGGCTGGGCTACACCGACTACGTCCTGGTGAAGGAACTCCTCGAATTCCAGGGTTCAGAAGGCCTGGCCGGCGGCGTGGTGGAAATCGGCGTCCATCACGGCAAGTCGTTCGTGCCGCTCGCGACATACAGCGGCGCCGATCCCTGCTACGCCATCGACGTCTTCGGCGATCAGGGCGCGAACGTCGACAGGTCCGGCCACGGCGACCGGGAAAGATTCGTCGCCACCCTCAAGCGGTTCGGGGTGGACCTCGGCAGGCTGACCATCGACCAACGCAGGTCGGCCGACGTGTCGGCGGATGACATCGTCTCCAGGGTGGGGCGGGTCCGCTTCTTCCACATCGATGGCGGCCACCACGTCGATGCTGTCACCGGCGATATCGCGCTGGCACTCGAGACCGTTGCGGAGCATGGCATCATCGCCATCGACGACGTCTTCAGGCCGGAATGGCCCGAGGTCAGCATCGGCGTGTTCCGCTCCGCCGCGCTTGCTGCCAGCGATTTCGTTCCCTTCGCAATCGGTTTCAACAAGACATACCTTTGCGCCGCCGGTCATGCCGCGGCCTATCGCGAGGCGCTGCAGCGAAGCGAATTCCTGAGGGCGGTCAAGTGGCGGGTCTACGAGGTCGAAGGCTCGCCCATCGATGTCTACCAGCGCTATCCGCTCCCCGAATGGGACATGTGGACGCTGCTGGCTTGGGTGCTGGAAACCTATTTTCCGCGGACATTCCTGGCCGTCAGCAGGCGGCGAACGCCGCGCTTCCTGGGCCGGCTGATCCCGCGCTAGATTTCCATGCGCACCTGGTAGCCCGGCGCATACGCCAGGCGCACGCTCGTGATCGGCATGTCGAGGTTCCAGGTCGTGCGCTCGACGATGAAAAGCGCCGCGCCGGGCTTGGTGTCGAGGATGTCGGCCTCCGTCCTTGAGGCGTTGGCTGCACACAGCACGAAATCGCCGCGCGTGAAGGCGACGTTCTGCACCAGCCATTCGTTGGCGCTGATATGCGAGAAATCGACATCGAGTATGCCCGGCACAGTGTCGATGCTGATCCAGCGGTCCTCTAAGACGAACGGTTCGCGGTCGGCGAAGTGGACGCTGGTCTGGTGCAGCAGGTCTTGTCCCGGCTTGATCCCAAGGCGTTCGGCCACCTGCGCAGGCGCGGGAAGCCGGTCGTTGCTCAATACCCGGTGGCTCCAGGCCGCGCCGCGATCCTCGACCTCGATGCGCGTAATGGGAATCGAGAAGGTCGCCTTGCGCACCGGATGACGGGCGACCCGCGTGCCGGCGCGCCTGCGCCGGTCGAGGAGCCCGGTGCTGGCGAGTTCGCGCAGCGCTCGGTTGACGGTGGCACGCGCGCAGCCGAATTCCTCGGCGAGCTCGACCTCGCCGGGAATGAGTTCACCCGGAAGCCAGATGCGTTTCGCGATGCGCCGGTTCAACTCGTCGCGGATGGACCGCCAGTTCTGGTTTTCTGCGGTGGTCAAATACGGTCTTTCAGCTTGCTCATGGTCGCCCGGTAGCGCTCCGCGATTGCCGCGCGTGCCCCGTGCGCCCCGTCGCGCACGACGTGCCGACCGGCCGCCCAGACATCGCGCACCATCCGGTCATCGCCGGCGAATACGTAGGCGTCGAGCAGGTCGTCGCCATCGCGCCCTTCCAGATCGATGGCTGTTTCGTCGAGTGCCATCAGGTCGGCGAAGGCACCGGTGCGGATCGCGCCGCTGTCTCGCCCGCAAGCCTGCGCGCCGCCCCGAACGCACCCCTCGTATAGCACGCGGCCGGTTGAGGCTTCATTCGCCGCCAGCACGGCGCGCCCCTTGTCGCGCAGCCGTTGCGAATATTCCAGCGTGCGCAGTTCCTCCGACAGGGAGATGCGGATGTTGGAATCCGATCCCACACCGAACCGCCCACCTGAGGAAAGATAGCGCACGCCGTCGAAGATGCCGTCGCCAAGGCTCGACTCCGTGATCGGGCAAAGCCCCGCCACCGCGCCCGTCTTCGCCAGCGCCTCGGTTTCGTGCGGCAGCATCTGCGTGCAATGGATCAGGCACCAGTTGGCGCCGACATCATGGGCGTCGAGCAGCCATTCCGTTGGCCGCTTGCCCCAGGATGCCTCGATTTCCTCGACCTCTGCCACCTGCTCGGCAAGGTGCATGTGCAGCGGCGCGCTGTCTGCGTGCGCAACGGCCCAGCCAAGCCCCTCGCGCGTGACGGCTCGCAGCGAATGCGGCGCGACGCCGATGGTGCAGTCGCCGGGCAGGGCGCTGACGGCGCGGACGGCGGCGTCATGCAGCCGTGCGAAGCGCTCGGGATCGTTGCCGAAGCGGACCTGTCCCGGCGATAGCGCGCGCCCGTCGCAGCCGCCGTGCTCGTAGAGGACGGGCAGGAGCGTCAGCCCGATGCCGGTCTGCGCGGCGGCCGCAGCGATACGTTCCGACATCTCCGCGAGGTTGTCGTAGGGAGCGCCGCCGGGCTGGTGGTGCAGGTAGTGAAATTCGCCAACCGCGCAATAGCCGGCCTCCAGCATTTCCATCTGCACGAAGGCTGCGATGGCCTCGACATCCTCGGGCGTCAGGCGGTCGAGGAAGCGGAACATCAGCTTGCGCCATGTCCAGAAGGTGTCGCGCGGGTCCGGCCCGCGCCGCTCCGTCATTCCGGCCATCGCACGCTGGAAGGCGTGGCTGTGCAGGTTGACCGGAGAGGGCAGCAGGACGCCGACCTCGCGCCCCTGCGGCGCGGAGCCTGGTTTCACGTCAGCGATCCGTCCGTCGTCGCCGATCGCGACAAGGACATCCCGCTGCCAGCCATCTGCGGTGAGCGCCTGCCGTGCGAAGAGGTTCTGCATCTTTGGGGTCTCATGTTGACAAGTTAATATGTGCAGACATAATAGCGATCATCGCGCATCAATCAATGGCAGGTTTTGGTGGAACGCTCCCTTCTGGTCAATGCGGCGCTGGCCACCATGGAGCAGGGCGCCGGCGGCTACGGTCTGATCGAGAGCGCGGCGATCGTGCTACGCGACGGGCGTATCGACTGGGCCGGACCTTGCGCGGCCATGCCGGCGGACTATGCAGGCTGGGAGGCCCGCGACCTGGGTGGCCGGCTGGTGACGCCGGCGCTGATCGACTGCCACACCCACATCGTCTTCGACGGCAACCGGGCGCGCGAGTTCGAGATGCGCCTTGAAGGGGCATCCTACGAGGAGATCGCGCGCGCAGGCGGTGGTATCGTCTCCACCGTCAAGGCAACACGGGCGGCTGGCGAGGACGAACTGCTGGCAGGCGCGCTGACGCGCGCCGACGCGCTGATCGCCGAGGGCGTTTCGACCATCGAGATCAAGTCCGGCTACGGCCTCGACATCGAGACCGAACTGAAGATGCTGCGCGTCGCCCGCCGCATCGCTGCCCAACGGCCCGTGCGGGTGCGCACCAGCTTTCTTGGCGCGCACGCGGCGCCGCCGGAGTTTTCGGGGTGCGCCGACGCCTACATCGACGAGGTCTGCATCCCGGCGCTCGAGGCCGCCCACGAGGCGGGCCTTGCCGACGCGGTCGACGGATTCTGCGAGGGCATCGCGTTCTCGCCGCAACAGATCGCGCGCGTGTTCGACAAGGCGAAGGCGCTCGGCATTCCCCTCAAGCTGCATGCCGAGCAGTTGTCCAACCTCGGTGGCGCAGCGCTGGCGGCGCGCTACGGCGCGATGTCCGCCGATCATCTCGAATATCTCGACGAGGCCGGCGTCGCCGCCATGGCGGAGGCCGGCATGGTCGCCGTGATCCTGCCTGGTGCGTTCTACACCCTGCGCGAGACACAGGCGCCGCCAATCGCGATGTTCCGCAAGCACGGGGTGCCGATGGCGGTCGCCAGCGACTGCAACCCCGGCTCCTCGCCGCTTGCCTCCGTGCTGCTGTCGATGAACATGGCCTGCACCTTGTTCCGGATGACACCGGAGGAGGCGCTGGCGGGCGCAACGCGTGAAGCTGCCCGCGCATTGGGGCTCGACGACACCGGGTCCATCGAGGCCGGAAAGCGGGCGGACCTTTGCGTCTGGGACGCCGAACACCCGGCCGAACTCGCCTATCGCATCGGCTTTAACCCGCTGCACGAACGCATCTTCGCAGGTGGCGCATGAGCACGGTGACGCTCCGCCCCGGCGAAACCCCGCTCTCCGACCTGGAGACGATCTTCCGGCGGCAGGCGCCGGCAATGCTCGACCGCGCCTGCCGGTCCGCCGTCGAAACGGCGGCTGGCGCAATCGCCGCGGCCGCTGCTGGAAACGAGGCCATCTATGGCGTCAACACCGGCTTCGGCAAGCTCGCCAGCGTCAAGATCGCACCAGGGGACACCGAGACCCTGCAGCGCAACCTGATCCTGTCGCACTGCTGCGGTGTCGGCGATGCAACGCCGCCCGCCATTGCGCGGCTGATGATGGCACTGAAGCTGCTGTCGCTGGGCAGAGGCGCTTCCGGCGTTCGCTGGGAGCTGATCGAACTGATCGAGGCGATGCTTGCGCGCGGCGTGACGCCCATTGTTCCCGCGCAAGGCTCGGTCGGCGCGTCGGGCGATCTCGCGCCGCTTGCCCACATGACCGCGGTGATGATTGGCGAGGGCGAGGCCGAGTTCGACGGCAAGGTCATGTCTGGCGGCAAGGCGTTGGCGGCTGTCGGACTGTCGCCCATCGTTCTGGGCGCCAAGGAAGGGCTGGCGCTCATCAACGGCACCCAGTTCTCCACCGCACATGCGCTCGCCGGGCTGTTCGATGCCTGGCGTAACGCCCGCAACGCGATCCTGACCTCCTGCCTGACGACGGATGCGATCATGGGGTCGACCGCGCCGTTGCAGCCGGAAATCCACGCGCTGCGCGGCCATCGCGGCCAGATTGAGGTCGCCGCGGCCATGCGCGCCATCATGGCGGGTTCTGAAATCCGCGAGAGCCACCGCGAAGGCGACGCGCGCGTTCAGGATCCGTATTGCATTCGCTGCCAGCCGCAGGTCGTCGGTGCCTGCATCGACCTGCTGCGCGTCGCGGCGGGTACCTTGCGCACGGAGGCCAATGCCGCGACCGACAATCCCCTGGTCCTCGCGGAAAGCGGCCTGATCGTCTCCGGCGGCAACTTCCACGCCGAGCCGGTCGCCTTTGCCGCCGACCAGATCGCGCTGGCGATTGCCGAGATCGGCGCGATCGCCCAGCGCCGCGTCGCGCTGCTCGTCGATCCGACGCTGTCCTTCGACCTGCCGCCGTTCCTGACGCCCGAGCCGGGTCTCAACTCCGGCTACATGATCGCCGAGGTGACGACGGCTGCCCTGATGAGCGAGAACAAGCATCTCGCCAATCCCTGTTCGACCGATTCCACGCCGACCAGTGCCAACCAGGAAGACCACGTGTCGATGGCAGCGCATGGCGCGCGCCGCCTGCACCGCATGAACGCCAACCTGTCGCGCATCCTCGGCGTCGAAATGCTTTGCGCGGTGCAGGGTATCGCGTTCCGCGCGCCATTGAATACGAGCGCGTCGCTGCAGCAGGTGATCGCCAGCGTGCGCACGCACATCGACGCTCTGGCGCAGGACCGCTACCTTGCCCCCGACCTGGCGAAGGCGGCAGCGCTTATCGAGGGCGGAACGCTCGCCGATGCCGCCGGCGCGGACATCGCGATGGAGGATGCCGCATGAAACCGGCATCGACCGCGCCGCTTGCCGGCATCCGCGTCCTCGACATGACCCGCGTCATGTCTGGCCCGTTCTCGACAGCCTTGCTCGCGGACCTTGGCGCGGAGGTCATCAAGCTCGAACCGATGACGGGAGACGACTACCGGCACATCGGGCCGTTCAAGGACGGCGAAAGCGCGCTGTTCCTGCTGATGAACCGCGGCAAGAAGTCGATCGCGCTCGACCTCAAGAAGTCGGAAGGCCTCGAGCTTGCCCGCGCCATTGCCGCGACCTGCGACGTGGCGGTGGAAAATTTCCGTCCCGGCGTCGCTGCCCGTCTCGGGCTTGGCTACGACGACCTCGCCGCTGCGAACCCTGCAATCGTCTACGCGTCCATTTCCGGATTCGGCCAGTCCGGTCCGTTGTCGCAGCGTCCGGCCTACGACCTCGTCGTGCAGGCGATGTCGGGCATGATGGCGGCAACCGGCGAGGAGGGCGGCGAACCGCTGAAGGTCGGCGAATCCATCGGCGATCTGGCTGCCGGGCTGTTCGCGTCGTGGGCGATCATGGCCGCACTGTTCCAGCGCGAGCGCACCGGCAGGGGCAGCCACATCGACGTTGCCATGTTCGACTGCCTGCACGCGCTGCTGCCGACCTCGCATGCGCAGTATTTCTTCGCGGGGAAAATCCCTACACGCGTCGGCAACCGGCATCCGCTGTCGACGCCGTTCGGATGCTTCCGCACCGCTGACGGGCTTGCGGTGATCGCCGTGCTCAACGAGGGGCAGTTCACACGCTTTGCCGAGCTGATCGGGCAGGCCGGCATTGAAGCTGACCCGCGCTACTGCTCGGACAGCGCACGCACCGAAAACGAACCGGAGATGCGCGCCATGGTCGAGGCATGGAGCGGCGGCCTGACCACCGAGGCCGTCGTCGCGGCGCTGTCGGAGGTCGGCATCGCGTCCGCGCCGATCATGGACATCGCGCAGGCGAGCGAAGGCGGACATGCGAAGGCGCGTGGTCTGGTGCGGGACTTGCCGCACGCAGCGCTCGGGGACGTGCGCACGGTCGGCCAGCCGGTGCGCTTCGACGGCGCCAAACCCGGCTCGGCGAAGGCGGCACCGGTACTGGGGGCGGATGCCCGCGAAATTCTCGGCGGTCTGGGCGTCTCCGCCGACGAGATCAAACGTCTGGCGAAAGCCGGCGTGCTTGGCGGGGAGGGCGCATGAGCGACTTGTTCCACATGCTGGCCGAGGAGGAGCGCGCCTTCATCGACGTGCTCGAGCGCTTCGCGGCCGAGACGCTCGCCCCGAAGGCTGCGGCAATCGACGAGAGCGCTACGTTCGTGAGCGAGCAGATCGCGGGCCTCGGCGAACTCGGCATGATGGGCGCCAACCTGCCGGAGCAATGGGGCGGCAGCGGCATCTCCGCGCAGTGCCTGTTGCGCGCGGTGGAGATCGTCGCCGGCGCCTGCGGCTCGACGGCGTCCGCGCTGACGGCACATTACCTTGCGACCGACTCGATCCTGATCGGCGGCAGCGACGAGCAACGTGCGGCGTATCTGCCGAAGGCTGCGTCCGGCGAGGCACTGGGCGCCTTCGCGCTGACCGAGCCGAAGGCCGGCTCAGACCCTGCCGACATGCGCACGCGTGCGGTGCGTAGCGATGCCGGCTGGCGGTTGATCGGCAACAAGTGCTTCATCTCCAACGGCGGCGTCGCCGACTTCATCGTCGTCTACGCGGTCACCGACCCGGATGCCGGCCACCGCGGCATCAGCGCCTTCGTGGTCGATGGCGATACGCCCGGCCTGACGCGCGGCAAGGCGGAGCGCACCATGGGCCTGCGTGGCGGCCATGTGTTCGAGCTTGCCTTCAATTGCGAGGTTCCCGCCGACCGGCTCCTTGGGAGCGAAGGCTCCGGCTTCCGCACCGCGATGAAGGTGCTCGACAACGGCCGCGTCGAAGTCGCGGCCATGTGCATCGGCATCGCGGCGCAAGCGCTGAAGCTCGCGACCGAATGGGCGAAGGAGCGCATCGTCGGCGGCGAGCCGATCGCCGACAAGCAGGGCATCCGCTGGATGCTCGCAGACATGGCGCTCGATCTCAGGGCCTCGCGGCTGCTGGCGCTGGAGGCAGCGCGCCAGCGCGAACTGGGCGAGCGCTTTTCCGAAGCCGCGGCGATGGCCAAGCTACATGCCTCCGAGATGGCCGGCCGGGTCACCGATGCGGCGCTGCAGGTCCACGGCGGCTACGGCTTCACCCGCGATTTTCCGCTCGAACGGCTGGTGAGGGACGTGCGCATCATGCGCATCTACGAAGGCTCCTCGGAAATCCAGCGCAACATCATTTCCGGCCACCTGCTGGCCTGACGATCCGAAGGTGATGGCATGACCAACCCGCGACACAACATCCGCGACGTCTTCCCCCCGACGGGACCGGAGATTTCGACGAAGTCCTGGCTGACGGAAGCCCCGATGCGGATGCTGATGAACAACCTGCATCCCGATGTGGCGGAGAACCCGCACGAACTCGTCGTCTATGGCGGCATCGGGCGTGCGGCGCGCACCTGGGAGGATTTCGACCGTATCGTCGCGAGCCTCAAGTCGCTGGAGGACGACGAGACCCTGCTGGTGCAGTCCGGCAAGCCGGTCGGCGTGTTCAGGACGCACAAGGACGCGCCGCGCGTGCTCATCGCCAATTCCAACATCGTGCCGCACTGGGCCAACTGGCACCACTTCAACGAGCTCGATCGCAAGGGCCTGATGATGTACGGCCAGATGACGGCTGGCTCGTGGATCTACATCGGCACGCAGGGCATCGTGCAGGGCACCTACGAGACCTTCGCCGAGGCCGGCCGCCAGCACTACGGTGGCAACCTGAAGGGCCGCTGGATCCTCACCGCAGGCCTCGGCGGCATGGGCGGCGCGCAGCCACTGGCCGCCGTCTTCGCCGGTGCTTGCTGCCTGGCGGTGGAATGCGACGAGACCCGCATCGACTTCCGCAAGCGCACCGGCTACGTTGACGAGAAGACCGACAGCCTCGACGAGGCGCTCGCCATGATCGAGCGCTGGACGAAGGCCGGCGAAGCGAAGTCGGTCGGCCTGCTCGGCAACGCCGCCGACGTCTTCCCGGAGCTCGTGCGCCGCGGCGCCCATCCCGACATCGTCACCGACCAGACCTCGGCGCACGATCCCGTCAACGGTTACCTGCCGTCAGGCTGGACAGTGGCGGAATGGCGGGCGAAGCGCGAAAGCGATCCCGACGCGGTGGAGAAGGCGGCGCGTGCCTCGATGAAGGTGCATGTCGCCGCGATGGTCGATTTCTGGAATGCCGGCGTGCCGACGCTCGACTACGGCAACAACATCCGTCAGATGGCCAAGGAGGAGGGGCTTGAGAACGCCTTTGCCTTCCCCGGTTTCGTGCCGGCCTACATCCGGCCGCTTTTCTGCAAGGGGATCGGCCCGTTCCGCTGGTGCGCGCTGTCCGGCGATCCGGAAGACATCTACCGGACCGACGCCAAGGTGAAGGAGCTGATCCCCGACGACCCGCACCTTCACAAGTGGCTCGACATGGCGCGCGAGCGCATCCACTTCCAGGGCTTGCCGGCGCGCATCTGCTGGGTGGGCCTTGGCCAGCGCCACCGGCTCGGGCTTGCGTTCAACGAGATGGTGAAGTCCGGCGAACTGAAGGCCCCCGTCGTCATCGGCCGCGACCACCTCGATTCAGGCTCCGTCGCCTCGCCCAACCGCGAGACCGAGGCAATGAAGGACGGCTCGGACGCGGTCTCCGACTGGCCGCTGCTCAACGCGCTGCTCAACTGCGCCTCGGGCGCGACATGGGTGTCGCTGCACCACGGCGGCGGCGTCGGCATGGGATTTTCGCAGCATTCGGGCATGGTGATCTGCTGCGATGGCTCAGACGATGCGGCGCGTCGCATCGAACGGGTCCTGTGGAACGATCCGGCGACCGGCGTCATGCGCCACGCCGATGCCGGCTACGAGATCGCGCTCGACTGCGCGCGCGCACACAATCTTCGCCTGCCGGCGATCCTTGGAGACTGAACGATGCACTACGCCCCCGGCAAGGAAACCTGTCCGCTTCCGTACTCGCCCTTCAAGAGCTGCACCGTGCCGCGCCCGATCGGTTGGCTGTCGACGGTCAGCGCGGACGGCGTCGCCAACCTCGCCCCCTACAGCCAGTGGCAGAACCTCACCTTCGATCCGCCGATGGTGATGTTCGCAGCCAACCGCTATCCCGACGGGCGGCGCAAGGACACCGTGCTGAACGCGGAAGCGACCGGCTGGTTCGTCTGGAACATGGCGACCTGGGAGCTGCGCGAGGCGGTCAACATCTCCGCCATGGCGCTGCCGTATGGAGACGACGAGTTCGTCCATGCCAAGGTGACGAAGCGGCCGGCGGTCGATGCGCCCGGCCCGATGGTCGCCGAAAGCCCCTGCCATTTCGAGTGCCGCTATCTGTCCACGCACCACCTGCCGGGCGACAGCCGCGTCGGCGGCGTGGACATCGTCTTTGGCCGCGTCGAGCGCATCCACGTCAGCGACGACGTGGTCGACGGCGCCGGCAAGCTGGACATCGCGAAGATCAAGCCGATCGCACGCATGGGCTACTACGACTACGCGTGCGTCACGGAGGTTTTCGAGATGCGTGTCCCCGGAGCATCCGCGGAAGCCGAAGCCGGCCTGATGGGAAAGGCCTGAGACCGATACTAACCAGAGGAGTGAACCATGAAGAGACGTGACTTCCTGAAGACAGCGGCCGTCGCCGGAGCGGCGACGGGCGTGCTCGCCGCGCCCGCCATCGCGCAGGACAAGCGCGAATGGAAGATGGTGACCGCCTGGCCGAAGAACCTGCCTGGACCCGGTGTCGCAGCGCAGATGCTGGCCGACCGCATCACGGCCCTGTCGGGCGGGCGTATCGAGGTCAAGCTGTTCGCCGCCGGCGAACTCGTCCCCGGCCGCGGCGTCTTCGACGCGGTCTCCGAAGGCACCGCCGAGCTCTACCATGCCGTGCCCGCGTACTGGGGCTCCAAGTCGGTCGGCATCGAGCTGTTCGGTTCGCAGCCCTTCGGCCTGCGCGCCGACGAGCAGTTCGGCTGGATGGCGCACGGGGGCGGCCAGGCGCTCTACGACGAGATGTATGGCCGCTTCGGCCTCAAGCCCTTCCTGTGTGGCAATTCCGGCCCGCAGTGGGCCGGCTGGTTCCGCAAGGACATCAATAGCGTCGACGACCTGAAGGGGCTCAAGTTCCGCACCACGGGTCTGGCCTCCAAGATGTGCTCCAAGCTCGGCATGGCCGTGCAGGCGATGGGCGGACGCGACATGTTCCAGGCGTTGCAGTCGGGCGCGCTGGACGCCGGCGAGTTCATCGGCCCGTGGACGGATTCCGCCCTCGGCTTCTACCAGGTGGCCAAGAACTACTATTGGCCCGGCGTCGGCGAACCCTCCTCGGCGGAGGAATGCGCCGTCAACGCCAAGGCCTTCGCCGACCTGCCGGATGATCTCAAGCAGGCGGTGTCACTGGCCTGCGAGAGCCTCTACAACCCGGTCTGGACCGAGTACACGACCAAGCACGCGCTGGCTCTGGAAAAGCTCGTCGCCGAGCAGGGCGTGCAGGTGAAGAAGCTGCCGGACGAGGTGATCGTCGCCATGGGCAATGCCGCCGGCGAGGTCATCGAGGACCTGCGCAACGACAGCGACGAACTCGTCAAGCGCATTACCGAGAGCTTCCTTGCATATCGCAAGTCGGTGGCCGGCTACATGGTCTATGCCGACAACGGGCAGATGAACGCCCGCGCGCTCGACTACAAGTACTGACGCAATGAACCGCCGGCCGGCGCCGCGGGTGCCGGCCGGTGCAAGTCCAACTCCTGCAATGGGGCGGCCTGATGGCGCGGGTGGCAGACTTCCTGGACAGCATCAACCGCTTGATCGGCATGACCGTGCGCTGGTGCGCGCTCGCCATGGTGCTGATCCAGTTCGCCATCGTGCTGTTGCGCTACGTGTTCGGCTTCAGCTCGATCGCCATAAATGAGAGCGTGCTCTACATGCACTCGACGCTGTTCATGCTTGGCGCTGGCTACACGCTGCTGGTCGATGGCCATGTGCGTGTCGACATCTTCTATGCCAAGGCTTCTCCGGTGCGAAAGGCGGCGATCGACCTGTTCGGTCACCTCGTCCTGCTGCTGCCGTCGATGGCCGTGCTGCTGTACTGGTCGTGGCCCTCGGTACGCAATTCCTGGGCGATCCTCGAAGGTCCCATTTCCGTCGGCGGCATCCCGGCATCCTTCCTGCTGAAATCGCTGATCCCGGCCTTCTGCATCCTGCTCATGGTGCAATCGCTGGCGTGCCTGCTGCGCGAGTTCGCCCGTGCGCGCTCGGGGGCGCCGTCGTGATGCCGCTCGACCTCATGATGTTCGCGGCCCTGATCGGCTGCATCCTGCTCGGCTTCCCGGTGTCCTTCTCGATCGCCGGCGTGGCGACGCTCTTCGCCTTCTTCGGCTGGCTGACGGGCGAGATGGACATCACGCTGCTCGGCGCGCTCGGCCAGCGGGTCTTCGGCCTGCTCACCAACGACGTTCTCATCGCCATCCCGCTGTTCGTGCTGATGGGCGTGGTGCTGGAAAAGAGCCATATCGCCGAGGAACTTCTTGAGACGATGGGCCGCCTGTTCGGACGCCTGCGCGGGGGCCTCGGCGTCTCGGTCGTCCTCGTCGGCGCGCTGCTGGCCGCCTCCACCGGCATCGTCGGCGCGACGGTGATCGCCATGGGGCTGATCGCGCTGCCGACCATGCTGCGCCACGGCTACGACGCGCGGCTGGCGGCCGGCACCGTGTGCACAGCCGGCACGCTCGGCCAGATCATTCCGCCCTCGACATTGCTCATCATCCTGTCCGACGTGATGTCCAACGCCTATCAGCAGGCACAGTTCGAACAGGGCAAGTTCACCGTCGATACGATTTCCGTAGGCCAGATGTTCGCCGGCGCCCTGGTGCCGGGCCTGGTCATGGTCGCGCTCTACATCGGCTACATCCTGGCCCGTGCCATGCTGATGCCCAAGGATGCGCCGCCGATCGCCCACGCCGGAGATCACGTCAGCGCCCGCGAAATCGCCGGGGCCGTCGTGCCGCCGGTCCTGCTCATCATTTCGGTGCTCGGCACCATCCTCGGCGGCGTGGCCAGTCCGACCGAAGCGGCGTCCGTCGGCGCTGTCGGCGCGATCCTGATGGCCGGTTTCAGGCTCGGCGCGCGTCCCGGGCTGATCCTGGCGGGCGCTGCCGCGCTGATCCTGCTGGCCATCGCCGCCGGCGTTGCACCTGTGCGCCTGCAGCGCTCCGACGCGACGGCGCTCGAACAAGTGCAAGGTGCCTTCTATGCCGTGCTGGCGCTGGTTGGCGTCGCCGCGATCCTCGCCTCTTTGGCGCGGGCCTTCAGGGCGGACATGCTGAAGCCGGCATTGACCTCGACGATGGTCGTGACCTCGATGATCTTTGCCACGATCCTGACAGCCAGCGTGTTTTCGCTGGTGTTCGTCGGGCTCGGCGGCGACGAGCGCATCGAGCAGATCCTCACGGCCATGCCGGGCGGCGCGACCGGGGCGCTCGTCTTCTGCATGGCGCTGATCTTCGTGCTCGGGTTCTTTCTTGATTTTGTCGAGATCACGGTGATCCTGCTGCCGCTGATCGCCCCGGTGCTGATCCTGATGGGGCATGACCCGGTCTGGCTGTCGATCCTGATCGCGATCAACCTGCAGACGTCGTTCCTGACGCCGCCCTTCGGCTTCTCGCTGTTCTACCTGCGCGGCGCGGCGCCGCCGGAGGTGACGACCGGCCAGATCTATGCCGGCGTCGCGCCGTTCATCGGTCTGCAGGCGCTGTCCATCCTGATCATCTGGTTCCTGCCGCGCATCGCGACCTGGTTGCCGGACATGCTGTTCTGACCGTCACGGTCTCGCAGCGCGCCAAGGAAAAAGCCGCCCGGAGGGCGGCTTTTTGCGCAGTCGGCCGAAGACGGGTTCAGCGCACGATGCGTACGATCGTCCCGTCCTTCTTGTACTGGCTGACGAGCTGGAAGAACTGCTTGGCGTTCGTCGGGTGCAGGCGCACGCAGCCGTGGCTGGCGGGCCGGCCCAGGTTTCCGATCGCGCCCGTCGCATGCACTGCATATCCGCCGTGGAAGAATACCGAGTGCGGCATCGGCGCATTGTTGTACTTGCGCGAACGCCAAAGGGTATGCATGCGGTACGGGCGCCATTCGCCCGTCGGAGTGCCGTAGCCGCGCTTGCCGCTCGACACCTTCCATTCGTATTTCTGCACACCTTCCACGAACACGCGCATGCGCTGGTCGGAAAGATCGACGACCGCGACGACCTGGTCGAAGGGCTGCGATTCGTCGGCCCAGGCATAGGCGAGACTGGAAACGGCGTCATTGTCGCCGTCGACCGTCGGCGGAATGCGGTTGAAGCTGATCGGATTGTTGCTGAAGAAGTCCTTGTCCGTGTGCCGCAGCGAAATGTCGGTCAACGGCAGGTTGGATTCAAGGGAACCGCGCAGAGCATGCTCGGCATCGCGGACCGATCCCGCGCCAGCACCCGTGACGCTTGCGATCTCGATGGGCGCGGCGGCCGGTGCCGGGCCGCTCACATCGACCGACGGATTCTCGGCCTCGACGCCTGGAAGGAATGTCGCGACCACCGGTGCGGCCATGGCCGTGCTGCTCAGCAGGCTCGCCACGACGACGCTCGCCGCCAATCCGGCTGCCCGGAAGGATCCGGCTTTCTTCATCGGTCCTCAACTCCCATTTTCTACGCGCAAACACATCTTCCGCGTCCCTTCAGGCCGCTCTGCCGATCCTAGTCCAATCAAGCGGCAGCCTGAATGTTCCCCTGCGGAACCACCGATCACGTTTTCGTTTCTAGCATCGGCGATTTAAGAGTTGGTGACCTTTCCGCAACGTTACAACCCCGTCGCGCGTCAGCAGCGATGCAATGTCATTCTTGGTTTCGCCGGTCTTAAGACGCCCCGGATTGTCAGCCTTCGCCAAGCCGAGCGCAGGCGACGCACAGGTGCGCGGCGGGATCGACTGCGAGCCGTTTCTCCGGGATTTCTTCGCCGCATTGCGTACAATAGCCGTATTCGCCGTCGTCAAGACGCTGCAGCGCCGCCGCCAGTCTCTGCAATTCCACTGCGCGCCGCCGGTCCTGCTCCTGGCTCATTGCCTGTCGCTGCAGGGCGTCCATCCGGCTCAACCTCCCCACCGACTGCTGGTCGAGCGGGACCGGCGCGCTATCTTGCGCCGACAGGCGGGCGAGGTCTTCGAGTTCCGCCCGCCGCGCCGCGAGCCGTTCGCGTATCCTGTTTTCGCGTGTTGCCATGGTCGACTTCAAAACCTCCCGCCGGCAGTCTATACGCTGGACGCCACCTGGTCACACCGCCAGCCCTGTATCCGCTGACATGCGAGGAAATCCAACATGCAGATCCTGATCGTCGGCCTTGTCGTGTTCTTCGCGGCCCATGCGGTCCAGATCCTCGGCCTGAAGGAAGGGTTGGTCCGCAGGTTCGGCGAGAACGGCTACAAGGGCCTGCATTCGCTGGTTTCGATCGTCGGCCTGGTGCTTGTGGTCTGGGGCTACGGGGAGGCGAGGGCGGCCGGTCCCGATATCCTCTACGAGGCCCCCGTCTGGATGCGCCACGTCACCGTCTTCCTGATAATGATCGCGATGGTGCTGCTGGTCGCCTCGCAGATACCCTGCCGCATCAAGGCGATCACCAAGCATCCGATGCTGGCCTCGGTGAAGATCTGGGCGTTTTCCCACCTGCTCGCCAACGGCGACCTGGCTTCCGTGCTGCTGTTCGGCTCGTTCCTGGCCTGGGCGGTGATCGCCCGGATATCCGCCAAGCGCCGGCCATTGGATGTCATCGCCATGGAGAAGGCGCGTGGCGCACCGCCAGCCAACGACGTCATCGTTGTCGTGCTCGGGGCAACGCTCTACGTCGCCTTCGCTTTCTGGCTGCATCCCTGGCTGATCGGCGTCCCGGTCATGTAGGGCAGGGCGCGCCATGTCATCTCAATCTCCCGTCCGCCGCATCACTGTACCCGCATTTCGCGCCCGCAAGGGCGGTGAGCCGATTGTCGCCCTGACGGCCTATGATGTCGCCACCGCGAGGCTTGCCGACCCGCACGTGGACCTGCTGCTCGTCGGGGATTCGCTCGGCATGGTGGTCTACGGAATGGACACGACGCTCGGCGTCACCCTCGACATGATGGCCGCACACGGTGCCGCGGTCGTGCGCGGTTCCAGGCGGGCGCTGGTCGTCATCGACATGCCGTTCGGCAGCTACGAGCAGGGGCCGGCGCAGGCGTTTGCCTCTGCCTCGCGATTGCTCGCGCAGACCGGCGCGCAGGCCGTCAAGCTCGAGGGCGGCGTTGCCATGGCGGAGACGATCGCATTCCTCGTCCGCCGCGGCATCCCCGTGTGCGCCCATGTCGGCCTGACGCCGCAGGCGGTCAACGTGCTCGGCGGCTTTCGCGTCCAGGGCCGTGACCGCAGCGGCTGGCCAATCATCGAGGCCGACGCCCGCGCCGTCGCCGAGGCAGGCGCCTTCGCGGTCGTCGTCGAGGGGGTGGCCGAACCGCTGGCGCGCCGGCTCACGGAAATCGTTTCCATACCAACCATCGGCATCGGCGCTTCGGCGCAATGCGACGGGCAGATCCTCGTCACCGAGGACATGCTCGGCCTGACCGAGCATGTACCATCCTTCGTGCGCCGGTTCGCCGATGCAGGATCGCGGTTCGACGGCGCCTTCGCAGCCTATGCGGCTGCCGTCAGGGATCGCAGTTTTCCCGCGCTCGAGGAAACCTATGCGGCGCGCGAGGACAAGCCCAAGGCGTGACGGCGAATCGGCCGGGCGGATGAGGCTTCGCTGCCACACCTTGCGTTCCACGCATGCCGCGCCACGGTGATGCCCCAATCTGCCGATTAACCCTTCCAGCGGTTGCTGCGCCATTCCCTGTTTGCGAAGCACTCCGCCACGCGCTATCACCGCGTATCGCGCGGCCGGAGCCCCAGCAAGGGGAGCCCGTGTCCCGTCGCGAACCGGCAGCCAGTTCCGGCCCCTGCGGCCACAGACCAGACGCGAGCAGCGACGCATGAGTGATTTCTTCCGCGAGGTTGACGAGGAGCTGCGCCGCGATCAGCTCCAGAAGGCGTGGGCGCGCTACGGCAACATTGTCATCGGCGTTGCCGTGCTCATCGTCGCGGCAACCGGCGGCTACCGCTTCTGGCAATGGTACCAGGCCCGCACCGCGGCAGCTGCCGGTGAGGCCTATTACAATGCCGTTCGTGCAGAGGACCGGTCGGCGGACCAGATTATCGCCGCTCTCGGCCCGGTCGCGGATGGCAGCAGCGGCTTCAAGGAGCTCGCGCGGCTGCGCATCGCCGGCGCCCAGAGCGAGACGGACGATCCGGCGCGCGCGGTCGCTGCATTCGACGCCATCGCTTTCGATACCGGTGTCGATCGCCTGACCCGCGACATCGCAAGGGTCCGCGCCGCCTATCTGATGGTCGACACGGCAACGGTCGCGGACATGAAGGCGCGCGTCGAGGCGCTGACGACTCCCGACAACGTGGTGCGCCATTCCGCCCGCGAGGCGATCGGCCTGACGGCCTATCGCACCGCGGACTATGCCGAAGCCGCGAAGTGGTTCGACGCCATCATGGCCGACCGCGACACGCCGCAGGATCTGCGCAATCGAACCGAATTGATGCAGTCTTTGCTGACCGGCCGGATGCAGACCGGCGCGGCGGCCGGGGGGAGCGGGCAGTGAAGATGAACGACGCAAACCGCGCGCGCGCCATGTTGCGCAAGGCAATTGCGCTGGGGCTGGCTGCCGCCACACTCGCGGCCTGCTCGCCGCCGCGCGAGATGCCCAACTTCGGCAACATCCTCGAGCCGTTTCGTGTTCCCGAGCCCAAGGTGCCCGGCGAGCGCCGCGATGCCCTGCCATTGACCGGGGGCGGCGACAATGTCACCGGCGAGCCGGTCTCCCTTCCGGCGGCCCAGGTGATGGCCGAATGGCCCAATCCCGGCGGTCCGGCGACCAACGATCCGGGCAACGTGTCGGCAGGCGGCGGCAATCTTGCCTACGCCGTGTCGGTCGGCACCGGGTCGGCGCGCCGCCAGCGCCTGCTTGCCTCGCCGATCGTGCATCAGGGCTATGTCGTCACGATGGATTCCGTCGGTGTCGTTTCGGCCTTCTCGCTGTCTACCGGTGGGCGCGCCTGGTCGGTCGCGACGAAGCCGGAAAAGGAACGTGGCCGCGGCGTATCCGGCGGCGGTGTCGCCGGCAGCGAGGGCCGCGTCTTCGTCGCCACCGCCTACAATTCGGTGATGGCGCTCGACATCGGTTCGGGCGCGGTCGTGTGGACGGGCAACCTGTCCGCGCCGGCCCGCTCCGCCCCGACCGTCGCGGGCGGCCGTGTTTACGTGGTGTCGGCGACCAACGTCGTGCACGCCTTCAACACCGCCGACGGCAGCGAAGCCTGGACATTCACGGGAATTCCCGAAACCGCCGGCATCCTGGCGCCGTCGAGCCCGGCGGTGTCCGGAAACCGCGTCATCGTGCCTTATTCGTCCGGCGAGATCATCGGCTTCGACGCATCCGAAGGCAAGCCGATCTGGTCGGACCAGCTGACCGGCCAGAGCCGGTTCTCCACCGTTTCGGGCATCCGCGACGTTGCCGCGCGCCCGGTGGTTTCCGGCGACACGGTTTATGCCGTGGGCGTCGGCGGCCGGCTTGCCGCCGTCGAGATCCGCGATGGCAACCGCCTGTGGGGAGCCAACATCGCCAGCGCCAGCACGCCGGCAGTCTCCGGCAACACGATCTTCGTTGCGACGCTCGACAACCGCCTGGTCGCCGTCAACCGCAACGACGGAACCTTCCGCTGGGCGGTCAAGCTGCCGAAGGCGGATTCCTGGGTCGGTCCGCTGCTGGCCGGCAACGCGCTGTGGCTTGGCTCGTCTGACGGCCACATCCTGCGCGCGAACCCCGCCGACGGCAGCACGATTTCCGATACCAAGCTCGGCAAGGCAGTTCTGATTCCGCCGATCGCCGCCAGCGGGCGTGTCCTCATCCTCGACGACTCAGGTCGCCTGAACGTCTTCAATTGACGGAAGGGGCGTCGGCCATGCCGCTGACTGTCGCCATCGTCGGGCGCCCGAACGTCGGCAAGTCGACGCTCTTCAACCGGCTGGTCGGCAAGCGTCTGGCGCTTGTCGACGATACCCCCGGCGTGACCCGCGACCGGCGCGAGGGGGAGGGCCGCATCGGCGACCTCAGGTTTTCCGTCATCGATACCGCCGGCCTCGAGGAAGCCGATCCGGCAACGCTCGAGGGGCGCATGCGTGCGCAGACGGACGCGGCAATCGCCCATGCCGACATCGTGCTGTTCGTGATCGATGCCCGTGCCGGCATCACTCCGCTCGACCGCCACTTCGCCGACCTGCTGCGCAAGCGCGATGCCAACGTCGTCCTCGTTGCCAACAAGGCCGAGGGGCGCGCTGGCGAGGCGGGTGTCTACGATGCCTATGCGCTTGGTCTCGGAGACCCGCTGGCGATCTCGGCCGAACACGGCGAGGGCATGGCCGACCTGTACGAGGCCCTGCGCCCGCTGGCCGATGCCCTGGATGCCGAAGAGGCGGGGGGCGAGGCCGCAATCGTCAGGCAGGAACGCGAGGCCGGCGACATGGACGAGCGTCCGGCCGGTCCGATCCGCGTCGCCATCGTCGGCCGCCCGAACGCCGGAAAGTCCACGCTGATCAACAAGATGATCCGCGAGGACCGCCTGCTGACCGGCCCGGAAGCCGGCATCACGCGCGACTCCATTTCGGTTGAATGGAAGTGGAAGGACAGCGAATTCAAGCTGTTCGACACTGCAGGTCTGCGCCGCAAGGCGCGCGTCTCTGGCAAGCTGGAAAAGCTCTCCGTCGCCGACACCCTGCGCGCGGTTCGTTTCGCCGAGGTCGTGGTCGTTACCGTCGATGCGACGCAGCCCTTCGAGAAGCAGGACCTGCACATCGCTGATCTTGCCGAGCGCGAAGGCCGCGCGGTGCTGATCGCGCTCACCAAGTGGGACCTCGTCGAGGATCGCGACCGGGCATTGGAGGCCTTGCGTGAAATGTCCGACCGGCTGCTGCCGCAGCTGCGCGGCTGCCCGCTGGTTCCGGTATCGGGCGTCACCGGGCTCGGCATCGGCAACCTGGCGAGAAAGATCGTCACCGTGCACGAGCGCTGGAACACGCGCGTCTCCACGGCAAGGCTCAACCGCTGGTTCGCCGAGGCGATCGCGGCGCACCCGCCGCCGGCCGTTGCCGGCCGCCGCCTCAAGCTGCGCTACATGACGCAGGCTAAGACACGTCCGCCGACCTTCGTCGCCTTCTGCTCGCGCCCCGATGCCGTGCCGGCTGCCTGGCGGCGCTATATCGTCAACAACCTGAAGGAAACCTTCAGCCTCACCGGCACGACCGTGCGGCTGATCCTGCGCAAGACGGACAATCCCTACGCCTGAGCGGCGCTGCCCGGGCGGATCAGCCGGCTGGCTGCGGTTCCGGCCGTACCAGGAACGCGTTCCGCGGGTAGTCGTAGATCAGCCCGTTGCCGCTAAAGGCGGGTGCGAGCAGCGCAACGATCTTCGGCGCGATGTCGGCCGGCGTCTTCAGGCTGGCTGGATCTTCACCGGGCATCGCCTGTGCGCGCATGGCTGTGCGGATCGGCCCCGGATTGACGAGGTTCACCCGCAGCGGGGAACTGGCGACTTCCAGCGCATAGGTCAGCGCCATCTGCTCCAGCGCCATCTTGGTGATCGCGTAGGGCCCCCAGTAGGGGCGCGGCGCATAGGTGGCCCCGGTCGTCATGAACACCGCGCGGCCGGCATCGCTTGCCCGCAGCAGCGGGTCGAGCGAACGGATCAGCCGCCAGTTCGCCGTCAGGTTGGTGGCGACGATCTCGTCCCACTGCTTCGGCTTGACATGCGGCAGCGGCGTCAGCGGCCCCAGCATCCCGGCGTTGGCGAAGAGGATGTCGAGCTTCTTCCAGCGCTCGAAGATGGCGCCGCCCAGGCGGTCCACCGCGCTGCCGTCCTTCAGGTCGCAGGGCACCAGCGTCGCGCTGCCGCCTTCAGCCGTGATGGCGTCGTCGAGGTCTTCAAGGCCGCCGACGGTGCGCGCAACCGCGATCACGTGCGCGCCGGCCCGCGCCAGGGCAACCGAGGTGGCATAGCCGATGCCGCGCGAGGCGCCGGTGACGACGGCGACCCGGCCGCTCAGGTCGGGCAGGCCGGTCATGCCGGCTCCGCCAGCAGCGACAGTTGCCGCACCTCTTCGCGGTCTGTCGCCCTATCAGTCAGGCGTGTCGGATATTCTCCGGTGAAGCACGCGTCACAGAACTGCGGCGCCTCGCCGTTGCGCGCGGCCTCGCCGACGGCGCGATACAGCCCGTCGATGGACAGGAACGCCAGCGTGTCGACCTTGATGTATCCCGCCATGTCGGCAACCGACATCCGCGAGGCGATGAGCTTGGACTTCTCCGGCGTGTCGACGCCATAGAAGCAGGGGTTCGTCGTCGGCGGGCTGGCGATGCGCATGTGCACTTCGCTGGCGCCCGCATCTCGCACCATTTGCACGATCTTCAGCGAGGTCGTGCCGCGCACGATCGAATCGTCGACCAGCACGACGCGCTTTCCTTCCAGCGCCCGCCGATTGGCGTTGTGCTTGAGCTTGACACCCATGTGGCGCACCGCGTCGGTCGGCTCGATGAAGGTGCGGCCAACGTAATGGTTGCGGATGATGCCAAGCTCGAAGGGGATGCCGGATTCCTGCGCGAAGCCGATCGCCGCGGGTGTTCCGGAATCCGGCACCGGCACCACGAGGTCGGCCGCCACGGGCAACTCGCGCGCCAACTCCGCGCCGATGCGCTTGCGCACCTCGTAGACGTTATGGCCTTCGACGGAGGAATCGGGCCGTGCGAAATAGACATACTCGAAGATGCAGAACCGCGATTTCTCGGCGCGGAACGGGCGCAGCGAGTGGACGTCGTCATCGGTGATGACGATCAGTTCGCCCGGCTCGATGTCGCGCACGTAGTGGGCGCCGATGATGTCGAGCGCGCAGGTCTCGGAGGTCAGGATCGGAGCGCCATCGAGTTCGCCGAGCACCAGCGGGCGCACCCCCAGCGGGTCACGCACGCCGATCATCTTCTTCGCCGACAGCGCCACCAGCGCATAGGCGCCTTCCAGCTGTCTCAGAGCGCTGATGAGTCGGTCGACGATCGGCCCTGCGTCGCTCATGGCGATCAGGTGCAGCAGGGTCTCGGTGTCGGAGGTCGACTGGAAGATCGCGCCGCGCTTCTGCAACTGGCGCTGCAGGGTCATGGCGTTGGTGATGTTGCCGTTGTGGGCGACGGCAAAGCCGCCGCCGTGGAACTCGGCGAACAGTGGCTGCACGTTGCGCAGCACCGGCGCGCCGGTGGTCGAATAGCGCGTATGGCCGATGGCGCGGCTGCCCTTCAGGCGATCGATCACGGAAGGCTTGGTGAAGTTGTCGCCGACGAGCCCTATGTGGCGCTCGTTGAAGAACTGCGTGCCGTCGAAGCTGACGATGCCGGCCGCTTCCTGGCCGCGATGCTGCAGGGCGTGCAGGCCAAGTGCGGTCAGCGCCGAGGCATCCTGGTGGCCAAAGATTCCGAAGACGCCGCATTCCTCGTGCAGGTGATCGGCGTCGAAGGGATGTGATCCGATATCCATGTCCGTTTCAGCCCCCGGGTGCCTGCGTCGGTGCGAGCGGTACGTGATCAGTTGTTCGTCTGCGGCTGGCCCTGGATCAGACCGTCGATGCTCTGCTCTTCGCCCTCGCTCCCGGCGCCTTCGCCGCCGAGTTCCTTGCGGACCCGGTCGAGAATGGCGCTCTCGGGGTCTTCCGGAAGCATGTTCATCAGCATGTCGCCGGTCTGCTCTATGAGCGGCAGCGAGCGTGCGGAAAGCACCCAAGCAGGACGGTTTTCCTCCGGCACCAGCCAAGCGAAGAACAGGTAGCCGACCACCACCAGCACCAGCCCGCGCGCCGCCCCGAAAGCGAACCCGAGCGTGCGGTCGATCGCACCGATCCGGCTGTCGAGAATGAAATCGGAAATCCGCGAGGTGATGTAGGAGACGATGATCAGCACCAGCAGGAAGGTGCCGCCGATCAGGATCACGTCGGCAAGCTGGTCGGGATCGATCTGCTCGCGCGCGAAGCTCTTGAAGCGGCTGTAGGCAAAGATCGTCGCGGCGGCTGCCGCCGCCCAGGACGCGATGGAAAGCACTTCTCGCGTCAGGCCGCGCACCATGGCCAGCAGGCCGGAAACCAGTGCGACGATGCCGAGGATGATGTCGAGGCCGGAAATGAACATGGATGCCCTGGGGCCCTGCCTTGTTTCAGGAGACGCCGATGCGCCGTCAGCGACGGCTGGAACTCATGTAGCGCTTTGGCTGCCCGAATAAACCAAATTGACACATCGTGCGAGTCCAAAGGGTCGATTTCGCTGCGCTGCGGAAAATTTCCGCTCGAGCGTGTTCCGCTCAAGTTGAACGGACTTGAGCGACACGAACATGCTCAAGCCATTCAACGTGGGGCGAATTCTTGCCGTGCAGGTGATTCCACCTGAACGGAATGCGCTCTCGCGCAAAATCGCAACTACGGCTTTCGCGCCTCTTCGGGCGCGCGCGCCGCGATCATCGCTACGAGTCCGGCGAGGGATTCAATTCCCTCAACGCCTTTCACCGCATCGCCGCCCGACATCCTGGACGGCGTCACGGCCCTGGAAAAGCCGAGCTTTGCGGCCTCTTTGAGGCGTTGCGGTTCGTGCCCCACCGGGCGCACGGCGCCCGAGAGACTGATTTCGCCGAAGTATACGGTGTCGACGGGCAGGGGAACGCGCGCCATCGACGAGACCAGAGCCGCCGCGACGGCGAGATCGGCCGCCGGCTCGACGATCCGCAGGCCACCTGCGACGTTGAGGTAGACGTCCTGCGCGCCAAGCTTCAGTCCGCAATGGGCGTCGAGCACGGCGAGGATCATCGACAGCCGCGCCGAATCCCAGCCCACGACCGCGCGCCGCGGCGTCGCCAGCGTCGATGGCGCGACGAGCGCCTGGATTTCGACGAGCAGGGGGCGCGTGCCTTCCATGCCGGCGAAGACGGCGGCACCTGGCGCGCGCGCATCGCGTTCGCCCAGGAACAGGGAGGAGGGGTTGGCGACCTCGCCGAGGCCCTGGCCGGTCATCTCGAAGACGCCGATCTCGTCGGTCGGCCCGAAGCGGTTCTTTACCGCGCGCAACAGCCGGAACTGGTGTGCGCCGTCGCCCTCGAAGTACAGCACGGCATCGACCATGTGTTCGACGACGCGCGGGCCGGCGATCTGGCCGTCCTTGGTGACGTGGCCGACGAGCACGACGCAGGCGCCCGTGCGCTTGGCGTGGCGGATCAGCATCTGCGCGCTGGCGCGGACCTGGCTGACTGTGCCGGGCGCCGATTCGATGGAGTCGGTCCACAGCGTCTGGATGGAATCGATCACCACCAGGTCCGCCGATGGTCCGGCCTCCAGCGTCGCCAGGATGTTCTCGACGTTGGTTTCCGCGGCAAGCCCGACATCGGCCTTGTGCACGCCAAGCCGCACCGCGCGCAGCCGCACCTGGTCGATCGCTTCCTCGCCCGAGACGTAGACGACGCGGTTGCCGGCAACCGCCATCTTCGCCGCCGCCTGCAACAGCAGCGTCGACTTGCCGATGCCCGGGTCGCCGCCCACCAGCAGGGCCGAACCGCGCACCAGCCCGCCGCCGGCGACGCGGTCGAGTTCGGCGATCGCCGTGGAGATGCGCGGCGGCTGGTCCTCCGCCCCCGAAAGCGCTGCCAGCGCGATCGGCCGCCCGGCGCGCGCCTTGCGCTGCGCCCCGCCGACCGGGGCGGACGCGACGTCTTCCTCGACCAGCGTGTTCCATTCCCCGCACGCGTCGCAGCGCCCGCTCCAGCGGATGTGCGTCGCGCCGCAGTTCTGGCAGACGAACTTGCTCGTTGCCCGCGCCATGTCACAAGGTTCCCGTGTAGCGGCGCTGGTAGCGGTCTCCCAGCGACGTCAGCACCTCGTAAACGTTGGTGCCGAAATGCGACGCCGTCTCGCTGAGCGGGATCGGCCCGCCGAGCACCGTGATCGGCGTGCCGCGCACCACGCTTCCCGACGGCAGGTCGGTCACGTCGATGGTCAGCAGGTCCATGTTGACGCGGCCCGCCAGCGGCGCGCGCGCCTCACCGAGCGCGACATGATAGGGCCGCGCGTCGCCCTTCGCGCCTGCGCAGCGATGAAAGCCGTCCGCGTAGCCCGCCCCGACAACGGCGATGCGGCTGTCGCGCCGCGCCGTCCACCCCGCGCCGTAGCCGACCGTTTCTCCGCTGGCGACATCGCGGACCAGCAGGGCAGGGCAATCGAGCCGCACGACCGGTCGGAACGGGTTGTCGTGGCCCGCGATCGGTTCGCCGCCGTAGAGAGCGATGCCGGGGCGAGACAGGTCGTAGCGATCCGCGCAGCCGAGCCATGCGATGCTCGCCGAGTTGGCAAGCGACGCGGCAGCACCGGGAAACGCCGCGCGGACCTGTTCGAAGCGCTGCATCTGCGCCTGGTTGAGCGGGTGGCCGGGTTCGTCCGCACAGGCCATGTGGGTCATCACCAGCGCGACGGGAAACCCGGGATCCCCGGCAAGTGCCGCGGCCTCGTTCAGGCGCAGTCCGAGCCGGTTCATGCCGGTGTCGACATGCAGCGCCGCAGTTCCGCCGCCGCCGGCGCGCCACTCCGCCACTTCCTCCATCGAACCGAGGACGGGCCGCAGCCCGCAGGCCGCGTAGACCCGGGCGGTCCCCGGCAGCAATCCATTCAACGCGTAGATGGTGGCCTCGGGCGTGACCGCGCGCACCCTCCGCGCCTCGCCAAGCGTCGCGGTGAAGAAGGTTCTTGCGCCGGCGTCCAGCAGCGCCGAGACGGCCGGCTCGATGCCCGTGCCATAGGCGTTGCCCTTGACCACCGCGCCGCATTCCGCGCCGCCGCCGAGCTTGCGCGCCGTGCGCCAGTTCGATGCCAGCGCGTCGAGGTCGACGCTCAGGATGCCGCAGGCCTCGCCATAGAGCCCGCGCCCGTCGGGGAAGATGTCGAGAGGCGATCGCTGCGGCATCGCGGGGCGGTTACTCGATGCGCTCGGGCATGGCGTTGCCGTGCGCGTAGTTGGAGAAGCGGGTGAACTTGCCGTCGAACTGCAGCGCGATCGTCCCGGTCGGGCCATGGCGCTGCTTGCCGATGATGAGTTCGGCCTTGCCGTAGACCGCTTCCATCTCGTTTTCCCAGGCGAGGAATTCCTCGCTGCCTTCCTTCGGCTTCTTGTTCTTCAGATAGTATTCCTCGCGGTACACGAAGAGCACGACGTCGGCATCCTGCTCGATGGACCCGGATTCGCGCAGGTCCGCCAGTTGCGGGCGTTTGTCGTCGCGCGATTCCACCTGGCGGGAAAGCTGCGACAGCGCCAGGATCGGCACGTTGAGTTCCTTGGCCAGTGCCTTGAGGCCGGTGGTGATCTCGGTGATTTCCTGCACGCGGCTGTCGCTGGCGCGCCGCGACGAACCCTGCAGCAATTGCAGGTAGTCGACCACGACCATGTCCAGTCCGCGCTGGCGCTTGAGCCGGCGCGCGCGCGCTGCAAGCTGGGCGATCGAAAGTCCGCCGGTTGCGTCGATGTAGAGCGGGATCTGCTCCAGCTCCTGTGCCGCCTCGACGACCCGCTGGAATTCGTCCGGGCGGATCTTGCCGCGGCGGATGTCGTCGGAGCCGACGCTTGCGCGCTCCGAAAGGATACGCGTGGCAAGCTGCTCGGCTGACATTTCCAGCGAGAAGAAGCCTACGATCGCGCCGTTGGCGGTCTTTTCGCGGCCGTCGTGTTGCACCTCGATGCGGTGGGCATGCGCCATGGAATAGGCGATGTTGGTGGCTAGCGCCGTCTTGCCCATCGCCGGGCGCCCGGCGAGGATGACGAGGTCGGAGGGCTGCAGCCCGCCCAGCATCTCGTCAACGTCGCGAAGCCCCGTCGAGATGCCCGAGACGTGGCCGTCGCGTTTATAGGCATTGTTGGCCATGTCGACCGCGCCGCGCACCGCCTGCGCGAAGCCGACGAAGCCGGAACCGTACTTGTCGGTCTCCGCCAGTTCGTAGAGCCGCTGCTCCGCGGCCTCGATCTGCTTGGACGGCGGCAGGTCGGCAGGCGCGTCGTAGGCGGTGTTGACCATGTCCTCGCCAACGCCGATCAGCTCGCGCCGCGTGGCCAGGTCATGCACCATCCGCCCGTAGTCCTCGGCGTTGATGACCGTCGTCGCGGCCGCCGCCAGCCGGGTGAGATATTGCGGCACGGTCAGTTCGCCGACGGGCGGATCGTTGTCGAGGAAGGTCTTCAGCGTCACCGGCGTGGCGGTCTTGCCGGCACGGATGATCTGGCTCATCACCTCGAAGATGCGTGCGTGGACGCCGTCATGGAAATGCCGCGGATCCAGGAAGTCGGAGACCCGGTAGAACGCATCGTTGTTGACCAGGATCGCGCCCAGCAACGCCTGTTCGGCCTCCACGTTGTGGGGGACGCGGCGATAGTCCGGGTCTCTTTGTTCGACCGCTTTGATAGGTGCAAGCGCCATGGATCTCACTGTCAGCCGAATCATCCGGTGAATCGAATCCGGACGATGGACAACGTTAGCAAATTGAACGCGAACTGCGGGGGTCCCGCGCGTGGGGAGTCACGGTCTACCGCATACCGGGTGCCATGGGGCATCCTGGTCCGCAGTCGTCCCCGCTATTTCGGCCGGAATCCTGGAAAACCACGCACAGGCGGCTTTTATGCTTGCCAGCGAATCCCCGATTCGCGGGAGCTGGGCCGGGGATGAAAAACGGCGCCGGAAACTTCCGGCGCCGCTTGTCTTGATGATCGCGGTGTCGACGCAGTAGCCTGCGTCTACTCCTCGTCGCCGGCGTCCTCGGCGAGTTCGGCGGCAAGGCCTGCGTCCTCGAAGAATTCCTCGGCCATGACCGAGTCTTCCTCGCGCTCGGCCGCCACGACGTCTTCGCCGCGCGCTTGCCGTTCGGCCTCATCCTCGGAACGTGCGACGTTGACTGAGATGGGGGCCTCGACCTCGGCATGCAGGCGCACGTTGAGCTCGGCAATGCCGATCGCCTTGATCGGGTTGTGCAACTGCACCTGCGACTTGGCGACGCTGAAGCCGGCGGCGGTCAGCGCCTCGGCGATGTCGCGCGCGGTGACCGAGCCGTAGAGCTGGCCGTTCGCGCCGGCCTGGCGGATCAGCGTCACGACCTGGCCCTCGATCTTGCCCGCCACGGCCTCGGCTTCGGTGCGAAGCTCCAGATTGCGGGCTTCGAGCTGTGCCTTTTCGCGCTCGAAGCGCTGCTTGTTGTCTTCGGTGGCGCGCAGCGCCTTGCCTTGCGGCAGAAGGAAGTTGCGGGCATAGCCATTCTTGACCTTGACGATATCGCCCATCTGGCCAAGGCGCGGAATGCGTTCGAGGAGAATGACGTCCATTTGAGGTTCCTTTCGGTGGTTCTCGGTGTTTCGTGTCCGGTGGTTGAAAAAGCGGTTTCCGGTCAGCCGGAATTGTCGTTGCCAGCGGTGGGAGGGCGGTTTGCGCGAAGGTCGAGCCAGGTGTCGGCGAGCCCGATGAGCGCGAGTATCCCCAGGCTCCAGGGAAAGACGATCGTGACCAGGTAGACGCCAACGAGGATCGGGCCGCGCAGCGCCATGGCGCGCGTGTAGCCATGCACGACGGCAAGGCCGAGCAACGCGAACGCTACGACGAGGCCGCCAAGCGCGGCCTGCGCATAGAGCCCGATCGTGCCGCCCGCCGCCGAGATGGCCGCGGCGGCGATGAACGCAAGCGAGGCGGATTTCGGGAACTGCATGCCCGGCAGATCGGGCATCGGCCGCGGCGCGCGGCCCGATGCCTGCAGCACGCGCCCGGCGATCCACAGGTTGGCGACAGCAAAGAAGGTCCACAGGCCGGCCGAAACCGGGGCCAGGAACATCTTCAGCACCGTGACCATCGTGTCGACATTGACGGCTTGTGGAACCTCGATGCCGGCCGGGCCGAACAGCCCGTGCCGGATGACCATGTCGATAATGCCGTCGAAGCCGTCCCGGTCGCCCCCCATCGCCATGATGGCGGCCGCCGTCACCGCCGCGCCGGCAGCAGCGGTCCACAGGAGCAGGCGGCCCGCCGGATACCACTCGCGCGGTCCGTCGGGATTGGCGTCGTCGAGCGGACGCGACAGCAGCGCGGTGCGCACCAGCAGCGCGCACGGCACGGCGCAGCTGACAGCGTAGGTGAGTGCCAGGAATCCGTAGGACAGGGCGTATGTGGCGATTGCGCCGACAACGGCCGCGACGATGGCGGTCGCGATACCCCAGCCAAGGCCGGCGATGAACAGCGGCAGCGGGGCGACGTAGAACAGCACCACGGCGAGCGGCTGACCCGTCGTCATCGACAGGTACAGCAGGGCGGAAGCAAGGCCCGCGCCGACGCCGGTGAGGAGTGCCGTGTTCATTTCAGTTGCGCTGTCCCGTTGTCCCGGCTCGCCAGGAAACGGTTAGGAACGGATCAGGCCACAGCCGCCCGCCCCAACCTGATTGTCGGTCTTGCCTCGGAAGAGGCTGCCGGCGCGCCATGTCGGCAGGCGCGCCGAAATCTTGTACCGGTGAAAACAAATCCAGGAAAAGTGGAAGCCGGTTTTCCGTCCGGATTTGCGTCAGACCCGGAAGACAGGGCGTTTTCGCATTTCAACGAAAAACGGAAACGCTCTGGTCAGTCCATCACGTAGGGCAGCAGGCCGATGAACCGCGCGCGCTTGATGGCGCGTGCAAGCTCACGCTGCTTCTTTGCCGAAACGGCGGTGATCCGGCTCGGCACGATCTTGCCGCGCTCGGACATGTAGCGAAGCAGCAGTTTGGGATCCTTGTAGTCGATCGCCGGTGCGTTGGCGCCCGAGAACGGGCAGGTCTTGCGGCGCCGGTAGAACGGACGGCGGACCGGAAGCTGTGCAATGTTCGGTGCGCTCATGGATCAGTCCTCCGACTCGTTCTCATCGCGCCGCGGACGGCGCTCGCCACGGTCTCCACGGTCGCCACGGTCTCCGCGATCACCCCGTTCGCCACGCTCCGGCCGGTCGCCGCGTCCGCCGCGGCGGTCGTCACGGTCGCGCCGCGTCAGGATCGCCGACGGCTGGTCGGTGTGCTCCTCGACGCGGATAGTCATGAAGCGCAGGATGTCTTCGTTGATGCCCATCTGGCGCTCCATCTCGGCAATCGCCGCCGGCGGTGCGTCGAGGTCGATGAGCGTGTAGTGGGCCTTGCGGTTCTTCCTGATGCGGAAGGACAGCGGGCGCAGGCCCCAGTATTCGGTCTTGCCGATCTTGCCACCGTTGTCGGTGATGATCTTCTGCATCTGCTCGGTCAGGCCCTCGACCTGCTGGGCAGAGACGTCCTGGCGCGCCAGGAAGACATGCTCGTAAAGCGGCATGGCAATCGCCTTTCTCTCGTGTTCGTGCGAAAGCTGGCGCGGAGCCTCGTTCGAAAGCCTTGGTTGGCTGTATGGCTATGGACCATAACGGCCACGAGAAAGGCGTTCGCGACTGGTCTCGAAGAGCGGGAACACGGGAAGCCGGAAAACCGATCGCCTGGTTTTCCTGCCGGTCGTCGCCTGTCACAATGACGCGGGTAACCACCGACCTTCCGTTCAGCCCCCGGCCGGGCCTTCGCTGGAAGGCGGTGTTATAGCGAAATCGCGATGAACTGCAACACCCGTATGCAGGGATATCGCCGACCTCACCTTGACATTGGGGCATTGAACGGCTCTAGACCCGCCGCAAGTCAGCAACCAACAGGACCGATCCGATGTCGATCTGCTTCACATTCCCCGGACAAGGCAGCCAGAAACCCGGCATGGGCCGCGAGCTTGCCGACGCCTATGCCCAGTCGAGGCAGGTCTTCGAGGAAGTGGATGACGCGCTCGGCGAGAAGCTTTCGACGCTGATCTTCGAGGGACCCGAGGAAGAGCTGACACTCACCCACAATGCCCAGCCGGCGTTGATGGCCGTTTCCATGGCGGCGATCCGCGCGATGGAGAGCAATGGCATCACCGTTGCGGGCAATGCGGCGTTCGTCGCCGGGCACTCGCTGGGCGAGTATTCCGCGCTGGCCGCGGCCGGCACGTTCACGATCGCCGACGCCGCACGCCTGCTGCGCACCCGCGGCCTTGCCATGCAGCGCGCCGTGCCGGTGGGCGAGGGCGCCATGGCGGCCATCCTCGGCCTCGACATCGACGCCGTGGCGGCGATAGCCGCGGACGCCGCTGGCGACGAGGTGTGCCAGACCGCGAACGACAACGCGCCCGGACAGGTCGTCGTTTCCGGCAGCAAGGCGGCGGTCGAGCGCGCGGCCGCATTGGCCGGCGAACGCGGCGCCCAGCGCGCCATCATGCTGCCGGTCAGCGCGCCCTTCCACTGCGCCCTGATGGCACCTGCGGCGGAAGTGATGGCCGAGGCGCTCGCCAGCGTCATGGTCAACGCGCCTGCCGTTCCGGTCGTCTCCAACGTGCTTGCCGGGCCGATCTCCGACCCTGACGAAATCCGCAAGCGGCTCGTCGAGCAGGTCACTGGGACGGTACGCTGGCGCGAGTCCGTCGCCTGGATGGCTGCCAACGGCGTCGACACGCTTTATGAGATTGGAGCCGGCAAGGTGCTGACCGGTCTTGCCCGGCGCATCGACCGGTCGCTTGCGGCCAAGGCCGTCGGCACGCCGGACGACATCTCCGCCTTGCTGGCCTGAAACATCGGCTGCACCGGACCTTCCTGGGAGGAACTGCCATGACCGCCAATCCATTCGACCTCACCGGCAAATGCGCCCTCGTGACCGGGGCCAGCGGCGGCATCGGCGGTGCGCTTGCCCGCGCACTGTATGCCCGCGGCGCGACCGTCGCGATCACCGGTACGCGCGAGGATGCGCTCAATGCCCTTGCTGGCGAACTGGGCGAACGCGCGCATCCGCTGGTCTGCAACCTCTCCGATCTTGCAGCCGTCGATGCGCTTACCGACCGGGCCGACGAGGCAATGGGTCAGGTCGACATCCTGATCAACAATGCCGGAATCACGCGCGACAACTTGTTCCTGCGCATGAAGGATGCAGAGTGGGACGATGTGCTGCAGGTCAACCTGACGGCGGCCTTCCGGCTGACGCGCGCCGCCGTCGGCCGCATGATGCGCCGACGCTACGGCCGCATCATCTCGATCACCTCAGTCGTCGGCACCATCGGCAATCCCGGCCAGGGCAACTACTGCGCCGCCAAGGCCGGCCTCGTCGGCATGTCGAAGTCGCTTGCCTACGAGGTGGCAAGCCGCAACATCACGGTCAATTGCATCGCGCCGGGCTTCATCGAGACGGCGATGACGGACGCGCTCAACGAAAAGCAGCGCGCCGCGATTCTCTCGCGTGTCCCTGCCGCCCGCCTCGGCACGCCCGAAGAGGTCGCGCAGGCGGCCGTCTACCTGGCAAGCGATGCAGCGGCCTACGTGACGGGCCAGACGCTGCACGTCAACGGCGGCATGGCCATGGTATGATGCGTGCGGCGCGGCCGATTTGCCCGCGCCCGCCCGCTTGATCCGGACTTCTGGTCAAGCGAAATAAAGTGTGTTACTTGCGTCCGACTCGCCAAGGCAATGCTGGAAATTCCGGCACTTGGCGCTCAATTGACGCTACATGAAGGCTGCGCGTCTCGCCCCATGGCGGGAAGCATGGCAAGGAATTCTCCGGCGGTGCCGCATGGGCTGTTGGGGGGCTGGACCATAAGGAAGCCGCAGGATCTGCGCACGGAGTTTCGAGGAGACGTTATGAGCAGCATTGCCGATCGCGTGAAGAAGATCGTCGTCGAGCACCTTGGTGTGGAACTCGACAAGGTCACCGACAACGCCAGCTTCATCGACGATCTTGGCGCCGACAGCCTTGATACCGTCGAGCTGGTCATGGCGTTCGAGGAAGAATTCGGCTGCGAAATCCCCGACGATGCCGCCGAGACGATCCTGACGGTCGGCGACGCGGTGAAGTTCCTGGAAAAGAACGCTGCCTGATCCGGCTCTTCTTTCTGGGTCGAAATCTTGAAATGAAACGAAGGCCGCGCCTGCCCGGGCGCGGCGCCATTGGGTATTGAGGCATGCTCCGTCGCGTTGTCGTCACCGGAATGGGCGCAGTCACACCGCTGGGCGGCACCATCGGCCACACCTGGAAAAGGTTGCTGGCCGGTGAAAGCGCGGCCAAGCGCGTGACCGAGTTCGAGGTCGACGACATCGCGGCCAAGATCGCCTGTCCGGTGCGCTTCGGCGACGGCACGGGCGACACCTTCAATCCCGACGCCTACATGGAGCCGAAGGAACAGCGCAAGGTCGATCGCTTCATCGTGTTCGCCATCGCCGCCGCAGCGCAGGCGCTCGAGGATGCCGACTGGCACCCGAAGTCCTACGAGGACCAGACGCGAACCGGCGTGATGGTCGGCTCGGGCATCGGTGGCCTGATGGGCATCGAGAATGGCGCCAACCTGATGGCGACACGCGGACCGCGCCGCATTTCCCCGTTCTTCATCCCCAGTTGCCTGATCAATCTCGCGTCCGGGCACATCTCGATCCAGCATGGCCTCAAGGGCCCCAACCATGCGGTCGTGACTGCCTGCTCGACGGGCGCGCACGCGATTGGCGATGCCTCGCGGCTGATCGCCTACGGCGATGCCGACGTCATGGTCGCCGGCGGTGCGGAGGGAGCGGTATGCCGCCTGGCGCTGGCCGGGTTTGCTGCCTGCCGCGCGCTGTCGACGAATTTCAACGACGAGCCGACGCGTGCGTCGCGTCCCTACGACAAGGATCGCGACGGTTTCGTGATGGGCGAGGGGGCCGGTGTCCTCGTGCTCGAGGAATACGAGCATGCCAAGGCGCGTGGCGCCCAAATCTATGGCGAGGTGGTTGGCTACGGCATGTCCGGGGATGCCTATCACATCACCGCCCCGTCCGAGGACGGTGACGGTGCCTATCGCTGCATGCTTTCCGCGCTGAAGCGCGCCGGCATCACGGCATCCGATATCGACTACATCAACGCGCACGGAACCTCGACGCCGCTCGGTGACGAGATCGAACTGGGCGCGGTCGAACGCCTGGTCGGCAACGCGGCGGCGAAGCTCTCAATGTCGTCGACCAAGTCGGCCATCGGCCATCTGCTCGGTGCGGCGGGCGCGGTCGAGGCCATCTTCTCGCTGCTGGCGATTCGCGACCAGGTCGCGCCACCGACACTGAATCTCGAAAATCCGTCCGTGGAAACCGAGATCGATCTCGTTCCGCACGTTGCCCGCAAGCGCCAGATCGACACGATCCTGACGAATTCCTTCGGATTCGGCGGTACCAACGCCTCGCTCATCATGCGCCGGGTCGACGCCTGACGCGCGGCTTGCTAACCCATCGGGGAAGCTGCCGCCTTCGCGGTTTTGCCATATTGACCGCACTATTCTGGCGGGCTCATGCGTGAAGCCATAGCCCGCGGTCGCAGGCGCGCGGCAATAGCCATAGCAGGGAAAGGCGAATGAACGTGCCGGACACCGACATGCCCGAAAACGACCCCGCCGACCACGACGCCGATGCGCCGCCGATGGCGCAGGCGCAAGCCGAAGGCGCCGAGGAGACCGCCCCTCGCGAACCGGCCCCGCGCGCGAAGGAGCGCCTTCCGCGCCGGCGTTCGCGGCGCGTGCGCAATCCCTTCGTGGTGGCGCTGTCGGCCATCCTTTCGCTGCTGTTCCTGTTCGTTCTTGGCGCCGGCTTCGCGCTCTACCTTGGCAAGGTAGAGTTCGAGAGGCGCGGGCCGCTTGAGACGGCGAAGACGGTTGTCGTCGCGCGCGGCCAGGGCGTGCAATCGATCGCCCAGCAACTCGCGCGTGAAGGCGCAATCGATATCCCGCTTCTGTTTTCCGCCGGCGTCACGCTCTACAAGGCGCAGGACAAGCTGCAGGCCGGCGAATACGAGCTCAAGCCCGGCGTCAGCATGCGCGAGATCATGGACATCATGTCCTCGGGCAAGACCATACTGCATGGACTGACGGTTCCCGAAGGATTGACGAGCAAGCAGGTGATCGCGCTCGTCAATGCCAGCGAAATGCTGTCGGGCCCCCTCGTCGACGCCGTTCCCGCTGAAGGCTCGCTGCTGCCGGAAACCTACAAGTTCACGCGCGGAACCCCGCGCGACCAGGTCATCAAGCGCATGCGCGCCGATCTCAACAAGGCGCTCGAGGTCGCTTGGCAGAAACGCGATCCATCGCTCCCGCTGAAGAGCCCGGCGGAACTCCTTGTGCTGGCCTCCATCGTCGAGAAGGAAACCGGCATCGCCGAAGAGCGACCGCGCGTTGCCGCCGTCTTCGTCAACCGCCTGCGCAAGGGTATGCGCCTGCAGTCCGACCCGACCATCCTGTATGGCCTGCACGGCGGCGATGCCTGGACCATGCCGCGCACGCTGACGCGTTCGGAGCTCGACCAGCCCAACCCCTACAACACCTACCAGATCGATCGCCTGCCGCCCGGGCCGATCGCCAATGTCGGGGTTGCCGCGCTGGAAGCCGTTGCGCGTCCCGCCGACACCAAGGACCTCTACTTCGTCGCCGACGGCACCGGCGGTCACGCCTTTGCCGAGACGCTCGCCGAGCACAACAAGAACGTTGCGCGCTGGCGCGAGGTCGAAAAACAGCGCGCGCAGAATGGCGCGGCTGCCGCCCAGTCGACCCAGTGATCGGCGAAACGGGGAGTGACATGACGACGTCCGCTCGCGCACTAGCCAGCATGACCGGCTTTGCCACGGCATCCGGCGATCACGATGGTCACCAGTGGGACTGGACCCTGCGCGCGGTCAACGGCAAGGGCCTGGACCTCAGGCTCCGCCTTCCGCCCGGTCTGGATCGTATCGAGGTAGCCGCGCGGGCGCTTGCGGGCAAGCGTCTCGTGCGCGGCTCCGTCACCGCCAACCTCTCGCTCAGGCGGGTCGGCGAGCAGCAGGCGAAGCCGGTGCTCAACCAGGCAGCGCTCGAAACCGTGATCACGATCGCGGCGAAAATCGCGGCAAGCACTGGCGCGCAACCCGCGACCGTCGACGGCATTCTGGCCGTGCGCGGTGTTCTCGAGACCGAGGAGGCAAGTCCCGACGAGGCGGCCACGGCGGCACTCGACAAGGCGCTGGAAGCTGGTTTCTCCGCCGCGCTGGATGCGCTTGTTTCGTCCCGCTTCGCCGAGGGCGCCGAGCTTGCGAAGCTCCTTGAAGGCCATCTCGATACGGTTTCCACGCTGGTCGGCGAGGCCGAGGCCCTGCCTGGCCGCACGCCCGAGGCCATCGCCGAGCGCCTGAAGGACTCCGTCGCGGCGCTGCTTTCGGCTTCGCCGCAGCTCGATCCCGAGCGCCTGCACCAGGAAGCCGTGCTTGCCGCCGCCAAGGCCGACGTGCGCGAGGAAATCGACCGGCTCAACGCCCACGTCGGGGCAGCCCGCGAGATGCTGCGGACCGGCGGCGCGGTCGGGCGCGACCTCAACTTCCTGGCGCAGGAATTCAACCGCGAAGCCAACACGCTGTGCTCGAAGTCGAACGACATCGCGCTGACTCGCATCGGGCTGAAGCTGAAGGGCGTCATCGACCAGTTCCGCGAGCAGGTCCAGAACATCGAATAGGCGAGGGGGCGCCGCGATGACTTCAACGACGACACCGTCCCGCCGCGGACTGATGCTGGTGCTGTCCTCGCCGTCGGGCGCCGGCAAGACGACGATCTCGCGCATCGTGCTGGAGAAGGAGCGCGACAGCGGCCTAGGCCTGTCGATTTCCGCCACCACCCGCGCCAAGCGCCCCAGCGAGGTCGAGGGAACGCATTATTTCTTCCAGGCCGAGCGCGAGTTCACGCGCCGCCGCGACGGTGGCGAGTTCCTCGAATGGGCACAGGTGCACGGCAACTACTACGCCACGCCGCGCGAGTTCGTCGAAGGCGAACTGTCGGCCGGCCGTGACGTCCTGTTCGACATCGATTGGCAGGGCGCCGCCCAGATCCGCAAGGCCGCCCCTGCCGACATGGTCAGCGTCTTCATCCTGCCGCCGTCGGCGCAGGCGTTGCGCGAGCGCCTCGTGCGCCGCGCCGAGGACGACGGCGCGACCATCAGCCGAAGGCTGGTCAATGCCAGGACCGAAATCGCGCACTGGAACGAGTACGACTACGTGCTGGTCAACCATGACGTCGAGGACAGCGTCGCGGACGTGCGGGCGATCCTGCGTGCCGAACGCTTGCGCCGTGCCCGTCAGATCGGTCTGGAAGCCGAGGTCGCGGGCCTGTCAACCGCGCTGAAGAACCTCGACTGACGCAGGGCTTCAATCGGCGGCGCGGTCGCCATCGTAGGCGCGTGCGAGTGCCGCGAAACCCGCGATGGGCACCGTCTCGGCGCGCGCGGTTTCCGCGATGCCGACGCTTTCCAGTACTTCCGACGGGTTTGCGAACAGCGGCTTCAGGCTCTGCCGCAGCATCTTGCGCCGTTGCCCGAACGCCGCCCGCGTGACCGCCTCCAGCGCCTGCCGCCGGCACGGCTCGCTGATCGGCTTCGGCACCAGTTCCACGACCGAGGAAACCACCTTCGGTGGCGGCGTGAAGGCTTGCGCCGGCACGTCGAAGAGGATGCGCCCGCGGCAGCGCCAACCCGCCAGAACGGACAGCCGGCCATAGTGCGCTTCTCCCGGCCGCGCCACGATGCGTTCGGCCACTTCGCGCTGGAACATCAGCACCAGCCGGTCGAACCAGGACGGCCACGGCTCGGCCGACAGCCAGCCCGTCAGCAGCGGCGTCGCCACGTTGTAGGGCAGGTTCGCGACGATACGCACGGGCGCATCACGACGCTCGGCGGCGACAGCGTCGCGATAGTCGACCGCCAGCGCGTCCCCGGCAACCACGCTGAGCCGACCGCCGCTTGCCGCGGCGATCTCGCCGAGCGCGGCAAGGCAGCGCTCGTCCTTCTCGATCGCGACGACGTGGCGCGCGCCCTCCAGCAGCAGCGCCCGCGTCAGGCCGCCCGGACCGGGGCCGACCTCGACGACGGTGATGCCGTCGAGCAGGCCTGCCGCGCGCGCGATCTTGCGCGTCAGGTTGAGGTCGAGCAGGAAATTCTGGCCGAGCGCCTTGGTTGGCTGCAGGCCGTGCGCGGCGATCACGTCGCGCAGCGGCGGCAGCGCCTCGATACCAGCGGCGTTCATGCGTCGGCTTCTGCCGCTGCCTCGTGCGCGCCCATGCGGGCGGCGAGCTTCAGCGCGGCAATCAGGCTGGAGGCTTCCGCCTTGCCGGTGCCGGCGATGTCGTAGGCGGTGCCGTGGTCCGGCGAGGTGCGCACGAACGGCAGCCCCAGTGTCGTGTTGACCCCGGTATCGAAGGCAATGGTCTTGATCGGGATCAGCGCCTGGTCGTGGTACATGCAGATCGCCGCATCGTATCCGGCACGCGCCCGGGGGTGAAACATCGTGTCGGCGGGCAGCGGGCCGCGCACATCGAGCCCGGCGGCGCGCAACGCTTCGATTGCCGGCGCGATGATCGTGATCTCTTCCGTTCCCATCGCGCCGCCTTCGCCCGCGTGCGGGTTGAGCCCGGCAATGGCGATGCGCGGCCTGGCGATGCCGAACCGTCCGATGAGATCGCGCGCGACAATCCGTCCTGTCTCGACAATGAGATCGGTTGTGAGCTGCTCCGGCACTTCGCGCAGGGCGATGTGCACCGTCACCGGCACGACGCGCAGGTCTTCGCCGGCCAGCATCATCACCGGATGTGCCGTGACACCGAACAGCTCGCGTGCCAGTTCGCCAAGGTACTCCGTATGGCCGGGGAACGAAAATCCCGCGCCGTAGAGCATTTCCTTGTTGATCGGGTTGGTCACCACGGCCGAGGCGCTGCCATCGCGTACCATGGTGACCGCGGTCTCGATTGCCCCGGTCACCAGCGGCGCGAAGGCCGGATCGGGCTTGCCCGCGACCGGCTTCGGGAATGCGCCCAGCGCGACCACCGGCAACGCCGTGTCGAAGATGGCGCAAACAGATGCGGCGTCCTCGCGCGCGAGCACCCGTGTTGCCATGTCGCCGAGGCCGGCTTCGTGCGCGCGCTGGCTGAGTATTTCGGGATCTCCAAGCAGGACAAACGCCGGTACGCCAGCTTCGCGGCGTGCCTGCCAGGCCTTCACCGCAATTTCCGGCCCGATCCCGGCCGGGTCGCCGATCGTCAGCGCAAGCGGCAGGGAGGTGGGTGCGGTCATGCGGTGGCTGCCGGTCCTGGTCCTGTCAGCGGCGAACGATCAGGGCCGATTGCTTGAGGTCGATCAGCAGGCGGCGTGCAAGAACCTGCCCGCGTTCGTTCATCAGCTCGTTCTGCGCCTCTTTGCGCGCCGCGGTATCGTCCTCGACCTCGCGGCGCGAGCACACCGCGTACATCTCCAGCGCGTTGGCGGTCTTGCGCGGCCGCGTGACCTGGTTCTCCCCGGTCTCCATCAACCGGTCCTGGTCTTCCTGGTCGAAGACTGTGAGAACCTTGCGCCCGAAACGGTCCCAGACGATGCCCTCGAACTGCCGTGTCAGGTCGTGCGTGCCCTGGCAGCCCTGAAACTGCTGCCGGAAGGCCTCCGCCACCTTCGTGCGCTGCGCGATGGCCGCATTGGACGCATTCTTCGGCAGGATGACGATAACCTTCTGCAGGTCGAACTCGAAGGTCTTCACCTTCGCGGATGCGTCCGCTCCCATCGCTTGCAGCACGTCCTGCTCTCGCACGTTCACTTCCTGCCGGAAGCGCTGGCGCACGACATCGCCCCAAACGACGTCCGCCTCGATGCGCTTCATCAGCGTCTCCGGGTTGACGCCTGCGCTTCGGAACGCCTGGGTCAGCCTGTCCGGCGTCATCTTCAGGCGCTGGGCGATGCCGCCGTAGGCGCGGTCGACCGTGCCCTTGTCGGCCTGCAGGCCGAGCCGCCTGGCCTCCTGGAACTTGAGCAGTTCCTCGATCAGTTCATCGAGCGCGCTCGCGCGCAGCGCTCCGTTCAGCGGCTTGCGCGAGACGACGCTCATGAACTTGGCCCGCGCCTGCACGTCGTAGGACGTGATCGGTTCGTCGTTGACGAGCGCGACGACCTTTGTCTGCGCCTGGACGGGATGGCAGGTGACCAGGGTGGCTGAAACGGCAATCGCCAACCATGCGGCCAGCGCCATCACCGATGTTGTAAGGAACCTGGGTTGCGTCGAGGTCATGAACAGCCTTTGCGCATGGATGAAATCGAGCGCGCCACCGGCGTGCGCTCACCGACTAGCCATCGAAACCGGCGCCATTGTGGCTTCTCCGGCCACGCGGATCAATTGTTGGGCAGGCTGGTGCCTATCTGGGTGCCGCCGATATGGCGGAACGAGAACCGGAACATGATGCGCTCGTCGGCCTCCACGTCGTCGGAGGAATAGCTGACGTTCTCGTAGACGAGCGATCCGGCGTAGCAGAGATCCTCGTACTTCAGGCCGACGCTGTGCGACAGCATCCGTGTATCGGCGATGTCGTAGCGCGCTGAACCGAAGATCGACCAGTTCTCCCTGAACTTGTAGGAACCTGTGCCCGCGATCTCCTGACGGTCCTCGCTGTAGCCAAGCGACGGCTGAGCATCGATCGCCGAATAGGTCAGCGTGCCCGAGAAGCGGGCCGTCGTCAGAGCCGCCTGCAGGTCGGCGCGCTTGAGTGCCAGGTCATTCTGGTCGAAGCGGCCCTTCGCGGCGAGGCGGAAGACCGGGTTGGGCGAGAAATAGATGGCACCCACGAAATCCGAGCGGTCGGACTCAAGTCCGGAATCGGTGGGGAAGGGGTTGCGCCCGCCGAGATGGAAGCTCTGGCCGAACACCGCGTCAATGGTGTGCCCGTTGTCCAGCCGCGTCTTCAGCTTGAAGCCGACGTTGGCCCGGCTGCCACCCTCGATGCGGTCGTAGCCGGAGAACTTGTCCCAGGCGAACAGGTTGGTGTCGTCGAAGACGAAACTTTGCGCATCCTCGTTGACGACCTTGCCGACGTTCTGCTCGTCGGGCCGCGCGATCACCTGCACGATCGGCTCGAACACGCTGTAGCCGGCCGAATGGGTCGCCAGCAGCGGGTAGCGCCACTCAAGCCCCGCCGCCGCCATGCCGCGCGCAACCGAACGCCCGCCCGTACCACCCGTCGTTGCGGTGAACGTGGCGATGTTGCCATCGGGGTCGGTGACGTTACCGTAGAACAGGTCGCCGCGCGCCGACAGGAACGGCGTGAACAGATGCCCGCCGGCGAGATTGAGCGTGCGACGCCAATCGACTTCCGCCGACCCGCGCGAGAATGTGCCCGGCGTGCCGTTCAGGAAGCAGTTCGCCGGCGTGATGGATGCCGGCACGGTCTCGTCGCATGTCGTGTTGAGCGGCATGTAGTCGGGCTGGTCGCGCGTCATGCTGGTGACGTTGGCGTTGAAGCGCACCGTGCCGCCGGCGACGTTCTGGCCCAGCACGTAGTTATAGTCGATCACCGGGTGAACGACCGGCAGTTCGTCCTGATAGTCGCGCTGGTTCAGCACCGTGTAGTGGATCGCCTGCGCGTTGAAGTAGTTGCGCGTCGAAAGCCCGCTCAGGAACAGCTGCGAACGCCCGCGCGCGTTCGTTTCCAGCCGGTAGTCGCCGATGAAGGTCCGGTCCGAGACGAGGATGCCGTCGAAGCCCCAGTTCCAGAACTTGTTGATCCTGAAGCGGCCCCAGGTCTCGGCGTAGCCGCGCCAGTCGCGGTTGCCGGGCTCGGTGCCGAATTCGCCGGGGTCGATCTGGTTGATGCCGGCGCCGCGCACCTCCACCGTGCCGCTCTCGAAGCGCTGCCGGTAGTGCCCCTTCAGCATGAAGCCTTGGTTGGTGAAGCCAACCGGCGTGATGGTCAGGTCCTTGTCAGGCGCGATCGCCCAGTAGTAGGGCACCCCGACGCCCAGTCCGCGCTTGCTGGAATACTCGATCTCCGGCGCCAGGAAGCCCGACTTGCGCTTGTTTTCCGGCGCGGCGTGGAAGAAGTACGGAACATAGGCGACCGGCACTCCGAGGAACTCGAATCGTGCGTCCTCGTAGTAGACCATCTGCTCCTTGCGGTCGTAGATGATCCGCGCCGCCTTGATCTGCCAGGTCAGCGGTTTGCGCGGGTCTTCCTTGCACGCCGGGCAGGCGGTGAACGTGCCGTCGGAGAAGATGATCGTGTTGTCGCGCTGCTCGGCGCTGGCCGCGCCGAAGCGCGATTCGTCGGGCGCGACGACCTGCAGCGAATCCACGAAGCCGTCGCGCAGGTTCTCGTTGAGGTCGAAGGAGTCGGCGATGATGATGTTGCCGCCGGGCTCCGTGATGCGCACGTTGCCGATCGCCTTCAGCCGCGCAAGTCGCTGCTCGTAGACGACGCGGTCCGCGACGATCGTGTAGCCGGAATAGTAGATCTGGACATTGCCGACCGCCGACACGACCTCGTTGTCGTAGTCGTAGATGATCTCGTCGGCTTCCAGCAGCATGCGCTCGTTGGGATCGGGCCGCATCTCGCCGAAGGGCGTCGACACGACCCCGGCCGCCGCGCCGGTCGCGTCCTGGGTCGCCTGCGCCAGCGCACGCGATGCCAGCGGCGAAACGCCGGTCAGGACCAACAGCAAGGCGCCGAGCAGGCACGCCAAGGCGCCCGTGGCAAACCAGCGGCTGCCACGCGCGCACGCGTTCTGTGTCCTGCCTGCCTTCATGAAACCCGTTTCAGCGTCCCGCGGTCCAGTCCTCTTGCGTCCGGTTTCCCGGCAAGCGCCGAACCGCTCCGCTCCCGTTCCGCGTCGCTCCGCCCGGTCTCCCGGACGACAACCCGCGTTTTCCGGCTCGCAGCGCCGGAAAGGGTGGAAATCGCGGTTTCGGTCTGCCCCCAACTAGCCGTCCTCCTGGAAGAGCAGGACGGTCGTCCCAAGAAAAAACGCTACAAGCGCCGGCGTCCATGCAGCCGCCACTGCGCTGATCGCGCCGACGCTGCCAAGGTCCCCCGTCACCTTGCCTCCCACATAAAGCAGAAACCCGGCACCGATGCCACCGAGAATCATCCTCCCAACGTTGCCAAAACGAAACAGTCTCAACGAAACACTAGCGGCGATCACCGCCATGGCGACGTAGAGCAGCGGGCGCGCCAGAAGGACCTGATATTGCAGCCGGAAAGCATCCGCATTGAGACCGGCCTGCTCGGACGCCGTGATCTGCCGCGACAGCGCCCAGAACGACACGAACGCGGGATTTGCGAGCGATTCGCCGGCCTGCTCCGGTGTCAGGCTGGTCGCAAGCTCGGCAGATTCGGAAAAAACCGGTTTTTGCTGCGGTACGAACGTCCAGGCCTTGGTCAGATACCAGGTCCCCGTACCCAGTTCCGCCGCCTGCGCCTCGATTCGCCGCTCGAACGCGCCGCTGGCATCGTAGACGAACACGCTGACACCGCTCAGCCGGCGCCCGAGGTTTCGGCTCGAACGCGCAAACAGCACGCTGGAACCTCCGTCCGCCCGCCCGCTGCCCTGGCGCAGCCAGCGATTTTCCTGTTCGCCGGTCCCGCCCTGGAAGATCTGTTCCATCAGCTCGCCATGCCGGCCCAGCAGCGACGAGGCCATGGGATTGAGCGCGACGGTGGAAAGAACGCCGAAGACAGCCGCCAGCAGGAGCACGGGCTGGGTGAACTGCCACACCGACATGCCGGTCGAGCGCGCCACGGTCAGTTCGTGGCTGCGCCCCAGCGTCAGGAACGTCATCATCGCCGCGATCAGCAGGGCAAACGGCATCACCTGTTCCGCAAGCCACGGCAGGCGCAGGCTGGACAGAACGAAGACGATTTCCAGCGGCTTGTCGTCATTCGTCGCGCGGCGCAGGTTCTCGATGCATTCGATCGAGAAGATGATGCCGCAGACGACGACCAGAACCAGCGCGATGTTGGCGATGAAACGCCGCGCGATGTAGAGCCAGAGGTTGCGCGCAATCCCGAACATCGCTCGCTAGTACCCCGCAAGCCCGGTCATGCGCAGCAGGCCCATCATGCGCGGCTTCACGAACCGGCGGGCGCTGGCGTAGCCGGTTTTCTCGGCAATCTGCGTAAACGGAATCCGCTGCCATGCGCGCGCAACCATAATTTCGAGCCGCCGCGTATGCCCGAACGAGATCGCCAGCGCCAGCGCCAGGGCGCTCAAGGGCACGGCATACATCAGGAAAACCGGCCAGATGCTGCTTCGCGCCATGTTCAGCACCGCGAAACCGGCGATCCGCACGCCGATGATCCACACCACCGCGACGACGATCAGTTTGCCGCGTTTCTCGCGAGATGTGCGCGCGAATCCGATCGTCGCCAGTGCGATCGCGGCAAATGCCAGCGGATATAGCATCGCCGAGAAACGCCCGTGCAGCTCGGCGCGGAAGCGGCCGACGTTTTCCTTGTAGTAGGGCTCCGAGGTGTCAGGAAACAGCAGGTCGCGCGTCGAGCGCTCGCGCGAGTGATAGACCGGCAAGCCGCGCGCCTCGGTGAAGCGGGACAGGTCGTAGACGTAGCGGTCGAAGGCGACCATCGTGATCGATTCCGGCGTCTCGCCGGCGCGTTGCAGGTTGCCGTTCTCCATGACCAGGAACGCGGTGTCGTTCTCGCGCACGATCTTGCCGCGTTCGGCAAGATAGGTGGACACCTTCTGCGGGTCCGACATGTCGTGCAGCATGAGCCCGCGCAGGGTGCCGTCGGCCTCGCGCGCCTGGATATGCAGGGTCAGGTTGTCGATGCGAGTGAAACGGCCTTCCTGCGCCATGGAGGCAATCACGTCTGCGTTGACCTCGGTCATGATGACCCGGAACTGGCGCGCCGTGATCGGCTGGATGAAGAGACTGATGGCCGCCGTCATCGCCATGACGATCGCCGCGGAGTACATCACGGGAGAAACGACCTGCATGCGCGGCGCCCCGGCCGCCGTCACGACCACCAGTTCGGAATCGTTGTTGAGCCGGTTGAGAACCTGGATCACGGCGATGACGAGTGCGACCGGCCCAATGACGACGATGAGCGAGGGAACCGCCATCGTCGTCACTCTCAGGAACAGCAGCAGGGTCTGCCCCTGTGCCATCACCAGACGCACCTGGCTGAGCGCCTGGCTGAGCCACAGCAGCACGACCAGCGACCCCAGCGTCAGCGCGAAGGCGAACATGATCTGGCGGAAAATGTAGCGTCCGATCAGAGACATGGGTACGCAACACACCTGTTTCGAATCCGTCTGCCCCAGCATACGCGCAACTGGCCTTGCTGTCGCCTGCATGCAGGGCAGGACGTCCCCGAATGCGTGCCTGCGCAATCGGGCATAATTCCGGCGGCGAACTGCCGGGCGCCATCGAGGTTGTGTTGCCGACGCGATCGGATAAATTCCGGGTCCCTCGTCCCGTGGTCATTCGTGCCGCGGCACAATCGAACCAGCATCCAGCCGCATGAACCGAAACGTAAGGCGGATGGATGCACGCGTCAGGCAACACAACAGAAGGCTCGGCAGGCAAGACATGGCTCAGATGCCCAGGATCATTTTCAAGCCGTTCTCGAAGATCACGTCCGGTACTGTGGTGGTGCCGGTGGGCCGCAAGCTGAAGATGGGCGAATTCGCCGGCGGGCTCGCGGCGATCGCGGGCCTGGAGAAGGCCGCTGCCGCCGCCGGTTTCACCGGGGCATCGGGTACGCTTTCGCTCTACACCCCCGCGGCGACCGACCTCGACGCGGTGATCGGCGTCGCCGATGGCTCGAAGTCGGACCAGATCGGCGATGCGCACGACGCGGCCATGGCGCTGGGTGGCCGCATCCAGGCAACGCTGGCGAAGACCAGGGGCGCCGTCACAATCGTCGCCGATGGGCCCGATGGCGTCTACGATCCGCAGACCGTCGCGGCCATCGCCGGCGGCATGCTGCTGCGCGCCTACAAGTTCGACAGGTACCAGTCGCCCAAGGATGACGAAAACGGCGACCAGAACGCAAAGGCCAGGGCCAAGGACAAGCCGCTCGCCGTCACCATCCAGTGCGCCGACGCGGCTGGCGCGAAGAAGGCGTTCAAGGACGTTGCAGCCATCGCCGACGGCGTGATGCTGGCGCGCGATCTCGTCAACGAGCCGGCCAACATGCTCGGCCCCGTCGAGTTCGCCGCGCGCGCCGCAGCGCTGGAGAAGCTCGGCGTCGAGATCGAGGTGCTGACGAAGAAGGAAATGGAGAAGCTCGGCATGCGCGCGCTGCTGGGCGTCGGGCAGGGCAGCGGGCGCGAAAGCCGCCTTGTCGTCATGCGCTGGCGCGGCACGAAGGCGAAAGCCGCCAAACCGGTGGCCTTCGTCGGCAAAGGCGTCGTCTTCGATACCGGCGGCATTTCGATCAAGCCCGCCGCCGGCATGGAGGACATGAAGGGCGACATGGCGGGGGCTGCCTGCGTCACCGGGCTCATGCATGCGCTTGCCGCGCGCAAGGCCAAGGTCGACGCCATCGGCGTCATCGGCCTGGTGGAAAACATGCCCGACGGTCTTGCCCAGCGCCCCGGCGACATCGTCAAGGCGATGTCGGGCGCGACCATCGAGATCATCAACACCGACGCCGAGGGACGCCTGGTGCTGGCCGACGCGCTGCACTACACGATCGACCGGTTCAAGCCGCAGTTCGTCGTCAATCTGGCGACGCTGACCGGCGCCATCCTTGTCGCGCTCGGTAATCTGCGCGCCGGCCTGTTCTGCAACGACGATGCGCTGGCTGGACAGATCTTCGATGCTGGCGAGGCGACCGGCGAGCGCGTCTGGCGCATGCCGCTCGGCAAGTCCTACGACAAGCTGATCGATTCCAAGTTCGCCGACATGAAGAACACCGGCGGTCGCTATGCCGGCTCGATCACGGCGGCGCAGTTCCTGCAGCGCTTCGTCGGCGACACGCCGTGGGCGCATCTCGACATCGCCGGCACCGGCATGTCGTCGCCGGCAACCGACATCTCCGACACCTGGGCGTCCGGCTTCGGCGTGCGCCTGCTCGACCGCATGGTGGCCGACGCCTACGAGAAATGATCGGGCTTAGCGGCGGCGCCTACTCCGCCGCCGCCTTCGCCCCGGTTTCGTCGATGATGCGCACGTGCCCGGCATCCCACGCGCCGGGCCATACCTCGGCAGCGCCTGCCCGCAGGCGGCGGATTGCGCCGACGGGTATGTCGCGCGCGATGACGAACGGGTCGCTGCCGTCCCTGCCATCGGTCATCGGCGTCTGGGTGTGCACCCCGAACGAGCCGAGTTCGGTCTCGCAGGGGACGTAGACGGCGCAGGCCGAGTGGTTCTGGTCGTTCTGCGTCGAGCCCGGCGCCGACCCCACGCAACCGGTCACCGCGACCGCGCACATCAGCTCGATGGCGCGCGCTTTGGCGCAGCCGAAGACGCGGCTGTAGCCGGTCGGCAGGTAGGTCATCGAGGGAACCAGCAGCAGGTCGATGTTCTGCCGCGCCAGCAGTACCGACAGCGCAGGCATCTCGACGTCGAGGCAGATCAGTACCGCGCAGCGCAGGCCCTGCCACTCGAAGATGCGCAGCGCCCGCCCGCGCGCGATCTGCCAGCTTTCCGGGTCCTGTTCGCCTGGCGTCAGCGCCAACTTGTCGTGCCACAACCGCGTTCCGTCCGGCATCAGCGTCCAGGCGCGGTTGGCGATGCCGTCGCCCTCCAGCGCCCACGGCATGGACCCGGCCACGATCGTGATGTCGCGCGCGGCAGCGATTGCCGAAAGCGCATCGATCGCCTGCGGCGTGTGCCGCGCCAGAAAGGCCATCTCTTCCGTCGGCTTCAGGCCATCCGGCTTGAACGCCAGCCACGTCTCGGCGACATACTCCGGCATGAGCAGCAGGTCGCCGCCGCCTTCTGCGGCCTCACGCGCACGCGCATCGACCCGTTCGACCCATTCGGCGACGTCGCGCACCGAGAAGCCGAGATTGGTCGCCCATAGCGCGATGTTGACGGTTTGCGGAGCCGGCATCGTAACCTCCGATGGTTGGCAGGCGGCGGGATTGCTTTTGCCAATTCTACCGGTTGCCATTGTCGCGCGGCAAGCCGCTCAGCGGCAGGCAGGCATCGGCGATTGCCCCGCCGAGCGCCGGCAGCAGGGTCTCGCTCTTCGCCGCTCGTTCCCCGTTGGTGAGCACCACGGACAGCAGTCCGCTGCCGTCCGGCAGCGCGGCAAACGCAGCATCATGGCGATGCCACATCGAGCCGGGATCACCCGTGTACATCGACCAGCCGGCCTTCGAGTAAAGCAGGCTGCCGGCAGGCAGGTGTGGCGCAAGCCCGCCGCCAAGAAAGGCGACGACCTGGCTGATCGGCTCCGCGGCGATTGCCGCTGCGTCGACCGGCCGGGCGAGGTATCCGCGCATGCGTTGGGTAACGCCCGCGCTGAACGAATTGGCGAACAGGCTTTCGTGCAGCAGCCGCGCTGCACCCAGCGGCGTCAGCACGTTGTGCCCGAGCGCGTCGCGAAATTGCATGTGGCGACCGTAGCGGTCCTCGTCCGATGCCTTCTGCACGATCTGGCAGCGCTCCCATTCCGGCCAGCCGCATGCCGCAAGCCGCCGGGTCGGGCCCTGCTGGGTTTCCATCGCCATGGCGAAATCCCCGCCGTGCAGCAGTGTGTCGCCGGTCGTCCCGGTCAGGCAGTCCACCACGTAGTTGGTTGCCGCGTTCGAGGAGACGCCGAGCATGTCGGTCAGCGAGCGCTCAAGCTCCGGGTGCGCTTCAAGGCTACCTGCTTCGAGGCGTTCGAGCGCAACCAGCGCCCAGCCGAGCTTGACGACGCTGGCCGGGTAGAAGGCAAGTCCGCCGTTATGGGCGGCGATCTCCGCTTCGTCGCGGCCCGGCGCGTAGGCTGCCAGCACGAAGCCGAGGTCCTGCTCGCCGGGCACATCGGCGGCGATTGCGCTGCTGCACGCCTTTAAAACGGCGGCGAGCCGCTCCGCCATGTCGAGGCTCGAATGAAAAACCGTGGACTTCATGCGCTTGATCCTTGCCCGTTTGCGCGAAGCTTTGCACTGTGGCCAGCGATGGCCGACAAACCGGAAATCCTCTTCTATCACCTCGAGCGCCAGTCGCTGGAACAGGCCTTGCCGCTGCTGGTGGAAAAATCGCTGCAGCGCGGCTGGCGTGCGGCGATCCGATGCGGCTCCACCGAGCGCCTCGATGCGCTGGACACGGCCTTGTGGACCTACCGCGAGGACAGCTTCCTGCCGCATGGCCGCGACAGCGAGGCCGGCGCGCCGGAAGAGCCAGTGTTGCTGACCACGGGCACCGCGAATGCCAACAAGGCCGATGTGCTGTTCATCGTCGATCGCGCGGCGACGGGCGAGCTGTCGGGCTACGTGCGCGTCGTCTGCATGTTCGATGGCCGCGACGAGGAAGCGCTGACCGAGGCGCGCGGCTTCTGGAAGCAGGCAAAGGAAGCCGGGCACGACCTCACATACTGGCAGCAGGACGACAGCGGGCGCTGGCAGAAGAAGGCTTGACTCAACGGCAGTACAGCCGTGAAAAGCGCGCAATTCCAGTTAGATATGCAGTCAGGCTGATTCAGATTGTTCAGCCGTTTCCAGCGCCGCACTGGCCTCCAGCCATTCCTCTTCCGTGCGCATGAGGGTGCGTTCGGCTTCCGCGCGCAACCGCGCCAGGTCCGCCCCGCGCTTCGGGTTCGCCTCGAACAGGCCGGGTTCGGCGAGTGCGGCGTCGAGCTTGGCGATCCCCGCTTCGAGGTCGGCCATGCGCTTTTCCTTGGCCTTGATCGTGTCGCGCATCGGCTGCAGCGCAACGCGGCGTTCCGCGGTGTCGCGGCGGCGCTCCTTGCCGGCGTCGTTGGCCGAAGCCCCGCCATCGCGCGCCGGGCGGCGTGCCTGGCCGGCCGCCTGCAAGACCTGCTGGCGGTAGTCGTCGATGTCGCCGTCGAACGGCGTCACGCGGCCATCCGCGACCAGCCACAGCCGGTCGACGCAGGTCTCCAGCAGGTGCTTGTCGTGGCTGATGAGTATCACCGCGCCGGTGTACTCGTTGATCGCCTGCACCAATGCCTCGCGCGCGTCGACGTCGAGGTGGTTGGTCGGCTCGTCGAGGATCAGCAGGTGCGGCTGGTGAAAGGTGGCAAGCCCGAGCAGCAGGCGAGCCTTCTCCCCGCCGGAGAGATCGCGGGCAGGGGTATCCGCCTTCTGGCCGGGAAAGCCGAGCGCGCCGGCGCGCGCCCTGACGCGGGCCTCGGTCTCTCCCTCCATCATGTCGCGCAGCAACTGGTAGGGAGATCGGTCCGGGTTGATCTCGTCGAGCTGGTGCTGGGCGAAATAGCCGTATGTCAGCTTGTCCGACACTTTCATCCGCCCGTTCATGACCGGCAGCCGTCGGCACAGCAGCTTTGCGAGCGTGCTCTTGCCGTTTCCGTTGGCGCCAAGGAGGCCGATGCGGTCGTCGGGGTCGATGCGCAGGCTGATGTCGCCGATCACCGGCTTGCCGGCCTCGTAGCCCGCGCTTGCGCCTTCAAGCGCGATGATCGGCGCGGCAAGCTGCCGCTCTGGGCCTGAAAGGCGGATCGGCACGACGGCCTCGTCGACCATCGCAGCGATCGGTTGCAGCCGCGACAGCGCCTTCAGCCGCGATTGCGCCTGTCGTGCCTTAGTCGCCTTGTACCGGAAGCGTTCGACGAAGGCCTCCATGTGCCGCCGCTGCTCGTCCTGCTTCTTCTTCAGCTTCATCTGCAGCGCCTGCTGTTCGGCACGCTGTCGCTCGAAGGCGTCGTAGCCGCCGCGATAGGCGGTCAGCTTGCCGCGGTCGAGGTGCACGATGGTGTCGACCGAGGTGTTGAGCAGGTCGCGGTCGTGGCTGACGATCAGCACCGTGCGCGGATAGCGCGCAAGGTAGGACTGCAGCCAAAGCGTGCCTTCGAGGTCGAGGTAGTTGGTCGGCTCGTCGAGCAGTAGCACGTCAGGCTCGGCGAACAGCACCGCGGCGAGCGCCACGCGCATCCTCCAGCCGCCGGAAAAGGACGACAGCGGGCGTTGCTGCGCGGCCTCGTCGAACCCGAGCCCGCTCAGGATGCGCGCCGCGCGCGATGGCGCCGAATGCGCGCCGATGTCGGTGAGCCGCGTCTGGATCTCGGCGATGCGGTGCGGATCGGTGGCCGTCTCGGCCTCCGCCAGCAGGTCGCGCCGCTCGGTGTCGGCGTCAAGCACGAACCCGATCAGCGATTGTGGCCCCTCCGGCGCTTCCTGTTCGACGGTGCCGATCCGCGCCCCGCGCGGCAGCATCGTGCCGCCGGATTCCGCCGCCAGCTCGCCGAGCAGGATCCTCAGAAGCGTCGATTTGCCTGTCCCGTTCCTGCCGACAAGGCCGGCGCGTGCACCGTCCGGCAGCGCGACGGTCGCATGGTCGAGCAGCAGCCGTGCGCCGATGCGGTAGGTCAGGTCGTTGATATGCAACATGGTCGGTTCTGCTCGTGCGCGCTCGATGTGCCCGATGTTCAGGCGCGCGAACCTATGGCGTTCGTTTCGTGTCGGCAACCGGTTGTCGCAAGCGTTGCAAAGATGCGCGTGCGACACGATATCGCCGGAATGCGCAGTTGATCTGACGGCGCTGGGCGAGACCGAGGAGGCCGGACATGTCGTGGATGCAGGACAACGTGAAAACGCTGCGGAACCTGGCGTTGGGGGCAGTCGCTGCGGCGATGGTCGCAGGCAACGCGATCCCTGCCAGCGCCGAGGTTGGCTCCGATGCCGAACGAAGCGATCTTTTCCCCCTCGTCTTGGTGCACGCAGGGATCGCTTCGCCTGCCAATTGCGCTCATATCACCGGCAGGCAGAACGGCGCCCCGGCGGGGCAGGGCGTCCATCGCGATGCCAAGCCGGTGACCATCAAGGTCGCGATGTCGGGCGGCCAATGTGGAAAGAAGGCCTTGCGCTACACCTTCCAGACGCCGGTCTCGGGCGGCAAGACCATGCTGCAGCTGTTCTTCGTCTCTAACGCCGGCAAGCTGCTCAAGCGCGAACTGATCGCGATCTCGGGATACTGAATGCGTCGGTGATGAACTCCAGGTGATCGGGCGACATGCCCGATTGCCAAGGAGGCGAGCCTGCGCAATTCTCCCGGCGCTGCAATTCATGCGCAATCGGGGGAGTTTCAGATGACGATCGTGATGTACGACCTGGCGGGCGGGGCCGATTGCCGCTTTTCGCCCTATTGCTGGCGCGCGCGCATGGCGCTGGCGCACAAGGGCCTGGCAGTTGAGACAAGGCCGACGCGTTTTGCGCAGATCGCGGCGATCGGAGACGGATCGCAGAAGACCGTTCCCGTCATCGACGATCGCGGCACGCTCGTTTCCGACAGCTTCGCCATCGCGCAGTATCTTGAAACGACCTATCCCGATGCGCCGAGCCTGTTCGGCGGGGCAGGCGGCGAGGCAACGGCGCGCTTCGTCGAATCCTGGGCGAATGCGGCGCTCAACACGATCATAATCCGCGCCTGCGTGCAGGACATCCACGACCAGTTGCACGAAACCGACCAGCCGTATTTCCGCGCAAGCCGCGAAAAGCGCTTCGGCCAGACGCTGGAGCAGGTGCAGTCGGGGCGCGACCTCAATATCGAGGAACTGCACGCGGCCTTGTTGCCGCTCCGCCTGACGCTGCGTCGCCAGGCGTGGATCGGCGGCGACATGCCGCTGTTTGCCGATCACATCGTGTTCGGCTCGCTGCAGTGGGCGCGCGTCATCTCCAAGGTGGCGCTGCTCAAACCCGACGACCCGGTCGCCGAGTGGTTCGGCCGCTGCCTCGATCTTTACGGCGGCGTTGGCGCTGCGATGCCGGCGGCAGCCTAGCGCGGGTTGCCGAAAAGTGGCGTCCGGTTTTCGGATCGGTGGCATCGCCAAGCAAAGGCCGGCAGATGCCGCCCGAGAAGTGGGAGCCGGTTTTCGGAACCGGCGGCATCGCCAAGCAAAAAGGGCGGCCCGCAAGCCGCCCTTTTCCTTGTTCGTACACGCTTTCCGTCAGGCGATGTCGAAGCGGTCGGCGTCCATCACCTTGGTCCAGGCGGCGACGAAGTCGTTGAAGAATTTCTTCTCCGCGTCGCTTTGGCCGTAGACTTCCGCCAGCGCGCGAAGCTGCGAGTTGGAGCCGAACACGAGGTCGACGCGCGTCGCGGTCCACTTCGTCTTGCCGCTCTTGCGGTCGACGCCCTCGAACTCGTCTTCCTGGTCCGAGGTCGCCTTCCACTCGGTGCCCATGTCGAGCAGGTTGACGAAGAAGTCGTTCGTCAGCTTGCCGGCACGCTTGGTGAAGACGCCGTGTTTGGACTTGCCGTGGTTGGCGCCTAGCACGCGCAAGCCGCCGACGAGCACCGTCATCTCCGGCGCGGTCAGGCCGAGAAGTTGCGCCTTGTCGATCAGCAGTTCCTCCGAGGAGATCGAGTAGCGGGCCTTCTGGTAGTTGCGGAAGCCGTCGGCGACAGGCTCCAGGACTGAGAAGGATTCGACATCGGTCTGCTCCTGCGTCGCGTCGCTGCGTCCCGGCGTGAACGGCACGCTCACCTTGTGGCCGGCGTCCGCTGCCGCCTTCTCGATCGCCGTTGAGCCGCCGAGCACGATCAGGTCGGCCAGCGACACCTGCTTCTTGCCGTGCTGCTTGTTGAACGCGTCACGGATCTCCTCGAGCGCCTTGAGCACCTTGGCGAGCTGCCGCGGCTGGTTGACCTCCCAGGACTTCTGCGGTGCCAGAGCGATGCGCGCGCCATTCGCGCCGCCGCGCATGTCAGAGCCGCGGAAGGTCGAGGCCGACGCCCAGGCTGTCGAGACGAGCTGGGCGACCGAAAGTCCGGAGTCGAGAATCCGCGTCTTCAGTTCCTTGATGTCCTTGCCGTTGACGAGCTTGTGGTCGACGGCTGGGATCGGGTCCTGCCAGATCAGGTCTTCGGCTGGAACTTCGGAGCCGAGGTAGCGCGACTTCGGGCCCATGTCGCGGTGGGTCAGCTTGAACCACGCACGCGCAAACGCATCCGCGAATTCCTTCGGGTTTTCCAGGAAGCGCTTTGCGATCGGACCGTAGATCGGGTCGAAGCGCATAGACATGTCCGCGGTGGTCATGATCGGGGCGTGCTTCTTCTTCGGGTTGAAGGCGTCGACGACCATGTCTTCGGGCTCGACGTCCTGGGCCTGCCACATCTGCGCGCCGGCCGGGCTCTTGACGAGTTTCCACTCGTATTTGAACAGCACCTTCAGGTAGCCCATGTCCCACTTCGTCGGGTTGGGCTTCCAGGCGCCTTCGATGCCGCTGGAGATGGTATCGCCTGCCTTGCCGCTGCCGAAGCTCGACTTCCAGCCAAGGCCCATCTGCTCGATGCCGGCGGCCTCCGGGTCGGGGCCGACGAGCGCTGCGTCACCGGCGCCATGGCACTTGCCGAAGGTGTGGCCGCCGGCGGTCAGCGCGACGGTTTCCTCGTCGTTCATCGCCATGCGCGCGAAGGTCTCGCGCACGTCGCGGCCTGAGGCGACCGGGTCAGGATTGCCGTCCGGGCCTTCCGGGTTGACGTAGATCAGGCCCATCTGCACGGCGGCAAGCGGGTTTTCCAGCTCGCGCTCGCCCGAATAGCGGCTGTTCGCCTTGTCGCTGGTGGCGAGCCACTCGGTCTCCGAACCCCAGTAGACGTCCTCCTCGGGCTCCCACACGTCGGCGCGGCCACCGGCGAAACCAAACGTCTTGAAGCCCATCGATTCCAGCGCGCAGTTGCCGGCGAGGATGTAGAGGTCCGCCCAGGATATGCGATTGCCGTACTTCTGCTTGATCGGCCACAGCAGACGGCGCGCCTTGTCGAGGTTGACGTTGTCCGGCCAGGCGTTGAGCGGGGCGAAGCGCTGCTGGCCGGTGCCGCCGCCGCCGCGTCCGTCGCCGGTGCGGTACGTGCCGGCGCTGTGCCAGGCCATGCGGATGAACAGCGGCCCGTAGTGGCCGTAGTCGGCCGGCCACCACTCCTGGCTGTCGGTCATCAGCGCGTAGAGGTCCTTCTTCAGCGCCTTCAGGTTCAGCTTCTTGAACTCCTCGGCGTAGTTGAACGCCGGGCCCATCGGATCGGACTTCGAGGAATTCTGGCGCAGGATCTTCAGGTTGAGCTGGTTCGGCCACCAGTCGCTGTTCGATTGCATGCTCATGTTCGTGGCGCCGTGCACCACGGGGCAGCCGCCCGCCTTGTCGACTTTCGCGTCCATCGTTCACTCCGAAGTTTCTGAAGAATTCAGCCTTGACGCTCCGCGTTACGCGGAACGTCCCCAATTGTCTTAGATGGAGAGCTGTCGCGATAATTGCCAATTGTATTTTCACCTAGATACGATAGAAAAAATTTATGATCACGCTGAAACAGTTGCGTTATCTCGATGCGTTGGCCGAGGCCAGCCATTTCGGTCGTGCCGCCGAGCAGGTCGGCATCAGCCAGCCCGCACTGTCGGTCCAGATCCGCGACCTCGAGGCGAGGCTCGGCGTCGAGCTGGTCGAGCGCCATCCCGGTGGCGCGAGGCTGACGGCGACGGGCGTGGAGATCGCCCAGCGCGGCGCGCGCGTGCTGGCCGACGTGCGCGAGATCGAGGACATGGCGCGCAAGCGGGCAGGGGCCTTCGCCGGCCCCTTGCGGCTCGGCATCATTCCATCCATCGCGCCCTTCCTGTTGCCAAGGCTGCTGCCGGAAATCACCGCGCGCTATCCGGAGGTCGACCTGACGCTGCGCGAGACACTGACCGGCAACCTGATGCGCGAACTCGTCGCCGGCGAACTTGATCTCGTCATCGCCAGCCTGCCGCTCGACCACCCGCAGGTGGAGACGGCCGACGCCTATACGGAGGCGTTCATGCTGGTTGCCGCCAGCCCCGCTGGGGCCGCCAGCCCCGCTGGGGCCGCCAGCCCCGCCGGGGCCACTGGCCCTGCCGGGGGCGAAGACGAACCGCTGCCGCTGAGCGCCTTGGCCGACCAGCGCGTCCTGTTGCTGGAGGATGGCCACTGCCTGCGCGACCAGGTGCTGCAGGCCTGCGGCAATTCGCTCGCCGGATCGCGGCGCGGCGGCGGCGCGACGAGCCTGGCGACGCTGGTCGAGCTGGTCGCCAATGGGCAGGGCGTGACGCTGGTGCCGGAGATGTATGCGCACGGCATGTCGGGGCGCGAGGCGCGCGTGCGCACCGCCCGCTTCACCGCGCCCGAGCCCCATCGCCGCGTGGCGCTCGCCTGGCGCAGGACCCACCCGCAGGCCGCCCGCTTCGGCGAATTGCGCGACCTCGTCGCCCAATGCGCACCGCGCTAGTGTGCAGACCCCGGCCAACCCCGCTTGCAGCCACGCGCGGCGGCGCGTATAAGCCCGCCCACATCCCTGACATGCACCTCAAGAGGACGACCCGACCATGGCGCTGGAACGCACCTTTTCGATCATCAAGCCGGACGCGACGAACCGCAACCTGACCGGAGCGATCAACAAGCTGATCGAGGCTGCCGGCCTTCGCATCGTTGCCCAGAAGCGCATCCGCATGACCCGCGAGCAGGCCGAGACCTTCTACGGCGTGCACAGGGAACGTCCGTTCTTCGGCGAGCTCGTCGAGTTCATGACATCGGCCCCGGTCGTCGTGCAGGTTCTGGAAGGCGACAATGCCATCGCAAAGTACCGCGAAGTGATGGGCGCGACCAACCCGGCAAACGCCGATGCCGGCACGATCCGCAAGGAATTCGCGCTGTCGGTCGGCGAGAACTCCGTGCACGGTTCCGACGCGCCCGAGACGGCGGCGATCGAGATCGCCCAGTTCTTCTCCGGCAACGAGATCGTCGGCTAGGTTTTCCGCTTCACGCGGTTGCTTTGGCATATCTCGACGGCGTCGCGATCCACCGCGGCGCCGTTTTGCTTTTCGACCGCGTATGACATGCGAGCCAGTGGAATTCGCAGATGCGCGGCGCTAGTCTCGCGCGCATGAACTTGCATCCTGTGAACCGGCAGCCAGCCATGTCCCGCCGCAAGTCGACCTGTCCGCACGACTGCCCGTCCACCTGCGCGCTCGACGTCGAGGTCCTCGACGGCGCCATGATCGGGCGCGTGCGCGGCTCTGACGCCCAGAGCTACACCGCCGGCGTCATCTGCGCCAAGGTCGCCCGCTACGCCGAGCGCAACCACCATCCCGACCGGCTGCTCAAACCGCTGCAACGTGTCGGCGAGAAGGGAGCGGGGGACTTCCGCGAGATTTCCTGGGAGGCCGCCCTCGACGAACTCGCCGAGGCCTTCGTGCGCGCCGAAACCCAGCACGGCAGCGAGGCCGTCTGGCCCTACCACTACGCCGGCACGATGGGGCTGGTGCAGCGCGACGGTATCCACCGCCTGCGCAACCTGAAGGGCTATTCCGGGCAGTTCGACACGATTTGCGTCAACATGGCCTGGACCGGCTACTGGGCGGGCACGGGAAAGCTTGCCGGCCCCGATCCGCGCGAGATGGCGAAGTCCGACTGCATCGTGATCTGGGGCACCAACGCCGTTTCCACCCAGGTCAACGTGATGACCCACGCCACCCGCGCCCGCAAGGAACGCGGCGCCAAGATCGTCGTCATCGACGTCTACTACAACGACACCATGAAGCAGGCCGACCTTGCGCTCTGCCTCAATCCCGGCAGCGACGGCGCGCTCGCCTGCGCGGTGATGCACTGCCTGTTCCGCGATGGGCACGCCGACCGCGACTACATGGCGAAATACGCCGACTGCCCGGGCGAACTGGAAGCCCACCTGAAATCGCGCGGACCGCAATGGGCCGCCCCGATCACCGGCCTCAGCGTCCAGGAGATCGAGGCCTTCGCCGCGCTGCTCGGCGAGAGGAAGCGCGCCTTCCTGCGTCTCGGCTACGGCTTCACGCGTTCGCGCAACGGCGCCGTCAACATGCATGCGGCCCTGAGCATCGCCACCGTCATGGGGTCGTGGCCGCTGGAGGGCGGCGGCGCGTTCCACAACAACGCCGCCATCTACAACCTCAACAACAACATCATCACCGCCGCTGATCGCCGCGATCCCGCGATCCGCATGCTCGACCAGTCGCGCATCGGCCAGATCCTGACCGGCGACGCCGACGCGCTGCTCGGCGGTCCGCCGGTGCTGGCCATGCTGATCCAGAATACCAACCCGGTCTCGGTTGCGCCCGAACAGACGCTGGTGAAGCAGGGCTTCGCGCGCGACGACCTGTTCGTCTGCGTGCACGAGCAGTTCATGACCGAGACCGCGAAGATGGCCGACATCGTGCTGCCGGCGACCATGTTCACCGAGCACGACGACATCTATCGCGGCGGTGGGCACCAGTACCTGTCGCTGGGCCCCAAGCTGATCGACGGCCCCGGCGAGACGCGCGAGAACCACTACGTGCACTGCGAACTGATGAAGCGGCTGGGTGTCGAGGACCGCGCCAACGACATGAGCGCGCGCGACTTGATCGACGCGTTCCTCAAGGCATCGAAGCGCGGCAGCCTGGAGGCACTGGAGGAGAAGGGCTGGATCGACTGCCAGCCGGACTTCGACACCGCCCACTATGTCGGCGGCTTCCATTTCCCCGACCGGCGCTTCCGCTTCGCGCCCGACTGGCCGAACGTGCGCGCGATGAACTCCGCACCTATGGGCCCCTATGTGAGCATGCCCAGACTGCCCGACCACTGGGACGTGACGGAGAACGCCGATGCGGCCCATCCCTTCCGGCTGGTGACGGCGCCGGCGCGCTCGTTCCTCAATTCGACCTTCAACGAGACGCCGGGATCGATCGCGCGCGAGGGCAGGCCGCATGTGATGGTGCACCCCGAAGACGCAAGCGCGCTGTCCATCGCAGATGGAGCAGCCGTCATTCTTGGCAACGAACGCGGCCAGGTACGGCTACATGCAAAGTACTTCGACGGCGTTTGCCGCGGCGTGCTCGTCAGCGAGGGACTGTGGCCGAACGACGCCTTCGTCGACGGCAACGGCATCAACACGCTGACCGGGGCCGATCCTGCCGCGCCCTTCGGCGGCGCGGCGTTTCACGACAACCATGTCTGGCTGCGGCCCGTTCCGCCGGCCGCCGGCCGCGATACGGCCAAGGGCAACGAGGAGACTGTTTCCGCATGAGGCTTGGCAACGCTTTCCTGTCCGCGGCATTGACGATGGCGGCCGTTTCTTCCGTCGCGTATGCCCAGACGTCGGACCGCGAGAAGGCGCGGCTGATCATGCTCGACCGCTGCGTGGAGCAATCGTCGAACCGCAACAACCTGTTCGAGGATTTCGCCGCCGCGTGCCGCTGTGCGTCCAAGAAGACGGCCAGCAAGCTCACCGACGCCCAGATCGCTTCGGTGATTTCCGCCGGCAAGGTGACCGGCTCGGCAGCATCCGTCTGGAACGAGCAGATGGCGGCCTGCAAGTAGCCGGGCGGCGCGGCAGGCGGCTGGCATCGCACGCGAAGCGCGGCTAATGGCGTCAATCGCCGGCAGGCAGCGAATAGATCGCCGGATCGCTGCTCTTCGCATCGCCCTCGAAGATGATCCGTTCGCCCGAAACCCGCGCCTTGCCGCTGGCATAGAGCGCCAGCGCGCGCGGATAGAGCTGGTGCTCGGCGTCCAGCACCCGCGCGGCCAGCGTGTCTTCGCTGTCGTCCGGCAACACCGGCACCGCGGCCTGCGCGATGATCGGCCCGCTGTCCATCTCCGGGCGCACGACATGCACCGTGCATCCGGCGATGCGCACGCCGCTTTCCAGTGCCCTGTGATGCGTATCGAGCCCCTTGAAGGCGGGCAGCAGCGAGGGATGGATGTTGATGATGTTGTTGCCCCACCGCCTGAGGAAGCCGTCCGTCAGGATGCGCATGAAACCGGCGAGGCAGACGAGCTGGATGCCGCGTTCGTCCAGCGCGGCCTGGACGGCGCCTTCGAAATCTTCCTTGCTGGCGTAGTCCTTGTGATCGATCGCGATCGCTTCGACGCCAGCCGTGCGCGCCCGCTCGAGCCCGGCCGCATCCGGGCGGTTGGAAATGACGACGCGGATCTCGGCGGGAAAGTCGGGCCGCATGGCAGCGGCGATCAGCGACACCATGTTGCTGCCGCGCCCGGAAATCAGGATGGCGGTCGGCCTGCGCGTCATGCCGCGCTGCCGGCGAGATCGAGGGAACCTCGGTAGAGCACTTGCGGGTGCGCACCGCCATTGGCCACGAGGCTTCCGACCACATAGGCGTCCTCGCCGCTGGCGCGCAGCGCCGCGCACAGGTCGCTGGCGGCGTGCGCGGCGCAGACCACGATCATCCCCGTCCCGCAGTTGAAGGTGCGCAGCATCTCGCGTTCCTCGATGTTGCCGGCCTGCGCCAGCCAGCCGAACACCGCCGGCGCGCTGATCGCGGAAAGATCGATCTCGGCGTCGCACCCCTGCGGCAGCACGCGCGGCAGGTTTTCCGTCAGCCCGCCGCCGGTGATGTGCGCCAACGCCTTGATCGGCGCACCCGCCCGCATCGCGGCAAGCAGCGACTTCACGTAGATATGCGTCGGTTCCAGCAGCGCGCGTCCGAGCGTTTTCGCTGCATCGAACGGGGCAGGGGCATCCCAGGTCAATCCCTCGCGCTCGATGATCCGGCGCACCAGCGAGAAGCCGTTGGAATGCACGCCCGACGAGGCAAGCGCGACCAGCGTATCACCCGGCGCGACATCGCCGCGCGGCAGCAACTTGCCGCGGTCCACCGCGCCGAGCGCGAAACCGGCGAGGTCGTAGTCGCCCTTGGCGTACAGGCCGGGCATCTCCGCCGTCTCGCCGCCGATCAGCGCGCAACCCGCCCGCATGCAGCCTTCCGCGATGCCCGCCACGACATTGCGCGCCGCGGCCACGTCGAGCGCACCCGTCGCGTAGTAGTCGAGAAACAGCAGCGGTTCGGCGCCCTGCACGACGAGATCGTTGACGCACATGGCGACGAGGTCGATGCCCACCGTGTCGTGGATGCCGGTTTCGATGGCGATCTTCACCTTGGTGCCCACGCCGTCGTTGGCAGCGACGAGGAGCGGGTCCGTGTATCCGGCTGCCTTGAGATCGAACACGCCCCCGAAGCCGCCGATGGTGCCATCCGCTCCCGGCCTGCGGGTCGCCTTCACCAGCGGCTTGATGGCCTCCACAAGGGCGTTGCCCTTGTCGACGTCGACGCCGGCCTGCGCATAGCTGAGCCCGGGGCGCTTGCTGTCCGTCATGTCGCGCAATCCTGCATTTCCGAGAGGCCGATGATGGCCGGGAATCGCGCGCATGTGAACAGATTGGCCGTCGAAGGCAAGGGTGCAGGCCATCGTTCAGCACGTTAAGGGCTTGTCAGGGCTGTTTGCGCACAATTGACGCACCGAACCGTCCACACTCCGTCACGCGACACACGTTCACCATGCCGGCCGCCCAAAACAAGTCCTGGCTCGCTCCACTGCTGTCAGCGCTGCTCTGCCTGTCCCTGGCGCAGCGCGCGATGGCCTATGGCGACGAGGCCTACACGATCACCGGCCTGACGGTGGAACGTATCGCCGAGGACGCGGTCACTGCCAAGGCGCATGCGATGGACGCCGTCTACATCGAGGCCCTGACGCACCTTTTCGGCCGGCTGGCGCGCAGCACCGACCGAGCCCGCCTTCCTGCGCCGAACCGCGCCCGGGCCGAAGCGCTGATAGCGACGCTGAGCATCCGTGACGAGGAAGCAGCCTCCACACGATATGCCGTCACCGCGGAGGTGACCTTCGACCGGCAGCAGGTATTGCAATTGTTCCAGCGCGCCGGCGTGCGCATCTACGATCGCCTAGGTCCCTCGGCCGTGCTCATACCCGTCCGCGTTTCGGACGGCGAGACGCGGCTCTACGCCGACGCGCCGGGTTGGCGCGATGCGCTGCGGGAGGCCGCGCGCACGCCCTGGCTGGTGTCGCTGTCGGTGGCGCAGGGCACGATGGAGGAGCGCCTTGAGTCCATCGAAAGCCTGCGCGCGCTCGACCGCGTGTCGCTGGACTACATCCGCATCCGGAATTCGACGCAGGGCGCGCTGATCGCCGAGTTCACCGATGCAACGCCGGACAGCCCGGCCCACCTGCGCGTCGCCGGCGATACCGGGGCCGGGCCCTTCGACAGGACGATCCCGATCGCGCCGGACGTCGAGGACCCGCTGGGTTTTGCCGCGAACCTGGTTCCCGGCCTGCTCGACGACCACTGGAAACAGATGCAGTCGCGCGGTGCCTATGCCGGCGTCACGATCAACGGCGTGCTGCTCGACGGCGCCCCGCTCGCTGCGCAGGCATCTCAGCCCGTCGGCGCGGTGGCGCAGAGCATGGCCGCCACCGGCGCGGTTCTCGCAGAACTGCGCCTGGCGGTCGCGCCCAGCGATGCGCCGGCCCGCGCGAAGGACGATGCGCCGGCGATCGGTCCCGCACCAGCGGCGGCGGCCCTTCCGCGTGTGCGCCCGATCCTGGCGAGCGCGACGGCTGCTCGCGACGAAACCGAAATAGTTGTCGCACTCGAGCCGGGGATGGACCTGGGATGGTTGCGGACGGCGCTTGCCGGAGTTCATGAAATCCGTGCCTTCGAATTCGCGCCGGGCGACGAGGCGTCGAGCGTGCGGTTGTGGTGCTGGAAAGACCGCGGAGCGCTCCGGCAGGACCTGTCGCGCAACGGCATGGAAATGGAGCGCGACCTGGCATCGAACGGATGGCGGCTGCGCCGGCGTTGATCTGACGGCTGGCATCCCGATGCGCATTCGACTTCCTTGACCGCGCAGCCGCGCGTGTTGCCCTTGCCGGCAGGTTGGGCTACCTCCCCGTTGAAACGTGGTCCGGCAGGCGGTTCCGCCGGGAGTTGTGAATGACGATCCCGAATATCCTGACGATCCTGCGGCTGATCCTGGTGCCCGTGATCATCTACGGCGTCATCGTCGGTTGGCACCAGCTCGCCTTCTGGCTGTTCATCACGGCGGGTATCAGTGACGGTGTCGACGGCTACATCGCCAAGCGTTTCGACCAGAGAAGCGAACTGGGCGCATACCTCGACCCGCTGGCCGACAAGGCGCTTCTCGTCAGCCTGTTCATCACGCTCGCGATCCTCGACCACATCCCGCTCTGGTTGACGATCCTGGTGACCAGCCGCGACGCCTTCATTCTCGCCGGCATCGGCGTTGCCGCGCTGATGGGCCGGCCGATGGAAATCGATCCCCTCAAGGTCTCCAAGGCGACGACGGCATTTCAGATCGCCCTGATTTGCCTGGTGCTGGCGCGGATTGCCTTCGATTGGGATGTGGCCTTGCTGGTGAATTCGGGGATAGTCCTGGTCGCGGGCCTGACTTTGGCATCGGCGTCGGCCTATCTGATGAGCTGGTTCCGCCATTTTTCGGTCCCGATGAACGAGGAATGAAGGATGAGCCCCGCAACCAAAGTGAAAGGCAGGACGTCTTGAGCTTGCAGACGCAGGTGCGATTTTGGATTGCGGCCCTTGCGGCGCTGATCGGGTTGCTTTGGCTGTTTTCCGACATCCTGCTGCCGTTCGTGGCCGGCATGGCGCTCGCCTACCTGCTCGATCCCGTAGCCGACCGGCTGGAAAAGTTCGGGCTGCCGCGCCTCGTGGCGACGCTGGTCATCCTCGGCGTCTTCGCGCTGATGTTCACGATCGCGGTCTTCGCGCTGGTCCCGGTGCTCATGCACCAGCTCGATTCGTTCATTCAACGCTTTCCCGAGCACGCCGACCGCCTCAAGGTGCTGATCGACCAGTGGTCGCAAGGCTGGCTGGGACGGGTGCTGGAAGGCGGCACGACGGGAATCCAGAGCAACATCGGCGCGATCCTCAAGGATGTTGCCGCCTGGGTTGGTCGTTTCGTCCAGTCGCTCGTCACCGGCAGCATGGCGGTGCTCAACATGATCTCGCTGTTCGTGATCACTCCGGTGGTCGCGTTCTACATGCTGGTCGACTGGGACAAGATGATTGCCCGCCTCGACAACCTCCTGCCGCGCGACCACCGCCGGACCATTCGCGCAATCATGAGGGATATCGATGACGCGCTCGCCGGCTTCATCCGCGGCCAGACCTTCGTTTGCATCATCCTGGGCGCGTTCTACGCCATCGGGTTGTCGCTTCTCGGATTGAACTTCGGCCTTCTGATCGGCCTTGGCGCGGGGCTTGTCAGCTTCATTCCCTACGTCGGTTCGCTAAGTGGCTTCCTGGTGTCGGTGATCGTTGCTCTGGTGCAGTTCTGGCCGGACTGGACGATGGTCGCCGCGGTGATGGCCGTCTTCTTCGCCGGACAGGCGCTGGAAGGCAACGTGCTGCAGCCCAAGCTGGTCGGAGGTCACGTCGGCCTGCATCCCGTCTGGCTGATGCTCGCCCTGTTCGCCTTCGGTTACCTGTTCGGCTTTGTCGGCATGCTTCTGGCCGTACCCGTCGCGGCAGCGATCGGCGTGGTGACGCGCTTTGCCATCGCCCGCTATCTCGAAAGCCCGCTCTATTTCGGGGAAGGCGGCCGTGACGACAGCGGCGAAGCGCCGGACGCATGACGGCCGCCGGGGGGGAGCAGCTTGCCTTCGACCTCGCCTTCCGCCCGGCCATGGGGCGGGAAGATTTCATGGTCGGCGCAAGCAACCAGGCAGCGGTCGCGCTTCTCGACGCCTATCCGGCATGGAGCCCTCAAGCGGCGGTCATCGTCGGCCCGCATGGTTCCGGCAAGACCCATCTGGGCGAAGTCTGGCGCGCGCGCAGCGATGCGGTGCGCGTCGAGGCCGCAACCCTGGGCGAGGCCGGTGTTGCGGCGATCATCCAGGCCGGCAATGGCCTGATCGAGGACATTCCGGCGCACGGAAGGGTTCCCGACGAGACGTCGCTGTTTCATGTCCTCAATGCCGCCTTGCAGGGTCGCGTCTTTCTCTTGCTGACGTCGCGGGTTCCGCCGGCGTCGTGGCCGGTCGCGACGCCGGACATCGTCACCCGGCTGCGGCTGGTGCCGGTCTGCCGCATCGAACCGCCAGACGACGGGCTGTTTGCCGCGGTGATCCTGAAGCTGCTGGCGGACCGGCAGCTGACGATTGCGGCGAATGCCGTGCGCTACGCGGTACCGCGCATCGAGCGCAGTTTCGCGGCTGCTGCAAGGTTCGTGGACATGGTGGAGCGCATTGCCCTGGAGCGCCGCCGCCCGGCGACGCTCGGCGTCGTGAGAGAGGTGGTCAAGGCGCTTGGCGACTCCGATTTGACCTAGTTCAGCGCAGACGTTGTCGAATCGTCACATGCTGGTTGGACAAGACATGGAAAGCATGCCGTGCTGCGCCTAGATTTCTGCAGTGTTTGAAAACGGGCGATGTTGCGCGATGGGCGAGACCATCAAGCGCCTTCTTGGGGAAACGCGACGGTCAGATCAATGGCGAAGGCGAGCATGAAATCCGACAACGATGCGCAGAATTCCGCCGAGACCCGCGGCGGGCAGTTTGCAGGCGAGGACTCTCTCGGCGAAAACCTGCCGCAGACCCTGTCGGACTGGCTCGCAAGCCCGCGCCGCTTCGTCAATCGCGAACTGTCGTGGCTTGCCTTCAACAGGCGCGTGCTGGAGGAGGCGGCGAATACCGATCACCCGCTGCTCGAACGGCTGCGCTTCCTGTCGATTTCGGCCAACAACCTGAACGAGTTCTTCATGGTCCGCGTTGCCGGCCTCGTTGACCAGCAGCGCGCCGGCATAGCTTCGCTCAGCCTCGACGGGCTGACCCCGCCCGAACAGCTGCGCCAGATCAATCAGTCGGTGAACGAACTCGTCGCCAGCCAGCAGGCCCAGTGGGTCGCCTTGCGCGAGGAACTGGCGGGGGAAGGAATCGTGACCGTCGAGGGCGACCAGTTATCCCCGGCCGAACGCGAATGGCTCGACCAGTATTTCCTCGCCTACATCTTTCCCGTGCTGACGCCGCTTGCCGTCGATCCGGCACACCCATTTCCGTTCATCCCCAACCTCGGCTTCTCGCTGGTGCTAGAACTCGCGCGCAAGGGAATCAGCATGACGGCGCTGATCCGCGTGCCCTCTCAGGTCAGCCGCTTCGTCGCGCTGCCGCGGGAGGAGGCGGCGGCGCACCGCTTCATCAGCCTTGAGAGCACGATCGGCCTCTACATCGAGCGCCTGTTTCCCGGCTACGAGGTGCGCGGGCGCGGCGCCTTCCGCATCATTCGCGATTCCGACATCGAGATCGAGGAAGAGGCGGAAGACCTGGTGCGCGAATTCGAGACCATGCTCAAGCGCCGTCGGCGCGGGTCGGTCACGCGCCTGGAAGTCGAGGCCTCGACACCGGAAAACCTGCGCGCCGTGGTTGCGGAGGCGACCGGTGCGGGCGAGGAGGAAACCATCACCGTCGAGGGAATGCTGTCACTCAACGAACTGGACCAGCTTGTCGATGTCGACCGGCCGGACCTCAAGTTCGTGCCCTACACGCCGCGTTTTCCCGAGCGCATCCGCGAGTTCGGCGGCGACTGCTTCGCGGCGATCAAGGCGAAGGACCTGATCGTCCACCATCCCTACGAATCCTTCGATGTCGTCGTCCAGTACCTGAGCCAGGCGGCCCGCGATCCTGACGTCCTCGCCATCAAGCAGACCCTGTACCGCACATCGAAGAACTCGCCGATCGTGCGCGCCCTCATCGAGGCCGCCGAAGCCGGCAAGTCGGTCACCGCGCTGGTGGAACTGAAGGCGCGCTTCGACGAGGAAGCCAACATCCGCTGGGCGCGCGACCTGGAACGCGCCGGCGTGCAGGTCGTCTTCGGCTTCGTCGAACTCAAGACGCACGCCAAGCTGTCGATGGTGGTGCGCCGCGAACAGGGGCAGTTGACCACCTACTGCCACCTCGGCACCGGCAACTATCACCCGATCACGGCGCGCATCTACACCGATCTGTCCTTCTTCACCGCCGATCCGGTGATCGCGCGCGATGTCGCCCGCATCTTCAACTACATCACCGGCTATGCCGAGCCCAAGGATCTGGAAGTCATGGGCATGTCACCGCTGACGCTGAAGAAGAAGCTCATTGCGCATGTCGAAGACGAGATCGCCAATGCGCGAGCCGGCAAGCCGGCGGCGATCTGGGCCAAGGTGAATTCGCTCGTCGACCCGGAAATCATCGACGCCTTCTACGCCGCCAGCGCCGAGGGCGTGAAGATCGACCTCGTGGTGCGCGGCATCTGCGGCCTGCGCCCGGGCGTGGCGGGGCTGTCGGAAAACATCCGCGTCAAGTCGATCATCGGCCGCTTTCTGGAGCACTCGCGCATCATCTGCTTCGCCAACGGCGAGGCGATGCCATCGCTGAAGGCGATCATCTACATCGGTTCCGCCGACCTGATGCCGCGCAACCTCGACCGCCGCGTCGAGGTCATGGTGCCTATCCACAACCCAACGGTGCACGAGCAGGTTCTCGACCAGATCATGGTTGCCAACATGCTCGACAATCAGCAAAGCTATCGTGTCAACGCTGACGGAAATTCCGAACGGATTGCCTGCGCGGAGGGCGAGGAGCCTTTCAACGCGCACAAGTATTTCATGACCAACCCGAGCTTGTCCGGACGTGGCAGATCACTTCGCAAACACTCGCCACGTAGCCTCGCCAGCTCCGTCCGCTTCTAGGGTCAGGACCCACTAATGTGGTTGGAATGGCATGAGCCGATTTGTTCGGATACAAGGCGCAAGGCCGGAGGAAACCTGATGGTTTTCAAGGTCTTGGAACGCAGTAGCTGGGCAAATCGGCCCTATCCCGAAGGGACGCAAGAACGGCTTCGATCTACGGCGTCGAAGTGCTTGACCGGGCAGCAAGCCCGCTCTTCGCGTGTCTTCTTGTATCTCTGTGCTGCTTACAGCGCCATTTCAATCACATTGGTGGGGCCCGCCCCTGGGCTGCGTCGACATGCCGTCTAGCGGTCGCGATCTTCTCGAGCTTGGCGCACCGGGCCGGCTTCCCGGCGCTCTGCCGGTTGGCGTCATCGACATCGGCTCGAACTCGGTGCGCCTGGTGGTCTACGAGGGCTTGTCGCGCAGCCTGACGCCGGTCTTCAACGAAAAGGCCCTGTGCGGGCTGGGTGCCCATCTGGCGACAACGGGGCAGCTCGACGACAAGGCCGTGAAGGCCGCCCTGACGGCATTGCGCCGCTTCCGTGCGCTGGCCGACCAGATGCGCGTCGACGTGCTGCACGTCATCGCCACCGCTGCCGCGCGCGAGGCGCGCAACGGTTCGCAGTTCATCGCCGAGGCCGAGAAGATCTGCCGCGTGCACGTCAATGTGCTGACCGGCGCCGACGAGGCACGCTACGCCGCATATGGCGTCATCTCCGGCGTCCACGACCCCGATGGCGTGGTCGGCGATCTCGGCGGCGGCAGCCTCGAACTGATCGACGTCAGTGGCGATGAACTCGGCCAGGGCGTTACCCTGCCGATGGGTGTGCTGCGGCTGCGCGATGTTACCGGCTCGAACCACCACCGCGCCGAAGAGGTCGTCACCGAGGCGATTTCCGGCTGCGGAGTCGCGGCCCAGTGCTTCGGCCGAGATTTCTATGCGGTCGGCGGCACCTTCCGCTCCATGGCCAAGCTCCACATGACGCGCTGCAACTATCCGCTGCACGTCATGCACAACTACACGATCGAGCCTGATGACGCGCGCGAGTTCGCACGCGACATCCTGCGCGGCAAGCTGGGTGAGACCATCGCGAAATCCTCCATCTCGGATATTCGCCAGGAACTGCTGCCCTTCGGAGCGGTTGTTCTGGAAGGCGTTCTCGACGTGATGCGCCCGCGCCGCATCGTCGTATCGGCGCTCGGCGTGCGCGAAGGGCTACTATACGGGTTGCTGGACGACGCGCAGCGCGCAGCCGACCCGCTCATCATCGCTGCCGAGGAACTGGCCTTCCTGCGCTCGCGCTCTCCACGCCATGCGCGTGAACTGGTGCGCTGGACCGACGGCCTCATGAAATCGCTGCCGATCGAGGAAACCGAGGAGGAAGCGCGCCTTCGCCATGCCGCGGTCCTGCTTGCCGACATCGGCTGGCGTGCCCATCCGGACTATCGCGGCGAACAGAGCGTCAATATCATCGCCAACGCCGCGTTCGTCGGCATCGACCATGCCAGCCGCATATTCATGGCACTCGCCGTCAGCTACCGGCATATGGGGCTCAGCGGCGACACGCTCAGCGAGCGCCTGCGCTCGCTGACCACGCCGCGCCTGCATGAGCGCGCCCGCGTCATCGGGGCGGCCTTGCGCGTGGCCTATCTCGTCACGGCCAGCATGGCCGGTGTGCTCGACGAGACGCCGATCTTCCGCGAGGGCGACAAGCTCGTCCTGTGCCTGCCCGAAGCGCGCAGCGACCTGGCGGGAAACCGTGTCGCGCAGCGTCTGCGGCAGATGGCGCGCGTCCTGTCCCTGATTCCGGAAATCCGGATCAACGGCGACGGCTAGAACCGGCGGCTTCGGCGGCGGGTTCCAGTTCGATGCGCAGAAGCTTGCTTCCACGCACGGCAAGCCCCAGTTCGCCGCGCTTCAGCCGCAGCGCCAGGTCGCCGAAGATCTCCCGGCGCCAACCTTGCAGCGCGGCGATCTCGGCGTCGTTGTCGCCGGCGAGCAGTTCGATGTCGTCGGACGTCGCGATCATCCGCGGAGCAACGCCTTCGTCCTCGCAGACCTGCTTCAGCAGCACCTTCAGCATGTCGACCACGGCCGGGTGAGCCTGCGGCCGGCGCTCGCCGCGCGGCAGGCGCGGCAGGTCGTTTTCGTCGCGCTCCTTGACCGCGCGCACCAGCGCGATGATCGCTTCTCCGCTTCTTGAGCGCTCGAAGCCGCGTGGCAGGGCGCGCACATGCCCGAGCGCCTGCGCCGTGTCGGGCTGCTGCGCGGCGATTTCGTAGATGACGTCGTCCTTGATGATGCGCCCGCGCGGCACATCGCGCGTCTGTGCCTCGCGCTCGCGCCACTCGGCGAGGTCCTTCAGCACGGCAAACTCGCGCGGCTTGCGCGCGCGCAGCTTAAGCCGCGTCCATGCCTCCTCGGGCGGCAGCCTGTAGGTCTCCGGCGAGGTCAGGAGTTCCATTTCCTCCGCGATCCAGTGGCTGCGATTGCGCTCTTCGAGTTCCGCCTCGAGAAACAGATACGGCTCAATCAGGTGGATCACGTCGGCGGCGGCATAGCGCAACTGCTTGTCGCTCAGCGGCCGCCGGCTCCAGTCGGTGAAGCGGTGCGACTTGTCGATGTCGGTCTTCTTCACCCGGCGCACCAGCTGGTCGTAGCTGACCGATTCGCCGAAACCGCAGACGGCGGCTGCGACCTGCGTGTCGAACACCGGATGCGGCACCGACCCCGACAGGTTGAAGATGATCTCGATGTCCTGGCGCGCGGCGTGGAACACCTTCAGCACGGCCTCGTTGCGCATCAGCTCGAAAAACGGCGCAAGGTCTAGTCCCTCCGCCAATGGATCGACGAGGCACAAGTCCCCTTGCGGGCTCGCCATCTGGATCAGGCAGAGCTTCGGCCAGAAGGTCGTGTCGCGCAGGAACTCGGTGTCGATCGTGATGAACCGGTTGCCGGCGAGCGATTGGCAGGCGTCTTGCAGCGCCCTTGTCGTGTTGATCATGTCCATGGAGGCAGGGATATATCCTGAAAGTTGCATCGCTGTCGCCTGCGCAGGTGCAGCTGCGTTGTATTTATTGCCCCTTGCTTTCCGCTGGGTTAGCGGCGCCGTTCGAATTCCTGGGCCGTTGCGCAAGCCGGAACAGGACCGGAGAGGTCCGCAGCAGGGCGACGAAGCCGCCATAGCTGTCCTTGCCGAGCTTGGGACCGGTCAACTGGCGCACGCCGGTATAGACCAGCAGGACGCCGTGGATGGCGCTCGTGTAGACGAACAGGGCGGACGTTCCCAGCCGTTCCATCACCATCGACGCCACAATCGGCCCGAAAATGGCACCGATGGAGAAGAAGAACGTCAGCCCGGCGGCAACCAGCACGTACTGGCTGCTGTCTGCCCGGGAATTCGCGTGCGCGGCCGAAAGCGAGTAGATGGGCATCGCGAAGGCGCCGAACAGGAAGATGCCGACCATGTTGAGCGTCGCGTCCTCGCGCGCGACGAATGACAGGAACAGCCCCGCGAAGACCGCCCCGCCGGTCGATATGGCGATCGCCGAGCGTCGGTTGATGCGGTCCGACAGCCATCCCAGCGGGTATTGCAGCAGCACGCCGCCGGCGATTCCCGCCGAGATGAACAGCGCGACGCCGGCCTCGTCGAGTCCGATGTCCTGCGCGTAGAGCGGCGAGATCAGACGGAAGGCCGAATTCGTCATGCCGATGCTGAGGCAACTGGTACAGGCAAGCGGCGACAGCTGCCACAACGCCTTCAGGTCGAAGCGGAAGCGCTCGGGCGGGGCAGGGCTGGACCGGTCGCTGAGCGAAACCGGCACCAGCGACAGGCAGAACAGGATCGCCATCACCGAGAAGATCGCAAAACCGCCCGCGCCGAATGCCGGGATCAGGAACTGCGCGCCGGTCACCGCGGCAAGGTCGATGATGCGGTAGAGCGACAACAGCCGCGCGCGCCCCTCCGGCGCGGCGCTGGAGTTGAGCCAGCTCTCGATCGTCGTGAACAGGCCCGAAAAGCAGAAGCCCATGCAGAAGCGGATGAACCCCCAGGCTATCGGGCTGACGGCGATGGGAAGACTCAGCGTGCCAATCGCCGCGACCGCGCACAGCGCGGCGAAGACGCGGATGTGCCCCACCGCCTGCAGCAGCCTTGGCGCCAGCACGCAGGCGACGAGAAATCCGGAAAAATAGGCCGCGCCCATGGCGCCGACCTCGATCGTCGAGAAACCCTCGATTCCCGCACGCAGCGCGATCAGCGTACCCTGCATGCCATTGCCCGCCAGCAGCACGCCGGCCGCGGCGAGAAGCGGTATGAGGGGGCGCAAACTGGTCATCGGGCTGTTCCGGGGCGCGCGGCAATGAAGGCCTGCGCCTGCATCGCAGGCGAAGCGGCCGAGGCGGCATTAGGCGTGCCTTGCCTTGACAAGACAAGCGTTCTTTGTGCTTGTCCGGCGTGAATTTCCCAACGCGATTTCCGGAAGAGTTCCATGCACCGTTACCGCAGCCATACCTGCGCCGATCTGCGCGCGGCCGATGTCGGCAAACCCGTCCGCCTGTCCGGCTGGGTCCATCGCGTTCGCGACCACGGCGGCCTGCTGTTCATCGACCTGCGCGACCACTACGGCATCACGCAGATCGTCGCCGACCCCGATTCGCCGGCGTTCGCCGATGCCGAGAAGGTGCGTTCGGAGTGGGTGATCCGTGTCGACGGCAAGGTCGTGGGGCGCGACGCGGAAGCGATCAACCCGAATCTCCCCACCGGCGAGATCGAGGTCTTCCTGAGTGAGCTCGAGGTTCTGTCGGCCGCCGCCGAATTGCCGCTGCCGGTATTCGGCGACCAGGAATACCCCGAGGAGACGCGGCTGAAGTACCGCTTCCTCGACCTGCGGCGCGAGAAGCTGCACAGCAACATCATGCTGCGCAACGCCATAGTCTGGCGCATCCGTCAGCTGATGCGCGACCAGGGCTTCTTCGAGTTCCAGACGCCGATCCTGACGGCTTCCAGCCCGGAAGGCGCACGCGACTTCCTCGTTCCCTCGCGCCTGCATCCAGGCAAGTTCTACGCGCTGCCGCAGGCGCCGCAGCAGTTCAAGCAGCTGGTCATGATGTCGGGCTTCGACCGCTATTTCCAGATTGCCCCGTGCTTCCGCGACGAGGATGCCCGCGCCGACCGTTCGCCCGGCGAATTCTACCAGCTCGACATCGAGATGAGCTTCGTCGAGCAGGAGGACGTCTTCCAGTCCGTCGAGCCGGTCCTGCGCGACCTGTTCAAGGAGTTCGCCAACGGCAAGCGCGTCACCGGGACCTTCCCGCGCATTCCCTACGCCGAGGCGATGCGAAAGTACGGCTCCGACAAGCCGGACCTGCGCAACCCCATCGAGATGCAGCCGGTGACGCAGCATTTCGCCGGCTCGGGCTTCAAGGTCTTCGCCAACATGATCGCGGGCGATACCAAGGTCGAGGTGTGGGCGATCCCCGCGCCCGGCGGCGGGTCGCGCGCCTTTTGCGATCGCATGAACTCCTGGGCGCAGTCCGAGGGCCAGCCGGGCCTTGGCTACATCTTCTGGCGCGAGGGCGAGGACGGTGGGGCAGGGCCGCTGGCCAAGAACATCGGCGAGGAGCGCACCAGCGCCATTCGCGACCAGCTCGGCCTCAAGGTCGGCGATGCCTGTTTCTTCGTGGCTGGCCGGCCAGAGAAGTTCGCCTCCTTCGCCGGTCAGGCACGGACTCGCGTCGGCACCGAGCTCGACCTCGTCGACGCCGACCAGTTCGCCTTCTGCTGGATCGTCGATTTCCCGATGTTCGAGTGGGACGAGGACAACAAGAAGGTCGACTTCTCGCACAACCCGTTCTCGATGCCGCAGGGAGGGCTCGAGGCGCTGCAGACAAAGGACCCGCTCGACATCCTCGCCTACCAGTACGACGTCGTCTGCAACGGCGTGGAATTGTCCTCGGGCGCGATCCGGAACCACCTGCCGGAAATCATGGAGAAGGCCTTCGCCATTGCCGGCTATGACAAGGCGGTGCTGGAAGAGAAGTTCGGCGGCATGCTCAACGCGCTGAAGTACGGCGCCCCGCCGCACGGCGGCATCGCGCCGGGCGTCGACCGCATCGTCATGCTGCTGGCCGGCGAGGAGAACCTGCGCGAGGTGACGCTGTTCCCGATGAACCAGCGTGCCGAGGACCTGATGATGGGCGCGCCGTCCACCGTTTCGGCGAAACAGCTGCGCGAGCTGAACATCCGGATCGTCCAGGCCGACTGACGCAAGGGACCAGCAGCGATGGCGATGCCAGAGAATATCGCTGCTGTCTGTGCCGACAGGTTCGTGTTCCGGCTCGCCTATGCGGTGTGCCTTCGGCTGCTATCGCTTTCGCAGGGCCGCTACGATGTGCTCCTCGTCACCGAGGACAATCCGGACCTCGACCGCCTGGACGTGCCGCGCGGCCTGCACATTCGCCTGCTCGATATAGATGAACTGGTGCCGGCTGGCGGACCGACTCAGCTTTACGGTTCGGCGACCTATTCCAGGCTGCACCTGCCGCAGATTGCGGGAGAGGGCTGCAAGCGCATCGTCTACGTCGACTACGACGTTGCGCCGGTTACATCGCCGGCACCGCTGTTCAGTCTCGATCTCGGCGGCTCCGGGGTCGCCGGGGTCACCGATTCCATTGCCGAGCGCACCCTGCGTGTCGCGGCTGAAAGTGCGGCATGGGGCGACAGGCTGCAGCTGTTGGGTATCGCGTCGATTGATTCCTACTTCAATGCCGGCTGCCTTCTCATCGACGCGGAGAGATGGCGGCGAGACGGGCTCACGGCGGCGTTCGCGGAAATCGCCGGGCGCTTCGGAAAGTCGCTGATCAACTGCGATCAGGACATCCTGAATTCCCACTTCCATGGCAAATGGGCGGCCTTGTCGCCGCGGTGGAACTTCCAGGAACCGTCTCTTGGAGTGGGGCTGGAGGACGTCCTTTCACCGGCGCTGCTGCACTACTACGGCTCACCCAAGCCTTGGACCCTGCCTGATGCCGACCTCAAACACGGGCCTTGCGCACCGCTCGCCGGGATCTACGCCGCCGCAGGCTGGCCGGATACGCTGGCAGACGTTTTGGCGCTCCATTCGCGCAAGGCTTCGCGCCGCGAGCGGTTGCGTGCGCGCAGGCGGCGGTTGTTCGGTTTCCTTCCGCGCTATCGGAAGGAAGCCCGGCAAAGATGGCAGGAAAGGGCGATCGATGTGATCCGCTTGATCCGGCGCATGCGGCACGATATTGCCGCAAGCCGCTACATCGACGTCGAACAGGGCATTTCCCGAATCGACCAGGAAGCGCTGTTGCGATTGGAACGGCGCCTGCTTTCGAAACTGGGCCCAGCCGCGCCGCCGCCCGCGGCATCGACGGGCTGAAATCTCGAACCGCCATTTTCTTTCGCCCGGCCGGGCGGTAACCTGCCGCTTCATGTCCTCAGGGGAGGGGAATTTTTCGTGACCAGCCGTATTTCAGATGACCTGCGTTCCGGCGCATTGGTTTACCACAGTGAGCCGAAACCGGGAAAACTCGAGATCCGCGCGACCAAGCCGCTGGGCAACCAGCGCGACCTGGCGCTGGCCTATTCACCCGGCGTTGCCGCTGCCTGCCTGGCGATCGCCGAGGATGCCGGCAAGGCTGCCGACCTGACCGTGCGCCAGAACCTCGTCGCGGTTGTGTCGAACGGCACGGCGGTGCTGGGGCTGGGCGCCATCGGCCCGCTTGCGGCCAAGCCGGTCATGGAAGGCAAGGCGGTACTGTTCAAGAAATTCGCCGGCATCGATGTGTTCGACATCGAGGTCGATGCCCTCGACGTCGACCGAATGGTCGAGGTCGTTGCCGCTCTCGAGCCCACCTTCGGCGGCATCAACCTTGAGGACATCAAGGCCCCCGAGTGCTTCGAGGTCGAGGCGCGCCTGCGCGAGCGGATGAACATCCCCGTCTTCCATGACGACCAGCACGGCACCGCCATCATCGTCGCCGCGGCGATCATCAACGGCCTGAAGCTTGCCGGTAAGGACATCGCGAACGCCAAGATCGTCACGTCCGGGGCAGGCGCCGCGGCGCTCGCCTGCCTCAACCAGCTCGTCTCGCTGGGCGCAAGGAAGGAAAACATCTGGGTCACGGACATCGAGGGCGTGGTCTATGAAGGCCGCACCGCGCTGATGGACCGGTGGAAAGCCGGTTATGCGCAGCCCACCGACAAGCGCAAGCTGGCCGAGGTCATGGACGACGCTGACGTCTTCCTCGGCCTGTCCGCTGGCGGCATCCTGACCCCCGACCACATCCGCAAGATGGCCGACAAGCCGCTGATCATGGCGCTCGCCAATCCCGAGCCGGAGATCATGCCCGACCTCGCCAAGGAAACCCGCCCCGACGCGATGATCTGCACCGGGCGCAGCGACTTCCCCAACCAGGTCAACAACGTCCTGTGCTTTCCCTTCATCTTCCGTGGCGCCCTCGACGTTGGCGCGACCACGATCAATGAGGAAATGAAGCGCGCCAGCGTCGAGGCGATCGCGCTGCTCGCACAGGAGCCGCCTTCCGATGTCGCGGCCCAGGCCTATGAGGGCGAACCGCGCGTCTTCGGACCCGACTTCCTGATCCCCAATGCCTTCGATCCCCGCCTCATCCTGCGCGTCGCGCCTGCCGTTGCGCGCGCGGCCATGGAATCGGGCGTGGCGACGCGTCCCATCGAGGACTTCGATGTCTACCAGGAGCGCCTGAACCGCTTCGTGTTCCGTTCCGGCTTCATCATGAAGCCGCTGTTCGACGCCGCGAAAGCGGACGTCAAGCGCGTCATCTATGCGGACGGCGAGGATGAGCGGGTTCTGCGCGCCGCGCTCGTGGCTATCGAGGAGAAGCTTGCCCAGCCGATCCTGATCGGCCGCCCGCAGGTCGTGCAGGCGCGCCTGGAGCGCTACGGCCTGTCGATCCGCCCCGGCAAGGACTTCGAACTGGTCAATCCCGAAGACGATCCGCGCTACCGCGAATATGTGGACTTCTTCCTCGACAAGACCTGCCGGCGCGGCATCACGGCAGACGCGGCCCGGATAATCGTGCGCACCAGTTCAACGGTCATCGCGGCGATCGCGCTGGCGCGCGGCGATGCCGACGCGATGCTATGCGGGCTGGAGGGGCGTTTCGATCGCCACCTGCTGACGATCCGCGATGTCATCGGCACCGCGCCCGGCGTGCGCGACTATTCCGCCATGAACCTGCTGATCATGGCGAAGGGCGCCTATTTCATCGCCGACACCAACGTCACCGCCGACCCCAACGCCGAGGAAGTCGCAGAGATGGCGCGGCTGTGCGCCCAGCAGGTACGCCGGTTCGGCATCGAGCCGAAGGTGGCGCTGTTGTCGCACTCGAATTTCGGCAGTGCCAATACGCCGAGCGCCATCAAGATGCGCGAGGCGCTGGCGATCCTCCAGCGAGAGGCGCCCGACCTCGAGGTGGAAGGCGAGATGCATGGCGACGTCGCCCTGTCGGAGAAGCTGCGCTCGCGCATCTTCCCCCATTCGCGTCTTGCCGGGCAGGCCAACCTGCTGATCATGCCGAACCTCGATGCTGCCAACATCTCGTACGAGCTGATCAAGACGCTGGCCGAGGCTCTGCCTGTGGGGCCGATCCTGGTGGGCGGCTCGAAGCCGGCACACATCCTGACCCCGTCGGTCACCGCGCGCGGCGTCGTCAACATGACCGCCGTTGCCGTCGTAGAGGCGCAGCACGCATCGGGTTGTGTCGACGGCTAGAGCATCCGTCGGTCACCGCGTTGGCGCGCGGTGGCGGCGCGATCCTGATCAGCGGCTAGCCGAACAGGGCCACGAGAAGCCCTATGATCAGCGCCGTGACGACGCCGTTCAGTCCCATGCCGATACCCGCGAAGGTTCCGGCCAGGGGGTTGACCAGGAACGCCCGTGCCGTGCCGATGCCGTGTGCGCTGACGCCGGCGGCGAAGCCACGTGCCGCCCAGTCGCGGATGCCGAACAGGTTCATGATCGGCGTCACGATCACCGCGCCGATGATGCCCGTAGCAATGACGAGGATGGCGGTAACCGCCGGCAGGCCGCCGATGCGCTCCGAGATGCCCATGGCGATGGGCGTCGTGACCGACTTGGGAGCGATGGACGCGATCATCGTGGCATCCGCGCCCAGTATCCACGCCATGAACACCGCGCTTGCCACCGCGGTTGCCGATCCCGCCAGCAGGGCGACCACCATCGGGATGAGGTTGCGGCGAACCTCGGCGAAGTTCTCCGCAAGAGGAACCGCGAGCGCCACGGTTGCAGGTCCGAGCATGAAGTGCACGAACTTGGCGCCTTCGAAATAGACCGGGAACGCGGTGCTGCTCGCCTTCAGCAGGCCAATCAGGATCGCGACCGCGATCAGGACCGGGTTCGCCAGCGGGTGCCGGTCGAGGCGCACGGAGATGCGCTCGGCAATCGCGTAGGCGCCCAGCGTGGCCGTCAGCCAGAGCAGAGGGCTTGCGGAAAGATAGACCCAGATCTTGGCCACGTTCATGTCCCGGCACCGTTTTTGCCGCTCGCCGCCTTTACGAGCAACCGGCGCACGAAGATGAAGGTCGCCGCCGTCACCACCATGGTGAGCGCGGTGGAGACGACCAGCGCGCCGGCGATGGGGATCCACTGGGCGGCCAGCAGGTCGGCATGCTGGATGACGCCGACGCCGGCGGGAACAAAGAGCAGCGACAGGTTGCTGAGGATACCGTGCGCGGCGCCCGAGACCTTTTCCGAAAGTCCCTTCACGACCCGCAGGGCGACCGCGAGGAAGACCAGCCCGAGGACCGGGCCGGGAACGGGAAGCGCGGCCGCGTAGGTGATCGCCTCGCCGGAAAGCTGGAACATCAGGAGGATCAGGAGGGCTTCGATCATGGTGTCATTGCCTCCGGCGTCCTAGGCATCTGTGTACGGGCTCGTGCGCCGTCCTGCGACGGTAGGCGCGTCTCCAGCGCGATATGCGCACGCAGTAACAGCTTCCGCGACTTTATAAATTGCATAAACAATGTCGAACAACCTTTGCGTGTAATTAGTAAAAACAATCTGCGCCCTTCACCCCCTCACTCCAACCGCGCACTCCTGAAACGGTCTCAAATGATGATTCTCTATCTGAGAATAATCACATAAAATACTGTTTTATTTATAGAAAACGGCCTCATATCCAATCGCCCCTGGAAAGTCCTTGCCACAACAGATGCGCAGCCACGGCGGTGATGAGCAGCTTGAACACGATGCGGAACTGCGCTTCGGGAATGCGGTGCAGCAGCCGCGTGCCCGTCCATGTCCCGGCAAAGCCGGTCGCGATCATGGCAACGATCAGTCCGGACCACGGCGCGAAGGCAAAGCCGAGCAGACCGAAGGCGAGGACTTTCAGCACGTGCTGGATCACCATGGCGCTCGAATGCGTGGCGATGAAATGCAGCCGGTTGTCCGGAAAGATGTTGGAGAAGATCGCCAGCACGAACGGCCCCGTCGCGCCGAAGAACATCGTCAGGAAGGTCGAGAACGCCCCGCCCGCAACCACCATCCAGCGCGCGCCCGCAGCGATGAACTTCGGCTTGGGTCCCCACACCATGTAGAGGATGAACAGCGCCAGGCCGGTGCGTAGCACCGTATCGGAGAGTGTCACGACCATCTTGCCGCCAACCGCCGCGCCGATGATGCTGCCGGCCAGGAAGGGCAGCAGGTAGCCCCATTGTACCGATTGGCGCAGCAGGAACACGCGGCCGGTGTTGGAGCCGAGCTGCACCACCCCGTGCACCGGGATGAGGGCGGCGATCGGCATCAGCGAGGCCATGATGGACAACAGCAGCACGCCGCCGCCGAAACCGGTCGCGGCCATGATCAGAGAGGTAAAGAAACTCGACACGATCATGATCGCAGCCGAAAGCGCGGGTATGTCGGGCGGGAGCAGGTCGATCATCGGGGCCGTTCGCGCAGGTGTGTCGATCCCTTCCTAGCACGGATTGACCGGCCGCCGCGCCCTACAGCTTTGCGCGAAACGACTGGTAGGCCTGCACCATCTGCTGGGTGTCCGCGCTGACCTTGCCCCCCTTCTCCTGAACCTGGGCTACGACCTTGAGCAGCGCTTCACCGGTCGATTTCAGCTCGCGCTTGATCCGTGCCTCCTGGGCAGGATTGGGCTGCTTGCCCTCAAACGAGGCCTTGATCATGGCCTGCAGCTGTTGCACATGGCCCCTGAACGTCGCAGTCAGCTCGGTTGCCTTGGCCTGCAGGTAGGCGAGTTCCTGTTCTCCGGCATTGGCGAATGTCGCCTCACGCTTCTTCAGGCAGGCCAGTGCGGCGCCTGCCGCTTCCTTCGTCGCGTCCTCTTGCTCCTGGGCGGCGGCCCTGTCTGCGTTGGTGCTCCTGAGCGTCGTGACCAGGGCATTCATGGGCCACCACAGAGTCTCGATCATCGCGGGGACCGAGTCCTGCTGCGTTGTGGCAAGCACGAGTATATCGGTGTGCGCAAACCACAACAACGCATCGAGCTGCGCGGTTATCGCGCGATGGTCGTCGGCGTCTGCGTTGGGCGTTGTTTCCAGTTTCTTCTTGGCGTTGGCAAGCGACGCGATGATGGGTTCGACATCGTTGTCGCGAAAAGCCTGAAGGCGTTGGCGCGCTTGCGCAAACGAGCTTTCCGCTGCCTGCACCTCGCTTTCGGCCTGAGCAACCTCTGCCAGAACCTGCCGGCGCAGGCCCGCGATCTGGTTGGCGGTGGCCGAGGATGCTTCGCTGCATACGTTGTCGAGGTTGAACGCGGCGCCATGTGCCGCCGTCAGGCTGGCGCCCAGCAGCACCATGCCGAGAAACGTCCGGCAGGACCACTTGCCGATTCCCGCTGGATGTCCTGTCATCGCGGCCACCCCCATCCCTTGCCGGAAAAGTCTAGGCCCCGTGGTGACGTCAGGTCAAATCGCCGGTTGCTTCGCCGCACCGCAAGGAAAGGGGCGGCAGCGTTGCCGCTGCCGCCCCGGATGACGTTCCCATGCTCAGGCCCGCCGCATTCCCCGGATGCCTCGCCTCACGAACACCCGCTCGTCGAACCGCAGGTGTCGCACTTCAGGCAGGTGCCGTTGCGCACCATGGTGAAGTTGCCGCATTCGCCGCAGGCTTCGCCCTCGTAGCCCTTCATGCGCGCTTCCGCGGCGCGCTGGGCGGCGCTCGCCACCGGCTCGCTCACGACCACGGCCTCGACCGAAACGGTCTCCACCGCAATCGCTTCGCTCGCCGTTGCCGCGGCGAGTGCATGCGCGCGTGCCTGCAACGCGCCGACCGTGCCGCCGCCCGACGGTGTGCCAGTCGGCGTAACGGCGCCACCATGTACCACCGTGAACTTCTCAGCCGGCTTGCCGCGCACCAGTCCCGTCGAGACGAAGCGCGCCGCCGGCGTCGCCGGTTGCGGATCGTCGTCCTCGCCTTCGCCGATCGACGTCGAGGAGAGGTCGTCCGGCTTGACGTGGGCGAGGTCGTGGCGGGAGAGGTACGAAACGGCCAGTTCGCGGAAGATGTAGTCGAGGATCGACGTCGCGTTCTTGATCGTGTCGTTACCCTGCACCATGCCGGCGGGTTCGAAACGGGTGAAGGTGAAGGCCTCGACGTATTCGTCGAGCGGCACGCCGTACTGCAGACCCAGCGAGATGGCGATGGCGAAATTGTTCATCATCGCGCGGAAGGCGGCACCTTCCTTGTGCATGTCGATGAAGATCTCGCCGAGCCGTCCGTCCTCGTATTCGCCGGTTCGCAGATAGACCTTGTGGCCGCCCACGTTGGCTTTCTGCGTATAGCCCTTGCGCCGCGCGGGCAGCTTCTCGCGTTCGCGCACGGCGCGCTCCACGATGCGCTCCACCATCCGTTCGGCAAGGGCGGCGGCACGTGCCTGCTGCGGTGCCGCGGCGATTTCCTCGACCGCGTCGTCGGCCTCGTCGTCGTCATCGGCCAGCAGCTGGGAATTGAGCGGCTGCGACAGCTTCGACCCGTCGCGATAGAGCGCATTCGCCTTCAGGCCGAGCCGCCACGACAGCATGTAGGCTTCCTTGCAGTCCTCGACGGTGGCGTCGTTGGGCATGTTGATCGTCTTGGAGATCGCCCCCGAGATGAACGGCTGCGCCGCCGCCATGATGCGGATGTGGCTGTCCACCGACAGGAAGCGCTTGCCGGTACGACCGCAGGGATTGGCGCAGTCGAACACGGGCAGATGCTCGCCCTTCAGGTGCGGCGCGCCTTCCAGCGTCATCGCCCCGCAGCAATAGGTGTTCGCCGCCTCGATGTCCTTCTTCGTGAAACCGATTTCGGCCAGCAGGTCGAGTTGCGCATCGGCGAGGCGTTCGGGCGCGATCTTCAGCACCTTGGCGCAGAACTCCTCGCCCAGTGTCCACTTGTTAAAGGCGAACTTGATGTCGAACGCCGTCGCAAGGCCCTTCTCGATCGCTTCGATCTGCGCAGCGCCGAAGCCCTTCGCCTTCAGCGAATTGTGGTTGACGCCAGGCGCATCCTTCAGCGTGCCGTTGCCGACCGCGTAGGTGACGATGTCGTCGATCTGCTGCTGGTCGTAGCCAAGCGTGCGCAACGCCTCCGGCACGGCGCGGTTGATGATCTTGAAATAGCCGCCCCCGGCGAGCTTCTTGAACTTCACCAGGGCGAAATCGGGCTCGATGCCGGTGGTGTCGCAGTCCATGACGAGGCCGATCGTGCCTGTCGGCGCGATGACGGACACCTGTGCGTTGCGGAAGCCGTGCTCGGTGCCGATTTCCAGCGCCTCGTCCCAGGCTTTCGTCGCGGCGGCAACGACATCGCCCTGCGGGCAGGAGGCATGGTCGAGCGCGACGGGCACGGTGTTCAGCTTCTCGTAGCCCTCGCTCTTGCCGTGGGCGGCAAGCCGATGGTTGCGGATGACGCGCAGCATGTCGTCGGCGTTCGCCGCGTAGTCCGGGAAGGCGCCCAGTTCGGAGGCCATTTCCGCGCTCGTGCGATAGCACACGCCGGTCATCAGCGCCGTGATGGCGCCGCACAGCGCACGGCCTTCGTCGCTGTCGTAGGGGATGCCCGACGACATCAGCAGTCCGCCGATATTTGCGTATCCAAGGCCAAGCGTGCGGTAGCGATAGGACAGCGCCGCGATCTGCTGCGAGGGGAACTGCGCCATCAGCACCGAGATTTCCAGCACGATGGTCCACAGCCGCGTCGCATGGGCAAAGGCCACGACGTCGAAGCGCTTCGCCTCGTCGCGGAACTGCAGCAGGTTGAGCGATGCCAGGTTGCAGGCCGTGTCGTCGAGGAACATGTACTCCGAGCACGGGTTCGAGGCACGGATTTCGCCGCCGGCCGGGCAGGTGTGCCAGTCGTTGATGGTGGTGTGGTACTGGATGCCCGGGTCAGCCGACGCCCACGCCGCATAGCCGACCTGCTCCCACAGGGTGCGCGCGTCCACGCTCTTGTGCAGCTTGCCGTCGATGCGCCGGATGAGGTCCCAGTTGCCGCCATTCTCCACCGCGTTCAGGAACCCGTCGGTCACGCGCACCGAATTGTTGGAGTTCTGGCCGGAAACCGTCAGGTAGGCATCGGAATCCCAATCGGTGTTGTAGGTGTCGAATGTGATCTCGGTGTAGCCCTGGCGCGCGAACTGGATAACGCGGCGGATGTAGTTCTCCGGCACCATCGCCTTCTTGGCCGCGCGCACTTCGCGCTTGAGGGCAGGATTGCGGTTCGGATCGAAGCAATCTGAGTTGTCCTCGCCCGAGGCGCAGTTGACGCAGGCCTTCATGATCGCGGCGAGGTGCTTCTGGCAGGTGCGCGAGCCGGTCACCAGGGCGGCGACCTTCTGCTCTTCCTTCACCTTCCAGTTGATGTAGTCCTCGATATCGGGGTGGTCGATGTCTACGACGACCATCTTCGCCGCCCGCCGCGTCGTGCCGCCCGACTTGATGGCGCCGGCGGCCCGGTCGCCGATCTTCAGGAAGCTCATCAGGCCCGACGACTTGCCGCCGCCCGACAGCCGCTCGCCTTCGCCGCGCAGTCGCGAGAAGTTCGACCCAGTGCCCGAGCCGTACTTGAACAGGCGCGCCTCGCGCACCCACAGGTCCATGATGCCGTTCTCGTTGACGAGATCGTCCTCGACCGACTGGATGAAGCAGGCGTGCGGCTGCGGATGCTCGTAGGCGCCGGTCGAGCGGGTCAGTTCGCCGGTTTCGAAATCGACGTAGTGGTGCCCCTGGCTCGGTCCGTCGATGCCGTAGGCCCAGTGCAGGCCGGTGTTGAACCACTGCGGGCTGTTGGGGGCGCACTTCTGCGTCGCCAGCATGTAGGCGAGTTCGTCGAAGAAGGCGCGCGCGTCCTCTTCCGCGTCGAAATAGCCGCCCTTCCAGCCCCAGTACGTCCAGGTGCCGGCAAGCCGCTCGAACACCTGGCGGCTGTCGATCTCGGGGACGTAGCGCTCTTCCTCGGGCAGCTTCTTCAGCGCCTTCTCGTCGGCAGCCGAACGCCACAGCCACGAGGGAACGGTCTCTTCCTCGACGCGCTTCAGCTTCGCAGGCACGCCGGCCTTGCGGAAATACTTCTGCGCGATGATGTCGCTGGCGACCTGCGACCAGGATGCCGGCACGACGATATCGTCGAGCTTGAACACGACCGAGCCGTCCGGGTTGCGGATTTCGCTGGACGTGGTGCGGAATTCAATTCCCGCGAATGGTGACTGCCCAGCCTTCGTGTAGCGCCGATCTATCCGCATCTTTGTCTCCAGGCGCGGACGGCCCCAGCCGCCATCGCGCAGTTTTCCCCGTGCTCGGGGCCATTGAACCCCGGCTCGTGCCTCAACTCTGTTCTATGCCCCCAAACGCGCCGCCGCTCGCCGCAGCGTCCCGCCTGTCGCCGCTATGCCCGGTTTCCCCAGGTCGTTGCGACAAATTGTGCCACCCGGCTCACGCGATCCCGCTCACGCTGTTGCATTGGGGCCCCGCCCTCCGCTCACGCTGAACCGAAACGCCATTTCCAGGAGACCCGGACATATGCCCGGGCATCTCGCCGACCGAACCGGTGACTTGTCCCGAGTATGGCGACTCGCCATCGCAGGTCAACAACTAGTAGTGTGCCGGCGTTACCAAACACCTAAATATTGTAGGGTGGGGGTGAAGAACGGGGAAACCGACCGGTCAGGGGACCGGCCCGAAGATCACGCTCGCTATTGATGAACGCTCGAAGCCTGTCATGATTCTCCCGCTCCCGGAACGCGATTCAGGACAAGTCCGTCAGATTTTACCGATTGCCTTGGCCGGCGTTTAAACCGGTGCTGCTAGGGTCGCGTCCAACGGTTTCGAGAACCGGGGCAACTCCAACCGCGCAAGGCACCCCCAACATGCCGCATCACGACGCCTACGGGCTCCATCTGGCCGATCTCGACGTGACGGTTGTCGAGAACAGCCGCAGCATGCAGACGACGTTGCGCTCGATGCTGGCCAACTTCGGCGTGCGCCGCATCCGCACCTTCGATACCGGCCCGGAAGCGCTCACCTCGATGCTGGCCGATCCGCCCAATGTCGTCATCACATCCTGGCAGATGGAGCCGATGAGCGGCGCGCGCCTGATTTCGACCATGCGTTCGGCCGAGTTTCCCTCGCTGTGCCGCATCCCGGTCATCACCGCGACCGCCCACGCGACCTTGAGCGTGATCGACCGGGCCTTCTCGGTCGGCGCCAACGCCTTGCTCGCCAAGCCGCTCAGCTCGGCTGTTTTGCGCAACCGCCTCGAATGGCTTGTCCGCGATGCCCGTGAAATGATCGAGGAAGACGGCCGTATCGTCGTCGACGGCATTGAGCACGTGCTCGAATCACGTGTGCGCAACAGCCCGTTGGCGAACGCCATCATGCGCGCAAGCGCGCTCGAGGCAATGATGCGCGGCCGCGATGATCTCGCCGCAGGCGATGAAACCGATGCGCCGCAGGTGGCGAGCGAGGCGGAAATCCGGCGCGAGGAACTGGAGAAGCGTGCCGAGGAACGCGCCGGCAGACGCCTGCAACCCAAACCCGACGGCAAGGAGCGGCAGAAGAAGGCGAAGAAGTCGCGGCGTTGGCACGGCTGGCAGATCGATCGCCCAAAGGGCTCGACAGCCGCCTAGCTCATTGTGCATAGTCCGCCCGGTTTCGACGCGGCCCCGGCCTTGTGCCACGCTGCGCGGAGAGACCTGTTCAAGACCGGGTGGGACGTGACATGAAGCAATTCATCCTGCAGCTGTTCGTGTGGTGGCAAGGCCAGACCATGGGCACGCGCTTCTTCACCTGGCGCAAGGGCCGGTTCGTCGGCGAGGACGAGTTCGGCAATCGCTACTACATGAACCCGAATGTCCCCCCGCTTGGCGAGCGCCGCTGGGTGGTCTATCGCGGCGTCGCCGAGGCGAGCACGGTTCCTGCCGCCTGGCATGGCTGGCTGCACCACACCATCGACACGCCGCCGACGAAGGACAGCTATACGCCGCGCGAGTGGGAGCGTCCGCATCGTCCCAACATGACGGGCACGCCGGCCGCCTATCGCCCTGCCGGCAGCACGCTGGCAAGCGGCGTGCGCCCCGCCGTCACCGGCGACTACGAGGCCTGGCGTCCCTGACGCCGCGGGGCGTCGGTGCACCTCGTGACATCGCCTTCTTCTCAACAGACCTGGTCGGCCGAAGGCTACGAGCGCAACGCGCGGTTCGTGTCGGACCTCGGTGGCGCGGTCTTCGACTGGCTGGCTCCGGCCGCCGGTGAAACAATCCTCGATGTCGGCTGCGGCGATGGTGCGCTGACGCGGCGCATCGCGGAAACGGGCGCGGACGTCACCGGTGTCGATTCCAGTCCGCAGTTCATCGCCGCGGCACGCCAGCGCGGCATCGAAGCGCACCTCGCCGACGCGCAGGACCTGGATTTCGACCGCCGGTTCGACGCCGTGTTTTCCAACGCCGCGCTGCACTGGATGACGCGGCCTGCCGACGTTGTTGCAGGCGTTGCCCGCGCCCTGAAGCCGGGCGGGCGATTCGTCGCCGAGTTCGGCGGTCATGGCAATGTCGCGGCAATCGTCACCGCCATGCGTGCCATGGTCCGCATCCATGGCGGCGACACGGCGCTGGCGAACCCCTGGTATTTCCCCACGCCGGGCGAGTATTCGCAACTGCTCGCGGATGCCGGGTTCACGATCGACGAGATCGCGCTGGTCCCGCGCCCGACGCCCTTGCCGACCGGGCTTGCAGGCTGGCTGCAGACCTTCCGGCAACCGTTCTTCGATCAGTATGCGCCGGATGTTCGCACCCGCGTGCTGGCGGAGATCGAGCACCTGCTGCGGCCCGCCTTGTGCGATTCGGGCGGCAACTGGACGGCGGACTACGTGCGCCTTCGCGTGCGCGCCCGCCTCACTGACGCCACCTGACTGGTATAGCCGTCATGTTGGCCAAGCCACAATTGGCCAAGCCATTGCGCAGTGCGCGCGAAACGGGCAAAAGCAAACCCGTTTCCTGATCCTCTTCCCGGCAAGGCCATTCCGGGGCAGGGGAATGCGGCCGAAGGAGAACACGGATGCCACGGTTGGGACGTCGCCACGCCATGTTGAGCGCGGTCGCGGCTGCCGGCCTGCTGTTCGCCCCAGCCGTCGCGACGGCCGAGCGGATCAACAATCCGATCGCAGAGTTCACCGGCCTCGACAAGATCACCGGGCGTATCATCAAGTTCGACGTGCTGATCGACGAGACGGTTCAGTTCGGCGCGCTGCAGGTGACGCCAAGGGTCTGTTACTCGCGCCCGACGACGGAAGCGCCGAAGACCACGTCCTTCGTGGAGGTCGACGAGGTCACGCTCGATTCCAAGATCAAGCGGATCTTCACCGGCTGGATGTTCGCCGCGAGCCCCGGCCTCAACGCCGTCGATCATCCCGTCTATGACGTCTGGCTGACCAACTGCAAGCAGTCTTCCGAGGAACTGGGCATCGCCAACCAGTAGAAGTCCGCCTCGGCGCTGACCGCCTCGTCGAGGAGTTCCTGGTACTCCCTGCGGCTGATCTCGAGCGCGCCGAACGTCGTCAGGTGATCGGTGACGAACTGCGTGTCGAGCAGCTTGAACCTGCCGGCCTTGAGGCGTGCGACGAGATAAGTGAGCGCGATCTTGCTGGCGTCGCGCTCGCGGTGGAACATGCTCTCGCCGAAGAACGCCGCGCCGAGCCGTACCCCGTAGAGCCCGCCGATCAGCCGTCCACCACGCCACACTTCGACCGTGTGGCAATGGCCGGCATCGAACAGCGCGCCATAGAGACGCCGGATTTCCCCGTTGATCCAGGTCTTGCGCCGGCCCGGCGTCGATTCCGCGCAGGCAGAGATGACGGCGTCGAAATCGTGGTCGATACGCACCTCGAAGCCGCCGGCGCGGATCGTGCGCGCGAGGCGGCGGGGCAGGTGGAACTGGTCGAGCGGCAAGATGCCGCGCCGGTGCGGTTCGATCCAGTGCAGATGCGGATCGTCCTCGCTTTCCGCCATCGGAAAGATGCCGCAGGCATAGGCCTTCAGCAGGACGCTCGGCGTGATTTCCATGACTACGTCGCGTGCGCCGCTCAAGTTAGGTATCCCGAATTCCCGTGCCGGCGTTCACTCGCCGTCGCGGGCGGCCATGTAGCCTTCCAGCCAGTGGATATCATAGCGCCCGTCGACGATGTCGCCATTGGTGACCAGCCGCGAAAACAGCGGGATGGTCGTCTGGATGCCGTCGATCACGTATTCCGACAGCGCCCGGCGCAGGCGCATCAGGCATTCGTTGCGGCTCTTGCCGTGCACGATGAGCTTGCCGATGAGGCTGTCGTAGTAGGGCGGGATCGCATAGCCCTGGTAGACTGCGGAATCGACGCGCACGCCGAGCCCGCCGGGCGGATGGTAGTAGTTGATGCGGCCCGGCGAGGGCGCGAAGGTGACCGGGTTTTCGGCGTTCACGCGGCATTCGATGGCGTGGCCGAGGAACGTGATGTCTTCCTGCGTGAACGACAGCGGCGCGCCGGAGGCGACGCGGATCTGTTCGTGCACGAGATCGATCCCCGTGATCATCTCGGTCACCGGATGCTCGACCTGCAGGCGGGTGTTCATCTCGATGAAATAGAACTCGCCGTCCTCGTAAAGGAACTCCACGGTGCCCGCACCGCGGTATCCAAGGTCGGCCATGGCGGTTGCCACGGTCGCGCCGATGCGCTTGCGGTCGGCGTCGTTGAGGCCGGGCGAGGGGGCTTCTTCCCACACCTTCTGGTGTCGCCGCTGCAGCGAACAGTCGCGCTCCCCGAGATGGACAGCGTTGCCGCGCCCGTCGCCGAAAACCTGCACCTCGATGTGCCTAGGCTTGCCGAGGTATTTCTCCATGTAGAGCGAATCGTCGCCGAAGGCCGCGCTCGCTTCCGCGCGCGCCGTCGACATGGCGCTCAGCAGTTCGTCTTCGGTGCGGGCGACCTTCATGCCGCGCCCGCCGCCCCCGGCAGCCGCCTTCACGAGCACCGGATAGCCGATCTCGCGGGCGATCCGGTAGGCTTCCTTGTCGGTTTCCACCGCGCCGTCCGATCCCGGCACCACCGGAACCCCGAGGCGGGCCACCGTCTGCTTGGCGGCGATCTTGTCGCCCATGACACGGATGTGCTCGGCGGTCGGGCCGATGAACGTGATCCCGTGCGCGTCGAGGATCTCGGCGAAACGCGCGTTTTCCGACAGGAAGCCGTAGCCCGGATGTACGGCGTCGGCCCCGGTAATCTCGCAGGCGGCCAGCAGGGAAGGGATGTTGAGGTAGCTGTCGCGCGCCGGCGGCGGGCCGATGCACACGCTCTCGTCTGCAAGGCGCACGTGCATCGCGTTGCTGTCGGCGGTGGAATGCACTGCGACCGTCGCGATGCCCAGTTCCTTGCACGCCCTGAGAATGCGAAGGGCGATCTCTCCTCGGTTGGCGATCAGGACTTTCTCGAACATGCTCGGCCGCTCGGTGAGGGAAGGGGGCAGGGAAACGTCAGGAGATGACCAGCAACGGCTCGCCGTATTCGACCGGCTGGCCGTCCTCGACGAGGATTTCGGTCACCTTTCCCGCGCGCGGCGCGATGATGGGGTTCATCGTCTTCATCGCCTCGACGATCATCACCGTCTGGCCTTCGCGCACGCTGCTGCCGACTTCAACGAACGGCGTGGCGCCTGGCTCGGGCGACCTGTAGGCCGTTCCCACCATCGGCGAGGGCACGGCGCCGCTTGCCGGCTTGTCGGATGCCCCGGCGGGCTTGGCTGCCGGCGCTGGTGCAGGTGCTACCGCGGCAACCGGGGCCGGGGGAGCGACAACGGCCGCCGAGACGGACACTTGCCGTGCCACGCGGATCCGCACGTCGTTCTGTTCGACCTCGATTTCGGTCAGGTCCGTTTCCTTGAGCAATGCTGCAAGTTCGCGGATGAGATCCTGATCGATTCCCTCGTTGTGTTTCGACATCGACTGGTTCCCGAGCCGTCTTTCACGCCACCGCCCCTGGCGGGGCAGGATTCTGTACAAGCGAGCGCCGGTCTCCGGCGCTGCAGTCCCATGCGCGTGCTGCCAACAAAGATAGCCAGGCGCATTGCAGGGCAACAATCCCCGCAACGCCGGCGTGCGCCTGCAGCATGCAGCACGACCACACCGTCCACGCCCGCGCGAACGGGTGCGCCGTTATAGTCATCCCTGAGCGATCAGGAAAGGGCCGTGCAGGCAAGCAGTGGAAAGAAGGCCGCCGCTGGCGTGTTCAGCAAGTCCTGCAGCCGTTCTGGCGGACTTCCGCGACCTGGGCCTGCAACTCGGTGAGCGGCGCGAGGCCGACCAGCACCTGGTCACCGATCACGTAGGCCGGCGTCCCGTTGATACCGAGTTCGTCGGCGAGCGCATGCGTCTGGCGGATGGTTTCGATCGTCTTCGGGTCCGCGACATCGGCCTCGATCTGCGCCATGTCGGCGCCCAGGTCCTGTGCCAGCTGCATGGCAATCGCCTTGTTGGCGCGGCCCTGGTGCGCCAGCAGCTTTTCGTGGAACTCCATGTACAGGCCCTGGCGTTGCATCGCGATCCCGACCAGCGCCGCGTCGTAGGACTCCTCGCTCAGCACCGGGAACTCCTTGAACACCACCTTGACGCCGGGATCGGACTGCAGGAGCGCATCGATGTCGCCGAGAGCCCGGCGGCAGTAGGGGCAGTTGTAGTCGAAGAACTCGACGACGGTGACGTCGCCCGCCGGGTTCCCGGCAGCGAAATCTGCGGCAGAGGCGAAGATCTGGTCCTTCTTCGCCGCGATCACGTCCTTGCGCTGTTCGGCTTCCTGCTCGGCGCGCTTGCGGTCGAGCGCCGCGGAAACCTCCTCGAGGATCTCGGGATTTGTGACGAGCGTGTCGCGCACCAGGCCGCGTACCTCGTCCTTCTGCGCGTCTGACAGCGCCACGACGGGTGCTGGTTCGGGCTTCTGTTCCTCCAGATTCAGTGCGGTGAAGTAACCGGCAATACCGAACACCGCGGCCAGCGCCGCTCCGGTCAGCACGCTTCGAATATCCATCCTCGTGTTGCCTTTCCAAGTGGTCGTGCGCGCCGCCGGGCTGCGCACTGTCGTGTGCGAAGCGTTAGCGCCCCGGCGGGCGGTATTGCAAGATGTCCTGCGCCCTCAGCCACACCGGAGTGCCGGTTTTCGCGCCCTGCTTGGTGCGCGCGGCGAACTGCTTGGCAAGCTCGTAGTCGCCGCTGGCCAGCGCGGCTTCCGCGCTGGCCAGGTTGGCTTCCGGGATTCGTCCGACCGCGCCATAGGCGCGCGCCAGGTAGCGCTGTGCCTCGGCGTGGTCGCGCTGCTCGTTGGTGACCCGCGCCAGTTCCTTGATCGCGTCGCCCTGCAGGCCCTTGTCGCCGGATACCACGTAGGCCTTGCCGAGCGCGACGCGCAGCGCGGTATCCCGGGGTGCAAGAGAAACCGCCTTGCGCAGCGGCGCCACCGCGTCTCTCGGCCGCCCGGCGCTGGTGAGAATCTCGCCCTTCATCTCCCAGAAATAGGCGTAGTCGGGCATCGCCTTGAGCAACTGGTCGATGCCGGCAATCGCGCCCTTGTAGTCCGAACTGCGCATGCGGATGATCGTGTGCGCATACAGCGCCGCCAGGCTGTCGCTTGCCTTGGGATAGCGCCGCTTCACGGCATTGGGGTGGTCCACGTAGGCCGCGACCTTTGCCCGCATCAGGTCGTGGCGCAGCTGCAGCCTGGGCGGGTCGACGGTGTCGTAGTAGGGGCTCTGGCGGGCAAGCCCGTCGAGCGCGGCGACGCGGTCGCGCGCCATCGGGTGGCTGACGGCATAGGGGTCGACGTAGCGGGAGGAAAACAGCTGCTGGTCCGCGAAGCGCTCGAATGTCCGTACCATGCCCTTGCCGGACTGATGCGTGGCGTTGAGGTAGTTGATCGCGGAGCGGTCCGCGGCCTGCTCCTGGGCGCGGCGGTAGGACAGCAGGGAACGTTGCGCGATCTGCTGGCCGCCGGCGATGATCGCGCCCGCCGCCTGTCCGCTGCCGGCCGCGGCAGCAGCGCCCGCGAGAATCAACTGAACGATCGTGATGGCGGCAGCGGCGCGCAGCTCGTTGCGCAACCCGGCCAGGTGTCCGCCGGCGATGTGACCGATTTCGTGCGCCAGGACACCGATCACCTCGTTGGGCGTCTCCGACTGCATCAGCGTGCCGACATTGACGAAGATGCGGCGCCCGTCGATTACGAAGGCGTTGAATTCCTTGCTGGGCACCAGGTAGATGGTCAATCCGCCGCCGCCGACGCCGGCTGCACGCAGGATCGGTTCAGTGTACTCGCGCAGCAATTCCTCGATTTCGGCGTCGCGGACGAACTGGATGCCGCCCTGGGCGTGCACGCGCGCCGGCAACATGGGCACAGCCAGCGCAACGGCCAGCACCACGGCGAGCATGCGCCTGACCATGGCCGCAAGGCTGCTGCCTGCAAGCGAACCGCGGCGTTGCGCGATCGGGGTGATGGATTCCATGCCTTTCCCTTACCTGATGCACTGAAACTAGGAACCGAGCGCGCCGCGGTCAAACCGGGCGCGTTCACGCATGCGCGAACCGGGCCGGCGGGACGCCGGCGGCAAGTGCGGTTTCGTGGCGCGGTGTTTCGGGCAGGAATTGGGCGCCAGGATGGCGGAGGTGGCGCGCATTGCGATGGCTGGCCCGCTCGGCTAATGCTTGACCGGGCCGGGCAGTTTCGCGGTCGAGGGCGCGGGAGACCCCGATGACGAACAACCGCAGCAGGCGTATCGCGAAACGTGGCGATGTCGAACCGTTCATCGCCATGGACGTCCTGCGCGATGCCACGCGCCGGGCAGCGACGGGCGCCGCGGTCTATCACCTTGAGATCGGCCAGCCGGCCTTTTCCGCGCCGCGCAAGGTGCTCGAGGCCGCGCGGTCAGCGCTTGACAGCGATGCGCTGGGCTACACCGAGGCGACCGGTTTGGCGGCGCTGCGCGAGCGCATCGCCGCGCACTATCGCCAGGCCCATGGCGTCGATGTCGGCGCGGACCGGATCATCGTCACGACCGGCTCGTCCGGCGGTTTCATCCTGGCGTTCCTCGCCCTGTTCGAGGCCGGCGACAAGGTGGCACTGGCGTCCCCCGGCTATCCCGCCTATCGCAACATCCTCAAGGCGCTCGGCATCGACATCAAGTGGATCGAGACATGCGCCGCGGACCGCTGGGCGCCAACGTCCGCCAACCTCGCCGCGCTCGACGACGCGCACAGCCTCGCCGGAATGCTGATCGCCAGCCCCGGCAACCCGACCGGCACCGTCATCGAGCCCGACCGCCTCAATGAGTTGTGCGCGACTGCGCGCCAGCGCGGCCTGTGGATGATCTCCGACGAGATCTACCACGGGCTGACCTATGGCGCGCCGGCCGATACTGCGCTCAGTCACGACCCCGACGCCATCGTCATCAATTCGTTCTCCAAGTACTACTGCATGACAGGCTGGCGGATCGGCTGGATGGTGGTGCCGCAGCCGCTGGTGCGCACCTTTGAGCGGCTGACCCAGAACCTGTTCATCTGCGCGCCGGCGATATCGCAGGTTGCGGCGCTCGCGGCGTTTGACGCCACCGACGAACTGGAAGCCAACAAGGCGGTCTATGCCAGGAACCGCGAATTGCTCCTGACGGCGTTGCCGCAGATCGGCATCGACCGGTTCCTGCCGGTCGACGGCGCCTTCTACCTCTACGCCGACATCAGCCGCTTCACCAACGATTCGCGGGAATTCGCGGCGCGGCTTCTGGCGCAGACGGGCGTGGCGGCCACCCCGGGCGCCGACTTCGATCCCTTCAGCGGCGATCACTACCTGCGGTTTTCCTTCGCCGGGTCGACCGACACGATCGAGCGTGCGATCGCGCACGTCGACGCCTTCCTGAAACCGTTGCGCTGAGCTGCCCGCAAGAGCGCTCCCGAACGAAACAAGCGCGCGCCGGGATATCGGCGCGCGCCTGGCAGGATTTCGCAATCGATCGGATCAGCGGCGCTATTCGTCGCCGCGCAAGGCCCGCTGCCACCAGCCGCGCCGCGGCGGTGACTGGGGGGTTGGTTCCGGGGTTTCGCCCGCGGACGGTTCCTCGACAGCTTCCACGGCCATCGCAACCGGTTCTTCCGCAGCTTTCGCTTCCGCCGGCTCGACATCTGCTTCGGCAGGCGAGGGGGCCTGAGCCTCGGCCTCGACTGCCTCGTCGGCCTTCGGTTTGGCCTTTGCGCGCGGCTTGCGTGTGCGTTTCGGCTTTGCCTCCTCCTCGTCGCTCGCCGGTGGCGCACTGTCCGCCTGGGCGGCAGCGGTGTCGTCCTCGGCCGCCGCCTTGCGCCGGCGCCGTGCCGGTTTCTTCGGCTTTTCCACTTCTGCTGTCGCGGCTACCGCATCCTCGCTCGCGGCTTCCTCGACCTGTTCCGGCGCGACAGCGGCGGCCGCTTCGCCTTCGCCAGCGTCCGCAGCCTCCGCATCAGCGGCGGCGTCCTCGACTACAGCGTCCTCGCCATCGCTGACGGCATCGCCTTCGTCTGCGGCCTCCGCGACAGTCTCGCCGGATTCCTCGCCGCCGCCCTGCTGGCCGCGCCGCCTGCGTCCGCCACGGCGGCCGCGTCGCCGACGTCGGCGGCCGTTGTCGCGTTCCTCGCCGGCGGCTTCCGCGTCTGCATCGCCGCCCGCGGTCTCCTCACCGTCGCCGTCATCAGCTTCCTCGGCAGTCGCTGAAGCCTCTTCGGCGTCGCTACGACGGCCGCGCCGGCGCCTGCGCCGCTTGCGCGCGCCTCCGGCCGCTTCGCCTTCGTCGTCGCGCGCGGTTTCCTCCTCGGTCTCGTCCTCGTCCTCGACCGGTTCGCTCGTCACGGTTTCGGCGGTGACGGCGCGCGTTTCGGCGCGCGGTTCAGTGCGCGACGGGGCATGGCGCTCCATCGTCATCAGCGACGACGTCAGTTCGTCGTCGCCCAGGATGCTGATGCGCACGCCGTAGCGGTTCTCGAGGTCGACGAGATGGTCGCGCTTCTGGTTGAGGATATACAGTGCGGCCTGCGCACGCGTGGTGATCGTCAGGTCAGCCGGGCGCTTGCGCAGCTCGTCCTCGATGGCGCGAAGTACGTGCAGCGCGACCGATGCCGTGGAGCGCACGATGCCGGTGCCCGCGCAGTGCGGGCACTTCTCGAAGCTGCCCTCCATGATGCCGGAGCGGATGCGCTGGCGCGACATTTCCAGCAGGCCGAAATGGCTGATGCGGCCGACCTGGATGCGCGCCCGGTCCGTCTTCAGGCATTCCTTCAGCTTGCGCTCGACCGCCCGGTTATTGCGGTTCTCCTCCATGTCGATGAAGTCGATGACGATCAGGCCTGCGAGATCGCGCAGCCGCAACTGCCGGGTGATCTCGGCGGCGGCTTCCAGGTTGGTCTTCAGCGCGGTGTCCTCGATCGAGTGCTCGCGCGTCGCCTTGCCGGAGTTGACGTCGATGGCGACCAGCGCCTCGGTCTGGTTGATGACGATGTAGCCACCCGACTTCAGCGTCACCTCGGCGCTGAACATGGCGTCGAGCTGTCCCTCGATGCCATAGCGGATGAAGACCGGCTCGCTTTCCTTGTAGACCTGGACGTTCTTGGCATGGCTGGGCATCAGCATGCGCATGAAGTCCTTGGCCTCGCGGTAGGCCGCGTCGCCGGCCACCAGAACCTGGTCGATATCCTTGTTGTAGAGGTCGCGGATGGCCCGCTTGACCAGGTTGCCTTCCTCGTAGACGAGCGTTGGCGCCATCGATTCAAGGGTCAGCTCGCGCACGTTCTCCCACATGCGCAAGAGGTACTCGAAATCGCGCCGGATCTCGGTCTTGGTGCGGCTTGCTCCCGCGGTGCGCAGGATCACGCCCATACCCTTCGGCACCTCGAGCTCGCGCGCCACGTCCTTCAGTCGCTTGCGGTCGCCCGACGAGGTGATCTTTCGCGAAATGCCGCCGCCGCGCGCGGTGTTGGGCATCAGCACGCAATAGCGCCCGGCCAGCGACAGGTAGGTCGTCAGCGCCGCGCCCTTGTTGCCGCGTTCTTCCTTGACGACCTGCACCAGCAGCACCTGCTTGCGCTTGATGACTTCCTGGATCTTGTAGCTGCGCTTGCGCCGGACCTGGCGGCGCGGCAATTCCTCCAGCGCGTCCTCGCTGCCGACGGATTCGACCGTGTCGTCCTCGGCGATCTCGGTGACGCGGTTGCCGTTGCCATTGCCATTGCCGGTTTCGTCGTCGCCGTCGGCATCCATGGCGGCTTCCGCCGGCGCATCGCCGTCGTCCGGGGCCTCTTCATGGACGGCGTCGTCGTCTGACGTCAGCGCTGCGGCTTCCTCGCCCCCGTCGTCCGTGTCGCCCCCGTCGGAAGCCACGTCGCCGGCCGCAACTGTGGCTTCCTCGTCGTCGGCAGCCTCGTCTTCCTCCTCTTCCTCCAGCAGGGCCTGCCGGTCGGCATAGGGGATCTGGTAGTAGTCGGGATGGATTTCGCTGAACGCGAGAAACCCGTGCCGGTTGCCGCCGTAGTCTACGAAGGCTGCCTGCAGCGAGGGCTCTACGCGTGTGACGCGGGCGAGATAGATGTTGCCGCGCAGTTGTTTCTTGCTGGCGGCCTCGAAATCGAATTCCTCGATCCGGTTGCCGCGCACGACAACGACCCGGGTCTCCTCCGGATGGGTCGCGTCGATGAGCATCTTGTTTGCCATTGTGTTCGCTCGAATCTGGTTGGCAGGCAAGCGCTTTCGCCCCTCGGCCCGAACGGGTCGGGCAGGGGGCATGCGCATGTCCTGCGGCGTGTGCTGGTTGAAAAGCCGCGCTGCGCGCTTGCATGGGCGCCGCGCGGAAATGAGGTCGGGAAAGCCGCGCGCTCCGCGTCGCCGTCGGCCATCCTGGCCGGTGCCGGCGCGGTTCCTTCAGGAACTGGTTGCGCGTTGATCGTCAAATCGGAGATCACCCGTCTTGGGTGCGTCACCAAGAGCGCGCATGGCGCGAGTTGGTGCCGCATCGCAATTGCCTGGCCGCAACCCCGGCCGCAACGTCTGCGAACGGAGCCGATGTCTGCAATGATCTTCCGCGTAGTCCTGTCATGGCCGCCGGTCGCGTCGCGATCGGGCGGTCAGTGCATTCCGGCACCCTCGGCGGTTAAATTGAGATCCCGCCGCAAGGACCGAGGGCATGATGGGCGCTGCCAGAGCAGCAGCGACCTGCGTTGAACCGGGTCGGGCAACCATTCGCCCGCGACTGAAGCGGGTTGAGAGGCGCGGCCTCCCTGGCCACGCAACTCAGGCCTGCCTACAAAGGCGATCGAACAAGCCCGGACCGTATAACGCGAAACACGAAAAGCCCTTGGAAGTGAGCACTTTGACAACTGGGCAGAAGACCAGCCATCAAACTATATCGGATCGTGCACGGGATTTGGCAAGCACTTTGATCGTGCGCGGTGGGCCGCGGCACACACCCGGCGACAACGCCTTGTTGCAAAACGGCACCGGTCGCCAGCAAAACCGGGGGTTTTACAACGGAAAGCGATGGTTAACGTTCTTGAACTTTAATGGCGCGGCGGCATGGTTTAGGCTGCTTTTCGAGACTTTCGCCCCGGAATTGACAAGCTTGGGGGCTGAAAGAACGCATTCGCGGTGGTGCGGGACCGTGGTCATGGTGCTGGGCATTGTTTTCGGAAATCGCCGGGAAGGGGGGCGGCTCGGCCGCGCCCCGGTCGTGCTGGCCGTTGCCGGCGCGGTTGCGATGATCGCTGCCGCGGCAGTGGTTTCCCTTTTTCCCCAGCGCGCCTGGGCTGCTGATTCGACGCTGCCCGTCGCCGGCGCCGCGCGCCTGGCCGGGGACGACCAGCGCACACGGTTCGTGATGGACATCAATCGTGCGGTGGCCTTCCGGATTTTCGCGCTGCCCGATCCCTATCGCGTGGTAGTGGATCTGCCGGAAATCGAGTTCTCGGACCCCTCGGCCGCGGATAACGCCGGCCGCGGGCTGGTGTCTGCCTACCGCTTCGGCCGATTCGCGCCCGGCAAGTCGCGCATCGTTCTCGACGCGCGTGAGCCCTTTCGGATCGACAAGGCGTTCGTGCTGGAGCCTGTCGAGGGACAGCCGGCGCGCTTCGTCGTCGATCTGGTTCCCGCCGATCGCCTTGAATTCATGCGGGAGCTGGCGCTCTCGGTGCCAAGCAAGCCGGAAGAGCCGGCCGACAAGCCAGCACGCCCCGCCGCCGCCGTGCCCCTCCAGGCGGTTCCTCCCGGCGGCACCCAGGGCCGCAAGCCCATGATAATCGTCGATGCCGGGCACGGTGGCGTCGATTCCGGCGCCATCGGCAAGGGCGGTACGCTGGAGAAAGACATCGTGCTCCAGGTCGCCCGCCGCGTCGCGGACCGACTGGAGGCAACCGGCAAGTATCGTGTCAGGATGACGCGCGACGACGACCGATTCATCCGGCTCGGCGATCGTGTCGACATCGCCCGCGAAGCGGAGGCCTCGCTGCTGATTTCGATTCATGCCGATGCCATCGACTATGCCGGCATAGGCGGTGCCACGGTCTATACGCGTTCCGACAAGGCGTCGGATCGAGCTGCCGAGATGCTGGCCGACCGCGAAAATCGCGCCGACCTGATCGCTGGTGTCGATCTGTCGGAGGAAAGCGACGAGGTGGCGGGCATTCTTTTCGATCTTGTGCGGCGCGAGACGCACAATTTCTCGACCATTTTCGCGCGCGGCCTGGTTCACGAATTCAAGGGCAAGGTCAAGCTGATCAAGAACCCGTTGCGCTCGGCGCGCTTTCACGTTCTTGCCGCGCCTGATGTACCTTCTGTCCTGGTGGAACTCGGCTATCTCACCAATCCGAAGGACGAGAAGACCATGCAGAAGGCACAGTGGCAGGACACCGTGTCCGCCGCGATCGTGGAATCGGTGAGCGCCTATTTCGGCCGCGGCGTCGCGAAGAATGTAAACTGAAGCCGGTCCGAATCTCTGGCCGTGCTGCAATTTCTCTGGCGCCTGCCATCAAACGGACGGGATTCGACGATTGAATTGGCGACAATTCGCGTTGAGTGTTGCATGCAGGCACTGATATGAGGGCACCTGAGTTGAGGGCAGTGTCGCTGGCAGGCACGAGGCGCGCCGGTTTTGGATTTGATGCGCATGCGGCACGCATCAGGCCGATTTGTTTCGACCGTTGCGGTCGATGCAGGGGAGGCCGGGGCCGGCGCGCGGCGCGGTAGTACGGGCAAACGGCTAGGCAGGCATGCTGTTCAGGTTCTTCGGCTATCTCTTTGCTCTTGGCGTCGTGGTGTTCATCATCTGCGCCGCCGGAGCGGGCTACGTGATCTGGAAGGTGTCCGCCGACCTTCCGGAGTACTCGGCGCTGCGCGAGTACGAGCCGCCCGTGATGACACGCATCCAGGCCTCGAACGGCGAACTGCTGGCCGAATACGCGACGCAGCGCCGGTTGTATCTGCCGATCCAGGCGATTCCCGATCGCATCATCCAGGCCTTCCTGTCGGCCGAGGACAAGAACTTCTACGATCACATCGGCATTGATTTCTGGGGCATCGGTCGTGCCGTCTTCGTGAATCTGCAGAACCTCAAGAGCGGCCGGCGCCTCGTCGGCGCCTCGACGATCACACAGCAGGTCGCCAAGAACTTCCTGCTCACCAGCGACCAGACGATGGAGCGCAAGCTGAAGGAAGCGCTGCTGGCGCTGCGAATCGAGCAGGCCTTCACCAAGGATCAGATCCTCGAGCTCTATCTCAACGAGATTTTCCTCGGGCTCGGCGCCTACGGTGTCGCCGGCGCATCCCTGCAATACTACGGCAAGTCCGTTCACGAACTCAGCGTTGACGAAGCGGCCTATTTCGCGGCCCTGCCGAAGGCGCCCAACAACTACCATCCCTTCCGTCATCCCGATCGCGCCATCGAGCGGCGCAACTGGGTCATCGACAGGATGGTGGAGAACGGCTACGTCGATCCGGCCGAGGGCGAGGCAGCCAAGAAGCGCCCGCTCAACGTCACGCCGCGCGCGACCGGCGCGCAGATCGTCGCCGGCGACTATTTCGCAGAGGAAGTACGTCGCGAACTGCTCGACCGCTACGGCCAGGAGAAGCTCTACGGCGGCGGGCTTTCCGTGCGCGCCACCATCGACCCGCGCCTGCAATACATTGCCCGCAAGGCGCTTGTCACTGGCCTGCGCGCATACGATCGCAACCACGGCTACCGCGGCCCGGTGACGACGCTCCAGCTTGGCGCCGACTGGGGCGAGGCGATCGCCAAGGTGGATGCGCTGAGCGATATCGATCCCTGGCGCCTCGCGGTCGTTCTTCAGGTGAATGCCGACGAGGCGACGATCGGCCTGCAGCCGAAGGTGTTGCCCAGCGGCGAGGTCGACCCGCTGCGCGAGGCCGGGCGCATTTCGGTTGCCGAACTCAAGTGGGCCCGCTGGTCGGAAGGCGAGCGCAAAGGCCGCAAGGTGTCGGCGCCGTCCGATGTCCTCACCCCCGGAGACGTCATCTACGTCAGCGCGATCGAAGACACGCCGGGTGCCTACACGCTCGAGCAGGTCCCCAAGATATCGGGCGCGCTCGCCGCGATCGACCCGTGGACAGGGCGCGTGCTCGCCCTGGTCGGCGGGTTCAGCTACGCCCAGAGCCAGTTCAACCGCGCAACGCAGGCGCGCCGCCAGCCGGGTTCGTCCTTCAAGCCGTTCGTCTATGCGACCGCGCTGGACAACGGATATTCTCCGGCAAGCGTCGTGATGGACGCCCCGATCGAGTTCAAGATCGGCGGCAAGACCTGGCGGCCGGAAAACTATTCCGGCAAATTCTACGGTCCCTCGACGCTGCGTACGGGCATCGAGCGGTCGCGCAACGCAATGACCGTTCGCCTTGCCCAGGATCTCGGCATGCCGCTGATCACCGAGTATGCGCGCAATTTCGGCATCTACGATGACCTGCTACCGGTGCTCGCGATGGCGCTTGGCGCCGGCGAGACGACCGTCCTGCGCCTGACAGGCGCCTATGCGATCCTCGCCAACGGCGGTCGGCGGATCACGCCGACGCTGATCGATCGCATCCAGGACCGCCAGGGCCGCACCATCTTCAAGCACGAGGAGCGGCAGTGCCCGGACTGCGTCGCCGATGCATGGCGCGGCCAGGAGGAACCGGAGATCGTCGACAACCGCGAACAGATCCTCGATCCCTACACCGCCTACCAGGTGACCTCGATGATGGAGGGCGTCGTGCAGCGCGGCACGGCAACGAACGTGAAGGTGCTCAAGCGGCCGATCGCTGGCAAGACGGGCACGACCAACGACGAGAAGGATGCCTGGTTCGTCGGCTATGCCCCCGATCTCGTGGTCGGTGTCTTCGTCGGCTTCGATACGCCCAAGCCCATGGGGCGGGGCATGACCGGTGGCCATCTCGCGGCCCCGATCTTCATCGATTTCATGAAGGAAGCCCTCGCCGGCGAACCGCCCGTGCCGTTCCGCGTGCCGCCGGGGATCAACTTCATCCCGATCGACCGCAAGACAGGCCTGCGCACCGCCTCGGGTGCCGGCGGCGCGATCCTGGAGGCCTTCAAGCCCGGGCAGGAGCCGCCGTCCAGCTACTCGATCATCGGCTATTCCGACAGCTATGGCCGGCCGCTGACCGTCTCGCCGGAAGCCGATCGCGCGGTCGTTCAGGGCACCGGTGGCCTATACTAGGAACAGCAAGTCGCATTTCGCACCTTGCCTGTTTACGGAAGGCCTTGCCTCGGCTAGTTTCCGCGCCCCGGCTAGGCGCTACGCGCCGCCGTTCAGGCCGTCATTTTTCTAGGAGCTCGCAGCCCACATGCGCGCGGAATTCCAGTCGCTGGTCGACGAAATCCGCGAGTCGGTAAGCCTCCTGAGGAGGCATCTTTGACTGGGACAAGGCCCAGTCGAGACTCGCACAACTCAATACCCTCGCCGAAGATCCCGAGCTCTGGAACGATTCCGAGGCCGCCCAGGCGACCATGCGTGAACGCCAGCAACTGGTCGACCAGATGGAGTCGATCCGCAAGCTGGAAGGCGAACTCGACGACGCGGTGACGCTGATCGAGCTTGGCGAGGAAGCCGAGGACGCCGATACGGTCGAGGAAGGCCGTTCGCAGCTCAAGAGCCTGCTTTCGCTGGCCCAGAAGCGCCAGGTCGAGACGCTGCTCTCTGGTGAGGCAGACGCCAACGACACCTACCTCGAAGTCCATGCCGGTGCTGGCGGCACCGAGAGCCAGGACTGGGCCGAGATGCTGATGCGCATGTATCAGCGCTGGGCCGAGCAGCGCGGCTTCAAGGTCGAGATCATCGGCGTGTCCTACGGCGAAGAGGCCGGAATCAAGGCCGGCACGCTGCTCATCAAGGGCCACAACGCCTATGGCTGGGCGAAGACGGAATCGGGCGTGCATCGGCTGGTGCGCATCTCGCCCTATGATTCCGCAGCGCGCCGGCACACCAGCTTTGCCTCCGTCTGGGTCTACCCGGTCGTCGACGAGACCATCGAGATCGATGTGTCGGAAAGCGATGTGCGCATCGACACGTTCCGCGCATCGGGCGCCGGTGGCCAGCACGTCAACACCACCGACAGCGCGGTGCGCATCACCCACCTTCCCACCAACATCGTCGTGCAGTGCCAGAACGAGCGTTCGCAGCACAAGAACCGCGCGACCGCCTGGGCGATGCTGCGCGCCCGTCTCTACGAGGCGGAGTTGAAGCGGCGCGAGGAAGAGGCGATGGAATCGGCCTCCAGCAAGACCGAGATTGGCTGGGGCCACCAGATCCGCTCCTACGTCCTGCAGCCCTACCAGTTGGTCAAGGACCTGCGCACGGGCGTGGAAAGCACCAACCCGCAGGCGGTGCTCGATGGCGACCTCGACGAGTTCATGGAAGCAGCACTCGCGCAGCGCGTCTATGGCGCCGATGGCAAGAAGGTCGCCGATATCGACTGAGCCGGATCGCCGGCGCCGAAATGGCGCCTGCGGTCGACGCTGCGGCGGGCCGGCGTATCAGGACAGCCGCTGGCCCGCGCGAATGTAGGTGATCGGGTTGCGGCTGGCGCCGTTGCGCCGAACCTCGAAGTGCAGGTGCGGCCCGGTGCTGCGCCCGGTGCTGCCGACCTTGCCGATCGCGTCCCCGGGCTTCACCGTGTCGCCAACCTTCACCGATATCCGGCTGAGGTGCGCATAGCGCGACGTGATGCCCTGTCCGTGGTCGATCTCGACGACGTTGCCATAACCTCCAAGGCGACCGGCGCGAACGACCTTGCCGGCGCCCGCGGCCATCACCTGCGTACCCTTCGATGCCCGGAAATCCAGCCCCTGGTGCATTGCCGGGCGGCCCAGGAACGGGTCCATGCGAGGGCCGTATCCGCTACTGATCGAGGCATCCTCGCTGACCGGCCGGCGCACCGGCAGCCGGGTCACGATCCGGCCTATGTCGGACAGGTTGGCAAGCGTCAGCTCGACCGCTTCCATCCGCGTCTCGAAGGCATAGATGACGGCTTCCGTCCCGCTCAGCGGCACCAGAGGGCCGCCGAGGCCTTCGTTGTCTCCTCGCCCGGGAAGGTCGATGCCGAGCGCGCGCGGCACCGCTGCCAGCTTGTCGCGTCGCCTCTCGACCTCCTTCTCGATCCGGTCGAGGACGCCGAACTGGCGGATGGCCAGCGAATCGAGGCGTGCGTCGGCAAGCTTCGTGCGTGCCAGCGCGGAGTCAGCCGATTCCTGCAGCGCACGCGAAAGTTCGCCGCGCACGTCGCGCACGAAGGCATAGAGCGGATGACGGGCGTTGCCGTCTTCAGCGTCGAGCAGGCGCGGTTTGCCGGATTGCGCCGATACGGTCCACTGCGGCACGAAATCGGCGACCGTGAGTGCGACCTTGATTCCATTGTCGCTGAGGTCCGCGACCATTTCGGCGAGCCGGTCATGACGGATGATCAGCGATTTCAGGCGCGCGTCGGCTGCGTTCACCGCAGCGCTGACAGGGCTGTAGGAAACGGTTTCGTCGAGCTGGAGGCGAAGTTCCTGCACCGCCGTCGTGCGAAGGGGAGAACCGGCTGGCCCGGCTTCGCCAAGCGCGCTGCCGGTCGCGGCGTCTGCCTGCAGGGCCGGGAAAGCGATCATGTCCTGGCTGGTGTCGGTCGCGGCCGATTCGCCAACGGTGTCGGCGCCGCGTGTCAGGGTCGTCGCGGCGAAAGCCGCCACGAGCACGAAGCCGGCGGCGGCCGTTGCCCATAGTGTTGCGCCGTTGTGCGACCTTCGGCTGGTGGGACGGGAAGGCTGGGCTGTTTTGGAACGCGACATCTCAGCTGCAGTCTATTTCCATTCCGCGGATGGCGGATACGCTTCGGATACAGTGATTATTGGCGCGTTAGGGTTAACAATCGGGAAAAGCGCGATGCAGCGGGCAACCCCGAATAGGTCGCCGGTATGCCTCAACGAGTGGAAGGTGCCCGTTGTTCGCGGAAGGTGTAGAGCATGTGGCCGAGGTAGTTCATCACCGTCAGCGCCGCCGCCTCGACACAGAAGATGACGAGATAAGGCACGCCAAGGTGTTCGAGCACCGTGGCGATGGCGAGGTTGGCCGTGAAGGTGCTGGCGACAACCGTGAGGAAGCGGGCGGCGTTGCGTCCGCTGGTGCCATGGCCGAAGGTCCACAGCGCGTTGCCCAGATAGGAAATGCCGAGACCCGTCACGAATGCCGCGCAGGCGGCGACCCACACCGGGCTTTGTCCGACTTCGATCGTCGCGACGAAGACTGCGAAATAGGTGCCGGTCGAGGCGAGCCCGACGACGATGTAGCGCGTGATTCGCTGCAATTGCCCCGGGGAAAGATGCGTGGCGAGAAGTTCGGGGAGCTTCATGCCCGCACCTTCTTGAACAGCGCCCAGCGCAGGTCGAACGCGGGGTAGGGGATCTGCGCGCGCGGCGGGATCAGGCGTGTCAGGCCGCGCGCCCAGGCAAGTGCGCCAGACTGGCCGAGCTTGTGCTCAAGCAGCGACGCGACGTGGGCACCGAGCACGCTTCTGCGGGGGCGTCCCTGGTCGATCTGGTCCATGCCGTGGTTGGCGAAGGCGCGCGCGAGGTCCCTCGGGCCGAACCAGTGCACCACGCTGGGCGGGCTGATCTCGTACCAGTTTGCGCCCATCATGCGCGCCAGCAGGCTTGTTGCGTCCCAGTATTCGACCAGGCACAGCCCGCCGGGTTTCAGGTGCACGGCGACATTGCCGAGTGCTCGGGAGAGGTCGTGCAGATGCCCCACGACCTGGATCATCGTGACCAGATCGACCGGCTGCGGCAGGGAAAACGATTCGGCGTCGCCCGCCTGCATGTCGAGGTCAAGGGTGTTGTGGCCGTACTCGCGCATCGTCGCGTTCGGCTCGATGCCGGTGCCCGACCATCCCGCGGCGCGGAACTCGGCAAGCAGGAAGCCCGCCGCCGCGCCGATGTCGGCCAACGTGCCGGGCGGCGCATGGCAGGCAACAATCTGCGCGTAGCGTCTTGCCTGTGCGCGGACCAGATCAGCCCCGGCAAGATAGTCCGGATAGCCGTCGCCGCCGCCGAAGAAGTAGTCGTCTGCGTAGTGGCGCGCTACGTGGTCGCCGGCGAGCGCCTGTGCGAGGAAGCCGTGGCCGCAGGCGCTGCAGCGGACAAGCGCATGGCCGGACTTTTCGAGCCAAGGTTGCGCCGCCCCGCCGCACACCGGGCAGGCGCAGGCCGCATGGGCCATCACCCCTTTGGTGGGTGCGTTCATGCCGGCTGGGCGAGCAGCCGCGGTTGCACGGTCGGCAGATCTCTTGCCGAAGCCCGCTCCGCGTGCTCGCGCATGGTCACCACCTCGAAGTGCCCGGCCAGAGTTTCCAGCGCCCAGCGCGCCAATTCGAGCTTCTGTTCCGCCGGCTGGTTCATCGCCGGGAAGAAGTCGAGGCCGGGAAACTCGCCCGCGCCGAGGTAGTCGAGCGGGTGCAGCAGGAACGAAGGTTCAACGCCGCGCAACCGGCAGGCGGCGAGGCCAGCGCGGAAATAGCCGCGCGCCAGCGCCGGCGAGTAGCCCGCAAGGTAGTGCAGGTAGCTCAGGTGGAAGGGCACGCGCAGCAGCGGCATCGTCGTCACCGGAATCTCGACGAGGCCGCCTTCGTGTGTCGACCAGCGGTAGGGGCGCAGTGGCCGAAATCCGTCGCTGATGCGGCCGAACAGCCGGTCGCGGGTCTTGCGGTCTTCACGCGATAGCGGCGCCTTCATGAAGTAGTAGAGGCGCGCCAGCGGACCGATGACAGTCGGAAACGTCGAGGCGTCGTAGAGATATCTGCGCGCCGCGAGTGTTTCAAGAACCTGCGCCGAGACGCTGAAGCCGGGACCGCGGAACCCGCGCGGGCGCACGCCGGTCGCTGCCTGGATAGCTTCCTCGGCGCGAATGATTTCCGCAGCCGTTTCCTCCGCCGAATAGAGATGCAACCAGGGCTCGTGGTTGAAAGAGTGGTTGCCGATCTCGCAGCCCGCATCTGCAATCTCGCGGAGCCACGGGCGGTTGGCCTCGATGGCCGCGTCTGCGCCGACGATGAAAACGCTCAGCGGCAGGCCGAGGTCCCGGTTGATGGCAAGGAAGCGCGGCACGACAGTCTCGAAATAGCTCGGCATCGCCGTCCAGGCGTCGTCGCCGCGGGTCTTGAGATACGACCAGGCGTTGTCGAGATCGAGCGACAGCGAGGCGCAGGGGCGGGGCATCATGCGGCCTCCGTCGCGAGCGGTCGTGGCGCATCGCAACGCGGATCTGCCGCGATCCCTGCCAGCGTGCGTTCAGCCAGCTCGATGGTCTCGTTGATGTTCAGCGTGCCGTTGACGATGTTCGCCGAGCTTGCCGTGTAGAGCCCCGGCACCGAGGTGACGATGGCCGGAACCCGCTTCGCGTAGCCGCGCACCGGCACCGGCAGCACGTGGCGCGCGCGCGATATCCGCATCGCGGCGATATCCTCGCGCCGGATGTCGGGATAGAGCCGGTTCAGCCCGTCCATGACGATCGTCTCGATCGCGTCGTCGCTGGCGTTGAACAGCGCGTCGTCGCTGGCAAGGTACATCGGCAGGTAGGCAAGGGTGCGCCCGCCGAATGCCGCGTGGCCCGCGACCGCGCTCATGTCGATGATGGTCGTCAACGGACAATCCGCGTCAGTGATGTAGGTCATGTAGCTGCCGCGCAGGCGCGCATCCATCAGCGCCGAGGCGCAGATGACGCCCTGGTAGGGTACGCCTTCGAGTCGAGCGTGCTCATCGCCGCCGAGTTCGCCGCACATACGCGAGGCAAGCGCCGGCGGCGTCGTGACGATCACCCGGTCGAAGGTCTGCAAGCCTGCGTCGCTCGCGACCCGCAGCCCGTCCGGCCCGCGCCGGATGCGCTCGACGCCCGTTCCAAGGCGCAGGTCCACGCCGTGTGCCTCCAGCCGCGACACAAGGCGCTCCAGGATCGTAGCGTAACCGCCCTGCACCACGCCGAAGCGGTCGCGGGCGACACCGCTGGCGCGCGCGGCATAGAGCCTGCGCGCGATGGCCTGGATGAACTGCGCCGAAGCATTTTCGTAGGTGTCGCCGAGCTTGGCGCGCAGCAGCGGCCGCCAGATCGCGTCGAAGACGCGCGCGCCCGACAACCGCGTCAGCCAGTCCTCGACACCGATGTCGGAAAGCGTGTCGCCGTCGCTTATCCGCGAGGCATAGAGGATCGTCGCGGCAAGCCGTGCCTTGTCGATGAACGACAGCATTGGCAGGCGCAGGAAGTCGATGCCGCCGTTGAGCGGATGAAAGCGCGTGCCATCGAAAAGATCGGTTCCCGTCTTCGTCCACGTCACGTTGCCGGAAAGGTCGAGTTCCTCCAGCAGCGCGATCAACGCGCGGTCGACCGGCAGGATGACGTGGTAATGCCGGTCCCACACGACATCGCCCAGCCGCCACGCGTCCGCAAGCCCGCCGGGACGATCCGAAGCCTCCAGGATCGTCACCGCGTTGCCCGCCGCGCTAAGCCGCAGGGCGAGCGTGAGGCCGAGGAAGCCGGCGCCGACGATGCACGTGCGCTTTTGCGGATTCGCGGCCATCGCGCGCCTCATGCAGCCTGGCCCGGTTGCGCCAGCTCGCGCACGACGCCGTCACGCGCCGCATAGATACGCCCGCACGCGCAGGTCGTATCCACGATTTCCGCCGGTTCTTCGCGGAATCGGGCGAACGGCTGCCCGCAGCGGCAGACGTAGCCGATGGTGCGGGCCGGGTGTCCGGCGACCATGTGGAAGTCGCCGACGTCGCGCGTCACCACCGCGCCCATGCCGACCATGGAGAAGCGGCCGATGGTCAGCCCCGGGCCGATCAGCGCGCGCGCGCCGATCGTGGCGCCTTCGCCGACGCGGGTTAAGAGCGTCTCCTCGGTCGGCGCCGACGTCTGCAATTCGGTAAGGTCCGGGTCGCAGGCGCGCGGGAATCGATCGTTGGTGAAGACCGTTCCCGCACCGACGAAGACTCCAGTGCCGAGTTTCACCCCGTAGCAGATGTAGACGAAGGCGTTGATCTTCACTCGGTCGGCGATTTCGACGCCATAGGCGATGTAGGTCTTGCCACCGACGATGCAGTCGCTGCCGATGCGCGTCGGTCCGCGCAGGTGAGCGTTGTCCCACACGCTGGTGCCATCGCCGAGGATGACCCCGTCTTCGACCAGTGCGGTGGAGTGGACGCGCGCACTCATTTCCCGCGCATCGTCTTTCCGGAACCGGTCACCGCCTTCAGCCCCGGTTCTCCGGAAACGTCGCGCCAGCTGTCGCCGTTGGCCGAGGCATAGGCCGCCTCGATGACGCGCACCGAGGCGAGCGCGTCGGCAATCGTGGTGCGCATGGCGCCGCCCGCGATCGCGGTGCGGAAGTCCTCGAGATTGGCCTTGAAGGCGCCGATCTTGTCGTAGCCCTTGCCGAAGACCGTCCAGTCGGGATCGGTGTCGCGCTTGTAGCGAGATTCCTGCCAGCCGATCTCGATCACGCCCTTGCTACCGTAGACGGTGACGAAGTTGGGAGACTTCTTGGCCAGCGTCCACGACACTTCGGCATGCCCGCGCGCGCCGCTGTCGCACTCTGCAAAGAGGATCGCGGTGTCCTCGACCGGAAGTCCCGCCTTGAAGGTCTCGGTGACCGCGCGCACACGCCGGATCGGGCCTGCGAGATATCGGATGATCTCGACGGAGTGGGTGCCGTTGTCGATCAGCACGCCGCCGCCTGAGATGCCTGCATCCGAGTTCCAGCGCGCGCTCATGTCGACGGGGGCGGCAAACAGGTTCTCGACCAGCATGATCTCGCCGACGATGCCGGAATCGATCAGCGCGCGTGCCTTCACGATGTCGGCGACATAGCGGAACTTCGATGCCATCGCGAGCGCAACGCCGGATACCTGCGCCGACGCGATCATCTCGACCGCGGCGGTGCTGTCGACGGTGAGCGGCTTCTCGCACAGCACCGGAACGCCACGCTCCAGCGCCGCCTTCGCGATGCACAGGTGATGCAGCGGCGGCGTCGTGACGACGATACCGTCGAGCTCTTCCGATTGCAGCATGTCGTCGGCGCTTGCGTAAGCGGTGCAACCGAGCCGTTCCGCCGCGCTTTCGCGGATGCGCGCATTGGTGTCGCAGATCGCCGTGATCGCCATGTCGTCGACGCGCTCGACGGCCTCGACGTAGGTCTGCGCGATCGCGCCCGCGCCGATCAGTCCGAGCCGGGTCATTCCGCCACCTCCGGAAGCGTCCTGTTCAGCGCGCTTGCGTGCGCCCGGATCGCGGTTGCCAGGTGGTCGACATGGGCGTTCGTGTAGCGCTCGTTCCACGGCAGCACGAGAACGTCGCGCAGGCCGGCATAGGTGCCGGGGAAGCGCTCGCGCGCATAGTCGACCGCCTCGCTCCGCGCCAGCGTGAAGGGAAAGCGCGAGTTGCCGAACGTCCGCTGGTCGCGGAACACGGCGCACTCGAACGCCGGCTTCTGGATGTAGCGCGGCGCGGACAGGATGTTCTCGTCCTTCAGCGCGGCGGCAAGCGCCGGCGGGCCTCCGGGAACGGCGTTCGCGTCGACGCGCAGGCAGTACTTCCAGTAGACGTGCTCTGCATTGGCGGCGATCACGGGCGTTGCGATGCCGTTGATGCCGGCGAGCGCCGCCGTTAGCCTGTCCGCGTTGCACTGGCGGATCGCGACGTTGTCGGCGAGCTTGTCGAGTTGCGCCAGCGCGACGGCTCCCTGCAACTCGGTCATGCGGTAGTTGAGAGCGAGGAACTCGTGGTCGGGTCCGCTCTCGCCGTAGGGCCAGGCCTTGTTGATGAACAGCCGCATGCGCCGCGCCAGTGCGTCGTCATCGGTGGTGACGACGCCGCCTTCGCCGCAGGTGATGTGCTTGCCCTGCTGCAGCGAGAAGCAGCCGATGGTGCCAATCGCGCCGACCCGTTTGCCGGCCTCTGCCGCGAGGAACGCCTGCGCGGCATCCTCGATGACGGGAATGCCGCGTCTGTCGGCCAGCGCCTTGATGGCATGGGTTTCGGCCGGGTTGCCGAACAGGTGCGTGACGATGATCGCGCGGGTGCGCTCGCTCAGCACCGCTTCGACGCTAGCCGCCGTCACGTTCAGCGTCGCCGGGTCGACGTCGGCGAAGACGGGAATGGCGCCCTGGTAGAGGATCGGCGTCAGTGCGCCCATGTCGGTGATCGACGTCGTCACGATCTCATCGCCCGGCTCCGGGTCGATGGCCGCGACTGCGACGTGGATCGCCGCCGAACCGGAAGAGCAGGCGTAGGAGTGGCGAACGCCGATCATGTCGGCGAAGCGCTTCTCGAGCTCCTTGACCACCGGTCCCTTGGTCGATGTCAGGGTGCCCGAACGGATCACCTTCTCGACGAGCGCGATTTCCTCGGCGCCAAGGCTGCGTCCGGAAGCGTCCTGGTCCGAGGGCAGGGTGATGGGATCAGCCACGATCTTTCTCCAGTTTCTCGACGGGCGGGGATTTCGCCACCGTCTCCAATTTGAACTTGCCTGCGGCCAGATCGCCGATCAGGCGCAGGTGGCCTGCGATGGTGCGCAGGGTCTTCATCTTCGAGCGGCCGAACAGCCGCGCCTCGAGCGTCGCGGGAGCTTCGGCGAGCTTGCGCCCCGCCTGGTCAAGCCGGATCAGCAGCTCCGCGATGCCCAGATAGTTGCCGTGTTCGAGCGCGACGCCGGCGAGTGCCGGCCGCCGGTAGACGCGGAAGCACGAAGTGTAGGTTGCGAACTTGTGCCGGAGCAGTGTGCCGTAGATGACCGACAGTCCGCGCGACAGCATGAGCCGCCATGCCGGCACGTTCAGCACGTGCCCGTCGCGATGGTAGGGCGATGCCGTCACCATCGCGACGCCGGGCTGCATGCGCTCCAGAAGCGCTTCTACCTGGAAAGGATCGTAGCTGCAGTCGCAATCGATCGAGGCGACGAGATCGGTTCGCGCCGCCGCGATGCCGGACATGATTGCCGCCGAGACGCCGCGGTTGGTCTCGTGCGTGACGATCCGTACGTCTTCGCGGCCGCCGAATGTCTTTTGCAGGACCTCGTGGGTGTCGTCCGTGCTGGCGTCATCGACAAATACGAACGACAGCCGGTAGCGCCCCGCGAGCTTGTCTGCGAGCAGCGCAAGCGTGCGGTCCAGAAAGGGCAGGGACTCCGCCTCGTTGTGGCAGGGCACGACGAGGGTCAGCGGTTCTCCTTCGCCCTTCGCCGCGGGTGCCGCGGCAACCGATTTGGCCACCGGCCGGATCACGTGCCGCTCCAGCCCCAGCACGTCCTCGGCGCTGGCAAAGGCATGCGCTGCAAGGACGCCTTCGATACGCTCCCGCATGGCATCCAGGTTGCGGTACTGGCGGATGCGGTTGAGCCGCGAGACGCCGTTGAGGCGCGGCATGTCCGGGTCGAGTTCCCAGACGTGGAAGTAGAAGACCAGCGTCTGCGCCGGGTCCTTGGCCGCGCGCGCGATCCGCGGCAGCGTCAGCACGGCCGGTAGCTGGCGCAGGAAATTGCCGCCGCCGACCGGATAGGTGTATCCGAGCGCCGTTGCCGCCGTGATCGGCAGCTCGATGACCTGTCCTGCGCCGCACCCCACGGGAAACGCCACGTTTGCCGCCGTCGCTCCGAAGCCCAGCGGGCGCACGCTGGAGTCATAGGCGTAGCCGGCGTCCGCAAGTGCGGCAAACCGCGCGCTGTCATCGGGATCGATCCCGCCGCGCGCGGCCCGGTAGCCGAGCACTTCCTCGTCGGCGGTGCGTTCAAGCGCGTCCTTCGCGCGCCGCGCGTCGACGAAGAACTCCTCCAGGCTGAGACGGGTGGGAAATTCGTGCAGGTAGCCCTTGGCGGCGACGCGGTGACCGCGCTTCACGACCTCTCGCACCACCTCGGGCGCGGCATCGGCAATCCAGCCGGAGACGAAGAAGGTCGCCTTGGCGTGGTGGCGGTCGAGCATGTCCAGCGTCGCGGCGGTGTTGCGTTCCACGCGCCGCTCGAACCGGCTCCAGTAGCCGACCGGAACGATTTCGCTGACCGGCGTGACCTGGAAATAGTCTTCCAGGTTGACCGTCAGAATCTGATTGACCGGGTTTACCATGCACGCACCTGCCATCCGCTCGGGTGAGCGGAAAACTGGCTTCAAACTAGTGCGAATGCCGCTATCGTGCGCGCGGAAATCGAATTAAGCATGAAGAAACGAGGTAAATCAGGTTGCTTTTCAGGTTGGGGGGCTTCTTCCTCGGGCGCATCTAAGGAGTCCCGCCGAGAGGAACAGGACAATGAGGAACTCGGTCGGCGAGCGCAGGTCCCAGCGGCTGGAGGCCGCGATGAAGCTGAACACGAAATAGTAGACCGGCCAGAAGACCAGCAGCATGCGCGTTGCCAGCGGCGCCACCCCGTGGGCCAGGAAGGCGAGCGCCGCGACGCCCGCGGCGACTAGCATCGCGGCATGCATGGCAAAACCAATAACGTTCGGCCAGAACGAACCGGGGCTCTGCTTCGCCATCGCAACGACAGACGCCCAGAAGCCTTGCCTGTCGCGGATGTCGCGCCACGTCAGCATCTCTGCCGTCTCGCCGCCGTCGACATGAAACAGGCCGAAATAGCGGCCGAACACCATGGTCATGCCGCTGTTGGCGATGAAGTTGACACCGTCGGTGTACAGCGTGCGGGCGTATGCGCCCGGCTGCCTGGCAACTTCCGCCGCGAACTCGCCGATCGTCATCGACTTGCGCGCCTGGATGTCCGGGTCGATCTCGACGCCCGAAATCGGTGTAAAGCGCGCCGCGCGCCAGTACAGGTTCGAGCCGAGCCCGTGCAGCGACAGCACGTGTTCGTACCCGGCCCCCACGGTGTGTTGCGTGACGGTCCAGCTGAGTGTCAGCACGTGCGATCCGGCCAGCAGGACGGCGGCGACGGCGATCGTGCGTAGACGAAGTCCGAACCGGAAGAACAGCAGACTCGCGGCAAACGCCGGCAAAAGCGCGTTGATGTTGCGTACCCAGATGGCGACCGCGCAGAATGCGCAGAACCAGATCGCGTCCTGCCAGCGTGGCCGTATTGCGCTCAGCATCCGTGCTGCGTGGAAACACGCCGCGATCAGCAGCGGATTGACGATCGCCTCCGACGACAGCGTGTGCGGATGGTAGAGCGAGGACGGCAGCAGCGCATAGATGGCGCAGGCCAGGAGCGCGACGCGGCGCGGGAAGAAATCCGTTGCCAGCCGGTAGAGATAGACGAGGCCGACGAGGTGCAGCGCCGTGTTCATGACGACGACGAGGCCGTATCCGCCCGCCGCGTAAGCCGGCCAGAACGGCATGTAGTCGCCCGGCGAGCCGATGCGGAACAGCACGGCGAGTTGCCCGGGCAGATCGCCGGCGGCGGCGAATTCCGCCATCTTGCGCAGCCGGTCCTCGGCGCGGTCGCCGAGCAGGAAGGCGGCGGCGGGATCGGCAAGCAGGAAGGCAATCGCGACATGCAGCAGCGCGGCAAGCGCGGCGACCAGGACGATGTCGCGGGCCGTGGTCCCGCTGTCGGCGATGGGCATCCGGTTCTGGGTCATGGCGTCAGCCCCAGCGCGCGCAAGGTCGGTTCGTGCAGGAGATCCGATCCCGGGCGGTCGACGAGCGTCATGCCGCCATGGCTGCGCACGCTCCAGAACGACCAGGCGTATCCGTGCGCCTCCGCGGCTTCGCGCACGTCGCGCAGCCAGGCTGAATGCGATACCGGGTCCGCGCCAGGGTGGGTGCCCTGACCGCGCACGGCGCCGAACTCGCCAAGGAAGATGCGCGACGGAGCGATATCGTGCGAGCGCGCCCAGTCGGTCACTTTGTCGAAATCCGCTTCAATCCGCGCACGGTCGAAGCCGGCATCGAGATAGGCATCGAGGCGCTCCCGCGCCCGCGCCAGCGCGGCCTTGCGCTGCGCCGGATTCAACGCCGCGTCGGCGTCGATCTCCAGCGCGATCCCTCGCCACACGATGTCGCGCACAACCGAATTGGCCGGGTAGGGGATGTTGGTGAAATAGCGCAGGTGGCGCATCCGCTCGTTGTCAGACCTGACGCCCTGATGGGTGAAGTCGAATGGCTCGTAGTAGTGGAAGCTGTACAGCGTATTCGCGTCGTCGAAGCCGCGCGGATCGAGGTCCGTCAGCCCGCGGATGCCGCCGCCGCGCGCCCCGGAGACGATGATTGGCAGCGTCGGGGCTGCTGCGCGAACGCCCGCGTGCAGACGCGCCAGCATGCGATGCCAGCGGGCGACCTCGCCAGCGTTGTAGCCATAGGCCGGCTCGTTGAGCGGCTCGATGGCAAGCCGATCCGGCGCGATCCGCGCCAGCAGCGCGGCAGTTCGACCGACCATCTCGACATGGGAATCGAACACCTTGCCGTGCTCGTCTTCCAGCAATGGAATTGGCGCGTAGCGCGCAACCTGCCGGTTCGGATGAAAATCGACGACCACGTCGAGGCCATGTGCAAGGATGCGCCGCACGTTGCGCTCCAGGATCCGGTCGAGTTCTTCGCGCTGCCTGCCGGTGAACGCGAGGAACGGCCCCGGATCGACGGTGAGGCGGATGAAGTCGAGACCGCTTGCCGCGAGGTTGGCAAGCAGCGTGTCCGATACCGCGTGCTGCGGGCCATCGAACGGCGGCCAGGCGTAGGTGGACTCCTTGCCCGGCGTCGCCCAGTTCATCATCGTGTGCAATCCGGCGCCCTGCCTGAGCGAGTGCGCGCCAGCCTCACCCGCCAGCAGTGCGAGTGCGGCGGCGGCGAAAGCGGCAAGGACCGGAAGGACCCTAGGAAAACTGGCCATTGCGCGGCAGGCGGTATGCTTGCGCCGCGATCAGCAGCACGAACAGCATCGCCACGGTTGGCGTCTTCGATGTCAGCGTGTTGTTGGACAGCGCCACAGCGAAGAAGATCAACACCGCCACGACGATGGGCGCGGGCGCGCCGCTGGCAAGCCGCCGTGCCGTGGCGACCAACGCGCCGGCGAACACCAGCGCCCCGATGATGCCGAACTGGTAGATGGCGACGACGAAGGAGCTCTCGATCGCGAGCAGGTTGAGCCGTTCCTCGGCGAGCTTGGCGATGCGGGCGACATCCGTGCCGAACACGACCTCCGTCCAGTCGGTCATGAGGAACAGCTTGTAGACGTCGACGCGGGCCATGGCGCTGGGATCGGAAAGGCCCCGCGAGAAGCGTTCGAGGAACCCGCTGAAGGCAAGGAAGGTGATGGCTCCGGCAAGGCCGATCGCGCCTGCTACCATCAGCAAGGCCTTGACGCGCTGGCGGGCAACGGCTGAGGCGCCGGCCATCGGGCTTGCCAGGATGGCGACGACGACGGCGAGGCTCGCCGCCAGCATGGCGATGCGTGCGCCCGCCGATGCAACGCCCAGGAAGAGGATCGCTCCCGCGAGCAGCACGCTCGCCCGCCGCCAGCCAAGACTGCCTGCAAACAGGAGCGCGGTCGCGCTCATCAGCCCGAGCGACAATGGGTGTCCGGCGAGCCCCGTGGCCCGGAAACCGATTTCCGGGATCGGGTAGGGCATGATGCGCGTGCGCGTGGCGAACTCGGCAAAGCCCAGTCCCGCGCTCACAATGAGCAGGACCAGTACGAGGGTTCCCGCACGCACCCGGCAGGCGGCCGGCAGCAGCAGCAGGGTCATGCCGGCGAGGATCGCCGAGAGGTAGGTGTCTATCAGGTAGCCCGCCGACCCGACCCGGCCGACCAGCACGAGGTAGGCGATCAGGCCGGCAATCGCGATCGCGAAGCAGGCAAGCCCGCGCAAGGCTCGGTGGGACCAGGCATCCAGGCGCGCCCGCAGCGTCGACACGGCGAGCGCGAAGACGGCGCAGATCGCATAGGTGCCCGGATGGATCTTTTCGGTGATGGACCCGGTGTCGGCGGTGTAGTCCATGAACAGGTCGACGAAGGGGGCCGGCAGCGCGATGCGCAGCACGAGCGCCACCCCAAGCAACCCGAAGATCGCCGTGGTATAGGCCGCGCTGTTGGCGCGCGCCGGTCGCTGAATTACCGCGTCGGAATACATTGCCTGCCTGCTTAACTCTTTTTGACAAAAGGATTATCTGCCTGCCGGCGGGTAAGATAAAGAAACTGTTCGCAACACGGTAAATCGCGCGAGGAGCTGCAAGGCGGGATGCCCCGGTCATCGGCAAGTGCGCCATCGGGCGGCGTCATGCACCTGATTTCGTCGCTCGGGATCGGCGGCGCGGAGCGCCTGCTTGTCGATTTCGCCCGCGCACTTCAGCGCCATCCAGGCCGCCCGCACGTCTTCGTGGTGATGAACGCGGTCCATGACGCAGCGATGCTCGAACAATTGAGGTCCGCCGGCTTTCCGGTCGTCCTGCTGGAACGCCGGCCCGGCCACCTGCATCCGCGCCACCTCCTGGCGCTGCGCGCGATCGCACGGGCGAACCGCGTGTCCATCGTCCACGCACACAACCTCGGCAGCAAGAGCTGGGCGCTGCTGCTCAAGGCGATCCGTCCAGGCACGCGCGTCGTCTTCACCGCCCACAGCACGAGCGCCTTGCCTTCGCTGGGCCCGCTGGGGCGCTGGGTCCACGCGAACTTCGTCGACTGGACGGTCGCCATCTCGCAAGCGGTGCTGCGCATCTGCGGCGACTGCGGCATCGCGCGCGCGTCGTGCATCGACAACGGCATCGACCTTGCGCGTTTCGCCGCCGTTCGCAGAACACGTCGTGGTGACATTAGGCAGCTCATCAATGTCGGACGCTTCTCGATCCGGGAAAAAGGCCAGGATGTTCTCGTTCGCGCCCTGGCGATCCTGAACGCCCAGGACGCTGGACTGCATCTCACGTTGATGGGCGGCAGCGGCGGGGCTGCCGACCGGGTGAAACTGGAACAGATGGCCGATGACCTCTGTCAGGCCCATGCCGTCACCTTCCTGGAAGGGCGCACCGATGTGCCCCAACAGCTGGGTGAGGCGGACCTGTTCGTCCTGCCTTCGCGCGAGGAGGGTTTCGGCCTCGCCGTCGTCGAGGCCATGGCCGCCGGCCTTCCGGTCGTCGCATCCCGTGTCGGCGGACTTGCGGACATCATCACCGACAGGCGCGACGGATGTCTCGTCGCAGCCGATGATCCCGCCGCACTCGCAGATTGCATTGCCTCGCTGATCGCCAACCCGCAGGAAACGCAGGCCATGGCAATGGCCGGAGAACAAGTGGCGCAGCGCTATGCGATCAACCGCATGTGCGAGGACTACTGCGCGCTCTACGAGCGCCTCGCCGAACCGCCCAGCGGTGCGTCTTCCTGAACGCGGCGCGCACGAGGTTTCGCGCAGTCCCGCCAGATGTCCACCATGCGCTTCGCGTAGTTGGCCGCGTCGAGGTGCGCCTGCTGGTAGGCGCGTGCATTTTGGCCCAGTTTCCGCCGCAGCGCCGGATCGTGGATCATGTGGGCCAGGGCATCGGACAGTTGCCCGGCATTGCCCGGTTCTACGAACAGGCCGGTAACGCCATCCTCGATGATGTCCGGTATGGCTCCGACCGGGGTCGTGACGATGGCAAGGCCATTCGCCATCGCCTCGATCACGGACATCGGCAGGTTTTCCGTTTGCGAGGGCAGGGCGAGAATGTCTGCCGATGACAACAATGCGTCGATTGCCTTGCCATCCAGCCAGCCGGGAACCTCGATGCGCTCCTGCAGGCCAAGCGAGCGCACCATGCGGCGCGTCGCCTCGACCTCGCCGTCACCGGCGACCACGGCGCTCCAGTTGCTGAGGTCTCGCAGTTTCGCCAGGGCCTCGACCAGCAAGGGCACGCCTTTCGCCGTCCCGAGCTTGCCGGTGAACACGATCCGACATGCGCTGTCGGAAGGTGGACGCCTGCGCGCGCCACGCGATTGCGTCGCGCTGGCCAGCACCATGATCTGCCTGGTCGCCTGAGGGGCGATCTCGCGCGCCAGTTCTGCCCACACACCGCCCAGCACGATGACTCGATCGGCGTTGGCGAACATGTCGCCGATGGCCGCCTGCAGCCAACGCGGGGATGCCGTCCAGAATTCGCGATAACGCCCGCTGTGCAGGTGGAGCACGTAAGGCACCCCGAGCAGCCGCGCCAGTCGGCACAGGATAATCTTGCGCAACGTACTGCCGGACGACGACAGGTTGACGTGGACGACGTCCGCACGCCCGCTGAGCGCCAGCACGCTCATCCGTACCATGGCCAGCGGCATATGCCACACGGAAGCCATCAGCCGCGGCCCGCGGCTTACGATCCGCGTCGTCTCAACCTCGTTGGCGTGGCCATGCCGGGCAAGTTCGTCGCACAGTGCGTCCATAAGACGGTCGATGCCGCCATTGCCGCCGCGCCCTGCAGGCGAGACCAACAGCACGCGAAGCGGCTTGTCCTTGGGATCTGGCATGGCGTTCATGGCGCCGGCTCCAGTTCGCTGAAGAACAGCGGCGCCTTTCCAGCCCTGGTGCGGCAAGGTGTTTCGGTGAGCCGAATCGAGTAGCGCACGCGCGAGGGAACCTTCTTTTCGAGCCTGGCCTTGATCGTTGCGATGCTGGATTCGTCGAAGTCCGATGCCGGTACGACCACCAGTTCGATGAAGTCGAAGTCCTTCTGCAGGATCTGCGCCGAGGCGATGCCGCGAACGTCGCGCACGATGTGGTTGAGGCCGACGACGCGGGAGCCATCTTCCAGCACGAGGTATTCGCTTGTGCGCCCGCTGATCCCGCGGAAGTGCCGCATGCCAAGCGCGATTTCCTCGAGCCTTTCCTCGCTGGCGTCGTCATCGACGCCCGCGACATCTCCGGTACGATAGCGCAGCAGCATCTGCGCTCCGTTGCGCAAGCCCGTTGCCACGATCTCCATCCCGTCATCGCCGCGAAGGAATTCCACCGCGCCATAGCCGGGACGCAGCCAGTATTCGCCGTCTGTCAGGGAGTAGGCGCAGGCGACCCGCTCCGCCTGTCCGTAGTAGTCCAGCATCACGGCGCCGAGCTGGCGCGCGGCACGCGCACGCAGGTCGCTGGCAGGCACCTCGCAGGATGTCATGACGAGCGGAATGCGCAACCCGGTCCGCTGCTGCTCCATCAGGCGCAGCAGGAGGTCGAATGTCGCTGAATAGACGAACAGGAAATCGGGCCTGAAGGCTTCGATGAACTCTGAGTAGGCGGCGAAGGTTCCGCCATGCAGGTGCTGGGCCGACAGTGCCGCCCTGGTGCGCGTGATCTGCCGCCCGTAGGGCGGGCTCGTGTCGTCTGGATGCTTGAACGTGTCGGCGCGCATCAGCAGCACCCGCGCATTCAGCGGATCGAACCCCGCCATCGAGATGAGATGGTCGACGGTTGCCTGCTCGTAGGCAACGCACGCCGGCGACCGCCACAGGACGAGGGGAACCCCGGTCGACCCGCTGGTCACGGCGCGTGCGGCCAGCCGCATGCCTGCCGGGCGCATCGCTTCGCCGTGCCGCCGGATGTCCTGCTTTTCGAGGATGGGCAGCTCGCGCAACGTCGTGCCGGCCGGCAGGTCCCGATAGTGGGCGGCCTTGCGCGCCTGCGCGATGGTGTTCTCGACGCGTTCGCCCTGGAGCGCTCGCCGTTCACAGATGTCGAGGGTGTCCTCGAAGCGCAATTGCTGGCGGTAGTGCTGGTAGAGGCCGGGTGGCCTGCGCACGATCGCGTCCAGCGGCGTAATACGCTTGGCGAAATCGGTGAACGCGCTCATTGCATTCCGCCTCCGGCCGCGCGGAGGCCGCCGTCTCCGAGGTCCCACGGGGTTCTCAGGATCGCCGCGAAGGGGAGGCCGATCACGTGCAATATGATGGCGTAGACGAGGAGCATGCTGACGCCGCCACCGATCAGTTGCACCAGCACGCCCTGCGCCGATACCGCGGCGGAAACGAAATGGCCGGCGGCGCCGGCCGCGAGCGCCGCGGCAAGGATGCCACAGAGCCTGCCGATCGCCGGATCGAAGGCGAGCACGCGCCGCGACGTCACAACCGACGCGGCCAGCGCCAGCGCGGCCCCGGCCAGATAACCCCAGGCGGCGCCCTGCAATCCCAGTTGCGCAATCAGCACGACGCTGGCCACGGTCGCGACGATGGCTGTGGGCAGCATGTAGCCGATCAGCAGCCCGGTGTGCCGCGTCATGTAGAAATTGTTGTCGAAGACGAACAGCTTCAGGTTGACGAGGAGTGTGCCGAGCGCGATCGGCGGCATGATTGCCGCGACATCGGCATGATAGTCCTGCGGATAGAGAAATGCCGCGGCGGGCTCGTTCAACGCGATGAGGCCCGCCGTCACGACGCCCGCCACCGTGCTCATGCTGACCAAAAGGCCGCGTTGGGCATCTGCAACAGCACGATCACCGCCCTGTTCCTTCAGGCGCGCAAGGCGGGGGAAGGTGTAGGTGTTCATCGCCGACAGCAACATGGCCGCCGGTTGCCGCGCCAGCGCGAAGCCGGCGGCATAGATGCCGACGGCGGCCGGCCCTGCGAAGGAGTTCAGAATGAACCGGTCGTACCATCCAAGCGCGTATGTGAGCAGCGCCACGGCTGCGACCGGCGCGCCGAACTTCAGTGCCTGCGCATAGCCAGTGCGCGCCATCCGCGGCCGCGGATTGCCACGTAGTGCCGCGAACAGACCGGCGAGCGCACACGCGAGTGTCACGCCGCTCAACGCAATCACTGGCGCGACGTAGCTGGGCCACATGACTGCAGCGGCGACCGCAAGCGCGCATACGAGTGCCGAGCGTGAAATCTCGACGACCGCGAACCACAGATGGCGCTCCTGGTGCTGCAGCACGCTGAGGCAGAGCCGCAGCACGGCGAAGGCCACGACATAGGCCATCGTCGAGACTGCGAAGACGACCGCGGATGGGGCACCGACAAGAACCGAGATGCCCGCCGCCATTACGCAGGCGAGCACCGTGGAAACGCCGAGCAGGATGAACGTTCGCCCCAGCCGCACGGCGCCGATATGCGCCTTGCCCGCTTCCTCGCGCAGGAAGCGGATGCGGATCCAGTTGCTTGCCACCATGTCGAGGATTTCGCCGCTCGCCACCACCAGCGCAAACAGCCCGTACTCTGCCTTGTCGAGAAACCGCGTCAGCGCGACGAGCACGATCAGCATTGCGGCGCGCCCGCAGACGTTCGCTGCAAGATAGAGCAGGTAGGTGGGCTTGCGGTCGGACATGACGAACCTTCAGCGCTCCGTGCCCGTCTCCCGGCGCGTCGCACCCGCGGAACGGCCCGTCTGACCTAGCCCGGTCGCCTTGCGCACCAGCGCCAGCGCCAGCAGGCCGGCAAAGACCGCGTTGGTGCGCAGGTAGCGTCCGGCGAGCCGCCGCGGTTCCTGCGCCAGCCGGTAGGCCCATTCGAGGCCCGCCGATTGCGCCCATGCAGGTGCCCGCCGGGTCTTGCCGGCGACAACGTCGAGCGAGCCGCCGATTCCCATCAGGAACGGCACGCCGAGCGTATCCCCGTAGGCGGCGAGGAACCGCTCCTTGCGCGGGGTCGGCATGGCGATGAACAGGCAGTCCGCCCCGCTGCGGCGGATTTCGGCGACAACCTCCAGTTCGTCCGCCTTGCCGAAGTATCCGTCACGCAGCCCGGCGAACTCCAGTCCCGGAAATCGCTTCGCGAGATTGCCGGCCGCCTCGTCGAGAACGTCTCGGGTGGCGCCGAGCAGGAACGGCCGCCTGCGCTCGATGGCGCACAACTCGATCAGCGCGAGGAACAGGTCGATCCCGGACACCCGCTCGCACCCGGGCATCCCGAGCGCCTTTAGCCCGAGCACGATGCCCATCCCGTCGATGCCGATGATGTCGGCCAGGCGCACGTCGCGGTCGAGCTCCGGGTCGCTGCGGGCGTTGACGAGCTTGGCGACGTTGAGAGCCACGTGCCGGCACGCTTCGCGCTCGCGCATCGCGATTCTCGCACGCGCGACTGTCTCCTCGAGGGAGAGCACGTCGACCGGCATGCCTAGGAGGCTTGTGCGCATGCATCCTCGCTGGCGGCAGGGGTGGAGGCAGGCTGTCCGGCTCCCGCGAACAGTCCCACGGGGTCGATGAGCGCCTTGCCGGCAAGCGCGGTTCGCGGGATTGCCCCGAAGGCATCGTGGTTGCACAGGACGACCACCACGCCGGCTCTCGCGATAGCCTCTTCGTGGCCGCACAGGCGCACGCCCGGTATGCCGGCAAGAGCCGGCGGCAGATCCTGGATGTGCGGCTCGGCGACGAGCAGCTCGGCACCCTTGTCGGCGGCGAGTTGCCGGGCAACCGCGATGGCCGGGCTGCCGCGCAGGTCGTCGACATTCGGCTTGTAGGCGAGCCCGAGCAGCGCGATCGGTTTGCCCGGCGTCTTGCGCGCCGCCTTGCGCACCTTCTTCACCACCCAGTCGGGCTTTCGGTCGTTGACACCGCGTGCAGTCGCGATAAGCGGCGTCAGCTCCGGAGCCGCCTCGTGGATGAACCAGGGATCGACCGGGATGCAGTGGCCGCCGACGCCGGGGCCAGGGCGCAGGATGTTGACGCGCGGGTGGTGATTGGCCAGATCGATCACCTCCCAGGGGTCGAGGCCGAAGTGGTCGCAAACCAGCGAAACCTCGTTGGCAAAAGCGATATTGACGTCACGGTAGGCGTTCTCCAGCAGCTTGGAGAGTTCCGCGGCATTCGCGCTCGTCACGGCGATGTCGCCATCAACGAAACGCCGGTAGAAGGCGCGTGCGGCGCGTCCACTGCGCGCGTCGAGGCCGCCGACGATGCGGTCGTTACCGACCAGTTCCCTGAGGGTCTGTCCCGGGAGTACGCGTTCGGGGCAATAGGCGAGGTGGATGTCGCTGCGTTCCGGCACGTCCTGCGGAAAGCTCAGGTCGGGGCGCAGACGCGCGAGCAGCCGCGCGATCGTCGCGGTTGTTCCCACCGGGCAGGTCGACTCGATGATGACGAGGTTCCCGGTTGTCAGCACCGGTGCGATCGCCTGGGCGGCGGCTTCGACGGCGGTGATGTCGGCGAGGTTGCCGGCCCGGATCGGTGTCGGGGTCGCGATGACGAAGACGCTCGAGGCCCGCGGCGAGACGGCCGCGTCGAGGTTGCCGCCTGCAACCGCATCCGCCACCAGCGTCGCGAGTTCCGGTTCGACGATATGCGGCGCGCCAGCGTTGATCCGCTCGACAACGGCCGCGTTGATGTCGACGCCGGCTACGCTGAACCCACGAGCCGCGAGGAGGGCTGCGGTAGGGAGCCCGACATAGCCGAGGCCGACGACGCAGACGCGGTTCTTGTTCGATGCCATGAAAGCAGATCCTTGACGATGCGGCGGCTGGCCAGGCCGTCGCCATAGGGGTTCTTGCCGGTCGCCATCGCCGCATAGCGTTCCGGGTTGTCGAGCAGTTCGGTGACGTGCGCCTCGATGAGGCGGGGATCAGTGGTCACAAGACGTGCGACCCCGGCATCGACGCCTTCCATGCGTTCACTGGTCTCGCGCATCACCAGCACGGGCTTGCCGAGGGAAGGTGCTTCCTCCTGCACGCCGCCGGAGTCGGTGAGGATCAGGTGAGCGCGATCCATCAGGAACACGAAGGCTTCGTAGTCGAGCGGCTCGATCAGCGCGACATTGTCGAGATTGCCAAGATGCCGGTGGACGGGTTCCTGCACGTTCGGATTGAGGTGCACCGGGTAGCAGACCTGCACGTCGTCGCGCGCCGCGATCGCCTTGATCGCAGAGCACATGCGCTCGAAACCGGCGCCGAAGCTCTCTCGCCTGTGGCCGGTCACCAGGATCAGCTTGCGGTTTCCCGCAAGCCACGAAAAGCGCTGTTCCAGCGCCTGCCGTGTTGTCGGGTCCTGTGTCACGCGCTCGTGCACCATCAGCAGGGCGTCGATCACCGTGTTGCCGGTCACCTTCACGGTGTCCGGCATGTGGCCCTCGTCCAGCAGGGCCTTGCGTGCAGTGTGCGTCGGTGCGTAGTGCCGCGTCGCCACCACGGAGGTCATCCGCCGGTTGGCCTCCTCCGGCCACGGGCTGAACAGGTCGCCCGTGCGCAGACCTGCTTCGACGTGCCCGACCGGAACACCCCGGTAGAAGGCCGCCATGGCCGCCGCCCAGCTCGTCGTCGTGTCACCCTGGACCAGCACCACGTCGGGCGCGAATTCGCCGATCACCGGGTCGAGGCGCTGGACGATGCGCACGAACACCTCGTTGAGCGACTGGTTGGCGGTCATGACCTCGAGGTCGTAGTCGGGTTCTATGCGGAAGGACTTCAACACTTCGTCCAGCATCGTCTTGTGCTGTCCGGTCACGCACACGCGCGCGTCTACGCCGATGGTTCTGGCGAATTCGTGGATGATCGGGGCCATCTTGATGGCTTCCGGCCGCGTGCCGAATGTCAGAAGGACTTTCACGATCTGCCTCGCCTCGTGTGTTTCCCGTGTTGTTCACGGGTTCAGGCGATAAATAAATCAGAAACTAATAAAGAGCGCAGTGGTCGGTGTTATTAGGGTTAAATGATGTCGTTAATTGGTTAAAATCAAAAAGTTAACATTCGCAATTAATATTAATTACTCAAACAGAGATGACGTAGATGACTATTATTTCAGGTAACACATCTTTAACGTATCTATATTGAGTGCGCCAAAAAATCGGGAGCCCTGAGCCTTTGGCCGGACGACTGCGCAAGATCCGCTGGTATGCATCGCGCCTGCGCTCCATGGAGCCGGGCGAACGGCTGTTCCGCGTCCGCGAGGCGATCAGGAAGCGCCTGTGGGCGCGAAGGAGTGCGCGCGGCTGGGACAACTACGAGCATATCGGCGACGGCGAGATCGGAAGTTTCGCACCGCTCGGCGAGCGGTTGCGCATGGCCGCCTCGATATGTCCGGCGGTGCTTGCAGAAGCCGAATCGGCCTTCGACGCTGGCAACTATTCGAGCCTCGGGCGTCCGGCGATCTCCCTGTTTGCCATGGACAGCGGGACTGACGACGCCTTCTGGTTCAATGATCCGGTGTCCGGCCACCGCTGGCCGGGTTCCGAGAAACCCGCATTCGATGTCGCCGTGCGCTGGACAGGCGAGGGGCTCGGCGACGTCAAGTACGTCTGGGAGCTCAACCGCCTGCAGTTCCTGCAGCCGCTTGCGGCAGCGGTCGCGGCGAGTGACGACGCAGCGCTCGCGCGCCGGGTTCTCGATGTCGTCCACGCCTGGGCGAGCGCCAATCCGCCCGGGCGCGGCGTCAACTGGGTGTCGGGCCTGGAGCTGGCGCTGCGCCTTGTTTCCCTGGCGGTCGTCGTTGCGGGCATAGGCGAGAACCGGCTCGAACCCGCTGACCGCGTGCTGATCCGCCGCATGGCCGCCGCCCATGGCCGCCAGCTCGCCGCCTTTCCTTCGGGCTTCTCCTCGGCCAACAACCATCTCGTGGCGGAAGGGCTAGGGCTGCTGGTCGCAGGCTGGCTGGCGCCGGACCTGCCCGAGGCGCGCGGCTGGGCGCGCGCCGGCCGCGCCGTGATCGAGGCCGAGGCGCTGGCGCAGGTCCACCCTGACGGGGTGGGTGCCGAACAGTCGCCGACCTACCATGCCTTCACGCTCGAGATGGTCGCGCTGGCGTTGCTGTTGTCGTCCGATACGCCGGTGGTGCTGCCGAAGGCCATTCCGCTGCGCCTTGCCGCCGGTGCGCGGTTCCTCATGGCTCTCGCCAACGCTGAAGGCCGCGTGCCCGCGATCGGCGACGACGACGAGGGCCACGTCGTCTTCAACACGCATGCCCGCGAGGAACGCTACTGCGTCTCCGTTGCCGCGGCGGTCGGCGGCCTGCTGGGCGAGCCGGAACTCGCCGGCGTGCCGCGCGAAACCGGCCTGCGCGATCTCGTATTCGCCTCTCCGCCGGCTGCCGAGACGCCCTGGCCGGAACGCGCGGAAGTTCAGGTCTTTCCCTGCGGCGGCTATACGGTGGTCCGCGACACCTGCGCCGACCATCGCATCCATCTTGTCTTCGACCACGGCCCGCATGGCCATACCGCGCTTGCCGCTCATGGCCACTGCGATCCGCTTGCCATCTGGCTCAGCGTCGATGGCCAGCCGGTCTTCGCTGACGCCGGCACGTGGCTCTATCACGCCGGCGGCGACATGCGTAGGCGCCAGCGCGAGGCCGGGCTGCACAACACCCTGCTGATCGGCGACCGCTCGCCGGCGCAAGCCGCCGGCGCCTTCGCGTGGACGAACAAGTCGAATGCGGAGTTCCTGCTTGTGCGCACCGGCCCCGATTGGGCAGTGGCGGGACGCCATGCCGGCTACCTGCGCGACTTCGGGGTGCATCACGTCCGCCGCATCGAGCGCGACGGCGACGCGTTCCGCATGGTCGACACGCTCGAAGGCGCGCGGGAAGTGCTGCCCGTCTCCATCCGTTTCCTGTGCGATCCCGCAGTGGAACCCGAAATCGAAGGCGGCAAGGTCGTTCTGTCGAAGCAGGGTGTGCGTCTGCTCGAGATGGAAATTCCCGCGGGGTTCCGCTGCGAGATCCGACTGGAAAGCCTGTCTCCGCGCTTCGGCGAACTGGTGCCGACACGCCAGGTCGTGCTGCACGGAGCGCTGGCGCCGAATGCAGTGGCGCAAACGGCGATTTCGCTGGCGGCCAGGCAAGCACGCGTCGAACACGCGCACGGCGGTACGGTCGTTACCGCAAATTGGGCGAAGAGCGCGCCCGTCGAACATGCAACATCATCTTCCGGCAGGGCCTAAGTCATGAGCGTACCGAACATCGAACACGATCGTGTCGCCTCGCTGGGGCAGGGCGGCGAGCCGGTGTCGCCCGCCACCACGGTCGCCGTTCTGGATATCGGCAGTCTCTTCTCGGCAGTGTGGCGGCGCAGGCGCTCGGTCATCGCGACCGCGCTGGCGATGGCACTTCTCGCCGCGCTGGTCGCGCTCGCCATCCCCCCCCAGTACAAGGCCACTGCCAAGTTGCTGGTCGATCCAGCCGGCCTCAACGTCCTGCGCGACGATGTTACCCGCGGCCCCGGAAACGCCGATGCAGCGCTTGCCGAGGCAGAAAGCCAGATCGGGGTGCTGCGTTCCAGCGACATCATGCTTGAGGTCATCGGCCGCACGGGCCTTGAGGACGACCCCGAGTTCGGCATGCCTGAACCCGGTATCGTGTCAGGCCTGCTGGGTATGCTTGGCGTGGGGCAGGAGGTGGGTAACCGGCAGTTGCTGGCGCTGCGCCGTCTGGGCGAGGCTGTAGACATCGGCCGCCAGGACATGGCCTACGTCATCGAGATCTCGGTCTGGACGAAGGACGCGCAGAAATCGGCGCGCATCGCCAATGCCTTCGCCGAAATCTACCTCGAGAAGAACAGGGCGGCGCGCACCGAGTTCGTCCGCCGCTCCTCGCAAGCCCTTGCCGCGCGCCTTGAAGACCTGCGCTCGAAGGTCGCCGAAAGTTCCGAGCGCGTCGAGCGCTATCGCAGCGAACACGGCATCGTAGATGCCGGCGGCCTGCTGGTCGTCGACCAGCAGTTGCAGGAAGCGACCAACGAATTGTCGCGCGTGCGTGCAACCGTTGCCGACCTCGATACCCGGTACCAGCAGATCCTCGACATGCGCCAGCGCGCCATCTCGCCGGAGAACCTGTCGGAAGCGTTGCTGTCGGCGACGATTGCCGACCTTCGGTCGATGTTGGCGGTGGCTCTCGCCCAGGTTTCCACGCTCGAGACGACCCTTGGTCCCAGCCATCCGGAACTGCTGGCGGCACGGTCCAATGTCATCCTCGTGGAAAACCAGATCCGTGCCGAACTCGACCGCATCGTCGAGGCAACCCGCGTCGAGCGCGACCGTGCCCGCGCCCGTCAGGACACGCTCGAAGCGCGCGTCGACGCCCTGAAGGGCGATGTGCTGGGCACCAACAGCGCCATGCTGGGCCTGCGCGAACTTGTGCGCCAGGCGGACTCCGACCGCAGCATCTACGAGGCGTTCCTCAAGCGCTCCGGCGAATTGAGCGAACAGCAGAGCGTCGACACCACCAACGCCCGCCTGATCAGCCAGGCGACGCCGCCGCTGAAGAAGGCGTGGCCGCCGCGCACCATCATCGTGCTCGCAGCCGGCATCCTCGGGCTCGCCATCGGCGTGGGACAGGCGCTGCTGCGCGAGCAGCTCGATCCACGCGTCCAGTCGGCCCACCAGGTCTGGCAGGAAACCGGTGTTCCCGTGGTGGCTGAAATTCCGCGTGCGGTCCTCAACGGCGATGCCGATTTGCGCGGCGGGCGCGGTTACAGCCAGATGGACGCGTTCTACAACCGCATGGCCGGCGCGCCGGGGGATGCGGCGCGCTGGGTGCTGTTTGCCTGCCCGGACGACGACAGGTTGAGCGCGCTCGCGTCGCTGTCGCTTGCGCGCAGTGCCGTGGAGGGCGGCGACCGCGTTCTGCTCGTCGACGCCGATACCCGCAATGGCGGGCTTTCGCGGCTTTTCGGCAAGCAGGATAGGCCGGGCCTGCGTGAACTCGTCTACGGCGGCGACAACATCTCGACGGTGCATTCGGTGTCCGACGACAACCAGCTCCTGCTTGTCCCCACTGGCCGACAGGTTTCCGCAATCGCCGAGGCGGCGCGCCCCTGGCCGCTGCGCAAGGCCCTGTCGCAGAGGAACCAGCCGGTCGACATGATCGTGCTCAGCGCCGGCGAGCTGTGGTCATCTCGCCTGCATCGCAGCGTCGCCAACGCTGCCGATGCGGCGATCGTCGTGGCGGTCGCGCAAGAAACCCACATGAAGCCGCTCACACAGGCGCTTGAATCGCTGATCGCGTCGGGTGCCCGCGTCGGTGGCGTGTTGCTGGTGGTTTGAAGCGCCGGCCCGCCCGGGGCGGCACCCGGAGCAGGCATGACGATCGCTGCCGGGCAAAGGTGTGAACCACCGGTTCAAGCCGAATATCGGACTATGGAACCTTCAATGGGCAGATTGCGGTGAGGTCACCGCATTCTGACGGCGTGCGGTGCGAAAGCTCGTCCTGGTCAACACCCGCCCTCCGCTTGTCTCGCCCGACAAATGCTTCCGTGGCCCTGATCCTCAATAAGCGTTGCGGCCGCCGAGCATGGTGACCAGCGTCAGCGCCAGGATCTTCAGGTCGAAGCGGAACGACCAGTTGTCGAGGTAATAGAGGTCGCAGGCGACGCGCCTTGCCATCTTGTCGTCCGTGTCGGTCTCGCCGCGCAATCCGTTGACCTGCGCCCAGCCGGTGATGCCCGGCTTGACGTTGTGGCGGCGCGCATACCTTGCCACCCGCTGCTCGTAGTACCGGTTGTGGGCGACTGCGTGCGGGCGCGGGCCCACGAGCGACATGTCGCCGGCGAGCACGTTGACCAGTTGCGGCAGCTCGTCGAGACTGCTGCGGCGCAGGAAGCGGCCAAGCCGGGTGATCCGTTTGTCGCCCAGGGTCGCCTGGCGCACCACCGCACCATCGTCGCGCACCGTCATGGTGCGGAACTTGAGGATGCGGAACGGCTCCTCGTTGAAGCCATAGCGCGTCTGGCTGAACAGCACCGGGCTGCCGCTTTCCAGCCGGATCGCAAGGGTGATCACCAGCAGCAGCGGCGATAGCAGCACCAGTGCGACGAGCGACACCACGATGTCGAACAGCCGCTTCGCGGCCTGGTCGAACGCGGTCAGGCGCTGGCGGCTGAGGACAAGCCCGGCAACCTCGCCGATACGGCCGCTCTCGATGTCGCGGAAGCGCTCGAACACGCCGTCCTGCATCACGTGCAGGCTGGCCGGGACATTGGCCATGGCGTCGACGGCGGCTTCCAGCGCTTCGGCGTCCTTCAGACCGATCGCCAGAACGATGTCGTCGGGCTCGAGTTCGCGTGCCCGCTCCACCGCAACACGCAATGCCGCATCGACGTCCGCCGCGCTGGCGGCGGTCGGCAATACCACCGCGTCGATGACGCTGATGCCGGATTGTTGCAGCGTCTGGGCCGCCACGAAGGCCTCGATCCGCGTATCGTGGCCGACCAGCAGCACGCTGCGCGCCCGCACCATGCCCCGCTGCACCGCCTTGCGGGCGAGCGCGCCGATCGCTATCCGCGCGCCATAGGCCGCGGCCAGGCCGACCGCGTAGCTGAGCAGGATGCCGCCGCGCGACTGTTCCTCGACGGTCTTGGAGATGAAGAGCACGAACAGGGAGATCACGAAGGCCGTGTTCCAGATCAGGAACACCTGTGCATCGCCACCACGCCCCGATCCGGTCAGTTGCGTGTCGTAGCCGCCGCGCAGCAGGTTGACGCCGATGTAGCCGAACGCGGTGAGAAACGCATAGGCAAGGATCCGCGTCAGTGAGCCGCCAGATCCGTAGGCAATCTCGTGATAGGCGAAATGCGCGCCCATGATGCCGCCGGCAACGCATACGAACTCCGCGATGAGCGCCAGAACGGCGGCCAGTCCGGTGCCGAATGTCCAGCGGCGCGACACATTAATCATCGGGTTGTCCCGCAATGAACCAGGCTGTCCCGCTTGGACTGCCCGTTGCCCTGTCCGTAACAAGGCGTATGCCAACTTTCACGCACCGCGGGGTCGAGCCGGAATAACCATTCGTTTAGGGCGCCTATCCACGAAGGTTTAAGCCGTTTCATGTAGCCTTGATGACAACGCTCCCCTGATTCCCGGAGGGAGCGAGACAACGAAAATGCGGACGCGGACGCGTCCGGTGAAACAGGCGAGGGCGGCATGAACCGCTGTTTTTTCGTGATTTCGAACGCCAAGGCCGGGCGTTCACGCGCCGGCGCGCCGGCGCGGTTGCATGATTATTTCGAAGCGCGCGGGCTTCCCGCGTCCTTCAGCACGGTCGACGGATGCGACTGGAACGCGGTGGTCGACGCCGTCGCCCGGTATGACGATGTGCGTTTCGTCGTCGCCGCCGGCGACGGCACCCTGCGTCTCGTGCTGGAGTCGCTGTGGACCCGCAACCTGCTTGAGAAATGCACGGTCGCCTTCGTGCCGCTCGGCAGCGCCAATGTCGCGGCCCTGTCGCTCGGACTGCCGCGCAGCTTTGAAAGCGCGCTCGAACTTGCAGTGTCCGGAACGGCGCGCCGCGTCGATCTCGGGCTACTCAACAACCGCCACGTCTTTTTCATCGCCGCGATCTTCGGCGCCATTTCCAGTGTCACGGTCGGCGCCCGGAGGGAGTGGAAGGAACGCTTCGGCGCGCTCGCCTATCTCCTCAGTGCCGACCGTCTGCTCAAGCACAACTACCGCGACGACGGATTCACCTTTTCGGTCGAGGAGGGCGGCAGGTCGCGACGCATCCATAGCCACAGCATGGTGGTGTGCAACCATCTCAACATCGGCGGCTTGAGGCCGCTGCGCCGCATCCTGTTCGACGACAAGCGCCTCGACATGATCACGCTTCACAATACGCGCGCCTGGGGTCTTGCGCGGGCGGCCTACGACTTCTTCCGCGGCCGCCGCGACAGCCGGGTCCTGCGCCATCGCCGCATCACCAACGCGGTGTGCCGGCTCGACGGCTTCAAGGGCCATGTCCATCTCGACGGCGATGAAATGCAATTGGGCAGCGGCCCCCTCGACCTGCGCGTCATCCCCCATGCGGCGCGCTTCGTGACCTGGACCTCGCCGGCGCACTGACCGTCGCGGCTCAGCCCTTCGGTCCTTTCCGCGCCTGTGCGTCTGCATTGGCGGAGCGCGAATAGTCGCTCGTCGTATAGACGGGCGTCTCGCCCTCGATGCCCTGGAGCTCGAAGGCACCTGCCTTGAAGAGTTCCACGGGTGGATCCTTTGCGAATTCCGGCCCGAGCACCAGCGGAATGCCCAGTTTCTTGGTGACGGATTCAAGCCGCGCCGCGCGGTTCACCGGCGAGCCGACGGCGGTATAGTCGAAGCGCCGGCTCGACCCGAAGTTGCCCACCGAGCAGACCCCGCTCTCGACGGCAACACCGATGCGGATCGCTTCGAGCCCCTGCGCGACAAGCCGGTCGTTCTCCCAGGCAACCCGCGCGATCAGCGCCTGCGCTGCGGAGAGCGCCCGCGCCCGGTGGTCCGGCTGGTCCAGCGGAGCGTTCCAGAAGGCGAGCACCGCGTCGCCCATGAACTTGTCGATGGTTCCGTCGCGCACCAGGATCTCCTCGGTCGCGATGCCGAGGAAATGGTTCACGATGGCGATCAGCTTGTCGGCTTCGAGCTTCTCGGAAAGATTGGTGAAGCCGCGGATATCCGTCATCAGGATGGAAATCTCGCGCTTCTCGCCGCCCAGCAGGGCGTCGGTGTTCGATTGCATCAGCCTTGCCACGACGGCGGGCGACAGGAACTGGCCGAACTGGCGCGCCAGCGTGTCGCGCCGTGTCTCGCTGCGCCGATACTGCGAATAACCCTCGAAAGCGGCAACGAGAAAGATGCCGGCGGCCGGCAGGACCGGGTCGTAGAGTTCACTGCGCATGGCATAGGCGAGGAATCCGCCGGCAAGGGGAACCGCCAGCAGGGTTGCGATGAAAATCAGGCCAATCCACAGCCTGCGTGCCAGGAAGCCGGAGGCGACGGTGATGCCAATGGTTGCAAGAATAAACCACGCGCGTTCTGCCAGCCGCGCGTCTGGCGGTTCGCTGAGATAAGCGCCCGCCAGCATCTGGTCGATCAGTTCGGCGTGAATTTCACTGCCTGCGCGCGCTGGCCGCGTCGGCGTGACCCGGTAGTCCGCAAGCCCGACCGCATCGAGCGTCACGATGGCAATCGTACCGGCCAGTTCGGGATGCGCGTCGCCCGCAAGAAGAGATGCGGCGGAAACCGTAACCGGAGCCGCAGTGCTCTCCCACAGCCGCACGCTGCCGTCCGGCGCAAGGCCTATCGTCGTACCGGCAATGCGCAGTGCATCGAAGCCGTAGGGGCCCATGCGAACGGCGAAATCGTCGACGCCTGCGTAAAGCCGCACGAGTTCCAGCGCGAACGAGGGCCAGACCTGCACGCCACGGGTTGTCGGGCTTTGCTCGACGGCTTCCAGTGCGCGCAGCCAGACGACGGGCAGGTGGCGCAGGACACCGTCCTCGTCGGGAATAGCACGGATCACGCCAAGGCCCGATGCTGCTGCATTCAGGCCCGGCAGCGATGCGACGAGGCCGGGGAAGCCGGGAAAGCGTTCCGGCACGTCGCCGACGACCGACCAGCCTGCCTTCGGCTCGGCCTCGTGCGGCGTGGCCCCTTCGCCAAGACTGACCGCGAGGACGCTGTGCGTGTCCTCCAGCGCGGCTTGCAGGGCGGCGTCCCCGGAGGCGCCGGTTTCGGAGGTGTCGGCTTCGGGAAACAGCAGGTCGAGCCCCACGACGGCCGCACCCTGGCTGGCAGTGCGGCGAACGAGCTCGCCGACCTTGGTACGGTTCCACGGCCAGCGGCCGTGCGAGGCGAGGCTTTCGTCGTCGATGCGCACGATGACGACCGGGGAGGGTTCGCCATGGCGCGGCAACATTTGCTGGTAGAGGTCGTAGATGCGCGCCCGCACAAGATCCAGCTGGCGGTCAAGGGCGACATGCGCGGCCAGGGCGGCGGCAATGAAGAGGCCGGCGATCAGCCATTCCCGCCAGCGCTGGCGAATGAAGCCAGGCACCGCAGCCAGAACCCTAGCAATAGTTGGAAATCGAATAGGATTCCTGGTTCAGCGACTTGTAGCCGCAATTGTAGCTGCCGCTGCCGACAGGCGGATTGCTTGACCCGCCATCGGGGAACTGGATCACGAAGCCTGGCAGCGAGCCGTCGTTCGACTGGCACGCGGACAACGCCGAACCGATTGCCGAGGCGCAGAAAGCCGTCACGTCGATGCCGCCGCCCGGTGTTCCCGGAACGCCCGTGCCGGCGACCCGGTCGGGGCTGTCGAGGATCGGAAACGGATCGATGCCGCCGTAGCCGACCTTCAACTCGCCGTCTTCGGACGTGCAGGCGAAGCCGGGATTGGTGACCACCCGGCGCACGCCGTTGACCTCGCAGGTCATCTGCCCGGCACGCAGGATCGCGATGGTCAGCCCGCCGATGACGATGACCTCGATGATGCCGCCGCGCGCGCCCAGCACCATGTGCGGCGTCGTCACGTGCATGTTGCCGGCCTTGGACAGCTTGCCGCCATAGAAGCGGGCGAGTCCGCTGTTCACGGAGATGCCCATCGTGCCGTTGCGCGATCCCGGCGAATAGACGAATTCGTCGATGGTCAGGCTCGAATTCGGGCCGATCTTGGCGCTCGATTCATCGTCGAAGACGATCATCCCGAGTCCGGTCTCGTTGCTCCGCAACCGGTCGCCGAGGAAAATGCCCGCGCCGACGCTGAGGTTGGCCCCTCCGTTGCGCACGATGTTTGTCTGGTAGGCGGTCGTAGTTCCGATCGCAGCGGCAAACGCGCCGGACGCAGCCAATGCCACCGACAGTACACCTGAGACAACTCCCGCGGTCCAACGCCGAATGCCCATGTTGCGCTCCTGCCCGTGCCTGCGTCGCATGCCGGAGAACCATCCCCGGAAAGAGACCTAGTTGAAGATGTGCGTGTAGCTGACCATCGTTTCGAGCGACGTGCGGTCAACCGCCGAGGAGAGCGCCGAGCTGTAGTCGACATCCGTCCACGTCGTCTCGAGGCTGATGTACTGCTTTTCACCGATCTGGAAGCGATGCCGGGAACTGACCCGCCAGTAGTCGCTGTCGACCATGAACGGCAGACCGAACGAGAGGTCCGGAGACTCGCGCTCGCCAAGCGCCACCCCAAGCTGGTAGGTCCACACCAGCCGGTCGGGGATCGTGTAGACGACGCCGCCGACGCTGGCCTCGACCTCATGCATCTCGCCGACCTTGTTGCCGTTGGCGAAGTCCTGGCTGCCCTGGACGCCGATGCCAAGCGACCACGATCCGCTGATACGGTGGCTGAACCCGGCTTCCCAGCGGAAACGCTCGTCGGCGATGATGTTCGTCGATTCAGATATCCAACCGTATCCGACGCCGGCAAAGGCGAAGGAGTCCACCGTCGGGCGCACCGTGAAGCGCACCGAGGTGCCGTATTCGACCTCGTCGGTATTCGTGTCGAAGGTTTCTCCGCGCACGTAGCCGGTCAGCAGCATGCGCAGCGAATCGATACCGAAGTCGGGCAGCCCCTTGTCCCACGTAATCGCGCCGCGACCGGCGATGTGGTCGTGGCGTCCGGCATTCGCGGCCAGGTCGACATCGTAGAAGCGCCGCGTGGCGGCAATCGACGCCGAATAGATGATCGCGTCGCGCGTCGCGGTCTTCAGGTCCTGCCGCACGGTCGCCGAAAGCTCGCCGAACGGGTCGAGGTCGTCGCGGTCGTTGCCCGTTTTCAGGTCGATCCATTCCGCGCGCACGCCAGCCGTCGCCTCGACAGAGTAGCTCCAGCCCTCGATGGCGCGCTCGACACGCCCCAGCAGATCCTGCGCCTCGGCTGTTTCTTCCGGAGAAAGCGTCCCGATTTCAAGGGCATGGTTCAATTGCCGCCGCGCCAGCTCATACGAACCCAGGTGGTTGTAGAGCCGGCCCGCGATCAGTCGCGCCTTGGCATCGCGGGGATGGTCGATGAGGTGCTGTTCTGTGGTGGAGAGGGCCTGGTCGTATTGCCCCTCGCGCACGGCGATGTCGATGAATGCGCCCAGTGTCGCGGTGTCGCCCGGGTTCGCGATGCGTGCGGCGAACGCCGCGGCATAGGCCGAATCGAGCCCCTGCGCATGTGCCTGTCCGCCCGGCAACAACGCCGCAAGGCACATCATCGCGCCAACCAGCGCGGTTCTTGAAGCTTGCATGCCGGAAATCCGCATCCCGTTATCGATCCCGATCTGTGGAGTCGGAATTTGCGCGTGAAGGATGCCCACAACCTGCCGCTCGGGCAAGCAGTACTGCCCCGAGATCCACGATTGCCGAAGACTGTCGCCCGGCTGCATCACTTCCCCCTGGCTGGCCGGTGCGTGACGTTCACGTGCGCCGGCGAAACAGGCCTTTGGGCAATGTGGTGAGCGCGACGCCTGTTGCAACCCCGGCGAAGCCTGCGAGGTGGAACGCCTGGACGCGCTCGCCGAGAAACAGCACGGCCAGCGATACGCCGTACACCGGCAACAGGTACATGAATACGCCTGCAATGGAGGGCCCGACCGTCTTCACGCCATACTGGAACGTGGAAAACGCCAGTACGGAGGCAAAAACGGCGACGCCGAGGATGCTCATCCAGGCTTCCTGCGTACGCGGGAACGCATCCAGCCGGATTGCTTCGTAGGCCATGAAGGGCGCCAGGATGGCCGCGCCCGTTCCCGCGATGGCGCAGAACAGCACGATCGTCGGCAGGCCGGTGAAATGCTTGCGCCGCAGGATCACGGAATAGACCGCCCAGGCGAGCGCCCCGACCGCGACGCCGATGTCGCCGGGGTTGAAGCGGAAATGGATCAAACGGTCGATATCGCCCTTCATCAGGATGGTGGCGACGCCGGCAAACGCCAGCGCGATGCCCAGCATCTGGCGCGCACCCGGCCGAATGCCGCGGAACAGCCATTCCAGCAGCACGATCAGCACCGGCGATGACGTATAGATCAGCGTTGCGTTTGTGGCGGTCGTGCTCTTCAGGGCGACATAGATCAGCGAACCGCACAGCGTCATGCCGAGAAACCCGAGAACGACGAGTTCGCCCGCATGGGCGAGAAGCGTTGCACGGTGCTTGCGCAGGCCCGAAAACGCGAACGGCAGCAGGATCATGAATGCGATCAGCCAGCGCCAGAAGGCGAGCGTCGACGGCTCGACGGTCTGCGCCGCCGCCCGCCCGATGATGAGGTTCGAAGAAAAGAACAGCGGCGAGACGACGAGAAGCGCGAGCGCACGTCGCCGCAGGCGCGGGTCGACGCTGTTGTCGGCGGGAGTTTGGCTGGTCATGGATGGCGTTCGCCGCTCTTGCCGCGGGTAGGATCGCCAACGCCTATGCCAATCGAGCAGCTAGGACAACGCACATCGGCGCATGCCACATGCGCGCCAGCAAGCCGTTCATGGCCGAAAGGCGTTTGCCGCCTGCAGCGCATTCCGCTCAGGCGCACGCACCTGAACGACTAGAACATGCGCTAGCGGATGTTCAGGCGTTGGCCTTCATAGGGGACAGCGGCGCAGACCGTGCCGGTATTGCGCAGTCTGGCGCAGACATCCACGGCATCGGCGGCATTCGCCATCGGGCCGGCAAGCAGGCGCAGCGTCACGCCCCGGTTGTCCTCGTCGACATGCACCAGCGGATCGAACTGGCCGAGCAGGCCCGAATGCGCCCGGGCAAGCGTGTCCCACTGGCTGCGCAGTTGCGACAGGGAATGACCCGCCGCCACCTCCACGGCGAACCGCGTCTCGGTGACGCGCGTCTGGCCGCGGGCGAGATCGGCCGCCGCCGAGCGTGCCAGTGCGTCGCGGATGGCATCCTGCGTCCCGGCCGGCATCGGCTGGCCCGCAGGCATGTTGCCGGAAATCGACGGCAGGCTGCCTGTGACCATGGAATCGACCGCGTCTTCGGCCTTGCCGCGCATTTCCGCGATCCGGTTGAGCAGCGCCTTCTTTTCGATGGCTGCCCGGCGCACGGCCGTTTCCAGCCGGGCGATCTCGGCCTTCAGTTCGGCGACGTCGACCGGCTTGCCATTCGCGCCCGCGCCGAACGCGCCGGTGGCCATTGGCGAACCATCCGGCGCCATCTCGCGTGCAGGCTCGATCCGGGCGACGACTTCGCTGGACGATCCCCACGAGAAAAGATCCGCGATGCGGTCGCGACCGTCGTCCTTGACCGCCGAGGAAAAGGCCGCCGCCGCTGACATTCCGGCGATCGCCGCCCAGGTCATCATCATGCGCTGTCGCTTGCGCGTCATCTTTCCGGAAGACACGACCTTGCGGTCCGCGACCGGGATTTCGGGAAAGGGGCGATTGCGTTTGACCTTGGCCATGATTACCTGCCGCGCTGTTCCGCTGCTTGACGCGTCGGCGCCGTTCGGGTTGCTGCAAGGTGACTCGAATGCGGTTAAGGAAGTGGTAACGATGAAGGCTGCGGCGACGGCCGAATGCGCGCGCGCCAACCAATGCTTTACCGCCGGCCCCTACCTTTGCAGCGCAGACTACTCAGGAGAACATCTAAATGGCCGACACGCTGTTCGTCGTGCTCGCGGCAGGCGAGGGCACCCGCATGCGTTCCTCGACGCCGAAAGTCCTGCACAGAATCGCGGGTCTGCCGATGCTGGCGCACGTTCTGGCAGCCGCGTGCGGGCAGGCGGATGCGGACATTGCAGTCGTCGTCGGCCCGGACCGCGACGACGTCGCCGACTGCGCGAGGAAGTCGGCCGCCGGCGCAAGCGTCTTCGTGCAGGCCGACAGGCTCGGCACGGCGCATGCCGTCCTTTCGGCGCGTGACTCGATTGCGCAGGGCTACGCGCAGGTCGTGGTGCTGTTCGCCGACACCCCTCTGATGAAGCCCGAGACACTCGCCGCCATGGTGCGGGCGGTCCGCGATGGAGCAGGCGTCGCCGTGCTCGGCTTCGAGGCTCCCGATCCGACAGGCTACGGCCGCCTCGTCGTGGAGGAGGGCGCGCTGCTGGCGATCCGCGAGGACAAGGATGCAAGCGAGGCTGAAAAGGTCATCACGCTCTGCAATTCCGGCGTCATGGCATTTTCGGGCAAAAAGATTCTTCCGATCCTCGGCCGGATCGGCAACGCCAATGCCAAGGGCGAGTACTACCTCACCGACGCCGTCGAGATCGCGCGCGGCGATGGCCTCGCGACGGTTGCCCTCGAAGCGGATGCCGAGGAGGTCGGCGGCGTCAACGACCGGGCGCAACTGGCGCATGCCGAGTTCCTCATGCAGCAGCGCCTGCGTGCAGCCGCAATGACTTCGGGCGTCACGCTGCGCGATCCCGCAAGCGTCCATTTCAATCACGACACGCGCATCGGTCGCGACGTCACCGTTGAGCCGAACGTCGTCTTCGGCCCCGGAGTGGTGGTGGAGGAGGGAGCCGAAATCCGCGCTTTCTGCCACCTGGAAGGTTGCCGCATTGGTGCGGGCGCGCAGATCGGCCCCTTCGCGCGGCTGCGCCCGGGCGCTGATCTTTCCACCGGCGTGAAGATCGGCAATTTCGTCGAGATCAAGAACGCGAAGATCGCCGACGGCGCCAAGGTCAACCACCTCAGCTACGTCGGCGATGCGACCGTGGGCGCTGCCGCCAACATCGGCGCGGGTACGATCACCTGCAACTATGACGGTTCGGCCAAGCACCACACGAACATCGGCGCGGGCGCCTTCATCGGCTCCAACTCGGCTCTTGTCGCCCCCGTCAGCATCGGCGACGGCGCCTATGTCGGCTCGGGCAGCGTCATCACCAAGGACGTGCCCGGCGAGGCGCTGGCGGTTGCCCGCGCGCGCCAGACGGAAATCCCCGGATGGGTTGCCCGGCAGCGCGCTAAGCATGAATCGTGATGAAAGACGACGTCAGACAGGCTTTCGCGTAAGATTTCGCAACAATTCGTCACTTGGCCGGGGCAGGCGCATCATGCATGGCTTTGCCGCGGCAGCTGTTTCGCAGCAGGGAGATTCGGTCAAACGTGTGCGGGATTGTTGGAATCATCGGCAAGCAATCGGTGGCGGACGGCCTCGTAGAGGCATTGAAGCGGCTCGAGTATCGCGGCTACGACTCTGCCGGCATCGCGACACTTGAGGAAGGCCATCTCGCGCGCCGGCGCGCCGAGGGAAAGCTGCGCAATCTTGAGACGCGGCTCGCCGAATTGCCGCTCAAGGGCACGATCGGCATCGGCCACACCCGCTGGGCGACCCATGGCGCGCCGACCGAGACGAACGCCCATCCCCATGCCACCGCGCGTGCCGCCGTCGTGCACAACGGCATCATCGAGAATTACCGCGAACTGAAGAAGGAGCTGCAAGCGGCCGGTGTCCGTTTCGAAACGCAGACCGACACCGAGGTCGTCGCTCAGCTGGTATCGCATGCGATGGACAATGGCGCCGATCCGCAAGCCGCCGTTGCCTCGACCCTGAAGCGGCTCGAAGGCGCCTTCGCACTGGTCTTCGTGTTCGAGGGGTATCCCGATCTGCTGATCGGCGCGCGCAAGGGCAGCCCGCTCGCTGTCGGCCACGGCGATGGCGAGATGTTCCTCGGCTCCGACGCAATCGCGCTGTCGCCCTTCACCAACAGGGTCAGCTATCTGGAAGACGGCGATTGGGTTGTCGTCACGTCTGCCGGTGCAACGATCCGCGACGAATCCGGGCACGAGGTCCTGCGCCCGGTGCAGACGTCGCTCGCCTCCGCGCTTCTGGTCGACAAAGGCAACCACCGCCACTTCATGCTCAAGGAAATCTACGAGCAGCCGGAGGTTGTCGCCCACACGCTGGCCAACTATCTCGACATGGCGGCTGGTACCGTGCGTCTGCCCGACGGTCTGCCCTTCGACTTCGCAAAGCTCGACCGCATCACGATCACCGCCTGCGGTACGGCCTATTATGCCGGCCTGGTGGCGAAATACTGGTTCGAGCAGTATGCCCGCATCCCGGTCGATATCGACGTTGCCTCTGAGTTCCGCTACCGCGAGACACCGCTTTCGCCCGGCGGGCTTGCCATCTTCATTTCCCAGTCCGGCGAAACGGCCGACACGCTGGCAAGCCTGCGCTATTGCCGCGCGCAGTCGCAACATACGCTTTCGATCGTCAACGTGCGCGAATCCACCATCGCGCGCGAATCCGAGTCGATCATGCCGACCTATGCCGGCCCTGAAATCGGCGTTGCCTCGACCAAGGCCTTCACCTGCCAGCTCGCAGTGCTTGCCTCGCTGGCGCTGGCAGCGGGTGCCGCACGCGGCAAGCTTGCCCCGGCCGAGGTCGAACGTCTTTCGCGTGCGCTCGTCGAGGTGCCGCGCCTGACCGCGCAGGCGCTGAAGGCGGAACCTGCCATCGAGGCCATGGCGAAGGACTTTTCCCGCGCCCGCGACGTGCTCTACATCGGCCGCGGCCTGAGCTATCCGCTGGCACTGGAAGGCGCGTTGAAGCTCAAGGAAATCTCCTACATTCACGCCGAGGGCTATGCTGCCGGCGAACTCAAGCACGGCCCCATCGCGCTGATTGACGAGGAAACGCCGGTCGTTGTCGTTGCGCCGAGCGATTCCCTGTTCGACAAGACCGTGTCGAACATGCAGGAAGTCGCCGCTCGTGGCGGGCGCGTCGTCCTCATAACGGATGGTGCGGGGGCCAACGCGGCGGGCGATCACGCAGTCGAAGTCATTACCATGCCGGCGATGGACCCCTTCGTGCAGCCTCTCGTCTATGCCGTGCCGGTGCAGTTGCTCGCCTATCACACGGCGGTTTTCATGGGCACCGACGTCGATCAGCCGCGCAACCTCGCCAAATCCGTCACGGTCGAATAGGCACACGGCGATTTCCCGTTTCCGACCCGCGCTCTTCCAGACGTGGTAACGGAAGTCGGACGCAAAGATATCGGTTGCCGCGGCATCTTTTCGCACCCTCCGGCCTCGCAGCACGTGTGCGCCGAACTATTTAGCCGTGCGGGCTGAATCGTGCCTGCAACAAGGTGCGTGCATGCTATGCTGACACAACGAAGAAGCGCACCGGACACGCGCGGCGGACGCGCGTCGAAGCGCCACCGAAAGAATTGAGGCATGACCGAGAATACCTCCGATAGCGAACAGGGCCGCGAGCCTGGCCAGGACCACCACGCCGAGCACTCGCTCGGCGAGGCGCTGCACCTCGACCAGCTGACGCTGCCGCCGCGCAAGCCGAGTTTCGGCATGCGGTTTCGCAACTATTTCCTGACCGGTCTTGTCGTCGCGGCTCCGATCAGCATCACCGTCTATCTGACCTGGTCGTTCGTCTCCTGGGTCGATACCTGGGTCAAGCCGCTGATACCCTCGCACTACAACCCCGACAACTACCTGCCGTTCACGGTGCCTGGCGTCGGGCTTCTGATCGCGATTCTCTTCATCACCGCCCTCGGCGCCCTGACTGCGAATCTGTTCGGCCGCACGGTCGTGCGTTACGGCGAGAACGTCCTCGATCGCATGCCGCTGGTCCGCTCCCTCTACAAGGCGCTGAAGCAGATCTTCGAGACCGTGCTGAGCCAGTCCCAGGGCAGCTTCGAGAAGGTTGGACTGGCGGAATTCCCGCGCCGCGAATCCTGGTCCATCGTCTTCATTTCCACCAGCACGCGCGGTGAGGTTCTGCACCGCGTTGGCGGCGGCGAGCCGATGTGGTCGGTGTTCATGCCGACGGTCCCCAACCCGACCAGCGGCTTCCTGATGTTCATGCCGCAGAAGGACGTCGTCCTGCTCGACATGACGGTTGAGGAGGCCGCCAAGTTGGCGATTTCCGCAGGCCTGGTGATCCCGCCGTTCAAGGATCCCGCGGACGCCAAGGCGCATGTCGAGAAGGCCGTTGAGGCCAGGCGCGAAGGGCACGCCTGAAGCCGGTCAGCCAGCCGATATGAGCCGCACCGCGTGGTCGCGGTCGAATAGATAGAGCAGGGTGCGCAGCGCTGCGCCGCGCTCGCCCTTGAGGTCGGCGTCGGTCTCCATGATATAGCGCGCCTCGTCGCGCGCCATGTCCAGCATGTCGAGGTGCACCGCCGGCTGCGCCAGCCGGAAGCCGGGAAACCCGCTCTGGCGTGTGCCCAGAACATCGCCGCCGCCGCGCAGCTTCAGGTCTTCCTCTGCAATACGGAAACCGTCTTCGGTCTCGCGCATGATCTCGAGGCGCGCGCGCGCGGTTTCCCCCAGCGGCGGCTTGTAGACCAGCAGGCAGGACGAGGCGCGGTCGCTGCGCCCGACGCGCCCGCGCAACTGGTGTAACTGCGCCAGGCCGAACCGCTCGGCATGCTCGATCACCATGACGGTCGCCTCGGGTACGTCCACGCCGACTTCGACCACGGTGGTGGCGACGAGGAGCGGCGTTCTGCCATCCTGGAAAGCCGCCAGCGCGGCCTGCTTGGCGGTCAGGTCCTGGCGCCCGTGCACCATCGAGACACGGCCGGGAAAGATCGCCGACAGCGCCGCGAAGCGTTCCTCGGCAGCCGCCGCATCGACGGCCTCGCTTTCCTCGACCAGCGGACACACCCAGTAGACGCGGTTGCCTGCCTGCATGGCCCGCCCGACGGCTGTCACGACGTCGTCGATGCGCTCGTCGGGCAGGGCACGCGAGGCGATCGGCTTGCGCCCCGGCGGTTTCTCGTCGAGCTTGGAGACGTCCATGTCGCCGTAGAGGGTCAGCAGCAGCGTGCGCGGGATCGGCGTTGCGGTCATTACCAGCATGTCCGGCCTGTCGCCCTTCGCCGTCAGTGCCAGGCGTTGGTGGACACCGAAGCGGTGCTGCTCGTCGACGACGACGAGGCCGAGCGAGCGGAACGCGACATCCTGCTGGAACAGCGCGTGCGTGCCTACCGCGATGTCGATCTCGCCATTGGCGAGGCCTTCGCGCACCTTGCGACGCTCGCTCTGGCGGTCCTTGCCGGTGAGCAGCGCGACCTTCAGGCCGGCGGCGGATGCGTATTCAGACAGCGTTTTGAAATGCTGGCGCGCAAGGATTTCCGTCGGCGCCATCAACGCGGACTGCCCGCCGGATTCGGCGACCTGCGCCATGGCCAGCAGCGCCACCACCGTCTTGCCGCTGCCAACGTCGCCCTGCAGCAGCCGCACCATGCGCTCGCCGCTGGAGAGGTCGGCGCCGATTTCTGCTGCCGAGCGACGCTGCGCACCGGTCAGGGCAAAGGGCAGGGCGGTGGTGATCGCCGCCTGCAACTCGCCGGTTCCGGCTCGCGCGACACCGGACACCTTGACCGTCCTCGCGCGCACCAGCAGCAGCGCAAGTTGCCCGGCAAGCAGTTCGTCATAGGCAAGCCGCCGCCACGCAAGCCCTTCCAGCGCGGCATCCTGCGGCACCTGCGGCCGGTGCAGGCGTTGCAAAGCCTCGCCGAATGCCGGCCAGCGCATCTTCGCCATCACGTCGCGCGATTGCCATTCCGGCAGATCGGGCAAGGCGTCCAATGCGCCGTCGATGGCGCGCACGATGGTCGCCCGCTTAAGGCCCGCGGTCAGCGGGTAGATCGGCTCGATTGGCGGTAGTTTCGCAAGGCCCGCGGCATCGACGATGCGGTCGGGATGCACCATCTGCAGCATGTCGCCCCAGGCCTCGACCTGACCGCTCACGTAGCGCTTTTCGCCGACCGGCAACGCACGCTCCAGGTAATCGGCTCGCGCATGGAAGAACACCAGCGTCAGGCTGCCGGTCTCGTCGTGGCACAGCACCCGGTAGGGCGCACGCCCGTGCGCCGGTGCCGGCTTGTGCCGGTCGACCGTGACCTCGACGGTCGCCAGCGTGCCGGGCACGGCCTGGCCGATCGTCGGACGGTTGCGGCGGTCGATGAGGCCCGACGGGGGAAGCAGCAGCAGATCGAGGATGCGCGGCTCGATCCCCTCGGGCACCGGCAGCAGGCGGTTAAGCAGAGCGGCCGTCTTGGCACCGATTCCATCGAGGCCGGTGGCAGGCGCAAACAGGGGATTGAGGACGTCGGGCCGCATGACGAGGCCTTTGTAGCGCGGCGCGCGCGATCCCGCAGCAGTCGATCGGCAAAAACCCGCGCTTCTACCCGATGCACACTGGCGGTTTCCGTCGTGCAGGTCTATCTGTCTGCGACGCACAGAGCAATTGCAGGAAAAGTGCGTGCGGTTTTCCGTCCGCAATTGCGTGAAAATAAAGGCTTGGAGCATTTTCGCTATTCAAGAGAAAACGAAAATGCTCTGGCGGCCCACGGATTTGCGCGACGATGACCGGCACCACCTTGTCCAGCGAAAACCTCGATCCGCGGCGCCGGCGTATCCTGTTCCGGGCGTGGCGGCGCGGAACGCGCGAGATGGACCTCGTAATGGGGCGTTTCGCCGATCAACACCTGCCAGCAATCGACGGGCGCGACCTCGACGACCTCGAGGCGCTGATCGACGTCGCCGACGCCGACCTCTTCAACTGGATCACCGGCGAAAAGCCGGTGCCGGAAGCCTACGACACGCCGGTGTTCCGCGCCCTCAGGGCGTTCAGCCATTCCCAGACCCCGGCGCGATGACGCCAGACGGATCGCCACGGACCACGACACGATGACCGCAGCCGCGCCCCGCCCCGCCGGGACAGCCCCCGATTTCCGTATCGCCGCCGGTCCTGGCGAAACGATCGTAGCCGGAGTGCCGGAAGGCTACGACGCGCTCATTGTCTCGGACGTTGCACGCCAGGCAGCGAGGGATGCTGCGGACCGGCCAGTCGATACGCTGTTCATCGCCCGTGATGCTCCGCGCCTGTCGGCATTTGTCGAGACGATGGGATTCTTCGCTCCCGATGTTGAGGTTCTCGCCCTGCCGGGCTGGGATTGCCTGCCATACGACCGGGTGTCGCCGTCGCCGCCGGTGCTGTCGCAGCGCCTCGCCACCATGTCGCGGCTGCTGGCGCCGCGCACTGCGGGCCGCCCCGTCGTCCTCGCGGCGACCGTCGGCGCCGTCATGCAGCGCATGATCCCGCGCGAACGCATGAGCGGCGCGGCGCTGAGCGTGAAGCCGGGGCAGGTCGGCGACCTGGCGCAGATCATCGCGTGGCTGGAATCCAACGGCTACATGCGCACGGGCACCGTGCGCGAAAGTGGCGAGTATGCCGTGCGCGGCGGCATCCTCGACCTCTACGCGCCGGGCTCCGACGCGCCCATGCGTCTCGACTTCTTCGGCGACACGCTGGAAACCGTCCGCGCCTTCGATCCGGAGACCCAGCGCACGACGGCGCAGGCGCGGACACTCGACCTCGTTCCGCTGAGCGAGGTCCTGCTGACGCCCGAGACGATCAGCACCTTCCGCGCCGGCTATCGCGCCGCCTTCGGCGCGACGTCGTCTGGCGACGCGGTCTACGAGGCGATTTCCGCCGGCCGCCGCCACCAGGGCATGGAGCACTGGCTGGCGCTGTTCTATTCGCGCCTGGAAAGCGTGTTCGACTACGCCTGCTCCGCGCCGGTGTGCCTCGACCCGCTCGTGCGCGAAGCCTTCGGCGAACGTCACGCCCAGGTCAGCGACCATTTCTCGGCCCGCAAGGCCGCGCTCGCCGAAGGAAGCCGCCACGATTCCGCTCCCTACCGGCCGCTGGAGCCGGACCTGATCTATCTCGCCCCCGGTGACTGGGATGGCGAACTCGCCGCGCGGCGGGTCGTGTCGCTCAGTCCCTATCGAGTCCCGCAAGGCGAAGCGGCCGTTGCTCTCGTCGATGCCGGTGCGAGGAAAGGGCGCGATTTCGCCCCCGAACGCCAGAGCGAGAGCGGCAACGTCTTCGACGCGCTGGTTGGTCACCTGCGCGCCCTGACGAAACGCGGGGTCAAGCCGGCGATTGCCTGCTGGAGCGAGGGCTCGCGCCAGCGCATGACCGACATGCTGCACGGCCACGGCTGGGAACGGCTGCGCGAGGTGGCAAGCTTCGCCGAAATCGCAACGCTGGAGCCGGGCGAGACGGCGCTCATCGTGCTCGGGCTCGAGGCCGGTTTCGAGACCGATGCCTTCGCCATCGTCGGCGAACAGGACATTCTCGGCGACCGCTATTCGCGCCCGCGCAAGCGCGCCCGCTCCGGCGCCGACGTTCTCACCGAGGCGTCGAGCCTGACGCCCGGCGACTTCGTCGTCCACGTCGATCACGGCATTGGCCGTTTTATCGGCCTGCGCACGATCACCGCGGCCGGCGCGCCGCACGACTGTGTTGAGCTGCACTACGCCAACGACGACAAGCTGTTCCTGCCAGTGGAGAACATCGAGCTTCTGACGCGCTACGGCGCGGAAGAGGCGAACGTGCAGCTCGACCGACTCGGCAGCACCGGCTGGCAGGCGCGCAAGTCGCGCCTCAAGGAACGCATCCGCGAGATGGCCAAGCGGCTGATCGAGGTCGCCGCGGCCCGCGCCATGCGCGAGGGGACCCGGCTCGAACGCCCCGAAGGCCTCTACGACGAGTTCGCCGCCCGCTTTCCCTATGCCGAGACCGACGACCAGCTGCAGGCGATCGACGCCGTGCTGGGGGATCTTGCCAGCGGCCGCCCGATGGATCGCCTCGTGTGCGGCGATGTCGGCTTCGGCAAGACCGAAGTCGCCCTGCGCGCCGCCTTCGTTGCCGCCGCCAACGGCAAGCAGGTTGCCGTCGTCGTACCCACGACCCTGCTGGCGCGCCAGCACTACAAGACATTCCGCGAGCGCATGACCGGGTTCGCGCTGAATGTCGCGCATGCCTCCCGCCTTGCCGGCACGAAGGAGCTGGCGCAGGCCAAGGCCGGCCTCAAGGACGGCTCGGTGGACATCGTCGTGGGCACCCACGCGCTGCTCGGCAAGTCGATCGACTTCAAGGACCTGGGTCTGCTCATCATCGACGAGGAGCAGCACTTCGGTGTCCAGCACAAGGAGCGCATCAAGCAGCTTCGCGCCGATGTGCACGTGCTGACGCTTTCGGCAACGCCGATCCCGCGGACGTTGCAGCTTGCCATGACGGGCCTGCGCGAACTGTCGATGATCGCCACGCCGCCGGTCGACCGGCTGGCCGTGCGCACCTACATCAGCCCCTTCGATCCGGTCATCCTTCGCGAGGCGCTGCTGCGCGAGCGCTACCGCGGCGGCCAGACCTTCTTCGTGTGCCCGCGCATTGCCGACATCGAGGATTGCGCCGCCTTCCTGCGCGACAGCGTGCCCGAACTGCGCATTGCCGTTGCTCACGGCCAGTTGACGCCGACCGAACTCGACGACGTCATGTCCGCCTTCTACGACGGCAAGTACGACGTGCTGCTGTCCACCGCGATCGTCGAATCCGGGCTCGACATCCCGACCGCCAACACCCTGATCGTCTACCGCGCCGACATGTTCGGCCTTGCCCAGCTCTACCAGCTGCGCGGCCGCGTCGGCCGCTCCAAGGTGCGCGCCTTCGCCTATTTCACCACGCCGGCCAACCGCATGCTGACGCCGCAGGCCGAAAAGCGGCTCAAGGTGCTGGCGTCGCTCGATGGTCTCGGCGCCGGGTTCATGCTGGCGAGCCACGACCTCGACCTGCGTGGCGCCGGCAACCTGCTCGGCGAGGAGCAGTCCGGCCACATCAAGGAAGTCGGCTACGAGCTTTATCAGTCGATGCTGGAGGAGGCGGTCGCGGCCTTGCGCAGCGGCGACGCCTCGCTCGCCGAGGACCACTGGTCGCCGCAGATCGCCGTCGGCGCCCCGGTGCTGATCCCCGAGCACTACGTCCCCGACCTCGATGTCCGTCTCCAGCTTTACCGCCGGCTGTCGCAGTTCGAGAGCGACACCGAGATCGAGGGCTTCGGCGCCGAGCTCGCTGACCGGTTCGGCCGCACGCCCGAGGAGGTCGACGACCTGCTAGAGGTCGTGCGCATCAAGCTGCTGTGCCGCCGCGCCGGCATCGACAAGGTCGACACCGGGCCTAAGGGCATCGTGCTGTCGTTCCGCGACAACCGTTTCGCCAATCCCGTCGGTCTCGTCGAGTTCGTCGGCCGTGAAGGCCGGCTCGCCAAGGTGCGGCCCGATCATACCGTCGTCCTGAAGCGTGACTGGCCAACCGCGCGCGAACGCTTGCAGGGAACGCGGCGGCTGCTTGCCGAACTGGCCGCAATCGCGGAAGCCGCCTGAGGCTCAATCGTCTTCGGGGTCTTCGCCGCTCGAAGAGAGCACCTTGTCGATTGCCTCGACGAGAATTTCAGAGGCCTGCGCCCCCATCACGGCGAGGCGCGCACCGATGATGAAGCAGGGGACGCCATCGACGCCGATCTGGCGCGCCTGGTCGATTTCCGCGTTGACGGCCTCGATATCCGCCTCGCCGGCCAGCAACTCGCGGACGAGTTCGCTGTCCATTCCCGCCGCCGTCGCGATATCGCCCAGCGTCACCGGATCCTCGACATCGCCGCCCTCGATGAAATAGGTGCGGAACAGGCCTTCGACGACGCTATCCTGCGCGTTCTGGCCATACGACCAGCGGATCAGGCGATGCGCGTCGGTGGTGTTGGGCGAGCGGCGGATGGCGTCGAAGTGGAAATCGAGCCCGGCTTGCGCGCCGGCCTCGGCGACCTGCGCATAGATGCCGGCAGCGCGTTCCGCTCCGCCGAACTTGTTTTCCAGGTAGCTCTGCCGGTCGACGCCGCCCCTGGGGATTGTCGGATCGAGCTTGTAGGCCCGCCAGCGCACGTCGATCTCGACTTCGGGCCTCAGCGCCAGCGCGCCTTCCAGCCGACGCTTGCCGATATAGCACCATGGGCACATGACGTCCGATACGACGTCGATCGTCAGCGGCTGCATGCTGGCTCCTCGCATCGTTGTTCAAGCTTTTCGACAGACAACGACGATCAGCGCACGGGCGTCAAGTCAACCAAGCTGGTCGAGCGCGCGCGCCAGTAGGCTTTCTGCGGTATCCCCGGCCTGGTATCCCGCCAGCGAATAGCAGACATCGGCGACCAGGGGTTCGCCGTCAGGGGCGATCCCGAAATCGGTCGCGCCGACAACGCGCGCCAGGCGGTCCTTGACGGTCGCGGCGACCGCCAGATCGGTGCCGGGCAGGATCAGCAGGAAGAACTCTGGTCCGATCCGCGCGCCCATGTCCTCGCCGCGCACCATCCGGGCAAGCGCGCTGCCGAACGCCTTCGCCACCGGCACGGCGGATGCGCCGCGCGCCGCGATGGCAACCAGCGACAGCGCGTCGCCGTGCCTGTCGCACCCCTCTACCAGCGTCACCAGGTGCGCGAGCGCGAAATCCCGCGAGGCGAGGGGGCATTCCGCGTCCCGCGGAATGTGGTCGGTGTTTCGAAACACCTCGTCGATGGCGCGCGCGTAGCGGTGTTCCCGGATCAGCAGGTGCAACCGTGTCACGAGACGGGAATCCTCGGAATCGAGCCGAACCACGTCGCTCGCGCCGGCCTCGTGGAAGGCGGTCGCCGGCGTGTCCGGCGTAACGATCACGACAACGGGAAGCGATGTCCACGTCGCGATCCGCCGCAGCGTTTCCAGGGTTTCAAGCGCGCGCTCGGCATCTTCCGTCGCATCTATGACGACGGAATCGACGTTCTCGCGTTGCAGGATGTCGAGCACCAGGTTGGTCGACGGAGCCCCCAGGAAGCGCGCGTCGCCACCATAGGCGCTCTGCGCCTTGAGTGCCCCGCGTCCGACACCGGCGATAAGCAGGCAGGGGCGTTCGATGAATGCCGGCGGCGATACTTCGAAGTCGGCCCTGCGTCCCATCCGCCGCAGGGTCTCTGCGCGATGGTTGACCTCGCTTCGCATCACGGCGAGCCGCGCCACGGCCTTGATCCGGTGGTCGAGTTCCGCCGGAAGGGCCGCGTCGCTGAGGTGGTCGACAAGCAATGCCGCGTCCTCGGGTACCAGCCCGGTGACGTCATTGCCGAGAACGATGAATGGCAGTTCCCGCCAAAGGTCGGTGCCGCGCACCGCATCGGCCAGCATCGCGATGTTGTCGTTGGCAGGCGCCTCTCCGGTGACGATCCCGTCGAAAAGCACGACATCGGGCCTGCGTGAGGCGAGCAATTCGGCAAGCGCGGTTTCGCTCGTCGAGGCGGTTGTCTCGAAACCGCGCGAGCGAAGCACTTGCGCCGTGTTCGTCGCATCGTCGATGGAATCGCCCACGACCAGAACGCGCGCCGCCCTCTGCATCCCGATTGTGCTCCCTGTCTGTCCCCCGTTCGGCGGCACTATGCGCCGATTCGAGGGCAACGATGCAGTGACTGGCACCCAGGCATGCAATAAATCGGCGGTTCACTGCCGAAGGGCGGGTTCCGCATTGCCCGGAGTCTGCGTCGCACCCGCGTTCAACCTGCCAGGCGAAGCGCGGCGAGGTCGCCGCGCAGGACGTTGCCCGCCGTGTCTCGCGGGATCGCCTTCACGCGAACAAGTTCGACCGGATAGAGGTTGGCGGCGCATCCCAGCGCGTCGAGTTGGCCCTCGATCGTCTCCATCTCGACAGGCCCGTCGGACACGTAAGCCATCGCCACCACGCCGCCCAGGACGGGGTGCTCGCGCATCAGTGCCGCCGCATCCGAAACGCTGGCCAGTGCGGCGAAAGCCGAGTCGGCCATGGCAAGGTCGACCGGGAGCCCGCCGCTGGTTTTCTCCCCGTGCAGCGCCCCGAGAACCTGAATGCCAGGGCCTTCGGCGTCGACGACCTCGCCGCGCAGCCCCGTCTGCATGAAGCCGTTGGCGGAGAAGTCGTCCTTGCCGGCCTCGTCACGCGGGTAGGCCATCACAGGTGTCCCGGGGCCGCGCACGGCAAGCGGTCCGCGCAGCATGCTGCCAGGCGCGATCGCGCTGCCGGCCTTGTGGAGGATGCCCTGCACCCGCGGTTCGAGGATGGAGCTGCCGCTGGTCCCGCCGAGCCGCAGGCCGTCGAGCGGAATATGGTTGTGCACGGTTCCCGCGGCGTGGACCATCAACCCGGCTTCTCCGAGCGACACGACGTCCAGGAGCTTGTCGTCGGCTGACGCACCCGTTCCGCGCACAAGCACGGTGCCGCGCCAGAGGCGGATGACGCGCATGTCCGCCGCCAGCGCCTCGCCTGCGATGTTTTCCAGCGCGCCCGGCAGGGCAACGATGGTGGCACCGCCCGACGCGGCATTCGCGGCGAGGCCTTCGGCATCCCAGGACGGCAACAACAGCAGCCGGCAGCGGGTCAGCAGCCAGGGCAGGATCACTCCCGCGATGCTGGCGAGCGAGCACGGTACCATCGCCGACGCGATCGTCTCGTCTCGGTCCAGCCGGCCATAGGCGACCACGGGCAGGGCCGCGGCCACGAGTTGACCATGATTGCGCGCCGCGAAGCTGCGATGATCGCCGGTGGTGTCGACAGTGACGAGAGCGACGTGGTCAGCCGCCCGGCCGCCGCGCATCGGCCCCTTGAACGCCTCGCATTCCTGGTCGCCCGCAATCACCGGATCGAGCGCGATGACGCCATCGGGCAGATCATCGCCGAAGCCGAGGAGGAAGCGCACATCGAACGCTGAAAACGCGGCTAGCGCCGCGGTATTCGCCGTGGCGCGCGGGCCGGTGTGCGCCTCGGTAATGATCGCCTTGGCGCCGAGCCGGGAAGCGATGTCGCCGATGTCAGGTGTTCCCATCGCCGGCGTCAGCGGCATCGCGATCATGCCCGCGCGCGTGAGCCCGAAAAGGCTGACCAGCGCCTCGGAGCTTGCGCCCGCAAGCACGATGACGAGATCGTCCTGCTTGAGGCCGAGATCGAGCAGGAAATGGGCGAGCCGGTCGGCGCGCACGTCAAGATCGGACCACGTCAGTTCGACCGCTCCCTTGCCGGCGTGCGCCGAAACCACCGCCGTATCGTCACCGAAAGCGGCAGCCGTGCGGCGCAGTAGCTCGTCGAGCGTGAGCTGGCCGTAGATGCCTTCCTCGGCATAGGCATCCCACTTCTGCGGATCTCCAAGGATCATGTTGCCCCCAAATCGCTACCGCGCGGCACTATTGCGCCTTCGCCCACCACGTATCGAAATCATAGCCGTACAGCGACACGGTTCCCGGAACGCCGATCCATGCCTTTCGCGCCATCCATTGCCTCGGCAGATGGAACAGCGGAATCATGTAGGCGCCCGATATCAGAACCCGGTCGAGCGCGCGCACGGCGTCGACGAAGTCGCTGCGTTCGCGCGCAGCGAGCAGTGCCTGGATCATCGCGTCCACGGCCGGGTTCGCGATGCCGGCATAGTTGCGCGTGCCGTCGATGCGCGCGGCGTCGCTTCCCCAGTAGAACGTCTGCTCGTTGCCCGGCGACAGCGAGGCGAACCAGAAGTTCTGGATCATGTCGAAGTCGTAGCTGATGCGGCGGCGCTCGAACTGTGCCGCATCGACCAGGCGAACGCTTGCGGTGATGCCGGCGCGTTTCAGGCTCCGCGAATAGGACAGCGCGAGCCGCTCCTGCTCCTTGTTGGCAACCAGCAGTTCGAACGCGAAGGGCTGGCCGCTCTGCGGATCGACCAGTTGGCCTTGGCGCGTCTCGAAACCGGCGGCTTTCAGCAGGTCGAGCGCGGCGCGCAGTCCTTCCCGGTCGCGCCCCGATCCGTCGGTTTCCGGCAGACGGAAGCTACCGTCCAGGATATCGCCGCGCACGCCCTCCGACCAGCCGGCGAGCAGGGCGCGCTCCGCCTGCGTTGCCGCGCGTCCCACCGATGAGAGCTCCGAACCCTCGAAATAGCTTTGCGTGCGCGCATACAGCCCGTGATACAGGGTCCGGTTGATCCACTCGAAATCGAACAGCCGGATCAGCGCTTCGCGGACCCTGATGTCGTCGAAGGGCTTGCGCCGCGTGTTGAACACGAATGCCGACATGCCCTTGGGAACGCCGGTCTCGAACGTCTCGACAACGACCCGGCCGTCCGTGACGGCGGGGAAATCGTAGGCTGTTGCCCAGCGTGTCGGATCGTCTTCCGGGCGTGCGTCGTACAGCCCCTTCTTGAAGGCCTCGAACAAGGTGTTGTTGTCGCGAAAATACTCGTATCGGATCGAGTCGAAGTTGCTCTTCCCGCGCATCACCGGAAGATCGCGACCCCAGTAGTCGCGATTGCGGCGGAAGATGACGGAGCCGCCCGGGTCGATTTCCTCGGCAATATAGGCGCCGCTGCCGATCAGCGGCTGGAGCGTTGTTTGCTCGAAGGTGCCAGGGTCGATCGCGTGTTTGGCGAGGATCGGCATCAATCCCATGATCAGCGGCATCTCGCGGTCGACGTCGCCGCCGAAGGTAAAGCGCACGCCGCGCTCGCCGACCTTTTCGGCGCGGGCCACCTTGGAATAGTAGCTTCGGTGATTGGGGCGCCCCTTCGTCTTCAGCAACTCCCAGGAGAACAGCACGTCTTCCGGCGTCACCGGCGCGCCATCGGAAAATCGCGCAGCCGGGTTCAGCGTGAACTCAACGTAGGTGCGTTCGTCATCGACCTCTACCGTCTGTGCCAGCAGGCCATAGAGGGAAAACGGTTCGTCAAGCGAGCGCCCGAGCAGCGACTCGAGCGTGTGCTCGCGAATGCCGCGGGCCGAAACGCCCTTGACGATCAGGGGATTGAGGCTGTCGAAGCCGCCCAGCACGCCGAGGTTGAAGGCGCCCCCCTTCGGCGCGTCCGGGTTCACATAGTCGAAGTGGGTGAAACCCGCGACGTACTTGGGCGTGCCGTGCATGGCGATGGCGTGTACGGGCTCGGCTGCGAACGCAGGCTCGCAGGGCAGATTCGCCCACAACCCGAGAGATACGGCCACGGCGCAGGCACGCAACAGGCCGCGCCATGGCCACAACCAAGGTTCCCGCAATCGCCCGTGGCGCAGGAGAAAGTGATTCTTCATGACCGCAACCTTACCCGCAAACATGGCAGCGGTCAGGTCGCTGGATATGGGCGGGAGACGGCGGTTCCGACACCGAATTGCCGCAATTGCATAGCATCTGCGCTCGCTTGTGGGTCCAGTGTGCGACGTCGCCCGGGCAATCGTCGATACGGCGGATACGGTCCGAAAAGCATTCTTCCCGGTTGTCTTTTGCTTGCGGATTTGGCACCTGAACGCCAAGTGGGCCTAGCCTGCGCATTGCTCGCGCCGGCGAGGAATTCGAGCGCCGCGCATGGATCGGCGAAAACGGCACAGAGAGGATTGAAGACCGATGATGTTTGCAAATGCGCCCGTCGCCGCGCGGTGGCGCAAAGTTCTTGCCGCCATGTTCCTGGTCGCCGGCGTTGCAGCCGGCGCGCCGATCGCTACAGCACAGACGGCCAACGGCGGGGACGCTGCGGACCTGTTTGCCGGCGGCTGGCGCAAGGTGTCGGTTCCCAATCCTGCCGACCAGACCAAGCCCGTGACACTGGTTACCCAGGAAGCGCGCGACAAGAACAACGTGCCGATTGCCGAAGTCACCATCATGATGGAAGCGGACAAGAAGAAGCGCATGCTTGTCATCGTGCCGCAGGGTTTCCTCCTGCCGGCCGGCATCCGTCTGCAGGTCGACAAGAACGAACCCGTCGCGGGAACCTACATCTACTGCCGCGAAGTCACCTGCCAGGCCGAGGCCGAGATCACCGACGATTTCATCAGCCAGATGAAGAAGGGTGCCAACCTGATCGTCGCCGTGGCCACGCTGCCCGATGGCAAGGCGCGTGCGGTGGGCATCAGCCTGACGGGTTTCACCGCCGCGTTCGACGGCGAGGCGCTCGACATCGCCAAGTACAAGGAGCAGCGCCGCGCGTTCAACGAGATGTTGCAGAAGCGCGCCGAGGAGAACAAGCAGCGCCTGCAGCAGCAGCGTGAGCAGCAGGGCGGCGCGCAGCCGCAGGCCACCCAGCAGTAGAGTTGGCTCAGAGCCGGTCTTTAATCCGGCTCCGAACAGTAAAAAGCCGGCGCGAACCGCGCCGGCTTTTTTCGCTCGGATATCCCAAAGGGATGCGGCGTCGGTAACCGTCGCCTCAGGCCTTTTCAGTGATAGACGCGTTCGCGTGCCCGGTAGAACGCATCGGTGACCTGCTCGAAGTCTTCCTTCACCTGCGGGTGGCGCAACGGCTCACCGCTTTCGTCGAGCACAAGGTTCTGCTCGGAAACGTAGGCCACATACTCGGTCTCGTCGTTTTCGGCGTACAGGTGATAGAACGGCTGCTCCTTGCTGGGGCGCACCTCTTCGGGGATAGCTTCCCACCACTCCTCGGTGTTGCTGAACGTCGGATCGACGTCGAAGATCAGGCCGCGGAACGGATAGATCCGGTGCTTCACCACCTGTCCGATCTGGAACTTCGCTGCGCGCCTGACCATCACCCTGGACCGCCGTTTCCCCGCTCGATGCTTCGCCTTGCTCCCTAGATCGCGCGTGTGCTCCGGCAAATCAAGCCGGTGACTCCGATGTTTGCCGGAAATCGGTCGCTTTTTCCCAACGATGCGAGGGATATCGCCCTACAGACCGTACAGCGCTGCGTACTCGCTGTCCTTCCTCGCCACCAGCCGTGCGAGGTCGACGATCACCTTGGCTTGCTTCCAGGTCGCATCGTCCTGCATCTTGCCGTCGATCATGACGGCGCCGGCACCATCTGGCATGGCTTCCAGGATCCGTCTGGCGAAGGCGACCTCGCCGGCGTCCGGGCTGTAGACCTTCTTCGCGATCGCGATCTGGCTGGGGTGCAGCGTCCAGGCGCCATGACATCCCTGCAGGAAAGCGTTGCGGAATTGCGCCTCGCAGGCCGCCGGGTCCGAGAAGTCGCCGAACGGTCCGTAGAAGGCCTTGATGCCGTGCGTGGCGCAGGCATCCACCATCCGTGCCGTGGTGTAGTGCCACAGGTCCTGCTGGAAGGAGGCGCGCGCCGTTTCGCCCTCGGCATCGGCGAGCACGACGTAGTCCGGGTGGCCACCGCCGACGCGTGTCGTCTTCATGCCCCGCGAGGCGGCGAGATCGGCGGGCCCGAGGCTGATGCCGTGCATGCGCGGGCTCGCGGCCGCGATGTCCTCGACGTTGCTGACCCCTTCCGCGGTTTCCAGGATCGCGTGGATGCCGATCGGCTTGCCGATGCCGTGCCGCGCCTCCAGCTGCGCCAGCAACTGGTCGAGATAGTGGATGTCCCAAGCCCCTTCGACCTTGGGCAGCATGATGACGTCGAGCCTGTCGCCGACCGCCGAGACGATGTCGACGACGTCGTCGAGTGCCCAGGGGCTGTTCAGGCAGTTGATCCGCGTCCACAGCCCCGTATCGCCAAAGTCGTTGTCGCGCGCCATGGTGATGAAGCCGGCGCGCGCGGCCTCCTTCTGGTCAATGGGAATGGCGTCTTCCAGGTTGCCCAGCACCACGTCGACCTGGCCGATCAGGTCGGGGACTTTGGCGCGCATCTTCTCGACCTGCGGCGGCACGAAGTGGATCATGCGTTCAAGCCGCACGGGCTGCTCGCGCAACGGGGCAGGGGCGCCGATGGCGAGCGGGCGGAAGAACTGGCGGGGCGTGCGTCCTGCGGGCATGTCGTACTCCTTTGGCGCGGACGAAGCTGCCCGCGGATGGCTATTCAGCGCATTCCCTCTTCTGCTGCAATCGGACGATCGTTGGAAGGCAACAAATCGTCGCCCCGGTGGCATGCCGGTTTGCGTGTCCACAGCGAAGCGTTGACCCGCCACCGCAGACGATCTACCCCGAACGGACAATCCCCGCCGCAGGAGGTCACGACGCCGTGCAGGATATCATCGCCCTGGCCACACCGTTCTTCGGCATGATCCTGCTCGGCTACGTCGCGGCGCGCATCTTCAAGCGCCCGGAATCCGAACTGCGATGGATGAACCTCTTCCTGGTCTACTTCGCGCTGCCGGCCCTGTTCTTCCGTCTGGTGGCGCAGACGCCGTTCGAGGAACTGAGCCGCTGGAGCTTCGTCTTCTCCACATCGTTCGCGACCTACGCCGCCTTCTCGCTGTCCTTCCTCGTCGGCTACATTGTGACGCGCGGGCGCATTGCCGAGGCGACCATCCAGGCGGTGGCCGGGTCCTATTCCAACATCGGCTACATGGGACCGGGAATCACGCTCGCCGCGCTGGGGCCGGTGGCAGCGGTGCCGACGGCGCTGATCTTCTGCTTCGACAACGCCCTCCTGTTCACGATGGTGCCGCTGCTGATGGCGCTGTCGGGAACGGAGCAGATCAAGCCGGGCGCATTGCTGCTCGATGTCGCCCGCAAGGTGTTCCTGCATCCCTTCATCCTCGCGACGCTCGCCGGCATCGTCGCCGCCTATTTCCAGTTCACCTTTCCCCGGCCGATCGACAACATCCTGACCTTCCTGTCGAACGGCGCAGCTCCCTGCGCGCTGTTCGTGATGGGCGTGACAGTGGCCCTGCGGCCGCTCAAGCGCGTGCCGTGGGAACTGCCGTTCCTGACGCTCATAAAGCTCGTCATCCACCCGGCCATCGTGCTCGTCGTTCTCAGCATCGTCGGCAGCTTCGATGCCGTGTGGGTCTACACCGCGGTGCTGATGGCGGCCCTGCCTCCGGCGCTGAACGTCTTCGTTCTCGCCAACCAGTACGAGACCTACGTCCAGCGTGCGTCGAGCGCGGTGCTGATCGGGACAGTGGTATCCGTCTTCACCCTGACCGCCGCCCTGTACCTGACCACGAAGGGGCTTCTTCCAAGCGATTTATTCCCGTAATAACAGATATATAGGGGAATAAATTGAATTATTTTATTACAAGTTTGATTCCCAATCACAAGGCATTGAAATGAAAGCATTAAATGGCATCAGAGTTCTCGACTTGACCACGCTGCTGCCAGGGCCGCTGGCAACCCTCATCCTGGCTGAGGCCGGCGCCGATGTCGTCAAGATCGAGGCGCCGGCCGGCGAGGACATGCGCCGCTTTCCGCCGATGCGTGGCGACCGTTCCGCGCTCTTCTCGATGCTCAACCGCGGTAAGCGATCCATCGCCCTCGACCTGAAGAGCGAGCACGGGCACGCCTCGCTCGATGCGCTGGTGCGCGCGGCCGACGTCCTCGTCGAGCAGTTCCGCCCCGGCGTCCTGGATCGACTGGGGTTCGATGCTGAAACGCTGGAGGCCCTGAATCCGCGCCTGATCGTGTGCTCGATCACCGGCTACGGCCAGGACGGCCCGAAGCGCGATACGCCCGGCCACGACCTGAACTACATGGCCGAAAGCGGTCTTCTGTCGGTGTCGCCCGGCGCACCGGAAAGCCCGACGGTGCCACCGGCCCTGGTCGCCGACATCGCAGGCGGTTCGTTTCCCGCCGTCATCAACATCCTGCTGGCGCTGCGACAGCGCGACCTCACCGGCAAGGGCTGCCGTCTCGATATCGCCATGACCGATGCCCTGTTCACGCTGGCCTTCTGGGGAATCGCCGGCCTCGATGCGACGGGCAAGCCGCCGCGCCCCGGCGGCGAACTCCTCAGTGGCGGCTCGCCGCGCTACCGGCTCTACCGGGCCGCCGATGGCGGCCTTGTTGCCGTAGGGGCATTGGAGCAGAAATTCTGGCTTAGGTTCTGTGCGTTGATTGGGCTTGAACAGACTCTGGTTGATGACAGGGACGTAGCGGCAACCACGGCGGGCGTTGCACGCATGATCGCCCAGCGCCCGGCCGCCGAGTGGGTATCCGTCTTCGAGGGTGAGGATTGTTGCGCCAATGTCGTGCGCGATCTGGAGCAGGCAATGGCCGATCCGCATTTCGCCGGTCGCGGCCTGTTCTCGCGGCGGCTTTCGATAGCCGGAGAAGATGCCGGCATGGCCTTGCCCGTCCCCGTGGCGACGGGCCTGCGCGGAGCCGACGATGCGGTGCGCGAAACACCCGTTGCACCGGAGTTGCCGGACGCGCCGCTGACGCGCTGGCCGGAACGCTCGAACGAGGGATAGTTACACCGCCAGCGATAGGTCGGCGTCCTCATGAGGGTCGGGGCGCATGATCGCCGGCAGATAGGTATCGGAGGGGGCAACTCCTTCGCTCATCACGCGCCGCCGCAGCGGCTCGATCCGCGACAGCGCGAACAGACCAAGCGCCCGCAATGCCTGCGCCGGTACGAGATCGGACAGCAGCGAGCGGTTGAGGACGTCGATCGCGACCGAGCGCGACACCACGTCGCCACGCCTGCGCCGGTCATAGGCGGAAAGCGCCGTCGCCGCGTCCGCATATTGCTCGAGGCACTCAACCAGCATCGCGGCATCGCGCAGCCCGAGGTTGAGCCCCTGTGCGCCGATTGGCGGAACCACGTGGCCGGATTCCCCGATCAGGGCGATCCGGTTGCGCGCGAAGGCCTCCGGCAGCAGCCCGCCCAATGGAAACGTTCCGCGCGGGCCCGCAACGCTGACCCGCCCGAGAAGGCGGTGGCTGCGCTGCTCGATCAGGGCGGCGAAGTCCGCGTCAGCCAGCTCGACGATCTCGCGCGCTCTAGCTGCCGTCTCGGCCATGACGATGCTCGACAGCTTGCCCGGCAGCGGTACGAGGGTGAAGGGTCCGGTCGTGCGATGGAACTCGGTCGAGGTGTCCATGTGGTCGCGGCTGTGCGCGATGGTCGTCACGATGGCGACTTGCGGATAATTCCAGGTACGCACGCTGATACCCGCCGCGTCGCGGCACAGCGACTTGCGCCCGTCCGCCGCCGCGACGACACCGGCCTCGACGACTGTCCCGTCGTCAAGATCGAGGCGGCAACCGTCGGCGCCGGGTTCGCACGTGCTCGCTGCCGCCTGAATGGTGGTGATGTTCCCTTCGTCCCCGATCAGCTGCGACAGGATGTCGGACAGGGGGGCGGCGGGGAAGTTCCACGCAAAGGCGTCTAGCCCGATCTCGGCGGCGTCGAACTCGACAGTCGGCGCGCGTAGCAGGCGGCCCGTGTCATCGATGATGCGCAGCCGCTTGAGTGGTGCAGAATGCGGCAGCAGCGCGTCCCACGCCCCGATGCGTTGCAGCATGCGCACCGCGCCCGCCATCAGCGCGAAGGTGCGGTGGTCGGGATGGGCCGGCGGCGCGGCGTGAACGACCGGCAGGCCGGCACGCGCCGCCAGCAGCGCGGTCGCGAGGCCTGCCGGGCCTGCGCCGGCGACGGCGAGGTCGCATTGCAGCGTCTTGTTGCGCGTCTTTGCCATGCGCCGGGAAGTCCTGTCTCTGTCGATGCCCCAAGGTGGCCGGATACCGGGAACACTATGGCGTCCGCTCGAAGTCACGACAACGGGTCCGATCGCCGCGGCGCATCGGTCCGGCTGTGCGTCGTACGCGCGGTGTCGCCCGCGTCTTCCAACGGGGGATCCTTTTCTCGCCCGAAACGGTAACGTGCGGCGGATTCTATTCTGACCGGAGCCCGCACACCATGTCCCTTCTCACCAAGTTCGAACGCTATCCGCTCACCTTCGGTCCGACGCCGATCGAACATCTGCCGCGCCTTTCGCAGGCGCTCGGCGGCAAGGTCGATATCTGGGCCAAGCGCGACGACTGCAATTCCGGCCTCGCAATGGGCGGCAACAAGCTGCGCAAGCTCGAATACATCGTGCCGGACGCGATCGCCTCGGGCGCCGATACGCTGGTCTCCATCGGGGGCGTGCAGTCCAACCACACACGCATGGTCGCCGCCACGGCGGCCAAGATCGGCATGAAGTGCGTCGTCATCCAGGAAAAGTGGGTGCCGCACTACGACGCCGTCTATGACCGTGTCGGCAACATCCTCATGACACGGCTGATGGGCGCCGACAGCCGCCTCGTCGAGGATGGCTTCGACATCGGCATCCGCAGGAGCTGGGAGGACGCGATCGCCTCGGTGAAGGATGCCGGCGGCAAGCCGTACCCGATTCCCGCTGGTGCCTCGGTGCACAAGTATGGCGGGCTGGGCTATGTCGGTTTTGCCGAGGAAGTCGCCGCCCAGGAGGCGGAACTCGGTTTCACCTTCGACTACATCATCGTTTGCGTTGTCACCGGCTCCACCCAGGGCGGCATGATCGTCGGGTTCGCGGCGCAGGATCGCGCCCACACGGTGATCGGCATCGATGCCTCCGCGACGCTGGAGCAGACCCGCGCGCAGGTTCGAGAGATCGTCGACAACACCGCCGAACTGGTCGGGCTCGGGCGCAAGGTGCGAGACGATGAGATCGTCATCAATCCCGACTATGCCTATCCGGCCTACGGCGTTCCCTCCGACGAGACCAACGAGGCGATCCGCTTGGCGGCGCAAACCGAGGCAATGATCACCGATCCCGTCTACGAGGGGAAATCAATGCAGGGGCTGATCGACCTCGTCGGCAAGGGTTTCTTCCCCGTCGGCGCGAAGGTCCTATATGCGCACCTCGGCGGAGCACCGGCATTGAACGGCTACAGCTACTACTACCGGAACGGCTGAGCGGGCGTCTGCTGCGTTGATTCTGCCTGGTATGCGAAACGACGTGGAATGAATGCTTGTGCTCCTGGCGGATCCGGCGTCTGCGGCAACGCCTTGCCGCGCCCATCGGTCTCGCGCTGATCGCCGACGGACTCGGTTTCCACATACCGCGCGGCTACATCTGTTTCGCGATGGCCTTTTCGGCTTAGGTCGAAGCCATTAACCTGATGGCCAGCAAACGGCGTGCGCGCCAAGCGAGGGTGGTTGGTGACGGGGTGGCGGGCATGAACGAGACGATGCGCAAGGGCCGGCTTCAATCGCAGCCGATGGATATCGAGACGCTGCGGGCGCTTGAGCGCAAGATCCTCTGGCTGTCGACCTACCTGATTCACAACGCCAACCACATCCGCGCCAACCGTGATGGCCTGAAGGTCGGCGGCCATCAGGCCTCCAGTGCCTCGCTGTCGACGGTGATGACGGCGCTTTTCCTGCGCATCCTTGAGCCGCAGGACCGCGTCGCGGTCAAGCCGCACGCCAGTCCCGTGTTCCACGCCATCCAGTACCTGCTCGGCGGCCAGTCGCTGGAGCAGATCAAGGCGTTTCGCGCCTATGGCGGCGCGCAGTCATACCCATCGCGCACCAAGGATGCCGACGACGTCGATTTCTCCACCGGCTCGGTCGGCCTCGGCGTCGCGATTACCGCCTTTGCCAGCCTCGTGCAGGACTACGTGCATGCCCACGGCTGGGCTGGCGCCTGGCCGCGCGGGCGCATGGTCTCGTTGCTTGGCGACGCCGAGCTCGACGAGGGCAACATCTACGAATGCCTGATGGAGGCCTGGAAACACGACATCCGCGATTGCTGGTGGGTGATCGACTACAACCGCCAGAGCCTGGACTCCGTCGTTTCCGACGCGCTGTTCCAGAAACATCGTGCGGTCTTCGAGAGCTTCGGCTGGCACGTCGTCACCATGAAGTTCGGCAAGGCGCAGGAAGCCGTCTTTGCGCAGCCTGGTGGCGAGCACCTGCGAGAGTGGATCGACACCGCCTCCAACCAGCTCTTCGCGGCGCTGTCCTTCCAGGGCGGCGCGGCATGGCGATCCCAGTTGCAGGCCGACCTCGCCGGTCATCCCGACACGCTGACGCTCGTCGCAAGGTTCAACGACGAAGAACTTGCCGAACTGATGACAGGGCTCGGCGGCCACTGTATGGAGACGGTTGTCGAGGCCTTCGAGAACGCACCCGCCGGCAAGCCCGTGTGCTTCATCGCCTACACCATCAAGGGCCGCGGACTGCCCTTCCAGGGCCACAAGGACAACCATGCCGGCCTGATGACGCCGGAGCAGATCGCGAAGCTGCGCGACGACATGGGCATCATCGAGGGGCAGGAATGGGAGCCCTTCGCCGGCCTGCAGCGCGACCGCGCGTCTCTTGAGGACGCGCTGGCGCAGGTGCCCTTCAACCAGTCGCGCGAACGCCGGAGACCGTCGCAAATGGTTCCGGTCGGCAAGCTGCCGCTGCCGTCGATGCGCGGCTCGATGTCGACGCAGGAGGGCTTCGGCAAGATCCTCGGCGAGATTGCCCGCTCCGACAGCGAACTCGCCCGCCACATCGTAACCACATCGCCCGACGTCACCGTGTCGACCAACCTCGGACCGTGGGTCAATCGCCGCGGCATCTTCGCCCGCGAGGCAAAGGGCGACGTCTTCCAGGAGCGCAAGCTGATGTCGGCACAGCGCTGGGAGATGGGTCCGGCAGGTCAGCACATCGAGCTCGGCATCGCCGAGAACAACCTGTTCCTGGCGCTCGGCGCGCTCGGGCTGTCGCACACGCTGTTCGGCGAGCGCCTGCTGCCTATCGGAACCCTCTACGATCCATTCATCGCGCGCGGCCTCGATGCGCTCAACTACGCCTGTTACCAGGATGCCCGCTTCCTGCTGGTCGCGACGCCCTCGGGCATCACGCTCGCGCCTGAGGGCGGCGCCCACCAGTCGATCTCCACGCCGCTGATCGGCATGGGACAGGACGGCATCGCCAGCTTCGAGCCGGCCTTCGTCGACGAACTCGCCGTCATCATGGAGTGGGCCTTCGACTACATGCAGCGCGACGGCAAGGCCGCGCCGGGCGACTGGTTCCACGACAAGAAGGGCGGCTCGGTCTACCTGCGCCTGACGACGCGGTCCATCGACCAGCCGGTGCGCGAACTCAGCGAGCAGCGCCGCAGGGAAATCATCGACGGCGGCTACTGGCTGCGCGAACCGGCAGAGGGCGCTCGGCTTGCCGTCTGCTACACCGGCGTCGTCGCGCCCGAAGCCGCCTTCGCCATGGCGGAGATCCTGCGCAAGGTGCCAGACGCAGGCCTGTTCGCAGTCACTTCGGCCGACCGGCTGAATGCCGGCTGGCAGGCAGCCCAGGGCGCGCGCAGGGCAGGGCGGTCGGATGCCATGTCGCCGGTCGAAAACCTGCTCCGCCCGCTTGCGCCGAACGCCCGCATCGTCACCGTGCTCGACGGCCATCCCGCGACGCTGTCGTGGCTCGGCGGCGTCTACGGCCACAAGACCGTGTCGCTCGGCGTGGAACATTTCGGCCAGACCGGCACCATCGACGATCTCTACCGTCACTACGGCATCGACGCGGAGTCCATCGTCGATGCCGCCCTGCGCGATGTTCCCGCAAGGCGCGCACCGCAAAACTGAACAACCGACCCGAAACGGAGAAAACGATGCCCAAGGCAATCCAGATCCACGAGACCGGCGGCCCGGAGGTGATGAAGTACGAGGACGTCGCGCTGCGCGATCCTGGCGAGGGCGAGGTCGTCGTCCGCCACACCTCGATCGGCCTCAACTACATCGACGTCTACTTCCGCTCCGGCCTTTATCCCGCCCCGCAGATGCCCCTCATTCCGGGCTTCGAGGGGGCAGGCGTCGTGGAGGCGGTCGGATCGGGCGTCACGTCGCTGAAGGTCGGCGATCGCGTCGCCTATACCGATCCCATGGGGGCTTATGCACAAGTCCGCATTGCGCCAGCCGCACGCCTGGTGAAGATCCCCAACGGCGTCAGCGACGACCAGGCCGCGTCGATGATGCTAAAGGGCATGACGGCGCGCTACCTGCTGCGGCAGACTTTTCCCGTGAAGGCGGGTGACACGGTTCTGATGCATGCTGCTGCCGGCGGCGTCGGGCTGATCGTCTGCCAGTGGGCCAATGCGCTGGGCTGCACCGTCATCGGAACGGCGGGAAGTGCCGAGAAGGCCGAGCTGGCGAAGGCGCACGGTGCACACCACGTCATCAACTACCGTGAGGAGGATTTCGTCGCCCGCGTTGCCGAGATCACCGATGGCAGGAAATGCGACGTGGTCTACGACGGCGTCGGCAAGGACACCTTCCTGAAGTCGCTCGATTGCCTGCGACCGCGCGGCATGCTGGCCACCTTCGGTAACGCGTCGGGTGCCCCGGAACCGCTCAACACGCTGCTGCTGTCCCAGAAGGGCTCGCTCTACGTGACCCGCCCGACGCTGTTCCACCACATCGCCACCCGCGCCGAGCTGGAGGAAAGCACGAACGACCTGTTCGATGTCGTTGTCTCCGGCAAGGTGAAGATCGAGGTCAACCAGCGTTACGCGCTCGCCGACGCGGCGAAGGCTCATGCCGACCTCGAGGGCCGCAGGACCACCGGCGCCACGGTCCTCATCCCCTGAGCCGGGTCCCGGCGAGATGCTGGCCGGCGCGAACGTCGCTTCGCGCCGGCTCACAAACCTCTATGTGCGATGATGCCAATCACCTATCGCGACACGTCTGACCTGCCGCGCGAGGGCGTGCTCGCGCTCTACGGCGCCATCGGCTGGTCCGCGGCGAAGAAGCCCGACGAACTGATGCGCGCGCTCGCCGGTTCCGATGTCGTCTATTCGGCATGGGGTGGAGATCGGTTGATCGGCATCGCCAATGCGCTCACCGACGGCCACCTCGTCGTCTACTACCCGCACATCCTCGTTCTGCCGGACTACCAGGGCAGGGGCGTCGGCCGGCGCCTGCTCGACATGCTGCAGGCGCGCTACGCCCATCTCCACCAGCAGATCCTCGTCGCCGAGGCCGACTCCACCGGCTTCTACGAACGCGCCGGATTCACCCGCGCTGGTGATACGGTGCCGATGTGGAAATACGACGGCGACGACCACGGGTGAGGGGGCTATTTGTCGCCGGGATAATTCAGGTCGCCAAGCTGACAGGATGCTTGCTGGTCCCAGCCATCCGCTCCCTTGAGGTAGTTGCAGATCACGGACTTGTTCGGCCAATTCGCGGCACGGTCGATCATGTCCATGATGACGCTGTAATGGTCGGCCGAGAATGGAATGACGAACTCGCCAGTGCCGGACGTGATACATTTGGCAGGGCGGGGACGTTCTTCAAATGTGAATCGGATCGTCTTGATGTACTTGCTGTTCGTGGTCTTGAAGTATGCCTTCGTTACATTTCTGTACGCGGGAAAATTGTCCCCATCAGCCTTGAACGATGTTTCAGAGATGATCCCGTATGGGTCGCCGACTGCTAGATATGCGCAAAGATTGGCGTCTGCAGCTTCGGCAGCCGCAGGGAACAAACCCGTAGCTACCAAGATTGCGAACCCTGAAAGCCCAATTCGTCCTGACATGGCCAAGTTGCTCCCCGCTGTCTGAATCCAGTGTGGAGCAGTATCGAAGTGCAGGTTGATTGCGTCAAATGGCGCGGCAAGGTCGCCGCCCGTGCGTAGCTCTGGCAGCCGCGGGCTGGCCCGCCTACCTCTGGCTCGTTTCCCACTTCGGGTTGATCCACGGTTGCGCGTTGTCGGCCGGCAGAGGCGGCTTGCCGAGGATGTGGTCGGCTGCCTTTTCGCCGACCATGATCGACGGGCCGTTGAGGTTGCCGTTGGTGATGCGCGGGAAGATCGAGCTGTCGGCGACGCGCAAGGCCTCGACGCCGATCACCCGGCACTGCGGATCGACCACGGCAAGCTTGTCGTCGGCGCGCCCCATCCGGCAGGTGCCGCAGGGGTGGTAAGCGCTCTCGGCGTGCTCGCGCACATGCGCATCGAGCGCTTCGTCGCTGCTCACGCTGTCGCCGGGCATGATCTCTCTGCCCGCGTAGGGCTTCAGCGCATCCTGCTCGAAGATTTCGCGCGTCAGCCGGATGCAGGCGCGGAAATCGGCCCAGTCGTCGGGATGGCTCATGTAGTTGAAGCGGATCACCGGCGCGTCGTTCGGATCGGCCGAACGCAGCGTGACGTTGCCGCGCGACTTGGAGCGCATCGGCCCGACATGCACCTGGAAGCCGTGCGCCTTCGCCGGGGCCTTGCCGTCGTAGCGGATGGCGACGGGAAGGAAGTGATACTGGATGTCCGGGTATTCGACGCCCGCCTTGGAGCGGATGAAACCGGCTGCCTCAAAGTGGTTCGTCGTGCCGTGGCCCTGTTTCAGGAACAGCCACTGCGCGCCGATGGCGAGCTTGGAAATCCAGTTGAGATGCTTGTACAGCGTAATCGGCTGCAGGCACTCCTTCTGCAGGTAGAGCTCCAGGTGGTCCTGAAGGTTTTCCCCCACGCCGGGCCGCTCGGCGACCACGTCGATGCCATGGCGTTTCAGTTCGTCCGCCGGGCCGACGCCTGAGCGCTTTAGCAGGGCGGGGGAATTGATCGCGGATGCCGCGATGATGACCTCGCGGCGTGCCCGCACGACCTCGATTGCGCCGCCGCGCGACACCTCGACGCCGACGGCACGGCCGTTCTCCATCACCACCCGTCGCGCCAGGCAGCGCAGCACGTCGCAATTGGGGCGCTTGAGAGCCGGTTTCAGGTAGGCGTTCGCCGCAGACCAGCGCACGCCGTCCTTCACTGTCATCTCCATCGGCGCGAAGCCTTCCTGCTGCTCGCCGTTGTAGTCCGCACTGACCGGATAGCCGGCCTGCCGACCCGCCTCGATGAAAGCCTTGAATAGCGGGCTCCACATGCGCCCCCGCGTCACGTTGAGCGGTCCATCCTTGCCGCGCCATTCAGGATCGCCGCCGTGGCCGGCATCGTTCCAGCTTTCCATGCGCTTGTAGTAGGGCAGCACGTCGGAATAGCCCCAGCCGTCCGCGCCCTGATCGCGCCAGTGGTCGAAGTCGCGCGCGTGCCCGCGCACATAGACCATGCCGTTGATCGAGGACGACCCACCGATGACTTTGCCGCGCGGCGTGACGAGCTGCCGCCCGCCAAGACCCGGCTCTGGCTCGGATTTATAGCCCCAGTCGTAGAGGCCCATGTTCATCGGGTAGGACAGCGCCGCCGGCATCTGGATCAGCGGCCCGGCGTCCGTGCCGCCGTATTCGAGCACGAGCACGGAGGTGCGCGCGCCCTCGCTCAGCCGGTAGGCCATGGCGCAGCCGGCGCTGCCGGCGCCGATGATGACGAAATCGGCTTCCCGCTCGCTGCCGCTCATGATGCCGGGACCCCGCGAAGCTCGACGTCGACATAGTCTTCGACCAGCGCGATCGCTTCACGCGCATCGGCCGGTTTGCCAGCAAGTGCGCAACGGATGTAGAGGCCGTCGATCATCGCCGCGGTGCCGGTCGCGATCCGTGCCGCATGGCTGCGGTCGGTCAGGCGCTTGAGGCTGCCGTTCAGGTTGCTGGAAAGCCTGCGCGCATACACCCGCCACAGCCGGCGCGCCTCGTCGGATTCCTGCGCCAACACGTAGAACGCAAGCCACGCGGCTACCGTCGCCTTGTCGAATTGCTCGGGGCCGAAGTTCGCGCGCACGATCGCGGAAATACGCGCGCGTGGCGTCGTCGCACCCGCGAGTTCGCGCCGCACCGCGACCAGCAGCTCGGTCAACAGGTGGCGCATCGTCGCGACGATCAGCTGCTCCTTGTTGCCGAAATAGTGGTGCGCCAGCCCGGAAGAGACGCCGGCGCGCCTGGCGATCTGGCTGACGGTCACATCCAGCGATCCGCGCTCGCCGATCGCCGCGATGGCCGCGTCGATAAGCGCCTTGCGGCGGATGGGTTCCATGCCGAGCTTGGGCATGCGGGGCCTCGGAGGTTCGGGAAGACTTCGAGGCACGCTATTTTTGATTGACGCGTCAATCAATAAAAATCTTGCAAGTGACGGGCAATGGTGATTGGTTTTTCGGCGAACCGGCGCCAACGGCCGGAACGAGGGGAATTCCAAAGGTTCTGGACTCTGGCTGCGCGGCAAGGCGCAGCAGGAATGGGAGAGGATATCCATGAAGACGTTTGCCCGGTCCGCCCTCGCGGCGGCCGTCATTGCGCTGTCGGCGGCACCCGCCCTGGCGCAGTCCTGTGACACGGTCCGCTTTTCCGACGTCGGCTGGACGGACATCACGGCCACCACCGCAGCCACAACCACGGTCTTGCAGGCGCTTGGCTACGACACCGACATCAAGGTTCTGTCGGTGCCCGTCACCTACGCGTCGATGGAAAACAAGGACATCGACGTGTTCCTCGGCAACTGGATGCCGACGATGGAGGCCGACATCCGGCCCTATCTCGACAAGGGCACCGTCGACAGCATCGGGGTCAACCTGGAGGGTGCCAAGTACACGCTCGCGGTGCCAAAGTACGCCTATGACGCAGGCCTCAAGGATTTCGCCGATATCGCGAAGTTCAGGGACCAGCTCGGCGGCAAGATCTATGGCATCGAGCCCGGCAACGACGGCAACCGCCTGATCCTCGACATGATCGAGAAGGACGCGTTCGGCCTGAAGGGCTTCGAGGTCGCCGAATCCTCCGAGCAGGGCATGCTCGCCCAGGTCGCCCGCGCCGTGAAGAAGAACGAGCCGATCGTCTTCCTCGGCTGGGAGCCCCACCCGATGAACGCCAACTTCGACATGGCGTACCTGTCGGGTGGCGACGACTACTTCGGTCCGAACTACGGCGGCGCGACGGTCTATACCAACACCCGCGCTGGCTACGCCGGGGAGTGCAAGAACGTCGGTGCGCTGCTCAGCAACCTCGTCTTCTCGCTGAAGATGGAAAACGAGATCATGGGCGCGATCCTCAACGATAGCGCCGATCCCGCGGACGCCGCCAAGGCATGGCTGAAGGCCAACCCCGGCGTGCTCGACGGCTGGCTGAAGGGTGTCACCACCAAGGACGGCGGCGATGCGATGGCCGCGGTCAAGTCGGCGCTCGGCATGTAAGGTCACGGATCGGCTGCCGCGGACCTTCCGGTTCGCGGCAGCCGCTTCGCGCTCAGGCCTGACCCTGGCTTTCGGCCACCAGCTTGTCGTCGATGTCGCGTGCGCGCACGCAAGCCGGACGGCTGGTGATGTTGCCCACGTAGCGCTCGAAGACCGCCCGCTTGTCGATGGTGCCGAATTGCATGCCCCAGCCGATCTGCGCGCCGACATAGATATCGGCGGCCGTGAAGCTCCTGCCGGCGATGTAGTCGTTCTTCGCCAGTTGCCCTTCCAGCGTATCGAGCACGAGGTCGAGACTGCCGAAGCCCACCATTCCGCGCTTGTCGTCGGGTACGACCAAGCCCAGCGCCTTCGCGGTCACCGCCTGTTCGACCGGACCGGCGCCGAAGAACAGCCAGCGGTAGTAGGCGCCGCGTTCCGCGCTCGCCGGGTCGGGTGCCAGCCCGGCCTCGGGGAACGCATCGGCGAGATAGGCACAGATGGCCGCGGCTTCCGTGACGACCGCGTCGCCGTGAACAAGGGACGGGACCTTGCCCATCGGGTTCACGGCAAGATAGTCCGCTCCCTTCATCTGCGGGCCGTAGGCGACGATTTCGGCGCGATAGGGGGCGCCGACTTCCTCCAGCATCCAGCGCACGATGCGGCCACGGGACATGGGGTTGGTGTAGAAGACGAGGTCGCTCATGGAAGGCTCCTGGGCCGGAAAAGGGACCCGGAAGCGCCGGGCTTGAGCAATTCTAGTCGCGTGACATGATGGCTGCCAGCCAGGTGCGCCACGTTTGCGTGGCCTCGCAAGGCAAGGGGAGGGGGAAACATGGAGTGGTTGACCACCGCCAAGTTGCCGGTCGGCAAGTTTTCCAAGGCCGTCGTCGACTGGCTGATCGACAATGCGTCCTGGCTGTTTGACGGGCTCGCCTCGATCCTGGAAGCGATGATCGAGGCCTTTCTCTGGGTGCTCCAGACCCCGCATCCGTTTGTCGTCGTCGCGGCCTTTGCCGGGCTCGCCTGGTTCCTGCGCCGCTCCTGGGCTGTCGTTGCATTCACCGTTGTCTGCTTTGCCTTCATCATCAACCAGGGCTACTGGGAAGAGACCACGGAGACGTTGACGCTGGTGCTGTCGTCCTGCGTGGTGTGCATGGCCGTCGGCGTGCCGATCGGAATTGCGGCGGCCCACCGGCCCCGGCTGTTCGCGGTGTTGAGGCCGATCCTCGACCTGATGCAGACGCTGCCGACCTTCGTCTACCTGATCCCGGCCATTGTCTTTTTCGGCATCGGCATGGTGCCGGGACTGATCGCCACCACGATCTTCGTGGTGCCGGCTCCGATCCGGCTGACCCATCTCGGCGTGTCCTCGACGCCGAAGGCACTGCTTGAAGCAGGCGAGGCCTTTGGCGCGACCGGCAGCCAGTTGCTTTGGAAGATCGAGCTTCCCTATGCGCTGCCGCAGATCATGGCGGGGCTGACGCAGACCATCATGCTGTCGCTGTCGATGGTGGTCATCGCGGCGCTGGTCGGAGCCGACGGTCTCGGCGTACCCGTCGTGCGCGCCCTCAATTCGGTTAACACGGCGCTCGGCTTCGAGGCCGGGTTCGTCATCGTCATCCTGGCGATCCTGCTCGATCGCCTGTTCCGTACGCGCGACGGAGACTGAAGCCATGGCGAGCAAGCAACCGGCGGTGCGTTTCGACAAGGTTTCCATCGTCTTCGGCAACAAGCCCAAGGATGCCTTGCCACTGATGGACGAAGGCAAGTCACGGGACGAAATCCAGTCCGCCACCGGACAGATCCTCGGCGTGCACGATTGTTCGATTGACGTGGGGCAGGGCGAGATCGTCGTCCTGATGGGCCTTTCCGGCTCCGGCAAGTCGACCCTGCTGCGCGCCGTCAACGGGCTCAACCCGGTCGTGCGCGGCAGTGTCAGCGTGCATGACGGCGACTGGCAGTGCGACCCCGCTTCCTGCAGCGTCGAGGACCTGCGTCGCCTGCGCCGCGAATGCATCTCGATGGTGTTCCAGCAATTCGGCCTGCTGCCGTGGCGAAGCGTCGTCGAGAACGTCGCCTTCGGCCTCGAGCTCGCGGGCGTTGCACCGAAGGAACGCCGCGACCGCGCCATGCAGCAGCTGGAACTGGTCAACCTGCAGAGCTGGGCCGAACGCAAGGTGCACGAGCTTTCCGGCGGTATGCAGCAGCGCGTCGGTCTCGCGCGCGCCTTCGCGACCGACGCGCCGATCCTGCTGATGGACGAACCGTTCTCCGCCCTTGATCCGCTGATCCGCAACCACCTTCAGGACGAACTGCTCGACCACCAGAAACGCCTCAGCCGGACGATCATTTTCGTCAGCCACGACCTCGACGAGGCCGTCAAGCTCGGCACGCGCATTGCCATCATGGAGGGCGGCCGGATCATCCAGACAGGCACGCCGCAGGACATCATCCTGAAACCCGCAGACACCTACGTTTCCGATTTCGTGTCGCACATGAACCCGCTCAACGTGCTGCGCGCGCGCGATGTCATGCGCAAGGTCAAGGCGCGCGCACCCGGCAAGGGCGATGCCCAGGTCGCCGCCGACATGGTTCTGCGCGAGGTCTTCGCGCATGCGCGCAAGACGCGTGCCTCCCTTGCGGTTGTCTCGCACGGCAAGGTCGTCGGCGAGATCGACCGCGACAAGCTCGTCGAGGTGCTCGGCTGACCACGGCGGAATCGGCGCTCGCCCGGCATCGCTTCATTTTCGCTGGCGATCTGCTAAGAACGCGCCGCAATAGCCTCGGGAAGGTTCGCACCTGCGCAATCGGGGCATGGCCTTGGCCCGCACGAACTCGAGCAGAATGCGACCGCGCCACGTGACTGCGCTCATGACCCTCTACGAGACGGCGACCCGCACGCACGCACGCACCGTTGCCTTCCTGACGGTGCTGTCGCTCGCCTGTTTCCTGTCGGGATTCTTCAATCTGCCGCCCGTCGACCGCGACGAAGCTCGTTTCGCGCAAGCCACGAAGCAGATGGTGGAGACCGGCGACTACATCGACATCCGCATCCAGGACGAGGTCCGCTACAAGAAGCCCGCCGGCATCTACTGGCTGCAGGCGGCAGCCGTCGCGGCTTCGGGGCAGGGGGCAGACGCGCCGATCTGGGTCTACCGAATTCCCTCGCTCCTCGGCGCGCTTGCCATCGTGCTGCTGACCTATTGGGCCGGCATTCCACTTGTCGGCAGGCAGGCGGCCGTCCTCGCCGGCGTGATGATGGCGGCGATGTTGCTGCTCGGCGTCGAGGCGCGCCTTGCCAAGACCGACGCGGTGCTTGGCGCGGCGATCGTCGCGGCAATGGGCGTTCTGGCACGTCTGCACATGCAGCCCGGTACCCGCCATCCCGCGTGGCTGGCTGCGGTCTTCTGGGTTTCCGGTGGCCTCGGTATCCTCGTCAAGGGGCCGATCTGGGCGATGGTCGTAGGGCTGGCGGCGGTCGCACAGAGCCTGCTTGGACGTTCTCCGAAATGGCTCTCGCCGCTTCGTGCGCATTGGGGCGTGCCGTTGCTGCTGGCGTTCGTGCTGCCGTGGTTCGTCGCCATCATGGTCCTGTCCGACGGGGCGTTTCTCAAGCTGTCACTGGGCGAGGACGCGCTCGGCAAGGTCGCCAGCGGCCAGGAATCGCACGGCGCGCCGCCGGGAACCTATCTCGGCGCATTCATGGTCACCGCATGGCCGATGGTGGTGCCGCTGCTGCTGGCGCTCGGCTGGATCTGGCGCGAACGCAGACGGCGCGAAATTGTCTTCCTGCTCGCTTGGATCGTGCCGTCGTGGATCGTATTCGAACTGGTCGCGACCAAGCTGCCCCACTACGTGCTGCCGCTCTACCCGGCCATTGCGCTACTGGCAGCGCAAGCGATGTGCGAGGACGCACTGGCGAAAGGGCGCTGGTGGACAAAGCTGCTAGGGGCGCTCGGCGTTGCCGCGATCGTCTACGGGCCGCCGATCGCGCTTGCCCTGCTGTTCGCCATGGAGGGAACGGTCTCCGTTCCCGGCATCGCCGCCTGGCTGCTGGCATTGCCGCTCGGCCTGCTGGCCATCCGGGCCGGTTGGCGCGACCGGCTGAAGGACGCGATGGTGCTGGCGGCGTTCGCCGCGCCCTTGTTCTATTTCGCGATCTACGAGGCCTCCCTTGCGCGCATCTCCGCCGCGCAGGTTTCACCGCGCATCGCGCACGCAATTTCGACAGGTGCTGGTTGCAGCCCGGTCTCCGTGATGGGGACCAACGCCTATCGCGAGGCGAGCCTCGTCTTTCTCGTCGGCACCGACCTCGCGTGGGGAGACGCCGGTGCGGCGGCTTCCTTCCTCGCAGAACCGGGTTGCCGCGCCGTTGTCATCGCGAGCGACGACGTTCAGGCGTTTACGCAGGCCGCCGAAGTCGCCGGTGTCACCGTGCGTGAACTCGACCACATCGATGGATTCAACGTCGGCAACGGCCGCTTCGCGTCCGTCACCCTGTTTTCAAGGGTGAAGCCGTGACATTGGATCTCAGGGAATCTGTCGCTCGGATAGTTTCGCGGTTGCCAGCGAGTTGGACCCGCTACTGGCGCAAGCGGTCTGCTCAGCGTTCGCCATCGCTGCTGCTGGCGCACCGGTTTCGTCGTAGCCCCGTCGTCGCGCTGTTGTCGGCATGTATCGCTCTGGCGTTGTTGATCGTCGTCGTCGATCCGTGGATGCATGACCTCGTGCGCCCAATCGATCCGCGTCTCAAGCAGACGTTCCTGCACTGGGCCTGGATCGGCAAGGCCAACTGGATGCTGACGACGACCGGCATTGCCTGCCTTGCGCTCCTGCTAGCGGGCCTTGCTTGCGAACGCCCGCGCAAGCGCGTCGAGCGGCTGCATCTGGCGACAATCCTCGGCTTCGTGTTCTGGGCCATCGCCGCTCCCGGCATCGTTGCGGCGACGCTGAAGCAGGCGATCGGGCGCACGCGACCCTTCCTGTCCGATGGGCTCGACACCTGGAACCTGCATCCCTGGTCCGGGTTCGATCACGCCAGCATGCCCTCCGGCGACGTCTGCAACGCGGCCGCGCTCGCAATGGCGCTGTCGCTGCTGTTTCCGCGCTACCGCCTAGCCTTCGCCGCGTTTGCGGTGTTGATCGCGACCGGCCGGCTGGTATCCGAACGCCATTATCTCAGCGACGTGCTCGTCGGCGCGGCTCTTGGGGCAACCGGTGCCTACCTCGTGGCGGTGTGGCTCGCGGGCAGGGGGCACGTTTTTCGCGTCACCACGGCCGGAGCGCTGCAATTGCGCGGCCGCGAGATCTTCCGCACTTGATCGGCGTGCCGCCACCTGCTTTGACTTCGCCGCCGCTCGGCTCTATGCCGCAGCCCTAGCCCCCGGCCTGTCCGGGCGCGAATTCTGGTTTGGGATAGCTTTCAGACATGCCGACACCTTCCGCAGCCGAGATATCAGTCGTGATCCCGGCCCGCAACGAGGCGGACAACCTGCCGATCCTGATCGACGAAATCCGGTCTGCGTTCGAGCCCCGCGGCATCGAGATCGTCGTCGTCGATGACGGTTCCACCGACTCCACGCCCTCCGTGCTGGAGAAGCTCGCCAGCGAGGACCAGCGCATCCGGTTCGTCCGCCATGCCCGCTCGTGCGGCCAGAGCGGCGCATTGTGGACCGGCGTGCGTGCGGCCCGCGCGCCCATTGTCGCGACGCTCGATGGCGACGGGCAGAACGATCCCGCCTTCCTGCCGGCACTCGTCGACTGCCTGTCCGATCAGCAAGTCGGCATCGCGGCGGGCCAGCGCACCGGCCGGCGCGACAGCAAGCTCAAGCAGGTATCCTCGCGCATCGCCAACAAGGTGCGCGGCGCCATGCTCAAGGACGGCACCCGCGACAGCGGCTGCGGCCTCAAGGCGTTCCGTCGTGAGGCCTTCATGGAGCTGCCGTATTTCCAGGGCCTGCACCGCTTCCTGCCAGCCCTGTTCGTCGGCGACGGATGGAAGGTTGCGCACGTCGACGTGAAGGATCGTTCGCGCCGCCATGGCACATCCAACTACGGCATTCTCGACCGCCTCGCGGTCGGAATTCTCGATCTTTTCGGCGTGTGGTGGCTGATCCGCAGGCGCGAGCGCCACCCGCTCAAGCTCTCGAAGGACTGAATACGATGCTCGCAGCATTCACCGCCGACAAGATCTGGCTCGTCATCGGCTTCCTCGGCCAGGCGCTGTTCTCCGCGCGCTTCCTCGTCCAGTGGATCGCCAGCGAAAAGGCGCGCAAGAGCATCATTCCGCACGCCTTCTGGCTGTTCTCGGTCGGTGGCGGCGCGACGCTGCTGGCCTATGCCATCTACCGCCGCGATCCCGTTTTCATCGCGGGCCAGGCTGGCGGCCTGCTGATCTACATGCGCAACATCTATTTCATCATCCACGAGCGCAAGCTGGCCAAGGAAGGTCCGCTCGGCTCCGACTGAGCAATCGGCTGGCGGAGTCGCCACGCATATGCGCTGCGCGATTGCGTTTCATGCGTTCACTTCGCAAAAGGTACCGGCGATTGGGGGCGGCCCCTGCGACCCGCACAACGGAGCGCGACCGGCGCGAATGCGCCGCCCCGTCGGAGGCATTTGCGCAGCAAATTGCCGTGATACAGAAAATGGTACGCCCTACGGGACTCGAACCCGTGTTTTCGCCGTGAAAGGGCGATGTCCTAGACCGCTAGACGAAGGGCGCTCCGGGGGAGGCTTATAGAGACCACGGCGCGGAGCATCAAGCAGGCTGACGCGCAAACTGCGAAGATTCTTGCGTGCCTGCCCAAGCCTACCAGTGGCCGGTGTTTCCCATCGACGCCCAGGGCTCGGCGGCTGGCAGGGCTGCGCCCTTCTGCAGCAGTTCGATCGAGATATTGTCCGGCGAGCGGACGAACGCCATGCGCCCGTCGCGCGGCGGCCGGTTGATGGTGACGCCACCGTCCATGAGGGCCTGGCAGGTCTCGTAGATGTTGTCGACGGCGAACGCCAGGTGGCCGAAATTGCGCCCCTCGCCATAGGCTTCCGGATCCCAGTTGTATGTCAGTTCCAGCAGCGGTGCACGTTCAGCCACGGCGCGCCCCTCGTCGTCAGGGGCGGCGAGGAAGATCAGCGTATAGCGGCCCTTTTCGTCGACCCTGCGGTCGGTTTCGACCATCCCGAGCTTGTTGCAGTAGAAGTCGAGAGAGGCATCCACGTCGGAAACCCGGACCATGGTGTGCAGGTATTTCAGGCTCATCTGAGATCTCTTCCATTTCGTCGTATTCGGCCCTTGCGGCGCGACACCAGCAAGTTAGAACAAAAGCAGACGATGCCAAGGGGGCAGGGCGCATGGCTTCCCGATTGCCGAAATCGCTGTCACCCGCCGATGGCGGGGCAAGGCTGGCGCAGCTCATCGGCGCGGCGGACCGGATCGTGGTCTTCACCGGCGCCGGCGTCAGCACCGATTGCGGCATTCCCGACTTCCGCAGTCCCGGCGGGCAATGGTCGAACAACATGCCCATTTCCTTTCAGGACTTCGTTGCCAGCGCCGATGCGCGCCGCGAGGCCTGGCGCCGGAAATTCGCCATGCAGCCGTTCTTCGATGCCGCCACGGCGACGACCGTTCACGAAAGCCCCGCGCACGCCGCGATCCGCGCACTGAACGATACCGGCCGGGTTTCAGCCATCATCACCCAGAACATCGACAACCTGCACCAGGCATCCGGCATCCCGGCCGAACGGGTGATCGAACTGCACGGCAACGGCTCCTATGCGACCTGCCTCGACTGCAGCGAACGCCATGAACTGGACGATATCCGCAGGGCTTTCGAGGAAACCGGTGATCCGCCGGCCTGTTCCGCCTGTGGCGGCATCGTCAAGACGGCAACTGTTTCCTTTGGCCAGCCCATGCCGCGCGCGCAGATGCGCCGGGCGCTCGGGGAAACCCTGGCCAGCGACCTGTTCATCGCGCTGGGCTCCTCGCTTGTCGTCATGCCCGCAGCCGAACTGCCGGCGATCGCAAAGCAGAACGGGGCCGCTCTCGTGATCGTGAACAACGAGGCAACCGGTCTTGATGCGCTGGCAGATCTCGCGATTCGCGGAGACATCGGCGAGACATTTGCCTGCTGGATGCAGTCCAGGGCCGACCGGGGCGCCAACATCTAGCCAGGTGATTGTGGGCAAACCGGTCACACTTCGACAAAACACGCTTGGCGGGCCTTCCAGTGTGCGAAAGCGATGCTATCCTCGCATACGAATCGTTGTGCACGCTGCGCAGTGGTTGCGCGGCAGATGAGTGTTTTGGGGCAGAACCAGTCGGCGGGGCGGGTTTCTGTTCAGGAGAGTACGCCCGCCGGGGCGCGAGCGGCGGCTTGCGCGCATCACCCCGGCGACTTGGCGTAGAGGTGTGTAGGGGGGAGTATGCCATGGGGCCGAAGTCCGAATTCGACCTCAGTGAGCCGGAGGCCACGAAGGCACAAGGATCAGAGGCGTCAGGTTCGACGGACCAGCAGGGTCTGTCGGCGTACGGCGAGAACTTTGTCGAGGACGACGCGAATGTCGACGTCATCGAGATTGCCGGCGCGATCAAGTGGTTCGACGTAGCCAAGGGCTTTGGTTTCATTGTTCCCGACAACGGCATGGAGGACGTGCTCCTGCACGTGACCTGCCTGCGCCGCGACGGATTTCAGACGGCCTATGAAGGCGCGCGGGTCGTCTGCGAAGCGCTGAACCGGCCGAAGGGTCTGCAGGCCTTCCGCATCCTCAGCATGGACGAATCGACCGCCGTTCACCCGGCCCAGGTCGAGCCGCGCACGCACGTGACCGTGACGCCGGAAGGCGAGTTCGAGCGTGTCGAGGTCAAGTGGTTCAACCGTATCCGCGGCTATGGCTTCCTCACCCGTGGTGTCGGCACGTCGGACATCTTCATTCACATGGAAACCCTGCGCCGGTTCGGGTTCACCGAGCTGCGTCAGGGCCAGTTCCTGCTGGTGCGCTTCGGCAACGGGCCGAAGGGGTTGATGGCGGCGGAGATCAAGCCCGACGGCCCTGGCGGGTTTTCCTCTCATTGAGCGGCGCAGCCGCGTAGCCCATGCAACCGATTGTCGATCTGCGAGGACGGCTGGCACTGGGCTTTCCGGCAAGCCACGCGGCAATTTTCCTGCTGGCGATTCTGGCGTTCGTGCTTGCCGGGCCGCTGCGCGCCGTGGGCGAGGACGCCCACCTTGTCGTGGAAACCGCATCCGGGCCGGTCGACTTCACCGTCGAACTCGCATTGACTCCGCAGGAGCAGGCGCGCGGCCTGATGTTCCGCAACACGCTGGCTGAACGCCACGGGATGCTGTTCGATTTCGGTCGCCCGCGCGAAGTGACCATGTGGATGAAGAACACGCTCATCCCGCTCGACATGCTGTTCATTCGCGCCGACGGAACGATCCACCGCATCGCCGAGCAGACCCAGCCGCTGTCGCTGGATACCATCGCGTCCAATGGCGATGTGAAGGCGGTATTCGAGATCGCGGGCGGCTCCGCGTCGGCGCTCGGAATCAAGGCCGGAGACATTGTCCGTCATCCGATATTCCCCGCAAGGTAAACACATCCCCGATCTATCTGCTTGCGCGCGCCGGCAAAGGTATTCGTCAACCATGGGGCGTCACAATCACGCCGATCCGCAGCCAGTTTGTGCCATAGCCGCTTGCCTTGACCGCGTTTCGATGGCACCAAGCTTGCGCGGGTTTCATCAAGCCGTGTCAGGCCGTCCGGGGCATAGCGCAGTCTGGTAGCGCACCTGCTTTGGGAGCAGGGGGTCGCAAGTTCGAATCTTGCTGCCCCGACCAGGCCCGGCGCAGGCCGATCGCGGACGCGAAACGCAAGACGGGACGATTGAGATGCGAGCCAGAATCTACCGGCCGGCGAGAACGGCGATGCAGTCGGGGCGGGCCAAGACGAAGCGTTGGCTGCTGGAGTTCGAGCAGGCCGCGCCGCGCGAGATCGAACCCTTGATGGGCTGGACGAGTTCGCGCGACACCCGCCAGCAGCTGCGCCTGTGGTTCGACACCAGGGAAGACGCGGTCGCCTACGCGCAGAAGAACGGCATCGACGCGCAACTCATTTCCGATACCCGCCGCCGCCGCCAGGTCGTGTCCTACTCTGACAACTTCCGTTTTGACCGGCGCGGGCAGTGGACGCACTGATACCGCCCGGTTCGGTGCACCGCGCGACGCGAGCGAAAACGGCCCCGTAGCTCAGCTGGACAGAGCACCGGCCTTCTAAGCCGATGGTCGCAGGTTCGAATCCTGCCGGGGTCGCCAGTTCTGGCGCGACACCGCCGCTCAGCCGGCCCCGCCCGCTGCCCGCCATCGATCGAGGCCAGCCTCCAGGTCGGCCCTCAGGTCCGCGACATCCTCCAGTCCGATGTGCAGGCGGATCGCCGGCCCTTCCGCCTCGAACCTCGTCGCCGTGCGGTAGCTCGCGCAGTCGAAGGGGATCGCCAGGCTCTCGAAGCCACCCCACGAATACCCGAGGCCGAAATATGCTAGGTCGTCCAGGAAGGCGGCCACAGCGGCATCCGGCCCCGGCTTCATGATCATGCTGAACAACCCGCTGGCGCCGGAGAAATCCCGTTTCCAGATGGCGTGGCCGGGGTGGCTTTCCAGGCCCGGATGCAGCACCCGCGAAACCTCCGGCCGGGTCTCCAGCCAGCGCGCGATCTCCAGCGCCGACGCCATGTGCCGGGCAAGCCGCAGGTGCATCGTGCGAAGCCCGCGCTGGGCGAGGTAGACGTCATCGGGCCCCGCCGCCAGCCCCATGTTGCCCCAGGTGTCGTGCAGCCGCTTCCACCACGCCTCGTTGGCGGTCACGGTCCCGAGCATCGCGTCGGAATGGCCCACGACATACTTCGTCCCCGCGTAGACCGCGAAGTCAACGCCGTGCTCGATCGGCCGGAAGTAGAGTGGCGTTGCCCAGGTGTTGTCCATGGCAACCGCGATGCCGCGCGCGCGCGCCGCGGCTGCGATCGCCGGCACGTCCTGCATCTCGAAGGTCTGCGATCCCGGCGCCTCGGTGAACACGAGCTCGGTGTTGTCGCGGAACAGTTCGGCGATACCCGCTCCGGCGCGCGGGTCGAAATAGGTGGTCTCGATCCCGAGTTGCTTCAGCACCGTATTGCAGAAGTTTCGCGTCGGCTGATAGGCGTTGTCGGTGACCAGGATATGGCCGCCGCTCTTCACGACCGTGAGGATGGTCAACGAGATTGCGGCGAGCCCGGAGGGAACGAGCACCGTACCCGCGCCGCCATCGAGTTCCGTCAGTGCTGCCTCCAGCGCTTCGGTCGTCGGAGAGCCACGCCGCCCGTAGGTATAACGCTGCTGCCGCGATTTCAGCGTCGCGACATCCGGATAGAGCACGGTGGAGCCGTGATAGACGGGTGGATTGACGAACCCGAAATAGTCTTCCGGAGTGCGGCCCGATGTCACAATCGTCGTGCCGCGTCCGCGTGCGTTTTTCGGCTTTGCGCCCGCCATCATCTTCTCCATGTGTCGGTTCCGAGCGATTGCCGCTCCCCGTCTCCTGGCGCGGCTACGCTCTTGGTGAAGCGTTCGTTTACGCATTTCAATCACGAATGCTATCGACCTTCGTAAATTTCTTGACCTTGCGGCCTCAATCGCCTTGGATGGGCCCACTGTCGCCGGTCATCGGTGCACAAGGCGGGGAAACCGCCGGACAGTCCAGACGGGAACGGGTGTCAGGTGTCGACATCCCCATCATGCCGCGCACATCGCTGCGCCAGTGATTCCGTGTGCTTGATCTGTCCGCGTTCCCGGTCGGCCATGGCCGCGATCGGAGCCTGCGTCAGCCGCGCTAGACGGCGCGCGGGCGACAAGAGGGTGAGAGGGGAAACCGGGATTCTTGAATCCGCCGCCAGGTTGGATGTGGACTTGTCCGCGTTCGCCTGCTGCGCGCTTCTGGAGCCCCAGGCGACCTCAAGTTCTTAATGGATAGAAAAGGCTGCAAGATGAAAAATCTTATCACGGCCGCGGCGGTCACCGCCGCGTTCGGCTTCGGGATCGCGAGCGCCCAGGCTGGGACCCTTGATGACGTCAAGGCCAAGGGCTTCGTCCAGTGCGGTGTGAGCCAGGGCCTGCCCGGCTTCTCGAATCCTGACGACAAGGGCAACTGGAGCGGCATCGACGTCGACTACTGCCGTGCGCTTTCCGCCGCGATCTTCGGCAACGGCGATGCCGTGAAGTTCCGGCCGCTGTCGGCCAAGGAGCGCTTCACCGCGCTTCAGTCCGGTGAAGTCGACATCCTGTCGCGCAACACCACCTGGACGATGGGCCGCGACACCACGATCGGCACCTTCGCCGGCGTGACCTACTACGACGGCCAGGGCTTCATGGTCCGCAAGTCGCTTGGCGTGACCTCGGCGCTCGAACTCGAAGGCGCCAGCGTCTGCACCAACACCGGCACGACGACCGAGCTCAACGTCGCCGACTACTTCCGCGCCAACAACATGAAGTACGAGATCGTCGCCTTCGAGAAGGCCGACGAGGTCGTGCAGGCCTATGACGCCGGTCGCTGCGACGTCTACACCACGGACGCCTCGGGCCTCTATGCCCAGCGCCTGAAGCTGACCAAGCCGGACGAGCATATCGTCCTGCCGGAAATCATCTCCAAGGAGCCGCTTGGCCCGATGGTGCGTGACGGCGACAGCCAGTGGTTCAAGATCGCCAAGTGGGTGTACTTCGCGCTGGTCAACGCTGAGGAAATGGGCGTGACCCAAGCTAACCTCGGCGAGATGATGGGAACCGACAACCCGGGCATCAAGCGCCTGCTCGGCACCGAAGGCGCCTTCGGCGAGGGCATCGGCCTCGGCAACGACTGGGCCGCTAACGCCATCAAGGCCGTCGGCAACTACGGTGAGATGTTCGACCGCAACGTCGGTCCCGACACCCCGCTCGGCATCTCCCGCGGCCAGAATGCCTTGTGGACAAAGGGCGGACTGCAGTACGCCCCGCCGGTTCGCTAGGCTGATCCGACAGGTTGTCCGGCCGGCAGCAATCCACTGCCGGCCGGACGGCTCCGCGAAAAGAAGACACGGACAGGCGAAGTAACTCGGGTTTTTCACTGGGACCTGCCATTCGGCAAGGCCGCTGCAAGGCCAACCGATCTCGGCAGCAGGACGACAAGCCCGGCCGCCCCCACAGGCGCTGCTGACATCGCCAGGGCGGTGTTCCAGCCGAGCGCTACTGCATGGCGGAAGAGTGCGGCGACAGGTCGCCTCAGCGCGGCATGGCGACGTCGCGCACAAGAACAAGAGCGGGCACGAGGGACATGGCGGTTCACACTTCCGACGATCACGACGATGCACCAGCCAAGGCAGCATTCATCTACGATCCCAAGGTGCGCGGCGTCTTCTACCAGATTGTTCTGGTTGCCGCGATCGCCTGGCTGGGATGGGAATTCATCACCAATGCCGCGCGCAACCTCGAACAGCAGAACATCTCCTCCGGGTTCGGGTTCCTCAAGAACACCGCCGGCTTCGGCATCATTCAGTCGCTCGTCGACTATTCCGAGGAATCGAGCTACGGGCGCGCCCTCTACGTCGGCTTCCTGAACACGATCCTGATCGCCGTCATTGGCATCGCGCTTGCGACCGTTCTCGGTTTCATCATTGGCATCGCGCGGCTTTCCACGAACTGGATCATCTCGCGCCTCGCCTATGTCTACATCGAGATTATCCGCAACATTCCCCTGCTGCTTCAGATCTTCTTCTGGTACTTCGCCGTCCTTCGGGCCGTGCCGAACCCGCGCAATTCGATCGAGCTCATACCAGGCAGCGTGTTCCTCAACAACCGTGGCATCTTCCTGCCGCGCCCCGTCTTTGAGGAGGGATCCTCGCTGATCCTGTTTGGCCTGATCGCGGGAATCGCCGCGGCGCTCGGGATCTCGAACTGGGCGCGCAAGCGGCAAATGGAGACGGGCCAGCCGTTCCCGTCGTTCCGCGTCGGGCTCGGTCTCGTCCTTGGTCTGCCGCTGCTGGGCTATCTGCTCGGCGGCATGCCGGTATCGATGGAATTCGCCGAGCTGCGCGGATTCAATTTCACCGGCGGCATGAAGATGACGCCCGAATTCATGGCGCTGCTGCTGGCGCTGTCGATCTACACCGCGGCCTTCATCGCCGAGATCGTGCGCGCCGGCATCCTGGCGGTCAGTCACGGCCAGACCGAGGCGTCCTACGCGCTCGGGCTTCGCCCGGGACCGACGCTGCGTCTCGTGGTCGTTCCGCAGGCCATGCGGGTGATCATTCCGCCGCTGACCAGCCAGTATCTCAACCTGACGAAAAACTCCTCGCTGGCCGTGGCGATTGCCTACCCCGATCTCGTCTCGGTCGGTGGCACGGTGCTGAACCAGACTGGCCAGGCGATCGAGGTCATCGGCATCTGGATGGTTGTCTACCTGGGACTGAGCCTGCTCACGTCGGCGTTCATGAACTGGTACAACAACCGCATGGCGCTCGTGGAGCGGTGAGGGCAGGGACATGGCAACAAGAAACGAAACCAACGCCGCCGCGTCCGGTATCGGTTGGGTCCGTGGCGAGATGCAGGCGGAGATGGCCGCGCCTGCGACCGATGTCGGTCTCATCGGCTGGATGCGGCAGCACCTGTTCTCCGGTGTGTTCAACACCATCCTGACGCTGTTTGGCGCCTATCTCGTCTACGTCCTCGTTCCGCCGATCTTCAAGTTCGCGGTAACGGATGCGGTTTGGAACGGCGACAATCGCGAGGCTTGCGTCGGATCCCACGGCGCTTGCTGGGCCTACGTGAAGGCCTACGCAGCACAGTTCATATATGGACGCTTTCCCGATCCCGAACGCTGGCGCGTCAACATCGTGTTCGTGTTGCTCGCGGCCGGTCTCGTGCCGCTACTGATGCCGACGCTGCCGTTCAAGCGCGAAAACACCATCTTCATGCTGCTCGTCTTCCCGGTATTGGCGTTCATCCTGCTGACCGGCGGCAACGTCGCGATCGGACAGTGGGCGTGGATTGCCCTTGCCACGATCGGAATCGTCGCGGCCGCCTTCATCCTGCTGCCGGTGCTGGCCGGGCAGGCGAGCCTGGCAACGCGCACGAATGCAATCCTGGTTCTGGCGATCCTGCTGCTCATTCCTGCGGTGATCTTCCTGCTGGTGGGCATCGATTTCGGCCTCGAGCCCGTCGAAACCTCGAACTGGGGTGGCCTGCTGGTCACGCTTGTCATCGCCATCACCGGCATTACGGCGTCCTTGCCGTTCGGCGTGGCGCTGGCTCTGGGAAGGCGGTCGAATCTGCCGATCGTGCGGCTGCTTTCGGTGATCTTCATCGAGTTCTGGCGCGGCGTACCGCTGATCACCGTGCTGTTCATGTCCTCGGTCGTGCTGCCGTTGTTCATGCCGGAAGGCGTCACCATCGACAAGCTGTTCCGTGCCCTGGTCGGCGTGGCGCTGTTTGCGTCCGCCTACATGGCGGAAGTCATCCGTGGCGGCCTGCAGGCCATCCCCAAGGGCCAGTACGAGGGCGCCGACGCGCTCGGCCTGACGTTCTGGCAGAAGATGGGCCTGATCGTGCTTCCGCAGGCGCTGAAGCTGGTCATTCCGGGGATCGTCAACACCTTCATCGGCCTGTTCAAGGACACCACGCTCGTCCTCATCATCGGCCTCTTCGACCTTCTCGGCCAGATCCAGTCGTCGTTCACCGACCCGACCTGGGCCACGCCGACACAGAACCACACCGGCTACATGTTCGCTGCGATGATCTTCTGGGTCTTCTGCTTCAGCATGTCTCGCTATTCGATTTTCATGGAAAAACGGCTCGACACGGGCCGTAAACGATAACGAGGGGATTTTTCCATGGCGAAAACAACCCGCCGCAAACCGACTACGGCGACACCGCAGGCCACGGCAGACGCCAAGCCCTCGGCAAAGCGCGCCGCCACGCGCAAGCCGGCCACCGCGAAACCGGCCGCAGTCAAGCCGGCGGCGGCGAAACCCGCGGCAAAGCGCGTCGCGCGCGCTGCAGCAACTGCTGCGAGCGCCGCCGAAGCCGTTGCCGCGAAGGCGCCGGCAAAGCCGCGCCGTGCCCCGGCCAAACCGGCGGCCTCAGCCAAGGCGGCCGCCAGCGCCTCGGTGCCAGCTGTCGCGGCGAAGGCATCGAAGATGCAGGTTTCCGAGACCGATGTGGCAATCGAGATCGTCAACATGCACAAGTGGTATGGCGATTTTCACGTCCTTCGCGACATCAACCTGAAGGTCATGCGCGGCGAGCGAATCGTCATCTGCGGCCCGTCGGGCTCCGGCAAGTCGACCGTGATCCGCTGCATCAACCGGCTCGAGGAGCACCAGAAGGGCAAGATCATTGTCGACGGCATCGAGTTGACGAACGATCTGAAGAAGATCGACGAAGTGCGCCGCGAGGTCGGCATGGTGTTCCAGCACTTCAATCTCTTCCCGCACCTCACGATCCTCGAAAATTGCACGCTTGCCCCAATCTGGGTGCGCAAGATGCCGAAGAAGGAGGCCGAGGAGATCGCGATGCACTACCTGACGCGCGTCAAGATCCCCGAGCAGGCCAACAAGTATCCCGGCCAGCTGTCCGGTGGTCAGCAGCAGCGCGTGGCGATCGCACGATCCTTGTGCATGAACCCGCGCATCATGCTGTTCGACGAACCGACGTCGGCTCTGGATCCGGAGATGATCAAGGAAGTGCTCGACACCATGGTATCGCTGGCCGAGGACGGCATGACGATGCTCTGTGTCACCCATGAGATGGGCTTTGCCCGGCAGGTCGCCAACCGCGTCATTTTCATGGACCAGGGGCAGATCATCGAACAAAACGAGCCGGTCGCGTTCTTCGATCATCCCAAGCACGAACGCACAAAGCTTTTCCTGTCGCAGATCCTGCACTAGCAGCCGCACTTCCACTTCGATTGCTCGGCAAGAGGCGGCGCCGCGGGCGCCGCCTTTTTCTTTTCCCGGTGGTTTGTCCGACGCGCCAGGCGATCCGCATTCGGCCCGATGGCCGCCGACTGGCGCATGCGACCTCAGTCGGTGGAGACCTCGCGCCCGCCGTCCAGCCCCCATTCCGCCCACGAGCCGTCGTAGAGGCCAGCGGGCTTGCGGCCGACCACGTCCAGCGCAAGGCTCAGGATCGCCGCCGTGACGCCCGATCCGCACATCGTCACGATCGGCCGGTCCGGATCGACGCCGGCATCGCGGAAGGCGGCAAGGATCTCGTCGTTCCCCTTCAGTGTTCCGTCGCCATTGAGCAGGGCGGGGAAGGGCAGGTTGCAGGCCCCTGCGATATGGCCGGACCGCACGCCCGGACGCGGTTCTGGGGCGCGTCCCGCGAAGCGGTCGGCAGGGCGTGCATCGACGACCTGTGCGGTGCCCGTCGACAGGTGCATGGCGACATCGTCAGCGTCGGCGACCATCGCCGCGTTGCGCCGCGCGGTGAAATGCCGGTCGCGCGGCATCGGCAGTTCCTGCGTCACCGGACGGTTCTCGGTCATCCACTTGGGCAGGCCGCCGTCGAGAACCACGACGTCCTCGTGGCCCATGACGCGGAACATCCACCATACGCGCGGCGCGGAAAACAGGCCCGTCTGGTCGTATACGACGATCTTCTGGCCGTCTCCGATGCCGAGCTTGCGCATACGAGAGGAGAATTTCTCCGGCCGCGGCAGCATGTGCGGCAGGTCGCTGCTCTCGTCGCAGATGTCGTCGATATCGAAGAACATCGCGCCGGGAATGTGCGCCTCGCCATATTCCGCCCGCGCCTTGCGCCCGGTCGGCGGCAGGTGCCAGCTACCGTCCAGGATGACGACGTCCGGCGCATCGAGGTGCGCGTTGAGCCACTCGGTGGAAACGATGAACGTATCGCGGCGGTCCGCCATGGTGAAGTCTCCCTTTCCTCAGGCGAGCGCGATGCGCACGCGCCGGTTCTCCCGGCCCTTCTTCTCGATCTTGGTCACGACGAGCCCGCCGATTTCCGCGGTCGATGCAACATGGGTGCCGCCGCACGGCTGGCTGTCGACGTCCCCGTTATCGCCGATCATGACGAGCCGTATGCGGCCCGCGCCACGCGGCGGACGCACGTTCTTCGACTTGACGATGGCCGGGTTGGCGTCGAGTTCCGCTTCGTCGATCCAGCGCGTCCACACATGGTGGCCCGCGCGCACCATCTCGTTGAGCACGCCCGACAGTGCCTCCCTGTCGAGCGTGGCGTCGGGGATGTCGAAGTCGACCCGCGATTCCCGCTCACCCACGGAAGCGCCCGTGATGGGGTAGGGGCATGCCACCGACAGCAGGTGACAGGCCGTGTGCATCCTCATCAGGTTCAGCCGCCGCTCCCAGTCGATCTCGGCGGTGACCTCGTCGCCGGGTGATGGCAGGGGCTGGTCGGCCGCGGGCACATGCACGATCTCTCCGGGTGCATCGCCCTTTACCGTCGTGGCGATCTCGATAGCCCGTCCGTCGGCGAGCACCAGCCGCCCGCTGTCGCCCGGCTGGCCGCCGCTGGTGGCGTAGAACACGGTGCGGTCGAGCACGATGCCGCCGCGCTCATTGACCGCCACGACCTGTGCCTCGCACCCGCGCTTGTAGGCATCCTGTGAAAAGATATGCTCGCTCAAGGGCGGGCTCCCTGCAAGGTTTGCCGCGACACGAAAGACCGGATCGCTCGCACTCAGTGCATGACGTTCGGCAATTCGACAGTCGGGCGTGCCAGGAAAGACGGCACAGGCAGCCCCTTTTCGGCGAGAAAGGCGGGATTGTACAGCTTCGATTGATAGCGGGTGCCGAAATCGCAAAGGACGGTGACGATGGTATGGCCGGGCCCCAGCTCGCGCGCCATGCGGACCGCGCCCGCGACGTTGATGGCGGACGAGCCGCCGAGGCAGAGCCCCTCGTGTTCGAGCAGGTCGAAGATGTAGGGCAGCGCCTCGGCATCAGGCACCTGGAACGCCATGTCGACGGGGGCATCCTCCAGGTTGGCGGTGATGCGTCCCTGGCCGATGCCTTCGGTGATCGATGAGCCTTCCGACCTCAATTCCCCGCTCGTGTAGTAGCTGTAGAGGGCCGCGCCCATGGGGTCTGCAAGCCCGACCCTGACGTCGCTGCTGCGCGCCTTGAGCGCCATGCCGACACCGGCCAGAGTCCCGCCGGTGCCCACCGCGCAGATGAAGCCGTCGATCCGGCCATGCGTGTCGCGCCAGATCTCCGGCCCGGTGGTGTCGATGTGGCCCTGCCGGTTGGCGGTATTGTCGAACTGGTTGGCCCAGATCGCCCCGTTGGGCTCGCTTCTCGCGAGTGCGTCCGCCAGGCGTCCGGAAACCTTCACGTAGTTGTTCTCGTCGCGGTAGGGAGCGGCTGGCACCTCCACCAGCGTCGCGCCTGCAAGGCGCAGCATGTCCTTCTTTTCCTGCGACTGCGTCTCGGGGATGACGATCACGCTGCGAAAGCCGAGCGCGTTGCCGACCAGCGCCAGCCCGATGCCGGTATTGCCGGCGGTTCCCTCGACGATCACGCCGCCCGGCGCCAGCGCACCGCGCGCGACCGCGTCCTTGATGATAGCGAGAGCCGCGCGATCCTTCACCGACTGTCCCGGATTGAGGAATTCCGCCTTGCCGAGGATCGTGCAGCCGGTTTCCTCCGACACCTTCTTCAGCCGGATCAGGGGTGTGTTGCCGATCGCATCGACGATGCCGTCCCGAAAGTTCACGCGCTTCCCCCCGTCGTCTTCACTTGTGCCGATGGCGACAACGCTAGCCACGCGGGCACCTCGCAGCAAGGCGGACGCGCCAACGAGCGGGCAATCCTTCGTGAACGCCCGCGGGATGCGCGCCAGACAGGGCGCCGGTTCAGCCCCGCGTCGCCTTGAAGGCCTCCAGCGCCCTGTCCCGCGCCATCGCGTGGTCGACAATCCTGTGCGGGTAGGTGGCGCCCAGTTCGATGCCGGCTTCGAACAGTGTCGATGAGGGAGCTTCCCACGGGCGGTGGATGTATTTCGCAGGCAATCGTGCAAGTTCCGGCACGTGGGTGCGCACGTAAGCGCCATCCGGATCGTGCTTCTCGCCCTGCAGGACGGGATTGAAGATGCGGAAGAAGGGCGCCGCATCGGCACCGGACCCGGCCACCCACTGCCAGCTCGCCGCGTTGTTGGCGTGGTCCGCGTCGACGAGCGTGTCCCAGAACCACGCCTCGCCCTGCCGCCAGTCGACCAGCAGGTCCTTGATGAGGAAGGAAGCGACGACCATCCGCACCCGGTTGTGCATCGTGCCCGTCCGCCACAGCTCGCGCATGCCGGCGTCGACGATCGGGTACCCGGTCAGGCCTTTCTGCCACGCCTCCAGGCCTTTCGGGTCTTCGCGCCACGCGAAGGCAACGAATTTCGGCTGCAGATTGTCATGGGGCAGGGTGGGGAAGTGATACAGCAGGTGGTGGGAGAATTCCCGCCAGCCCAGTTCGGAAAGGAACTTGTCGGCGTCCCGTTCGTTTGCCGCACCCGTATCGCGAGCCTGGCATATCGCGGCGGCAACCGTCCGCGCGCTGACTTCGCCAAACCGCAGGTGCGCGGAAAGCCGCGATGTATGCGGCCGGTCGGGCCGGTCGCGCAGGCTGGCGTAGCCGCTCAGGCCGTCCGTGATGAATTCCTCCAGTCGCGCGCGCGCCCCTTGTTCGCCCGGCGTCCAATGCGCCGGGAAGCCCGCTGCCCAGTCCGGGCTGCGCGGCAACAGGCCCCAGTCACCGAGGGCGTCACTGGTGACGGACGTTTCGCCGCCTCGCAATTCCGGGTTTTCCCTCAATGGCGGCTGCCAGCCAGCCGCCAGGCATGCCTTCCAGAATGGCGTGAAGACGCGAAAGGGACCGCCGGCGCCGGTCCGGATCGTCCACGGTTCGAACAGCAGGTTTCCCGCGTGGCTGGTGACCGCGACGCCAGCCTGTGTCAACGCCGCCTTCGTTGCCGTGTCCGCCGCGATTTCACCGGGGCTGTAGCGGCGGTTCCAGTGAACGCTTGCAGCGCCAGTCTCTCGTGCAAGCGCCGCCAGCACATCCGCCGCAGGCCCGCGTCTCAAAAGCAGCGGCACGCCATGTTTCGCCAATCCTGCGCGGAGGCCAGCAAGGCTGTGATGAAGCCACCAGCGCGACGCCCCGCCGAGCCGCCGAAGACCCGGCGTCGCCTCATCCAGCACGAAGACGGTGATGATCGGAACGCCCCTCTCAGCCGCCGCGCAAAGCGCCGGATTGTCGGCGGTTCGCAGATCGTCGCGAAACCACACGAGGACGGGCGAGGGGGGCTTGGTCAATGGATGCCTCGACAGGAGCTGGGCACGTCTACGCGCGTATCCCGCGCCACCCTGCACATATGGAAAAGGCCCGCAACGTCAACCGCTGCGGGCCTCTCCGAACTTGGCTCCCCGGGCCGGACTCGAACCAGCGACCCAGCGGTTAACAGCCGCTTGCTCTACCAACTGAGCTACCGGGGAACATGAAATCGAGGCCGGGGTAATACCAGAGTGAATCGCGTTTGCAAACCTTTTCGCGCACGCCAGCGATGCATATCTACCCGTCCACAGGGGGCTCGGCGTCACCGTCACGACAGGAGCCGTCAATGCAGCCGAAGTCAGAGGAAAACCGCGAGAGTGCGGACGACCAGCAGTCGGTGCCCACGATCAGGCTCGGGAGTCGCCGCATTCCCGTACCTGGCACCCGTATCCTGCGCATCGGCCTAGGCGTTGCGCTCATCGCAGCGGGATTTCTTGGCTTTCTGCCGGTTCTCGGATTCTGGATGCTGCCAGCCGGAATCGTGGTCCTGTCGATAGACTTCGCGCTGATGCGCCGCTGGCGCCGACGCAGCGAAGTGGCCATCGCCAACAACGTCCTCGGCCGCGGTCGACGCAGGCAGCCGGAAAACAGGCATCCGGGCTAGCGCTGACCATGTGCACACTGGAAAGTGCCACAGGTATTGCCTATGCTCCCCGAAAAACCGGTCTGAGCCGGCAAAGAAGGGGACAGTCTTGGCAAACGGCAAGGCGAGCGTAGCGGTAGCCGCGCGCGGGGTGTCGAAGATATTCGGCTCCGGAAGCAACGAAGTGCGCGCGCTCGACGATGTGTCGCTCGATATCCGGACGAACGAGTTTTTCACGCTGCTGGGCCCGTCGGGGTGCGGAAAGACGACGCTCCTGCGGCTTGTCGCCGGCTTCGAATCTCCGACGCGCGGCTCGATCTTCCTCGACGGGGAGGACATCACGGCTGAACCGCCGAACAGGCGCCCTGTCAACACGGTTTTTCAGAGCTACGCGCTGTTCCCGCACCTGACGGTGGCCCAGAACGTCGCCTTCGGCCTCGAAATGCTCGGCCGGCCCCGCAAGGAAATTTCCGACACGGTAGCGCGGATGCTGGCGCTGGTGCGCATGGAGCAATTGGCGAACCGCGCCACGAGCCAGATTTCCGGCGGTCAGCAGCAGCGTGTCGCGCTTGCCCGCGCCCTGGCTCCAAGGCCGAAGGTCCTGTTGCTCGACGAGCCGCTGTCCGCGCTCGACCTGAAGCTGCGCAAGGAAATGCAGATCGAGCTCAAGCGGTTGCAGACCGAGACCGGCATCACCTTCATCTTCGTCACCCACGACCAGGAAGAAGCGCTCACGATGTCCGACCGTATCGCGGTGATGAGCGCCGGCCGCATCCTGCAGATCGGATCGCCGGAAGAGATCTACAACCACCCCGCAGGCCGGTTCGTTGCCAGCTTCATCGGGGAATCGAATTTCTTCGAGGGCACCGTCCACAACGTGCGCGGCAACAGCGTTGAGATCAGGATGCCGAGTGGCGACATGGTCACCGCGCATTCGCTTTCGGGCAAGCCGGAAGGCAGCGTCACCTTCGCCGTGCGTCCCGAGCACGTCAGGCTCGAGCAGTTCGGCACCAGCGGCACGCTCGCGGCAACGGTCACGGATTCGGTTTACTTCGGCACCGACACCCACTGCCACCTTGAACTCGACGGCGGCGAACGCCTCGTTGCACGCCTGCAGAACAAGGTCAGCGGCGGCCCGGGTTACGAGAAGGGCATGCGCGCCGGCGTGCGCTTCGACGATGGCGCCGCCCAGGTCCTGGCCGACTGATGGCGGGAAAAGCGCAAGTCGATCCGCCGGGCGGCTACGAGGCGGCCGCCAACGCCCAGCGCCTGCATCGCAACTGGTTGCTTTCGCTGCCCGCGATCGTGCTGCTGCTGATCGGCGCCAGCGGGCCGCTGCTGATCGTGCTCGTCTATTCCTTCCTGCATCCGGGCGACTACGGCGGGGTGATCTGGAAGCCGACGCTGGACGCCTGGTTCAAGATCTTCTTCTCCGTCGACATCTTCGATGAGACGGTGCATCTCGCCGACGCCCACCTGTCGATCTTCTGGCGTTCGGTGAAGCTGTCGCTGCTGACGACGCTGATCACATTCGGCTTCGGCTTTCCAACCGCCTACTTCATCGCCACCCGGCCGAAATCGCAGCGCGCCGCCTGGCTGTTCCTAATCACAATTCCCTTCTGGACAAACCTGCTGATCCGCACGTTCGCGATCATGGAGGTGATCCGCAACGAGGGCATCATCAACACCTGGGCGATCAGGCTCGGGCTGATCGATCAGCCTATCCAGATGCTCTACACGGAAGGCGCGGTGCTGCTGGGCATGGCCTATGTCTACCTGCCGCTGATGGTGCTGCCACTCTACGCGGCGATCGACAGGTTCGACTTCCATCTGCTCGAGGCCGGCTACGACCTCTATGCCAGCCGCTGGCAGGTCTTCCGGCGCATCGTCCTGCCGCTGGTCAGCCCCGGCATCGTCGCAGGCTCCATCCTCGTCTTCGTGCCCTCGCTCGGCGCCTACGTGACGCCGCGCGTGCTCGGCGGCGGCAAGAAGATGATGATCGGCAACTTCATCGAACTGCAGTTCGGGCAGGGGCAGAACTGGCCGCTCGGCGCCTCGCTGTCGATGCTGCTGCTGATCGTCGTCGCCGTGGCGCTGCTGGTCTACGTCAGGACCATTTCCAGGGATCGTGCCGATGCCTGAGACCGGTCCGCACACACCCGCCACGGCGCGTCGGCGCGCCGACTTTTCGGTGCAGAAGATGCCGGGCTTCGCAGCGATCGCGATCGCCTGTTTCGTCATCCTCTACGCCCCGATCATCACGCTGGTGATCTACTCGTTCAACGCCGGCCAGTCGGTCGCGTTGTGGCAGGGCTTCTCGGTCAAGTGGTACTACATCGCGCTGGAGAACCGCGCGGTGCAGGAAGCGGCATTGCGCTCGCTGATCATCGCTGCGTCGGCATCGGCGATCTCGTCGGTCGTGGCGACGATGGCCGCGATCGGCACGACCCGCACGGGCGCCTTCAAGGGACGCACGGCGATCTACCTGCTGATCAACCAGCCGCTGATGGTCCCGGAGATCGTCACCGCCGTTGCGCTGCTGATCTTCTTCGCATCGATCAAGGTTGCGACCGGCTACGGCGGGCTTGGCTACCTCATCGTCGCCCATGCCGCCTTCTGCGTCCCCTTCGCCTACCTGCCGATCCGCGCGCGGCTGGAGGGCATGGACGCGACGCTGGAGCTTGCCGCCGCCGACCTCTACGCCACCCCGTGGCTGGCCTTCCGGCGCATCACGCTGCCGTTGCTCGCGCCAGGCATTGCCGCCGGCGCCATGCTGGCGTTCGTGATTTCGCTGGACGACGTCATCATCACGGAATTTGTGAAATCCGCAGGGCAGGATACACTGCCGACTTACATGTTAGGCCAGCTTCGGCGCGCGATCACGCCGGAAGTGAATGCGATTTCGACGGCGCTGCTGGCCCTCACGCTCGTGTTGCTGTCTGTGTTCTTCGTTCTGACACGGGCACGCGAAAGCCGATCCGACTGACCGACCATAACGACAAACCGGAGGTGAAGTATGCAGATTCGGAAAATGGCCCTTGCCGGGGCTGCCCTGCTGGCGCTGGCGACCAGTGCAAACGCTGAGGGCGAACTCAACATCTACAACTGGGGCAACTACACCAGTCCCGAGCTGATCAAGAAGTTCGAGGAGACCTACAACGTCAAGGTCACCATCACGGACTACGATTCCAACACCACCGCGCTGACGAAGATCGAGGCCGGCGGTCACGGCTTCGACATCGTCGTGCCGTCTGCCAACTACGTACCGATCTTCGTCGACAAGGGACTGCTGATGGAATCCCGTCCCGACCAGATGGAGAACTTCAAGAACGTTTCCGCCCGCTGGCGCGATGTGCCGTGGGATCCGGGCCGCCACTTCACCGTGCCGTGGCAGTGGGGCTCGACTGGCATGGCCGTCAACAAGACCGCGTATGCCGGTGACCCGAATACGTCGGCGATCTTCCTCGATCCGCCCGCCGAACTCGTCGGCAAGGTCAACGTCGTTCCGGAAATGAACGACATTATGGGCCTAGCCATCATGTATTTCGGCGGCGAGCCCTGCACCGAGGACAAGGCGGTGCTGAAGAAGGTGCGCGACCAGCTGATGGCCGCCAAGCCCAAGTGGCTGTCGATCGGATACGGCACCACCGACAAGCTGTCGAACAACGAGATGATGGCGTCGGTGAACTGGAACGGCTCGACCTTCCGCGCCCGCCTCGCCAACCCGAACGTCGTCTATGGCTATCCGAAGGAAGGCTACGTCATGTGGATGGATTCCGTCGCCATCCTCAAGGACGCCAAGAACGTCGAGAACGCCAAGCTGTTCATGAACTTCATCATGGACCCGGAGAACGCGGCGATGATCTCGGCCTTCGCCCGTTACGCCAACGGCATCGACGGATCGGAAGCCTTCATGCCGGAAGACATGAAGACGGCGCCGGAGATCAACGTGCCGGCCGAATTCGCCGACAAGGGCAAGTTCCTGCCGACCTGCAGCCCGGCCGCGCGTGAACTCTACACCGCGATCTGGACCGAACTGCAGAAGTGACGTGACGCCGGCGGAGGGCTTCGGCCCTCCGCCTTTCATTCCCCCGGACCAACTCCATGCACGACCTGACCGGTCTTTCCGCGGTTGATCTGTCCGCGGCCATCGCGCGCGGTGATGTTTCCTGCGTCGAGGTCATGCAGGCCTTCCTTGACCGCATCGACGCCCTCAATCCGAAGCTCAACGCCATCGTCGCTCTGCGCCCGCGCGAGGAGTTGCTGGCCGAGGCGCGCGCCGCCGATAACGCGCCGCGCAAGGGCTGGCTGCACGGTTTGCCGTTCGCCATCAAGGACCTCGCCGACACAGCCGGGATCGTCACCGCGCGCGGCTCGCCGATCTATGCCGGCCATGTTCCCGCGCAAGACAGCCTGCTGGCCGAACGCGTCCGCGCAGCCGGCGCGATCGTCATCGGCAAGACGAATACGCCGGAATTCGGCATGGGCTCGCACACCTACAACCCCGTCTACGGCACCACGCTGAACCCCTACGACACGACGAAATCCGCCGGCGGGTCGAGCGGCGGGGCAGGGGCGGCGCTGGCAGCGCGCCTGCTGCCGGTCGCCGACGGTTCCGACATGATGGGGTCGCTGCGCAATCCGGCAGCCTACAACAACGTCTATGGCTTCCGCCCCAGCTACGGGCGCGTGCCCGCCGACAACGTCGGCGACGTCTACCTGCACGAACTTGCCACCGACGGACCAATGGGCCGCAGTGTGCGCGACGTCGCCATGCTGCTCGACACGCTCGCCGGCCCCGATCCCCGCCAGCCGCATTGTTTGCCCAAAGAGCCCAGTTTCGCCGGCCGCCTCGATGCCGATGTCCGCGGCAGGCGGATCGGCTGGCTTGGCGACTGGGATGGCTTCTTCGCCATCGAGCCGGACATGCTGGCGCTGTGCGAAGGTGCTCTGGACGCATTCGCCGATCTCGGCTGTCGCGTGGAACCGGTCGTGCCGGAGTTCGATCCGAAAGCCGTTTGGGATGCCTGGCTAACGCTGCGCCACTGGGCGATCTCGGCATTGCGGCAGGTGGAATACGCCGACCCGCACAAACGCGCGCTCCTGAAACCGGAGGCCATCTGGGAGATCGAGGGAGGCCTCAAGCTCTCCGCGCTCGATGTTCACCGTGCAAGCGTCATCCGGTCCGACTGGCTGCGCTGCGTAACGGGCCTGTTCGACCGCTATGACGCGCTTGTCCTGCCGAGCGCGCAGCTCTTTCCCTTCGATGCCGCGATCACGTGGCCAGCCAGGGTTGCCAACCGGGCGATGACGACCTACCACCAGTGGATGGCCGTGGTCGTCCCGGTTTCGCTGCTCGGCCTGCCGGCGCTCGGAATGCCCGCGGGCTTCGGGCCGGGCGGTCTGCCCGGCGGTATCCAGTTGTTCGGGCGCCCCGGCGCGGATGCCGCGATCCTGCAGCTTGGCCACGCTTATCACCAGGCGACGCACTGGCCCGCCCGCCGCCCGCCAGACCAATGATTCCGCCTCAGGCGCCGAGGAAACCTTCCAGCACGTTCACCGTGTTGATGCCGACCGCCTCGATCGCGTAGCCGCCTTCCATGCAGAAGAGCGTCGGCAGCCCGAGTTTCTCGATGCGCCGCCCGCAATCGGTGAAGTCGTCCGATTGCAGCTTGAAGAAGCTGATCGGGTCGTCCTTGAAGGCATCGACGCCGAGCGAGACGACGAGCGCTTCCGCGCCGAAGCCGCGTATCCGCGCAATGGCATCGTCGAGCGCCTCGCACCAGACGGAGTAGGGCGTCCCCGGCGCCATCGGATAGTTGGCCGTCGCGCCTTCGCCGTCTCCCGCGCCGGTCTCGTCGGCATATCCAAGGAAGTAGGGGAACGCGTCCTCGGGTTGGCCATGCAGGGAAGCGAAGAACACGTCGCCGCGTTCGTAGAAGATGTCCTGCGTGCCGTTGCCATGGTGGAAATCGACGTCGAGGACGGCGACACGAGCCGCCCCGTTCTGGCGGAACATCTCGGCTGCGATGGCCACGTTGTTGAGGAAGCAATAGCCGCCGTACATGTCGCTTGCGGCATGGTGGCCGGGCGGGCGGCACAGCGCGAACGCGGCGCGCTCACCGGCGGCAACGGCGCGTTGGGCTGCCTGCGCGGAGGCGCATGACGACAGCGCGGCCTCCCAGGTGCCCGACGTCATCGCGGTCTCCAGCGCCAGCGCGTAGTAGCCGACCTTGCCGTCGATGTGGTTGGGGCAGCGCGCCTGCATGCGCCGGGCCGGATAGCTCGCCGGCATGACCTCTCCCGAAAAGCCTGCCGCCTTCCATTCCTCCCAGGCCGATTGCAGGAAGGCCAGAAAGCCGGCGTCGTGAATGCGCTGCACCGGCGCCAGGTCCACCGGTCCGGGATCGACGGGCTTGGCGAAGCCGCGCTCGCCCAGGCGGTTGAGGATGTATTCGACCCGCGATGGCCGCTCGAACGGCGTGACGAACTGGCCGCCGAAGAGTTCTGCCTGGGGGAAGTGCAAACGATGGCGTTCGCTGAAGTAGGTGCGCATGGTTCGTGGCTCGCCTCTTGTCATGGCCATGGCGCGAGCCTAGCCGACGCGTGCCCGCGCCAGCAATCGCGACAGCGACTTTCTGTTGCATTTGCCATCGGGCCTGACTTAGAAAGCGCGAGTCCACTGCTGCGGCGACCGCTGCAGCGGGGCGGCGCCGGTCGCCGAGGGCCGTATACGGTCCGACGCCGGCGAATCGCGGACGGGAAATCTGGACAAGGCCACGTGGCGGAGTGGTGACGCAGCGGACTGCAAATCCGTATACCCCGGTTCGATTCCGGGCGTGGCCTCCAGTTCCCCGGTTCGCCCTCCGAAAGGGCGCCGGCTTCCGGGATTGCAACACTTTCCCCCTTATATCGCTAACCAGCGCTTGAGGCGCGGGCGCGCTCGTTCTATGACGTGAGGGATTGCAGGCGGGTGCCGCGCAATGCGGTGGCACCCGGCAAAGGCGACTGGACACGGGGCTTGCGGAAATGGATTTCGTGGATTCGCGCGCGCGCATGGTGGATTCCCAGCTGCGGCCCAACGCAGTGACCGATTCGCGCATCATCCAGGCCATGCTCGACGTACGGCGCGAGGCATTCGTCCCGGCTGCAAAGCGCCCCTTGGCTTATCTGGACGACGACCTCCTCGTCTCCACGCCGCAGTCCGGCGGGCGCTATCTCATGGAACCGATGATTTTCGCGCGGTTGCTGCAACTAGCCGACATCAGCGCCGACGACCTTGTCCTCGATGTCGGCGTCGCCACCGGTTACAGCGCGGCAGTCATTTCGCGGCTTGCCAGCGCCGTGGTCGGCCTTGAATCGGACGCCGAACTCGCTGAGCAGGCGTCTTCCAGCCTCATGTCCGAAGGCTACGACAATGTCGCGGTGTTCACCGGCGCCCTTGAGGCTGGCCTCACCGACCAGGCGCCGTATGACGTGATCGTCGTCGAAGGGGCCGTCGGGCAGGTGCCGGACAGCCTGCTGGCCCAGTTGCGCGATGGCGGGCGTCTGGTTGCCGTCGTCCAGGCGGGTCCCGTGGGACATGCGACACTTTTTCGCAAGATCGATTCCACTTGCGAGGGCGCGGTGTCCTTCGATGCCAATATCCGGCCGCTTCCGGGATTTGCACGCCCGCAATCGTTTGAATTCTGATCCGGATTCGCCCGTTTCGCTTTGCCGCGCACGCCCAGCGGCTACGGTCAGCATGCTGACACCACGTCAGTTGTGGCCCAATGTCCCCACCTGGCAGGAAAACCGGCTCCGCGCTGGCGAGTGTGGTTGCAATCGTATTGGCCTCAACTAGTGTTTGTCATCCATGCCGGGAGCGACAACCTCGCTGACGAGGGCGGCGGCGTGGGAACAGGGAATTCGAACCGGTAGCCGAACGGGCAGGCCGGGTCTCGGGCAAAGAGGCAGTTGGCGGAAGCAATCCGCACGACAGGAGTTCGGTAGCGTGCCGGTGTCTGGACAGTCACGTAGCATTTCGCGCGCAGCGAAGGCGTTGGCGACGGCGGTCGGCCTGTTCGCCGCCATGCCCGCGTCGGCGGAAACAATCTATTCCGCTCTTGCCAATGCCTACATGGCCAACCCGACGCTCAATGCGGCGCGCGCCGAGGCGCGTGCCGTCGACGAGGGTGTCGCGCAGGCCCTGTCCGGATGGCGCCCGACAGTCACTGGCGAGGCCTCGATCGGCCAGCGTTACACGACCAGCACGCCATCGACCAGCACCGACAAGACCACCTCACCGGGCACCGTCGGTGTCACCGTCAACCAGCCGCTGTTTCGCGGCTACCGCACCATCAATTCCACCAAGCAGGCGGAAGCCGCCGTTCGCGCGGCGCATGAATCCCTGCGCAACACCGAGCAGAACGTGCTCCTTCAGGCGGTGCAGGCCTACGCCGACGTCGTCCGCGATTCCGCGATTGTCCAGCTGCGCCAGAACAACCTTTCGGTGCTTGGCGAACAGCTGCGCGCCACCCAGGACCGCTTCACGGTCGGCGAAGTCACGCGCACCGACGTCGCGCAGGCGCGCGCCAGCGTCAGCGCCGCGCAGTCGCAGCTCAACGCCGCCCAGGCACAGCTCCTGACAAGCCGCGCGAACTATATCCAGGTCGTCGGCCGCGAGCCCTCGAAACTCGAAGCGCCGAAGGCCAAGTCCAAGGGGATGCCGGGTTCCCTCGATGATGCGATTGCCGCGAGCCGCAGCAATCACCCCGCGATACTTGCAGCCCGCTACGGCGAGGAATCGGCCGCTTTCGCCATCAAGGTCGCCGAGGGAGCGTTGCTGCCTTCTCTGTCCCTGCAGGGGAGTGTGACCTATAACACCGAGCCGTCGGGCGCATTGGCGAATTCGTTCAATGCGCAGATTCTTGGTGTGCTGTCCGTGCCGATCTACCAAGGGGGCGGCGAGTACTCTTCCGTCCGCCAGGCCAAACAGGTTCGCACGCAGCGTATGCTCGAGGTCGATGTGGCGCGCGCCCAGGTGCAGGCGTCCGTGCTGTCCGCATGGGGCGGCCTTCAGGCTGCGAATGCCTCGATCCAGTCCGCGCAGTCGCAGATCGACGCCTCGCAGATCGCGCTCAACGGCGTGAGAGAGGAAGCACGCGTCGGCCAGCGTACCACGCTCGACGTGCTCAATGCCCAGCAGGACCTGCTGGATGCCCGCGTTTCGCGCGTCATAGCCGAGCACGACCAGGTCGTGGCGTCCTACTCGCTCTATGCCGCGGTGGGCCGCCTGCAGGCCTCGCGTCTCGGCTTGCAGGTGCGCGAGTACAAGCCCGAAACGAACGCCCGCCAGGTGCGCGACAAATGGTTCGGGCTGCGCACGTCCGACGGGCAGTAGACCGGCTCGCACGAGCAAGTGCGCTCGCCGGTTGCGGCCTCCAAATGCGCCGTGGATAGAACGGCCCCGGCCTTTTGCCCGCCGGGTCAAACTGCGATACTTCATGACTGATCGATGATTCTCTGCCGGGTTACGGCCTTGGGGCAGGCTAGAGGTGGGAATCGATCTGGCGGCGGAGCGGGGCATATGTCTAAAGCGGCGCAACAGAGCGAACCGTCGATGGAGGAAATCCTTGCCTCCATCCGGAAGATCATTTCGGATGAGAACGGCAGCGCCGGTTCTGCCGCGAAGGCTGCCGTCGCCGCGGCCGCGCCTGAACCCGTTGCCGCCGCGCCTGAAAAAAAGCCTCAGCCTGAGCCGCAACCTGAACCGGTCGATGACATCTTCGAGTTGACCGATGACATGGTGGCCGAGGAATCGGCAGCAGAGCCGATGAAAGTCGAACCCCAGGTGCCGGAAGTCGATTTCCTCGACGATGTTGAGGATGCGGTTGCCGCCGCTCCGGAACCCGCCCCGCAACCGGCCCCGGCCTCAGCCGCCAAGGCTTCGCCGCCGCCGCGGCCGGCCGCGCAACCGGCACAGCCAAGTCCCGCCGGGCGGTTGCTGTCGCCGACCACCGATCAGGTCGTCGGTTCGGCGTTCAGCAAGCTTGCCAGCACGATCCTGACCCGCGACGCCCATACGCTGGAAGACCTGGTGAAGGACATGCTTCGTCCCATGCTGCAGGAGTGGCTCGACGACAACCTGCCGCAACTCGTCGAAAAGCTGGTGCGCGAGGAAATCGAACGCGTTTCGCGCGGCGGGCATTGAATTCGGTCCAGCGTTTTGCGGATCTCCCACGGACGCGCGGAAGGTCCGGCAATCTGATTCCCCCGGCATTGCGTGCCGTCTTTCCTACGCGGTGCCAAACGGCTACAACGCGATACGGCTCGGCACCCACCCGTTGTGCATCCTGTTCCGGGCCGCGATGGGGCTTGGAACATGAAAGTCGTGATTTGCGGAGCCGGTCAGGTCGGATTCGGTATAGCCGAACGTCTGGCAGCCGAGGACAACGACGTTGCGATCGTCGATTTTTCGCCGCGCCTGATCCAGCAGATCACCGAAGTCCTGGATGTGCGCGGCATCGTGGGTCACGGCGCGCATCCCGACACACTCGTGCAGGCCGGCATAGAGCAGGCCGACATGATCATCGCCGCCACGCTCTACGACGAAGTCAACATGGTTGCCTGCCAGGTCGCACACTCGTTGTTCAACGTGCCGACGAAAATCGCCCGGATCCGGTCGCAGAGCTACCTGGAGCCGCACTGGCGCGATCTCTTCTCCAACGAGAACATGCCGATTGACGTCATCATCTCGCCGGAGATCGAGGTCGGCGAGATGGTGTTGCGCCGCCTGGAGCTTCCTGGCGCATTCGACACGGTTTCCTTCGCCGACAATCACGCGGTCGTGGCCGGCGTGACCTGCGAGGAAACCTGCCCGATCGTGGACACCCCGCTCAGCCAGCTCACCGACCTTTTCCCCGATCTGAAATCGGTAATCGTGGGTGTCTACCGCGACGGCCGGCTGTTCGTCCCGCGCAGTTCCGACCAGCTCCTGGTGGGGGATATCGCCTATTTCGTTGCCGCCCGGGACCAGGTGCGCCGCACGTTGGGGATTTTCGGCCACGAGGAACGCGAGGCCAACCGGGTCGTGATTTGCGGCGGCGGAAACATCGGCTTGTATGTGGCCCGCGAATTGGAGACCAGGCAGGCGTCGGCGCGCGTGAAACTCATCGAACAGTCGCGCGATCGCGCGATCACCATCGCCGACCAGCTGCAGCGTTCCGTCGTCCTGCACGGCAGCGCGCTGGACGAGGAAATCCTGCGTGAGGCCGATGCCGCGGAAGCCGATACGGTGGTGGCGCTGACGAACAACGACGAGGTCAATGTGCTGTCCTGTGTCATCGCGCGCCGGCTTGGCGTGCCGAGCACGCTGGCGCTCGTCAATAATCGCGCCTATCCCGATCTCGTTCGTTCCCTCGGCATCACGGCCCACGTCAACCCGCGGCAGATCACCGTTTCCAAGATCCTCCAGCACGTCCGCCGCGGCCGCATCCGCGGTGTCCATTCGATCCAGAACGGCATGGCGGAGATCATCGAGGCGGAAGCCCTGGAGACATCGCCGCTGGTCGGCAGGCCGCTGCGCGAGATCCTGCTCAGCGACGACATGCGCATCGGCGCGATCTATCGCAACGGCGAACTCATTATCCCGCGCGGCGCGACCCAGATCCAGGCACACGACCGGATCGTCATTTTCGCAATGCAGAAGGCCGTCCGCCAGGTCGAACAGATGTTCCGCGTGTCGATCGAGTTCTTCTGATCGTGCCGGCGCGCGGGACTGCCCCAAGATGATCGCTGTCGTCTACGTTTTCTCGTTCTTCCTGGCCGCGCTGTCCCTGCAGTTGCTGGCCACGGGGGCTTTGACGGCGGCATCCGGCGACCTGGCGAATGCGCCGGCGTTCCTCATCGCGGCCGCGTTGTGGCTATTCCTCGCGGGCGCCATGAACCTCGCGCTGCGCGGTCGCGAACGTCGGCTGAAAGCGCGCGAGCGCTTCCTGCTCGCCCTGCTACTGTTCACCGTGCTGCCGCTCTTCGCCTGTCTGCCCGTCTTCATCCTGGTTCCGCAAGCGGGCTTCTCGAACACCTATTTCGAGGCGGTGTCGGCTTTCACCACCACGGGCTGGACCGCGTTGCCCAATGCCGAATTGCTGCCGAAGGGGGTCGTCGTCTGGCGCGCTCTGCTGCAATGGATGGGCGGAGCGACGTTTCTCCTGGTCGTCATTTTCGTCCTGGCGCCGTCGCGCGTCGGCGGGCTGCCGGACTCCCAGGGCAGCCTGATCGACTACACCGGCCAGGTCGAGCGGCAACGCTTCGGCCAGGCGCTGGCGCGCGTCTTGCCCCTCTATGCGGCAATCACCTCGCTTTGCTTCATCTTGCTCGCCCTGACCGGGCTTGCCCCCCTCGATGCCTTCGCGCTTGCAACAGCCGCGATCTCGACCAGCGGATTCACAGCCCACAGCGCGCCAATCGGCGATTATCTCTCGGACGCGGGCGTGTGGATCGTCACGCTGTTCAGCGCCGTGTCGGCGACGAGTTTCCTGTGGTTGCGCCGCGCGCTGAGGGGCGACCGCGCAGCCCTTGGACATCGCGAATCCTACTATCTCCTGGGGATGGTTATGGTGTTCGGCCTGCTGACGACGGACATGCTGGTGCAATCCGGCGGAGGAGGGGCCTTTGCCGCCTTGCGCGACGGCTTTTCGATCGCCGCCTCGATCATCACCACGAGCGGCCTGGAGGCGCGCACCGGCGGCCATGCGACGCTGCCATACGGCATGCTTCTCACGCTGCTGTTCATCGGCGGCGCCAGTTTCTCGACCGCGGGCGGCCTCAAGCTTTTCCGTGTCGGTGCAATGGCCGTGCAGTCCGGACGCGAAATGGTGCGCCTGGTCTATCCGCATGCCATCCGCTCGGCCCGGTTCGGCTCCCAGCCCTACAACATCCAGTTGATGAAGGCGGTGTGGAGCCTGATGTTCGCATTGCTGGTTCTGGCTCTTGCAGTCAGCGCCGCACTGGGTTTCGCCGAGATTCCGGTCGATCAGGCCGTCCTCGGCGGTTTCGGAGCAGTGTCCAACATTTCGATAGGACTGTTCGGCGAGGGCAACACGCTGGTACGGTTCCAGGAACTGCCTGAGGTCACCAAGCTGACCTTGTGCCTCGGCATGGCCCTTGGCCGCGTCGAGGTAATTGCCGCCGTTGCGGTCCTATATCTGCCGTTCTGGAGGGGGTAGCCCGCCCTCGGCGCACCTGGGGCATGGATCTTCAAGGAGATTTGTCCCGTTTGTGGCTTGTATCGCGCAACGAAACTGCCATCTTATAAAAGGCTGAAGACTGGAAGCTTTCGCCATACCCGCAACCATGGGTGGCGAACGCAAGATGGGGCGACATAAAATGGCGGCAGAAAAGGCCCAAAACCTCCAGGACACGTTTCTCAACGCAGTCCGCAAGACGAAGACTCCACTGACGATTTTCCTGGTCAACGGCGTCAAGCTCCAGGGTGTCGTGACATGGTTCGACCAGTTCTGCGTCCTGCTGCGCCGCGATGGCCACTCGCAACTCGTATACAAGCACGCGATCTCGACGGTGATGCCGAACACGCCCATCCAGTTGTTCGATCCCACAGACAATGAGTCCGACGCCGATTGAGCGCAGCGGGGCAGGCTAAATACGGTTCTCCAGGCGGTGCGGGGGAGGGGGTAACTCCTTCCTCGACGCGGGCCTACGTCCTCGTCCCGGTCGTCGTGACATCATCGGACAGCCTATTTGCCCATGACGTGCGTGATGCCGCTGCGCGGCTGGACGAGGCTGTCGGGCTTGCACGCGCCATTGATCTTGAGGTCGTGGGTTCTGCGGCCTTGACCGTAAAGAACCCGCGTCCGGCAACGCTCCTCGGTACAGGCAAGGTCGAGGAGCTTGCCGCGCAACTGCGCGCGAGCGACGTCGGTCTCGTTGCCGTCGATTGCGCCCTGTCACCGGTGCAGCAGCGCAACCTTGAAAAGGCCTGGGACACCAAGGTGATCGACCGCACCGGGCTGATCCTGGAGATCTTCGGCCGGCGCGCCAACACCAACGAGGGCCGCCTCCAGGTCGAGCTGGCGCACCTCAACTACCAGAAAAGCCGGCTCGTGCGCTCCTGGACTCACCTCGAACGCCAGCGCGGCGGCTTCGGCTTTCTTGGCGGGCCCGGCGAAACCCAGATCGAGGCGGACCGCCGCCTGATCCAGGAGCGCATCACCCGCATTCGCGCCGACCTCGATGCGGTGCGCCGGCATCGCGCGCTGCATCGCAAGGGCAGAGCGCGCGTGCCCTATCCCGCCGTAGCGCTTGTCGGCTACACCAACGCCGGCAAGTCGACCCTGTTCAACCGCCTCACGCGCGCCGAGGTGCTGGCGCAGGACATGCTGTTCGCAACGCTCGACCCGACAGTGCGCGCCATCGTCCTGCCGCATGGCCGCCGGATCACCCTGTCGGACACGGTCGGCTTCATCTCCGATCTGCCGACGGACCTCGTCGCCGCCTTCCGCGCGACGCTCGAAGAGGTGACGCAAGCCGATCTCATCCTGCACGTGCGCGACATCAGCCATGCGGATTCCGGCGCGCAGGCCGCCGACGTACGCCGGGTTCTGCAGGAACTGGGCCTTGGCGAGGAACCCGCCAACCTGATCGAGGTCTGGAACAAGCTCGACCTTGTCGAAGTCGACAAGCGTGTGCCGCTTCTCGACCGCCTGAAAGCCGCTTCCGCATCCCTCGAGGTCGACCAGCGGCCGATCGCGGTCTCGGCCCTAACCGGGGAGGGGATCGATGACCTGCTGCTGGCGATCGAGACCTGGCTGGCGAGCGAAAGTACCACGAGAGATGTCAACCTGCCGGCTGCCGACGGCGCCGGCCTGAACTGGATCTACGAGAACTGCGAAGTCCTCGCCCGCGGCGAGGCGTCCGAAGACAGTCTCATACACCTCCAGGTGCGTGTTCCCGCCGTCAAACGCGACCAGTTCGAGAAGCGTTTCGGCCGGCTGACAGCAAAGGCCAGAGCCTAGCCGCCACTCCTGCTGCGTGCCTTGGCGGCGTTCCAGAGCGCGTCCATCTCCTCCAGGCTTGCTTCGTCGAGCGAGGTTCCGCGCGCCGCAAGGCCGTGCTCGATGGCGCGGAAGCGGGAAACGAACTTGGCATTCGTCGCCCGCAGCGCGTCCTCGACGTCGACGCCGAGCTTGCGCGCGACGTTGACGAGGGCGAACAGCGCATCTCCGACTTCCTCGGCAATGTCACCGTTGCCGATGATCGCATCATCGATCTCGCCAAGTTCCTCATCCAGCTTTCGCCGGGCCCCCGCAACGTCCGGCCAGTCGAAACCGCAGCGTGCCGCGCGCTTCTGAAGCTTCTGGGCGCGCATCAGCGCTGGAAACGCAACGGGAATATCATCAAGCGCAGAAAGAACTCTATTCGCTTTCTCAAACCGTTCCGCGGCCTTGATATCTTCCCAGCTGGTGCGAACGTCTGCCGCGCGGGCTGCCTTGGTTTCACCGAAAACATGCGGATGCCGGCGCACCATCTTGTCGTGGATTGCTTCAGCGACATCGTCGAAGTCGAAAAACCCGGATTCCTCGGCCATTCGCGCATGGAAGACCACCTGGAGCAAAAGGTCGCCGAGTTCGTCCTTAAGGTCGCTCATGTCGCCGCGTTCGATCGCATCGGCGACCTCGTAGGCTTCCTCGATCGTGTAGGGCGCGATCGAAGCGAAGTCCTGCTGGACGTCCCAAGGGCAACCCGTTTCCGGGTCGCGCAGCCGCGCCATGACAGCAAGCAGTTTGTCGATGTGTCTGGCCATGGCGTGCTCCGTCGCGTTCGCGTCACGCCGGAAGGGGGCGTTCGATGGACCAATAAACGACGGCGGCGGGGCGGCCAAGCCCGCTAGGAAAACAGGGCTGATTTCCTTATGCGGCGCGCACGGTAGACGCAATGTGATAGAGTCGCATAATATATATTATGGAACTCGAATGATGCATTGAATTTCCGCCCACTGCGCTGACCGTCGCACTAATGGATCGGGATTCCCGCGCGATATCAACGTGATACGACGCAGAACTAGGACGCGTCAGACGCCCCCCTCGATCCGCAACATGTCATGCGCGACACCGATGTTGCCCGGCAACTCGGCTTTCAGCGTGGCGTGGTCGATGTCGCAATGCAGATTGGTGAGAACAGCGCGTCTCGGCTTCAGGCGTGCAATCCATTCGACTGCCTGCTCGACGTTAAGGTGGCTGATGTGGCGCTTGTAGCGCAACGCGTCGAGGATCAGCACGTCGAGCCCCTTGAGCAGCGTGGCGCTTGCGGGCGGAATGTCGCTGACGTCGGGAACATAGGCGATTGTACCGAAGCGGAAACCGAGCGCCGGCATCGGCCCATGTTCGACCGGCACGGGCACGGCCTCGATGGTGCCGCCGGCGCCGGCAAACGACAATGGCTTGTCGGGCGCAAACCGCCGCAAATCAAGGATCGGCGGATAGATCGAATCCGCCGGCGACGAGAAGCAATAGCCGAACCGCATGTCGAGTGTGTTTGCGGTTGCATCGTCGGCGTATACGGGAATGCGCTTGCGATGACGGATCACGAGCGGACGCAGATCGTCGATCCCGTGCGTATGGTCGGCGTGGTCGTGCGTGAAGACAACCGCGTCGAGATCGTCGACGCGCGCCGCCAGCAACTGCTCGCGCAGGTCGGGCGACGTGTCGACCAGCAAACGCGTCGTGCCGCCGCCACCGGCACGCTCCACCAGCACCGAACAACGCAGGCGGCGGTTGCGCGGTTCGTTCGGGTCGCACGCGCCCCAGTCGTTGCCAACGCGCGGCACGCCGCCGGAAGACCCGCAACCGAGAATCGTGATGCGCAGACTCATATCTCAACCGCCCCCGAAACGCTGCCGACCGCCTGCACCGGCATGCGGGAGAACAGGCCAAGCGCATTGCGCGTCGTGACTTCTGCCAGCTCGCGCAACGCAACCCCGCGCACCTCGGCGATGACTTCGGCGGTATCGCGTACGTATCCCGGCTCGTTGCGCCTGCCGCGATTGGGCACGGGCGCAAGGTATGGCGCATCCGTTTCAACGAGCAATCTGTCTTCCGGCAAGGCCTTGGCAAGCTCGCGCAGTTCGTCGGACTTCTTGAACGTCACGATCCCCGAAAAGGAAACGAAAAGCCCGATCTCGACACCGCGCCAGGCGAGCTCCGGCCGTGACGAGAAGCAGTGCAGGACCGCGGTGAAAGCGCCCTTCCCCATCTCGTCTTCGAGAATGCGCGCGGTATCCTCCTCGGCCTCGCGGCTGTGGATGACCAGCGGCAGGCCGGTCCGCCGCGCCGCTTCGATGTGCGTGCGGAAGACGGCTTCCTGCACGTCGCGTGGCGCACGGTCGTAGTGATAGTCGAGCCCGGCTTCGCCAATCCCGACGACCTGCGGATCGCGTGCCGCTTCCAGGATGTCTTCGAGGGAGACGTCGGCTTCTTCGGCGGCGTTATGCGGATGCGTCCCGACCGTACAGAAAACGTCCGGATGCGCCGCCGCGATCGCCTGCACTGCGGCAAAGCGGCGAACCCGCGTGTTGATCGTGATGAAGCCGCCGATGCCGCGCGCGCGCGCGCGCGACAGCATCTCGTCGCGGTCCGCGTCGAAATCCGGGAAGTCGAGGTGGCAATGGCTGTCGATCAGATGCGCCATGGAACCCTTTAACGGCGTCAGTTGCCGGACTCGGCCGTTTCGGGCTCGACGTAGCGTGGAAACACGGGCGCCGGCGCCGGCAGATCCCGCCCCGCCTGCATGGCGTTGCCAAGATCGGCGAAGCTGCGCTCGTCCTCGGCGACAGCGAGGATATCGAGGAGCCTCGCAGCCGATTGCGGAACGTAGGGCTGCGCCAGGATCGCCACGTGGCGCAGGACGTCCGCGGTGACATTGAGTACGGTTGCCATGCGTTCGGGATCGCTCTTGCGCAGCGCCCACGGTTCGCTGGCCGCGAAATAGCGGTTGGCATCCGCGACCACCGACCAGATGGCCGCGACCGCGGTGTGGATCTGCTGGGTTTCCATGGCCGTGCGGCAGCGTTCGAGCATGCCCGCCGCCGCGGCGAGGATTTCCTCGTCAGCCGCAGACAGAATGCCGCGCGCCGGCAGCCTCCCCTCACAGTTCTTGGCGATCATCGACAGCGAGCGCTGCGCGAGGTTGCCGAGATCGTTGGCAAGATCGGCATTGATGCGCGCCACGATCGCCTCGTGCGAGTAGTTGCCGTCCTGCCCGAACGGCACCTCGCGCAGGAAGAAATAGCGGGTCTGGTCAACGCCGTAGTGCTCGGACAGCGCGAAGGGATCGACCACGTTGCCGACCGACTTCGACATCTTCTCGCCCTTGTTGAACAGGAAGCCGTGCGCGAAGACCCGCTTGGGGAGTTCGACACCCGCCGACATCAAAAACGCCGGCCAGTAGACCGCGTGGAAGCGCACGATGTCCTTGCCGATCACATGCAGGTCGGCCGGCCAGTAGCGCTGGAACATGTCGCTGTCGGTGTCGGGATATCCGACCCCGGTGATGTAGTTGGTCAGCGCGTCGACCCAGACATACATCACGTGGCCCTCGGCACCGGGCACCGGGATGCCCCAGTCGAACGTCGTGCGCGACACCGACAGATCCTGCAGGCCGCCCGCGACAAAGCTGCGGACCTCGTTCATGCGCTCCTTCGGCAGGACGAAATCGGGATTCGCTTCGTAGTGCGCCAGCAGCCGCTCCGCGAAGGCCGACAGGCGGAAGAAGTAGCTCTGCTCCTCGTGCCACTCGACCGGCGCCCCGCTCGGGCCCCGGCGCACGCCATCTTCGCCAACGGTAGTCTCGCCCTCGGCGTGGAATGCCTCGTCGCGGACCGAGTACCAGCCCGAATAGCTGCCGAGATAGATGTCGCCAGCCTCCTGCATCCGCTCCCAGATCGCCTGCGTCGAACGGCGGTGACGCGGTTCGGTCGTGCGGATGAAGTCGTCGTTGGAGCAGTTCAGCGCCGAAGCCATGCGCTCGAACAAGGGGGCGTTGCGGTCCGCGAGTTCACGTGCCGTCAGGCCTTCCTTGGCCGCGGTCTGGGCCATCTTCATGCCGTGTTCGTCGGTGCCGGTCAGGAAATGCACGTCATAGCCATCGAGCCGCTTGAAGCGCGCCAGCGCATCTGTCGCGATGATCTCGTAGGCATGCCCGATGTGCGGCGCACCGTTGGGATAGGAGATGGCGGTTGTGAGATAGTATTTTGACCGCGCCATGGGGCGTTCCTTGAAGCAAGAGGACTGCTGCGGCGATGCCTGCGGGCCGCATGAATAGCGATTTCGGATTTACAATCAGTGCGCGGCGCGAAGTTCAAGTGCCAATCGGTGAAATGCGGCGAGCAGGGTCCTTGAACGGTCGAGATTGAGGGCATCCGCCTGGGACTTGGTCTCTTCGACCCGGCCGATCGCGTTGGCCCAATTGGCCGCGTGCGGCGATGCCGCGCCGGAAAACGCGGCCGCGCGCGCACGTTGCGCCATGTGCAACGACATCAGGTCGAAGGCAGCGTTGTAGGCATCCCGGTTGTCGCGCGCGCCAAGCCTCTGCGCCAGCCGGCCAAGCCGAGCCTGATCGATCCCCGGCAATGCGGCGAGCAACGCGCCTGCTTCGCGCAAGGCATCCGCCACGCTCTTGTCGCCGAGCATCAGCGCGCGCAGCGCGCTACCGGCGACCCACGCCTCCAGTTCGCCCTCGATTCGCTCCGCAAGCCGGCCGCCTGCCGCGCAAACGGCACGCGCAAGATCGCTCTCCTCAAGTGGATCGAGAGACACCTGGCGGCAGCGCGAACGAACCGTTGCCGGCAGCCGTCCGGGCGCCTCGCAAACGAGAATGAGGATGGAACGCCGCGGCGGCTCTTCCAGGATCTTCAGCAGCGCATTCGCCGACGCGGTATTGAGGTCGTCGGCACGGTCAATGATCCCGACCCGGCAACCCCCGCCTGCCACGCTGGAAGCAGCCGTCTTGCCAAAGAAGGCAACCAGCCGCCGCACGTCGTCAACCGGGATCAGTCTATTTACGGTTTCCCCTTCGTCCGCATCTAGCGCGAGGAGATCCGGGTGCGAACCGGCTCGGATCTGCCGGACGATCCTGTTGTCGGGATCATCCGCGGCCAGGCCGTCAAGGCCGGTCAGCAACCGCCTTGCCAGCGCATAGGCGAACGTCGCCTTGCCGATGCCCTTCGGCCCGGCGAGCATCAATCCATGATGTAGCATCCCTGCCCGCCATTCGCGTTCCAGCGCATCGAGAACAGCGCCGTGTCCGAAAATCTCGAGCGTCTCGCGCGGATGCCGCCAGGCGCGCTGATGCACGCCCTCGCCTGCTTCCGGTCCGCTACTCGCTGTCCGTCTCGCCACTTTCGCTGGCCCCTGCCGCCGCTGCCTCGCCAGTCCATTCCGACAGGTCGAAGCGATCGCTTACCTTTTTCCAGATTTCTTCCGCAACCGCATCGGGCTCCCGGTGCGCGCTGACCAGCACGCAGCGGTTTGGTTCGCGCCGCGCGATGGCGCGAAAGGCGGTGCGGATCGCCTTGTGGAAATCGAGATCGGCATCCTCGAAACGATCCCCTGCTCCGCCCGATTGTCCGCGCGCGCGCTCCAGTCCCGTCTCCACATCGATGTCCAGGATGATCGTCAGGTCCGGCCAGGTATCGCCGATCACCGAGCGCTCCAGCGCCCGCATGAGTTCACCCGAAACCTTGCCGGCGCGCTCCTGGTAGGCGCGCGTTGAATCGACGAAGCGGTCGCAGATGACCCAGTCGCCGCGCTCCAGCGCCGGACGGATCACCGTCTCCAGATGGTCGTCACGCGCCGAGAAGAACAGCATCGCTTCCGCCGACGGCCCCAGTGGCTCGGCGGCACCCGACAGGACGATCTTGCGGATCAGTTCGGCCGCCGGAGACCCGCCGGGTTCCCGCGTCTCCACGACGCTGATGCCGAGCTCGCGCAGCCGTGCGGAAAGCCGGCGCGCCTGCGTGCTCTTGCCCGTCCCCTCCCCGCCCTCGAAGGTTATGAAACGCCCGCGCGGCACGACCTTGCGCTGCCCCGCCGCTAGAAAGCCTGGCGCCACAGCTGGGCGACGAGCGCCAGTGCGGCATCCAGCGCACGCATATGCAAGGGGCCTACATCGACATCCTCCTGCGCATAGAGCGGCGAGTCGAGCAGGAGCGTCTCGCCGTCGTAGACGCGCAGGCTTGCTATGCGGGCTCCCTTCTCGATCGGTGCGGCGACAGGGCCCTCGTAGACGATCCGCGCCCTCAGATCAGGCTGCGCCCCCTTGGGCACGAGGAGGTGGATATCGCCCTTGCCGACGACACCGACACGCCCCGTGGCGCCTCCAAATACGCGCACGCTGCCAACCGTCTTGCCGGCATCGAACAGCGTCGCCTTGTCGAAGGCCCGGAACCCCCACAGCAGCAGCTTGCGCGCTTCTTCTTCCCGGTCGCGCATCGTGTTCAGACCATTGATCACGAGCACCAGGCGGCGTCCGTTCTGAACAGCTGAACCGACCAGGCCATAGCCGGCCTTCTCCGTATAGCCGGTTTTCAGCCCGTCAGCGCCGATATCCATCCGAAGCAACGGATTGCGGTTGCGCTGTCGCACCTTGTTCCAGGTGAACTCCGGCATGCCGTAATAGGAATAGTATTCCGGATGCTCGTTGATGATGTAGAGCGCGAGCTTCGCAAGGTCGCGCGCCGTCACATACATGTTCGGATCGGGAAGCCCGGTCGCGTTTGCGAAGTTCGAACCTGTGAGGCCGATTTCACTCGCCTTCGCGTTCATCAGACGGGCGAAACCCTCTTCCGTACCCGCGAGACCTTCGGCGATCGCAATCGATGCGTCGTTACCCGACTGCACGACGACGCCGGGGATGAGGTCCGACAATGCGATCTTCGAGTTCAGTTCCGCAAACATCGTCGAGCCACCTGAAACAGCGCCACCGCGCCGCCAGGCGTCCTCGCTGATCAGGAACTCGTCCGTGATCGACAGTCGCCCTTCCTTCAGCATGTCGAACACGACGGCCATCGTCATGAGCTTTGCCATGCTCGACGGCGGCATCTTCTCGGTGCTGCTCTTGTCGAGGAGGACCGATCCCGTCTCGACATCGAACAGGAAGGCGAACGGCGCTTTCGTTTCGAAGGATTCCGCGCGCACCTGTTCAAAACCGCCGGAAACCGCGTACAGGCAGCCGCATACGAAAGCCAGCGCGACAGAAAAGCGCCTCATCTGGCGAAACATCCTACCAAAACACATACCTCGACCGTCCCTGTTCAGGAGGCGGTTCTAGCCATTTCTGGACCTGGAGCGCCGGAGACGACTTGGTTCTGCCGCGCGTGGCCCGACGCGGACCGACACTCTAGCCTGACGCAGCGTCGAGTCCAACTGGCGTTGGAATTTTAGTGGCCGAAAGTTTTCACCGGGTCGTTCCGAAGAAACGATTCCATGCCCGCCGAGAGCGCGTCGCGGCGGCGGTGGTCGGTGTCGATGGCGGCAAACGCGTCGGCAACCCGGTTGCCGCTGTCGATCCAGTCTGGAGCGAAAGCCGCCATCATGCCATCGGGACGCGACTGCGGAATGGATCCCGTGCTGGTAATCGCGGAGACCTGTTGCGGACGTAATGTGCCACGCGCCGCGGGAGTGTCGGAAGCAAGCCGGCTGGAGGGTATCGGAGCAACCTGCCCGCCCTCGGCGTAGGTCGTGGTGAGCCAGGTGTCGTCGCCTTCCAGTGGCGCGCGCCCGACGTATTGAACACGGACCTTGGTCGTGCCGTGGTGCGTGAAACCCAGCACCTCGGCCGTCTTCGCCGAAAGGTCGATAAGCCGGTCATGCGCGTAGGGTCCGCGATCATTGACACGAACGACAACCGAACGCCCGTTGGCAAGGTTTGTCACGCGGGCATAGGTCGGCAGCGGCATCGTGGGATGCGCCGCCGAGAGCGCGTGCATGTCGTAGATTTCGCCATTTGCGGTCTGGCGCCCATGAAAATCGTCGCCATACCAGGACGCGACGCCAACTTCGTCGTAGGAAGTGTCCTCGCGCGGATAATACCACTTGCCCGCGACCTTATAGGGCCGCCCGACCTTGAACACGCCGCCGCCCTTCGGGATCGGCTTGTTGGCGTCGACGACGCGCTGGCTCGCGCTCACGCCGAGCTTGGGATCGACGGTGGACCCCTCGCGCAGCGAGCCGCAGGCAGCCAGCAGGCCCGCCGCCACGACGACCGACACCACCCGCAAGCTGTTATTACGACCCCGTTGCAAGTCCGTCCCCTGCCCTGTCCTCGCCCGGCCTCCGCATTGCGAAACCCGACCGGCCAACGCCGCAGCCCTTGGCTCAGGCGTTGCCAAATTCTAAACACGAAAGCCACAATCGAGCGCGCGCCGTTAAGCCTCCCTTAACGCCGCGAGCGCCTCACAATCATGGTTAACCAGGCGTTACGCAAGTGAACTGGATCAATGTCCAATACCCGCGTAACCGCGAAACCGGCAGCGCACTGCATCCATCATCCACGCTGAATGGGGCCAATTCGTGGACGATGCACAAACAGACGGTTGCCTGGCTGCGCACGGCGTCGGCACGCGCCGGCGTCGTTCCTTCAAACCGGATCCGCCCCTCGGGAAACAGACAGCCCGCTGTGCCGCACTGGTCGCTGTCGTGCCACCGCTGCGGGTTGCAGGCGCGGCAAACTTCGGGCACAGATTTCCGCCCATGGATGGGTGGCCGAGTGGTTGAAGGCACCGGTCTTGAAAACCGGCGAGGCGGCGACGTCTCCGTGGGTTCGAATCCCACCCCATCCGCCACCCGGCGACACCGCGCCTCGTGGTTGGTTCACCCGGCAAGCGCTGCGTCAAACTCCTGGGGCGCTCCCGCTACACCAGCACGAAATCATCGCCCGCGAGGTCGGCCTTGAGCACGCCCTGCAGCGTTACGGAATCGTCGGCGTCGAGCTGGATCAGCGCACCGCCAGCGGTGTCGGTCGTTGCCGCCTGCACGGCGGCGAAGTCGGCAAAGCCGAAGGCCGCGATGTTGAGGACATCCCCCGCGCCCGCGCCGGCCGAAAAGTCGGTGATGATGTCGTCTTCGCATCCGTCGCCGAACAGGTAGGTGTCGTTGCCGCCGTTGCCGACCATCAGGTCGTTGCCGGCGTTGCCGATGAACAGGTTGTTGCCGGAGTTGCCGAACAGGTTGTTGGCAAGCTCGTTGCCGGTGGCGTTGATGTCGGCGGACCCGAGCAGGCTCAGATGCTCGATGTTGGAGAACAGCACGAAGGAAACGGAACTGTTCACCTGGTCAGTGCCCCCGCCGGGGCTTTCGGAGACGATGTCGCCGACGTTGTCGACGACGTAGATGTCGTCGCCGCCGTTGCCCACCATCGTGTCCGCCCCGCCAAGTCCGTCAAGCGTGTTGTTGCCCGAGTTGCCGATCAGCACGTTGGCGAGCGTGTTGCCGATGGCGTTGATGTTGCCGCTGCCGAGCAGGGAAAGGTTCTCGATGTGATCGACGAGGGCAAACGAGACCGAGCTGTTGACCTGGTCGGTGCCGCCGCCGCTTGCGAGGTCCGCCACCGTGTCGGCGATGTTGTCGACCACGAAGATGTCGTCGCCCTCGTTTCCGATCATCGTGTCGGCGCCGCCCAGGCCATCCAGCGTGTTGTTGCCGGAATTGCCGATCAGGATGTTGTTCTCGGAATTGCCGATGGCGTCGATGTTGGCGGTGCCCAGCAGGCTCAGGTTCTCCAGGAACGAGAAAAGCGTGAAGCCGACGTAGGAGTTGACCTGGTCGGTGCCGCCCGAAACGCCCGGACTGTCCGACACGCTGTCGCCGACATTGTCAACGACGTAGATGTCATCGCCCTCGCCGCCAACCATGTTGTCCGCGCCTGTCAGGCCGTCGAGCGTGTTGTTGCCGGCATTGCCGAAGATGTTGTTGTCGAGCTCGTTGCCGATGCCGTTGATGTTGGCCGAACCCAGCAGCGACAGGTGTTCGAGGTTGGCGAACAGCGTGAAGCCGACCGACGAGTTGACCTGGTCGGTGCCCTCGCCCACCCCGTCGGAGACCGTGTCGCCCGCATCGTCGACGACGAAGATGTCGTCGCCTGGACCGCCAACCATGTTGTCGGCCCCGCCAAGCCCGTCGATCGTGTCGCCGCCGCCGTTACCGATCAGCGTGTCGTTGCCGCTGGAGCCGACCAGGGCATTGGCGCCGTCGCTGCCGTTCACAGTTGTCCCGGCCGTGTTGCTGACCGTGGCGTTGGCACTGCCTGTTCCAAAGAGCGTGAAGGTGGAGATCGTGTCGGCGAGCGAGAACGCGAAGCCGCCGTTGGCACCGGCGTTCACGACTGCGCCGTCATGCAGGACGGAAAGGCTCGTTTCGCCGAGGTGATAATCCGGGTTGACGGTTATGGCATCGTTGTCGAGAGCCCGGTCGAGCACCTTCTGCAAACCTTCGAAGGCGCCAAGGCGCTCGCCGCTGCGGGACCATTCGACCGGCGGTGTGTTGAGCAGGAAACTCGAGATGCCATCGTCGGCACTGCCGGACACGATCATCACCGGCACGCCATCGGCGTAGCCAGCGTCAATTCCGGTAATGCTGTCGAGCGCGATCGTTCCGTTGTCCGCGACGCTGTCGACATGCGACAGCGAGCCGTCGTCACGGATACGGAAGACATGCGCCGTATCGCTGGTGCCGGCTCCGACGAGAAGATAGTGCACGCCGCCGATTTCCACGGCACGCAATTGGTTGGGGCCGTCTAGCAGCAGATCGCTCGTTGCATCGACAATGGCGTCGATGCGGTCAAGCGACCCGTCGTCGTTTGCGCGGTAGCTCAGGACACGGTCGTTCACCGTCGAGCCGATGAACACGAAGACATTGCCATTGATCGTCGCGGTCGCGCTGGCACTGGGGGAAGCCAGGTCGGTCACATCGTTGAGATCGAACACCGGCACCAGGTGGGACGGCACGCCGGTCGGCTCGATCCGGAACACCGAGATGCCGTCGTCGAAACCGCTGCCCGCCATCAGGTAGGCATTGCCGCCAGCCTCGAATGCCAGCAAAGCGGCCGGATTGTTGATGTTGAGCGTCGCATCATCGCTGACGCTCGCGATGAAGGTCGCATCGCCGGCGGCCGACACCGAGTACATGGCGACGACATCGGTGCCGGTTTCGTTGGCAAACAGATAGGTGGTGCCGCCGATGTCGATGCTGGCGAAGGAATTCACTGTGCTCCCGCTGAGGGTTTCGGTGTCGACATAGCTGAATTGCCCCGATGCATTGACCGAGACGATGCCGAAACCTTCAGAAAGCGTGCCTGCGGCAACGAACTGCGTTCCGCCGGCCTCGAAGGCATGCACCTTGCGGATGCCCCCCAGGCTCATGCTGGCGGAATCGTTGAGATGGTGCGCGTAGGAGAGCGCGCCGCTGGCGTCGACTGCAAGCGACGTCAGGCCGCCGAGGGCGCCAGTGCCGGAGGAAATCGCGAAGCTGTTGCCGCCCACGGTGACGAGTTCGGCACCGTTGGCCGCCAGCAGGTTGTAGAATCCGTTGTCGGAATCGACCTCTGTGTCGACATTCAACAGCGCAAGCTGGGCCGAGTTGGAGACCGTGAACGCCGACAGCGAAACGTCGAAGCGCGAAACCGCGTAGACCTGCGTCGAACCGCCGACCACGGCGCTGGCGATGCCGGAAACCCCGAGCAGTTGCCGCGCGCCGCCATCCTCGATGTTGGCGGCATTAGAAAGCCGGCCGCCATCATCGATGGCGAAGAACGACAGGCCGCCGTCGGGATCATCGCCGACAACCACGAGGTGCTGAACGCCACCGACGTCGATGATGCGCAGGTCCTCGGTATCGGAGAGGTTCAGGTTGCCGTCGTCGTAGATGCGCTGGACCATCGTCAGGGCGCCGCCGGAACTCACCTCGAAGACGGCGATGCCGCCGACCAGGTTGGCGTCCTGGAGAAGGTGCACGCCTGCATAGAGGTAGGTCGTGCCGTTGACGTCCGTGGCGACCAGGGTCTCCGGCTGGTGAAAGGGCTGGCTGGCGCCCGTTGCGTCGAAATTGAAGACGTTGGTCAGCACACCGAGGTTCGAGATCGAAAACACCGAGATCCCGGCGTCGTCGCGCCCGGCGACAAAGACGTAGGTCGTGCCCGAGATCTCGGCGGTCTCGACGGCCCAAGCGCCATTGATCTCCAGCGCCCCGCTGTCGGCCACGTTGTCGGTGTTGGCGCTGACCGCGCCGGAGGCCAGGGCGAACACGCTGACGCCATCGTCGAATCCGCCGGCGGTAAGCAGGAAGGTCGTGCCGGCCAGTTCCACGGTCGTCAATCCGCGAATGCCGCCGAGCAGGAACGTGCCGTTGTCGTCGACGTTCTCGGTGTTGGTGAGAGTGCCACCGGAATCGATGCTGAAGATGCTGAAACCATTGTCGACGCGCCCGGAGGCGACGACATAGGCCGTCCCGCCATCGACAAAGGTTTCCAGGTCGCTGAGGTCCGACAGGAAGAGCGTAGCGTTGTCTGCCACGTTATCCGTGTTGCCGGTGACACTGGTTGCGTCCACGGAGAACACGGAGATGGCGCTGTCGATCCGGCTGCCGGTCACGACGACGGTGTGCGTGCCGACCTGCGCGGTGGCCACTTCCTCGGCGCCATTCAGGAAGTTGCTGACATTGTCGAGTTCGATGAACGTGTCATAGATGCCGAGCGCCGTATCGTTGTGCAGCGCCATCACGTTCGTTCGTCCCACCCCCGAACCGCCGACGCTGACCGCGAAGAAGCGGTCCTCGATCAGATCCACGTCGATATCGTTGCTGGAGATGAAGTCCGACGGGTCGGTTATCGTAGCGACTTCCGTCAGTGTTCCGTCGCCGCTGACGGCAAAGACGCTGATGGCGTCATCCAGATGCCCTGCCACGAACAGGTAGGTGTCGCCGCCGATCTTCTGGACATGCAGGTTCGCGGCCTGGCCTATGGAGAGACTGGCGTCGTCAGGCAGGTTGAAGATATTGGTCAGTGCGCCGGCCGACGAGATCTCGAAGACGCTGACGCCCTGGTCGATATAGCCGGTGGCGAAGATGTAGTCCGTACCGCCGACCGCGGCGTGGGCAAGGCCGCTGACCCCGTCGAGCTGCGAGGTCGCGTCGTCATCGAACCGGTCTACCTGAGCAAGCGCGCCGGCCGACGAGACAGAAAAGACCGTCAGGCCGTTGTTGCCGTCGGTTCCCACCACGAGGAAGGTATTGCCGTTGATCTCGACCGGCAGCGTTTGAGCCGCGCCGCTGAGGTTAGCGCCCACGGACGCTTCGTTCTCGACATTGGTGAGCGTGCCACCGGCGCCGACCTGGAACACGCTGACGCCGCCATCCGCGTTGCCGGGGGTGAACATGAACGTGTACTGCCCGGCCATTCCCACCGAGATGCCGCTGTGCAGCACGTTGTCCGCGTCGAAATCCATGAAGTAGGAGACGTCGTCGGTATCGCTGACCTTGTCTACCAGTGTCAGCGTGCCGCCTGACCCGATCTGGAAGACCGAAACGGTATCGTCGTTCGCGGCGGCAACAAACAGAAGATCCACGCCGCCGATGCTTGCCGTCCAGAGATCGGCGGCGAAATCCAGCGGATACCCGGAGTCGTCGGTTGCATCGATGTCGAATGCGGTCGTCAGGCTGCCGTCCTGGCCGAGCGAAAAGACCTGCACGCCATCGTCGGACCTTCCCGCCACGAACACGTAAGTTGTTCCGGAAAACACCCAGTGGACAACGCTCTCGGCGCCGTAGAACTCCGTTGTGTTCGAACTGCTCGTGTCGGTGGTGTTGGAAAGGAAGTCGAGGCGGAAAGACATGTCGTCCTATCTCCCGGTTTTCCGCGGGGCCGCGTGACGACCCGCCTTCATCGTCCCAGATGCTCCTGCCTACTCGGTTCAGGAACTTTGCCGTCCAAGGGACTTTTCAACATTCGGGCTGGAAATTCCGATTCAACCCTTCCGCTACGGAAAATGTCATTCCGCCGACCAATCGCCTGCCGTGGCCAATGAGGCGCCGGGCCTTCAAGCCTAGACCAGGATGAAGTCGTCGGCGTCGAGATCGGCCTTGAGGACGCCTTGCAGGGTCACCGAATCGTCGCCGTCGAGCTGGATGATGGTGGGGCCGGCGCCGCCGCTGTCATCGGCAGCGGCAAGGACCGCGTTGAAGTCGGCAAATCCGAAATCGACGATGTACAGAACATCGCCAAGACCGGCACCGGCGGAAAAATCGGTGATGATGTCGACGCCGGAGCCATTGCCGAAGAAGTAGGTGTCGTTGCCGCCGTTACCGATCATCAGGTCGGCGCCCGCATTGCCGGTGATGGCGTTGTTGCCGGCGTTTCCGATCAGCGTGTTGCCGAGCTCGTTGCCGGTGGCGTTGATATCGGCGGTTCCCAGCAGCGAGAGGTTCTCGATGTTGGAGAACAGCGCGAAGGACACCGACGAGTTCACTTGGTCGGTTCCCTCGCCCGCCCCCTCGTTGGCCGTGTCGCCGGCATCGTCGATGACGTAGATGTCGTCGCCCGCGCCGCCGAACATGGTGTCCGCCCCCTGCAGGCCGTCCAGCGTGTTGTTGCCGGAATTGCCGATCAGCACATTGGCGAGCGTGTTGCCGACGGCGTTGATGTTGGCCGCGCCGAGCAGGCTCAGGTTTTCAATGTGGTCGACCAGCGCGAAACTGACGCTGGAATTGACCTGGTCCGTGCCGCCGCCAGTGGCAAGGTCGGATACCGTGTCATTCGCATCGTCGACGACGAAGATGTCATCTCCCTCGTTGCCGATCATGGTGTCTCGGCCGCCAAGGCCGTCCAGCGTGTTGTTGCCTGCATTGCCGATCAGGATGTTGTCGAGCTCGTTGCCGACAGCATTGATATTACCGGTGCCGAGAAGGCTCAGGTTCTCCAGATAGGAAAACAGCGCGAAGGAGACCGAGGAATTCACCTGGTCCTCGCCGCCCAGGCCGCCAGGACTGTCGGACACGCTGTCGCCGACATTGTCGACGACGTAGACGTCGTCTCCGTCGCCTCCGACCATGTTGTCGGCGCCGGTCAGGCCGTCGAGTGTGTTGTTTCCGGAATTGCCGAAGATGTTGTTGTCGAGCTCGTTGCCGATGGCATCGATATCGGCTGAGCCGACCAGGCTGAGGTTCTCGATGTTGGAGAACAGCGTGAAGCCGACGGAGGAATTGACCTGGTCGGTTCCCTGCCCGAGGGCTTCGGAGACGATATCGCCTGCATTGTCGACGACATAGGTGTCGTCGCCGGTCCCGCCCGACATCGTGTCGGCCCCGCCGACGCCGTCGAGGATGTTGTTGCCGCCATTGCCGATGATGACGTTGGCGAGCGAATTGCCGACGCCGTTGATGTTGGAGGAATCCAGCAGCGACAGGTTCTCAACGTTGTCGGGCAGAATGTAGAAGACCGTCGACTGGACGGTATCCGTGCCCTCGCCCGACAGCTCGGTCACCACGTCGCCTGCGTTGTCGACGATGTAGGTGTCGTCGTCCGCGCCGCCAATCAGCGTGTCGGCATTCGCCCCGCCGTCGAGAAAGTCGTTTCCGGCGCGCCCCTCCAGCCGATTGGCCGCGCCGTCGCCGGTGATGGAGTCTCCCTGGATGGTCCCGATGACGTTCTCGATGCCGGTGAGCTGGTCGGTGCCGATCGAATGGATGCTGTTGCCGTTCTCGCTGCCGACGGCCTGGTTGCTTCCCGCCGCGAGGTTCACCGTCACGAACTCGACGATTGCCGGGGCTTCGTCGAGGAAGTTTGCCGTGTCCGTTCCGGCCCCGCCGTCCAGCGTATCGTCGCCGGAGCCGCCGGTCAGCACATCATCGCCCTCGTTTCCGTAGAGCATGTCGGCTCCGGCATCGCCGTACAGCATATCGTTGCCGCCGGAGATGATCGTGCCGGCGTTGAAGGTCCGGTAGTCGCCATAGATGATATCGTCATTGCCGCCGCCGGAAATGACATCGTTGCCGCCGACGAAGGTTCCGGCGTTCATGTCGTCGACGTCGCCGATCAGGATATCGAACGTGCCGCCCGTGATGGTGTCGTTGC
>JACKJK010000004.1 GCA_020637985.1 Rhodobiaceae bacterium
GCGCCACCTTGGGGAAAGCCAGTGCCAGCCCGTCGCGGTCCGGATAGCGCTTGGCGATCGCCGCCCCGGCATAGCGGCACGGCGCGTTCTGGCCATCGATCTTCACCGTCGCGCCGTTCTCGAAGAACATCAGCGTGCCCGCCGGCAGCATCGACAGCCGCGGCACGCCGGAGATCAGCAGGTTGGCGCCGATCCAGCGCGGACTGAGGTCGTCGATGCCCATGCCTTCTGCGACCGCAGCCAGTTCGTCCGGGCTGACCAGCGACAGCTGGCGCTCGTTGCGCATCGCCGTGCCGCGCGGGTACCACGGCTCGCGCGCGCCCGCCTCACGTTCGAAGCCGCGATGGCGGTCGCCGGGCACCCCCTCGAAGCCAAGCTCCAGCGCCTCGACATTCGCCGTCTCGAAGTCGTCCTGCCCGAAGGCCGCATAGACCGCCTCGACGCGCCCGCTCATCGTGCGCACCGGCAGGATTTGCGGGTCATCGAAAGCCTGCCCGCGCTCTGCCGTCATGTCCTGGCCGCTCATGCCGCCCTCCCCCTTCGTGTGGTTCACCGCGTGAACGTTCTCTCACGGATTCGCCGGCACGCCGTCCAGCCAGCGCACCACCCGTTCCGTCACATAGCGCGCCGGGCCTTGCGCGATCAGGGCGGCGATCGTCGCGCCGGGAAAGGCAACCGCCCAGGCGGCCATCCAGGCATGCAGGAAATCGGGCGGCAGGCCGATGTTCATCGCCGTCACAACCCCAGACATGAGGAAGCTCATGATGAACGCCATCACCGTCGGAAAGATGATCTTCGCCTTGCCCGTCATGCCCTGCCACTCCGCCCTGCCCCGCTCTGCAAACCCGAATTGACAATGACAGACAAGGCAGCAAGAAATGCGTGTCCGTCAATCCTTTCAGGGGGCACACCATGAACCGTATCACGCTCGCCGCGGCCGCCGCCTTCGCCCTTGCCGCAACGGCTGCGACCTCTGGCGAAATCCCTGCGCAGGGCCCCATGTCGCCAGCGCAGCTGCAGCTTTCCGCCAGCGTCGGCCAGGACTTCTGCCTGACCTGCCAGGGCGAGGAGCCGAAGAACGGCCGCTACACCTGCTGGGACGCCACCGGCCTCGAACTCGCCATCCGCGTCGCCGGCGACGTCAAGTGCGCCGCCAGGCACGGCAATCCGATGTACACCATCGGCAACGGCAAGTGCGCCACCAAGAAATACTGCCACACGATCGAGTAGGCCCGCGCGGGCGCGATCGATCGGGCATCGCGACAATGCTGAACGGGCGGCCATCGGCCGCCCGTTTTGGTTTTCGCCCTACCTTGTCAGCCGCTTGTACTTGATCCGCTTCGGGATCAGCGAATCCGCGCCAAGCCGGCGCTTCTTGTCGTCCTCGTAGGCCTCGAAGTTGCCCTCGAACCACTCCACGTGGCTGTCGCCCTCGAAGGCGAGGATGTGGGTGGCGAGCCGGTCGAGGAACATGCGGTCGTGGCTGATCACCAGCACGCAGCCGGCGAAATCCTCCAGCGCGTCTTCCAGCGCCGACAAGGTCTCGGTGTCGAGGTCGTTGGTCGGTTCGTCGAGCAGCAGAACGTTGGCGCCGGATTTGAGCATCTTGGCCAGATGCACCCGGTTGCGCTCGCCGCCCGACAGCCCGCCGACCTTCTTCTGCTGGTCGCCACCCTTGAAGTTGAAGGCGCTGGTGTAGGCGCGGCTGTTGACGTCCTTCTTGCCGAGCCAGATGACCTCGTCGCCGCCGGAGATTTCCTCCCACACGGTCTTGCTGGCATCCAGCGCGTCGCGCGACTGGTCGACGTAGCCAAGGTGCACCGTGTCGCCGAGGCGGATCGAGCCTGAGTCAGGCTGTTCCTGCCCGGTGAGCATGCGGAACAGCGTCGTCTTGCCGGCGCCGTTCGGTCCGATGATGCCGACGATGCCGCCGGGCGGCAGCTTGAACGACAGATCGTCGATCAGCAGCCGCTCGCCATAGGCCTTGGCGAGGTGATCGACCTCGATCACCGTGTCGCCGAGGCGTTCGCCCGGCGGGATTATGATCTGAGCGGTTCCCGGCGCGCGCTCCTGGTTGCGCTTCAGCAGCTCGTCGTAGGACTTCAGGCGCGCCTTCGACTTGGCCTGGCGGGCACGCGGGCTCTGCGCGATCCACTCGCGCTCGCGCGACAGGGCGCGCTGGCGCGCGGCCTCCTCGCGGCCTTCCTGTTCAAGCCGCTTGGCCTTCTGCTCCAGGTAGGCGGAATAGTTGCCCTCGTAGGGGATGCCGCGACCGCGGTCGAGCTCCAGGATCCAGCCGGTCACGTTGTCGAGGAAGTAGCGGTCGTGGGTGATGATCAGCACCGCGCCGGGAAACTCGCGCAGATGGTTTTCCAGCCACGCCACGCTTTCCGCGTCGAGGTGGTTGGTCGGCTCGTCGAGCAGCAGCAGGTCGGGCTGCGACAGCAGCAGCTTGCACAGCGCCACGCGGCGACGCTCGCCGCCCGACAGCTTGTCGACGGGGCTGTCCGCCGGCGGGCAGCGCAGCGCGTCCATCGCCTGCTCGACCTTGCTGTCGAGGTCCCACAGGTTCTGCGCGTCGATGACGTCCTGCAGCTTGGCCGCCTTCTCGGCGTTCTCTTCCGTGTAGTCCATCATCAGCGCGTTGTACTCGTCGAGCACCGCCTGCTGTTCGGCGACACCTTCCATGACGTTGCCGCGCACGTCCTTGCTGTCGTCGAGCTGCGGCTCCTGCGCCAGGTAGCCGACCTTGGCGCCGTCCGCCGCCCAGGCCTCGCCGGTGAACTCCTTGTCGAGGCCCGCCATGATCTTCAGCAGCGTCGACTTGCCCGCGCCGTTGGGGCCCAGCACGCCGATCTTGGCGTCGGGGTAGAACGACAGGTAGACGTTCTCGAGGATCTTCTTGTTGCCGTAGGCCTTGGTCAGGCCCGACATGTGATAGATGAACTGGCGTGCCATGACGCGTCACGTGCTCCGTGCGATGAGGGGAAGCGGCAGCGCGCACGCCGCCTGCAATGCTGTTGCACGCGATGTAGCGTTTCGGCGCCGCGAAGACAATCGGCCGCGGCCCTCGTTGTCCGCACAATCGTCACAAGTTAGGCTTGCCCGGTCCATTCCCCCGCCATGATTTCGGTTGAATGAAGCGCCATGGCTGACGCAACGGCAATGAAGGTCTTCATCTCCTACTCGCGCAAGGACCGCGAGTTCGTCGCGCGCGTCGTCGATGCGCTCGAGGCGACCGATGGCATCGAGGTCTTCCGCGACACCGACGACATCCTGCCAACCGAAGAGTGGCAGGAGCGGCTGGAACAACTGGTCCGCGAGGCGGACACGGTCGTCTTCGCGCTCAGCCCGCACTCGGCAAAATCGCAGGTCTGCGCCTGGGAAGTCGAACTTGCCGAAAGCCTCAACAAACGGATCGCGCCCGTTGTCATCCGCGATGTCGAGGGCGAGGATATTCCGCCGGCGCTGGCGAAGCTCAACTATATCTTCTTCACCAACAGACGCGAGTTCGACCGCTCCATCGGCAACCTCGTTGCCGCACTCAACACCGACATCGGTTGGATCCGCGAGCATACCCGCCTGGCCGGCCTGGCGCGCCGCTGGGACCTGCGCGAACGCCCGCAGATCAACGTCCTGCGCGGCGCCGATCTCAAGGCCGCCGAGGAGTGGATCGCGACCCAGCCGCGCAACGCCCCCGCGCCGACCGAACTGCACCATGCCTTCGTGCAGGCAAGCCGCCATGCGGCGACGCGCCGCCAGCGCATCGCGGTCGGTGGCTCGCTGGCGGCTGCCGTCTTCGCCCTGCTGCTCGCCGGCTATGCCTTCGTGCAGCAGCGCGCGGCCGAGAGCGCGCTGAGGACGGCAACGGATTCGGCCAACCGCATGGTTTTCCAGCTCGCGGAAAAGTTCGAGAAGGCGCCTGTCCCAGGGCGCATCATCGAGTCCATATTGGATGAAGCACGCGGGCTTCAGGATGAATTGTCGGCGAATTTCCCCGGCGATCCGCAACTCCTGCGCAGCAGGGCCGTCGCGGTCACAAAGCTTGGCGACGTCTATGCTCGCCTGGACGACCTCGCCACCGCCAAGACCGCCTATGAAGAAGGGCTGTCGATCGCGCGGACGCTTGCTTCAGCCGACACCGCCAGCGCCAGCAGACAGCGCGATGTCGCGGTTATACTCGAAAAGATTGCCGAGGCACGGCTTTGGGAGGGAGACCTTTCCGGTGCGCGCGCGGCATATGAGGAAGGCCTGAAAATCATGCGGGCCTTTGCCAGGCGCGATCCCGAAAGCAAGGACTGGCAGCGCGATACCGCCGTCATGCGTGACAAGATCGGCGATATCTTGATGCATGAGGGCAAGGACGCGGAAGCCCTCGCGATGTACCAGGAAAGCCTCCGGACCAGACGCGAACTTGCCGCGCACGAGCCTGACAACGCCGAATGGCAGCGCGACGTGTCCGTCGGTCTCGACAACATCGGCGAGTTGCGGATGCGCAAAGGCGACTTCAAAGGCGCTGGCGAGGTCTACCAGGAGAGCTTGAAGATCAGGCGCGCGCTGGCTGAACGCGATCCATCGAATACGCAATTGCAGCGCGATATCTCGGTCAGCCTTGAGCGGATAGGCGATGTGCGGGCGAACGAAGGCGCTTCCGAGTTGGCCCTCAAGGCCTATGAGGAAAGCCTCGGCATCGCGCGCGCACTGATCGAGCACGATGGTGCGAACACGCAATGGCAACGCGATATCACGCTTGTACTCGACAAGATCGGGGTCTTCCGCCTGCAGGCTGGAAACGTGGACGGCGCGGTGAAGGCCGCCGAGGAAAGTCTCGGGATGCGGCGCGCGCTGGCCGAACGCGATCCTGCAAACGCGGAATGGCAGCGCGATGTCGCCATCAGCCTGCAGAAGATCGGCGATATTCGCACCCAACAGGGCGATGACGAGGGCGCTCTCGAATATTTCCAGGAAAGCCTGCGGATATGTCGCGAACTGCTCGCGCGCGAACCGGCAAACGTCGACTGGCAACGCAGCGTTGCCATGAACTTCTACAGGGTCGGAGATGCCCGGTTGAAACTGGGGCAGACACAGGCTGCATCCTCCGCCTATCGCGCAAGCCTGGAGATGGCACGCGCGCTCGTCGCCAACACCCCCGGCAATGCCAGATCGCAGATCGAGCTCGTGATTTCCCTGTTCAGGATCGCGAATATCGCAACCGACACATACGAGAAGCGAACGGCGCTGGAGGAGGCCCTCGGTATTCTGGTGCCCTTGGAAACCGACGGCGCGCTGACCGCACAGCAGAAAGACTGGCCCGACATCCTGCGCAAGATGATTGCCGGTCTGCCCGCTGAAACCGCGGCACAATAAGCTCCACCCGTTCCCCGCGACATCGCGCTGCAATTGTCCTATCGTAACGGCATTGAGTGATGCTCAACCCGCACCGGGAGCGTGCCCATGGCCATCATCGGACCCACCGATCGCATCAAGCCGCTGAGGGAGGGCAGTTTCTTCTGCCCCAGGTGCAACGACGAGACGACCTACCGCGCCAAGGAGGTCCGGCGCTGGTTCTCGCTGATGAACATGCCTGTGCTGCCGCTGAGCGCCCCCGAAGGCGTCGTCGAATGCACCATCTGCAACGGCACCTACGAACTCAACGTGCTCGACGCCACCCTCAACGACGACGAACAGGCGTTCCTCGCCAATTTCGAGCAGGCGATCCTGCACGCCATGCTGCTGCTGATGATGTCGGACGGACACATCGACGATGCCGAGGTGAAGACCATCGTCGAAGTCTACGCCAAGCTCACCGACAAGCACCTGACCCGCGAGGACGTCGTCTCCCACGCCGAGCACGCGCTCGCCGCCGGCCACACGCTCAACGACTACGTCGCCTCGATTGCCGATGTCCTAAACGACGACGGCAAGCGCCTCATCATCCGCTCCATGGCGCTGGTCGCAAACGCCGACGGCAGGATGGAGCCGGGCGAACGCGAGACGATCGTCGAATGCGCCGGCATCATCGGGCTGGCACGCACGACTGCTCTGGCCCTGCTCGACGACCCATCCTGACTCCGGTATCCGGCAGCCGCGCCGGTCAGCTTTTCGCCGCGAGCCCGCGCTCGTAAGCCCCGACCGTCTCCCCCGCACCGTGGCCGCGTTCCTTCAGCGCCTTCAGGATGGCGACGAGGTTGCCGTCACGCAGGCGCATCAGCTCGCGGATCGAGTGCTGGCCGGACTGCGCGTCGGACTGCCCGGCGATGGTCTCGATCAGCGCGTCGTCGAGATCGGGCACGTCCATCAGCTTCGTCCATGGCCACGACAGGCACGGGCCGAACTGCGCCAGGAAGTGGCGCATGCCGCCATCGCCGCCGGCAATGCGGTAGGTTTCGAACAGCCCCATCTGCGCCCAGCGCAGGCCGAAGCCGTAGCGGATCGCATCGTCAATGTCCTGCGTCGTCGCCACGCCGTCCTTCACCAGCCACAGCGATTCCCGCCACACCGCCTCCAGCAGCCGGTCGGCGATGAAGGCCTCGATTTCCTTGCGTACCAGAAGCGGCTTCATGCCGAGCCCGGCATAGAACGCCATCGCCGCATCGACGGTGGCTTGCGCGGTCTTCTCGCCGCCGACGATCTCCACCAGCGGCAGCAGGTAGACCGGGTTGAAGGGATGGGCGACGACGAGGCGCTGCGGATGCGCCATCTTCGCCTGCAGGTCGCTCGGCATGATGCCGGAGGTGGACGAGGCGATGATGGCCTCGGGCGTGACGGCCGCTTCCACCTCGGCATAGACCGCCTGCTTGATGTCGAGGCGTTCGGGCACCGATTCGACGATGAGGCCGGCACCGGCCACCGCCTCGCCGATCGAGGCGGCAAGCGTCAGCCTGCCCTCGCGTGGCAGCGGCACATCGACAAGATCGGCCCACGCGGCGCGCGCATTGGCAAGCGCCGCCTCGACGAATTCGCCGGCTGCCGGCGAGGGATCGCTCAGCGCCACATCGATGCCGTTCATCAGCAGCCGCGCCGCCCAGCCCGCGCCGATGACCCCGCCGCCGATGCAGGCGGCCTTCGTGATTTCGCCCATGGTTCTACCAGCCCTTTGTCAGCTTCAGCCGGGTGCGCACCTCAGCCGCCGACAGGATGCGGCTGCCCATCCCCTCGGCGATCGCGACGGCGCGCTCGACCAGCGCGCCGTTGGTCGCCAGCACGCCCTTGTCGAGCCAGATGTTGTCCTCAAGCCCGACGCGGATGTTGCCGCCCGCGAGCACCGCAAGTGCTGCGTAGGGCAACTGGTTGCGGCCGATGGAGAAGGCCGAGAAGGTCCAGTCCGCCGGCAGGTTCGCGGTCAGCGCCAGCAGCGTCTGCAGGTCGTCCGGCGCTCCCCACGGAATGCCCATGCACAACTGCACCATGACCGGGTGTTCCAGCAGCCCCTGGCCGTCCAGCCACTTGGCCAGCAGCAGGTGGCCGGTATCGAAGATCTCGATCTCCGGGCGCACGCCAAGCTCGCGGATGCCCGCCGCCATCGCCTTCAGCATGGCCGGCGTGTTGGTCATCACGTAGTCGCCCTCGCCGAAGTTCATGGTGCCGCAGTCGAGGGTACAGATCTCCGGCCGCAGGCGCGCGACATGCTCCAGCCGCTCGCTGGCGCCGGCCATGTCGGTACCCGCTGGCGACAGCGGCAGCGGTTGTTCGGTCGAGCCGAGCGTCAGGTCTCCGCCCATGCCGGCGGTGAGGTTGAGCACGACGTCGACGCCCGACGCCGCGACGTGCTCCACCACTTCCTCGTAGAGCTCGACCCGGCGCGCGCCCTTCCCGGTTTCGGGGTCGCGGACGTGGATGTGCGCGATCGCGGCTCCCGCGTTGGCCGCCTCGATCGCCGCGTCGGCGATCTGGCGCGGCGTGACGGGAACCTTGTCCGAGCGCCCCGTGGTGTCGCCCGCGCCGGTGACGGCGCAGGTGATGAAGACGTCGCGGTTCGGTGTCAGTCCCATGGCCCCCTCCGGTTGACCGGTGCACCGGGCGAACGCGCGCCGCGCGTGCGCGTCACGCACCGATGGCTGCTCCCTGCGAGCATGCAGCACAATGAGGCTTCGCCACCGCTGCGCCTAGTGCAATTCCAGGAAAAACGCGTGCGGTTTTCCATCCGGAATTACGTGAAAACGGAAGCTTTGAGCATTTCTGCTATTCAAGAGGAATCGAAAGTGCTCCGAGCGGAAATCGCCACAGGCTGGCCGAAAAGCGATGCCGCGAGGGGCATGGTTGTCAACGCCTCCCCGGCGCGCCGGCGCTCTTGCCGTCATCGATGCACCGCTGTCGCGGCACCGGAAGCAGGCCAGAGGAAAAACTTATGGCCGCCATGCGGGGAACACCCTTGATCGCCGCGCGCAATCCTGTCCAGATCGCGAAAACACCTGTCCCGGGAGAACCGCCATGAACGCCAGGCCCGATATTCGCGTCACCACCTATGCCGGCCCCGGCGCCGAGCCGGAAATGCGCGTCGTGCCGTGGCCCGCCGTGCCGAAGAAGGGCGCGCTCATCAAGATCGGCGCCTGCGGGGTCTGCGGCACCGACCAGCACATTCTCAAGGGTCACTGGCCCAAGCCGCTGCCGTGGCCGTTCACGCTCGGTCACGAACTGGCCGGCGTCATCGTCGAGATCGGCCCGGAGCTGAAGACCGACTATTCCGGCAAGCCGATCGGCGTGGGTTCGAAGCTGATGCTGCCGCCGCTGATGCCGTGCGGCTTCTGCGACTGGTGCAAGAAGTACCCCGAGAGCGCCAACAAGTGCCTGACCCCGGTCTACTACGGGCGCTACCTCGGCTTCGACAAGCCGCCGCACCTGTGGGGCGGCTGGGCCGAATATGTCTTCGTCGACCTCGACGAACTGCCCGGCACCAAGATCTACAAGCTGCCCGACGACATGTCGCTGCGGCTGGGCTCGCTATCGGAACCGCTGACCTCCTGCATCCGCGCCTTCAACCGCGCCAGGCGCGCCGGCGGCTTCAACTGGAACGACACGGTGGTGATCCAGGGCACCGGGCCGATCGGCATTCTCGCGGTCGCAGCCGCACAGGAGATGGGCGCGGGCCGCGTCATCGCGGTGGGCGCGCCGGAAGAACCGCGCCTCAAGCTCGCCCGCAAGTTCGGCGCCGAGGCGACCGTCAACATCGAGGAGTTCACGACCGCCGAAGCACGCATCAAGGCGGTGCGCGACATCGTCGGCGGCTATGGCGCCGACCTCGTCATGGACTGCTCCGGCCACCCCACCGCCGGCCCCGAAGGCATCGAGTTCCTGCGTGACGGCGGCACCTACGTCGAGATGGGTCAGTTCACCGATGCCGGGTCGATCATGACCAGCTGGCACCGCATCTGCACCAAGGACCTCAACGTGCTCGGCTCGTGGGCGTTCACCGCCAACGATCTGCCGCTCGGCGTCGAGATGCTCTATCACGCGCGCGACAAGTACCCCTGGCTCGACATGCAGACGCCGTTTCCCTTCACCCTCGACGGGGTCAAGGACGCGGTCGCACAGGCGATGGCGATGAAGACGGTGAAGTCGACGATCCTGCCGTTCCCGGACCTCGACTGACGGCTTTCGTCCCGGTACGGCTCACGCCGCCCACAGCTGGAACGCGATGCCCGACAGAACGGCGCCCGTCAGCGAGCAGGCGATGTAGAGCGCGAAGGTCTGCTTCTTCGCCAGCGCCCACACCGCGATCGCGGCGGGGATCGAGGTGACGCCGCCGGCGATCAGGAAGGCCATCGCCGCGCCCGGCGCCATGCCCTGCTCCACCAGCCCGCCGACCAGCGGCAGGGCGGCATAGCCGTTGAGGTAGGCCGGCACGCCGACGAGGCTGGCGGTGAAGATCGTGGCGAAACCGCCATCGCCGACGAAGCGCTGCACCAGTTCGCCCGGCACATAGGCGAGCATCAGCGATTCCAGCAGGTAGGCGAGGAACAGCCATTTCCCGAGGAAGAACAGCGTCGAGCCGGCCGCGCCAGTGAACTTCGCGACGCGTTCGCTGTCGCCCCAGAACGCCCAGACGATGTCCTTGCGGTTCCTGACCGACGACGCGCCGCAGCCGCCGTTGCCGACACCCTCGCGCAGCGGATCGCCGAGGAAGCCGGAGTGCGTCAGCGCGAAAGTTGCAAAGCCGCCAAGCAGGCCGACGCCGATGGCGGCAAGCGTCTTGGCGACTGCGAAGTCGAAGCCGAGCGTGCCGGTGGTCAGCGCGAACATGGACGGGTCCATCAGCGGCGAGGCGAGCCAGAACGCCATCACCGGGGCGAGCGGCACGCCCATCGACAGGAGCGCGGCGATGATCGGGATGACGCCGCACGAGCAGAACGGCGACAGCGCCCCGAACAGGCTCGCAACCGCGACCATGCGCACCTCGCGGCCGATGAAGGCGCGCGCGATCAGCGTGTCGGCGCCGGTCGCCTTGGCGCCGGCAGCAAGCAGGATGGACAGCAGCAGGAACGGCAGGACGTTGACGAAGGCGGCGATCGCAAAGCGCAGGCTCGGCATGAACTGATGCGGCGCGAAGGCGGCAAGACCCGCAAGCACCACGAGTATGGCGACGACCGCCGCATCGAGCGGCGGCAGGCGGCGGGCACGGATGGCTTCGACGAATGACATGTGCGTTGGATCCTATCTGCAGGCGGCCGACGGCTGGTCGGCCGACGGCTGCGAGAGTTCAACATCCTTGCAGCATTCGTCGGCGAGATAGCCGACGAGCTCGTGCATGGCGTGATAGTTGGCGCGGCAGATCAGCGTCGTGCCGCTGCGTTCGCGGGTAACGAGCCCGGCGATCAGCAGCCGGTGCAGGTGATGCGACAGCGTCGAGGCGGCAAGCCCGAGCCGCTCCTGCACCTGCCCCACGGCAAGCCCCGGATCGCCGGCGCGCACCAGCGTGCGATAGATCGTCAGGCGTGTCGGGTTGCCCAAGGCTTCGAGCCGGGCGGCAGCGGTGTCGAGATCTGTCATGACTTGCATCTACGCTTCCTGATAGTCTCTGTCAACTGTATTTCCAGAAATATCGAAATAACGAGAAGTTGCTCCGCTTGAGCCAGTCCCGCCAAGGCAACCCGTTGCGCACAGGACCCCGGTCGCGCAAGTATGACGCAACGAAAAGTGCGATCGGAAGCGCTGCCGGCACCGATGGTGGCAGAAGGGGAACGCGTATGCGCGCAATGTTGTTGGCACTCGCCACCCTTGCCGTCTTCGGGGCGGGCGAGGTCAGGGCGCAAGACTTTTCCGGCCAGTGGACCTGCAGCTATGCCTCGATGAACTACAACACCGGCAACAGGATCGAGCGCTCCTACACCATGGTGCTCTATCCCAATGGCACCTATGAGGCCGTCGGAACGCATGTCGCGTCATTGATCGGCATCTACGAGCGCTGGGGATCCCAGGGACAGTGGCAGATCGGAGGCTTGGGCGACGGCCAGCCCTACGTGCAGGCGGGCGGCCCGGCGAACTTCTCCTCCGGCCGCAACGAGCAGTTCCTCTTCTGGGGCTGGATCAAGGGACCGAACCTGCTTGAAAGCGACTACAGCCAGCAGGGCTACCAGAACCAGACGTCCTGTGCGCGCTGACGGGCCCGGGCGTTACCGCGACAGCGCGATCGCCTGGGAGCGCTCCGAAACGACGCGCCCGTCACGCAGCACCTGGTAGGTCGCGCGATAGTTTCCCGGCTGCCAGCCGTCCACCGGCCGCTTCTTGCCGGCAAACGCCATCGCCTGTACGCGGGGGCGGGTCTCCGGATCGGTCGTGTTCTCGACGAACGCGCTGCCGTCCGGGGCGATGATGACGATGCGCTGGCGATCACCGGGCGAAAGCCCGATGGCGCGTCCGTAGAACACCAGCGCCGGCATGTCCTGCATCAGTCGCTGGATGGTGCGCGCACGGCTGTCGATGTCGTCCATCCCGATACGGCCAGCGGCGAATCCCGTGTTCAGCACCAGCGGCGCGCGGTAGGCCAGCAGGCGCGCCACGTCATCGCGCCACAGCCCCTTGCCGGACACACCGCAGGCAGCGATCGCAGGCGTTTCGGGCGCAGCATCGGCAGTGAACGGGTCGGCTGGCTCGCCGTTGCGGGCAACCTCGAAATGCAGGTGCGGAAACTCCGCCCAGCCGGACTGGCCGATGAAACCGAGCAATGCACCCGCCTCCACGCGGTCGCCGGAATGCACGGCGAGGCTGCCCTTGCGCATGTGGCAGTATTGCGTGGTCCAGCCGTCGCCATGGTCGAGGATCAGGCCATTGCCGCAGGCACGCTCTTCGGAAACGGTGCTTGCGTCCTTGCGGTACTGGCCGTCCGCCATTCCGTCGCGTGTGCGCAGCACCGTTCCCGCCGCGGCCGCGACGACCGGGATGCCGGCCCTCAGCATGTCGAGGTCGGCGATGCGGAAGTCGGTGCCGTCATGCCCGTCGTAGGTCATGGCCCCGCAGGTGTAGTCTTTCCAGGCCGTTCCGGGATCGGTGTCGACGTAGTTCTGCACGGCGCAGTCGGTGCCCAGCGCACAGGCGACCGGCAGGCCCAGCCGCGGCGCTTCGGCAAGCACCGGGCCCGCGACGAAACACGCTGCCAAAAAGAAGAGAGCCGCACGCATCATGCACGGCACTATCGGCCCGGCGGCGTCCGCGCTCAACCCGCCTCAGAAGGTCTTGGTTAGCCGCAGCGCGTCGTAGATGGCGGCATGGATGTTGCGCGACGACACCGCGTCGCCGATGCGGAACAGCCGGAAGGCGCCGTCCGGATTGGCCTCGATCGCCTGCTCGCGCCCGGCGACCAGCGCCGGGTAGTCGACCTCGCCGAGATTGCGTGAAAGCGGCTTCAGCGCGAAGTAGAGTTCGTCCAGCGGCAGCGTGCCGTGTTCCACCACGATCTGGTCGACCTCGCGCTCGCGAACAATATCGGTGTAGTCGGAACCGACACATGCGATCAGTCCGTTGCCGGAACGCCGGGCACCGACGAGCCGCGCGTTGATGGTGACTCGCACGCCCGCGCGGTCGAAGATCTCCGCGTAGGCGACGTGGTTGAGCCCGCCCATCTCGGGCGCGAAGAAGCGCTCCGGCGACACCACCTCCAGCCGCGATCCGGCCTGCGCGATGATGCTCGCCGCCTGCATGCCGGGATGCCCGCCGTTGTCGTCGAAGACCAGCACGTTGGCGGCAGGCTTCACGTCCCCCGACAGGATGTCCCAGCTCGACACGACGAGATCGTTGCCCTCCTCCAGCACCTCCGAGTTTGGGAAACCGCCGGTCGCGACCAGCACGATGTCGGGCTCCAGCGCCGTCACGTCGCCGGCTTCGGCATAGGTGTTGAAGCGGAAGCCGACGCCCTTGGCCTCGCAGCGGGCCATGCGCCAGTCGATGATGCCGACGAGTTCCTTGCGCCGCCCGTCCTGCGCGGCAAGGCGCACCTGCCCGCCGGGCTGCGGCGCGGCCTCGAAGACACTGACCTTGTGGCCGCGCTCGGCGGCGACGCGCGCCGCCTCCAGGCCCGCCGGGCCGGCGCCGACGACGACGATGTTGTGCTTCTTGCCGCCGCTGGCGCGAATGACATGCGGCATCGTCGCCTCGCGCCCCGTCGCCGGGTTGTGGATGCACAGCGCCTCGTGTCCCTCGTAGATGCGGTCGAGGCAGTAGGTTGCGCCGACGCAGGGGCGAATCTCCTCCTCCCGCCCCTCCATTACCTTGCGCACGATATGCGGGTCGGCGATGTGGGCGCGCGTCATGCCGACCATGTCGAGCTTGCCCTCGGCAATCGCGTGCCGTGCGGTGGCGACATCGCTGATGCGCGCGGCATGGAAAACCGGGAACTGCGTCGCAGCGCGCACCTCGCCGGTGAAATCGAGGTGCGGCGAGGCCGGCGTGCCCTGGATCGGGATCACCTTCGACAGCGCCGCGTCGGACTCGATGTGGCCGCGGATGATGTTGAGGAAATCGACCTTGCCGCTGCCCGCCAGCCGCTGCGCGATCTCCACGCCCTCCTCGCGCGACAGCCCCTTGTCCCAGTCCTCGTCGGCAACCATGCGGATCCCGACGATGAAGTCCGGACCCGTCGCGGCGCGGATGGCGTCGAGCACGGCCCAGGTGAAACGCAGCCGGTTGTCGAGCGAACCGCCGTAGTCGTCCGCGCGCAGGTTCGTCGCCGGCGACCAGAAGCCGTCCATGATGTGGCCATAGGCCTCCAGCTCGATGCCGTCGAGGCCGGCTTCCTGCATGCGCTGCGCGGCCGCCGCGTAGTCGCCCACGATGCGCGCGATGTCCCAGTCCTCAGCTTCCTTCGGGAAGGCGCGGTGCGCCGGCTCGCGCACCGGCGACGGAGCGAGAACCGGCAGCCAGTCGGCCTTGTTCCAGTTGGTGCGCCGTCCAAGGTGGGTGAGCTGGATCATCACCGCCGCGCCGTGCTCGTGGCACTCGTCGGTGAGCGCCTTCAACCAGCCGACGATCTCGTCGTCGTAGGCATGCAGGTTGCCGAACGCCGCCGGGCTGTCCGCCGAGACGATGGCAGACCCCGCCGTCATGGTCAGCGCGATGCCGCCCTTCGCCTTCTCCACGTGATAGAGACGGTAGCGGTCCTTCGGCATGCCGCCTTCCGAGTAGGACGGTTCGTGGCTGGTCGACATGACGCGGTTCTTCAGGGTGAGGTGCCTGAGCTGGAAGGGCTGCAGCAGCGGGTCCTTCGAGGCCTGGGTATGCGTCATGTCGGGTATCCGGATCGGTTCGGTGTCGGGTCAGTTGAGCGGCAGACGGCGGAAGCGGCCGGGGTTGGCGGGATCGTGGAAATGGCTCATCGGGCCGTTGTCGACGAAATGCCTGTGCCAGTGTGCAAGCGCCTTGCGGTCGATTGCAACGCCAAGGCCGTGGCCCTCCGGCACCCGCACCGTGTCGTTGGTCTGCCGGAACGGACCGTCCTCGATGACGTCGCCGATCTGCCAGCGGAACAGCGACTGCGAGGCCTCCGTGATCCACTGCGTCGCCGCCACCACGTGCAGGTAGGCCGCGGTCATGATGCCGAGGTCGTTGGAATAGCACCAGAAGCCCTTGCCCATCGCCTCGCAGGCGGCGATGAACTTCAGCGTCCGCCCGATACCGCCAAGCGCCGCGAAGTTGCAGACGAAATAGTCCGGCGCGCCCAGCGCCACCGCGCGCCGCAGGTCCGGCGTGTGCGTCGAGAACGGGATCGCCGAGTGCTGGCGCAGGGCTGCCATTTCCTCGAAGGTGGCGACCGGGTCCTCGTAGTTGCGCACGTCGTAGGGTTCGATCTCGCGCAGGATCGAGCGCGCCGTCGTCAGCGACCACTGCATGTTGGAATCGAGCTTGATGACCGCCTTCGGCCCGAGCGCCTCGCGCAGCATCTTCACCGTGCGAATCTCGAGCTGCGGGTCGCCGAGGATCAGCTTGCCCTCGAAGATCGTCGAGCCGTGCTCCTCACGCATTTTCAGGCAGTAGTCGACGATCGCCTCCGGGCTCATCTCGCCGCCGGCGCCATTGTGTTCCGGGCGGAAGGAAAAGTACTCGGTGAACGGGATGTCCTTCCTCACCGCCCCGCCCAGCAGCTTGTAGAGCGGCATCGAGAAGGCCTTCGCCTTGATGTCCCACAGCGCCATCTCGACCGCCCCGAAGGCGACTGTGGAGGAATTCTCCCCGGTGTTGGCGGTGATCTGGTAGGCCGGCACGCAGCGGCTCTCGCAGTCGGCGATATCGAGCGGATCGCAGCCGATCAGCGCCGGCGTGATCTCCTTCTCGATGATCTCGCCGAAGTGCCACCACGGCGCCTCGCCGAGACCCACCAGGCCCTCGTCCGTCTCCACCTCGATGATCGACTTCGACGCGCCGGGATACAATCCTGCCGTCCACCAGAACGGCGCATCGAAGGGCACGTTGACATGGGTGACCTTGATCGCGGTGATTTTCATGCTATCGCCTCCCCCTGCGGGAATATGGAGTTGTTCAGATGACCGAGACCGAGAAACTCACCCTGCTCGGCGCAAGCGTCGCTGCGCCCGCCTCGCCTGAGGAGGCGGTGCTGGAGACGGTCCCCTTCACCCGGCCCGACGGCCCGCCGGCCATCGTCCGTTTCACCTGTCCCGAGTTCACCTCGGTGTGCCCGATGACCGGCCAGCCGGACTTCGCGCACATCGTCATCGACTACGCGCCCGACGCCGCGCTGGTCGAATCCAAGGCGTTGAAACTGTTCCTCACCTCGTTCCGCAACCACGGCGCCTTCCACGAGGAATGCACGGTGATGATCGGCCAGCGCATCGTCGCCGCCACCAAGCCGCTGTGGCTGCGCATCGGCGGCTACTGGTATCCGCGCGGCGGCATCCCCATCGACATCTTCTGGCAGACCGGCGCACCGCCCAAGGACGCCTGGGTGCCCGATACCGGCGTGCCGCCCTACCGCGGGCGCGGCTGAGCGCATCATGTCTGCCTCAGTGCCAGGCATCGTCCATCGATGCCTTCCTGCGCGCCACGAAGTCGCTGAGGGCCTCCGCGATGCCGGGATCGATGGGCGGCGCCTCGTAGTCGGCGAGCATCTTCTTCCACTTCGCGTTGGCCCGCGTCGCCATGTCGAGGCTGCCGCGCTCCTCCCACATCTCGAAGGGATTGTTGTCGGACAGCCCGGTGTCCCAGAACGCGGTCTCGTAGTTCTCCAGCGTGTGCGCGCAGCCGAAGAAGTGATTGCCCGGCCCGACCTCGCGGAACGCGTCGAGCGCCAGTGCGTTGTCGTCGACGCTCATGCCGCCGAGGTAGGTGTGCAGGGCGCCGCAGATGTCGGCGTCGATGACGAACTTCTCGTAGGACATCGACAACAGCCCGTCGAGGAAGCCCGCCGCGTGCAGGATGAAATGCGCGCCGCACTGCACCGCCGCCAGCATCGACATCATGCTTTCCGCCGTCGACTGCGCGTCCGGCAGCTTCGACGTGGTGAAGGACCCCGAACAGCGCAGCGGCAGGTTGAGCCGGCGCGCCAGCTGTCCCACCACCAGCGAGCCGATCGCCGGTTCCGGCGTGCCGAAGGTCGGCGAGCCCGAGCGCAGCGCCATCGACGACAGGAAGTTGCCGAAGATCACCGGGGCACCGGGACGCACGAGCTGGGTCAGCGCGCAGCCCACCATCGTCTCGGCCAGCGCCTGCGCGATCGCACCCGCGTTGGTGACCGGCCCCATCGCCCCGCCGAGGATGAACGGCACGATCACCGAACCCTGGTTGGCGCGCGCATAGGCGCGGATCGCGCTGGTCATGGTGCCGTCCCACACCAGCGGCGAGTTGACGTTGACGTTGCCCATGATGACGCAGTTCTTGTCGACGAAGTCGTCGCCGAAGACGAGCCGCGTCATGGCGACGGAATCGTCGGCACGCGATTCCTCGGTGATCGAGCCGAGCAGCGCCTTGTCGGAGAAGGTCAGGTGCGCATGCACCATGTCGAGATGGCGTTTGTTGACCGGCACGTCGACCGGCTCGCACACCGTGCCGCCGGAATGGTGCATTGCCGGCGAGACATAGGCGAGCTTCACGAAGTTGCGGAAGTCCTCCAGCGTGCCGTAACGCCGGCCGCGGTCGAGGTCCATCACGAAGGGCGAACCGTAGGCAGGCGCGAAAACCGTCGCATCGCCGCCGATCTGCACCGAGCGCGCCGGGTTGCGCGCGTGCTGGGTGAACTGGCTCACCGCGGTCTTCAGGATCTCGCGGATCATGCCCGGTTCGAACTTCGCCAGCACCCCGTCGAATTTCGCGCCCGCCTCGCGGAACAGCCGGATCGCCTCTTCGTCGCCGCGGAACTCGATGCCGATCTCCGCAAGGATGCGGTCGGCGGTCTTTTCGATGCGCTCCAGTCCTTCCTCCGACAGCAGATCGTAGGTCGGGATCTTGCGCGTGATGTAGGCAGGCGCTGAGCGCGTATGCGCCCCGGCCCGGCGCTCGTGGCGCGCCGCGCGCCCGGCGCGCCCGGAACCCACGCGTTGCAATGCATCCGGCTTGGCGCCAGCTGAATTCTGGTCGGCGGACATGTCCACCATGGCTCCCTCCCTCCCCGCCTCCATCGCGGGCTATGGGCGATCATGGCAAAGGGGCGGTGTGTTGTGACGTTTGAAAAATCTTCTGATCTGGATAAGGTCGATTTATGCAAAACCTGCGCCGCCTCGTTCCCTCCGCCGGTACGCTGGTCATCTTCGAGGTGGCCGGGCGCCTCGGCAGCTTCACGCTTGCCGGCAAGGAACTGGGCATGTCCCAGGCCGCCGTGTCCTATGCCATCAAGCAGCTTGAGGATGCGCTGGGCACGCCGCTGTTCGCCCGCCGCCACCGCCGCGTCGAGCTGACGCCGGCCGGAGAGCGCTTCCACCGCGACGTATCGATGGGCCTCGCCCACATCACCCAGTCCGCCGAGACGCTCGCCCGCTCCCGCCGCGACCGCCACGTGACGCTGTCGATCTCAACGGCCTTCGCCACCTACTGGATGCTGCCGCGCCTCGCCGCCTTCCGCGAGGCCTACCCCGAGATCGACCTGCGCCTGCAGACGACCGACCGCGACGTCGACCTCGCCGCCGAGCGCATCACGCTGGGGGTGCGCCGCGGCTTCGGCGACTGGAAGGCCTACGACTGCGCCCGCATAGCCGACGAACGCATTTCAGCCGTCGCCAGCCCAGGCTACCTCGAACAGCGCGGACGCCCGCGCACGCCGACCGAGTTGCGCGCCCACCGGCTGATCCACCTCGAGGAACCCTACCGTCCCTGCCCGGACTGGCGCGCCTGGTTTGCCAGCTGCGACCCGGCCCCCTTCGCCGACACCTCCGACGGCTTGCGCCTCAACGACTACGCGCTCGTCGTGCAGGCAGTGCTGGAAGGACAGGGCATCGCGCTCGGCTGGGACTACCTCACCGGTGGCCTGATGGCCGGCGGCCTGCTCGAACGCGCCATCGACCACGCCTTCGTCACCGATGCCGGCTTCTACGTCGTGTGGCCGCGCGGGGCGGCACTCAACGAGGATGCATCCGCCGTACGCGACTGGATGATCGCGCAACGCACCAGCGCAAGCAATCCACGCTCCGGCCGGAAGTCGGCTCCACCATCGCTGCGCAGCGTGTGACGTAAACCGCCTAGTCGGCAGCCGACAGCGCATCAAGCGCACCGACGATATCGTCGCGGATATCGGCATAGTCCTCCAGACCGACCGAGATGCGGATCAGCCCATCGGTGAAGCCGTGCCTGATGCGCTCCTCGGGCGCATAGGTCGAGTGCGTCATGCTGGCTGGATGCTGCACCAGCGTTTCCGCATCGCCGAGGCTAACGGCGGAGGTGACCAGCGACAGGGCGTCCATGAACCTGCGTCCTGCCGGCAACCCGCCCTTCAGCTCCAGCGCGATCATGCCGCCGTAGCGCTTCATCTGCCGGCTGGCGAGGTCATGAAAGGGCGAGGACTTCAGGCCCGGATAGTAGACCCGCTCGACGGCGGCATGCGCTTCCAGGTCGTGCGCCAGCTTCATCGCCGTTTCCGAATGCCGCTCCATGCGCAGTTCCAGCGTCTTCAGACCGCGCTGGATCAGGAACGAGTCGAAGCTGGAGATCACCGCGCCGTTGAGTTCCTTGATGCCGACGAAGCGGGTTTCGTCAATCGCCTCGCGACGCCCGACGACGGCCCCGGCCAGCAGGTCGCCATGCCCGCCGAGGTACTTCGTCGCAGAGTGCACCACCAGGTCGGCGCCAAGCTCGATCGGGCGCTGCAGGTAGGGCGTGCAATAGGTGTTGTCGACGACGAAGGTTACGCCGCGCCCGCGGCAGACTTCGGCAATCGCTGCGATGTCGACGAGCCGCATGTTGGGATTCGCCGGCGTCTCGCAATAGACGATCTTCGTCTTGTCGCTGATCGCGCTTGCCAGTTCACGCGGATCCGTCAGGTCGACGAAGCGCCCAGTAATCCCGAACTTGGCCATGTGATGGCGCAGCAGGGAGAAAGTACAGCCGTACAACGTCTTGTCGGCGATGACCTCGTCACCGGCGCTCAGCAGGGTCCAGAAGACGGCGGTGATCGCCCCATGCCGGAACTCGTCGCAAGCCCTGCCTCGCCGCCTTCCAGCGCCGCCAGCCGTTGCTCCAGTACATCGACGCCGGGATTTCCGACGCGGTGGTAGAGGTAGCCCTTGGCATCCCCGGTGAAGCGGTTGCTGCCCTCGTTCGAACTCGGGAAGGCGAAGGTCGAAGACAGGAACACGGGCGGGTTGAGCGCACCGTGGTAGTCGAGCGGATTGTAGCCGTGGTGGATGGCGCGGGTGGCGAAGCCGTGCGGCTCGTTGCGGGTGCTGGACGTGGACATGGGCAATTCCTCCTGCAGACAGGATGCAGCTTCTTTCCGGTTCAAAATTGCGATTTGGGTATATCGAAACATGATTTTAGCAGATATAGATTCCAAAACAGGCAATTTTGGAGAAAGTGCGCACCGATGAAACTGGACGGCTCGGACCTGCGGATCATCGCCGCCCTGCAGAAGAATGCCCGCCAGACCAACCTCGCACTGGCCGACGCAATCGGCCTGTCGCCGACCCCGTGCCTGCGCCGCGTGCGGCAACTGGAGGAGGCGGGCGTCATCCGCGGCTACCGCGCCGACATCGACCGCAACAAGGTCGGGCTGAACCTGACGATCTTCGTCGGCGTCAAGGTCGAGCGTCACCAGGACGACGAGGCAGCAAAATTCGTCGACACCGTCACCCGCTGGCCGGAGGTGATCTCGTGTCACCTGGTGTCCGGCGACATCGACTTCCTGCTCGAAGTCGTTGCCGCCAGCATGGAGGACTACGAGCAGTTCGTGCTGCAGCGCCTGTTGAAGATCCGTTCCGTCAGGACGTGCGCTCCAACTTCGCCATGCGCACCTACAAGACCGGCGGCGACCTGCCGGTGCGCCAGGGGATACCAAAGATTAGGCTGGTCACACACGTCGGCGCCGCCCCATAGTATTGCCTGCAACCGGGGAGCACACGATGCACGCAGCCGCCGCCCAGAGCGCTGTTGACGCGAAGCGCCTGTGGGACGATCTCATGACGCTCGCCGGGTTCGGCGCCCGCGACGATGGCGGGGTGTGCCGCCATGCCCTGTCGGTCGAGGACATGGCCGCGCGCGCCTGGCTCACGGACAAGGCGCGCGAACGCGGCTACCGCATCGCCGCAGACGATGCGGCAAATCTCTTTATCACGCGCCCCGGCCGCGACGACACGTTGCCGCCGGTGCTGGCGGGCAGCCACATGGATAGTCAGCCGGCCGGCGGGAAGTTCGACGGTGCATATGGTGTCCTCGCCGCCTTCGAGGCGCTGCGCGCCCTCGACAATGCCGGCATCGAAACCGCACGGCCCGTCGCCTGCGTCGCCTGGACCAACGAGGAGGGCGGCCGCTTCCATGTTCCCTGCACCGGATCGCGTGCCTTCGCCACGGGCGCGGTGCCAGAACCGGAACAGACCGACGAAAACGGCGTGCCCCTCGCCGAGGCGCTGAAGACGACGCTCGACGCAGCCCCCGATGTCGAGCGCATCGCGCCGGGCTTCCCGATACACGCCTATATCGAGCCGCACATCGAGCAGGGGCCGGTGCTGGAACGCGAAGGCCTGCCGGTCGGCGTCGTCACCGGCATCCAGGGCGTGCGCTGGTTCAACGTCACGGTGAGCGGCGAACCGGGCCACGCGGGAACGGTGCCCCACGCGGTCCGCCGCGATGCCTTCCAGGCGGCGCTGCGCGCGATCGGCGCGCTCAACGAGCTGATGCACGACCCCGACGATATCGTGCGCTTCACCGTCGGGCACGTCTCGGTGGTGCCGAACTCGCCCAACACGATCCCTGCCTCGGTGACCTTCTCAATCGATTTCCGCCACCCCGACGCCGCCGTGCTCGACGCTCGCGCAAGCCGCATCGCCGGTCTGGTCGCCGAAGCAGTCAAGCCCTGCACGGCGGTCCTGACGCCGACGACCGTGATGCAGCCGGTCGCCTTCCCCGACGCCGTGACGCAGGCGATCGCCGCTGCCGCCGACACCGCCGGCCTGGCGCACAAACAGCTTGCCTCCGGTGCCTTCCACGACGCCGCCCACATCGCCGGCGTCTGCCCGTCCGGCATGATCTTCATCCCCTGCCGCGGCGGGCTGTCGCATCACCCCGACGAGTGGGCGACGGCTGAACATTGCTCCGCTGGCGCGCGAGTACTCGCCGGCACGCTTGCCACGCTGGCCGGCTGAACCTTCAGGTGGGATTGCCGCGATGCTGCCGGGCTGGTGGAACCGTCTCTCGATCCTGACCGGCATCAGGGATTATCCGCCGGACGAGACTGCCGCGCGGGTGCGGTACAGGCTTGAGCGCATGCCGCAGGCGCGGCGCGAACGGGCGCTCGAACTCCGGCAGCAGGCGATTGCAGACCTCGGCAGCGAGGACAGCGCCGACGCCTGGCTCGCGTCCGATGTTCCCTTTCTCGGCAACCGCAAGCCGATCGATATCCTGCACACCGGCAAGGGCGCAGCGGCAGTCGAATGGGCGCTCCACAACATGCGCCACGGCATCTATTCCTGACAGGAGAACGCTCAGGCCGGCAGGATCTCGTAGTGCGCCTCGACCGGCTTCTGGCTGTTGATCTTCAGGATGTCCTGCGGGCACGCCGACATCACCGCGATGCAGTCGATCTCGGCGCGCAGGGTGACATAGTCGCCGGGCTTGCTGAGCGCCGGCGCGAACTGCAGGTTGCCCTCCGCGTCCCACGGGATGTTCATGAACAGGTTGATGGAACCCGGCGTGAAGGGAACGCTCAGGCCCAGCTCCAGCAGGCCGGCGTGGTGATTGTCCTTGCAGTTGTCGTGATAGGTGGTGCAGCCGAGCAGCCCGTAACGCTCGTTGTCGCACGGTGCGATCACGGTGTCGTGGCGTCCCGGCGAGGTATCCTCGACGAGGGTCATCAGTGCCCGGCGGCGATTGGTGTACAGCGCATCGCCGGTTTTCGGATAGAGCCGCGTCCAGGTGGCGCGGCACTGCTCGACGCCGATGAACTCGCCCATGTGGCCCGCGACATAAGCCCAGAAGTCGACCACCTGGGTGCCGTGCGTATTGATGATGCGGATCGATTCGCCGGCGTTGACGGCAACGGCCTTGCCACGGCGGGCAGGCAGGGTGTGGCGGGCGATTTCGGGCATGCATTCCTCGGATTTTCTGCACTTGGGACGCGGTGAGATTGCGGCAAACAGCGCCCTGCGTCCAGAAGTGCCTTTACGGAAAGGTGAAAATGCCGCGCTTCGCGAAGACCGCGCCTAAATCACAATTCCGTAAGTGTTGCACAAGAAGCATATTTCGTTGACGGGCGAGGTGGTATGACCAGCACGGATGACCCACATGCGGGTCTCGCGTTGGCCATGGATCGCAGTCCGGCCAATCGGAATTGGGCCGGTGGCGGAGCCGGCGAACCGGAGAGATATCGATGCAGCGGCGCCAGTTTCTGACCGGACTTGCAGCGTCCACCGCCTCGCTGGCGGCAGGACCCGTCCTTGCTTCCCCCTTCACCGAGCATGGCGGCATTCGCGTGCTGGTCGATCCGCCAAACTACGCCGGCGGCCCGAACTACCGGGTGGCAAAGCAGTTCCGCCGCCAGGAAGTCCTCTACGACACCAAGGAAAAGCCCGGCACGATCGTCATCGATCCTGCAAAGCGGTTCCTCTATCTGGTGATGGCCGATGGCAAGGCGATGCGCTACGGCGTTGGCGTTGGCCGCGAGGGTTTCCTGTGGTCCGGCCGCGCCCGCATCCAGCGCAAGGCGGAATGGCCCGACTGGACCCCGCCCGCCGAGATGATCAAGCGCCGCCCCGACCTTGCCAAGTACCGTGGCGGCATGCCCGGCGGCCCGGAAAACCCGCTCGGCGCCCGCGCCATGTACCTCTATCGCGGCTCGCAGGACACCATGTACCGCATCCACGGCACCAACGAGCCGTGGACCATCGGCCAGGCGATGTCGTCGGGCTGCATCCGCCTCGTCAACGACGATGTCACCGACCTCTACGAGCGCGTCAAGATCGGCACCCGCGTCGTGGTGCTCGCCGCCGAGGTCTGATCCCTCGTCCGGGCATCCCTTGAATTCAGGGCTCGCGAGGAGCGATCCTCGCGGGCCTTTTCTTTATGGCCGTGATAGCCTGGCAGCCGAGGCAGCGCGGCTTGAGGTCAGGCTGTGCCCGAGGCAGTGCCTGAGGCACTGCTGCGCCGGTCCTGCCGGATGCTCCATGCCAGGATTGCCAGCACGCCGAACCCGCCGACGACCTCCAGCACGGGCGTGTTCGGCCACATCAGCGCAACTCCCGCGGCGCCGACGAGAATGCGCAGCGGCCAGTTGAGCGGCGCCTCCATGTGCCCCTCGATGGCCGCGCCGAGCGCATAGACGCCAACCGTCGCCGTCAGGAAGATCAGCATTACTTCCATCGGCGTGCCGCCGACGAAGTTGGTGTAGGCGAACAGGATCGGCACCAGGTACATGCCCTTGGCGAGTTTCCACGAGGTCAGCCCGGTCGCCATCGGCGGCGTCTTGGCGATCGCGGCAGCCGCGAACGCCGTCAGGCAGACAGGCGGCGTGACGTTGGAATCCTGGCTGAGCCAGAAGATGATGAGGTGTGCCGACAGCAGCGCGGCGGTCACCACCGCCGGATCGAGCACCTGGTCATAGACCAGCGACAGCACCTCCTGTGGCGTTGCCGAAACCAGCGCGCGGGCTTCGGCGACCGGCATCGGCGCGGCAAGCCGTGTCAGGGCTTCCGGGTCCGACAGCATGAACACCATCCGCGCCGCCTCCGGCACGCTGCCGCTGGCGATGGCGTCGATCAGGTGGTTGTTCTGGATCAGGATGTGCAACGCCGGCGCCGACAGCGTCGCCAGCACAATGTAGGCGGCCGTCACCGGCAGGCCCATGCCAAGCACCAGCGAGGCGAGCGCGATCAGCACGATCGCCACGAACAGGTTGCCGCCGGCCCAGTCGGCGATCATCAGCGAGAAGGTGTTGCCGACGCCGGTCATGGCGATGACGTTGACGACGAGACCCACCGTGATCAGCAGCACGCCGGTCATGATCATGTTGCGCGCACCAAGCGACAGCGCGTCGAGGATCGCACGCGGGCCCATGCGGTTCGGCGTGATCCAGGATGCGGCGATGACAGCAAGGATCGACCATGCGGCAGCGTAGGTCGGCGTGAAGCCGCGCATCAGCAGCACGATCAGCAGCCCGATCGGAAACAGGAAAGCCGGGCCGCCGCGCCGCAGCACGTCGAGCGCACGCGGACTGTCTTCGTCGGTCGACACCAGGTTGTGACGCTTCGCCTCGATGCGCACGAAGAAGGCCACCGACAGGAAATAGACGATCGCCGGCAGGAAGCTGACCGCCACGATGTCGAGATAGGGGATCTGCGTGTAGCTCGCCATCACGAAGGCGCCCGCCCCCATGATCGGCGGCATCAACTGGCCGCCCGTCGAGGACGCGGCTTCCACGCCGGCTGCGAACTTCGGCGGAAAGCCGGACCGCTTCATCAGCGGGATCGTGATGACGCCGGTCGAGACCGTGTTGGCGACGGCCGACCCGGAAATCGTGCCGGTCAGCCCGGAGGCGAAGACGGCGACAAACCCCGGCCCGCCGGTGAAGCGCCCGGCAAGCGCGCGGGCGAGATCGATGATGAAGTCGCCGGCGCCCGAGCGCACCAGGAACGCCCCGAACAGGATGAACAGGAAGACGAAGCTCGCCGAGATATTGCCGATGATGCCGAACATGCCCTCGTCGGCGAAGATCGAGCGGAACACCACAGTCTCCACGGTGAGCCCGGAAAAGCGGAAGACGCCGCTGATGAGCCCGCCCCACCAGCTGACGTAGGTCAGCGCCGCGATGGCGATCAGCGGGATGATCCAGCCGGTGGCCCGCCGCGTCAGTTCCAGCGCGGCGACGATGACGAAGATCGCCAGCCCCCACTCGTGCGCCGCCAGATGCACCCCGCGCGCATAGATCGCGTCTTCCGACGCCAGGATGGCGATCGTCGCCAGCGCCGCCGCGGCGCCGAAGGCGATGTCGAAGGCAAGGACCACCCTCTGGCCGCGCGCGCTTTCCACCTGCACCAGCGGGTAGCGCAGCGCGCACACGAAGGCGAGGCCGGCGAAATGCAGACCGACGAACTTGATGCCGGTCAGCCATTCCGACAGCACCGGGCCGAACAGGTTGGCGACCACGTGCACGATCGAGATGGCGATGCAGGCGGCGACGAACACCGCCTTCATCGGCCCTGCGAATTCGCGCACCGGCTCGGCCGCCACGGCGCCGGCGGCTTCGTCGTCCGCCGTCTGCTGCTTGGTGTCCTGGTTCATGCTGCGCGACCCCCCATACGCACGCGTCCGCCGCACGCATTCCGCGTACCAGCCGCAAATCGCGTCGATCGGACAGGACGGCCGGCGGCCCTGGGCCGCCGGCCTGTGGCTGATCGGGTGCCCCTACTTGAGGCGGTCGGGAATCGTGACGCCCGCTTCCTCGTAGTAGCGCACCGCACCGGGATGCAGCTTCACCGGCAGGCCGGCGATGGCGCTTTCGAGGCTCATCGCGTTGGTCGCCTTGTGGATGCCCTGCAGGAACGCCAGGTTCTCGTAGATGGTCTTGGTGATCAGGTAGACCGTCTCTTCGGGAACGCTGTCACGCACGGCGAGGAAGTTGGGCTGCGCGATGGTGGTCACGTCCTTGTCGAGGCCCGGATAGGTGCCGCCCTTGATGACGAAAGGCACCCACAGGTCCTCGAAGTCGCCGTTGGCTTCCTTCACCTGGTCCGGCGTGAACGACAGCAGCGTCACCTTGTCGGCCATGGTGGCATAGAGCTTGGAGACCGCGCCGACGGGCGGGCCGGCGGGCGTCGAGACCGCCTGCACCTGGCCGTTCTGCAGCGCGTCGACGGAGGGGCCATACCCCGCGTACATCAGCTCGTAATCCTTTTCCGGATCGATGCCGAGGTTGCCGAGGATGGCGTTGTTGGAACCCAGCGTGCCGGAATTCTTGGCACCGAGGCCGACCGCCTTGCCCTTCAGCTCCATCATGTCCGAGATGGTTCCGGTCTTGGCGTATTCGTTCAGCACGATGAAGTGCTCGACGTTCGGCCACAGCATGGTGATCGAGCGCATGTGCTCCTGCGGGCCGTCGTTGGCGAGCGGGCCGGTGCCCTTGGCCGCATAGGCGCCGAACAGGCCCTGGATGATGGCGAACTGGGCTTCGTCCTCGCGGATCAGCTTGACGTTCTCGCCCGAGCCGGCGGAGTTGATCGCCGACATGTTGATCTTCTGCTTGGGCTGCAGCTTGACCTTGACGAGCGTGGCAAGCGCCACGCCGACCGGATAGTAGGTGCCGCCGGTGGAGGCGGTCGCCAGCAGGTAGTCCTGCGCCTCCTGCGCGCGCGCCGGCGCGGAAAGGCTGGTGGCGGCCATGGCCACGCCAACAAAGGCGGCGGCCGCGCCACGCAAAACGGAGCGACGGTCAGTCATCTGGGATCTCCTCTTTCTTCCCTCTGGTCGGGCTTGTCCGCCCGCAGTGTCGCCTGGTGTGTTTCTTGATCTAGGCGGATGATAACATAAGCCAATGTGCGCGCAGGTGAACCCTTCGATTGCATTCGCAAGCCGGCACCATGCAGAAATTCCCGCGGCGAATGCGCACGCATGGTGCCGCCGCTTATCCGACGATCGCGTAGCACGAGCGGCGCGGATCGGCGCCGCCCATCAGGAGACCGTCATCGGCGCGGGCGATCACGTTGGCACCGCCCATCAGCCGCGACCACGCCCCGACGCGATCCGGCTCCCAGCCCTTCCCGCGCAGCATGGCGTCCCAGCTTGCCGGACAGCGGTCTTCCAGCATCACGCGCCTGCCCGCGTCGTGGCGGATGCGCGGCCACTCCACGGCAGCCTGCACATCGAGCCCCTGTTCGTAGTGCCGGCGCAGGATCTGGTAGAGGCTCTGCGGCTGGCCATGGTCGCCCGGCGTCGCCAGCGCCATTGCCACTTGTCCGCCCTTCGTCACCAGTGCGGGACACAGCGTGTGGAAGGGCCGGTAGCCGCCGCGTCCGCCACGGACCGGATCGCCGTCGAGCGTTTCCAGCCGCGCCCGGTTGTGCAGCACGACGCCGTGCTCGGCGCAGACCACGCCGGAGCCGTATTCCTCGAAAAGCGACTGTACCCACGAGACAGCGTTGCCGTCGGCGTCGATGACCACCAGCGTCGCCGTGTCACCTCCCCCGGAAACCGTCGGCCGGTCGGATGCGTGCGCCGCCAGTGACACCAGCCCCTCGCGGGTCAGCAGATTGTCGGGACGCTCCACCCGGCGCGGATCGGCACAGCGGCTATCGCGCGCCACGAACGCCGCCTGCTTGTGGGCAAGATAGGCGAGAGGATTGACGAGCGGGTCGCTGCCGTCCGCGGGCGGCGCCCGGTGGTCGTGCTCGTCGAGCCCCAGCAGCACGGCAAGCGCCAGCCCCTGCGAGTTCGGCGGCGCGGCATGCACCTGCATCCCGCGCCACTCCACGGTCAGCGGAACATCGAACAGCGTCTCGTGGCCGGCAAGGTCTTCACCGTCGAGCAGCACGCCCTGCTCACGCGCATCCGCAAGCCAGCTTTGCGCAAGCGGCCCCTCGTAGAACGCCCGCCAGCCGTGTTGGGCAAGATGGCGCAGAGTCCGTGCAGCCGCCCGCTGGCGCACGTTTGCGCCGAGCCGGTAGCTGCCGGGCGCGCCGAATATCTCCGCGAGCTTGGGAAACTGCGCCACCAGGCCCCGGTATACCGGGCCGTTGTGAAAGGTCACCGAGGACTGATCCGCCGGCACGCCGGCTTCCGCCACCGCGATGGCCCTGGCGAGAACCTCCGCGAAAGACCGCGTGCCGTGGCGCTCCAGCGATTGCCCCCACGCGGCGACGACACCCGGCACGCTCACGGCAAGCGGCCCGCGCTCGGGCAGGCGCTCGTGCCCCTGCGCGCGCAACGCGTCGGCATCGAACGAGCGCGCCAGCTTGCCCGATCCGTTGATCGCTTCGACATTGCCGCCAGCATCGCTCCACATCGAAACCGCGTCGCCGCCGATGCCGTTCATGAACGGAATGGCGATGGCGAGCGTCACCGCTGCGGCGATCGCCGCGTCCATCGCGTTGCCGCCCTCGCGCAGCATCGCCGCGCCCGCTTCAGCAGCGAGATGATGCCCGGCGACGACCATGCCGCGGTCGCCCGTCATCACCACCGGGCGATGAGCAAGCTGGCCCGTCATGCCTTTACCATCAACTGGCGCGGGAAATCGGCAAAGCAGTCGGGTCCCGTCTCGGTCACCGCGAAGGTCTCCGAGATGACGACGCCGTAGCGCTCCAGCCACAGCGCCGGGATGCAGTGGAACGTCATGTTGGTTTCCAGCACCGTGTTGTCGCTCGAGCGGATGCTGGCGGTCAGTTCGCCCCAGGTCGGCGGAAAGCCGATGCCGACCGGATAGCCGATGCGGCTGTCCTTCTCGATGCCGTGCTTGCGGGTCACGCCATTCCAGACTTCGGCGAGTTCGGCACAGGCGACGCCGCTCTTCACCTTGTCCAGCACCGCGGCCAGTCCTTCCGCGATCACCTCGGCGATGCGGGCGAGATCCTCCGGCGGCTTGCCCAGATAGATGCAGCGCGACAGCGGGCTGTGGTAGCGGTGCCGGATGCCGCCGAGCTCGATGTAGAAGATCTCGTTGTCGCCGAGCGGGGCATCCGTCCACGACAGGTGCGGCGCCGAGCACAGTTCGCCCACCATGGCGTTCGGCGGCTTGCACGGAAACGTCCCGCCGAATTCGGGCAATCCCGCCGTGGTCACCTTGTAGACTTCCGCCATCACGTCGCATTGGCGCACGCCGGGCGCGGCTTTCTCGTAGGCCGCCTGCTGGGCTGCCGCCGCGATCTGCCCTGCCTGGCGCATGTAGACGAGCTCGCGCTCGGACTTCACCATCCGGCAGCGGTTCACCAGCAGAAAGGCGTCGTGGAAGGTCGCATTGGGCAGCCGCGCGCGCAGGATGTGGTCCCACTTCGCCGTGTAGTAATAGTCGTCGGTCTCGACCCCGACGTGGCCCTTGTCGAGCCCGTTTTCGACGAGGAAATCGGCGACGAAGTCTAGCGGGTGATGGCTGTCGGAACCGACATAGTAGTCGGGATACGGCACGACGTTTTCGGGGGCGAGGAAAGCGGTGAACTTCGCCCCGACCGCGTCCATCTTGCGGCCGATCCACACCGGCTCTTCCCGGTCGAGCGACACCACCACCATCTGCGGCGTGTAGAACGACCAGCCGTCGTAACCGGTCAGCCAGAACTGGTTGGCCGGCGAGGCAACCAGAAGCACGTCGAGCCCGCGCGCCTGCATGGCCCGCTTGGCGCGGCCGACCCGCTCCAGATATTCGTCACGTTCGAACAGTAGCATTCACGCCTCCGAGCTTTCAGAACTTCTCCACCCACGGCCTGACCGCGATCTCCTCCGACCAGGCCGACCGGTCCTGCCGCACCAGCGCCAGGTATGTCTGGGCGATGGCGTCGGGATCGAGCATCGAACCGGGACTGTCCGCCGGCTCCGTGCGGCCGGGATTGCGGATCATGCCATCGATGTTGATCCACGCGACGTGGATGCTCTTCGGATGCAGTTCGCGCGACATCGACTGTGCCAGCCCGCGCTGCGCGAACTTGCCCATCGCGAAGGGCGCCGACTGCGGATAGCCCTTCACGCCCGCGGACGCCCCGGTGAACAGGATCGTGCCGCGCACGCCGTCTTCCGGTTCCTGCGCCAGCATCGTCAGCGCCGCCTGCTGGCCGATGAGGAAACTGCCGTAGGCCGTGATTTCGATGGCGCGCCGCACCTCCGCCGGATCGAGCTCGGCGACAGGCCCGCGCAGCCGCGCTGACGGGTGCGCCACCGCGACCCGCAATGGCCCCGGAAGCCCTTCGAAAAGCTGCGCGACCGACGCCGCGTCGGACACATCGCACGCATGCACCGACGCGCCGGTCTCGCGCGCCAGTTCCGAAAGCTTGCCCGTATTGCGCGCGCCCAGCACCACGGCGTAGCCCTCGCGCGCGAAAGCCCGCGCCAGCGAGGCGGAAAGCCCCGAGCCTGCGCCTGCGATCAATGCCACCGGTTTGCTCATGTCAGCCCTCCCTTGCACGCTTCCCGCCAGCTTCGCCCACGCTGGCGTTCACTGCAAATCCCCCTCGCCATAGAGCGGCTTCATCAGCAGCGGCGTCAGGTAGATCGAGATCTGGTAACAGCCGAGATAGAGCAGCACCGGCTCCATGACGGCCGCCGGCAGCGCGGCCAGGAACAGACCCATGTTGCGGTTGCCCGCAACGATCGCGCAGGCCGCGCGCGCCTTGCCCGCCCCTGCCCGCCCCAGCGTCCACCACGTCGCCGCCTGCAGGGCGTAGTTGGCGACAAACGACAGCGCCAGCACGCCCGCGACCAGCAGCGGATCGTCGATCAGCGCAGGACCGACCGCCGACATCAGGCCAACGACGACCACCGCCATCGAGATCGCGGAAACCCCGTCCAGCGCCTTCAGGCCCTCGGCCTGCGGTTCGCGCCACGCGAAATGCCGGATAGCGAAGGCGAGCGCCGCCGCGACGGCGATGATGGCGAGCAGCCGCAGCGAAGCCGCCAGCACCTCGCCGGCGGACCCGGCGACCGGCGACAGCCAGAAGGCCGGGATCACGGTGAGCGGCAGCAGCGCGGTGCCCGCCACCACCAGCCGCAGCGCGGCCGCAGGGTCATGGCCGCTCATCAGGGTCAGGTGCGGGCTGCCCGAGACCGGCGATGCCGCCAGCATCAGCACTAGTGCCACCGCGAGATGCCCGTTCATGCCGAGCGCCAGGAAGATGGCCGCCAGCGCGCACGGCAAGGCGACCTGATTGATGGCGACGAGGCCGAGGCTGGCGCCGATGTCGCGCATGCCCCCGATCGCCGCGCGCGGCCCGATCCGGAGTGCGGCAAGAAACAGCAGGAAGGCGATCAGCACGCCCAGCGCCGGCTTCATCGCCTGCGCCAGTTCGGGAAGCGCGATGCCCGCAACCAGCCCCGCGACGAGCACCAGCCGCCCGTGCCGGGCAAACCAGCCGAACGCCGTGAGCGCCTGCACTACGACAGCCCCCGCACGATCAGCAGCACCGCCGCTAGCCCCGCCACGGCGAGCAGCGCGCCGCGGTAGCGCAGGTCGAAATGCGTCCGCAGCCGCCGCGATAACAGTGTTCCCGCCACCATGCCCGGCGCCAGCAGCGCTGCGTTGGCGACGTCGGAGACCCCCGCGACGCCGGCCAGCCAAAGCCCTGTCAGCGAGATGACGCAGCCAAGTGCGAAGAAGGCCGCCAGCGTCGGGCGTGCCTCGCCCGGCGCACGCCCGCGGTAGATGATGGCAAGCGGCGGCGCGCCGACCGATGTGATCGTTCCCATCAGGCCCGACAGCGCCGTCATGGCGATCAGGTTGGGGCGGTTGAACGGCATCTTCCAGCCGCTCGCCGTCAGCACGACGGCGAGCATGGTCATGCAGCCGAAGACGAGAAGGAAGCTCTTGGTACCGGCGAGGCCCGCCAGCAGCAGCGCGCCGGCGGCCACGCCGGCAACGCGCCCGATCACGCCGACGCTTACCTCGTTCCAGGCGATGCGCCTGCGTTCGCTCCAGCCGCCCCAAGTCGCCGCCGCCATGCCGAGCATCAGCGTCGGCGCAGGCACCAGTTCGGGATCGAGCAGGGCGAGCAGCGGCGCGGCCATCAGCCCGAACCCCATGCCGAGGCCAGCCTGGATGATCGCCGCTGCGCAGACGATCGCCAGCACACCGGCCAGCAGCCACGGCGAGGCCAGCAGCGCCGGCATGGTGAGGTCCACTCAGCCCCCCGGCCGCTGGCGCATGTTGTCGGGCAGCCAGGTCGCCAGTTCGGGGAAGGCGATCAGCACGAACACCATCACCACCATGATGGCGAACATCGGCAGCGCGGCGCGCGCGATGAAGTTCATCTCGTGCCGCGTCATGCCCTGCAGCACGAACAGGTTGAAGCCGATCGGCGGGGTGATCTGCGCCATCTCGACGACAACCACGATGAAGATGCCGAACCAGATGATGTCGATACCCGCCTGTCGGATCATCGGTTCCACCACGGCCATCGTCAGCACTACCGACGAGATGCCGTCGAGGAAACAGCCAAGCACGATGTAGAAGACGAGCAGCGCCATCAGCAGCTGGAACCTCGACAACTCCAGCGAGGCGATGAAGTCGGCGAGCCCGCGCGGCAGCCCGGTGAAGCCCATCGACAGCGACAGGAACGCCGCCCCCGACAGGATCAGCGCGATCATCGCCGAGGTGCGCACCGCCCCCATCAGGCTCTCGAAGAAAGTGCTGCGGTTGAGCGAGCCCTGTCCGGCGGCAAGCCCCAGCGAGCCGAGCACGCCGAAGGCTGCCGCCTCCGTCGCCGTTGCAAGGCCGAGATACATCGAGCCGATGACCAGCGCGATCAGGCTGAGGACCGGGATCAGGAACCGCGAGTTGTTCAGCTTCTCGGCGAACGACATCGGCGGTTCGGCGAGGGGATCGAACTTCTTCGACACCTTCGAATAGATCGCGACGCCAGGTCGCGAACATCGCCGCCAGCACCAGCCCCGGCGACGCCGGCCGCGAACAGCTTGGTGATGGATTCGTTGTCGTCGCCATAGACGATCAGCGTGTAGCGGCGGCAGGATCATCAGCTGACGTCGCCGCCCCAGCCAGCGTGCCGATGATCATCGTCAGGATACTTGCGCTTGCGCAGTTCCAGGATCAACATCTTGCCGACCGTCGTCGCGTCGCCGCCGAGGAGCCCGATACCACCGCGAACACCGTGCAGCCGACGATGTTGGTATGCACCAGCCCGCGAGCAGCCCGCGCCATCCAGGGCGCGACAGGCCGCCAGACATAATCCTCGAGCAGACGCGTGCGGTAGAGGATCTCGCCCATCAGATGAACAGCGGCAGCGCCGTCAGCGTCCACGACGACGACGACGTCGGATAGTGGTGATCGCGTCGCCTGCCGGCCGCGATGTGAAAACTCCATGCCGACGAAGGCGACGCCGAGCAACGCAAGGCCGACATACGCCGCTGCCCAGCAGCGTAGAAGAGCACGAAGAGGAAGATGCCGGTCGCTTCGATCTGTTCCTGGCCGCCCCTACTCGCCGTGGCTCTGGTCGACGACATTCGATCCGGATGCCGTGCGAACCAGTGAAGATGGGACGCAGGAACAGGTTGTCCCAGAGGTAATGGCAAGCAGCACCGTGCCCGCCGACGCCGACAGCTGCGGCACCATACCGGTGTCGACGTCGAGCCCCTGGGAAATATCGTTGAGCTTGTGCGACCAATGAAGTTGGTCTTCACCGCGTACCAGGCAGAAATAGGTCGTGCCGCCGTGCCGATGGCGAAGCACCACACCTCAAACCAGCGTGCCTTTTCGCCGGCATTAGTGAGGATCGAGACGCGGATATGCGCGCCATGGTTCAGCTTGCATAGGCGAGGCGAAGAACGACGCGCCACCGGCCAGTAGCCGGCATAGTCAGTTGCGCCCGGAAACACCTGCCCCGTCACCGCGCCAGCGTCTACCACGCACGATCAGCACCAGGATAAGAATCGTGACCGGCGGCGATAGTCCGCCCGCCAGGTGAGCCGTCGAGAAACCGTCGCAACCCGCTGCGCCAACTCCGTCATGCCCCGCCCCGCGCCCGGCGCGCATGTTCCCTGAAACCGTTTTCCGGGCCGGCGTGACGCCATCCCGCGATCTGCTGGAAGTCTGCTACTGGGCCTTGTGAAGGCGTCGACGATCACCTTACCGTCCGCCCGGCGCTGGCGAGCCATTCGCTGGTCATCGTCGCCGATGGCTTCCAGCTCGGCAACCAGCCCGTCGCCGGCGCCGCTGCACCGTCATGCCACCGCCTTCCTTCAGGCCGTTCAGGGTGAAAGGTGGTGCTTGATCACTTGGAGCGCTGCAGGCCGGTGGTCCGTGCCGTCTCGCACCAGTCGTTCATGACCTTCTTCGTCGCGTCGTCGGGCCGTTCAAGCGTCCTTGTTGACGAACACCGCGTTGCGCAGCAGCCAGGCATCGACCTCGTAGAAGTGCGTCAGGTGTTCCCACCTTGCGGTGCAACCGGTCGCGCCGAGAGATGAAGCTCTCCGCGACGCGCCGGTCGCCAGCGCCTGCAGCTCCGCCGCCTCGACCTGCACCGGCAGCATGCCGGTCAGCTCAACCATGCGCGCCGTCGCCGTGGGTAGGAGCGGAACGGCGCCCTTCATGTCGGCGACCGGTTCACTTTCGCGCTTCTTGAAGTACAGGCCCTGCGGCAGCCACGGCACCGGTAGAGGTAATGCAGGTTGTCGCCGTCAGGCACCTTCTCGACATAGGGCTGGGCGATTCCCCAACCTCGTGCTCGTCGGACGACACCAGGAAGAGATCAGTCGACGCCGTACAGCGGATTCTCGTTCTGGTGCGCGCGGAAAGCAGGCGCTCGCCGATCGGCGCCTGGCCGGTCTGCCGCGCGCTTGATCTCATTGCCGCGCCAGACAGCGACCCGGACGGATGGGTGACGATTTCAAGGCTGCCGCGCCAGTGCCGTCGGTGACGCACTTGGCGATTCGGCGCCAGTCTCCAGGTGGAAGTTCACCGTGGCCGTAGGCCATCGGCATCCCACTTCGGCCATCGCCGCTGATACGGCGAACGCGCTGATCGCGGTTGCCGCTGCAAAGTGTTGCAACTTCTTCTTGTTGATCTCTGCGTTTTCAGGGAAAACCCTTTGCCTCGCACCTATTGAAAGCGCGCCGGTGCGCAAGGCCTGAGTCGATGTTGGGTTTTCGCCGAAATGATCTGCACGTGCGGCCCGACGGTCTTTGTCGGCCACTCACCTTCAGGATAACGGTTGCATCGGGCGCGCAATGGGCAGGTGCGATGAAATCCCCAACGGCGAGTTCTTCGCACGTTCGACCAGCAGGATCATCATTCAAAAAGCCTGGCGCCGGTGCGACAACCCTCCTGCCACATGCCGCGCCTAAATGCCGCCCGCCAGCCTTAAATGACGTCCCGCAACAGCCATAGCCAACTCCCGGAAGGCAGGCTTGCCCTGTCTTCAAATCGCTAACTGATTCTTTCGTCCGCCTTGCGATACACACTCGCGTGGAATTGTTCTTAACCACGCATGCAACAGCAAAACAGTGCGCATCTGCTTCCTGGCAACGAGCATGCGGTGCTAGCCCTGCGCCAACCGAATGCGGTTCACCAAGTCAAGTCGTAACCCCGCTTTGTCAGTGCTGGTGGACTAGCCGGCCACCATTGCGGCCGGCGTCGCGCAAACGGAAATCAAGGCTGAACGATGCGACTGTTTGGACGATGACCGGCTATCTCGTGAGCGCCGCGATCGCGGCCGTGCTGGCAGTCGTTGGCGCGATTCGTACCATACACGAAATGGAGGGTGAGCTCGAAGGGTGATGGGCAATCCATCGATTACGCTTATCGCGCTTCACCAGATCAGGATCTGGCGATGGCCGCTGTCTCGTCCGGTGAACGACCTGTTTGATTGCTGCCAGATATTCGCAAGCGGACGCCTCCATGTCGGAACGGCTGGAAAGCGAACTGGCGCAGCTGGACAAGGCGAAGACGGAGTACCTGGCCTCGTTCTCCGACTACAAGCTTCAGGTCGATACCTATTTCACCGATGAAAAGCCCTTTCTGAAGCAGTTACAGGAAAAGGGAAGTGAATAGCCCCGAGTTTTCTAGACACCCTCGGTTCTCATTTCCTGCTGCCGTTCGAACTCGACGGGTGACAGCATCCCGTTCCTGACGTGCTTGCGCTTGGGATTGTAGAACATCTCGATGTAGTCGAACACGTCCTGCCGAGCCTCGACGCGGGTCTTGTAGGTCCGACGCCGTATCCGTTCCCGTTTGAGCAGGTTGAAGAAGCTCTCAGCGACAGCGTTGTCGTGACAGTTGCCCCGTCGGCTCATCGAGTGCTCCAGATTGTGTGCTCTGAGGAATGCCGCCCAGTCCATGCTGGTGAACTGGGGCCTTGATCTGGGTGGATCCAGCACTCTCAACTCTTCGGCTTCCTGCGCCACACGGCCATCAGCAATGCCGCCAGGACCCGTCCGTCGTCTGGCGGCTCTCGTCGACCAGCTGACGACGGCGGGAGTAAGGAGTCGATGACGACAACCAGATGGGCGAAGCCCTCCAGCGTCGGATGGTGATATCCGTCACCCAGACTCGTCTGGCGCATCCACATCATGAACTGCCGGTCCAGGGGTGTTGTCGATGACCAATGACAGTTTGCCGCCATAACTCCTGGCCTGCGCCTGTAGCCGATCTGGGCCTTGATGCCTGCCAGACTGGCCAGGCGTGCAACGCAGTTCGCACGGCATCTCCCCTGATCAGAAGATCGTCATGCAGTTTGCGGTAGCCGCCCACCTTGCCGCTGTCCTTCCACGCCTTGCGGATGAGCTCTGTCGCGACGTCGTCCTTCGCCCGCTTGCTCGGCGGGTCTTCAATGTCGAGCGCCGCAAGAAGCCGCTGGGTTGGATGCGCAGGCACCTGCATCGTCCGCACCAGGAACAGTGGGCGATGCTCGGCAACAGGTAGCGTACCTTCACTTTGCATCGCCAGCGCGAAATACGCGGCCACTTTTTTAAGATGTCGCGCTCCTCGGTGACACGCGTCAGTTCACGCTTCAGGCGCCTGATCTCGGCGTCCTTGTCGTTCTCTCCGGGCGACCGTGAGAACTTCTTCTTCCACGCGTAAAGCGAATGCGGACTGACGCCCAGACGCTGTGATACCTCCGCAACGGGGTAACCCCGCTCGGTGATCTGAGCCACCGCGTCCCGTTTGAAATCGTCGCTGAAATTGGCTTTGCCCATCATGGCCTCCTTGCCTCAAAATTAGGGAAGAAGGCGTCTACGAATCCAGGGGCTATTCAAAGCGCATTGTTCGCCGCCGCCGAAACAGTTGTACGACTGGCGGCGGCAAAAGGGATTGGTTTGGAGCTGCTTGTTGACGCAACCGAAGGCCTTGAGGACGCGGAGGTCGCTTTCACAACGCTGATTGCGAGCGTGTTACAGCACGAGAAGTCGGAGCTTGCGGAACGGCATGAAGCAATCGAGGACTCGATGTGGGCCAGCATCGTCGGCGTTGCCACTCAGGTGCTGGCCACTTCCACCGATCCTTGTCGTTACCGGCTACATGTTTTCCAGATCGGTCATCAGGCGCATAGGATTGTTGAGCGCCGCCGCACACAGGATCGCGGAAGGCAATCCTGAATGCTCATCAACGACAACACTGCAAGATGAACTGGCCGCGCTGAATCGCGTTCCGCGTCATGACCCAGGCAAGCTGAGGGATGGCGGTCGACCACGCCGCGATGCGGCGGAGTCCGATCTGCGCAAGCACCGCGATGGTGCAGACAAAGGTGGACGAAGGCGACAGCGGAGTTGTGGCTCAAGGCCGCTGCCCTGGAAATTTCTCTCAAGGAGCAGGAGTTGAACGCCTTGCAGCGCCAGTTCGTTTCCATCGCCAGCCACGAATTCCGCACGCCGCTGACGATCATCGACGGCAGGTGCAGCGGCTGCGACGCCTGGCGAAAAAAGACGGCCTGACGGCTGAGGACATCATTCAGCGGACCGAAAACATCAGGGCGCCGTGCAGCTATGACGCAGCTGATTGAAAGCACGCTGGCGGCGGCGAGCATGGATGAGGGCAAGATCAAGATCGACATTGGGCCATGCAACATAGAGGATCTGATAAGCGAGGTCTGCGAACGACATCGGGAGGTCGCCGCCGGTCATGTCATCTCCTGCGAGTGGACTGACCTTCCCGAAACAATGCTGGCCGATTGCGGAGCCATCGATCAGGTGCTGACGAACCTTCTTTCCAATGCCGTGAAATATGCTCCCGACGCCCCTGACATCCTGGTCAGGGCCGCAAGAAATGGAGACCAGGTGGTTATCTCGGTCAGTGACGGCGGGGTCGGTATTGCCCCCAACGAATTGGCACAAATCGGTGAACGCTTCTTCCGGGCGAGCACATCCACCGGCATCGCCGGCACCGGCATCGGTCTTAGTGTCGCCAGGGCCCTGGTCAAGCACCATGGTGGCGCCTTCAAGGTCGACAGCAAGATCGGAGAAGGCAGCACTTTCACGATTTCGCTGCCCATCTCGGGCCCGGCAAACACGAAACGGGCCGCCTAGGTCATGAGCCTATAAAATAGATGGGGTTTGGTATGAGCGAAGTTGTTTGCCGACAAGGCGCGGAGCTGCAGTAAACCCTCCGGTTTTCGAGGCTTCGCAACGCAGTCGGGAGGCCAATCCGCTCATACCAAACCCGTCTCCTTTATGAGTCCATGACCTAGCTCCGTAGCCTTCCCGGTCTGGTCCGAACAATATCCGGCTTGCGCGGCCGGGTGGTGTTGCGTGCCGAGGAACCAATCAAGTTGTTTCGGGGCCTCGGTCCGCCAAGCATCTGCCCTGAAGGCGGAGACAATGGCCGCATGGCCTGCACGCGAGAGCTCGACATCGCTGCAACGCCCCCCAAAGCCCGTGTTCTGACCAGTCTTGGCGCACCGTCTCCGGATCCACGGCGATGGCAGCGGTGTCATGCAATCTCGACAGCATCACAACGACAGCCTCATCGGTCATGCGCCGGTCAATTTTATTGCGGCACGCAAATGGACGGGATTTGCCAGCAAATCAACGTCCAACCGCTCCTTGCCCTGACTTGGGCTCAGACCACCGCGAACCGGCGAACCTTGTCCAGGTCGGGCACGATGCCGAGACCGGGACCGCCTGGCACCGCCACCTTGCCGCCGCGGATCGGGAAGGCTTCGGCCAGGATGTCCTCGGCGAGGTAGTAGCGGGCCTGGTAGAACTCGCAGCCCAGCGTGATCGCAGGGCTTGCCGCGATCATGTGTGTCCCCGCCAGGTGCGCCATCCCGCTCTCGAACATGTCGCCGCCATAGGCGGTCAGGCCCGCCGCCTGCGCGATCTCCGCGATCGTCTGCGCGCGCCGCAGGCCGCCGGACTTCATGATCTTCACCGACACGCCGTCGCAGATGCCCTCGCTGACCGCGCGCAGCATGTCGGTCGGCGAGAACACGCTTTCATCCGCCAGCAGCGGCACGCCAATCGTCTCGCGGATTCGCGCCATCAGGCTGAACTGGTCGGCGGTCACCGGCTGCTCGATGAAGGTGGGCGCGAATCCCGCAACGTCGCGTACCCGCTGCATCGCGTCGCCCGGCGTCAGGCCCTGGTTGAAATCGACGCGCACGTCCAGTTCCGGCCAGTCGCGCCGCAAGCGCTCCAGCCGCGAGATATCGAAGCGATGGTCGCGGAACCCGGCCTTCATCTTGACGATGCCGACGCCATCGTCGCGCAGCCGCTCGAGCAGGCGCAAATCGGCGTCGAAATCCGGGTCGGCCAGCGACACCGACAGCGCGATCTCGTCGCGGCACTTGCCGCCGAGCAGCGCCCACACCGGGACGCCGGCGAGCCGGCCGGCAAGGTCGAGCAGCGCGCTTTCCAGCGCCGCCTTGGCTTCCGTGCAATGGGCGACGGCGCGCGCAGCGTCGGCGCAGATCGCGGCGATGTCGGCCACCCGCCGCCCCTCGACCACCGGCCGCATGTAGCGTTCCAGCGCCGCCTGGCTTGCCTCCGCCGAGCCGGTGAACACCGACCACGGCGAGGCCTCGCCATATCCCTTCAGGCCGCTCGTCGAGGCGAGTTCCAGCAGCAGGATCTCGACCGCGTTGTCGACGGCGCCGATGCCGTGCTCTCGCCGCGATACCACCGGCAGCCGCAGCCGCCAGACCTTGTAGCCGGCGATGCGTTCGTCCGCGAACCCGTCCATGTGCGTCATGCCACCCACTCCGAGACTGGCGCTGCCGCCTCGTTGAGCGGCTGCGCGATGACATCGACCAGCGTCGGCCCGTCGTGCGCCAGCGCCTCGCGCAGCACCGGCTCCAGTTGCTCCGGATCCTCGACTCGCCACGCCTTGACGCCGAAGGCGGACGCGACCGCCGCGTGGTCGGTGCGCGAGAAGTCGACGTTGTAGTAGCGCCCCCCGAAACCGGTCCTCTGCCCGGCCTTGATCCAGCCGTAGACGGCATTGGAGAACACGATTGCCGTGATCGGCATCTTGTGGCGCACGATGGTCTCGAACTCACCGCAGCAGAAGCCGAACGAGCCGTCGCCCATCGCCGCGACCGTCTTGACGCCGGGCCGTCCGACATGCGCGCCCATCGCGGCCGCCAGCGAATAGCCGAGCGCCCCGTGCGCGCGATTGGAAAAGAAGTGCCGTCCGTCGCGGCGCAGCCGGTAATGTGCGGAGAAGTAGGGACACGGCGTGCCGGGATCGGCGACAATGGTCGCGTCATCGTCGAGCAGCCGCGACAGCGTGGCGATGACCCGTTCCGGCCGGATCGGCGTTTCGGTGCTGGCCGCAAGCGGCCCGAAGGCGGCGAGCTTCGTATCCCATGCAGCCGCCGCCCGCGCCCGCCCGCCCTGTCCTGGCAGCCCCTCGCGCGCTTCCAGTTCCGAGACCAGCGCCTCCAGCGCCAGCCGCGCGTCCGCCGCGATCGCCACCTCGGTCGCGTAGTTGGCGCCGATCACCTCCGCATCGCTGTCTATGTGGATGATCCGCGTGCCCGGCTTCGGCGAGCGCCAGCGTTCGCTGGTCACCGACCCCGCCCGGCAGCCGATGAACAGCACGACGTCGGCCTCGTCGATGACCGCGCGCGTCGCCGGCACGCCGCCGTTGGAACCGACGACCCCGACCGCGTGTTCATCCGTCTCGGTGATCACCCCCTGTCCCGACACGCTGGTCGCGACCGGCAGGTCCAGCAACACCGCGAGCCGCTTCATGGCCGCCATCGCACCGGCGATTACCGGCCCGCCGCCGCAGATGGCGACGGCCCGCTTCGCGCCAGCCAGCACGTTCGCGGCGGCAACGATTGCATCGTGGTCCGGTCCCGCCGGCAGGGCGGGAAACTGCCGGTGACGCGCGTCCGCCCACACCTCGCCGGGATCGGTCTCGCCCTTCTGCGTGTCGAACGGCAGCGCCAGATGCGCCGCCCCCGGCGTGCCGGTCGTCATCGCCCGGAAGGCAGCACGCACCATCGCCGGAAGTCGCGCCGCGTCGTCGAGCGAGGCGTTCCACTTTGTCAGCGGCCGGAACAGCGCCACCTGGTCAAGCTCCGTCAGCGGGTACCTGCCGCGCGAGGTCGTCGCCACGTCGGTGGTGATGGCGAGGATCGGGATGGAGCTCTCATTGGCCTCCACCACGCCGGGCAGGATGTAGGTCGCCCCGCCTCCCGAAGGTCCTTCACACACGCCGGGTTTGCCCGTGACGCGCGCATAGCCGTCGGCCATGTAGGCGGCGTGGCGCTCGTCGCGGGTGAGGAAATGGGTGACACCGTGGTCGAGGCGGGCCAGCGCGTCGTAGAACGGCAGCGTCGTGTCGCCGCACAGCCCGAACATGTGCGTCACCCCGTGCGCCTGCAGCATGCGCACCATGGCTTCCGCCCCGGTCATCTGGTTGGTCTTCGCCAAGTTTCTGTCCCCCGCGGGCCGGCGGCAATTCCGGTTGTCTTTTTCACGGGCCCGAACGAGGGTAGGCACGCAGGCGCCTTGGGCGTCAAGCGGCAGCGATGGAACACCAGCCATGCAGACAGGCAAGGCATCGGGCGGCAAGGCCGTCTACGGCGCGAGCGTCGGCATCCTCATGCTGGAAGCGCGCTTTCCGCGCATCCCCGGTGACATGGGCAACGCCCTGACGTGGCCCTTCCCGGTGCATTTCCGCGTCGTGCGCGACGCCTCGCCCGACCGCGTCGTGCGCCGCGGCGCAGAGGGCCTGCTCGGCGCCTTCGTCGACGCCGCCCGCGACCTCGTCGCCACCGGCGCCGACGGCATCACCACCAACTGCGGGTTCCTGTCGCTCTACCAGCGCGAACTGGCCGACGCGGTCGCCGTGCCGGTCGCGACCTCCTCGCTGATGCAGGTCGCCATGGTCAACGCGCTGCTGCCTGCGGGCAGGCGTGCCGGCATCCTCACCGTCTCGGCCTCGACCCTGACGCCGGCGCATCTGGAAAAGGCCGGCGTCCCCGCCGGCACGCCCGTCGGCACCACCGAGGGCGGACGCGAGTTCACCCGCGTCCTGCTCGGTAACGAGATGCACCTCGACATCGACGCCGCGCGCGCCGACAACGTCGAGGCCGCGCTGGCGCTCAAGTCGGCCAACCCGGACCTCGGCGCGATCGTGCTGGAATGCACCAACATGATCCCCTACGCCGCCGACATCCGCGAGGCGACCGGCCTGCCGGTCTATTCCATGTACGACTTCGTGACCTGGTTCCAGGCCGGCCTGTCGCCGCGCCGGTTCGGATAGTCAGCCCAGCACCTCCTTGACCGCGTCGGCGGTGGCGGAAACGACGGTGTCCGCTTCCTCGCGCGCAAGACACAGCGGCGGCGCGAAGCCGAGGATGTCGCCCTGCGGCATGGCGCGCCCGATCACCCCGCGCTTCAGCAGTGCGGCCGCGACCGACGGCCCGACCTTCTTGCCCGAATCGAAGAAGCTTCGCGCGCCCTTGTCGGCGACGAACTCCACCGCGCACAGCATGCCTTCGCCACGCACCTCGCCGACGTGGGCGTGGCCGCCAAGTGCATCCTTCATCGCCGCGGTGAAATAGGCGCCGGTCTCGCGCGCGTTCCTCACCAGCCCGAGGTCGTCGATCAGCTTCAGGTTGGCGACGCCGGCCGCCGCGCCGATGGGGTGTGCGGAATAGGTCCAACCGTGTCCGATCGGGCCGTTCTCGTCGGTGCCGCGCTCCAGCACCTTCCACACCTTGTCGGAGATGATCGAGCCCGACAGCGGCGCATAGGCCGACGTCAGCCCCTTGGCGATGGTGATGATGTCCGGCTTCATGCCGTAGTGGTCGGAGCCGAACATCGTCCCCAGCCGCCCGAAGCCGGTCACCACCTCGTCGGCGATCAGCAGGATGTCGTGCTTTTCCAGCACCGCCTGGATCGCCTCCCAGTAGCCCGCCGGCGGCGGCACGATGCCGCCGGTGCCGAGCACTGGTTCGCCGATGAAAGCGGCGATCGTGTCGGCGCCCTCGCGTTCGATCAGCGCTTCCAGTTCGCCGGCGCAATGGGCGACGAAATCGGCCTCGCTCATGGCAAGGTCATCGCGGCGGAAATAGGCCGGTGCCACGGTGTGCACCACCTGCGCCAGCGGCAGGTCGAACTTCTTGTGGAACAGCTCCAGTCCCGTCAGCGACCCGGTCATCAGCCCGGAGCCGTGATAGCCGCGCCAGCGCGAGATGATCTTCTTCTTTTCCGGCCGCCCGAGGATGTTGTTGTAGTACCAGACCAGCTTGACGTTGGTCTCGTTGGCGTCCGATCCCGACAGCCCGAAGTAGACCTTCGACATGTGTTTGGGCGCCCGCTCCATCACCATCTTGGCGAGCGTGATCGAGGCTTCCGTGCCATGGCCGACATAGGCGTGGTAGTAGGCGAGTTCCTTCGCTTGCGCTGCGATCGCCTCGGCGATCTCCTGGCGCCCGTAGCCGACATTGACGCAGTAGAGCCCGGCGAAGGCATCGAGCAGGCGGTTGCCGTCGCGGTCCTCGATGTAAACGCCGGAACCTCCGGTGACGATCCGGTTGGGGCTTTCGCCGCGCGCGTGCTGGGCAAGATGCGTCGACGGGTGGAAGAAGTTCTCCCGGTCCCATTGGTCGAGCTGGTCGTTCTTCAGCATGTGCCTCTCCTCGTGATGCGGCGGCGTACCGCCACTGGGGCGTTGAATGAGGAGCCTGCTGCACGCGATCCGCTCTGCCGGGCAGGGGATGGTCGGTCGCCAGAGGCTCCTGACACCCAGGCAGCAGCGCGCAATGCCTTTATTGCGTGGGATGGCGAACCAGTAGCCTATTCGCGGCTCCCGGAAAAGGGTCAGGTCCGGATCATGGTGCCGAGGCCGGCGGCCTTCGCGGCGCCCAGCGCATGCGTGGCGATCGCGGTGTCCTGCGCGCCGGTTCCCGTCAGGTCGCAGATGGTGATGTCGTTCGGGCTTTTGCGGGCAGTCACCTTGCCGGAAACCACATCGCACAGCTCGTCCGGCGTTCCCTTGTCCCAGACGCCCGCCGCGATCGCGGCGCGCAACTCGCCGAGTTTCTCGCACTGGCTCACCCGGTCACAGACATAGGCGTCGGCGCGCGCCAGCGCAGCGGGATCGATCTCGTTCTTCTCGTGCTGGTCCGACCCCATCGCTGTGACGTGCAGCCCCGGGTGTAGCCAGCTGGCCATCAGCACCGGCTCGCGCGCCGGCGTCGTGGTGGCCACGAGCTGGCTCCGCGCCACGAGTTGCTCCGGATCGTTCTCCACGCGCGCCTCGACGCCGAGGCTCGTCGCCAGTTCCGCTGCCAGAACCTGCGCCTTCTCGCTGTCGCGCCCCCACACCAGCACGCGCCTGAACGACCGCACGAGATGCGCCGCCTCCACCTGCAGCCGCGCCTGCACGCCGGTGCCGATGACGCCGGCGGTCTCGACTTCTGCCGGCGCCATGTGCCGCGCCGCCACCGCGCCGGCAGCCGCCGTGCGCACGTCGGTGAGGTAGCCGTTGTCGAGGAACAGCGCCTCGACCAGACCGGTCTTCGCCGAGAACAGGATCATCAGCCCGTTGAGGCTCGGCAGGCCGAGCTTCGGATTGTCGAAGAAACCGGGGCTGACCTTGATCGCGAACCCGTCGAAGCCGGGGATGTAGGCGGTCTTCACGTCGACCTCGCCGTTGGCTTGCGGCAGCGCCATCGACAGGATCGGCGGCATCACCACTTCGCCCGTCGCCAGCGCCGCGAAGGCGCGTTCCACCGTGTCGATGGCGTCCATGTCGAGCTTCACTGACCTGCGCAATTCGGCCTCGGTGACGACGAGAATGTCATGCGCCATGGACCTGCCCCCTGATCGTCGTCTCTCCCAGTTTCACATCCTGCCCGGTGACCACCCGCGTGAACACCTTCATGTCGACATTGCGCCCGGAAATGATCGTCGCCACCGGCCCCTTCGGCTTCGGCAACTTGCAGGCCTGCAGGGCCGCAATGCCGACCACGCTCGCCCCCTCCGCGACGAGCCGATCCTCGAAGTAGAGCGTCTGCATCGCCCGGTAGATGTCTTCCTCGGTCACGAGGACGACGTCATCGAGCAGGTCGCGGCACAGCGCGAACGACAGCCGGTTGCCGAGCCCGACGCCGCCACCCAGCGAGTCGGCGAGGCTCGCGACTTCCTCGACCTCGACCGGATGGCCGGCGCGTATGGAGGCATGCATCGCCGCCCCGCGATCCATCGAGATGCCGATGACGCGGATTGCCGGCTTGATAGCCTTTGCCGCCAGCGCGATGCCGCCGGCAAGCCCGCCGCCGGAAAGCGGAACGAGGATCGTGTCGAGATCCGGCCTGTCCTCGAGCAGTTCCAGCCCGATCGTCCCCTGCCCCGCGATGACGGCCGGATCATCGAACGGCGGGACTTCGGCCAATCCCTCCTCGCGCGCCAGCCGGCTGCTTTCCGCCTGCGCCTCGTCCTGGCTGTTGCCGCCGATGCGCACCTCGGCGCCGAGCGCCCTGATCCCGTCGATCTTGGCCTGCGGCACGAGCTGCGACATGCACACCACCGCACGAAGCCCGCGTTCGCGCGCGGCATACGCGATGCCGCGGCCATGATTGCCGGTCGAACAGCAGGTGACGCCGGCACAGGCTGCCGGCAGCGCGGCAACGGCGTTGACCGCGCCGCGTAGCTTGAACGCACCGATCGGCTGGGCGATTTCCAGCTTCAACAGGACGTCGTGACCGGCAAGCCCGCTCAGATAGGGTGACGGCACCAGCGGCGTGTGCACCGCGATCCCCGCAATCGACCTGCGCGCGGCGAATACATCGGCAAGCACAGGGCGCATGGCATCTCCAGGAAGTCCGGGTCGGATTTCCGCGCATCGCGGTCGCGTCACACAGCACGACCCTGCTCCACATGGCAAGGGCGCCGCCCTGCAAACGCGCGGCGGGCTGCGAATCTTCTGGCGCGCCGCATGCTGTGCCACTATCGAAGAGCCGATACTGCCACTGGGACGGACCGACATGCCCCTGCTCGAAGACACTAGCGTCGAGGACACCCGCGCGATCCTCGCCGATCTCGTCGCCTTCCCGACGATCTCCTCCGACAGCAACCTGGAGCTGATCGCCTATGCCGCCGAGCGGCTCGACGGCTGCGGCGCGCACGTCTCCCTGATGGTCGACAAGACCGGCCACAAGGCCAACCTGTTCGCCACGCTCGGGCCCGAGGGCGACGGCGGCATCGTGCTCTCCGGCCACACCGATGTCGTCCCCGTGGAAGGGCAGGAATGGACCTCCGATCCATTCGTGCTGCGCGAAGAGGAGGGTCGCCTCTATGGACGAGGCACCTGCGACATGAAGGGCTTCATCGCCGCGGCGTTGGCGATGGCCCCGCGCTATGCCGCGCTGGAACTGGCCCGCCCGCTGCACTTCGCCTTCACCTACGACGAGGAAACCGGTTGCCTGGGCGGCCAGCATCTCGTCGACGAACTGGTGCGTACCGGCATCCGCCCTTCGGTCGCCATCGTCGGCGAACCGACCGAAATGCGCATCATCGAGGGCCACAAGGGCTGCTACGAGTACGAGACGATCTTCACCGGGCTGGAAGGCCACGGTTCGGCGCCCGATCGCGGCGTCAACGCGGTCGAATACGCGGTGCGCTACATCACCCGGCTGATGCAATTGCAGGACAAGGTGAAGGCCGAGAGCCCGCGCGCCAACCGCTACGACCCGCCGTGGACAACGCTTCAGATCGGCCGCATCCAGGGCGGCAACGCGCGCAACACCATCGCCGGCCACTGCACCGTCGACTGGGAAATGCGGCCGGTGCGCAACGAGGATGCCGGCATCATCAAGTCCGGCATCAGGTCCTACTGCGACGAGGTGCTGCTGCCGGCCATGCGCGCCGTCTCGCCCGACGCCGGCATCGTCACCAACGTCATCGGCGAGGTCTGCGGACTGGAACCGGCCGACGACAACGAGGCGCGCCGCATCATGTCCGAACTGCTCGGCGACGACGGCGCCGACGTCGTCCCCTTCGGCACCGAGGCCGGCCTGTTCCAGCAGATCGGCATGTCGGCCGTCGTCTGCGGCCCCGGCTCCATCGCACAGGCGCACAAGCCCGACGAGTTCATCGCCCTCGACCAGTTGCAGCGCTGCCTCGACATGCTGGCGGGCCTGGAGGCGAAGCTGACCGCCTGACCGCGCGCCGGACTGGCCCGGCTAGGGCACTGTGCCTCACGGTTGCGCGCCCTATTTTTGCCGCGCGTGACCTCCAGTTTCGGTGTAGAAACCGGGCGTTGCCGCAATACCCTGGCAGATCGCCGCCGACGTCCCGGCGCTTGCATTCACGGAACCCGAACCCGATGCCGCTCGTGCGACAATTGCTGATCGTGGCGCTGCTCGCCGCAGCCGCCTTCGGTGGCTACCGCGCGTGGCAGGTGATCGAGCCCGGGTCCGCCGGTGGCGCCGGCAATGGCTCTGCCCCGCGCGCGGCCACTCTCGTGGAGGCGGTGCAGGTCGAGCGCCGCAAGATGGAAACGACGATCGAGGCCGTCGGCACCACCATCGCGGCAAGCTCGGTCGAGATCGTGCCGCTGGTCGAGGGGCGCGTCGAGAAGATCGCCTTCCGCGCCGGCCAGCATGTCGCCGCAAGCGAAGTCCTGGCGGAACTGGATTCCGACCTGCAGCGGGCGGATCTCTCCGAAGCCGAGGCGACCCTCAGGCGCGTCGAACTCGAACTCGAACGCGTTTCGCGCCTGTATGGTCGCGAGATTGTGTCGACTGCCCGTGTCGAGGAGATGACCGCCGAACTCGCCACCGCCAAGGCGGCGGTCGCGCGCGCGCGCCGCAACCTCGCCGACCGCACCATCCGCGCCCCCTTCGCCGGCACCATCGGCCTCAACCGCGTCGACATCGGCGCCCGCGTCACCGAGACGACGGTCATCACCACGCTCGACGACCTGTCCCATGTCGAGGTCGAGTTCCAGATCGCGGAAAACCTGTTCGGCATCACCCGTCTTGGCCAGAAGGTCGATACGCGCACCGCCGCCTATCCTGGCCGCGTCTTCACCGGGGAAATCGTCGAGATCGACAGCCGCATCGACGCCGTCAGCCGCGCCTTCCGCGTCCGCGCCGACCTGCCCAACGAGGATCGCGCCCTGCCGGCGGGCATGTTCATGCAGGTGACCATCACGCTTGACGGCGGCGAAGCGGCGGTGATCCCGGAAGAGGCTGTCGTCGCCGAGGAAGGCAGCGCCTTCGTCTTCGTCGTCGAGGACGGCAAGGCAGCACGGCGCACCATCACCACGGGCCGGCGCGCGCCAGGCTTCGTCGAGGTCGTCGACGGCCTCGCGCCCGACGCGCTGGTCGTCACCCGCGGCACCAACAAGCTGCGTGACGGCGCCGGCGTCAAACTCGCTTCCGGCAAGACGGAGAACGGCGGATGACGCTGTCGGAATTCTCCGTCCGCCGCCCCGTCCTGTCGGCTGTCGCCAGCCTGCTCATCCTCGTCCTCGGCATCGCCGGCCTGCTGCAGCTGCCGATCCGCGAACTGCCCGACGTCGACGCCGCCGTCGTCACCGTGACGACGCTCTACACCGGCGCCTCGCCGTCCGTCGTCGACACCGACATCACCGAGGTCATCGACGCGGCGGTCGCCGGCGTCAGCGGCGTCAAGACCATCGAGTCGGAATCGCGTCGCGGCCGCAGCCGCACCACCGTCGAGTTCGAGCTCGGGCGCGGCATCGACGCGGCGGCCAACGACATCCGCGACGCGGTGGCGCGCGTACGTGCCAAGTTGCCCGAGGACGCCGGCGAACCGCAGGTGGTCAAGAACGACGCCGATTCCGACCCCGTCATGCGCCTCGCCGTCACCTCCGGCCGGATGTCGCCGGCCGAGGTCACCGACTACATCGACCGTTTCATCAAGGACCGCATCACCACCATCGACGGCGTCGCCACGGTCAACATCTACGGCGAACGCCGTCCGGCGATCCGCATCTGGCTCGACCGCCGCGCCATGGCGGCGCGCAACGTCACCGTGGCCGACGTCGACGCGGCGTTGCGCCGCGCCAACGTCGAGCTGCCCGCCGGAGAACTGGAATCCGGCACGCGGCTGTTCTCGATCCGCCTCGACAGCCGCTTGTCGAGCGTCGAGCAGTTCCGCCGCGTGGTGATCCGGCGCGAGGCCGGATACCCGATCCGCCTCGCCTCGATCGCCGATGTGCGCGTTGGCGTCGAGGACGAGTCCACCGCCGTGCGCAACAACGGCGACGTCGCCGTCGGCATCGCCGTGATACGCCAGTCGCAGGCCAACACCATCGCCATCTCCAACGCAGTGCGCGCCGAGATCGAACGCCTCAACAACGTCCTGCCCGACGGCATGCAGATCAGCATCGGGTCCGACGACGCGCTCTTCGTCGCCGCCTCGATCTCCGAGGTCGTCAAGGCTCTGGCGATCTCGCTCGCCCTCGTCGTGCTGGTGATCCTGCTCTTCCTGCGCTCGCTGCGCGCAACCCTGATCCCGGCGATCACCATCCCTGTCTCGCTGATCGGCTGCTTCTTCCTGATCTGGATGCTCGGCTTCTCGATCAACGTGCTCACCCTGCTGGCGCTGCTGCTCGCCATCGGCCTCGTCGTCGACGACGCCATCGTGCTGCTGGAAAACATCGAGCGCCGGCTCGCCACCGGGGAATCGAAACTCAAGGCGTCCGTCCTCGGCTCGCGCCAGGTGACCTTCGCCATCATCGCCACCTCGGTGACGCTGATCGCCGTCTTCATCCCGATCTCCTTCCTCAAGGGTGCCGCCGGCCGGCTGTTCATCGAGTTCGGCTTCGTGATGGCAAGCGCGGTCGCCATCTCGACCTTCGTCGCCCTGTCGGCCTGCCCGGCGCTGGCCTCGAAGATCCTGAAGTCGGGAACGGCAATGAGCGAGGAGGAGGCGCGCGCCGCCGCGCGCAAGGGGCTCGCCGGGCGCTGGTACCGCGCCGGTCTCGAAAGAGCCATCCGCATGCCGCTCGTCGTGGTCGCCTTCGCCCTCGCCTTCTCAGCGACCGGCATCTTCGCCTACCAGACGTTGCCGCGCGAATTGTCACCCAGCGAGGACCGCAGCGTCCTGTTCATTCCCCTGACCGCGCCGCAGGGCAGCACGCTCGCCTTCACCGATGCCCAGGCAAGACAGCTCGAAAAGCGTATCGAGGCGGTCAAGGACGAGCTTGGCATCAACACCATCTTCGTTTTTTCCGGCAGCTTCGGCAGGCCGTTCCGTTCCTTCATCGTGCTGCGCCTGGAACCATGGGAGAAGCGCAAGCTCGGCCACCGCGAGATCCTGCGCAAGCTGGTCCCTTTCACCCGCGACCTTGCCGGCGCGCGCGGCTTTCCCGTCAGCCCGTCGGGGCTTGGTCTGCGGGGCAACTCGACGCCGCTGCGCGCCGTCGTCGGCGGCGCCGACTTCGAGCAGGTGAAGGCCTGGGCGAAGACCCTGCTGGCGCGCGCCGAGGAAAATCCGGGCCTGCGCAACCTCGACCTCGACTATGAGGAGAACCAGCCGCAGATCAGCCTCGCGCTCGACCGCGAGAAGGCCAACGACCTCGGCATCGACGTCGAGACGCTCGCCGCGACCCTGCAGGCGCTGTTCGCCTCGCGCGAGGTGACGACCTACATCGACCGCGGCCGCGAGTACCCCGCCATCCTGCAGGCGGCGGCTGCGGACCGGCAGACGCCGAACGACATTTCCAACGTCTTCCTGCGCGCCGGCGACGGCGAGACGCTGGTGCCACTGTCGGCCGTGGTCTCAATGAAGGAAACCACCGAGGCCGCCTCGCTGCGCCGCTACAACCGCCTGCCTTCAATCACCCTGCAGGGCGCGCTGGCGGACGGCTACACGCTGGGCCAGGCCATCGCGTTCATCCAGCAGGCCGCCGCCGAGGTTCTGCCGCCGGAAGCCACCATCAGCTTCTCCGGCCAGTCGCAGCAATACCAGGAGACGTCGAGCGGCGTTGCCGTCACCTTCGTGCTGGCGATCCTCATCGTCTTCCTCGTGCTGGCGGGCCAGTTCGAGAGCTTCATCCAGCCGCTGGTCATCATGCTGAGCGTGCCGCTGGCCATCGCCGCGGCGATCCTGGCGCTGTGGTTCGGCGGGCTGACGCTAAACATCTACAGCCAGATCGGCATCATCCTGCTGATCGGCCTGATGGCCAAGAACGGCATCCTGATCGTCGAGTTCGCCAACCAGCTGCGCGACGAGGGACTTGAGGTGCGCGAAGCCGTCATCGAGGCCTCGGTGATCCGGCTTCGCCCGATCGTCATGACGGTCGTCTCCACCGTGCTCGGCGCGGTGCCGCTGCTGCTCGCCTCCGGCGCCGGCGGCGAAAGCCGCCAGGCCATCGGCACGGTCATCATCGGCGGGCTGTTCGTCGCCAGCATTATGACGCTGTTCCTGACGCCGGTGCTCTACGACCTGCTCGCCCGCTTCACCCGCCCGCGCGGCGCCATCGAGAAGCGCCTTGCCGCCGAAATCGGCGAGCCTCGCGCGTCCGCCGCCGCCGAGTGATCGGCCAGCCTCAGCCGAACGCCAGCAGATCCGGGCGCAGCAGCAGCAGCGCGCCGATCGCCAGAAGGACAATGCCACCAATCAGGTGCGAATAGCGCGCGTAGCGCCCGGCGAGCCCGCTGACCTCGAGCGCGATCATGGCGGTGGCGAAGATGGCGATGTCGTCGAGCATGAACACCAGCACATAGAGCGCGATGTAGCCGTAGCTCGCCGCCGGCGATGGGCTGTTGAGCGACAGGATCTGCGCGAAGACCGCTGGCACCCCCGCCGAGCACACCAGCTCGATCAGGTTGACCGCGGCCGCCAGCGCCGCGATGCCGATGCACGCGAGGATCAGCCGGTTGCGCCCCACCGCGGCACGGAATGCATCCATGACGCGCGCCCGCCGCCTGGCGTCCGTCACCCGGCAGACCGCGTCCGGCTTGGTCCAGTACTCGCGCAGGAACCAGAACCCCGCCCACAGCGCCAGCACGCCGACCGCGATGCGCAGCCAGCCCGCCGCGCCGATGATCGCGACCACGTTGAACCACGCCGCGATCACCGCGAAATACATGATCCCCGTCGCCGCCAGGAAAACCCCGCCCAGCAGCCAGCGGCGCGAGCGCTGTTCAAGCCCGAGTAGCAGCCCGATGAGGAACACCAGCACCCACATGGCGCACGGGTTGAACCCGTCGACCGCCGCCAGCAGCACCGTAACCACGGGCAATGACAGCGTGGCGATGTCGACCGACCCGAAGAACGGCACGTCGATCACCCGCCGGATCGCCGGTGCGCCGGCACCAGCACCGTCGTCGCCGGGCGCCGATGCCGAGCCTGCACCCTGGGTGCCTGCACCCGGCGCGCCTGCCAGCAGCGCCAGCGTATCGACGCACCCCTGCGCCCGGCAGCGTTCGACCAGTTCCCGGTAGGCTGCGACGCTCTCGCCGCCCTCGTAGAAGCCCATCAGCGCGCGCTCGCCGATCACCACCAGCGGCACGCCGGCCTGGTCGAACCGGAAATGGGACAGCGCATCCGCGAACAACTGGTCCGTCTGCCGTTCCCGACCGATCTCGCGGGGAACCAGCAGCACCTGCGGATCATCGCCGAATGCGGCCTCCAGAGCCGCGCGCGCGCCAGCGCAATAGGGACAGCCCTCCTGCCAGAACAGGTAGATCGCGATCGGCGCACCCGCCTCGATCCTGTCCTGCGCCGAAGTCGCCGGCACCGCCGATACGAAAAGCATCGCCGCGCACACGACCGCGATCGCAAGCCGCGCCGCGTGCCGGCAGAGGGCAGTTCCGGGAGCGCACCACATCACATCAGCAAACACGCAATGCGCGCTCCGGAAATTGATTGGCCGCAACATGCTGACCCAGCGCCGGCAATTGCCGCGTGCCCGCCACCCCGCGAGCCGCAGGTCCCGAATTGCTTGGGTATAACATTGAGTTATGAAGTGCCCGACATTCGCGATTTGACTGCGCGTTGAGGAAGGCCGCATGATTAACCTTCCGTTAGGAAACGGACAGAGCGGGAGAAATATCAAGATGAAACGCGTCCTTACCATGACGGCGCTCGCCGCGTCGGTTGCGCTTGGTGCGGCAACCGTCGGCCACGCGCAGGAAAAGACCATCTATCTCGGCGGCTACGGCGGCTCCTTCGAAACCTTGCTGAAGGAGAAGATCCTGCCGCCGTTCGAGGCGGAGACCGGCGCCAAGATCGTCTACGTGCCCGGCAACTCGACCGACACGCTGGCCAAGCTGCAGGCGCAGAAGGGCAACCAGGAACTCGACGTCGTCTTCCTCGATGACGGCCCGATGTTCCAGGCCATCGACTTCGGCTTCTGTGCGACGATCGAGAACGCTGCGATCTTCGACGACGTCTACGACATCGCCAAGATGAACACCGACAAGGCCGTTGGCGCGGGTTTCGTGGCAACCGGCCTGTCCTACAACGCCGAGTATTTCGAGAAGCAGGGTTGGGAACCGCCGACCTCGTGGAACGACCTCAAGGATCCCAAGTATGCCGGCAAGCTCGTCGTGCCGCCGGTCACCAACACCTACGGCCTGCACGCGCTGTGGATGATGGCCAAGCTCAACGGCGGCGACGAGAGCAACATCGAGCCGGGCTTCAAGGTGTTCGAGGATGTCATCGCCAAGAACGTGCTCGCCTTCGAGCCCTCGTCCGGCAAGATGTCCGAGCTGTTCCAGAACGGCGAGATCGTGCTGTCGGTGTGGGGTTCGGGCCGCCTGAAGTCGCTCGCCGACACCGGCTTCCCCGGCAAGTTCGCATACCCGAAGGAAGGCGCGGTGGCGCTGATGGTCGCGGTCTGCCCGGTCGTCGAGAGCGACGTGTCCGACCTGTCGCAGAAACTCGTCCAGCACTTCCTGAAGCCGGAGAACCAGGTTCTGCTGGCGCAGACGGTCGGTTTTGGCCCCGTCAACACCAAGGCCGTCCTGCCGGATGACCTGGCCGCCGTGCTGCCTTATGGCCCCGAGCGCATCAACGCCATGAACGCGATCGACTGGACGATCGTCAATCCGGCGCGCGGCGAGTGGACCAAGCAGTGGACCCGGCGCATCGAGCAGTGATCTGCTGACACGCTCACGCGGGGCGGCCTTCGCCGGCCGCCCCGTTTTTTCGACCCCCGTTTTCTCGACTCACGCCGCGGCACCGACATGGCCTTCCTCAAGCTGATCAACCTGACCAAGCGCTTCGGAGATTTCGTCGCCGTCAACGACCTGTCGCTGGACATTGAAAAGGGCGAGTTCATCTCGCTGCTCGGCCCCTCCGGCTGCGGCAAGACCACGACGCTGCAGATGATCGCAGGCCTGCATGATCCATCCGGTGGATCGATCGAGCTTGAGGGCCGCGATTTGACCCATGTACCGCCCAACAAGCGCGGGCTCGGCATCGTCTTCCAGAGCTACGCCCTGTTTCCGCACCTGACCGCGGCGGAGAATATCGCCTTCGGGCTGGAAATGCGCGGCGTCGGGCGCGCCGAACGCGACCAGCGCGTCGCGCGTGCCCTGGACCAGGTTCACCTCGCCAGCTTCGCCGACCGCCATCCCAAGGCGCTGTCGGGCGGCCAGCGCCAGCGCGTCGCGCTTGCCCGCGCCCTTGTCATCGAGCCGCCCGTCCTGCTGCTCGACGAACCGCTGTCGAACCTCGATGCCAAGCTGCGCGAGGAGATGCAGCTCGAACTGCGCATCCTGCAGCAGAACATCGGCGTCACCACCATTCTCGTCACCCACGACCAGTCCGAGGCGCTGTCGATGAGCGACCGGATCGTCGTCATGGACCGGGGGCGCGCCATCCAGATCGACACGCCGCTTGCCATGTACGAGGCGCCGGGCAACGCCTTCGTGTCCGGCTTCGTCGGCAAGACCAACCTGCTCGCCGGCGAGGTGACCACGACCAGGGCGATCACGGTCAATGGTGTAAAGCTCGCCGCCAATGCTTCGGGGCTGTCGAAGGGAGCAGCCGTGCGCGCCTCGCTGCGCCCGGAAAAGATCGTGCTCGGCAAGCCGGCCAGCGGACTGAAGGGAAAGGTCGGCGCCGCCGTGTTCCATGGCAGCCACTGGCTCTACACGCTCGACACCCCGCTCGGCGACTTGATCGCCGTGGCGCCGAACACCGGCGAGCCGCCATTCAAGTCCGGTGCGAGTGTTTCGCTGTCCTGGCCCGACAACGCGTTGCGCGTGCTGCCGGCGGAGTCCTCCGATGGCTGACGGCTCTCGCGACAACGCCCCATGGTTCCTGTCTGCGCCCGGGCTTGCGCTGTTCGCCGCCCTGCTCGGCGCGCCGCTGGTGCTGACGGTGATGCTGAGCTTCTACCAGTTCGACTATTCGACCGGCGGCATCCAGCCGGCCTTCAGTTTCACGAACTATCTCGACGTGCTGTCGGACAGCTATTTCCACAAGATCTTTGGACGCACCTTCGGCGTCGCACTGCTTGTCACCGTGGTCTGCATCCTCATCGGCGTGCCGGAGGCTTACGTCCTCAACCGCATGCGCAATCCGTGGAAGTCGATCTTCCTGCTCATCGTCATCGGCCCGCTTCTGATCTCGGTCATCGTGCGCACGCTCGGCTGGGCGTTGCTGTTCGGCAGCCAGGGGGGCATCTCGACCGCCCTGCAGTGGCTCGGCCTTGCGGATGGTCCGGTCAGCCTGATGTTCACCATGACCGGCATGACGATCGCGCTGGTCCACGTGCTGGTGCCGTTCATGGTGCTCGCCGTTTGGGCCTCGCTGCAGCGGCTCGACCCGCAGGTCGAGGACGCCGCGCTGTCGCTCGGCGCCAGCCAGATGACCGTGCTGCGCCGCATCGTCCTGCCGCAGGTCATGCCGGGCATCCTGTCGGGCAGCATGATCGTCTTCTCGCTGACCGCCAGCGCCTTCGCCACGCCGTCGATCATCGGCGGGCGGCGCATGAAGGTCGTCGCCACCACGGCTTACGACGAATACCTTTCGACGCTGAACTGGCCGCTGGGCGCGGCCATCGCCATCGTCCTGCTGGTCGCCACCGCGGTCATCATCATGAGCTACAACCGGCTCATCGAGCGGCGCTACGCGCGCGTCTTCGAGTGAGGTGAGCCATGCGCAGGAACGGTCTTGTCTCGCTCGTCTTCCACACCCTGTTCATCGCCTTCATCCTGGCGCCGCTGCTGGCGGTGATCGCCGTGTCGTTCACCGGCAAGGGCTACCTGTCGCTGCCCACCGACGGCCTGTCGTTGCGCTGGTTCCGCACCATCCTCGACTATCCCGGCTTCATCGACGCCTTCTGGATGAGCCTCTATCTCGGCACCGCCGCCTCCACCATCGCGGTTTCCGTCGCCGTTCCCGCCGCGATCGCCATCGGCCGCTACGAGTTCACAGGCCGCGAGGCGGTCACCGCCGTCTTCCTGTCGCCGCTGATGATCCCCTCCGTCGTGCTCGGCGTCTCGTTCCTGCGCTTCTTCAACCAGATCGGCCTGTCGGGCACCTTCATCGGCATCACGCTCGCCCACGTCATCATGGTCATGCCCTATGCCATCCGCCTGGTGCTGGCCTCGGTCACCGGCATGCCGCGCGACGCCGAACAGGCCGCGGCGACGCTGGGCGCCTCGAACTGGACCGTCTTCCGGCGCATCACGCTGCCGCTGATCCTGCCCGGCATCGCCGGCGGCTGGCTGCTTGCCTTCATCACCAGTTTCGACGAAGTGACCATGAGCATCTTCGTCGCCTCGCCCGAAACCATGACCCTGCCGGTGCGCATGTACCATCACATCGCCCAGACCATCGATCCGCTGATCGCCGCCATCTCGACGCTGCTGATGGTCGGCACGGTGGCGCTGCTGGTCCTGCTCGACCGTCTCTACGGCCTCGACCGCGTGCTCGTCGGTAAGGGCTGAAGCCGATGGCGGACGGTACCTTCGCGGTCATCGGCGGCGGACTGGTGGGGATGGCGGTGGCCTGGGGCCTGGCCAGCCGCGGCAGAAAGGTCACCGTCTTCGACGAGGGCGACCGCGCCTTCCGCGCTTCACGCGGCAACTTCGGTCTCGTCTGGGTGCAGGGCAAGGGCATTGCCATGCCCGACTATGCGCGCTGGAGCCGGCTGTCGGCGCAGCACTGGCCGGGCCTGCGCGACGAACTGCGCGACGCCGCCGGCATCGACATCGAGCTCGCCCAGCCCGGCGGGCTGCAGATGTTCCTCGACGAGGACGAGGCCGAGCAGACCGTCGCCCAGATGCAGGCGCTGCGCACCGCGCTCGGCGGCGATTATCCCTTCGAGTATCTCGGCCACAACGCCGTCAAGAAGCTGGTCCCGGAGATCGGCCCGCAGGTGGTCGGCGGCATTCACAGCCCGATGGACGGCCACCTCAACCCGCTCTACCTGCTGCGCGCCCTGCACAAGGGTGTGCGCGCGGCGGGTGGCACGGTGCTGCACGGGCCGCGCGTCGAGCGGATTTCGTCCCGTCCGGGCAGCTTCGAGGTGCATCGCGCCGACGGCACGTGGTCGGCCGACAACGTCGTGCTGTGCGCAGGCCTCGGCAACGCGCGGCTTGCGCCGATGGTTGGTCTCGACGCACCGGTCGTGCCCAATCGCGGCCAGGTCATCATCACCGAGCGCGTGCGCCCGTTCCTGAACATGCCGACGGTACATGTGCGCCAGGTCGGCGAGGGCGCGGTGCAGATCGGCGATTCCAAGGAAGACGTCGGCCTCGACGATTCCACCAGAGGCGACGTGCTCGCCGCGATCGCCCGCCGCGCCACGCGTTACTTCCCGCTGCTCGAAGGCGTGCGCGTGGTGCGCACCTGGGGCGCGCTGCGGGTGATGAGCCCGGACGGCCACCCGATCTACGACAGGTCCACCGCCTGCCCCGGCGCGTCGCTGGTAACCTGTCATTCCGGCGTGACGCTGGCGGCCGCCCATGCCAGGGTCGTCGCCGGCTGGATCTGCGGGGAACAGGCCCCCGGCTACATGGAGGTTTTCGGTGCGCAACGTTTCGCACTTCAGGCGGCTGGATGACGCAGCCGGCGGCAAGGTGACCCTGACGTTCGACGGCGAGGCGATCGAGGCGCGCGCCGGCGACACGGTCGCAGCCGCGATGCTGTCCGCTGGATTCGTCGCCGGCCGCGAAACCCCTGTGTCAGGCAGCCCGCGCGGTCCCTACTGCCTGATGGGCGCCTGCTTCGAATGCCTCGTCGAGATCGACGGCGAGCCCAACCGGCAGGCCTGCATGACTGAGGTCCGCGACGGCATGAGCGTGCGCCGCATGCACGGCGCGCGCGCCTTCGGATGAGGACGCAATGATGAGCGAGCATTTCGACGTTGCCATCATCGGCGCAGGTCCCGCCGGCCTTGCCGCCGCCGACATCCTCGGCAAGGCTGGCCGCAGTGTCGCGCTGATCGACGAACAGCCCGGTCCCGGCGGACAGATCTACCGCGCCATCGCCACCGCGGGAGAGCAACGCAAGGCAGTGCTCGGCGCCGACTACGCCGCTGGCAGCGCTCTGCTCGGCGCGCTAGGCCACGCGGGCGTGCGCCACATCGCCGGCGCGTCCGTGTGGGAAGTCACCCCCGAACACCGCCTGTCGTATTCACTCGCTGGCAGGGCGGCGAGCCTGTCCGCGGAACACGTCCTCGTCGCAACCGGTGCGACCGAGCGCCCGATGCCGTTTCCCGGCTGGACGCTGCCCGGCGTGATGACCGCCGGCGCCGGCCAGATCCTGCTCAAGACGCCGGGCCTGCTGCCCCCCTCCCCTTGCGTGCTCGCCGGGTCCGGTCCGCTGCTCTTCCTGCTCGCCACGCAATACCTGGCCGCCGGGCTGAAGGTCGACGCGATCGTCGAGACGACGCCGTCCGGCAACCTGGCGAAGGCCCTGCCACACCTGCCGCGTGCGCTGCTCTCCAACCGCTACCTGCGCAAGGGGCTCGCCATGCTCGCCAACCTGCGCAAGGCGGGCGTCGCGCACCACCGCAACGCAACCGGTCTTGTCGCGGAGGGCTCCGAGCGGATCGAGGCGCTCAGGTTCCGCTCGCGCGGCAAGGACCATCGCCTTCCCTGCGCCACCCTGATGATCCACACCGGCATCGTCCCCAACGTCCAGATCAGCCGCGCGCTCAACCTCGATCACGCCTGGAACGATCTCCAGCAGTGCTGGCACCCGGTCATCGACGCCTTCGGCGCGACGTCGGCGCAAGGCATCCGCATCGCCGGCGACGGCGGCGGCATCGCCGGCGCGGAGGCAGCGGCAAACGCCGGGCGGCTAGCAGCGCTTGCGATCCTCGCCGACCTCGGCGAGATCAGCGCGTCCGAGCGCGACGCGCGTGCGAGCGCCGATCTCGCGGCGCTGAACTGGCACGCCCGCGCGCGCCCCTTCCTCGATGCGCTCTACACGGTGGCGCCGGAATTCCTCGACCCCGCCGACGAGACCATCGTTTGCCGCTGCGAGGAGGTGACGGCGGGAAAGATCCGCGAGTTCGTCGATCTCGGTTGCCTCGGCCCCAACCAGGCCAAGTCCTTCGGGCGGTCTGGCATGGGTCCCTGCCAGGGCCGCTACTGCGGGTTGACCGTGTCGAGCATCATCGCGCACAAGCGCGGCGCGGCCATGGACGAGGTCGGCTACTACCGCATCCGTCCACCGCTGAAGCCGATCACGCTCGGCGAACTGGCGTCAATGGAACTCGACGATGACGACCAGCGCCCGGCAGCCTGACGTCATTGTCGTCGGCGCCGGCCTGCACGGCCTGTCGGCAGCGCTGCATCTTGCCCGCGCCGGGCTGAAGCCCCTCGTGCTGGAGAAGGATTATCCTGGCCGGCATGCGTCGGGCGTCAACGCCGGCGGCGTGCGCCGTCTCGGCCGCCACCTCGCCGAGGTGCCGCTGTCGGTCGAGGCGATGAAAGTCTGGCACGAGATCGCCGGCCTCGTCGACGACGATTGCGATTTCGTGCGCTGCGGCCAGATCAAGATCGCCGAGACCGAGGCCGAGTTCGATCGGCTTGGCAAGCGCGCTCAGGAAGTCCGTACCATCGGCTTCGACCACGAGGAGATCATCGGTCGCGACGAACTGCGCCAGCACATCCCGGCAATCGCCCCCCACTGCGTCGGCGGCATGATCTGCCGCGACGATGGCGCCGCCCTGCCGTTTCGCACCGTCATCGCCTTCGCCCGCCGCGCGCGCGCCCTGGGCGCCGAAATCCGCGAGGGCTGCCCGGTGACGTCCATCCGCCGCGAGAGCGGCATCTGGCATGTCGAGGCAGGCGGACGGCGGTACGAGGCACCCGTCATCGTCAACGCGGCAGGCGCCTGGGCCGGTCACCTGGCAGCAATGGCCGGCGATCCGGTTCCCCTGCAGGCGCAGGCGCCGATGCTGATGATCACCGAGCGCGTCGCTCCGTTCATCAAGCCGGTCGTCGGCGCCGCAGGGCGCACGCTGTCGTTCAAGCAGTTCGACAACGGCACGGTGCTGATCGGCGGCGGCCTCAGGGGCCACGCGGTGCCCGAGCGCAACCTCACGTCGATCAGGCTTGCCGAGATGCGCACCAGCGCACAGACTGTCGGCGCGCTGTTTCCGAAATTGGCGGCAACGCGCATCGTGCGTTTCTGGGCAGGAATAGAGGCGGTCATGCCGGACGAAATCCCCGTGATCGGCAAGAGCCCCAACGCGGAAGGGCTGTTCCATTCGTTCGGCTACTCCGCGCACGGCTTCCAGCTCGCTCCGGTCACCGGGCGCATCATCGCCGACCTGGTCATGCATGGGCACACCGGCCTGCCGATCGAGGCGTTCAGGCCGGACAGGTTCAACACGCGCGGGGAAGCTGTGGTTGCCTAAGGCGAACGATATCAGCCTGCGCCAGGTCGAAGCGTTCCATGCCGTGATGGAAGCCGGCAGCATCACCGGCGCGGCCGAGATGATGCACGTCACGCAACCCGCCGTCTCGCGCCTCATCCGCGACCTGCAGATCAATGTCGGCTTTCCGCTGTTCGAGCGGCGCAAGGGGCGCATCATGCCGACGACGGAGGCGCGGGCCCTCTTCGAGGAGGTGCAGCGGTCCTACCTGGGTCTCGAAAAGATCTCCTCGGCCGCCGCCGAGATCCGCAACTTCCGCTCCGGCTATCTGCAGATTGCCGCGCTGCCGGCCATGTCGATGCGATTTCTGCCCAGGGTCATCACGGCGTTCTCGGAAGCGAACCCGGGCATCAACATCTCGATGCAGATCCGCAGTTCGACCCGCGTCAGCGAATGGGTGGGTTCGCAGCAGGTCGACGCCGGCTTCGCCGCGCTGCAGTCGACCTATCCCGGCGTCGAGCAGATCCCGTTGTACTCCGGTTCGCTCGTCGCGGTCCTGCCGACCGGCCACCGGCTGGCGAGGGAGAAGGCCCTGACGGCGGCCAGACTCGCCGGGGAGAACCTGGTATCGCTCGGCTCCGAATACGGTATCCGCCAACGCACCATCGAGGCCTTCGCGCTGGCCGGCGTCCCCCTCGTCAGCCGCATCGAGGTGCAGCTCGCCCATGCGGTTTGCGAATTCGTCGCAGCAGGCGCAGGAGTCGGCCTGGTCGAGCCCGTCACCGCCCACCAGATGACGGACCGCGGCCTGGTGATCCGCCCGTTCGACCCGGCGATCCCCTACTTCGTGTCCCTGCTGCTGCCGCTCAACCGCACCCAGCCGCTGTTCTTCGACAGCTTCATGGCGATGGTCGTGGGCGAACTGGCCGCAAATCCCTACATCGAACTGTCGCGCGCCGTGCGCGAGCGTTACGCCAAGGGCTGACCGGCGGCGCGCGCCTTGATCTGCCTCCATGCGCTTTTCCGACCGATCGGGCCTGATAAGGCATTACAAGCGGCAGGGGAAAGCCGATGTTCGCCAATCGCGCCGACGCGGGGAAGAAACTCGCGCACGCAGTTGCGCGCTATCTCGAGGGTCTTGACGATCGCGCTGACCCGATCGTCCTGGCGCTGCCGCGCGGCGGCGTGCCGGTTGCACTGGAGGTGGCGCTGGAGCTCGGTCTGCCCCTCGGTCTCGCCCTTGTCCGCAAGGTCGGCGTGCCGGGCTACGATGAGCTTGCCGCTGGCGCCGTCATTGACGGTGGCGCCCCAGAGTTTGTCCCCAACGAACAGGTCATGCGCGAAGCGCGCCTGACGCGCGCCGACCTCGAACCGGTGATCGCCCGCGAACTGGCCGAGATCGAGAAGCGCCGGCAAGCCTATCTGCGCGGCCGCGACCCCGAACCGGTCGCCGGCCGCACCGTCATCGTCGTCGACGACGGCATTGCGACGGGCGCTACCGTGCGCGCCGCGCTCCGCGGGCTGCGCCGGCGCGCCCCGGCCCGCCTGGTGCTCGCCGTACCCGTAGCACCGGCAGACACCCTCGCGCGCCTGAAGGACGCCGTCGACGAGATCATCTGCCTTCAGGTGCCCGCCGACTTCCGCGCCGTCGGCCTGTACTACCGCGACTTCTCCCAGACCACCGACGTCGAGGTCATGGCCGCCCTCGACACGGCGGCCTCATAGATCGAACTGCGCCACCACCGGCGCGTGGTAGCTGTCGGGGTCGCGCCGCACGGCCGCGTGGGCGAACAGGTCGTCGCCCAGTTGCTCGTTGTGAATCTCGAAGTGGCGGAAGCGCGCCAGCAGCGGCCGCGACACCAGCATGTGGTCGATCATCACCCGCTCGCCGTGGTGGATCAGCGAATAGCGCTGCGCCGGCGCGACGGCGCGTTCCAGCGAAACCAGGCTGCGCCCGGCAAGCTCGCCGTTGTGGGTGTCGTCGCTCTGCGCCATCAGGATGCGCAGCGGCCCCTCGCGCATCTCGGCGTTGAAATCACCGCACACCATGACCAGCGCATCGGGTTCGGCATCGAAGATCTCCTCGATCACCAGCCGCGCCTCCAGCGCCTGCCCGTCACGCTTCAGCATCGCGACGTAGAAGCCCTCCGCCCAGTCGGCGACGGTTGTCCACGCGACGCGGCCGATCTTGCCGCCGGCGACGAAGGCGGCACGCGGCGCGCGCAGGTGCAGGTTGATGACATGCAGGCGCTTGTCGTCCACGCCGATCACGCAGTGCTGCAACGGCCGGTCCCAGGTCACCGGTGCCGGCAACCGCTCCGCGGCCCTTGCAAGACTCGGCGTGTGGATCGGCGCCGGCACGTAGTCGTGCCAGACTTGCCGAGCCGAGCCGACCGGCCAGCGGCTGAGCACCATCAGGTTGTGGTGGTCGCTCGGCTTGCCGGCGAGCGGATCGATGCTGTGGACGCGGTTAAAGCCAGCGTAGGGCGTGCCCTCGAGAAGCCTTTCGAGTAGCAAGAATTCACGGTTCGCCTGGCCGCGCACCTTGTCGCCGTTGACCTCCTGCAGGCAGACGATGTCGGCGTCGAGGCGTTCGAGCTGCGGGCGCAGCACCTTCAGCCGGATTTCCTCCGGCGCGCTGTCGGTGCCGGCGTCTCCGAGGTTTTCCAGGTTGAACGAGGCGATCCGCATGAATGTCATTCTACCCGACCCGCGCGCCACACGGCATTGATCTGGATTGGCATGCTACGCGACTTGCGGCAGCGCCCCGTCGGGAATGTCGCGCGGATCGTAGGTCTGCGGCCTGGCGCGGATGATGAAGCGGATGAGCGTCGGGATGAAGAAGGCGATGACGACCAGCTTCACTACCGCGATCCACATGAAGCCCCACGACAGCAGCAGCACCAGCGCCAGCCCCAGCATGGCGACGATCCACGCCGTCAGCAGCAGGTTGCCGATGTAACCCATCAGGCTGCTGCCCTTGTGGAACGTCGCCTGTACCCCGGCGTCTGCCAGCCGGCGATGCAGTTCGCGGATGAAGGCGGCGTATTCCTCGTTGTGCTCGATGAAACTGCCGAACCCCTTGAACGACGAGTTGGAGATGTCGATGCGCTTGCCGGCCTTTGGCTGGATATGCGCCAGGTAGCGATTGCGCTGCACGCGCGTCGGCCGGTAGGCGAGCCGCACGTCATTGATCATCGCGAAGGGCAGCGAATGTACACCCTCCGCGCCCTCGTCTTCCCAGGTCAGGGCGTCGTTGGTGAGCATGTAGCTGCGCGCCTTGCGGAACAGGTGGTAGGTGTGCGTGTAGCGCGTCGGGTCGGTCATTTGCGGCTCAGAGGATCTGGCTCAGGAATTCCCTGGTGCGCGGGTCCTTCGCCTTCTTGAAGAAGGTCGCCGGCGGTCCGTGCTCGACGATGACACCGCGGTCGGTGAAATAGATGTGGTCGGCCACCTCGCGCGCGAAGCCCATCTCGTGCGTCACCAGGATGCAGGTCATGCCGTCCTCGGCAAGATCCTTGATGGTGATCAGCACTTCCTTGACGGTTTCGGGATCCAGCGCCGCCGTCACCTCGTCGAACAGCATCACGTCGGGGCGCATGGCAAGCGAGCGGGCGATCGCCACGCGCTGTTGCTGGCCACCGGAAAGTTCGCCGGGATAGGCGTCCTCCTTGCCCTCCAGCCGCACCTTCTTGAGCAGCGCACGCGCCCGCTTCTTCACTTCCTCGGGGTCTTCCTTCAGCACCTTGATCGGCGCCATCATGATGTTTTCCAGCGCCGTCTTGTGCGGAAACAGGTTGTATTGCTGGAACACCATGCCGACCTTCTTGCGCAGCTCCAGCTTGTCGAGATCGGGATCATGCACCTCGATGCCCTCGACCAGGATCGAGCCGGCCTGAATGTCGTTGAGCGCGTTGATGCAGCGGATCAGCGTCGACTTGCCCGAGCCGGACGGGCCGATGATGCAGATCACCTCGCCCTTCCTGACGTCGAGCGACACTCCCTTCAGCACCTCCAGCTCGCCGAATGACTTGTGTACGTCCCTGATCGAGACAAGCGGTTGGTCGGGTGTCCACTCAGCCATGTCGGATGTCCTTGTCCAGCGCGCTCAAAGCTTCACCGCGAACTTGCGTTCAAGCCGGATGGTCAGGCGCGCGATCGGGTAGCAGTAGGCAAAGAAGATCAGCAGCGCGAAGCCGAAGAAGGGAACCAGCAGTTCGGGGTGGTTGTCCTCCGCCTCGATCGCCTGGCGCGACAGGTTGATGAGTTCCTCTACCCCGAGCAGCGAGCACAGCGGCGTCGCCATGGTCAGGATCGCGTACCAGTTCATCCATGGCGGGATCATCCGCTTGTAGCACTGCGGCAGGATGATCTCGAACAGCGTCTGGCGGCGCGAGAAGGCAAGCGACTCGGCGGCTTCCCACTGCCCCGACGGCACCGACAGCACCGCGCCGCGCACGACCTCGGCGATGTTCGCCATCACCGGCAGCGACAGCCCGATCACAGCCTTGATCCAGGCCGGGAAGGGAATGATGAACCCGAACGCCTCGACCTCGAAGGGAAACGCCAGCAGCACGATGAACAGCAGCACCAGCCATGGCGAGTTGCGGAACAGCTGCGTGATGACCTTCGCGGGCAGGCTGATGAGCCGCAGCGGCGAGATCTGCATCAGGCCGAGCGCGATTCCCGCCAGCGTGCCGACCGCCATCGAGAAGAAGCTGATCAGGATGTTGAACAGGAACCCGCTCTTGACGATGAACGGAATCCATTTCCACAGCGCCGAGAACGCCTGCGCGTAGGTGTAGTGCGACTGTGCGTGCGCGATCGCCGGATACAGGCAGACAACCAGTCCGATGCCGAGCGCATGACGCCAGTCCATGCCGGCGATGAAGCGCGACGCCATCAGCGGATCATGCGCGGTGCGCCGTGCCGGGTCGAACGGCTTGAGGACCGCAAGGTCCGTCGTCGCCTGGCGCGTGATGCCGGGGATTGCCCTTGCCCGCATGGCTACACCCCGTAGCCCGGGATACGCAGCGCGCGCTCCCACTTGTGCATGCCGAACACCAGGATGCCGACGAGACCGATGTAGACGACGAACAGTAGCAGCATCGTCGGGTATTGCGCGCTCGGATAGTCGTTCCAGATCGTCACGCACTGGTAGAGCAGCTCCGGCACCGCGATGGCGAATGCCTGCGTCGTCGTCTTGATGAGGTTGACGAGGTTGTTGTTGAGCGCCGGCAGCGAGACACGGAAGGCGAGCGGAAACACGATTTCCGTGTAGGTCTGCATGCGCGAGAAGCCGAGCGCCTCGGCGGCTTCTCGCGTCGAGTCCGGCACCGCCTCGATGCCGGCGCGGAAGATCTCGACGTTGAAGGCGCCGGCGAAGAACGACAGCGAGATGATCGCCCAGCCGACGTTGGAAATGATCGGCACCTGCAGCCAGCCGTCCGGCGAGTAGGTCGGCGTGAACTGCCCGAGCGCGAAATAGAAGAACAGGAGTTGCACGAAGGGCGGCGTGTTGCGGAAGAACTGGATGTAGCCCTGGACGATGTTGCGTAACAGCCGCGACGGCGAGCCCTGCGCCCATGCGCCGACGACGCCGATGACGACCGAGAGGATCACGCAGGCGACCGACAGGATGAGCGTGTAGTAGAGCCCTTCTACGATCCGGTTCCACGAGCGTTCGTCGTAGAAGAAGATGAAGTTCCAGCGCGGCGCTTCGGCAGCCAGTTGGCGAAAGAAATCCTCCATCGCCCCCGCCTCACCCGTCGTCCGAGATACGAACGCCGATGCGCCCGAGCGCACCGAAATCGGCGCTCACCACGTCGCCCGGCTCGACCTCCAGCGGCACCATGCATGTGCCCGTGGTCACAAGTTCGCCGCGCCGCAGCGTGATGCCCATCTGCGTGACTTCGTTGACCAGCCATGCAAGCGCGATGCGCGGGTCGCTCAGCACATTGGCGCCGGAGCCCTCCCGGTCGTACCGTCCTTTGACCTCGGCCCTGACCGGGTAGCGCGCCAGGTCGAGCGCCCGCCAGTCGGCGTCGATCCGCGGCCCGACGATCAGCACCTCGGCACAGGCATCGTCGGCGATCAGCGATGGCGCGCCGACGGCGCAGAAATCCGTGAAGCGGGAATCGGGAAGCTCGATCGTCAGGTGCAGGTCGCCAACCCTCGCCAATGCCTCCTCGACCGAATAGGGCGCGGCGCGTGGAGGCACGTCCTCTGCGAAGCGGAAGGCGAACTCGGGCTCGCACACCCGCATCCGGTTGTTGGCGATCGAGACGCTGGCGCCGTCGTCGCGCAGCCGCTCGGCCAGCAGGCGCCCGGCGATGGGCCCGTCCACGTTGATGTGCGCCTGGCCGGCAGCACTCGTCGCCGCGATCTTCCAGCCGGCAAGCGGCTTTGCGGAAAATCCTTCGAGGCAGGCCTGGATGGCATAGCCCTGCGCCCTGGTCTCCGGCCGCAAGCCCGCGGGCAGCGCGTCGATGACACTGCCATCCATCCAGTGCCGCCACAGTAGAGCTGCGGCATCTTCGGGATTGTTCAGCACGTGGCTTCCCCGCGTCGGTGAACGCCCCGGCGATCCACTCGCCGGGGCGCATGCCGTTTCACGCTCGCGCCGAACCTATTCGGCGAGCCAGTCCTTGAGGCGATCCTTCTGGGCGGCGAGGAACGCCGTCGGCTTGATGCCCCACTTGGCCTCGAGCTCGATCAGGCGGCCCGACTGCAGCCAGTTGTACTGCATGCCGGTCATGAAGTTGCCGAAGACGCAGGACTTCTCGGCCAGCGGCACGGCGAGGCCCCACGGGTTGTCGTCTTCGGAATTGAGCGGCATCTCGAAGTCGTCCCAGTTGCCCGAGGCGAGGTCCGAGCCGATCGAGGAATCGTCATACACCCACGCGATGCACTTCTTGTCGCGCAGCGCCTGCTTGGCTTCCGCGTTGCCGGTGAAGGCAATGATCTGGGCGCCGTAGCGCTCCTCGACGATCTGGTTGTAGAACGCGCCCTGCTTGCCGCAGACCGGCTTGCCGCGCAGGTCTTCCCAGCTCTTCAGGCCGAGTGCCTTGGGCGCCATGATGTTGGTGCCGGAGGTGTAGTAGTTCGGGCCGACGATGCCGACGATCTCGCGCCGGTCCTTGCGGTCCGACATGGTGGCGATCATCAGGTCGATGTTGCCCTGCTCGAGGAACTGCATGCGGTTCGACGACTGCACCGGCACCAGCTCGAGCTTGACGCCCATGGCATTCGCCACGTCCTGTGCCATGTCGATTTCCATGCCGACGAGGTTGCCGCTGCTGTCGCGGAAGCCCCACGGCTTGTAGTCGGCCTTGACGCCGACGACGAGCGTGCCGCGCTCCATCACCTTCTTCCAGGTGTCGTTCGTGCACTCGGCCGCGTAGGTCACAGTGCTCACCGCCGCAACCGCCGCGACGGCGACCGCGGCCACCGTCGATTTCAGGATCCGTTTGACCATTGTTCCCCTCCAGTCATTGATCAGATCGTGGTTCGCAATTCGCCTCGCCTGCCCACCGCCCCTCTTCGATCACGGCAGCGTTCAGCCGACTACCCATACTCGACCACGTCGAAAAGCATGGCGCAACCCTCGCAGCCCGGTCCACTTGCAGCTTGACCGCGGGGGGCGGTCAAAATTATGCATAATGCACAACTCTCGGCAAGCGGCCGCCCGGCCGGTTGCCGGATTCGCAAGAGCGCTGCACCAATGCGGTTTTTGAGCAAGAAGGACATCGCCAAGAACGCCCTGACGCAGGCGATCCTGTCGGGGCGCCATCCCCCCGGCAGTTTCCTGCGCCAGAACGACATCGCCGCCGAACTCGGCCTGTCGAGCACGCCGGTACGCGAGGCGTTTTCCGACCTGCAGGTCACCGGCCTGATCGTCCACGAGGCCCACCGCGGCTTCCGTGTCGCCGAGATCGACGCGCAGCGCCTGCGCCACATCTACGCCGCCCGCCGCCTGCTGGAGCCCGAAACCGCGCGCCTTGCCGCCACCCGCGCGACCGGCGAAGCCGTGGAAGAGCTTCGCGCCCTCTTCGCCGACATGAAACGCGAACGCACCGCTGGCCGCATCAACCGCATGATGCGCATCAACGACGACTTCCACCGCACGCTGCTGCTACAGGGCGGCAACCCGCTGCTGGTGGAGGCGATCGAGCGGCTGTGGAACAGCTTCCCGCGCTTCCTGCCGTGGACCATGGAGGGCCGCCAGGAAGCGTCTCTCGCCGAGACCGGAGCGATCCTGAAGGCATTCGAGGCCGGCGACCCGGACGCCCTTGCCGCAGCCTACTCCACCCATCTCGACAACGCGCTCGCCGCCTTCCTCACCTGGCTCGGCAACAGCACCGCCACGCACAAGGACACGCCATGAGCGACACCGAGGCCCTGCGCGCAGCTGCCGACGAATTCCTCGTGCGCTACGGCGGCGACCGTTTCGACCGGCTGTTCGCCACCGCATCCGGCACCATTGTCACCGATGACACGGGCCGCGAGATCCTCGACTTCACCTCCGGCCAGATGTGCGCCACCATCGGCCACAACCACCCGGCGATCATCGAGGCGATGGCCGAGGCCGGGCGCACCGCCATCCACATGTTCTCCGGCATGATCCCGCAGCCCGTCGCCCGGCTCGGTCAGAAACTGGCGCGCGAGTGGATGCCCGCGCCGCTGTCGAAGTCGCTCATCGTCAACACCGGCGCGGAAAGCAACGAGGCGGCGCTCAGGATCGCCAAGCTCGTCACCGGCGGCTACGAGGTGCTGGCGCTCGGCGGCTCCTGGCATGGCGTCACTGGCGGCGCGGCGGCCGTCTCCTTTGCCAGCGACCGGCGCGGCTACGGCCCGCCCGTGCCCGGCGTCCACGCCATCCCCGAACCGAACGCCTACCGGCCCGCCTTCGCCGGGGCGACGCCCGAGGCGTCCGCGCTCGCCGGCCTCGCCTACGGGCTTGCGCAATACGACATGGCCTCGCGCGGCGCCCCCGCCGCGATCATCGTCGAGCCGGTCATCAGCGCCGGCGGCGTGCTGGTGCCGCCGAAGGCGTACTTCGAGGCGCTGCGCCAGGCCGCCGACGAACGCGGCATGCTGCTGATCTTTGACGAGGCGCAGACCGCCTTCGGGCGCATCGGCGCGCGCACCGCCGCCGAGCACTTCGGCGTCACCCCCGACATCATGAGCGTCTCCAAGACGCTTGGCGGCGGCCTGCCGGTCGCCGCGACGGTTACCTCGTCAGCGATCGAGGCGAAGGTCCACGCACGCGGCTTCACCTTCTACACCAGCCACGTCGCCGACCCGTTGCCGGCGCTCGCCGGCCTAGCGGTGCTGGAGACGATCCGCAGCGAACGGCTGATCGAGCGCGCCAGCGAGCAGGGCGCCTACCTGCGCGCCCAGCTGGAAGCCCTGCAGCAGCGCCACGAGGCGATTGGCGACGTGCGCGGCCTCGGCCTGCTGCTCGGCGTCGAACTGGTCCAAGACCGCCACACCAAGGCACCCGACCACGCGCTGGGCGCACGCACGACGGCGCGCTGCCTCGAACTCGGCCTGTCGATGAACATCCGCCGCCGCCCCGAGCGCGGCGCGGTGTGGCGCATCGCACCGCCGCTGACCGTGTCGCGCGCCGAGATCGACCGCGCCATCGCCATCCTCGACCAGGCGCTCACCGAGTGCGCCGCAACGAAGGACTAGACCATGAGCGCAGACAACACGCTCCCCTCTCATGCCTCGGTCGTCGTCATCGGCGGCGGGGTGATGGGCTGCTCGACGCTCTACCACCTCGCCGACGCGGGCCTGAGCGACGCGGTCCTGCTTGAACGCAACAAACTCACCTCCGGCACCACCTGGCATTCGGCAGCCCAGGTACGCGCCCTGCGCTCCACCCGCAACCTCACCGAGCTGATCCGCTACTCGGTCTCGCTCTATTCGAAGCTGGAAGAAGAGACCGGGCAGGCCACCGGCTGGATCAACAAGGGCTCGCTGTCCATCGCTACCTCCTTCGACCGCCTGACCCACATCCTGCGCCAGGAAGCACTGGCCAGGCTGTTCGGGGTACGCGCCACCGCGATCTCGGCGGGTGAAGCCAAGGAACGCTGGCCGCTGATGAATGCCGACGACGTCATCGGCGCGGTGTGGTCGCCAGACGACGGCCGCGTCAGCCCGTCGGACCTGTGCGCCGCCCTCGTCAAGGGCGCGCGAGCAAACGGCGCGCGCATCTTCGAGAACTGTGGTGTCACCGGCATCCTGACCAAGGACGGCCGCATCGCCGGTGTCGAGACGCCGCTCGGCACCATCCGTTGCGACGCGGTCGCGCTGTGCACCGGCCTGTGGAGCCGCAAGGCCGCCAGCATGGCAGGCGCCGCAGTCCCCGTGTGGCCGTGCGAGCACTTCTACCTGCTGACCAAGCCGGTCGAGGGCATCGCCGGCAACGTACCGTCGCTGTCCGACCACGACGGACACCTCTACATCCGCGACGATTCCGGCGGGCTGCTGGTCGGCTGCTTCGAGCCGATGGGCAAGCCGATCGATCCCGACCGGCTCGGCGAGGACTTCGCCTTCCAGCTCCTGCCCGAGGACTGGGACCACTTCGAGCCGATGATGGTCAACGCCCTGCACCGCCTGCCCGTGCTCGAAACGGCGGAGGTGAAGGTGCTGCTCAACGGCCCGGAGAGCTTCACCCCCGACGGCTCCTTCCTGCTCGGCGAGACGGCGGAGACGCGCGGGCTGTATCTCGGCTGCGGCATGAACTCGGTCGGCGTCGCGACCGGCGGCGGCGCCGGCATGGCGCTGGCCCACGCGATCATGCATGGCCACATGCCCGCCGACCTCGGCGAAGCCGATCCGAAGCGCTTCCCCGACTGCTTCAATTCCGTCGCCGCACTCACGCAACGTGTTCCCGAGGTGCTCGGCAAGCACTACGAGATCACCTACCCCAACCGGCAATGGTCGAGCGCGCGCGGCTTGCGCAAGCTGCCGCTGCACGAGGCCTGGACGAAGGTCGGCGCCTCCTTCGGCCAGGTCTACGGCTGGGAGCGGCCGCTGCACTTCGGCGGCCCCGGCCTCGACACCCCGACCTTCGGCAAGCCCGGCTGGTTCGACGCCGTGCGCGGCGAAGTCATGCAGGCGCACGAAAAGGCGGCGGTCTTCGACCAGTCGACCTTCGGCAAGATCGAGGTCGAGGGTCCCGACGCCTGCGCCCTCCTCGAGCGTGTCTGCGCCAACCGCATGGACCGCGCGCCCGGCCGGGCGATCTACACCGCCATGCTCAACCCGCGCGGCGGCATCGAGAGCGACCTCACCGCGGTCCGCATCGCCGGGGATCACTACCGGTTGTTCGTCGGCACTTCCGCCATCCGCCGCGACCTCGCCTGGCTCTCCGGCCATGCGGACGCCTTCCGGGTCAAGCTGACCGACAGCACGGAACTCTATGCCGTGCTTGGCCTGATGGGACCGAGGGCGGCGCAGATCGCATCGGATGTGGGCGCCGATGAACTCAATGCGCTGCGCTACTTCGAGGCCGGCCCCGCGCATATCGCCGGCAAGCATGTGCGCGCCACGCGGCTGTCCTACGTCGGCGAGGCCGGCTGGGAAATCACCTGCAAGGCGGAGAACGCCGGCGCCGTCTGGCAGGCGCTACACGAGGTCGGTGCCCGGCCCGCGGGCCTGCTCGCGCAGACTTCGATGCGCATCGAGAAGCGTTTCCTCGCCTACGGCCACGATCTCGACACGGACACCTCGCCGCTGCACGCCGGCCTCGGCTTCGCTGTTGCTTGGGACACAGACTTCATCGGCCGCGACGCCCTGCTGGCGCAGCGCGACAGGGGCGTGACGAACCGCATCGCGACGATCATCCTCGACGACGAGACCGCCGTGCCGCTCGGCAACGAACCGGTGTACTGGCGCAACGAGATCGTCGGCAAGACGACATCTGCCGCCTTCGGTCACCGCGTCGGAAAACCGCTCGCGCTTGCCGATTTCAAGTCACCCGACGCATTGGTGGAAGGCGCGCAGGTTACCGTCGACATCGCCGGCACCCGCTGGCCCGGCCGCGTCACGCTCAAGCCCGCCTTCGACCCCGAAGGCGCGCGCATGAAATCCTAAGGTCCGGACGCTATGCGCCCTTCCACTTGATCGAGCAGCCGATCGAGGCGATCTGCTCGCGCGGACCTACGCCGGTCTTGGCGATCATCACCATCGCCTCGTACAGGTCGCGCGTCATGCCCGGTGGCGGCGGGTCGAGGCGCGCCGCGTCGATCCGCCCGCGGTATTGCAGTTCGAAGTCGGCGTTGAAGCCGAAGAAATCGGGCGTGCAGGCGGCGTCATAGGCGCGCGCCACCGACTGGTCCTCGTCGTGCAGATAGGGGAACGTGAAGCCGTGCTGCTCGGCGAACAGCTTCATGTTGGCAAACGAGTCCTGCGGATGCGTCACGGCGTCGTTGGAACAGATCGCGACATAGCCAACGCCATGCGCCGCAAGATCCTTCGCGTCGCGCACCATGCGCCCGATCACCGCCTTCACGTAGGGACAATGGTTGCAGATGAAGGCGACGACCAGCCCGTTGGGACCGGCGCAGCCCTTGATCGAATAGCTGTTGCCGTCGGTGGCTGGCAACGTCGCGTCGACGCCCTTCCAGCCGAAGTCGCAGACGGGCGGGGTGGCGGCCATGGTTGTCTCCTCGTCGTTGCCGCGGCGTATGCGCGCCGGGCCGAATGAATGCGCACAACAAGTGGCAAGCCGGAGCGGCCGGGTCAATCGCATGCCGCACACCCTGCCAGCCCAGGGCGCGGGGTGCGACCTTTCGCGCGCTTGTTCGCAGTGCCCACCCCGTTAACGTTCGCCGCACCGCAGGGGAGTATCCGGTGAACCGCAGGCTCTGGACAATCTGGCTCGTCGCCGCAGCGCTGGCGCTGCGCAGCCTCGTTGCGCCGGGCATGATGCTTTCCGCGCCCGGCGCGGCGGGCGGCCTGTTCAAGGTCGAGATCTGCAGCGAGTACGGCATCAAGGTCGTCACCCTCGACGCGAACGGCCGGCCTATCGAGGAGGAAGGCAACCGCTCCGATGGCGGCCATTGCTTCTACGGTCCGCCGCCGCTCGCCACGTTTGCCGCCGACATCGTTCCCCCGGCGGCGCCTGTCGCCTTCGTCAGGCTGACCGTTCCCGCACGCACCGCCGCGCTGCACGCCAACGCCCCGCAGCGCCGCCACGCGCGCGCACCGCCCGCCATTTCCTGACCCTCTGCTTGGAACACCCGCAGCGCCGTTCCGAGGCTCGCCCCGGCACGCGCCATGCGGCATGCGCACACACGCGCTCAATCAAGAAGACTTTCAGGATACCGGGATGCTCGACAAACCACGCCCTGCCCGCAGGCAGGCTCACACGATACGAACACGCCACCCCGGCGCCGCCTTTCGCTGCGTCGCCGTCCTCTGCGGCGCACTCGCCGCGACCGGCGCGACCGCCGGCGACACCATGACCATGAACGCCATGTTCCCGGCATCGGGGGCCGGCAAGCCCATGATGATGCAGCCGCCGCCCGCCGGCGTCATGGGGGCCCATCTGACCCCGCGCGGCAAGACCATGGTGATGTACTCCTCGCGCTGGATGCACGGCGAGGGCCTGTTGATGGGCACGCAGGAGGTGTCTCCCGAGTACGTTGCCCTCAACATCGCCAACGTCAATGCGCCGCCCGCCACCGTGCGCATGGTGCCGTTGAGCATGAACATGAACATGCAGATGCTCGGCCTCTCGCACGGCTTGACTCAACGTCTGAGCATCAGCGCCGCAACCTCTTACGTCTTCAAGGAAATGGAGACGCTGACGTTCGCCGGGATGTCGGGCGACACCCGCCTGGGCACGAAGACGAACTCTACCGAGGGACTTGGCGACAGCCGCATCGCGGCAACGTTCCAGCTCTACAGGAACCGCAGCAGCGCACTGAACGCGGGTCTCGGCTTGTCGCTGCCCACCGGCTCCATCACCGAGCGCATCAATCCGCTGATGCCCAACGGCAGCATCGGCGACGTGCGCGCCATGTACGGGCTGCAGTTGGGTACCGGAACCGTCGACCTCCTGCCGAACCTCACTTACCTCGGCAACCGGGGCAAGTTCGGCTACGGCATCGCCTATCGGGGGCGCATCGCCCTGCAGGACGAGAACTCCGAAGGCTACCGCTGGGGCGACCGTCACGCGGTGACCGCCTGGCTGTCCTATGCGCTCTCGCCGGCCCTGTCCGGCACCGCGCGCGTCGAGGCCAGTACCGAGGATGCCATCCACGGCGCCGACCCAAACATCGACGGCGCAGGCCGCGGATCCAATCCCGCATTCTACGGCGGCGAACGCATCGAGCTGTTCGCCGGTTTCAATCTTCGCGGCAAGGCGCCCGGCGGCCACATGGCGCGGCTGGCCGGCGAGATCGGCATGCCGGTCTACGAAAACCTGAATGGCGTCCAGCTGTCACGGGACTGGGTGGCGCAACTGACCGGTTCGCTCCGGTTCTGAGCGCTCCAGCGCCGCCGCGGTTTTCTCCCCCGATTGCCGCGGCGGCAAACCTTCACACCCCTTCTGCAAGGCAAACCAAGGAGCTTTTCCATGCGCAAACTGATTTTCGCCGCCATCGCGCTGATGATGGCCGCCTCGCTGTCGCCGCTCGCACCCGCGCCGGCCGGCGCCGAGGAGGCCAGGCCCGGCCTGCTCGTCAACCTTACCACCGACGACACCTGGTCGGCCGCCAAGGCGATCATGTTCGCCCACGAGAAGGCGCTGAAGAACGGCCACAAGCCGGTTGCCATCTGGCTCAACGTGCGCGCCGTCTACCTCGCAGACAAGAAGCGTCCCTCGCACGTGCATGGGCTGATGCGCGGTGTCGACATGTCGATCCAGGACATGCTTGCCGCCTTCATCAAGGATGGTGGCCAGGTCATCATGTGTCAGGCCTGTTCGGCGGCAGCCGGCCTGAGCGAGGACGACTACATCGACGGCGTGACGATGGGCAGCTGGGACGTGGTGTCGTCGATCCTGTTCGACCCCAACGTAAAGACGCTGTCCTGGTAGCACACCCCGGCGCGCCCGGCTCGCGTCGGGCGCGCTTCTACGCTCGCGCCTAGCGCCTGCGCAGCGAATGGATGAAGGCCGCCACGTCGTCCTTCTCGTGGTCGAACAGGCGGTAGGTCGTCATCGGGAAGTGGTCGATGTTGAGAAAGCCGCGCAGGTAGCGCAGGTCGCGCCCGTCCCGCGAGGCGATCTGCTCGAAGGTCGGCGCGCGGTCGGGGTTCGTTTCCGCGCCTGTCTGCGCATGGCACTGCGAGCACCAGTGTTCGACGATGCGCCGGCCGTTGGCGAACTCGTCCGCCTGCGCGGTACCGGATGCCAGCGGCGCAATCACCAGCGCTGCGCCGGCGAGCAACATCACGAGAAACTCACGGAACCGACCCGCCACTCCCAACCGCATTGCACCTGGCACCGCAGCATCTCCCTGCACTTCGCCGGCGTGAATCAAGCATTACGGCGATTTTCCGACGTTCGCGCAACGCAATCTTTACCGCAACCTCGCGAACCGGCGACCGATTGCCACGTGTAGAAGCTTACTTAAGGTCAGTTACGCATGATGCCTTCCATCAAGAACAAGGGAAGCATCGACACATGATCCGCAAGACACTGCTGGCCGCGGCCCTGGCCCTGGCCACCTGCTCCGCCTCGGCCGCCAACATCACGCTGCAGGACAAGATCGCCCTTCAGGCGACCATGGCTGCCTACATCGAAAGCCACTCCGTCGGCGGCATCGTCCCGCACGTCCGCCTCGATACCGGCGAGACGGTCAACCTCTCTCCGGCCAAGGCCCACCCGATGATCCTGCAGATGGGCGACCAGTATGTCCTGTGCACCGACTTCCGCGACCCGCACGGCAACTTCGTCAACATCGACTTCTATGTCGCGCGGCGTGGCGGCGAGTTCGTGGTGTTCCAGACCGAGGTCGACAACCGCGGGCCCCTCAAGGCGCTGGTGCAGGACGGCAAGGTTCAGATGCTCGACTGATCCACAAGCCAATGAAAATTCCGGACGACAGCAGGAACTGGCGGATGCCCGGCATCCACCAGTCCGTTGTGGCGAGATTCCTCGTCATGTTCCTCGCGGTGTTCGCAATCGCGTCCGCGACGGTGATGGAACTGGGTTCAAGACAGCGCATCGCCGATGCGACCGGCGAACTTGGCGCTCGGATCGGCACGCTGGCTGCCGCGGTCGCGGCGAGCCTTCCTGTCGGGACGCAACTTGGCGACACCGCTTCGTTCCGCCGCTCGTTGGCACCGCTGGTCGCCGACGCGGCGGTGCAGTGCGTCGACATCCTCGAGAACAACGAAACCCTGGCCGCGCTCTCGCATCCGCGCCGTTTGGGCTGCGACGTCATGAATCCCGAAAGCGTGGTCACGATCGCGCTGCCGCGTTCCGGCGCGTTTCTCCTGCGCGTGGGCTTCTCCGCGGCGGAAATCCGCCAGATGCGCATCGACATGCGGTTCGATATCCTCGCCGTCATGGCGCTCGGCGCATTGATTTCGGCGGTCGCGGCGACGGTCGCCTTCCGCCGCACCGTCGGCCAGCCCGTCGAACAGATCATCCGCGCAATCTCCACCTACATGGAAACGGGCGAGAACACCCGCGTCGGCGTCTCCTCCCACGACGAGATCGGCATGCTGGCGGCAACCTTCGACGACATGCAGACCCGCTTGCAGGACGAGCGCCGCAAGACGCTAGCGGCTCTGGAACAGGTCCAGGGCCTCTACAACTGCACGCCTGCGCTGCTGTTCACGATGGACGGGTCAGGCACCGTCCTGACTGCGAGCGAACACTGGCGCGCCGAAACCGGCTATGACCAGGACGAGGCGATCGGCCGGCGCCTCGACACGCTGCTGAGCCCGGATTCGCGGGTTCGTTTCCGCGCCAGCATCCTGGCCGACCTGCTGGCCGGGGAAGCCGTGCACGAAACGCCGCTGCAAATCTGGCGCAAGGACGGCAGCGAGATCGACGTGCTGCTGTCCGCCGTGCGCGAACCCGCCTCCGACAGTGCGGCCGACGCGCATTTTGTCTGCGTCATGGCGGACGTTTCGCTGCTGCGCAGCGCAGAGCGCGATCTCAAGGCCCTTGCCATCACCGACGCGCTGACCGGCCTGCCCAACAGGCTGGGCCTCAACCAGGCACTGGAGACGCTGCGCGGGCACGGCGGCAGCACGGCTGCGGCCGCCCCGTACGCGATCTTGTTCATCGACCTCGACAACTTCAAGCCGATCAACGACTCCTTCGGCCATCCGGTCGGCGACCGCGTGCTGCTCGAATGCGCCAATCGCCTGCGCTACACCGCCGGCCCGGGAGCGACGCTGGCGCGCATCGGCGGCGACGAGTTCGCGGTGATCGTCCATGGCGGCGATCATGCGACCGCTGCCAGCGAACTTGCCGACCGCATCGTCGAGATCGTTTCGCGGCCAGTCTTGCTGAATGGCGAGGCCGCCCATCTGGGAGCCAGCATCGGCATCGCGCTCGCCAACGAGCATCGCACTCCCGAGGAAGTCCTGCGTCTGGCCGACCAGGCGATGTATGAGGCAAAGTCCGCTGGCAAGTCCCGCTATGTCGTTTTCGACGACGGCACGCCACACCCGGTCAACGCCCGCAACCACCAGGTCAAGGTCATCAACGATGGCCTCGCGAACGGCTGGTTCGAGATGTACTTCCAGCCGATCATGGACCTGCGCACGCTCAGGCCCTTGGCCGTCGAGGCACTGTTGCGGCTCAAGCGCGAAGGCGCCGGCTTCAACGGCGTGGAGGAAATCATCCGCATCGCCGAGGAATCCGGACAGATGGTCCAGCTCGGCCGCTGGGTGCTGGCCAGCTCCATCGCCCTGTTCCGCGACCTGGAGGCCCAGTGCGGCTGCCGCGACCTGTCGCTCAACGTCAACATCTCCTCCCAGCAGCTCACCGAGAGCTTCGTCCACGAGGTCAAGAAGTGCCTTCGCGCGAACCCCGACCTCGTCGGTCGCCTCGTTCTGGAGATCACCGAGACCGCCGCCATCCGGCGTTTCGATGTCGTTGAGACCCTGCTCGCCGACATGCGTCAGGCCGGCGCACGGATCGCCATCGACGACTTCGGCACCGGCTATTCCTCGCTGAGCTACATCGCCCGCCTGCCCATTGATGCCATCAAGCTGGACCGCACCTTCGTCGCCGAAATCGCCGGCGACGGCAGCGACGGCCAACCGCTCGGCAAGAACGCCGCGCTGATCCGCAGCATGGGCGTTCTGTCGCGCGAACTCGGCCTCGAACTGGTCGCCGAGGGGCTCGAAAGCCCCGATGACATTTCCGCCATGCATGCCCTCGACGTGCCGCGCGGACAGGGCTATGTCTTCACCCCGCCTCTGCCCGCGGAAGCCGCCGCAAGGTGGCTGCGCCATGCCACCGGCCGCAAGGCGGAGACGACCGGGAAATCAGGCAGAAAAGCCGCGGGTAGATGAAAACAATAGACAGGAAGGTCGCCTTGGTCACCGGCGCCGCCCGCGGCATCGGCCTGGCGATCGCCAGGCGCTTCCTTGCCGATGGCTGGCAGGTGGCGATGGTCGACATCGACGCCGACACGCTGCGCACCGCGCAACAGGCGCTGGCAACGGCCGACGCGCTCGCGATTGAATGTGACGTCGCGGTTCCCGGCCAGGTCGCCGAAGCGGTCCGCCAGACCCGCGCGCGCTTCGGGCGCATCGACGCGGTCGTCAACAATGCCGGCGTCGCCGTGTTCAAGCCGATGCTGGAGACGACACACGAGGAATGGTCGCGCGTCCTCGACGTCAACCTGTCCGGCCCGTTCGCGATGGTCCAGGCGGCAGCCCCGGTGATGGCCGAAACCGGCGGCGGCGCGGTGGTCAACATCGGCTCCATCTCCGGCCAGCGCGCCAGCACCCTGCGCGTCGCCTACGGCACGTCGAAAGCTGCCCTCGCCCATCTCACCAAGCAGCAGGCCGCCGAACTCGCCGGCATCGGCATCCGCGTCAACAATGTCGCACCGGGCCCGGTCGACACCGCCATGGCCAAGCAGGTCCACACGCCCGAGATCCGCGCCGACTACCATGACGCGATCCCGCTCAACCGCTACGGCACAGAGGAGGAGATCGCCGAGGTCGTGGTCTTCCTGTGCGGGCCGAAGGCGTCCTATCTCACCGGCCAGACGATCGGCGTCGACGGCGGCTTCGATGCCGCCGGCATCGGCCTGCCGACCCTGCGCGGCATGAAGCAGGACACGCCATGACCGTCACGATCTACGGGATCAAGAACTGCAACACGATGCAGAAGGCCTTCGCCTGGCTCGACGGGCACGGCGCTGCCTACGACTTCCACGACTACAAGAAGTCGGGCGCTGATCGCGAGAAACTCGCCCGCTGGTGCGCGGCGGCCGGCTGGGAGAAGGTTCTCAACCGCGCCGGCATGACCTTCCGCAAGCTGCCCGACGAAGCCAAGGCGGACCTCGACGAAGCAAAGGCCATCGCGCTGATGCTCGACAAGCCGTCGATGATCAGGCGCCCGGTCCTGGAAGCGGGCGGAACGATCGAGATCGGTTTCAAACCGGAGCGCTATGCGGAAATATTCGGGAAGTAGGATCTACCTGGCCGCGTACATGTAGTCGCGCGTCAGCGGCAACGCGTCGCGCTCGTGCGAGATGACGCACTGGTAGATCATGTTCGGGCCGTGCTCAAACCACGATTCCGCGCCGACGAGATAGAACTCCCACATCCGCGCGAACGGTTCGTCGAACATCCCTACCGCCTCGTCGCGCCGTGCCATGAAGCGCTCGTGCCAGTGGCGCAGCGTCCACGCGTAGTGCATGCGCAGGATCTCGCAGTCGAGCACCCACAGCCTGGCGAATTCGGTGGCGCGGAACACCTCCGACATCGACGGCGCCGAGCCGCCGGGAAAGATGTACTTGCGGATGAACGGCCCCGTCGCGCCCGGCGGCGCCATGCGCCCGATGGCGTGCACCAGCCCCGCCCCGTCCTGCTTCATCAGCTTCGAGCACTGGCCGAAGAACTGGTGGAAGTGGCGCGAACCGACATGCTCCATCAGCCCGATGGAAACGACCCGGTCGTACTGGCCTTGCGCCTCGCGGTAGTCGCACTCGACGAACCGGACCTTGTCCTCCAGTCCCAGGTCCTTCACCCGCGCCCGCGCGAACGCCAGCTGTTCGGGAGAGACGTTGATGCCGGTGACGTCACAGCCGTAGCGTCTCGCGAAATGGATCGCCGCCGCGCCCCAGCCGCAGCCGAGGTCGACGACGGTCATTCCCCGCTTGAGCTGCAGCTTTGTGGCAACATGGTCGAGCTTGTCGCGCTGCGCCTGTTCCAGCGAATTCGACGGGTCGCGGAAATAGGCGCAGGTGTAGTTCATCTCCTCGTCGAGCCACATCCGGTAAAAGTCGCCGGAGATGTCGTAGTGGTGGCGCGTGTTCTTCGCCGCAAGCCCCAACGGGTTCGCCTGGTGCAGCGGCCGCAGCAGCAGGCGGGTGTTGTAGAGCATCCGGTTGTACCAGCCATGCGGCCTGGCGCCCGGCTTCTTGTTCGCCGCGTACAGCATGAGCAGGTCGCGGATGGTCGAGCCGTCCTCGAACTCGATGCGCCCGTGCATGTACCCCTCGCCGACGGCAAGGTCGGGATTGCGCGCGATGTCGAACGCGATCTTGCTGTCGGTGAAGCGCAGCACCACGTGCGGCCCATCGACGCCGGAACCGAATTCATGGCGCGTGCCGTCATGGTCGATGACGACCAGACGCCCCTTCTTGATCGCCTTGCTCAGGAAGAATTTCAGTAGCCACATGGGCGCCAGTGTGCGTCGGGTCGATGCCGCAGCGCAAGCACCCGCTCACACGAAATTGCCGCACTGCATCAGGCCGCCGGGACCCGGCCAGCCTCGATCATCTCGACCGCCCGCGCGACGCCCTGGTACAGGTCCTCGCTGGCGCCATAGGCGATGCCGTTGGCACCGTAGCGCGCACGCTCCGCGCTGACCTCGACCAGCGCCCGGCGGAAGTGCTCGGCGTCGAACGGATCGTCGATCACGATGCCCGCGTTGGCACGCCGCACATGGTCGCTGAACCCGCACAGCTCGCTCGTCACCGCCGGCAGGCCGTTGACGATCGCCTCCAGGATCACCGTGCCCGTGGTTTCGACGCGGGCGGGATGCGCCAGCACGTCGCTCGCACGCAGAACCTCGAAGAAGCGCTCATCATCATGGCGCAGGAAGCCCAGGCAATGCACCCGCCCGGCAGTCCCCGCCCTTTGCGCGCGCCGCAGGATTGGCTGCACCTTGCGCGCCGTCTCGGCAAGCCCGCAAACCAGCAGTTCCGCCTCCGGCATCGTGGCGAGCACGTCGACCAACCGGTCCAGCCCCTTGGTCATCGGCTGCAGTCCGATCCACAGCAGCACCAGCCGATCCTGGGAAACCCCGAACCGGGCGCGCAGCTCCCGCCGCTCGGCCTCGCTCAGGTCCAGCGGCCGTCGGCAACCGGGATCGAGCGTCGGCGGAAGAACGGCGCAGCGATTGGCCGGCAAGCTGTAGTGCGCGGCGAACGCCTTCACCTGCTTGTCGTCGAGACCGATGAGATAGGCGCCCCCGTCTCCCGCAAGGCACTGGGCTTCCAGGCGGGAATAGGTCCTGAAGCGGGGCGTATAGCGCTTGAGGAAGGCGGTATCCGGCTTGTCGAAAAGCGAATCGGCGCTGACCAGGATGTCCGCCGGCATCGGCTGGAAGGCGACAACCCTGTCGAAGCCGGCGCCGGTCGCCTGCCCGAAGGCAGCGGCGAATTCCTCCATCCGGCCATGGTTGGTGTACGCGCGCACACTGTCGTTCAGGTAGACCACCTTGGCCGGGGCCGCGACCGGCTCGCCGGCGGTGAAGATCGTCAGTTCGTGTCCGCGCGCCATCAGCGCGGCGGCGACCTGGAGGCACAGGTTCTCCAGTCCGCCCAGCGCTCCAAGCCTGCGGATTCCAAGTGCGATCCGCAGCGTCCTGTCGCGTCCGGCGGACATTCGTTCTTCGCGCTCGCCTGAAGACTCGTGCTGCGGTTCCACCTGTGCTTCCGTCTATGCGATCATGTCTTGAATATAATATTGGATATCCGAATTGCACGTCGCCGCGAAACGATCGTTGCGTTCTCGTACCGGTTCTTCGCACCTGTAGCCGACCAGGAGCGCCGACGCCACCATGAGCAGGATCGTCTTTGCCGACACGACCGGTGCCTATGACGGTCGCACGCTCGACGAGCGCCCGCTCGGCGGCACCGAATCCTCTGTCATCCGGCTGGCCCGCGCCCTCGCCGCGCGCGGCCACCAGGTCATCTGCTGCACAAATTGCGATGCTCCGATCGAGCACGAGGGCGTGTCCTGGCAGCCCGTCGGCGATACGCCGCCCGCGACCTGCGACCTCTATGTCGCCATCCAGCACCCGCAGTTGCTCTCCCTGGTGGCAAGGCCGGCGAAGCGCGCCATCTGGGTCCTGTGGCGGCCGAACAACCTCAAGCACTACAAGCAGATCTGGCGGATGTGGCTGTATCGCCCCGTCCCCATCCTGATGAGCCGTTTCCAGCAGCGCGGCTATTCGCCGTTGCTGCCATCGCGCCGCAGCGAGGTCTTCATCCCGCTCGGACTGCCCGACGAGGCTCGTGGCCTGCCCCCGCTCGAAGCTCCACCGCCCCGCCGCGCCCTGTTCGCCTCCAATCCGAGCCGCAACCTGAGCCCGCTCGTCGACATCTGGGTGCGCCGCATCCTGCCGGCGGTTCCCGACGCAATCCTCGATGTCTATGGCCTCAACGGGCTCACCCCCGGCCAGGATCCGTGGCAGGTCTGGGCCGGAAGTCACCTGCCCGCCGGCCAGCCGGCACACGTCAAGGCAAGCATCCGCGTCCATCCACCCACCAGCCGCGACGGCCTCAAGCATGCAATGCGCACCGCCCGCGTCATCCCCTATCTCGGCCACAAGTCGGAGGCATTCTGCCTGACGCTGGCCGAGGCGCAGGCGCTCGGCCTGCCGGCTGTCGTGTCGCGCCTGGGCTCGGTGCCCGAGCGGGTCATCGACAACGTCACCGGCTTTCACCGCGACGACGAGGCGGGTTTCGCCGAGGCCACCATCGCGCTGCTCACCGACGATGACCTGTGGCGCAGCCAGCACCTGGCCGCACTGCAACGCCAGCAGGGATTGTCCTGGGCGGACTATGCCGAACGCTTCGAGGCTGCCCTGCTCACCTGAGTGCGCCGCGTTATGGACAATGCCGCCGCGCGCCACCATGCTCGGCGCGTCAAGCACGCCTGCCACGCCCGGAGAACGCTGCCGCAAATGCCAAGACCGCTTTCCGAGTACAGCTTGCGCGACCACCTGCGGCTGCGGCCGGTGCTACACGCGCTCAAGTCCGCGCGCTACAGGCGCATCGACCGGCACTACTATCCCCACCCGGCGGCGGCAGGAGACGAGGGCGCGGTGCAGGCTGCAATCGCCGGCAAGCGGCTGCTCACCACCATCGCGTTCAACGATGTCGAGGCGACCACCTGGCAGGCGCGTCTCGTGCGTCACTACGTCAGCGCCGATGCCCAACTGATCGCCGACAATTCGCCCGACAGCGAACGCGCCGATGCCATCGCCGAGGTCGCCCGGCGCGAGGGCTGCCTCTACCTCAGGCTACCGCCCAACCCGTGGACGCGACGCAATCCAAGCCGCTCGCACGGCCTGGCCATGAACTGGGTCTGGCGCCGGATCATCCGGCCGGCTGCGCCGTTGGCCTTCGGTTTCCTCGATGCGGATCTCTTTCCCACCGCACCCGACGACCCCTTCGCTCCGCTCGAAGCCCATGCCTTCTATGGCGATCAGCGGCCGGGAGACGACCGGTGGTTCCTGTGGGCGGGTTACTGCTTCTATCGCCATGCGGCGGTTGCCGGCGAACCGCTCGACTTCGGTCTCGACTGGTTCGCCGGCCTCGATACCGGCGGCGCCAACTGGGACGTTCTCTATCGCCACATCGATCCCACGTCGCTGCCGCGCCGCCCGATCGAGCCCGTGGCGGCGCTGCCAGGCGTTGCGTTGCGCGAAGCCTATTTCGAGTGGCGCGGCAGCTGGCTGCACGAGGTCGGCCTCGCCGGAGACCTGTCGCTCAGGGACAGCAAACGCGCCGCCGTCCGCGCCATCCTGCAGCCCCATCTCGACGCGGCAGGCGCCAAAGGATCCGGTGGCGGCTGATGCGCATCCTCGAAATCGGTCCCGTCCCGCTCGTCATTCAGGTCTACCCGGACGAAACCGTCTACGTCGGCACCGGGCCCGATCCGGTTTCCGCCGGCGATCCGCAAGCGTTCTCCTTCTCGCTCTCCCGCATCGGGCACATCCGTACGCTGCTGCGCGACCCCGCCTTCGACGCCGTCTTCGTCAACCGCCCAGCCTCCACCCGCGACGCTTTCGGGCCACGCGCCATCATCCGCCAGCTTGCCAACCGGCGCGCCCTCCGCCGCGGCTTTCCTGTCGTCCGCCCCTTCGGCGACCGCATCTTGCGCCTCGGCGCGGCCGCGCCGATCGTGCTGTTCGACCCTTCGGACGCACCATACATCGCGCCCCACGCGCTGTGGCTGTGGCGCAAGGCGGACGTGGTGTTCAAGCGCGAACTGCCACAAGATCACTGGCGCCTCTTCATGCGCACCGTGCACGCCGACGTGCCGACACCGCGCTTTCGCAGGATTCCAGCCCATGCGGCCATCGTCGCCAAGGTACGTCCAATGTCGCTTGGCCTGTCGCCGCAGGAGCAACTGGCAATGCCGCAGGCGCCCCTGGCGAAGAGCGTGGATGTCTTCTTCGCCGGTGCCCTTGAGGCGAATTCGAGCCTGCGCGAAGCCGGCATGCGCGAACTGCGGGCGTTGCATGCACGCGGGTTTTCCATCGACATCGCCGGGACGCGCCTGCCGCCGCAGGAGTTCTACCGCCGCTGCGCGAAGGCGCGCATCGTGTGGTCACCCGAGGGCCTCGGCCACGATTCCTTCCGCCACTACGAGGCGGCGGCCTGCGGCGCGGTACCGCTCATCAACCGGCCCTCGATCATCCAGTACGCCCCGTTCCGCCACGGCGAGAACGCGCTATTCTACGACCCCGAGCCCGGCGGCCTGACCGCCATGGTCGAACACGCGCTCGCCCGCAACGACGAACTCGAGACCATGGGCGCTGCGGCTCGCGCCCACGTGCTCGCCCGTCACACGCTGAAGGCGCGCGTCGATCACATGCTGGCAGCAGTCGGTGCAGGCCCGCACGCAACCACTGGAAACGGAAAAACCTAGGGCACTAGAGCGCATTCCGTTCAGGTGGAATCACCTGAACGACAAGAATTCGCTCCAGATTCAGAGCCTTGAGCATGTTCTTGTCGCTCAAGTCGGTTCAATTTGAGCGGAACATGCTCTAGCCGCGCTGCGTCGGCTCGCGCACCGCCGCGAAGAACCGTTCGCCCGCCTCGCGCCACGTCACCGGCTTGTAGGTGCGGGCCTTGATGGTCCATTCCGCGCGATAGGCCTCGTCCTCGATCATCCGCCGCATCTCGCGGAACCAGCCATCCACGTCGCCCGGATCGAGCCGGATGCCGGCCTCTCCGACGACCTCGTTGACGGCACCGCCCGTCGACGCGATCACCGGCGTTCCCGCCAGCATGGATTCGACCGGCGGCAGCCCGAAGCCTTCGTAGGTCGAAGGATACAGCGTGAAGGCCGCGCTGGCGTAGAGGGCGCGGATCGTCGCGTCGTCGATGCCCTCCAGATGCAGGATCGAGCGTCCATGTTCGGGCTCCGCGGCGAGGCGCGCGAAGAAGTCTTCCATGTGCCAGCCATTGCGGCCGACGAAGACCAGCTTGAAACCCGTTGCCGCGACGATGCCATCCTGCGCCAGCCGCCGCCAGGCGTCGACCAGGATTTGGTGATTCTTGCGCGGCTCGATGGTTGAGACGAACATCGCGAACCGCCCGGGCTCCAGGCCCTCGGGCAACGCCTCCTCGTCCGCCTCCCCATCCCGCGCCGGCACGTCGCAGCCCAGCGGAACGACACGCGTATCGGCAAGCTCGAAGCCGAGCGAGCGGCAGTGCGCGCGCGCGTCCCGCTCGGTGCTGTGCGCGTTGAAGATGATCCGCTCGGCGCTGGAAAAGACCTTGTCGTAGTAGGCACGGAAGATCGCGCCATCGCGCTCGCTGAACCACTGCGGAAACAGGATCGGTATGATGTCGTAGCACAGCACCACGTGGCGCAGGCCGGTTTCGGCCTTGAGGCGGTTCAACCCTTCGACGTCGACATGGTACCAGCCAGCCTGCGCTCCGACGAAGACGTCGCCACCGGCGATCTCCAGGCTGTCGTCGAGCAGCGATTCCATCGGCGGACACAGCCGCAGGCTCCCGTCCGGATTGAAATAGCGCGTGCGCTCGCCGGGCTTGACCAGCCTGCGCACCATCCGCTCGATGTGCGGCAGCGGCTTCCCCTTCGCCTGGGCAAGGCGTCCCTGCGCCCACGACAGTCGCTTCCTGCGGAACTTGGTGATCAGCAGGTAGATGTCGGACAGCCAGCGCGGCATCCGGTGCAGCAGGGAACGCTGTCCGTTGGAGGGATTGGGTATCAGCGCCGGTTCGAACGAGACCCGGTTCTCGATGATGTCCTCGACCCACTCGCTGCGGATCGCGCGCGGCTTTCCCGCGAAGGGATCGAAAACGGTGAACACCACGTCTGGTTCGTTGGCATGTGCATGCCGCGCCAGTTGCTGCTGCGCGCGCATGATGCCGACGGCCGGACCGCTCCAGCGCGCCAGGGACGAAAGATCGAACAGCACCTTGGGTTGCATTGCTGAGGGATTCATCGCTGATGGAACGTCGCCGACTGGAAGATATCTGCTAGTGTATCGACCTCGGGATCGAATTCCCGGGCCTGGGCCCCTTGGACCGGAGCCCTGAGGATTGAACCCATCATAGATGCCGATCGCGGCAAGTCCATGTGTCGGTACCGACGTCAGTTTCAAGATCGGGCCTAAGATGACCACCGTGTCCGTCCTGCTGCCGGTGCGCAACGCCGAGCGCTTCGTCGAGGAAGCCATCGCCAGCGTGCTGACCCAGTCGCTTGGCGACTTCAAGATCATCGCAGTGCTCGATCACTCCAGCGATGCAAGCGGCGATATCCTTGAACGTCTTGCCAGCGACGATGCCCGCATACGCGTTCTGCAATGCGAGGGCGAAGGGCTCGTGGATGCCCTCAACACCGCGGCGAAGGCCGCCACCGGCGATCTCCTCGCCCGCCTCGACGCCGACGACCGGATGCGGCCGGGCCGGTTGGAAAAGCAGGTCGATTTTCTCGAACACCACCCCGACGTGGTCGCGGTCGGCTCGGCGGCGGTCGAGATCGACGCACGTTCCCGCGTCACCGGCATGATGAAGGTGCCCACCGCCGATGCCGCCTTGCGCGCGCGGCTGATGCGCGCCAACCCGTTCATCCACTCGTCGATGATGATCCGCCGCGGCACCTTCGAGGCCGCCGGAGGCTACCGCGACGATTTCCCGCTGGTGGAGGATTTCGACCTGTGGCTGCGCCTTGCCGCGCGTGGCCGGCTTGCCAACATCGCAAGCCCGCTGACCGACTACCGGCGCAACGACACAGGCCTGTCGGCAAGCCGAGCGGCCGAGCAGCGCCTCAACCTGCAACGCTGCATCCTGGCTTGGAAGCGCGACGCCGGGTTACTCGACGAGGCGAAACACACAGCCCTGTCCGCCCGGCTCGCCGCCCTGTTCGCTCGCGCGCAGGACCTGGACGGGCAGCCCGAGCGGATGACGGGTGACGATCTCGCCCTGTTCACCGAATTGCTGGAGCACCTGCCGAGCGTCGAGGCTCGCACCCTCGCGCGCCTGGTCTCCGCCGCCGCGTCAGCCGGAAAGGTGTCGGCGGCGCAATCGGCGCTGTTTGCCTTCCGCGCCCGCGTCACCAGCCGCGCCGCCTTCGCGCGCAGGTGCGCCGATGCGGTGAAGGCCCTGCAGGTGCGCTGATACCCAGGCTGTCAGGGCAGCCGGATGGCGACGTTCTTCGTCTGCACGTAGTTCCACAGCGCCTCGCGCCCCTTCTCTCGCCCGTAGCCGGACTTGCCGTAGCCGCCGAACGGCGTCTCGACGCCGCCGGCATACCACTCGTTGACGAAGACCTGGCCGGCGCGCAGCCGGGCAGCGGCGCGGGTGGCGCGATCGAGATCGCGGGTGAAGACGCCGGCGACGAGGCCGTAGTCGGTACCGTTGGCGATTGCCACGGCCTCCTCGTCGCTGTCGAAGGCGAGCACCGACAGGACCGGGCCGAAGACTTCCTCGCGCGCGATTCCCATGTCGGGCGTCACGCCGTCGAAGACGGTCGCTTCGAGAAACCATCCCGCCCGGTTGAGCTTGCGCCCGCCGGCCACCGCGCGCGCGCCCTCGCCCTCCGCCGCCCGGCACATGGCTTCCGCGCGGTCGCGCTGGCGCTCGCTGACCATGGCGCCCATGTTGGCGCCGAAGGTGGCGCGTTCGATTCCGGGACCCACCGACAGGGAGCGCGCCATCTCCGCAACCGCCTCCACCACCTCGTCATGGATGTCGCGATGGACGATCAACCGCGCCATCGCCGAACAGACCTGCCCGGCATTGAAGAAGATGCCCCAGCGCACGTTGGAAACGAGATCGTCGATATCGGCATCGCGATGCACGATCGCCGCCGACTTGCCGCCCAGTTCGAGCACGCAGGGCACCACGTTGCGCGCTGCCGCCGTGGCAATGGAAATCCCCGTCCGCACAGAGCCGGTGAAGACGATCTGGTCGATGCCCGGATGGGAGGCAAGCGCCGCGCCCGCTTCCGCCCCGGTGCCGCACAGGATGGAGACCGCGCCCTCGGGAACACCCGCGGCCGCCACCGCTTCGGCGATGAACCCGTTCGACAAGGGATCGAGTTCCGGCGTCTTGACGACGCAGGCGTTGCCGGTCGCCAGCGCCGGCGCCAGCGAGCGCGCCGTCATCTCGATCGGATAGTTCCACGGGATGATCTGCGCCGACACGCCAAAGGGCTCGTTGATCGTGAAATCGAGGTAGCCCGCCCCCAGCGGGATCGAACGGCCCTCCACCGTTTCGGCCTGGTTGCCGTAGTACTCGAAGTAGCGCGCAGCACCTTCGACCTCGATACGCGCCTCCCACAGCGGCTTGCCGCTTTCCAGCGTCAGCACCTGCGCGATCTCGTCGGTGCGTTGCAGCAGGTGTTCGCCGATGGCACGCACCATGCGGCCGCGTTCGACCGGACGCAGGTCCCGCAAGATGCCCGACTCGTGGCAGGCGCGCGCAGCGGCAACCGCCCGGTCGATGTCGCCGGCATCGGCCAGCGCCTGCTCGGCCAGCAGTTCGCCGGTCGCCGGATCGTCCACCGCGAGGCGCCCGGCGCTTCCGTCGACGAATGTCCCGGCGAGGAAATTGCGCCAGTAGGCTTTCGGCTCAGGCGCCATCGGCGCCGGCCTTCATCCACTCCTGCAAGGTGCGGATCGAGTGTTCCGACATCACGCCGCATGCCGGATCGATGACCAGCGGTCCCGGCCTGTAGCCCATGCTGCGCAGGCCACGCTGCACCGATTCCACCAGCCGGATGTCCTCCTCCACCGTGGTTGCCCGGTCCTGTATCGCAAGCCGGCGAATGACCTCGGAATCAACGCCATCGACCGTGTACCAGCCGCGCCACACGACGACGTTGTCGGCATCGACCGTGCGCCAGTGATAGGTATTGAGGACGTTGCCGGGATAGACCTGGAACGAGAACATCGGCCACAGGAACCACGAAGAGTAATCGCCCGCATGCACGCTGGACGCAAGGTCGATCGGGTAGCTCATCCGATCGAGGTTCTGGCACTCGGTGGTGTGGCGCAGGCAATGGCCCTGCGGCTGGATGTCGTAGCTCTCCGGCTTGATGACACCGGTCGCGAACGTCGGGTGGTTGACCGGACAGTGGTAGCACTCGGAATAGTTCTCCACCGAGACCTTCCAGTTGCACTTCTCCGGGATCTCGACCCATTCCAGCGGCTTCAGTCGCGCGATGTGCGGGACGTAGTCGAGCAGTTCCTCGCGCACGCGGGGGAACCAGGCGTCCATCGGCTCGGCGTCGGGGTCGAGGTTGACGAACAGGAAGCCGTGGAAGTTTTCCAGCCTCACCGGTGTCAGGCAGATTTCGCCGCGGTCGAAGCCCGGCACCGCCGCGACGTTCGGCCCCGAGCGCAGCCGCCCGGTCAGTTCGTAGGTCCACGCATGGTAGGGACACACCAGCAGTTTCGCGTTGCCGCTGCCCTGCACCATTTCGTGCGCACGGTGCTGGCAGACGTTGTAGAAGGCGCGGATCTCGCCATCGCGGTCGCGCACGCAAAACAGGCTCTGGCCGGCGACCTCGAAGGCGAAATAGTCGCCGCGATTTTCGACCAGCGACGCGTGGCCGGCGAATTGCCAGGTGCGCGCGAACAGGCCCGCCTGCTCGGCACGATAGATCTTCGGGTCGGTGTAGTAGCGGGCATCGAGAGAGCGGGTGGGGTGTGCCCCCGCGACATGTTCGTTCATGTCAGGTCTCCGGGTTGTCGAGATAGATGCCGAGTTCGTGGCGCCGCCGGTGGAAAGTCTCCACGCGCTGGACCACCTGCGGGCTCGCCGAGGCGATCACGAACGACAGCAGCGTTTCCAGCAGCGCGATGGTCGACACCGAGGACGGGAAGAACTGCGGCGTGTCGACCGAGATGACGAAACCGTGCTGCGAGCCGAGGATGATGGGAGACGCCGGGCTGTCGGAAATACCGATCACGGTGACGCCCTGCTCGCGCGCTATGCGCACCGCCTCGACCACCTCGGTGCGGTAGGGCTTGCAGGTGATGGCGATCAGCACGTCGCGCTCGTCGGCCCAGGCGAGGTCGTCGCTGGCCGTGCTGCCCGGCCGCGGGATCGCGTGGAACTGTACCATGCCGGTGCCGGCGAGATAGGTGAAGTTGCTGGCGTTGGAATGGTTCACGCCAACGCCGAGCGTGAACGTCTGGCGCGACGCCCAGATGGCTTCCGCGGCGGCCTTCAGCCGGTCGGCATCGATGCCGGCGAAGGTCTCCTCGATGTTCCTGATCGCCGAGACCACCATGTCGGCGTAGAGCCCGCCGAGCTTGTCGCCCTTCGACAGCGACTGCAGCCAGCGCGCCCGGTCGGGAAAGCTCGCCCGGCCCTGCCGGATCTCTTCGCGGAACGGCTCGCGGAAGTCATCGTATCCCTCGAATCCGACCGAGCGCGCCATGCGAACGATGGTGTTCGGCTTGACGCCAGCCGCGTCGGCGATCTCGCGCACCGAGCTGACGCCAACCTCGTTCGGGTTTTCCAGCACGTAGGCCGCGGCCTTGCGCAGTTCCGGCGTCAGTTCGGGGATCTCCCCGCGCAGGATGTCGAGCACCTGGGCGGGATCGAGCGGATCGGCATTTGGTACGTTTTGTTCATTCATGATTGACGATGGTACATTTGTTCGATAACGCTGTCCATCGCGTTTTTGATGGTCATGCAACAGGATTCCGCCGTCATGGGTTCAGCCGAAACGATCCGCCTTCCTGCCCAGGCCCGCGTCGTCATCGTCGGCGGCGGCGTCATGGGCTGTGGCCTCGCCTACCACCTCGCCCACGAGGGCTGGAGCGACGTGGTGCTGTTGGAGAAGGCGGAACTGACCTCCGGCTCGACCTGGCACGCCGCAGGCCAGATCACCCATTCGACGTCGAGCTTCGGGCTCGGCAAGTGCGTCGGCTACAACATCGGCCTCTACGCCGGAAAGTTGGAGGAGGAGACCGGCCAGTCGGTGACCTGGCACGGCTGCGGCTCGTTCCGCCTCGCCTACACCGAGGACGAGATGGACTGGCTGCGCCACACGCTCAGCGTCGGCACAGCGCTCGGTTTCCCGATGGAACTGGTCGGAACCGACCGCATCCACGAACTGCATCCCTTCTACAATCTCGACGGCGTGCTCGGCGCGCTGCACACCCCCGACGACGGCCATGTCGACCCCTCCGGCGTCACCCAGGCGCTCGCCGCCGGCGCCCGCAAGCTTGGCGTGCGGATCGTCCGGCGCTGCCGCGCCACCGACATCAAGCGCCAGCCGAACGGCGCGTGGAAGGTCTTTACCGAGCACGGCGACATCACGTGCGAGCACGTCGTCAACGCCGGCGGCACCTACGCCCGGCAGATGGGCGAATGGTCCGGCCTGCAACTGCCGATGACGTCGATGACGCACCACTACTTCGTCACCGACCCGGTGCCGCAGTTCCGCGACCTGGAGCGCGAACTGCCCGTCGTGCGCGACGACAGGCTGGTGTCCGGCTACATCCGCATGGAGCAGAAGTCCGGCCTGATCGGCATCTACGAGAAGGAAAACCCCAACGCGGTGTGGATCGACCACTGTCCGTGGGAGGCCGAGAACGAGCTGTTCGAGGCCGACTACGACCGTGTCATGCCGTGGCTGGAGAACGCGCTCGACCGCATGCCGGTCTTCGCCGAACTCGGCATCCGCCGCGTCGTGCACGGCGCCATTTCCCATCCCCCCGATGGCAACCCGCTGATCGGCCCGGCGCCGGGCGTGCAGAACTACTGGTGCTGCTGCGGCACCCAGATCGGCATCGGCTGGGGACCCGGCCTGACGCGCGAACTCGCCCGCTGGATGGTGCATGGCGCGGCCGACATCTCCATGCGCGAGTTCGACCCGCGCCGCTTCGGCTCCTACGCGACGAAGGACTGGCAGGTCACCAAGGCAAAGGAGGACTACTGCCTGCGCCACGAGATCCCCTTCCCGCATCTCAACCGCCTCGCCGGCCGGCCGTTGAAGTCCTCCCCGCTCTATGAACGGCTGAAGCAGAAAGGCGCGGTCTTCGAGGAGGTCTACGGCCACGAGCGCCCGCGCTGGTTTGCCCGCGACGGCGTCGCGCAGCAGGACCACTATTCCTTCCGCCGCACACGCGTTCACGACATGGTGGCCGGCGAGGTGAAGGCAGTGCGCGAGCGCGCCGGAATCATGGACATCTCCGCCTTCACCAAGGTCGAGGTGTCGGGGCCGGATGCGCAGGCCTTCCTCGACCGCCTCGTTGCCAACAGGCTGCCCGGCAAGGCCGGCGGCATCGCACTGACCCACATGCTCAACGCACGTGGTCGCATCGAGCTGGAGACAACCGTGGTGCGGCTCGCAGAGGACAGCTTCTACCTCGTCTGCGCCGCCTTCTTCGAGCAGCGCCTGCTCGACCACCTCGCCAACAACCGCGCCGGCGAAAACGTCACCGTCACCAACCGGTCGACCGGCTGGGCGGCGATGGCGCTGCAGGGGCCGCGCGCCCGCGACGTCCTCGCTGCCTGCACCGATGCTGCCCTCGACAACGCCGCCTTCCGCTGGCTCAGCGCGCAGCGCATCGAGGTCGCCGGCCGGCCCGTCTGGGCGCTGCGCATGTCGTATGCCGGCGAACTGGGTTGGGAAATCCATTGCGAGGCCGCCGACGCGCTCGCCGTCTACGACGCGCTGTGGGCAGCAGGCGGGAAACACGGCATCGCCGACTACGGCTCCTTTGCCATGAACGCCATGCGCATGGAAAAAGCCTTCAAGGGCGCCGGCGAACTGACCAACGAGGTGACGCTGCCGGAAGCCGACGTGATGCGCTTCGTCAGGCTCGACAAGGGTGACTTCTTCGGCAGGGACGCGACGCAGGCAAGCCTCGCCAACCCGCTGCCGTGGGTCTGCGCCTGCCTCGCCATCGAACCCGACGGCGACAGCGACGGCCACGGCGGCGAGGCGGTGCTGATGGATGGCAAGCGCGTTGGCGCGACGAGTTCCGTCGCCTACGGCCACTCGGTCGGCACCATCCTCGCCTTCGCATACGTCAGGCCGGAAGCCGCCCAGCCGGGAACCGCGCTCGAGGTCGTCATCATGGGCAAGCCGCGCAAGGCGCGCGTCCTCGCCGAGCCGGCCTACGATCCGCAGAATCTCAAGCCAAGGGCCGACGCACCGGCACGAAAGGCAGCGGAATGACCATCCCGAAGACCATGCGCGCGGTCGTGCTCACCGGGCATGGCGGCACGGACAAGCTGGAGTTCCGCACCGACTGGCCAGTTCCCGTGCCGGGCGACAACGAAGTCCTCGTGAGGGTGCTTGCCTGCGGCATGAACAACACCGACGTCAACACGCGCACCGGCTGGTATTCGAAGGCGGTGACCGATGCCACCACAGGCGGAGCGCAGACGAACGCTGGTGCGGACGACCCCTCGTGGGGTGGCGCGCCGATCGCCTTTCCCCGCATCCAGGGCGCCGACATGGTCGGCACCGTCGTCGCGGCCGGCCCCGGCGCGGACGAGAGCCTGATCGGCAGGCGCGTGATGGCCGACTGCTGGCTGCGCAACTGGGACGACCTCGCCGATATCGTCAACGTCGGCTATTTCGGTTCCGAGCGCGACGGCGGCTTCGCCGAGTACGCGACCATCGACCACCGCAATGTCCTGCCGGTCGAATCGGACCTGTCGGACGCGGAACTGGCAACCTTCTCATGTTCCTACACGACGGCGGAAAACCTGCTCAATCGCGTCGGCTGCGGTGCCGGCGACACGGTGCTGATCACCGGCGCCTCCGGCGGCGTCGGTTCGGCGCTGATCCAGCTCGCCAACCACCGCGGCGCGACCACCGTCGCCATGGCCAGCGAGGCAAAGCATGCGCAGGTCGCGCATGCGAACCCGCGCGTCATCCTGCCGCGCGCGCCCGAAGACCTCGCCGCCGCGCTGCAGGCAGCAATCGGCAGGAGCACCGTCAGCATCGTCGCCGATGTCGTTGGTGGCGCTTACTGGCCGAGGCTTATCGACGTGCTCGAACGCGGTGGCCGCTACGGGACCTCCGGCGCCATTGCAGGCCCCGTCGTTCCGCTCGACCTGCGCACGCTCTACCTGCACGACCTCACATTCCACGGCTGCACGGTGACGACGCCGAACGTCTTCCCCGATCTCGTCGGCTACATCGAGCGCGGCGAAATCCGCCCGATGCTCGCCGCGGCCTATCCGCTGGAAGATTTCCACGCCGCCCAGACCGCCTTCATCGAAAAGCGGCACGTCGGCAACATCGTGGTGGTGCCATGACCAACACGAGCCTTGCCCACGTTCTCGACGCCGCCCGCGCCCTGCACCAGGCAACGCCCCTGCTGTCCGGCTTCGCGCCCTGGCCCGTCGACATCATGCCGGCGCCCGTCGCGCCCCTCCACGTGCCCGCCGCCGATCTCGTCGCCGCGCTCGGCCTTGCCGCACCGGCTCGCTGCCGGCCGTTCGTCGATGCCATCCGCGCGGCGACCGCGCACGCTCACTGGAAACGCACCTACACGGAGGCCGAGGTCGGCGCCGACTTCCTCGCCCGCTACGGCTATTTCGAGCTCTTCGGCCCGACCGGCCATTTCCACTCCCACCAGCTGCGCGGCTACATCGCCTACTGGGGCGAGGGACTGAACTACGACTGGCATCATCACGAGGCCGAGGAGCTCTACTTCGTGCTCGCCGGCAGCGCCGAGTTCCTCGCCGAAGGAAGCGCCCCCGCCCGTCTCGGTCCGGGCCAGACCCGCCACCACGCCGCCAACCAGCCGCACGCCATGGTCACCCACGATGAGCCCGTGCTGACCTACGTGCTGTGGCGCGGCGCCGGCATGGCCGACCTGCCGAAGATGGGTCGCGCGGCATGAAGACCATGCAAGCCTCGCTTTTCCGTTGGCCGTGTCCGGAGTAGCGCGATGACCCGCAGCGAAAGGACGAAGGAAGAAATCCTGTCCCATGTCTATGCCGCCGAAACGGCGGCCGAACAGAAGCAGGCCTACGACGCCTGGGCGTCGACCTACGAACGCGACATCATGGCCTCCGGCATCCGCCTGCCGTTTCACGCCGCCGCCACCTTCATCGCGCATGTCAGGCCCGGCACCGGCCCGATCCTCGATGCCGGGTGCGGCACCGGCATGCAGTCCGAAGCGCTGGCCCTTCTTGGCTATGGCCCGCTGCACGGGTTCGATCTCAGCGACGGCATGCTCGCGGTCGCCCGCGCCAAGGGGCTGTACGAAACGCTGGTCAGCGCAACGCTCGGCGAACCCCTGCCGCTTCCCGACGGCGCCTACGCGGCAACCTATTGCATCGGGGTCCTGACACCCGGGCATGCGCCGGCGAACGCCATCGATGAACTGGTGCGCGTGACCGCCCGCGATGGTCTGCTGGTTCTGTCGTTGCGCCACGACGAGGGCGTGAGCCCCTACCTCGCAACGCTCGAAGCACACCGCGCCGCCGGTCGGATCGCGCATGTCTTCTCGACGCCGGAAATCGTCTCCATCCCCATCAGCGCTCCGCAAGTCCGCCACGCGATCCACGTCTGGAGGCGCACATGAAGATCACCCGCATCAGCGTGTGGCAGATGGACCTGCCGCTTTCCAAACCCTACTGGCTGTCGGGCGGGCGGTTGAAGTTCGAATCCCTCGACACGACCTTCGTGCGCATCGACACCGACGAAGGCATATCGGGATGGGGTGAAGGCTGCCCGTGGGGCACGACCTACCTGCCGGCGCACGGGCCGGGCGTGCGGGCGGGCATCGAGACCCTTGCACCGGCCCTGCTCGGCCGTGACCCGCGCAGCCTTCGCGCGATCAACGACGTGATGGACCTTCAACTGCCGGGCCACCCCTACGCAAAGTCGGCACTCGACATCGCGTGCTGGGATATCCTCGGCAAATGCTCGCGGCTGCCGCTGTGGCAGCTGTTCGGCGGCGAGAGGCCGGAGCCGGTGGCGGTGAACTCCTCGATTGCCACCGGAACCCCGGACGAGATGATCGCGCTGATCCGCGAGGCAAGTGCCAAGGGCTACCGGACCCATTCGGCCAAGATCGGCGGCACCAACGTTGCTGCCGACATCGCGCGCATCGAGGCGATCTCGGCTGCTCTTCCGGCGGACGAGAAAGTCACCTTTGATGTCAACCGCGCCTGGACGCCCGGCGTCGCCGTGCAGGTGCTCAACTCCGTTGCGGTGCGCGACTGGATCGAGCAGCCCTGCGAAACGCTCGAACAATGCGCACATGTCGCCGCCCGGGTGAACAACCCGATCATGCTGGACGAGTGCCTGCACACTTTCGGCGACCATCTGGACGCCTGGAGTAAGCGCGCCTGCGAAGGCGTGAAGGTGAAACCCAACCGCGTCGGCGGACTGACGAAAGCCCTCCAGATCCGCGACTTCGGTGTTTCCGTCGGCTGGCAGATGCATATCGAGGACCTGGGCGGCTCGGCGCTCGCCGATACCGCGGCGGTCCATCTCGCCAGCGCGACGCCGGCAGCCAACCGGCTGGCGAGCTGGCTCTGCCACTATCACCTCGCGGTCGATCCGGTGCCGGGCCAGGGTGCACGCAACATCGGCGGCGTGGCGACCCCGCCGTCCGAGCCGGGTCTCGGGGTCACACCGGACCCCGATGCCCTCGGCAAACCGGTCGCCGTTCACGAGGCCTGACATGAAGATCACCCGTCTCACGCTGTGGCGCGTCGACCTGACCAGCCACGAAACCTACTACATGGCCGCCGGCAAGACCTGCGCCACGGTCGCCTCCATGCTGCTGCGCGTCGACACCGACGAAGGCATCAGCGGCTGGGGCGAGGTCTGCCCGATCCCCCACTACCTGCCGGCCTTTGCCGGCGGCGTGGAATCCGTGCTGGGCGAAATTGCACCGGTGCTGCTCGGCGCCAACCCGGTTGGCCCGGAAGCCGTCATGACGCGGGTGGATGCCCACCTGCCCGGCCATGTCTACGCCAAGTCGGCGCTCGACATCGCCCTGTGGGACATCACCGGCAAGGTCGCCGGCCTGCCGGTTTACGCCCTGCTCGGCGGACGCCAGGCGGCCGACATGGCCCTCTACCATTCGATCACCTGCGTCGCCCCCGACGAGATGGCGCGCATCGCCCGTGAAGCCTTCGCGCAAGGGATGCGCCAGTTCCAGGTGAAGCTCGGTGCCGACAACGACTGGCAGGCAGACGTGGAACGCCTGCACAAGGTACGCGAGGCGGTCGGGGCGGGCCCGCTCGTCTACGGCGACTGGAACTGCGGCGCCGACCGTCTCACGGCCACGCGTGTCGCCCGTGCCGTCATGCATCTCGACGTCATGCTGGAGCAGCCCTGCGCCACGCTGGAGGACTGCGCCGCGGTGCGCGCCGCCAGCGGCCTTGCCATGAAGATCGACGAGAACGCCCACGATTCCGGGTCGCTGCTGAAGGCCTGGCAACTCGGCTGCCTCGATGCGGTTGCCCTCAAACTGTCCAAGTTCGGCGGCCTGTCCGCGTCGCGGCGCGCCCGCGACCTGTGCCTGTTTCTTGGCGCGCGCATGTGCATCGAGGACACTTGGGGCTCCGACGTCACCACCGCCGCGGCCCTGCACCTGGGGGCGGCCACGCCGGTCAACGCGCTGATGAACGTCTGCGACCTTTCGGGCTATGTTGCACCAAGGCTCGACGCGCGCGCGCCGGTCCGCGAGAATGGCCGCATCGCGCCGCCGCATGGCCCCGGCCTCGGCGTGACGCCCGACGCGGACGTGCTCGGCAATCCCTTTGCCGTGTTCGACTAGGAGACATACATGGACGCGAAACCAGTGGACGCGAAGATGACCATGCAGGACTGGGCAAGCCGCGCCCGCGAAGTGTTGCCGGCCGGCGGCTTCGGCAATTTCGATCCTTCCGTCTTCATCCGCGAGGGCAAGGGCAGCCGGGTGTGGGACGAGGACGGGCGCGAGTACGTCGACTACCTGATCGGCTCCGGCCCGATGCTGCTCGGCCATGGCCACCCGGAAGTGCTCGAGGTCGTCGCTGAGCAACTTCCCAAGGGCATGACCTTTTTCGCCAACAACGCCGCCGGCGTCGAACTGGCCGAGGAGATTTGCCGCGCCGTGGCCTGCGCCGAGCAGGTGCGCTTCCTGTCCTCGGGCGGCGAGGCCGACATGTACGTGATGCGCCTTGCGCGCGCTTTCACCGGCCGCGACAAGATCCTCAAGTTCGAGGGCGGCTACCACGGCATGAGCGCCGAGGCGCAGATGAGCCTGGCGCCCAAGAAGCTGGTCAACTTCCCGCAGGCCGTGCCCGACAGCGCCGGTATCCCCGAAAGCCTGCGCGGCGAGATGCTGATCGCCCCCTTCAACGACGTCGCCTTCCTGAAGAGCCTGCTCGCCGAGCACGGCCACGAGGTTGCCGGCATCATCGTCGAGCCACTGCAGCGCATCATCCCGCCGGAACCCGGGTTCCTCGAAGCGGTGCGCGCCGAGTGCGACCGCCACGGCATCGTGCTGATCTTCGACGAGGTGGTGACCGGCTTCCGCTTCGCCTACGGCGGCGCGCAGGAGGCCTACGGCGTGGTGCCGGACGTCTGCTCGCTCGGCAAGATCATCGGCGGCGGCTTCCCGCTCGCAGCCGTCGCCGGCAGGAAGCACATCATGGACCACTTCGACGCCTCGATCGTCGGGCCGGAGCGCTGGCTGATGATGCTCGGCACGCTGTCCGGCAACCCGGTCGCCGCCGTCGCCGGCCTCAAGACGATGGAGATCCTGCGCCGGCCCGGCGCCTACGACAGGCTGTTCGCCAACGGCGAACGGCTGATGCAGATGTGCACGCGTCACCTGACCGATGCCGGCATCGCACACCGCGTCGTCGGCCACCCTGCGCTGTTCGATGTCGTCTTCACCGACCGCGACGTGCGCACCTACCGCGACGTGCTCGCCGCCGACCAGAAGGCCAACGCCGAGTTCAACCGCGTCCTGCGCGAACGCGGCATCTTCAAGTCGCCGGGCAAGCTCTACCCGAGCCTGGCGCTGACCGAGGACGACTTCGCGCAGACCGACGCCGCGCTGCGCGCCGCCGCCGCCGCGCTCGCCGGGCGCTGAGGGTGGGGATGGCTGGAATCGTCGTCATCGGGGCAGGCCAGGCTGGCGCCTCGCTCGTCGCGGGCCTGCGTGCCGGCGGCCATGACGGGCCGATCACGCTGATCGGCGAGGAACCCGTCCACCCCTACCAGCGCCCGCCGCTGTCGAAGACGTATCTGGGCGGCGAGATGACCGTCGAGCGGCTGTTCCTGCGCCCTCCGGAATTCTACGCCGAGCAGCGCATCGACCTCAGGCTGGCGACGCGCGCCGGGGCCATCAACCGCGCCGCAAGGACGGTGCATGTCGACGGCGAGGTCATCGGCTACGACCAGCTTGCGCTCACCACCGGATCGCGCCCGCGCCGCCTGCCCGCCTCGATCGGCGGCGATCTCGACGGCGTCTTTGTCGTGCGCACCATCGCCGACGTCGATGCGATGGCGCCCCAGTTCGTCGCCAGCAGGCGCGTGCTGATCGTCGGCGGCGGCTACATCGGGCTGGAGGCGGCCGCAGTTGCTGCAAAGGCCGGCCTGAAGGTGGTTCTCGTCGAGGCCGCAGAGCGTATCCTGCAGCGCGTCGCCGACCCCGGGACCGCCGACTACTTCCGCGACCTGCATCGGACCCACGGCGTCGACATCCGCGAGGGCACCGGTCTTGCCCGGCTCGTCGGCGAGGATCGCGTCACCGCCGCAGAGCTGGCGGACGGCACGCGTCTCGACGTTGATTTCGTCATCGCCGGCATCGGCATCGCGCCGTGCACGGAGCTTGCCGAGGCAGCCGGGCTGACGATCGACAACGGCGTCGCGGTCGACGAATTCGGCCGTACCTCCGACGCGGCGATCTGGGCTGCCGGCGACTGCGCCTCGTTTCCGTGGCGGGGAACCCGCATCCGGCTGGAAAGCGTGCCGCACGCCATCCACCAGGCCGAGACGGTCGCCGCCAACATGCTCGGCGGCGAACAACCTTATGTGCCGAAGCCGTGGTTCTGGTCCGACCAGTATGACGTCAAGCTGCAGATCGCCGGTCTCAACACCGGCTACGAACGCGTCGTCACGCGCAAGGGCGATGCCGGCCAGGTGTCGTTCTGGTACTACGCCGGCGGCCGCCTGCTCGCCGTCGATGCGCTCAACGATCCGCGCGCCTTCATGATGGCGCGCCGGCTGATCGAAAACGGCATCTCGCCCGACCCCGCCCGCGTCGCCGACCCGGCCACCGACCTCAGGTCGCTCGCCACTCCGGGCTAACCCGCGCCGGGGTAGACCGGATCGTCTTAGTGCTGCGCGAAGCCCTGCAGCACCTTGATGTAGTTGGCGCGCTCGTAAGTCTCGGGATCGCCGACGTTGCTGTGACTGAGCTTGCCGCGGATGTCGGCGGGCGAGGACAGCCCGCGTGCCGTCAGCCAATCGGCAAGACCGTCGACCAGCACGCGCATGTACTGCGGTCCGTGCCGCAGCAGCGCCGAGGTCGTCATCACCACGTCGGCGCCGGCGAGCAGGTACTTTATGACGTCGTCCGCCGTTTCCACGCCGGTCGTCGCCGCAAGCGACGCCTTGCTGCGCCCGGCGAGCACGCCGATCCACAACAGCGGCAGGCGCATCTCATGGGCATGCGACAGTTCCAGGCTGGTCTGCATCGACAGCGTCGCCGGGTCGATGTCCGGCTCGTAGAAGCGATTGAACAGCACCAGCCCCCTGGCGCCCGCGCGCACCAGTTGCCCGGCCATGTGACCGGGCGAGGAGAAGTAGGGTCCGACCTTCACCGATACCGGGATGTCGACCTCCCCGGCAACCGCCGCGACGATGTCCGTGTAGCGCTTCTCCACGTCGCTGCCGCACACGGCCGGGTCGGACGGCACGAAGAACACGTTGAGCTCGATCGCCGCCGCGCCGGCGCTTTCAAGGTCCTGCGCGTATTCGATCCAGCCGCTTTCGGTGACGCCGTTGAGACTGGCGATGACCGGAATCGCCAGCGTCTGCGCCGCCTGCTCGACAAGTGCCAGATGGTTGGAAGTGTCGGACGCAAACGTCTGCGCCGGGAAGAAGCTCAGCGCCTCGCCGTAGCTTTCGCTGCCGTGGTCGATCAGCGCGTCGAGGATTTCCTGCTCGCGGTTGATCTGCTCCTCGAACACCGACGGCAGGACGACCGCGCCAGCGCCGCAGTCCTGCAGGATGCGCAGGTTCTCCAGTTGCCGGTTCAGCGGGCTGGCGCTCGCCACCAGCGGGCTTTTCAGGGTAAGGCCGAGATAGGCGGTGGTCAGGTCCATGGCTTGGGCACTCACAGTCTGCGCGCCGCGCCGATCGCCTGCGAGGCGTCCGGCCCGGCTTCCATCTGCGCGAAGTCCTCGTAGGTCTGATACTTGTCGCGGATCAGCTTCTGCGCCTCGGCGAGAAGGGCTGCCGCCTCCTCCGGGCGGCTGGCGGCGAGCGCCGAGTAGCGCAGCTCGTTGTAGGCGTAGTCCTTGAAGGCCAGCGTCGGGCGCGGCGAATCGAGCCGGAACGGCGCCTGCCCGACATCGCGCAGCGCCGGGTCGTAGCGCAGCAGCGGCCAGTAGCCGCTCGATACCGCACGGTCCTGCTGGTCAAGGCCGCGGCGCAGGTCGTAGCCATGCGCGATGCAGTGGCTGTAGGCGAGGATCAGCGACGGCCCCTCGTAGGCCTCCGCCTCGCGGAAGGCCTCCAGCGTCTGCTGCGGGTTGGCGCCCATCGCGACCTGCGCGACATAGACGTTGCCATAGGCGATCGCCTGCAGCGCGAGGTCCTTGCGCGCGGTGCGCTTTCCTGCCGCGGCGAACTTGGCGATGGCCCCCAGCGGCGTCGCCTTCGACGCCTGCCCGCCGGTGTTGGAATAGACCTCCGTGTCCATCACCAGCACGTTGACGTTCTGCCCGCTGGCCAGCACATGGTCGAGCCCGCCGTAGCCGATGTCGTAGGCCCAGCCGTCACCGCCGACGATCCAGATCGAGCGCCGTACCAGGTGATCGACGACCGACAGCAGGTGGTCGGCGGTGGCGTTGCCTTGCAGCGCCAGCAGCTTCGTCTTCAGTTGTGCCACGCGTTCGCGCTGGGCGCGGATCTCCGACTCGCGGATCTGCGGCGCATCCAGGATCGCCGTCACCAGGTCGTCGCCGACCTCGCCGGACAACTGGCCCAGCAGATCGCGGGCGAGCGCCACGTGCTTGTCGGCGGCAAGCCGGAAGCCGAGGCCGAACTCGGCGTTGTCCTCGAACAGCGAATTCGACCACGCCGGCCCGCGCCCCTCGTGGTTCTTCGACCACGGCGTCACCGGCAGGTTGCCGCCGTAGATCGACGAACACCCGGTGGCGTTGGCGACCATCAGCCGGTCGCCGAACAGCTGCGACAGCAGCTTCACGTAAGGCGTCTCGCCGCAGCCGGCACAGGCGCCGGAGAACTCGAACAGCGGCTCCAGGAACTGCACGCCGCGCACGTTGGCGAAGTCGACGCGGGCACGGTCGTTGACCGGCAGGCTCTCGAAGAAGGCGATGCTGGCGTGCCCGGCCTCCACAAGTCCCGCCTTGTCGGCAAGGTTGATCGCCTTGACGCCCGGCTCCACCGCGCTCAGCGCCGGACAGGCCTCGACGCACAGCCCGCAGCCGGTGCAGTCCTCGACGTAGAACTGCAGCGAGAACTGCGTGCCCGGATAGCCGCGCGCGTTGACCGGCGCCGACTTGAAGCCCGCGGGCGCGCGCTCCAGCTCGGCCTCGGCGAAATACTTCGCCCGGATCACGCTGTGCGGGCAAACGAAGCTGCACTGGCCGCACTGGATGCACATGTCCGTCCGCCACACCGGCACCTCGTCGGCGACGTTGCGCTTCTCCCAGGCAGCCGTGCCGGAGGGAAACGTGCCGTCGACCGGCATCGCGCTGACCGGGATATCGTCGCCCGCGCCCTCCATCATCCGCGCCGTTACCCGCCGCACGAAATCCGGCGCATCGTCGGGCACGATCGCCGGGCGCTCGAAGCCACTTGTCGCAGCGCCAGGCACGTTCACCTCGTGGAGCCGTGCCAGCGCGCCGTCGACGGCCGCCCAGTTCTGCTCCACAACCCGCCGCCCCTTGCGGCCATAGCTCTTGGCGATCGCCTGCTTGATGCGGTCGATCGCCTCGTCGCGCGGCAGCACGCCCGACAGCGCGAAGAAGCAGGTTTGCAGGATCGTGTTGGTGCGCCCGCGCAAGCCGATCTCGCGCGCCGCCGCGCTCGCATCGATCACGCAGAATTTCAGCTTCTTGCCGATGATCTGTTCCTGCACGCCGCGCGGCAGCTTGTCCCACACCTTGTCGGGACCATACGGGCTGTTGAGCAGGAAGGTCGCGCCCGGTGCCGCAAGCTTCAGCACGTCCGTCTTCATCAGGAAATGGAACTGGTGGCAGGCGACGAAATTCGCCGACGCGATCAGGTAGGGCGAGCGGATCGGATCGGGCCCGAAGCGCAGGTGCGACACCGTCTGCGCGCCCGACTTGTGCGAATCGTAGACGAAGTAGCCCTGTGCGTAGTGCCCCGCCTCCTCGGCGATGATCTTGACGCTGTTCTTGTTGGCCCCGACCGTGCCGTCCGCGCCAAGCCCGTAGAACACCGCGCGCACCACCGTGTCCGGCTCGGTCGAGTAACCCGCATCGACAGTGAGGCTCAGGCCGGTGACGTCGTCGGTGATGCCGACGGTGAAGCCGTTCTTCGGCGTCTCGCGTTTCAGCTCGTCGAACACCGCCTTCGCCTGTGCGGGGTCGAAGTCCTTCGAGGACAGCCCGTAGCGCCCGCCGATGACCGCCGGCATGGCGTCGCGCGCGCCCGTGCGCACCGCCTCGCCGAGTGCCGCCACGACATCGAGGTAAAGCGGCTCGCCGGTCGCGCCCGGTTCCTTGGTGCGGTCGAGCACGGCGATCGCCTTGCAGCTTTGCGGCAATGCCGCCAGCAGGTGGCCTGCCGAGAACGGCCTGAACAGCCGCACCGCCAGCACGCCGACCTTCTCGCCGCGCCGGTTGAGGTCGGCAACGGCCGCGCGCACCACCTCGACGCCCGACCCCATGGCGATGATGACGCGCTCGGCGTCGTCTGCGCCGAAATAGTCGAACAACCGGTAGCGCCGTCCGGTCAGCGCGGCGAAGCGCTCCATCTCCTCCGCGACGATCCCCGGCGTCGCGGCAAAGAACCGGTTGGCGGCCTCGCGCCCCTGGAAGAAGACGTCCGGGTTCTGCGCCGTGCCGCGCACGAACGGGTGTTCGGGATTGAGCGCGCGCGCCCGGTGCGCGCGCACCAGGTCGTCGTCGATCATCGCGCGGATCTGTTCGTCGGGCACCAGCGTCAGCGTGTTGACCTCGTGCGAAGTTCGGAAGCCGTCGAAGAAATGCACGAAGGGCACGCGCGAGCGCAGCGTCGCGGCCTGCGCGATCAGCGCGCAGTCGTGCGCCTCCTGCACCGAGTTCGCGGCCAGCATGGCAAAGCCGGTCGAACGCGCCGCCATGACGTCGGAATGGTCGCCGAAGATCGACAGCGCGTGCGTGGCAACCGAACGCGCCGCGACATGGAACACCGCCGGCGTCAGCTCGCCGGCGATCTTGAACATGTTGGGCAGCATCAGCAGCAGCCCCTGCGATGCGGTGAAGGTCGTCGTCAGCGCGCCGGCTTGCAGCGCCCCGTGCACCGCGCCGGCCGCCCCGCCCTCGCTCTGCATCTCCTGCACTACCGGCAGGTTGCCCCAGATGTTGGCGATGCCGCGCGCCGACCACTCGTCGGCGAGTTCCGCCATCGGCGACGACGGCGTGATCGGGTAGATCGCACAGACCTCGTTGACCCGGTAGGCGACATGCGCGACGGCGGTGTTGCCGTCCATGGTGGCCTGCACGCCGATTGCCAGCGTCCCGGTGTTGTCAGCCATTGCGGGACGCCTCCGCGGTCATCTCGATGGCGTGGCACGGACACTGGTCGAAGCAGGTCGCGCAGCCGGTGCACCGGTCGTAGTTGAACTCGTAGCGCAGCCCCGGCCCGAGCTTCAGGATCGCCTCTTCCGGGCAGGCCGCAAAACAGTTGTCGCACTCGTAGCAATCGCCGCAGGAGTAGCAGCGCTGCGCCTCGTAGCGCGCCTCGCGCTCGCTCAGCCCCGCCACGATCTCGTCGAAGCCTGAGAGTCGTCCCGCACCTTGCAGCGCCGCCTGCTGGCGCTGTTCGGCGTCGGAATAGACCGGCAGGTGCAGCTTGCCGAAATCGACGACCGGGGGCGGTTCGGATTCCTGGTAAGTACGATCAGATAGCCAGGCGTCGATGTGGCGCGCCGCACGCTTGCCGTGCCCCACCGAGATTGTCACCGACTGCTCGCCCGGCACCAGGTCACCGCCGGCAAAGACGCCCGGCTCACCGGTCATCAGGTCGGCACCGACCTCGACCGCGCCGTCGCGGGTGAACACGATGCCCGGCACCTTGCGCAGGAAATTGCTGTCGCTCTGCTGGCCGAGCGCCAGCACGACGGCATCCGCCGACAGGGTCTCGAATTCGCCGGTCGGTTGCGGCCGGCCACCCTCGTCGAGTTCCATGCGCTCCACCGTCAGGTCGGAACCGGAAATCTCCGTGATGGTGGTCAGCCACTTGATCTTCACGCCCTCCTCGACCGCCTCGTCGGCCTCGAAGGCGTGTGCCGGCATGTGCTCGCGGTCGCGCCGGTAGACGATCAGCGTCTCGCTCGCGCCAAGCCGCCGCGCAGTGCGCGCGGTGTCCATCGCCGTGTTGCCGCCGCCGTAGACGACGACGCGGCGCCCGAGCAGCGGCGGACGCCCCTCGCTCGTCTCGTGCAGCAGCGTGACCGCGTCGAGCACGCGCGCCGCATCGCGTGTCGGGATGTCGACGCGCTTGCCAAGGCCCGCGCCGATGGCGACGAAGACCGCGTCGAAACCGCCCTCCTGCTTTTCCTGCATCAGATCCTCGACCTTGTGGCCGGTGACGATCCTTACCCCGAGCGCCTCGATGCGCGCGACTTCGGCGGCGAGATCCTCGCGCGGCATCCGGTAGGCCGGGATGCCGAAATGCATCATCCCGCCGGCGACCGGCCCCGCCTCGCGGATCTCGACCTCGTGGCCGAGCCGCGCCAGGTGGTAGGCGGCCGACAGCCCGCACGGCCCCGCGCCCACCACCAGCACCTTGCGGCCCGTTGCCGGTGCCGGTGCGGGATACGCCCACCCTTGAGAGGTGGCGAGGTCGCCGAGGTAGCGCTCGACCGCATGGATGCTGACCGCGGTGTCTACCTCGCCGCGGTTGCAACCGGATTCGCAGGGGTGATAGCAGACCCGCCCGTGCACGGCGGGCATCGGGTTTTCGGCAACCAGATGCTGCCACGCCTCGCGGTAGCGCCCGGCTTGCGCCAGTGCGAGCCAGCCGCGGATGTCCTCGCCCGCCGGGCAGGCATGGGCGCATGGCGGCGTCAGCGTCACGTAGACCGGCCGCTTGTCGCGGACGGGACCGGTGCCACGCGCCACCGTGAGGTCGACCCTCGGCGTGAAGTCCGCAAGCCTGGTGTTCATCGGCGCCCCCGTCTGATCCGGGAGAGCTTAGTGCAATTCGATGCCCCCGCACAAAACCGTTCAAACCCTGATGCGCGCTGCGTGGCTTCGCCAGAGCAAAAGTCCTGCGGTTGCGGTCAGCGCATGAACATCGGCCCGCCCAGGAGGTGCGCCATGCGTGGACGGTAGGCGTCGATGTCGTACATCGCGTCAACGTCGACGCGGCGCTTGCCCTTCGTGCTGATATCGGCTGGCTTGGTCGTGTAGCGGCCATCCTCGACGGCGACCATCAGCCCCGTCCTGCCCTCCTCGATCAACTGCACGGTCATGATTCCGTAGTTCTTCGGCACCATCAGGTCGACCGCGTCCGGCACGCCCGAACGCAGCAGGTAGCCGAGCTTCTGGTTCATGACGCCGACGCCGGTTCGCTTCTTCAGGCCCTCGCCCGTACGCTCGCCGATGCCACCGAGCTTGCGGTGGCCATAGGCATCCGCCGGGCCCGTCTCGATGATGTCCTCGTTGCTGACGGTCGCCCCCTCCGACACCACCACCACGGCATAGTTCGATGCCCGGCTGGCGCGGTCGGCGAGCATGTGCTCGGCAAGCCTGTCGAGATCGAAGGGCACCTCGGCGATGAGCGTGCGGTCGGCGTCGGCCAGGTACCCCGCCATCAGCGCCGTCATGCCGCAGTTGCGCCCGAACATCTCGACGACGAGGAAGCGCTCGTGGCTGCCGGCAGCCGTGCGCAAGTTGCTGATCAGCTCCACCGAGCGCGTGACGCAGGTCGAGAAACCGATGCAGTAGTCGGTGCCGAAGACGTCGTTGTCCATCGTCTTGGGAATGCACATCGCCTTCGCACCCTCGTTGTGCAGACGAGAGGCGTAGGACAGCGTGTCGTCGCCACCGATGGCGACCAGCACGTCGATCTTCAGGGCCTCGAGCACACGAAGCACATGGTCCGTGATGTCGACCGTGCCGCCTTCGCCAGGCGCGCGCGCCGCTAGGAACTCCGGCAGCTCGCCGGCACGCATGCGCGAGGGATTGGTGCGCGAGGTGTGCAGGATCGTGCCGCCGGTTCGGTCGATGTTGCGCACTCCAGCGGGCGTCAGCACAATGCGGGCGTCCGCGGTTCCCTCCAGATCGTCGGGATTGCAGTTGACCGGACCCGCCCAGCCGCGCCGAAAGCCGGTCACGCTCCAGCCACGCGCGGACGCCTCGTTGACCATCGCCTTGATCGCGGCATTGAGGCCGGGAACGTCACCGCCGCCTGTCAGGATTCCGATGTGCATGGGCTCCTCCTCTCACTGTTGCCGCACCGATGGCCGCCGGGGAGCAGGAAACCACGGCAGCGCATCCGCCGCCACCCGCACCTTGCGGACCCGCCGGGGCAGCAACCCCGGCAGATCGCATGCTCGCCTAGCCCGCCACGCGTTCGGCTGCCGGCGTGCCGGCGCGCACCAGCGTCTCGACACCGGCGAAGTCGACCTTGCCGGAACCCAGTACCGGAACGCGCTCGACGACGCGCACATCGGCCGGCACCATCAGGTCCATCGCGCCCTTGCCCTTGGCATATTCCATGAACTGCGTGCGCGTGGCCTCGGGCGCGTCGGTGATCATCACCAGACGCTCGCCCTTGCGCTCGTCCTTCGCGGTTGCCACGGCGCAAAGCCTGCCAGGCCACAGCTCGCCGGCGAGCGCCTCGACCGCGGCCAGCGAGACCATCTCGCCGCCGATCTTGGCGAAACGCTTGGCGCGCCCGCGGATGGCGACGAAGCCTTCGGCGTCGACGGTGACGATGTCGCCGGTGTCATGCCAGCCGTCCGCCGGCGGTTCCAGCACGCCGGGATTCTCGGCGCGCAGGTAGCCCGCCATGACGTTGGGGCCGCGCACGAACAGCCGCCCGCCCTCCTCGACGCCGGGCACCGGGTCGAGCCGGTACTCCATGCCCGGCATGATCTTCCCGACCGTGCCGGACTTGGCGTACATCGGCGTGTTGATGGAGATGATCGGCGCCGTTTCAGTGACGCCATAGCCTTCCAGGATGCGCAGCCCGAACTTCTCCATGTAGGTCTGTCGCGTCGACGCCTTCACCGGCTCGGCGCCGGAGAAGCAGTAGCGGATCGAGCGCAGGTCGTAGGGGTGCGCGGTGCGCGCATAGCCAGTGAGAAACGTGTCGGTGCCGAAGATGATGGTGGCGTTGGAGCCGTAGATCAGTTCGGGCACGATGCGGTAGTGCAGCGGCGAGGGATAGAAATAGACCGGCACGCCGGACATCAGCGGCAGGATGGTCCCCGCCGTCAGGCCGAAGGAATGGAACACCGGCAGGACGTTGAAGACCTTGTCGGAGCTGTTGAAGTCGATCCGGCTTGCCGCCTGCACGGCATTGGCCAGCAGGTTGGCGTGGGTCAGCACGACACCCTTGGGCGCACCTTCCGAGCCTGACGTGAACAGGACGACCGCCGCGTCGCCGGGTTTGCGGGCAGCGCGCGGCTTGTCCCTGCGCAGATGGCCAAGCAGCTTGTCGACAAGGCCGATCGACTGGCGCACGTCCTCCAGCCAGACTATGTCCGCGTCGCGGCCGATTTCCGCGACCAGGTCGCCGAGGCGGGCCTGCTCGACGAAGGCGCGCGAGGTGATGACGCTGCGCACCTGCGCCGCGCGGCAGGCCGAACGGATGTTGGCCGCACCGCTGGTGAAGTTGATCATAGCTGGCACCTTGCCCGCCGACATCACGGCGAGCATCGTGGCCGCCGCCGCGTTGGCATTCGGCAGCATGACGCCGATCGTCTCCTCGCCGGCAAAGCGGGAACGGAAGCGTTCGGCGAGAACTGCGATCCCGGTCAGCAGCCGGCCATAGCTCAGCGAACCTGCCAGCGGATCCTGCACGGCGGGCTTGCGCATGCCGCGGTCGCGCGCCGTCTCGATGATGCGCTCCAGCACCGTCGTATCGGTCCGCGTCGTGCGGAAGATGAGGTCGGACATCACTTCGTAGAGCGCCGCTCCCGCCGCCGCGCGCCGCGCCCGGCCCTTCAGTTCCTCGCCGACCTCCAGCTTCACCGGGTCCAGGATCTTCACCCGCACCTTGGGGAAAAGCCTGCGGCGCACGTGCACCGAGGTGAGCCGCGAGAAGTAGGTCTTCTCCAGCCCGTCGATACGGATCGGCACGACGGACGAACCGGTCTTGTCGGCAACCATCGCCGCGCCGTCGTAGACCTTCATCAGCCCGCCGGTGACGGTGATGCGGCCTTCCGGGAAGATGACCAACGGATCGCCCTCCTGCACCGCCTTGATCAGCGTGCGCGTCGCCATCGGCTTGGAGGGATCGAGCGGGATCGCCCGCGTCATCTTCAGGAACGGCCTGACCCACCATGCCTTGGCGATGGTGTGGTCGATGGCGAACACCGGGTCCTCGTCGGTCAGCACCAGCGCCAGCGCGCCGTCGAGGAAACTGACGTGATTGAGCGCCAGCACCGGGGCCGTACCGGCCCTGGCGATGTTGTCGAGGCCCTCGACCTCCAGCCGGAAGAAGGCGCGGAACAGGATCGACACGAAGTCGCGCAGCGGATTTGTCGGCAGGTAGCGCAGCATCAGCCACGCCACCGCCGCGTTGAGCGCGGCTAGCCCCGCCATCACCTGGGCGATGGTGATCCCACGCGTCTGCAGCACCGCCACCAGTCCGCCCGCGCCAGCCATCATCAGCGCCGACACGATGTTGACGGCGGCGATGACGCGGGCGCGGTGGTCCTCGCGCGCCCAGGCCTGCAGCGCGGAAAAGGTCGGCACGGCGACGAAGGCCCCACCGCAGGCAAGCCCGGCGAGGTCGACACCGGCGCGGATGGCATCGGGCTGGGCGAAGAAGTCACGCAGGGAAGTGACGGCGGCATGCGCATCGGCGGTCCACAGCAGGTAGCCGAGATCGGCCCCGAACAGCGCCATCAGCGTGGCGCCGGCAGGCGCTGGCAGCAACACGATGCGCCCGGCGCACAGCCACGCCGCGATCGCCGAACCCACGGCGATGGAAATCGCGAACACCGCCAGATAGGCCGTCACCGCCATCTCGTGGCCGCCGAGCGTTTCCTTCACCATCGCCGGCAGGACCGACATCACGATGGCGCCGGCAAGCCAGAACCACGAGGTCATCAGCGCGGTACGCCACAGCCGGGTGTCCGCCCGCAGCTCGCGCACCAGGCGCCAGCTCGAGCGCAGGATGTTCCAGTCGATCTTCAGGTCGGGCGCATGGCAGCCCGAACGCGGGATGAAGCGGCTGGCCAGCCAGCAGGCGACCGCGAAGGCCATCATCAGCGGTCCGAAGACCTGCACCGACGCCCCCGCGCTCGAAACCAGCCCGCCGGCGATCGTGCCGGTCAGGATGGCGACGAAGGTCGCGCCCTCGATCCAGGCGTTGGCCCGCGGCAGCTCGCTCTTTTCCAGGTGGTCGGGAAGGATGCCGTACTTGACCGGGCCGAACAGCGCCGAGACGGTTCCGAACAGGAACAGCGCGAACAGCAGCACGGGGATTGAGGAGAAGGCGAAGCCCGTCACCGCGATCGCCGCGGCGCCGACTTCGGCGAATTTCAGCCGGCGGGCCATGTCGGCCTTGTCGTAGCGGTCGGCGAGTTCGCCGCCCAGCGCCGAGAACAGCATGAAGGGGGCGATGAAGATCGCACCCGCCAGCGTGATCAGCGGCGCAGCTTCCGCCGCCGACAGCTGGAACAGGATGAGGAACACCATCGTGTTCTTCAGGAAGTTGTCATTGAAGGCTGACAGGAACTGGGTCCAGAACAGCGGCGCGAAACGACGGGAGGTCATCAGGGGATGTTGCATCGGACCGTCCTTCGAAAAATCCGCCGCCACGTTCTCACGCAGACATGAACAGGGCGTTGTGGCGGCGGGGTTTGTCTTGGCTGAATGAGCAGGCGTCAAGCGCCGGTTACGAGACGTCGCCAGCGCCGGCCTCGCGCAGGATCTTTTCCATCTTTGCGCGCTCGAGCCGGTTATCCAGGCGTTCGGATTCCTCGCTGTCGCGCAGCGTCTTGGTGATGGTGATCGACGTGTGCACCAGCATCAGCGCAGCCATGGCGTAGAAGCCCTTGGCGGCGAAGCTCGCGTCCATGAAGAAGATGCCGCCCGCCATCATCGATGCGGCGACGATGAACGAGCCGACGGTGAAGATGAGCCACGGCGATGTGGCGCGTGACAGGGTCGAGTTGTCGGACATGGGAGTTTCCTCTCTTCGCTTCGGTTCAGGCCTTGCCGGCCTTCGGTTCCGCCTTCGCCTTAAGGCGTTCGAGCAAGTCATCGGCGCTTGCCCTGCGCTGTGGCGTGCAGCCTGCCGCGGCAAGCTTTTCGGCAATGACGCAGGGATCGCCGGAGACGTCGATTTCCTCCATCGCCCTGTCGGTGAGGTCGATGCGGTGCTGGCGATCGCGCAGGCGCGCGAGCGTCGCCTCCGCCTCGCTCAGCGCCGAGGGTCCGGGCTGGACCGCGACGCTGCGCAGCTTGTGGGCCTGGTCCGTCGTCGCCGCCAGAAGCTGGCCGCGACGCAGTTCGCGCAGGCGCGCTTCCGCCGAGCGCACGCTCGCCCGCAGCCGCGATATCTCCGCCGAAAAGCGCTCCTGCGCTTCGATCGAGGTATCGCGCTCGCCTTCCAGCACCGCGATTGCCTCCGCGGTCTCGCGCGCGAGCTCGGCCTTGCCCGTCTCCAGCGCCGTGACGGCGCCGGCCTCCATTTCGCCGATGCGCTTGCGCAGCCGTTCGAGCTGTTCGGCTTCCTTCTTGCCCTGCGCCATCGCCAGGGCAAGCGCGTTGCGGGCCCGCTCGACCACCAGGGCCCCGTCGCGGATCTGCTGGTTGAGGATCTTCAGCGCATTGCGATCCGTGAAGGCTTCCGCCTCGTCGTGGACCGCGCCGCGGAACAGCGTCACAATCTGTTTGAACATCGATTCCAACTCCTTTATGAACGTTGTTCACGATTTGAAGATAGCGCATTTTGAACATTGTTCAAATATTTTTTGAACAATGTTCATCGCGCATGAGGGGTGGGTCAATGGCGGGCAAACGCGAAGCGAACAGGCAAGACCTGAAGTCCCGGCTGGTCGCGGCGGCGCGCGAACAGATCCTGGACAAGGGGCTGAAGGGCATCCGCGCCCGCGATGTCACCACGCGCGCAGGCTGCGCGCTGGGCGGCCTCTACTCCGTCTTCGAGGATCTCGACATGCTGGTGATCGCGGTCAACGCCGAGACCCTGATGCAGCTCGATGCGGTGCTTTCATCGGCGGCGGCCGGGAGGCCCGGACCGGTCGCCCAGATGCGCGCGATGGCGCGCGCCTATCTCCGGTTCGCGCTCGACAACCGCAACCTCTGGAACGCCGTCTTCGGGCACCGCCTGCCCGAGGGGGCGAACATCCCGCAATGGTACGTCGACGAATACGTCGCGATGTTCCGCCACGTCGTCGCGCCCCTGGCGATGCTGGAGCCCGAGCTTTCCCCCGGCAAGCTGAACCTGAAGGCGCGCAGCGTGTTCGCCGCCGTGCATGGCATTGTCGCGATCTCCATCCAGGAACGTTTCGTCGGCGTCCCCGGCGAAAGCCTGGAGCGCGAACTCGACGATTTCATCGAGACCCTGGCCGCCGGCATCGCGGCAAGGCGTGGCCGGACAGCGCAAAGGTAGCCCGCCCACACCTGCGCGAAGTCCCCCGAAACCCGCGCAAGGCAAGTCAGGCAATCGCTCGGACAGTGCCCCGTCGCGACACGACTTCGCAACGTTCTGGCTGTGGTAAAGCAAGGCCGCGGCTCAAGCCCAAACGAGCCCGCAAGACACCGATTGATTGCGCAGGGCTTCCGGTTGCCTAGCGGATATCCAGAGGCATGGACATCTCGACCATCGAGTAGAAGCCGTCCTTCTTGCCCGCTTCCAGTTCCTGCTGGAAACCGGCCGATATGCCGACACTCGCCATGCCAAGGGGGATATCGCCGATGAAGGCGCCATAGCGCAACGTTCCGCCGCTGTCCTTTTCATCGGACGCCGTGAATTCCGCGCCATATTTCAGTTGCTGCGTCTTCCAGCCAGCCTTGGCGTGGAAATAGATCTGGTCGTACACGCTCGACAATGCGCCATACGACTGGACGTAGAAGGCATCCACGGCTTTCGTTTCAAAGCCGTATTGGGCGATGACACCCGCCTCGCTCCCATCGGTCGGGCCGCCGGAAGGATTGTCGTCATTGTTGACGAAATGGACACCTGCATTGAGTGCGAAATAGTACGCCGGCGTATGCCACTGGTAACCGCCGAGCACCGATCCGTTGAAGGAAGTCGTGTCGGTCGCAACGTCGTTGGACCGTGAAACGCCGACATTCGCGGTCAGCGTCCACCCGGTCGTCGTGATGTCGCCATTGATCGCGGTGACGAAACCGGCATCGGCGCCATATCCGTTCTGGTCGGAACTCGCATGGCTGAAGTCGAAGCTGCCATAGATCACGGTGTCATAGGCACCGTTGGCGTAGCCAAGCATCTTGTCGGCCGCCCCAGCATCCACCGGCAACGCCGACACGCCGACGCCGGCCAGACAAGCCGCCAGGGTGCAGCGCGTGAAGTTCCCCAATTTCCGATGGCTCATCTTCGCTTCCCCCGGCTTTTCGAACCAAAAGCATCGACCGTCATGTGGCCACAGCGGGGTGAAACAGCCCCCTACCGGTACGCCGGACCCCAATATTGACGCGACCTGCGTGTAGTTCTCATTTCATTTACCATCGTGATTCTCAAGGACAAAAGCCCCACCGCGCCAATGCCGCGGCGGCTGTTGCCGTCCGGGCACAACGGCCCGAGGGCTAGTAAGCCACACGAATCGGGCGCTGATTGCCCAGGCCACGCCGGCTGGCAGACAACGCCTCCATGCTGGAAAGCGCGGTCGAGAGCATCACGCCCGATTCACCGAGGTAAAGCCGCAGGCCACCTACCGCCTGGTAGTGGTTGCGGACACCCGAGGAATTCTCCCCCAGCGTTGTCAGGCCAGCCAGCGCGACGATACCCGGCTGCGCCTGGTTTTCGTCTGCGTCCGGCGAATGTCCCATCGCCGCCGCGGAGGTTGCCGCGCCCAGCCCGATCATTGCGGCAATACCGGCGACGCGGGCCAGGAGCCCGACCTTCGCGCGTCGACGCACGGGCGCGGTGACGGACGCCGCATCGACGGGAACATGGCGCCCGGCCCCGACGCTGGCGACCACGCGAACCGCCCTGATCGCCCGGCCGAGATCCGTCCCCACCGAATCCTTCACGCGCGTCGTGACCTCATCGCGCAGTTCCTCGCTGGCCTCCAACGCACCCGATGATGCACGCCGGGTCGAGGCGGGCGACGCAACGATGACGAGCGCGCAATCCTCCGCGCGCCACAAGACACGCGCGACGCGATCGCCAAGTTCGGCGCGCAACTTGCGGGTCAGTTCCAGCAGCTGCGGGCCGCGCGTGAACGCGCCCGTGGGATCGGCGAGGATATGGTCATGCTCGAAAAGTCTGGTGAAGGCCTCCAGACAATCCGGCGCGTAGAGCTCGCGCGGGGAATGGGCCAGCAGGCGCAATTCGAGGTCGGGAGCAAGGGTCGCGAGGCTTGCCTCGATGAACCGGGCCTGAGATGGCGTGATGGCCCCGTCAGCCACGTGGACCGTCAGTACGCCAGCGGATGTTCCTCCCTCCGGCACATCGAGGCCCGCAAGAAAATACAAGCCGCAGCGTTCATCGCTCAGGGCTTCCTTCAGATCGGAGATATTCAACGCACCCTCCCGCATGGCACCAAACTCTGTGACAAGAAGCCGCCCTTTTCCGCAATCAATCCGGCATCCGCGGAAATCCACATACCAATACTGCGCAAATTTGCCTGTTTCCGCAAGGGACGCTTCACAGGATCGCCGCTTGCGCCAGAAGGTAGCTTTGCCGCCTGATCGCATGCCGGTTTTCGGCAGTGCGCCTGAGGGTCTCCCGCCAGAAGGGCCACCAGCCACGCACCTGTCGCTCCCACGACCAGTCCAGCGCCCGCGCCCGGTTCTCCCGGCCGATGGCGATGCGCAGGTCGCCGTCGGCCAGAAGTTCCGAGACGGCATCGGCGAACGCATCCGCGCCGGCGTCTCGCAGCAGGAAGGGTTTCTGGAGGTCGCCGAACACCTCGGCAACGATCCCCACGTCGGTCGACACCACGGGCACGCCGGTCGCCATGGCCTCCAGGACCGGGTTCGGCGTGCCCTCCATTGCGGATGTGCAGACGAAGACATCCAGCGCCTGATAGAACGCCGGCATCTCTTCGAACGCAATCTGGCGCACGCGCGGGTCGGCCACGCTTGCTTCCACTGCCAGACCGCGAGCTTCGAGCATCTCGAGCATCGGCAGGAACACTCGGTCGTGGCCCTTCACGTCATAGCCCTTGGCCTGCTTTCCCCAGGCGCTGTTCCCAACCCAGCCGACACGATGATGTCCCGGGCTGCTGCGTGGCACGCGCGGTGGTGAGAAGCGTTCCGTGTCGACACCGTCCGGGACAATGGCATCCGGCAGGGGCATGCCAGGCTTGGCAGCGTAAATATCGCGAAGCTTCGGCGAGGAAACCGTGTAGCCATCCACCATGGCGAAACTTGGCAGCCGCTCCTCCATCTCCTCGTCGTCACTGAACAGGTGATCGTAGACCGAGGTTGTGAAAGCGCAGCTGTTGATGGCCCTGACCATGGTTTCGTATTCGAGACCCAGTTGCCCCGCCGCCTTGTCGATCGTGTGCGGATGCAGCATGTAGAAGAGATCCTCGCGCCAGAAGACATGGCAAAGGTCGATCCGGTTGAGGAAAATGGTCTCGAAGAACACGCGTTCGTTGCCGATCACGTCGTTCATGTAGAGCTTGTGGATCCGGTTGGGGCCGGCGTGTCGCGTGATGTTGTTGGCTATGTTGTCGAACGACCAGTCCGGCTTGTCCGGGCACAACAATACGCGCAGCGGCGGCCCTTGCGTTTCTGCCCCGTGTTCATCCGGCATGGCGTTTCCTGACACCCCTGTCTGCGTTTGCGCCGGCCGGGTGCAATCGTCCCATCCCGCCACCCTCGGCGAGGCTCGTGAACCCGGGCCGCGAAATACAGCTGGTAAAGGTGGAAAGCCGGATGCAAAAGAGCAAGCCCCCGCCACCTCCTTTCGCTTGCCCACAAAGCCGGCCGGGCTTTCTCTCGGCCACGCTGTTCGCGGCATACAGCTCCCGGGTTCTTGAGTGATGGTGCTGCGTATGCTCAATCCGTTTCGCATGCGCGCAGGCGGCACTGCCGTTGCACAACGCACGCACCTGCAACAGGTGCTGATCATCTCCCATTCGGCCGACGCCAGCGGAATGGACGTGATGGACAACCTGTGCACGGCGCTGGAATTCGGCAAGATCGGCTTTGCCGTCATCGATATCGCACGGTCGGTTCCGCTGCCCGCACTGGACGCGTTCGACTCGATCGTCATCTGCACCGAGCGGATCTGGGAACTGGGAGACGAGAAGTCTGCCTCACTGGAAAAGCATGTGCGCGATGGCTGCGGCATGCTGGCCGCATACCGCTGCTGGAGCGAGGAGCTTTCAGCGGTCTTCGGCATGGGCAGCGCCGATCTTGCCCCCGCGATGCACACGACGACGGGCCTTTCATTCGACACCGAACTCTTTCCAGGCACCGCCGGTCTGAAGGTTGGCAACGCCCGCTGGGAATTCGACCACAGCCGCTACGACGTTTCCGCGGAACAATTGCAGCCGGACTGCCAAATCCTGGCCCGCGACAGCGGCAAGCGGCCGGTTGCCTGGAGCAGGCGTCACGGCGAGGGGCGCGTTGTCTACTGGAACACCGAGGTGCTCTTCTGCCGGGCACTGCGCGGTTTCCTGCTGCAGTCGGTCCTCGGCACGATGGCAGTGGGTGTCAGTGCGGCCGCCGGCTTCGCCATGTTCCATGTCGACGATTTCCCGGTATCCCTTTCCGACGAAAGGCGCGAGCCCGTCGCAAGCGAATTTCCGGACCTCGACTGGAACGGCTTCTTCTTCGGCGTTTGGCACGCAGACATGATGGCGCTGCGCGAAAAGCACGGCCTGAAATACACTTGGTACACCATCATCAACTATTCCGATGTCGACAATCGCGCGGACGCCGACCCCGCATCCTTCGCAATAACCTCGGGGCCTGAAATCCTGGCGCGCCGGTTCCAGGCTGTCGAAACCGTGGCAAGCGATGACGAATACGGCTTCCACGGCTACAACCATGAACCGCTGGTGGAGGGCGTCTGGCCCGACCTTGCGACGCTTGAGCGCAAGCTGACGATGGCGCGCCAACTCTGGCAAGGCATCGTCCCCGCGCCCCTGCCCACATCATGGGTGCCAGCCAACAACTGGTATCATCCGGACCACGTCCGCCTGATCAGAAAGGTGTTTCCGGAAATTCGCGAGGTCTGCGGCATCTTCTCGACAGGTGAAGCGGGAATGGGCGAGTACCGCGAGTTCGGTCCGGAGCCGTGGGACCACTCGCTGACATGCCTTCCACGAGAAACCTATGGCTATGCGCTGACGCCCGAAGTCAGGATGATGATGCTGTCGCAGATCGCGGCAATGGGGATGTGGACGCATTTCGTGCACCCCGACGACATCTACGACATCCCGTCCGGGTCCGACGACAACTCCTATCGCCGCAATGCGCATGGTCAGCTTTGGCGCGCGACGAACGCCCAGGGCACGCCGGGCCTCCTGCCGCAGCTCGAAGCCTGGATCACGCAGGTACGCAGTCTGTTTCCCTGGCTGGACTTCGTCACGACCTCCGAGGCCGCCGCACGCTACCGCGCCCATCTGGAGGCCTCGGTGAACGTGCTGGTATCCCCCATGGGCGTTGAGGTGCACTGCGATGCAGGCGGACTTTTCCAGGTCCGCAGCGACGCAGGTACGAAGATCGCCGCGGACAACGGCGCCAAGGTCATCGATCAGCGAGCAACGGCGAACGGCACCTTGAATCTTGTCAGATGCCGGCCCGGAAAGACCCTGCTCCACACCAGGCCCGATTGAGTGCCGCGCAGCCGGACAGGTCTGGCATCCGCGGGCCGGCAGTCCATCGATATACTCGCTGGCATCAGCGCACGGCGATGACCCGCTGTCGGCAGAAGTCGGCCGCGGTGACAGCGATGGACAGACCGGCGCCATCACCAGCCATCGCTATCTTGCCACCTCGAACGCCTTCTGGCTCAAGCCATAAAGCCTCCCCAGCAATCCGGATCCTTCCTTCGTGAGGTGCCCCTCGTCGCGGTACATGAGCACCCCGTCACGATAGGTGTCGCAGACATCGTCCGGGCAGATCATGGCATCTAGGCTGAGGATTGGCACGAATCCCTCGACCTGCCTCATGAACGCGGCTCTCCCGTCACCTGTTGCGTCCCCACTTCTGTGAAAGTCGCAGAAATCCTCCGCCAGCTTGTAGATCATGGCACCGACGAGGCATTTGCCGATGTCTTTCCCATTGGACGGAACCGGAGAAATGAACACGACGCGTTTTCCCGCCGCCCTGATGCGTTGAACGGCGGCGGCAAATGCGTTCACGCCCAGTTCGGTGTGGTCGCCGGGCGGCAACCGCGTCCCATCCGCCAACAGCACGGACAACCGCAGGCCGGTGAAGGGCGAGACGATGACCACCACGTCGACGCTGTCCTCGCCCGCGATGAATTCCAGGGTGCGCTCGTTGTGGGATATGCACTCGCGCCCCCAGGTGATTTCCCGGCTCTGGAAGGCAATTCCTTCGAGCGGCGCACAGGCCGGCTTCGTCAGTTGCACGAAGTCGAACCCGTCGCTCTCGATGAAGGCCTGCGCCATCTGCATCGCATAGCTGTCGCCCCACAGGGCAATTCTGACATGTTTCCCGGTGGCGCAGCGCGCGAGGAAATTTGCCTCGCCAATGTTGTTGCCGTTGCAGAACTCTCCCAGCCCTGCATACGGAGCCATTCTGGTTTCCACGTCCTGTGAATTGCGCGCGATCGGCCGGTTCCGAAAGCCGTCACTCCAGGTCACGACGACTGCGAAGGCGACCAGCGCCGCGACAGCCATGGCAGCAGCGGAGAAGAGCCTGCCCGGCGTCCGGACGATCGAGCCGGACGCTTTCCTGAATGGTTGCTCGACGTATTTCCACGTCCCGTAAGCCAGGGCGAGCGATAGTGCCGCGATTGCGGACATGGACACATGCGAAGGGCCATCGATACTGGCGACCCTGGCGAAGGCAAACAGGGGTTGATGCCACAGATAGGCGCTATAGCTGATGATCCCGATCACGGTCAGCGGCTTCAAGGAGAGCACGCGGCGGATACACATCCCCTTATCACTGAACAGGATGATCGCCGCGGCACCGGCAACCGGCACGACCGTGAAGAGCGATGGAAAGGGCGTCGTGGCGTCGAAGCCGATGACGCTGCAGATGATCAGCGCCAGGCCCGCGAAGCCGAGATACGAATTGCCCCGCCGGGGAAACCTGAAATGCCAGATCGCGCACAGCGCGCCGACCTGCAGCTCCCAGACCCGCGTGAACGGCATGTAGAACCCGAGCCGGGGATTTGCTTCCGCGAAAAACAGGCACGCCGCAAGGCTGACCAGCAAGGCAAGGGTCGCTCCGGCGGTGAAGATGCGAAGACCGAGCGGCCAGATCAGGATCGAGACTACAGGCGCGAAAATATAATACTGCTCTTCAACCGACAGGCTCCACGTATGCATCAATGGCAAAAGGTCGATGGAACGGTCGAAATACCCGACGTGATCGTACAGATAGATATTGTTCGCGAATAGGAACGTATGGATTATGCTTTCTGCATACGCGGAAAAATCGTTTGGAAGAAGCAGGATCCACGCAAGTGGCATCGTGCAGGTGACCACGAAGACAAGCGCCGGGATGATGCGCCGCACCCGCCGTTCGTAGAAGCGAACCAGGCTGAACTTTCCTGCCGACAACTCGGTCACGAATATGTTGGCCATCAGGTATCCGCTGATCACGAAGAAGACGTCCACACCGACGAAGCCGCCGCTGAACGTCTCGAATCCCGCGTGAAACAGGATCACCGGAACAACGGCGACTGCCCGCAATCCATCGATGTCAGAACGATAGTCCATGGCCATCCATGACGCCTTGCGGGAGGTTGGTGATCGGACCGGGCACCACCGCGATCCGCGCCGGTCGGCACCGATCCTTGTGTAACACGGCGCTATGGAAGCTGGCATTGACAGTTGGCGATCGCTGAGCCTGCCTGCAAACGGCGGGGAACGCGGGAGAAATGCTACCCCTGCCGCGAAGCGTCACAGGCCGAAGGGCTATCTCGCGGCAGCGATTGCGGCTTATAACTGGCACCGCAGGAAATCTTGCCGGGCGAGGCCAGCCGCCGATGGGTTGCCGTGTGGCGCGAAATGGCGCAACCGGGCCATCGGGCGAGATGAACCCATACCAGGGACGCTGACCCGCAAGGCGCCAGCGGTTTTACCGGACCAACGGGAGGTTGAGTATGACGATGAAACTGAAGATGAAGACGCTCGCCGTGGCAGCGTCGCTGGCGATGGCAGCCTCCGGCGCCCTTGCCGGCGGGGCCAAGGTCGGCATGATCACCACCCTTTCGGGCGGTGGCGCGGGCCTTGGCATCGACGTGCGCGACGGCTTCATGCTGGCGATCGAGCAGTCGGGCCGCAGCGACATCGAGGTCGTCATCGAGGACGACCAGCGCAAGCCGGACGTCGCCGTGCAGCTTGCCGACAAGATGATCCAGTCCGACAAGGTCGACGTGCTGACCGGCATCATCTGGTCGAACCTGGCGATGGCGGTGGTCCCCAGCGTCACCGCGCAGGGCAAGTTCTACCTGTCGCCGAACGCCGGCCCCTCCGCGCTTGCCGGCAAAGGCTGCAGCCCGAACTACTTCAACGTCGCCTGGCAGAACGACAACCTGCACGAGGGCGCCGGCGCCTATGCAACGTCTGCAGGCTACAAGAAGGCCTTCATCCTGGCGCCGAACTATCCCGCGGGCCAGGACGCGCTGACCGGCTTCAAGCGCTTTTTCAAGGGTGAACTGGCAGGCGAGCTCTACACCAAGCTCGGCCAGACCGACTACGCCGCCGAGATCGCCCAGATCCGTGCCTCCGGCGCCGACGTCGTGTTCTTCTTCCTGCCCGGCGGCATGGGAATTTCATTCCTCAAGCAGTATGCCGATTCAGGCGTCGGCCTCCCCGTCGTCGGCCCCGCCTTCTCGTTCGACCAGGGCATCCTGCAGGCCGTTGGCGCGGCCGCGCTCGGCGTCAAGAACACCTCGCAGTGGTCGAAGGACCTCGACAACGAGGCCAATAAGGCCTTCGTCGAGAGCTTCAAGGCGAAGTACGGCCGCCTGCCCTCGCTCTACGCAAGCCAGGGCTTCGACACCGCGCTGCTGCTGATCAGCGCGTTGAACAAGGCCGACGTTGCCGATCATGACGGCTTCCGCAAGGCGCTCGAGGCAGCCGACTTCGCTTCCACCCGCGGCGCGTTCAAGTTCGGGCCGAACCATCACCCGATCCAGAACATCTACGTGCGCGAGGTGATCAAGGAAGGTGACGTCTTCACCAACAAGATCATCGGCACCGCACTCGAGAACCACGCCGACGTCTACGCGGCCGAGTGCAAGATGTAGACCTCTCCCCCGCCGCCCCGGACTTCGCCTCCGGGGCGGCACCCCTCTCCCGGCCCTGATCCCATGTCCGTCATCCTGCTCGTCGAACAGACGCTCAACGGTTTGCAGTTCGGCGTCATGCTGTTCCTGATGGCGGCCGGTCTGACGCTGGTCTTCGGCGTCATGGGCCTCATCAACCTGACCCACGGTTCGCTCTACATGGTCGGCGCCTTCGCCGCCGCCGCCGTTGCGGCCAGGACGGGATCGTTCCTGCTGGCGCTTGTGGCCAGCATCGCCGGCGCCGCCGCCGTCGGCACGATCATCGAGATGGCGGTCATCCGCCGGCTGTATTCGCGCGACCACCTCGACCAGGTGCTCGCCACCTTCGCGCTGATCCTCATCCTGTCGGAAGGCACGCGCTGGCTCTTCGGCTCCTATCCGCTGTTCCTCGACACCCCGCCATGGCTGTCGGGCACGCTGATGCTGCCCTTCGGCATCGAGTATTCCATCTACCGCCTGTCGATGATCGGCGCCGGCCTCTGCGCGGCCGCCGGCCTGTTCTGGATGATCGCGCGCACCCGTATCGGCATCCAGATCCGCGCCGGCGAGAACGACCGCGAGATGATCGGCGCGCTCGGCGTCAACATTTCCCGACTGAACACGCTTGTCTTCGCGATCGGCGCCGGTCTCGCCGGCCTTGCCGGCGCCCTGATCGGCGCCATCCAGTCCGTCCAGGTCGGCATGGGCGAGCCGGTGCTCATCCTCGCCTTCGTGGTCATCGTCATCGGCGGCATCGGCTCGATCAGGGGCGCCTTCGTTGGCGCTATCCTCGTCGGGCTGACCGATACCCTCGGGCGCTTCGCGCTGCCGCACCTCTTCGCTCTGTTCATGGACGCCTCGTCGGCAACCTCCATCGGGTCATCGCTTGCCTCGATGTCGATCTATCTGCTGATGGCCGGCGTCCTGCTGCTGCGCCCGCGCGGCCTGTTCGGGGCGACCTGACATGGATCGCGAAACCGGCCTCAACCTGGCACTTCTCGGCGTGATGTTGGCCATCCCGCTATGGGCGATGGCCGCCGACGAGCCGTTCCTCGTGACGCTGACGACCCGCGCGGTGATCTTCGCCATCGCCGGCATCGGGCTCAATGTGGCGCTCGGCTTCGGCGGCCTCGTCAGCTTCGGCCACGCCGCCTTCTTCGGCGTCGGCGGCTACGCCATGGGCATCCTTGCCTCGCATGCGCAGGGCTACATGCCGCTCATTGAATGGCCCATCCTCGTCGAGGGCACGAAGTCGATGCCGGTCATCTGGCTCACCGCCATCTGCGCCTCCGCGCTGACCGCCTTCGCGATCGGCGCGCTGTCGCTGCGCACAGCCGGCGTCTACTTCATCATGATCACGCTCGCATTCGCCCAGATGCTCTACTACTTCGCCATTTCCTGGCCTGCCTACGGCGGCGAGGACGGGCTGTCGATCTACTTGCGCAACGCCTTCCCGGGTCTCAACACGATGGACCCGATCCAGTTCTTCGCCATCTGCTACGCGCTGCTGCTGGCTGTGCTGTTCCTCGTCGCGCGCGCCGCGCGCGCGCCCTTCGGACTGATGCTGAACGCCGCGCGCCAGAACGAGGACCGCGTGCAGGCCGTCGGCCAGACACCCTACCGGCTGTATCTCGTCGCCTTCACCATCTCCGGCGCCATCACCGGGCTTGCCGGCGCGCTGTTCGCCGACCTCAACCGCTTCGTCAGCCCGTCGATGTTCTCCTGGCAGACCTCCGGCGAGATCATGGTCTTCGTCATCCTCGGCGGCGTAGGCCGCGTGTTCGGCCCGGTCGCCGGTGCAGCCCTGTTCGTGCTGCTGGAACACGTCCTGGGCGGTGTCAGCGACTACTGGCACATCTATCTCGGCGCGATCCTGCTGGCGGTCGTGCTCTACGCCCGCGGCGGCATCTTCGGCATCCTCACCGGCCGGGACACCGCCAATGGCTGACCCGATCCTCGACGTGCGCGGCGTTTCGAAGAGCTTCGGCGCGGTGACCGCCTGCCGCGACATCGACCTCGACGTGCGCCCGGGCGAGATTCACGCCCTCATCGGTCCCAACGGTGCCGGAAAGTCGACCCTCATCAAGCAGGTCGCGGGCGGCCTTGCGCCCGACAGCGGCCGCGTCTTCTTCGACGGGCAGGACGTGACCGGCCTTCCGACCGCGGCGCGCGCCCGCCTCGGCATGGGCCGGACGTTCCAGATTTCCTCGCTGGCCATGGAATTCACCGTGCTGCAGAACGCCGTGCTCGGCGCGCTCGGCCATCGCGGCGGCGTCTTCCGCTTCTTCCGCCCGGCGATGAAGGATGCGGGCCTGCTCGCCCGCGCCCGAGAAGCGCTCGACCAGGTCGGGCTCGCCGAATTCGAGGCGCTGCGCACCTCCGAACTGTCGCACGGCCAGCGCCGCCAGCTCGAGGTCGCCGTCGCGCTGACGCTCGAACCGAAGGTCTTCCTGATGGACGAGCCGATGGCAGGGCTGGGTGCGGAAGGCTCGCACCGGCTGATGGCCTTCCTCGATAGCCTGCGCCACAAGGCCCCGATCCTGCTCGTCGAGCACGACATGGACGCGGTGTTCACCCTTGCCGACCGTGTCAGCGTCCTCGTCTACGGCGAGATCATCGCCACCGGCACCGTCGACGAGATCCGCGCCAACGAGCAGGTGCGCTCCGCCTACCTCGGCGACGAGGCGCTGCCATGAGCCTGCTCAAGCTGTCCGATGTCTCCGCCTTCTACGGCCACAGCCAGGCGCTGTTCGATGTCCACCTGTCGCTCGGCGAGGGCGAGGTGCTCGCCCTGATGGGGCGCAACGGCATGGGCAAGTCGACCACGGTCAAGGTCATCTGCCGACTGCTGAAACACCGCGGCGGGGTCGTCATGTTCGACGGCCGCGACATGGCGCGCGAACCCGCCCACCGTGCCGCGCGCGCCGGCATCGGGCTGGTGCCGGAGGGCCGCCGCTGCTTCGCCACGCTGACGGTGCACGAGAACCTGGTCGCCGCCGCGCGCCCCGGCGAATGGGACTTCAAAGCCGTCTCCCGGCTCTTTCCGCGCCTTGAAGAGCGCAGGAACCAGGTCGCTGCCTCGCTGTCGGGCGGCGAACAGCAGATGCTGGCGATCGGCCGCGCGCTGATGACCAACCCGCGCCTGCTGGTGCTCGACGAGGCAACCGAGGGCCTCGCCCCCGTCGTGCGCCAGGAAATCTGGGCCGCGATCTCCCGCCTGAAAGCCGAAACCGGCATGGCGATCCTCGTCATCGACAAGTCGATCAAGGAACTTGCCGCCATTGCCGACAACGCGGTGATCCTGGAAAAGGGGACAACCGTCTGGCAGGGCGCATTCGCCGACATGACGCCGCAAATCGTCGAGACGCACCTCGGCATCTGAAACCCGCCATATGGAGAAGACGATGAACGAGATCGACTGGAACGCCGCCTTCGACAACATGGGAAGCGTCGCGGGCTCGGCGCAATTGCCGGGCCAGTGGCAGGTGGCGGCGGAAGCCTTCCGCGCCGAGCCCCCCGGCATCGAGACCGACATTCCCTACGGCGACGCGCCGCGCCAGAGGTTCGACCTGATCCATCCCGAAGGGCCCGCGAGCGGCCTCGTGGTCTTCGTCCATGGCGGCTACTGGATGCGGCTGGAGAAAGGCTTCTGGACCCACCTCGCCCGCGGCGCGCGCGCGCATGGTTGGGCCGTCGCCATGCCATCCTACACGCTCGCCCCGCAGGCCCGTATCTCGGCCATCACCCGCGAGATCGCCGCGGCCATCGCCGCTGCCGCTGCGCGCGTGGCAGGCCCGGTGCGCATCACAGGCCATTCCGCCGGCGGACACCTCGTCGCCCGCATGGCCTGCGCCGACAGTCCGCTCCCCGGCGACGTGCAGGAGCGCGTCGCGCGCATCGTGTCGATCAGCGGCCTGCACGACCTGCATCCGCTGATGCGCACGCGCATGAACGATGTGCTTCAGCTCGACGACGCCGAGGCGCAGGCCGAAAGCCCGGCGTTGCTTCCCCCGCTCGCGGCGACCCGCGTCAGCGCCTGGGCGGGCGGCGCCGAACTGCCCGAGTTCCGCCGCCAGGCACGCCTGCTCGCCGAAAGCTGGCAGGGGCGCAACGGCGAAACCTCCTGCCACATCGCGCAGGGGCGCAACCACTTCACCATCCTCGACGACTTCGCCGATCCCGACGGCCCGATCCTGCGCGACCTGCTGGGCGATCAAGGATAGGCAATGACACTGCGGGGAGGCGCCCGAAAATCCCGCTCGACACCATGATGCGGTGCGCGTTCGCCGCCGGCGACAACATCGCGCCCGCGCGGCGCGCGGCTGCCCGTCCCGCCATCGCCTGCGCAAGCCGACGCCAAATTTGAGCCACACTATGACCCTATCCGAAAAGCTGGGGGGCTATGGCAATCACGGGGAGTCTTGCCATGGCCGGAGTAGACGGTAGATCGTATTCTGTTTTGCGGGGCGGGCCGGCATTGGCCTTCACATCGATCTCGGCATCGTCGAGTTCGATAGCCTCATCCGAAATTTCCAACACCGATGATGCCAGTTTCAACCGCTTGCGCCAGGCGATGGTGAAGGTCGAGCGGATCGAAAGCGGCGGCCGGGAAGACAGGGCGCTTGCCCCGAACCTCACGGCGGACCCGCGGGTCAGGCGACACACGGTCGTCCCGCTCCTGATGGAAACCTCGCAACTGGCCGAAAGCCTTGCGACCGGAACGACCGGATCGCCCGTAACCCACGGGTTTGCGATACCGCCGGGGCTGCGCGTGCAGCCTTCCGAGCAACAGCCCGACAGGGTGCTCCGCGAAGCGCCTTCGGGCTTCGGAAAAACCGGCCCCGCCGGCGGTGGCGATGACAAGGCCCTTGAAATGCGCGGGCCGCCCGCCGACACGCCGGACCAGGAGCTACAGGAACCGGCGTACCGTGAAACAATCCGGCGCCAGCAACGCTCCACGTCGACGCTCGCCATTCTCGCCTGGTTCGCCCTGCCCGCCGTCGTCGCCGGCGTGCTCGTTTTCGCGAAACCTTCTCTCATTCCTGGAGCGGAAGCCGATCGCGCGGAAACCGTGATCGTCCGCGGAACCGGTTCGCAAGATGCTGCAATGCTGAAGGTCGCGGCAGCACCGAACGAAAGTCGCGCGGACAACGCCGCGAAGGCATTGCCCGCCTCGCAATCGGCCGGCGAGACGCCGTCCGGCGCCGTTCCGGCCGCCATGGCGATGGCATCGCCGCCGGCGGAGTCCGCTCCGGCAACAACGGCTGAAACGTTGCAGACCGAAATCGGTTCGGGCGGGGTCGTGGCGGCCGAACCGCAAGTCGCGGAACCAGCATCACCCCCGCCTCAGGCAAACGAGCCGGCGACTGTCGACCCTGCCCCCTTCCCGGGAACCGTGGCAACATCCGGCCAGTTCCCGGTCGAGGCGCCGGCTGGCGCAGCGCCCCAACCGCCGGTAACGGATGCCCGGTCAGCCGCGCTTCAGCCGCAAGCGCCGGAACCTGCGCCTTCGGGGCTTTCCACGTCGCCCGCCCGCAAGTCGGGGCGGCTCGATGCGGCCGTCGCCGCGACGGGCCGAGACCCTGCCCGTGTCGCTGCCGCGGTAGACGCCGTCCCGGCGCTGTCCGGTCTGGCGCCGGAGGTCCGCAGCAATCTGCAATCACGCCTCGAAAACGGGGAATGCCTCTCCTCCGCGCTGCCTGCCGTGCTCGGCCAGGTACCGGTCCTGGCCATGCGCGACATGATCCGCCTGCTCGAAGGAGATTGCCTGTGATGCGCATCGCTCCTCTTTTCCTCGTCTTGTTCGCTCTCCTTTCGCCGGGGCGCGCGATGTCCCAGATCGTCGAGACGCACGTCATGACCGGCGGCCCGAAGGGCACCTACATCCAGATCGGCCGCGATCTCTCGGCTCTTGGCGCCGAATGCGGCCGCAACCTGATCGTGGAGGAAAGCGCCGGTTCGCTCGAGAACCTCGTCGCCGTCAAGAAGCGGACCTTCACCCAGTTCGGCATCGTCCAGTCGGACGTTCTCGAGTACGTGCGCACCTATGCGAACGCCGATCCCGAGCTGGCCCGCTCCATCGTCGGCGTCCGCTCCATGTTTCCCCTCTACAACGAGGAGGTGCACGTGCTGGCGAGGCGGGACATCTCCAGCCTCGGCGGACTTGCCCGGCGCAAGGTGGCGATCGGCGTCGCCGACAGCGGCACCTACCTCACCGCCACCCTGATCCTCGACATTCTTCAGGTGCCGGACGTCGAGAAGGTCCTGGTCGGCGCGGTCGATGCGCTCGAACTGCTCAAGCGCGGCGAGATCGATGCCATGTTCTACGTGGCCGGCGCGCCCACGAAGTTGTTCACCGACCCCTCGATCGACGGCTCGCAGTTCCATCTCGTGCCGATCAACGACAAGCCGCTGCTGGCCACCTACAACGCGGCCGAGATCGCCGGCGGCGTCTACCCCTTCCAGCCCGACGGCGTTGGCGTCGTGGCGGTCAAGGCGGTGCTGATGACCTTCGACTACAGGAAGGACAAGAACGACTACCACCGCGCCAGCTGCAAGGCGGTTTCCGACTTCGCCAACATCCTGCTCACCAATCTCGACCGGTTGCGCGAGCAAGGGCACCCGAAGTGGAAGACCGTCGACCTGGCGGCGCTGCCGCCGGGCTGGCTGGTGGGTGATTGCGTCAAGGAAGGCATGCGGCCCGACTACGAACTGACATGCCAGCGCGGCGTCGCCACGCTGGGTTCGACCGCTGCCCCTGCCAGCAAGCCTGTCGACCAGGAGTACCTGGATCTGCTCAAGCAGCGCCTGGGCGGTGGCGGTTGAAGCCGCCCGCCTTGCGCCGCCAGCACGCCCACGAACCTGATAGCCGGCGCGCGCTTCAGTCCTTCCCGGTCTGCTGCGCGAAGAAGGAGGCGCCCCTGGGGATGACCGGCGTTTCGATCTCGAAGTCCATGGACCGGATGCGGCCGGGTTCGCAGCCGCGCACGATCCTTCCCTGGTGCGGGCTTGGCACCGCGACCGGTGAAAGCGGTGCGGCGTCCGCGGCGGCATATGTGACGATGTAGAGCGTCCTCGGCAACGCCGAGTCGTTGGCGGTGGACGCATGGGCGACACGGCTGTGCATCAGGCAGACGGCGCCCGCTGGACCGGTGCAGGCAACGGCCTCCGCCTCGAAGCGGGCCGCGGCCTCTTCCGACACCGCGCCCGTGAACACGCCGTTGTGGAAATGAGAAAGCAGCGGGCCGCGATGAGAACCCGGAACGATCCTGAGGGGACCGTTCTGCTCGGTGACGTCATCGAGAAAGAGCAGTGCCGTCAGCGTGTCGTCGTTCGAATGCGGATCGAACGGGAAATCCTGGTGCCATTTCACCTCCGTTTTCGTGTGCGGAAGCTTGGAGTTCACCTTGGCGTGGTGGAACCGCACATCCGGCCCCAGGAGGTCCGCCGCCATGTCGGTCATCGCGCTGTCGAAGGCGACCGTGGCATAGACGTCCGATATGTCGGTCGGCGACGCCACCCGCCTCAGTGACGGATGGTCCGGCGCGTGGTCGTCCTCGATGTCGAACCGCAGGCGCCCGTCGCAGATCTGCCCGTAGGGCGCGTCATGTGCACGGCTTTCTTCCACCCAGGCGGAAAACACAGACCGAAGCGCAGCGAGCGCTTCCGCCGATACCGCGTTTTCCGCCACGATGGCGCCGTCACGGCGGAACGCCTCGATCTGCTCATTGTCGAGAATGCCCATCGCCTCATCTCCAAGGACGCACTGGACTCGGCTGCGCCGAGACTCTACCGCCTGAATCCGGCGATGGCCAGTTTTCATGGCTGTCGCGTTACCGTGGAACACAGGATACACAAATCCCTCACGATTGAACCGGGCGCCGCCCGTTCTTGCCGCGGACAGGACGGACGTGCCCCCATGGTCCGTTACGGGTTAGAATGGTATTCGGCCCGCGGTTCGCATCTGGAAAGGCGCCATGCTCGTTGACGGAAAATGGATGGAGGATTGGCAGCCGATCCAGAAGGCTGACGATGACGGGCGCTTCGTTCGCCAGGTCTCGTCGTTTCGCAACTGGATCACCCCGGACGGCAGCGCCGGCCCGACAGGCACAGGCGGATTCAGAGCCGAACCGGGTCGCTATCGCCTGTATGTTGCGATGATTTGCCCCTGGGCTGCGCGGACGTTGCTTGCGCGCAGGCTCAAGGGTCTGGAAGACCTCATCGCGATCACGGTGGTCAATCCGGAACTGACAGCCCAGGGCTGGAGGTTCGGAGGATATCCCGGAGCCGACGAGGATCCGTTGTTCGGCGCCAGCGCCTTGCACGAAATCTATACCCGCGCCGACCCGCACTATACCGGGCGCGCTACCGTGCCGGCGCTGTGGGACATGCGGCAAGGCACCATGGTCAACAACGAGAGCGCCGATATCGTTCGAATGTTCGATACGGCCTTCGAGGGGATCGCTCCATCCGGCCTCAGGCTCTATCCCGCGGACCTGGCCAGCGAGATCGACGACCTCAACGCACGGATCTACGACAAGCTCAACAACGGCGTCTACAAGGCCGGCTTCGCGTCCAGCCAGCAGGCGTACGACGAAGCCGTCGAGGCTGTGTTCGAGATGCTCGATGAACTCGAGGAGCGCCTCGTCGGGGACTTCCTGTTCGCGGACCGGTTTACCGAATCCGACATCCGCTTGTTCGTCACGCTGATCCGTTTCGATGCGGCCTATCACGGCATCTTCAAGACCAACCGCCGGCAGATCGCGGACTATCCGCGACTGTCGGCCTACATGGCGCGGGTACTTCGCCTGCCCGGCGTGATCGACACCGTGAACATGGACCACATCACGCGCGGCTACTACTCGATCAAGGCGCTGAACCCGAATGGCATCCGTCCCGTTGGACCGTCGCATGTCGATGCGCTGATGGCTTCGATCCGCTGAAGGAGCGTGAATTCTGGCGTGCCACGACAAAACGGTGCAGACGACTCCGCTCGCGCTCGCAGATGACGCGGGTTGTCCGATGCCCGGGAACGTTCCATCACAAACCGCATACCGATCCAGACCACCGGTCAAGAAACGCATGAGAGTCCTGCTTGGTTAGTTCGACCGAAGCCGATGACGCCTCGACGGACGGGGCGAAAATCTTCCTCTCCTACTCAAGGAAGGACAGGGAGAGCGCACAGACGATCGCCGAGGCGCTGCGCGCACGCGAGTTCGGCGTTTTTCGCGACACCGACGATATCCTGCCCACCGAGGAATGGCGCGACCGGCTCAAGCAACTGATCGAGGAGGCGGACACCGTCGTCTTCCTGCTCTCGCCGCATTCGGCTGCCTCGCAGGTGTGTGCCTGGGAAGTCGACTACGCCTACGAGCTCAACAAGCGCATCGCGCCCATCGTGATCGAGGATGTGGAGGGCGATGCCATCCCGCCCCTCCTCGCGCGTCTCAATTTCATATTCTGCACCAGGCGGGATCCGTTCGAGAACGCTGTCGAAACCCTGGTCTCGGCCCTCAACAACGATATCGGCTGGATCCGCGAGCATACCCGGCTGCTGGGACTTGCCCGGCGCTGGAGAGACGCGGGGGAGCCCGATCGACTCCTGCTGCGAGGACAGGACATCGCCGATGCCGAGGCGTGGCGCGACAGCAGGCCGAAGGATGCACCTGCCGTCACACCGGGTCAGGCCCGCTTTGTCGCCGAAGGGCGGCGGGCTGCCACGCGTCGACAGCGGATTGCCTTGGCCGGATCGGCGGTTGTGTCGGTGCTGCTGCTGGGCCTCGCGCTGTTTTCCTTCCAGCAATCGCGCGAGGTGGCAAGGCGCGCCGCGATCCTGGCCGCAGGTGCCGCCCGGGAGATCAGTGCCGCGGGCGATCCGGACGGCGCGCTGATGGTGTTGCTGAATTCCGCGGACGCCTTCGATGATGCCGATGCACCGCATGCGGTTCGGCTTGCCTTCGATGCGGTGCTCCAGCGCGCCCTGGCCGAAACGCGCCATGCCGTACCCGAGGACGCAGTCCTGCTGGATGGCGAGCTCGGCTTCGTGCTGTATTCGGCGTCCCGGGGAACGCTGACGGACATCGGGCCAGACGGCACGCCCTATGAGTTCGCTCGCTTGCCCGGCCCGCTGGTTGCTGCCGGTCCCGTCGGAACGGAGCTCGTTGCCGCTACGGGTACGCCGGACGGGGTCTCGATCACGCGTTACCGGAAGCAGGAAGGGCTTTGGATCGTGGCAGGGCAGCTTTCGGCGGCCGTGCCCGATCTTTCTTCCGAGCATTCAGACGGCCTGGTCCACCGCGACGGCCTTGTCGAACTGTTCGGACCGGACGCCAGCATCTTTGTGGATAGCGCGTCAGGGAAGGTTCAGCCGCAAGCCGGCCAGGGCGACGACCAGGACATGATGCTGCGGGACTGTCTGGCCCGGCAGGCCGACGCCGGGTCCTTGGCGGACGAAATACGAACCCTCATCGCGAACGTTGAATATTCCGCCATGCAGGCGATCTGCGCCGCGCGCGACAATGCCGTGCTGTTCACGCTGTTCGAAGTGCCCAACGCGGGCGCGATCCGCAAGAGCTACATCATCGAGGAAGGCTACATGCGCCCTCCCCTCACGACGGTGATGCAAGACCAGGTCGCGGGCGACATCCGGGTCAGGACCGATCCCGCCGAGGGGTGGACGTTCGTCGACTTTGCCGACCCCAACGAGCGAACGCTGCGCCTGCATTTCGGGCATGCCCTGGAAACCGAACCGCCTCAGGAGTTCGCATTCGAAGGGCGCATCCTCGGCCTGCGCTTCCTGGCGGGCGACCGGATTGCCCTGCTTCTCGACGATCGCGCTTCTGCCCGCGGACGGCTGGTCATTCTGGAGGCAGGGACACAGGCTGCCTACCGGCCGCCGCGCACCGTGAACGGCAGCGCCGCGCAGGGTGATTTCGATGCGCTGGCCCGCGATCCGGACGGATCGCTTTCGTACGCGGGAGACTACGAGGTGACTTCCGTCGTCAGGCTGCCGGACCCCGAAATGGTGGTGCTGAAGCTGCATGTCGGCATGAGCCAGGTCGAGGCGTGGATGTACTCTCTTGCCGCGGAAGAAAGTTGGCGCAGGCTTGGGCGCAACCACAACTTCGTTGGCGTCGCGGTCAGGCCGGATGGAACGATCCTCATCCGCGATCATGCCGGCACCCACGCCTTCGATGGCCTGCACAGCCTTTCCGAAGCGGTCACGGCCGCGAAGTCTGCCCTTCCGCCAGTCTGCCAGCCTGAAAAGGCTCGAGAGTCACAGTGCTGGCCTGCCGGGTATGGCGGATAGGACGCTCAAGCGATTTCTGACGCTCGGCCTAGGCCAGCCCCGGACTGCCGCGCCTTGAGCCTTCGTCTTGGGTGGCCGCGGCGACGATCTGCTGTTCGTGTCGCGCCTTCGTTGCGGCGATTTCACACAGAAGCGATTTCAGGATGCCTGTTGCCGTCGCAACCACAAGTCGAATTCGCGTGGCCATCATGCCGCGCCATCCAAAACAGGCCGGCACCGGAGGCGGATAGGCTGTCAACTTGAGTGGATCACTATCTGCTTTTTTAAACCATGCTGTATCAGATGGAACCGTCATCGTTGGCCTGAGGTCGGTGCCGGTTGCCAAGAGCCGTGCCGCCGAGATAACGCGCCAGGAAGCTTTCCGGCATTTGCGCGAAAGCCTCCTTCCCGCCCTATTCCGTCATTCGCCACAGCGCAACAAATCCCCGACAAATGCAGCATCAGGCCAGCCACTGACAGAGGCCGAACAATTGCCACCGTCTGGTCCCCGAAATCCGCGGCCAGAGACTGGCGGCAATTTCCGCACAAATTCGCCGAATCTATACCAGTCCACCACGTGAGCGGGACCGCTAAACCACGGAATTATATAGAGTTTTCCGGCATCCCCGAAAGTGTCTCCAGACATGGGGGAAAGAGTGGTGGGCCCGGCAGGACTCGAACCTGCAACCAGACCGTTATGAGCGGCCGGCTCTAACCATTGAGCTACAGGCCCATCGCGCACCGGCAGAGCGGCATGCCCTGGACGCATTGCGACAGCAAGCTCCCTCCTTATGCCGCCGAGCGGCAGCGCGCGCAACGCCGCCGCCGCATTTCAGTCCCAATCGGGTGCGATTGAGCCCGCCAGCCGGAGTGGGCGCGAAACCCGCGACCCCCGAACCGAATAGGTCATCATGCATCTCACGCTCATGCTGCGCGCCGGTTTCCTGGCGCTCCTCGTTTCCCTTATCGCCATGCTGGCCTTGCCCGCGCGCGCCCAGACGCCCGGCGAGCCGGCGCTGATCTCCATCTCCGGAACCGGGAGCGTGAACGCCGTCCCCGACATCGCGCACGTGACCAGCGGCGTCGTTTCCGAGGCGAAGACCGCGCGCGATGCGCTCGGCGCCAACAATGCCGACATGGCCCGCGTCATCGAGACCCTGAAGGCCGCCGGCATCGAGGCACGCGACATCGCCACCGCCGGCTTCAACATCAGCCCGGTCTATTCCAGCTACCGACCCAAGCCAGGCGAGGAAGCCCGCCCGCCGCGCGTCGTCGGCTACCGCGTCTCCAACGCAGTCAACGTGCGCATCCGCGACCTCGACAAGGTCGGCCCCGTCCTCGACCAGCTCGTCTCCGACGGCGCCAACACGGTTGACGGCATCCGCTTCGCCATCGACGATGATGCCGCGCTCCTCGACGAGGCGCGCAAGGCCGCGGTCGCCGATGCGATGCGCAAGGCGAAGATCCTCACCGAGGCCGCCGGCGTACGGCTCGGGCGCATCGTCTCGATCGGCGAGAACCAGTTCTCCCGCCCGCCGCAGCCGATGCTGCGCATGGCAAGGGCGGAAGCCGCGATGGATGCCGCTGTCCCCGTGGAAGCCGGCGAGCAGACCCTGCGCGTCGAGGTTTCGATCACTTGGGAAATCCGGCAATAATCGCTTAACCGCCTTGATATCGAAGGCTTTTTCCGCGATCCGGTTACCCGGCTGGTAATACATTCGCGCTAGTTTTCGCTCCAAAGACCATAAAATGCCCGCTTTCCGGGCATGTGGGCAATGGAGAGATACGGTGGATATCCGTCATTCCCTGCGCAATCGCTTGCCAGCCCTGTTCGATCGTTTCAATCGCGACGCGAAGGGCTCCGCCGCAATCGTCTTCGCGCTGGCGCTGATTCCCATGATGGGCATCGTTGGCGTCGCGATCGACTATTCGCGGGCCAATTCCCTGCGCGGAAAGCTGCAGGCTGCCGCCGATGCATCCGTCCTTGCCGCGGGCAAGCACTACGACGGCACGGAGTCCGAACGCCGCAAGATCGCCGAGGACGTCTTCGCGGCCAACGCCCAGCACCTGGACTTCGTCAGCACCTACAAGGTCGACTACTCCGACATCGGCGACGGTGAAGGCTCGCGCGTGGACGCCTCCGCGAACATTGCGACCTCGATCAGCGCCATCCTCGGCATCAACAGCGTGGAAGTCGCCGTGCGCGCAGAAACCATGGTCGGCGGTTCGGATATCGAGGTTGCCCTGGTGCTCGACGTCACCGGTTCGATGAAGGAGGAAATCGGCGAACTGCGCCAAGCCGCCAAGGATTTCGTCGACATCGTCTCGGCAAAGGGCAAGAACAAGGGCACCTACTTCTCGGTCGTGCCCTACGTCGCCGCCGTCAACGTCGGCAGCAACTTTCCCCAGGCCTATCTCGACATGGCCGGCGATGCTCCGTACCACGCCGTGTTCAACGAATGGAAAAGCATCGCCACGATCGAATGCACGCCTGCTCCGAGCGGCGGCGGCGGAGGTGGTGGCGGAGGTGGTGGCGGCGGGTCCGACACCGGCGGCAGCAGCACCGACGGATACATGATCCTGCCCGACGGCTTCTTCCCCGAGGAGAAGTTCATGGACCCCGGCTTCCTCGACCCGGCAGCCATCCTCGCCGAGGTTCTGGGCATCGTGCCGGCCAACGCCGCGAGCCTGCCGACCGGCTACTGGATGCAGAACACCAGCGGCAACTGCAAGGATCTGATGACGCCGAAGCAGCTGACGAATTGGGACCTGTTCAACGGCGTCAAGGGCGCCAGCTGGAAAGGCTGCGTGGAGGCGCGCAAGGAACCCTTCGACACCGACGACAAGCCGCCGATGTCCAACAACAAGAACACCCTGTGGGTACCCTATTTCTGGCCCGACGAAACCGACAAGTACGAAAGCTGGGTCCCCGACTATCACAACAACTACCTGCCGGACACGCCCTTCGTCGAAGGCAGCATGTATGGCTACACGTGGCAGAACAAGACGCACGAAGGCAGCCACTGGCGCCGCGCCTGGTCGACGCTCAAGTACGATGGCGTCCAGACAGCGAACATCGACGAGATCGCGCCGGACACGCTTGGCCCCAACAAGGCCTGCCCCGACCCGATCCTGCCGCTCACAAACAACTACGCAACCGTCACCAGCAAGATCAACTCGCTGCAGTACTGGGAAGGTGGCGGTACCATGACCAACGTCGGCGCCGTGTGGGGCTGGCGCACGCTGTCGCCGACCGCCCCCTTCACCGAGGGCAAGCCCTATGGTGACATCACCAAGGTCATCCTGCTGATGACCGACGGCGAGAACCAGATCCTGTCCAACGACGAGGACGGCCCGACGAAGTCCGACTACTCGGCCTATGGCTACCTGCGCTGGGGCCGCTTCAAGAAGGACTGGTTCAGCGAGACGCGCACCGCGCTCAACGACAAGTTGATCGAGGTCTGCGACAATGCCAAGAAGGAAGACGTCGTCATCTATGTCGTGACCTTCGGCCTCGACGATCCCGACACGCGCAAGATCTACGACAATTGCGCCACCGTGAAGTCCTACGCCTACCACATCGATACCGCGAACGAGCTGAGCAAGGCGTTCAAGGCCATCGGCCGCTCGGTATCGGAGCTGCGCATCGCCAAGTAGGCCATGGCCCGCGGCGAACAGTGCCCAGGGCAGGAAAGCCGGGCCGGATGCCCGGCTTTCCTGTTTCCCCGAAAGCGCCATCCTCTAGACTCCCTGTCGAGCGCGCCGCGATTCGCCCCCGGGAGCCTGCAATGACCGAACTCAAGTGTTACCGGATCACCGAGAACGCCTCCCCGATCGCGCCCGGGCGTCCGCAGCGCGACTGGATGGAAGCCACCCCTTCGCGGTTCGCCTATCGCTGCCTGCCCTTGTCGATCGCCAATTCCTCCGGCTGGGAAATCCGCATGAAGGCCGGCGTGTCCATCTACTGGAACGGCGGTTCCCTGATTGAGGATTTCCGCATCGTCTGGGACGAAGGCGCAAGCCCCGCCGACCACAACTGCGGCTCGCATTTCGGCTCAGGCATCGTCACCTTCCACACCGGCTACCTGTTCCGCACCGATCCCGGCTGGGCGATCTGGGCGCGCGGCGCGCCCAACGCCGTCAAGGACGGCATCCAGGCGCTCGAAGGACTGATCGAGACCGACTGGCTGCCCTTTCCCTTCACGATGAACTGGCAGATGACCCGGCCGGGCCATGTGCGTTTCGAGGCCGGCGAACCCTATTGCTTCATCACGCCGGTCCAGCACCAGGTGCTCGATACGATCGAGCCGCAAATGTACGAGCTCGCGGAAAACCCCGAGCTTGCCTCCGACTACAGGGCCTGGTCGCAATCGCGCAACGAGTTCAACGCCCGCCTGAAGGAGCAGGACCCCGAGGCCATCAAGCAGGGCTGGCAGCGAAACTACATGCGCGGCCACATGCTCGATGGCACCCCCGTCAACGGCCCGCATGTCTCCAAGCGGCTGCTGGCGAAGCCGCGGCCAGGCAAGGCGCCGCGCTAGTTACGCAACCGCCAAAGATCGCAACGATGCCCTCTGGCTGGCCGCGAGTCTTAACGGACTGTTAACCTTACGTAGGGACAGTCTCGGACATGTTCGCTCATTCGCGGCCAGCGGGCAGCGGAAGCGCCAGCAGGAAAACACCTCCATGAAGATTCCGATGCGCGATGCCCGGCCACAGGAGAGCATCCTCAAACGCTTCCGCCGGGAAAACAGCGGTATGTCGGCGGTCGTGTTCGCCCTCATGATGGTGCCGATGCTCGGCGTCGTCGGCGTTGCGCTTGACTTTTCCCGCGCCAACTCCCTGCGCGGCAAGCTGCAGGCCGCGGCCGACGCAGCGGCACTTGCCGCCGGCAAGAAGTACGACGGCACGGAAACCGAACGCCGCAAGATCGCCCAAGACGTATTCAAGGCCAACGCCGAGCATCTGGGCTTCGTCAACACCTACACGCTGGTCTACACCGACATCGCCAAGGGGGATGGCGCCCGCGTCGACGTCTCCGCCGACATTCCCACCACGATCAGTGGCATCCTCGGGATCAACACCGTCGAGGTCGCGGTGCGCGCCGAAACGGTGATCGGCGGCGCCGACATGGAAATCGCGCTCGTTCTGGACGTCACCGGTTCGATGGAAGAGGAAATGACCGAGTTGCGCACCGCCGCGCGCGACTTCGTCGACATCGTTTCGGCCAAAGGCAAGAACACCGGCGTCTTCTTCTCGGTCGTGCCATACGTCGCGGCCGTCAATGTCGGCGTCAACTTCCCCAAGGCCTATCTGGACATGGGTGCCGACGGCCCCTATCACGCGGTCTTTAACGAGGACAAGAGGATCGCCAAGACCCTTTGCCCTCCTCCTCCGCCTCCGCCGCCATCGCCTCCGCCGCCGCCTCCCGGCCCGCCACCGCCGCCGGGACCGCCGCCGCCTCCACCGCCTCCCGGGCCGCCGCCGCCGCCGCCACCACCGCCCTCGCCGCCCCCGCCGTCGGATGGCGGCTGGTCGGACGAGGATGGCTACCTGCAACTCCCCGACGGGTTCTTCCCCGCAGACAGGTTCATGGGCCCGGTGCGCATTCTCGCCAATGTGCTCGGCATCGTGCCGGCGCACGCTGCCAGCCTGCCGGCTGGCTACCAGCTGAAGAAGAGCGGCTGCGCGGACTACCTTGACACGCCGAAGAAGGTCTCCAACTGGGATCTGTTCACTGGCGTCAAGGGCGCCACGTGGAAAGGTTGCGTCGAGGCGCGCAAGGAACCTTTCGACACCGACGACAAGCCGCCCAGTACAGGCAACAAGAACACCCTGTGGGTGCCTTACTTCTGGCCGGACGAGACCGACAAGTACGAGAGCTGGGTCTATTCCTACAAGAACGACTACATGTCGGACGCTCCCTTCGTGAAGGGAACGATGTACGGCAAGGACTGGGAACCCACCTATCACGAAGGCCACATCTGGCGCCGTGCCTGGTCGACACTCAAGTACGACGGTATCCAGTCCGCGACGATCGACGAGATCGCGCCGGACACGCTTGGCCCCAACAAGGCCTGCCCCGACCCGATCCTGCCGCTGACCAACAACTACGGGGCGGTCACCAGCAAGATCAATTCGCTGATGCACTGGGAGGGCGGCGGCACCATGACCAACGTCGGCGCGGTATGGGGCTGGCGCACGCTGTCGCCGACCGCGCCCTTCACCGAGGGCCGGCCCTACGGCGAGGTGACCAAGGTCCTGCTGCTGATGACGGACGGCGAAAACCAGATGCTCGCCAACGATGTCAACGGGCCAACCAAGTCGCAGTACACCGCCTACGGCTACCTGCGCGACGGCCGCTTCAAGAAGGACTGGTTCAGCGAGGCGCGCATCGCGCTCAACGACAAGCTGCTCGATGTCTGCAAGAACGCCAAGAAGGAGGATGTGGTCATCTATGTCGTGACCTTCGGCCTAAACGATCCCGACACGCGCAAGATCTACGACAATTGCGCGACCGAGAAGTCCTACGCCTACCACATCGACACCGCGAGCGAACTGTCCTCCGCCTTCAAGGCGATCGCCCGGTCTGTTGCCGAGTTGCGGCTGGCGAAATAGCGTTGCAGCAGACACGAAAGGCCGGGCCCCGTGCCCGGCCTTTTCTTGGCAAGCACCTGTTTCAGACGCCGCCAGGGCGTACCTGATGGCCCCTAGTTCAGCGCCCTGATCCAGAACTGCATCGGTTTCTCGCTCTCGGCATCCTCGCCGATTTCTGTCCACGAAAACCGCGCCTGCATGCCGAGCACCGGCTGGTAGCCGCGCCCGCGCCAGAACGCATCGAGCGGGCGGTAGTGCGCCGGCCGGCGTGGGTCGTCCTCGCCGCGCACCACGGCGCAGAACGCCGTATAGGCGTAGCCGCCCAGGCTTCGCGCATGCGCTTCGCGGTGGTCGAAGAAGGCATGGCCCGCGCCGCGCCCGCGGTAGGCCGGCAGCAGGATCGATTCGCCGAAATAGAACACCCGCCGCGCGTCGTAGCCGTGCTCGGCGAAGGGCGTGCGGAAGGCCTCGACCTCGCTTGCAAGTGGCGTTGCTGTCGAAGCCCCGACCAGCGCGCCGCGATCGTAGGCCCCCACCACCAGAGCGCCGGGCGTGTCGCTGTAGCGCGCCAGGTACGTCGCCTCGTAGTCCACGCTGCCTTCGTAGAGATACGGCCAGTCGCGGAACACGGCGATGCGCAGCTTCGCAAGGTCCGCGATCACGGCCTTCAGTGCCGCTCCGGTGAGTTTCTCGTAGCGCAGCGTCATGTCGCGGCTCCTTCGCCCGGATGGCCCGGCCGTGGTCGGGCCGGTTCGAAAACCTCGATGCTTTGGTCGAAGCTCTTGACTGCATGGTGCCCCAGCGAGCGCGCCGGCTCGTCGAGCACGCCCGCGAAGTCGCCGCTCATCAGCAGCGGGATGCCCAGGGTCTTGTTCAGACGGCCGATCCGGTCGGTCAGGTTGACGTCACGCCCCACCACTGTGAAGTCGAGCCGCTCGCCCGAACCCACGTTGCCGAATGCCGCGCTGCCGTGGTGCAGGGCGATGCCGATCTCGAACGGTGTCCTGCCATCGGCGCAGAACGTCGGCAGTGCGCCGAGCGCGCCGCGCGCCGCGGCAAGCGCCGACGCGGCGGCGCCGCTTGCCCCCGCCTCACCGTCCGGGAAGATCGCCAGGATGCCGTCACCGATGAATTTCAGGACGCTGCCGGCATTCGCCTCCACATGCGGCACGACGCAGTCATAGTACCTGTTGAGCAACTCGGCGGTTTCCTCCGCATGCATCGTCTGGGTGCGGCGCGTGAAGTCCCGCATGTCCACGAACATGATCGCCGACGAGATCCGGTTGACCTCGCCGCGGTGCACGGTGCCCGACAGAATGCGCTTGGCCGGCTCCCGCCCGACGTAGATTTCCAGCACGTCGCGGATGCCAGCGTCGAGCGCGCGCAGCTCGACCGCCGCCGTGAACGCCGGCAGCACGGATCGCACAAGGGCAAGGTCTTCCATGGAGAAGCCGCCTTCCCGTGCGGTCGCAAGGCTCATCACGTTGACCGTTCCGTTCGTGAACGCCAGCGGCAGCGCGACATAGTGGGTGATCCCGCCCGCCTTCAGCTCGGGAACGATGCCGAAGGCGTCATCGGGCGTTTCATCGAGCGTCAGTTCGAGCCACTCGCCCGTCGCATGAACGACCTTGAACGGGCTTCGCTCATAAAGCCCGAGATCGCGCTCGGCCCAGTCGAAGGTGGCCCGCGTCAACCCGTCCACGGGCTGCCAGATGTAGCTGCGCGCGATCACGGTCGCTGTGAGCACACGCAGCGAGATCATCGCCCGCGCAACCGGCACGCCCGCGGCGACGAGTTGCCGCGAGAAACCCTCCATCAGCGCCTCGATGCCGGCGCAGCGCAGGCCCTCGCCCAGGATCCAGCCGAGCACGTCGCCGCCGGCACCTGGTGCGGGTCCAGTGGCAAGCGACAAGGCTTCGTGCTGGTCTTCGTGCGCTCTCACGTCGCCCCATATGGCTCGCTGCCGCGCGGCGTAAAGGGCTACTAACCCCTGACCTGCGCGATCCAGTGCTTCAGGTTGTAGTAGAGCGTGACGCGCGAGATCAGCCCGTCGTCGATCTCGAAGAAACACCCCGCCGGCAGCACGTAGGTCTGCCCGCGCGCCTCGGGCAGTCCGTCGTCGGTGGCAAGATACTCGCCGTGCACGACAAACTCGGCCGCGGCCCTCAGCCCGCTCTCGTTGGTCATGACCTCGATGGCGTCAAGCCGCTCGCGGTAGCAGCGGTTCATGTGGATCAGGAAGCGCTCGAAGGCGGCATGGCCGATCTGCCGTTCGCCCTCGTTGATGTCGTGCGCCACGTCCTCGTGCAGGCAGGCGAGCATGCCGGCAATGTCGCGGGCGTTGAAGGCATCGTAGTAGCGCGCGATCAGCGCGCGGGTCGCGGCAGCAGCCATGTGAATCTCCCTGAATGCGATGTCCACCCGAGTAGGTGCCGCGATTGGCCCGGCTTTGCAACGCCGCATGCACGGCCACGCCCGGCTGTTGGTCTTCACCCCTTCCGGTAGCTGGCGATCGTCTCCGCAAGGCCGGTCTCGAAGGGCGTTGCCTCGATGCCGAAGCGCGCAAGGAATTTCCGTGAATCGACGATGTAGGGCCGGTCGGTCTGGAACGCGAGTTCATCCAGCTCCACAAGCTCCGGCACGAACCGTCCCATGATGCCGCGCAGCCACCCCGGCAGGACGCGGATGCGCAGCTTCACCCCGGCCAACTCCGAGGCAAGTTGCAGCACCTGACGCAGAGTGCGTGTCGGCGCGTTGGGAACGTGCCAGGCCTGCCCGTAGTCCGCGTCGGGCGCGTCGGCCAGCGTCACCAGAGCGTGCGCGAAGTCCGGCACATAGGTGAAGTCGTGCGGCTGGTCGCAGCCGTACGGCAACATCACCACCTTGCCAGCAAGCATGGCGCGCACGCCGAAGTACGAGATCACCGAGTTCGGCACGTCCGGCCCGTAGAAGTCCGAAGCGCGCACCGCCACCGCCTTCACCCGTCCCGCGCGGTGCGCATCCCGCCACTCCCGCGTGATCTCCGCACGCACTCGCGGCTTGATGCCGAAATCGGTCAGCGGAAGTTCCTCGCGCAGCGGCACGGTTTGCGGCCCGTACATGTAGAGGTTGTCGGCGAAGACGAGCCGCGCCCCCGACGCCGCGCAGCCATTGACGAGGTTGTCCATCGCCACCGGCCAGTCGCGTTCCCACACGCTGGCCCGGTAGGGCAGGCCCGCCGTGCAGATGACGGTGTCAACGCCGTCGCAGGCTGCCTCCACATCGACAGCCGATAACAGGTCGCCGACGATGAACAGCGCCCCGGGCAACAGGTCCGCCGGAGGCTTGCGCTGGACGATACGCACGAAGTCGCCGCGCGCCAGCAGCAGCCTTGCCGTCTCGCGCCCGACCGGGCCATGCCCGAAGATCGCGATCCTTTGTGCCTTCATGGCGCAGCCCCCGTGAGTTTCGAGCGTCGCCCCGATCCCGGGAGAGCGCCGCGCGCGACATGGTGCATGCCGGGAAGGTCAACACGGATGAACCGCCCCTGCAACCTGTGTTCAGTGCGCGTTCATCCGCCCGCATCGACACTGCCGCCAGGTAAGGTGCACGCCGCACACCGGCGCGAGCCGCGTAGTGGAGTAGAGGAAAAGGAATTGGCGATGACAAGGCAAGGGCTGGCGCTGCTTGCGCTCGTTTTCGCAACCCTGGTTTCACGAAGTCCTGACGCGCGTGCCCAGCTCTGTACAGGACCCTACCGGGTCGCAACGGCGGACGGACGCTGCGTGTGGAGCTGCGGTGCTGGTACGCGGCCCGATCAGGCATCGAACACGTGCATCTGCCAGCCGGGCCACACGCCGCGCGGGCGCGACCGCTTCGGCAGGTTGACTTGCGCGCGCTCCGGCAATGCATCCGGCCAGCCGCCCCTGACAATCATGCCCACGCCCCCGTCGCGGTTGACGCCATTGCCGCTGCCGCAGCCCGCGCCGCGCGAGCAGGCCTCCAACCTCGCCGGCCAGAACCCCTTCAACACCCGGCCCACGAACCTCTGCCGGATCTTTGCGCGCCCGGACAATCCGCCGCCCTTCCCCTACCGCTGCTCGATCGCCCACCAGCACCCGGTCCAGTTCACGCTGGCCCAGCGTCTGGAGATCGTCGTGCACAAGGACCGGCCGCTGTCCGCCGACATCGTGCGCACCGGCATCTACAACCTGCAGTTCCGCCGCCCCGGCACCCCCGGTCCGAACCCGGACTGCAATGAACGCGCGATCGGCGTGCCTGGCGCCTGCGTCCCCGAATGTGCGCGGCTCGAATATTTCACCTTCTTCGACGATGGAACGTTGCGTAGCGTCCAGAGGGCCAACGTCAGCGCCCGCGCCGTCTGCGACCGCGATTTCACCGGCGCCTACACCATCGAAAACCCCGGCAAGGCCCTCGCCTACGACGCCTGCTCGAAGAAGGCTGTCGACCGGAACCTTGCGCACTGGGACCACCAGGTCCTGATCCGCCTGCCCAAGCGCATTGCCGCGGCCTTCGGCTTCGAGGACAACCACACTTCGGGTGGCGGCAACAACTGGCGCTTCCACCAGCAGGTCCAGCACCGCTTCGTCTACGAGGATGCATCGCTGCCGGTGATCGTGAATTGCCGGCAGTAGCCGAGGACGTTGCACACCCGAGGCGGCGCGAAGCACTGATGCCTGGCGCGCGACACCGCGCCGGTTCTCGCCGGGCCGCCTCAGCCGAACAGGCTGTCGCCCTGTTCTTCCAGGACGCGTTTCGCCTTGCGGAAGGCGGCCTCGACCGCGTCGTCGCGATTGGCGAAGACATCGGCGCGGATCAGCCTGTGCGTCTTCACCTCGCCGCCGATCTCCTTCGACAGAAGCGCGCACAGGCGGAACTGCCCGCCCTCGGCAATCGGTGTCGCCTCGACCTTCACCCCGTCGATCACCGTTTCCGCGACCGCTTGCGAGGGCTTCGCGGCGCCGTTTCCGCCGCCGCCGAACAGTTTCTTGAGGATGGACATGCGGTTCCCTCCGCTCGGGCGTACTGGTCAATCTGTCAGGCCAAAGGGTGGACCGGCAGGGGGATCGGGTCAATGTGGAGCGACACACTGTATCGGTTTGCCCCCTCCGGATGACTGCGCCGCCCACGCGGGACCACGGAACTTCATCCGCCTTGGCTGAATTCTGGATTCCGGCTTTCGCCGGAATGACGGTGCGTGCCGGTCGGGACGGATAAAACCTCCATGTCATGCCCGGGCTTGACCTGGGCATCGAGGGGCGGGGTGCAAGGCCGCTGCGTTATTTCTGGATTACCGGGTCAGACACTTCGTGTCGCCCGGCAATCACTGAGTGTGTAGTTAGCCGGAGAAGTAGACCCACCGTCATTCCGGTGAAAACCGGAATCCAGCGCAAAAAAGAAAAGCGGCCCTGAGGCCGCTTTCCAATTCTTGCCCGACTGACCGCCTATCCGATCAGTTGTCCAGGAAGCTCCGCAGCTTCCTTGAACGGCTCGGATGCTTCAGCTTGCGCAGCGCCTTGGCCTCGATCTGGCGAATGCGTTCGCGCGTCACCGAGAACTGCTGGCCGACTTCCTCCAGCGTGTGGTCGGTGTTCATGCCGATGCCGAAGCGCATGCGCAGCACGCGTTCCTCGCGCGGGGTCAGCGAGGCGAGCACGCGCGTTGTCGTCTCGCGCAGGTTGCCCTGGATCGCCGCGTCGATCGGCAGCACCGCGTTCTTGTCCTCGATGAAATCGCCGAGGTGGGAATCCTCCTCGTCGCCGATCGGCGTTTCGAGGCTGATCGGTTCCTTGGCGATCTTCAGAACCTTGCGCACCTTTTCCAGCGGCATGCCGAGCTTCTCGGCAAGCTCCTCCGGCGTTGGCTCGCGGCCGATCTCGTGCAGCATCTGGCGCGAAGTCCGCACGATCTTGTTGATCGTCTCGATCATGTGCACGGGGATGCGGATGGTGCGCGCCTGGTCGGCGATCGAACGGGTGATCGCCTGGCGGATCCACCACGTCGCGTAGGTGGAGAACTTGTAGCCGCGGCGGTACTCGAACTTGTCGACCGCCTTCATCAGGCCGATGTTGCCTTCCTGGATCAGGTCGAGGAACTGCAGCCCGCGGTTGGTGTATTTCTTGGCGATGGAAATCACGAGGCGCAGGTTCGCCTCGACCATTTCCTTCTTCGCCTGGCGCGCCTCGCGCTCGCCCTTCTGCACCCAGTTGACGATGCGGCGGAACTCGGAAATCTCAAGGCCTGTGTCGGCGGCAAGCTGCTGGATCGTGCCGCGGATCTCGCGGATGCGCTCCTTCTCGCCGGCGACGAACCCCTTCCAGCCCTTCGAGCCGAGGTTGGCGACACGGCGCAGCCAGTTGGGATCGAGCTCGCGGCCCTGGTACTGGTCGAGAAAATCGGTGCGGTCGACGCCATAGGATTCGGCAAGGCGCAGCAGGCGGCCCTCGAAGCCGATCAGCTTCTTGTTGATCTCGTAGAGCTGCTCGACGAGGCTGTCGATGCGCATCTGGTTGAGCGACAGGCTCTTCATGTCGCTGACCAGTTCTTCCTTCAGCTTCTTGTAGCGGCGCTCCTGGCTCGGCGTCAGGTTCTTGTTCTGCAGGCGCAGCTCGACAAGCTGGTCCTGCAGCTTGGACAACTTTCCGTAGTTCGAGGCGATGCGATCAAAGGTCTCCAGCACCTGCGGCTTGAGCTCGGCTTCCATCGCCGCCAGCGACATGGCGTTCTCGTCGTCGTCGAAGTCGTCGCTGTCCTCGCCCTCTTCGCCGTCCTTGGCTTCCTCGCCGTCCTCGCTGGTCTCCTCGTCCTCATCGTCTTCGTTGGCAGCCGCCCCCGGCGCCTGCTTGGCTTCCGGCCCGGCATAGGTCGCTTCCAGGTCGATGATGTCGCGCAGCAGGATCGCGCCCTCGTTGAGCTCGTCGCGCCAGTAGATGATGGCCTGGAAGGTCAGCGGGCTCTCGCACAGGCCGGCGATCATCGCCTCGCGCCCGGCCTCGATCCGCTTGGCAATTGCGATCTCGCCCTCGCGCGACAGCAATTCGACCGATCCCATCTCGCGCAGGTACATGCGCACGGGATCGTCGGTACGGTCGGCCGGTTCGCTCGCCTTCTTCGTGGCCAGCGCCCCGGTCTTCACCTCGACCAGTTCGCCGCCCTCGCTGGCGCTGTCCTCGTTGTTCTCCTCGTTGTCCTCGGCTTCCTCGTGCTCGATGACATTGATGCCCATCTCGTTGAGCATCGCCAGGATGTCCTCGATCTGCTCGGAGCTGACCTGGTCGGAGGGAAGAACGTCGTTGAGTTCCTCGTAGGTGACGTAGCCGCGCTTCTTCGCGGCCTTGATCATCTTCTTGACTGCGGCATCGGAAAGGTCGAGGAGCGGCCCGTCGTGGTTCTCCGGGGCGGCTTCCTTTTCCTCTTCCGTCGTTTCCTTGGCTTTCGTCGCCATCAGGTCTTCTCCTGACAAACCCGCGCGCGTCCGCGTCGTGGTGTCGTTGCTCGGCGGCCCGAGGTTCCTCGTGCAAGGTTCCTTTATCGCCGCAATGCGGTAAACCCGCCATTAACCGTCGCATACGCGGCGCGCCCGGCCCCTTGCGGCGGGTTGCGCCTGCCCATGTCTTTCAGAAATTGCGCACCGGCCTGCCGGAATGCGCCCCGAAGCCCTGGACCAGCGCCTCGGTCCCTTCCGCCTTTTCCAGTTCGGCCTTGATCGCGAACACGCGCGCCTCGTTGGCTTCGCAAATGTCGCGTTCGAAGTCAGCCTGAGCGATTTCAAGGTTTCTATGTAACGTGTTGATCTTGCGGTGCAAGGCCATCGTGTGTTTCAGCCCTGATTCGGCGTCGGCGTCCGCCGCTTCCGCCCCGGCGAACCAGTCGGTGCGGGCAATCGACTGCGAATCGATTCGCTCCAGCAGCGCCGCAAGCCCGCGCCCGCCAAGTGATTCGCGCAGCGCGAACACCGCCTGCCGCCTGGCGACATCCTGATCAGCCGCGCCGGCGTACTCGCCAATCCCCTCCGCCGCCGCATCCACCAGCGCGGCGCGCAACCGCTCCAGCTCCGGGTGCGAAAGGGCGATCTCGCACAATTCCTCCGCGACGTCGGCGATCAGCGCCGGGTGATTGACCAGCGTCAGCATCATCACGGTCTCGCGCCGCGGCATGTCGCGCGCGCCGGTGACCAGCGCGCTGCGCTTCAGGCTGTCGCTCGCCCCGACAGCCGCCGCCCGCCCCGGGTTCGCGCCAGGCCCGCCCCGCCCGCGCGCGAATGCACCGCGCCGCTCGCCCCAGCCGGCAGCGCGGCCCGCCGCCCGGTTGCCGCCGCCGAACAGGTCTGCCGTGCGCCGCGCGATATCCTGCCCGTAGTGGCGGCGCACCGTTTCGTCGCCGACCGTGCGCACCAGCCCGCCGAGCCGCGCCTCCAGCGCCGCGCGCCGTTCCGGCGTGTCATGCGGCTGGCTTTCGACGGCCTGCGCCCACACCACGTCGACGAGGCTGCGCGTCGCCCCAAGCACGTTGGCCAGCGCCTCGCGGCCCTGGTTGCGCAGCACGTCGTCCGGGTCCTGGCCTTCCGGCAGCAGGGCGAAACGCAGGCTCTTGCCGGGCTTGAGGTGCGGCAGCGCGATTTCCGCCGCCCGCCACGCGGCGCGAAGACCCGCCGCATCGCCGTCGAAACACAGCACCGGCTCGTCGGCCATGCGCCACAGGAGACCCAGTTGCGCCTCCGTCAGCGCGGTTCCCAGCGGCGCGACGGTGTTGGAAAAGCCACCGTCGCTCATGGCGATGACGTCCATGTAGCCCTCGACCACGTAGACGATGCGGGAATCGTGCGCCGCCTTGCGCGCACGCGCCAGATTGAACAGCATCTCGCCCTTGTGGAACAACGGCGTTTCCGGCGAGTTGAGGTATTTCGCCGGCTGGTCGGACTGCAGCGCACGGCCGCCGAAGGCGACCACCCGGCCGCGCGCATCGGTGATCGGGAACATCACCCGGTCGCGGAAGCGGTCGAAGGGCACGGCGATGTCGTCGCCCGTGATGATCAGGCCCGCTTCGGCCATCTGCTCGGTGGTGATGCCTTCCGCGGCCAGATGCTGCTTCAGCGTGCGCCGGTCGCGCGGCGCGTAGCCGATGCGAAAGTCGCGCCAGGTCTGCGGCGACAGGCCGCGGCGGTCGAGATAGGCGCGCGCCACGCCACCCTCGTCGCCCTCCAGCCAGTCCTCGAACAGCTTCGCCGCCATCTCCATGATGTCGTAGAGCCCGGCGCGCTTCTTTTCGCGCGCATCCGCCTGCGGGTCGGACTTGGGCATCGTCAGGCCGGCCTCCCCGGCCAGCCGCTCCACGGCTTCGGGAAAGCTCAGCCCCTCGACCTCCATCAGGAAGGTGAAGATGTCGCCGTGCTTGCCGCTGGAGAAGCAGTGGTAGAAGCGCTTGTCGTCATTGACGAAGAACGACGGCGTCTTCTCCTTGGTGAACGGGCTCAGCCCCGCCAGTTCGCGGCCCTGCTTTTTCAGCTGCACCCGGCGCCCGACCACCGCCGAGACCGGTACCCGGTTGCGGATTTCGTCGAGGAAGGAGGGCGGGAATCGCATCTTCGGGATCTGTCGTGAAAACTCTCGGAGCCAGCAACGCACGTTCGCCGCGCGCCAACGTCATCCGGCGCACCCAGCACTGCGACATATAGCGCAGGCAACCGGTGTGTCCCGCCCCGACGCAGCTTGAATAGCGGGGAAAACCCCGTTCCCGGCTGCCCTCAGCTCGCCTGCGCCGGGGTTTTGGCGCACAGCATGTCCTTCACCACGCCGCTGGCGCGCCCGAAGTCCATCTGCCCGGGGAATCGTTCCTTCAGCACGGCCATGCACTTGCCCATGTCGCGCACGCTGCAGGCGGCAATCTGCTTCACAACCTCGGCGCACGCCGCCCGCATCTCCTCCTCGCTGAGCTGGCGTGGCAGGAAAGACCGGATGATCTCGGCTTCCTCGCTCTCCTGCTGGACGAGTTCCAGGCGACCGGCTTCCTCGTAGATTTTCGCCGATTCCTCGCGCTGCTTGATCATCTTCTGCAGGATCTGCCTGATTTCGTCGTCGCTGACGCCGCCGTCCTTGCCGGCCGTGCGCGCCGCGATGTCGCGGTCCTTGATGGCGGCATTGATCAGGCGCAACGTCGCCATGCGCCGTCGCTCCTGCGCGCGCATCGCCCCCTTCAGAGCCTCGTTGATCTCGGTCCTGAGCATGCCCGTCATCTTCGATTCAGCCCCTTCATGCCGGCGCGTTGGCCATCCCGTTGCCCCGGCCTAGCCTGCCAGGGAAAGAGAGATTCATTTAAGCCATTGATTTAACTTGTCAATTACGCGAACCATCCGGCTTGACGCCACCGGCCTGCTCCCCTAGCTTCCGCCGCGAGATCAACTCGCCCACCGATCCGCCGCCGCACTTCGGCCGCAATCGCTGCTTGGGCTTAACGCGTAACTCTCAGGGCGGCAATATAGGCGATGACGGGCGAAACGGGAAGCACCGGCGTGGCGTGGCAGGAACCGAAGGCAACCGGCGTGCTGGTGCTGGCTGACGGCACGGTCTTCCGCGCCGCGGGCCTGGGCGCGATGGGCGAGGCGGTTGGCGAGGTCTGCTTCAACACCGCCATCACCGGCTACCAGGAGATCCTCACCGACCCCTCCTACGCCGGCCAGATCATCACCTTCACCTTCCCCCATGTCGGCAACGTCGGCACCAACGAGGAAGACATCGAGACGGCGAACCTCGCGTCCACGTCCGGCGTGCGCGGCTGCATCCTGCGCGCGCCCGTCACCGATCCGTCCAACTGGCGCTCGGGCAAGCACCTCGACGCCTGGCTCGCCGCGCGCGGCATCGTCGCGATGTGCGGCATCGACACCCGTGCGCTGACCGCGCACATCCGCCAGAACGGCATGCCCAACGCCGTCATCGCCCACGACCCGGACGGCAATTTCGACATCGCGGCGCTGAAGGCGCGCGCTGCCGCATGGCCGGGGCTGGAGGGCATGGACCTGGTTCCCGACGTCACCACCGCCCAGCGCTACGACTGGGACGAGACTTCCTGGCGCCTTGGCTCCGGCTACGGCCGCCTCGAGGACGCCGAGCACCACGTCGTCGCCATCGACTACGGCGTCAAGCGCAACATCCTGCGCCTGCTCGCCGACCGCGGCTGCAAGGTGACCGTCGTGCCGGCATCGACCGCCGCCGCCGACATCCTCGCCATGCAGCCGGACGGCATCTTCCTGTCCAACGGGCCAGGCGACCCGGCGGCGACCGGCGAATACGCGGTTCCCGTCATCCGCGACCTGCTCGCCTCCGGCCTGCCGGTGTTCGGCATCTGCCTTGGCCACCAGATGCTGGCGCTGGCGCTCGGCGGCGAGACCGGCAAGATGCACCAGGGCCACCACGGCGCCAACCACCCGGTCAAGGACCACACCACCGGCAAGGTCGAGATCGTGTCGATGAACCACGGTTTCGCCGTGCAGTCGGCGTCGCTGCCCGACGGCGTGGAGGAAACCCACGTGTCCCTGTTCGACGGCTCCAACTGCGGCCTGCGCCTTACCGGCAAGCCGGTGTTCTCGGTCCAGCACCACCCGGAAGCCTCGCCCGGCCCGCAGGACAGCCACTACCTGTTCACCCGCTTCATCAACCTGATCCGGGCGCGCAAGAACCTGCCGCCGCTGCCCGAGCGGGTAGAGCCCGACCGCGCCTTGCGCGAGAGCGCCTGAGGCGGCGGTGATGGCCGAAGGGTCCGCCAGGGGCTCCAGCATCGCCGCGATGTTCGGGGCCACTGACGCGAAAACCTTCATGGGCCTGCCTGCGGCCCGCACCTCCACCCTCCCGGCGAAGACCGGCGCCGCCATCCTGGGCGTGCCATGCGCCACGCCATATGCGTCTGTCGGCGCCTATTGCGCGGGCGGACCGGCGGCCGTGCGCACAGCCATGGCAGGCTATGCCGCCAACCTCGCCCATCCCGACCTAGACCACGGCGAGCCGATGCTCGGCGACGGCGGCTTCAAGGTCATCGACTGCGGCGATCTCGACCTCGACACGAGCGATCCGACGGCGAACCGCGCCGCGATCCGCGCCGCCACCCGCTCGATCCTCAATTCCGGCGCGGTCCCGCTTGTCATCGGTGGCGACGATTCGGTTCCGATCCCCGTGCTGGCCGCCTTCGCCGGCCGCAATCCGCTGACCATCCTGCAGATCGACGCCCACATCGACTGGCGCGACAGCGTCGATGGCGAAAGCTTCGGCCTGTCCTCGACGATGCGCCGCGCCTCCGAGATGAAGCACGTCAAGGCGATCGTGCAGGCCGGCCAGCGCGCCATCGGGTCTGCCCGCGCGCAGGACGTGCGCGATGCCCGCGCATGGGGCGTCGAATTCGTGTCGGCGCGCAAGATCCACGCCCGCGGCATCGGCCCCGTCATCAACGCCATTCCCGTCGGCAGCGACATCTTCATTTCGCTCGACGTGGACGCCTTCGACCCGTCCATCGTGCCTGCCGTGATCGGCCGCGCGCCTGGCGGCCTCACATACTGGCAGGTGGTGGAAATGATCGAGGTCGCCGCAGCCCGCGGCACCATCGCCGGCTTCGCCATGGTAGAACTGATGCCCGAACGCGACCTCGACGGGCTCGGCGCGCTGGTTGCCGCGCGTGTCCTGGCCAACGTCATCGCCACCGTGCGCCGGCAGGCGGAACTGAAGGGCTAGGCACCCCGCGCCGCGCCAAGGTCACCGCGATGGCCGCCTCCATCACCGTCGCGGTACGCGCAAGCCCCGCCGGACCTTCTGTGTGACGATCCCCGAGGCCGCCTTCACCGCAGCTGGAACGTCATAGGCTTGCAGCAATGTCTCGCCGCCGGGCAGTCCCATCGCCTCGCGCTGCACGGCGAGCATCCACAACGCCCGCGCCGTTTCGGCAACCAGCGCCCCGCGGTCCGGATCGTTTTCAGCAAGGTTGTTGAACCTGTCGAGCTTCGTCTCGAACAACTTCGTCATGCGGATCAGGGTTCCCGCCCGCTCCACGAACATCTCATGTTCGAGCGCGGCCAGCGGCGACGGCTGATCCTTCGGTGCAAGGGTTCTTGGCGGGCGCACGGTCATGGGAAACGAGCGTAGCGGCCGCATCGGATCGCGGCAATGCAGCCGCGCCAGCAAACCCTGGCGCGTCTGCGGAAACGAGAAGGGCGGCGCCTGCGCGCCGCCCCTTCCCGGCATGAGACCGGGTTAACCGCCGGTCTGCATGGCCTTCACCATCTCCGCCGTCAGCGGCTTGCCGCCGATGCCCCATTCGCCGCTGGCGACTTCCTGCACCCGCACCCAGGTGACGCCGCGCATGGCTTCCCCTTCGATCGACACCATCGTGTCGGTCACCTTCTCGATCATCTCGCGCTTCTGTTCCTCGTTGAACACACCCTTGATGAGCTGAATATCGACCAACGGCATTTGTCGTTCCTCGTTTCGTTTTCATGACGGCAGGACTGCCCTGCTCGCTGAAGCCAAGGTGGCTGTTGCCCTCCGTTTCTGCCAGTTCAGGAAATGAATCTGCCCCGGTATAGATTTTGAACTGGATGGCAACCGCATGCGATCTGTAGAATTTTTCTTGTCCATAGCGGGGAGGGAACAGGACAATGGCGGATGGCAGCTACAAGCAGTTTTGCCCGGTTGCGATGGCAACCGAGATATTGTGCTCGCGCTGGACGCTGCTGCTGGTGCGCGAACTCGTGTGCGGTTCCACCAGGTTCAACGACCTGCGCCGCGGCGTGCCGCGCATGTCGCCAGCCCTGCTCTCCAAGCGCCTGAAGGATCTGGAGGCGGGTGGCGTGGTCACGCGGGTTCAATCGGACGAGAACCCGGACATCTTCGAGTATCACCTGGCCGCGTCGGGCCGCGAGCTGCGGCCCATCGTCGAGGCCATCGGCAACTGGGGCCAGCGCTGGATCGATTCCGACTTGTCGCTGGAAAACCTCGACGCGACCCTGCTGATGTGGGACATGCGCCGCTGGCTCGACCCCAATCCGATGCCGCGCAGGAAATCGACCATCCAGTTCGTCTATCCCGATGTCGAGCCGGCGCAGCGCAAATGGTGGCTCGTCGTGGACCGCGATTGCGAGGTCGACCTGTGCTCGGTCGATCCCGGTTTCGACGTCGACCTGTTCGTCACGGCCGAACTGCGCGCGATGACCGCGGTCTGGATGGGACTGGAGCCGCTGGACGCCATGCGCGACCACGGCCGGATCGACCTCGTCGGTAACCGCGAACTCGTCGAAAAGATGCATCAATGGCTCGGGTTGAGCCCATTTGCGAATGTCGAGCGCGCCGTAGCGTGAAATCGCCGCCCGCTACAGCTCCGACGCGTTGAACGTATCGCAGGAGTTGATGTCGCCGGAGTTGAGGCCAGCGCGGAACCAGCGGTTGCGCTGCGCCGAGGAGCCATGGTTGAAGCTGTCGGGCACCACGTAGCCCTGCGTGCGCTTCTGAATCGCATCGTCGCCGATCTGCGAGGCGGCGTTCAGCGCTTCTTCGATGTCGCCCTTGTCCAGCAAGCCCTGGTTCGCGGTGTAACGCGCCCATACGCCGGCGAAACAGTCCGCCTGCAGTTCCACGCGGACGGAAAGCGCGTTCGCGTCGCCCTGCGACAGCCGCTGCCGCATCTCGTTGAATTTCGGCAGTATCCCGACCAGGTTCTGCACGTGATGGCCGACCTCGTGCGCGATCACATAGGCCTGGGCGAAGTCACCCGGCGCCTTGAACTGTCGACGAAGCTGATCGTAGAAGGCAAGGTCGATGTACACCTTGTGATCGCTCGGGCAGTAGAACGGACCCGAAGCGGATTGCGCAAAGCCGCAGGCCGATTGCGTCGCGCCGGAAAACAGCACCAGCTTCGGTTCGCTGTAGCGTTCGCCCATATCCTGGAAGATCTTGTGCCAGGTCTCCTCGGTGTCGGCGAGGACCACGGCAACGAATTTCGACATCTCGTCGTTGGCCTGGTTGCCGCCGCCCGAGGGCGCATTCACGCTCTGCCCGCCATCGCCGCCCGACAGGCCGCCAAGGAAGGTCAGCGGGTTGATGCCGAAGATCGCCGAAACCACGACAATGAACAGGATGAAGCCGATGCCGCCGAAACCCGCGCGGCGCCCCCCGCCGCCCATGGGAATGCGGATACCTCCGCCGCGGGCAAAGCCCCCGCCACCTCCACGCCGGTCCTCGACATTGGAACTTTCCCTGCGGCCACGCCAGCGCATCGCGTCTTCTCCTTCGTCGCGGCCGCCTCGAGCCGTCCTCTATCCCCGCCAGCGAGTTTATCCAGCCGTTGCACTTCCGACAATCGCGTTGCAATGGCATGCCGCGCTCGCGAATCCGGATGACAGCCGGCAATTGCGGAGATAACAGGAAATCCGTGCACATCTTGCTGCACGTCCCTCTTGCCGGAGTGCAGCACGGCCATGCAATCGGTCCCGGAAGAATCGCTGTCGGATGCCGCAGAAGCGGCGACAGACAGATCCTACGCCGCCGGCATCGTGATGTGCCTCGTGGCCGGCGTGTGCTGGTCGTTCATGGGGCTGTTCGTCCGGCTGATCGAGACCGCCGATGCCTGGCAGATCCTGTTCTACCGCTCGCTGGCGCTGGTCGGATTTCTCGCAGCCGTCCTGCTGGTCCGCGCCCCGAGGCGTTTCGCCAGCGTCATCCGCGATGCTGGCAAGGCCGGCGTGATTGGCGGCCTCAGCCTCGTCGCGGCGTTCTCCGGCGGCGTCTACTCGCTTCAGGCGACCTCGATCGCCAACGCCGTCTTCCTGTTCGCCGCGTCGCCGCTGATCGCCGCCCTGCTCGGCCGGCTGCTGCTGGGCGAGTCGGTGCGCCGGGCGACCTGGGCCGCCATGGCCCTCGCCCTCGTCGGCATCGCGATCATGGTCATGGAAGGCATTTCGCTTGGCCGCGGCGACGGCAACTTCGCCGCCCTGATGGCGGCGACCGGCTTTGCCGGCTTCGCGGTCGCGCTCCGCCACGGGCGGTTGTCCGACATGCTGCCCGCCGTCTTCCTCGGCGGCGTCTTCGCAACGATCTTCGCGTTCCTGGTCTGCATGGCGACCGGCAAGGGGATCGTGCTGCCGTTGCGCGATACGACCATCTCGCTGTCGCTCGGCGTTTTCGCGCTCGGCCTCGGCCTGATCCTCTTCACCGCGGGTTCGAAGGCAATACCCGCCGCCGAGATCGCGCTGCTGTCGATGACCGAGGTCATTCTCGCCCCCGTCTGGGTCTGGCTCTTCCTCGGCGAGACGGCCAATGCGAACGTCCTGCTCGGCGGGCTTGTGCTGCTGCTGGCGCTGGTCGGCAACGCCCTTTCCGGAGTCCGCAGGAAGCCCGTCCCGCTGATCCCGTGAGGATGCATACGCGCGCATTGTCCGCCTGCGTCGCCGCAGGTGGAAAACAGGCGATTTTTCGCACCCTTCAGGGTTACCAAACAGCCAGCCTTCACCTATAAGACCGCTTCAGCCAGCAACACCGCAGCGCGCGCCGGGCGGAATACCGCCCGCGGCCTTTCGCGCGCCTAACTTGACGGGATCACGCAGCCCCCCATGCCAAAACGCACCGACATCGAGACCATCCTCATCATCGGCGCCGGCCCGATCGTCATCGGCCAGGCCTGCGAGTTCGATTATTCCGGCACCCAGGCCTGCAAGGCGCTGAAAAGCGAGGGCTACCGCATCGTCCTGGTCAACTCCAACCCGGCGACAATCATGACGGATCCGGAGCTGGCCGACGCCACCTACATCGAGCCGATCACGCCCGAGATCGTCGCCCGCATCATCGAGAAGGAGCGCCCGAAGACGAAGGGCGGCTTCGCGCTGCTGCCGACCATGGGCGGCCAGACGGCGCTCAACACCGCCCTGTCGCTGCGCCGCATGGGCGTGCTCGACAAGCACGATGTCGAGATGATCGGCGCCGACGCCGAGGCCATCGACATGGCCGAGGACCGCAAGCTCTTTCGCGAGGCGATGGCGCGCATCGGGCTGGAGACGCCGAAATCCGTTCTCGCCAACGCGTCTGACCTGAAGAACGAGGACAAGCAGCGTCACCGCGCCGGGCTCGAACGCATCGAGGGCCTCGACCTGCCGGCGCCCGAGAAGGCGAAGCTGAAGGCCGAGTACGAGCGCAACTGGGCCGCCGGCGAGCGCGAGCGCGGCAAGCGCTACGAGGAAAAGGCGCTGATCGAGGCGCTGGAAGCGCTGCCAATCGTCGGCCTGCCGGCCATCATCCGCCCCTCCTTCACGCTGGGCGGCACTGGCGGCGGCATCGCCTACACCAAGTCGGAATTCATCGAGATCGTCGAGCGCGGCCTCGACGCCTCGCCGACCAACGAGGTGTTGATCGAGGAATCGGTGCTCGGCTGGAAGGAGTTCGAGATGGAGGTCGTCCGCGATCGCGCGGACAACTGCATCATCGTCTGCTCGATCGAGAACATCGACCCGATGGGCGTGCATACCGGCGATTCGATCACCGTCGCCCCGGCGCTGACGCTGACCGACAAGGAATACCAGATCATGCGCAACGCCTCGATCGCGGTGCTGCGCGAGATCGGGGTGGAGACTGGCGGCTCCAACGTGCAGTTCGCCATCAACCCCGCCGACGGGCGCATGGTGGTCATCGAGATGAACCCGCGCGTCTCGCGCTCCTCCGCGCTCGCCTCCAAGGCGACCGGCTTCCCGATCGCCAAGGTCGCAGCCCGCCTTGCCGTCGGCTACACGCTGGACGAACTGGAAAACGACATCACCGGCGGCGCCACGCCGGCGAGCTTCGAGCCGACCATCGACTATGTCGTGACCAAGATCCCGCGCTTCGCCTTCGAGAAGTTTCCCGGCGCCGAACCGCTCCTGACCACCTCGATGAAGTCCGTCGGCGAGGTCATGGCGATCGGCCGCACTTTCGCCGAGAGCCTGCAGAAGGCGCTGCGTGGCCTGGAAACCGGCCTCACCGGCCTCAACGAGGTAGCGATCCCCGGCCTTGGCGAGGGCGACGACAAGAACGCCATCCGCGCCGCGCTGGGCACGCCGACGCCCGACCGCCTGCTGAAGGTCGCCCAGGCCTTGCGCCTCGGCGTCGACCACGACCAGGTGTTCCAGTCCTGCGCCATCGATCCGTGGTTCATCGAGCGCCTGCAGGAAATCGTCGACACCGAGAAGAAACTGCGCAAGCACGGCCTGCCCGGCAGCGCCACCATGCTGCGCGCCGTCAAGGCGATGGGCTTTTCCGATGCCCGCCTCGCCGAGCTGACCGGCCAGGACGCCGACGACGTCGCCGCCTTCCGCAGGTCACTCGGCGTGACTCCGGTCTACAAGCGCATCGACACCTGCGCCGCCGAGTTCGCCTCGCCGACGCCCTACATGTATTCGACCTACGAAAGCCCCTTCGGCGAGACGCCGCAAAGCGAGGCGGAACCCAGCGCACGTAGGAAGGTGATGATTCTCGGCGGCGGCCCCAACCGCATCGGCCAGGGCATCGAGTTCGACTATTGCTGCTGCCATGCCGCCTTCGCGCTCGATGACGTCGGCGTCGAATCGATCATGGTCAACTGCAACCCGGAAACGGTGTCGACCGACTACGACACCTCCGACCGCCTCTATTTCGAGCCGCTGACCGGCGAGGACGTGCTGGAGATCATCCGCACCGAGCAGTCGAACGGCACCCTGCTCGGTGTCATCGTGCAGTTCGGCGGCCAGACGCCGCTGAAGCTCGCCGAGGCCCTGCAGGCTGCCGACGTGCCGATCCTCGGCACCTCGCCTGACATGATCGACCTCGCCGAGGACCGCGACCGCTTCCAGAAGCTGCTGCACAAGCTGAAGCTGCGCCAGCCCAAGAACGGCATCGCCTACTCGGTCGAGCAGGCCCGCCTCGTCACCGCCGAACTCGGCTTTCCCCTCGTCGTGCGCCCCTCCTACGTGCTCGGCGGGCGCGCCATGGCGATCATCCACGACGAGCGCTCGTTCGACGAATACCTGCTCGGCACCATCCCCACGTTGGTGCCCGAGGACATCAAGGCGAAGTACCCCAACGACAAGACCGGCCAGATCAACACCGTGCTGAGCAAGAGTCCGCTGCTGTTCGACGGCTACCTGTCCGACGCCATCGAGGTCGACGTCGACGCGCTGTGCGATGGTTCCGACGTGCTGGTGTGCGGCATCATGGAGCACATCGAGGAAGCCGGCATCCACTCCGGCGACAGCGCCTGTTCGCTGCCCACCCACACGCTGAAGGCCGAAATCGTCGCCGAGATCGAGCGCCAGACCCGCGAACTGGCGCTGGCGCTCAACGTCGTCGGGCTGATGAACGTGCAGTACGCCATCAAGGACGACGTCATCTACGTGCTCGAGGTCAACCCGCGCGCCTCGCGCACCGTGCCCTTCGTCGCCAAGACCATCGGCGCGCCGATCGCCAAGATCGCCGCCCGCCTGATGGCAGGCGCACACACCGGCGAGAAGCTGGCCGACTTCACCATCGACCTCAGCCCCTGCGACCACATCGCCGTCAAGGAAGCCGTCTTCCCCTTCGCCCGCTTCCCCGGCGTCGACACCGTGCTCGGCCCGGAAATGCGCTCCACCGGCGAGGTGATGGGGCTGGCGCGCGACTATGCGCTCGCCTTCGCCAAGAGCCAGCTTGCCGCCGGCACCCGCCTGCCGCTGGCCGGCAGCGTCTTCCTGTCGGTGCGCGACGCCGACAAGGAGCGCCTGCTGGACTCGATCCGCACCCTCGACAGGCTCGGCTTCACGATCCTGGCGACCGGCGGCACCCAGCGCTTCCTCGCCGAAAGGGGCATCCCGGCGAAGAAGATCAACAAGGTGCTGGAAGGCCGCCCGCACATCGTCGATGCCATCGAGAACGGCGACGTGGCGATCGTCTTCAACACCACCGAAGGCGCCCAGGCGCTGGCCGACTCGCGCTCGCTGCGCCGCGCCGCGCTGATGCACCGCGTGCCCTACTACACCACCGTGTCGGGCGCCATCGCCGCCGTCGAGGGCATCGAGGCCAACACCGCCGGCGGCCTCGACGTGGAACCGCTGCAGGCCTACGTGGCCGGCCGCAGGCACGCCATGCCCGCGGACAGGACCGCGTGAATCGAAAGATCGGATACAAATGTTGGCTTGACCGGCGCCAAATCGCCGATCACGCTGACCTTCGGACACTTCAGCAAACGCGAACCGGGCGACAGCCCGGCAAGGGGAAAACGAGCCTCATGGAAAAGATACCGATGACCGCCGCGGGCTATGCAGCCCTCGATGAGGAGCTTCGCCGGCGCAAGCAGGTGGACCGCCCGGCGATCATCCAGGCGATCGCGGAAGCGCGCGCCCACGGCGACCTGTCCGAGAACGCCGAGTACCACGCCGCCAAGGAGCAGCAGGGCCTCAACGAGGCACGCATCGCCGATCTCGAGGAGCAGATCGGCCGCGCCGACATCATCGACATTTCCAAGCTCTCCGGCGCGGAGATCAAGTTCGGCGCCACCGTCACCCTGATCGACGAGGACACCGAGGAAGAGAAGGTCTACCAGATCGTCGGCGACCAGGAGGCCGACGTGCGCGCCGGCAAGATTTCCATCTCCTCGCCGATCGCACGCGCCCTTATCGGCAAGAAGAAGGGCGATTCCGTCGACGTCGCCGCCCCCGGCGGCACCCGCGCCTACGAGATCGAGAAGGTGGTCTTCAAGTAGGGGTTATGCCTTGATCGGCACCAGCGGGGCGTTCTTGGTCTGCCGGATGATCAGAGTGGTGCGCACGCTGTCGACGTTGGGTGCGGCCGTCAGTTCGTCGATGACGAAGCTCTGGAAGGTGCCGAGGTCCGGCGCCACGCATTTCAGCAGGAAATCGACCTCTCCCGACAGCATGTAGCTCTCGCGTACGATCGGCCAGCCCTCCACCTTGCGCGTGAAGGCGGCGAGGTCGGCCTCCGCCTGGCTGGTCAGCCCGACCATGGCGAACGCCATCACGTCCTGCCCCAGTGCCTTGGCGTCGAGCAGCGCACGGTAGCCGGTGATGATGCCCGCCTCCTCCAGCGCCCGCACGCGCCTGAGGCACGGAGGCGCGGAGATGCCGACGCGGCGGGCCAGCTCGACGTTGGTCATGCGCCCGTCGCCCTGCAATTCGCGCAAGATCTTCCAGTCGATGGCATCGAGGCGTCCACGCATTGGACCGAACCTTTCGTGGGTCAGAAAAATTATTTCGTCATCGCGGCATATTATTGCCGATTCTTCACCGCAATCCCATGCCTGCCATCGCCCTGGCGGCTCGCGAGAAAGTTTCACGCCGAGTTCATCGCCGCTCCCTTGAATCCGCGCGCGCGCGACCCCTAATGTCATGCGTCTGGCGCATGGCAGCGCCGATTCTCATGCACCGCCCGCCCATCCAGCGCACGCCAACCAGCTCGAGCAATTCCATGACCGCCGATACGCCGAAGACATTCACCACCCGCGTCGCCATCATCGGCTCCGGCCCCGCCGGCTACACCGCCGCCGTCTATGCCGCGCGCGCCATGCTGGAACCGCTGCTGATTCAGGGCCTGCAGCCCGGTGGGCAGCTCACCATCACCACCGAGGTGGAGAATTATCCGGGCTTCGCCGAGCCGATCCAGGGTCCCTGGCTGATGGAGCAGATGGAGGCGCAGGCGCGCCATGTCGGCACGCAGATCGTCTCCGACCTCGTCACCGATGTCGACCTGTCGAAGACGCCCTTCGTACTCACCGGCGACAGCGGCACCCGCTATGTCGCCGACAGCCTGATCATCGCCACCGGCGCACAGGCAAAATGGCTCGGCCTGCCCTCCGAACAGCACTTCCAGGGCTTCGGCGTCTCGGCCTGCGCCACCTGCGACGGCTTCTTCTACCGCGGCAAGGACGTCATCGTCGTGGGCGGCGGCAACACCGCGGTCGAGGAAGCGCTGTTCCTCACCAACTTCGCCTCCAGGGTCACCGTGATCCACCGCCGCGACGAGTTCCGCGCCGAGCGCATCCTGCAGAACAGGCTGTTCGACAATCCCAAGGTCGAGGTCGTCTGGGACACGGTGGTGGAGGAGATCGTCGGCGGCGACAACCCGCGCGGCGTCGTCGGGGCGCGGGTGAAGAACGTCAAGACCGGCGAGGCGCGCGAGATCGCCGCCGACGGCGTCTTCGTCGCCATCGGCCATGCGCCGGCGACCGAACTGTTCACCGGCAAGCTGGAGATGAAACCCGGCGGCTACATTAGGACAGCACCGGATTCCACCGCCACCAACGTTCCCGGCGTCTTCGCCGCCGGCGACGTCACCGACGACGTCTACCGCCAGGCGGTCACCGCCGCCGGCATGGGCTGCATGGCGGCACTGGAGGCGGAGCGCTGGCTTGCGCATGCCGGCGTGCGCGTCGCCGCCGAATAGGTTTTCGGGCTTGCAGGAAACGCATCGGCGGCCGCGATCGGTCGCACGCTGCGCCTGCACCGGCCCGCAAGGGGGATGACATGGACTGGGACAAGCTGCGCGTGTTTCACGCCGCTGCCGGAGCGGGGAGCTTCACCCACGCCGGCGAGACCCTGGGGCTGAGCCAGTCGGCCGTCAGCCGCCAGGTCGGCGGGCTGGAGGAGGAACTGGGCGTCGCCCTGTTCCACCGCCACGCCCGCGGCCTGATCCTCACCGAGCAGGGCGAATTGCTCTATCGCAGCGCCCAGCGCATCTTCGCCGAGTTGCAGGCGGCAAGGACGCGACTCGCCGATTCGCGCGAGAAGCCGAGCGGCGACCTGCGTGTCACCACCACCGTGGGCCTGGGCGCCAGCTGGCTCACCCCGCGGCTGAAGGAATTCATCGAGCTCTATCCCGACATCAACCTGTCGCTGATCCTGCACGACGAGGAACTCGACCTGTCGATGCGTGAGGCAGATATCGCGCTGCGCCTGCGCCAGCCGACCCAGCCCGACCTGATCCAGCGCCGCCTGTTCACGGTCCACTTCCACATCTATGCATCGCCGGAATACTTGCGCCGGATCGGCACGCCGAAATCCATCGAGGACCTCGATAACCACCGCATCGTTACCTTCGGAAATCCGGCGCCCAACTACATGCGCGACATCAACTGGCTTGCCACCATCGGCCGCCCGGAAGGCGAGCCGCGCCGTCCCGTCCTGACCATCAACAACGTGCATGGCCTCAAGCGCGCCGTCGAGCACGGCATCGGCATCGCCATCATCCCGACCTACCTGATTGATTCGGCCACCAACCTCGTCCGCCTGCTCCCCGATGCCGAATTGCCGGAGTTCGATACATATTTCGTCTATCCCGCCGAACTGCGCGATTCCGCCCGGGTGAACGTTTTCAGGGATTTTCTGCTGGCAAACGCGCGCGAGTGGGCCTTCTGACCAGAAATCATGCGCCTTGTGCCCGGCTTTTGGGCGAACCACCAGATATGCGCCCATTGCATGGGCATCATGCGCCTATGCTGCATTGCAACATGCGCATCGAAGGGGCATATAGGTCATCAGCTGCAGGCATCGGGGGACGTACTCCTCCTCCCACGTTTCCCCCGGAGCGGTCAGCTGTTCCCCTCTGGAATAGCTCGCCGGGCGCACCCAGCGCTAGGCTGAGCAAAACTTTCAGGCCGGGTCTTCGGACCCGGCCTTTTTTCTTGGTCGAACTGTCTGGCAAGCGACGCCGGCAAGCGGTCGCGACCGCTACATGAAGAATTCGCGGCCAGCGTCTTTCGGATAGAGCCCGGCGACCTGCTCGCCATAGCCGTTGAACGGCAGCGTCGGGACCTTCTCGCGCGTGCCCAGCACCCGTTCCTCCGCCTGGCTCCAGCGCGGGTGCGGCACCTCTGGATTGACATTCGCCCAGAAGCCGTATTCGCGCGGGAGGATGTCTTCCCAGAAGCTCACCGGGCGTTCGTCGGTGAAGGTGAACTTGACGATGCCCTTGATCGACTTGAAGCCGTATTTCCACGGCGTCGCCAGCCGCAGTGGCGAACCCATCTGCTTGGGCAGCGGCTTGCCGTAGGCGCCGGTCACCATGAACGCAAGGTCGTTGGTCGCCTCCTCGATCGTCAACCCCTCCACGTAGGGCCAGGGATAGCCGAACGAACCGGTCGACTGGCCGCGAGCGACCTTCGGATCCATGAAGGTCTCCATCCGCACGTATTTCGCCCCTGACAACGGCTTGGCGTATTTCACCAGTTCGGCGAGCGCGAAACCCGACCACGGCACGGTCATCGACCAGGCTTCGACGCAGCGGTGGCGGTAGAGCCGTTCCTCCAACGGCATGGCCGCCAGCAGCGTGTCGATGTCGACTACACGTTCGGCCTCGACCATGCCGTCGAACGTCACTGTCCAAGGCCGAATCTTCAACGCCTGAGCGGGTTCGGAAATTTCCTTGGACGAACCGAACTCGTAGTAGTTGTTGTAGGTGTAGTTGAAGCCTTCCGGCGTGACGTCGCGGTCCAGCTTGTAGGCGTCGTTGCGTCTGAACGGATACAGCCCGGTGCTGGGGTCGTCCGCGGGCGGCCCGTACACCTTGCTTGAGCCGAACAGGGAGAAGGCCCGCGCGTGCGGCGCCATGGCGCCCGCCGCAAGCAGGCCGGCGCCCCCCGCCAGCAGCGCACGCCGATCGAGGAATACGCTCTCGGGCGTCGCGTGGCGCTCCGGCACTTCCCAACTCTTGCGGCGGCGAACGAGCATCGAAATTCCTCCAGACTGGTTTGCGGCCGCAAGCCAGGTTCTGCTGGAACCAGCCCCGATGCGGCCCTGTCGTCCGTCATAACTAGGGGCCGCTGCCCGCGGGGCCAAATCACAGCCCCGCGAGAAATTGTTGATGAACCGCGCTCAGGCCGCCGCGTGCTGCTCGACGACCTGCTCGGCCAGCCGTCCGGTCAGTTCCTGCCAGTGGTCGAACTTGGTCGAGAACCCACCGACGCCCGCCGTCGCCGAGCGCAGCTCGACAATCAGGTCGCCGATCTCGGCCGCCGGCATCTGCGCCTGCACCGTGTCCCAGCCCTCCCAGCCGGCGCGCGCGTCGAAACCGAGGATCTGCCCGCGCCGCTGGGCGATGATCTGGTTCATCCGCGCGGTCGCCTCGTTGGGTACGTGGATCTCCACCGCCATGATCGGCTCCAGCAGCACCGGCGCGCACTGCGGCATGCCTTCGCGCATGCCGATCTGGGCTGCCGTGCGGAACGCCATGTCCGAGGAATCGACGGTATGGAACGATCCGTCCGTCAGCGTCACCGAGACGTCGATCACCGGGAAGCCGAGCGGCCCTTTGAGCAGGTATTCCTTCACCCCGTGCTCGACGGAAGGAATGTACTGCTTTGGCACCACGCCGCCGGTGATCGTGTTGTCGAAGACGAAGCCGGACCCGCGTGGCATCGGCTTGATGTCGAGCACCACGTCGCCGAACTGGCCGTGTCCGCCCGACTGCTTCTTGTGCCGCCCGCGAATGCTGGTCCCCTTGCGGATGGTCTCGCAGTAGCCGACGCGCGGGCGCCTTGCTTCGGCCGAAACGCCGTATTTCGTCATCAGCTTTTCGAGCGCCACGCGCAGGTGCATGTCGCCCTGGCCGCTGAGGATCATCTCGCCGGTCGTCTGGTTGTGGTCGAGCAGCAGCGAGGGATCCTCGTCGATCAGCTTGTGCAGCGACGCGGCCAGCTTGACTTCGTCCTTGCGCTCCTTGGCGGCAACCGAGAACGCCATCACTGGCGGCGGCACATCGACGGCCGCGAGTTCCAGCCCCCCGCCCGAGGACAGCGTGTCGCCGGTCTTCACCTCTTCCAGCTTGGCAAGCCCGACTGTGGCGCCAGCCGACGCGGCATCCGCCTTGGCGGTGTCCTGGCCGAACACGTTCATCATGCCGGAAACCTTGATCTCCTCGCCGGCAGCCGTCTTCAGCACGCTGCCATCGCTGACGCTGCCCGCCAGCACCCGCACCACCGACAGCTTGCCACCATGGCTGGTGTGAATCGTCTTGACGACCTGGGCGCAAGTCCCGGCAGCGCCTTCCACGCCAAGCCTCGCCGCGGTTCTGGCGACGCCGGGCGCCTCGTGGCGCATGGCCTTCATCAGCCGGCCGATGCCATTGCCATGCTCCGCCGAGCCGAACAGCAGCGGCACGATCTGCCCCTCCCGCAGTTCTGCGGCAAGGTCGTCGAAAACGAGATCCTGCGGCGGCTCGATGTCCTCGAGCAGCTGCTCCATCAGCTTGTCGTCGTAGTCGGCGAGCTGTTCCAGCATCGTGTAGCGCGCTTCGGTCTCCGCCCGCCGCTGCGCGTCTTCCATCGGCACCACCTCGCTGGGCGCGTGCTCGCGGTAGACAAAGGCGCGTTCCAGCGCGAGGTCGATGAAGCCGGTCGCGATGCCGTTCTCGTAGATCGGCAATTGCCGCAGCACGACCGGAACGCTGGATGCCTTCTGCACCAGCGCAAGCATGTCCTGCAGGGTTCCCTCCGCCTTGTCGACCTTGTTCAGGAACAGCATGTGGGGGACGCCTGAATCCTCGACTTCCTTGAGGATCGCCTGCAGCGCCGGGATCTTCTTCTCGTCGGGCTCGAGCACCACGATGGCCAGGTCCATGCCGGGCAGCACCCCGCGCATGTCCTGCAGGTATTCGACCGATCCGGGACAATCGAAGAACGTGTAGGTGTCGCCGAGATAGTCGGTGGAGGCGATGTTGACCTCCACGCTCATGCCGTGCGCGCGCGCCTGCGGGCTGGAATCGCCGACGGTATTGCCGTCGCTCACGCGGCCCTGCCGTGCGATCGTCTCGTTACGCGCCAGGATTGCTTCCAGAAGCGTCGTCTTGCCGCTGAGATAGGGTCCGATGAGGGCGATTGCCCGTCCGCCGCCAGATGCCCCGCCCCCGGATGTGCTGCTGTTGCCGCCTTGCCCCATGCCATGGTCCTCCCCTGTTCGGGCGGAACCGGCATCGACCATCCTCCCGCTCGCGCTTTGACTTATGCTGGGTGCGGTCCCGCCACGCATGCGCGAGCGTCTCTTGTGGCCGACATCGTCCCAAGCAAATGTCAGGTTGGCAAGAGGAACAAAAAAGGGGCAGCGCCTCGGCGCCGCCCCCCGTTTCGCATTCGTGCTGCGCGCTCAGTAGCTGTCGGTCAGCCGCATTTCGGCAACGCCCAGAGCGACGTTCAGCCCTTCCTGGCCGCTCACCGAGATCGGCTGCAGCACGATCGAGCGAGACGAGCCGCCAAGCAGCGCATTGGCGCCGACGCCAAGGCCCACGGTCGCCTCCGCCGACGCACCGACATAGCTGCCGTTGAGCGCGCCGTTCGGGATGGCATCGGTCGGTGCCAGCACGCCCCACACCATGACGCTGCGGGTCGTCGCGCCGATATCGATGCCGAACTTGTCGATCGAGCCGCGATAGCGCTCGTCAGGACCATCGGCACGGTCGAAGATGCAATCGAGCGACTTGCTGGAACCGAAGATGAAACCCATCCCTCCCGATACCTCGCAGGTCAGCACGCCGACCTCGACACGCGCGTTCTGCGCCTGCCCGCCGGATACGCCGGCCACCAGCGTCAGCGCCGCTGCGCCCGCAATCAGGATATTACGCATCTTGTTCCCCATCGCCTTGCTCCTTTGGCTGGATTGGTCCGCGACACGGCCAAACCGCCCGAAAGCCGGGTGATGACCGCCAAAACGTCGCACATAGGTGGCCTCCGCCGCCCGCCTTTGCAAGCGCAAGGCTTGCGATGGGTCAACATGCGGTAAAAAGCGGGCCGATTTTCGACCGGCCTGCCCACCTAGCGCAAGTTGCCGCAGAAACGCTGGATGCGCGTGCAGGCTTCTTCCAGCGCCGCGTTGGACGTCGCGTAGGAAATGCGGAAGTTCGGCGAGCCACCGAACGCCGCCCCGTGCACGACCGCCACGCCTTCCTCTTCCAGGAGCGCGGTGACGAAATCCTCGTCGTTGCCAATCGCCTTGCCGCCAGCACTGGTCTTGCCGATCGTGCCGGCGCAGGAGGGATAGACGTAGAACGCACCCTCCGGCGTCGGGCACTTGATGCCGTCGGCCTGGTTGAGCATCGACACGACGAGGTCGCGCCGGCCCTTGAACAGTTCCTGGTTGGTCGGGATGAAGGCCTGCGTGCCGTTCAGCGCCTCGACCGCCGCCCACTGTGAGACCGAGCAGGGGTTGGAGGTCGACTGCGACTGGATCTTCGCCATCGCCTTGATGAGCTGTGCCGGTCCGCCGGCATAACCGATGCGCCAGCCGGTCATCGAATAGGCCTTGGAAACGCCATTGACCGTCAGCGTGCGGTCCTTCAGTCCAGGCTCGATCTGGGCGACCGTGGTGAACCTGAAGCCGTCGAAGACGAGGTGCTCGTACATGTCGTCGGTCATCACCCAGACGTGAGGATGCTTCATCAGCACATCCGTCAGCGCCTTGATCTCGGCGCGCGCATAGGCCGCGCCGGTCGGGTTCGACGGCGAGTTGAAGATGATCCACTTGGTCTTCGGCGTGATCGCGGCTTCGAGCTGCTCCGGAGTCAGCTTGAAGCCGGTCTCGATGCCCGCCTCGACGGCGACCGGCTTGCCGCCGGCAAGCGCCACCATGTCCGGGTAGGACACCCAGTAGGGCGCCGGCACGATGACCTCGTCGCCGGGATTGATGGTCGCCATCAGCGCATTGTAGAGCACCTGCTTGCCGCCGGTCCCGACGCTGATCTCAGCCGTCGTGTAGTCGAGGCCGTTCTCGCGCTTGAACTTCGCGACGATCGCCTCCTTCAGCTGCGGGATACCATCCACCGGCGTGTACTTCGTCTTGCCGTCGCGGATCGCCTTGATCGCCGCTTCCTTGATGTTTTCCGGCGTATCGAAATCCGGTTCACCGGCCCCAAGGCCGATGACGTCGCGCCCGGCCGCCTTCAGTTCGGCCGCCTTGGTGGTGACCGCGATCGTGGCGGACGGCTTAACGCGCTGAAGGGCGTCGGCGAGAAACGACATGGTCGCAGGCTCCTGCTGTCAATCGAATGTTAATGGCGGCGGGACACTAGTGTGCGGACACTAGTGTTGCAATGCGGCATGGCGCAAGGCCAAACCCGCCGCCCTGCCCGCCACAAGTGTAAACGCTGCCACACAATGACCGCAAAGGATTCAGGCGATTGCCCGAATTCGCCCGAAGACGAGCCGCAATCGCCGGTCACTGTCCAACTCATCGGCGCAGACGAACGCGCCGGCAACCAATCGGGTTGCGATCATCACTGTCACGCGTAACGCATTCGATGGGGCCTGAAGATGCACTCGCAGAACACCAATGAACCGACCGCCTCCGCCATGCACCACGTCGATTCCAGCGTCGGCCGTGCCCTCGTAGCCTGGCTGGTCATGGCGATCCTCGCCGTTGGCTTCGCCGCGATGGTTTCGGTCGAGGCCAGCGCCGCACCTTTTGGAGAAGCGGCCCACGCGGCGTCCTTCGACCGCGGCTTTGCAGCCCTCCTCTCCATCGCCGCCGCCGGGTTCGCCTTCGCGGTGACCTTCACGATGTGGCGCGATCTGTCCCGCCAGACCGCGCGCGCCCAGCGCGCCGGCAGCGCCCAATCGGGTCTCTGAACGACAGCGGGTTTTGCCCTCGCGCCACCCTCCCCTATCTCTGCGGGCAGGTTTGCAACAAGCCCGGCGAGGATGGCCATGAACCCGACGCGCACCGCTTTCTCCGCGCTGGCCGCATGCGCCACACTGCTGGCGCTTGCGGCTGCGGCGCATGCCGAGCGGTTCACCACCCGCAATCACACGGTCGATGTCGTCACGCTTGCCGACGGCCTCGAACATCCCTGGGGCCTCGCCTTCCTGCCCGACGCAGCAATGCTCGTCACCGAGCGACCCGGCCGCATCCGCCTCGTTGCAACGGATGGATCGCTGAGCGCGCCGCTCGAAGGCGCGCCGCCGACGCAATCCTTCGGCCAGGGCGGCATGCTCGATATCGCGCTCGATCCCGACTTCGCCGACACGCGCCGCGTCTTCATCACATACGCGGCAATCGAGAACGGGCTGGCCGGCACCGCGGTCTGGCGCGCCCGGCTGGAAACCGGTCCCGTCCCGCGCCTCGTCGACGGCAAGACGATCTTCCGCATGAACCGGCTCAGCGCCCGTGGCCACCACTTCGGCTCGCGCATCGTCTTCGCGCCCGACAAGACGCTTTGGATCACCGTCGGCGAACGTGGAGAAATGCAGCGCGCGCAGGACCCGGCAGATCACGCAGGCACCGTGCTGCGCATGGACCGCGACGGCAACCCGCTGCCCGACAACCCCTTCGTCGGCAAGCCCGGCGACGACCTGGTCTGGTCGATCGGCCACCGCAACCCGCAAGGCGCGGCGCTCAACCCGTGGACGAAAGTCCTGTGGACGGTGGAGCACGGCGCACGCGGCGGCGACGAGATCAACATCCCGCAAGCCGGACGCAACTACGGCTGGCCGGTGATTTCCTACGGCCGCCACTATTCAGGCGAAAAGATCGGCGAGGGAACCGCCAGGCCGGGCATGGAACAGCCCGTCCACTACTGGGACCCCTCCATCGCCCCCTCCGGCATGGCCTTCTACGACGGCGATGCCTTCCCGGCCTGGCGCGGCAACCTGTTCGTCGGTGCCCTGAAGGCGCGGATGCTTGTCCGCCTGACACTCGACGGCGACCGTATCGTCGCCGAGGAGCACATGTTGCAGCGCCTCGGGGAACGCATCCGCGACGTGCGCGCCGGTCCCGACGGCAATATCTACCTGCTGACCGACTCGCCCAACGGCCGCATCCTCAGGCTCGACCCCGCCGGCTGACGCCCTGCGCACTCCATCTGCGCAAACCCCTTGTCGCGCCGCTATCGCCACCTGCACCCTTGGCCTATGCTGGTTCGCGACGCGGCAGCGGCTGCGCAAGAACCGGAGGCGCGACCCATGACCGGCTTTCACTACCTCTCCGACCAGGTGCTCGAATCCGTCGGCATTTCCCAGCAGGAGATCGCCGACGCGATCGAGTCAGCCCTGCTCGCGCAGGCCGCCGGCGAGATATGGACCGCGCCGAAGGCCGCCGTGCTGCCCGGCGACGGCCGCTACATGATGACGACGCTGTCGGTCTCCGACGCGCCGCAGGTCATCGCCGTCAAGGCCGTCTCGGTCAGCCCGCGCAACCCCGACCGCGGCCTGAGCGCCATCAACGGCGCCATCACCCTGTTCGACAGCGAGACCGGCGTGTTGAAGGCGGTGCTCGACGCCAACTGGGTCACCGCGGTGCGCACCGCAGGCCTGAGCGCGGTCGCTGCCCGCCGCCTCGCCGATCCGAAGTCGCGCACCATCGCCTTTGTCGGCTGCGGCGTTCAGGCGCACAGCCACCTCGACGCCTTCACCGCCATGTTCCCGCTTGCCGAGGTGCGCGCCGTTGGCCGCGGCCAGGCGAACATCGAGCGCCTGTGCAAGGCCGCCCGTGACCGGGATCTTGAGGCGCGCGCCTGCACCGACCCGCGCGAGGCGCTCGACGGCGCCGACCTCGTCGTCACCTCGGTGACGCTGAACTACGACACCGAACCCTTCCTCGACGCGCGCTGGCTGAAAGCCGGCGCCTTCGCCGCGATCACCGACCTCGGCATCCCCTGGCACAAGGAAGGCATGCCCGCCTTCGCCAATATCGTCATCGACGATCGCGTGCAGGAAGCGGCAAGCCCGACGCCGCTGGTCGATCCCGCGCTCGTCACCTGCGACCTGAAGGAACTCGTCTCCGGCAACGCCGACGCCGCCTTCGCGCCGGACCGCCGCGCCTGCTTCATCTTCCGCGGCATCGCCATCGGCGACTTCGCCATCGCCGCGCTGGGCTACGAGCGGGCGATGGCCAAGGGCGTTGGAACGCTGGTGGAGGGGTAGGCGGCGGGGCGCGGCCGGCGCTTTGGCGCATCCTTGCGCCGGGTTGGGATTGCCGGTGAAATTCGCAAGCGTTGCACGGCCGGACGGTGCGCCGGGCAGACTGCGCCGCACGGTTGAAACCGGCGGCGACAACGTGCAATAGCGCAGGGGTCGGGCTTCCAGCGGATCACCATGGACTATCCGGGATTGTGCTCGGTGGCCCGCAAGCCGCTTCACGACGGCCTCCGGTAACCGAAGCCCGTCTCCGGCAGGCCCGACGAAAACCTGTAATCCGTTCGAACGCTTCGCCCGGCACTCGACCCATGAACCCAAATACAAAAGTCGCCCGGCTCGCCTTCTGGTCCATCGTCATTGCATTCGCCGTGATGGCCCTGAAGTTCTTCGCCTGGTACGTCACCGGGTCGGTCGCGCTTTATTCCGACGCGCTGGAATCGATCGTCAACGTGATCGCGGCTTTCCTCGCGTTCTTCGCGGTCAGGGTTTCGCACAAGGCCGCCGACCTCAACCATCCCTACGGCCACCACAAGGCCGAATACCTCTCGGCCGTCGGAGAAGGCGTCCTGATCATCGTCGCCGCGCTCCTGATCGTCGCCGAGGCGGTCCGCGCGATCCAGTTCCCCCGTGCCATCGAGGCGCCCGATGTCGGGCTGGCGGTCAATGCACTCGCCGCCGTGGTGAATTTCGTCTGGGCGCTCATCCTGATCCGCGTCGGCAAGCGGGAAAAGTCACCGGCGCTTGTCGCCGACGGCAACCACGTCATGAGCGATGTCGCGACCTCTTTCGGCGTCCTCCTCGGCATCGGGGCGGCCCTGGTTACGGGCTGGTACATCCTCGACCCGATCCTGGCGCTGCTGGTCGCCATCAACATCCTCTGGCAGGGGTGGAAGATCGTCGGGTCGTCGATCCAGGGGCTGATGGACAGCGCGGTCGATCCGATGGAGCACCTGCGCATCCGCGACGTGATCTCTGGCAATTCGACCGGCGCCATCGAGGTCCATGACCTGAAAACCCGCATCGCGGGGCGCGCCACCTTCATCGAGTTTCATCTCGTGGTCGACGCCGACATGACGGTGCGCGACTCCCATGCAATCTGCGACCGGATCGAAGAGGCGTTGCGGACCGAGATCGAAAACGTACGCATCACCATTCACGTCGAACCGGACCACAAGGCGAAGCTGCCGCCCGGGACCGGCGCGGTGCCCTTTGCATGAACGACCCGCTGGCAACATTGGCCCGGTCATTCGCGCAGCCGTCGTCCGGGCGGCGCGCCCCGCATTGACACGACAGCACCTGTCGAACCAGCCTGCTGCGCGGCACTCGGTGCACAGGCACTCGGTGCACAGGCACAGCGTGCCCTTCGACACTACCTCCGGAGCGGGACAGCCATGGTGCAGACCAAGCCCAACATCCTCCTCGTCATCGCCGACCAGATGACGCCCTTCATGCTTGAGGCCTGCGGCCATGCCGGCGCGCGCACCAGGAACCTCGCCGCGCTTGCCAAGCGCTCGGTCCACTTCACCAGCGCCTACACGCCGAGCCCGATCTGCGTGCCCGCGCGCTCCTGCCTGATGACCGGCCTGCACACCTCGACGACGGGCTGCTACGACAACGGCGATCCCTTCCCCGGCTACATCCCGACATTCGCCCACTACCTGGCCAACGCCGGCTACGAGACTGTGCTCACCGGCAAGATGCACTTCATCGGCGCCGACCAGCTGCACGGTTTCCAGCGTCGGCTGAACACCGACATCTACCCCGCCGGCTACCTGTGGTCCTACCCGCTGCCGCCCGACGACGATCCCGAATTCCAGGCCTTTCCCTTCGTTCCCCAGTACCAGGCTCGCAACATCGGCGCCGGCTGGTCGACGGAGCTGCAGTACGACGAGGAAACCCAGTTCCGCGCGCTTGAATACCTGCGCTACGCGCCGGACAGGCCGTGGATGCTGACCGTGTCCTTCACCAACCCGCACCCGCCCTACAAGGTGCCGCGGGCCCACTGGGAGATGTACAAGGACGCCAACCTGCCCCTGCCGCACTATCCCGAAGACATGGACGCGCGTTATTCGGATTTCGACCGCGCGCTACGCCGCTGGCACGGGCTTGACCGCGAGGACATCCGCGCGCCCGAACACCTGATCGCCATGCGCCGTGGCTTCGCAGCACTCGCCCACTACATCGACGACAAGCTCGGCGAATTGCTAGGCGTGCTCGAGGAGCGCGGCCTGCGCGACGACACCATCGTCATCTTCACCTCCGACCACGGCGAGATGCTGGGCGAACACGGACTGATCCAGAAGCGCAGCTTCTACGAGTGGTCGAGCCGCATCCCTCTGATGATCGACATGCCGGGTTTGAAGGCACGCGAGGTGGGCGTGCCGGTCTCGCTGCTCGACCTGCCAGCAACGCTGATCGACATCGCGGGCGAGACCCCGGTGCGCCCGCTGGAGGGCCGCTCGCTCCTGCCCGCCCTGCGCGGCGAGGACATCGAGGTCGTGCCGGTCATTTCCGAGTACCACGGCGAGGGCATCATGCGGCCGAGCTTCATGGTGCGAAAAGGCGACTGGAAGTACCTCTACTGCCACCGCGCCGCGCCGCGGCTGTTCAACCTCGCCGAGGATCCCGGCGAATGGATCAACCGCGCCGGCGATCCCGGCGTGGCGCACATCGAGGCGGACCTCGACGCCATCGTCACCGGCGGCCGCTTCGACCTCGACGCCATCGAGGCCGACATCTGGGCGCGCCTGCCGATGAAGCAGGTCGTCAACGCCGCCATGGCCGCAAACGGAACGGCCTGGGACTACGAGGTGCGCCAGGACGCGGCAACGCAATATGTCCGGCGCTAGGGTCCCGGCGGTGAAGGATTCCGCCCAGGCTGCCGCGCTCTCCCGCAGCCCGCGCCTGATTGTCTGCATGACCTCCACGCCGCCGCGGTTTGCCGGGATTGCCCGCAGCCTCGACTCGCTGCTGGCGCAGTCGGTTCAGCCGGAAACGATCTTCCTCAGCATCCCGAAGGCCTACCGGCGGTTCGAGGGGGCGGTCTGCCCGCCCGACGTCTCGGCATACGCGGGCCGGGTCGTCCTGCTTAGGCCGGACATCGACGACGGCCCGGGAACCAAGCTCATCGGCGCGCTTGCCCATTTGCCGAGGGACCCCGACTGCCTCGCCGTTCTCGCCGACGACGACCACGTCTACGAACCCGGCATGCTCGCGGCGTTCGCGGCGCATTTCAGGCAAAGCCCCGGCGAAGCCGCATCGTTCCACGTCTATCGCTATCGCGGTCTGGATGTCGGCCAGGGTGCGGATGGTTTCGCGATACCCGTTTCGCGCCTGCGCCATCTTGAACGCTTCCACCGCACCGTCCGCAAGAATGCTGCCGCGTTCTATGTCGACGACCTGTGGACCTCCTACTACCTGTGGCTGACCAGAACGCCGATTGCCAGCCTGTCGGCGCAACTGCCATCGGGCAGGCTGATCTTTCGGACGGTCAACGACGCGCAAGCGCTGAACCGCGAGACAGGCCGCCAGAAACGCAGCCGCGTCATGCGCGGGGCCCGGCGCTTCCTGTGCTGGCGCTTCGGCATCGCCGAGACCCCGCGCCGGCTCGCCGGCCGCACCGGCTGGAAAGTGTGATCTCCGCACCGCAGGGGCAGCCATCGATCCGCCCGGCAGCGGACCCGAAACACCGATAGAGACGTTCGCGCACAGAAAAACTGCGGCCCCGGTCTCCCGAAGCCACCGTCCATGGATCGGCAATGATCCCTGCGCTCGCTCAGCCCTGGCCGTTGCGCGCGCGGTAGTCCTTGATGTCCTCGGCAAGGTCGAGATAGGCCTCGCAGGTCGTGCCGCAGCGCGTCTCGATTTCCTTGAGTTCCGCCTCGGCAAGGTCGAGCCGACCCATCGTCAGGTAGGCTTCTCCGAGATATTCGCGCGCCAGGACGTAGTCCGGATCGGTGGCAAGCGCGCGCTTGTAGTAGCCGATGCCCTCGTCGAGGCGGCCGGACTTGCGCAGCGAATAGCCCATGTAGTTGAGGACGCGCGGATCGTTCTGGTCGCTGGCGTGGTTGAGCGCCACCAGCGCCTCCTCGTAGCGCTCCGCCTTGGCCAGCGCCAGGGCGTAGGCAACCCGCGCCTCGTGGTCGATGGCGTTGTTGGTCGCCGGCTTGCACTTTCCGTCGGCATCGCGGATCTGGTCCTTCGGGCAGTCGAGGATCGGCCCGGTTCCGCCGCCGCCAGCCGCCAGCAGGGGCGCAACCGTGAATGTCGCAAGGGCCGCGCCCAGCGCCATGCCGATCATTGCCTTGTGCGATCCGAAGTATTCGACCATGTGACCTGCTCCTTCGGCCATTCGCGCTTCCGCGCAAGCCCCGACCCGTTGAACGAACGTAACACGTAGGAACCCGCTCCGCCGTTCACAAGCCGGTGTGCGGCCGGCCCTGTCAGCGGCGGCGCCTTTTTCCGCCGCGGTCGAGCAGCAGCAGCAACGGCGGCAGGAAGAACAGCGTCGCGGCAAGCGCGCTGACGAGCGTTGCCGTGGTGATCATGCCAAGGTCCCGGTTGACCCGGAATCCGGACGCCGACAGCACCGAGAAGCCGATTGCGATGGCAATCGTTGTCGTCACCACCGCGATGCCGACCGTGCGGAAGGTTTCCACCATCGCTTCCTGCGGCGAACGTCCGTTGCGGCGGTGGTAGTGATAGCGGCTCATGATGTGCACCGTATCGTCGACCACGATGCCGAAGGTCATGGCGATGACCATGGTACCCGCGAACGTCAGCTCGCCCATCACGATGCCCCACGCCCCGTAGGCCATCAGCAGCGGCATCAGGTTGGGCACCAGGCTGGCAAGGCCCAGCCGCCAGCTGCCGAGCATCGCCACCATCAGCAGCGAGATGGCAGCGAGCGCCAGCGGCGTGCCGCGCACCATGGCCGCGCCGTTGCGCTGCGACAGGTGCGCGCCGAGCACCGCCATGCCGGTGGCAGTGGTCTTGCGCGCCTCCCCCAGGCGCGCCAGTTCGGCCTCCGCGTCGGCCGCGAATTCCAGCAGCACGTCGGCGGCGGCATCACGCAGCACGACGATCACCCGTGTCGCGCCGGTGCCGGCCGCTTCGTCGGCGAAGTCGCTGCCCAGCATCGTCTGCAGGCCGGCGTCGTCGCCGCGCCCCTTCAGCCCGTCGCGCAGCATCCCCGCCGACATGTCGTCGCGCGGAACCCCCTGCTCGTCGACCAGTCCATAGTCGCGCCCGCCCGCCAGCAGCACATCGGCGACAGAGGACACCGAAGCAACCTCGGGCCGCTGCCGTGCCCATCCGGCGAAGCGCGCGATGTCCGCGACATAGGAGGGGCTGGCGAAGTCCTCACCGGCACCGACCGGCACCGAGAATTCCACCGGCGTTATCCCGCCGACGCGCGATTCATACAGCACCGTCGCCTGGCGGAAGGCGAAGCTGTCGTCGAAATAGGCGGCGAAATTGTCGCGGAAGACGATCTTTGTCACGCCCCACGCCGACAGCGCGATCACCGCGATGGCGATGACGAGCAGCACGTGGCGCGCGGCGCACACCGCCCTGGCCAGTCGCGCCATCGCCCTTTCCACCGCCGCACGCGCCGGCACCGGGTTCGCTGGAATGATGGAGACGAGCGCCGGCAGCAGCGAGAACGACAGCACCATGGTGAGCGTCAGTCCCGCACCGACCATCGTCCCGAAGGTGCGGAAGGCCGGGCTGTCGGCGAGGTTGAGGCAGGCAAAGGAGATCACCGTGGTCAGTGTTGCCAGCGTGATCGGCGCCGCGTTGAGCCGCACCGAGCGCGCCAGCGCCGTCTGGCGCCCGCGCGCCGTCCGTAGCCCGTGCTGCCAGCCCAGGATGACGTGGACGCTGGTCGCCACCGACAGCCCCAGCAGCGCCGAAGGCGTGGCGCTGGTGACGCCGTTGAGTTCCAGCCCCAGCCAGCCGATCGCCCCCATCGTCGCGGCGGTGGCGACCGCCAGCACGCACAGCAGCGCGAGCGTCGCCGACAGCGAGCCCAGCGTCACCAGCAGCAGCCCCGCGATCAGCACCGCCTCGATGGGCACGAACACCCACAGGTCGTTCTTGATCGCGTCCATGGAGGCGGCTTCCTGCGCCGGCCCGCCGGTGAACAGCACTTCGACGCCTTGCCCCGCGGTCGCCGCGTCGACGGTCTTCTGCAGCGCCGCCACAGTGTCGTAGGCGCTCGCCGCCACGCCCGAGATGGCGATGGTGAAGGTGGCGATCGGCGGCTGCTTCTCGGCGTGCATCGCGATGCCGCCATCGCCGCCGGCGATGTCGCCGCCGACCTCGATCACATCGGCCACCTTGCGGGCGGCTTCGGCGGCCGCCTCGGCGGCGGCGCGCAACTGCGCCTCGTGGACATTCGCGTTCGTCGCGCGCACCACGGCAATCACGTCGCGCCGGCCGCCGTAGCGCGCCTCGATGGCGTCATAGGCGACCCGCTCGGGCGCGCCACTGGAGAAATAGACCCGCGCGTCGGGATCGAACGACAGGCGCAGCGTACCGGCCGCACCGCCGGCCAGCAGCAGCACGCTGAGCACGATGACGAGCCAGCGATTGCGCACCGACCAGGCGGCAAGCCCGGCCAGCGCACGCGCCGCCGCTCCGTTCGGCAATCCCTGTTCGTCGTCGTGTCTCATCGCCCACCACTATCACGGGCTGACCTGCCCCGGCCCTTGCGAAAAGGCAAGGCTTGTCGTCGCGCCGGGCTCCAGATAAAGGCGGCGCATGTCCCGCCTTGCCGCCGACCTGCTGTTGCTTGCCGCAGCCCTGATCTGGGGCCTGGGCTTCATCGCCCAGTCCACGGCCATGGACGATGTCGGCCCGCTGACCTTCACGGGCCTGCGCTTCAGCCTCGCCGCGCTCGCCGTATGGCCGCTGGCGCGCCTGGTCGAGAAGCGCAAACGCGCGGCGATGGCGGCGGCGGACATGCGCGCCTGCGTGCTGATCGGTGTCGTCTTCTTCGCCGCGGCAGCATTGCAGCAGTGGGGCCTCGTTTCCACCAGCGTCACCAACGCCGGCTTCCTGACCGCCACCTATGTCGTGATGGTGCCATTCGCGGTGTGGGCGCTCTATCGCAAGCCCCCGCCGTTCATTGTATGGCCCGCCGCCATGGTCTCCGTCGCGGGCACCTTCCTGCTCGGCGGCGGCGGGATCGCACCGCTCGGCGTCGGTGATCTTCTGGTCATCTGCGGCGCCGTCTTCTGGGCGCTGCACGTGACGCTCATCGGCCTGGTGGCCATGAGCTCGGGCCGCCCGCTGCATCTCGCCGCCATCCAGTTCGCCGTTTGCGGCATCTGCGGCCTTGCCGCCGGCATTCCGCTCGAACGCCCGGCGCTTGCCGCGCTCGTCGAGGCGGCACCAGAAATCATCTATGCGAGCCTGGTTGCCGGGGCACTCGGCTTCACATTTCAGGCCGTCGCCCAGCGCTACACCCCGCCTGCGGACGCCGCCATCATCCTGTCGGGCGAAGGCGTGTTCGCGGCCATTTTCGCGGCCTGGCTGCTGGGCGACCGGATGCAAATGGCCGGCGCCATCGGCGCCGGCCTGATCCTTGCCGCGATCCTCGCGGTCGAACTCGCGCCGCTTGCACGCCGCGCGCGGCGCGCCCGCAAGACGATCTCTTAACCGATAACGAACTTGACGCAGAAGATCGCCGCCAGCCCCCACACCGCCGGCGTCAGTTCCGCGAACTTGCCCGCGATCGCCTTCACCAGCACGTAGGTGATGAAGCCGAGCCCGATGCCCGTGGCGATCGAATAGGTCAGCGGCATGGTGATCGCCGCCACCACAGCAGGTGCGGCCTCGGTGATGTCGTCCCAGTCGATCTCCGAAAGCCCGCGCGCCATGACGACGGCGACGTAAAGCAGGGCTGCCGCCGTCGCGTAGGCCGGGATCGATCCCGCCAGCGGCGAGAAGAACAGCGCCAGCAGGAACAGGCAGGCCGTCACCACCGAGGCAAGCCCCGTGCGCCCGCCCGCCGCAACACCGGCAGCGCTTTCCACGTAGCTGGTCGTGTTCGTCGTTCCGGCGAGCGCGCCGACGACGGTTGCCGAGGAATCGGCCAGCAGCGCCTGGCGCATGCGCGGCAGCTTGCCGTCCGCGTCGAGCAGGTTGGCGCGGTGCGCCACGCCGACGAGCGTGCCCGCCGTGTCGAACAGGTCGACGAACAGCAGCGACAGAGCGACGATCCAGAAGCTGGTCGTCATCACCTTGCCGAAATCGAGCGCCAGCAGCGTCGGCGAGGGATCGGGCGGCATAGAAACGACGCCGCCGAAGGACGCCACACCGAAGGGGATGCCCGCAACCGTCGCTGCCAGGATGCCGATGATCGTCGCGCCGGGCACCTTGAGGTGGTTGAGCCCGGCGATCAGCGCGAAACCGAGGAAGGCGAGGATCGGACCCGCCGAAGTCAGGTCGCCTGCGGTCACCAGCGTCGCCGGATGGTCGACGACGATCTTGGCGTTCTCCAGCGCGATGATGCCGAGGAACAGGCCGATGCCGGCGGAAACGGCGAGTTTGAGCACGCGCGGTATGGCGTTGATGATCCATTCGCGAACCGGCAGCGCCGAGATCACGACGAACAGCACGCCGGAGCAGAACACCGCCGCCAGCGCCTCCTGCCACGAAAAGCCCATGCCGCCGACGACCCCGAAGGCGACGAAGGCGTTGAGCCCCATGCCCGGCGCCAGCGCGATCGGGTAGTTGGCGAGCAGCGCCATGATCATCGTGCCGACGAAGGCGGCGATGCAGGTGGCGACGAAGACCGCGCCCTGCGGCATCCCTGCCGCCGACAGGATCGCCGGGTTGACAAAGACGATGTAGGCCATCGTCAGGAAGGTGGTGAGGCCGGCGATGACCTCGGTGCGGATGCTGGATCCCGCGGCGCTGACGCCGAAGTACCTGTCCAGCCCGCCTGCTTGCGTGCCTGTGCTCATGATTGCCCCCTGTGGCGCGAAACCGGCACCCCTTGCCGCCGGCCTTTCCCATAAGACGAAAGGCTAACCGCGATTCGGTCGCACCGGCGCAAAACCCGTTCATTTTCCACGGAAATCTGTCATCCGCCGGCCTGCAATTGCCTGTTGAACCGTCTCCCCTACCCCCCTAAGCTGCAACCAAAGCCTTGGGGGGCATCATGAAGAATCGTGTTTTCGCGCAGATTTCACTTGCTGCAATCGTAGTATCACTGTCGGGCGTTCCGGCTTTCGCGGGCGGCTTCTACGCGCCCTACCAGTCCTCGTCGGCCAATGCCACGGCGCTTGCCGGCGCGAGCGCGGGCACCGGCGATCCCTCCGGGCTGTTCTTCAACCCCGCCGCCAACGCCTCGCTGCAGGGCCACCAGGTCTATGTCGACGCCAAGGTCTTCGTGCCGAACGTCTCGCTGAATGCAACCACGGCGACCGGCCCGAACATCATCGGCAACCCGCCGCTGGCGGTTCCCAACACGGCGGGCGGCCTCGCCGACACCGCCTTCGCGCCCAACGTCTACGCGTCCTACTCGATCAATGACCGGCTGAAGCTCGGCTTCGCCTTTTCCGGCCCCTTCGCCGCCAAGATCGACGCCGACCCGACCTGGTCCGGCCGCTACCAGCTCACCAAGACCGACATGACCACCTATGCCGGCACGGTGTCGCTGGCCTACCAGGTGAACCAGGTGCTCGCCATCGGCGGCGGCGTCACGGTGGAATATCTCGACGGCACCTTCGAGCGCGTCGAATTCGTCGGCGCAGACGGCATCGGCTATCTGGAAGGCGACGATGTCGCGGTCGGCTTCAACGCGGGCCTGATCTGGACCCCGCATGAGGGCACCACGATCGGTCTCGCCTACCGTTCGCAGATGGATCACGGCTTTTCCGGAATGGCCGGCATCCGCGGCAACTTCCTTTTCGAGCGCACCGCGGACTACGACATGACGTTGCCGCAGGTCGTCTCGCTCGGCATCCGCCAGGACCTGCACGAGAACTGGACCCTGCTCGGCGAGGTGCAGTGGCAGGATTCCTCCTCCTTCACCGGCTTCGACATCGCGCTCGGCCCCAGCATTGCCGATCCGACGACACGCCGCGACGTGCGCCCGCAGAGCTGGGACGACAGCTTCATCATCGCGCTCGGCCTGCAGTACCGCTCCGACGAGAAGACCACCTGGAGCACCGGCATCCACTACGACACCGCCGTCTCCGACGGCGGCGGCAACACGCTGTCGCCCGACGGCGACCGCATCATGATCGGCTTCGGTGTCGAGAAGCAGGTCAGCGAGCGCTTCAAGTGGTCGGCCCACTACGCCCACGTCTTCTACAAGGACGCCGGCATCAACGTGACGCCGAGCGCCACCAACACCCAGGGCACGCTCATCGGTTCGCTGGAAAGCGACCTGCACATGTTCGGCGTCGCCGGCACATTGACCTGGTAGGCTCTGCTTCGGATACCTGCAAAGAACAACCCCGGCGCGGCAGCGCCGGGGTTCTCCGTTTCAGGATAGGATTTCCGCCCGTCAGGCAGCCTTTTTCCGCAAGCCGCCAATCACCCTGGCCAGTTCGTCGAGGCCCTTGATGACCTCGCTGCTCGCCGTGTCGAGGTCTCCCAGCGCGGCAATCATCGCCTCGCGTTCGCCGCGTACCGCGGCTTCGAGCGCCCGTTTGGCCGACGCGTGCACCCTCTGGTGCGGATCGACCAGGCCGGCAAACGCTGGATGTTCGCGCACTGCCTGCTCCTTGATGGCATCGTACCACTTGCCAAGCCGGCAATTGTGATGGTCGGGAACGTCGGCCGACTTCCACTCCTCTCTACCCATGCAGGCGTCGATGGTGCGCTGCTTGAAGATGACATGGTCGATCTTGGCCATGTAGCACAGCGAGATGTCGGAATCCGCGTCGAACATCGAACCCGCGCTCTGCAGCAGGCGTTTCGTGCTGCTGCCGATACCGTCCGCGATCTGTGCCACCAGCCCGTCGCTCTCGCTCGCCTTGTTGGCGATATGGTCGATGTTGGAGGCGATCTCCGCGCTCGCGCCCTGCTGCTCGCCAAGAATGCCGCTGATATCGGCCATGCGCCCGGAAACGCTGCCGACCTGGGATGCGATCTGTTCCATGCGCTCGAGCACGCCGGTAATCGCCTCCTGGCCGCTGGCGACCGCGTCGTTGGACGAACGCATGTGCGTCTCGATGGCCTTCATGCCATCGCGCAGGGCGGCAATCCGCTTGGTGATGTCGTCCGTCGCGGTCGCCGTCTGGCTGGCCAACTGCTTCACCTCGCCGGCAACCACCGCGAAGCCCTTGCCCGCCTCGCCGGCGCGCGCCGCCTCGATGGTCGCGTTCAGCGCCAGGAGGTTCGTCTGCGCCGCGATGGTCTCGATGTCGGTGATGATGTGGCCGATCTGGTCGGACGCCTGCGCCAGCCCCTCGACGCTGCGTGCGGTTTCCTCGACCGCCCCGGCGATGTCGGCGATCGTCCCGGAAAGCTGGTCGATGGCCATGCGCCCGCTCGCCACCGAATCCTGGCTCTCGCCGGCTTCCGACGATGCGCTTTCGCTGTTGCGGGCGATTTCCTCGCCCGACGCAACGAGCTGCGTCGCCGCCGAGGATATCGTCTGGCCGTTCACGGCGACTTCGCCGGAGTTCTGCTGCAGGTGCGCCATCGACATCATGATGTTGTTGAAGGCGACCGCCGTATCAGCCATCTGCCCGAGACTCTCGGTGCGCAACGTCTTGTCCTTGACCGCCGCCGCCTTGATCGTCGCCTCCTCGTAGCCGTCGAGCGACGCCGCCATGTCGGTGAACAGCCGAAGCATCAGCGTGCACAGGATGGAATCGAGGTCGGCGCGGCGGAAACCGGACTGGCGCGTGATGATGGGGATCAGCTTCATCATCACCCAGCCATAGGCGGACACGTACCACGACGGCGAAAGCTGCACCTTGGCATGGTTCGCGCCAATCCAGTGGCTGCGCGCCAGGGCATCCTGCGACAGCGTATCGCCTAGGATCGCCAGCCAGTGTTCGGCCTGCGCCTTCTTCAGCCGCTCCACAGCTTCGGGACCGGAGAAGCGCTGGCCCATGTCGGTCTTGCCGAGCGTGTCATAGAACTCGCCAAGCAGCTTTGCGAGCTGGCTTTCGATACGCTGGCGCACCTTCGCAGGCACCTGCTTGCCCGGCATTGCCGTGTTCATGAAGGCCAGTGCGCTGTCGATTTCCCGGTTCATGCATTCCTCGATTGCTTGTCATGCCTCTGCGCACCCTGGGCACGCAAAATGGTGCAAGGCCAGGGCGATGGCCTCGCACAAATCAGGAAAATCCTAAGCCCGGAATGGTTAATTTCCTCTGATGACCGGGTTCCCGGCGAGCGCAAGATGCCGGCCTCAACCGACGGTGCAGGCATCGGGTCAGCCGCGGAAGATCACCGCCGCGCCCGCCGCGATCAGCATGAAACCAACCACGTGGTTCCACCCGAGCGGCTCCTTCAGGTAGGCGACCGAGAACACGGCGAACACGCCGAGCGTCACCACCTCCTGGATCGTCTTCAGTTCGGCGGCCGAATAGACCTGGTGGCCGATGCGGTTGGCCGGCACCGCCAGCCAGTATTCGAAAAACGCGATCGCCCAGCTGAACATCACCGCGATCGCCAACGGCGCGCTCTTGTACTTCAGGTGCCCGTACCAGGCGAACGTCATGAACAGGTTCGATGCGGTGAGCAGGACGACCGGGGCAAGCCAGGGCCAGAAAGGGGCGGGCATCGTCATGGTGGATGGATCTCCACTGCGGAAATTGCCGCGCGCTCGTGCGCCTGGGCGGTTTGCTTGTCAAGCGGATGTCGCCGCGCGCACGGGGCGGCGCGGGATATTTCGCGTCGCCGGGTTTCTCACCGCCATTCCGCCACAATCGCGGCGCTTCGGATTGTGTGCGGACCAACGCGCAAAATTGCGTAAGACCCGCCACCTGCTGCGGCCCAAACGCAGCCCCCTCCAGGCACCATCGAACGGTCGCCGAGGCGCGCAAGTGGCGCGGACCCCAAGCCGCCGGGGATCGCCCGGCCGCAGTAATCCGCAAGAGCATTCGATACACCATGATCCATCGAAAGGATCCCCGAGCCATGTCGCTCCGTTCAGCCTTCATTGGCGCCGCGATGCTTGCCATCGGCGCTTCCGCCGCCTTCGCCGCAGATACTGTCGTCACCGGCAAGGTCGCCAACTGGGACGCCGAAAACGGCGTCCTCACCTTCGCCGACAAGTCCGAGATCACCGGCCTGAAGGGGCATCCGCTGATGCCCGCCGACGTCAAGGTCGGCGACACCATCGTCCTCAGCTATACCGGCACCGACAACGGCGTCGAAAACATCGTCTCGATCGAGATCAGGAAGTAGGCGGCCGGCACCAGGTCGCGGTCGCGTGTGACGACAGCCCGGCAGTCCCGCTCTGCCGGGCTTTTTTTATTCCTGCGATGGCCCCGCATGCGGGCTTGACGAGGCACCGCGCACCCGTTCACGCTCCGCGCGCCCCGAACGCATGCAAGGAACCGCCCGATGGCCGCACTCCGCGAACCGCTCGTCTTCGGCGACACGCGCGTCGACTGCATCGTCGAACTGGTCAAGGACTACTACCCGGCGATGGAGTTCTTCCGCGGCCTCACCCCGGAGATCCTGGACGAGCACCGCCACTGGCTGGAGCCGGATTTCATCCATCCCGGCAACGGCAACGTGATCCTCACCTTCCAGTCCTACCTGGTGCGCACGCCCCGCCACACGATCCTCGTCGATTCCTGCATCGGCAACGACAAGCCGCGCCCCACCCGCCAGATGTTCCACATGCTCAAGCTCGACGCCTGGCAGCGGAACCTGGCCGCGCTGGGTCTCACCGTCGCCGACATCGATTTCGTCATGTGCACCCACCTGCACGTCGACCACGTCGGCTGGAACACCAGGCTTGAGAACGGCCGCTGGGTGCCGACCTTCCCCAACGCCCGCTACATCTTTTCCGGCAAGGAACTCGACTTCTGGAGCGAGCGCGAGAGGCAGGCGCCGGAGACCTGCCCGTGGATCACCGATTCCGTGCTGCCCGTCGTCGCCGCCGGCTGCCACCAGTGCGTGACGAGCGACCATGCCTTCGACGACCACATGCGCCTGACCCCTACGCCGGGCCACACCATCGACCACTTCTCGGTGGAACTCGGCGGCATGGAGCCGGACGCCATCATCGGCGGCGACATGGTGCATTCGCCCATCCAGGTGCTCTACCCGGAAATCGGCATGTTCTCCGACTTCGATTCGAAGCAGGCCGGCGAGACCCGCCACGCCCTGTTCTCGCGCCTCCTCGGCACGCCCACGAAGCTGTGCACCGCGCACTTCGCCGAACCCTCCGTCATCCGCATCACCGGCGAAAAGGGCGGCGGCTACGACTGGGCGTATGCCTGACGCCATCCTCCCTGAACGCCCGATGAACGCCCGCTTCAGGCAGGGTTCGGGCGCCGTGTGGTCATCTCCGCGTCAACACCGGCGGGCAGGACTGCCCGCCGGAACGACACGCCTCAAGGCATCGGCGCCATGCGCCGCAGGCTTTGCGGCCAGCAGCGGAGATGACAACATGTCGACCAGGGTTCTCGGCGGTCTTTTCATTGCCGGCGCGGCGCTCGGCGCGGCGATGGTACTCGCACCCCATTCGATCGCCGGCGGCAATGCAGATAGCGGCGATGTCTTTCGCATCCACACCGCCTCCTTGACGCAATACCAGCAGGGACCTGCCGTGACTGCCATCAGCGACTTCGAATTCGCCGGAACCTGGAAGCTGACCCACCTGCGCGGCCCCGATGGCGCGCTGGAGGGAATCGATCCGGGCATCACCGCGCGCTCGCAGGTCATAATCGGCGAGACGGGCCGCCTGTCGGGCACGGTCGGCTGCAACCGCTTCGGCACGCAGATCAGCCTGCTCGACGACCGCGTCGCCTTGTCCGGCGTCGTCTCCACCCGCAAGGCCTGTCAGGGGCCGGTGTGGGACGCCGAGCGCGGCCTCTACGCGGCCTTCAAGCAGACCGCCTCCATGGCGCTGGACGGCGACACGATGGTGCTCGTCGACGCCCGCGGCAAGGAGATCGCCCGCTTCGTGCGCGCCTGACCGCCGCCATCCATCCGGCAAAAGAAAACCGACCGGGGCACAAGCCCCGGCCGGTCGATCTCTTACAGGACTGCATGCAGTCGCTGGCGGCCTTGCAGCATGTTCCGCTCAAGACTTTGAAGCTGGAGCGAATTCTTGGGTTCAGGTGACTCCACCTGAACGGAATGCGCTCTAGTTGCCGCCCATCTTCATGCGCAGGCCGACCATGAAGGCGTGCTCGACCGAGGAGTCGACCGAAATCGGCGTGACACCGTTCGAAGCCACGATGTCGTGGCTGCCGTGAATGGCCATCGAATAGCGTCCGGTGAAATCAACGCGGTCGCTCACTGCGTAGTCGAAGCCGGCATGCAGCGCACCGGCGAAGGCCACGTCGCTGTCTTCCAGCGTGAACGCACCACCGGTCAGGCCGAGGCCGTCATAGTCGAAGATCACGATGCCAAGGCCGGCGCCGACCCACGGCGTGAACTGCGACCCGCCCCAGTTCTGGAACTCGTAGTAGACGTTGCCCAGGATGTCGATGGCGTTGACATTGCCGCTGTGCGGACCGAACGGCGTCATGGTGCCGTCGCCGCCGCGGAACCAGGACACCCACAGTTCGCCGCGCACGTTGTCGCGCAGGTAAGTGCCGACCGCCCCGGCGAGGCCAAACCCGTTGTCGGGCGTGTATTCGCCGGGCGTACCGCCAACCGTCGCATCGTGCCCGATCGGAACCCCGGCACCCGCCAGAATTTCGACGTACCAATCCCAGCCCGCCATGGTTCCGGCGTTGTAGTCGGCCGCCTGCGCCGCCGAACCGCCCGCTGTCATCATCGCGCCGGCGATCGCCGCCGCTGCCAGTGTCTTGAATTTCATTTTTCGCCTCGCTTCGTGCCGCCGCTTATTCCAGATTCGATCTTCAGGTTCCGGCGATTCACAAAACAGTAACGTATTAAATTGCCACGCGAACTTCACAATGTTCGCGATTCCGGATTCAGTTGAGCGCTGATGCAATCACACAACACTTTCTAAGCCGGCGGCGTGAATGCTGGCGAAAGCGGCTGGCGCAATCTGTTGGCGCCAGGCTTTCAGCACGACAGCAGGTGATGCTTTCGGGTGACATGCCCCCCAAAAACCGGTCGGAGACGTCGGATTATGGCAACTTTACGGAAGGAAAAATATTTTTTTCCGCCAATTGCAGGCGTTTTCCGCGCGTAGCATGTAATCGCGCGCCGGCTGGGGGTTGCCAGGGTTGGCCGTCCGACATCTGCCGGCTTCTGTCTATCGGAGTGAAAGATGCTGAAGCGTCTTGTTGCTGTTTCCGCCCTTGCCCTGACCCTAGCCACCGGCGCCGCCTTCGCCGCCGAGATGGCTTCCGGCACCGTCGCGCAGGTGAATGCCGATACCCGCGAGGTCACCCTCGACAACGGCCAGGTCTTCGTTCTCGGCGAATCCGTCGATGCCGCCGCTATCGCCGCCGGCGCCACCGTCGAACTGACCTACGACATGGTCGACGGCAAGATGGTCGTGACCGAAGCTACGGTGAAATAGGCCGCCGCTTCTCCGGCACTGGATGCCAACGGCGCGCAGGTGCGACACCTGCGCGCCGTTTCGTTTCCGGGAGAACGATGGCAACGCCGCAAGCCTTCCGGCATCACCGGCAGACGGTGTTGGGGAACTTGCCCTGGCAGGTTTCCCCTGACGCGCAGCAGGGTGCACCGCCCAGCGTGCAGGTCGCGCCGCTGGGAATGCAGTGACCGCCCGGCGCACCCGGCCGCCCTTCCGCATCGTAGACATTGTCGCCCGGCTGGCCACTGGCGACCGGTGCCTGCGGCTGCGCCGTCGGGGCCGCGTTTTCCTGACCGGGCTTCGCACAGGTTCGCTTTCCAGGGACGGGAACGAACCCCGGCCAGCAGCAGATGTCCGAAAAGTCCGGATGCGGCGTGTAACCGGGCCCGAACACGCTCTGGCACGTCTGCGGCTGCTGCGCATGGACCGGCAGGCCGCCAAGGAACAGGGCGAGACTGGTCAAGACCAGGAAACGACACGCGAACATCACGCACCCCGCTGATCACGGTGGACCTTTGCACTTTCTATCAGGCGCCCCCCTGCGACGCACCTGCCCACCCGAAACGGCAAATCGCCCGCCCCAGCGATGCCTCCGGGGCAAGGCCGCGGCTGAACTGGCGCAGCCCGCGTCCCGGCACCCCTCCGGCCCTCGGCTCCAACCCTCGGGCGTTCGGCGCTGCGACCTGTCCACCGGACAGGCCGCCGGGACGCGCCTCACCCCTTCCCTACCCCGCTGACTCGGCCCATATTCGCGCCATGGCGAAATCGACGAAGAAGCAACTGCCCTCCATAGAGGAGGCGCTGAAGCCGTTCATGGAAAGCGGCGGCGCGGATAGTGACGTCTCCCGGGGCCTGTCCGAAGCGCCGCAGGCGGCGTTTGCCGCCGAGGCGAAGGTCGATTCCGAGATCGGCCGCAGGATCCTGAAAGGGCGCCAGGAGGCGGGGAGCGCCACAGGCGCGACAGGGAAACCAAGAAACCCATCCGGTTCGTCCGGAAAAGCCGCCCGCCCCGCCCGCGCGCCACGCATCGACGGCACCGAGGGCATGGACCTCATGGAGCCGGCCGCTGCCCCTGCCATACCGAAGGGCCGCATCCATGACGACGGCGCGGCCTCGCTGCCCGCCCAGCAGAACATCGAGGCGCTGCTGGCGCGCGGGCGGCCGTTCTACGTCGCCGAGGACGCGCCGGAATGGGTGCCGCACCGCCCCGAGCGCCCGGAGAAATCGGAAGGCGGGATTCGCTTCGACCTGACCGCCGAATACGAGCCCAAGGGCGACCAGCCCACCGCAATCGCCGAACTCGTCGAGGGCGCCAACGCCGCCGAGCACAACCAGGTGCTGCTCGGCGTCACCGGCTCCGGCAAGACCTACACGATGGCGCAGGTGATCGCCCGGACGAACCGCCCGGCACTGATCCTCGCCCCCAACAAGACGCTCGCCGCCCAGCTCTACGGCGAGTTCAAGTCGTTTTTCCCGAACAACGCGGTCGAGTATTTCGTCTCCTACTACGACTACTACCAGCCGGAGGCCTACGTCCCGCGCACCGACACCTACATCGAGAAGGAATCCTCGGTGAACGAGCAGATCGACCGCATGCGCCACTCCGCGACGCGCGCGCTGCTCGAACGCGACGACGTCGTCATCGTCGCCTCGGTTTCCTGCATCTACGGTATCGGCTCGGTCGAGACCTACACCGCCATGACCTTTGCGCTGGAGCGCGGCGAGCAGATCGCCCAGCGCCAGCTGATCGCCGACCTCGTAGCCCTGCAGTACAAGCGCAACGACGGCGCCTTCCAGCGCGGCACCTTCCGGGTGCGCGGCGACACCATCGAGGTCTTCCCGGCCCACCTTGAGGACCGCGCCTGGCGAATCTCGCTGTTCGGGGACGAGGTCGAGGCGATCGACGAGTTCGACCCGCTCACCGGCCACAAGTCCGACTCGTTCGCCAGGGTGAAGTTCTACGCCAACTCGCACTACGTGACGCCGAAGCCGACCCTCAACCAGGCGACGAAGGCGATCAAGTCGGAACTCAAGGCCCGCCTCGCCGAGCTCTACGACGCCGGCCGCCTGCTGGAGGCGCAGCGGCTGGAGCAGCGCACGCTGTTCGATCTGGAGATGCTGGAGGCGACCGGCTCGTGCGCCGGCATCGAGAACTATTCGCGCTACCTCACCGGTCGCCGCCCCGGCGAGCCGCCGCCGACGCTCTTCGAGTACCTGCCCGACAACGCGCTGGTCTTCATCGACGAGAGCCACGTCACCGTGCCGCAGATCGGCGGCATGTACCGCGGCGACTTCCGCCGCAAGGCGACGCTGGCCGAATACGGCTTCCGCCTGCCCTCGTGCATGGACAACCGCCCGCTGCGCTTCGAGGAATGGGACGCCATGCGCCCGCAGACGGTCTTCGTTTCGGCGACGCCCGGCGGCTGGGAACTCGACCAGACCGGCGGCGTGTTCACCGAACAGGTCATCCGCCCGACGGGCCTGACCGACCCGCCCGTGCACATCCGCCCGGCCACGTCCCAGGTCGACGACCTGCTCGACGAGGTGCGCCAGGTCGCGGCCAATGGATACCGGTCACTGGTCACGGTGCTGACCAAGCGGATGGCCGAGGACCTCACCGAGTACCTGCACGAACAGGGCATCCGGGTGCGCTACATGCATTCCGACATCGACACGCTGGAGCGCATCGAGATCATCCGCGACCTGCGGCTCGGCGCGTTCGACGTGCTGGTCGGCATCAACCTGCTGCGCGAGGGCCTCGACATCCCCGAATGCGCGCTGGTGGCGATACTGGATGCGGACAAGGAAGGGTTCCTGCGCTCCGAGACCTCGCTCATCCAGACCATCGGGCGCGCCGCGCGCAACGTCGACGGCAAGGTCATCCTCTATGCCGACCAGGTCACCGGCTCGATGAGCCGCGCCATCGAGGAGACCGACCGCCGCCGCGAGAAGCAGGTCGCCTACAATTCCGAGCACGGCATCACGCCGGCGACCATCAAGCGCGGCATCGCCGACATCCTCGATAGCGTCTACGAGCGCGACCACGTCACCGTGGATGCGGGCATCGGCGGGCGCGGCAGGGGCGGCGAGGCCCTCGTCGGCCACAACCTGCGCCAGGTCATCGACGACATGACCAAGCGCATGCGCGACGCCGCCGCCAACCTCGAATTCGAGGAGGCCGCGCGCCTGCGCGACGAGATCAGGCGGCTGGAGGAGCAGGAACTGCTGACCGCCAACGACCCGCTCGCCCGCCTGCAGGGCAGCGAGACGGCGGCCGGCCGCGACGCGCGGAAGCGGGGAGCGTCGTCCAAGGTGCGGAAAAACACCCTCGACGAGATGACGGTGGGGCGGACGGAGAAGAAGTAGCCTCACCTCCAGTCGTCATTCCGGCGAAAGCCGGAATCCAGAAATAGCCACAAGCCAGAACCAATGTGGGGTACCGAGCTTCCTGGCGAAGCGAGGCAAGGGCAAGCGCCCGTCGCCCGGTCAGGGCGCCCTCGCGGAGCCGGTGAACGGAGTGAACCTGGCGTGAGCGAAAAGAAAGACTGGATTCCGGCTTTCGCCGGAATGACGAACCGCATGAACCTCAGGAACCGCACATTCCGCTGGTGGTGGGAAAGGCTGGCGCTGGCGCTGGTGGGCAGCATGGTGCTGGCCTGGCTGCTGCTGGCCTCCGGCCTCGTGCTGACCACCCATGTCCCGCCCGGCGGCCTGACGGGCCCGCTGTGCTTCAGGGCGGGCGGGCTGTTCAGCCCGGGCGGCCTGATCCCCTACATCCAGTGCATCGGCTTCCCCGGCGCGGATGTCGCCGGCTATCTGCTGACGCGCGGCCTGCGGCTGACGCAGGTGCCCCTGGGCTTCATCCTGCTGCTGGTCGAATGCATCGGCGCGGTACCGGTGGCATGGGCGTTGGGGAAGGTGGGGCGGATTTGGCGCTCGAGAGAACCGCAATTAGACGCGTCCAAGAAAAAGCAAAAACGCACTCAACACGCGCACTGACTGCCCAAATATGAACACTCTCTAGATTTGCTTATCAACAATAACCGAACGCGTTGGTTTATATTTGAATTTCAATCCATCTGCTGGAAGTATTAATTTCAATCTCCGCATCTCATTCATGATTTTCTGTTCGCCGTATTTCAATATCTTTGTTCTAAAATATCTAAATCCGAATTCAAAAAACGAAAATCCAAACATTATCGTTGCAGACAATATTGTGAAATATATATTTAAATTAAGACTAGACAATATAGTCAATATTAATAGTGATATAAAAACGAACCATGGAACAAAATTAGAAATCTTTTGCCACTTGACTATTCTCGAAAGGGCATAATTTTGGCCCGCCGAGATCCTGGCCTCTTCAGCCGCGCTAGCACGCGCATCGGAAAGTTCTAGCTGATCCTGTTTTCGCTTTACTTCATCTCGGTGTTTCTTCCGCTCCGCCTGCGCCTTCCGGGCAGATTCCTGACGCTCCTCCGCGACCAATGAAGTCTTCAAGGCATCAAACGCTTCTAGCGCTGTCTTATCGCTAATCCGCCGCTCATCGCCTATCGTCAAGTCCATCGCCAATCGGAGCATTCTAGGTTGGTGAATCATCGCCTCGAACTGATCAGCATTTTCTGGAACGACTCGCGCCAGCGTGCTTCGTAAACGTTCAACAATCTCAGGCTTTACCCGAACAACCCTCGAACACGCAGCAACCAACTTCGCTCGCGATATAGACCCTCTCTTCGAAGAGCCAAGTTCCAACCAAATAGCCGCGCTGATCTTGCTGATCAATTCCGCAGGCGGAATTCGGAACCGGGGAATCCCCTTGTTTTCTTCAATCAGCTGCCTGCTAACAATTGGCAAAAGCTTATTGCGGGTGATCAGAACATGCGAAGATCGTAAAAAGGACGTTGCCGATTTTCCAGCCCTTCTGGCTATAACAAAGAGAATTGAATTAATATCTCTATCTAGAGCTTTTCCCCTTATATAATGGCTATGAAGCTTCTGATACAAAAAATCTCTATCTTCATCCGTTGCATACCCTCTCTGCTGCACCGTCAATGTAGATTCCGGAGAATTCAATATTGGTATACCAGTTTCCTCGACAGCCTCCTCAACATTATGCATTACATATGCAACAAATTTTTCGTCTACTTGATTAGCTCGAATTGCGTCTACCGTCGGACCTCTCCTATCTCTGTAGTCTGCTTTTTCAATCGCAAATAATATATCTCTAATCTCCTCGACAGAATATTCCAAAATCGATACATTGGCACCTAGTTCGCGAAGCCCATCAATTACATTAACGGCATATTCCCTGTAATCTGGACCAGATAAGCCAATATAATCCATCATCAATGGAGCATCAATATACGCATAACAATTAGTATTATTGATATTTGATCTTTTTCCCTCACCAAGATCGATTATCACTTCACTAATAAGTGCCGCATTCGCGATATCTGCCAAAAATTCGAGTTTTATAGGATCTTCTTCCTTTAGGGAAGCGATGAAACGTGCGCAAATATACTCCTCTTCACTACTAGAATCGAATTCTTGATGGGCTGATTCGTCGAGGAGAATATTGTGGGCATCTGATAAATCCTTATCCTGTGCCACAATGAAATCAAAAAGGATTTCCTCTACCTTCTCACGGTCATATTCAAGAGAGAAAAGTGATTGAAAATTTTGACAATAATCAACAAACAAATCAATTATTTCATTTAGCTGAGATTCATTTTCACTATCACTGATAGAATCGGTATCGCTAGGGTTTGCCCAAAAATATATAGATTCACCTTTTACGATTCGCCTTTCCATCAAGTTCAATTTATGCAATCTCGGGGCCAGATGTTCACATGCATCTGGTGGTATTCTTAGGCCAAATTCTTGCTCAATCTCTCTTGAAAAAGAGTCAGCGTTAAACGTATTACCATTTAACTCAGCAGCAATTATCGAAAATATCGGTGCAATACCGAGAAAAAAGTCATTTGATTCCTCGAGAGTGTCCGAAACAAACGCGTAGGTCAGTAGTGCGCGACGATGTTTTCGAACATCTGTGGGTCGCATAGACATTTGGGAATGCCATCTCGGGATAGATTCACAAAGTTTGAAATCACATTTTGGAAGGTTCAAGTTTCATCGACGGGGCCGAGAAACGCAAGATCATTATTGATTTGATTGCCCCTCGGCATTCGAACGGTTTGGCATGGGAGCTCGCAGTTGCTGACCAGATCGACCGGCCAAACTTATCCCCACCCCCTCCAACCTCCCTTCCACTCGCCCCTGCCTTCCCCATCGAGGGACGCGGTCGCGAGGCGTTGCGAACGGGGGGTGAGGGCCGTCTTGGCGGACTGTCCAGTGGACAGGTCGCAGGGCCGAACGCCCGGGACCCGAAGTCGAGGGCCGGGCAATTCCGGCGCCCGGTGCGGCAGCATTACGCAACAGGACGTGTCGGGAGGTCCGCCGACTGCGCCGCCACCCCCCACTCCCCCTCCACGCCCATGCCGCCTATACTGGCCGGCAACGCGAGCAACGAGGGAGCGGCAGGGATGCGACGGACGATCAGCCAGGGAATGATCTGCGCGGGGCTCATGTTTCTCGCCTGCGCCGCGCCGGCGCGCGCCGAGGACTGCGCGGAGCGTTTCGCCCGCCTGCACGTCATGTGGTACGAGAACCCGGAGTCCGGCATCGGCCATGTCGTCTCCGAGACGGTGGGCCAGCCGAAGAGCGACGGCGAGATGCATTTCGTCGCCAACGGCCACTACATGCTGAAGCAGTTCGTGCCCGCGGGCGGCTGGTACCTGACCCACGACGGCACCACCTGGCAGTCCACCGACGAGGGCGCGAGCTGGAAGAAGCTCTATTCCTTCGACCAGGCCGACACCTGGCAGAAGGGCCTGGAGACCGTGCAGCAGCAGGCGTCCACCGTGCGCAACGCGGTGTGCGGCGAGGACACTGTCGACGGAGAGGCGGTCGACACGCTGGAGGCCGACATGACCAACACCGTCAACGCCACTTACGAGATCCACGAGAAGGTCTGGGTGCGCCGTTCCGACGAGCGCGCCGTGCGCACCGAGACGCTGACGACGGGGCTGGGGCCGGATACCTTCACCACCCAGACCTGGACCAGGGTGCCGGACCTGGAGATCCCCCCTGCGCCGCAGTGAGGCCACGCACGCCATGCGCCATGTCGAGACCATTGTCGTCGGCGGCGGGCCGGCGGGAAGCTCCTGCGCCGGCGAGCTCGTTCGCGCCGGCCGCGAGGTGCTGGTGCTCGACAAGGCGCGGTTTCCCCGCCTGAAGCTGTGCGCCGGCTGGATCACGCAGAAGGTCTTCGCCGACATCGACTTCACCCCCGAAGACTACCCGCACGCCATCAACCGCCTCGACATCAGGACGCACGTGCGCGGGCTTCCCTTCGCCTTCCGCGGCCTGCCGACGGTGGGCTGCAACTGGTCGATCCGCCGCACCGAGTTCGACGCCTGGCTGCTGGAGCGCTCCGGCGCCGAGGTCGTGCAGCACCAGGTGAAGAACGTGACACGGGACGAGGGGGCGGGGCGCTACATCATCGACGACACCTTCTCATGCGACAACATCGTTGGCGCAGGCGGCACCACGTGCCCGGTGCGCAAGGCGCTGTTCGCCGAGGAACGCATGAAGTCGCGCCAGATCGCCACGCTGGAGAAGGAATTCACCTATCCCCGGCGCGCCGACACCTGCCACCTCTACTTCCTGCTGCGCGGGCTGGAGGGCTACGCCTGGTACGTCCCCAAGGCCGACGGCCAGGTGAACATCGGTATCGGCGGCAAGGCGCGCTGGTTCCGCAACACCGGTGAGAAGATCCACGATCACTGGCGCAGCTTTCTCGCCGATCTCGTTCAGCAGGGGTTGCTCGACGCCGAGACCGCGGACGGCCTGAAGGAAGCCGGCCACCCCTACTACCTCTACACCCACGACGGCGCGGTGAGGGATGGCGGGGCCTATGTCATTGGCGACAGCGCAGGGCTGGCCACCGTCGACCTCGGCGAGGGTCTGGGGCCGGCCATCGAAAGCGGCATCCTGGCCGCCCACGACATCCTCGGAACCGCCACCTACGACAAGGCGGCACTGACGAAATATTCCTTCGGCGGGCTGGCGCAGTGGATCATGCGCCGCACCGTCGGCAGGTATCACACTCGCGGGCGGGCGTAAGCCCGCACCGGTCCGGACTGCACGAAATCGATACGCACAGGGAGACCCGATATGGGCGACGAAACCTTCATGCGCTTCTCGCTGGACGCCGTGACGCCAGAACACGACGCCCCGGACCCGGCCAAGGTGATCGCCGGCGATCCGCGCTTCACCACCTGGAACATGGAGACCGCCGACGACGGCAAGACCTTCTCCGGCATATGGGAATCGACGCCGGGCAAGTGGCACATGACCTACGAGGAGTGGGAGTACTGCCACATCCTGTCGGGCATCAGCATCATCACGCCGGATGGCGGCACTCCGCAGACCGTGCGTGCCGGCGACGCCTTCGTGTTGCGCCGCGGCTTTTCCGGCACCTGGGAGACGGTGGAAACGACGCGCAAGGAATATGTCATCCGCCTGTAGACCGGCGGCGTGATCGGGGAACAGCGGGGAGTGTGGCGATTCGGCAATTGCGCTTTGAGCCGATTTCGCTAGGTTGCCGCGCGTTCGAGTTCGAGGAAAGCCGATTCCCGTGACCCCTGTTCACGTGACCTTTGTGTCCTGTTCCAGAATTGCCGCGACCGCCGCGCTGGCGCTGTTGCTTGCCGGATGCGCCAATTCCGGTGGCGTCAACGTCATGGGCGAAGTCGGCCGCCCTGCGGGTGCGCCCCCTGCGGAGAGCGCCGGTGGGGACGACGCCGGCAAGAACCCGGACGGCTCGCCCAACCTGTCGAAGATTATGACCATCGCCTTTGCCGATGCGCGCTGGGACGAGGGCCGCGTGCCCAAGGGCGAGCAGTGCGTCGCGCTGGGCGGCAAGGGCCGCACGCCGGCGCTCTCGGTCAACGGCATCCCGAACGGCGCCGTTACCGTCACCGCCTCCTACCAGGCGGCAGGCGGCGAGAACTCCGGGCGTGGCGAGATGGGCGTCATCGCCTACCAGGCCAACGGCCTTCCCAACATGCTGCTGGCGTCGGTGCCCGGCGAGACGAAGGACGTCGGCGCCGCCAAGGTCATCTCCGACGCCAAGGGCGGCACGGGTTACCTGCCGCCGTGCCGCAAGGGCACTGGCTACACCGTCACGGTGCAGGCGCTCGGCAGTTCGGGCCAGGCGCTGGCCACCAAGTCGGTCTCCATCGGCAAGCTTTGAAGCCTCGGACTCTGGCCCGGCTGGCCATGCGCCGCGCAACGCGCCGAAACCATCGCTGAAAACCCCGTTCAGCTTCGGTTCAGGTCGCCGGCGCTAACCCTGTTCGCGAGATCGGCACCTGCCGCCCTTCAAACAGCCACGATCGATTGTCATCATGGCGCCAGCCCGGGCAACAGGAACCCCCGATCCGACACGCAAGAGCCGGGAGGCCGACATGACCGACACGATTTCCACGACCCGCAACGCGAAGACGAAGCGCGCTTCCACCAAGCTCGCCTCGGCCCTGCTGGCCCTGACGATGGGCGCGGCCGCGTTGCCGACCAGCGCCTTTGCCGCCTCCGGCGACTTCGACAACGGCCGGGGCTTCGGCCACCACCGCGAATACCGCACGCCCTACCGGGCCTATCGCTACGCGCCTCCGCCGCCGCCTGCGCCGGTCTATCGCGCCAATCGCCACTACAGCGGCGGTCATCACGGCCACCATGGTCACGGCGGCAACGATGCCGGCGCCGCGATTGCGGGTGCCATCATCGGCCTTGCCATCGGCGCGATGATCGCCGACAGCAACAACCGCCAGCCGGCCTACGCGCCGCCCTCGCAGACCTACTATGGCCCGATGCCCGGCGCCCAGTACGACTATGCGCCGGAGCCGTTCACGGACGACTGGTACGCCTACTGCGCCTCGAAGTATCGCACATTCGACCCCGACACGGGCACCTTCCAGCCCAACAATGGCCCGCGCCGCCTCTGCCAGTAACCCTGCACCTCGAAGGGGTCTCCCGATCCGCCCGGCGGTCATGCGACCGCCGGGCATTTTCATGTCCTCCCGCTGCCACCCGCCGGGAATTCATGCGCCGGCAGGATTGTGCTATCCTGAGACCGTTGGCTTGTTCTGCCCGCGAACGAATGGAGGCGGAGGTATGTCAATGAACCACGCTCGATCTGCCGCATGCGCCTTTCTGCTGACGGTTCTCGGCGCGATGCCGGTTCAACCCGCTGGCGCTGCGTCGGCCACGAATTCGTCTGCGGCAGGTTCCCCGTCGCCGCAGGTCGCTCAGCCCGGACCGGCAGGCAAGGACATTCCCTGTACCTGCATCTTCAATGGCCGCGATTACGAACAGGGCGAGCAGGCATGCATCCGCGGCGTGATGGCCGTCTGCGGGATGTATTTGAACAACACCTCGTGGAAATTCTCCCGCACGCCCTGCCCGCTGGCAGCGATTCCGGGCCAGAACGCCCTCCGCTAGCGCTCGGCGGCTTGACCGCGCCAAGGCGGACGACCAAAGTCGGCCCCATGTTCAAGATGAAGCCCAGAGTGCCGGCATGATGCGCGCCCTCAAGTCCATTGCCCTCCTCGCCATGCTGGCGATGCTGACCGTTGGCCAGGCTGCCGCGGACGGCATCTTCGGCGACAATTTCACTTTCCACCGCTCCGCCGAGCGCGCCGCTGGCTGGACCGGGCCCATGTGCGACAACCCGACCGTCATGGCGCGGGTGCGCAGCCGCTTCGCGTCCACGCAGTCGGCCTACTGGGAAAGCGGCCTGACCATGGGCGCGCTCGACGCACCGCGCGAGATCGCCTACCGCGACTGGGCACCGACCATCACCGCCATCCGCTCCTGCCGCGCCGACACCGACCTGTCCGACGGCCGCCGCGTCGGCGTCGTCTACTGGGTGCGCAGCGAACAGGGCTTCGCCGGACACGGCTACGGCGTCGAATATTGCGTCCTCGGCGACGACCCGCCCTTCGCCTTCGCTCCGGGTTGCCGCGAGCTCCTGCCGCGCTGAGCGGATACGTGATTTGCACCTGAGCCGCGACCGGAAGACGCTCACCACGCTGCTGCTCTTTGCGGTCGCCGTTGTCGCGGGCATCGTTTCCCTGCTCGGCCCGCGGGAAAAGCCGGGCACTGCGCCCGGCACGTTCGATTTCTGGGTGCTCGCCCTGTCCTGGTCGCCGACCTACTGCCGCCAGGAAGGCGGCGACGACCGCGCGCAGTGCGGCATGGACCGGCATGATGGCTTCGTCTTACACGGCCTGTGGCCGCAGTACGAAACCGGCTACCCCGCCAATTGCGACTTCGGCCCGGAACGCATCGACCGCCGCTTCGCCGACGAGATGGCCGACCTGATGCCCTCGCCCGGCCTGGTCTTCCACCAGTGGCGCAAGCATGGCCGCTGCACCGGGCTGGCGCCGCAGGACTACTTCCGCGCGACGCGCGCCGCTGCCGAGCGCGTCACGGTTCCCGATTCGCTGCGCCGTGCGCCGGGTACGAAGCTCTCGCCCGCTGCGATCGAGGCCGCATTCGCCAGCGCCAACGCCGGCCTTGCGCCGGCGGGCATGGCGGTATCCTGCCTCGACGGGCTGTTCCGCGAAATCCGTATCTGCCTCGACACGAAAATGAATTTCCGCGCCTGTCGCGAGGTCGACGCCGACGCCTGCCCGGTTGGTAGCCTCGTCCTGCCGCCGCCGGGCTAGAGCAATTCCAGGAGAAGACCGTGTTCGCCCGCCTGCTCGCCATCCTCCTTGCCCTGTGCGCACCGGCTGCGGCCGAGGACAAGGTGCTGCGCGGTGACTGGACACTGGCCTGCGATGGAGCCGACTGCGCGATCTCGACACGCACGCCGCAGGAAGACACCGCATTCGTCGCCCGCCGCGCCATACCCGGCTCCGGCCTCACCTTCGGGTTCCGGCTGGTGTCCGTAACCCCTGATCCCGACATCGCGCTCGTTCTGCGTGTCGATTCAGGGCCGAAGCTCAGCTTCTACCCCGGTCGCGACATGGGCCTCTACGGCCCGATGTCCGACATCTTCCTGATCGATCCGGGCCTGACGCGACGCATCCTCTCGGCCATGCGATCCGGCGTCACGCTGCGTGTCTACGCCGCACAGGCTGGCAAGACGCTGTCGCGCGACTTCTCGCTGAAGGGATTCGACGAAGCCCTCGCCCGCATGGCCGAATTGCAGCGCCGCGACCCCGACGATCTCGCCGTGGAGGAACCGGATGCCGAACGGCGCGATGAGGACGCCCGCCCGCCCGTCGATGCCGGCACCGGCCCGCGCGGCCTGCCGGCGAGCGTCGTCGACCGGCACTATCGCGAAAGCCAGTGCGAGGACCTGGAGTCCGGCAACATCGCCTCGCGACCGCCGCTGACGGCGCGGCTGTCCGACTTCGCCACCCTCTACGCCCTGCCCTGCACGAAGTCCTCCGCCGGCATCACCTGGCGGCTCTATGTCGCAGAGACCGGCGAGATCGGCGGTGTCTCCACCGTGCATTTCGCCCGCTTCGATCCCCGCTTCGGCTGGACGGGGTCGGACTACCTGTGGAACCTCGAACTCGACGCGGCCGCCGGCACGATCGCCACCACGCGCCATGGCAGGGGCGAAGCCGACTGCGGCTACTTCGCCCGCTGGAGCTGGCGCGAGACGGCGTTCGCCCTGCTGGAGGTGCGCCAGCGCGTGCAATGCAACGGCGGCGACGATCCGTCAGGCTGGCCGGTCGTATATTCATCGCGAAGCTGATAAGTCTGGCAGACCCATTCCAATCCCGGGAAAGCCACATGACCATGATCCTGCGCTCCAGCCCCCCGTCGCCCTTCGGCCGCAAGGTGAAGATCGCCGCGGCGGTCCTCGGTCTGTCCGACCAGATCCGCATCGAGATCGCCGACACCAACGACGCAAACGACACCGTCCGCCAGCAGAACCCGCTGGGAAAGATCCCGGTGCTGATCACCGAGGACGATGTGTCCGTCTACGACAGCCGGGTGATCCTGGAATACCTCGACGACCTCGCCGGCGGTGGCCGCATCGTGCCTGCCGACAAGGCCCAGCGCCTTGCCGACCTGCGGCTGCAGGCGCTCGCAGACGGCATGATGGATGCCGGCATCCTGCAGGTCTACGAGAAGCGCATGCGGCCTGAAGACAAGCAGCACCAGCCCTGGCTGGACTACCAGGCAGGCAAGATCGCCCGTGCGCTGGACCACCTCGAGGCGCATCCGCCGGTCCTGCACAAGCTTCCGACCGTCGGCGAGATCGCCATCGCCTGCGCGCTCGGCTATCTCGACCTGCGCTTCGGTGGCGAATGGCGGTCAGGCCATCCGACCCTGGTCAAGTGGCTCGACGCCTTTGCCGCCGCGGTGCCGGCATTCGAGAAGACGAAGGTGACGGCTTAGCCGCGGCAGGCGGTTCACACGCCTGCTGCGGGCCGTTCGCTCACGCCGCGTCGAGCGGGGGAATGCGCAGCACCTGGCCGGGATAGATCTTGTCCGGGTGCTTCAGCATCGGCTTGTTGGCCTCGAAGATGACGTTGTACTTCGCGCCCTTGCCCTTGCCGTACTGCTGCTCGGAAATCTTCCACAAGGTGTCGCCCTTCTTCACCGTGTAGAAGGCGGCGTCCGGCTCCGCCTGGGCGACCGAAATCGCGTCCTCGACCTTGGACACGCCGAGCACGTTGCCCATCGTCAGGATGATCTTCTCGCGGATCGAGTTGCTGGGCGCGGCACCGGCGACCTTCACCTTGTCACCTTCGACCTGCACCTCGAGCCCCTCGGCTTCGAGCCCGTGCTTCTCGACTTCCTTCTTCAGCGCCTCGGCATCCGGTGCCTCGTCATCGCCTCCGATGCCCAGTTTCTCGCCCACGCCCTTGATGAAATCGAAAATGCCCATTGCCGGCCTCCCTGCCGCTCGCAGTGAATGATGCGACCGACGTTAGCCGACGACGACGCCACGTCAAGCGCCCGGACGCGGCCTGGGACAGACACGCGCCTGCGTCAGCGGAACTTGTAGGTGATGCCTGCGCGCACCTGATGGCTGTCGAACTGGGTGTCGAAAGCCGTGCCTCCGGCGTTTCCGTCGACGGAGCCGAGATCGGAATAGAGATATTCCGCCCGCGCGGTGAAGCGTTCGCCGATCGGGAATTCGATGCCGGCGCCGGCAACCCAGCCCGCCGCGATTGAATGATCCGATCCCGTCGGCACCGCGACCTCGACATCGCCAAGCGCGATGCCCGCCGTGCCATACACGAACAGGTTCTCGATGTTGATGCCGGCGCGCCCGCGCAACGTGCTGATCCAGGTTGTTCCTACGCTGAGCGGGCCACCGCCCGCAGTCGTGGCGACATCGTTGCCGGTCATGGCTAAGTCAACCTCGGCACCGAAGACGAAGCCGCCCTGCTGGCGCGACACGCCCGCAACGACTCCGCCCAGTACCCCGGCATCGCCCGCATCGTGCGCGCCCGGCAGAGCGCCTTGCGCCGCGTCGCGCGAAAGCCCGCCGAACACGCCGGCGTAAAAGCCGTTCCAGTCGTAGCCGACACGCGTCGCCGGCGAGAATCCGTAGGCTCGCGCAGGCTCCGCCGCCTGTGCAGCAGCCAGCGAACACACCACGATTGCCGGCGCGACGAGCCAGCGCATCAGGAATCCGACCTGTCCCGGCATGCGGGAGCCTCCTGTATTGTTTTGGCCCACGCTGCCCGATTGTGATGAAGAATTTGGCGCAAGGAGGCCGGAAATCCGCCGATTTGGCGGCCCGATTGCCCTGTTGGTTTACGTTTCGTGACGTTTGGGCTGGCGTGCGCCGCCATCGCTGGACGGATGGCTTCGCCGGTGCCGCCGCAATGTTGCGCGAATCCGCTGTCAGGCCATTCACACCTCGCGCGCGGGCCTTTCATTCCATGCGCGAATGGCTATATGTCCCCCACTGCCAACGCGCACGCTGACGATCGGGCGCACGGTGCGCGGGCGCTGTGCGCCGGACCCTATAGGGAGCCTCATGCTCGAATACATCCTGTTCGTTGCCGGGCTGGCCCTCCTCATGGTCGCCGGCGACCTGCTCGTTCGCGGTTCGGTCGGCATCGCCGACCGTATGTCGATTCCGCCGCTGGTCATCGGCCTGACGGTGGTGGCGTTCGGCACCTCCGCGCCGGAACTGGTCGTCTGCATCAATGCCGCGCTTGCCGGGTCGCCCGCAATCGCCATCGGCAACATCGTCGGCTCCAACATCGCCAACGTGCTGCTCGTCCTCGGCCTGCCGGCGCTGATCGCCCCGACCCTCACCGACCAGCGCGACGCCCTGCGCAACACGATCTACATGGTCGCGGCGACCGCCGTCTTCGTCGTCCTGTGCCTGACCGGTGCCTTGAACCGCTGGCAGGGCGCGATCCTGTTCGCGTTGTTGATCGCCTTTCTCTGGGAATCGGTGCGCAGCGCGCGCACCGGCGCCGACCTGCGCGAGGAGATCGAGGAACTCGAGGGGCCCGCGAAGAACATGACGATCGCCGTCCTGTTCGTGATCAGCGGCCTTGTCGGGCTGCCGCTGGCCGCCGACATGATGGTCGATGCCGCGCAGACGATCGCGCGGCGCTGGGGCGTCTCGGAAGCCGCCATCGGCCTCACGGTCGTGGCGCTCGGCACCTCCCTGCCCGAATTGGCCGCGACCGTCATGGCCGCGATCCGGCGCGAGGGCGCGATCGCCATCGGCAACGTCATCGGCTCCAACATCTTCAACCTGCTCGGCATCATGGGCGTCACCGCGCTTGTCGCGCCGCTGCGGGTGCCAAGCGAGGTCATGCGTCTCGACATCTGGGTCATGGCCGCGACCGCCATCGTCGTCCTGGCCTTCGTCGGCGGGCGCTGGCGCATTTCCCGGCCCGCCGGCATCGCTCTGGTCGCCGCATATGGCATCTATTGCTGGAGCGTCTTCAGTTTCGGCAAGGCCGCCTTCACAGGCTGACGGGCAGGAGGAAACATCGTGAGCGGCGTTGCCCTGGTCACCGGCGCATCCCGCCGCATCGGCGCCGCGATCGCGCTGGAGGCGGCCGCCATGGGCCATGCCGTCGCCGTGCATGCGCGAGCCGGTGACGCGGAAGCCACGGCGCTCGCGCAGCGCATTTCCGCCGCCGGTGGCACGGCACAGGTGTTCGCCGCCGATCTGGAGGATCGCAAGGCCGCCGCAGAGCTGGTCGCACAGGTCCACGCAGCGCTCGGCCCGCTCACCCTGCTCGTCAACAATGCATCGCTGTTTGAGCCCGATGGCGCGCAGGATTTCACCGCCGCGGGCTGGGACGCCCACATGGCCGTCAACCTGGAATCCCCGCTGGTGCTGTCGCGCGAGATGGCGAACGCGCTGCCCGACGGCGTGGCGGGCAACATCGTCAACCTGATCGACCAGCGCGTCTGGCGTCTCAATCCGCACTTCTTCACCTACACGCTGTCGAAGTCCGCGCTGTGGACGGCGACCCGCACCATGGCGCTGGCCTTCGCGCCGCGCGTCCGCGTCAACGCCATCGGCCCCGGCCCGACCCTGCCGAGCCCGCGCCAGACGGAACGCGATTTCGCGGCACAGGTCGCGACGCTGCCCCTGCAACGCGGCCCCTCGCCGCAGGAGATCGCCCGCGCGGTCCGCTTCCTCGCCGAAACCCCGTCGATGACCGGCCAGATGCTGGCGCTCGACGGCGGCCAGCACCTCGCCTGGCAGACACCCGACGTTTCCGGCATCCCGGAATAGCGTCAGCCGGGGTTATCGCGGGCGGAATCGCGCTATCTCTATTTGAATGAGCGGCAACGACGACAACCAGCCGAAGGTGACCGGCCCGCAGGTGATCGCGGACGCGCAGAAACGCGCGCCGAAGGGTCCCGGCGTCTATCGCATGTTCGATTCCGGCGGCGACATACTCTACGTCGGCAAGGCGCGCAGCATCGCCAAGCGGATCGCCAGCTACACCCGGCTCGGCGGCCAGACCAACCGCATCGCGCGGATGATCTCGGAAACGGCGGCGATGGAGTTCGTCTCCACGCAGACCGAGACCGAGGCGCTGCTGCTCGAAGCCAACATGATCAAGCGGCTGCGCCCGCGCTACAACGTGCTGCTGCGCGACGACAAGTCGTTCCCCTACATTCTGATCGCCCGCGACCATGCCGCGCCGCAACTGACCAAGCATCGCGGTGCGCGCGCCCGCAAGGGCGACTACTTCGGCCCCTTCGCATCCGCCGGCGCCGTCAACCGGGCGCTCAACGCCATGCAGCGCGCCTTCCTGCTGCGCACCTGCAGCGATTCCGTCTACGAGAGCCGCACCCGGCCCTGCCTGCTCTTTCAGATCAAGCGCTGCGCGGCGCCCTGCACCAGCGAGATTTCGCTCGACGACTACGCGGACCTGGTCGGCGAGGCGACGCGCTTCCTGTCGGGCAAGAGTCGCTCGGTGCGCGAGGATCTCGGCAAGGCGATGGAACAGGCGTCTGACGCGCTCGACTTCGAGCGCGCCGCGCTGTTGCGCGACCGCCTCGCCGCCATGAGCCATGTCCAGGCCCACCAGGGCATCAACCCCGGCAACATCGAGGAAGCCGACGTCTTCGCCATCCACCAGGAGGGCGGCCAGTTCTGCATCCAGGTATTCTTCTTCCGCACCGGCCAGAACTGGGGCAACCGCGCCTATTTTCCGAAGGCCGATGCAGCCCTGGACGCCGCCGAGGTGCTGCAGTCCTTCCTCGCCCAGTTCTACGACGACAAGCCCTGCCCGCGGCTCGTCCTCGTCTCGCACGCCCTGCCCGAAGGCGACCTGCTCGCCGAGGCGCTGTCCGCGCGCGCACCCCGCAAGGTCGAGATCAGCGTCCCGCAGCGTGGCGAGAAACGCGGCCTGACCGACCACGCGCTGACCAACGCCCGCGAGGCGCTCGGTCGCCGGCTCGCCGAGAGTGCCAGCCAGAACAAGTTGCTGCAGGGGGTCGCCGATGCCTTCGGCCTGCCCGAACCGCCGAAGCGCATCGAGACCTACGACAACAGCCACATCATGGGCACCAATGCCGTCGGCGTCATGGTCGTCGCCGGTCCCGAAGGCTTCGAGAAGGGCCAGTACCGCAAGTTCAACATCAAGTCCGCCGACCTCACACCCGGCGACGACTACGCCATGATGCGCGAGGTGCTGACCCGGCGCTTCACCCGGCTGTTGAAGGAGAACGCTGACGAGGTGAATGGCGAACGTGACGCCGCCTGGCCAGACCTCGTGCTGATCGACGGCGGCAAGGGCCAGCTTTCCGCCGCAACAGCCGTGCTGGAGGAGTTGGGCATCGACGACGTCGCCGTCGTCGGCGTCGCCAAGGGACCCGACCGCGACGCCGGCCGCGAGCACTTCTTCATGCCCGGCAAGGAGTCTTTCCGCCTGGAGTCGCGCGATCCGGTGCTCTACTACCTGCAGCGGCTGCGCGACGAAGCGCACCGCTTCGCCATCGGCACCCACCGCGCGCGCCGCAAGAGCGCGATGGCGAAGAACCCGCTCGACGAGATCGCCGGCATCGGCCCGACGCGAAAGCGCGCCCTGCTTATGCATTTCGGCTCTGCCAAGGCGGTGTCGCGCGCCGGTCTCTCCGACCTCGAGGCGACACCGGGCATCAACCGCCAGATGGCGCGCCTGATCTACGACCATTTCCACGAGGGCAGCGGCGGGGCATAGATGCGAAACGCGCCGGCGGTATGCCGCACGCAGGCATAGCATTGCTGCCATGTTGGCGTGAAAGATTGATTTTTGCGCGGCAAACCAGCAGTTTGGGACCATGACCGCCAACAACGACACCATTGGCGCCGCTTCAGGCGCAGCACGTTCTGGCCGGGGCCGCGACCAGCTTGCCGCCCTGCCGAACCTGCTGACCTATGCCCGCATCGCGGCTGTGCCGTTGTTCGTCGCCTGCTTCTTCGTCGAGGGTCACACCGCCCGCTGGGTCGCGCTGGCGATCTTCATCGCCGCCAGCGTCACCGATTTCCTCGACGGCTATCTCGCCCGCGCCTACGATCAGCACTCCTCGCTCGGCCGCATGCTCGATCCCATAGCGGACAAGCTGCTGGTTGCCGCGGCCCTGCTGGCGCTGACCTATGTCGGCACCATCGGCGGCTTCTCGCTGTGGGCGGCGCTGGTCATCCTTAGCCGCGAGATCCTCGTCTCTGGCCTGCGCGAGTTCCTCGCCGAGGTGCGCGTCAGCGTTCCAGTCTCTCGTCTTGCCAAGTGGAAGACGGCGCTGCAGATGACGGCCATCGGTTTCCTCGTGGCCGGTCCTGCCGGCGACGCGCTGTTTGGCGGCGAACCGGTGACGCTCTTTGGCATCGCCGGGTTGTGGATCGCCGCTGTGCTGACGCTCTACACGGGCTACGACTACTTCCGCGCCGGCTTCCGCTACCTTCTCGACGAAGCCTGACACCAGACCCGGCATGATCATGAGCGAGCTCAACCTCCGCTATTTCGCATGGGTGCGCGAGCGCATCGGGACGGCGCAGGAAACCGTGGTGCTTCCCGCCGGCGTAATCACGGTCGCCGATCTGCTCGCGTGGCTGAAGGAACGCGGCCCGGAATACGCCCACGCCTTCGAGCGCGCCGAGATCATCCGCGCCGCCATCGACCAGACCCACGTGCCGCACGAAACTCCCGTCGGCACCGCCCGTGAGGTCGCCTTCTTCCCGCCCATGACCGGCGGCTGATCCATGCCGACGATCCGCGTCCAGACCGAAGCCTTCGATGCCGCCACAGAGGTGAACGCCATCACGGCGGGGCGCAGCGATGTCGGTGCCGTGGTCACCTTCACGGGGTTGTGCCGCGACGAGGGCGGCACGCTGGCCGCGCTGGAACTGGAACACTATCCCGGCATGGCCGAGGCCGAGATCGCCCGCGTCGCCGCGCAGGCCGAAAGCCGCTGGCCGCTGATGGGCCTGACCGCCATCCATCGCTTCGGCAGGATTGCGCCGGGCGAGCCGATCGTGCTCGTGGTCACCGCATCCGCACACCGCAGCGCCGCCTTCGAGGCCGCCGAGTTCCTGATGGACTACCTGAAGACCCGCGCACCCTTCTGGAAGAAGGAGCACCACGCCGACGGGGCGCAGGGCGACTGGGTCTCGGCCAAGGACGCCGACGACGCGGCGATGGCCCGCTGGGACCGGTAGGCCCGGGTATCACTTTCCCGCTCACCGGATTTGGGCTTAGGCTGGTCCAACGCGACCAGTGCACAAGGACAAGCAGGCCATGGCCAGCGTAACGATGATCGGGCTGGGCTCGATGGGGTCCGCGCTCGCAGGATGTCTCCTCGCAAATGGCCACGCCGTGACCGTATGGAACCGCTCGCCAGACAAGGCCGTGCCGCTCGTCGCCCTCGGCGCCACGCACATCGCGGACCTCGCCGGGGCAGTCGCCCGCAGCGACCTGATCGTCGTTTGCGTGATGAGCCAGCAGCAGACGCGCGAACTGCTCGCCCCTCTCGGCGGCGCACTCTCCGGCAAGACTGTCTTCGACATGAGCACCGGTGATGCGGAGAACGCGGCGAAGCTTGCCGCGATGTTGTCGCAGGCCGGCGCCGATTGCCTGACAGGCATGATCAGCGCCTATCCGTCGGGCATCGGCAAGCCGGAAACCGCCATCATCACCGCAGGGTCGCAAGCAGCCTGGCAGCGTTACGCGGACCTTGCGAAGCAGCTTGGCGGTAGCTCGCAGTGGGTGAGCCCGGACCCTGCGGCGATTGCCGCACTCTTCGCCGCCCTGTTCACGGCGCGCCAGGGCTTCATGTTCGGCATGATCTACGGCGCGCTGGTCTGCCGCAAGGCCGGCATCCCGCTGCAGGCCTTCGCCGACCAGCTGCCGGGCATGGTGGGCATGTTGGAGAACTACCGCGCCGTCTTCGCCGCGACCGTGCCGGCCGGCGACTACGACAACGCCGAGGCGAGCCTGGCGAGCTACGCCTCCTCTCTGGAGGACGCACTGCGCACGTTCAAGGCAGCCGGCGCCCCGTCCGGGCTGCCGCAATTGATGTCCGACCTGGCGAATGCCGCCATGCGGGACGGCTATGCCGACAAGCAGTTGACCGCGCTGGTCGAGCACATGTCGAAGTGACCGGGTTCCCTGCGCACATGCGCGACCGCCGCTAGACCTCCGCGGGCGTTCCGAAGACGGCGATCGCCAGCCCCAGGGCGGCCAGCGCGCCGTAGGCCAGCACGCGCCAGGCGGGTGCTCCCCGTTCGTGCGCCGTCGCCGCCGCGATCGCCGCCTGCATGCCGTAGTACAGCGCGAAGGCGCGCGAGGCGTAGGCGATGATCTCGAACACGTTGAACAGCCAGGTCACCGCCAGCCCGATGCCGACCAGCAGCAGGTAGGCGTGCTTCTCGTCGACCCGCCGGCGCGTCAGTTCCACGAACAGTCCGCCCGCTCCGCCCGTGTCGGCAACCGCCGCGCTCAGTTGCGCGCTCAGCGCTGCGGCGACGAGCAGCAGCGGCAGGATCGGGGCGACCAGATCCATCATGGAAACGATTTCGGTTTCCTTGAGCTCCAGTTCTCCGGCCGGAAAGACGTAGGCCATGAGGCCGATGTAGACCATGTAGATCGCTGTCGATATCCACTGCGCCAGCCGCATCGAGCGGATGCGGGTCTTCGCGTCGTACTCGTCGCCCAGGTAGCGCGATGTCTCGAACCCCTGCACCGTGACGACGAGGCCGAAAACCAGCGCGAGCGCGCCGGCGCCTGTCCGCGTCGACGGGTTGACGACAAGCTCGCCGCTCGCCGCATGGCCGGCGAAGTAGATCGCAAGGCCCAGGATCAGTCCCGCGATGATCGCCAGCTTGAAGCTGACCGAGAGCTGTTCGAGCTTTTCGAGCGCCGTGAACCCGCGGGTCCATCCCGTCAGCAGGACAAAGAGGAAGATCGATGTCGTCAGCAGCTTCGCGTGCACGGCGTCATTGACCTCGGTCAGGCTGACCCCGAACGCCCCGAACAGGTTGAGGTAGTAGGCGACCGAGATGATGTAAGCGAAGGCGAGCACCCAGGAGGCGGACCGCTCCAGCCGCTCGCTCAGATGCCCCCGGTTCGCGGAGGCGTCCAGCGCTGCGATGTTGAACCGCACCGCGTCGCCAAACGCGTAGGCCAGCACGCACAGGAACGCCATCGCGAGCGGCGCATAGGCGCCGTAGGAAACTTCCAGCAGCGGCCCGAGCACGAGAAAGCCGCTGCCGATGATCGACGCGAGCGGCGTGATCGTCGCCCGCCACAGCCGCGCCCGAACCAGCCTGGGGTGGAACAGCACCGCCCCGGTCAGCAGGACGGCGGCGAGAATGCTGGCACTGGCGAACATGGCGCCCTGTCACTGCCCCCGGGGACTCTGCCTGCGCGGCGAAACCGAACGGGCGGAACGCGCCCCGCGTCCCGCCCGCCAATCTAACTCCATCGCAGCACCCGGCGCGACACTTCCGTGGCAGGCCGCCCCGCAAGCCGCCGCCTCAGACGGAAGCCGCCATCTGCACCTGCGCCGGCTGCGGCTGCACAGCTTCCATGTAGTCGGTGACCAGCTGCTGGCTGATCTGGCCCGGCTTGAAGCTGTAGGGTCCGATCTCGGAGACCGGCGTGACCTCGGCCGCCGTGCCGGTGATGAAGCACTCCGAGAAGCTGCTCATTTCTTCCGGCTGGATGTGGCGCTGCACGACTTCGATGCCGCGCTTGCGCGCCAGCCCGATCACGGTGCGCCGCGTGATGCCGTCGAGGAAGCAGTCCGGGTCGGGCGTGTGCAGCACGCCATCCTTGACGAAGAAGACGTTCGCGCCGGTGGCCTCGGCGACATACCCGCGCCAGTCGAACATCAGCGCGTCGGCATAGCCCTTCGATTCCGCCGCGTGCTTGGACAGCGTGCAGATCATGTACAACCCCGCCGCCTTGGACTTGCACGGCGCGGTGCGCGGATCGGGCCGGCGGTATTCGGCGATGTCGAGGCGAATGCCCTTCAGCCGCTGCTCGGGATCGAAGTAGCTCGGCCACTCCCAGATCGCGATGGCCAGGTTGATCCTGTTCTGCTGCGCCGACACGCCCATCATCTCGCTGCCGCGCCAGGCAATCGGACGCACGTAGGCGTCGGAATAGCCCTGTGCCGTGAGCACCTTGCGGCAGGCATCGTCGATCTCGGAGACCGTATAGGGAATCTTGAAGCCGAGCAGGCGCGCCGATTCGTGCAGCCGTTCGGTATGCTCGGTCAGCTTGAAGATCTCGCCGCCATAGGCGCGCTCGCCCTCGAATACCGCGCTGGCGTAGTGCAGGCCATGCGTCAGCACATGCACCTTGGCATCCGCCCAGGGAACCATCTCGCCGTTCATCCAGATCACGCCATCGCGCTGATCGAAGGGAACACCAGCCATCTCGGATATCCTTGCTGTCCATCTGCCGGCCGGCACCCGGGTTGTCCCGGTGCCCTTCCGGCGAACCACACCGTCACTGCCGGACACCGTCCGGCGCTTCGCATCCAGCCGCATCGCGCGCCCGTTTCGGCCGTACCGCCTGCAACCCCCGCGCCGCCTCTTTCGCGTCTGCCGCAATGCCTTGCCTGCCGAACGCGTGCGAAACGGGTTCCATGCGGCGGTGCAAGTCGCTATCAAACGCCATGCAGCGCTCAAATGGCGCATCATTCAACCGCAAACTCACGCGGGTTTGAACGAATATTGCGCCATCGCCCTTGCAGAAGTAACGATCGGAAAGAAATAAGTCAATATGACTGACATAAATTTTTCCTCCGGCAAACCTGCGCAGATGCCCAGAGCCGAGGACGGCGACCCGCCTGCCGCGGTGGCGCACTACGAACTGATCGAACTGCTGTTTTTCGCCTATCGCGATTTCATCTCCGAGCCCGACGAAATCCTCGCCGGCTACGGGTTCGGCCGTGCCCATCACCGGGTCCTGCATTTCGTCGACCGCAACCCCGGCCTCTCCGTTGCCGACCTGCTGGATATCCTCAAGATCACCAAGCAGAGCCTGGCGCGTGTCCTCAAGCAGCTTGTTGATCAGGGCTACATCGAACAGCGCGCCGGTCGCCGCGACCGCCGCCAGCGCCTGCTGCACCCCACCGCCCAGGGCACGCGCCTCGCCCGCAAGCTGGCCTCGATACAGTCGCAGCGCATTTCGCGTGCCCTGGAGCACATGGACGAGGCGGGCAGGGATGCGGCTGCCGAATTCCTCACCCGCCTTATCAATGACACCGAGCGCAGGCAGGTACTGGCGATCATTCGCGCGGCGGACAAATCCGGTTAGACTGTGGTGTTCGAAAAGGAGCACGTCATGCACCCCAACAGCGAGACCGCCTCCTCACCCGCCGAATCGCGCACGCCGAAGTCCGTGATGGCGCCCGGCGACGAAGCCCCGCACCTGCTGGTGGTGGACGACGACCGCCGCATCCGCACGCTGCTGTCGCGCTATCTCACCGAGCACGGCTACCGCGTCACCAGCGCCGACAACGCAGCGGTGGCGCGCCGCCAGATGGACGGTCTCGCCTTCGACCTGATCGTCCTCGACGTGATGATGCCCGGCGAATCCGGGCTCGAGTTCGCCCGGGCGCTGCGCAAGGACACCGACGTCCCGATCCTGATGCTCACCGCCCGCGCCGAGCTCGAACACCGCATTTCGGGGCTGGAGGCCGGCGTCGACGATTACCTCGGCAAGCCATTCGAACCGCGCGAACTGCTGTTGCGCGTCGCCGCGATCCTGCGCCGCGGCCAGCCGGAAAAGCAGACCGGCGACGCCCTGCGCTTCGGTCCCTTCGTGTTCGATCTGGAGCGTCTCGAACTGACGCGCAACAACGACACCGTCAAGCTCACCGATCGCGAACGCGAGTTCCTGCGCGTCTTCGCCGGCGCGCCGAACGAAACCGTGTCGCGTCAGGAACTTGCCGGCGACGACATCAGCGAGCGTGCGGTCGACGTGCAGATCAACCGCTTGCGCCGCAAGATCGAAGCCGATCCCGCCAATCCGCTCATCCTGCAGACGGTGCGCGGCATCGGCTACCGCCTGAACGTGGGCTAGCGCGTCATCCGACCGGAGCGTGGCTAGGATCGGCAAGATGATGCGCCTGGAAACCCATCATCCCGCCGCGGCCCGGCCAGGACCGGCAGGATGATGCACGGTGGTAAAGCATCATCCCGGATGATGCTTGAAAACGTGGAAACCGAAGGCATCATCCCTCCGGACGAAAAGGGTGACGCTACAGCGCGCCGGCAGGTGCCGCCACCAGAGGAGATGCAATGGCTTCGCTGCTCGATGCCATCACCGGCACCTTCAGCCGGACGGTGAGTGCGCCGTTGCGCCGGTCGCGGCAGGTCTTCCGGCGTGCGTTGCGCTTCTTGCGCTCGCGTCCCGGCATCCGGCAGACGCTCGATTTCCTCGCCCGCCAGATGCCCAAGGGGCTCTATGCGCGCTCGCTCCTCATCATCATCATGCCCGTGGTGCTGCTGCAGTCTGTCGTCGCCTATGTCTTCATGGAGCGCCACTGGCAGACGGTCACCTGGCGCCTGTCCTCGATGGTCACCCAGTCGATCGCCTCCATCATCGACGTCTACGAGAGCTATCCGCAGGATGCCGACCAGGCCACGCTGACGCGCATCGCCGGCGAGCGCCTCGGCCTCACCATCACGTTCCTGCCGCCCGACCCCCTGCCGCCGGCAACGGAGAAGCCGTTCTTCTCGCTGCTCGACCGCACGCTGTCGCAGGAGATTTCCCGCCAGATCGGCCGGCCCTTCTGGATCGACACCGTCGGCAAGTCGAACCTCGTCGAGATCCGCATCCGCCTCGAGGACAAGGTCCTGCGCGTCTTCGCGCGACGCAGCCAGACCTACGCCTCGAATTCGCACATCTTCATCGCCTGGATGGTCGGCACCTCGCTCGTCCTTCTCGGCGTCGCCCTGATCTTCATGCGCAACCAGGTCAAGCCGATCCAGCAGCTCGCCGACGCCGCCGAAGCCTTCGGCAAGGGGCGCGACGTGCCGAAGGATTTCAAACCGTCGGGCGCGCGCGAAGTGCGCCGTGCCGCGACCGCGTTCCTGCTCATGCGCGAACGCATCGAACGTCAGATCGAACAGCGCACCACGATGCTCGCAGGTGTCAGCCACGACCTGCGCACCATCCTGACGCGCTTCAAGCTGCAACTGGCGCTGGTCGGCGACGAGGCGGACGTATCGGAGATGACGCGCGACGTCGACGAGATGCAGCACATGCTGGAAGACTACATGGCGTTCGCGCGCGGCGACTCCGGCGAACAGGCCGCCGCGGTCGATATCGAGGACCTGTTCGCGGAACTGAGCGCCGACGCCGAGAAGCTGGGGCGCCACGCCGAGACGTCGTTCCGCGGCCATCCGGTGGTGGTCCTCAAGCCGAACGCCTTCAAGCGCTGCCTGTCGAACCTCGTGGCGAACGCCATCCGCTTTGCCGACAAGATCCGCATATCGGGCCGGCGCGATGCCGACTGGCTGACGATCACCGTCGACGATGACGGCCCCGGTATTCCCGAAGACCAGCGCGAGGCGGTGTTCAAGCCCTTCTTCCGCCTCGACGACGCCCGCAACCAGGACCTCGGCGGCACCGGGCTGGGGCTGGCCATCGCGCTCGACATCGCGCGCGCCCATGGCGGCGAGGTCACGCTGGAGGGCTCCCCGCTCGGCGGCCTGCGCGCCATCGTGCGCGTGCCCGTCTGATCCTCAGAACATCCGACCGCCCTTCGGCACCGCCTTGTCGGGCACGGCCAGCACCACCTCGCCGGTCTCGTCGGGAAACCCGAGCACCAGGATCTCCGACATGAACTTGCCAATCTGGCGCGGCGGGAAATTGGTCACCGCCATGACCTGCTTTCCGATCAGCTCTTCGAGTGTGTAGTGCACCGTGATCTGGGCAGACGATTTCTTCACACCGATCGGCGCACCGAAATCCACCCACAGCTTGATCGCCGGCTTGCGCGCCTCCGGGAACGGCTGTGCGTCGGCGATGATGCCGGTGCGGATGTCGACCTTCAGGAAATCGTCAAAGCCGATTTCCGGCGACGGCGTGCCGTCTCCTGCGCCCATGCCCGTCACTCCAGATTGGTTCATTGCCTGTCGATCAGTGCGGCCCGCCAGTGTCCGGCTCGCTAGCGTGCGGACGTTCGCCGGCGTCCCCCGGATCGTCCCCGTAGATGCTGTCGTCGTCCCAATCCTCGTCGCGGTCGTAACTGCGCGCGCGTTCGCGCAAACCCGCCAGCAGCGAGCCGAGGGCGCCGACGGCCCGCAGGCCGCCGCGCATCGTGCGCATTACCTGCTCCCCATCGCGCAAGGCCCGGTCGAGCGCGGCCATGGTGCGGGCCATGCCGGGATCGCGGTCGCGCAGGAACACCGGCATCGTGCGCGCCCACACGAACACCAGCCCCTGCGCGCGGATGTCGCCGAGCCGCCCGGTCGCATCGATACCTGCCGCTTCGAGCATCCACTTCATCGAACGGCGCAGCCGCACGTTGAACGTTGCCATCGCGAAGGGGTCGCGCCGGTAGGCCCGCATGACCGACCGCAGCGCGGCCCGATAGGGCCTCATCGCCTCGAAGCGGCGCATCAGGACGTCGAACAGCCGGTCGCGCGCCGGCTCCCCGGCCATGTCCGGATCGTCCCCGGCAAGCACGATACGATCGATGCGCGTCGTCAGGCCGTGCAGAATCGCGGTCTTGGAATCGAAGTCAGCCCGCATGTCGGCAAGCGTCACGCCGGCTTCCGCCGCGATGTCGGACAGGCGGATGTGATCCCATGTCCCGTCGGCGGCCAGCCGCATCGCCGCGTCGATGATCGCTTCCTTGCGCTTGTCCGCAATGCTTTCCTCGGGCTTTCCCGCCTTTGTGCGCGCCATGTCGTCCTCCGGGCCTGCGGCCAGAATATCAACCGCCCGGAAAGATAGGCGCGATTGCATGCAAGGTGAAGGCGCGCACGGTTCGCAGCCCACCATGATCCGACCTGGGTCCCAGGCCAGCCTGGCTAGCCCGCGAGTTCGCGCGAACGTTTCGCTGCCGCGGCGACAGCCTTCTCCAGCAGTTCGGCCATCCCCGGCTCGCCCATCAGCACGCCGAGCGCTGCCGCCGTCGTGCCGTTCGGCGAGGTGACGTTCTTGCGCAAGGTCGCCGGATCGAGGTCGGAGCGATAGAGCAACTCGCCGGCACCGGCCACCGTCTGGCGCGCCAGCGTCGCGGCAAGCTCCGCCGGCAGGCCGGCCTTCTTGCCGGCCGCCGCCAGCACCTCGGCGAGCAGGAAGACATAGGCCGGTCCCGATCCCGAGACCGCCGTCACTGCGTCCATTTGCGTCTCGTCGGCGATTTCGGCCACCGCCCCGATCGCCGACATGAGCGCGCGCGTCGCGGCGACCTGTGCATCGCTCGCGTGCGCGTTGGCGCACAGCACGCTCATGCCGCGCCCGACCGCCGACGGCGTGTTCGGCATCACCCGCACCACCGGCTGGCCGGCGGAGAAGTAGCCGCCCAGACGCGACAGCGTCGGCCCGGCGACCACCGATACGATCAGCGTTTTCGGCCCCACCAGCGGCGCGACTTCCGGCAATACCGCGTCGATGACCTGCGGCTTCACCGCCACGATGCAAATGTCCGGATCGCCGCCGCGCGTCGCGGGATTGAGCGCGATCCCCTCGCGCGCGATCAGCGCGGCCATACGCTCCGGCGGGCCGGGGTCGCGGACCGTCACCTGGCTGCCCGGCAATCCGCCGGCAAGCCAGCCTTCGAGCATGGCGCCGCCCATCTGCCCTGCCCCGACGAGCAGGACGGTTCCGACAGATTGCAGGCTCATGCTTCGCCCACCGTCTCGAAAAGGGCTGCGTCCAGCGCCTCTTCCGCCGTCTTGCCCGCCCACACGACGAACTGGAACGCCTGGAAGTAGCGCTCGCAGGCCTCGACCGCGAATTCCAGCAGCGCCTCGCACTGGCGCTCGCTCGCCTCCGCGCCGGCCAGCGGCAGCGCCTGACGGAAGATGATGACGCCCTCCTTCGGCCACATGTCGAAATGGCCGACCCACAGCTGCTCGTTGATCCGTGCCACCAGTTCGGCCGCCTCACGCACCCGCGTGTCCGGCACCTTGAGGTCGAAGGCACACGCGATGTGCAGCGCCTCGAGGTCCACCATCCAGGTGTACGACACGTGGTAGTCGGTCCAGCGTCCGTCGACGCTGATGGTGATCTCGTGATCGCCGGCCCTGTCGAACGCCCAGTCCCGACTCGAAGCTATGGTCTCGACGGTATCGACGGGGTTTGTCAGGCGGTCGTTCTCGAACTCGACGAGAGCCATGGCGCTACCTCGCTGAGGGGGTTGGCGACGAACTGCCGGAAGCAGGCCCCGCCGGGACGGACAGGCGGAAGACGCCCACATATGCCGCGATATTCCGGAAGAAAGATGGCCGGCGCGAGGCCTGGCGCTTGTCCCGCGCGTCGCGCTTGCAGGCGGACTGCCCTGAAGCAGGCGTATCGGGTTCGAATCGCGTCATGGGGCCAATATATCGTGCCCTTTTTGCGTTGCACCACCGATAGTGGGGCCCAATTCGTTAACCGGACGTTAACGAATCGCGCCGCTGTGGACATCTCGCCGATGCAAGATGCCGGATGCCAATGTTCTGTGAATAGAGCGCATTTGAGGCGCCCTGCCGGGCGCGCCGGGTCAGCCGGATCAGGCGTCCGGCTTCTTCGCCTTCGCACCCGCCGGCCGCGAGGCGCCCTTCGCCTTGCCAGCGGCAGCTTCCAGCGCCGCGATGCGTTCGCCAAGACGCGCGTTTTCCTCGCGGGCCTCCTGCGCCATCAGCCGCACTGCCTCGAACTCCTCGCGGCTGACCATGTCGAGTTCGCCGAGGATGCGCTCCGCCTGGGCGCGGAAGAAGCCGTCGACCTCCTCGCGCGCACCGCGCGCCATCCCCGCCGCATCGGTCATCAGCTTGGCGAGATCGTCGAGAAGGCGGTTCGTGGTCTGGGTCATGGCGTCGTTACTCCTGTGCTCGGGAACACCCCCCGCAGCGATGCGGACAATGGGGTCTGCCGGCGCCGGATTCAAGAGCGGCACTTCGGCGCAACCGCGGGTCGGGAGCATCGCCCCCGGCGCTCCCTACAGGCGCAGTCCCAGACGCGGACCAACCCAGACCATCGCCGTGTAGAGCCCGATTGTCAGCACGCAGCCGATCCCCAGAGCCACCCAGAAATTCACTCCGCCGCGCAGCAATGCGGGAACCAGCAGGAACATCGGCAACGACGGCAGCACGAACCAGAAGGTCGCCGTGGCGTGATCGGCGAGCCGGTCGTTGTCTCCGGTATCGTGCCACAGCCACATCATGCCGAGGATCGACACCAGCGGAAGAGAGGCGATCAGGGCGCCGAAACCTGGACTGCGCCGGGCGACTTCCGAAACCACGGCAATGATGAACCCGGAGACGATTGCCTTGACGATGAGATAGGTCATCCTGAACCCTGTTCGCCATCTTTCGCATTCATGTGCCTTGACATGACCCGCCTTCGCAAGCGACCTGCCCCGCATTCAGCCCACTGGAGCACCCCTCCATGCCCGCATTGGCCATTCCCTTCCCGGCAATCGACCCGGTCCTGATCGAGATCGGCCCCTTCGCGATCCGCTGGTACGCGCTCGCCTACATCGCCGGCATCCTGCTCGGCTGGTGGTATGCCCTTCGGCTGGTCACCAACGCGGCACTCTACGGCGGCAGGCCCGGCCCGCTCGCGCAGAAGGACATCGACGACTTCCTGCTCTACGCCACGCTCGGCCTGATCGCCGGCGGACGGCTCGGCTACGTCTTCTTCTACCAGCCGGCCTACTACCTCGCGAACCCGGCAGACATCATCAAGGTGTGGGAAGGCGGAATGGCCTTCCACGGCGGCTTTCTCGGCTTCCTCGCCGCCGTTCTGCTGTTTTCCTGGCGCCGCAACCTGCCGCCGCTGGCGCTCGGCGACATCTGCTCGGCAAGCGTACCCATCGGCCTGTTCTTCGGCCGCATCGCCAACTTCATCAACGGCGAACTGTGGGGCCGCGTCAGCGACGTGCCCTGGGCCATGATCTTTCCCGGTGGCGGTCCCGATCCGCGCCACCCCAGCCAGCTCTACCAGGCGGGGCTTGAGGGAATCGCGCTGTTTCTCGTCCTGCGCCTGCTGACACACAGGTTTTCCGCGCTGCGCCATCCCGGCACGACCTTCGGCGTCTTCCTCGCCGGCTACGCTGTCTGCCGCATCGTCGGCGAACAGTTCCGCCAGCCCGACGCGCAGATCGGCTTCCTGTGGGGCGGGCTGACCATGGGCATGGCGCTGTCTATCCCGATGCTCGTCGCCGGCATCGCGCTGGCGCTCTGGGCGCGTCGTCGCCCACCGCTCGGCAACGCCGCAGACTGAGATGGCGGCTCCCGGCACGCCGCTGGCAAGGCGCCTGAGAACCGAGATCGAAGCCGCCGGCCCGATGCCGGTTAGCGCCTTCATGGCCCAAGCGCTGACCGATCCCGATCACGGCTACTACACGACCGCGACGCCGTTCGGCGCCGGCGGCGACTTCATCACTGCGCCGGAAGTCAGCCAGATGTTCGGCGAGATCGTCGGCGCATGGCTGGTCCACGTCGGCGGCGCAATCGCCGCCGCCCTGCCGGATGAACGCATAAACCTCGTCGAGCTCGGCCCCGGCCGCGGCACGCTGATGGCCGACATCCTGCGCGTCGCACGCCTGCGCCCGGACCTCGACCGGCGCCTCGACGTGCACCTCGTCGAGGCGAGCGGCAAGCTGCGGCAGGTGCAGGCCGCGACGATCGCGGCAGCACGCCCGAATCGTGCAGAGCCTCGATGGCACGATGCATTCGCCGACGTCCCCGAGGGACCGACGGTCGTCGTCGCCAACGAATTCTTCGACGCCCTGCCCATCGAGCAGGCGGTGATGACGCAAGCCGGCTGGCGCCAGCGCGTCGTCGCGCTCGCAGGCGATGGATTTGCCTTCGCCGCTGGCGAAAGCCCTGCCACCGTGCCCCCGCAATTTGCCGATATGCCTGCCGGCACCATCTTCGAGACCTGCCCGCATGGCGAGCAGGTGGCGGCCGAAATCGCCGCGCGCCTCACCCGCTTTCCCGGCGCAGCCCTGCTGATCGACTACGGCCACGACGTCCCCGCGCCCGGCGACACGCTGCAGGCGGTGCGCCGGCACGAGTATGCCGACCCCCTGCACGCGGTTGGCGAGGCCGACATCACCGCCCATGTCTGTTTCGGCGCGCTGGCGGAAGCTGCCCGCAACGCCGGCGCACAGGCCTTCGGCCCGATAACCCAGGCGCAGTTCCTCTCCGACCTCGGCATCGCCGCGCGCGCCGATGCACTGGTTGCCGCCGGCCCCGGACGGCGCACCGAGGTCGAGACCGCGCTCGCCCGCCTCGTTTCGCCGGACGCCATGGGCGCACTTTTCAAGGTCATGGCACTGGCAAGCCCCGGCATGGGCGCCCTGCCGCCCTTCCCGCAGCATTGATCAAGACAGGCGAAGATGCCGGTTGACGCCACGCCCGGCCCCGCGTCATCGTCGCCGCCCATGAGCGTCTCGACCCCGACACCGCTGACCGATGCGAGCCTTGCGGCGACACGTGCCCGCCACGGCTTCTTCACCCGTGCCGGCGGCGTCTCGACGGGCCTCTACGCCGGCCTCAACTGCGGCAACGGCTCCGGCGACGATGCAGCCAATGTCGCCACCAACCGGGCGCGCGTCGCATCCTGCCTCGGCGTTTCGCGGGAAAACCTCGTCACCGTCTACCAGGTGCACAGCGCCGACGTCGTGCCCGTCACCACGCCATGGGGAGCGGAAGGCCCGCCGAAGGCCGACGCGCTAGTGACTGCAACGCCCGGCATGGCCATCGGTGTTCTGACTGCCGACTGCGGCCCGCTGCTGTTCGCCGACGCCGGCGGCAGTATCGTCGCCGCCGCGCACGCTGGCTGGAAGGGGGCCCTGACCGGCGTCGGCGAAGCCGCCATCGACGCCATGGTCCGCCTTGGCGCACGTCGCGACGGCATCGTCGCCGCGCTCGGCCCGACGATCTCGCAGGCGGCTTACGAGGTCGGCCCTGAATTCGTCGACCGCTTCGTTTCCGCCGCCGCGACGAACGCGGACTTCTTTTCCCCGAGCCCACGCGAAGGCCACGCCATGTTCGACCTGCCCGGCTACATCGCCCGGCGCATGAATCGCACCGGCATTGCCGACTTCACCGACCTTGCCGCCTGCACCTACGCTGACGAAGACGCCTTCTTCAGCTACCGCCGCGCCACGCATCGTGGCGAAGCCGACTACGGACGCCTGATCGCCGCGATCACCCCTGCCTGAGGAACCTCGATGGCCCTGCATTTCGAAGAAACCGAATTCGCCGCCCGCCGCGACAAGCTCTCGGCAGCCCTGCAAGCTCAGGGCCTCGACGGCATCCTGATCTTCGCCCAGGAAAGCATGTACTGGCTGACCGGCTACGACACCTTCGGCTTCTGCTTCTTCCAGTGCCTGTTCTATGGGACCGACGGGCGCATGGCGCTGCTGACGCGCTCCGCCGACCTGCGCCAGGCGCAGCACACCTCGAATATCCAGGACCTGCGAATCTGGACGGACCAGGCCGGCGCAACGCCTGCCGGGCAGCTACGCGACATGCTCGACGACCTCGGCCAGCGCGGCAGGCGGCTCGGCATCGAGACCGACACCCACGGCCTGACCTATCGCAACGGCAAGGCGGTCGAAGCGGCGATGGAGGGCTTTGCATCGCTCACCGATGCCTCCGACATCATCACGCGGCTGCGCGCGGTGAAGTCGCCGGCCGAGATCGCCTATGTGCGCAAGGCAGCCGAACTCGGCGACGCGGCACTCGCCGCGGCGCAAGCCATCGCCGGCCCCGGCGTCGACGAGGGTGAGATCCTGGCTGCCCAGCAGGCCGCGATCTTCGCCGGCGGCGGCGACTATCCCGCCAACGAGTTCATCATCGGCTCCGGGCCCGACGCGCTGCTGTGCCGCTACAAGGCCGGCCGCCGCGTCTTGTCCGCCAACGACCAGCTGACGCTGGAGTTCGCCGGCGTCTACCGCCACTACCACGCCGCGCTGATGCGCACCTTCGTCATCGGCGAGCCGTCGCGCCGCCACGTCGAACTGCAGACGGCGGCCGTCGAGGCGCTGGCCGCCGTCGAGGACGCCTTGCGCCCCGGCAAGACCGCCGGCGATGTCTTCGAGGCGCACCGCGCGGTCATGGACGCCCATGGCCTGCAAAAGCACCGCCTCAACGCCTGCGGCTATTCGCTGGGCGCCAAGTTCACGCCTTCCTGGATGGACTGGCCGATGTTCTACGCCGGCAACCCGTGGGTGCTCGAACCGGACATGGTGATGTTCACCCACATGATCATCATGGATTCCGATGCCGGCGCCGCGCTTTGCCTCGGCAGGACTTCTCTGGTGACGCAATCGGGCAGCGCCCCCTTGTCGCGCGCTTCGCTGGACCTGGTGGTCAAATAGCGCTAACCAAGTGGCCCGAGCGCCAGTCGTGCGCCCCGACCGGAAGAGGATGCGATGCCGCTGCGCCGAGTACCGCGTTTCCATGTCTTGCGTGTGATCGTGGTGTGTATGGCCGCGTGGTTCATGGCGGCCTGTTCGACGCCGGTCAGCCTCGGAAACGTGTTCGGCGACGATTCTGGCAAACCGCCGAAGACCACGCCCGGCTCGATCGCGTTCGAGCCCGTCGTCGGCCTGCCGGAGCGGCTCGCCACACCGCTCGCCGCCGAGCTCGGCACGGCCGCTGTCGAGCGCAAGCTGACCGTACTGGGGCGCGACGATTCCAAGGCTGCCCTGCGCGCCAAGGGCTATTTCACGGCGACCGCGGAACTGAGCCAGACCCGTATCACCTACGTCTGGGACCTGTTCGACGCCGGCGGCGAGCGCAAGCAGCGCTTCGAGGGCCAGCAGATCGTCGGGCGCGTCGACGCCGATCCTTGGAACGTCGTCGACGAGACGCTGCTGCGCATCATCGCGCAGTGGACGATCAACGAGATCGTCACCACCGGCGCGCAGCGTGCCGCCGCCGCACCCGCCGTAACCGGCAGCACGCCGTCGACCGCGATGCTCGCCATGAGTCCGCAGACAACGCCTGCGCCAGCCGTGCCCGCAACGATGCGCGCGCGCCATCCCTCGTTTGCCGTCAATGCCATCAAGGCATCGACGAGCGACGGTTCGCGTACGCTGCCCGTCGCCATCGAGACGGCGCTGCGCGAAAACGGCGCCGATGTAGCGCCCGATCCGGGCCATGCCACCCACGTCGTGTCCGGCGAGGCGAGCGTTGCCGCCTCCCCGGACGGCATGGATACCGTCACGCTGGTGTGGAGTCTGTCCGACGGCGCGGGCCATCGCCTCGGCTCCGTGCGCCAGCAGAAGAAGGTGCCTGCGGGCGCCCTTGCCTCGACCTGGTCGGGCCATATCGAGGATGCGGCAAAAGCCGCGGCACCCAGCCTCATTTCGCTTGCCTTGTCGAATTGACGCGGACGCCAAAAGCGGTTTGCGACTCTGTCATCGTGTTGTTAAAACCCATGCCGTCCGGGCCGCATAACCATGCCGCTCGCGGCGGGGCGGGCGCGCGAAATGCGCCTGAAATCAAGTCCGGGGGCTGGGCATGAAGCTTGTTGCAGGCAATTCCAACCGGCCGCTGGCCGAGGCCATTGCCGCTTATCTCAAGACGCCGCTGACGAAGGCCCAGGTCCGCCGCTTCGCGGACATGGAAGTGTTCGTCGAGATCCAGGAAAACGTTCGCGGCGAGGATACCTTCATCCTGCAGTCGACGTCCTACCCCGCCAACGACAACCTGATGGAGCTGCTGATCGTCATCGACGCGCTGCGCCGCTCCTCGGCACGCCGCATCACCGCGGTCCTGCCCTACTTCGGCTACGCCCGCCAGGACCGCAAGCCCGGTCCGCGCACGCCGATCTCCGCAAAGCTCGTGGCCAACCTGGTTACCCGCGCCGGGGCTGATCGCGTCCTGACCCTCGACCTTCACGCCGGCCAGATCCAGGGCTTCTTCGATATCCCGACCGACAACCTCTATGCCGCGCCGGTGATCGTGCGCGACATCAAGGAACACTTCGATACCGGAACGCTGACGATCGTGTCGCCGGACGTCGGCGGCGTGGTGCGCGCCCGCGGCCTTGCCAAGCGCATCGACGCCCCGCTCGCCATCGTCGACAAGCGGCGCGAACGGCCCGGCGAATCGGAAGTCATGAACGTCATCGGCGACGTCCAGGGGCGCACCTGCATCCTGGTCGACGACATCGTCGATTCCGGCGGCACCCTGTGCAACGCCGCCGACGCGCTGCTGGAGCGCGGCGCCGACAGCGTCTACGCCTACATCACCCACGGGGTATTGTCGGGCGGCGCGGTCGCGCGCGTCACCGCGTCCAACCTGAAGGAACTGGTGATCACCGACTCCATCCAGCCGACGGAAGCGGTGCGCCTTGCCCGCAACATCCGCGTGCTGTCCATCGCCCCGCTCATCGGCGAGGCGATCGGGCGCACGGCGCTTGAGGAATCGGTGTCGAGCCTGTTCGACTAGGGGCAGGACCGCGGGCGGTTCAGACGAGATCGTTCATCCGGCGCAGCCGTTCGGCGAGGCTCGACATGACGTCGAGCGCGAAATGCGGGTGCTCGTGAACCAGGAAGACGAAGGCCGACCTGTCGACCTCGGCAAGCTCGCTGTCCTCGACCGCCGTCGCCGTAGCGCTGCGTGCCGAACCGTCGATCAGCGCCATTTCGCCGAACGTGCCGTTGGGGCCGACGGTTTCCAGCACCTTGCCGTTGACGTTCAGTGCAACGCTTCCCGATTGCACGATATACATCTTCGCGCCCGCATCCCCTTTCGCGAACACGATGTCCCCGGCCTTGAAATGCCTGACCGGATGGCCCGCCGCCATCAGGGATGCGAAGTCGATCGCACCATCCATCATGCAAGTTCCCCCTGGCCAACCCTGCCTGGCCCGCCTTCGGGCCGCGTGCTCACAAGAGGTCAGGACCCCGCCCCTGTCAACGCGCGACAGGCATCACGCGCCGATCAGGCAAAGACCGAAGGACACGGTAGCTAGAACGAGGGCGAACAGGCCCCATCCCGCCATGGCTCCATCCGTGGTGGCGTTGGCGACCCGCAGGCGTTCGTAGTGGTAGACTTCGTCCATGTTTGTCATGTCATTCCGGCATGCCGGCGAGGAAGTCACCGGCGGATCTGCACCGTCCCTTTGTGTGTATCCGCAGCTGACGGAAATCCGCAGTGGTCGGATACCGGTGATCGCGTATTGAATTGGCAGTTGGGTATGAGCGCGCAGCTATTCAACACCCGTCGCGCGAATGTGATGCCGCCCGGCCACCGGCCGAGTCGAGTTGCCATTGCGGGATGCTGCCGCTATAACCCGCTGCGCCGGACTTGCACCCCTGGAGGAACCCGGCACTTTGAGCGGAAGAAAAACCGGCCGTGTGCGGGTTGTTCGCCAAATCACCGCTTGAGACCTCGTCCACCGGGCCGCCGCTTCGGCGCCCCGCTCAGCCGGTCACGCGTGGCCGGCGCTTTGTTTTGGCGCACTATGCGCCACTAGGAGAGAAACATGTCTGGTACCGTCGAACTCAAGGCGGAAATGCGCGAGAAGGTCGGCAAGGGGGCCGCCCGTGCAACCCGCCGCGCCGGTCTCGTTCCGGCCGTCATCTATGGTGACAAGAAAGATCCCCGCGCGATTTCGCTGACCATCCGCGACGTCGAGAAGCAGCTGGAATCCGGCCACTTCATGAACACCGTCTACGAGATCAACGTGGGTGGCGAGAAGGCGCGCGTGATCCCGCGCGACTATCAGCTTCACCCCGTCAAGGATGTGCCCATGCACATCGATTTCCTGCGCGTGTCGAAGGGCGCGCGCGTCGAGGTCGCCATCCCAGTCATCTTTGCCAACGAGGAGGATTCACCCGGCCTGCGCCGCGGCGGCGTGCTCAACATCGTGCGCCACGAGATCGAGGTTACCGCACCGGCGGACGCGATCCCCGCCGAGATCACGGTCGACCTGACCGGCCTCGACCTTGGCGACTCGCTGCACATCTCGGCGGTTTCGCTTCCCCAGGGCGTGACGCCGACGATTACCGACCGCGACTTCACCATCGCGACCATCGCCGCGCCTGCCGGACTGAAGTCGGAAGGCACGGACGAAGGGGAAGAAGTCGAGCCCGGCGAAGTCCCGGCGATGCACGGCGGCGACGAAGACTAGGCGAAATGCCTTGGCGCGCCGCGGGACCTGGTTCCGCGGCGCGGCTTCGCGTCCGTGGCCGCTTCGCCGATCGAGGCAGAGCCGTTCATGGCACAGACCGGAACCTTGCTCGTCGGCCTGGGCAATCCCGGCGCCCGCTATGCCGGCAATCGCCATAACGTCGGCTTCATGGCCGTCGAGGCGATCGCCGCGCGCCATCGCCTGCCGCCGTGGCGCAAGCGCTTTCTCGGTGCGTTCACCGACGGTCCGGTCAACGGTGGGCGCGCCTACGTGCTGTTGCCGGGAACCTACATGAACGAATCCGGTAATGCCGTTGCGCAGGCGATGAACTACTTCCGGCTGACGCCTGCCGATGTCGTGGTCTTCCACGACGAGCTGGACCTCGCGCCGGGCAAGGTGCGCGTCAAGACCGGTGGCGGGGCTGCCGGCAACAATGGCATCCGCTCGATCATCGCCCATATCGGTGCCGAGTTCCGCCGCGTGCGCATCGGCATCGGACACCCCGGCCACAAGAACGCGGTGCAGCCCTGGGTGCTGGGCGACTTCTCCAAGGGCGAACGCGAATGGCTGGCCCCCCTGCTCGACGCGATCGCCGACAATGCCGACCGGCTCGTTGCCGGCGACGACTCCAATTTCATGAACCGCGTGGCGCTGGCCACGGGCAGCCAGGACGGCTGAACCGGCGGCACCACAAATCTCGCGAGGCAAGTCCATGGGCTTCAAATGTGGCATCGTCGGCCTGCCCAACGTCGGCAAGTCGACCCTCTTCAACGCGCTGACGCAGACCGCGGCGGCGCAGGCCGCCAACTACCCCTTCTGCACCATCGAGCCGAACGTCGGCGAGGTCGCGGTCCCCGACCCGCGCCTCGACAGGCTCGCAGCCATAGCGAAGTCCGCCGAGGAAATTCCCACCCGCCTCACCTTCGTCGACATCGCAGGCCTGGTGCGTGGCGCCTCCAAGGGCGAGGGCCTCGGCAACCAGTTCCTCGCCCACATCCGCGAGGTCGACGCCATTGCCTACGTGCTGCGCTGCTTCGAGGACGATGACATCACCCACGTCGAGGGCCGCATCGACCCGCTGGCCGACGCCGAGACCATCGAGACCGAGTTGATGCTCGCCGACCTCGAAAGCCTCGAGAAGCGCGTCGGCGCGCTCGAAAAGAAGGTCCGCGGCGGCGACAAGGAAGCCAAGCTCGCCTTGGCGCTGATCGAGCGCGCGCTGCCGCTGCTGCGCGAGGGCCGGCCGGCACGCCTCGTGGAACGCAGCGAGGAAGAAGAACCCGCGTTCCGCGCCCTCAACCTGCTGACTTCAAAGCCGGTCGTCTACGTCTGCAACGTCGACGAGGCGAGCGCGGCCACGGGAAACGACTTTTCCCGCTCGGTGGAAGCCCGCGCTGCCGGAGAAGGCGCGGTGACGGTCGTCATCTCCGCGCGCATCGAGGCCGAGATCGCCCTGCTGCCGGAAGCCGAACGCGCCGAGTACCTGGACGCGATCGGCCTGGAACGGCCGGGTCTCGACCAGCTCATCCGCGCCGGCTACGAACTGCTCGGCCTCATCACCTACTTCACCGTCGGCCCGAAGGAAGCCCGCGCCTGGACCATCGAGAAGGGCACCCGCGCGCCGCAGGCAGCCGGTGTCATCCATACCGATTTCGAGAAGGGCTTCATCCGCGCCGAGACCATCGCCTACGACGATTTCGTCGCCTGCGGCGGCGAGACGGCGGCCAAGGATGCCGGCAAGATGCGGCTCGAAGGCAAGGACTACGTGGTGCGCGACGGCGACGTGATGCACTTCCGCTTCGCCAACTGAGGGTCCGGGCCGTCCATGCAGCACTTCGAGGACTTCCCCGTCGGCGAGGTCATCCGCTTCGGCTCCTGCGCGGTGACGGTCGAGGATATCGAAACCTTTGCACGCGAGTTCGATCCCGGCGTTCTTGCCGACGGCTATCCCGGACACGATGCTGAAAGAGGCGCTCCCGCATCCGCCTGGCATGTCTGCGCGCTGATGATGCGCATGATCTGCGACGCCTACGTGCTGGAGGCGGCAAGCCTCGGCGCGCCCGGCATCGAGCACCTGGAATGGGAAGCGCCCGTCTACGCCGGAGACACCCTCTCTGTCCAGCGCACGACGCTCGATGCGCGCCGGTCGCGCTCGCGCCCCGATCTTGGCCTGGTGCATTTCCGCTTCGAAGTGTTTGGCCACGACGGCGTTCGCCGTCTCGTCGGCGAGAACTGGGCGATGTTCGCAACCCGCGAGGCCGCCGCATGAGCGCCGCCCCCCGGCCGATCCGCGAAGGCGATGCCTTCGACCTCGCCACGCATGTCTTCACGGCCGACGAGATCGTCGCCTTCGCCAGCCGCTTCGATCCGCAGCCCTTTCATCTCGAAGATGACGCCGCGCGCGCCATGCACTTCGGCAGGCTTTCGGCGAGCGGCTGGCACTCCGCCGCGCTGTTCGTCAGGCTCTTTTCGCAGGCTCTGGCGCGCGAGCATGTCCGTGCAAGGCTCGGACCCTGGCAGCGCATCCATGCGTTGCGCTGGCTGAAACCGGCACGCCTCGGCGACGCGTTCGCATTCACGGCGAAGATCACCGGCCTTGCCGCGGACAGGGATCGCGTTGGCTGGCAGATCGCCACCGTACACGGCGAAGGAATGAACCAGCTCGGCGAACTGGCCTTCGTGCTGAATGCCGACGTGCTGATCTTCAACGGCTGAAGCACAACAGACCCGCGGGCCCGGCGTTCGCAACGACACGGTATCTGCCGCTTCAGTGCCCTGCGAATTCGACCAGCGTGCGCACCGGCACGCCGAGCGCCTCGACCTTCGCCCGTCCGCCAAGGTCCGGCAGGTCAATGACGAAACACGCCGCGACGACCTCGGCACCGATGTCCTGCATCAGCCGCGTCGCGGCCTCCGCCGTGCCGCCGGTGGCGATCAGGTCGTCGACCAGGATCACCCGCTCGCCGGGTGCTATGGCGTCCTTGTGCATCTCCATCTCGTCGATGCCGTATTCCAGGCTGTAGGCGATCGTCACCGTCTCGTGCGGCAGCTTGCCCTTCTTGCGGATCGGCACGAAGCCGGCGGATAGCTGGTGCGCCACCGCCCCGCCGAGAATGAAGCCGCGCGCCTCGATGCCGGCGACCTTGTCGATCTTGGAGCCCGCCCACGGCTGCACCAGTTCGTCCACCGCGCGGCGAAAGGCCTGCGCGTTGCCGAGCAGCGTGGTGATGTCGCGGAACATGATGCCCGGCTTTGGATAGTCCGGAATGGTCCGGATCGTGTCCTTGATGTTCAATGGATTCCCCCAGTCCATGAAAGCCTCGCCGGCCACCGGCCCGTCTGGCAGGTCAGCCGAACATCACTATCGTGTCATGCATCGCCAGCCAAGGCGGCGCTGCCATGATCGAGGGCGGCATGATGCACTTCGGCAGGTAGCCCTGGCCGGCCGACGCTCAGCCCGCTGCAAGCACGCGCCCGGCCACCGCGTCGAGTTTTGCCAACAGCGCCGGGTCGCGCTTGTCGGGGGCTGTCAGGATCGCCGTATCCAGCGCCCGGTCGGAGCTGATCGGGCAGGTCTCGTGTTCGGCGGGAAAGGCTTCCGCCAGAGCCTGTACCAACGCCTTGGCGTTGGACGAGTTCTGCGCCAGCACCCGCAGGATCTCCGGCACGTCCACCTCTCCGTGCTCCGGGTGCCAGCAGTCGTAGTCGGTGACCATGGCGACGCTGGCGTAGCAGAGCTCCGCCTCGCGCGCGAGCTTGGCTTCCGGCATGTTTGTCATGCCGATCACGTCGCACCCCCACGACCGGTAGAGCTGCGATTCCGCATATGTCGAGAACTGCGGACCTTCCATCGCGAGATAGGTGCCTCCGCGCACGTGGTCGATATTGCACGCCCGTACAGCCGCTTCGACGCGATCGGCAAGCCGCGGGCTGACCGGATGTGCGAGCGACACATGCGCCACGCAGCCTGCACCGAAGAAGCTGGAGATGCGCCCGCGCGTGCGGTCGATGAACTGGTCGACGAGCACGAAGGTGCCAGGCGAAAGCTCCTCCCTGAACGAGCCGCACGCCGAGATCGACACCAGGTCCGTGACACCGACACGCTTCAGCGCATCGATGTTGGCGCGGTAGTTGATGTCGGATGGCGGAATGCGGTGGCCAACGCCATGGCGCGGCAGGAACACCACGTCCGTGCCGCCGATGCTGCCGAAGACGAGACGGTCGGACGGTTCGCCCCACGGCGTCGACACCGTCTCGGCGCGCTTGTTCTCCAGGCACTCCATGTCATAGAGCCCCGAGCCCCCGATGATGCCGAGAACGGCTTTGGTCATGTCATCCTCCCGACAAAGCAAAACGGCCGGCGCTTTGGCACCGGCCGTCGTTGTTCTCTCGTAGCCGAACCCGTCAGTGTTCGACGTTGCGCCATACCTGCTTCTTGGTGAAGTACATCAGCCCGGCGAAGACGATCAGGAAGATCGTCACCTGCAGGCCCATGCGCTTGCGCTCCACCAGCTTCGGCTCGGCCGCCCAAGTCATGAACGAGACGACATCGCGCGCGTACTGCTCCACCGTCATCGGCGAGCCGTCGGTGTAGTCGACAGCCTCCTCGGAGAGCGGCGGCGCCATGGCGATCTGGTGGCCCGCGAAGTAGTCGTTGTAGTACATCCCTTCGCGCAGCTCGACGCCGTGCGGCGGCTCCTCGTGGTAGCCGGTCAGCAGACCGTAGATGTAGTTGGCCCCGTTCGGGCGCGCCTTGACGAGAACCGAGAAGTCCGGCGGCAGGGCGCCGTTGTTGGAGGCGCGCGCCGCGTTGTCGTTGGCAAACGGGCTGACGAAGGAATCGAACGGCTTGCCGTCGCGCTCGAACATGTCGCCGTCTTCGTTCGGCCCGTCGGTCACCTGGTATTCAGCCGCCAGCACCTTGACCTGCTCCTCGGTGAAGCCCGGCCCGCCCGGCTCCGCCAGGTTGCGGAACTTGACCAGCTTCATCGAATGGCAGTTGGCGCAGACTTCCTTGTAGACCTGGTAGCCACGCTGCAGCTGGGCAGGGTCGAACTTGCCGAACGGCCCGTCGAAGGTCCACGACTCCGACGGCAGCGCGACCGCCTCGCCGGAAGCCTGTGCCGGTCCGGCGAAGCCGGCGGCGAGCACGGCGGCAATGGCGGACGCCGCAAGCCCTGCCGCAAGGCCACGGATCGTGTTGAGGGCGCGTGATTTCATCTTTGTTCGCTCCAGGATCGACATGGCCCTACCCGCGGCTTTCCGGCGCAGCGGCAGCCTCGGCGGGCTTGCCGCCGCCCCCCTTCTTGAGGACGGATTCCGAAATGCTGGCCGGCAGCGGCTTGGGCGTCTCGAACAGCCCGAGCAGCGGCAGGATCACCAGGAAATGCAGGAAGTAGTAACCGGTCAGGATGCGCGCGGCGATGACATAGCCGCCCTCGGCAGGCTTGCCGCCAAGGTACGTCAGGCCGACGCACACCAGCACGAGCACCCAGAAGAACTGCTTGTACAGCGGCCGGAAGGTCGCGGACCGCACCTTCGACGTGTCGAGCCACGGCAGGATGAACAGCACGCCGATCGAGGCGAACATCGCCAGCACGCCGCCGAGCTTGTCGGGAATGGCGCGCAGGATCGCGTAGAACGGCAGGAAGTACCATTCCGGCACGATATGCGCCGGCGTCACCATCGGGTTGGCCGGGATGTAGTTGTCAGGGTGGCCGAGCATGTTGGGCGCGTAGAACACGAAGCCCAGGAAGAAAAGCATGAAGACCACGATCGCGAACAGGTCCTTGATCGTGTAGTAGGGGTGGAACGGTAGGGTATCCTTGCCGGTCTTCACTTCCACGCCGGTCGGATTGTTGTTGCCCGGAACGTGCAGCGCCCACACGTGCAGCACGACGATCGCGAAGATCACGAACGGCAGCAGGTAGTGCAGCGAGAAGAAGCGGTTCAGCGTCGGGTTGCCGACCGCAAACCCGCCCCACAGCCACTCCACGATCGTCGGCCCGACGATGGGTATCGCCGAGAACAGGTTGGTGATGACCGTCGCGCCCCAGAAGCTCATCTGCCCCCACGGCAGCACGTAGCCCATGAAGGCGGTCGCCATCATCGCCAGCAGGATCAGCACGCCGAGCATCCACAGGATCTCGCGCGGCGCCTTGTAGGAGCCGTAGTAGAGACCGCGGAAGATGTGGATGTAGACCGCGATGAAGAAGAACGAGGCGCCGTTGGCGTGCAGGTAGCGCAGGAACCAGCCGTAGTTCACGTCGCGCATGATGTGCTCGACGGAATTGAACGCCATGTCGACGTGCGGCGTGTAGTGCATGGCGAGCACGATGCCCGACACCAGCTGCACGACGAGGCAGATCGCCGCGATGCCGCCGAAGGTCCACCAGTAGTTGAGATTCTTCGGCGTCGGGAATTCGTGCAGCTGCTCGCGCACCAGGGAGATGAGCGGCAGGCGGCTGTCGAACCAGCGCACCACCGGGTTCTTGAAATGATAGGTCGAGTGACCGGCCATGATTGAAGGCTCCTTAGCGCGGATCAGCCGATACGGATCGCCGTATCCGAAAGGAAGGTGTACTGCGGCACGTCGAGGTTGCGCGGCGCGGGACCCTTGCGGATGCGCCCGGCAGTGTCGTAGTGCGAGCCGTGGCACGGGCAGAACCAGCCGCCGAAATCGCCCTGCTGGCCGAGAGGCACGCAGCCAAGGTGCGTGCAGACGCCGATCATGACCAGCCACTCCGGCTTCTCGGCGCGGTTCTCGTCGGTCGCCGGCGTGCCGGCCGGCAGGTTGGCGTTCTCGGAATTCTGGTCCGGCAGGTCGTCGAGAGGAACGGCACGCGCCTCGTCGATTTCCTTCTGCGTGCGATGACGGATGAACACCGGCTTGCCGCGCCACAGCACGGTGATCGCCGATCCCTCCTCGATCGCGTCGAGGTTGACCTCGATCGAGGCCAGCGCCTGGACGCTGGCGTCCGGGTTCATCTGGTCGACGAACGGCCAAACCGCCGCCGCCGTTCCCACGACGCCGACTGCAGCGGTTGCGATGTAAAGAAAATCCCGGCGGGTCGGTTCGCTCATGTCACTCGTTGCCACGATTTATCGATCCTTCCTGGAGGCGGCCCATGGCCGCGATCCCTGACAAATCTCATGGGTCAACCCCGGTCCCGCGCCAGGCACACTGTGCGTGCGCCCCAGCGCCAGGGACAAGCCCCGTCGCACCGCCGAATCGCGGCAAATCATGCCGCGGGCTTTCGCCCCGGGTTCCCCGCGCGCTTTCTTGCATCCCGCGCGCGCCTTGTCCAGTATCGCGCGGGCCCACGGCAGCAGTTTGTCGCGGCGCCACGGTGGACAATCCCGCGATAACGTCCCCGTGTCCCGGCTTGCTGGCTCGTCCCGCGCCTGCCCCGGCCCCGAACAAGGCTCGCGCAAGCCCCGATGCGAATCGCCCTCTACCAGCCCGACATCCCGCAGAACACCGGCACGATCCTGCGCCTTGGCGCCTGCCTGTCGGTTCCCGTCGACATCATCGAACCCAGCGGCTTTCCGCTGTCGCACGCCAGCCTGAAGCGCGCCGGCATGGACTACCTCGCCCAGGTCGACATGACGCGCCATGCCGACTATCCGCGCTTCCTGCACACGCTGCGCGCGCAACGCCGCCGCCTCATCCTGCTCACCACCCGCGCCGCGACGCCCTATTGCGATTTCACCTTCGCACCCACCGACACGCTGCTGCTCGGGCGCGAGAGCGCCGGCGTGCCCGACGAAGTGCACGCCGATGCCGACGCCGCGCTGACGATCCCCATGGCGCCGCCCATGCGCAGCCTCAACGTCGCGGTTGCCGCCGCGATGGTGCTCGGCGAGGCGCTGCGCCAGACGGCGATGTTCCCCGCGCCCGGCAATTGATGTAAGCCGTATTCACATGAGCTGGTCGAAGCACCATTCGCGCGGCAAGCGCGGCTATCACCACGGCAACCTGCGCGAGGCCCTGGTGCAGGCCGCGTTGTCGCTGATCGGCGAGCGCGGCTCCGAAGGCGTGACGCTGGCGGAAGCTGCCCGCATGGCCGGCGTCAGCGCCGCCGCCCCCTACCGCCATTTCAAGGACCGCGAGGCCCTGATGGCCGCCGTGGCGGCGGAAGGCTACGCGAAGTTCGCCGATGCCCTCGAAACGGCCTGGGGCGATGGCGGGCCCGATTGCTTCAAGGGGCTGGAGCGCATCGGCCGCGCCTACCTCGCCTTTGCGCGCGAGGAACCCGCCCTCTACGCCGCGATGTTCGAATCGAGCGTCGCGGTGGCCTCCGACAGCGCGCTCCTCATCCAGGCCGACCGCGCCTTCGATGTCCTGCAGCGGGCCTGCGACCTGGTCCACGAAACCCTGCCCGCCGACCGCCGCGCGCCGGCGCGCATGATCGCGTTGCACGTGTGGGCGCTGGCGCATGGCATCGCCTCGCTGTTCGCCCGCGGCGATGCCGGCCGCCGGCCGATCCCCGTGCCGCCCGAGGACCTGCTGGAGGCCGGCGTGCTGATCTATCTCTCCGGCCTCGGCCACGAAGCATAGAGCGCGGAGACGTCAAACGGACCTCCACTGTCGTTGCCGGGCTTGACCCGGCAATCCGGAAGCAACCGGCAATGCGTGCGGCCCTGGATGCCCGGGGCGGGCCCAGGCATGACGGAGAAGAGCGCTCCACCCCACGGAAATTCCGTGCCCTCGTCTTGACACGCGGCCAGCGATCACCCACCTATGTGAATGTTAATAACATTAACACCGGGGATCGAGATGACGAAACTCGTTGAACGGATGGACTCCTACGGCAAGGGCGCATGGATCGCGGCCATGGTCGCAGGCTTCATCGTCTTCTGGCCGGTTGGCCTCGCCCTTCTTTTCTTCCTGATATGGAGTGGACGCATGGGATGCGGAAAATGGAAACGTGAACACTGGCGCCGCATGGGCTCGCAGATGCGCTCTAGCGGCAACGCGGCCTTCGACGAATACAAGGCCCAGACCATCCGCCGCCTCGAAGAGGAACAGGACGCATTCCGCGAGTTCCTCGACAAGCTGCGCATGGCCAAGGACAAGGCCGAGTTCGAGGACTTCATGTCCAGCCGCAAGGGCGACAACGGCCCTGCGCCGGAAGCCGCCTGACCGCACTCCGGCGCTGCACAACCGCCCGCCCGGACCCTCCGGGCGGGCGATTTGCGTTTGGGCATTGATCGTCCGGCGTGCATGCACTAGCCGTTGGGCATGGAAAACATCGACGACAAGAAGCAGACCGCCTCCGCCTGGTTCTCGCAGCTGCGTGACGACATCTGCGCAAGCTTCGAGGCGCTGGAGGACGATTGCCCGCCCGGCCTGCCACAATCATCCGACGAACCGGGCCGTTTCGTGCGCACCCCGTGGACCCGCACCAACCATGACGGCGCTCCCGGCGGCGGCGGTGTCATGTCGCTGATGAAGGGCCGGGTCTTCGAGAAGGTCGGCGTCCACGTCTCCGCCGTGCACGGCACCTTCGCGCCGGAGTTCGCCAGGCAGATCCCCGGCGCAGACGAGGACCCGCGCTTCTGGGCGTCGGGCATCTCGCTGATCGCCCACATGCACAACCCACATGTACCCGCCGTGCACATGAACACGCGCATGGTCGTCACCAGCAAGCAGTGGTTCGGCGGCGGCGCCGACCTGACGCCGGTGCTCGATGCCCGCCGAACCCAGGACGACCCTGATACCATCGCCTTCCATGCAGCTATGGAGAAGCCGTGCATCGCCCATGGCCGCGACTACGCCGCCTACAAGGCATGGTGCGACGAGTATTTCTTCCTCAAGCACCGCGGCGAGCCGCGCGGCATCGGCGGCATCTTCTTCGACTACGTCAACACCGGCGACTGGGACGCCGATTTCGCCTTCGTGCAGGATGTCGGGCGCGCCTTCCGCGACATCTACCCGCCGCTGGTGCGCGCCAACTTCGGCGATCCCTGGACCGAGGACGACCGCGAGGAACAGCTCGTGCGCCGCGGCCGCTACGTCGAGTTCAATCTGCTCTACGACCGTGGCACCATCTTCGGGCTGAAGACGGGCGGCAATGTCGATTCGATCCTTTCGTCGATGCCGCCGGTCGTGAAGTGGCCCTGAGGCCGGCTCCGGAGAACACCGCATGAGCGCAACGACCAGGACGCGCCGCACCCCACTCCAGGCGATCGCCATGTCGCTGCTGATGCTCGCCGCGCTGTTCGCTCAGCCGGCTGCCGCGCTTGACGCGGACGTCTTGTTCGGCCCGGTCAACCCGCCGCAGCGCATCGCGTCGAGCGCTGGCGCCAGCGCCTGGTTCATCGAGTTCCGCGCCCGTGGCGGCAGCCCGGTGGGCCATTCCTTCGTCGTGCTTGGCGTGCGCAGCGCTTCGGGCAGGGAACGCATCGTGCGGGTCGCCGGCTTCTATGCCTCGCACGGTCCGGTCGGCGCGGTCGCCTCGGTGGCTGGCATGCCCGGCACCGTCGGTTACAAGAAGACCGATCTCAAGCCCGCGCTGATCCGCTACCGCCGCATGCTGGGCAAGGCGAGCTTTGCCCGCATCGAGCGCATGATCGCGCGTGCCGCCCGCAGCCCCGGCACCTTCACGATGCTCGCCAACAACTGCAACGCCTTCGTCGCGCGCATCGCCCAGGCGCTCGGCATGCAGGCGCCGGCCAACACCGTCCAGCAAGGCCCCGCCTACCTGCGCGCACTCATCGCGCGCAATCGGCGCTGAGCAGCGCCTCGCGGCTCATGGCAAAGCCGCTGGCGATCCACATCGCTTCCAGCCGCTTGAGCGCCTCGCCAACCTCCGGACCCGCGCGCAGGCCGGCGGCGATCAGGTCGCGCCCGCTGAGCGGGAAGGCCGGCACCTCCCATCGCCCGCCGAGACGGATCGCGTCGATCCAGTCCGCATCGGGTTCCGCCATCGCGCAATTGAGCCACGCGAAGACCACGCGGTCCCGATAGACCTGCGGGCCGAGCCGGTAGATTGCCGTTTTCAGTGCATGCTCGCCCCTGCCCGGTGCGATCCGCCACCATGCATCCGCCATGTCCGCCAGCCGCCGCTCCTCGGCATTGGCAAGCCGCAGGCGCGCGCCGAGACGACCGGCATCCTCGCGCACGTGCACACCCAGTGCCGCAAGTCGCATGATCGCGTCCGGTGCCGCGCCCAGTCTCGCCTCCAGCTCCATCAGCCGCTGCAGGCGCGGCACGCTCGGTGCGCTGCCCAGGATGTCGGCGAGCAGGCCGCGCGACTGCATCAGCGTCAACGAGCGCACCGGGTCGCCAGCCGCCAGCAACGCCAACAGTTCCTTGCGCACCCGCTCCGCCGAGAGCTGCCGCAGCCCCGTGCGACCGGCCACGATGGCCGACAGCGCCTCGTGGTCCGCGCTCGCCTCGAAGCTCGCCACGAAGCGGAAGAAACGCAGGATGCGCAGGTAGTCCTCGGCGATGCGCGCCGCCGGCGAGCCGATGAAGCGGATGCGCCGGGCGGTGATGTCGGCAGCTCCGCCAACCGGGTCGTGCACATGGCCGTGCGCATCGAGGTAGAACGCGTTGACGGTGAAGTCGCGCCGCGCCGCGTCCGCCAGCCAGTCCGAACCGAAAGCGACCGTCGCGTGCCGCCCGTGCGTCTCCACGTCGGTCCTCAGCGTGGTGATTTCCACCGGCTTGCCGTCGACGACGACAGTGACGGTGCCATGGTCGATGCCGGTGGGAATGGCGTGCAGCCCTGCTTGCGCGGCGATGTCCATCACCCGCTGCGGCGGCGCGGTGGTGGCGCAATCGACATCGGCAGGCGCACTGCCTGCGAGCGCGCTGCGCACCGCCCCGCCGACGACGCGCGTCTCCACCGGCTCGGCCCCGTCTTTATTGAAGACCTTCAGGACCGTCGCCGCCGGGTCGCTGTCGCGCAGCGCGGCGATCCTGCCGACCGCCTCGCCACCGAACTTCAATGCGATGTCGTGGCTGTGGTAGATCACTCGAGCTTGCCCGGAACCAGCTCACCGTCCTGCACCGACGGCGGGGTGTATACCGCATCGGGCGGCGCACCGGAAAAGGCCGCCATGGCGATGAAGGCGGCGATCGTCAGGACAAGGCCGCCGGCAATCAGCCAGAACAGGTGCGGCCGCCAGTTCTCCCGCGCGTCGACCGAGCGATGCGAGAAATACAGCCAGAAGCCGTAGACCAGGAACGGCAGCGCGAAGAACAGGCTCTGGATCGCGATGATCCTCAGCATCAGCGGTGTGTCCGTTCGTAGAGGTTGCGGATGATTCCCGCGGTCACCCCCCAGATATAATGCGGCCCGTGCGGCATTGCATAGAAACTGCGCTGGATGCCGCGAAGCTCGCGCGAATGGCGCTGGTGGTTGGCCGGGTCCATCAGGAAGGCCAGCGGCACCTCGAACACGTTGGCGACCTCGCCGGGTTCCGGCACCGGCGTGAAATGCGGCGCCACAACGCCGACCACCGGCACGATGCGGTAGCCGGTGGAAGATTCGTAGAGGTCGAGATAGCCCTGCGTCCGCACCAGGCCGGGGTCGAGCCCGATCTCCTCGTGCGCCTCTCGCAGCGCCGCCGCCAGCGGTCCGGCATCGTGCTCGTCGATCTTGCCGCCGGGGAAACTGACCTGGCCGGCATGCGTCGGCATGTGCTCTGTGCGCGTCGTCAGGATCATGTGAACGCTGCCCTCGCGCTCCACCAGCGGCACCAGCACCGCTGCCCGACGCTTGCGCTCGGCGAGAAACCCGGGCTTGAGATCGGGATTGAGATCGTGGTCGCCACGGTCGGGAAACAGCGCATCGTTGAGGCTTGCCGCCGGCACGTCTGCGCGCAGGCCTGCCGCTAGGCGATCGAGCACGCGAGCGAGCGAGAACGGATCGTCCTGCCGCACCTGTTCATTCACGCCGCCGCGCACTGCCAGTTCCTTCATCAGCGCAGGCCCGCAATCTCGCCCATCGGCGCCATCGCGAAGAAGGCGCCGGCGCTCCACACGCCGAAGAACGCTCCCTCCGCGCCGCGGTTCTCGACGCCGAGGGCGACGAGGTCGTAGAACACCGCCCGGTTAACCAGCGCCTCAAGGCCACCACGCACCAGCACGTAAGGCTTCAGTCCGCCCGTCACCGGATCGGTCTCGAAACGCAACGGATGCTCCGCGCCGACCTCGACGACGTCATCGACATTGGTGCGAAAGGCGATTGTCTGGCCGCACCCCTCGCCCTCCACCACCATCTCCACGGCGACAAATGGGGCATCATCGACCGCGATGCCGATGCGCTCCACCGGGGTGACGAGAACGAACCGCTCGGGATCGCGCCGCAACACGCTGGCGAACAGCTTCACCAGCGGCTTTCGCCCGATCGGGGTGCCCATGTAGAACCACGTCCCGTCGGCGGCGATCCGCATGTCGATCTCGCCGCAGTAGTCCGGGTTCCACAGGTGCACGGGTGCCGCCCCCCGCCCGCCGGCCAGCTTCGCCTGGGCGATCAGCTGGTCGAGCGCACCAGGGGTGCCGTCGAGGGCCGCTGGCGACCGTTTTGCGTGCGAAGGCGCCATTCAGCTGTCCCGTTCTCTCCTGCAATCGATCCGGCGCGCGGCATCACAGATTGGCCACGTTTTTCGCGCGAAAGTGAATTCTGCCACTTCCTGCGGCGGTGCCGCGACGCATATAGTCAGGCCATGAGCAAGATCAATCAATCCTCCGCTCCCGCCCAGGGTGACATTGTCGCCGAGGCGGACCGGCTTGCAAGCCGCCTTGGCGCCGTGCGCGAGGCGGTCGGCTCCGTCATCTTCGGCCAGGACGATGTCGTCGAGAAAACCCTCGTCACCATCCTCTCCGGCGGCCATGCGCTGCTGGTCGGCGTACCCGGCCTCGCCAAGACCAAGCTGGTCGACACGCTCGGCACCGTGCTGGGCCTCGACGCCCGCCGCATCCAGTTCACGCCCGACCTGATGCCGTCCGACATCCTGGGTTCGGAGGTGCTGGAGGAGGACAGCGGCGGCAAGCGTTCCTTCCGCTTCATCCGCGGCCCGGTCTTCTGCCAGTTGCTGATGGCCGACGAGATCAACCGCGCCAGCCCGCGCACCCAGTCCGCGCTGCTGCAGGCGATGCAGGAGCACCATGTCACCGTTGCCGGCCACCGCCACGACGTGCCGCGCCCGTTCCACGTGCTGGCGACCCAGAACCCGCTCGAGCAGGAAGGAACCTATCCCCTGCCCGAAGCCCAGCTCGACCGCTTCCTGATGCAGATCGATGTCGGCTATCCCGACCTCGAGGCCGAGCGGCGCATGCTGGTCGAGACCACGGGCGCCTCGGACTCCGCCGTGCGCCAGATCCTCGACGCCGACGAACTGATGGCCGCCCAGCGCCTGATCCGCCGCGTGCCGGTCGGCGATTCCGTCGTCGAGGCGATCCTCAAGCTGGTGCGTGCCGCGCGGCCCGGCGGCGGCGAAGCCGATGTCGACCGCGATATCGCCTGGGGCCCCGGCCCGCGCGCCAGCCAGGCGCTGATGCTCACCGTTCGCGCCCGCGCCCTCGTCGACGGGCGTCTCGCGCCCTCGCTGGAGGACGTCGCCGCCCTCGCCGAACCGGTCCTCAAGCACCGCATGGCGCTCACCTTCTCGGCCAGGGCCGCGGGCAAGAGCATTTCCGAAGCCATTTCCGGTTTCGTCGGGTCGGCGGTTTGATCGGCGCATCGGCACGGGCGCGCAACGAGGCGCGCAGCACACATCGCAGCCCCCTTCACAGGCTGTCGGAAGCGGCCGGGCTTGCCGCCCGCATGCCGAGTCTCCTTCTGGAAAGCCGCATCGTCGCCAACACCGTCGCACATGGGCTGCACGGCCGCCGCCGCGCCGGTTCGGGCGAAACCTTCTGGCAGTTCCGCCGCTTCCAGTCCGGCGAACCGGCGCGCCGCGTCGACTGGCGCCGATCCGCCCGCGACGACCATCTCTACGTGCGCGAGAAGGAATGGGAAGCCGCCCACACCCTGTGGCTCGGCGTCGACCGTTCGCCGTCGATGTACTTCGCTTCCGGCCTTGCGGAGCGCGCCAAGATCGACCGGGCCGTGGTGCTTGCGTTGGCGCTGGCCGATCTTGCGGTGCGCGGCGCCGAGCGGGTGGGTTTCGTCGGCATGTTCGCGCCGACCGCCCAGCGCGCCGTCGCCGAGCGCGCCGCCGAAACCTTCGCCCGCGACGGCGACCCACGCACGTCCCCCTCCCTGCCGCCCTCCACGGGGATGGGCCGCTTCAGCGACCTCGTGGTGTTCTCCGATCTCCTCGATATGGTTGACGATATCGAGCGTTCGGCGGCCGCGATCGCCGGCGTTGGCTTGCGCGGTCACCTTGTCATGATCGTCGACCCCGTCGAGGAGACCTTTCCCTATGACGGCAGGGTCGAGTTCGACGACCCCGAAACCGCCATGCGCCTCGTGCTCGGCAAGTCCGAAGCCGTGCGCGAGGGCTACATCGCGCGCATGCGCGACCGGCGCGAACGCATCACGGCGATCTGTTCGCGCCTCGACTGGAGCTTCACGGTCCATCATACCGACCGCCCGGCCGCCGAGTGCCTGATCGCGCTGCACGAGCGGCTGACCCACTTCGTGCCGATGGCAGGCGCATGAGCTTCCTGCCCGCGATAGGCTTCGCCCAGCCGCTCGTGCTCGCCGGCCTGCTGCTGCTGCCGGCGATATGGTGGCTGTTGCGCTTCACCCCGCCACGCCCGCGCCGCGAGATGTTTCCGCCGACGCGCATCCTCGCCGAACTGGTGCGCCGCGACGAGACCCGCGCCCGCAGCCCACTGTGGCTGACCCTGCTGCGCATGACGATCGCCGGCCTCGTCATCCTCGCCATGGCCGGTCCCGTTCTCAATCCGCAATCCTTCGACAGCGCCAGCGACGGGCCGATGGTGATCGTCGTCGACACCGGCTGGGCATCTGCCCCGCAGCGTTCGGCGATGCGCGAGACGGCCGGCCGCGCCATCGATGCAGCCGAGGCCGCGAGCCAACCCGTCATCCTCGTCGCCACCGTGCCGGGCGAACCCAACCCCTCCGCCGGGCCGTTCGATCCGGCGGAAGCCCGCGACAGGCTTGCCGTCTTCGAGGCCCAGCCCGTTGCGGCCGGACGCATGAAGAGCCTCGACCATTTGCGCCGCGCGCTGGAAGGACGCCCGCCGGGTGCCGTGATGTGGCTTGCCGACGGCATCGACGGCGGCGACGCGGAAGCCTTTGCCGCCGGCCTTGCCGGACTCGCCGCCGGCGCCCCGGTGTCGGTCTTCCTGCCGCCGGCGGCGAGCCTGCCGCTGGTGCTCGACAGGCCGGTCAACGCCGCCGCCGCTCTCGATGTCGCGGTCCGCGCAGCCCAGGCCGCAGGCGGGCGCGGCGGCACCATCCGCGCACTCGACCTGAAGGGCGCCACTATCGCTGAAGCCACTTTCGCTTTCCCCCCCGGCGCAGACGTCGCCGAGACGAAGATCGAGCTTCCCGTGGAACTGCGCAACGACATCGCCCGGCTCGAGATCGCCGGCGACCACACCGCCGCTTCCGTACACATGCTCGACGACCGCTGGCGCCGCCGCACCGTCGGCCTGATATCCGGCGAAGCGCGCGAGACGGCCCAGCAGCTGCTGTCCCCGCTCTACTACATCGGCCGCGCGATAGAACCCTTCGCCGACCTGCGCGAACCGCGTTCCGCGACGCTGACGGAGACGCTCGGCGAATTGATCGCCCAGCGTGTCTCGGTCATCGCGCTGGCCGACATCGGCGCGTTGGGCGGCATCGAGAACGACCTCGCCGACTGGGTGGAGACCGGCGGCGTACTGCTCCGCTTTGCCGGGCCGCGGCTGGCGGCCTCCGCCGACGCGCTGATCCCGGTTCGCCTGCGCCACGGCGAGCGCAGCCTCGGCGGCACATTGTCGTGGAGCGAGCCGCAGCCGCTCGCCGCCTTCCCGGTTTCAGGCCCATTTGCCGGGCTCGCCGTTCCCTCCGACGTCACCGTGCGCCGCCAGGTGCTGGCCGAACCGTCCGCCAACCTCGCCGACAACGTCTGGGCCCAGCTCGCCGACGGAACGCCGCTGGTCACCGCAGCGCGGCGCGGACGCGGCTGGGTCGTGCTGTTCCACGTCACCGCCAACACGAGCTGGTCGAACCTGCCGCTGTCGGGCACCTTCGTGGAGATGATGCGGCGTATCGTTGCCCTCGGCGGAAGCGGCGACGATGCAGACGAGAATGCCGGCGACACCACAGCCACCGCGCAGGACGGACCGGTGCTGCGCCCCTACCGCCAGCTCGATGGCAACGGCAACCTCGTTGCACCCGGCGTCTACGCCGAGCCGATCCTTGCCGCCGACATCGCGACGGCGGTGCCGAGCATCGTTCATCCCCCCGGCCTCTACGGCTTCGATGAGGGCTTCCGTGCCCTGAACCTGACGCCGGGAGTGGCCTACCAGCCGATCGGCACCTTGCCCGCCGGGATGGCGCGTGCCAGCTATGTGACCGCCGACCCGCTCAACCTGGCGCCGTGGCTTCTCGCCGCTGCACTGCTGCTGACGATCTCCGATACCATCGCCGTGCTGCTGCTGAGCGGTCGCCGGCCGCGGCTGTTGCGCGCCCAGGGCGCGCTCCTGGTTGCCCTTGCCGTCCTGCCCCTGCTGGCAGCGGTGCCCGTACGCGCCCAGCAATCCGCTCCGGTCGATGCCGACGCCTTCGCGCTCGAGGCGAGCCTGGTCACCCGGCTTGCTTTCGTGCAGACCGGCAACGACGATCTCGACCGCGTCACCCGCGCCGGCCTGACCGGGCTGTCGCAGGCGCTCGCCGAGCGCACCGCCCTCGAACCGGGCACGCCGGTAGGCGTCAACCTGGCGACCGACGAACTCGCCTTCTTCCCGCTTGTCTACTGGGCGATTGACCCCGACATGCCCGCCCCGGAAGAGGAAGTCATCGCCCGGATCGACGCCTACCTGAAGAACGGCGGCACGATCCTGTTCGACACCCGCGATGCGATCGCCGGGGCGGCCGAGATCGGCGGCGCCTCGGCCGGCCAGGCCTGGATGCGGCGCGTGCTGGGCGGCCTCAACCTGCCGGCGCTCGAACCGGTGCCGGCCGACCACGTCGTCACCAAGTCGTTCTATCTGCTGCAGGAGTTCCCCGGCCGCTTCGAGGGCGGCCCGCTGTGGGCGGAACAGACCGAACGCGACCCCGACGCCGATCCGCGCCCGGTCGGCAATGCCGACGGCGTCTCCTCGGTTCTCATCACCGCGAACGATTTCGCCGCCGCCTGGGCGGTCGACGGCAACGGCCAGCCGGAATTCCCGATGTCGTCGGGCAACGAGTGGCAGCGCGAGATCGCGGTGCGCGTCGGCATCAACATCGTCATGTACACGCTGACCGGCAACTACAAGGCCGACCAGGTGCACATCCCCGCCCTGCTCGAGCGGCTCGGCCAGTAGGGCGTTGCCATGAACCTCGCAATCGCCTTCACCCCCCTCATCGATCCGCTGTGGATCGCGGCGCTCGGCGTGCTGGCGGCGGTTGCAGCCCTCGCCGCGCTGCTGTCGCGCGGTCCCGGCTCCATCCTGCGCGCCGGAGCGCTGGCGCTGCTGATGCTGGCGCTCGCCAATCCGAGCATCCGCCGCGAGGAGCGCGAGCAATTGCCCGGCGTCGTCGCCGTCGTCGTCGACCGCAGCCAGAGCCAGACTCTCGCCGGCCGCGCCCGCCAGACCGAGGCGGTCCGAACCGCCCTCGCCGAGCGGCTGTCGCGCATGCACGACGTCGAGGTGCGCTGGATCGATGCCGCCGGGACATCCGGCAGCGACGGCACGCGGCTCTTCGAGGCGTTGTCGCGCGGGCTGGCGGACGTGCCGTCCGAGCGCATCGGTGCGGTCCTCATGGTCACCGACGGGCGCGTCCACGACATCCCGGCGAACGCCGCTGCCCTCGGCTTCGCAGCCCCCGTCCACGTGCTTCTGACCGGCCACGACAGCGAGCGCGACCGCCGCGTCGTGCTGCACAACCCGCCGCGCTTCGGCATCGTCGGCGACAAGAAGACGGTCACCTTCCGCGTCGCCGACACCTTCTCCGGCGAGCCCTCCGCGACACCTGTCGGTGAACGCGTGCGCGTGCACATCCGCCGCGACGGACAGGAACTGGCGACCCGCCTCGTCATGTCGGGCGAGAACGTCACGATCGAGATCGAGGTCGACCACGGCGGCCAGAACATCTTCGAGATCGAGGCCGAGGCGGCGGAGGGCGAGATCACCACCGCCAACAATCGCGCCGTCTTCGCCACCGAGGGTATCCGCCAGAACCTGCGCGTGCTGCTGGTGTCCGGCGAACCGCATGCCGGCGAACGCGCCTGGCGCAACATCCTGAAGTCGGACGCCGCCGTCGACCTGGTGCATTTCACCATCCTGCGCCCGCCCGAGAAGCAGGACGGCACGCCGATCTCCCAGCTCTCGCTGATCGCCTTCCCGACGCGCGAACTGTTCCAGGAAAAGATCGAGCAGTTCGACCTCATCATCTTCGACCGCTACAGCCGCCGCGGCGTGCTGCCGATCATCTATTTCGACAACATCGCCCGCTACGTGCGCGACGGCGGCGCGCTGCTGGTCGCCGCCGGCCCGGATTACGCCGGCCCCGGCAGCCTCTACCGCACGCCGCTCGCCCAGGTGCTGCCCGCAGCCCCCACCGGCGCATTGACCGAAAAGCCCTACCTGCCGCGCCTGTCGCAGCCCGGCCACCGCCACCCGATCACCGCCGAACTGGAAGGCGCCAACGCCGAGCCACCGCGCTGGAGCCGCTGGTTCCGCCAGATCGACGCCGACGTGGAGCGCGGCAACGTCCTGATGGCAGGCACCGGCGAGGCGCCGCTGCTCGTCGTCTCGCGCGAGGAAAAGGGGCGCGTGGCGCTGTTCCTGTCCGACCATGCATGGCTGTGGGCGCGCGGCTTCGAGGGCGGCGGGCCCTACGTCGGCCTGCTGCGCCGGCTCGTCCATTGGCTGATGAAGGAACCGGCGTTGGAAGAGGAATCGCTGATAGCCAAGGCACGCGGCAACGCCATCATGCTGACCCGGCGCACCATGGCCGATCCCCCCGGGCCGGTCAGCGTGACCGCACCCGATGGCTCCACCAGCGAGGTACAGCTTTCTGAGATCCATCCAGGCCTGTTCCAGGGCAGCCTGGAGGGCCGCCAGGTCGGCCTCTACCGGGTCTCGCAGGGCGAGCTCACCACGCTCGCCAGCATCGGCCCGCTCGACCCGCTCGAACTCGCCGAGGTGACGCGTTCCGCGCTGCCGCTGTCGGGCATCGTCGGCGAGACAGGCGGCGCCATCGTCGATGCCGGCCCGGCCGATGCCCCCGACCTGCCGCGCATCCTGCCGATGCGGGCCGGCTCGTCCTACGCCGGCAACGGCTGGATCGGCATCAAGGAGACGACCGCATCCCTGCTGCGCGGGGTCGATTCGCTGGCGCTGCTCGGCGGGTTGCTCGGCTTCCTCGCCCTCATCGCGGCCCTCTCCGCCACCTGGTACCGCGAAGGGCGCTGACCCATCATCCGGCCGCAGCGAAGCAAAGGCCGATCAGATGATGCGCCGGGTAGAGCATCAATTCATGTCAGTGTCGGGATCAGCCCGCATCATGCCGCGCGCTTCCGCCAGCGACCCCGGTACGAACTCATGCGCCAGCAACCGGGCGTAGTCGACCGGTCCGGGCATTTCCATCTGGCCGCGCGGCACATGCGAAAATCCGGCACGCGCGTAGTAGGGCGCATCGCCGACCAGCACCACGAGGCGCTCGCCCGCGACCTGCGCCGCCGCCATGCCCGCCTGCATCAGCGCGATGCCGATGCCCTTGTTCTTGTAGTCCGGGTGCACCGCGAGCGGCCCCAGCAGCAGCGCCCGTGCCGTGCCGATGCGCACACGCGAGAAGCACACCGCCCCGACAAGGCGCCCGTGCGCCATGCAGATGCGGTTGTAGGCGATCACCGGCGGATTGTTGCGCCGCAGGCGGTAGGCTGTCTTGGCAAACCGGCCGGGCCCGAAGGTGAAGGCGTTGAGAACCTCCACCGCCTCGGCATGGTCTTCGGTTTCAGGCAGGATCACGGCGCCTTCGGGCAGGCTCTGCACGATGGAAGGCGGCTTGGCGGGAACGGTCGCGGTCATGGCGTGAGTACTTCAACGGGAGGATAGACTTCCGCCCGCGGCGCCCTCCGCGCCGGACCGCATCGAATGGATGTCGGGGTCAGGCAGCGGCGGCAAACGCACAGGCGGCGCGGGGGCATGGATGCGCTGAGCGCACGATCCCGCGTCGTCGTCGCAATCCGGCCGGCCGATCGAATGTCCCGTTCATGCCTCGTTGCCTAACAAAGCCGCCCGCCCATGTCGATGGAAAATCTCATCTCCCCGGCAAGGCTGTCGCCCCACGCGCTTCCGCCAGGCAGCGGTCCCAGTAAGGGTTCTCGCCGAAGCGGGTCACCAGGAAATCGATGAACGCGCGCACCTTCGTCGACAGGTTGCGGCCCGGCGGATAGATCGCGTAGGCCGTGATCTGCGCGAATTCGTGGTCGGGCAGCAGGATCTCGACCCGCCCCGCCTCCACCGCCTCGGCGCAGATGAAGGTCGGGTTGACCACCAGCCCGAGCCCGGCCTCGGCCATCTTCAGCAGCATCTCGCCGTTGTTCGCGCGCATGCGCACCTGCGGGCGCACCTGCCCGACGCTGCCGTCGGGCGCCGTGCACTGGAAGACGGCGCGCTCCGCCATGCCCGTGTACAGCAATGCCGGCAGGCCCTCGACATCGTCGAGCGTGCGCGGCCGCCCGTGCCGGGCGATGTACTGCGGGCTTGCAAGCATCACGTTGCGCACCAGCGCCAGCTTGCGCGCGATCAGGCTGGAATCGGCGAGCGTGCCGATGCGCACCGCCATGTCGAACCCTTCCTCAACCAGGTCGACGCGGCGGTCGTTGAGATCGAGGTCGATGCGCAGGTGCTCGTGGTTTTCGAGGAACGCCGCGATGGCCGGCGCCAGGTGCATGGTGCCGAAACTCATCGGCGCGGCAATGTGCAACGTCCCGGTGAGCGTGCTCGAGTCACTGCGCGCCGCTTGGTCGGCCTCCTCCAGGTCGTCGAGGACCTTCACCGCGCGCTCGTAGTAGGCGCGTCCGGTGGCGGTCAGGCTGAATTGACGTGTCGTGCGGTTGATGAGGCGCCCGCCAAGGCGATCTTCCAGGTCACGCAGCCGCCGGCTGACCACCGACTTGGCAACGCCCATGCGCTGCGCGGCAGCCCCGATGCCGCCCGCCTCGACAATCCGCACGAAGATATCGACTTCCGCAAACCGGTCCATTGTTGCCGCACCGCGAATGATTTCGCGTCAAGTCTATCCGGATTGCGGGAAAATGGAACGGCGCGCGGGCTGCATGCCGCTGGATGGACGAATCACTCTTCCCGCGACCAGAACTCGCTCACCGGCGCGCCGGCGAAGATTTCCGAAAGCCGCGCCCGCGTGCCCTCGGTCGTGTCCTGCGGCAGCTGCGCGAGGTCGAAGAAGTCGCAACCGGTGATTTCGTGCCCGTGGCTGTGCGCAACGGCGCGCCAGTCCTCGACGACGAACACCGCGACATGATCGCCGGCGAAGCTGCGGCTGGCGAACACGCCGTGCAGGCGGGGCGCGCCCGCGACCTCGACGCCGCCCTCCTCCTGCAGTTCGCGCCGCAGCGCGAACATCAGCGTCTCGCCGCGCTCGACCCCGCCGCCCGGCAGGTGCCAGCCCGGCAGGTAGCTGTGCTTGACGAGCAGCACGCGGCCATCCCCATCGCGGACCACGCCGCGCACGCCGAGCGTCATCGCCCGGGTCAGCCGCCAGTAGGGGCGGAACAGGTAGCGGTTGACGAATTCGCTCATGACGCACCCGAATGCAGCCGCGCCAATCCCGCGGCAAACCCACATTAAGACATCATTTACCCGCCATGCGAGCCGTGCAGGCCAGATGTGCGCCGCAATATCTTGTTTTTGCACCGCACAATCTGCATATGGGGCCCAGTTGGTGATCGCGACGGATCGCAAGACGGTACCGGATGCTTGACCACCCCACTCCAGACTGAAGGCAGGAAGAAGATGTTTACCGCATTGCAGGACTCGTTCCGCTGGACCAACGACGTCACCTCGGAAGTCATTCACGGCTTCGGCAGCACGCCGCGTGCGGTGCGCCGCGTGAAGAATTTCGTCTGGCGCCCCGCGCTCGAGAAGTCCAATGGCGGCGCGCTCTCCACGCTGACGACGTTTGCCTACAATTGATTTCCGTGCGCCCGCCCCAGGGCCGCATGAGACCTCGACAAAAAGGCCCGCGACGGTGATATCGTCGCGGGCCATGTTCGTTCTAGCCCACCTGTCCGATCCGCACCTGCAGATGCCCGCGCCGCCCGGCCTGCTCGAACTCGCCGGCAAGCGCGCCATCGGTTACATCAACTGGCAGCGCGGCCGCCATACCATCCACCGCACCGACATCGCGGCAGAACTCGTCGCCGACCTGCTGCGCCACAAGCCCGACCACATCGCCATGACCGGCGATCTCGTCAACGTCGCGGCGCGCTGCGAGTGGGCGGCGGCGCGCGCCTACATGCAGGCGCTCGGCACGCCCGAAGGCGTGACCGCAGTCCCCGGCAACCACGATGCCTACGTGCGTTCCGCCATCGCCGAGATGGACGCGGTCTACGCGCCCTACGTCACGCCGGACGCGGACGCCAACTCCCATGCCTCCTATGGCGGAGCACAAACGCCGACCTATCCCTTCGTGCGCCGGCGCGGGCCTCTTGCCCTCGTCGGTGTCTCGACCGCGGTTGCCACGCTGCCCTTCATGGCGACCGGCTGGCTCGGCCGCAGGCAGCTCGCCGACCTCGACGCAACGCTGGAGCGGCTCGCCGATTCCGGGCTTTTCCGCGTCCTGCTGATCCACCATCCCCCGACCGCCGAACTCGCCCATGGCCGCCGCGGGCTGAGCGATGCCGACGCTCTCGCTCCGCCCATCGCCCGCCATGGCGTCGACCTGATCCTGCACGGCCACAACCACACGGCAACGCTCGCACACATGCCCGGCCCCGCCGGTCCCGTCCCGATCGTCGGCGTGCCTTCGGCGTCCGCGCGCCCGACGCAGCGCAAGCCCGGCGCCGGTTATGCGCTGTTCGAGATTTCGGGATCGCCCGGCGTCTGGCAGGTAACGATGGTGCGCAGGGGCCTGTCGCCACGTTTCGCGCAGGACGGAACGGTGGAAGTGGTCGAGCTGGAGCGCAGGGAACTCGCTTGCCCCGGCTACGATTCAAGCACTCGCGCGGCGGAATAGCTCCCGGCGCCATACCGCACCCGGGTTCGTTCGGGCTTGCCCGGGCTCGCCCGGTTCAGGCGGGGATGCGGTAGAGACCGTAGGCAAACAGCGCCGCCGCGCCGACTGCCATGCCGAGCAGGAACATTACCACCATCGCCATGCGCCGCCCCGAGCCGCTGTCAGACACGCCTGCGCGGTTGGCAAGCGAACCCCCGGCCTCGGCCGCGTTCACGCTTGCGAAGCGCACCTCCTCCGGACGCGGCGCCGCTGCGTCCTGGTCGTCCGCCGGGCCGGGCTCCCGGTCGGCACGACCGATCAGCGCCAGTTCGTCGCTCGCGAGCGCACGCTCGCGCTCCATCAGACGATGCGCGACGTAGTCGGTCACCCGTTTGCCCATGTCCTCGACGCTGGTCGTCTCCAGGATCGTGCGCCGTCCGTAGCGGGTCTCCTGCACGAACTGGTAGGTGCGCCTGTCGCGCCCCATGGTGACGTAGGCGAGAACGTCGACCCACAGCCGCGGCGGGTTGCCGGGCAGGATCGCACCGTCGAAGAGGTCGCTTTCGGCGGGCACGGCGTCGAAGACGTCGGCGAGCGCGTCCTGCAGCAGCTCCAGCCGGGCCACCTCGCCCTCGCGCAGCGACACGATGACGTCCCGGCGTTCGGCTTCGTTCAGGCGCGCGCGCCGCATCGCATCGCGCAGCCGACTGTGCTGCTCGGCAACGGCGGAGCGCACCATCGGCGTCACCTTGCCGTCTGCCTCGCCAGCAGTGTCCACCGCCTCTGCCGGCGCGGGGATTTCCAGCCCCGTCAGGTCGGCCTTCGTTTCATCCGCCATGACAAACTCCAAAAGACTTCCGCCGGACAACTGACCCGCGCAGGCATTTATGGTTAAAAGCTAGTAAAAGATCGTGCCTTTCTCAAGACGGCCCCTCCAGCCCCGGAAACCGCAAGATGGACCAGCCCCTGCCCGCCGCCGCAAGGCGCGTCGCCGATGCCGCAGTCGTTCTCGGCCTCGACATCCGCGTCCTAGAGATGCCGGCCTCCACGCGCACCGCCGAGGAAGCGGCGGCAGCCTGCGGCTGCCGTGTCGGACAGATCGTCAAGTCGCTGGTGTTCGCCGGCAAGACTTCCGGCACGCCCTACCTGCTGCTCGTTTCCGGCGACAACCGCGTAAACGAAAAGGCGATGGCGAAGGTGCTCGGCGAACCGCTCACCCGGCCCGACGCGGATTTCGTCCGCGAAACGACCGGTTTCGCCATCGGCGGCGTCGCCCCGATCGGCCACGCCAACGCCTTGCGCACGCTTTTCGACGAGGACCTGCTGAAGTTCGACGTCATCTGGGCCGCCGCAGGTACCCCGCGCTGCGTCTTCGAAACCAGACCGCAGGCACTCGCCCGGGCAACAGGGGCCGAGGTGGTCTGCGTCACCGCCTGAGCGAGAGAAACGGCCCCGGGATCGGGGCCTAGACCCCCCACTTCCAGAAGTCCTGCCGTTCGCCGCGATAAGCCTGCGCCATCACCATCCGGTGCACTTCCGAAGCTCCGTCGACGAGGCGGGCCTGGCGCGCGTAGCGGTAGATCCATTCCAGGATCGTGTCCTTGGAATAGCCGCGCGCGCCGTTGATCTGGATCGCCGTGTCGGCCGCCTTGTGCAGCGTGTCGGCGACATGCACCTTGGCCATCGAGATCGCCGTCTTGGCGCGGTCGCCCTGGTCGAGCAGCCAGGCCGCCTTCATCACCAGCAGCCGCCCGATCTCGATGTCGGCGGCGACGCTGCCAAGCGCCACCTGGATGCTCTCGCGGTTCGACAGCCGGCTGCCGAAGGCCTCGCGCTCGTTGGCGTAGGTCTGGGCGATGTCCATGCACCGCTTGGCAAGCCCCAGCCAGCGCATGCAGTGGGTCAGACGTGCCGGGCCAAGGCGGATCTGCGTCAGCTTAAGCCCGTCGCCTTCCTCCATCAGCCGGTTCTCGACCGGGATCTCGAGGCCCTCGTAGACCAGCTCGCAGTGCCCGCCGTGTTCCTCCGGTCCCATGATGGGGATGCGCCGGTCGATGCGCCAGCCCGCGTCGTCGCGGTCGTAGAGGAACGCCGACAGGCCCTTGCGCGGATCGTCGGACGTGCGCGCGATCAGGATGAAGTGCTTGGCCTCCGCCGCCCCGGTGATGAACCACTTGCGCCCGCGCACGACATATTTGTCGCCCACGCGCTTCGCCGTCGTCAGCATCATCGTCGGGTCCGAGCCGGAGCCGGGATGCGGCTCGGTCATGACGAAGGCGGAGCGCACCTCGCCGCGAATGATCGGCATCAGGAACCGCTCCTTCTGCGCCGGGGTGGCAACCTTTGAGAGCACGTTCATGTTTCCGTCGTCGGGGGCCGCGCAATTGATCGAGCACGGTCCGAACAGCGAGCGGTTCGCCTCCTCGTAGATCGCCGCCCAGCCGACATGCGGCAGGCCCATGCCACCCAGCTCCTTCGGCATCTGCGGCGCCCACAGGCCGAGCGCCTTGGCGCGTGCCCGCACCTCGTCGAGCACGTCGATGCGGATGTTCTCGTGCGCGTCGTAGTTCGCCGGGTTCTCCTCCAGCGGCATCACCTCGCGCTCGATGAACGCGCGCACCTCGAGCCGGATCCGGTCGATTTCGGGAGGCAGGGAAAAATCCATCGGTCTCGTCCTTCGTTCAAAGTCCGCTCACGAGATGGCCGCCGTCGACGGCGACGACCGATCCCGTCATGTAGCTGGAGGCGTCGCTTGCCAGCAGCAGCATCACCCCGTCGAGTTCCTCAATCCGGCCGATACGCCGCTGCGGGATGCGCTTGAGCATCGCCGCGCCCGCCTCGGTGCGGAAGTAACCGGCGTTGATCTCGGTCTCGAAATAGCCCGGCGCCACGGCATTGACGCGGATCGAATGGCGCGCCCATTCCAGCGCCAGCGCCTTGGTCATCTGAACCACGCCGGCCTTCGACACCGCGTAGGGCACCAGACCCGCCGCGACCCGCAGGCCCAGGATCGAGGCGATGTTGATGACCGATCCGCCCTTGCCGGCGGCAAGCATCGCCTTCGCTGCCGTCCGCGCCACGCGGAAGACGCCGGTGAGGTTGGTGTCGATGGTCGCTTGCCAGTCGTCGTCGCCGACATCGAGCGACAGCGCCGTGCTGGCGATGCCGGCATTGTTGACCAGCACGTCGGGAACCGCATTCGCGCCGGTCAGCTCCTCGAACAGCGCATCGATCGATGCGGGATCGGAGACGTCCAGCGCATAAGTGCCGACGCTGCCGCCCGCGGCCGCGATTTCACTCCTGAGCGCGTCGAGCCGTTCCAGCCGGCGCGCGGCGACCTGCACATGCGCCCCGTGGCGTGCATAGAGTTTCGCGAAATGCGCGCCAAGGCCCGACGACGCACCGGTCACCAGCACGGTCCGACCGGCAAGCCCGCGCGCCAGCGCACTGCCGATGCTATCATCACCCATCAGACCCTCCCGACCAAACAACGCCCACGTTAGCGCTCAGGCCGCGCTGCCGGAATAGGTGTCCTTGTAGGTTTCGCGCAAGGCGTTCTTCTGGATCTTGCCCATCGCGTTGCGCGGCAGCTGCTCGACGATGAACACACGCTTGGGCACCTTGTACTTGGCCAGCGCCTTTTCCAGCGCGTCGCGGATGCCCGCCTCGCTCAGTTCGGCGCCGGCGCGCGGCGCAACGACCGCCGTGACGCCTTCGCCGAAGTCGGCGTGTGGCAAGCCTATGACGGCGCTTTCCGCAACACCGGGCAGCGCGTCGATCTCCGCTTCGACCTCGGCCGGGTAGACGTTGAAGCCGCCGGAGATGACGAGGTCCTTGGCGCGCCCCACGATATGCACGTAGCCGTCCGCGTCGATGAAGGCGAGGTCGCCGGTGATGAAGAAGCCGTCGGCGCGGAACTCTTCCGCCGTCTTCTCCGGGTTGCGCCAGTAGCCCTTGAAGACGTTCGGCCCCTTCACCTCGATGACGCCAACCTCGCCGTCGGCGAGATAGTCGCCCGTCTCCGGGTCGACGATGCGCAGCTTGACCCCCGGCAGCGCCATGCCGACCGTCCCCGCCCGCCGTTCGCCGTCGTACGGGTTGGACGTGTTCATGTTGGTCTCGGTCATGCCGTAGCGTTCCAGGATCGCGTGGCCGGTGCGCTCGGACCATTCCTTGTGCGTCTCCGCCGACAGCGGCGCCGAACCGGAAATGAACAGCCGCATGTTGCGCGCAAGCTCGCGGTTCAGTTCGCGGCGCTGCAGCAGGCGCGTGTAGAATGTCGGCACGCCCATCATCGAGGTGGCGCGCGGCATCACCTCGATGATCTTGTCCACGTCGAGGCCCGGCAGGAAGATCATCGAGCCGCCGGCGAGCAGGATCGTGTTGGTCGCCACGAACAGCCCATGGGTATGAAAGATCGGCAGCGCGTGGATCAACACGTCATCGGCCGTGAAGCGCCAGAAGTCGACCAGCACTTCGGCGTTCGAGGCAAGGCATTCGTGCGTCAGCATCGCCCCCTTGGAACGCCCCGTCGTGCCGGAGGTGTAGAGGATCGCGGCGAGATCGTCCTTCGCCCGCGCGACGTCGGAGAAGTCCGGCGATGCGGCAAGACCCTTGGCCGCCAGCGTCCCGCCGGTGTCGGCGTCGCTCTCGCCGCCCTGCGGCTTGCGCCACACGCCCATCGTCTCGAATGCCGGCACGTTGCAGTCCGCCGCGACCTTGCCCATCGCATCGCCGCGCGCCGGGTCCGCCACGAACAGCGCGGGTTCCGCGTCACCCAGGAAGTAGGACACCTCGTGCTCGGTGTAGGCGGTGTTGAGCGGCAGGAACACCGCGCCCGCGCGCACCGCGCCGAGATACAGCATCACCGCCTCGATGCTCTTGGGCACCTGCACCGCGACACGGTCGCCGGGCTTCACCCCGAGCGATACAAGTGCGTTGGCAAACCGCCCTGAGACATCCAGCACGTCCTGGTAGCGATAGGTTCGCCCATCCGTCAGTTCGCAGAACATCGCCTTGTCCGGTTCAGCCGGCATGCGTGCGCGAATGAGGTCGAAGAGGTGGTTGCCGCTCATGTTCTTTTCCTGACTTTCCTATCCCGCCACCAGGTCGCGATGCACCGCGTTGCGCGCCCGCGCCAGCCGGTGCACGCGCGGTGCTGCCACGATCCGCCCTTCCCTGGCGAAGGCCTCGTGGTTGGCCTCGATCTCGTCGGGCTCGTAGCGATAGTTGACCATGATGGAGAGGCTTTGCCTGAGCCCGCGCGGGCTCGGGTCGCCAGCCCAGTTGACCCGCTCCAGCATCGCGCCATTGCCGAGGTGGAACCGCGCCACGGGGTCGAACAGGCGTCCCTTGCGGTCGCGCGCGTTGAGGAAATACCAGGCGGCGAGCTGCGTCAGCACGCCTTCGTGCTCCCCATCCATGGTTTCGCCGCGCTCCACCCTGGCCAGCGCCGCCTCCACGATGGCGCGCTCGTCCTCCCCGAGCACATTCGCCTCGCCGTCCTCGCCCGGCTCCAGCTGGCTCTTCAGCCAAGCCGCGAAACCCGGCACCGGCGACAGCGTGACGAAGGTCTTCAGGCCGGGCAGTTCGCGCGTCAGCTCGGCAACCACCTGCTTGATGAGGAAGCTGCCGAACGAAACGCCGGCCAGCCCCTGCTGGCAGTTGGAGATCGAGTAGAACGTCGCCGTCGTCGCCTTGCGCGGATCGATCGGATCGCGCTCCTGCGCCAGGATCGGCGGGATCGCGGTCGGGATGTCCGTCGTCAGCGCCACCTCGACAAAGATCAGCGGATCGTCCGAAAGGCGGGGATGGAAGAAGGCGTAGAGCCGCCGGTCGGGCGGATCGATGCGCCGGCGCAGGTCTTCCCAGCCGTCGATCTCATGCACGGCCTCGTAGCGGATGATCTTTTCCAGGATCGCCGCCGGCGTCTGCCAGTCGATGCGTCTGAGCACCAGGAACCCCCTGTTGAACCATGACCCGAACAGGTGCACGAAATCGGCGTCCGTGGCCGCCCAGTCGGGATTGGCGCGCAGCCCCTTGAGCAGGTCGGAGCGCATCGCCACCAGCCGCGCGGTGCCATCGGGCGCCATGTTGAGCCTGCGGAACAGTTCCTGCCGGCGCGGCTCGCTCGCCTCGCTGAGCGCGCGTCCGGTCTGCTCGCTGGGCTCCGCGAGGAAGGCCTCGGCCGCCTGTTGCGCGCCATCGAGATCAACGCCGAAGCGGTCGGTCAGCATGTCGATGACATCGTGCCGCCCGGTCGCATCGAGGTCCTCGTAGCGCGCGAAGATCTCGCGCGCGATCGCAACGCCGGACGCCTCGCCGCGCTCCGACAACAGTCGTTCGAGCAGTTCATCGAGCCCGCCCCTCGCGCCGCCGCGTTCACGCCCGCCGAAGTCGATCAGCGAGCGCCCCCGCTCGGCGATGGTCGACAGGATCTCGTTGAAGAAGGTGCTCAAACGGCTTTCCCCATCAGGGCATCGGGCAGCCACGTCGCAAGCTGCGGCACGAGGCACAGCAGGACGATGGCCACGACCATGCACAGGACATAGGGCAACGAGCCGAGCAGGATCGTCTTCAGCTTGATGTCCGGCGCGATGCCGTTGATGACGTAGAGGTTGAGGCCGACCGGCGGCGTGATCAGGCCGATCTCCATGTTGATCGTCAGCACCACCGCGAACCAGTAGGGATCGAAGCCCGCCTGCGTCACGATCGGCAGCAGGATCGGCGCGGCCATCAGGATCACCGCCACCGGCGGCAGAAAGAACCCGGCCACCAGCAGGAACAGGTTGATCCACAGCATCAGGATCCACCGGTTGACCTCCAGCGTGCCGATCCATTGCGCGATCGACTGCGTCACGAACAGGCTCGACAGCATGTAGGAGAAGACGCCGGCGGCAGCGATGATGAACAGGATCATCACCGACTCGCGCGTCGAATCGCGCAGCACCACCCACAGCGCCTTCGGTGCCCACAGCCGGTAGATGATGATGGCGACGAAGACGCACAGCAGCGCGCCGACGGCGGCCGTCTCCGATGGCGTCGCGATGCCGCCGTAGAGCGCGTAGAGCACGCCGGCGATGATGGCGAGAAACGGCAGAACGCGCGGCAGGATCTCGAAGCGTTGCGCCCAGCTGTAGCTGACCTTGCCGAGCGCGGCATTGGCATCGCCGCTGCGCCAGGTGCTGTAGAGCGACCATGCCATGAACAGCAGCACGAGCATGAAGCCCGGCACGACGCCGGCCAGGAACAGCCGGCCGATCGAGGTTTCGGTCGCGATGCCGTAGACGATCATCGTCACCGACGGCGGGATCAGGATGCCAAGCGTGCCGCCCGCCGCGATGGAACCGGCGGCAACCCCGTCCGGGTAGCCGCGCTTGCGCATCTCCGGGATGCCCATCTTGCCAATGGCCGCGCAGGTCGCCGGCGACGACCCCGACATCGCGGCAAACAGCGCGCACGCCCCGAGGTTGGAGATCACCAGCCCGCCCGGAACGCGCGTCAGCCACCGGTCGAGCGCCTCGTAAAGGTCGGCCCCCGCCCGCGTCGAGGCGATGGCCGCGCCCATGATGATGAACATCGGGATCGACAGCAGCGCGAAGTTGTCGAGCTTGCCGAACAGGATCTCAGGGATCAGTTCGAGCGACCGAACACCGTCGAAGACGACAAGGAAGCCCATCGAAACGATCAGCAGGCCGATGGCGACCGATACCCCGGAAAACAGCACCAGGACGGTGGCGAGCGCGATCAACAGCGCGAGTACGAGCGGATCCATTCTGCCCTCCGAATCACAGGCCAGACGAGTCGTCGAGGCCGAATGGCTTGTCGGCGCCGGTGGCGAGCGCCAGCAGGTCGGCGAGATACTGCAGCGCGAGCAGGATGAACCCGACCGGTACGGCAAGGTAGGGAATCCACAGCCGCACTTCCCAGACCGTCTCGGATTTCCAGCCCCGCTTCCACGCCACGTACCAGAATTCCGCGCCGTAGAAGCTGATGATGCCGGCAACCGCCAGCACCCCGATGGCCACGATCCAGGCCAGTAGCCTGCGCCCGCCCGGCGACAGCACCATCGGCACCAGGTCGACGTTCACATGCCCTCGCAGGCGCTGCACGTAGGGCAGCCCGACCAGTGTCGCGGCGACCATGAGATAGATCACCATCTCGGTCTGCCAGACGGTCGACTGGTTGAGCACGAAGCGCACCCAGATCATCTGGCAGGTGATGAGGACCGCCAGCACGATCATCGAGGCAGCAACGACCCCCGCCAGCGTCGAAAGCCCGTTGACGCCGCGGATGAACCCTGCCACCGGCCCGGAACGCGCGTGAGAAGACATCGCAGTCACCCTGGTGTGGATACCGGTCCGCCGGATGTCCGGCGGGAGGGCTGCGCGCAGGCGTTGCCGGCGCGCAGCGTCTGGTTCAGGTTTTCGCGCCTACTGGACCGAAAGCGCCATGTCGAGCAGCCGCTGGCCGTCGGCAACCGACTCCAGGAACTTCTTGAAGGACGATTCCTTGGCGATCGCCAGCCAGGCGTCGAAATCCTCGCTCGACATCTGTGCAATCTCGGCACCGGCCTCCTTGAAGATGCGCGCGGATTCCGCATCCGCCTTCTTGGCTTCCTCGAGATAGTAGGCCTCAGCCTTCGCCGAGCCTTCGCGCAGCGCAGCCTGCTGTTCGGCCGTCAGCGACTCGAACTTCGTCTTGTTCATAAGCAGCGGCTGGTACATGAACCACAGCGCCACGTCGCCCGCCGGCGTGTAGCACTTGATCTGCTCGTAGAGCCGGAACGAAACGAAGGAGGACGACGAGGTGTTCGCCGCCTGCAGCACGCCCGTCTGCATGGCGTTGTAGATTTCCGACGACGCCATCGAGGCAATCGAGGCGCCAGCCGCCGCCAGCATCTGCTCGAACGCCTTGCCGGCCGCGCGGGTCTGCTGGCCCTTCACGTCGTCCGGCTTGGTGATGCAGCCCTGGGTCGAGCCGAAACCGCCGGCGAGATAGCCATGCACGAGGGTGATCACGTCGTCCTCGGCCATGATCTTCTCGATCTCAGCCATGAAGGGCGACTTGTTCAGCCGTGCGGCATGGTCGTGGTTCTTCACCAGTCCGGGCATCAGCGTCAGGTTGTATTCCGGCCGCTGGCCGCCCGCGTAGGACAGCGGAAACACCGTCATGTCGAGCTGTCCCGCCGACAGCGGCTTGTACTGCTCGCGCGGCTTGAACAGCGATTTCGACGGGAAGATCTGGATTTCCAGATCGACATTGGCCGCCTTGACGTGCTCGGCGACGATCTCGGCCACCTTGTGACGCACGTCACCGGTCGACCACTGGTGCGACAGGCGCAGCGTCTCCGCCGATGCCGTCGATGCAAGGCAGATCGCCGCACCGGCAGCGAACGCGAACTTGAGCTTCCTGAGCATTCCGTTTCTCCCAAACGTGCCCGCCCGCGCGAGCATCTTGTGCCCCGCCTTCCGGAAACCCCGGCAGACGCCAGACCGATTGTCGGCCTTGCAGGAAATAAAACGTCGTATTGCATCCGCGTCAAGAAATATTGTATACAATTCTAATGTCGCAATCGGCCCGCACGCTCGCCCCGGATCCCGCCGCGCCACGCGGCAACGCCCCCGTGCGCCGCGCCAACATGCTGCGCGACGCCATTGCCCAGGCGATCGCGACGGGAGATTTCAAGCCCGGCGAGCACCTCGACGAAGTGGCCCTGGCAACGCGCTACGGCGTTTCGCGCACGCCCATCCGCGAGGCCCTGATGCAGCTTGGCACCATGGGCCTTGTCGAGATGCGCCCCAACCGCGGCGCCTTCGTGCGCCGGGTGTCGGTGACCGATATGGTCGAGATGTTCGAGGTGATGGCCGAACTCGAAGGCATGTGCGCCCGCCTTGCCGCACGGCGCATGTCGAGCGACGAGATCGACGCGCTGGAGCGGGTTCACCTCGACTGCGCGGCGGCAGCCGACTCCGGTGACCCGGACGCCTACTACTACGAGAACGAGCGCTTCCACCGCGTCCTCTACGCCGGCTGCCACAACCGCTTCCTGATGGAGGAGGCGAGCCGCCTGCACGACCGCACCAAGGTCTACCGGCGGCTGCAGTTGCGCGTGCGCGGGCGCGTCGCGAATTCCTTCAGCGAGCACGAAGCGGTTGTTGCCGCCATCCGCGCCGGAGACCCGGACCTCGCCGAGAAGGCGGCCCGCGAGCACGTGCTCATCCAGGGCGAACGCTTCACCGATTTCGTCGCCAGCCTCGGCGAAGGCTGACGCCGGTCGCTCGGATCAGGGTCCGCGCCAGTCGATCTGGCAGAGTTCGGACGAACGCCCGTCGAGATTCCACACCCGGCCGAAATCGCGCACCTTGCCCTTCAGGCTGCGCGCGATGGTGACGTCGGGACCCATCCAGTAACCGGTGTTGACGACCTTGACGTCGTCGCCATGCGCAGCGCCGGGGATCGGCTCGATCGCGCCGAGGATCGCCTTGCCGGCGCGCACGTGGCGCACGTTGCCCTCGGTGGTGAACTCGACCGCCTCGCGCTTGGCGCCCAGGTAGGTGCCAACCAGCATCCGGAACAGCCCGGTCGTACCACGCGCGCGGCCAGTGAAGATCTGTTCCAGCGCCGAGAACTGCGCCGCCGAAGCGCGCTCGTCGAAATAGCCCGCCGCCGTCCAGTTGCCCTCGCTCATGCGGCCGGGAATGTCGAGCAGCATGGCGATGTTGAGCCCCGACAGCGTCATGTCGCCCCAGTGGCCCTCATCGATGCGCACACCCAGCCACGCCTGGCAGTAACCGTAGGTGGGCGGATGCTCGCCGAGCGACACCACGCACGGGCAGAACACCTCACAATTGCAGTTGAGCGCCAGTTCGCCCCTGATGCGCCACTCCGGTATCGCCATCTGCCGTTACCCCCGATTGCACGTTTGTCCGGTCGATATCACGCCGGCCACGCCCCCGCCAACACCGTGCCGGTCAGCAGCGCTCCTGCACCCAGCAGCACGAAGCCCGCGTAGCGCGACACGGCATGCGCGCGCGGCACGATCTTCTCCAGCACGAACCACGCCGCCAGGACCGCCATCCAGACCATGTTCATCGCGCCGAACACGAACATCAACCCCATCATCGCCGCGCAGCAGCCGACGCAATGCACGCCATGCCCCGCGCCAAGCCGCAACGCGCCGAGCGCGCCGTCGCGCCAATTGCCGATCAGGTAGGTGAGCGGATTGCGGCAGCGCGTCAGGCAGGCCTGTTTCAAGGCAGTGAGCTCATAGGCGCCGGCCGCCAGCAACAGCAGGCCGGCCCCGAGCGGACCCGCCAGCGTGCCCTGTTCGGCGAAGGTGCCGCTTCGGGCAAGCGAGATCTGCGCAACGGCAAAGACGACCGAGACGAGGCTCCAGACGACGAGATAGCCGGATGCGAACAGCCACGACCGCAGGCCCGCGTCGTGACTTTCCGCGTCGCGCCCGGCAAAGGATGCAAACATCGCGATCGCCGGCGTCGCCGCCGGCAGCATCATCGCGGCCATCATGACGACCCACATGGCGGTCGTTTCGCCGATGTGATCGAAAGTCAGGCCAAGGCAGGTCGGCGCGCCATGCACCGCATCGCCGTCCATCCACGCAAGCAGCGCGATCCACAACGCCGCCGCGGCGAGCAGCACGGTGCTGCCCGCCACGAGGCGTTGCCGGTCAATTCCCGCAAGAGCAAGACGCGCGCCCATGAACAACCCCCTGGCCAACGAAAGGCCAGACTGTCCGGCGCACGCACGCCCGCGTCAAGGCTGCGGGACGCCGCAAGGCAGAATGCCTCAGGCGGCCCTGCCGCGGCTGACGGTCCGCTGTACGCTGTTGGCGTTCGCCGGCGCCGACGGATCGCCGGCAGGCGGAATGCTCACGCCTTCCATCGTCACGCCGCCGAGAGAGACGGCAGCCGGCGCAGAAGAAACGATCCCGAACCACTGCAGGATCGAATAGACCAGTGCCACAACGGTAAGGGCAGAAGTACCCAAGAGGAAGACGCCGCCAAGAATGGTGGCAAGATAGTGGTGTTCCATCAGACGAAGTGCTCCACGACCCGTGCTGTCGGCTGCACGTTTCCTGCCTGCGCAGGAGCAGCGCAGACGGTCGCGGCGTATGGGACGGAGCGTCTTGGCGGGGCGGACTAGTGTCCGCAAAACCCGGGTTCGGCGTCTTGGCGTCGGCCGGCTGTTGCGTGTCGGGTCGACCCCCACGCATGGGAAAATGATTACGCGGCGTCTGTGTTTCTCGCAAGCAGGATTTTCGTCCGGCGCGCCGGCTCTTTGCTGACGCACCGGAACGGCTTGCCTTAGGCAGCCTTCCTGCGCGCCGCCTTCCTGCGCCGGTTTGCGTTGGCCGGAGCGGCCGGACCGGATGTCGGCTGCAGCGAGACGCCCTCGACACCCGCGACGTCGAGCGCGATGACCGGGCCTGCCGCTTGCGCGTCGGTGCGTCCGGCGAACCTGCGAACCGCATAGACCGAGGCCGCGATGCAGGCTGCCGCGATCGCGAGCTCCAGGAAGCGTCCACCCTCGATGTCGCTGTACACGCGGCCTGCCAGAAAGGCGATGCCGCCCGCGATCATCGTCGTGACCGCCAGAGCCAATCCTTCGCCGGCTCCGAAACCTGCAGCCCAACGCGGCAGATGCTCGCGCTCAAAGAAGCGGCGCGCGGCGCCTACGATAAAGAAGGCCCCGACCAGCAAGGCCGTGCCGATGATGTATTCCATGTGAACTGCTCCGTGACCCATGCGGTCGGCTGCACGTTTCCCGCACTGCGCGGGAGCAGCGCAGTCGGTCTCGGCGTTTGGGACGGAGCGTCTGGCGGGGCGGCTGGCTTGCGCGCATCCCGGGTTCGGCGTCTTGGCGTCGGCCGGCTGTTGGCGTGGCGGGTCGGCGTCCACGCGCTGCGCGGAAAAATAATCTCGCCGCCGATGTCCGGCAAGGAGAAAGTCACGGCGTGAGAGTTTGCAGGAACGCCGGGATGTGTGGCGGTCACGTCGCGCGGACAGCAACGGCCTCGGAGGTTGATCCGGTTCAGGCGGCAGCCTTGCCGCGGCGGCTCGCCGACTTGCGCGCAAGCTTGCGCACGAGTTCCTTGAGCTCGGGTTCCTGCAACCGCTCGGCCGCCTCGTCGGGCAGACACCACAGCCGTTCGCGCTCGCCGCGTTCCGGCCAGTTCTCTGTCCAGCGCTTCACGTCGAGCCGGTAGACCGCAACCCGGCACGGCATGCTCTTCCCGCCGTCGAGGATCTTGTCGTAGGAAAAATGACCGATCGGAGTGCTTTTCACATCGCCTTCCAGACCGGCTTCCTCGAAGGCTTCAAGGGCCGCCGCGTCCCAGTCCTCATGGCCGCGCATCTTCCAGCCCTTGGGGATGATCCAGCGCCCGGTATCGCGCGAAGTGATCAGCATGACGCGCAGCAGCCCGTCGGGTCCGACGAGCACCGGCAAGGCGGCAACCTGTTCCTTCAAACGCTTAGGCATCCGGGCTTCTGGTCTCTGGCGGCAACCGCCTTGAAGGGAATCACGTTACCGGAGAAGTAGTTAAGGCCGGCTTGAACTTCAAGCCGGCCCCTTCGAAAGGTCAATTCGCATCCGCCGATAGCGCCGGCCGCCGCCGGCAGGGCATCACATGTCGACCGAGATCGCCAGCCCCCGTGTCACGGCGTTCTGCACCGCAACGTCTGCGACCGCGAGGTCCTGGAGGCCAACTCCCGTGCCATCGAACAGCGTGATTTCATCGTCCGAAGTACGCCCGGGATGCTTGCCGTTGATGACATCGCCGATCGGCGTGATGGCGCTTTCGCCGATCAACCGAGCCGCAATGGCGTGCTGGCATTCGCCGATCGACACCGACTGCGCCACCTCGTCGGTGAATGCCGTGGCCGCCGCAACCAGTTCCGCCTCGACCTCCTGCTTGCCCTTGGTATCGGTGCCCATGCAGGCCAGGTGCGTGCCGGGCCTGATTTGAGCGGCTTTCAGGATCGCCGCGAAGCTCGAGGTGATGGTGATGATGACGTCGGCCTGCGCGCCGAGCTGGTCGAGATCGACGGACTCGTAGTCGATGCCGATGTCGCGCGCCGTCTCTTCCAGCCGCGACAGCATTTCGGGATGGTAGTTCCAGCCCACCACCTTCTCGAACCCGCGCTGCTCGACTGCCGCGCGCATCTGGAACGCCGACTGGTGCCCGGCGCCGACCATGCCGAGCACCTTCGAATCGGGCCGCGAAAGGTGCTTGATCGACACCGCGGAGGCCGCCGCGGTGCGCACCGCGGTGAGATAGTTGCCGCCGACCATCGCCTTCGGCTGGCCGGTATCGGCGTTGAACAGGAAGACGGTCGACTGGTGATTTGTCAGCCCGCGCTTCTCGTTGCCCGGCCAGTAGCCGCCCGACTTCAGCCCGAGCACGAGGCCGGCCCTGTCGAAGCCGGACTTGAAGCCGTACAGCGCGTCGGCATGGCCGATCGCCTCGCGGATCACCGGGAAGTTGTACGCGTCGCCGCGCGCCATGGCGGCAAACACACCCTCCACGGCCTTGAAGGCGTCTTCGCGCCCAACGATTTCCCGGCACTTGTCCTCTGGGACGATCAGCATGCGTGTTTCCTGCTGGTTTCCTGCACCCGGCAATTTGGCTCAGTACGCCTTGCCGCGCGCGCTCACCGGCCACAGGGCCTCGACCTTGCCGTTGCGCACGCCAACATACCAGTCGTGCACATTGCAGGTCGGGTCGCAGTGGCCCGGCACCAGCTTCAGCTTGTCGTTGACCTTCAGGACGCCCTGCGGATCCTCGATGACGCCATGCTCGTCGGAGCACTTGATGTACTTCACGTCGTCGCGCCCGTAGACGAACGGCAGGCCGGAATCGACCGACTGCGCCTTCAGGCCGGCATCGCAGATCGCCTTGTCGGCCTTCACGTGGCTCATCACCGAGGTCAGGATGAACAGCGCGTTCTCCCACTCGCCATGGTCGATGCGGTTGCCGTCCTTGTCGAGGATGCGCCCGTAGTCGGCGTCCATGAAGGCGTAGGACCCGCACTGCAGCTCGTTGTAGACGCCGGAATTGGACTCAAAATAGTAGCTGCCCGTGCCGCCGCCGCTGACCAGCTCCGGCTCCAGCCCCGCGACCTTCAGCGCCTCGACCGCGTCCTTCACCATGGCAATGGCAGTATCGAGCTTGGCCTTGCGGTCCTCGTACTTGTCGATGTGCTGCATCGCGCCCTGGTAGGCCTGGATGCCGGTGAACTTCAGCCCCGGCGCGGCCTCGATCGCCTTGGCGATCTTCACCACCGCCTCGCTGGTGGTGACGCCGCAGCGCCCTGCGCCGCAGTCGATCTCGATGAAGCACTCCAGCGTCGTGCCGTGCTTCTGGGCAGCCGCCGAGAGTTCCGCCACGTTGTCGATGTCGTCGACGCACACGATGATGCGCGAGCCAAGCTTCGGCAGGCGCGCCAGCCGGTCGATCTTGGCGGGATCGCGCACCTGGTTGGAGACCAGCACGTCCTTGATGCCGCCGCGCACGAAGACTTCCGCCTCCGACACCTTCTGGCAGCACACGCCGACCGAGCCACCGAGCCTTTCCTGCAGCTTCGCGACATCGACCGACTTGTGCATCTTGCCGTGCACGCGGTGGCGCATGCCATGCGCCTTGGCGTAGTCGCCCATCTTCTTGATGTTGCGCTCGAGCGCGTCGAGGTCGAGGATCAGGCAAGGTGTCTGGATGTCCTTCTCGTCCATGCCGATGGCCGCGGGGATGTCGTAGCCGACTTCCAGGTCCTCGATCTTCATGTGAGCCGTCATAACCGGTTCCTCCGCTCAGGATTTCTGCCAAGGCAGCGTGTCGAGATCGACGTTGCCGCCCGTGATGATGACACCGACACGCTTGCCGGCAAAGGTTGCCCTGTTTTTCAGGATGGTGGCCAGCGGCACCGCGCTGGAAGGCTCCATGACGATGCGCAGCTGTTTCCAGGTGATCTTCATCGCATCGACGATTTCCTGCTCGCTCGCCGTCAGGATGTCGGTGACGTGGCTGGATACGAAGTGCCAGGTCAGATCCTTCAACGGCACCTTCAGCCCATCAGCGATGGTCTCGGGCGCGTCGTCGGCGATGATGTGCCCAGCCTTGAAGCTGCGATAGGCGTCGTCCGCCTGCTCCGGCTCGGCGGCATAGATCAGCGTGTTCGGTGCGATGTTGGACAGCGTCAGGCAGCAGCCGGACACCATGCCGCCGCCGCCGATCGGCGCGATCACGGCGTCGAGTTCGCCGAGATCCTCGATCATCTCCTTCGAGCATGTCGCCTGGCCAGAGATCACCCGCGGATCGTTGTAGGGATGCACGAAGTCGCCGCCCGTCGCCGCCTGCACTTGGGCGAAGGTCGCTTCGCGCGACGACGTCGAGGGTTCGCACTCGGTGATCTTGCCGCCGTAGCGGCGCACCGTGTCCTTCTTCGCCTGCGGCGCGGTGCGCGGCATGACGACATTGCAGGGTATGCCGCGCAGCATGGCCGCATACGACAGGCACGAGGCATGGTTGCCCGACGAGTGGGTAGCGACGCCGGCCTTCGCCTGCGCCTCGTCGAGACCGAACACCGCGTTCGAGGCGCCGCGCACCTTGAAGGCGCCCGGCTCCTGCAGGCTCTCGCACTTGAAATAGAGATCGGCGCCCGTCAGCTCGTTCAGGTAGTGCGACCGCAACACCGGCGTGCGCCGGATATGCGGCTTGATGCGCTCGTGCGCGGCAAGGACGTCGTCGTAGGTCGGAATATACATCGTGGCGTATCCCTCAGGCGCTCTTGTACTGGCTAGGCCGCATGGCGCTCGACCGCGGGTGCCGACTTTCCGGCGCTGGTGCGGTAATACTCCTGCGCCGCACGCAGACCCGAGCCAAGCTCGACGGGATAGCCGAGATCGGCCATCACCATTTCCGCAGTCGCGATTCCCGACAGCGCCATGACGTCCGTCATACTGCCCAGATGGCCGATGCGGAAGACCTTGCCGGCCACCTTGCCCAGACCCGTTCCGAATGCCACGGCGTACTTTGACGCCGCCAGCGCCACAAACTCGTTGCCGTCGAAGCCGTCGGGAACCCGGACCGTGCTAACCGTGTTCGAGTACAAGCTGGGGCGCGCCGCGCAAAGGTCCAGCCCCCAGCCGGCGACAGCGCGCCGCACGCCTTCGGCGATGCGGTGATGGCGGGCGAAGACCTGGTCCAGGCCCTCGTCCTCGAGCATCCCGATGGCAACCTCCAGGCCGCGAATCAGCGCGACCGGCGGGGTGTAAGGATAGCCGCCCGTCCTGTTCTTCGCCAGCATGTCGGGGATGTCGAAGAAGCAGCGCGGCAGTTTCGCCGCCTTCATCGCGTCGAGCGCCCTGGGGCTGATGCCGAGGATGGCCAGCCCCGGCGGCAGCATGAAGCCCTTCTGCGAGCCGGTGATGGCGATGTCGACGCCCCATTCGTCCATGCGGAAGTCCATCGACGCGATCGAGCTGACGCCGTCGACGAACAGCAACGCGGGATGGCCGGCATTGTCGATGGCCTTGCGCAGGCCGGCGATATCGCTCAACACGCCGGTCGCCGTCTCGTTCTGGCAGGCCAGGACGGCCTTGATCGTGTGCCCCGTGTCGGCGCGCAGCGCACGCTCGTAGGCCTCCAGCGGCGCGCCTTCGCCCCACGGCGTGTCGATGACCTCGACGTCGAGGCCGTGCTTGCGGCACAGGTCGATCCAACGGTGCGAGAACATGCCGTATTCCGCCGCCAGCACCTTGTCGCCGGGCGACAGCGTGTTGGAGATCGCAGCCTCCCAGGCACCCGTGCCGGTCGACGGAAAGACGACCGCCTCGCCCGCCGTCGTCTTCAGGATGCGCTTCACGCCGGCGAGCACCGGAGCGAGCATCTCGACGAACTCGGGCGAGCGGTGGTCGACGCTCGGGTAGTCGATGGCCCGGCGCAGAGTGTCGGGAATATTTGTCGGTCCGGGGATGAAGACGGGGTTCTGGCTCGGCATGGCCGGTCTCTCCTAGGCTTCGCGCTTCATGGCCGCGGCTGCACGGCAGCGGGTTTTCGTTGTCCCTGAACATAGTGGCGCCTCCAGCCATGTGCAATTTTTTCGAAAAAAATTTTCATTTTAATAGATATCCAGATATCCTATTGTTTTAAAACAATTATATAATTTTCCGACTATTGAAAAAATTTTCTGCGTCGCCTATATTCAATGCACTGGGGCAATCCGTGCCCCCCCACCGCAAGAGGTAACAGATGCCCCGCAGCAACGCGCGTCAGCGCGGCCGGCCGCGCTCCTTCAACGACAACGCCAGCACCACCATAATCCAGTCGCTCGACAAGGCGCTGGCGCTGCTGCGCATCGTTGCCGGCAGTTCCGGTCTGTCGCTCACCGAGATCGCCGAGGCTGCGGGCCAGCCGCCTTCCAGCGCCTACCGCGTGCTGATCACCCTGCAGAAGCACGGCATGGTCGAATTCGACGAGGACATGCAGCTGTGGCACGTCGGCGTTGAATCCTTCCGCATCGGCAGTGCCTTCCTGCGCCGCACCAGCATCCTCGACCAGAGCCGCTCGGTGATGCAGGAGATCATGATGTCGACCGGCGAGACGGCGAACCTCGCCATCGCCGACCGTGGCGAGATCGTCTTCGTCAGCCAGGTCGAGACTCACGAACCGATCCGCGCCTTCTTCCGGCCCGGCACGCGTGGACCCATCCACGCCTCCGGCATCGGCAAGGCGATGCTCGCCTACATGCCAGGTCAGCAGGTCGACAAGCTGGTTCCGGACGAGGAACTCGCCGGCTTTACCCCGAACACCATCACCAGCCGCAAGGCGCTTCTTGGCGAACTCGAAACGATCCGCGGCTGCGGCTGGGCCGTCGATGACGAGGAACGCAATACCGGCATGCGCTGTATCGCTGCCCCGATCTTCAATGCCTTCGGCGAAGCCGTCGCCGGCATTTCGGTCTCCGGCCCCTCGGTGCGGGTCACGCCCGACCGCGACGCCGTTTTCGGCGAACGCGTGCGTCAGGCCGCAGCCGAGATAACGCGCGCGATCGGAGGTACTCCACCTGAGCTAAATCCCTGAAATGAAAACATAAAACAATTGTTCATCCATATATTCGATAATTCGCATATGGTATATTGCGCACTTGCATGCAGTGCAGCAAAGACGCAAAACACGCGCAATTGGACGAACACCTGACGGAACCGGAGTTTGATCGATGGACGCCCAAGCCCCCGCCATGCAGCAGGACACGGCAGACCTGCCCAAGGGCGTGCTCGCGCTCACCGTGACGTCTGTCACGCATTACACCGACCGGCTCTTCCATTTCGCCACCACGCGCCCGCCGAGCTTCCGCTTCCGTTCCGGCGAGTTCGTCATGATCGGGCTTCCCGGCGGTGACAAGCCGATCTATCGCGCCTATTCGGTTGCAAGCCCGAGCTGGGGCGAGGAACTCGAGTTCTTCTCCATCAAGGTGCCCGACGGCCCGCTGACCTCGCGCCTGCAGCACATCAAGGTCGGCGACACGGTTTGGATGCGCGAGAAGGCGACCGGCACGCTCGTCAACGACGCGCTGATCCCCGGCAAGCGGCTCTACATGTTCTCGACCGGCACGGGCATTGCCCCCTTCGCCAGCCTGATCCGCGATCCCGACACCTACGAGAAGTTCGACCAGATCATTCTTACCCACACCTGCCGCGAGGTCGCCGAACTGAAATATGGCCTCGATCTCGTGGCCTCGATCCGCGCCGACGAGATGCTCAACGAGCTGTTCGATACCTCCAAGCTCGTCCACTTCACGTCCGTTACGCGCGAGGACTATCCGCAGAAGGGCCGCATCACGGACCTGATCGAATCCGGCGAACTGTTCGACAAGCTCGGCGTGCCGCCGCTCGACCCGGAAGTCGACCGCGGCATGATCTGCGGCTCGATGGCGATGCTGAAGGACACCAAGGCATTGCTGGAAAAGGCCGGCCTGACCGAGGGCGCCAACAACAATCCCGCCCAGTTCGTCATCGAGCGCGCCTTCGTCAACTAGCTCCAGGCAACCGCACCGGCTTTCAGCCGATCACCGGCAATTCGGCCGTTGCGCGCCGGGTGAGCCATTGCGCACCATTCTCACGCACCACGATGTTTTCCTCGTGCACCTGCATGCATCCCGGCGCGATTTCCAGGCCGGGTTCCAGCGTCAGCACCATGCCGGGCTCCAGCACCGTATCGTCATCCTCGATCAGCGAGGGCCATTCGGTCAGCCGCATGCCGAGCCCGTGGCCGAGCCGTCCACCCTCCCCGGCGTCACCCGCTGTCGAGATGACGTCCTGCATGGCGCGCCAGACATCGGCGGCCGTCGCACCCGGTTTCGCCGCCGCGAAACCCGCGTCCGTCGCCGCGTAGAGGACTTCGTAGCCCCGCCGCGCCGCGTCGTCCGCGTGGGCAATCGCGTAGTTGCGGTCGAAATCGCAGAAGTAGCCGTCGAATACCGCCCCGGTGTCGAGCATCAGCACGTCGCCCGCCTTGAGCGGATCGCCGCACGCCGGCGAGATGACGTCGCCATAGCCGCCCGGCCCCGCGCCGCCCGCGACATAGGGCACCCAGTCCGCGCCGCCGCCGAGCAGCGCCGCCTGGAAATCGCGGAAGACGGCGTCCAGCGCCTTGCCAGATCGCGCGATTGCATCCATTGCCTCGAACACGCCGCTGGCCACCTGGCAAGCGTGCGCGATCTTGGCGATCTCCGCCTCCGACTTGACCTGCTGCTGGGTGCGCACGATCGCCGTTGCATCCTCGAAGAGTACATCGGGCAGCATCCGTTGCAGGCGGAAGAAATCGCCGAGCGGCATGCGCAGGTGCGTCTCGTGACCCATCGGCACGCCGATGCGCGCCTTGTCGCCCGACAGTTCGCGCAAGGTTTCGGCAAGCAGCGAGACGCCGTCGTCCTTCAGGTCCGGCGCCCGCCAGGTGCGGATGTCGTCGATCCACGTCCTGCCCATCAGCTCCGCGCCGATGCCGGGAATGACCGCGACGGGCTTGCCCATGCGGGGCAGTATCAGGAACCACGGCCGCGTCGGACTCTCCCAGAACCGCGTCAGGTAGCCGGTGAAGTAGCGCACCTCCGGCTCTGTGGTGAACAGCAGCGCGTCGAAACCGGCTTCGCCCATCAATGCTTGCGCGCGTGCGGTCCGTGCCGCGAATTCCGATTGCGCGAAACCGCGCGCCGGCGCGCTCATGTTTCCGGCCCCTCGCTGAGATAGGCGAACACCCGCGACGCCACGTTTAGCCCCAGTTGCCCGCGTCCGGCTTCGTCCAGCGCCAGCAGGCAGGCGAGCCCCGCTCCTCCCGATGGCGTCGTCGCCAAGCCGGCCTCGGCAAGCACCGGCATCGCCTCCTGCGCCTCCGCCTCGCTGATCGTTGCGAACCAGTCGGCGTCGCGCGACAGCGCGGCCAGCGCCAGCAGCGACGGCTCCTTGCAGTCGAGGCGGCCCATGCACGACACTGGGCCGTCGCCGCGCGCCATGCGGCCGGCGGCGATGCTGGCCTGCAGAGCGGGCGCAGCTTCCGGCTCGACGACGATGATGGTTGGATCATCGCCCCACACCTTGCGCGCGAAGGCGGCCGCCGCCGCGGCAAGCCCGCCGACACCGGCCTGCAGGAAGATATGGCTGGGAGCCGCGCCGAGGCCTGCAATCTGCTCCGCCGCCTCGGCGGCCATCGCCAGGTAACCCTCCATCACCCGGTAGGGGATTTCCGTGTAGCCGGGCCAGGAACTGTCCGACAGCAGGATCCAGCCGTTGTCCCTCCCCGCGTCCATCGCAGCCGCCAAGCTGGCCTCGTAGTCGGAGCCGGCACGCACCACCTCCGCGCCCTTGGCACGCAGACGCTCCGCAAAGATCTCCGGCACCGTGTCGGCGAGGTAGATCACCGCGCGCGCGCCGAACACCCGCGCGCCTGCGGCCACCGACAATCCGTGGTTGCCCGCGCTCGCGGCGACGTAGGTGACGCCGTCAAGCGCCTGCCCCATGTCGGCGGCCTCGCGCGCTGCGGCCTCGCGCGCGATGACGTAGGCCGCCCCCAGCGCCTTGAAGCTGCCGAGCCCCATGCGCCCGCGCTCGTCCTTGACGAGAACGCCCGCGACTCCGGCGCAGCGGGCAAGCTCCGGACTGTCGCGCAGCGGCGTCTCGTGCGCCTTCGGGCACCGCTCGAGCAGCGCGCGCACCGCATCGGCATCGGTGCTGATCTGGCGCCGGTCCTCGCCGGCGGAAACATCGAACCCGCTGCGCGAGGCGTGCCCGCCGCCACGAAAGGAATTTGCCGACAACTTCATTGCGCATCTCCCTTGCCTGCCCGTGGCTGTCCCGCTACCAACATCGCCATTCCGCCTCTGCCTGTTTCGCCGCAGCGTATCTGTCTCGCGCGCGACGCTTTGTGCCTGCGGCGCTTCATGCCCGAGGCATTTCGTGTCCATCTTGGGCCAGGGCGACATCGACCGGCAAGCGCCAAGGGACCAGTTGCGCCGACATGACCACAACGCGTAGCCCATGAAACCGATACTCGTCACCGGTGGCGCCGGCTACATCGGGTCGCATGTCTGCAAGGCGCTGGCTCTGGCGGGCTACCTGCCGGTCGCCTTCGACAGCCTGGAAATGGGCCATGCGTGGGCCGTGCGGTGGGGGCCGCTGGAACGCGGCAACATCCTCGACCGCGCCCGCCTCGACGCGGCCTTCGCCGCCCATCGTCCGCACGCCGTTGTCCATTGCGCGGCTTACGCCTACGTCGCCGAATCGGTCGCCGACCCCGGCCGCTACATCCGCAACAATGTCGCCGGTACGCTGACCCTGCTGGAAGCGATGCGCGACAACGGTGTCCCGGACCTGGTCTTTTCCAGTTCCTGCGCCACCTATGGCGAACCGCAGACGGTGCCGATCCCCGAAAGCGCGCCGCAGAACCCGGTCAATCCCTATGGCCGCTCCAAGCTGATGTCGGAGCAGATGTTTCCCGCCTTCGCCGCCGTGCATGGCCTGCGATGGGCATCGCTGCGCTACTTCAACGCCGCCGGCGCCGATCCGCAGGGCGAGATCGGCGAGGAGCACGATCCCGAGACGCACCTGCTGCCGCTGGTCCTCGATGCCGCGTCCGGCAGGCGACCAGCCATCACCGTTTTCGGCACCGATCACGCCACGCCCGACGGCACCTGCGTCCGCGACTACGTCCACGTCGCCGACCTCGCCTCGGCGCATGTCGCAGCGCTCGGCGCGCTGGCCGCACAAGGTACGCTCGGCGCCTTCAACCTCGGCAACGAGACCGGCCATTCGGTGCGCCAGGTCATCGACACGGTGAGTGCCGTCACCGGGCGGGATGTCCCGGTCGTGCTCGGCGAACGGCGTCAGGGCGACCCGCCGGTGCTGATTGCCGATTCAACCCGCGCCCGCAACGAGCTTGCCTGGAGGCCACGGTTCCCCGAACTCGCGGACATGGTGCGCACCGCCTGGGCGTGGCACCGGCGGTATGGTTCTGGCACGGCTGGGAATTGTGAGGAACTGAAATGAGAATTCCGGCAATTCTTGCAGCAACGCTATCCCTTGCGCTCGCCGGTTCGGTGATGGCTGCGGATCATGCTAACGAGTTTGCGATATCGCAGAATATAAGATACCCGGACGATTCCAACATCGTCGGCGGTATCGTGAGCCTTGTCGATCCCGTCTGTTCCTCGGACTCAAATCGGCGAAAAATCAAATTCGTCGTCGACTACCTCTCGCTCACCACGGCCAGGTCGGAAAAATCTTCGTGGGATGTCGCAAGTGCCGTCCAGAAGCTTTCGGACTACGGCTGGCCCGGAAAATACTTCTGCCCGCTCATATCTGACGGATTTTCTGGCGAATACGAGACGCGTTTCAAAGGCGAAGTTGTCGGTCACGGGAGGTTCAGAGGGTCACACTGGGGCATAGAAGACATAGTCTGGAAACCGGTTGCCAATCCGCCGGAAAATTCAGAAACCGGCAAACTGCTGGATCGGCTCTACAGCTACGAATTTTCCGTCCCGGATCCACAGTATGGAAGCCCCGACCGGACGAGCTTCGAAATCGGGAAAGTCGCGCCGTTTGTGCTCTCGATCATCGAGCAGGCCGAGCCCGACGAAAAGCCGCAATTGTACTACATGTTGGCACGGTTCCACCGGTACAAATTCGAACCGGATGAGGAACAGAAGGCATATATCGAGGCCAACCGGCTTGAGGACGATTACGCCGGCCCTGACGGCGAGAAATATCTGCGGATGGCGTCCGAGCTGGGCCACCCCATTGCGACGGTCAGGCTGGCGCGTTCGCTGGGCCAATACCACCTGACCGAGCAGGCTTTCTTCCGGGCGTCCGAAGGGCAGTCGCCGATCATCACCGAAGACGTGCGGGACCGGTTCGAGGCGGTCGCTTCCCTGATCGATCTCGGTATGGCGCAGCGCTCCGCCTACATGCATTCGCTCAACAGGGCGCTCGTCACTCAGGCGGGTATCGATGTCCGTTCGGGCGGCCTCGGGCCAAGGGATACACCGGGCATTTACGCAGTCGAGTTCGCGCTCAATGAAAGGCTGCGAGAAGCAGCGGGGCCAGTAGGCCTCGCAATCTCCCCAGCCGTTCGGCTTGATCCTGGTATGATATCATCCTGCGACGAAGACTGGTGCTACGTCGCAGGCATCGGGAAAATGAGGTTTTCGGTGAAGACGCCGCCGCAATGCGGCTCGCCATCCGGCAATCAGGTCGAGTGCGATTATTCGACGCTGCTGGTAATCGATTCCACCATCAACCTGAACTTCTCCGGCTACTACGATCTCCTCAACATGCACAACGTCGCTGGTGGTTTGCGGTGCCGTGGCACCTTCGAACGCGATGGAGATCGATGGCACCTGACCAGCGGGGTTGCGTGTAGGTAGTGCCCGCAAGCATGGCGCTCAGAAATGAACGGACGCAAGACCGACCTCGAATTGCGCGCCGGCCTGCCGGATCACCTGCGTGAGCTTGCCCGGCTTTTCCCGCGCGAGGGCTGGTCAGCGCATGCCAACTTCGGCCCGCTGACGCAGTTCTGGCTTGAGCGCCACGCCGTGTTCCGCAAGCTGATGGCGCAGCTGCATGCGGATGCCCACGCATGCGCCGACCGCGAAATCGACCCCATTCGATACGCCCCGCGCCTGTCGCGGTTCGGCGGCCTGTTCGTCGGCCAGTTGCATGAACATCACCACGTCGAGGACGATCACTACTTTCCGATACTGGCTGCCCGCGAACGCGCCCTGCAACGCGGCTTCGACCTGCTCGACGCAGACCACCACGCGATTGCCGGGACCCTCGACGCCTTCACCCGCGACGCCAACGCCGTGCTGACTTCGGCTGGCGCGCCGGCCACGCAAGGCACCCTGCCCGACGAGGCCGCGCTGGCCGGGCAGGCAGCCCGCTTCGCCGAGACGCTCGAACGCTTCGACCGCCTCCTCGTGCGCCACTTGGAAGACGAGGAGGAGATCATCGTGCCGGTGTTGCTGAAGCATGGCGAGGACGGGTTCTACTAGGCAATTGCCGGTGCAACTGTCCGCACAGGGGCCGCGCCCATCAGGGCCGCGGCCTGCAGGGCTGCGCTCTTTTCATGCGCGCCAGCACGTCTGTCTTCAGCACGAACTGGTGATACAGCGCCGCGGCCACGTGCAGCGCGACCAGCGCCAGCAGCGGCAGCTTGAAGAACTCGTGCACTTCGCCGGCAAACCCGATCCCGCCGAACCACGCCGCCGCGCCGGTCACCGGCAGCACGATCATCAGCGCGTAGAAGGTCCAGTGGACGATGTTCGCCGCCATCTTCAGCGACGGATGCTCCTCTTTCGGCGGCGGCGGCGCGCCCCGCTTGAGCCGGATCGCCAGCCGCCAGGCGGCTAGCGCGAGTATCAGCAGCCCGCCCCAGACATGCGCGGCAACGAGCGGATCGAACTCGGGCACGCCGCCCCGGCGCACGGCCCGCCAGGCGCTGACCATCGATTCGTGGAAGACGAACTGCGTGCCGATGATTGCGGCGACGATCCAGTGCAGGGCGATCTGCGTTCGCGAATATCCGGCGGGTTTCGACATGGCGCGTGGTCTCCGGTGTGGTGGAAGCTATGGCTTATACGCGCCCGATGACAGCAACCTTACGCGGCAAGCGCGTTTACGCCCCCGATCCGATCGCGCGCTCGCGGAACCGCCGCACAACCCGGTGCCGGCAACGCGACTGCCGCAATGCGCGCATGAAAAGGACGTGCAAGAAAAGGACAAGCCACCGAGTGGCTGGTAGCGGAGGAGGGACTCGAACCCCCGACACGCGGATTATGATTCCGCTGCTCTAACCAACTGAGCTACTCCGCCCCAAGGGCATCGCCATCTGCGATGGCGGGATCGCCGCACGGCAGCAAGCCATGCGAAGCGCGGCGATATAGGCAAGCGCCGATGAAGCTGTCAAGCAAGCGTGCCCGGGCACTGCGTCCTTGCGACATGATCGCGCGCCCGGCGCCGCCTGCTGATGTCCGAGCGGACGCGCGTGCAAGACGCTTCAGCGCGCCCCCGCGACTTCGACGCTGCGTGCCGGCGCGGCATTCGCCATCCCCTGACGGGCCTGCGCACTGCGCGTCGCGTCGATCGTGCCGCCACCCAGCAGGCGACCGCGGCCGTCGGCAAGGTCGTAGAAGACGCAGGCCTGGCCGGGAGAAACGCCGGTCTCCGGTTCCAGCAGCTCGACGCCCGGCATGCCGCCGACCCGCACCAGCCGCGCGGCGACCGGCGGGCGCGTCGAGCGCACCTTCACCGCGATCTCCCTGCCCGCATCCAGCGCCGCCTCGAAGCTGTCTCCGCCGATCCAGTTGACGTCGCGCAGGATGACGCTCGCGGTTTCCAGTTCCGTACGCGGCCCGACGATGACGCGCGCGTTGTCCGCGTCGAGCGCGACGACGTAGAGCGGCTCGCCGGTGGCGACACCGATGCCGCGGCGCTGGCCGACCGTGTAGCGCAGGATGCCGTCGTGGCGGCCGAGCACGCGCCCGTCGACATGCACGATGTCGCCGGGCTCGGCCGCATCGGGACGCAGCTTCTCGATCACCTGCGCGTAGCGCCCGGTCGGCACGAAGCAGATGTCCTGGCTGTCGCTCTTCTCGGCGACGGCGAGGCCGTGCCGGCGCGCGATCTCGCGCGTTTCGTCCTTGTGCATCTCGCCGAGCGGGAAGCGCAGGAAATCCGCCTGCGCCTGCGTCGTCGTGAACAGGAAGTAGCTCTGGTCGCGATCGGGGTCGAGCGCCCGGTAAAGCGCGCGGTGCGGCGAACCATCGCCGGCCGGCCGCGAGGCGATGTAGTGCCCGGTCGCCAGCGCCTGCGCGCCCAGTTCGCGCGCCGTGTCGAGCAGGTCGTGGAACTTGATCTTCTGGTTGCAGCTGACGCAAGGCACCGGCGTCTCGCCGGCGATGTAGCTGTCGGCGAAGGCATCGATGACGGCAGCCTTGAAGCGCTGTTCGTAGTCGAGCACATAGTGCGGAATACCGAGCGCATCGGCGACGCGGCGCGCGTCATGGATATCCTGCCCCGCGCAGCACGAGCCCGGCCTGTGCGTCGCCTCGCCGTGGTCGTAGAGCTGCAGCGTCACGCCGACGACATCGTAGCCCGCGTCCTTGAGCAGGGCCGCGACGACGGAGGAATCCACCCCGCCCGACATGGCGACGACCACGCGGTTGTCTTCCCGGCGTCCGGGCAGATCGAGTTCGACGTGCGTCATGGCAAAGGACTGGTCCCGAAAACAAGCGCACACCCCGCCCTCACGGCAAGGTCGCTTCCACCGCGTAATTTATGTCTGCACGTGCCTGAAGACCAGCACCCGCACCCAATTCGTGGCTTCACGGATGCGCGGTGTATCGAGCGCGACCCGGCAGAAACTGCCGCACACCCGGCAAGCCTGTCCGCCCCGTGGCAGCGAGGGACACATGCCCGGCAGGACACCCTCCCTGTCAAGTCATTGAAAAACATGGGTTTCCAAGGCCGCGGCCGGAACTGCCCACGGTTGGCCCGCCGGTTGCTTTGAGTACGGCGGGGCGAAATGCGCCTCAATGTCGAAGCCGTAGGATGGATCGCACCTTGGCAAACTTCGTCGCAATCGGTCGGGTTCAAACCGGCGTGCAACCGGGTCTCAAGTCTCGGGAAGCCGGTGAGGCGGATGCCGCCAATCCCTTCGCTGCCCTGCTCGCATCCGCCGCAAGCGCGGATACGCAAGGCCAGGCCGCCGCTCAGCCGACCGGTTCCGCAACCGTCGCCCAGCCCAGTGCGGCTCGCGACCTGCCACGCCCTCTGCAACTGCTCAAGGACATCGCCGACGCGTTCGAAGCCGCGTTGGCCAGCGGCGAGGAACTGCCCCGGTTCGACACCCTTCCCGCCGACATCCAGGCACTGCTCGCGGACTTTGCCGCCCTGCCGCAGGAAGCACTGTCTGCACTTGGCAACCTGATCGGATCCGAGCGTGTCGCCGCGCTGTCCAACCTGGCCGAAAGCCTGCAGCAGAATGGACCGGTCATCGACGGGCCGGAAGGGCAGGCGCCGGCAGCCGACCCTGCGGCGGGCCCGCGCCCTTTGTCCGGCAACGCGGCCAGTCCGGACGCTGCGCCCCCCGCAGCTGCGTCGGGCGCCGTTCCGGCGCCCGCGGGACAGGCATCCGGGGCGCCCGAGTCCGCGATACCCGCCACGCCGCCTGTGCCGGCGGGGCCCGCCGTGGAGCCGTCCCTGCCGAATGGCGCCGCATCGGTGCCCGATTATGCGCCTTCCGGTGCCGTGCCCGCTCCGGCTGCCTCCGCTTCCGCACAGCAGGTGGCTGCCGAACCCGCCATTCCCGCGACGCCGGCGCAGCCCGCTGCCGCCGGCGCACGCGAAACGGCCGCGAACAGCCAGCCTCCCGCCCCGGAGATTGGCACCGGCACGGCGAACACGTCGGCGAGTGCCAACGCTGGCGGCGGCGCCACGCAAGGTGCCGCACCCGCGAACCCGGCGCAGCAGCCAGCGCCGTCCAGCGCCACGGCCGCACAACAGTCCGCGGACGTTGCCGCGGCAGCAGCACAGGCCGACACCACGGCAAGACCCGCGCGGAATGGCACCCGGCCTGTCTCCGAACGCGACAGTCAGCCGTCCACCCGCACATTCCTTCAGGATATTGCCCCGGGCACACAGCAGGCCGAGGGATCGCGCCCTGATGCACCCGCCCGGCCAGCCGCCGCAAACGCCCTGGCGCAGGCCATCCGCGAGGCAACAGCCAGCGCCGGCGCATCCGCCGCGCGTTCAGGCGCACCGGCTGCCGACCCTGCGTCCGGCCTGACCCCGGCGCAGGGTGCCGATGCGATCCTGCTCGGTGCAGACCGGCCGGGACAGATGATGGCAGGCCAGGCGGCGGGACGCAGCGTGACGGTGTCCGCCTACGGCGCCTCGCTGCCCGTCAACCAGATCGCCATCGCGGTATCCTCGCAGGCGCGCACCGGCACCCGGCATTTCGAGATCCGTCTCGACCCGCCCGAAATGGGCCGCATCGATGTGCGCCTCGAAATGGCGCGCGACGGCACCATGAACGCACAGCTCACGGTCGACCGGCCGGAGACCTTCGACGCGCTCAACCGCGACGCCCGCCATCTCGAACGCATGCTGCAGCAGTCGGGCATGAAGATCGACGGCGGCAACATCCAGTTCTCGCTGCGCGACGGTGGCGGTTCCGGGCAGGGTGCCCACGATGGCGATCGCGGCACGGCACAGGCAGCCGCTACTCTGCCCAGCGGAGAAGACGAAGCTGCCGCAGCCCCCGCCTATGCCCGCATCTCGCCATCAGCCCTCGTCGACATCCAGGTGTAAGGCCGCGCCACGCAGGGCGGCCAACGGAGTATAGTCATGATCCTGAACGCGATTTCCTCGGCTAGCGGAACCGGTACGGCAGCAACCGACAGGGCCGGCATTGCCGACAATTTCGACACCTTCCTGCAGATCCTGACCACGCAGCTGAAGAACCAGAACCCGCTCGAGCCGCTCGACACCAACGAATTCACCGCCCAGCTCGTGCAGTTCTCGCAGGTCGAGCAGCAGATCAAGCAGAACGACAACCTCGAGGCGATCGCCAAGCTGGCTGCCGCCAGCGCCGCCACCAACGCCGTCAGCTTCATCGGCAAGCGCGTCACCGCCGCCACGACCCAGGCGACGATGGCCAACGGCACCGCGACCTGGCACTACGATGCCGCCGAGACCGCCCAGGCCGCCGCCTTCACCATCCGCGATTCCTCCGGCAGCGTGGTGTGGACCGGCGACCGCGAGGTCGCGCAGGGAAGTTCGACCTTCGTGTGGGATGGCCGCGACACGAACGGCAACAAGCTGCCCGACGGCGACTACACGTTGTCGGTCGAGGCTCGCGCCGCCGACCTCTCCGCCATCCAGGTCGACATCTCCACCGAGACGACGATCGACGGCGTCGACTTCAGCGGCGACGAGCCGCTCCTGATGGCCGGCGGAACGGTCATCTCGCTTTCCGACGTGCGCCACATCTACGCGCAGTAAGCCCACCTTCCTCCAGACGACGCAGCCTGCTGCCGGCCGTGGCGCCCCGCGGCCGGCTTGCTGCATTTCGCGGCCGATTACGTACCCGGCGAACCATCGCGAAAACCCCGCGCCTTTCTTTAGCCAAATTTTAAGCGGGCCCGCCTAACCTGCCTCCATTGTGTTTTGTAGCGTATGCGTATGTGTGGAGTTTCGATGAGCGAGCTTTCCCGGCCAAGGGTCAGGTATGTCATCGGTCCTGATGGCTCACCGCTGACGATCGCCGATCTGCCTCCGGCAGATACCAAGCGTTGGGTCATCCGGCGCAAGGCGGAAGTCGTTGCCGCCGTTCGCGGCGGGTTGCTGTCGCTGGAGGATGCCTGCAAGCGGTACACGTTGACCGTCGAGGAATTCCTCAACTGGCAGCATTCGATCGACCGCCACGGTCTTGCCGGTCTGCGCACGACCCGCATCCAGCAATATCGCCACTGAGGCCGCGGGCGCGCATCGCGCCCCGTCCAGACGTGACCGAGGCCCTGTCCGCTGCGCGCGCGACGGGGCTTTCGCGCATGTATGCGCCCCCATCCACGCCCACCGCTAACGCCTCGCCGGCAAAAAAAAGCCTGAATGCAGGCCGCCGCAGCCGCAATCCGGGAATTTGTTAACCACTCGTTTACCAACGAGGTAGGAAATTATTGCCGACCAGGCGGCCGCGCCCGGCAGGCAAGAATTTCCCATGCCTCGTCCCGTGGCCGCCGCATACCGAAAACCCGCAGGGCGGCCACGTGTTCCAATCGCTGTTCGATTTCCTGAAAAGCCTCGGCGCTCCGCGCATCGCCGCGATGGGCGCGGTCGCGCTCGGGCTGGTCGGTTTTCTCGTCTTCTTCGTCATGCGGATGTCGGCAAGCCCGCTCGTCACCCTCTACTCCGACCTCACCTTCGAGGATTCCAACGCCATCGTGCGCGAGCTCGACGCCCGCGCGATCGAATACGACTTGCGCCAGGACGGCGCGGTCATCCTCGTTCCGCAGGACCAGGTCCTGCGCCTGCGCATGGACCTTGCCGCCGATGGCCTGCCCACCGGCGGCGGCGTCGGCTACGAGATCTTCGACAAGGGCGACAGCCTCGGCGCCACCAGCTTCGTGCAGAACATCAATCATCTGCGCGCGCTGGAGGGTGAACTCTCCCGCTCCATCCGCACGATTCGCGGCGTCCAGGCCGCCCGCGTTCACCTGGTGTTGCCGGAACGCCAGCTCTTCGCGCGCGACCGCGCGGAACCCTCCGCGTCGATCATGCTGAAGTCGCGCGGCATGCTTGAAACAGCGCAGATCGGCGCCATCCAGCACCTCGTCGCCGCCGCTGTCGAAGGCCTCGCGCCCGACCGCGTCTCGGTGGTGGACGAACGCGGCAAGTTGCTCGCCAGCGCCACCGCCAGTGATGGCTCTGGCATGGCATCCTCCCTCGACGACCGCCGCCTGCAGATCGAGCACCAGCTCATCGAACGCGTCGAGACGCTGGTCGCAAGCGTTGTCGGCAACGACCGCGTGCGCGTGCGCGTCGCCGCTGATCTCGATACCAGCCGCGTCACCGAGACCGCCGACATCTACGACCCGGCAAGCCGCGTGGTGCGCTCCACCCAGACCCGCGAGGAACAGTCCAACGCCTCCGAGCCGACCGGCAACCAGGGGGTTACCGTCGGCAACGAACTGCCCGGCGCCGGCCAGAACGCCGGCGAGGACGGCAAGTCGACGCAAGCTGCCAATACCACCGAGGAAGTCGTCAACTACGAGATTTCCCGCACGACCACGACCCAGGTCCAGGAAGCCGGTCGGCTGCGCCGCATCTCCGTGGCCGTCGTCGTCGACGGCAATTACACGAAGAATGCAAACGGCGATGTCGTCTACGAGCCGCGCGCCCAGGAAGAACTCGATCGCATCTCCGCCCTCGTCCGCACGGCTGTGGGCTTCGACGAGGCCCGCGGCGACAGCATCGAGGTGGTCAACCTGCGCTTTGCCGAATCGCCGATGGAACTCGCCGCCGACGCCGGCAGCGGCGGATTCCTGACGCTGACCAAGGACGATTACTTCTACATTGTCGAAGTCGTCGTGCTTCTGATCGTCGCGATCCTGGTGATCCTGCTGGTCGTGCGTCCGCTGGTGCGGCGCATCCTGGAGGAAACGCCGGAGACGGAAACGCCGGCTGCCCAGGCAACGGCGGCACTTCCGGCCGGGGAGAGCGCGGCCGCGCTGCCCGGCCCGCAGACGCCCGATACCCCGGCGCCCAAGCCGGAATTCATCGAGGCCGCCCAGGTCGCCGGCAAGCTGCAGGCCGAGACGATGCAGCAGGTCGGTGAAATCGTCGAAAGCAACCCGGTCGAGGCCGTCGCCGTACTGCGGCAGTGGATCCAGGAGGCGGCATGAACACGCTTCCCGCCATGGCCCCGCCGTCGGAAATGCGCGACCTCGCCGCCGACACGCCGCTTGAGTCGATCTCCGGCCCCGAACGCGCGGCCATCATCCTGCTGGCGCTTGGCGAACAGCATGGCCGCGCCGTCTGGGCGGCGCTGGACGACGATGAGGTTCGCCGCATCTCCATCGCCATGTCGAAACTCGGCAAGGTCGCCTCGGAGGTCGTCGAGAAGCTGCTCGGCAAGTACGTGCTGGAACTGGGCAAGGCGGGCGCCCTGGTCGGCAACTTCGACAACACCGAGCGCCTGCTCGTGCAGTTCCTGCCCGAGGACCGCGTCCACGCCATAATGGAGGAAATCCGCGGTCCGGCCGGGCGCACCATGTGGGAGAAGCTCTCCAACGTGCAGGAAGAGGTTCTCGCCAACTACCTGAAGAACGAATACCCGCAGACCATCGCCGTGGTCCTGTCCAAGATCCGCGCCGAACACGCTTCGCGGGTGCTCGCTGTCTTCCCCGAGGAACTCGCCCTCGATGTCGTGCACCGCATGCTGCGTATGGAATCCATCCAGAAGGACATCCTCGACAAGATCGAGCAGACCCTGCGCGTCGAGTTCATGGCGAACCTGTCGCAGACCCGCCGCCGCGACGCCCACGAACTGATGGCCGACATCTTCAACAACTTCGACCGCCAGACCGAGACCCGTTTCCTGACGGCGCTGGAGGAACAGAACCGCGAAGCCGCCGACCGCATCAAGCAGCTGATGTTCACCTTCGAGGACCTCTCTCGCCTCGACGCCGCCGGCATGCAGACGCTGTTGCGTTCCATCGACAAGGACAAGCTGGCGATCGCGCTGAAGGGCGCCAGCGAAAAGATGCGCGACTTCTTCATGCAGAACATGTCGCAGCGCGCCGCAAAGATGCTCAAGGAAGAAATGGAAGTGCTGGGTCCCGTGCGGCTGCGCGATGTCGACGAGGCGCAAAGCGGCATGGTGAACACCGCCAAGGATCTCGCCGCGCGCGGCGAGATCCAGATCTCCAAGAAAGGTGGAGACGACGAACTTGTCTACTGAAGCGCTTTCCGAAAAGTGTGAACCGGTTTTCGGGTAAAAAGTGCGACAAAACAAAGGCTAAAGCGGTTTGCACAACTCACGTCGAACGCAAACCGTTTTAGTGCCGGTCTGTCGGGAAAGCGTTCCCGCTCGCTGGCGCCAACGTGAAGCAAAACCGCGGCCGCGAGTCGCCGATCATATCGATCCGGCGTTAACGCGGCTCGCAGACAACGGTCAGGTTGGGTTGCGTACCCGCATCCAGGGAATGGGAACATCGTATGGGTCAGCCAGCGCGCTACATGTTCGACGAGGTCTTCGCTCTCGCCAAGGTCGGTGAGCCGGAGCCCCCGCGCTTTGAGCAGGAAGAACTCGATCGGGCCGCCGAGCGCGCGCGCCAGGAGGGGTTCACCGCCGGCGAAGCCGCTGGCCGCGCTGCCGCGCTCGCCAGGATCGAGCACCAGCTCGCGAACGCCTGCGACCGGCTGTTCGACACCCTGCCAGGCCTGATCGCCGCCGCCGACGGCCATCGCCGCATCGCCGAGGATGCCGCCATCGACGTCGGCGTGCAGATGGCGCGCAAGCTTGCCCGGGCACTGGTCGCGCGATATCCGCTGGTCGAGGTGGTCGATCTCTTCCGCCAGGCAGTGGACGAGGTGCGCGCTGTCCCGCATGTCGTGCTGCGGGTGCATGAATCGCTCACCGAGCCGTTGTCCGAGCGCATCGCCAAGCTTGCCCGCGAGACCGGCGTCGAAGGCCGCGTCATCGTCATGGGCGATCCCGACATCGTGCCGGGCGACGCCCGCCTCGAGTGGGCCGACGGCGGCATGGTCCGCGACACCGCCGAGCTGGAGGCACGCGTCGAGGACGCCGTGAAGCGCTTCGCCCTGCGCCGTCCGCAGATGCGCCCCGGCCACCCCGAACCCATGCCCGACGCCGTGAGCGGGGCCGCGCACCCATCCGGCGAAGCCGCCCCGGCCGTGGCCCGCGAGAAGGAGTTGAGCGATGGCCAGTGATACCGACACGCCTTTCGGCGAAATGGACGACCTGCCGGCCGTGGCATCGGCCGAACCCTATTTCGAGGACGAGAGCAACAGCCACACCGCAGGTGAACTGGAAGCCGTCTTCGACATTCCGGTGAAGGTTTCCGCCGTCCTCGGGCGCTCGCGCATGGAGGTCAACGAGCTGCTCAAGCTCGGCGAGGGCTCCATCGTGGAACTCGACCGCAAGGTTGGCGAGGCCATCGACATCTACGTCAACGACCGGCTGGTGGCGCGTGGCGAGGTTGTTCTCGTGGAGGACAGGCTCGGCGTGACCATGACGGAAATCATCAAGAACGACCGCGGCTAGGAGAACGCCATGAGACTGCTGATCGCAGGCACCCTGAAGGGCCAGCTGACCGAGGCGACCCGCATCGCCATGGCGAAGGGCGCGCGCGTCATCCACGCCGAATCCGTCGATCAGGCGCTGCACGTCCTGCGCTCCGGCCAGGGCGCCGATCTGGTGATGATCGACGTCGTGCTCGACGTGCCCGAGATGATCGAGCGCCTTGCCGCCGAGCGCTTCCACATCCCCGTCGTCGCTTGCGGCACCGACAACGACACCCGTGCCGCGGTCGCCGCCATCCAGGCCGGCGCCAAGGAATACATCCCCCTGCCGCCGGACCCGGAACTGATCGCTGCCGTGCTGGCTGCCGTCGCCGACGATAGCCACGCGCTCGTCTACCGCGACGACGCCATGGCAGCAACCGTGCGCCTTGCCGAACAGATCGCGCCCGCCGACGCCAGCGTCCTGATTTCCGGCGAGTCCGGGACCGGCAAGGAAGTGCTCGCCCGCCACGTGCACCGCAAGTCGAAGCGCGCCGACAAGCCGTTCATCTCCATCAATTGCGCGGCAATCCCCGAAGCGCTGCTCGAATCCGAGCTTTTCGGCCACGAGAAGGGCGCCTTCACCGGCGCTGTCGGCCGGCGCATCGGCAAGTTCGAGGAAGCCAACGGCGGCACGCTGCTGCTGGATGAGATTTCCGAGATGGACGTTCGCCTGCAGGCCAAGCTGCTGCGCGCCATCCAGGAGCGCGTCATCGACCGCGTCGGCGGCACCAGACCCGTTCCCGTCGACATCCGCATCCTCGCCACCACCAACCGCAATCTCGCCGAGGCGGTTCGCAGCGGCGCGTTCCGCGAGGATCTGCTCTACCGCCTCAACGTGGTCACCCTGAAGATTCCGCCGCTGCGCGAGCGCCCGCAGGACGTGCTGGCGCTCGCCGAACACTTCGCCGAGAAATACGCCGAGGCCAACGGTCTCGACGCGAAGCCCTTGTCGGCCGAGGCGCGCCGCGAACTCGTGCGCAACCGCTGGCAGGGCAACGTCCGCGAGCTGGAAAACACGATGCACCGTGCGGTGCTGCTGGCGACCGGCGAAGAGATCGGGCCCGAGGCGCTGCGCATGCCCGACGGCGGCGAGGCCATGGGAGCCGGCGATGCCGCCTCGCGCGCCGCCATGGCCGCCGAGGCCGTCACCCGTGGCCTGGTCGGTCGTACGGTTGCCGATGTCGAGCGCGACCTCATTCTCGACACGCTCGACCATTGCCTCGGCAACCGCACGCACGCCGCCAACATCCTGGGCATCTCGATTCGCACCCTGCGCAACAAGCTCCACCAGTATGCCGGCGAAGGTCACGAGATCGCGCAGCCCGGCGAATCGCGCTCGGTTGCCTGACCCGCAAGCCGCTGGCACTGTCGTGCAACAGCCCGCGTTCTTCCACGCCGGGCACGCCGGGGAACGACCGCACGATGCCGGGCAAGCCCGATCAGGCCCCCGCCGGGGGCAACGCCGACGAAGTGGCAGCCTTCGTGCTGTCGCTGGAACGCGCCGACCTGCCCGATGACGTCCGCCGCATCGCCTGCCGCTGGCTGCTCGATCTGTGCGGCACTGCGGCAAGCGGCACACGCACCGCGCTGTCGCGGATCGTCCGCGACCATGCGGCGACGCATTTCGGCGCCGGCGGCAGTCCCGCCGCACGGCTGATCTTCGACGGGCGCACAGTCAGCCCGCCCGGCGCAGCACTCGCTGCCGGCATGACGATCGATGCCGTTGACGCCCATGACGGCCACCGCCTCACAAAGGGACATGCCGGCTGCGGCACGCTCGCCGCCGTCCTCGCCATGGCAGACGCGGGCGAAGACACGCGGCAGGACGACTTCCTTGTCCGCTTCGTTCTCGGCTACGAAATCGGAACCCGCGCCGGCGTCGCGCTGCACGCCAGCGTTCCCAACTATCACACCTCCGGCGCCTGGATCGCGCTTGCCGCCGCCGCCATCGGCGCACGCGCCCTGAAGCTCGACATCGAACGCGCGCGCCACGCGCTCGGCATCGCCGAATACCACGGCCCGCGTAGCCAGATGATGCGCTGCATCGACCATCCCACCATGCTCAAGGACGGTTCCGGCTGGGGCGCGATGGCCGGCGTCTCCGCCGCGTTCCTCGCTGCCGACGGCTTCACCGGCGCGCCGGCGATCACGACTGGGACAGGCGTCCGCGACCTCTGGAACGACCTCGGCTCCGTCTGGCGCATCCGCGAGCAGTACTACAAGCCGTGGCCGGTCTGCCGCTGGGCGCAGCCCGCCGTCGCCGCCGTCCTGACGCTCAGGGCACGGCACAAGCTCGCCACAGCCGACGTCGAGCGTATCGAGGTCGCGACCTTTCACGAGTCGGTCCGCCTTGCCGTGCGCCACCCGCGCACCACGGAGGAGGCGCAGTATTCGACCGCCTACCCCGTAGCGGCGGCGATGGCCCGCGGCAGGCTCGCCTTCGAGGAAATCAGCGAAGCTGCTTTCGCCGACCCCGAGATCCGCCGCCTCGCCGCCGGCATGGAAATGACCGAGACGGCAGAGTTCAATGCCGCCTTCCCCGCCCGCCGCTTCGCCAGCGTCGTCCTGCATCTTGCCGACGGCACCCGGCTCGCCTCCCCGCCCACCGAGGCCCCCGGCGATCCTGAAACCGCGCCCGGTGACGACGACGTGCTGGCGAAGTTCCATGATCTCGCCGACCCGGTGCTGGGCGAAGCGCGCGCCAGGCACGTGGCCGGCCTCGTCGCGGACCTGGCCGATGGCGCATCCGCACGCCCGCTGATCGCGGAATTGCTGTCCCCGGCCAGGGTTTGAGGCGCAAGTTAACCACCGGTTAACCATGCGCCCGGCAAAAATTGCCGGGTTGTCCGCATCACCGGGAATCGATTCATGAGCGACACAACGGCACAGGGCGCTTCGTCCACGCGGCGCCTGGCCGCCGCGATGAGCTTCAGGGACGTCATCGACTTCGTACGCCGCGGCGACATCGCCATGGCGCTCGGCGTCATGGCGATCCTCGTCGTGCTCATCATGCCGATGCCGCCGTTCGCGCTCGACATCCTGCTGGCGATCTCCATCATCTTCTCCGTGCTGATCCTGATGACGGCGCTGTTCATCCGCGGCGTGCTGGAGTTCTCCGCCTTCCCGACCGTGTTGCTGGTGGCGACCATGTTGCGCCTGTCGCTGAACCTCGCCTCGACGCGGCTGATCCTCGCCAACGGCCACGAGGGGACTTCGGCCGCCGGCCGCGTCATCGAGGCCTTCGGCAACTTCGTCATGGGCGGCAACTTCGTCATCGGCCTGATCGTCTTCGCGATCCTGGTCACGGTGAACTTCGTCGTCATTACCAAGGGTTCGGGCCGCATCGCCGAGGTCGCCGCCCGCTTCACGCTGGATGCCATGCCCGGCAAGCAGATGGCGATCGACGCCGACCTCTCCGCCGGTCTCATCGACGAGGACACCGCGCGCACCCGTCGCCGCAACCTGGAGGACGAGAGCGCCTTCTACGGCGCCATGGACGGCGCCTCGAAATTCGTGCGCGGCGATGCCATCGCCGGCCTCATCATCACATTCATCAACGTCATCGGCGGCATCATCATCGGCGTCGGCCAGATGGACCTCTCCTTCTCCGAAGCCAGCGCCACCTACACCCTGCTCACCGTCGGCGACGGTCTCGTCTCGCAGATCCCGGCGCTGATCGTCTCCGTGGCCGCCGGCCTGCTGGTCTCCAAGGCCGGCGTCAGCGAGGATTCCGACACCGCGCTGGTCACGCAGCTTTCGAGCTACCCCAAGGCGCTCGGCATGACCTCCGGCGTCATGGCCGGACTTTCGCTGCTGCCCGGCATCCCGATGCTGCCGTTCCTGGCGCTGTCCGCCGGCGCCGGCGCGCTCGCCTGGTCGATCGACAAGTCACGCAGGCAGCAGGTGGTCGAGGCCGAACAGGCGGAAATCCGCGCCGCCGAACCTGCAGCACCAGCCGAGGAGCCGATATCCGCGGCGCTCGCCATCGACGACATCAAGCTGGAGGTCGGCTATGGCCTGCTTCCGCTGGTCAACAGCGCCGATGGCGAGGACCGCCTGACCGGCCAGATCAAGGCGCTGCGCCGCCAGCTGGCGCAGGAACTGGGCTTTGTCATGCCGCCGGTGCGCGTGCTCGACAACGTCCAGCTCGACGCCAACGCCTATGTCGTGCGCATCAAGGAGGTCGATTCCGGCTCCGGCACGGTGTTCCCCAACCAGGTCATGGTGATGAACCCCGCCGGCGGCCAGATCGACCTGCCGGGCTTCCACACCACCGAGCCGACCTTCGGCCTGCCGGCGACCTGGTGCGAGGAAAGCCAGCGCGACCGCGCCGAGATGAAGGGCTACACCGTCGTCGATCCGGCGACCGTCATCTCCACCCACCTGACCGAGAGCGTGAAGGCCAACATGGCCGAACTGCTCTCCTATGCCGACGTCTCGAAGATGCTTTCCGAGCTGCCCAAGGACCAGCAGAAGCTGGTCGACGACATCGTTCCCGGCCAGGTCTCGATGTCCTCGATCCAGCGCGTGCTGCAGCACCTGTTGACCGAGCGTGTCTCGATCCGCGACCTGCCGACGATCCTGGAGGGCATCGCCGAGGCATCCGGCTTCGCGCGCTCGCCGCAAGCGCTCGCCGAGCACGTGCGCACGCGCCTGTCGCGCCAGCTCTGCGCCCAGCATCTTTCGCCCGGCGGCTACCTGCCGATCATCTCGCTGTCGCCGGACTGGGAGCATGCCTTCAGCCAGGCGCTGATCGGCGAAGGCGAGGAACGCCAGCTCGCCATGGCGCCCTCCAAGCTGCAGACCTTCGTGCAGAAGGTGCGCGACGCCTTCGAGAAAGCCGCCAGCGAGGGCGAACTCCCGGTCCTGTTGACCAGCGGCCCCAACCGCCCGCACGTGCGCGCCATCGTCGAGCGCTTCCGTCCGCAGACAACCGTCATGTCGCAGAACGAGGTCCACACCCGCGTCCGCCTGAAGACCCTCGGCAACGTCTGACGCCGGGCTGGAGCGCATTCCGTTCAGGTGGAATCACCTGAACGACAAGAACTCGTCCCAGATTCAATGCTTTGAGCATGGTCTTACCGCTCAAGTCGGTTCAACTTGAGCGGAACATGCTCTATGGCGCTGTGCATGGCTTGACCGCCGCGCACGCGCGGCGCATCAGACGGGCCATGCAGACCATCGACCTCAATCTCGACGGCTTCACCGACCTGCCGGCCGGCAAGATCGCCAACATCGCCACCTGCCTGCAGATGTTCGCGATTCCCGAAACCCATCAGCCGCGCGCCGCGCCGCCGGGCTTCTCCCTGCAACCGCTGGCGGGCAGCAACCTTGCGCGCTACCGCGCCCTGTTCCGCGCCGTCGGCGAACCCTGGCTGTGGTTCTCGCGCCTGTGCTGGGACGATGCCAGGCTCGCGGCGACGCTCGACGATCCGGACGTCGAGGCCTTCGCGCTTTCCGGTCCGAACGGCGACGCCGGCATTCTCGAATTCGACTTCCGCGTGCCCGGCGACGTCGAACTGGCCTTCTTCGGGCTGGTGCCTGACGCGGTCGGCTCCGGCCTCGGGCGCTATCTGATGGCGGAGGCGGTGACCCGTGCCTTCGCCCGCGGGCCGCGCCGCTTCTGGGTGCACACCTGCACGCTCGACCACCCCGCCGCCCTGCCGTTCTACCGCAAGGCCGGCTTCGTGCCGTGGAAGCGCCAGATCGAGGTCGCCGACGATCCGCGCCTCTGTGGCATCGCGTCGCCGCAGGCCGCACCGCACATTCCCCTGATCGCCGCCGCCGACGAGCGCTGATCCATGCAACCCATTGCCCTCGACCTCGACGGCTTCACCGACCTGCCCGCCGGGCTGTTCGCCAGCGTCTGCACGTCGCTCCAGGCCTTCGCGCTGCCGCCCGGCCACCAGCCGGTGGCGCTGCCGCCGGGCTTCGCCCTGCAGCGCCTCGGCGGCGGCGACCTTGCCCGCTACCGCACACTTTTCCGCGCCGCCGGCGCACCCTGGCTCTGGTTCACCCGGCTGACGTGGAGCGACGATCGCCTCGCCGGCGTCATCGGCGACGACCGCGTCGAGGCCTTCGCGCTCGCTGGTCCGGCCGGCGATTCCGGGCTCCTCGAACTCGATTGGCGCAACGAGGGCGACGTCGAACTCGTCTATCTCGCGTTGGTTCCCGGCGTCATCGGCAAGGGGCTCGGCCGCGCCCTGCTCGACCTCGCCATGACCGAAGCCTTCGGGCGCGGCGCCACGCGCTTCTTCCTGCGCACCACCTCGCTCGACCATCCAGGCGCGCTCGACTTCTACCGGCGCGCCGGGCTGACCGCCTATCGCCGACAGCTGTTCGTCACTGGAGATCCGCGCCTGTCCGGCGTGCTGCCGCGCCACGCCGCGCCGCAGATCCCGCTAATCGATCCGCAGGGCGAGGCTTGAAACCGCGCATCGCCCGCCATAGCGTTTGACCCGTTCCGAGCCCGCTAGGACCGCCATGACCTCCACCCACGACTACGCCGACGACCCGCGCAACGCCACGATCCTGATCGACGTCAACGGCGAACTCAAACCCCGCGCCGAGGCCGTCGTCTCGGTGTTCGACTCCGGCTTCATCCTCGGCGACGGCGTCTGGGAGGGCCTGCGTGTCATGGACGGCGGCATCGCCTTCCTCGATGCCCATCTCGACCGCCTCTACGAGGGCGCAAAGGCCATCGACATGGAAGTCGGCCTGTCCCGCGCCGAACTTTCGCAGCGCCTGTTCGCCTGCCTCGCCGCCAATGAGATGAGCGACGGCGTGCACATCCGCCTGATGGTCACCCGCGGCATCAAGCGCACCCCCTACCAGGACCCGCGCGTCACCATCGGTCCGGCCACGATCGTCATCATCCCCGAGTACAAGCAGACGCGGCCCGAAGTTCGCGCCCGCGGCATCACGCTGTTCACCGTGCATGTGCGGCGCACCGGGCCCGCCGAGCAGGACCAGAAGCTCAACTCGCACTCCAAGCTGAACTGCATCCTCGCCTGCATCCAGGCGACCAAGGCCGGCGCCGACGAGGCGTTGATGCTCGATCCGGACGGTTTCGTCGCCACCTGCAACTCGACGCACTTCTTCATCGTCAGGAAGGGCGAGGTGTGGACATCGACCGGCGACTACTGCCTCGGCGGCATTACCCGCGCCAATGTCATCCAGGTGGCAAGCGAAGCCGGCTACACTGTGCGCGAGAAGCGCTTCTCGCTGACCGACGTCTACGGCGCCGAGGAAGCCTTCGTCACCGGCACTTTCGCCGGCCTGGTGCCGGTGCGCGAGGTCGATGGCCGCGTCATCGGCGAAGCACCCGCCGACGGCAACAGTGCCGGCCTGATCACGCGCGACCTCTCGGCGCGTTACAAGGCGCTCGCCGCGGCCTCCCTCACCCGTCCCTGAACGCGTCTTGCAGGCAAGCCATGTCCGAACGGAACATCACGCGAATCGCCATGTGGTCCGGCCCGCGCAACATCTCCACCGCGATGATGCGCAGCTTCGCCTCGCGCGCCGACACGATCGCCGTCGACGAACCCTTCTACGCCGCCTACCTGAAGCGCACCGGCCTCGACCATCCGATGCGCACGGCGATCATCGCGGCTGGCGAGACCAGCGCGAAGAAGGTCGCCGAACAGCTGATGGGCCCGCTGCCGACGGGCAAGAGCGTCTTCTACCAGAAGCACATGACGCACCACATGATCGCCGGCATCCCGCGCCGCTGGATCGACCGTGTCGAGAACACCTTCCTGATCCGCGAGCCCGAGCGCGTGCTGGCATCCTATGTCGCAAAGCGAGAGACGGTCGAACTCGCCGACATCGGCTATGTCGCCCAGGCGGAAATCTTCGACCAGGTCGCAGACCGGCTCGGCGCTGCCCCGCCAGTGGTCGCCGCTGCCGACGTGCGCAACCATCCGAAAGTCATCCTGAGCAAGCTGTGCGACAGGCTGGCGATTGCCTTCGACCCGGCAATGCTGCGCTGGGAACCCGGCATCCATCTCTACGACGGCGTATGGGCGAGCCACTGGTATCACCAGGTCGCCCAGTCGACCGGCTTTGCGCCGCTGTCGCCTGCCGAGGAGGCGTTGCCCGAGCTGCCGGTCGCCCTGCGAAGGATCGCCGACGCCGCCCGCCCATATTACGAGCGGCTCGCCGTCCACCGCATCAAACCATGACCAAGCGCGCGGCGACCGCATCGGTCGCCGCGCATCATCTCCCGGTTCTGGAAGGGGTCGTTCAGCCCTGGAAGGCGAGCCGCCCGGCGAGAGCATCCATCTCGGCCTGGTCGCGCTTGACCTCGGCTGCGCGTTCGCGCTCGCTGGAGCGTTCCTCGATGATCTCGATCTTCTTCAGATCCTCGATCGCCTCGGCCAGCGCGTCCTGAGCGTCCCTGAGCTGGCCATCGAGCTCGGCGGCAGACGCCAGCACGTTTTCGCGCCGTTGCATCGCTGCGCGCGCAAATGTCGGATAGGCGAAGTGCCCGACGTCCGATACCCCCGCCCGCGTCTCCTCGTCCTTGATCTGGCGTTCCAGGTCTTCCGCCATGCGATGGAATTCCGAGATCATCGTCTCGATCTGCACTAGGTGGCGGCGTTTCTCGTCCACCTGGAAACGCTTGAAACGAATCAAGCTGTCTCGCGATTTCATGGCCTCACTCCTTACTCAACAGGCTCATCCCCACGGGCGCCATCCACAATGGCCGCAAGCGCCCGGTATCCCTCTTCGATCGTCGTCGACTCGGTTTTCGACTGCTTCAGGAAATCTTCCAGCGGCGCGTTCAGCGCGATCGCCTCGTCGACCAGCGGGTCGCTCCCCTTCCTGTAGGCCCCAAGCCGAATCAGTTCCTCCATGTCCCCATAGGTCGCCAGCAGCGCCCGCGCCCGCGCGATCGTTTCGCGGTACTCAGGTGCCGCAGCTTCCGGCATCGTACGCGAAACCGATTTAAGAACGTTAACGGCGGGATATCTTCCGCGTTCCGCGATCGCGCGCTCCATGACGATGTGCCCGTCGACGATCGAGCGCACCGCATCCGCCACCGGTTCGTTGTGGTCGTCGCCGTCCACCAGCACGGTGAAAAGCCCCGTGATCATGCCCGCCTCTTCGACGCCCGGCCCGGCGCGCTCCAGGAGCCGCGGCAGCTCGGTAAACACCGTCGGCGTATAACCCTTCGCCGTCGGCGGTTCGCCGCTGGCAAGCCCGATCTCGCGCTGCGCCATGGCAAAGCGCGTCAGCGAATCCATCATCAGCAGGACGTTCCTGCCCTGATCGCGGAAATATTCCGCCAGCGTCATCGCCGTCAGCGCCGCCTGGCGGCGCACCAGAGCCGGCTCGTCCGATGTCGCCACGACGACCACTGCGCGCTCCAGGCCATCTTCGCCGAGGTCGTCCTGCAGGAATTCCTGCACCTCGCGGCCGCGCTCGCCGATCAGACCGATTACCGCCACGTCGGCGTCGGTGTTGCGCGCGATCATCGAGAACAGCACCGACTTGCCGACGCCGGAGCCGGCGAAGATGCCCATGCGCTGGCCGCGACAACAAGTCGTGAATGTATTGAGTGCGCGCACGCCCAGGTCGATGGGCGAACCCACGCGTTGCCGCGAGTGCGCCGCTGGAGGCTTGGCGCGCAGGTGACAGGTCACCGCACCCTGCGCCAGCGGTCCCTTGCCATCGATCGGACTGCCACGCCCGTCGACAACCCGCCCCAGCCAGCTGTTGGAAGGCCGGATCGTCGCGTCCCCCGCCTCGATCACGGCCCTGCAGCCCATGCGCACGCCTTCCAGCGGATCGAGCGGCAGGGCGATGGCCCGCTCGCCGCGAAAGCCGACCACCTCGCAACGCGCCGAGTGCCGGGCGCCATCCTCGATGCGCAGCCGCGAGCCGACCCGCATCTGTCGTACCGGCCCGGCGATTTCCACCAGCAGCCCCTGCAGCGCGGCAACCCGCCCGAACAGTTCGACTTCGTCGATGCTGTCGATGTCGGCGGCCAGCGCCTGCATGCTTTCGCCGGAGGCCATGCCACCACTTTCCTTCGCGGAAGTTCGTTCGCTCGTAACCATTCGTTTACGACCCTCGAAAATACTGGGCGAAAGGATTTAAGGGCCGGTAAACCTCGTTTGCCGATCCGGGCTTGCCGCCAAGGCGATCGAAACGGTGAGTCGGGTGAATCACTTAGGCTCCGCTCTTAAAGTACTTTATTAACCATATCAGGGGCTAATTCCCCCGGTATTTCAGTAATCTGCGGCGATTCGCGCAACAGAGAGTCTAAGCGAAAGGTTGACGCGAATCAGGTTTTGTTAACCATTGGGCGTTAACAATTGGATTCGCAAGCCGCGGCAGGCATGGGCACCGGCAGAAGTTTCGGTGAGCGCCTCGCCTAGGATAGGCAGCGGAAGGGGATTGGCATGCGGGTTTTGCTGATCGAAGACGACAGCGCTACGGCCCAGAGCATCGAGCTGATGCTGAAGTCGGAGAGCTTCAACGTCTACGTCACGGATCTCGGCGAGGAAGGCATCGACCTCGGCAAGATATACGATTACGACATCATTCTTCTTGATCTCGGCTTGCCGGACATGAGCGGTTACGAAGTGCTCAAGACGCTCCGGCTTTCCAAGGTCAAGACACCGATCCTCATCCTGTCGGGCAACTCCGGGATCGAAGACAAGGTACGCGGCCTCGGCGTCGGCGCAGACGACTACATGACCAAGCCGTTCCACAAGGACGAGCTGGTCGCGCGCATCCACGCCATCGTCCGCCGCTCCAAGGGCCATGCCCAGTCGGTCATCACAACCGGCGACCTGACGGTCAACCTCGACACCAAGACGGTCGAGGTGGCAACCCAGCGCGTGCATCTGACCGGCAAGGAATACCAGATGCTGGAGCTGCTCTCGCTGCGCAAGGGCACGACGCTGACCAAGGAGATGTTCCTCAACCATCTCTATGGCGGCATCGACGAGCCGGAACTCAAGATCATCGACGTGTTCATCTGCAAGCTGCGCAAGAAGCTCGCCACCGCCACCGGCGGCAAGAACTACATCGAGACCGTCTGGGGCCGCGGCTACGTTCTGCGCGATCCCGAGGACGAAATCGCCGCCTGACGGCCAGCGTCGCAACGCTGCGCCAATCCGGCAAAGAAAACCCCGTGGCTCACGACAGGGCCACGGGGTTTTCTTTGTCCGGTATTCTCAAACGTCCAGCCGCGTTCGCTTCCCCCGCACGCGAGGGCCGGCGCGCGATCCCACCGCGCCAATGTCCCAGCCAGCCAGCGCAAGGCATGCGCATCCCCGGAAACGGATTTGAATGGTCGCAATGCCGGGTAACCGGTTCCGCGTGGCTTCAGCCGCGCAGCCGGTTCTGCGTCAGCGGCAGCACGTTCGATGCGGGTGTTCCTGCTGGAGTGCTGGCCTGCGCCGGCGTGGCCGCCGGGCGGCTCGCCGCGCCGTTGAGGCCCGCGTTGACGGCGAGCTTCTGCGGTTGGGCGCTTGCGCCGGCATCATTCGGCCGGTAGATGCCGCGCGCGCCTTCCAGCGGCACGAAGTCGCTGCTCAGCCCGATCACCGTTTCGGCGGCGCCCAGCACCAGGAACCCGTCCGGCGCCAGCTGCTGGCGCAGGCGCGTCAGCACGTCGCGCTTCGTCGGCGCATCGAAATAGATCAGCACGTTGCGGCAGAAGATGACGTCGAACTGCCCGAGCCCTGCGAAACTGTCGAGCAGGTTGTAGGGCTTGTACTGCACCATGGCGCGGATCGCCGGGTTCAGCTGCCACATCTCGCCTTGTTGCTCGAAGTACTTCACGAGCATCTGCACGGGCAGGCCGCGCTGCACCTCGAACTGGCTGTAGATCCCGGCGCGCGCCTTCTCCAGAACTTCCGTCGACAGGTCAGTACCGATGATCTCGGTACGCCAGTTCGCCAGCGTGCCCGCCATCTCCTTGATGATCATGGCCAGCGAATAGGGTTCCTGGCCGGTCGAGGCCGCGGCGCACCAGATGCGCATCTTGCGAGCCGAGGCGCGCGACTTGGCGAGCGCGGGAACGATGATGTCGCGGAATTGGTCGAACGGCGTCTTGTCGCGGAAGAAGAACGATTCGTTCGTCGTCATCGCTTCGACGACAGCGGATTCAAGCGCCTTGTTCGCGCCGCCGCGCAGCGCCTGGACGATTGCCGCGACGTTGGCCAGCCCATTGCGCCGCGCGATCGGGTTGAGACGGCTGTCGATCAGGTATTGCTTGTCCGCGGCAAGATCGAGCCCCGACCGCGCCTTCAGGAACGACTGCAGGTATGCGAAATCCGCCGGTGTCACGCACGTACTCCCATTGCGATCTCGTTGATGCGCGCCGCGATTCGGTCGACCGGCATGACGCCGGCACATGCGCCCGCATGCGCTGTTGCGCCAGGCATGCCCCAGACAACGCTGGTCGCCTTGTCCTGCGCCAGCACGCTGCCCCCCGCATCGGCGATCTTCACCGCCCCCAGCGCCCCGTCGCTGCCCATTCCGGTCAGCACGACGGCGAGAGTGGCCGGACCGTAGATCGCCGCGACGGTGTCGAACATCGGGTCGACCGCGGGCTTGCAGAAGTGCACCGGCGCGTCGTCGGTCAGCTTGATCTTCGGCGCGCTTCGCGTCCCTTCCAGAACCATGTGCTTGCCGCCCGGCGCAACGTAGATGCGCCCGGCGACGATCGCTTCGCCGTCCTTTGCCTCGGCGGCCGGCATGTGCGCCGCCCGCGTCAGGTGTTCGGCGAGGATCGCGGTGAAGGTGGCCGGCATGTGCTGCACGACCAGCACCGGCATGCGCCGCCAGACATCGTTCTTCAGCGCGCCCAGGAGGGCAGCGAGCGCCGGCGGACCACCCGTGGAAGAGCCGATCGCCAGCACGGCAGGCGGCGTGCGCGAATAGGCCCGCAGGGAAACCTTGTCATCGCCGGCCGCAGCCGCCGGCGCGGTGGCAGGCCCCTGCACCGCACCGCCGCGCAACAGCGTCACCCTTGCGGCGGCAGCGCCGTCTCCGCGGTGCAGCGCGCGTGCGCCCAGCGCCCGGATCTTGCCGATCAGTTCGTGCCGGAATTCAGCCGATGTCGAAACACCGGAATTGGTTTCCGGCTTGGGCAGGTAGTCGGCCGCGCCAAGCGACAGCGCCTTGAGGCTGATCTCCGCGTTGCGTCGCGTCAATGTCGAGGCCATGACGATGCGCGCGCGCGGAACCGCCTTCAGCAGCAGCGGCAGCGCCGTCAAACCGTCCATCTCCGGCATCTCGATGTCGAGGACGATGACATCCGGCTGATCGCGCGCAACGCTGTCGACCGCGACCTTGCCGTTGCGATAGCTGCCAACGAGTTCGAGATCGGCTTCCTCGGCAAGCCAGCGCGAAACCATGCCGCGCACGACGACGGCATCGTCCACGACGCAGACGCGGATCACGTTCTTGCGTGCTGTCGGAGCATGGTCGGGAGCAGCGGATTGCGGCAGTGCGGACACAGGCGTGGTTACCTTCTCGAACAGCCTTGCGGCGGGGAGGTGCGGAGCACCGCTGGTGCGGCGCCTAGGCGAGAAGGCCGGCCTGCATCAGCTTGGCTTCCACTATTTCCCGGTCGAAGGGTTTCATGATGTATTCGTCGGCTCCCGCCCGCAGTGCGCGTGCGATCTTGCCGATGTCGTTCTCGGTGGTGCAGAAGACCACCTTCGGCGCGTCGCCGCCCGGCAGCGAGCGCATCTGCTCCAGGAAGGACAACCCGTCCATCCGCGGCATGTTCCAGTCGAGCAGGATGGCGTCGGGGAAGGCATCCGTGCAGGCTTCCAATGCCGTATCGCCGTCCTCCGCTTCAGTGACCATGAAGCCGAGGTCTTCTAGAATTCGGCGGGCGACCTTGCGGATGACGCTGGAGTCATCGACCACGAGGCAAGTTTTCATCGGGCATCCCCGTACGCTGAAAGACTACTGACAACGGCAGCAGGCTACACGCTCCTGCTTGCCAAACCCTTACGCTGCAGCCGGCTCGGTTGTGATCGCCAGGATGCGTTCGACATCGAGCAGCACCATCAGCTGCCCTTCCAGCCTGCACACGCCGCTGGCGATCTCCCGCCATCGTGCATCGAGGTTCGCCGGGCTCGGCTCGATCGATTCCTGGGCGATGCGCATGACCTCGCCGACCTGGTCGATGATCAGGCCGTAGGATTCGTTCTTGTACTCGATGCCGACGGCCATCGGCGTACCGTCCCCGGTGCGCGGCGGCAAGCCGAGCCTCCGGCGCATGTCGATCGCCGTGACGATGCGCCCGCGCAGGTTTAGCACGCCGGCGACTTCCGAGCGCGCCTGCGGTACCGGCGTCATGTTCTGCGGCAGGAAGACGTCATGCACCTGGTCGATCGGCATGCCGAACAGCTGCCGGCCGATCATCGCCGTGATGTATTCCCCGTTGTCGACGGACTCGTTGTCCTGCATGACCGCGTTCTTCATGCGGCTGCTCCCGTGGTTTGCTGGCGGACCTCTGCCAATGAGGCAAGCAGGCCCTGCCGGTCGAACTTCGCGACGAAATCGTGGAACCCGGCCTGCCGGCCGCGCTCGATCGTTGCCGGCGCGTTGTGCGACGACAGAGCGATCACCGGCAGACGCCGGTAGGCGGCCGACGACGTGATGCGCTCGGCAAGTTCGAAGCCGTTCATTTCCGGCATCTCGATATCGCTGACGACGAGATCGTATTCCTCGCCGCGTTCAAGCGCCGAAAGCGCCTCGCGCCCGTTGGCATAGGTCTTGACCGAATAGCCCGCCGAGGTGAGCACCGGCGTCAGCATGTTGCGGAAGAAGGGCGAGTCGTCGACCAGCATCACCGAGCGTGTCAGCGCCGCCGCGGCCATCTCGCGCTGGCCGAACCAGTCCTCGAACGCCATCGGCAGGTAGTGGCCGACATCGATCACCTCGGTGGCGTGTCCCTTGATGACGGCGGAACCGAGGATGCCCGGCGTCGCCGACTGCACCTCGACCTTCAATTCGTCCTCGACGATGTCGACGATCCGGTCGATGACCAGCCCCATCGAGCGGCCCATGTCGGAGAACACCAGCATCGGCTGCGTGCCGGCATCGCGCCGCTTGACGTCTTCGTTGACGTAGACCAGCGGCATCAGGCTGCCGCGGTACTGCACCAGGTCGCGGCCGTTCGAATGCTCGATCTTCTCGACGGCGATTTCCTCCAGCCGCGTGACCAGCGACAGCGGAACGGCCTTCGGCTCCTCGCTGCCGGCGGTGAACAGCAGCAGGCTCGTCAATTCGCGCGCCGAGGCCCGTTCCTCGGTGCCGGCGGCATCCTTCTCGATCGTTTCCAGGACATCGGTGCGGATCACGTTCGACACGCCGTTGGGGTCGAGGATCATGATGACCGAACCATCGCCCAGGATGGTATTGCCGGAAAACGTCGCGATGTTCCGCAGCATCGTCGACATCGGCTTCACGACGATTTCCTCGGTATGGAAGACGCTGTCGACAACGATGCCGAAGATGTTGCCGCCAACCTGCATGACGACGATGAAGCCGCTTTCCTCCAGTTCGCCCTCGGCAGTGGCCTGCGGCTGCGAATCGTCCTCGATGCCAAGCACCTCGCGCATGGACATCAGCGGCAGCAGCTTGTTGCGCAGCCGCAGCACGGGCGTGTCCTTGATGCGCTCAATGCGGTGTTCCGAATTGGACTGGACGCGTACCAGTTCCACCACGGCAAGCTGCGGGATGGCGAAGCGCTGCCCGGCGCACTCCACGATCAGCGCCGAGACGATCGCCAGCGTCAGCGGGATCTTGATGGTGAAGGTCGTGCCTTCGCCCTGCACGGACTTGAGGTCGATCGTTCCGCCAATCAGCTCGATGTTGGTGCGCACGACATCCATGCCGACACCGCGCCCGGAGACCGAGGTGATCGCCGCTGCCGTCGAGAAGCCGGCATTGAAGATGAAGCGCTGGATCTGCGCCTCCGACATCTTCTCCAGTTCGGCCTCGCTGGCCAGCCCCTTCTCGAGCACCTTCTGACGGATCTTCGCCGCGTTGAGGCCGCGCCCGTCGTCGGAAATGGCAATGATGATGTGGCCGCCCTCGTGATAGGCCGACAGCCGGATCAGCCCCTTGGCGGACTTGCCGTTGGCGACCCGCTCCTCGCCGCTTTCCAGCCCGTGGTCGGCGGAATTGCGCACCATGTGGGTCAGCGGATCCTTGATCAGCTCGAGAACCTGGCGGTCGAGCTCGGTCTCCGCGCCGATCATCTCCAGTTCGATGTCCTTGCCGACTTCCTGGGCAAGGTCGCGCACGATGCGCGGCAGCTTCTGCCAGGCGTTGCCGATCGGCTGCATGCGCGTCTTCATGACGCCTTCCTGCAACTCGGCCGTGACGTTCGACAGCCGCTGCAGCGGCACCTTGAATTCCGAATCTTCGTGCCGGCGCACGATCTCGAGCAGCTGGTTGCGGGTCAGCACCAGTTCGCTGACCATCGTTATCAGATGCTCCAGCGTCTCGACGTTGACGCGCAGCGAGGCCTGCTGGACCGGAGCTTCCTGCTTGCCAGCCTTCGCCTTGGCAGGCGCCTTGGCCTCGCCCTTGGCGGCCGCTTCCTTGGCAACCGCCGGTTCCGTCTCGGCGCTTGCCGCGATTTCGGACAGGTCCGGCCCCTCGGCTTCCTGGAACGCCCGTTCCAGATCATCGAGCGAGACTTCGCCGGGCTTCAGAGGCCGTTCGAGTACCTGGTAGACCAGCGAGCCTTCCGCCTGCTCGTCATCACCTTCTTCGCCCGCATCATCGATCGCATCCGCTGTGGCATCGGCTGCGGCGGGCGCCTCGCCGGAAATGGCCCGCGCGCCCTCCTCCGACATGCGGTCGAGTTCGGCGATCAGGTCGTCGTCGGAGCCTTCGGGCTCGGCGCCCGTATTCCCCAGTTCACCGAGGATTTCCTTGATCCGGTCGATCGACTTCAGGATCAGCGACACCGCGTCCTGCGTCACCGGCGCGCCATCGCGGAACTTGCCCATCAGGCTTTCGCCGGCATGCGCCAGCGACTCCAGCCGCGGCAAGCCAAGGAAACCGCACGTACCCTTGATCGTGTGCACGAGCCGGAAAACGTTGTCGAGGATCTGCGCGTTGTTCGGATCCTGCTCGAACTGCACGAGTTGCACGTCGACAACATCGAGACTCTCGTGCGTCTCGGTAAGGAATTCGCTCAGAAGATCATCCATGACCTGTTTCCAAATGTCCGTTCTGGCAGCCGGATTGGCCGAGTTGAGCGGAGTTTGGCGTCAAAGGATTAACGTTGCCTTGCACCAATCGGGTGCATCGGGCAATTGAGCGAAGAGTTGTCGTGTCCGTGCGGTTTCAAACAGGGGTTGCAGTGATGTCGCAGCCACCTTCGCACATGTCGAATCCGACCTTCAGTCCCGCGTCGCGAGCAACCAGGCCGGTGTAGTAGGGCTGGATCGAATGCGCATCGATCCCGGTCTCGGGAACCTGTCCGGCGACAAGGTCGCCAACGCCCGCGGGTATCTTGGCATTTGTGCCGCGCGCCCTGAGCGTCAGCACGCCCGCCCCTGGGTCCACCTCCACCGCGATCTCGCCGCCGCGCGGAATGATGGTGCCTGCGATCGTCACCAGGTTGAGCAGCAGCTTGACCTTGTCCTTGGCAAGCGCACCCGCCGGCGCGTTCCAGGCGAGCTTCGTGCGCTCGCTCTCGATGAACCCGCGCGCCACCTCGCCGGCCTCGCCAAGGTCGATCTCGCTACCGGCGGAAGACCCCGCGCCAAAGGCCATGCGGCAGAACTTCAGCTTGCAGCTCGCCTGTTCGGCGCTCTTGATGATGAGATCGAGCGCGAAATCGCGCATTTCCGCGCTGCCCTCGTCCGTCATCACCTCCAGGCCGTTGTTGATGGCGCCGACCGGACTAACGAGATCGTGGCAGACCTTGCTCGTCAGCAGCGCTGCGAGTTCCATCGGGCCGGGCGCGGTGGCTGTGGTCATGTCTGGATATCTCCGCATCTGGTGCGCCGCACGTCTGCCCCGCACGCATGGCCTTGCGCGAATCGGCGGGCAGGCATCGGCAAATCAGTTCCGGGTTGATACAACGCGCTCCCGGGACTGCCAAGCAGACAGGACGAACCATGGTGCGACCCCCGCCTTTCAGCCAGCATCCGGGCACCGGCACGGTGCTGGCGATCATTGCAGCTTCTGCCGGGCGCGCCATCCTCGATGTCTATGCCCGTGTCCTTCAGGTCGACTACAAGGACGACCGCTCGCCCGTCACCGAGGCCGACCGCCTGGCCGAGGCAATCATCATCGAGCAACTGGCGCAGCGCTTCACGTTTCCAACCGTCCCCGTCGTCGCCGAGGAAGCCGTCTCGGCGGGCGCCATCCCTGCACACGAGGGCCTGCTGTTCCTCGTCGACCCACTCGATGGAACCAGTGAATTCATCGCCCGCCGCGGCGAATTCACTGTCAACATCGCACTGGTCGAGGATCACCGGCCGGTCGCCGGCGTGGTCTACGCCCCGGCCTTTCCGGGCAACGAAGGCTGGATGTTCTTCGCCGATGACAACGGCAGCGCCTTCGAGACGAACATCGTCGACCCGGCCGGCCGCGCCATCCTGCCGCCGCGTGACCAGTGGACCAGGATCGGCGTGCGCAAACCGCCGCTGGGCGGGCTGACGGCGGTCGCCAGCCGCTCGCACCTCAGCCACGAAACGGAGCAGTATCTCGAAAGGCTGAATGTCGGCGAGTGCACCAACATCGGGTCGTCCCTGAAGTTCTGCCTGCTGGCACGCGGCGACGCAGACGTCTATCCGCGCCTGTCTCCGACCATGGAATGGGATACGGCCGCGGGCGATGCCGTATTGCGGGCCGCTGGCGGCTGCGTGGTCGATCTCGACGGCAATCCGCTGCGCTACGGCGCCGCGCCGGGGGAGTACACCAACCCGTCGTTCGTTGCCTGGGGACGAGCGAACCCGCCACGGAAGTCATCGATGAACTAGCCTGCCCGGCGTGAGCCGGTCACTCACTCGAAGATGGAGACGCCGGGTTGGTCGGAGGGCGCCTTTCTGGTCTCCACGGCCACCGGCTTGGGCAGGTGGTTGATGCGGCGCCAGTTCTCCTCCGCGGCCGCCACGAAGTCGCCCGGAGCGCGCAGGAAGACCATCCGGTTCTGCGGCGAGTGGAACAGGTACAGCCGCCCCTCGTGCAGCACGAAGACCTCCGGGTCGCCGTCGACGAGCTGGCCGCGCGCCAGAGCCACCAGGCCGAAGCCGCCGAAACGCGGCGCATAGATGTCGGGATCGTCGAGAAACGCATCCCGGTTTCCCGGGTTGGCGAAGCGCCAGGCCGCATCGTTCCAGCGCGCTTCGAGGCGGTTCTGCCCCTGCCGCGCGAGCCCTTCCGTGAAATAGCTGACGGGATCGAAGCCGTCGATGGCAAAGCCGGTCGTCGCGCTTTGCGAAACCGGCGTCTTCACGGCCGGTGCACCCGCTGCTTCGCCGGCTGCCATCGTCTGCCCGCTCGCCTGCATCCAGAGCCCTGCCGCGACAAGCATCACGGCCGGCGACGTGCTGCCGAAAATCCGCCGGATCACCGACATTTTGTTAACCACATCCTATCCATACTGCCCGCCGCGTATCGCCCGCCTTCCCGCAAGTCTGCCGTATGCACGTTAAGGAACAGCAAAGCGGCAGCCGCATGGGCGCGCACACGATCGCCGCAACCTGGAGTATCGAGTCATGATGAACCGCCGCGCCTTCGTTTCCGGTCTCGCCGCCACCGGTGGCCTGGTAGCCGCGCCGGGGGCTGCCCTTGCCCAGTTCTTCGATCCCAACGCCACCTTTTCCTCAGACGAGATCGTCGACGCCGGCCACCGCTTCTTCGGCGCCGTCTCCAAGGGGCTTGCCAAGACCGTGGAATACGCGTTCGGCCAGGCCGGCCGGCCCAATGGCTACGTTCTCGGCGAGGAGGGCAGCGGCGCCGTGGTCGCCGGCCTTCGCTACGGCGAGGGCACGCTCTACACCAAGAACGCCGGCATGCACCGGGTGTTCTGGCAGGGCCCGTCGATCGGCTGGGACTTCGGCGGCGAAGGCAACCGCACCATGATGCTGGTCTACAACCTTCCTTCCGTGCCCGACCTCTACAAGTACTACGGCGGCGTCAATGGCTCGGCATACCTCGTTGCCGGTCTTGGCGTGTCCTTCTATGCCAACAACAACGTCATCCTGGCGCCGATCCGCTCCGGCGTCGGCGCCCGGCTGGGTGCCAACATCGGCTACCTGAAGCTGACGGCCTACCCAACCTGGAACCCGTTCTGATCGCGATCCGCCGGCAACCGGCATGTGGAACGGCCCGCGGTTGCGGGCCGTTTTCATTTTGCCGACTGAATTCGCATTAGCCTTGATGAAATCTTGATCTGGCAACAGCGCCGAGGGCATGTCAGGATGGCAGGGCAGATGCGGACGAGGCGTAGTCGTCCGCGCCGGCGCCGATGCCGGCAGTGTGGCGTATCAGCGGCAGGTTAGGTCGGATGATCGAGTGGATCATGTTGTTTGCCCTGGGTTTTTGCACCGCGGGGCTGATTGCGTTGCTGGCAATTCCCGCCGTATGGCGGCGCGCGGCCAAGATCACGGGCCGGCGGATCCGCGGCGCACTCCCCGTCTCGATGAGCGAAATCCAGGCCGACAAGGACCAGATGCGCGCCGAGTTCGCGATGTCGGCGCGCAAGCTTGAGCGCTCGGTCGAGGAACTCAGGCAGAAGACCGCCCTGCACCAGGCCGAGATCGGCAAGCGCGACGAGATCATCCGCAGCCAGAAGGGCGAGATCAGCGCGAGGAAGCGCGCCGAGGAGGAACTCCAGGCGCGCATCGACAGTCTCGAGGGACGCCTCGCCAAACAGGAAAAGGCACTTGCCGCGCGCGACAAGACCATCGAGGCGCGCGACACCACGCTCGCCGAGCGCGAGGCGGCGCTGGCGCGTCGCGAGGCCGAGCTCGCCGAACACTCCACCACTTCCGACACCCGCCGCGTCGAGATCGTCGCGCTGAAGACCCGCGTCGATGCGCTCGCCGCGACCATCGCCGATCGCGAGGAAACGATCGGCAAGCGCGACAAGGATATCCTCGACCGCGACGAGAAGATCTCGCGCATCGAGCGCAAGCTTTCCGAACGCGACACCGAGCTTGCCGCCCGCGACGCCGAGATCCGCCGCCTGCGCCAGTCGATCGAGAAGCAGGAAAAGGCGATCGCGGAAGCCGACGCCAATGTCGCCGGCCTCAAGCGCGCACTTGCCGCCGAGCGCAAGGCGCTGGGCGAGAAGGAGAAGGAAGTCACCGACATCTCCAAGAACATCAGCGAGCGCAACTCCGAGGCCGGGCGTCTTGCCGCCCAGCTTGCCACGGCCAACAAGGAGCGGGTGCGCGCCGAGGAAAAGCTCAAGCAGGCGATGGCCGATGCTGCCGCCGCGCGCGACAGGGTGCGCACCGGTTCAAGGTCGGGCGCCGTTCCCACCGGCGCCAGCATGCCGTCGAACGTCGACCCGGACTGGGAAGCCGAGAAGCGCGAGAACGCCCTGCTGCGCGAACGCCTCAACGACCTCGCCGCGGAAGTCGTGACGCTGACCTCGACGCTCGACGGCGAGGGTGGCGAGATCGCCAAGATGACGCGTGAGGTGTCGGAAGCCAGCGACAGCGAGCCGCGCCGCGATACGCCCAAGACGCTGGCCGAGCGCATCCGCGCGCTGCAGAGCCAGGTCGCGCGCCACTAATCTCAGCCGTCCTCCGACTACCTGGCTATCCCGTGTTCCGCACCGCTGCCGCGCGCCGCACACGGGCATGCGCCAGCAGTCCGCGCCCCGGCGCGAACACGAAAGCCAGGCAGAAGACGCCTGCCTGCAGAACCACGATCAGCGGCCCCGGCGCGACATCGGCGTGGAAGCTGAGCAGAACGCCAGCCACCGCGCAGCCGATGGCGACCGCCATCGCAACGCCCATCATCCGGCCGAACCGCGCCGACACCAGGAAGGCCGTCGCGCCCGGCCCGATCAGCATCGCGATGACGAGGATGATGCCGACCGCCTTCAGCGCCGCCACCACGGTCAGCGCCAGCAGCATCAGCAGGCCGTAGTGGATCAGCCCGACCGGCAGGCCGATCGCGCGGGCATGCTGGGCGTCGAAGCAGAACAGCACCAGGTCCTTCCACCTCAATGCGACCACCGCGAGCGTGATGGCGGCGATGACGACCGTCTGCACCAGGTCGTGTCCCGTCACCCCGAGCACGTCCCCGAACAGGATGTGATTGAGGTGCTGGCCGGTCTCGATGCGCGAGAACAGCACCAGCCCGAGCCCGAACATGCCGGAAAAGACGACTCCCATCGCGGTGTCCTCCTTGAGCCGGCTGTTGGCCTTGAGCATCCCGGTCAGCACGGCGCAGGCAAGGCCGGCGACGAAGGCGCCGACCGCCAGCGGCAGCCCGGCGACATGCGCCAGCACGATGCCCGGAAAAACCGCGTGGCTGACCGCGTCGCCCATCAGCGACCAGCCCTTCAGCACCAGGAAGCATGACAACGTGGCGCACACCGCGGCAACCACCACCGCCGTCAGCAGCGCCCGTTGCATGAAGGGATAGGCAAGCGGCTCGCTGAAGATTGCCGTGAGCGTGCTCATGCCTGCCCCCCGCGCATCACCCGCCGGTTGGCCAGCAGCCCGTGGCGCGGCGCGAAGACGAACACGCCGATGAAGACCAGCGTCTGCAGCACGATGATGACGCCGCCGGTCGCCGCATCGAGAAAGTAGCTGGCATAGACGCCGGCGAAGGACGAACCCGCCCCCACCGCCATGGCGATGGCCACCAGCCGGGAGAAGCGGTCGGTCAGCAGGTAGGCGGTTGCGCCCGGCGTGATGACCATGGCGATGACGAGGAAGGCGCCGACCGCCTGCAGCGCCGCAACCGTACAGGCGGCAAGCAGCGCGAAGAACAGGGGCTTGAGCACGCCGACGCGCACACCGACGGAACGCGCATGGTCCTCGTCGAAGAAGGTCGCCAGCAGGTCGCGCCAGAACACGCCGAGCAGCGCAAGGGTGGCAAGCGAGATCGCGACCATCTGGACGGCGTCGCCCGGCGCGATCGCCAGGATGTTGCCGAGCGCGATCGTCTGGATGTCGACAGCGGCCGGCCGTATCGACAGCAGCAGCAGGCCGAAGGCGAAGAAGGACGTGAAGACGAGCCCGATCACCGCGTCCTCGCGCAGCGCCGTGCGCTGGCGCACGAGGGTGATCGCGCCCGCCGCAAGACCGCCGGCGATGAAGGCGCCGAAGGAATAGGGCAGCCCCAGGATGTAGGCGGCCGCGACGCCGGGCACGATGGCGTGGCTCATCGCGTCGCCCATCAGCGACCAGCCCTTCAGCATCAGGAACGCCGACAGGAATGCGCAGGTCGCCCCGACCAGCGCGCTGACCCACATCGCCGTCACCATGTACTCGTAGGAAAACGGTTCGAGCAGCGCGCTCATGTCCGTGCCTTGCCCTTGCCACCATCCGCCTTGTCGGCGTCGCCGCGCGGCGGCAGGCCGGCGAGGTCTTCTTCCTCGCCGTAGAGCACCAGCGGCCGCTCGTCGTCGGTCAGCACGGTCAGCGCGCGCGGATCGTCGTCGTCGTGCAGCGCCTCGCCTTCCAGCGTGAAGCGCCGCAACACGCCGCTGAAGGCCTTTTCCAGGTTCGCCGGGGTGAACACCTCCGCCGTCGGGCCACTGGCGAGCACGGTGCGGTTGATAAGCACCACCTGGTCGCAGAAGGTCGGCACGGAGCCGAGGTTGTGGGTGGAGACCAGCAGCACGCAACCCTCGGCGCCAAGCTTGCGCAGCAGGTCGATGATGGCGTTCTCGGTCTTTACATCGACCCCGGTGAAGGGTTCGTCGAGCAGGATGACGCGCGCCTCCTGCGCCAGCGCACGGGCAACGAAGACGCGCTTCTTCTGCCCGCCGCTCAACTCGCCGATCTGGCGCTTGCGAAAGGTCTCCATGCCGACCCGGCGCAACGCATCGGTCACAGCTTCGTGGTCTCGCTTGCGCGCAATGCGCAGCATGTTCATGTGGCCATAGCGGCCCATCATGACGACGTCCTCGACGAGCACCGGGAAGTTCCAGTCGACGTCCTCGTTTTGCGGCACATAGGCGACGAGGTTGCGCTTCAGCGCCTCGCGCACATCGAGGCCCATCAGCGACACCGATCCCTCAGAGACGCCGACGAAACCCATCAGCGCCTTGAACAGCGTCGACTTGCCGCTACCGTTGATGCCGACCAGCCCGCAGATGGCGCCGGCGGGAAGCGAGAAACTGACGTCCTCCAGCGCCGTGACGCCATTAGGATAGGTCACCCGCACGTCGCGAACGTCCACACCCGGCACCTCGGCAGCCGATGCCGCTGCATCGCGCGCCGGCTGTGGCGAGGTTGCGATATCGTTCATTGCGAAAGCCCCTCCGCGATGGTGCCGACGGTGCGGGTGAGCAGGTCGAGATAGGTCGGCACCGGACCGTCAGCCTCACTCAGGCTGTCGACGTAGAGCACGCCGCCGTAGCGCGCCCCGGTCTCGCGCGCGATCTGGCGCGCCGGCTTGTCAGACACCGTGCTCTCGCTGAAGATTACCGGCACGCCGTGTTCGCGGATAGCCTCGATCACCGCGCGTACCTGCTGCGGGCTGCCTTGCTGGTCGGCGTTGATCGGCCAGATGTAGAGTTCCCTCAGGCCGTAGTCCCGCGCCAGGTAGCTGAAGGCCCCCTCGCTTGTCGCCAGCCATCGGCGCTGCGGCGCGATCGCGTCGAACCGCGCCCGCAGCGGGGCATCCAGCGCGGCGATCTGGTCGAGGTAGGCCTGCGCGTTGGCGCGGTAGACGTCCGCCCCTTCCGGGTCCGCGGCAATCAACGCATCGCGGATGTTGCCGACGTAGATCGCGGCGGCCGCCGGAGACATCCAGGCATGCGGATTGGGCTTGTCGGCGTAGGGCCCGACGGCGATCGCGATCGGCTCGATACCCGTCGAGACGAGAACCGGCTCAGGGCCGTTGACGGTCTCGAAGAAGCGCGCGAACCAGAGTTCCAGCCCCAGCCCGTTCCACAGGATGAGGTCGGCGTCCTGCGCCTTGGCGATGTCGCGCGGTGTCGGCTGGTAGTTGTGGATTTCTGCGCCCGGCCGGGTGATCGACTGCACGTCCGCCCCCTCGCCGGCGACGTTGCGCGCCATGTCGGCGATGATCGTGAAGGTCGTCACAACGCGCAGCTTGCCGGCAGCGTGCGCGTTGCCCACACAACCGATGGCAAGCCCGGCGGCCAGCGCAAGGCACAGGGCAAGCGCGCCCATCGATTGGCGGGAAAGCATTTTCATGTCACTAAATATAGCCTAGGCTAAGTTAATGGCAACAGGCTTTGTTGACCTCTGGTGGCACCCGACGCGGGGGCACGGAAATAGAAAAACGGTTTTCAACAATTTAGCTCTTGCTATGATTTGTCGTGGCCGGTACTCCGCATCCCTGAAGAGGGGACCGGACCGAGCCGATGCCAGGAAAAGCCGCACACCGCCCCCTGCCGGACGCCGAGACCCAGTCGGAGAGCTTCCGCCAGGTCCGCGAAGCCCGACGCAGCGCGCTGGTCGAGGACTACGTCGAACTGATCTCCGACCTGATTGGCCGCGACGGCGAGGCCCGCCAGGTCGATATCGCCTCACGCCTCGGCGTCTCCCAGCCAACGGTCGCCAAGATGCTCAAGCGCCTCGTCGACGAAGGGCTGGTCACCCGGCGCCCCTATCGCGGCGTGTTCCTGACCGAGGCAGGCCAGCGGCTCGCGGTTGAAAGCCGCGCCCGCCACCTCACCGTGGAAACCTTCCTGCGCGCGCTTGGCGTCAGCGAGGACACCGCCCGCATCGATGCGGAAGGCATCGAGCACCACGTCTCCGACGAGACGCTCGAGGCTTTCCGCAAGTTCATCGCTCGCCGCGGCTGACGCCATCTTGTCGGCGTTCCGGCGTGTTGATGAGCGCAACACCGATGATCGCGCAGGCGAGCCCGGCCGCGACCATCGCGCTGAAGCGCTCCCCGAGCACGACGATGGCCAGCACGACCCCGATGCCGGCGCGCAGGTAGCTCTGGCTGGCGACGCCCATCGAACCGAGCGTGCGCACGAGACGGAAGTAAATCTGCAGCGCCAGTCCCGTGCAGACCACCGCCAGTATGACGGCCGCCGCGGCCGAGGACGGGGAAACCGACAAGGTCCACGGCCGGTCGAGGATCAAGGCCATCGGCAGGAGAACCATCGTCGCGCAGACCATCGTTCCCGCGGCCGTCACCGTAGCGGGGAGGTGATTGAGCTTGCGCCCGTAGATCGCCGCGCCCGCATAGAGCAGCGCTCCGGTCAGCGCGGCAACCGAACCTGCAACCTGCAGGCCCATACCCGACAGCACCTGCGGCCCGATCACCAGCACCACGCCTGCCATGCCGATAAGTGCGCCTGCCAGCCTGCGGGCGCTCACGGATTCATGGCGCGTCACCGCAAACGTGATGAGAAACACGAACAGCGGCGACGTCGAATTGAGGACGCTGGCAAGCCCGCTACTGACGTATTGCTGCCCCCACGCCAGCACCGTCCACGCCCCGATGCTGTTGAAGCACGCCTGAACGAACAGTTTGCGCCAGTCGCCGGATTCGCGCGGCAGCACTTCGCCGCGCCAGCGCAACACCGCGAACAGAAAAGCCGCAGCAATGGCAACCCGCACTGCGATCAGCGTGATGGGAGGAATGTCGCGCAAGGCGACCTTGATGAACAGGTAGGACGACCCCCACAGCAGCGCCAGCAACGCAAGCAGCGCCAGCTCGGGACCAAGACGAGTCTCCGCTTTCATGTCAGCGTTCCGCCCTGGCCGATACCAGTCTCAGGAAAGTGCGATCCTCGCGCAGCAGAAATTTCTCGCGCCGGGCGAACTCGTAATTCTCCTGCCCGAGCGGATCGGCAGCAAGCCGCGCACGGTAGGCTTCGTAGTCCGCCAGGCTCGCCACGTGGTAGATGCCGTAGGCGAGCGTGGTGGAGCCTTCATGCGGCGCGAAGTAGCCGACCAGGTCAGCGCCGCAGCGCGGAATGGCTTCGTTCCAGTTGCGCGCGTACTGCTCGAACTTGTCGTGTTTCGTCGGGTCGATCTGATAGCGGATGATGCAGGTCAGCACTGGTGTCTCCTTCATGGGATGGCACCAGCTTCCCCTGTTGCGGCACGTCAATGCTTCGATTAGCATCGAAGCATGAAAGAAGGCCCGGACATCGCCCTGCTCGGCAACATGATCGGCGATCCCGCGCGCGCCAACATGCTGCTGGCGTTGATGTCGGGCAAGGCGCTCACTGCAAGCGAACTGGCCTGCGAAGCAGGCATCACCTCGCAAACCGCCAGCTTTCATCTCGGCAAGCTCGAAGCCGCCGGCATGCTGGTTTGCCGAAAACAGGGGCGCCATCGCTATTTCGCGTTGTCGGGCCCCGACGTCGGACATCTGCTGGAAACATTGATGGGCCTGGCCGCGCGGCAGGGCCACCTGCGCACGCGCACGGGCCCCCGCGACGAAGCAATGCGCAAGGCGCGCATCTGCTACAACCATCTCGCCGGCGACATGGGCGTGATGATATACGACGCGCTGCTGGAGCGCGGCTTCATAGAGGACGATAGCGACAGGATTGACCTGACCGACACAGGATATGCCTTTTCCGGCAAGTTCGGGATCGACATCGCCCACCTCAGCCGGCAGCGGCGCCCATTGTGTCGCTCATGCCTCGACTGGAGCGCGCGCAAGTCGCATCTTGCAGGCTCGCTTGGAACCGCCTTCCTCGAGCGCTTTTATGAACTCCGCTGGGCGCGGCGCGAGAAGACCTCCCGCGCCGTGATTTTCTCCGCCGAAGGCGAGCAACGGTTTCGCGACCTGTTCTCAGTCTAGCCGCTCCTTGCCACCCTGCCCTCCAGCGGGTAGGCGGGATCGGTGTAGCCCGGCGTCGACGGGTGACCTGCCGGCACGAGGGAGTCGACCAGCGCCTCGTCTTCCGCCGTGAACCTATAGTCCAGAGCGCCGAGGTAGTCGGTCCACTGCGCAAAGGTGCGCGGTCCGGCGATGGTGCCTGTGACGAGCCTGTTGTTGAGCACCCAGGCGACGGCGAACTGGCCCGCCGTGATGCCCTGCTTCTCCGCATGTGCCTTCAGCGTCTGCGCGATCACAAGCGATTCCTCGCGCCACTCGGATTGCATCATGCGCGCGTCGTTGACGCCGGCGCGCGTCCCCTCCGGCGGCGGCTTGCCCGGCTCGTACTTGCCCGACAGGACACCACGCGCCATCGGCGAATAGGGGAACACGCCGATCCCGAAATGCCCGCACGCCGGCAGGTGCTCGACCTCCGGCATCCGGTTCATCGCGTTGTAGTAGGGCTGGCTGATCACCGGCGGATTGATGCCGAGGTCGCGGCAGATGCGCACGATCTCCGCCACCCGCCAGGCGCGATGGTTGGAGACGCCAATGTAGCGCACCTTGCCGGCGCGCATCAGGTCGGCATAGGCGCCGATCGTCTCCTCCAGCGGCGTGTCGTGGTCTTCCTTGTGCAGGTAGCTGATATCGACGTAGTCGGCCTTCAGCCGCTTCAGGCTGGCGTGCGTCGCCTCGTAGACATACTTGCGCGACAGCCCCTTGCGGTTGACCGACTTGCCCATCGCGTTGCCGAGCTTGGTCGCCAGCACCCAGCGGTCGCGCTTCTTCCTGATCGCCCTGCCGACGATCTCCTCGGACGCACCCATGTTGTACTGGTCGGCCGTGTCGATGAAATTGACGCCGTTGTCATACGCATGGTCGATGATCTTGACGGCGTCCTTTTCCTCGGTGCGCCCGCCGAACATCATCGTCCCCAGGCAGATCGGCGACACCTTCAGGCCGGACCGGCCCAGTATGCGATAGTCCATTGTCATACCCCCTCAGGCTGCCGGCCGCAGGCCGAGAAGCTTTCGCGCCTCGGCGACCGTCGCCACCGTGCGGTCGTATTGCCCGCACAGGTCGGCGACCCGTTTCACCAGCTCCGCGTTCGAGGCGGCGAACCGCGTCTTGTCGAAGCGGATGTTGTCTTCAAGACCGGTGCGGCAATGCCCGCCCAGTTCCAGCGACCACCTGTTGAGCGTCAGCTGGTCCTTGCCGATGCCAGCCCCCGTCCAGGTCGCAGCCGGCATCAGGCGATGCAGCTCGCTGACCATGAACTCCAGCGCCTCGCGCACGACCGGAAGCGCGTTCTTCACCCCCATCACGAACTGGACATGCAGGGGCGCCCTGATCTTGCCTTCCTCGCAGAGCCGGACCGCCTGGTAGAGCATGGACAGATCGAACGCCTCGATCTCCGGCTTGATGTCGTACTGCATCATCTTGGCGGCGAGATCCTCGATCAGCTCCGGCGGGTTCTCGTAGATGCGCAGCGGAAAGTTGCACGAGCCCGTCGACAGCGACGCCATGTCGGGCCGGTGAAACAGCATGCCGCCGCGCTCCGAACCCTGCCCCGAGCGCCCACCGGTGGAAAACTGCACGATCATGCCCGGGCAGTGCTTCTCGATGCCTTCCTTCAGCCGGCCGAACTTCTCCGGGTCGGACGTCGTCGAGCCATCGTCGTTGCGCACGTGCACATGCGCCAGCGTCGCCCCGGCCTCGAAGGCTTCCTGCGTCGATTCCACCTGCTCGGGCACCGTGATCGGGACTGCGGGGTTGTTTTCCTTGCGCGGCACGGAGCCGGTGATCGCCACGGTGATGATGCAGGGTTTGGTCATGTTGCTGGCGCTTCCTCAATGCTGCGTGCCCGCATTCGGCATGCGGGCCATTTACCGCGTTCGCTAACTTTAAGGCGAGCTTCCCGTCACGCCTAGTGCGTCGCCGGTAGCATAGTGCGGTGATACGGGAAGCGAACCGCCGCACCGAACCGCAATCGAAGGCCATGCCCCCGAGACCCCAGGACATATCGCCCTGCCCGGCCTGCGGCGAAACCCGCTTCGCGTTCCGCTTCACCAAGAAGGGCCGCGACTTCTGGCGCTGCACGCGCTGCGGCCTGGAAAAGCAGCATCCGCTGCCGAGCCTCGCCGAGCTGAAGGCCTACTACGACGCCGCCTACGCCGACGGCATGTACAAGACCTTCACCGACGCCGACGAGATGAAGCGCATGACGGCGGCGCGCCGCTACCGCGAGATCGCGCCACGGGCGATTGCCGACCACTGGCTCGATGTCGGCTGCGCCAATGGCGTCTTCATGGCCCATGCCGCGGCGCAGGGGCACGAGGTGTCCGGCATCGACCTTTCCGATGTCGCAGTGGCCCAGGCGCGCGAGAAGGGGCTGGATGCGACCTGCACGACGATTGCCGACTACGCGCCGGGCCGTACCTTCGACACCATCACCGGCTTCGACGTCCTCGAACACGTGCTCGATCCTGGCGGCTTCCTCGACGACGCCCGCCGGCTCATTGCGCCCGATGGCCGCCTGTTCCTCACCGTGCCGGACACCGCAAGCATCATCCGAAAGGTGATGGGCTCGCGCTGGTACTTCTACATTCCCGAGGAACACCTGCACTACTACGACCCGAGCACCATCCGCCTGATCCTCGCCCGCCACGGCTTCGAGGCTATCCGCGTTTCGCGCACGTTCAAGCCGATCAGCTACGCCTACGCGCTGACCCAGTTCCGCGAATACAATCCGCTGATCTTCAAGCTGCTGAATGCGGCGGGCGCACTGCTGCCGCGCGCGCTGAAGGAACGCCCCGTTCCGCTCTACATCGGGGAGATGATGGTCACCGCCCGACCAGCCAACATGCCGATGTGTTCAGCGAACTGAGACTGTTGTCAGCGGCAATCGAACCCGAAGGATTCGCGAGCGCGACTGCGCGACCGGCCAACGTCTTGGCCGCCCCCTCTGGAGCGCGGCGGTCAAAGACCGCGACAGCGTGAAGAGAAAGGATGGTACTCCCAAGGGGACTCGAACCCCTGTTTCCGCCGTGAGAGGGCGGCGTCCTGGACCGCTAGACGATGGGAGCCCTAGCGGCGCCGAAGCGCGAGAGCGCGATATAGCCTTTCGCGCTGGTCTTCGCAAGTGATGCGAGAGGCTCAGTTGGCCGGCGCGACGAGTTGCACGCGCCCGGCCGCTTCGCCGCCGGGAAGCCGGAACAGCCGGATTTCCTGGGCCCCGCCGGGCAGACTGATGGTCACCGCCAGCATGTCGCCGGACACGCTCGAGGAAACCGCCTGCGCACCAGCAGGCAGCTCGGCGATCGCATCGACCGCCTTACCCGCCGGATCGCCGAACGTGCCGAGCTTGTAGAGGATCGCGAACAGCACCGCGAGCAGCCCCAGCGCCATGGTACCGAACGAGAACACCAGCAGCCGCGCAAGCTTCGCGCGCACCCGTTCCACAGCCGGATCGAGGGGAGCGTCTTCATCGTCCTTGCGCGCAGCAGTCATCGGTTTTGTCCATTCGTTCAAGGCGAAGTTCATCGGCCGCGAACGGCAAAGCACGATGGCGGTGAGCAATCAAGCGGCGATTGCCGAACCGGCTTTCTCGCAACGTGCCGGCCAACCCGCGTTTGGCAAACTTCGTTTGTTCGCGCGCAAGGCTTTCGGCCATGTGATAAAGCCGGGCCATGGAAAAGCGCGAACTCGTTCTTGCTACAGATGCCACGACCCCGGCACGCCTCGACGCCGCGCTCGCGGCAGCTTGGCCGCAGCTGTCGCGCGCGCGCTTCCAGGCGCTGATCAAGGACGGCCATGTCGTGATCGACGGCACACCTGTGACCGACCCGTCGCGCAAGGTCGCGCCGGGCACGCAGGCCCGTGTCGCCCTGCCGCCGCCCGAACCCGCCGAACCGGAACCCGAGGACATCGCGCTGTGCATCGTCCACGAGGACGCCGACCTGATCGTCATCGACAAGCCGGCCGGCCTCGTCGTCCATCCCGGCGCCGGCAACGCCACGGGAACGCTCGTCAACGCCCTGCTCCACCACGCCGGCGACAGCCTGTCGGGCATCGGCGGCGTCGCGCGCCCCGGCATCGTCCACCGCATCGACAAGGAAACCAGCGGCCTCCTCGTCGTTGCCAAGAACGATGCGGCCCACCAGACCCTGAGCGCGCAGTTTGCCGACCACGGCCGAACCGGACCGCTCGAGCGCGCATATCTTGCCATCGTCTGGGGCGTGCCGGCGCGCGCCTCGGGCACCATCGACGCGCCGCTGGCGCGCGACCCGGCCAACGCGAAGAAGATGGCCGTTCGCAAGGCCGGGCGCCATGCCGTCACGCACTGGCAGCGGCTGGCGTTGTACGAGGCTGGCGGCAAACCGGTCGCAGCCCTCGTCGAATGCCGGCTGGAGACCGGCAGGACGCACCAGATCCGCGTGCATCTTGCGCACATGGGTCATCCACTGCTGGGCGATCCCGTCTATGCGACCGGTTTCAAGTCGAAGGCGGCAATCCTCGGCCCGAAAGCAAGAGCAGCGCTCGAACAGCTGGACCGCCAGGCCCTGCACGCCTGCCTGCTCGCCTTCGCCCATCCGCGAACCGGCAAGGTCATGCGATTCGAATCGCCGCTGCCCCCGGACATGCAGGCGCTGCACGACGCGCTTGAACAGGGCACGTGACCTGCCGTCTTTTCGGCAAACTCGCGTAGTAGAGGAAGCCAGATGTCCGTCAGGGCAGTGAACTCTGCCAGCGGATTGCACTTGCGTGGATCGGCCCCCATATATGGAGGCTTCTGTCCCGGGTTTCGCCAGTCCGATTGCCTGATCGGGATCGAAACGGCGGAACGCCATATACGAGGGAAACGACATGGCCGTTTCGGCTTTGCCGACAATCAGTGCCGACGGGGGACTGTCGCGGTATCTCGACGAGATCCGCAAGTTTCCCATGCTGCAGCCGGACGAGGAGTTCATGCTGGCCAAGCGCTGGCGCGAGCACGACGACCGCGACGCGGCACACAAGCTCGTCACCAGCCACCTGCGCCTCGTCGCCAAGATCGCGATGGGCTACCGTGGCTATGGCCTTCCCATCGGCGAGATCGTCTCGGAAGGCAACATCGGCCTGATGCAGGCCGTGAAGCGCTTCGAGCCCGACAAGGGTTTCCGGCTTGCGACCTACGCCATGTGGTGGATCCGCGCCGCGATCCAGGAATACATCCTGCGCTCGTGGAGCCTCGTGAAGATGGGCACCACCGCCAACCAGAAGAAGCTGTTCTTCAACCTGCGCAAGGTGAAGGGCCAGATTTCGGCGCTCGAGGAAGGCGACCTGCGCCCCGAACACGTCACCGAGATCGCCGAAAAGCTCGGCGTCAACGAGGATGAGGTCATCTCCATGAACCGCCGGCTGTCCGGCGATTCCTCCCTCAACGCCCCCTTGCGCGCCGATGCCGAGGGCAGCTCGGAATGGCAGGACTGGCTCGTCGACGAAAGCGAAAGCCAGGAGGACATGCTCGCCGAGAACGAGGAGCTCGACATCCGCCGCCGGATGCTGGCCGACGCCATGAAGAAGCTGAACGAGCGCGAGCGCCGCATCTTCGAGGTGCGCCGGCTGTCCGAGGAGCCAATGACGCTCGAAGAGTTGTCGGAGGAATTCGGTGTCAGCCGCGAGCGCGTCCGCCAGATCGAGGTGCGTGCCTTCGAGAAGGTCCAGAAGGCTGTCCGCGAAGCCTCCCGCCAGCTCGAGCACTCGGCCAGGGCCATCGCCGCAACCCCGGCCTGATACCGGGACCGCGCAGCAAGCTCCGCCCAGGCGGCTATTCTAGCGCCACCGCGTAGTTGCCGACCGGCACGGTTCCCTCGATCAGCCCCTGCGCCTTCATGAACTCCGCAAAGCGCGCGTAGCGTGGTGCATCGAGCGCGGCAGGCCGCTTGGCGAAACGCCGCATCGTGTCCGTCCACGCGGTGCGGTTGAGCTCGTTGTCGAGGTCGGGATGCGCCGCCTTGAACAGCTCCCAGCCCTCTTCCGGGTGGTTGGTCATCCAGATCGCCGCGCGTTCTATCGCCTGCATGAAGCGCTTCAGCCTGTCGTCGCCGACCCGGTCGCGGTGCGCCAGGAAGATCAGTTCGTCATAGACCGGGACACCGTGTTCCTCGGGATAGAAGGCACGGCCCTCGTGCCCCTCGAGGCGGAGCTGCGTCAGCTCGAAATTGCGGAAGGCCCCGATCACCGCATCGACCTGGCCGGCGATCAGCGCCGGCGAGAGCGCGAAGTTGACGTTGACCAGGCTGACGTCGTCGAGCGACAGGCCCGCCCCGGCGAGCATTTCCTTCAGCAGCGCGTCCTCGAAGCCGCCGACCGAAAAGCCGATCTTGCGCCCCTTCAGGTCGCCGATCTCGGCAACCGGCCCCTCAGCCAGTACCACCAGCGTGTTGAGCGGGGTTTCGACAAGTGTTCCGATGCGCACCAGCGGCAGGCCCTCGGCAACCTGCAGGTGCAGGTTCGGCTGATAGGAAATGGCGATGTCCGCCTGCCCTGCCGCCACCAGTCGCGGCGGCGCCGAGGGGTCGGCCGGCGGCACGATCTCGACGTCGAGCCCCGCGTCGGCGAAATAGCCCTTCTGCTGGGCCACGATGATCGGGCCGTGGTCGGGGTTGACGAACCAGTCGAGCAACAGGGTCAGTCGGTCGTTTGCCTGGGCAGGGGCCGTGCCGAGCAGCATCACGCCCAGCACCAGGGACAAGACAGTTCGCAACATGTTGACTTCAATCCTTCGCGTTGGAGAGGCGGTTGGGTTCAGGCCGGCTGTTCGTCGGCCCAGTGAATGAGACGCGCCGTCGCCGCTTCCACGACGAAGCGCAGCAAAAGCGCGGCGAGCGCCAGCATCGCCAACGCGGCGAACACGACGTCGGTCTGCACCCGCGCGTTCGCCTGCAGCATGACGAAGCCAAGGCCGGCCGACGCACCGACCCATTCCCCGACCACAGCGCCGATCGGGGCGATCGCCGCGGCAACCCTGAGGCCCGAGGCAAGCGCCGGCAGGGCGGCAGGCACCTTGAGCAGGAACACCGTCTGAGCCGTGTTCGCCCCGTAGAGTCGTGCGAGATCGAGCAGATGCGGCTCGGTGCGCCTGAGGCCGTCGTGAAAGGCCGAGGCGACGGGGAAGTAGATGATCAGCGTTGCCATGGCGACCTTCGAGGCAAGCCCGAACCCGAGCCAGATGACGAGCAGCGGCGCGATGGCGAAGACCGGCAGCGCCTGGCTGGCGACGAGAACTGGCAGCACCACATGGCGCGCCGGCCGCCACAGCGCCATGGCGAGCGCCGTCGCGCACCCCAGCGCACCGCCGGCGACAAGCCCGAGCAGCATTTCGACGAACGTGATTGCCGCATGGCGCAGCAGGAACGGTCCCTGGCGGACGAATTCCTGGATGACGTTGCCAGGCGAGGGAAAGAGGTATTCAGCGGGGCTGAACACCGCATGTGCCAGCCACCAGGCAAGGACAAACCCGGCGATCCACGCCGCCGCCCTGCCACCAGAGATCGCCCACGCACGCAATCGCGTGCGACTATCCCGGTTGCCTGTGTGCACGCCGCCTGCCAAGGCCCTGCGCCTCCGTGCAATTCGCACGTCATACAGGCGGCGGGATTTCGGATAAGGGGTCTGTAACGACGGCAACCCGTTCCTGTCCCTCCGCCGGCATGACCCGGTTCAGGTTCAAAGGGTTCGGCTGGCACCGTCTCAGTCCCGCACGCGGGACGCCCCTCGGAACAATTTCATGCAATCAACTGCCGCATCCCGCGGCAGAAAACAAGGGCCCGCCGCATGCACGGCGCGCCGGTCAGGCGCAAAGCCGCGACAGGATATCCGATACGGCGTCCCGGCTGATGTCATTCTTGTCGAGATATCCCGCCGCTCCGGCGCAGAAGCCGAGGTCACGCACGGCATCCGATCCCATGCCGGTGACAAGCACGACCTGAGTATTCTTCTCCTGCAACAGCCTCTGGATAAGCTTGATCGACGTGTCCGAGCCAAGCCAGAAATCGACGAAACAGATGTCGAAATGCTCGTCCCCGAGGTCCTCGGTCGCGGCGCGGCCGGACTTCTCCACGCGCACATCGACATCTGCGCCCCTGATCGCGGCCAGATGCTTTTTCAGGGCATAGATATCGGCATCGTCGTCGTCGACGATCAGCACCTGGAACTTTGAAGGAGAGGAAGCGGGAGCAGGCCGGCAAACTTTTTGCCGGCCACAATGAACAGAGGTTTTCATCTGCGAACTGCTCAGTTCCGGTATCCGCGCAGGATTGAAAATCAATACAGAATCACCTTCTGTAGTAGAGGGTAAGCTTATGGGTATTTCCGCGCAAGACTCTGACACGCTGATTTTCAAGTGATTTCCTGAAGCGCAAGTTCTCCCGGTTTTCGGCGCACCAAAACTGAATCGCAGGCGGGCGGCTCCCCTGCAGGAAGAGGCGGAAATGGCGGGCAGCACTGGCGAGGCAAAGACGCGCGGACGCGGATCCCTCCACTGGATCCATTGGCTGGTTCTGGCGGCGTCCCTGGTCCTCACGCTGGCGGCATGGCAATTTTCCCGCAGCCAGGTTCTGGGCCAGGCCAATGCCCACTTCGACAGGCAGGCATACCGCACGATCGAACTCGTGCGCGAACGCATGGCGAAATATGAAGAAGCGCTGTGGGCAGGCGCCGCCATGATCCGCGCCAATGACGACGTTACGGACAATACGCGCTGGCAGGCCTTCGCCAAGTCCCTGCGCATAGACGCGCGCTTCCCCGGCATCAACGGCATCGGCATCATATACCGGGTCGGCCGGGACGACCTTGACGCCTTCCTCGCACGCGAGCGTGCGGAACGCCCCGACTTCGCGCTTCATCCGCAGCAGAACCGCGAGGACTACTGGCCGATCGCCTATGTCCAGCCCGTCGAGATCAACCGCAAGGCGGTTGGGCTGGACATGTCCCATGAAGCCAATCGCTACGCGGCGGCCCTGGAGGCCATGGATACCGGAATGGCGCAGATCAGCGGGCCGGTCATCCTGGTGCAGGATTCCGCCCACACGCCGGGGTTCGTGTTCTATGCGCCGTTCTACCGCGACGGCCCGCAGCCGGATCTGCAGGCCCGCCGCGAAAACTTCATCGGACTTGTCTATGCACCGTTCATCATGGGCAAGCTCATGGAAGGCACGCTGGCGCAGGAAAACCGCGACGTGCTGGTCACGATCTTGGACGCAGACATCACGCTGTTCAGCGAATTCGAACAGCAGGCTATGCGTGATCCCGACCCAATGTTCGCGACCGAACGCACCATCGAAATGTACGGCCGGCTCTGGCGCTTCCAGATCGAGGCGAGCAAGGCGTTCCGTGCCCAGAGCGAGAGCGAGCAGCCCACCATCATCCTGATGGGCGGCATCCTGATCGACACGCTGCTGCTGGCGATCTTCTTCCTGATGTCGCGGTCCAATGCCCGGCTCGCGTCGTTGACCGAAGAAATCAGGGCGGACCTTGCGTCCAGCGAGTCGCGGATGCGCCGGATCGTAGGTGGCCTGGCAGAGGGTGTCGCGACGATTGATTCGCAGGGCATGATCCAGGACTGCAACGATGCGTTCAGCAAGATTTTCGGCTTCCCGGACAATGCGGCTCAGGTATTCCGGTTCGACAGCCTCGTCCAGCACGATGACGCCTTCAGCCGGCTGATGTCGTCAGTCGCGAAGATGGACGGCTCGACCTACACCGTCGCCGGTGACCTGTGTGGGATACGTCTGGACGGCGAGCTTTTCCCCATGGAGCTTTCGCTCAGCAAGTCCGGCAGGGGGAACGCGACCATCCTCATTGCCCTTGCACGCGATGTCACCGCGCGCCGGAGCGCGGAAAACGCCACACGTGAATTGACCGAGCGGCTCATGGCATCGAACGCCGATCTCGAGCGCTTTGCCTACATTGCCTCGCACGACATGCAGGAGCCGCTGCGCAAAATCCTGACCTTCAGCAACATGCTGTCCGAAGCGATCGAGACAGGGGACAAGGGCGAAGTCGACTACAGCGTCTCCGTGATCCTGAATTCCGCCGAACGTGCTCGCAAGCTCGTGCAGGACATCCTTGCATACTCGACCGTCCAGAAGAAACAGCTCAATCCCGATCTCATCCGCATCGAGGACGCCCTCGCCGATTCACTTGCGCAACTGCATGAATACATTCACGATTCCGGCGCGGGCGTGTCCACGTCGCTGGAACCGGCAGAGGTGCGGGCGGATTCGCAGCAGCTTGCCATGTTGCTGGAAAACCTGATCGGTAACGCCGTGAAATACCGGCGCAAGGACGTCCCCGCGAAGATCGTCATAGACGGCAAGGAGGTGAACGGGGCCTACACGCTGTCTGTGAACGACAACGGCATCGGTTTCGACTCCGCGCTCGCCCGGGACATCGTCCAGCCCTTCAAGCGCCTTCAATCGCGCGACGAGTATCCCGGATCCGGCATAGGCCTCGCCATCTGCGCCGCCGTTTGCGACCGCCACGGATGGCAAATGCGCATCGCATCGGCGCCGGGCGAAGGCAGCGTATTCACGATCGTCATGCCGCGGGCGGCCTCCCCCAAGCCCGCGCACACGATGTCGCAAGCCTCCGCCGCCCCCCTTCCCAGCGGCCTTGATCCAAGAATCGGCAACGAAGATCGCGTAGTACGCGACGAAGCATGATATGATGAATGCAAATCAGATAAGACACTGAACTCAACTGTGCAGCCCGATCGTGCGCACACAGGCATCTATTAATGTTTACTTGGCAAGCTCATGCGGATTCGCGGCTTTCTTGGCCGATGCCCCCGCTTCAGCCCCCGGACGATGGCGCCAGCTTCGCCATCCCGACCCTCGCCGGACGAATGCCCATGTCGGAAAGTCCCATCGTGATCGACGTTGATGACCAGGACCTGTCGGCTGCGACAAGCGGCAGGTTTCGCGTGCTCATCGTCGATGACGATCCCGATGATGTGTATGTGATGCGCAGCGCCCTGCGTTTGGCGAGCAGCCAGTTGCCCGGCCCGCTCGACGTGTCGGTTGCGGTCAACGGGCAGGACGGGCTGCACACGCTCGAGAAGCTGAAGAACCAGGGCGCCTTGCCCGATGTCGTTCTTCTGGACCTGAATATGCCATTGATGGACGGCATGACAATGCTGACGCATTGCCGAGCCGACAGCCATTTCAGGCATTTGACGATCGTGGTGGTGACCACTGCGTCGGACACGCACACGGCAGTGAAGGCATCCGCGCTCGGCGCGTCTGCGACCTACGTCAAGCCGTCTTCGCGCGGTGAGATGGTCGCGGTCATGGAGTCGATCTCGGAAAAATACCTGCTCGACTGATCGTCACCGGTCCTGTGTCTGCCTGGCCATGCGCCGGACGGCGCAAGGTGCCGGCGGCAACAGCGTTCGGCCGCCCTTGGCGTTTGCGGGAAACACTTGACCGGCAGCCTCCTTTCCGGCGGCTACTGGTTGTTCCATTCGCCGAATGCGTCAGCGAAGACCTTTTCGCCTTCCGGTCCCTTGGCAAGCGTGATGATCGCCCGGTGGCCGTTGGCGTAGATGACCGGCACATCCAGGAAGGGCTGCCCGGCCAGGGCCTCCGCATTACGCGGAGCATCGAGCGGGCCGGCGAGCAGCGCCATGAGGAATATCCCGTCGTCGACACGCACCACTTCGCCAGCCAGCGGCCCGCCGCGCGCCTTCGGCGTCGACTTGGCCAACAGGCCCGGCACGTTGTTGATGCCGCCGCCACCGAACTCGGCGGGCACCTCGAATATGAAATCGATGGTGTGCGTTGCCGGGAATGCCGGATCGGTGTTCTTGTGGATCATCAGCGTCAACTTGACGCTGCGCGAGGGAATCTCGACATTCCCCTCGATGTAGGCTGCGCCGTCCTGCCGCTTCAGCAGCCATTTGACGGAGCCGGGTATCTCGGTCGGCAGGGCCTGCGGCGTCTCGCCTTCCTCCACCAGCATCGCCTCGATCAGTCCGGGCGCGGGCTGGCTAGGTTGCGGCGTGTCGGCCGGCGGACTGGCTGCCGGCTGGTCCTGGCCCGCCTGGCCATCCGCGTCGGACAGCCGCGCGTCGACCTTTTCTTCCTCGGACGACTTGTTCTGGATCAGCGCGATCAGCGGCGCCGCAGCATCCATGATCTGGTCGCGTTTCCAGTAGCCCACGCCCGCCAGCGCACCGAGCACGAGCAGTGCGATGATCCAGCCCCAAGGTCGCCGCCGCGGTTCCAGGTCGTAGGCGTTCGATTCCGGCCAGTCGTCGAAGGCTGGCGCCGCGTCCTGATATCCGCCGCCGCGCACGTCGTCATCATCAGCGTAGGCGGGTTCATCGTAGTCGGCTTCGTAGTCTGTCTCGTATGCCGGCTCCTCGTCCCGATAGGCGGGAGGCGGCTGTGTTGCGGCGGGCTGGGGAGGCGCCGGCCGTGCAGCGACTGGCGGCATCGGCGCCGGCTGCGGTGGCGGCGGGACGCTGGCCCGCGCCGCCGGAGCAGGATCGCCCTGGCGCTGGCGCAGCGGCGACACGTAGCCGGGCGCGCCGGGAATGGGCCTAGGGGCGGCGGCAGCCGGCCTGGGCGCCTGAGCGGGCGCGCCTTGCGGGCGCGCCGCTTGCGTCGGGGCGGCCTGCGTCCTGGCCGCGGCAGGTCTGGCTGCCGGCTGGCGCTTGCCTTCCTGGGCCTCGATGTTCTTCGCCGCCGCGCGCAGGCTCTCGCGCATGTGCGCAATCCGCGCAGCATCGGCTGGCGGATCACCTTTTTGCAGCTGCGCCACCAGGGTGGTTTCTGCCCGCGCATACAGCTGGCGCCGCGCCTCCACCGTGTTTTCGGGGAGATTGTCAATCGCGCGGCGCAGGACGGAATTGAAATCGGTCATCTTAGGTTACGCTTCGATACACTTGCCATGACGCCAAATACCCCCGCCCGCCCGCATCGTTGCTGCCGTGGAGGTCTGTGATCCCTACCCTAGTCTTGGAATGGGTCATGAACAAGGATGGTGTCGTCGCGTTCTGGACTCGTAGATAACAGCGCCACCGGCGTGCCGATCAGTTCCTCGATGCGGCGCACGTATTTCACCGCCTGCGCCGGCAATTCCGCCCACGAGCGCGCGCCCGCGGTGCTCTCGCTCCAGCCTTCGAGTTCCTCGTAGATCGGCGTGATCCGCCCCTGCGCCCCCTGCGAGGCCGGCAGGTAGTCGATCTGCCGCCCGTCGAGCTCATAGCCGACGCACACCTTCAGCGTTTCCAAGCCATCGAGCACGTCGAGCTTGGTCAGCGCGATGCCGCTCACCCCGCTGGTCACCATCGCCTGGCGCACCATCACCGCATCGAACCAGCCGCAGCGCCGCTTGCGCCCGGTTACCGTGCCGAACTCGCGCCCGCGTTCGCCGAGGCGCTCGCCCGTCGCATCGGTCAGTTCTGTGGGGAACGGCCCCTCGCCGACACGCGTCGTGTAGGCCTTGGTGATGCCGAGGATATAGCCGACCGCGCCGGGTCCAAGTCCGCTGCCCGCCGCCGCCTGCCCGGCCACCGTGTTGGAGGAGGTCACGAACGGATAGGTGCCGTGGTCGATGTCGAGCATGGCGCCCTGCGCGCCCTCGAAGAGGATGCGCTTGCCTTCCCGCCGCAGGCCTTCCAGCAGCCGCCAAGCGGTATCGACGAACGGAAGCACACGTTCCGCGACGCTTTCGAGTTCCGCAAACAACGCCTGCGCATCCACTTCCGGCTCGCCGAACCCGCGGCGCAGGGCGTTGTGGTGGGCCAGCAACCGGTCGATCTTGCCGGGCAGCGTCTTCAGGTTGGCGAGGTCCATGACGCGGATGGCGCGCCGGCCCACCTTGTCCTCGTAGGCCGGGCCGATGCCGCGCCGCGTCGTGCCGATGCGTGTGCCCGCGCTGGCCGCGTTCTCGCGCAGGCCGTCGAGGTCGCGATGCACCGACAGGATCAGGCAGGCATTGTCGGCGATGCGCAGGCTTTCGCGCGTGATCTCAACGCCCTGCCCACGCAGCCGCTCGATTTCCTCGGCCAGGGCATGCGGGTCGATGACCACGCCATTGCCGATGACCGACAGCTTGCCGGCGCGCGCGACGCCCGACGGCAGCAGCGACAGCTTGTAGACCGTGCCGTCGACGACCAGCGTATGGCCGGCGTTGTGGCCGCCCTGGAAGCGCACGACGACGTCGGCGCGCTCCGACAGCCAGTCAACGATCTTGCCCTTGCCCTCGTCGCCCCACTGCGACCCCACGACCACGACGTTCGCCATCTCTTCAATATGCTCCCAGTCCACGGCTTGCCGCCGCGCGAGTTCTCCGGCCCGGGCACCGAGCCGCCATCATTCCAAAATCCGTATCCGGAAAGGCGGCGGAACTTAGCAACATTGCCGCGCAAAAGCGAATACCCGCGAGCGCTTTTTACTGGCTGACACCACCATGTCCGGCCAGCAATCCGGCATCGATGTCCCGGTAGCGCGGGATGCCTGCGAGCTTCAGTCCGTTGGCAATCTCGTCGAGCACGATGTCGAGCACGCCGGCAACGCCTGCCTCGCCGGCCGCAGCACCATAGGCGATGGCCCGACCGAGGCCGACGACCGAGGCGCCGAGCGCCCGCGCCTTGATAACGTCCATGCCGCGCCGCACGCCCGAATCGAGCAGCAACGGCACACGCCCGGCAACGGCGTCGCGGATCGCCGGCAGCGCATCGATGCTCGACAGCGCACTATCGAGCTGGCGACCGCCATGGTTGGAGACCCAGATGCCGTCGGCGCCAGCCGCGACGAGATCGGCGGCGTCGCTCGCGTGCATCACCCCCTTGACCACCAGCCGCCCCTTCCACCAGTCGCGGATGCGCGCGAAGTCCTCCATGGCCATCGCATCGTCGAGGCTCGCGGCGACGCGCGCCGCGATCGTCAGCCCGGCATTGGTCGAGCCGATATAGTCGCGCACGTTCTCGAACTGCGGCGCACCGCCGCGCACCAGCCGCAGCGCCCAGCCGGGGTGCGTCAGTCCTTCCAGAACGTGGCGCAACGACAGGCGCAGCGGGATCGAGATGCCATTGCGCAGGTCCCTCTCGCGCTTGCCGCCGGTCTGCAGGTCGACCGTGACGACAAGCGTCGAGTAGCCGAACTCCGCGGCCCTTTGCACCAGCTTGCGGTTGAAGTCGTAGTCCTTCAGGACGTAGAGCTGGAACCACAGCTCGCCGTCGACCTGCCGCGCCAGCCGGTCGAGGCCGATCGTCGACATCGTCGATAGCGTGTAGGGAATGCCGCGTGCGGCGGCAGCGCGCGCGATGGCGACCTCCGCCTGCGGCCAGATCAGCGTGTTGGACCCCATCGGGCTGACGACCAGAGGGGTCGGCTGCGTCTTGTCCCACAGTCCGACGGAAAGGTCCGGCGCCGATACGTCCCTCAGCACACGCCCCAGCAGGCGCAGCCGGTCGAACCCGGCACGATTATCGGCAAGCGTCAGTTCGTCCAGCGCCCCGCCATCGACGAACTCGAACACCGATTTCGGTAGCCGGCGCCGCGCAAACCGCCTGTAGTCGTCCACCGAGATCAACCGATGCAGCCCGCCCACCATCCCGACGCTCCCGATGTTTGCCGCCCGGTTGTCCATGAAGACGTGTTGTACATCCCCCGCACACCGTGAACCATAGACGGCGCGCAGTCGGCACCCTCGCCGCGGGGTTTACATGCCCGCCGATCGGCGCTACGCGCTGGACTTCGATGCATGCAGTGGCAGGACGGCAGCGATGACCTCGAATTCGGCCGTGACCGCCGTCAAGGGCCTCTATTCCCGCCCCTATTTCCTGCTCATCCTGGCGACCGGCTTCTGGGGCGCCAACGCGGTCGCCGGCCGTCTTGCCGCAGGTTCCGTCCCGCCGCTGACGCTGACCGCCGCGCGCTGGATCGGCGCCGCCACCATCCTCTTCTTCCTCGCCCGCCCGCTGCTGCCGGCCGCCATGCCGGTATTGAAGGCGCGCTGGCGCTACCTGTTCGCATGCGGAGCGATCGGTTTCGCCATGTTCAATACCGCGCTCTACGGCGCCCTGAACTTCACCTCCGCCATCAACGTCAGCATCGAGCAGGCGGCGATGCCGATGGCGATCATCCTGCTCACCTACGTGGTCTACCGCGAACCCGTCACCTGGCTGCAGTTCGTCGGCCTGATCGTGTCGATGTCTGGCGTCCTGCTGACCGTCACCCATGGCGACCCGGCGGCGATCCTGCGCCTCGACCTGAACCTCGGCGACGCGATCATGGTGGTGGCGATCTTCACCTACTCGGCCTATTCCGTCGCCCTGCGCCATCGCCCGGACCTGCCCTGGCAGGTGTTCATGTTCGCGCTTGCGCTTTCCGCGGCAATCGCATCCCTTCCCGGCCTCGCCGCCGACCTCGTCAGCGGCCGCTATCCCGCCGCCAACTGGATCACCCCGTCCGTGCTATTGTTCGTCGTCGTGTTCCCCTCGCTGGTGTCGCAGGTCTTCTATGCCCGCGGCGTGCAGATGATTGGCGCCAACCGCGCCGGGCTGTTCTTCAACCTTGTTCCGGTTTTCGGCACCGCATTGGCTATTGTTCTTGTCGGCGAGACGTTTCACGCTTATCAGGCCGTCGGTCTCGTACTGGTGATCGGCGGCATCGCGCTCGCGGAGTACTCGGTGCGCCGCAAGACAGGATCTCCGGCCTGACGGGCCGGAATTGAATGGCAGTCGCAGAGAGGTTCCGACGCATGGCAACCCATCCCCGCCACGGCAAGATCACCGGCCCCATCGTGATGATCGGCTTCGGCTCGATCGGGCGCGGTACGCTGCCGCTCATCGAGCGTCATTTCGAGTTCGACCCCAAGCGCTTCATAGTCATCGATCCCAGCGACGCTGACCGCAAGCTGCTCGATGAACGCGGCATCCGCTTCATCCATGGCGCCGTCACGAAGAAGAACTACGCGAAGATGCTGAAACCGCTGCTGACCGAAGGCGGCGGCCAGGGCTTCTGCGTCAACCTGTCGGTCGACACTTCCTCGCTCGACATCATGAAGCTGTGCCGCGACATCGGCGCGCTCTACATCGACACGGTCGTCGAACCCTGGCTCGGCTTCTATTTCGACGCCAAGGCCGACAACGCCAGCCGCACGAACTACGCGTTGCGCGAGACGGTGCGCCGCGAGAAGCGCAAGCACCCCGGCGGCACCACCGCCGTGTCCTGCTGCGGCGCCAATCCAGGCATGGTGTCCTGGTTCGTCAAGCAGGCGCTCGTCAATCTCGCCAGCGACATGAAGGTCAGGATCACCGAGCCCGGCCCCGACGACCGCGAAGGCTGGGCGAAGCTGATGAAGAAGCTCGGCGTCAAGGGCATCCACATCGCCGAGCGCGACACCCAGCGCACCCGGAAGCCCAAGCCGATGAACGTGTTCTGGAACACCTGGTCGGTCGAGGGCTTCATCTCCGAGGGACTTCAGCCCGCCGAACTGGGCTGGGGCACGCACGAGAAATGGATGCCGAAGAACGCCCGCAAGCAGAAGAAAGGCTGCAAGGCCGCGATCTTCCTGGAACAGCCCGGCGCCAACACCCGCGTGCGCACCTGGTGCCCGACACCGGGCGCGCAATACGGCTTTCTCGTCACCCACAACGAGTCGGTGTCGATCGCCGACTACTTCACGCTGCGCAACAAGAAGGGCAAGGCGACCTTCCGCCCGACCTGCCACTATGCCTACCATCCCTGCAACGACGCCGTTCTGTCCTTGCACGAGATGTTCGGCGCCGCCGGCAAGTCGCAGCCCGTACATCACGTCCTCGACGAGAACGAACTCGTCGACGGGGTCGATGAACTGGGCGTGCTGCTCTATGGCCACAAGAAGAACGCCTACTGGTATGGCTCGCAGCTGTCGCTGGAGGAGACCCGCAAGCTGGCGCCCTACCAGAACGCAACCGGCCTGCAGGTGACATCCGCAGTCCTCGCCGGCATGGTCTGGGCGCTGGAAAACCCGGAGGCCGGCATCGTCGAGGCCGACGAGATGGACTACCGCCGCTGCCTTCAGGTGCAGATGCCATATCTCGGCCCGGTCAAGGGCTACTACACCGACTGGACGCCGCTGGAGGGCCGCCCCGGCCTGTTTGCCGAAGACATCGACACCAAGGACCCATGGCAGTTCCGCAACGTGCTGGTGCGCTAGAGCATGTTCCGCTCAAGTTGAACTGACCTGAGCGGCAAGAACATGCTCAAGGCATTGAATCTGGAGCGAATTCTTGTCGTTCAGGTGGGTCCACCTGAACGGAATGCGCTTTAGCTGGCACGCCAGCAATCCACCTGGCCGGAGCATCGCGGCGACCGATGGCGCGATGCTCCGGCCGCATTTTGTCCTACCGCATCCCCAGCACGACCTCGCGGCCCTGCGGCCAGTCGATCCGGTAGCCGAAGCTCAGCACCCGCTCGCCCTGCGGCGCCAGCGTGAAGCGCCATGCCTGCACGCCCGGCTTGCCGTCGACATCCGTTTCGTCGGGCTTGTCGTTCGTCGCCAGCGGCGTGACCGTGATGTCCTCGTCGAGCGCCTGCGGCAGGCTTTCCAGCACGACGACATCGACCGCCACCTTGTGGTGGTTGGCGATCTGGGTGCGCCAGGCATTGGTGTCGGTGCGCGCCCGGTTGAAGATGCCCTCCTCGCCGCGCTGGCGCGCCGTCATCGTCCGCGTCACCGCGATGCGTTCGTCGAGACCGAAACCGAGTTCGGTTTCCTCGCCATGCGTGGCAAGCGGCATCCGCCCCTCGCCGATGAAGACGCCGTCGCGGAACAGCCGCACCACGCCGGGCGGCAGGGGCGCGGCCTGTGCGTTGGCAAAGCGCACGGTCAGGAAGGCGGCGTCGCGCGCGGCCGGCACGATCCGCGCTTCCATCCGCGACGTGATGTCCTGGTTGCCGATCAGCACAAGCCGGGAATCCCCTGTCGCCGGGATGTCGGCCGTTCCGGGCACGTGGTAGATCGCGTCGAACCCCAGATCGGCGACCGCGGCCTCGCGTTCGGCAATCGGCGCCGGCGCAGCGGCACGTTGCCGCGCGTCCTCCTCGAGCGGCGCGATGGAGGGTGCCATCGCCTCGTCGCGGCCACCCATGAGCAGGCCCATGTCGCGGCTGGCCTTGCGCGGCAGCGGGCGGGCAAAGCCGATGTAGGAGACCTGCGGTTCCGGCGCCGCCGTGTCGCCGCGCGGCTGCGTTGTCGCGAGCATCAGGTCGACGCCGCTCCAGTCCTCGCCGGTGCGCTGGCGCACCGCAGCGCGCTGCGTGAGCGACAGGTTGTCCGCTTCGGCGGATGTGTCCAGCCGGGCGTCGTAGACCGGTTGCCAGCCGGCATTGGCGAGCTGGTAGCGCAGCTTCAGTTCGCCCTGGCCGGGGTTTTCCGAGCTGACGGAGACCGTGACCCGGCTTTCCCACCGGGTCTCCTCGCCCTGCCGCGACAGCAGCCTGTCGATCTCGTCCATCCTCCGGTCGATGTCGCGGATCTGCTGGCGTGCGGCGTGGACACGCGCCTCGATCTCGTCGTGCCGCTCGGCAATGAAGGCGAACAGTGCGTCCGGCGAAAGGGCCGGAACTGCGGCTTCACCTTCCTTGACCGGCTGCGGCGGGCGAACCAGCGAGGCGATCATCTGGCGCTGCAGTTCGGCGGTACGGATACTCCCTTCCAGCACCGCCTTGCGGTCGCCGAGGTCCTCGCGCTCGCGGCGCAGGCTGTCGCGCTCTGCAGGATCTCCGCTCAGCGGCACGCGCGCGACATCGACCGACTGGATGACGAGCCCGCCGTTCGATGCCCCTTCCGCCCGCACGTCGTTGGCGCCGATGCCGTCTGGCAGGTGATCGAAGATCAGCCGGTGCGAACCGGCGGGCAGGTCAAGTGCTGCGCGGCGCTCGACCTCCGCACCGCGCGGAAACACCGTCACGGCGCCGATCCGGTTTTCGAGGGTGTAGTCGGCCGCAAGGGCGGTTCCCGATAGCAGGGACACGGCAACGGACGCGACGATTCCGAGGTGGAATTTCGTCAGGCAGGCAGTCATGGGGCGCTTCCTCCAAGCTACACCCCAACCCGGAATGAGACGTCGCACGCGATTGCGGCACGAAATCGGCAAGCCGAACTGACGTGCCCGTCAGCGGACCTAGATGAAGTTGCGCGCGCTGGAATTTCCGCTCAGGCGGCGGTCTGCGCCCCGATCTCGTCGATGCGATGGCCCAGCGCGATGCGGTCGATGGCGATTTCCGGCATCGTCAGGAACAGGTCGATGCTGCGCGAGATGTGCTGGTAGCAGGCCTCCAGCCGCGCCATCCGTTCCGCCGGATCGGCCTGCCCCGTACTGGGATCGTCGATCGACCAGTGGGCACGCACCGGCTGGCCCGGCCATACCGGGCAAGATTCTCCGGCACTGCGGTCACACGTCGTGATGACGAAGTCGAGCTTCGGCGCCTTCGGCCCGGAGAACGTCTTCCAGCTCTTCGGATAGAGCCCGCCGGTCGGAACCCCATGCCTTGCCAGGAGGTTCAGCACGGGCTGCGGGATCGCCGGTCCCGGCTCCACGCCGGCACTGTATGCCCTGTAGCGCCCGCCGGCGCGATGGTTGAGCAAGGCTTCTGCCATGATGCTGCGCCCGCCATTGATGCGGCACAGGAAAAGCACATTGCGGACGCCACTTGCGGTACTTGCCATGTTCGGACCCCCATCCCGTTCGAGCAGACACGCTAGGGGTCAATTCTGAATTTAACGTATAGGAAGTCGCATTCCCGCGCCATCACCCGTATTTCGTGTGGGCGGAAGGTTTGTGCTCAGAACCTGAGCGCCTTGGCCTGCTTCACCATCGCCAGCCCGCGCACCTTTTCGAGCACGCCTTCGGGGACCGCGCCATCCACCTCGACGAGACAGATCGCGTCGGCGCCCGGCGCGGTACGCCCCAGGTTGAAGGTGGCGATGTTGACGCCGGCATCGCCGAGCAGCGTGCCGATCGCGCCGATGAAGCCGGGCCTGTCCTCGTTGGTGACGTAGATCATGCTCGGCGCGAGTTCGGCCTCCATGTTGATGCCCTTGATCTGGATCAGCCGCGGCTTGCCGTCCGCGAATACGGTTCCCGCGACCGAGCGTTCCTGGCGCTCGGTCACGACGCTCAGGCGGATGTACCCCTCGTAGGCGCCCTGCTGCGCCCGGCGCACTTCCTCCAGGCGGATGCCGCGCTCCTTCGCCATGATCGGCGCCGACACCATGTTGACGTCCTGCAGCACCGGGCGCATCACGCCGGCGAGTGCCGCCGCCGTCAGTGCCCTGACGTTCATCTCGGCGACGTCGCCCTCGAATTCCAGCCTGATCGCGCGGATGCCCGTCTCCGTCAGCTGACCGGCGAAGGACCCCAGCGATTCCGCGAGCCTGACGTAGGGCGTCAGCCGCGGCGCCTCTTCCGTCGAGATGGACGGCATGTTGAGCGCGTTGGTGACGGCACCGCTGACCAGGTAGTCGGCCATCTGCTCGGCGATCTGCAGCGCCACCTTCTCCTGCGCCTCGTGCGTCGCCGCCCCCAGGTGCGGCGTGCAGATCAGGTTCGGCGCACCGAACATGATGTTGTCGGTCGCCGGTTCCTCTGAAAACACGTCGAGCGCCGCACCGGCCACGTGGCCGCTTTCGAGCGCTGCCCTGAGCGCCGCCTCGTCGATCAGCCCGCCGCGTGCGCAGTTGATGATGCGCACCCCCGGCCGGGTCCGGTTGATGGCGTCCGCGCTGAGGATGTTGCGCGTCTTCTCGGTCAGCGGCGTGTGCAGGGTGATGAAATCGGCGCGCGCCAGGAGTTCGTCCAGTTCCACCTTCTCCACGCCGAGTTCCACCGCGCGCTCGGCCGACAGGAAGGGGTCGAAACCCAGCACTTTCATGCGCAGGCCCTGCGCCCGGTCGATGACGATCGACCCGATGTTGCCGCAGCCGATGACGCCGAGTGTCTTGCCGGTGATCTCGACGCCGACGAAGCGGTTCTTCTCCCACTTGCCGGCCTGGGTGGAACGGTCGGCCTCCGGGATCTCGCGCGCCAGCGCCAGCATCAGCGATATGGCGTGCTCCGCCGTCGTTACCGAGTTGCCGAACGGCGTGTTCATCACGATGATGCCCTTGGAGCTGGCGAACGGCACGTCGACGTTGTCGACGCCGATGCCGGCGCGCCCGATCACCTTCAGCCGGTCGACATCACGCAGCACGCTCTCGGTCAGCTTTGTAGCCGAGCGGATGGCGATGCCGTCGTAATCGTTGAGGACGCGCACGAGCGCCTCCTTGTCCTTGCCCAGTTCGGGCTGGAAATCGACGTCGATGCCGCGGTTCTTGAAAATCTCGACGGCGGCGTCGGAAAGCTTGTCGGAAATGAGGACACGCGGTGCCATGGGTCAGGTCTCCTGATGGATGCGCACGCAAGGCCACTTCGGCGCGCAGCGCGGTTTCAATGGAAGGCAATTGCGGGCGGCCGCGCCGCCCGCTGACGTGTCAGGCCGCGGACTTGAGCGCGGCGAGTTCGACGGCAAACGCCCAGTCGAGCCACGGGATCAGCGCTGCGACGTCTGATGTCTCGACCGTCGCGCCGGTCCAGATGCGAAGCCCCGCGGGTGCGTCGCGGTAACTGCCGATATCCAGCGCGACATTCTCCGCTTCCAGCCGCGTCACGATGGCCTTGGCGAAGGCGGCCTGCGCCTTGGCATCGAGCACCGTCACCGCCGGGTCGACGATACACAGGCACACCGACGTGTTGGACCGGGTCTCTTCGGCCGCCGGCAGGAAGTCGATCCAGGCGGCGCGCTCCACCCACTTCGCGACCACGCCAAGGTTGGCGTCGGCCCGAGCGACCAGCGCATCGAGACCGCCGAGACCATCGGCCCATTCCAGCGCGTCGATATAGTCCTCGACACACAGCATCGACGGGGTGTTGATCGTTTCGCCGGCAAATACGCCCTCGATCAGCTTGCCGCCCTTGGTCAGCCGGAAGATCTTCGGCAGCGGCCTGTCGGGCGTGAAGCTCTCCAGCCGTTCGGCCGCGCGTGGCGAAAGGATCAGCATGCCGTGCGCTGCTTCCCCGCCAAGCACCTTTTGCCAGGAATAGGTCACGGCATCGAGCTTGTCCCAGTCGAGCCGCTGCGCGAAGGCCGCCGAGGTCGCGTCGCAGATCGTCAGCCCCTCTCGGTCGGCTGCGATCCATTCAGCGTCCGGCACCCGCACGCCCGATGTAGTGCCGTTCCAGGTGAAAACCACGTCGCGCGTCTTCGTGTCGACGGTCGAAAGGTCGGGAAGTTCGCCGTACGGCGCCTCGATGACGCGCACGTCGTCGAGCTTCAGCTGCTTGATCACGTCGCTGACCCAGCCGGAGCCGAAGCTCTCCCAGGCCAGCATGTCGACGCCGCGCGCGCCGAGCATGGTCCAAAGCGCCATTTCCACCGCACCGGTGTCGGACGCCGGCACGATGGCGATGCGATGGGTGTCGGGAACCTGCAGCACCTTGCGCGTCAGGTCGATGGCGAGCTTCAGGCGCGACTTGCCTTCTTTCGATCGGTGGGAGCGTCCCAGCAACGCATCGGCAAGAACGTCGGGCGACCAGCCGGGACGTTTCGTGCAGGGACCGGAGGAAAAACGGGGATTGGCCGGCCGTACGGCCGGCATCGGAAATGCCGTCATGTCATCTACCCTCACAGATAGTCGCCCCTCGGTGGGGAGGGGTGGCCCGCTGAAGGAGATGAACCGGCGCGCGCGTTTCGTCAAGTGGCGGCAATGCGTATCCGCCGAAGGGATGAGGCAACGAGGCAGCGAAAAAAGGAAAAAGGCCGCCGGGGGAACCGGCGGCCAGTCTTGAACAATTGGCTGGAGTGCAGGACCTGGTCTGGACAGGACCCAGGGCGGATCGCACCGCAGGTCCCGGCCCGTCTGCCGGCCGTGGCCGGCAGACGAAGTGTGGTTGCCTTCAGGGCCCGAAGGACCGGATAAGCGCAGCCTCAGTGCTTGTAGACGCCCGGCATCGGCGGCAACTCGGCCACGACCGGAGCATCGAAGTTCCAGCGGATGCCGAGCATCACGTCATGCGACGTCAGATCCTTGAAGTGCATCGGGTTGTAGACGGCGTTGCCGCCCAGGTAGTCGGTCAGGTCGCCGGACATCGCATCGCCAAGATCGGTATAGCGATAGGCGAGATCGATCGTCAGGCGGTCGGTGACCTGGTAGCCCATGCCCGCGTGCAGCGCCCAGGCGAGATCCCATTTCGACTCCGTCCCGCCGTAGGCGACGCCGTTGTTGGGCGTATTCACGTCGGTGAAGTTGTGGATCGTGTTGCGCGAGGCGCCGATGCCGGCGCCGACATAGGGCGTGATGCCGTGCCAGGTGCCGAGATCGAGGTAGGCGTTGGCGAGCATCAGCCACTCCGACTTGCTGCCGCCGTATTCGTTAGAGCCGTCGATCGTGCTGTTGGAACCGGTGTCATAGACATCCAGCGCGTGGAAATTCGCACGGCCGCGATACTCGACCGTGCCGTCGACGCGGAACCACGGATTGAAGGTGTAGCCCACGCCACCGCCGAACAGCGGCGAGGAGTCGAAGCCCGGTTCGCCCGGCCACGTGATCGTGTCGGCGGGAACGAACAGCGCGTTGTCGAGATGGTCGACGCTCTGGTTCGTCATCCCGATGTAGCCGCGCAGGTAGAAACCACCGCCCACATGGATGGCCGGAGGCTCCGGAAGCGGAGGCGGCGGAGGAAGAAGGTCGGCCGCTCCGGCAGTCCCGGTGGCAGCCAGGCCCGCGATCATCGCGATGGCATACTTTACTTTGCTGGCGCTCGTCATTGTCGTCACCTTTACTGGGACCCCGGAATCGATTCCCCTGGACCGGGATCTTCATGAAACCGGAAGCGACTATGACCGATGAGAGTTAATCCGGGCTTAACTACGTCTCTTAACCACGATCCGGGCGAAAATTATTTGCATCATTAACCAATAAAGGTCGCGAAAAGCATGAGGAAACACGAAGTTCAGAAGGGTTTGTTAATGAATGTGACGATGATTATTAATAGTAGATTAACCAGGGCAATTCATGAATTAAGAAACACTTAAAGCGAACGGTGCGGACAATGATCACAACGATTTCCAACCAGCGCGCGGCCTTCGACATCCCGCGCGAGATCGCCTACCTCAACTGCGCCTACATGAGCCCGCTGTCGCATGCCGTCGCAACCGCTGGCGCGGCCGGCATTGCCGGCAAGGTGCGGCCGTGGACCCTGACGGCGCAGGACTTCTTCAGTCGCACCGAATCCGTGCGCGCCCTTGCCGCCGGTCTCGTTGGCGGGCAGCCGCAGGACTACGCCATCGTGCCGTCGGCCTCCTACGGCATCGCCACGGCAGCCGCCAACCTGCCGGTCTCGCCCGGCCAGGACATCGTAGTGCTGGCCGAACAGTTCCCCGCGAACGTCTATTCGTGGCGCACCCTTGCCCGCGACGCCGGCGCCAACGTGCGCACGATCTCGCGCGCCGAGGCCACCGCCGGCGGCAACGCCCTCGACTGGGCCACCGCGATCGAGGCCGCCGTTTCGCCGGCAACCGCCATCGTCGCCGTGCCGCATTGCCACTGGACGGATGGTTCGCTGGTCGATCTTGAACGTGTCTCCGCCGCCTGCCGCAGTGTCGGCGCGGCCCTCGTCCTCGACCTGACGCAGTCCGCCGGAGCGATGCCGATCGACGTCGCCGCCCTTGACGCCGACTTCGCCGTGATCGCCGCCTACAAGTGGTTGACCGGTCCCTACGCCACAGGCGTCCTCTACGTCGCCCCGCGCCACCAGGACGGCCGCCCGCTGGAGGAAACCTGGATGGGACGGCTGGGATCGGAAGACTTCAGCCGCCTCGTCGACTACGTCGATGCCTACCAGCCCGGCGCCCAGCGCTTCGACATGGGCGAGCGGGCGAGCTTCCACCTCATGCCGATGCTGGAAGCGGCACTGGGGCAGATCGCGGCCTGGGGTGTCGGGAATATCGCGGCAACGCTTGGCGCGACGAACCGGCGCATCGCAGAAGAGGCGGCAGGGCTCGGCTTCTTCAGCCAGCCCGAGCACGCCCGCGCGGGTCATTTCCTCGGCCTGTCGCGGCCCGAAGGCCTTCCCGAGGGGCTCGTGGCGAAGCTCGCGGGAAAGAACGTCTTCGTCAGCGTGCGCGGTACATCGATCCGCGTCACGCCGCACCTCTACAACGACGAGGAGGATATCGAGCGCTTCTTCGCCGCGCTCAGGTCGTGCCTGTAGAACCGCCTGAGTCCTTCGCGGCTCAGCGCGACTTCTCGATCACCTCGGCAAGCTCGCCAACCGTCGATTCGACGAGATCGGGATCCTCGCCCTCGGCCATCACGCGGATCACGGGCTCGGTACCCGACGCACGCACCACCAGCCGCCCGACATCCTTCAGGCGCGCCTCGGCGTCGGCGATCGCGGCGCTCACCTCCTTGCCCTTGAGCGGAGAGGCGCCGGTGTAGCGCACGTTACGCAGCACCTGCGGCAGCGGCTCGAAGCGGTGACACACCTCGCTCACCGGCTTGCCGGACTTCTTTAGCACGGCAAGCACCTGCAGCGCGGCGACGAGGCCGTCGCCGGTCGTGGTGAAGTCGGACAAGACGATGTGGCCGGACTGCTCGCCGCCGACATTGTAGCCATGCTCGCGCATGTGCTCGACGACGTAGCGGTCGCCGACCGGCGTGCGCGCCATGTCGAGGCCGATGGAGTTGAGATAGCGCTCCAGCCCGAGGTTCGACATCACGGTGGCAACGATGCCGTTGCGCGACAGCCGGCCTTCCTCGGCGAGGTATTGCGCGACGACCGCCATCAACTGGTCGCCGTCGACAACCTTGCCATGCTCGTCGACGAGGATGACGCGGTCGGCATCGCCATCGAGCGCGATGCCGATGTCGGCGCGCACCTCGTGCACCTTGGCGACCAGCGCGTCCGTCGAGGTCGAGCCGCACTCCTTGTTGATGTTGAAGCCGTTCGGCTCGACACCGATGGACACGACGTCGGCGCCCAGTTCCCACAGCGCCTCGGGCGCCACCTTGTACGCGGCCCCATTGGCGCAATCGATCACGACGCGCAGCCCCTCGAACTCCATGTTCCGCGGCAGCGTGCGCTTGGCGTACTCGATGTAGCGCGCGTGGGTGGAATCGATACGCTTGGCCCGCCCCAGAGCCTGCGGCTTGGCAAGGTATTCGCTGAGGTCCGATCCGATCAGCGTCTCGATCTGCTGCTCGGTCTCGTCCGACAGCTTGTAGCCATCGGGATCGAACAGCTTGATGCCGTTGTCCTGGAATGCGTTGTGCGAGGCGGAAATCATCACGCCGAGGTCGGCGCGCATCGAGCGCGTCAGCATGGCGACCGCCGGTGTCGGCATCGGCCCGAGCAGGAACACGTCCATGCCAACGGACGTGAACCCGGCGACGAGCGCGTTCTCGATCATGTAGCCTGAAAGGCGCGTGTCCTTGCCGATAACCACCCGGTGCCGGTGCGACCCGCGGCGAAACGCGGTGCCCGCCGCCATGCCGGTCTTCATGGCGATTTCCGCGGTCATCGGAAATCGGTTTGCCTGGCCCCGTATGCCGTCGGTGCCGAAATAGCGTCTTGTCATCTGGCCGTCCCTGTCGTCCGCCTGCGCGGCGATTTTCCGTGTTCTAGCGCCCTGCAGCCGCCAAAGGCAGTAAATTCCTGTAGCGGCAAACGTAACACAGGACGGGTTCATGCCCGGTTATCCGGGCAACGCCCGGCCGCACGATCATCCCGGTTGGTTAACGCCTGCCAATGCTCCCCCACCCCCGCATGCTGCGGGTGATCGCATTCCCGGCAACCCTGCAAGGCAGATTCCCGTTGATCCGCGGCCCCGCATTGCCTTGAATTGCGGTTCCGGAACCCGCCGCGTCCCGAACTTGCGAAATCCGGTCCTGGAGCACGAGACCATTGCGCACGGCCCCTGTCATCGCCGCCCTGATCGCCGCCTGTTTCGCCGCAGGCTGCGCCACCACGCCGAAGAAGGCGATCTACGACGTGACGCCGACCGACGTGTTGCGCAACATCAAGTGCGAATTGCGCGATGCCTACCGCGGCAATGCCGACCTCGCCGGCGACTGGCTCGCCGCATTGCAGGTCTCGCTGAAGGTCTTCCAGACCGGCGATGCCGGCGGCGGCGCCAACCTCGTCATCCCGCTCAATCCCGGAGCATTGTCGATCGGGGTGTCCTCGCGCGTCAGCGGCTACGGAGCGAAGACGGAGCGGCTGTACTTCTCCGAATCGCTGACCGGCCTGAGCGATCCGGTCTACGAGACGATCTGCGACGATGCGCAATACTACCGCGGCAGAAAGACCATGCTGCTCGGCGCGATCGGCTTCTCCGACCTCTTCGCGCGCATCCGCCAGACCGTCACCTCGACCAACACACGTCTGAGCCAGCTCGACTACAACCTGTCGTTCGAGATCGCGATCGCCGCCGATGGCTCGGCGAACCTGAGCGCCATCCCCGCGGGCGGCGGCAACATATTCGGCGCAAGCCTCTCCGCCGGCGGCGAAAAGACCGCCGGCCACTCGCTGCAGGTGACCTTCTATCCTCCGCAGCAGCAGTACTGCCCGGTCGCCTTCGTCAACGGCGCCTGCCCGACGCTGGTCTACCTGGTCAACGGCCAGGAAGTGCGTGCCAAACGCGGCAGCCGCGATGCGCGCGCAACCGCCCCTGCCCCCGCGCCCCGTGCCGCAACGCGCACGCAGGCCCCCTCGCAACAAACGCTCGACCGTGCGCTCGACCGCAACACCACCTCGACGATCGTCGACAACCTGCGCGACCAGGGGATCGTCAACTAGAACGCCATCGGCGACCGCCGTGGGAACCGGTCTAGGGGTAAACCCTCAATTAACGGCGCGTCACGTCAGGAACAGGATTATCGCGAGTGGGAATGAAATTCGCGGCTTGGCAGGCCGGCACATCCTGGTAGCGGGTCGCTTTGAGCCAGCGCATGAAGGTTTCTTTTCGAAACCGCCTGCCGTGTTGTCGCGGCAGCGAAAAAGGGGAGGAGAAACGACAATGCGAATGGGAATCACGATCACGGCGATCGCACTGGCGATGTCGGTCCAGATTGGCGCAGCGCCGGCGCAGGACGCTGGCGGCGAGGCGTGGGCGATCGCACGCGGCGCGCAACTCTATGACAAGTGGTGGGCGGTTCTGAAGGCGCCGAAGCCGGAAGATACGCATGCGGCCTATCCCGCGGATGGGAAATACAAGGCCGATGCGACCTGGCGCTGCAAGGAATGCCATGGTTGGGACTACAAGGGTGCCGAGGGAGCCTATTCGAAGGGCAAGCACTTCACGGGCATCAAGGGCATTGCCGGCATGGCAGGCGGCGACCCGGCCGCGATCGCGGCGCTGCTGCGCGGCGAGGCACACGGCTATACGACCGAGATGATCCCCGACGCCGAGCTCGCCAACCTCGCGCTGTTCGTCGCCAAGGGCCAGATCGATCCCACGCCCTACGTCGCCGACGGCAAGTCGTCCGGCGATGCGGCAGCTGGCAAGGCCTATTTCGAAGGCATCTGTGCGGGCTGCCACGGGCTTGACGGCAAGAAGATCAAGGACGCTGATCCGCTTGGCGCTGTCGCCGGCAACACGGTCGAGATGATGCACAAGGTGCTGAACGGCCAGCCGGGCGAAGCAATGCCGGGTCTTCGCGTGCTTGACACCCAGATTGCTGCCGACGTCGTCGCCTATTTGCAGACGCTGCCGCAGTAGGCCATGACAAGCCGGACATGAACAGGCCGCCCACACGATGGTGTGGGCGGTCATTTTTCCCGAGAGAACGCAAATGGCGGACGCGGCAGACAACAAGCGCGGCATGATCGGTCGCATCTGGCGATGGATGTGGCGACCCTCGGGGCGCTGGAGCCTGGCGACGATCTTCATCGCCGGCGGGCTGGCTGGCGTGGTGTTCTGGGGCGGTTTCAACACCTTCATGGAATACACCAACACGGCCGAATTCTGCATGTCCTGTCACGAGATGCGCGACAATGTCGGCGAGGAGTGGAAGCAGTCGGTGCACTACTCCAATCCCTCGGGAGTAAGGGCAATCTGCTCCGATTGCCATGTGCCGAAGGACTGGACCGCCAAGCTGATCCGCAAGATTCAGGCGACGAACGAGCTCTACCACCACTTGATCGGCACCATCGACACACCTGAGAAATTCGAGGCTGCGCGGGCGGAATTGGCCGAACATGTCTGGGCGACGATGAAGGCCAGCGATTCGCGCGAGTGCCGGAATTGCCACTCCTATGAAGCGATGGATTTCCACAAGCAGACGGATCGGGCCCGCGAGAAAATGCAGGAGGCCATGGAGCAGGGCAAGACCTGCATCGAATGCCACACCGGCGTCGCCCATCGCCGCCCGCCGCGCGACGACTGAGCCCGCGCGACCAGGGAAATCCTGAACCAAGGCTTATGCACAAAAGAAAAAGGCGCCCCTCGCTGGGGCGCCCTTCATTGTGGATTGCTCTACTTGAGCCCTGCCAGGACTGAGCCCTGTCAGGCGCCGCAGGTCCCGGATCAGGACGGCTGCGGCTCCATGCCGCCGGCGTCCGGCTCGCCGCCCTTCTTGGGCTTCGGCTTGCCGGTCTTCGGGATCGATGAGCCGCGCGAGGTCGGCTTGTCGAGATCGGCGTCGCGGATCGGCGGCTTGCCGTCGAGCAGGTCGCGGATTTCCTGTCCCGAAAGCGTCTCGTATTCGAGCAGGCCCTGCGCCAGCGCCTCCAGGTCCTTCATCTTCTCGGTCAGGATGCGGCGCGCCTCGGCATAGCCTTCTTCGACGAAGCGGCGGATTTCCGCGTCGATCTTCTGCGCGGTTTCCTCCGAAACGTTCTGCTGGCGCGACACCGAGTGGCCGAGGAACACCTCTTCCTGGTTCTCGCCATAGGCGACCGTGCCGAGCTGGTCGGAAAAGCCCCAGCGCGTCACCATCATGCGCGCCAGCTTGGTCGCCTGCTCGATGTCGGACGATGCGCCGGACGTGACCTTGTCCCAGCCGAAGATCTCTTCCTCTGCAACGCGCCCGCCCATCATGATGGCAAGCCGCGAGGTCATCTGCTCGTAGGACATCGACAGCTTGTCGCGTTCGGGCAGCTGCATGACCATGCCGAGCGCCCGCCCGCGCGGGATAATCGTCGCCTTGTGGACGGGATCGGTCGCCGGCACGTTGAGCGCGACGATCGCGTGGCCGGCCTCGTGATAGGCGGTCAGCCGCTTCTCGTCCTCGGTCATCACCATGGCGCGGCGTTCCGCGCCCATCATCACCTTGTCCTTGGCGTCCTCGAACTCGGCCATGGTGACAAGGCGCTTGTTGCGCCGCGCGGCAAGCAGCGCCGCCTCGTTGACGAGGTTGGCGAGATCGGCGCCGGAGAAGCCCGGCGTGCCGCGCGCGATCACCTTGAGGTCGACGTCCGGCGCCAGCGGCACCTTGCGGATATGCACGTTGAGGATCTTCTCGCGGCCGAGCACGTCCGGGTTCGGCACCACCACCTGGCGGTCGAAGCGGCCAGGGCGCAGCAGCGCGGGATCGAGCACGTCGGGACGGTTTGTCGCGGCGATCAGGATGATGCCCTCGTTCGTCTCGAAGCCGTCCATCTCCACGAGCAGCTGGTTCAGCGTCTGCTCGCGCTCGTCGTTGCCACCGCCAAGGCCCGCACCGCGGTGCCGGCCGACGGCGTCGATTTCGTCGATGAAGATGATGCACGGCGCGTTCTTCTTCGCCTGCTCGAACATGTCGCGCACGCGGCTGGCGCCGACGCCGACAAACATCTCGACGAAATCGGACCCCGAAATGGTGAAGAACGGAACGTTGGCCTCGCCCGCGACCGAGCGCGCCAGCAGCGTCTTGCCGGTGCCGGGAGGCCCGACCAGCAGCACGCCGCGCGGGATCTTGCCGCCAAGGCGCTGGAACTTCTGCGGGTCGCGCAGGAACTCGACGATCTCTTCCAGGTCGACCTTGGCTTCCTCGACGCCGGCGACATCCTCGAAGGTGACGCGCCCGTGCGCCTCGGTCAGCAGCTTGGCCTTCGACTTGCCGAAGCCCATCGCCTTGCCACCTGCGCCCTGCATCTGGCGCATGAAGAAGATCCACACGCCGATCAGCAACAGCATCGGGAACCAGGACACCAGGATGCCGAGCAGCGAGGGAGCCCTGTCGGCGGGCGGCTGCGCCGTGACGGACACGCCCTTCGATGTCAGGTGGTCGACGAAATTCGCGTCCGCCGGGATGTAGCTCTGGAAGACACGCCCGTCGTTGTACTGGCCCGTCACCTCGTTGCCGGCGATGGTCACGGCCCTGACCTGGCCGTTGTTCACGTCGTTCAGCAACTGCGAATAGCTGATCTCGGTCGCGTTCGAGCGCTGGGCCGGGCTCTGGAAAAGGTTGAAGAGGGCGATCAGCAGCAGTCCGATCACCACCCAAAGCGCCAGATTCCGGAAATTCGAGTTCATGAAAAGCCTCTCAAGGGGTCGCAAGCCGCCCCGCCAGGGAAAGAAGCAAGTGCCGCGATCGAAATCGTGCGCACAAAACACGCCCGCAACGCATCATGCGGGGAAAGTGACCTGATAGCAGCACACCTTGTCCACATCTTGCCGGAAGAACCGGATGCGAAAAAAGTGCCGGATCCCTTTGCGTGTCTGCTCGTCCCCGTAACGGTCCTGTTGCGGGTTAACATAGGAACCGCGAAGCGCGAAGTGAAGCGATCCGTCTCAAATGCCGCAGGCTTTTTGCTCACCCGGTTAACGCCTGGCACGCAATCCGGTTTTCGCCGAGCCGAAAACCGAGCCCCCGGGCGAGCACGCCAAGGCGTTCGCCGTCCATCGCCCACGCCGCGGCGACCGGCTCTGCACCCGAAAACAGCAGCGGAACGCCGCAAAAGGCTGCTGCCGGCAGCACCCTGCCATCGCTTTCGGCATGGTCGGCCGCGAAGCGCCGGAATCGCTCGCCGGCAAGCGCGATTCGCAACCCCGGCTCCACGTCCGCCCCGCACGAGACACGAAACCGCCGGTCGAACAGCGTGACCAGCCGGGCGGACAAGGCAAGGTCCGGTGCCGCCCCGCGCCCGGCCTCGCGCGAAACGACCACGCGGCCCCGGCCAGCCTTGCCGATCGCCGGCACGAAACGCACTCCGCCGAGTGTTGCCCCGGCAAATCCCTGCCCGACGGTGTTGCGCCCGCAGTCGGCCAGCAGACCGTCGAGCCGCAACAGCTTGTCGCGCGAGGCCGGCACGCTGCGCCCGCCGAGATCGCGCACCAGCGAACGCAGCAGCCATCGGCGGATGCCGTCCTGCGCGCCGGCATAGGCGCCGAGATCGACGATCGCGCAGCCCATCGGCAGCAGTTCGACGGCTTGCGCGGCCAGCTCTGCCGCCTGCCGATCGAGTTCGCTTTCCTGCGCGCGGGCAGCTTCGGCGCGCGCCAGCAGGCGCGGAATGGACATCGTGCTTGCGCCGCGGGCAAGGTCATGGCGAACCCGCGCACGCTCGAAGCGCATGTCGGCGTTTGAAGGATCGCGAACGGGCTCGATGCCGGTGCCCGCCAGGCACGCCGCGATGCGTGCGCGCGGCACATCGAGAAGCGGGCGCACGACTCGCACATCCGCCCACCATCCCCGCCGGGGAATGCCGGCGATGCCGGCCGTCTCGCTGCGCCGCATGCGCATGACAACCGTCTCGACCTGGTCGTCCCGGTGGTGCGCAGTGAGCAGCGTGGAAAATCCATGCCTGGCCATCCAGCCGCTCATCGCGTCGTAGCGCGCAAGGCGCGCGGCGGCATGCAGGTTTTGCCGCGGCAGGCCGGACAGTGTCAGCACGCTCGAGGCAATGCCCAGCCGCGCCAGGTTGGCGGACGCATGCCCGGCCTCCATGTCGGAACCGGCGCGAAGGCCGTGGTCGACAACGAGCGCATGCAACCGTACCGGCAGGGCATTTCGGGCCCGCCACTGCGCGACCAGCAGCGCGAGACCGAGTGAATCGGCTCCGCCGGAAACCGCCAGTGCCAGCCCGTCCTCGCACTTGAGATCGGCGAACAGCCCGTCCGCCTCGGATGCAGAAAGCGGGATGGGTCGCTCAGCAGCCAAGCGTACGCCGCTCCACCTGGGCCTGGTCGAGCACCGAGGGTTCGGCGCGCGGATAGCGGCGCATCAGTTCGTTGAGCGTCGAGCAGGCCGGGTCGCGCTGTTGCAGGGCGGCAAGCGACAGCCCGAGCTTCAGCATGCTTTCCGGCGCCTTGGCCGCATCCGGATGCGCCTGCGAGGTATCGAGGAAGGTGCGCGCGGCGTTCTGGTAGTCGCCGCGCTGGAAGAAGCTTTCACCGATCCAGAACTTGGCGTTCGGCACCAGTTCATCGCCCGGGTACTGGGCAAGGAAGGTCCGGAAACCCGATTCCGCCTGCGCGTAGTCGCCGCGCAGGATGTAGCCGTAGGCCTCGTCGTAGACGTCGCGCGGCGAGGGACCTGTCGGCGCGGCGGCCATCGGCACGAGGGTGCCGCTGCCCGGCGTGCCCGCCGGCAGCGCCTGCGACAGTCCGGTGATGTCGAGTGGCTTGCCCTGATCGTCGAGCCGCAGTTGACCGAGGTTCTGCGGCGGTGCGCCAAGCGCCGGTTGCCCGCCGGTTGCGGTGGCGACCGAGGACGGGGCTGGCGCCTGTGCGGCAGGCTGCGGCGCCCGCGGCTGTACCGCGCCCTGCGCCGCCGGCGCGCCCGCGGCCCGCTCCAGTTCCCGCACCTGGTGCGTCAGCCGTTCGACCTCGCCGGTTAGATAGCGCAGTTGTTCTTCTATCCCGTTGAGCCGCACGCCAAGCCCCGGGTCGCCTGCCTGCTGCGCCAGCACTTGCGGCGCTGAAAGACTGACTGTGACGGCGAGGGCGGCGACGCCGAGCAAACGCGGTTGGATCACTGTATCGGACCTTCGGATGAGTAACATTCTGGGCGCGAAACCGGACGCTAACATAGTCCCGATTGCGCCCAAAGTGCGGCCCCAAACGCCAGCGGGGCCGGCTCCCGCAAGGAAGCCGGCCCCGCGAATGGGTCGCGACACGCCGCTCAGTTCGTGGCGTTGTCGAGCACGGTCACGGCGCGGCGGTTCTGGTTCCAGCACGACGCGTTGTCGCACACCGCAACGGGGCGCTCCTTGCCGTAGGAGACGGTCCGCATCCGGTTGGCCGGAATGCCGAGGCTGATCAGGTAGTCGCGTGTCACCGCCGCGCGGCGCGCGCCCAGCGCGATGTTGTACTCGCGCGTGCCCCGTTCGTCGGCGTGGCCTTCCATCGTGAAGGTATAGCGCGGATACTGCAGCAGCCACTGTGCCTGGCGCTGCAGCGTCGCCTTGGAAACGTCTGTCAGCTGCGACGAATCGGTCGTGAAGAAGACACGGTCGCCCACGTTGACCACGAATTCCTGTGCCGAACCGGGCACCACGTTGGTCGCTCCCGCGCCGGGCCCGTTGCGGTTCTGCGAACAGGCGGCCACGGTCAGGGCAAGCGCGATTGCGATGGCAATACGTGCGACACGTGCCCCGTTTGAAAGTCCAAGCATCCCGGTTACTCCATTTTTATCGGCCGGATACACTGGGCATTTACTACCAGTCTTGCCGTTAACCGAGCGTTCGCAAACATGCTTAATGATTCGTGCGAACCCCGATTTTCTGCGCTCTCCTGGTGTGCCCCGCGCATCCTTCGCGGCCGATCCGTCCCTTGTTGTTGAAACCCCAATACGCCTTGATTTCCGCGCCCTGATACCCCTCAAGTGCGGCGGAAACTAGTCCCCGGCGCCTACTTGATCAAGGGCGACCAGGCCGGGTCCGAGGCCCAGGCCGGCGTCTGCAGCCGCCGCTCGTTGTAGCCGGTGATGTCGACCGACCATAGCTGCGATCCTCCGCCCGCGCCCGGCACGTCGCGGAAGAACATCAGCACGCGGCCGTTCGGCGCCCAGGTCGGGCCCTCGTTGTGATAGCCCTCGGTCAGGATGCGTTCACCCGACCCGTCCGGCCGCATCACGCCGATGGCGAAGCGCCCGCCCGCCTGCTTGGTGAAGGCGATATAGTCTCCGCGCGGCGACCACACCGGCGTCGAGTACTTGCCTTCGCCGAAGCTGATTCGCTGCGGGTTGGAGCCGTCGGCGCCCATGACGTAGATCTGCTCGACGCCGGAGCGGTCGGACGTGAAGACGATCCGCCGCCCGTCCGGCGCATACGACGGCGAGGTGTCGATCGCCGGCGTGTTGGTCAGTCGCATCGTGCGCCCGTTGCGCAGGTCCATCGCGTAGATGTTGGCGTTGCCGTCCTGCTGCAGGCTCATTATGATGCGCTGCCCGTCCGGCGAGAACCGCGGCGCAAACGTCATGCCCTGGAACGCGCCGACGAGCTCCGTCTGCCCGGTCTCGATGTTGAACAGGTACACCTGAGGCGTGCCCGTGGCATAGGACATGTAGGTGATTTCCTGGCTCGTCGGCGAGAAGCGCGGCGTCAGCACCAGATCACGCCCCGACGACAGGTAGCGCAGGTTGGCGCCGTCCTGGTCCATGATGGCGAGCCGCTTGACCCGCTTGTCCTTCGGCCCGCTCTCCTCGACGAACACGACGCGCGTGTCGAAATAGCCGCTCTCGCCGGTCAGCCGCTCGTAGATGGCGTCGGCGATGATGTGCGCGACGCGCCGCCAGTTGGCCGGCGCGGTGAAATACTTCGAGCCTGTCATGTGCTGGCCGGCGGTCACGTCCCAAAGCCGGAACTCGACCTGCAACCGCCCGTCCGGCTGGCGCGTGATGCGTCCGTTGACCAGCGCCTGCGCGTTGATCACCTTCCAGTTCGCGAACTGCGGCTGGCCCTCGAAATCGATCGCCCGCTCGATGAAGGCGGCCGGGTCGATCGGCGCGAACAGCCCGGAATTGCGCAGGTCCGCGGTAATCACCTGGACGATGTCCTGGCCGACCTTCACCTCGTCGGGCTGCACACCGGAGAAATCGACGAGCGCCACCGGCAGCGGCTGCACGACGCCGCGCGTCACGTCGACCTCGAGCACCGCGTGCGCCTGGTGTGCGCCGCCGGCCAGCACCGCGATGGCGACCAGCATGGCGGCAAGGCCTGCGGCCAGGCGCCGCGTCAATGCCCTGACAAGCCGCCCCGAGCCCGCTCGCGTGATCATATGCATGCCCCCGGTCCGCCCAATCTTCGAAACGGCCATCAAAGCGCACTCTCCGGTCAGGTCAACCACCGAGCATCTCCCTCGGGTCGAAATTTACGATCATGTGCTTCCAGACGTCGTATTTGTCCGCCGGAAGCGAATAGGGCTGGCACTGCACCACCGCGCGCGCCGCCGCTTCCGAGGCGATCGTGAAGATCGGGTCGGAACTCGTGTTGGCGACGATCGGCGGGCGCACCAGCGCGCCGTCGGGCGCCAGTTCGACGTCGAGTTTGACCACCAGCCCGACCGCGTCGAGAACGCCGATCGGCGGGCTCCAGCAACGCGAGATCTGCTGGCGCAGATAGTCGATCTCGCTCATCGAAAGCCGCACGGCGGTGCCGCCCGGCGCGCCCAGCGACGGCGTTCCGTCGAGCGGCTGCTGGGTCACGCCGCCGGCTTCCGGCGGGCGCTCCTGCTTGTCGAGCAGGGCGGCGATCGAATTGGGATCGAACTGCTTCTGGTCCTGCTGCGCCTGCGCCGTGATCGGCGTCGGCCGCGGCTCCTCGCGGCGCGGCTTTGGCGCGCGTTTGGGCATTTCGAGCTTGCGCGGCAACTGCACGTACTTCGGCTCTTCGGGCTTGGCCTCCGGCTTGGGTTCCGGCTCGGGCGCCGGTTCCGGCTCGGCCTTGGCCTGCTCGGGTTCGGGGGCGGGCGCCGGCTCGGGTTCGGGCGCTGCCGCCGGCTGCGGCGCCGGTTCCGGCTTGGGTTCGGGTTTCGGCTCGGGCTGCGGCGCGGCGTTGCGCTCCTCCGGTGCCTTCGGCGCCTGCGGCGTATCCTTGATCTCGCCTGACTTGAGGCCGGCGGTCATCTTGGTGAACTCCTCCACCGACACCAGGTCGACAGGAAGCGCCACCTCGGGCGTGATCTCGAACGGCTTGGTGGAATGGAAGCCGACCACCGCCATGGCGAGAACCGCCACGTGCGCGCAGCAGGATATCGTCAGCCCGAGACGCATGCTGTCACCGCCGCGCTCAGCTCTTGCGCTCCTGGTCGGTCACCAGGCCGATGCGCTTGAAGCCGGCCGCATTCAGCCGGCCCATCACCTGCATGACCGCGCCATAACCGACATTGGTGTCGCCGCGCACGAAAATCCGCTCCTCGTATCCCTGGCTGGCGATCGCCTGCAACTTGGCAACCAGGTCTTCGAGCGCGATTTCCTGGTCCTGGATATACACCTTGCCATCGGCAGCGACCGAAACCGTCAGCGGGTCCTTGTCGCTCTGCATGGCCTTGGCACGGGTCTCGGGCAGGTCGATCGGCACCCCGACCGTGAGCAGCGGCGCGGCAACCATGAAGATGATCAGCAGCACCAGCATGACATCGACGAACGGCGTCACGTTGATCTCGCTCATCGGCTTGTGCCGCCCGCGTTTCCCCCGGCGGCTGCCATTCGTGGTGCCCAGCGAAGCGCCCATGTCGTGCCTGTCAGTCTCCGGTAAAACGGCTCATCGGAAAGCCGTCACATACGCTCATCCAATTGCCGCGAAAGTATGGCCGAGAACTCGTCCGCGAAGCCCTCCAGCCGGGCCGCCTGGCGCGACACTTCCGAGGAAAAGCGGTTGTAGGCGACGGTCGCGGGGATCGCCGCGAGCAGCCCCAGCGCGGTGGCGAAAAGCGCCTCCGCGATACCGGGCGCCACCACCGCCAGCGAGGTGTTCTCGCTCGCCGCGATCGCCTGGAAGCTGGTCATGATGCCCCACACCGTGCCGAACAGCCCGACGAAGGGCGCCGTCGATCCCACCGAGGCGAGGAACATCAGGCGGCGCTCCAGCCGCTCGATCTCGCGCGACACGGTGACATCCATCACCTTCTCGATGCGCATCTGCAGGCCCATGAAGCTGCCCGAGGGCTTTTCCTGGCTGCGCTTCCACTCGCGCATCGCGGCGACGAACATCGCCGCCATCGAGGTCGCCGGGCGTGCCGACAGGGTGCGGTAGAGATCCTCCAGCGAGTGGCCCGACCAGAACACCTTCTCGAACCGGTTCATCTGCTGGCGCGAACGCGCATAGACCAGTCCGCGGTCGATGATGATCGCCCAGCTCCACACCGATGCCAGGATCAGGCCGAGCATCACGATCTTGACCACGATATGGGCATGCAGGAACAGCGTGATCAGCGAAAGATCGCCGGTCGGGGCGCTCAACCCGGATTGGTCGATGAGGCTTTCCATCTGGACCTCTTGCAGGGGGCGGCAGGCCGACCCGTGTTGGCCAATGGCAGCGCGAACCGGCGGTTACGCCGGTGTCCTGCCGCCTTGCCAGGAAATATCGCCGCAGCGCCCGCGTGGCGCCTGTTGAATGTGCGCCGCTTCTTGCCGGGCTTTATGGCCGAACAAGGGCGCACGCGCGCTGGTTTAGCCGGTCTTTGTCCATGAAGGAATAGGGTTAAGCACTGGTTATCATGTCGCTCGCCCAAGATCAGCGATTTCTACTCCGGCCCGTCCACATCCGCCCCCTCTGGCGCATGCGGCGCGAATATCTTGCGCAGCCACAGCGGCATGCGCCGCGGCTTGCCCGACCGTGTCACCAGCGCGACCTTCACATCGGCGATCATGATCGGGCGCCCGTCGAGCAGCACCCGCTGCTTCACCAGCATCGACGCGCCGCGCATGTCGCCCATCCACGTCTCGATGCTCAGCACGTCGTCGATGCCCGCCGAGCCGATGAAATCGATGGTCATCTTCCTGACCGCGAAGGCAAGACCGCCGTCGGCGTCCATCAGGTCGTTGTGGTCGATGCCGGTCCAGCGCATGAAATCCGAACGCCCGCGCTCCATGAAGCGCAGGTAACTGGCGTGGTAGACGACGCCGGAGAAATCCGTGTCCTCGTAGTAGACCCGCACGCCGAGCCGATGCACGCCGTCCTCACCGATGCGCCCGGCAAGGTCGGGCCACGCCGCGCTCAGCCCCGTCGGGCCCGGCGCATCGGGATCGCGTAACGGATCGGCCTTCTTTTCGCTCTCGCTCACGCGGATGCCCCCACATCGATGAGTGTGATCTCCGGGGGAACCCCGAATCGCACCGGCATGATCGAGCACCCCAGCCCGCCGGAGACGACAAGGTTGCGCCCCTCCTCGACGACATGGCCGTAGGCATAGCGGTTTCCGAAGGCCGACGGAACCACCGGCGAATAGCCGAACAGGCGCACCTGCCCGCCGTGGGTGTGCCCCGAGATCGTCAGCGCGACCCGGTCTGGAACTTTGGGAAAGATGTCCGGTTCGTGCGCCATCAGGATAACCGGCGCCCTGTCCCTCACCTTGGCCAGCGTGCCCTTCAGGTTGTCGAGGCCGACGAAGTAGTTGCGCCCGCTCTTTCCCCTCCGTTTCAGGGCGAGCTGGTCGGCAAGGCCCGCCAGCCAGAACGCCTGTCCGTCCTTCTTCAGGCGTACGGCGTCGTTCTCGTAGACCGGGATGCCGACGTCCTCCAGCGCCAGGCGCGCGTAGATCGGGCCGCGTCCGCGCTTTTGCGCGCGCCGGTCGCTCCACCAGTCGTGGTTGCCCAGAACCGCATGCACGCCCAGCGGCGCGTCGAGCCGGGACAACGCAGCCGACCAGTCCTTCGCTGGCACGTCGCCGGTGCGGAAGCGCTGCGCGGTGTCATAGTCGCCCAGCAGCAGGACCGCGTCGGCTTCCAGCGTGTTGGTCAGGTCGGCTATCCACGCCACCCGTGCGGCACTCATCCATGGTTCGCAGGCATGCGGATCGGCGATCACGGCAAGCCGCAGACCGAGACCCTTCGGCCAGTTCGGCGGCGACACGGCGTGCCGCTGCACGCGCAGCCGCAGCCCCGGCTCGATGCCGAAGGCATAGGCTCCAAGCCCGGCTCCGGTCAGGACCGTCGCCCCGAACAGTTTCAGCAGCGTGCGTCTTGAAATCATGCGCCGGTCATTGACCGGGCAATGTGCCGATCATGTGTCATCGTCCGCGAACAGCCCCATCTGCGCGGCATGAACGTTCGGCACCGCAAGCCCGAGGTGCCTGAAGGCATGCGGGGTGAGGATGCGCCCGCGCGGGGTGCGCTGGATGAAGCCCTGCTGGATCAGGTACGGCTCGATGATGTCTTCCACAGCGTCGCGCGGCTCGGCGAGCGCCGCCGAGATCGTCTCGATGCCGACCGGCCCGCCGCCGAACTTCATCGCGATGGTCGTCAGGTAACGCTTGTCCATGCCATCAAGGCCGCGCTGGTCGACGTCGAGTTCCGACAGCGCCTTGTCGGCGATCGCCCGGTCGATCGCCCCGCCGCCCTCGACGAGGGCGAAGTCGCACACCCGGCGCAACAGCCGCCCGGCAATACGCGGCGTCCCCCGCGACCGGCGCGCGATCTCGATCGAGCCGTCGTCGGAGATCGTCATGCCCATCAGCCGCGCCCCGCGCCGCACGATCGTGTCGAGTTCCTCCACCGTGTAGAAGTCGAGCCGCACCGGGATGCCGAAGCGGTCGCGCAAGGGCGTTGTCAGCAGGCCGGAGCGCGTCGTCGCGCCGACCAGCGTGAACGGCGCCAGATCGATGCGCACCGAGCGCGCCGCCGGCCCCTCGCCAATGATGAGGTCGAGCTTGAAGTCCTCCATCGCCGGATAGAGGATTTCCTCCACCGCCGGGTTGAGCCGGTGGATCTCGTCTATGAACAGGACGTCGCGCGGCTCCAGGTTGGTCAGCAGCGCTGCAAGATCGCCGCTCTTGGCGATCACCGGGCCGGAGGTGGCGCGAAAGCCGACGCCGAGTTCCTTCGACAGGATCTGCGCCAGCGTCGTCTTGCCCAACCCCGGCGGACCGGCGAACAGCACATGGTCGAGCGCCTCGCCGCGCGAGCGCGCCGCCTCGATGAACACCCGCAGGTTGGCGCGCGCCTGCTGCTGGCCGACGAACTCCTCCAGCGCCTGCGGGCGCAATGCGCCAGCGCTCTGGTCCTCGTCGCGCTCCAGCGCCTCGATCAGCCGTTCGCCTTCAGCCATTGCCTCTTGCCGTGCTCCGGTCCTAGCAGGTCAGGGCGGGTTGAGGAAAAGTGGTCACCGGTTTTCCGCTCGCATCCCGCTCAAATCCATTTCGATCACCGCGACAGCGCCTTCAGCGCCAGCCGGATCAGCGTCTCGGTGCTGGCGTCCTCGCCGCCTTCCCGATAGGCGGTCGCAACCGCCGCACCCGCCTGCGCCTGACCATAGCCGAGATTGACGAGCGCCGACACGGCATCGCGCGTTGCCGACGGCGCCCCGACGGCGACCGCGCCCGACACCTGCGCGAAGGCCGCGACGTCGCCCTCGATGAAGCCCGGCGCCTTGTCGCGCAGTTCCGACACGATGCGGCCCGCCACCTTCGGCCCGACGCCCGGGGCACGCGCGACCATCGCCTTGTCCTGCATCGCGATTGCGCTCGACAGGTCCGACACCGACGCCGACGACAGGATCGACAGCGCCACCTTGGCGCCGACCCCCTGCACCGTCATCAGCAGGCGAAACCATTGCCGCTCCAGTGCGCTGGCGAAACCGTACAGCCGGATCTGCTCCTGGATCACCGTCGTCTCGACGAAGATCGTCGCCGCCTCGCCCACCTGCGGCAGGGCGGACAGCGTGCGCCCGGAACAAGACAGGATGTAGCCGACGCCATTGACGTCGATCACCACGTGGTGGTCGCCGTATTCGTCGATCAGCCCTTTCAGCTTGGAGATCACGTGGCGAAAGCCTCTACACGGGCGCGCGTCGTGCGGTGATGCGCATGGCAGATCGCAATCGCCAGCGCATCCGCCTCGTCGTCGGAGCCGACCTTGGATTGCGGCAGCAGCATCGAGATCATCACCCGGATCTGTTTCTTGTCGGCATGCCCCGCCCCGACCACGGCCTTCTTAACCGCGTTGGGCGCATATTCGCCGATTGCGAGCCCGGCCTGCGCAGGCACCAGCATGGCGATGCCCCGCGCATGCCCCAACTTCAGCGTCGCTTCCGCGTCCTTGTTGACGAAGGTCTGTTCGACGGCGACCTCGTCGGGCGCGTGCGCGGAAACAATAGCCGTCAGCGCCTCATGGATCACCGCTAGCCGGTCGCCCAAGGGCAGATCCACATCGGGTCTGATGATGCCGCAGGCGAGGAAAGACAGGCGGCTGCCCTCGCTGGCAATCACGCCCCATCCCGTCCGGCGCAGGCCCGGATCGATGCCCAGTATGCGAATCGCTCGGCTACTCATAAACTCAGATGTAGCCGTTTTGTTCTCATTGTCGAGTTAATGCTTCCGCACTTTTTGCGCATTGGCCCGCCAGCCGGAAAATCCCCGCCATGTCCGCCGCCGAAATCACCGGTTTCGTCCTGTCCGCCTTTGCCGAGCCGCGGTTCATGCTCGCGGCGGCGGTGGCGTTCGTCGCGGGGCTGGTGCGCGGGTTCGCGGGGTTCGGGGCGGCGATGATCTTCATGCCGGTGGCAAGCAGCATCGTTGCCCCGCCCATCGCGGCCGCCGCCTTCCTGACGCTGGATGCCGTGCTGACCCTGCCGCTGGTGGCGGGCGCGGCACGGCACTGCCAATGGCACACGGTTCTGCCCGCAGCCATCGCCGGCATGGCCGTGGTGCCGCTTGGCGCCTGGGTGCTCGCCCATGCCGATCCGGTCATGCTGCGCTGGTTCATATCGCTGGTGGTGCTCGCCCTGCTCGGGCTGCTGCTGTCGGGATGGCGCTACACGGGCAAACCGAGCGTCCCCGCCTCGCTCGGCGTCGGGGCCTGCGCCGGGTTTCTCTCCGGCACGACGCAGGTCTCCGGTCCGCCGGTCGTGGCGTTCTGGATCAGCGGGCCGTCACCGGCGATCGCGATCCGCGCCAACCTGATCATGTTCTTTTTTCTGGACGGATTGGCCGCCTTCGCGGCCTTTGCCGGCCACGGCTTCTTCACCGCCGACACGCTGCAGCTGATCGTGGCGACCGCACCGGCCTTTGGAATTGCGATTTTCTTGGGCGCGCGCGGCTTCGGTCGCACGAGCGAGACGTTCTACCGCCGCGTCGCCTTCACGATGATCGCGATTGCCGCGATCACCGGCATGCCGATTTTGGACGGATGGTTGAGATAGGCCCGATGCAGATCCAGGCGTTGAGCGGAAATGAAAACGATCCGGTGAATCGTTTTCCCGCGAAACGGCGCGCGGTTTTCGCTGACGCGGACCTTCGGTTCCGTCCGGGTTTGCGTCTGGAAAACTAGGCCGCCGTCAGCTTCGCCATCACCTCGTCGGAGACGCCGAAGTTGGAATAGGCATTCTGCACGTCGTCGTCGTCGTCGAGCGCGGCCATCAGCTTCATGATGGTCTGCGCCTTTTCCTCGTCGACGGGCACCTCGTTCTGCGGTTTCCAGACGATGTTGACCGCTTCCGCCTCGCCCAGGCTCGCCTCCAGCGAACCGGCGACCTCGCCGATGTTCTCGAAGGCGCAGACGATGGTGTGGGCGTCGTCGTCGCTGGCGACGTCGTCGGCGCCCGCCTCGATGGCGGCTTCCAGCACCTTTTCCGCATCCCCCGCCGAGGCCGGGTAGACGATCTCGCCGACGCGGTCGAACATGAAGGAGACAGAGCCGGTCTCGCCGAGGTTGCCGCCGTAGCGGGTGAAGGCGGCGCGCACGGCGCTGGCGGTGCGGTTGCGGTTGTCGGTCAGCGCCTCGACGATGACGGCGACGCCGCCGGGCCCGTAGCCCTCGTAGCGGATCTGCTCGTAGGTGTCGGCATCGCCACCTTCCGACTTCTTGATGGCGCGCTCGATGTTGTCCTTGGGCATCGACTGCGCCTTGGCGTTCTGGATCGCCAGCCGCAGGCGCGGGTTGCCGTCGGGGTCCGGGCCGCCGTTCTTGGCGGCGACGGTGATTTCCTTCGACAGCTTGGAGAACAGCTTGGAGCGCATCGCGTCCTGCCGCCCCTTGCGGTGCATGATGTTCTTGAATTGCGAATGCCCGGCCATGGCAGCCTCTTTGTCGTAGTGCGGGGCAAACCCCGCGACGGTCCCCGACCGGCTTGCGCCGCTATCGCACCAGACCGTCTCGATGTCCTGTGATGAGCGCGCTTATAGGGGGGAAGACCGCGAAAATCCAGAGGCGCGGTGGCAGCGTCAGTCCCAGTCCGGCAGCGCCTGCGACAGCCGCCCGCCGACGCGCACCGGCGCGGCGTCGCGCGCCAGCCCGCGCCCGTCGAGTTCCACCGCCAGCCCGCACAGCGTCGCATCGCCCAGCGCCGGCTCGAAGCGCGCCCGCGGCAGCGCCGTCAGGAACCGGTTGACCGGCTCCTCCTTGTCCATGCCGATCACCGAATCGTAGTCGCCGCTCATGCCGGCGTCGCTCTGGTAGGCGGTGCCGCCGGCAAGCACCTGGTGGTCGGCCGTCGGGGTGTGGGTATGCGTGCCCACCACCAGCGACACCCGCCCGTCGAGATAGTGTGCCATGCCCTGCTTCTCGCTCGTCGCCTCGGCATGCATGTCGACGATGATCGCATCCGCCACGTCGCCCAGCGGACACTCGGCGATTGCCTTTTCCACCGCGGCGAAGGGGTCGTCGAGCGGCTGCATGAACACCCGGCCGAGCACGTTGATGACCAGCACCCGCTTGCCGCTACGGGTTTCGTAGAGCCCCGCGCCGGCGCCCGGCGTGCCCGGCGGCAGGTTGATCGGCCGGATCAGGTTGGGCGTGCGCTCGATGAACACCAGCGCCTCGCGCTGGTCGAAGGCGTGGTTGCCAAGCGTCACCACGTCTGCCCCGGCATCGCACAGCTCGGCGTGGATCGCCTCGGTGATGCCGAAGCCGCCGGCGGCATTCTCGCCGTTGACGACGACGAAGTCGAAGCGGTAGCGCGCCACCAGCTCCGGCAGCGCCTCGCCCACCACGCGGCGCCCGGCGCGCCCGACCACGTCCCCGACGAACAGGATGCGCATCACCGCCCCCTCCGACATTCGATCACGCCGCGCTCGGTGACGATCAGGTCGAGCGGCTGGTCGAAGGATTCGCGCACCACCTCGCCGATTTCCTGGCAGGCGAAGGCAAAGCCGATGGCCAGCACCTGCCGCCGCAGCCGCGCCCGCTCCAGTGTGCGGTCGTAGAAGCCGCCGCCGTAGCCGATGCGGTAGCCGCGCCGGTCGAAGGCGGCCAGCGGCACGATGAACACCTCGGGCTCGACCCGCGGCGCCGTTTCCGGCGGCACCGCGATGCCGAACACGCCCTTGACGAGGCTGTCGCCGGCGCGCAGGCGGCGGAACACCAGCGGTTGCCCGCGCCCGGTGACGACGGGCATGCCGACGCGATGGCCGCGCCGGCGCAGGTCGCGCACCGCCATGGCCGGATCGATCTCGCTGCGCGAGGCCAGGAACGCCGACACCGGCCGCAGCGCCGGCACGCCCGACAGCACGTCGACCAGCGTCCTGCAAGCAACGCGCGACGCATTGGCGCGCCAGCCGGCATAGAGGCCATCGCGGCGCGCCAGCGCACTGGCGCGTTGCGCTGCCTTTCGCGCGGCGAGGTCGGGCGTCGGGGTCATGTCGCTGAAACGGTCACTTGCTGTTGAATGGACTGGCGCCCGCTGGTGGGCACGCCGCGAACAATCGCAGGCGCGGCGGCCGGCTTGCAAGTCCGCGGCGGTCGTTGGCGGGAGAAATGGCGGCCCACCCGTCCGTTGGAGATTTTCGATCCCGGGAACCTACACATGTAGGTGGGCGCCATGTGCCTAGGCCCACGGGCCAGAGCAGGGACAGCTCCCGTTAGGATCGATAAGGCCCCGGGGATGCAACACTCCTGACGCGACGCGCAGAACCGCCGTCAGCGAATGTATTCCCGGCTGCGGCAAAATCAATCGGCATCGATACGCGGGATCGCGGGCCAGGACGTTCAGCGACTGCCTGACGGCTGGTCGAGCATTTCCACCATCCGCTCCACGGTTGCCGCCGCCTGCTCCATGCGCGCCGCGACCGCCGCCTCGGCCTTGTCCACGCGCGCCTGTTCGCTGCGCTGCGCGTCGCGCAGTCCGGCGATCGTCTCCTCGGCTTGCGCCAGCCGGCGGCGCGCCTCGGCAAGGTCGTCGCCAACGGTCAGCGCCGCCATGATCAGCAGCCGGCTGTCGCCGACCTCGCCGAAATGCTGGCGCAGCGCGCTGATGCGCCGGTCGAAATCGCTTGCCAGGGCGTTGAGATGGTCTTCCTCCCCCTCGCCGCACGCCATGCGGTAGGGTCGCCCGGCGATGTTGACCGTGATTTCCGGCATCGATTTCAGCCCGCCTTTCGTGTCAGGACTGCCCGCACGGTGTCCATGGCGCCGTCGATGCGGCCGATCGCCTGGCGATTCGCCTCCTCCAGCACGCTGGCACGCGCCATGGATCGGTCGAGGTCGGCGGCCATGTAGGCGCGGTCCTCGGCGAGCGCATGCACTTCCGCCTTCATGCTGGTTATGGCCGCGATCTCCGCCAGCCGGCGGTTGACGGCGGTCTCGAGCGCATCCAGAGCCGCGCGCAGCCGCACTTCTGCGCGCTCAAGCTCGCTCGAATCGCTCATGCCGGACCCCTTGACGCTCCCCGCGCGACCCGCCCCCGTCACGCGCACCCGCTCACTTTGCCGACGCCAGAGATTCGCCAGCCCGGAAAGCTTAGGCGCCAGCCAAAACGCCGGTCAACGGGCAAGCAGACACCGATTGTTACGAAACCGTAGCACGCCACGTTGACTTGCCGCGAACAGGTGTGGTTTAGGGGCGCGCGGACTGGTGCTGGATTTGCCTTGGCGCGCCTGCCGGCCGGTTTCTGGGGCCGAATCGCGCTCATGCAGGGCTGTTTCCCGGTCCGTCAGCCGGCAAGCGGGCTGTCCGGGATTTCCGGCGCACCGTCCGGCCACCATGATGAAGGCCATTTTATGAGCGAAAAGAGCGCGCAGGTTCCGCACCAGCGGATGGCAAACGCGATCCGCGCCCTTGCGATGGACGCTGTCGAGACCGCCAAGTCCGGTCACCCCGGCATGCCGATGGGCGCAGCCGATATCGCCACCGTGCTGTTCACCCGCTTCCTGAAGTTCGATCCCGCGAGCCCCGACTGGCCCGACCGCGACCGTTTCGTGCTGTCCGCCGGCCACGGCTCCATGCTGATCTATTCGGTCCTGCACCTGCTCGGTTACGAACAGATGAGCATCGACGCGATCAGGGCATTCCGCCAGTTCGGCTCGCCAACGCCGGGCCATCCCGAGTACGGCCACACCGCCGGCATCGAGACGACAACCGGCCCGCTCGGGCAGGGCCTCGCCACCGCGGTCGGCATGGCCATGGCCGAGCGCATGATGGCGGCCCGCTTCGGCGAGGACCTGGTTTCGCACTACACCTACGTGCTGGCCAGCGACGGCGACCTGATGGAAGGCATCAGCCACGAGGCGATCTCGCTTGCCGGTCACCTGAAGCTCGGCAAGCTGATCGTGCTGTTCGACGACAACCAGATTTCCATCGACGGTCCGCTGGATCTCGCCGAGTCCGGCGACCAGGTCGCCCGCTTCAAGGCCGCCGGCTGGGAAGCCCGGCGCATCGACGGCCACGATCCCGAAGCCATCCGCAAGGCCATCAAGAAGGCCCGGCTGAGCGACAAGCCCTCGCTGATCGCCTGCCGCACCACGATCGGCTTCGGCGCGCCGACCAAGGCCGGCAAGTCGTCGTCGCACGGTTCGCCGCTGGGCACGGAGGAAATCGCCGGCGCGCGCGCGGCACTCGGCTGGGAAGCCGGGCCCTTCGAGATCCCCACCGACGTGCGCGACGCCTGGCGGATCGCCGGCCTGCGTAGCGGCCAGGCCCATCGCGCCTGGCGCGAGCGCCTCGAACAGACCCCGATCGAGACCAAGGCCGCCTTCGAGCGCGCCCTGTCCGGCGAGATCCCGGCGGCCTTCGACGAGGCCGTCGGCAAGGCGAAGCTGAAGTTCTCCACCGATCGCCCGTCGGTTGCGACGCGCAAGGCATCGGAGACCGTGCTCACCGCGCTGGTGCCGGCATTGCCGACTATGGTCGGCGGCTCCGCTGACCTGACCGGGTCCAACAACACCCGCACGCCCGACACCAAGCCGATCACGCCTGACGACTTCTCCGGGCGTTTCATCCACTACGGCGTGCGCGAACACGGCATGGCCGCGGCGATGAACGGCATGGCGCTGCATGGCGGCATCGTGCCCTTTTCCGGCACCTTCCTGGTCTTCGCCGACTATTGCCGCCCCGCCATCCGCCTCGCCGCCCTGATGGGCCAGCGCGTCGTCCATGTCATGACCCATGATTCCATCGGTCTTGGCGAGGACGGTCCGACGCACCAGCCCGTCGAGCACCTGGCCAGCCTGCGCGCCATCCCCAACCTCAACGTCTTCCGCCCCTGCGACGGGGTCGAGACCGCGGAATGCTGGCAGCTTGCCATCCGATCCAAGGAAACCCCGAGCGTCATCGCCCTGACGCGCCAGAACCTCGCCACGCTGCGCACCGAGCACAAGGCGGAAAACCTCTGTGCCCACGGCGCCTATGTGCTGCGCGAGAGCGCCCGGCCGGCCAGCGTGTCGCTGTTTGCCAGCGGCTCGGAAGTCGAGATCGCGGTGGAGGCCGCTGCGGCGCTCGAGCGCGCCGGCGTCGCCACGCGCGTCGTCTCCGTGCCGTCCTTCGAGCTGTTCGAACAGCAGACGGAAAGCTACCAGAGCGCCGTCATTGGCGCCGCGCCCGTGCGCGTCGCCATCGAGGCGGCCATCCGCATGGGCTGGGACCGCTTCATCGGCACCGACGGCGCCTTCATCGGCATGACCGGCTTCGGCGCTTCCGCGCCCTACCAGGAACTCTACACCCATTTCGGCATCACGGCCGACGCCGTGGTTGCAGCCGCACAAGCCGGCCTCGCCGCCGTCAAGGCGGAATAGACGCCAAGCGCCGGCCCGCGCCGGCCAGGAAGACGAACCGGTCGGCGACGACCGGACCATGACAGCGATCGAACAAGGATGGGAAAAATGACGATACGGGTAGCGATCAACGGTTTCGGGCGCATCGGTCGCCTGGTAGCGCGCGCCATCGCCGAGTCCAAGCGCAAGGACATCGTCGTCGTCGGCATCAACGATCTCGCGCCGCCGGCCACCAACGCCCACCTGTTCCGCTACGATTCGGTGCACGGCCGCTTTCCCGGCAAGGTGTCGCTCGACGGCGACACGATGGATTTCGGCGCCGGCCCGGTCCGCATGACCTCGGTGCGCAACCCCGCCGAACTGCCGTGGAAGGAACTGAAGGTCGACATCGCGCTCGAATGCACCGGCATCTTCGCCGACAAGGAGAAGGCGTCTGCCCACCTGACGGCCGGCGCCAGGCGCGTCCTGATCTCCGCGCCCGCCGGCGGCGTCGACAAGACGATCGTCTTCGGCGTCAACGAGGATGCGCTGACCGCCGACGACGTGGTCGTCTCCAACGCATCCTGCACCACCAACTGCCTGGCGCCCGTCGCCAAGGTGCTCAACGACAAGCTGGGCATCCAGACCGGCTTCATGACCACGATCCACGCCTACACCAACGACCAGAACGTGCTCGACCAGTTCCACAAGGATCCCTACCGCGCACGCGCCGCGGCGGTGAACATGATTCCGACCTCGACGGGTGCCGCGCGCGCCGTCGGCCTCGTCCTGCCGGAACTCAACGGCAAGCTCGACGGCGTCTCCGTACGCGTGCCCACGCCGAACGTCTCCGTGATCGATCTCAAGGCGGTGGTGCGCCGCAAGTGCGACGTCGAGAAGGTCAACGACATCCTGGCCAAGGCGTCGAAGTCGCGCCGCCTGAAGGGCATTCTGGCGGTCACCGATGAACCGCTGGTCTCCTCCGACCTCAACCACAGCCCCGCCTCCTCGACGGTGGCGCTGCCGGAAACCAAGGTCATGGGCGACAAGTTCATCCGCGTCATGAGCTGGTACGACAACGAGTGGGGCTTCTCCAACCGCATGCTCGACACCGCCGCGGCGATGGGCGCATTGCTCTAGAGCGCAAGGAGCACGAAGACGATGGGCGCGTTCCGCACCCTCGACGACATGGACCTGGACGGCAGGATCGTCCTCGTCCGGGTCGACATCAACGTCCCCGTCAAGGACGGCCGGGTCACCGACGCAACGCGCATCGAGCGCATCGTACCGACCGTCAAGGACATCCAGGCGAAGGGCGGCAAGCCGGTGCTGCTGGCCCACTTCGGACGCCCGAAGGGTCAGTACGTGCCGGAGATGTCGCTGCGCGTGACATTGCCGGCACTCGAAGCCGCGCTCGGCCAGCCGGTCACCTTCGTCGAGAAGCCCGCCCGCGCCGCGCTTGAAGCGCTTCCCGCGGACGCCGTCGTGCTGGTCGAGAACACCCGTTTCGCACCCGGCGAGGAGAAGAACGACCCCGGCATGGCGAAGTTTCTCGCTTCCCTGGGCGATGTCTTCTGCTCCGACGCCTTCTCCGCCGCGCATCGCGCGCATGCATCGACCGAGGGCGTGGCCCGCCTGCTGCCGTCGTGCGCCGGGCGCCTGATGCAGGCGGAGCTCGAGGCACTGGAAAAGGCGCTGACAACGCCGGACCGCCCGGTGCTGGCTATTGTCGGCGGCGCCAAGGTCTCCACCAAGATCGACCTGCTGGAAAACCTCTCCGGCAAGGTGGACATGCTGGCCATCGGCGGTGCCATGGCCAACACCTTCCTCGCCGCACAGGGCCACAGCCTCGGCAAGTCGCTGATGGAGCCCGACCTGCTCGACGTCGCCATGCGCATCGAGGAGGCCGCCCGCGCCAAGGGCTGCGAACTGCTGCTGCCGAAGGACCTGGTGGTGGCGAAGGAGTTCAAGGCCAATGCCGCAAGCCGCGCCTGCGGCCTCGACGACATCGCCGACGACGAGATGGCGCTCGACATCGGACCGGCGACGGTCGCCGATCTCATTGCCCGGCTCGCCGGCGTCCGCACGGTCGTGTGGAACGGCCCCTTCGGCGCCTTCGAGATCACGCCCTTCGACGCTGGCACCAACGCGGTTGCCGCGAAGGTCGCGGACCTGACGAAAGCCGGGAAACTGACCTCGATCGCCGGCGGCGGCGACACGGTCGCGGCGCTGAACACCGCCGGGGTCGCTGACGATTTCTCCTATATCTCGACCGCCGGCGGCGCGTTTCTCGAATGGCTGGAAGGCAAGGCCCTGCCCGGTGTCGAGGTTTTGCGGACTTGAAAGTCCGCGCGCGTTGCTCTGCTATCCAGGGACGGGTTCCCGGCAGGAGACGCGCGCAACAGATGAAACAGGAAGGACGAGATGAGCGAACGGCTTGAAGACATCGCCCGCGCCATGGTTGCGCGCGGCAAGGGCATCCTGGCGGCGGACGAAAGCACCGGAACCATCAAGAAGCGGTTCGACAGCATCAATGTCGAGTCGACCGAGGACAACCGCCGCGACTACCGCGAGATGCTGTTCCGCGCCGACGAGGCGATGAGCAACTGCATCTCCGGCGTCATCCTGTTCGAGGAAACGCTTTTCCAGAAGGCCAAGGACGGCACCCCGTTCGTCGACATCATCAAGGCTGCGGGCGCGGTGCCCGGCATCAAGGTCGACAAGGGCGCGCAGGCGCTATCCGGCGCCGGCATCGAGAAGGTCACCGAGGGCCTCGACGGTCTGCGCGACCGGCTGAAGAAATACCACGACGCCGGCGCCCGCTTCGCCAAGTGGCGCGCGGTGATCACCATCTCCGCCACGACGCCGAGCCACAACTGCATCCACGCCAATGCCCATGCGCTCGCCCGCTACGCCGCGCTGTGCCAGGAAACCGGCATCGTGCCGATCGTCGAGCCGGAAGTCCTGATGGACGGCGAACATTCCACCCACACCATCGAGCGTTGCGAGGAAGTGACCACCTGGGCTCTGAAGGAGCAGTTCCAGGAGCTCTACTATGCCGGTGTCTCGATGGAAGGCATGGTTCTGAAGCCCAACATGATCGTGCCCGGCCAGAAGTCCGGCCAGAAGGCCTCGGTCGAGGAAGTCGCCGAGCGCACCGTGCGCGTGCTGAAGAACTGCGTGCCCGCCGCCGTGCCCGGCATCGCGTTCCTCTCCGGCGGCCAGTCCGACGAGGAGGCGACCGCCCACCTCTCGGCCATGAACGCCGCCTACGACCTGCCGTGGAACCTGACCTTCTCCTACGGCCGCGCCCTGCAGGCCGCAGCCCTGAAGGCCTGGCTCGGCAAGCCGGAGAACGTCGCCGCCGGCCAGCGCGCCTTCACGCACCGTGCCAGGATGAACGCGCTCGCCGCTACCGGCGAATGGAAGGCCGACCTCGAAAAGGCCGCCTGAGCGCAAACGCGCGCAACCGGCACGCAATCCAGAAGGGGGCTTTCCGCCCCCTTTTTTCATTGCGGCTTGCCGATTGCCACATCTTCGCGCGATTCTGCAGGCATGGGCGTTGGCGATCACGTCCCGCCCGCCTGATTCGCCTGCGTTGGACACTCGTGTCCGAAGCCCCTGGAGACCGACTTGAACGCCAGTCCAGACAACGCCGCCGAACCGCGCATCGTCCTTTTCGCGCCGGCCGATCGCCTCGCCGCCCTTCAGGGCGGGCTCGAGGGACTTGCGGCCATTGTCGTCACCGACGGCGCCGAGGCGCTGGAAGACGGCGTTCGCGCAAATCTGCGCGCCGCCGGCATTCCGGTTCTGAAGAAGGTCTCGGTTGCCGAACGCGCGCAGGGCTTCGACGGCCTGCACGTTGCCGGCAATGCCGGTGAGTTGAAGGCCGCGCGCAAGGCGCTGCCGGCCGGCGCGATGCTGGGCGCGGGCGACGCCCGAACGCGCCATGCCGCCATGCAACTTGGCGAGGCGATGCCCGACTATGTCCTGCTCGGACGCATCGCCACCGCCGATCCCACCGACGGCGATATCGCCGCCGACGCGGACCTGGTGTCCTGGTGGGCGGAGCTTTTCGAACTGCCCGCCGTCGCGGTGGCCGGCGAACTCGCGGACGTTGCGGACCTCGCCGGCGCGGGCGCCGACTTCGTCGCCGTGAACCGGCTGGCGTGGTCCTCGGACGATCCGGCCGCGACGCTCGTCGCCGTCGCCGGGGCCATTGCCGCGTCGCCGGCGCGCCAGCCAGCGGAGCAGGACGCGTGATCGCCCTCGCTGCCTCCGCCCGCAGGCTGCTGGCCGCTACCGCCTTGCTGGCTTCGCTTGCCGTCCTCGCCCCGTCGCAGGCTGCCGAGGAGCCCTCGCGCATGCCGCCAGGCCCGGTCGTCGACAAGGAGGCGGAGGAAAACCCGACACCCGAGACCGCCTATTCGGCGTTCCAGCGCGGCCTCTACATTTCCGCCTTCAAGCAGGCAACGAAGCTCGCCAAGACCGGCTCCGCGCCCGCTCAGACCCTGCTTGCGCTGATCTACCAGAACGGCATCGGCGTACCCTCCAGCATCGCCGAGGCCATCAAGTGGTATTCGGCGGCAGCGCTCGCCGGCGACCCTGAGGCACAGTTCGCGCTCGGCCTCATCCTGGCGCGCGGCGACGGCACCCCGCAGGACAAGGCCAAGGCCAAGGGCTGGTTCGAGGCCGCCGCCGCGCAGGGCCACATCGAGGCGCACTACAACCTCGCGCTGCTCTACATGGAGGGCGAGGTCGTCAAGCGCGACTTCGCGAAGGCGGGCCAACTCCTCGGTTTCGGCGCCGATCGCGAACATCCCGAGTCGCTCTACAACCTCGCCATCCTCTATTCCGAGGGCCAGGGCGTGAAGCGCGATCCCGAAGCGGCCGCCCGGCTGATGGGCCGCGCCGCAGCACAGCACCTGGAGGCCGCCGAAGTCGAATACGCGATCATGATTTTCCGCGGCGAGGGCGTGAAGCAGGATGAGGCACTCGCCGCATCGTGGCTGCAGCGCGCCGCGCGCGGCGGCAACGCGGTCGCGCAGTCGCGCCTTGCCAAGCTCTACGCCGCCGGCCGCGGGGTCAAGCTGGACAGCGTGTCCGCCGCCTTCTGGTACACGCTGGCCCGTGCAAGGGGCCTGACCGATCCGTCCCTGGAAGCCTTGCTGGGATCGTTGACGGAGGAGGAGAAGAAGGCGGTTCAGGAGCGCGCCAAGGGATGGTCCACCGGCTTCACCCGCTGACGAGGCGCTCAGGCACCGGCCCTGGTTTTTTTTACGGGTGATGCCGCGTGAAAGACCTGATAGGTTCCGCCGCACTTTCCAGACACGCCCGCAAACGGGCCCATCCCAGATCACATCCCGAGACCCGACATGAAGATCAACGGTAACGAAATCCGCCCCGGCAACGTCATCCAGCACCAGAACGGCATCTGGGTCGCGGTCAAGACGCAGGCCGTCAAGCCCGGCAAGGGCGGCGCCTTCAACCAGGTCGAACTGAAGAACCTGATCGACGGCCGCAAGCTGAACGAGCGCTTCCGCGCCGACGAGACCGTCGAGCGCATCCGCCTCGAGCAGAAGGACTTCCAATACCTCTATCCCGAGGGCGAAAGGCTCGTCTTCATGGACATGGAGACCTACGACCAGATCGAGATCGACCGGGATTTCGTCGGCGAGCGCGCCGCCTTCCTGCAGGATGGCATGACGGTGACGCTGGAAATGCATGAGGGCCGCCCCATCGGCATCACGCTCCCCGGCCAGGTGACGCTCGAGATCACCGAGGCCGACCCGGTCGTCAAGGGCCAGACGGCGGCCTCCTCCTACAAGCCCGCCATGCTCGAAAACGGTTTGCGCGTCATGGTGCCGCCGTTCATCCAGACGGGCGAACGCATCATCGTAGACACCGAAGAGATCACCTATGTGCGCCGCGCCGACTGAGCACGTCTGCGACCACGCGACAGGAACCCGCCGTTGAACCGCTCCGCACTGATGAACGTCATGACCGCGGCCGTGCGCAAGGCCGGCCGTGGCCTGACGCGTGACTTCGGCGAGGTCGAAAACCTCCAGGTGTCCAGCAAGGGACCGGCCGATTTCGTCTCCAACGCCGACAAGCGCGCCGAGCGCACCCTGCACCGCGAGCTGGAGAAGGTGCGCCCCGGCTATGGCTTCCTGATGGAGGAAGGCGGCGAGATCAAGGGCACCGATCCGCAGCACCGCTGGATCATCGATCCCCTCGACGGCACCACCAACTTCCTGCACGCTATCCCGCTGTTCGCCATCTCCGTGGCGCTTGAACGCGATGGCGAGATCGTCGCCGGCATCATCTACAACCCGGTCTCCGACGAGCTTTTTTCCGCCGAGCGCGGCAAGGGCGCCTACCTCAACGAACGGCGCATCCGCGTCGCCGCCCGCCGCTCGCTCGAAGACAGCGTGGTGACGCTCGGCATCCCGCACCTGGGCCGCGGCGACCACGACGCCTGGCTCGACGTCCAGCGCACCCTGATGGCGCGCACGCAAGGCATCCGCCGCACCGGCGCGGCAGCGCTTGACCTTGCATGGGTAGCTGCGGGACGCTTCGATGGTTTCGTCGAGACGGGGCTCAGCGCCTGGGACATCGCCGCGGGTATCATCATCGTGCGCGAGGCGGGCGGTTACGTGACCGACACCCGCAACCGGGATGTCAGCCTCAAGACCGGCGAAGTCGTGGCGGCAAATCCGGAGGTCCACAATGAACTCGTCAAGAGCCTCGCATCCGCAGGACGCGCCTAGGAGGCTGCCGCGGCGGCCGGGCTTCTTCTCCCGCGCGCGGCGGGCCTTTTCCAGCGACGACGCGCTCGATCGCGAGGCCACGCGGATCGACACCGGCAAGGTGACCGCGCCGCGCATCTATCTGGTGCGCATGCTGGTTTTCCTCATTCTTGCCGGCTTTGTGGTGATGATCCTCGCACCGCAGATCGCCGCCGCCTTCATGGCCAATCCCGGCCTCAACGGGCTCATCATCGGCGTCCTGGTCATCGGCACGATGATGGCGTTCCGCCAGGTGCTGCGCCTTTTCAGGGAGGTCAACTGGGTCAACAACTTCCGCCTAGCCGACCCCGGCATCGCCTTCGACCGCCCGCCGGTGCTGCTCGCGCCGATGGCCGCGATGCTGCGCGACCGCATCGGCCGCATGGCGATCACGACCCAGGTCCTGCGTTCGCTGCTCGATTCGCTGGCCATGCGCCTCGACGAATCACACGACATCTCGCGCTATATGACGAGTCTGCTGGTCTTCCTCGGCCTGCTCGGCACCTTCTGGGGTCTGCTGCAGACCGTCGGCGCCGTCGGCAACACGATCCAGCAGCTCGATGTCGGCTCCAACGACGTCGGCGTCATCTTCGAGGACCTGAAATCCGGCCTCGCGGCCCCGCTCGGCGGCATGGGCACGGCGTTTTCGTCCTCGCTCTTCGGCCTTGCAGGATCGCTCGTGCTGGGTTTCCTGGACCTGCAGGCGAGCCAGGCGCAGAACCGCTTCTACACCGACGTCGAGGACTGGCTGTCGAGCGTCACCGACGTTTCCGGCGGCGAGGCGGCCGCGCCGCGCGCCGCGCCGGTACACGCTCCGGCCCCCGCCATCGGCGCCGAGGTCCAGCAGAGCATAGACCGGCTCGCCCGCATCATCTCCGAAAGCGGCGCCGCCGGCTCGAGCCGCGCCCAGACCCAGGCCTTCGCCGACCTCGCCGAGGGCATCCAGGGGCTGGTGCAGCATATCCGCAGCGAGCAGGGCGTCATGCGAGAACTGATCGCCAACCAGTCGCGCCAGCAGGACGACGTGCGCGACCTGGTCGATAAACTGGGATCCGGCAGCGGGAAGAAGTGACATGGCGATGATCGGCACACGCCGCAGGGAGAGCCGACGGGTCGACTACTGGCCGTCCTTCGTGGACGCCCTGTCGACGCTGCTGCTCGTCATCATCTTCCTGCTCTCGGTGTTCATGCTGTCGCAGTTCTTCCTCAGCCAGGAAATCTCCGGGCGCGACACGCTGCTCAACCGGCTCAACAGCCAGATTGCCGAGCTGACCGAACTGCTGGCGCTGGAACGCACGGACAAGCGCGCGCTGGAGGAGCAGCTGGCGAGCCTCACCGACAGCCTCGCCAGCACCGAATCAGAGCGTGGCCGCCTCGCCGGACTGCTCGATGAACGCCTGGGCGCCGGTTCGTCGGCCAACGAGACCATCGCGAAACTGCGCAGCGAGGTTCAGGGCGAGAAGGAAGTCAGCCAGCGCGCCCTTGCCCAGGTCGAACTGCTCAACCAGCAGATCTCGGCGCTGCGCCGCCAGCTCGCCGCCCTGGAAACGGCCCTTGAAGCCTCCGAGGCCCGCGACCGCGAAAGCCAGAGCAAGATCGCCGATCTCGGCAAGCGGCTGAACGTGGCGCTGGCCCAGCGCGTGCAGGAACTCGCGCGCTACCGCTCCGACTTCTTCGGCCGGCTGCGCGAGATCCTCAGCCAGCGCTCCGACATCCGCGTCGTCGGCGACCGCTTCGTGTTCCAATCCGAGGTGCTCTTTCCCTCCGGCTCCGACCAGATCAACCCCGCCGGCCGCGAAGAACTCGACAAGCTCGCCGCCGCGCTGAAGGAACTGGAAGCCGACATCCCCGGCGAGATCGCCTGGGTGCTGCGTGTCGACGGCCATACCGACGTGCGCCCGCTGGGCGCTGGCGCCCGCTTCGCGTCGAACTGGGAGCTGTCGGCAAGCCGCGCCATCTCGGTGGTCAAGTACCTGGTCTCGCGCGGCGTCGACCCCGCCCATCTCGTCGCCGCCGGCTTCGGCGAGTTCCAGCCGCTGGTGCGCGAGAACAACGACGACGCCTGGGCGCAGAATCGCCGCATCGAGCTCAAGCTGACCGAGCGCTGACAACGATCGCGGTCCGAGCCGACCGGGCGCCGGCCGGTGACTATCCGTTGGCGTTCGTGTTGAACTGCAGGTCGGCGAGGCGCGCGTAGAGCCCGTCTGCGGCGCTCAGGTCGGCGTGCGTACCCTGTTCCACCACCCTCCCCTCGTCGAGGACGAGGATGCGGTCGCAGTGCAGGATCGTCGCCAGCCGGTGCGCGATGACGATGGTCGTGCGCCCGCGCATCAGCTCCGTCAGCGCCTCGGTGACGAGTTTTTCCGATTCCGCGTCGAGCGAACTCGTCGCCTCGTCCAGCAGCAGCACCGGCGCATCCTTCAGGATGGCGCGGGCGATGGCGATGCGCTGGCGCTGCCCGCCCGACAGCGTCACGCCGCGCTCTCCAAGCAAGGTGTCGTAGCCATCAGCCATCGCAGAGATGAAGCCGTCGGCGCGCGCAAGCCGCGCCGCGCGGCGAACAGCGGCGTCGTCGGCGTCGCGGCTGCCATAGGCGATGTTGTCGCGCACGCTGGACGCGAAGACGATCGGGTCCTGCGGCACCAGCGCGATCTGCTGGCGAAGCGCGCGCGGATCGAGCCGCGAGATGTCGGCGCGATCGAACGTGATGACGCCGGCGTCGGGATCGTAGTAGCGCATGATGAGCTGGAGAACCGTGCTCTTGCCCGCGCCTGACGGGCCGACCAGCGCCAGCCGTTCGCCCGGCGCCACCTTGAAGCTCAGCTTGTCGAGGACGGGCTGCCCCTTGCGCACCGGGTAGGCGAACGACACCTTGTCGAACGCCAGCGCCCCGACCACGGGAAGCGGCAATGCGTCGGCATCCTCCGGCGCGGTGATCTGCGGCTTGGTCTCCAGCAGCTCGCTCAGCCGCTCGGCGGCGCCGGCCGCCTGCTGCACCTCGCCCCACACCTGGCTCAGTTCCCCGAGCGCACCGGCCGCGAACGCCGAGTAGAGGACGAACTGGCTGAGCCGTCCAGGCGTCATGGTGCCGTCAAGCACGTTCTGCGCGCCGGTCCACAGCACCAGCACGACACTGCCGAAGACGAGGAACAGCGCGATCGCGGTCAGCACCGCGCGCGCCGCCGTCGAGGAGCGCGCCGCCTCGAATGCTCGCTCCACCGCGCCCGAGAAGTGATCGGCGGAAGCCTGCTCGGCGGTGAACGCCTGCATGATGCGCACCGCGCCGATCTGCTCGGCTGCGAAGGCGCTTGCGTCGGCAAGCGTATCCTGCGCGGTACGCGAGCGCCGCCGAACGGCGCGCCCGAAGGCGACCAGCGGCAACACGATGACGGGAATGGCGACGAGCACATAGCCGGACAGCCGCGGGCTGGTGACCACCATCATGGTGGCCGCGCCGAGCCCGAGCACCAGGTTGCGCAGCGCGATCGACATCGACGCGCCAACCGCAGCCTTGATCTGCGTGGTATCCGCCGTCAGCCGCGACATCACCTCGCCGCTCTGCGCCTGGTCGTAGAAGGCCGGCGAGAGCCGCGTCAGGTGGGTAAACACCTCCGCGCGCAGGTCCGAGACGACCCGCTCGCCAAGCCACGTGACGAGGTAGTAGCGCGACGCGCTTGCCAGCGCCAGGACGCCGACCACCGCCAACAGCATGCCAAAATACAGGTCGATCAGCCCGCTGCCCTTGTCGCTGAAGCCGAAGTCGATCATCCGGCGCACCGCCAGCGGCAGCGCCAGCGTCGCCAGCGCCGCGGTCACCAGCGCGACGAGTGCCATCGCAAGGCGCGCGCGGTAGCGCAGCACATAGGGCATCAGCTTGCGCAGCGGGCGCGTGCCCGTGCGCTTGCCGCGATCAGCCTTGCGCTCGTCGCCCGGTGTTGCGCGGGCCTCGGGCTCCTGCGCGGTTCGTCTAGCCATCTTTCCCCCTGTCGGCAGGGCCATGCACGCTCGTAGCGAGCGATCGGGCGCGCCTGTTTAGCGCGCGCGAGCGTGCCCGCCAAGCGTGCCGGCCGCAACCGATGCAAACGTCTCACCCCGAACGGCCCAACCGCACTTGTCTCGCCGCTGCCCTTGCGCTATAGACCCGCGACTTCAGGACATGCAATCAAACCGGGACCGCGTAGCGGGCGAGCGCGCGGCAGGCAGGCCATGAAAAAAGACATTCATCCCGACTACCACACCATCAAGGTGGTGATGACCGACGGCACCGAGTTCGAGACCCGCTCCACCTACGGCGAAGCGGGCGGGACGCTGCAGCTCGACATCGACCCCTCCACGCACCCGGCCTGGACCGGCGGCAGCCAGCACCTGGTCGACCGCGGCGGGCGCGTCAGCCGCTTCAAGAAGAAGTTCGACTTCCTCGGCTGACCGGCTGCACGACAGGCCGCGCACGAAACAGGAAAACCCCGGCGGACGAACCGCCGGGGTTTTTCATTGGTACCCGATTTGCCGGCTGCTCGCTGTGACGCGAGCCTTGCGGGCCTTCAGTCCCCCTGGCGCACGGCACCAAACGCAGCGCTCAGCCGGTCCAGCTGGTCACGCAGCGGATTTTCCGGCGCGCCGGGCGCGGCATCGTCCTCGTAGATCTGCTGGTCCAGCCGCTGGATGCGCTGCTGCAGCCGCGTCGAACGCTCCACCAGCAGCCGCAGCGCCTCGGGCAGTTCGTCGAATCCCGCGGACGCCTCCGCACCACCGGGATCCTGCAGCTTGACCTTCGACTTCTCCCGCTCGGCCTGCTTCTGCGTCATCTCGCCTTCGTTCACCGCCCGGTGCAGCAGCAGCCACGAGGCCATCTGCATCAGCCGCGTGGTCAGCTTCATGCTTTCCGCCGCATAGGCGAGCGAGCCGACGCGCGAAAGCTCGCGCGATTCCTCCCGCCCAGGCCCGTCGAGATAATCGGCGGTCTCCTCGAGCAGAGCCATCCCCTCGCGGAACAGCGCAAGAAATGTCTCCGATGAAAGTGCCTTGCGTCCAAAAGAGATGGGCTCGCGCACCTGATCGATACGTTCGTCGCTACCTGTTGTCTTTGCCATGCCTGTGTCGTTCCAACGCATTACGCCACTTCGACAACCGGATCCGCCAGGGCGAAGACCGCCAGGAAGACGAAACCACTGCCGCATCTTGCCCGGAAAACCATTGCCGCCGGGTCGCGAATTCAGGCGAAACTGGCCGCAATGCGTTAATCGACGCGACAGCGGCCCGGCCCTGAACCTGCCGGGGATATTGCCGCCAAACGGCGCGAATGTCGCGGAAAAAAGAAAAGAGCCGCCCAAAAGGCGGCTCAAAGAGTTAACAGGGAGGCGTCAAACAGAGTGGACAGGAGCCACTCACGATCCAGAAGACTGGATAACGCAAGGTTACGGCGATTGTCTTAAGGAATGGTTAACGTGGAGAGGATTTGGAAACCTTAATACATGTTGTCATTCCGCCAGCCGCACCGCCCTTGCTCAACTCTTGAACAGCGACGCAGCAGCAACAAGATGCCCGCTCTTTGCCTCGACCGCGCGTTCAAGGCGCGCGATTTCCTCCTGCAGCAACGCGATACGTTCGCGCAACTCCTCCACCGACAGCGCCGACAGATCCATCCCGATCTCGTGGGAGGGCGGTTTCGGGCGGGGTTCGTCGAAATCCATGGGCCTTTCTCCAGCGCCTGTGCGGGTAGGAAAGCTCATTCTAGCCCCACAATGGCGATCCTGTCAGCGGGCGCGGACCGCGCCGCCGGCCCACAACACCCTGGTCCATGCGCAATCTGCAACTCGCCGGCAACCCGGCCCGGAAAGTTTTTGCGTCCGGACCGCGCTGCCGGTATAAGGCGTGAATTCCCGTCATTTGAAGGTCGCGTCCCCTGAACACCGGGGACCGGTCGCGCCGCCAGGGTTCGGCCGCGCAGGAGAGGAGATTCGTCATGCCCCAGCCGCTTCTGATGCCCAAGGCGACCGCCGTTTGGCTCGTCGACAACACCGCGCTGTCGTTCCGCCAGATCGCCGAGTTCTGCGGCCTGCACGAACTCGAAGTGAAGGCGATCGCCGACGACGAGGCGGAAAAGGGGATCAAGGGGCTGGACCCGATCCAGACCGGCCAGCTCACCCGCGAGGAGATCGAAGCCGGCGAGAAGGATTCCGGCCACAAGCTGAAGATGTCGACCCCGAAGGTCACCCTGCCGCAGGCCAAGCGGCGCGGGCCGCGCTATACCCCCGTCTCACGCCGCCAGGACCGCCCCAACGCCATCCTCTGGCTGGTGCGCAACCATCCCGAACTGAAGGACGCGCAGGTCATGCGCCTCGTCGGCACCACCAAGACGACGATCCAGGCCATTCGCGAGCGCACCCACTGGAACGCCGCCAACCTGACCCCCGTCGATCCCGTCTCGCTGGGCCTGTGCTCGCAGCTCGACCTCGACCACGAGGTCCAGCGCGCGGCCCGTTCCATGCCCCAGGTTGCCGGCGAGGAAGGCCCGCACCTGCTGCCGGCCGAGGAAACCACCGCGCCGCTGGTCGAGGAGGAAAAGGAACTCGACCCCGAGACCGTGCTCGCCAAGCTGCGCGGCATGACCGGCGGCGACGCCGAGTAGACCCCGGCGCGCAACCGCTCACTCCTTGACCGGCACCGTGTAGTTCAGCGGCAGGCGCCCGCCGTCCGCAAAGATCGTCTGGCCGGTGATGTAGCTTGCCTCGTCGCTGGCCAGGAAGGCGGCGATCGCCGCGATCTCGCGCGGCTCGCCGATCCGCCCTGCCGGCGTGCGCGCCAGCACTTTGGCGCGCGCTGCCGGATCGGACAGCACGATGGTTTCCAGCATCTCCGTCATGATCGAGCCGGGCCCGATGGCATTGACGCGGATGCCGTGCGGCGCCAGCGACAGCGCCATCACCTTGGTCAGCTGGCTCAAGCCGCCCTTGGAGACGCAGTAGGGCACCTGGTTGGGCAGCGCCACGACCGCGTTGATCGAACTCATGTTGACGATCGCGCCAGGTGCGCCACCGGCCTCGATCTGCTTGACCATCTGCCGCGCCACCGTCTGGCCGACGAGGAAGGCGCCCTTCAGGTTGACCCCCATCACCCGGTCGTAGTCGGCTTCCTCGAGGTCGAGGAAATCGGCGGAATGGCCAATGCCGGCATTGTTGACCAGAACGTCGATGTGGCCGCAGTTGTTCAGCATCTGCGTCACCATGTTGCGCACGTCGAGCCGCTGGCTGACGTCGCACCGCACGAACATTGCCTTGCCGCCCTTCGCGGCGATGTCGGCCGCCGTCGCCTCGCCGGCTTCCTCGTCGATGTCGGCGACGACGACATTGGCGCCGTCATGCGCGAAGCGCTCCGCGATCGCCCGGCCGATGCCGCGCGCAGCACCCGTCACGATCGCGCATTTCCCCTTCAGGCCCATGCCGCCCTCCCTTGTGTCCACGAACCGTTATCGATGCCGACGGGCCGATGCCGCGTCACACCCTGCCGCCGTAGCCGCGTCCCTTCAGGACGTCGGTGATCTCGTCCAGGATTGCCGGATCGTCGATCGTCGCCGGCATGTTGTAGGCCTCGCCGTCGGCGATCGAACGCATCGTGCCGCGCAGGATCTTGCCTGAACGCGTCTTCGGCAGGCGCGCCACGGTCATGGCGAGCTTGAACGCCGCCACCGGGCCGATCTTCTGGCGCACCAGCCCGACGACCTCCTTCTCGATCTCCGCCGGATCGCGGTCGACACCCGCCTTCAGCACGATGAAGCCGCACGGCACCTGGCCCTTGAGCTGGTCGGCTACGCCGATGACGGCGCATTCGGCAACGTCCGGGTGGCTCGCCAGCACCTCTTCCATGCCGCCCGTCGACAGCCGGTGGCCGGCGACGTTGATGATGTCGTCGGTGCGCGCCATGATGTAGAGGTAGCCGTCCGCGTCCTTGTAGCCGGCATCCGCGGTCATGTAGTAGCCGGGATAGTCGACGAGGTAGCTGGAGCGGAAACGCTCATCGTTCTGCCACAGCGTCGGGAAACAGCCGGGCGGCAGCGGCAGCTTGACGCAGATCGCCCCCATCTTGCCCGCAGCAACCTGCTTGTGGTTCTCGTCGAGGATCTGCACGTCGTAGCCCGGCATCGCGACGGACGGCGAGCCGTGCTTGATCGGCAGCAACTCGATCCCCATCGGGTTGGCCGCGATCGCCCAGCCGGTTTCCGTCTGCCACCAGTGGTCGATCACCGGCACCTTGAGCATGTCTTCGGCCCACTGCACCGTATCGGGGTCGGCGCGCTCGCCGGCCAGGAACAGCGCCTTCAGCCCGCTCAGGTCGTATTTCTTCAGGAATTCGCCCTTCGGGTCTTCCTTCTTGATGGCGCGGAACGCCGTCGGCGCGGTGAACAGCACCTTGGCGCCGTGATCGGAGATCACCCGCCAGAAGGTGCCGGCGTCCGGCGTGCCGACCGGCTTGCCCTCGAACAGGATTGTGGCGCAGCCCGCCAGCAGCGGCGCATAGACGATGTAGGAATGCCCGACCACCCAGCCGACGTCGGAGGCCGCCCAGTACACGTCGCCCGCCGAAACGCCGTAGATATTCGACATCGTCCAGTTGAGCGCCACCATGTGCCCGCCGTTATCGCGCACGACGCCCTTTGGCTGGCCGGTGGTGCCCGAGGTGTAGAGGATGTACAGCGGGTCGGTGGCGGCGACCGATACGCAACCGGCCTTGCGGCCCGCCGCGCGCGCGCCGTCGCACAGGCCCTGCCAGTCGTGGTCGCGCCCAGCCGTCAGGTCGGCCGCCTTTTCCGGCCGCTGAAACACGATGCAGGTTTCAGGCTTGTGCGATGAAATCTCGATCGCCTCGTCGAGCAGCGGCTTGTAGGCGATGACGCGGCCAGGCTCCAGCCCGCACGACGCCGACAGGATCGCCTTCGGCTTGGCGTCCTCCAGCCGCGTCGCCAGCTCCTTCGCCGCGAAGCCGCCGAACACCACCGAGTGCACCGCGCCGATGCGCGCACACGCCAGCATGGCGATCGCGGCTTGCGGGATCATCGGCATGTAGACGATGACACGGTCGCCCTTGCCGACGCCCTTGTCGGCCAGCACGCCGGCCAGCGTCGCCACCTCGTCGGTCAGCTGCGCATAGGTATACTTCTCGACCTTGCCGGTCATCGGGCTGTCGTAGATCAGCGCCAGCGCGTCCCCGTTGCCGGCCTTCACGTGCCGGTCGAGGCAATTGTAGGCCGTGTTGCACATGGCACCGGCGAACCAGCGCCCGTAGACGCCTGCGTCCGCATCGAAGACCTTGTCCCACGGCTTGTCCCAGTCGATCCCCTTCGCGGCCTCTGCCCAGAACGCCTCCGGGTCCTTCATCCACGCGGAATAGGTGTCAGCATAGGTATTCGCCATGGTGTCCCTCCCATTTGGCCTGGCCCGGTTAGCCCGGCGCGGCCAATCAGCAAGATTGTTCCCTGCCGCACCGGGCAGGGCTTGTTGCCGGGGATTGTCGTGAAAGGGCTCGCAGATGCAAGGGCGAGCGGATATGACTTTGGTCAATAGGCACTACTACGCAATCATCTCCCACGAGGCGCTGCCGCAGCGACTGGCATCGCCGGCAACCGGCGCATGATCTCCGATCCCTTCTTCTATGCCGTCGCCATTCCCGCGGTGATCCTGTTCGGCCTGTCCAAGAGCGGGCTCGGCGGCGCGCTTTCGGTCCCTTGCGCGCCGCTGATCGCGCTTGCCACCTCGCCACTGGAGGCGGTGGCCATCATGCTGCCGATCATGCTCACGATGGATGTCTTCGCGGTCACCGCCTACCGGCGCGACTTCGATGCGAAAACACTGATGCTGACGATCCCCACCGGCATCCTCGGCGTCGCCATCGGCGGTCTGCTCGCCGCGCACGTCTCCGACGCCCACGTGCGGCTGATCATCGGGGCGATCGCGGTGTCCTTCAGCCTGAAATACTGGCTGTCGTCGCGCAAGGCCGTCGCGGCACGGCCCCACAACCCGCTCAAGGCGCGATTCTGGTCGACAGTGTCCGGCTTCACCAGCACCATCGCGCACGCCGGCGGCGTCCCCTACCAGATGTACACGCTGCCGCTGCGTCTGGCGCCGCGCACGCTCGCCGCCACCACCGCGATCTTCCTGGCCAGCGTCAACGTCGCCAAGGTGGTGCCCTACTTCCTGCTCGGGCTGTTCGACACGTCCACGCTGTCGGCCTCGCTGGTCCTGAGCCCGCTCGCCCCGCTGTCGATCTACGCCGGCGTCTACCTCATCCGCATCATCCCGATGGAGCCCTTCTACAAGCTCACCTATGCAGGCGTCCTGCTGGTCGGCCTGAAGATGCTCTGGGACGGCCTCGCCCCGCTGCTCTGATCGCGGCCCCGCCCAATCGACCATCGTCCGCTTGCCTCAGGCAGCGTGTTGGGTATTGATGCGCCAGACTTTCCGGAATGGAGTTTGCGCCGATGCCCGCCGATCCCAACTGGTACGAAATCGATCTGCCGAAAACCCCGGCCAACTACCAGCCGCTCACTCCGCTCACCTTCCTTGAGCGTTCGGCGAGCGTGTTCCCGGACCACCCGGCGATCATCCACGGCAGCCGGACCACCAGCTACGCCGATTTCTATGCCCGTTCGCGCCGCCTTGCCTCGGCGCTGGCGCAGCGCGGCATCGGCAAGGGCGACACCGTATCCGTCATGCTGGCGAACACGCCGGCCATGCTGGAGGCGCACTACGGCGTGCCGATGACCGGGGCTGTGCTCAACACGCTCAACACCCGCCTCGATGCCGCGATCATCGCCTTCACGCTCGACCACGCCGAAACCAAGATCCTGATCACCGATCGGGAATTCTCCGCGACCGTGAAGGAAGCGCTGGGCCTTGCCAAGGCCAGGCCACTGATCGTCGACTACGACGATCCCGAGTTTCCCCAGGACGGCGAGATGCTGGGCGAGATCGAGTACGAGGACTTCATTGCGGGTGGCGACCCGGAATTCGCCTGGCAGATGCCGCAGGACGAGTGGAACGCCATCTCGCTGAACTACACCTCCGGCACCACCGGCAACCCGAAAGGCGTCGTCTACCACCACCGCGGCGCCTACCTGCTGGCGCAGGGCAACGTCATTACCGGCGCGATGGGCAAGCATCCGGTCTACCTGTGGACGCTGCCGATGTTCCACTGCAACGGCTGGTGCTTCCCCTGGACGCTGTCGGTCGTCGCCGGCACCCACGTGTGCCTGCGCTGGGTGCGCCAGAAGCCGATCTGGGACGCGCTCGCCGACCACAGGGTCACGCACCTGTGCGGCGCGCCGATCGTCATGTCGACGATCCTGTCGACGCCGGCCGCCGACAAGCGCCAGCTCGATCACACGGTGGAATTCTTCACCGCCGCCGCCCCGCCGCCGGAGGCCGTGCTCGCCGCCATGGCCGACGCTGGCTTCAACGTCACCCACCTCTACGGGCTGACCGAGACCTACGGGCCTGCCGTCGTCAACGACTGGAAGAACGACTGGAACACGCTCGAGGGTGCCGCGCGCGCGGCGAAGAAGGCCCGCCAGGGCGTGCGCTACGCCGCGCTGGAGGCCCTCTCGATCATCGATCCGGAAACCATGCAGCACGTCCCCGCCGACGGTGAGACCATGGGCGAGGCGATGTTCCGCGGCAACGTCGTGATGAAGGGCTATCTCAAGAACAAGGAAGCGACCGTGGCCGCCTTCGCCGGCGGCTGGTTCCATTCCGGCGACCTCGGCGTGATGCATGCCGACGGCTATATCCAGCTCAAGGACCGCTCCAAGGACATCATCATTTCCGGTGGCGAGAACATCTCGTCCATCGAGGTCGAGGACGTTCTCTACAAGCACCCGGCGATCGCCTCGGCCGCCGTCGTCGCCAAGCCCGACGACAAGTGGGGCGAGACGCCGTGCGCCTTTATCGAGCTGGTCGCTGGCCAGACGCTGACCGCCAAGGAGGTGATCGAATGGACGCGCGAGCGGCTCGCACGCTACAAGTGCCCGCGCTACGTCGTCTTCACCGAGATCCCGAAGACCTCGACCGGCAAGATCCAGAAATTCAAGCTGCGCGACATGGCCAGGGACGTCACCTGACACCCCGCGGAATCAGATGCCTCGAGCCCGGGCTTGCGCCGAGCCTGGGCTTGCGCACTGTCACACAAGCCCAGTGCTGACATCGAACGCGGCCACTCGCCAGCCCTCTTCGCCATGGCGGGCTGGTGAGCGTTCCGTTGCGCGAAATTCTACGCGGATTAGTGGACCCGCGCCTCGCTGCCCCGCAGCCGTTCGATTTCGTCCTTCAGGTGCAGCTTCTGCTTCTTGAGCTCGGCGATGTGGAGGTCGTCGGCATAGGGCCGCTTCATCTCTTCCTCGAGCGTGCGTTCCAGCACGCGGTGCTTCTCGACCAGTTCGTCCAGATGCGCTTCGAGGCTCATGTGACACTCCCTTTCTGAGATTGACCGGGTCGAATCTTGGCACAACTCGGCGCCCCTGTCGAACCCCTGTGACAGCTTCGTGAACAACGCGAAAGCCGCCGGGCAAGGGTGCTTGAAACTTGCACCGCCGCGGTCGATACTTGGCGCCTGGCCGCGCAGCGTGGCCAGTCGGCCGGGCATCTGGACCCGGTTCGCAAATGCGGCAGGCAAGCTGGTTCGATGGCGGCTGAAGACGAAGAGATGGGCGTGCGCGCGGAGCTTGCGCGGCTGCGCGAGGAGCACCGCGACCTCGATCTGGCGATCAGGGCGATCGTGGAAACCCGGCCGTTCGAAACGCTTCAGATCCAGCGACTGAAGAAGCGCAAGCTGTCGCTCAAGGACCGCATCATCTTCCTGGAAGACAGCCTGACGCCCGACATCATCGCTTGAGCGCATCTCGCCGGCGCTTGCCACGCGAGAATTTCTTTTCCCGGTACATCGCCGCGTCCGCCCGTGCCAGCAGCGTCGCGGCGCTGTCCTCGCCGTGCAATTCGGCAACGCCGCAGGAAATGGACAGGGCAATCTGCGCCTTGCCGCGCGTCAGCGGATTGCGCTTGACAATCTCGGCGAGCGCACGCGCCTTGTTCTCCGCGACCTCCTGCGTCGCGTTCCACAGCAGGACCACGAACTCGTCGCCGCCGATACGGCCAAGCCGGTCGCTCTTGCGGACGTTGCTCTCGATGAGTCCGACCAGATGGCGCAGCAGCGCATCGCCCACACTGTGGCCGTGCTCGTCGTTGACCGCCTTGAATTCGTCGAGATCGATGAAGATCACCGAAGCGACGATGCGATAGCGCTCGCTGAACGCTATGGCGCGCTCCAGTTCCGCCTCGATGCCGCGCCGGTTGAGAATGCCGAGCAGGGCATCCTCGTTGGCGCAGGCTTCGAGCGCGGCGATCCTGCGCCTGGCCGCATCGAGCTGACGCCGCAAGTCGCCGATGGCCTGCGAATCGGCAACAACCGTATCCAGTTCATCCGCCACGCTCGATCCACCACCTTCGTCGCGCCCGCACCAAACCCCGGCCGGCGGGACACTACATCCCACCCGTTACCCCAAGGCAAATTCCGCTACGAGACTTCACTGCAATTGCTTGACGCGATTTACGGCGATCACGGCTTGCAGCGGCGACCGCGAACCCTATAATCCGCCGCTTTCTTCGCGCCCGCATCTTCGTTAACGCAGCCGGGCGGAAGCAAGCAGGAGCGCGTTTATGGCGATGACGAAGCCGGCTGTAGCGATCATCATGGGCAGCCAGTCAGACTGGCAGACCATGCGCCACGCAGCCGAAACCCTCGATGCGCTGGCAATTGCCCACGACACACGCATCGTTTCTGCCCATCGCACGCCCGACCGGCTGTCGCAGTTCGCCAGCAACGCCCGCGCGCAGGGTTTCAAGGTCATCATCGCCGGCGCGGGTGGTGCCGCGCACCTGCCGGGTATGACCGCCGCGATGACGCCTCTGCCCGTTTTCGGCGTTCCCGTCGAATCGAAGGCACTGTCCGGCGTCGACAGCCTCTATTCCATTGTCCAGATGCCGGCCGGCGTGCCCGTGGGAACGCTCGCCATCGGCCGCGCAGGTGCCGTCAACGCCGCCTTGCTGGCGGCAGCCGTGCTGGCGCTCGAGGACGCGGGGCTCGCGGAACGGCTCGACCAGTGGCGCAGGGCACAGACCGATGCCGTCGCCGAGCGGCCCGACACGGACGCAACGCCCTCATGACCGCGCCGCTGCCGCCGCTGTCGCGCATCGGCATCCTGGGCGACGGCCAGCTCGGCCGGATGCTGGCGCTTGCCGCCGCCAGGCTCGGCATGGCGGTGCATGTCTTCGGTCCGGACGCGCACGGGCCGGCACACGCGGTCGCCGCCGCCTCGACGGTCGCCGGATACGACGACGAGCAGGCCCTGCGCGCCTTTGCCGCCGACATCGACGTCGCAACCTACGAATTCGAGAATGTACCGGTCAGCGCCGCTGCCCAGCTTGGCCGCCACGTGCGTCTTGCCCCCGGCGAACGCGCGCTTGCAATTTCGCAGGACCGGCTGGCCGAAAAGACCTTCATCCGCGAGCTCGGCATCGAGGTCGCGGCCTTCCACGACATTCCCGATGCAGACGCCCTCGCCGGCCTGATGGCTGGCGGATTCGGCGCCGGCATCCTGAAGACCCGCCGCCTCGGCTATGACGGCAAGGGGCAGGTGCGGCTGCACGGCGACGAAACCGTGCAGGAACTGCGCGACGCCCACGCGAGCCTCGCTGGCGCGCCTGCGATCCTCGAGGCGATGGTTCCCTTCGTGCGCGAGGTCTCTGTCGTCGCCGTTCGCGGGGCGGACGGCGCATTCTCCGCATTCGATCCCGCCGAGAACGTCCATCGCGACGGCATCCTGGCAACCAGCACCGTACCCGCGGCCATCGGCGCGGAAACGGCCACCGCCGCGCGCGACATCGCACGCCGGATTGTCGATTCGCTCGACTATGTCGGCGTCATCGGCGTCGAGATGTTCGTCGTCGAAGACGCCGGTGAGACGCGACTGCTCGTCAACGAGATCGCGCCGCGCGTGCACAACTCCGGCCACTGGACGATGGACGCCTGCATCACCTGCCAGTTCGAGCAGCACGTGCGTGCAATTCTCGGCTGGCCGCTCGGGGATCCTGCCCGCCACAGCGACGTCGTGATGCGCAACCTCATCGGCCAAGATGCAGATGCCTGGGCTTCCCTTTCGCGCGAACCGGCGACCTGCATCCACCTTTATGGCAAGCGCGAAACCCGCGCCGGGCGCAAGATGGGCCACGTCAACGTGCTGTCGAAACGCACGTGATTCTTGCCCGCAAGGCGGCCCTATGCATGGACTTGCACACCGGATTCTGCTATTGAGCCGCCAATCGTGACGGACAACATGGTGGCCGGATAGCCGGAACACCCTGTTTTTCCGTGATTTTTTGCCATCGGGACATCCTGGTCGGCTATCGTGACGCGCGGTGCGCGTCGCAGCGACCGGTCATTGCGAGAAAGAGGAACGGCACGTGCAGGTTATCGTCCGCGACAACAACGTGGATCAGGCGCTCAGGGCCCTGAAGAAGAAGTTGCAGCGCGAAGGCGTCTTCCGCGAGATGAAGCTGCGCAACTACTACGAGAAGCCCTCCGAGAAGCGCGCACGTGAGAAGGCCGAGGCCGTTCGCCGCGCCCGCAAGCTGGCGCGCAAGCGCGCCCAGCGCGAAGGCCTGGTCGGGCGCTAATCCCTGCACGCGCCATTGGGCGCTGGTGACACGTCCCAGCACCCGAGGCGGTCGCTTCCAGCGAGACATCTGCAAAGGCCGGCGTACGCACGCCGGCTTTTTTCGTTTCCTGCAAATGGTTCGCGGGCCTGCGGGTTCGCGAGGCGCACGGCGCGGCCTCAAGCCGTCAACGCAAACGAAAACGCCGACTGCGGCCCCTCAAGGCCATGGTCGGCGTGTCCGATGTCAATTTGATCGATTCGATTGCCGGCTTCAGCCGGCGAACATGCCGCTCCGGGGTCAGCCCGCCATCAACGCCATCATCGCCAGACCGATCACTGCCTGCACGACGCCGACGATGTAGCCCTTCGGGCGCATCATCAGCCCGATGGTCAGCGTGATGAGCATGACGAAGGCGAAGATCAGGCCGAGAATGCCGTGGTCCATGTTCACCAGCGCCAGCGCGATCAGCACGTTCACGCACGCGACCGAGCCTGCCTTGGCAAAATCGACGAACCCTTCGTAGGTCCGCTCGTGAGCCGGATAGTCCATCGCCGAATTGTTGTCGCTGGCTGCCATGATGTTCATTCCCCCGTCTTGTCGATTCGATGCCGCCCGTTCGCAGCGGCGTAATTGTGCGAAGTTTCTATCCGATGGCCGGGCGCACGGCAACGGCGAACGTGCATCGCGCAGACATCCCGCCGGTCAACCCGCACTCACGCCGCATCGGGACGTTCCAGCCCCACATCTTCCAGCGCCGCCGCTTGCCGCCTGGCAAGGTCCCCGGCATCGAAATCGGCGATTGCCTCGTTGAACAGACGGCAGAAGTTCAGTTCCGCATCGAGGTGGATGAAGACACCGCCAAGCCCGATCGCGGCGCGGTCCATGAATACGAATTCCTGCGGGATCGTCACCGGCCCCTTCTCCTTCAGCGCCTGGTGCACGCGATAGGCCTCCTTGCGCCCGTAGGCGCCCGGCGCCACGCCATCCGCGACGGTGCGCACCCGGTCGTCCAGCAGCGGCCCGTAGATGAAGCGCGCCCAGACGTTGAGAGTTTCCCGCAATTCGTGCGTCAGGCCGCGGAAGCCCCACACCTCGTAGGCATGGGTGATTCGCGCTTCGTCGTCGTTGCGCAGCCCGTGGTAGAGATCGATGACCCCTTCCACGAACGCCGGCCGGAAGATGCGGATGCAGCCATAGTCGAGCAGGTTGATGCCCGCCGGCTCGCCATCGCTCTCGAACACCGTGTAGTTGCCCAGGTGCGGGTCGCCGTGAATGACGCCGAAACGGCTGAAGGGGTGCCACCAGGCCTCGAACAGGGCCTGCGCGAGGCGGTTTCGCACCCCCTGAGGGGCGTCCTTGTGCGCCAGCAGCCGGCTACCCTCCAGCCATGTCATGGTCAGCAGCCGCCGCGTCGAAAGGTCCTGCAGCACCTCTGGCACCCGCACGCGCGGGTTTTCGGCAAGGATGCCGCTGTACAGCGCGATGTGGCGCGCCTCGCGGAAATAGTCGAGCTCCTCGCGCACCCGCGCCCCGATCTCCTTGGCGATCTCGCGCGTGTCGACGGCAGGCTCCATGCGCCGGTGGATGGCGAACAGCAGGTCGAGCTGCTTCAGGTCCGCCTCCACGGCCGACTGCATGTCGGGGTACTGCAGCTTGCAGGCAAGCGACCGCCCGTCGTGCGACATCGCGCGGTGAACCTGCCCGAGCGAGGCCGAGGCTGCCGCATGCGGCTCGAACCCGGCGAACCGCGAGCGCCAGTCGGCGCCCAGTTCCGCCGCCATGCGCCGCTTGACGAAGGCCCAGCCCATCGGCGGCGCCTCGCTCTGCAGCCTGGCGAGTTCGGCGGCATATTCCGGCGGGATGGCTTCGGGGATGGTCGACAGCAGCTGGGCGACCTTCATGATCGGCCCCTTGAGGCCGCCGAGCGCGGCCGCCAGCTGCGCGGCATTGCCCTCGCGATCGAGCTTGCGCCCCGTCAGCCGCGCGCCGGCGACCTTGGCTGCGACCCCGCCGACGTTGGTTCCGACGCGTGCATAGCGGCTGACGCGCGCGCCCAGCCGGTTCCTTTCACGGTCGTCGCTCACTTCTGCCCGCTGTGCTCCCTGCGCGCCAGCTGGCAGATCTCCGGCGCGCCGTTCGCGGCGCGCCCACGTTGCTGCACAGCCTGCTGTGTATCGGTCTGCTGTCCGATCAGAATCCGATGTGTTCCTTGAACTGCGACAGCACGACGTCCCACCAGTCGACGGTGTCCGCGAGGTTTTCCCGGCTCACCCCGCCGCGCAGGTTCACGGCAAGCTCGATCACCGGATCGAACTCCGAATCGAGGAACGCGACGCCGAACAGGCGATCCTTGTTCCACGCCTGCATTTCCGCCGGGCTGCCCTTGCCGTTCATGTTGAAGGCGGCGCGGAACTGGATCTGGCCGCAGTCCTTGTTCTCCGTGCAACCATAGAAGAACACACTGGTATCGACCCCAGACACCTTCACCTCGATCAGCGGATCGTCCTGGGAATCGGTTGTCAGCCGCGCCCGGTAGCCGAGATCCTGGAAGATCGTCACCAGCATTTCCGGGTTGGTGGCGTCCACGATCTGGGCCGCTTCCTGGCTCGGCTGGTTCTTGGCCGTGTCCTGCGCCAGTGCCGGTGCCACGCCGAACGCGAGGCCGGTTGCGACCGCCAGTGCGAGGGTCAGTTTCTTTGCATCCATGTCGATCCCCTGGGTTTTGTCCCTGTATTGCCGGGCCATCGTGTCGCGACTATGGCCGCGCGTCCTTGCGCCTGCGCAAGGCTACACGCCGATTTCGCCGGACGCCATACGCTCGAGCAGGCGTTGCAGTTGCGGACGATGCCGGGTCAGTCCCTTGTAGGCCGTTTGTGCCTCGTCGAGCCCGGCAATCTGCTGCGCAAGCCCGCCGGCAAGCTGCGCACGATCGGGGTGCGTCAGCAGCGCGCGCAAGGGGTCGATGTGGATACGGATCGTGAACAGGATGTCGCCGCTTTGCGCCATCCGGGTCAGCGTCTGCCGCTCCACGCGCACGTGCACGTTGTCCAGCCAGTCGCCATCGCCAGCCTCCTCGCCCACGCCGAAGCGGATCGGCCCGTGGGCGTGGGGGTGATGCAGGGCATCGTCGGCGTAGAGCGACCAGTTCAGCCGCCACACCGGCCGCCCGACATGCAGGTTGTCGAAGATCCGCGCCATGCGCACCGCGAGCCGCTCTTGGTAGCCGGGCACCGGCCCGTGCAGCCCGTCGAGTGACTGGCCGAATTTCTCCTTGAACGACCACGACGAGGCAAAACACACCGAACCGGCAGCAAGCCGCCAGCCGGCCTCTCCGCGCCGCATCAGGCAAAGGTCTTCCTGCATCAGCAGCGACGCGGTGAGCAGCGGCGCCGGGTCGTCCGCCGCCACGCGCACCCGAGCCACCGCATCGGGAACCCCCGCGATGACGATATCGTCCCCGTCGCGCCGCCAATTGCCGGCGGGATGGGCCAGCAGGTTCGCAACGAGCGCATCGCGCACTTCTCGCTGCGCCGCGAGCGTATCGGCCTCGGCGTTCCAGACCTCCTCGCGCAAAGAACCGATCAGCCGGCGCTTCTCGACGAGATAGCGGCCAAGCTGCCCATCCGCCTCGATCCACGGCTCCTGGTCGAGCGGCTTCAGCGCGATCGCGAAGGCCTGCGTTCCCCCCGCATAGGGCGCGTGCGCCGGTGCGCTCATCGTTCGCTCCTCGAGGTTGTGGCAATCGGGCAGGCCGCCGCCAGGTTGGGCAGCCCGTCGATCTCGCGCAACAGCTTGGCCTTCATGGCGACGGCGAAGTCCTCGTAACCCGCAGCCGTCATCACGAAGGCATCGCGCCCGGCCAGCACGTTGTCGCGATACCAGCGCGCAAGTTCCGGCTCCTCGTTGAGGATTGCAAGGCCGTTCACGGTTACGCCGCGCGCCTCGGCCATGGCGTTGGCGGTGTCGATGAGCACGACGATATCGCGCGGCGGCGTCTCGATGCCATCGCCCGAGACGTCCACCACCTGCCGCTCCGCGCGGATGCCGTTGCGCTCCATCGCCCGCATCGCGGCCGCGAGGCCCGCGCCGATGCCCGTCGCCCCGACGACGCGGCGCGGCCATGCCGCGAAGGCTTGCGCCGCTGCCTCGGCATCGCCAGCCGTCGCGATCACATACCACGCGCTGGCGTCGACCGGCCGGCTCGCGTCCGCCCACACCACCAGTGCGACCGCGATGCGGCCATGCGGACCATTGCCGATCGCCGCGACAACGTCGGGATCGCGCAAGGCAGCCGCGATGCCGCCGAGCTGCAGGGCATATTCGTCGGGATCGACGCTGCCGGAAGCATCCACGGCGAGCACCAGCTCCAGATCCACCGCGACATCGGCCATCGCCTTCACCGGCCAGCACGGGCCGGCCAGTGCAGACAAGGCGCAGGCCGCGGCGAAGATCGTGTTGCGCAGCGCCCGCATCATGTCTGCCTCAGGCTTGCGCTTCCAGCGTCTCGAGTTCGCCGATCAGCCCTTCGATGACCTTCAGCCCCATCGACCAGAACGCCGGGTCGCGCGCGTCGAGGCCGAACGGCGCCAGCAGCTCGGCATGATGCTTGGTACCGCCGGCCCTGAGCATGTCGAAGTACTTTTCCGCAAACCCGTCCGCCGCCTTCTCGTAGATCGCGTAGAGCGAATTCACCAGGCAGTCGCCGAACGCGTAGGCATAGACATAGAAGGGCGAATGGATGAAGTGCGGGATGTAGCACCAGAAGGTCTCGTAGCCTTCGCCCAGCCGGATCGAGGGTCCGAGACTCGCCCCCTGCACCGACATCCACAGTTCGCCGAGCTTGTCGGCGGTCAGTTCGCCCTCCTTGCGCTCGGTGTGCACCTTGCGCTCGAACTGGTAGAACGCGATCTGCCGTACCACCGTGTTCAGCATGTCCTCGATCTTGGCCGCCAGCATCGCCTTGCGCTCGCGTTTTTCCTTCGCCTGCGCCAGCAGCGACTTGAAGGTCAGCATCTCGCCGAACACGCTCGCGGTCTCGGCAAGCGTCAGCGGGGTCGGCGCCATCAGCGCCCCCTGCTTGCCGGCCAGCACCTGGTGGACGCCGTGGCCCAGCTCGTGCGCAAGCGTCATGACGTCGCGCGCCTTGCCCTGGAAATTGAGCAGCACGTAGGGGTGCACGCTGGGCACGGTGGGATGCGCGAAAGCGCCCGGTGCCTTGCCGGCGCGTGTCGGCGCATCGATCCAGCGCTTGTCGAAGAAGGTCTTCGCCACATCCGCCATCATCGGCGAGAACGCGCCATAGGCATCCAGCACCGTGTCCTGCGCGTCCTTCCAGCGGAACTGGCGCTGCGGAACGTCGGGCAGCGGCGCGTTGCGGTCCCAGTAGTCGAGCTGACCGCCGCCGAACCACTTCGCCTTGATCTTGTAGTAGCGGTGCGACAGGCGCGGATAGGCGTCCTCGACGCTGGCGACCAGCGCATCCACCACCTCGCGCTCGACCCGGTTCGCGAGGTGGCGCGAATCGGCGATGTCCTCGAAACCGCGCCAGCGGTCGGAGATCTCCTTGTCCTTGGCCAGCGTGTTGGTGATCAGCGCGAAGGTACGCGTGTGCCCGGCGAAGGTCTTGCCAAGCGCCTGCGCGGCCGCCTTGCGCACCCGTGCGTCGCTGTCCTGCAGCTTGTTCAGCGTCGGCTCAATGGCCAGTTCCTCGCCATCGACATAGAAAGTCAGCGACGAGATGGTTTCGTCGAACAGCCGGTTCCAGGCGCCGCGCCCGGTCACCGACTTCTCGTGGAACAGCCGCTCCAGCTCGTCGGCGAGCTGGTAGGGCTTTTCCTTGCGCACGTCCTCGATCCACGGCCGGTAGTGGTCGAGCGGCGAAGTCGTCATCGCCGCATCGAGCGCCGCGTCCGGCAGGCGGTTGAGCTCCAGCGTGAAGAATAGCAGGTGCACGCCCGCCGCCGTCAGCTTCTCGCTGACATCACCGTAGAACTTCGATTTCGCGACATCGCTGACGTCGGTCGCATGCAGCAGTCCGGCATAGGACCACAGCCGTCCGAACAGCTCGTCGAGTTCCTCGTACTCGGCAATCGCCGCGTGGAGCGCGGCAACGCCGTCACGGGCGGCGAGCAAATCCGCCAGCGCGCCCTTGTAGCGACCTTCGAACTCCTTGGCCCAACTGTCGGCGCGGACGAGATCCGCCTTCACCCTTGGCGAATCGGGCGACGCATAGAGATCGCTCAAATCCCATTCCGGCATCGCTCCCAGATCGGCAGCTTCGCCGCCCTGGCGGCCGCGCCCCGCCATCGCCCTCTCGCTGGTCCCGATTGCCCTGAAAACCGCCATCGATGCACCCCTGTCCTGTCTGCGCCGCTGCCAACCGGTGATCGTGATAGCCCGCAAAGGCGCCAAGGAAAACCTCCGCCGGCGGCCACAGGCACCGGCGGTGCGCTTTCTTAGCGTTGCGTTAACCCGACGCACCAAGGATAGGCCCAAAATGGCACACCCCGGCGCGCCGGCAAGACCCGCGCGCCCGGCACGACACGCCCGGAGACGGCATGAGCGAGAAGATACTGGTTGTCGACGACGATCCCGTGCAACGCCGCATTCTCGGCGGCCTGCTCGGCAAGATGGGCTTCGAGGCGGTGGAAGCCGCCGGCGGCGAGGCGGCCCTGTCGGCACTGAGCAGCGCCGGCGGCAGCGAGATCCGGCTGGTCATTCTCGACCTCGTCATGCCCGACCTCGACGGCATGGGCGTGCTTGAACGCATGTCTGCGCGCCCGGAACGCCCGCCCGTCATCGTCCAGACGGCCCACGGCGGCATCGACACCGTCGTCAGCGCCATGCGCGCCGGCGCCTGCGACTTCATCGTCAAGCCGGTCAGCCCCGAGCGCCTGGACGTATCCGTGAAGAACGCGCTGAATGCCGCGACGCTCGACCGCGAGATCGGCCGCATCAAGCGCCAGGCGAAGGGGCGCATGAGCGTCCGCGACATTCTGACGCTGAGCCCGACGATGGAGCGCGTGCTCGAACTCGCCCGCAAGGCGGCCGCCTCCAACATCCCGATCATCCTCGAGGGAGAGAGCGGTGTCGGCAAGGAACTGGTGGCCCGCGCCATCCAGGGCGAGAGCGCGCGCGCGGCGCGTCCCTTCGTGCCGGTCAACTGCGGCGCGATCCCCGAGAACCTCGTCGAGAGCACGCTGTTCGGCCACGAGAAGGGCGCGTTCACCGGCGCGACCGACAAGCGCATCGGCAAGTTCGCCGAGGCCGACGGCGGAACTCTGTTCCTCGACGAGATCAGCGAGCTACCGCTGGAGGCCCAGGTCAAGCTCCTGCGCGCCATCCAGGAAGGCGAGATCGAGCCGGTCGGAGCCCGCCAGCCGCGGCGCGTCGACATCCGCCTCATCTCGGCAACCAACCGCGACCTCGCCGACTGCGTGCGCGCCGGCCGCTTCCGCGAGGACCTCTACTACCGCCTCAGCGTGTTTCCGATCCTCATCCCGCCACTGCGCAACCGCCGCGAGGACATCCCGCTGCTGGCTCGCCACTTCATGGCGCGCTTCGCCGCCGAGGAGGGCAAGCGCGTGCGCGCCATTTCGCCCGACGCGATGCTCGCCCTGCAGGCGCACGACTGGCCGGGCAACGTGCGCCAGCTCGAGAACACGATCTTCCGCGCCGTCGTCCTGTGCGAGGGCGACGCGTTGACGCTCGACTTGTTTCCCCAGCTTGGCGTCACATCGAGCCCGCAGGAAACGCCGGTGTCGCCCGCCGATTCGCAGCAGCCGGCTCTGCCGGAAGCCCCAGCCGCCGCCGATTCCGTCCGCATTCCTCCCTCGCCCTCGATCGACGCGTCCGACCCGATCCGCCGATGGCGCATTTCCGCCCTCGCCGCGGACGGCCAGGTGCGCTCCATGCAGGACATCGAGGCCGATCTCCTGCGCATCGCGCTGGAACGCTATGACGGGCGCATGAGCGAAGTCGCCCGCCGGCTGGGGATCGGCCGCTCGACGCTCTACCGGCGGATCCGCGACCTCGGCATCGACGACGCTGCCTGACTTTGCGGAAGGCGCCCTGTCGCGCGATCGCAACACCTCGGCGCGAAACGGGCGCACCGCTGTGGAAAACCTTGAACATCGCGTGCCGATGACCGATTTTGATCCGATCGCATGCAATCGGACCGCGGCACCGCTCCGGTGGTTTTTTGCTCGTCCATGATTTTTGCTTGCCTATGGTTATTTCGGGGGCCAGCCAGATGAAACCCAGCGCCTGCCATGTGCGGTTCGCCCGATCCGGTGCGCTCGTCGCCGGATTCGCGCTGGCGCTTGCGGCCGCGCCGGTCCCCTTCGATGGCAGCGCACAGGCATCCGCATCCACCGGTTCCCTGCCGCCGCTGATCCTGATGCCGGTGCCGGAAGCCCCGCACGGCATCCCGCGCGGGCACGTTGCCGCCAAGCAGCGCCATGCCATGCAGCTCGCCAGCATCCAGAACGCGACGTCCGCCGCGCTCGCGGCCCTGCCGCTGCTGGATTCGGGCGGTGTCGCCGGCAAGCTCGAGGAACACGTCACTGCGGCCGCCAGCGCCGACAGCAAGGACCAGGACCTCGCCGAGGCGCTGCATTTCTACGAAAGCCGCGGCTTTGCACCAGCCTGGACCGACCATGCCCGCCTGACCTCGCAGGCCAAGATGGTCTTGGCACGGCTTGGCGAAGCCGGGCTCGACGGCTTCGATCCCGCGGACTATGCGATCGATGCGTTCGACCCGGCCATGCTGCGGTTTCGCTCCGTCGACGACCTGATCGATTTCGAGGTCGCCATGTCGACCATGGTGGCGCGCTACATCCGCCATGCCGCGATGGGCCGGATCGCCCCGCGCTCGGTGTCTTCCTATATCACCGCCACGCCGGAGCGCCCCGACATCACCGCCGGCATGACGCGCATCGCCGCAAGCAGCGATCCGGTGCGCGACATCGAGGCCTTTCACCCGACCCATGTTGCCTTCCTCGCGCTGCGCAACGCCTTGGCGCGCACCTATGAGAACGAGGGAACGGCAACGAAGCGGGTGATCATTCCGGATGGCCCGCTGGTCAAGCCGGGCGAGCGCGACAAGCGTATCCCGCTGCTGCGCACCCGCCTCGGTCTGGAGCCGGCCGCCGACGCCACCCTCTACGACGAGACGTTGGCTGACGCTGTCATCAAGCTGCAGAAGAAGAACGGCCTGCCCGCGCAGGGCTTCATCGGCAAGATGACCCTCGCCGTCCTCAACGGCGGTTCGGTCGGCTCGCGCGCCGACATCCTCGTCAACATGGAACGCTGGCGCTGGCTGCCGCACGACCTCGGCCAGCACCATGTCTTCGTCAACATTCCGGAATATCTCGCCCGGGTGGTGACCGACGGCAAGGTGATCCACACCGCGCGCGTCGTCGTCGGCAAGCCGAAGAACCAGACGCCGATCTTTTCCGACGAGATCGAGCACATCGTCGTCAATCCGACCTGGAGCGTGCCGCGCTCGATCGCCACCAAGGAGTACCTGCCGCGCCTTCAGCAGGATGCAACCTACCTCGCCCAGCGCAACATCCAGGTGCTCGGCCGCGGTGGCCAGGTGATCGACCCGACCACGGTCGACTGGGCATCGTATACCCGTGGCAACATGCCCTACCGCTTCCGCCAGCCTTCAGGCCGCGGCAATGCGCTAGGCAACGTCAAGTTCATGTTCCCCAACGAGCACTCCGTCTACCTGCACGACACCCAGTCGCGCAGCCTGTTCTCGCGCGCCCAGCGCGCCTACAGCCACGGTTGTGTGCGGGTGAATGACCCCTTCGCGTTTGCCGACGCCCTTCTGGAAAGCGAAGCCAGCCTGAGCGGATCGAGCATCCGCCGCATGGTTGGCGGCGGTGAGCGCCACGTGATCCTGAAGCGCCACGTTCCGGTCCACATCTCCTATTTCACCGCGATCGCCGGGCCGGACGGGGCTGTGCGAAAGCTTTCCGACGTCTACGGGCACGACCGGCGCATGCGTCAGATGCTCGGGTTGTAGACAACTCCGTCCCCGGTCTTAACCATCTGTTTTCCTTGGTACACAAACCGCGTGCAAATCTGGTATAGCCCAGATGTGTGCGGCTCAATCGTGCCACGTTTGCCGCGTACCGCTCGCTTGGAAAGCGACTTTTAACCTTGCGCCGTGAAAGTGCGGTGTGGGCGGTTCGATCCGGCAACGGGAGTCTCCGGGCCGGGCCAGCATGTGACGGGTGCCGTGAGACACGGCTGACGGGGGTCTGGACGCTTTGACTGAGCGGGGTATCTTGCCGATTTCGCTGCCCGCGGCGGGCCGGCGTGTGCGCGGCGCGGCCAAGGCCGGGGTTGCCCTGGCGCTTGCTGCTGCGCTTGGCATCACGTCCCTGGTCAGCCCTCCCGCGGAAGCCGAGAGCACCCGCACCCTGACGTTCCGCCAGATGCACACGGGCGAGACACAGACCATCACCTTCAAGCGCAACGGTCGTTTCGATCCCGCCGCGATGAAGAAGGTGAACTACATGCTGCGCGACTGGCGCCGCAACGAGACGACGCGGATGGACCCGCGCCTGCTCGATCTGGTCTGGGAAGTGCAGCAGGCGACCGGTTCCAAGGGACCCATCCATGTCCTGTCCGGTTATCGCTCGCCGGTTACCAACGCCATGCTGCGCCGTCGCAGCCGCGGCGTTGCCAAGAACAGCCAGCACACCCTCGGCAAGGCGATGGACTTCTACCTGCCGGACGTTCCGCTGGCCAAGCTGCGCGCCACCGCCATGCGCATGCAGCGCGGCGGCGTCGGCTACTACCCGACATCCGGTTCCCCGTTCGTGCATCTCGACGTGGCGCGCGTGCGCGCCTGGCCGCGGATGACGCGCAAGCAGCTGCTGGCGCTGTTCCCGAACGGTGAAACGCTGCACCTGCCGGCCGACGGCGCGCCCCTGCCCGGCTACCAGCGCGCGCTCGCCAGGGCAAACAACGGCCGCCTGGCCGTCGCCTACAACGGTTCCGACGATGCCGACGACGACGAAGGTTCGGCATCGGTTTCCGGCAGTCGCCGCAACGCCGCCAGTGCCATCGTCGTGCAGGGCTCGCGTGGCGACACCGCGCCGGTCCCGGCTCGCCGCGAAGCCCCTGCGACCGTTGCCGACATCACCGGTGGTGAAAGCTGGAACCCGCCATCGAACGTGCCGATGCCGCGCCACAAGCCAGGCGGCGACACCATGCAGATCGCTTCCGCGTCGGCGGTGCCACTCCCGCCGCTGCGCCGCGGCATTGAAGAATCCGCCGACACCCCGCTGACCACCGCCTCGATCCCGATGCCGCGCCGCCGGCCTCTCATCAGCGACGCACCGGGAGGCGGAACCCAGGTCGCCGAACTCATCGCGCGCGAAAACGACGCGCTCACCGCACTTGCGCGCTCGACCCCCGGCGATATCGCCGCCGACCCGCTGAGCGGGCCGGACGCGCGCCGCCAGCTCGCCGCTGCGCTGTCCGAACGCGCCGAAAAGATGGCTTCCGACCGCGCGATCTTGGAACTGGCCGGTGCTGGGAACATATTCGCCGGCGTCGGTTTCTCCGCCATGGCACACCCCACGCGTGATGATTCCGTCGCCCTGATGGCGCTGCATCACCCGGTGGTCATAGGCAGCTTTGCCGGTCCCGTGGTGGTCTATGCCCGCCCCAACGGCTTTGCCGGCCCCGCTGTCGTCTCGGTGGCGGCGCGTCACGTCGGCTATACGGCAGGCCCGCTCAACACCGCTGCGCTGCGCTAGAGCATGTTTCGCTCAAGTTGAACGGACTTGAGCGACAAGGCCATGCTCAAGGCATAGAATCTGGAGCGAATTCTTGTCGTTTAGGCGATTCTACCTGAACGGAATGCGCTCTAGGGCATCGCTGCCCGGCGCATCGCCGGTCTGGCTGCGTCAGGCTTCGCCGACAGGATTTCCCAACCTGTAATACACGTGCAATTCTCGCGCTTGAGCGTTCGGATCGCTCGCCCGGAAAGGCACCGTTCAATCGGCGCCGCCGGAAACGTCGAAGTCCGGCGCCATGCCGAGCGCGTGCAGGTAGAGCGCCAGCATCGCCTCTTCCTCCTCGCGCGCCTGCGGCTCCTGCTTGCGCAGCCGCACCACCTTGCGCAGCGTCTTGACGTCATAGCCGTTGGCCTTGGCTTCCGCGAAGACATCGCGGATATCCCCGGCGATCGCCTGCTTTTCCTCCTCGAGCCGTTCGATGCGCTCGATGATCGATTTCAGTTGCTCGCGGGCAATCGTCGTGTCGGCCATGTCTGTCCTCGTCTTGTCGGTGGCTTGTGGCTGATGTCCGCCAGAAGTCAGCCGTGCTGCTTGTGGGCGATCTCGAAGGCCGCCTTCTGCGCGTCGCTCGCCTCGGTCTGGTACTTCGCCTTCCAGTCCTCGTAGGCCATGCCGTAGACCGCCTGGCGCGAGGCGGACTTGTCGACAGGCAGCCCGGCACTTTCAGCGGCTTCAAGGTACCAGTTGGACAGGCAATTGCGGCAGAAGCCCGCGAGATTCATCATGTCGATGTTCTGCACGTCGGTCCGCGCGCGCAGGTGCGCGATCAGCCTGCGGAAGGCTGCCGCCTCGAGTTCGGTGCGCTGTTCTACGGTCAGATCGCTCATGTCCAGCTCCCGGTTTGCTCGGGCAGCCGGATCTCGTTGATCCCCGGCACGCCCGCCATTCTTGTCAGCAGGGCCGACAGCCTGTTGGCCCATTCCTCGATGCCCGCCTCGTCGGTGATCAGGTCCTGGCGCACCTCGATCAGCGCATGCGCAAGGCCGCGGCGCGTGCCATGGCGGTTCATGGTGTCGCCCTCGAGTTCCCCGGTATAGGGCTCGTTGTCGCCGACGACGAGGCCTGCGTCTTCCCTCAAGGTCTCGATCATCGGCGCCGGCAGGCGCGCATCCCTGTCCCACAGCACGCCGACGTGCCAGGGGCGCTCCACCCCGCGCCACACCGGCGTGAACGAGTGGATCGAAAACAGCGCCGGCGGCTTGCCGGCCGCGATCGCCGCATCGATCGCCTCACTGATCGCGCGGTCGTAGGGCAGGTAGAACCGCCGCTTGCGGTAGTCGATCTCGGCCGCGTCGGCATTGCGGTTGCCGGGCACCACCGCGCCGTCGGAAATCCGCATCACCAGCGTCGGGTCGTCGGCGCCGCGGTTGGGGTCGATCAGCAACCGCGAGAACCGCGTCATCACCGCCGGCATGCCGAGCCGCGCCGCGATCTTCCGCGTCACCCCCTCGACGCCGATGTCATAGCCGATGTGGCGCTCGAGCTCGCTGTGCGGCAGGCCGAGCGTCCCGTAGCGCGCCGGCAGCGCGTTCCTGGCGTGGTCACAAAGAAGCAGGAATCCACAAGCCGGGTCGCCGGCGATGGTCTCATGCGACACAAAGCCGTCGTCGAGATCTTCCACATCCGCTTGCGGCCACGCACCGGACGGCGCATCGGCATTGGCGAGAGACTTGCCCACGGGATTTTCCTTGTCTGGCGACCGGCCATGTCTTAAAGCGCTTTCCCAAAAGTGTGAAACGGTTTTCGGATAAAAAACGCGACAAAACAAAGGCTAAAGCGGTTCGCACGATTCACGTCAAACGCAAACCGCTTTAGGCGAAGCGCCGCGCCCGCGCAATCCGGCTCGCGGGCGCTTGCAGGCTTGTTGCCGGAAGGCCGCGAAAGCACCCGTCATGGCACAGCGACAGAGCCCCGCGCACGCCGATCACGACAGCGATCGTCCCGTCCTGGCGTTCTTCTGCGTCGTCGCAGGCGCCATCGCGATGGGCATCTCGCCGATCTTCGTGCGCCTGGCCGACGTCGGCCCGTTCGCATCCGCGTTCTGGCGCGTCGCGCTGGCCCTGCCGGCGCTGTGGGCGTGGGCGGCGTGGGACATGCGCCGCCAGCGCAGCAGGGCGCGACTCGACGATGCCGGTCGCCGGCGCGCCTGGAAACTGGTCGCCACCGCCGGCCTGCTGTTCGCCGGAGACCTGTTCTTCTGGCACCTCGCCATCGTCAACACGACGGTCGCCAATGCGACCTTTCTCGCTTCGCTCGCCCCCATCGCCGTGGTCTTCGGTTCCTGGACGCTGCTGCGCGAACCGATCACCGGCCGCATCCTGGCCGGGCTTGCCCTCGGCCTGCTGGGTGCCGCATTCCTGCTCGGATCCAGCTACCGGTTTGCCCCCGCCCACCTCACCGGCGACGTCTTCGGCCTGATCACCGCGCTTTTCTTCGGCAGCTACTTCCTGGCGGTGCGCCCGGCGCGCCGCCTTCTGCCGGCTGGCGTCGTGATCTTCCGTTCCAGCCTGTTCACCGCGGCCGCGCTGCTCGTCGTCGCTCTGGTCATGGAAGACGCCATCCTGCCGTCAAGCCTGCACGGCATCGTGATGCTGCTCAGCCTGGCGCTCGTCAGCCACGCCGGCGGCCAGGGCCTGCTGGCCTATGCGCTCGGACATCTGCCAGCGGCCTTCTCCTCGATCGTGATCCTCATCGAGGGCGTCGCCGCGGCCCTGTTCGGCTGGCTGATCCTTGCCGAACACCTGACCATCCTGCAGCTCACCGGCAGCCTGGCGATCTTCTCCGGCATCTACATCGCGCGCCCGCGCCGCGCCAAAGCCTTGCCGCAATCGCCTGCCACGGTGCCGGACGTATCAGCGCACCCGTGACGATCCCATTGACACCCAAGCGCCACCGCCCCAGAAAATCGTCTTGTTCGCTGGCTGAAAAGACGTGTGATTCGGTAGCAGGCAAGATGAACCCGACAGTCGTCAGCCCGATTCGGAAACATGCCGCGCGCGCATTCTTCATGGGCGCGCTGGTTGCAGGCGGGCTTGCCCTGGCGGGCGGACCGGCGCAGGCCGATCTGCGCATGTGCAATTCCACGCCCAGCCGGGTCGGTGTCGCCATCGGCTACAACAACGGCAAGGAATGGATTTCCGAGGGCTGGTGGAATGTCGAGGCCAACAGTTGCGAGATCCTGCTCGAAGGCCCGCTCGTCGCACGCTTCTACTATTTCTACGCCATCGACTACGACCAGGGCGGCGAGTGGAGCGGCAGCGACTACATGTGCACCGCCGACAAGGTTTTCCTGATCCGCGAAATCAACCGCTGCGAGGAACGCGGATACCACCGCAACGGCTTCATGGAAGTCGATACCGGGGAAAACACAAGCTGGACCGTGCGCCTCACGGAACCGACGCGCCAGACGGGTTCGGGCGGCTGACGCCCGCCGTCCATTCACGCCTCACGCACGCAAGCTCCGCGCGCGGCCATTCGCCCGGCCGTGCCGGAGCGTCATTCCAGGCTGCCGCTCAGATGGCGTCGCCCTCGACCTCCCGCAGCAGTTCGGTGACCGAATCCTCGATGTTGCCGAGGAAGGGATGCACCGCCAGCGCCTGCTGAAAGGCGGCAAGCGCTCCGCGCGTCTGCCCCACGTCCTGCAGGATCAGTCCAAGCCCGCTCAGCGCGCCGAAATGCCGGGGCTCCAGCGCCAATACCTTCTGGATGTCGCGCATCGAGCGGTCGTAGTCGTCGATCAGGTAGTACAGCGTCGCGCGCTTGTTCCATCCTTCCGCGAAATCGGGCTTCAGTTCCACGATGGCGTCAAGCAATTCCAGCGCCAGGGCATAGTCCTTGCCCTCCATCGCGAACATCGCGCGTTCCATCAGCAGGTCGATGGTATCGCTGCCCGAGGCGAGCCATGCCTGCAGCACGGTCTGCTCGAGCCGTCCCGCGGTTTCCGCGTCGGGCGCCCTTGCCAGCGCATCGAGCAGCGCATCGACATCGCGCCGCTCGGTCTGCGAGGACTTGCCGCCCGACGGCGCGTCGCCCGGAGCATCCTTCGGCGCCGATGCACCGTCCAGCCGCAGGTTCGATTTCGGCTCCTGCGCCTGCGCGCTGCCCATGATACCGCCACTGACGACACCCGTGACGCCGCCAAGGGCGACGCCCGTGCAGCAGGCAAGGATCGGCAACAGTCTTGATCGAACCACGCTCATGCAAGGAAAATGGCGCGCGCGAACACGCGCGTCAAATGTCTTTCGACGCGCGGCGGGAATCCGTGGACTGTTCGCTGCGTAGAAGAACCCTGGCGTTACGCCCGGTCGGCTCAGCCCTGGCGGGCCTTGAAGCGCGGATTCTTCTTGTTGATGATGTAGATGCGGCCGCGACGGCGCACAATGCGGTTTTCCCGGTGGCGTTCGCGCAGGGAGCGGATCGAATTGCGGATCTTCATCGTTTTCGCCGTCTGTCTGTCCGCGCGTCGAACGATCGTCGCATGCACCGGAAGAGGTGCGCTTGCCGCCGTCGCACGGGTCAAGGAATTTCGTGGCAACATGCCAAGGCGGCGGTTTGTACTGTCCGCCAGACATGCTGTCAACGCTGCCCGGCACAGCTTGTCCGTGGCAGGGCCCGATTCGGGTCTTCGCAGAGGAAGAAAATGGTGGGCGTGACTGGGATTGAACCAGTGACCCCTACGATGTCAACGTAGTGCTCTCCCGCTGAGCTACACGCCCACTTTTCGCCCGCGGCGGGACCTGCGGATCGGGACCAGCCGTATAGCCGGACTGCTTGGCTTGCGCAACCCCGTCGCGCGCCGCCAGCGCCCGTTGCCGCGCCGGCCGCTTCCACCATGGCCCAGGCACCCCTTGCGCTTGGCAGGCGTGTCGGATAGACCGACGCGGATTTTTCGTGATGCCGGCGCGTCCGGCATGCTGGCGCTGGCCGCATCGCGCAACACCGGCATTCTCATTCAGCCGGACCGGAAGCCTAAGGAGTTCCGACATGTCGAAGACATTCGACACTGTAGCCGACATCATTGCCGACACTTGCGACATCGACCGCGACACCATCTCGGCCGACAGCCACGTGATCGACGACCTGGGCATCGACAGCCTGGACTTTCTCGATGTCGTTTTCGCCGTCGACAAGGCGTTCGGCATCAAGATCCCGCACGAGAAGTGGACCGAGGAGATCAACGAAGGTCGCGCCACGGCGGAAGACTACTTCATCCTCAAGAACCTGTGCACCCGCATCGACGAGCTGGTTGCGGCGAAGTCGGCCTGATCGGGTTCGCCTGATCTTGTGCATGCAGAACCTTCTCATGTGCGCCGCGCGGGCCTGGCCGGCCGCTGGCGGCGCAGGCGGGAACCACCGGCGCCATGCGGCTTGAATACTTCCAGATGCTGGATGCAATCGTCGCCATGAGCGACGAGGAGATTCGCACCCGCGCTGTCGTGCCCGACGAGAGCACCGTCTTCGAGGGGCACTTCCCCGGCCATCCGCTGATGCCGGGCGTGCTGCTGATCGAGACCATGGCGCAAACCTGCGGCACCATGGTTATGGCGGCCAACGGTTACGAGCGCCTGCCCCTCCTCGTCGGCGTCAAGGATGCCAAGCTGCGCCAGTTCGTGCCGCCGCGCACCGTGATCGAGGGGCACGGACGCATGGAACACAACGGCTCCGGCTACGCCGTCGTCAAGGCCGACCTCAACGTCGATGGCAAGCGCATCGCCAACGCGCAGCTGACCTACACGCTGATCAAGTGGCCGGCGCCAGATCTGCAAGCCTTCATGGTCGAGCACATCGCCGGACTGCGGGCCGCCGCCTGAGGGCTTCGCCTTTTGCCTCAGTCGCGCTATGACGGCTGCCTAGAACCCGCGCAACGACCTTCTCGGTGGGACAATGAACCAGGACGTCTGGATTACCGGCATCGGCATCGTCTCCTCGCTCGGCGAGGGCATCGACCAGCATTGGCAGGCGCTGACCAGCGGCGCGCGCCCGGTGCTCGACCGCGAGACAATCCCGCCCTTCGCGATCCACCCGATGGTCGAGCTCGACCTGTCGAAGCAGATCCCCAAGCGCGGCGACCAGCGCCAGATGGAGCCGTGGCAGCGCCTCGGCGTCTACGCGGCGGGCCTGGCCATTGACGATGCCGGCGCGCGCGACCCCGACCTGCTCGAATCCATGGACATGATCATCGCCGCCGGCGGCGGCGAACGCGACATCGCCGTCGACAACCAGATCCTCACCGAACTGCTGTCGACGAACGATGCCGTGCGCACCCTGATCGAACGGCTTTCGAACGATCTGCGCCCAACCCTTTTCCTCGCCCAGCTGCCCAACCTGGTGGCCGGCAACATCTCGATCGTCCACGGTGTCAGGGGGTCCTCGCGCACATTCATGGGCGAGGAGGCCGCCGGCTTCGACGCGGTGCGCAACGCACACGCGCGCATCGCCGCCGGCCAGAGCCGCATCTGCCTCGTCGGCGGTTCGCTCAACGCCGCGCGCGAGGACATGATCCTGCTCTACGAGATGGGCGGCTACAACTGGACCGGCGAGGAAGACAGCGTGTGGGCGCGCGCGGATGGCAACGGCGGCCTGCGGCTGGGCAGCATGGGCGTTTTCCTGATGCTCGAATCCGCCGACCACGCCCGCGCCCGCGGCGCCACCCCGGTCGCGGCGGTCCGCTCGGTCGCCGCCGACCGCTGCGCGCGCGAGCCGGGCGCCATCACCTCGTCCTTCGGCGCCATGTGGCAGTCCGTGTCGGGCGGCACCACGCCCGCCAACCTCGGCATCGTATCCGGCGCCACCGGCGTTGCCAGTCAGGCCGCCGAGGAACTGGCGTTCCTGCGGGTCCTCGATGCCCCGATCCGGGCGACGGCGACCCGCATCGGCCACGGCGTCGAGGCGCAGTTCCTCGCCAGCCTCGCATTCGCCGCCATGTGCGTCGACAATGCCGCCATGTTCGCGCCGCTCGACACCGCCGGCGTGGAGCAGCCGGCCAACGGCGCCTGCGACAACGTGCTGGTGACCGGCATCGGCCACTGGCGCGGCGAGGGCCTTGCCCTCGTCACACGGGCGAATATCTAGTTGCCTGCATCTGTTTGCGGTTGCGCCCGCCGATCGGGCGATGCGCGGATGCTCAGCGAATGAGGAACGGATAGCCATGAAGGATGCAAGCGGACGTCCCGTCATCGTCGTCACCGGGACCGGCATCGTTACCGCGCTGGGCGAGGGCAAGCAGGACAACTGGGCGACCCTGACCGCCGGAAAGTCCGGTATCCATGCCATCACCCGCTTCCCGACCGAAGGCCTGCGCACGACCATTGGCGGCACCATCGACTTCGTCGATGTCGATCCCTTCAACTGCGCGTCCTTCACCAGCGAGATCGCGACGCGCGCCGCGCGCGAGGCGGTCGAGCAGGCCGGCGCCGGGCGCGCCGGTGACTTTCCCGGCCCGCTGTTCCTCGCCATGCCGCCGATCGAGATGGAATGGCCGATGCGCGAAAAGATCCTGAAGAGCCAGCCGCGGCACGAATCTGCGGACTACGGCGACCTCATCGCGTCCGCGCGTCCCTTTGCCGGCGACGACCGCGAGGACTGCCTGTTCGGCTCCGTCGGCGAACACCTGGCATCGACCTTCGGCACCAAGGGATCGCCGATCTCGCTGACCACGGCCTGCGCATCCGGCGCGACCGCGATCCAGCTCGCCATCGAGGCGATCCGGCGCGGCGAGACGGACGCGGCCCTGACCGTTGCCGCAGACGGCTCGATGTATCCCGAGACGATGATCCGCTTCTCGCTGCTGTCGGCGCTCTCCACCCAGAACGACGAGCCGGAAAAGGCCTCCCGGCCGTTCTCCAAGAACCGCGACGGCTTCGTCATGGCCGAAGGCGCGGCCGCGCTGGTGATCGAGAGCTACGAACACGCCCGCGCACGCGGCGCCAGCATCCTCGGTGTCATCCGCGGCGGCGGCGAGAAGGCCGATTCCTTCCACCGCACCCGGTCCAACCCGGACGGCAAGGCCATCGTCGGCGCCATGACGGCCGCGCTGGCCGATGCCGGCTGCGAGCCTGACGAGATCGACTACATCAACGCCCACGGCACCGGCACGCCGGAAAACGACAAGATGGAGCATTTCGCGGTCAACGCGATCTTCGGCGAGCGCGCCTCGCGCCTGCCCATTAGTTCCAACAAGTCGATGATCGGCCACACCCTGACCGCCGCCGGCGCCATCGAGGCCGTGGTGTCGCTGCTGACGATGGAACACCAGCGCATCCCTCCGACGATCAACTACGACATCCCCGACCCGGCGATCGATCTCGACGTGGTGCCGAACGTCGCGCGCGATGCGACCGTGACGACGGTGATGTCGAATTCCTTCGGCTTCGGCGGCCAGAACGCCAGCCTGATCTTCGCGCGCGAACCCGCCTGAGCGGTTTCCCGCCGCTTTCAAAGCCGCCCCGCCTGTGCCATATCGGCGCCGAGATGAAGCGTGCGCGCCAGCGCGCCGCGCCCGGCCCGCCACGCGGGCCTTTCCCCGCCTGTCCGGCGGGCGAGTGCCAAGACGAGGAACTTCCGACCATGCGTGCCCTGCGCCTGACCGGCGAACGCCAACTCGAACTGACCGACATCCCCGCGCCCGGCGCACCGGGTCCCGGCGAAGTGCAGATCGCGGTCAAGGCCATGGCCCTCAACCACATCGACGTGTGGGGCTGGCGCGGCATGGCGTTTGCCAAGCGAGAACTGCCGATCGTCGTCGGCGTCGAGGCTGCCGGCGAGATCGTCGCCGTTGGCGAAGGTGTCGACGACCGCAAGCCCGGCGATCCGGTGGCAATGTACGGTGCGCGTACCTGCGGCACCTGCAAGCCCTGCATGCAAGGCCGCGACAACCTGTGCGACAACGTCGCCGGCATCATGGGCTTCCACGTCGACGGCTTCTGCCGCGACCGCGTCAACATCGCCGCCCGCCACACTGTACCGGTGCCCGGCGGCGTCAACTGGGTCAACGCGGCCTGCACCTCCGTCACCTTCGGCACGACCGAACACATGCTGTTCGACAATGCCAGGCTCGAGGCGGGCGAAACCATCCTCGTGCACGCCGGCGGCAGCGGCATCGGTTCCTCCGCGATCCGCATGTCGAAGGACGTCGGCGCCACGGTCATCGCCACCGTCGGCGACGACGAGAAGGCCGAGAAGGCGCGCGCGCTCGGCGCCGATCACGTCATCAACTACCGCGAGGAGCGTTTCGAGAGCCGCGCCCGGCGCCTGACCGGCAAGGCCGGCGTCGACGTCGTCTTCGAGCATGTCGGCCCCGACACCTTTCCCGGCTCCATGTTCGCGCTGAAGAAGGGCGGCCGCCTGGTCACCTGCGGCTCGACCACGGGCGTCAGTTCCACCATCAACCTCTACCAGCTCTTCCAGCAGCAGTTGCGCCTGATCGGCAGCTTCGGCTGCCGCATCGACAACATGCGCTCGAGCCTCGCCAAGATGGCGCGTGGCGTCCTGCCCGTCATCGATACCGAAATCACGCTGGAAAACTTCGCGCAGGGGCTGGAAAGGCTGGAAAGCCGCCGCGTCTTCGGCAAGATTGTCGTGACGTTCTAGAACTTCCTGACGCCCCGGCGGGCAACACGCAAGAACCACGTCCTTGGCAAAACCCCTGAAACCGGATCGCAAGAGGCACAGCGGCCGTTCCCTTGGCAAGCAGCTGGGCGACTGGCTCGTCTACTGCGTCGTATCGGCGCTGTTGCGCGTCGTCGAATGGCTCGGCCCCGACAGGGCGAGCAACCTTGGCGGCGCGGTGGCGCGCAGCATCGGCCCGCACCTCGGCGTCTCCAACATCGCCCGCGCCAATCTTCGCCTCGTCTTTCCCAGGAAGAGCGACGCCGAGCGCGAAGCCATCCTCCGCGGCGTCTGGGACAATCTTGGTCGCACGGCCTGCGAGTATCCCCACCTCGATCGGCTCTATGACTTCGAGATCGAATGGTACGATCCCCGCCGCGTCGAGGTTTCCGGCATCCGCAACTTCCAGGAGATGCTGTGGGACGGCAAGCCGGCGATCATCTTCAACGCACATCTCGGCAACTGGGAGCTGCCCGCCGTCAGCGCCGCGCGCCACGGCCTCGATACCACCATCCTGTTCCGCCCGCCGAGCAATGCCTTCGTCGCCCAGTACGTCATGGACGTGCGCGCCGGCACCATGGGCCGCCTGCTGTCGCGCTCGCGCGGCGCGATCATGCACATCGCCGCCTCGATCGAGCGCGGCGACCACCTCGGCCTGCTGGTCGACCAGCGCTATTCGACCGGCCTCTCGGTTCCCTTCTTCGGCGTACCGACACCGACCAACACAACCGTCGCCCGCGTCGCGCGCCAGTACGACTGCCCTGTCTACGGCTCGCGATGCATCCGCCTGCCCGACAACCGTTTCCGCCTCGAAGTCGTCGGCCCGATTGACCTGCCGCGGGACGACGACGGGCGCGTCGACATCGCCGCAGCGACGCTCGCCATCAACAAGGTCATCGAGGGCTGGATTCGCGAGCACCCCGAACAGTGGCTGTGGCTGCACAACCGCTGGGCGTTCGACAAGCGCAAGCTTCAGAAAGGCAAGGCCGCCTGAAGGTTTGGACGCGCCCCCGCGGGCTCGCCGCCGACTCAGGCCACCAGCATCCGTTCGACCTGGTTGACCAGGTCGCGCAGGTGGAACGGTTTCGACAGCACCTTGGCGTTGCGCGGCGCGTCCGAGTCCGGATTGAGCGCGACGGCGGCGAACCCGGTGATGAACATCACCTTGATGTCGGGATCGACCTCGGCCGCCCGCCGCGCCAGCTCGATGCCGTCCATCTCCGGCATCACGATGTCCGTCAGCAGCATGTGGAACGGTTCCTCGCACAACCGCTCGTAGGCTTCCCGGCCATTGCCGTAGCTGGCAACCTCGTAGCCGGCGTTTGTCAGCGCCTTTTCGAGGAACCGGCGCATCGAATCGTCATCTTCTGCGAGGAGGATCTTGTTCATCGGCTTGCTGTCGGACGTCACGTGGAAATGATTCGCGATCGGATGAGCGCAGTGAAACCGGTTGTCGCGCAATTTGCAACGACGCCGCGGCATTGTGCGCGTGCCTGCGGCGGATGGACAACACCTGCACGGCTTTGGCAGACTGCCGCCGGTCATTCGCGCCCGCCGCACACAAGCCTGCCAGGGATCGTCCATACGACATGACATCGCCGCATCACAATCTCGACCCCGGCTACTCCCTCGTGCTGCCGCCCGCCGGACTGCAGGTGCCGTTCGTCTTCAACTCGCCGCACTCCGGCACGCACTACCCGGCCGCTTTCGTCGCCTCCAGCCGGCTCGACCTCAACCGGTTGCGCCGCTCCGAGGACACCTTCGTCGAGGAGCTCTTCGCCATGGCCCCGGCGCATGGCGCGGCCCTCATGCATGCGCGTTTCCCCCGCGCCTACGTCGACCTCAACCGCGAGCCCTACGAACTCGATCCCCAGATGTTCGATGGCCCGCTGCCCAGGCACGCCAACACACGCTCCATGCGCGTCGCAGGCGGGCTCGGCACGATTGCCCGCGTCGTCGCCGACGCCGAGCCCATCTACGCCGGCCGTATCCCCGTCGCGGAGGCGCTGGCGCGCATCGAGACCCACTACAAGCCCTATCATGCAAGGCTCGACGCGATCCTCGCCGACGCGCGCGCCCGCTTCGGTGTTTCGGTCCTCATCGACTGCCACTCGATGCCCTCGGCCCGCGTTGGTGGCGACGAGCACACCAAGCCCGACTTCGTCCTTGGCGACCGCTACGGAACCAGTTGCGCCGCGGCGCTGGCGGACCTCGCGCACGAAACGCTGTCCGGGCTTGGCTACACGGTTGCCCGCAACAAGCCCTATGCCGGCGGGTTCATCACCGAGCGTTACGGCGTTCCCGGCGCGGCCAGCCATGCCCTGCAGATCGAGATCAACCGCGGCCTGTACATGAACGAGGCACGCTACACGCGTGCACGTGGCTTTTCCTGGCTCAGGACCGACCTCGTCCGGTTGGTCGAGAGACTGGTCTCGATCGACCTGAGCCACCTTCGCAGCCCGCAAATTGCCGCCGAATAGCAATTCGACCGGCCCTTCCCGACGCGCAACAGACAAGAAAAAGGGCCGTTCGCGTTGGCGAACGGCCCAAGTCTAGGGAGGAAACGCCCAAGGAGGGCTGTGGCATCGCGAAACCGCGATAGCGCACTGCGATAAAGTGCTGTTGCATCGCACAAAAGTCAATGCACGAAGTGTTACGATTTTGGAAAAAATCGCACAAACCCACCCAAAAGGAAGTTTCTTCCGAGGCGCAATCGATTTTCTGGCCATTTGTTGGGCATTTGGTCAAAAACAAGCCACATTCGATTTTACCGCAGCGCACCCACGCCGCTGTACTGCCCGGCTGCGTCCGATGCCGTCCCAACGGATCTTCATTGACTGGAATACCGGCCAATCCCCGCCACGCTGCGGACGCAATCAGCCGTGATCGGTGTCAAGCGAGGCGTTCGGCGCACGCAAGTAGAAGACCAGCGCGACGCCAAGCGTCAACGCGATCCATGCGAAGACCGCGCTGTAGGCGGCCACCGGACGCACGGCCGCATCGCCGCTGATCCAGGCGATGATGAAGCCGGTCGCCGATTGCTGCAGGAACACCCCGCCCATCGTGCCGATGTTGAGGAACGTGATCCCGCGGCCGACCAGTTCGGGCGGGAACAGCAACCGGCCGTGACCGGTGATGAGCGGCGTGAAGGCGCATACGAAGCCGAACAGGGCGAAGGCAGGCCCAAGCGCCCATTCCGGCAGCTTCCCGGCGGCCGCGAAACCGGCCAGCGTCGCGATCGTCAGCAGCGTTCCCACGATCGACGGAGCCTTCGGGCCACCGAATTTCCTGTCGAGCGGCCCCCAGGCGAAAACGCCGACGATCTGGCCGAGCGCCATCAGCAGCAGGAAATCGCCGCGCTGCTGCAGCCCGTAGCCATAGATGTCGGAGAGATACGGACCGCCCCACAGGCCGGCCATCGTGGCGAAGGTCGAATAGCTGACAAAATGCATGCCCAGCAGCCGGAACACGCCGGGCACGCGCCAAACGTCGAACAGGCCGGAAAATGCGTTCGCCAGCGATACCGGCTGCACCTTGCGCATCGGCGCACCCGGCGGATCGTCGCGAATGACCATGAAGGAAACCGCACCGATCACCACCGTGATGGCCGCCACCAGCAGGAAGGTGCCGCGCCAGCCGACGGCGCCAACGCTGAAGGCCATCGGCGCCGTGGCAAACAGCGTGCCAAGACTGCCCAGGCCAAGCTGGATACCGGTCAGCGTCGAGAAGCGGTCGCGCGCGAACCAGCGCGCATAGATCGTCAGCGGCCCCATGAAGAAACTAGAGCAGCCGAGCCCCATGACGATGCGCGCCAGGATCAGCATCGCCGAGCCTTCCGCGTAGGCAAACAGCACGCATCCGCCCGTTGCCAGTATCAGCGAGCCGATCATCGCCGCGCGTGGCCCGTAGCGGTCGATGATGACGCCGAGCGGGATCTGCGCCAGCGCGAAGCTGAAGAAGAAGACGCTCGACAGAAGGCCAAGCGATTCCGGCCCGAGCCCCAGTTCTCGCTCCAGGTCCGGCGCGATGACGCCAACGGAGTTGCGCAGGAATTGGCTGATGAAGTAGATCGCGGCCAGCGCCGCCACCAGCGCGACGACGGTCGCGGGTGCGATCGGCGCCGGAGCGCCGGCGCGATTGTCGGTGGATGCCATGGCGTTTCCCGCGCTGTGATGTTATCTGGCCGTTGCGCGCGCAGACTGTGCCACACAAGCGTCGGCAGCGGTATGCGCAGCGTGCATGCGTCCTGCCCGAAAAGCCACCCGGAGCCTCCATGCTGCCCGCCGAAATGGAAAGCCTGCTGCACGATCTCGCAACCGTATCGGGCCGCGAGGCTCTCGCCCATTTCCGCGCCCGTCCCAGCGTCAAGGACAAGGCGGGAGGGCGCGCGCGCTTCGATCCGGTCACCGTCGCCGACCATGCCGCCGAGGAAGCGATCCGCACACTGCTGGCCGAGCGCCGCCCGCACGACGGGATACTCGGCGAGGAACTCGACGACACCCATGGCTCCAGCGGCTATCGCTGGGTCGTCGACCCCATCGACGGCACGCGCACCTACATCGCCGGCCTGCCGGTCTGGGGTACCATCATAGGGCTGGAACACGGCGACAGGCCCGTCGCCGGCCTGTTCCACCAACCCTTCACACGCGAGCGCTTCTGGGCCGTCGACGGCAAGGCCTGGGCACAGGTCGAAGGGCAGGAGCGCATCGCGATGCGCACCAGCACCGTCCGCGAACTCTCCGCCGCGACCATGATGACCACCAGCCCGCGCATCTTCGCGCCCGAGGAATCGCCGGTCTACGACCGCGTCGAGGCGGCCGTCCAGCTCGCCCGTTACGGCTGCGACGGCTATGCCTACTGCATGCTGGCCGCCGGCAACATCGATCTGGTGGTGGAAAGCGGCCTGCAGGCCTTCGACGTCTGCGGGCTGGTCCCGATCATCGAGGCGGCGGGCGGCGTCTTCACCTCCTGGACGGGCGAACCGGCGCACGGCGGCGGAACGGTGGTGGCCGCGGCGACACCGGAACTACACCGCGCCGCGCTGGACCTTCTCAACGCCTGAGGCGCCGTGCCCGAACCGATTGCGCGGTTACTCCCGCGTGCCGGGAATGAAGCTGTCGAAGGCCGCCCAGAAGCGGTCGCGGATGCGATCCTCCTCCATCATGATCTCGTGGCGCGAACCATCGAGCACGATGCTGCCGCCGATGCGCATGCGCTTGCCCAGCGCTTCGATGGCAGGCGTCGAGACGAAGCGGTCGCGGCCCGCCGCGATGTTGAGGACCGGGATCTGCAGGTTCTTGTGGAACCGATCAGTGGCGATTTCCTCCATGCCATCGCCGACGGAGGCGATCCAGCCGAAGGTCGGCGCCCCGATTTCCAGCGACGGATCGGCGTCCAGGATCTCGACCATGCGCGAGAACCGCCCGGCATCGCTGCTCAGCGGATTGCCGGGAAACGAGCGCAGCGGATTGAAGACGCGCTCGTAGACGAACTGCGGCAGCTTGATCCAGCCCAGGCCGATCCGGCGCATCAGCCGCGACAGGCCGATGGCCGGCCGCCACGGAATCTTGCCTTCTGGCAATCCGACCAGTGGGGCAATGCACATCATGCGCTCGAACCAGATGCCGCGCATGATCGCGTTGCGCAGCAGGATCAGCCCGCCCATCGAGTGCGCCAGCCCGTAGAACGGCGCCGGGCAGTCCGGCAACACGATGTCGCGCATGAACGCGCCAAGATCGATGTCATACTCGCCGATGCGCCCGACATGCCCGGCCTTGCGATTGCGCAGCAGCCGTTCCGAGCCGCCCTGCCCGCGCCAGTCGAAGGTCGCGACGAAGAACCCGCGCCGGCGCAGGTCCTCGATCACCTCGAAATATTTCTCGATGAATTCCGAGCGCCCCTGGAACAGGCACACGGTGCCCTTCGGTTTGCCCTGCGAGGCGGGAAAGACAGCCGCGCGCAGCCGCACGCCGTCTGGCGTCGTGACCCAGCTCACCTGCGCCCCGTCGGGAACGCGGTTGCCGGGGATGTCGGTCAGGGTCGCTGCGCCCTCCGGGCTGTCAGCCTGGTCCATGCTGCTCACGCACGCCTGCCTGCTGGAACGAGAATGCCGCATCCTCCCGCGCATGCGCCGGAGGTGGCCTTGCGGGTATCACAGCGCGCGCCATACCGGCAAGCGCAAGACGTTTCGGGAAGGGGCCAGCGGCGGCGCGGGGGCATGCCGCCGCTGGCTTGTTCCGGACACCTCCGGGGGGCTTTCAAGGTCTCCGGTTCGATCGGGTCGGCCGGGGCCGGGGAGGTTGGGGACGGGGAAGGCCGACCCGATGCCTGACCTTTTCGCACAGTTCGCCTGAACGCCCCCGCAACGGCGCGTTCATTTTCCGTTCAGCCGAACAGCCGGGTGACTTGACGCATACGCTCGCGATAACCACATCGGGAACATCGGAATTGCCGCATGGAATTCCGCAAAACAGCGGTTCGGCCTGATGGCGAACCCGGTGCATGTTGCTCAACAGGAGGATGTGCGATGCGACATATCGATCTTTCCCCCCTCTATCGTTCCACGGTCGGCTTCGACCGCATGTTTTCGCTGCTCGATTCGCTGACCAGCGGTGAGAACGGCGGCAATGGTTATCCGCCCTACAACATCGAGCGCACGGGCGAGAACGCCTATCGCATCACCATGGCGGTCGCCGGCTTTGCCGAAGGCGACCTCGACATCCAGGTGAAGGAAGGCACGCTCTCGGTACGCGGCGACAAGTCGACTGACCAGAGCGGCGAGACCGCCGAGATGCTCTATCGCGGCATCGCCGAGCGCAGCTTCGAGCGCCGTTTCCAGCTTGCAGATCATGTCGAGGTGCGCGGCGCGAGCCTCGCCAACGGCTTGCTGCATATCGACCTCGTGCGCGAGATTCCGGAGGCGATGAAGCCGCGCTCCGTGAAGATCGAGAGCGCAGGCAAGGGCAAGAGCGCGCAGACCATCGAGCACAAGGCCGGCGAGACCGAAGCCAAGGCCTGACGCCCCCGGCTTGAACCCGGTCTTGTGGACATTCGAACCCCCGGCCCTCTGGACCGGGGGTTTATCTATGCGCTCTTGCCGCCGAGGACGGCCAGGAACCGGTCGACATCCCGCTCGGTGGTCGCGAACGAGGTGACGAGGCGGACGAACACCTCGTCGTCGCCGGGCAGCGGATCGAGACCGATGCCGTGCGTCGACCACGGATGATGGATCGCGCCGGCGGCGCGTAACCGCTCATCGTCCGCCCGCGCGATCACCGCGAAGACCTCGTTGGCCTCGACGGCAAATGCAACGCGTCCCCGCCCGCTGGCGGCGATGCCGGCCGCAAGGCGCTGCGCCATCGCGTTGGCATGGCCGGCAAGTTCCCGCCAATGATCTTTTTCGAGGAAGCTGATCCACTGCGCGGCGATGAACCGGTGCTTGGACAGCAGATGCCCGGAACGCTTGCGCCGATATGCGAGCGCCTCGCGCAAGGTCGGGTCGAACGCGATGACCGCTTCCGCCGCCATCGCCCCGGCCTTCGTCGCGCCGAAGCACAGAACGTCCACCCCGGCTCTCCAGGTGATGTCCGCCGGCGCGCAGTCGAGGTGCGTGAGTGCATTGGCGAAGCGCGCGCCGTCCATGTGAACCTTTAGCCCGCGCGCGTGTGCCAGCACCGAAATCGCGGCAATCTCCGACTGCGAATAGACCGTCCCGATCTCGCTGGCCTGAGTCACGCTCACCGCCTGCGGCCGCACGTGGTGCGGCTTCAGCGGCCCGACGCGCTCAAGCACGTCCACGATGATCTCCGGCGTCAGCTTTGCGCCGTATCCGGCAGAGCCGACGAGCTTGGCGCCGCCGCTGTAGAACTCCGGCGCACCGCATTCATCGACCATGATATGCGCTTCCGCGTGGCAGACGACTGCCCCGAAGGGCTCGACGAGACACGATAACGCCAGCGCATTCGCCGCCGTCCCGGTCGATACGAACGCAACCGCCACCTCGTGCTCGAAGAATTCCTGCAGCATGCTCTCGGCGCGGCGCGTCAGATCATCGTTGCCATAGGCCGGCGCCGGGCCCGCATTGGCCTCCGCCAGTGCCGCCATGATGCGCGGCGAAACGCCGGCCATGTTGTCGCTGCCGAAATTCATGGCTATCTATCTCCCGTGCGCCCAGACCGTCTGCCCGCGGCGAACCTTGCATGCCGCCAGCGCCCCCGCCAGCCCCATGGCCTTGCCCCCGCGCCGCAAATCCGCAAGCCAGCGCGACACAAAGCCCGAATTGGCCTGACGCCAGCGCACGATCCGTATAAAATCGTCGCGCGTCACGAAATTTACGTGCGTTTACCCTCTTGCTAGACAGGGGTAAATCTGCAATGTTCCGGCGCGGATAGGTCAGGAATACTGACTTATCGAAATCGGGCCCACGCGGCGGGAAAAGCCGGGGGTCCGGCAAGCGAATTTGCAGGAACGGCGCGGAGCGCTTCCCCGGAGAGGGTTGCCATCCGAGCCGGTTTCGTGCGCGCTGAAATCTGCTGTTCGCGGAGCATGGCGGCGGCTGGTGGCACCCATGAGGGGTGCTTTTCACCGCACCCCGACGCGACGGCGGACGCACAACCGGCCGGTTGTGCGGCATGCGCGATGGAGGAAGGTCAGGGAGCGCCGATCATGAAGAAGCAACTTGCCACTGCCGCAACTCGTCGGTCTGCGCGCGTTGCCGGCATGCCCGCCCCCCAGGGCCTCTACAATCCGCGCAACGAGCACGATGCCTGCGGCGTCGGCTTCATCGCCCACATGAAGAATGTCGCTTCGCGCAAGGTCGTCGTCGATGGCCTGGCGATGCTGGAGAACCTCACCCATCGTGGCGCGGTCGGCGCCGACCCGCTCGCCGGCGATGGCGCCGGCATGCTGGTGCAGATTCCGCACGCCTTTCTTTCCGAGGAATGCGGGAAACTCGGCTTCACGCTGCCCGCGCCCGGAAACTATGGCGTCGGCTGCTTCTTCATGCCGCGCGACGACGCCGGACGCGCGTTGATCGTCGATCTGCTCGAGAAGACCGCAGCGGAGGAAGGCCTGGCCGTGCTCGGCTGGCGCGACGTGCCGGTCGACAACTCCTGCCTGTCCGACGGCGTGCGCGCCACCGAGCCGCTGCACATGCAGGTATTCATCGCGCGCCCCGCCGATCTCGACGAGGCCGCTTTCGAACGCAAGCTGTTCCTGGTGCGCAAGGTCGTCTCCAATCGGCGCCTGGAACTCGATGATCCGCGCACCGAGGGCTACTACCCGGTTTCCACCTCGACCCGCACGCTGGTCTACAAGGGCATGTTCCTCGCCTACCAGCTCGGCGCCTACTTCACGGATCTCAAGGACGAACGGTTCACGTCGGCTCTGGCGCTTGTGCACCAGCGCTTTTCCACCAACACATTCCCCGCCTGGCCGCTCGCCCACCCCTTCCGGATGATCGCCCACAACGGCGAGATCAACACCCTGCGCGGCAACGTCAACTGGATGGCGGCGCGCCAGGCCAGCGTCTCGACCCCGCTGTTCGGCGATGCGCTCTCGCGTCTGTGGCCGATCTCCTACGAGGGCCAGTCCGACACCGCCTGCTTCGACAACGCGCTCGAGTTTCTCATCATGGGCGGTTATTCGATGGCCCATGCGGTGATGATGCTGATCCCGGAAGCCTGGGCCGGCAACCCGTTGATGGACGAGGAGCGCCGCGCCTTCTACGAGTATCACGCCGCCCTGATGGAGCCGTGGGACGGCCCAGCCGCCGTCGCCTTCACCGACGGTCGGCAGATCGGCGCCACGCTCGACCGCAACGGCCTGCGCCCTGCCCGCTTTCTGGTCACCGACGACGATTATGTCGTCATGGCTTCGGAAATGGGCGCGCTGGAAGTGCCCGAGAGCCGGATCGTCAAGAAGTGGCGCCTGCAGCCCGGCAAGATGCTGCTGATCGACCTTCAGGAAGGCCGCATCATCTCCGATGCCGAGATCAAGGCGACGCTGGCCAAGGCCAACCCCTACCAGGAATGGCTTGCGCGCACCCAGCTGTTCATCGAGGACATGCCCTCCTCCGGCATTCCGGGCCCGCGCAGCAACGTGCCGCTGTTCGACCGTCAGAAAGCCTTCGGCTACACGCAGGAAGACACCAGGCTGCTGATGGCGCCGATGGCGGTGACCGGCCAGGAAGCCATCGGCTCGATGGGGACTGATACGCCGATCTCGGCGCTGTCGGGCAAGCCGAAGCTGCTCTACACCTACTTTAAGCAGAACTTCGCCCAGGTCACCAACCCGCCGATCGACCCGATCCGCGAGGAATCGGTGATGAGCCTCGTCTCCTTCATCGGTCCGCGCCCGAACCTGTTCGACCTGGAAGGCCTGTCCAGCCAGAAGCGGCTCGAGGTGCGCCAGCCGATCCTCACCAACGACGACCTGGAGAAGATCCGCACCATCGGCGACATCGCCGACAACCAGTTCCAGACCAAGACGCTCGACATCACCTATTCCATGGAGCGCGGCGCATCCGGCATGGCCGGCGCCCTCGACAGGCTGTGCGAGCGCGCCGAGCGCGCCGTGCGCGACGGCTATAACATCATCGTGCTGTCCGATCGTCTCGTCAGCGCCGAGCGCGTGCCGATCCCGGCGCTGCTGGCGACGGCTGCCGTCCACCATCACCTGATCCGCAAGGGATTGCGCACCTCCGTCGGCCTCGTCGTGGAAACCGGCGAGGCCCGCGAGGTGCACCATTTCTGCGTGCTCGCCGGCTACGGCGCGGAAGCGATCAACCCCTACCTCGCCTTCGAGACGCTACTCGACATGAAGAAGCTGCTGCCCGAGGAGGTCGACGCGACCGAGATCGTCACACGCTACATCAAGTCGATCGACAAGGGCATCCTGAAGGTGATGTCCAAGATGGGCATCTCGACCTACCAGTCGTATTGCGGCGCGCAGATCTTCGACGCGGTCGGCCTGGCCAGCGGCTTCGTCGAGAAGTTCTTCTTCGGCACCGCCACCACCATAGAGGGCATCGGCCTTGCCGAGGTCGCCGAGGAGACCGTTCGCCGCCACGCTGCCGCCTTCTCCAGCGACCCCGTGTTGCGCAAGCATCTCGATGTCGGCGGTGAATATGCCCTGCGCGTGCGCGGCGAGGACCATGCCTGGACGCCGGACGTCGTCGCCGACCTGCAGCACGCGGTGCGCGGCAACGCGAGGGAGCGCTATGACGCTTTCGCAAAGGCCGTCAACGAGCAGAACGAGCACCTGCTGACCATCCGCGGGCTGTTCGACATCCGCATGGCCGCCGACACCGGCCGCGCACCGGTGCCGCTCGAGGAGGTCGAGCCGGCGGAGACAATCGTCCGACGCTTTGCCACCGGCGCCATGTCCTTCGGCTCTATCAGCCGCGAGGCGCACACCACGCTGGCTCTCGCCATGAACCGCATCGGCGGCAAGTCCAATACCGGTGAGGGCGGCGAGGAGCCGGAGCGCTTCGAGCCGCTGCCCAACGGCGATTCGATGCGCTCTGCCATCAAGCAGGTCGCCTCGGGCCGCTTCGGCGTGACGACGGAATATCTCGTCAACGCCGACCAGATCCAGATCAAGGTGGCGCAGGGCGCAAAGCCCGGCGAGGGCGGCCAGTTGCCCGGCCACAAGGTTGATGCGGTCATCGCCAAGGTGCGCCACTCGACACCTGGCGTCGGCCTGATCTCGCCGCCGCCGCACCACGACATCTACTCCATCGAGGATCTCGCCCAGCTGATCTTCGACCTGAAGAACGTCAACCCCGCCGCCGACATCTCGGTGAAACTCGTTTCCGAGGTCGGCGTCGGCACGGTCGCCGCCGGCGTCGCCAAGGCGCGCGCCGACCACATCACCGTTTCCGGCTACGACGGTGGCACCGGCGCAAGCCCGCTGACCTCCATCAAGCATGCCGGATCCCCGTGGGAAATGGGCCTGGCGGAGACCCACCAGACGCTGGTTCTCAATCAGCTGCGCGGTCGCGTCGCGCTGCAGGTCGACGGCGGCTTGCGCACCGGCCGCGACGTCGTCATCGGCGCGCTGCTGGGCGCCGACGAGTTCGGCTTCGCCACAGCCCCGCTGATCGCGGCCGGCTGCATCATGATGCGCAAGTGCCACCTCAACACCTGCCCTGTCGGCGTCGCCACCCAGGACCCGGTGCTGCGCAAGCGTTTCCGCGGCAAGCCCGAGCACGTCATCAACTACTTCTTCTTCGTCGCCGCGGAAGTGCGCGAACTGATGGCGAAGATGGGCTTCCGCACCTTCGAGGAAATGATCGGACACTCCGACCTGCTCGACAAGCGCGGGCTGATCGAGCACTGGAAGGCAAAGGGCCTCGACTTCACCAATGTCTTCACGCGGCCGCAGGCTGTCGAAGGCATCGCCATCTCCCACAAGGAGAGCCAGGTCCACCCGATCGACGACATCCTCGACCGCAAGCTGATCGAACAGGCCCGCGAAGCCATCGATACCGGCAAGCCAGTCGTCATCGACAGCCGCATCCACAACACCGACCGCGCCACCGGCGCGATGCTGTCGGGCGAGGTGGCCAAGGCGCATGAGCACGAGGGCCTGCCCGACGATACCATCACCGTGAACCTGACCGGCACCGCCGGCCAGAGCTTCGGCGCATGGCTTGCCGCCGGCGTCACGCTCAACCTCACGGGCGATGCTAACGACTACGTCGGCAAGGGCCTGTCGGGCGGGCGCATCGTCATCCGCCCATCCGACGAAAGCCGCATCGTCGCAGAAGACTCCATCATCGTCGGCAACACCGTGCTCTACGGCGCGATTTCCGGCGAATGCTACTTCCGCGGCGTCGCCGGCGAGCGCTTTGCCGTGCGCAACTCGGGCGCCATCGCTGTCGTCGAAGGCTGCGGCGACCACGGCTGCGAGTACATGACCGGCGGCCTCGTCGTCGTCATCGGCGAGACGGGCCGCAACTTCGCCGCCGGCATGTCGGGCGGCGTCGCCTACGTGCTCGACGAGGCCGGCGACTTCGCCAGGCGCTGCAACCTCGCCATGGTCGACCTGGAGCCCGTCGCCGAGGAAGACGATCTGCTCGAGCGCCTGCACCACCATGGCGGCGACATCGAGTGGCACGGCCGCGTCGACATCACCGGCGACATGACCCGCCACGATGACGAACGCCTGCACCAGCTGGTGATGAACCACCATCACTACACCGGCTCGCAGCGCGCCCGCACGATCCTGGAGAACTGGGAGGTCTACCGGCCGAAGTTCGTCAAGATCATGCCGCTCGAATACCGCCGGGCGATCCAGGAAATGGAACGCCAGCGCATGGGCGTCGCGGCGGAATAGCAGGACGGCGCGGGGTTTGCTCGCCAGGCCGTTCGCCCGGCTTGCACCGCAAGCGCCCCTGCCTGAGGGACATTCGCGCCGCCTGACCCTGGCTAACCGGGCAGCACGGCGACACGATCTGGAGTAACGAAATGGGCAAGGTCACGGGTTTCCTGGAAATCGACCGGCAGGAGCAGAAGTATCAGCCGGCGGGCGACCGCATCCGCCACTTCGGTGAATTCACCCTGCCGATGTCGGATGACGACGTCGTCAAGCAGGCCGCCCGCTGCATGGACTGCGGAGTGCCCTACTGCCACACCGGCTGCCCGGTGAACAACCAGATCCCCGACTGGAACGACCTCGTCTACCAGGCCGACTGGGAGGAGGCCGCGCGCAACCTGCACACCACCAACAATTTCCCGGAGTTCACCGGCCGCACCTGCCCCGCGCCCTGCGAGGAGGCCTGCACGCTGAACCTGGAGGACGCCCCGGTCTCCATCAAGTCGATCGAATCCGCCATCGCCGACAAGGCCTTCGAGATGGGCTGGATCCGGCCGGAGATCCCGGAAGCGCGGACCGGCAGGAAGGTCGCCGTCGTCGGCTCCGGCCCCGCCGGCCTTGCAGCCGCCCAGCAGCTCGCCCGCGCCGGCCACGCCGTGCACGTCTACGAGCGCGAACCGCGTGCCGGCGGCCTCCTGCGCTACGGCATCCCCGACTTCAAGATGGAAAAGCACCTGATCGACCGCCGCGTCGCCCAGATGGAAGCGGAAGGCGTCGTCTTCCACTACGGCGTCAACGTCGGCGTCACGCACAAGGCGAGCGAGCTCATCGAAGCACACGACGCGGTGCTGCTTGCCGGCGGCGCGGAACGCCCGCGCGACCCGGAACTGCCCGGCACCGATCTCGAAGGCGTGCATTTCGCCATGCCGTTCCTGGTGCAGCAGAACCGCCGTGTCGGCGGCGAACCGCCGACCCCGGAACTGCCGATCCTCGCCGGCGGCAAGCACGTGGTGGTGATTGGCGGCGGCGACACGGCGTCCGACTGCATCGGAACCTCGTTCCGCCAGGGCGCGTTGTCCGTCACCCAGCTCGACATCCGCCCGATCCCGCCGCTGCGCGAGGACAAGCTGCATGTCTGGCCCTACTGGCCGACCAAGTTCCGCACCTCCTCCAGCCAGGCGGAAGGTGCGGAGCGTGAGTTCTCCGCCGCGACGCTGGGCATGGAAGGCAAGAACGGCCGCGTGCGCAGCGTGCTGTGCATCCGCGTCGACGAGAAGCGCAAGCCCATCGAGGGCACCGAATTCCGCATTCGCGCCGACCTGGTGCTGATCGCCATCGGCTTTGCCGGCGCGGTGCACGAGGGGCTGATCGAGCAGGTCGCGCCCGCATGCGACCCGCGCGGCAACGTGGCCGCCGATACCGAGACCTATCGCACCTCAGTGCCGAAGGTCTATGCAGCCGGCGACATGCGCCGCGGCCAGTCGCTCATCGTGTGGGCCATTCGCGAGGGCCGCCAGGCCGCCCGCCAGATCGACCTCGACCTGATGGGAGCGACGACCCTGCCGCGGTGAGCCCGCGGCGCCAGTTACGTGTAGCCGTGTTGCGCTAGTTCGCTTTCGCCTCACCGCCGGCGGCTTTCTCGGCGGCATCAGCCGCCGCCGTCCAGTCGGCCGGCTTGCCGCCAACCAGCGGCAGCGCATTCCCGTCGACCACCACCTGCTGGTAGGCGCTGTCCTCGTCCTTCTTGAACGGCTGTTCGTCGGGACCGCCGGCCAGCTGCCCGCCGCTCGCCGCGATCGGGCCGGTCAGGTCGACGATCCGGCCGATCCCGGTGACGCGCGGATCGGGACCGGAGTCCTGCCCCGTCAGTCCCGGAAGCAGCACCAGCGTGCCACTGCCGATCAGCCGGCGGATCTGCCGCTCGACATAGAAGGCGAGCTTGCGTGATCCCGCGCGCGTGAAGTTGACGCCGTCGCGTCGCCGCAACAGCCGGCGCTGGCCCGCGACATCCGGCCCGTAGGCCGAGTAACGCTCGTTCTCGTCAAGGAAATTCGTCCAGATGTCGACGAAGGTCATGCCACGGTCCTCCACGCCATCGCGGAAGAACCCGTTCAGGTACAGGAAGTCGTTGGATGTCTTGTTCACGCTCGTCGGCGGCAGCCCTACCCAGACGATCGGGATCGCGCGGTTCGTCACCGAATCGAGGATATGCGTGATACGGGCCTTGTAGCGCGTTTCCCATTCCGGCGAACGGAACTGGTGCCTCTCGCCACCGGTGCGCATGCGCTGCCGGTCGTTGACGCCGACGGACATGATGATGACGTTGATCCGGCGGCCTTCCTCTCCGATCAATTCGTCGATCTTGCCCGGCCAGTCGAAATGGTCCTCGCGCACCAGCCCGGACGATCCGTCGCTGATCGAATCGATCCTGATCGTGGAATCCTCGGCGAACGCCTCGTCCAGCCCCTTGGCGAGGCCAGCGGCGATCGAATCGCCGAGCACAAGGACGACCCGCGCATCGTCATCCTTCGGTTTGACCTCGACCTGTGGCACGGCCGGTTCGGTGCGCCGTGTCGTGCTGCGGGCCGGCTCGCGCGGAATTTCGCGCCGCTTGGTGCGCCCGCCACCGAAGATGCCCCGCAGGAACTTGGCCAGTGGGTCGACCTGCGCCAGTTGCACCGGTTCGCCCACCGCCTGCGCGCCCGCGCGCCCGCCCGATGCAGCGGCGAGGCAAGCCCCAAGCGCGACCACGCCCAGGATGGCCGAGACCCCGTACCGTTTCCTGCGTTCGAACATGCCGCTCTCCAGAAACTCCGCGCTTGCGATACGCGACCGCCGCAAGCCCGCTGCCCGCACACCGGTTCCAAGTTTACTGGGCGACGCTCCCCGGACCGGCTCCGAAGGCCAGAACCTAGATCATCGACCCGCAAGAGGAAAGGCGGCCCTGCCGGGCGCGATGCACCCGAACGCCGAAGAAGGTGCATGCCGATTGGAGCCAGATTGCGGCACGTGTCGCGCCGCCGGCGCAGCGGGTGCCGGGCGTTATTGCCCGCGCACCATCTGCAGCAGCGCCTGGCTCGGAAACCCGTCGGCGGGGATGCCGGCCGCCGACTGGAACGCACGGATGGCGGCACGCGTCTTGGGCCCGGCCTTGCCGTCGGAGCCGCCGGTATCAAACCCGCGCCGCGTCAGCAGGATCTGCAGTTCCTCGGTGTCCTTGCGACTCATGCCGGGTTCCCCGACCGGCCAGCTCTTCTCGAACGGCCCGCCGCCGATGATCCGGTCCGCCAGGTGGCCAACGCCGAGCGCATAGGCCGTCGCGTTGTTGTAGCGCTTGATCACCTTGAAGTTGTGCAGCATCAGGAACGCCGGCCCGCGCGCACCTGCGGGAACGACCAGCACCGCGCGATCGTCGGGGCGCGGAAACTCCCGCCCCCTGGTTCGCGTGATGCCGAGCTTGCGCCATTCGGCCAGGCTGCGTTCGGTCTTCTCGTCGGCCATCACGTAGTTGAAGTTGGCCGGCAGATCGACCTCGTAGCCCCAGGTCTCTCCCGGCCGCCAACCGAATGAGTGCAGGTAGTTGGCGGTCGATGCCAGCGCATCGGGCACCTTGCCCCAGATGTCGGCATGCCCGTCGCCATCGTAGTCGGCGGCATACTTCATGAAACTCGACGGCATGAACTGCGTGTGCCCCATTGCGCCCGCCCACGAGCCTTCCATGCGGTCGGCCGTGGTATGCCCCTTCTCCAGGATCACGAGCGCATTCAGCAGTTCGTTGCGGAAGAAGTTGCCGCGATATCCATTGTAGGCGAGCGTCGCCAGCGCGCGGATGGCGTTGTTCTTACCCATGTAGCCGCCGTAGTTGGTCTCCATGCCCCAGACGGCGAGAACGACCTGTCCTTCGACCCCGAAGCGTTCCTCGATCCGATTCAGCACCTGCCGGTAGGCGGAATAGTTGGCGCGGCCCTTCTCGACCCGGTTGTCGGAAACCGCCGTCGACAGGTATTCCCAGATCGGCTTGACGAATTCCGCCTGCTTGCGCGTCTGCGCCATCACCTTCGGATCAGGCGTCATGCCGCGAAAGGCCTCGCGAAAGGTCGTTTCGCTGACGCCGCGCGCCCGCGCCTCCGGCCACAGCCCGTTCAGGAACTTGTTGAAGTCGGCCGCGGCGGGCGACACGGCAGCCACCGTGAAGAGCACTGCGGCAACCAGAGATGCGGATAGGCGGTACCAGGTCATGAGCCGTCTTGTCCTGACGTTCGATAGGTGTGTTTCAGGCGACAGAGCGCCTAGGCGAGAGCTTGCGCTCCCAGTTGAGCGCATCCGTGACGATGAGATCGAGATCGGCGCGCTGCGGCTGCCAGCCGAGCGTCTCGCGGATGCGGCTTGCCATGGCGACCAGCGCCGGCGGGTCGCCGGCGCGCCGCTCGCCAAGGCGCACCTCGAAGTCGACGCCGCTCGCACGCTTCACCGCGTCGATCACCTCCAGCACGGAGTATCCCGTCCCGTAGCCGCAATTCATCGTCAGCGGCTCGCCGCCGGCGCGCAGGTGGTCGAGGGCGAGAACATGCGCGCCGATCAGGTCCGAAACATGGATGTAGTCGCGAATGCATGTGCCATCCGGCGTGTCGTAGTCGGTGCCGAACACATCGAGATGCGTGCGCTCGCCGACCGCGGCCTGGCACGCCACCTTGATGAGATGCGTCGCACGCGGCGTCGACTGGCCGCTGCGTCCCTTCGCATCGGCGCCTGCGACATTGAAGTAGCGCAGGGCCACGTAGCGCAGCGGGTGCGCGGCGGCAGTGTCGCGCAACATCATCTCGGTCATCATCTTGGACGTGCCATAAGGCGAGATCGGGGCAAGCGGCGCATCCTCGCCGATGGGGTTCACCTGCGGGATGCCGTAGACGGCCGCCGTCGAGGAAAAGATGAAGTTGCCGACACCCGACCCGACGGCCGCTGCCAGCAGCGCGCGCGACCGCACCGTGTTGTTGAGGTAGTAGCCGAGCGGATCGGTAACGGAATCCGGCACCACGATGGAGCCCGCGAAATGCACGATGGCGTCGATGTCATGCGCCTTGACCAGCGACTGCACCAGTTCCTGGTCGCCGATGTCGCCGATCACCAGCGCCGCGCGGCGGTCGACGTTGGCGCGCACGCCGGTGCTCAGGTTGTCGAGCACGACCACCTGCTCGCCACGGTCGGCAAGCGCCAGCACCATGTGACTGCCGATATATCCGGCCCCGCCGGTCACAAGCACGCTCATCTCGTTCTCCAAATGGGGGCGCGCGTTCACGAGTGCAAACGCGGCCTTGAAATCAGCATGTCATTGTGGCGATCGAGGGTTACGGTCTGGTAACCAGACGGCATGCTTGCGCCTGGCCGTAAGCTGCCGGTTAATCGGCCGGGCTCTATCAACATCCGTTTGCCGCGCGCACGCCGATCGTTTCATCGGTTGCCCGATCGAAGGAATGCCATGTCCCGCATCCGCAAAGCCGTCTTTCCCGTCGCCGGCCTCGGCACCCGGTTCCTGCCCGCCACCAAGGCGATGCCCAAGGAAATGCTTACCGTGGTCGACCGCCCGGTGATCCAGCACGTCGTCGACGAGGCCCGCGAAGCCGGCATCGAGCACTTCATCTTCGTCACCGGCCGCAACAAGGGCGTTATCGAGGATCATTTCGACAAGCAGGTAGAACTGGAGGCGACGCTGGAGCGGCGCGGCAAGGATCGCGAACTCGCCGAACTGGAAGGCAGCCTGCCCGGTCCCGGCCAGACCAGCTTCACCCGCCAGCAGGCGCCGCTGGGCCTTGGTCACGCCGTCTGGTGCGCGCGCGAACTCGTCGGCAACGAGCCTTTCGCATTGCTGCTTCCCGACATGGTCATGCAGGATGCACCCGGCTGCCTGAAACAGATGCTCGACACCTACGCCGACCTGGCCGCGCCCGCCAACCTGCTCGCGGTGGAGGAGGTCGCCCCCGAGCTGGCGCACCAGTACGGCATCGTCGGCGTCGGCGAGACCGTCGGGCGCGCCTTTCGCGTCGAGGGCATGATCGAGAAACCGGCGCCGGGCACCGCCCCCTCGAACCTGTTCATCTCGGGACGCTACATCCTGCAACCGGAAATCTTTGCACTGCTGGGCGCTCACCAGACCGGCGCCGGCGGCGAGATCCAGCTCACCGACGCCATGATCCGGTTGGCCAAGACGCAGGCCTTCTACGGCTACCAGTTCCGCGGCAAGTCGTTCGACTGCGGCAGCAAGATCGGCTTCCTGCATGCCAACGTCGCCTTCGCGCTCGCGCACGAGGACCTAGCCACGGAATTCCGGCAGGTGCTGAGGGACCTGCTGGCGGAGGATCTGGGCTAGATCCCGATGATCATGGGCCAATCCGGCCCGTGATCTTGAAACTGATCGATTCCAAAAAAAGCTGGAGCGGAATGGGACGGAAGGTCGGTATCCGTTCGGCTGCGCCGCAATCCTCGTCCCGCTCTAGCGCTGCAGTCTCAGCCCCATCGTCACCGTCGTCTCGTCGCTGCTCGAACCATCCGAACGCGAATGTTCGTGCGTCACGTCGCCGACGATGGCGACCGACCGGTTGAGGCGATACTCGCCGCCCGCTTCCAGCGAGACCGTCTTGCTGGAATCCTCCTGCTTGAAGCCCAACCCCGCGGTGAGGATCACGTTGCGCCGCAGCGCGTGCGAAACCCCTGCACGGAACGTATAGGCGGGATAGCCGCTCGAGGTTCCGCTGACCGTGTCGTCGATTTCCGATTCGGCGGTGAACGTGAATGTCGTCAGCGGCGTCGCTTGCCAGATCAGCGTGCCGCGGATCAGGAATGCGTTGATGTCGTCGTGCGTCGGCTCGTCGGGGGACTGGTGCTGGTAGCCGATCCCCATGTCGCCCGTCAGCTTGCCGTCACCGCCGAAGGTCAGGCCCGCCAGCACGCTCACCCCGTCCGAACCCAGCCGCAGGCCGCCGCTGCTGATGTCGGCATCGTAGTCGCGCGTGTTGACAGCGCCTTGCGCGAACAGCCCGATGCGCCCGGTCGCCTCGTAGTCGAGCCGCAGGCCGGTCTCGTACTGCCGGTAGTCCTGCTCGCTGCCATCGACCGGCGGGCCGCCGCCGGAGACTTGCGTTTCGCCATAGGCGAAGTCGGTCACCGCCGTGCTCAGCGTCGCCAGGAAACGTCCGAACCGCCGGCTCAGGCTCGCCGTCAGCGACAGTTCGTCGACCGAGGTTTCCTCAAGCGCCGTCGACGGAAGATCCGGGTCTGTCGGGCTGACCCTGCTGCGCGTATAGGCAAGGTCGAAACGGGCGACGGTGTCCCGGTTGATGTCGATGCGCAACCCGGCCGTGGCGTCGTACTGCGGTTCGTCCGATGCGTCCCCGCTGGACTCCTCCTTGCGGATCCCGCCCCGTGCATTGAATGCGTGCCGGCTCCAGTCGCTCTCCAGCGCCACCTCCGGCTGCAGCCTCAGGAAGTTGACCGACTGTCCGTCGCTGGCCGCCGTGTGCCCGCCACGCAATTCCAGGGAAGGCCGCAGGATGAAGCTGCCGGCGCGGATGCCGAGCGGCGCGTAGGCGTCCTCTTCGGCAACGCGCGCCCGCCGCGCCAGGCCGGCACCTGTGGTCTGGTCGTACCCGGGAACGCTCTGCGCGCGCGCCTGCTGGTCGACGACCTGGCGCAGGCGGCGCTGGTCGGCGGCCTCCTCCGCGTCCTGGCTGCGCGGGCGAAAGACGCTCGCGGCATCCAGCGCGCTCGCCCGGTCACGCCCGCTGCGCGGGCTCAGCGCCGACGCCTGCGTGCGCTGCGTCAGCAGCGGGTCGCCGCCGGAGGTGGTCTGCGTATTGGTTCCGCCTGCACGCGGCACGCCGATCCGCCCGGCAGCCTCTCCGCCGCCAGACGGCTGCCAGGGCTCCGACGTATCGGGAATGCGCGGCGGGATCGGCAGCTGTCCGGTCTCCGCGTTGCGCGTGTTGTCGACATTCCAGGCTGGCGGCGGCGACGATTGCCCGCCATCCAGCGCGCGCCACTGCGGTGGCCAGGCCCCCGTGCCGGCAGTCTGGGCCGCGGCAGGGCACGCACACGCGACCGCGGTCGCGAGAAACGTCGCGCCCAGCAGGGTCTGTCCGGCATGTGCAAGCTTGACCACGTCAAGAAACCTCACGGGCGGGTTTCGCGGGGTCCGGTCCGGCCCGTTTCCGGTGCGCCCGCACCGCTTTCTTGATTGCCGATTTATGGTTAATGCCGCATTAAGCGCGTGCCTGCGCAAGGCGGCTTGCCACCGTCCGCACCGCGCCGCGCATCTGGCGGCAGGCGTCCCGATCTGCTACCACCGGCGCGCTTCACGGCGCATTGGCGCCGCCACGAGGGCAAGCTCGAAATGACCGCTGAAAACGCTTCCCGCAAACCCGCCAGCGACGCCGCAGCTTCCGCGCGCCGCACGGTGGAGACCGAGCGTGCCGGCCTCGATGCGCTGCTTTCGGCGCTCGACGACGGTCTCGGCCAGGAGCTCAACCGGGCCGTCACCTGTATCCGCGCCGCCACCGGCCGCGTCATCGTGACCGGCATGGGCAAGAGTGGTCATGTCGGCCAGAAGCTTGCCGCGACCCTCGCCTCCACCGGCACCCCAGCCTTCTTCGTCCACCCCAGCGAGGCCAGCCACGGCGACCTCGGCATGGTCACCCGCGACGATGTCATCATCGCCCTGTCGTGGTCTGGCGAGACAGCCGAACTGCGTTCGGTCATCGACTACTCCCGCCGTTTCCGCGTCGCCCTGATCGCGCTCACCTCGCGCGCCGCCTCGACGCTCGCCACCGCCGCCGACATCGCGCTCGTGCTGCCTGAGGCGCCGGAGGCATGCCCGCACGGGCTCGCCCCCACGACATCGACCGTCATGCAGCTGGCGATCGGCGACGCGCTCGCCATTGCCCTGCTCGAGGACCGCGGCTTCACCGCGCACGATTTCAAGGTGTTCCACCCCGGCGGCCAGCTTGGCGCCAGCCTGCGTTTTGCCGGCGACATCATGCATGTCGGCGACGAACTGCCGCTGGGCAGCTCCGGAATGCCGATGCAGACGGCAATCGTCTCGATGACCGAGAAGCGCTTCGGATGCCTCGGCGTCACCGATGCCGGCGGCCGGCTGATCGGCATCCTCACCGACGGCGACCTGCGCCGCCACATGACCGATGACCTGCTCGCCCGCACCGTCGGCGAGGTGATGACGCCCTCGCCCAAGACGGTGCGCGCCGACACACTGGCCTCCGCCGCGCTGGAAATGCTCAACGCCGCCAAGATCACCGCCCTGTTCGTCGTCGACGATGCCGGCGCCCCGGTGGGCATCCTGCATATCCACGACCTGTTGCGTGCCGGCGTCGCCTGACCAGCCGGCAGAGCCAACGAGCCGATTGCCTTAAGCGTTGGTTAGGATGCCTCTGGCTAAGCTGCCCCCTGCGCACCGGGCGTGACGCGCGGCGTTTTCTTGGGCGGTTCCATGGATCTAGCAACCATCATCGGCATCCTGTTCGGCTCGTTCGTGGTCGGGCTCGCCATCTTTCTGGGTGGCGAGGTCGGTTCGTTCGTCGACATTCCGTCCGTGCTGATCGTGATTGGCGGCGCTGCCGCCGCCACGTTCGTACGCTTTCCGCTGTCCAATGTGTTTTCCGCCCTCGTCCTGGGTGGCCGTGTCGCGTTCACCCACCGCCGCGTCGCCCCGCACGAGCTGATCGACGAGATCGCGACCCTTGCCGACATCGCCCGCAAGCAGGGCCCGCTGGGGCTGGAAAGCGTCGAGGTCGACCACGAGTTCCTTGCCAAGGGGGTGCAATACATCGCCGACGGCTACGACCACGACTTCATCCGCGAATCCCTGGAGCGCGAACGCGACCTGATGCTGGAACGCCTGCAGGACGGCCAGCGCATCTTCAAGGCGATCGGCGATGCCGCGCCGGCCTTCGGCATGATCGGCACGCTCGTCGGCCTCGTGGCGATGCTTGCCAACATGTCCGACCCCTCGAAGATCGGCCCCTCGATGGCCATCGCCCTTCTGACCACGCTCTATGGCGCCGTCATCGCCAACCTGGTCTGCCTGCCCATTGCCGACAAGCTAGAGCTGAAATCGAAGATCGAGGACGTCAACCTGACCCTCATCCTCGACGGTGTCATGCAGCTGCGCGATTCCAAGAGCCCGGCCCTGGTGCGCGAGATGCTGACCTCGTACCTGCCCGAGAAACAGCGCCCGGCGCTGGCGGAGGCCGCCGCCTGAGGCGCGGCGGACATCGCTCATGGCCCGCAAGAAAAATGCCGCCCCCTCCGGCCCGCCCGAGTGGATCGTCACCTTCTCCGACCTGATGGCGCTGCTCGCCTGCTTCTTCGTCCTGATCATCTCGTTCTCGATCCAGGACACCCAGAAGATGCAGGTCGTCGCCGGCTCGATGCGCGATGCCTTCGGCGTCAAGAAGGACAGCCGCAAGGCCGGCATGATCGAGTTCGAGGGCGCCCCGGTGCGCGACTACGTCAAGCAGGTCAGTTCCCTCGACAGCGAAAACGATTCCGATTTCGCCCAGGAACTGCACGACCAGCGCTCCAAGCAGGGCCCCGAAGCCAACACGCACGAGATCGAGAAGACCGACGTCGAGAAGCCGCGCCAGTTCGCGACCGCCGCGGTGTCGCTGCGCCAGGCCTGGCAGGAGATGCCCGAGCTGATGGAGATTTCTTCCCAGCTCCTCGTCGAGGAAGTCCCCGACGGGCTCAACATCCAGCTCGTCGATGAAGACGGGCGCTCGATGTTCCCGGACGGATCGAAATACCCCTATGAGCGCACCCGCATGATCATGCGGGCGATGGCGCCGGTCATCGCCAAGCTGCCGAACCGCATCGTCATCACCGGCCATACCAGCTCAGACCGCTCCGAGGAACGGCCGGGCTACGGGCGCTGGGACCTGTCGGCCGACCGGGCGAATGCCGTGCGCCGCATGCTCACCGAATTCGGCGTCCCCGAGGACCGCTTCGCGGAGGTTGCCGGCAAGGCCGATACCGAGCCGCTGTTCCCCGAGGACACGTTCCTCGCCGCCAACCGGCGCATCTCGATCCTGCTGCTGCACGAGGCGCCGCCGCTGCCGATCAACCACGAACCGTGACCGTCCGGCAGGCGCTCGCCTGCACGTTCGCTCAACCCGCCTCGTGCGCTTCCACGCTCAGCATTGCACCGTCGGTGGAGACCACGCGCACGGACGCCCCCTTCGGCAGGTCAGGCCCGCGCACCCGCCACACGGTGTCGTTGATGCGCACCTTGCCCTCGCCGTGGCGGATCGCCTCCTGCAGCGTGAAGGTCCGCCCGACCATGCCGACGGCGCGCTGGTTCAGGAAGGGGCGGTCGGAGGCTTCAGAGCGTCCGCGCACATAGCGCTTGTAGATCACCACGCAGGCGACCGCCAGAATGCCGAAGATGATGAACTCGGCCTGCCAGGAAATGTCCGCGACGAAGCCAATCAGGCCGACGACAATCGCCGACACACCTAGCCACAGGAAGATCTGCCCCGGCGCCAGGACTTCGAGAACGAGCAGCACGACGCCGCCAATGATCCAGGCCCAGGGCCCGAGCGAGACCAGGAACTCGATCATGTGGGCTTGCCCTCCTTCTGCCCTGTGCGCGGAACGCGCGGCGCGGATGCCGCCCTGCCGCCCCCGTCATGGCCGAGGACATCCTTCGCCAGTTCGCCGATGCCGGCGATGCTGCCGATCACCGATGCCGTTTCCATCGGCAGGATCAGCACCTTCTGGTTCGGCGCCGACGCAAGCGCCTCGATCGCAGCGACGTATTTCTGCGCCACGAAGTAGTTGAGCGCCTGGGTGTCGCCGGCGCGCACCGCGTCGGACACCATCTGCGTCGCCTTGGCTTCGGCCTCGGCTGAACGCTCGCGCGCCTCGGCGTCGCGGAATGCTGCCTCCTTGCGGCCTTCGGCTTCCAGCACGAGCGCCTTCTTCTCGCCTTCCGCCTTCAGAACCTCCGACTGGCGCATGCCCTCGGCTTCCAGGATCACGGCACGCCGGTCGCGCTCGGCCTTCATCTGCCGTGCCATCGAGTCGACGAGATCGCGCGGAGGATTGATGTCCTTGATCTCCACGCGCGTCACCTTCACGCCCCACGGCTCGGTCGCCGCATCGACGACATTGAGCAGCCGGTGGTTGATCTCGTCGCGGTTCGACAGCAGCTCGTCGAGGTCCATCGAGCCCATCACCGTACGGATGTTGGTCATCGTCAGGTTGAGGACGGCCGGCTCGAGGTCGGACACCTCGTAGCTGGCGCGCGCCGCATCAAGCACCTGGAAGAAGGTCACGCCGTCGACGACCACGGTCGCGTTGTCGCGCGTGATGACTTCCTGGCTGGGGACGTCGAGGAACTGCTCCATGACGTTCACCTTGCGACCGATACGGTCGACGAAGGGAACGATCAGGTTGAGACCCGAATGCAGGGTCTTGGTGTAGCGGCCGAACCGCTCGACCGTGTAGTGGTACCCCTGCGGCACCTGCTTGACGCCGGCGAGGACCACCAGCACGAGCAACACCACCAGCACCAGGGCGAAAATGTCGAGTCCGAACATCGCCTGTCTCCCAAAGCGCCTTTCCGAAAGGTGTGAAACGATTTTCGGATAAAAAGCGCACCAAAACAAAGGCTGAAGCGGTTTGCACGAATCACGTCAAACGCAAACCGCATCAAGCGCATGATTCCCGTGCCGCACTATCACGTTGCGGCAACCATTGGGCAACATCGATTATGGATATCGCGGCGCCCGCGCCCGATTACAACCAGCCGGACAGCTCTCGCCGCGCGATCGCCCCGATCACGCTCATGCCCTCGGGGCTGTCGTTTAGGCTCGGCAGGAATGCGAAATCCTTGCCGCCATGTTCATGGAAGATCTCGGCGTTCTCCCCGGCGATCTCCTCCAGCGTTTCCAGGCAATCGGCCGCGAACCCCGGCGTCACCACCGCTATCCGCCGCACGCCCTCGCGCGCCAGCCGCTCGACCGTCTTGTCGGTATAGGGCTGCAGCCACTCCTCCGGCCCGAAACGCGACTGGAAAGTCACCAGCAGCTTCTCGTCCGGCCAGCCCAGGCGCGCGCGCAACAGCCGCGCCGTCTTCTGGCAATGGCAGTGGTAGGGATCGCCCTTGCGGAAATACGACAGCGGGATGCCGTGAAAGGAGGCAAGGACAACCTCCGGCGCGAAGTCGAGCGCGGCAAGCGATTGTTCCATCGAGCACGCCAGAGCGTCGATATAGGCCGGATCGTCATGATAGGCGGGCGCCGTGCGCACGGCCGGCTGCCAGCGCATCTTCATCAGCGATTCGAACACCTTGTCGTTGACGGTCGCCGTCGTCGCGGCGGCATACTGCGGGTAGAGGGGAACGACCAGGATGCGCTCGCATCCCTCCCCCTGCAGGGCCTGCAGCTTGGAATCGATCGACGGATTGCCGTAGCGCATCGCCCAGTCGACGACGATCCGTTCGCTCCTGTCACGCAGCATGGCAGCCAGCTTGTCGCTCTGGCTGCGCGTAAAGGTGCGCAGCGGCGACTCGTTGCGCTCGTGGTTCCAGATCGCCTCGTAGGCCTTGCCGCTCTTGCCCGGCCGCACGCTGAGCACGATGCCGTTCAGGATCGGCCACCAGATCGCCCGTGGCCATTCGATCACCCGCCGGTCGGACAGGAACTCTTTCAGGTAGCGGCGCATCGGCCAGTAGCTCGTGCCATCCGGGGTGCCAAGATTGACGAGCAACACGCCGATCCGCCCGGCCTTTACCGGAGGATGGTCCTCCGGGAAATGCAGGGGGGTACCCGAAAACGCGCGCGCGGTGTCGATCTGGTTCATTGTCTCGCCTCGCCAGCCGGTTCGGCCACTGCAGGTTCGCGCGATTGACACGCCAGCCCGAGCAGTCCGGTTCAGTAACTACCTAGTGCAGAATGAGGACAAGTGGATACCGGCCATCCGTCCCATCCGGCTCTAACTTCATGAAATCGATCACGATTATGACCTTGGGCCGAATCGGCCCGTGTTCATCGTGATCTAGGACGCGAGTTCCGCCCGAGCAACTCCAAACCCCCGCTCCCGTAGCGTTATCAATCCGTTAATCCATTCGTCGCTAGTTTTACCGTAGCGTAAACAAGGTTGCGGGAGGGACCTTCATGACCGGCAACAACGCCGTTCTGCCAGGAACCAGGGCGCTCGTCATAGACGACAACGCCTTCTCGCGGCGCCTGCTGCGCACGATGCTGTGCCAGATCGGCATAACCGAGATCATCGAGGCGAGCGACGGCATGACCGGGTTGCAGGCTGCGCGCGTTTCGACACCCGACCTCATCATCCTCGACTGGATCATGCCGCAGATGAGTGGAGCCGAAACGCTTCATCGCCTGGCAAGACAAACCAGGCCATCGCTGCCCTGCCCGGTTCTCGTGACATCCACCATAGCCTGCCGCGAGGCCATCGTTTCCGCGGCGCGTTTCGGTGCAGCCGGCTTCATCGTCAAACCCTTCGCGACACCGACCCTGCGCGCTCGCATCGAACGCATCATGGCCGAGCAAGTGTCGCAACGCGCAACGCCGTCGCATCGCCGTCGCGCATGAACGCCGGGGCGCGAGGCAACGCCTCCCATGCGCCATGTTCGGGCTGCCAGGCGGGACAGGAGCGCGACGCGGAGCAAGGCGTAGCCGAAAGGAATGACGGTTTTCCGTTCCATGCCGCTCCCGCGTTCTGGAGCCGGCCACGGGCATGATCAAGGGCCGGACGGGCCAGCGACCATCGTCCTCCCGTCAGTGTGTGTTGAACGGGCGCGCGGTGTGGAACCAGAAATCCGCGATCGCATTGACGATCTCGCTCATTCCCTCGAGCGAATCGACCTTGGTGATGACCGCGCTCGCCCCTTCCTTGTAGGCTCTTCGCACCACAGCGTTGTCCGAACTGGTGGTCAGAACGATGATCGGCAGGGAATAGAAGACCGGGTGCTGCCGCACGATCTGTATGAACTCGTGACCGTCCATGACCGGCATGTTCAGATCGAGCAACACCAGCGCGGGCACATCCTCCCCGTGGATGCTGCTGTGACTGTTGAGGATATCGAGCGCCGCCTGCCCGTGTCCGACGACGGTCAGTTCCACGTCGATGGGCGCGCGTTCCAGCACCTTCTGTAGCAGAAAGACATCGTCCGGGTCGTCCTCGACCAGCAGTATCCGCGCAGCCGACACCAGTTCATCCCTTGCGGAGGGGAGGCATGCCTCCCCCGTATATTTCCTCAGCCAACGAAACAAACATACCAAAGCGGTTAATGCATCGTTAACGCACCACCTGCAGAATTGACCGATATGCACCTATCAGGCAATCGCGGGATGCTCCACGACACGTCTCACAACGCGCAATATCCGTTCGACGAGAAGAGCGGCAGGGATGTATCGGTCAGCGTCCTGAAGGACCTGACGATCTCCGATGCAAACCATGCCTTCTGCGAACTGGTGCGCTTGCCGCGCCTTGAACTCCTGGGACGGAGCTTCAATGACCTGACGCAGGCGGATTCTGCGATCGATGCGCTACGCCGCCTTGGCCGTTCCGGCATCGACGATTGCATCGCGCGCTTCGAAACGACGGTGATGTCCGGCCCCGAAGCCCGGATCATAGAATGGAATGCGGCAACCCGGCCAGGATCCGACGGCTTTGTGCGCGAGTTCTTTCTCGACGGCCGCGATGTCACCGAAAACCGCTCCTATCAGGCCGCTCTGCACAGCCTCGTCGCCATTGGACAGGCGGGGGACATCCCGCTGGAGAGCCGCATACCGGAAATCCTCGGGATCGCGCACCGCTACTTCGGCATGCGTTTCGGCGTCCTCAACCGCATCGAGGGCAATACCGTTGTTGTCGAACGCCTCGCCGATTTGACCGGTGAACTGTACGAGGGCCAGCGTATTCCCCTGTCCGACACCTACTGCGGCCATGTCATCGGAACCGATTCCATCGTCGCGATCACCGACCTGACGCAAACGCCCCTGTCGACAAAGGAATGCTTTCGCCGCATCCCGCTCGGCAGCCTCCTTGCAACCCCGATCCGGGTCGCTGGCCGGCTCTACGGAGCGCTACAATTTGGCGATACCTCCATTCGCGAACGCCCGTTCACAGGCGAGCAACTCGATCTCCTCTCGCTTTCCGGCCAGTGGGTGAGCTACGAACTGGCCGCCCAGTTGCGCGCCCGGCAACTGGAAAGCGGCGAACGCCGCTACCGCAACCTCTACCGGCACACGCCGGTGATGATGCATTCGCTCGACTGGAACGGGCGCCTCGTGGAGGTCAGCGATACCTGGCTGGAGACGCTCGGATACAGCCGCGACGAGGTGATAGGCCACCAGCCAACCGAATTCATGACGGAGGAATCGCGGCTAAAGGCGATTATCGAGAGCCTGCCGGCAAACCTCCAGCACCCCGACTGGCGCCGCGAGCCCTACGTGATGCGCCGCAAGGACGGCACCACGATCGACGTCGAGTTGTCGGCAGTCAGCAATTGGGACGACCTGGAGGAATCCGGCGTCGATGACGCAGCCCTGGCACGCTTCATGGCGCTGGCGGATGGCAACCGCTACGAAGTCGAGAAATCGGAGGTGACGCTCTGCGTTCTCGTCGACGTGACCGAGCGCAACCAGGCGCAACGCTCGAGCGTGCAGGCCAATGCAAGCCTGATGCGGGCAAACGAGGGCCTGAAGCGCTTCAACCTGATCGCCTCCCACGATCTTCAGGAGCCGCTGCGCAAGATTCGCGCCTTCGCCTCCATTCTCGGCGCCGAGCTCAACGGCGAGGTGAATGGCGACGCAAGATACGCGCTCGACGCGATCGGCGGCGCGTCACAGCGTCTTTCCAACCTTGTCGAGGATCTGCTCGCCTATACGCGCCAGAGCAACGAGGGTTTCGAGTTCGAGACCGTCGACCTGGAAGACCTCATCCGTCGCGGGTGGCGCGCAGTCGCCACCGATCTGTCCTTCCCGGAAGACGCGTTCACGATCGCCTCCCTGCCGGTTGTCCGCGCCGGACGCATTCCGCTCGAAAGGCTTGTCTGCAACCTGCTGACGAACGCGGTCAAGTACCGTGACCCGTCACGCACCCTTGCCTGCAGCGTGAGGGTCGATCCTGACGCCGGGCAGCAGACGGTCGATATCATCTTCCGCGATAACGGCATCGGCATCCCGGAAAACCAGATCGAGCGGATATTCGAACCCTTCCACCGCCTGTGCACGCGCCAGGAAGTCCCCGGCAGCGGCATCGGTCTGGCGATATGTCACATGGTCGCACAGAAGCATGGATGGCAACTCACGGCCCGCGCTGCTCCCGAGCACGGTACGGAGTTCGTGTTGCGCATCCCCGCGACGGACGTGATCGCCCCGGCACCACCGCTCACCTTCGGCAAGCCGCCGGCGGAACGCGAAAAGGCCGCCTGACCCGCACCCCCGCCGGCGAACCGGTCGCCGGCCAGAACAATTCCGGGAAAAGCTCGCGCGGTTTTCCGTCCGCACTTGCGTGAAAACAGAAGCCCGGCACATTTTCCGGATTCAGGAAAACGAAAATGCTCTATCCGGTCAGCCGTTTGCGTAGTCGCGCCGGTCGTCGACAACCTTGCCGTCGTTGGGCAGGCTCCCTGGCGCCACCAGCGTGACGGTGCCCTTGAGCTTGGTCACGGCCTGCAGGCTGGCCGCCACCTCGGCTTCGGTCTCGCCGCCCGCGGTTTCCGCCTTCAGCACCATGGCGTCCTGCGCGCCGTCGCGCACGACCTCCAGCCTGAGGCGGCCCAGGCCGGGATGGCGCTTGCCGATTTCCGCCACCTGTTCGGGATCGACGAACATGCCCTTGACCTTCGTGCGCTGGTCGGCGCGCCCCATCCAGCCCTTGATGCGCATGTTGGTGCGCCCGCACGGGCTCGTTCCCGCCAGCACCGCGGACAGGTCGCCGGTCCCGAAGCGGATCAAGGGATAGTCGGGCCGCATGACGGTCACGACGACCTCGCCCACGTCGCCCTCCGCCACCACTTCATCGGTCCCCGGCCGCACGATCTCGACGATCATGTGCTCGTTGACGATCATCCCCTCCTGCGCCTCCGATTCATAGGCGATGACGCCGAGGTCCGCGGTCGCATAGCATTGCAGCACCGCGACGCCACGCTCCGCGTATTCCGCCCGCAGGGATGGAAAAAGCGCCCCGCCGGAGACGAGTGCGGCCTTGATGCTGGAGACGTCGGCGCCGGTCTCGGCGGCTTTGTCGAGGATGATCTTGAGGAAGTCCGGCGTGCCGACATAGGCCTTCGGGCGGAAATGCGCGATCAGCGCCAGTTGCGCCTCGGTGTTGCCTGGCCCCGCCGGAATGACCGGCGCGCCGAGCGCCCGGCAACCGCTGTCGAGAATGAACCCGCCCGGCGTCATGTTGTAGGAAAAGCAGTTCAGGACCACGTCGCCCTGGCGCACGCCGGCGGCAAACAGCGCGCGCGCCGTCCCATACCAATCCGCCCCGCGCCCTTCCGGCTCGTAGACCGGCCCGGGAGACGAAAACAGCCGCGCAGGCCGCTCCACACCCGATGCAAAGCCGCCGAACGGCGGCGACCCGCCCTGCAGGCGCATCAGTTCGGGCTTGCGCAGCACCGGCAGTTTCGCCAGCGCCGCGCGATCGGTGATCGTCTCCGCATCGATGCCAGCCAGCCGGTCGGCCCAGGCCGGCGCTTCGGCGGCAGCCCGCTTCAGCAGCCCCGCGAGTGCCGCAAAGAGCACCGTCTCGCGCTCCGCAGCCGAACGCATCTCGAGTACATCGTAGTGGCCTGCCATGGTTTGTCTCCCCAGGTGCCGGCTAGATCACGATGACCATGGGCCGAACTGGCCCGTGATCATGAACATGATCGATTCCAGAATGTTGGAGCGGGATGGGACGCAAAACCGGTATCCATTTTTCCTCATTCCGCTCTAGTCCAGCCAACTCAATCGTTTCCTGTTGCGAAAGTAGCCGCCGGTCGGACCGTTCCCGGCCAGTGTCGCCAGCCACACCGCGGTGTCCGCGCCCTGTTCGGGCGAAAGCGGCGCACCCTCGCCGCCCATCCGCGTCTTCACCCATCCCGGGCACATCGCATTGACCTTCACGCAATCGGGCAGTTCGCCTGCCACCTTCACCGTGATGGCGTTTAGCAGCGCCTTCGAGACCCCGTAGGCGCCCGGCCCCAGATGTGCCAATGCCCCCCACTGGGAAGACACGTTGACGATCCGCCCGTAGCGCCGTGCCGCCATCGCGGGCCCCAGCGTCCGCATCAGTGAAAGTGGCCCCAGCGCGTTGACCCGGATCGCCTCCAATACCTCGGCGCCGTCCATCTCAAGCAGTTTTTCGCCCGTCAGGATGCCGGCGTTGTTGACCAGGATGTCGATCACCCGGCCCTTGCGTTTGAGTGCCGCGACGCAGGACCTGATCGATCGCAGGTTGCCGACATCGAGGCCGATCGCATCGCCCTGCCGGCCGGACCTGGCGATATCCGCCAGCAAGCCCTCGGCCGAAGCTACGTCACGCACCCCCGCGATGACATCGATCCCGCGGCCTGCAAGCTGTCTTGCAATCGCGGCCCCGATGCCGCGGTTGGCGCCGGTGACGAGAGCCGTCCGGGCCATGCAGCCACCCGTGTCAGTTCAGCCAGCGCTTGCGGCGCCGGTAGCTCTTCACGTTGCGGAAGCTCGAATGACTGTCGCCGCCGATCCCCAGGTAGAACTCCTTGACGTCGTCGTTCTCGCGCAGGCTCTTCGCGTCGCCGTCGAGCACCACCCGGCCATTCTCCAGGATGTAGCCGTAGGTTGCGTATTTCAGCGCCACGTTGGTGTTCTGCTCCGCCAGCAGGAAGGTCACGCCCTCGTTGGCGTTCAACTGGCGCACGATCTCGAAGATCTCCTCCACCAGCTGCGGCGCCAGCCCCATCGACGGCTCGTCGAGCAGGATCATGTCGGGCTTTGCCATCAGCGCGCGTCCGATGGCACACATCTGCTGTTCGCCGCCCGATGTGTAGCCGGCCTGGCTGGACCGGCGCTCGCGCAGGCGCGGAAAATAGCTGTAGACCTTCTCGAGGTCCGCCTTGATCGCGGCGCCACCATCACGGCGCGTATAGGCACCTGTCAGCAGGTTTTCCTCGATCGAAAGATGGCCGAAACAGTGCCGGCCTTCCATCACCTGGATGCAGCCGCGCCGCACCAGTTCGTTCGGCGACAGGTCGTGCACGTGCTCGCCCTTCAGCACGATCGATCCCTTGGTCACGTCCCCGCGCTCCGCCCTGAGCAGGTTCGAGATCGCCTTCAGCGTCGTCGTCTTGCCGGCGCCGTTGGCGCCCAGCAGCGCGACGATGCCGCCCTTGGGCACGCTCAGCGACACACCCTTCAGCACAAGGATCACGTGATTGTAGATCACCTCGATGTTGTTCAGCTCCAGGAGCGCACGCTCCGCTGAAGTCTCTGCAGTGTGGGTATCAGCCATCTGTCGGCCCCGGATTGGAAATACGACGCTTCTTGCTTCGGCAGGCCCGGCGGGCCGCAGCCCGCCGGGATGTTCGCTACGCGTTCAAGCGGATCAGTTGCAGGTCCGCGGCGTGATGTTGTTCTCCTTGGCATAGGCCTCGGAGTCTTCCTTGATCAGGGCATCGACCACTTCGCGGTCCGCCGAGATCAGGTCGGTGATGATGCTCCACTTCTTGGCCGCGGCGTCCCACTGCTGGATCATGCCCAGGCCCGGACCGCCGTGGTTGGCGCAGGAGACCTTCACCGGAACCGTGAAGTTCGGCAGGCCAAGCTCGGCAAGCCGCGATTCCGGAACGTCCAGCGCTTCCATGCCATCACGCATCATCGCCGGCGTGATGTCCTTGGTGTTGTGGATCTTCATCGCCGTGCGCGCGGCTTCCACCGCCCACATCGCCGCCACCATGCCGCGGTTGTAGAGCACCGTGCCGGCCTGGTCGCCCGCGCCCGCCGCCTTGCCCGCGTCATAGACGTGCTTCTTCAGATCGGCATAGATCGGGAAGTCGGAGCCCACGCCGTGGAAGGTGACCGCCTTGTAGCCGTTGGCGCCTTCGCCCGCCGGAATGGTGTCGTTCTCGGAGGCCGACCACCACACGCCGATGAAGTGATCCATCGGGAAGCGGATGTTGGCGGCTTCCTGGATGGCGACCTGGTTCATGACGCCCCAGCCCCACATCAGAACGTAGTCGGGACGGTCGCGGCGAATCTGCAGCCACGTTGCCTTCTGCTCCTGGCCGGGATGGTCGACCGGCAGCAGGGTCAGCGCGTAGCCGTGCTTCTTGGCCAGTTCCTCGAGCGTGCGGATCGGCTCCTTGCCATAGGCGGAGTTGTGGTAGACGAGCGCGATCTTCTTGCCCTTCAGGTCCCCGCCCTCTTCCGAGGCGATGTACTTGATGATGATCGAGGCGGCATCCCAGTAGGTGCCCGGGTAGTTGAAGACGTTGCTGAAGATCGTGCCGTTGGCCGCCGACGTGCGGCCATAGCCCATCGAGTGGATCGCAATGCCGTCGGCGGTCGCCTTCGGGATCAGCTGGTAGGTGATGCCCGTCGACAGGGGCTGGTAGACAAGCGAGCCTTCGCCCTTGGTCGACTCGTAGCACTCCACACCCTTTTCGGTGTTGTAGCCGGTCTCGCATTCCACGAGCTTGATCTTGTTGCCCTCGATGCCGCCGTCGCGCTCGTTGATGAGCGTGAAGTAGTCGGCATAACCGTCGGCGAACGGAATGCCGTTCGGCGCGTAGGGCCCGGTGCGATAGCTGAGCGAGGGGAAGACCAGCTCGGCGAAGGCCGGCCCGGCTCCGATCGTCAGCGCCGTTGCGGCGATTGCCGCGAGTTTGGCGAGTTTCATTTCCATCCTCCCTTCAACGATGGATGCGGGTGCCAGAACGGCGCCCGGTTTCCCTGGCCATGTTTGGTTCTAGTGCGGAAATGGCCAAAGCCGCAGTTTCTCCTTCGTGAGGCGCCACAGCTGGGCAAGCCCGTGCGGCTCCACGATGAGGAAAAAGATGATGAGCGCACCCACGATCATGATCTCGAAGTGCGAGGCGATGTCGGTCGCCCAGCCGAGTTGTCCGACCATCAGGTTCTTCAGCAGCACCGGCAGCAGCACCAGGAACCCGGCGCCCAGGAACGAGCCGAGGATCGACCCCAGCCCGCCGATGATGACCATGAACAGCGCGCGGAACGACTGGTTGATGCCGAAGGCTTCCGTCGGCTCGACAGCGCCGAACCAGATCGTGAAGTACATCGCACCCGCGATGCCGATGTAGAAGGACGACACCGCGAAGGCGGAGATCTTGGCACGCAGCGGCTCTACGCCGATGATCTCGGCGGCGATGTCCATGTCGCGGATCGCCATCCACTGCCGCCCGATGCGCCCGCGCGTCAGGTTCTTGCCGATCCAGGCGAACACGAACACCACAGTCAGCGCCACCAGGTAGGTCGCCCACGGCGGCGAGTTCGGTCCGGTCACCGGTACGCCGAACAGGAGGCGTTCCGGCGCCGTGATCTGGCCCGAGGCCGAGTAGTTGTAGAACCACGGGAACTTGTTGAAGACCCACACCAGGAAGAACTGCGCCGCGAGCGTCGCCACCGCCAGGTAGAAGCCCTTGATGCGCAGCGACGGCAACCCGAAGGCCATGCCGACCACCGCCGTGACACCGCCCGACAACACGATGACGAGCAGGATGTTCATCTCCGGAAACGCCGTCATCAGCTTGTAGGCGGCATAGGCGCCGACCGCCATGAAGCCGCCGGTGCCGAGGCTGACCTGGCCGCAGTAGCCCACCAGGATGTTCAGCCCCAGTGCCGCCATCGACCACACCAGGAACGGGATCAGCACCGATTTTTCCCAGTAGTCGTTGATGAAGAACGGCACCACCGCGAACGCCGCCACGATGAACGCCCAGAACAGGATGCGCTCCGAACGGATCGGGAAGGTCTGCTGGTCCGCCCGGTAGGATGTCTTGAAGTCGCCTGCTTCGCGATAGAGCATCGTCCTAGATCCTCTCGATGATCTTGTCGCCGAACAGCCCCTGGGGCCGGTACAGCAGGAAGACAAGTGCCACGACGTAGGCGAACCAGTTCTCGATCGCCCCGCCGACCAGCGGCCCGATGTAGAGCTCGGCGAGCTTCTCGCCGACCCCGATGATGAGGCCGCCCACGATGGCGCCGGGGATCGACGTGAAGCCGCCCAGGATCAGCACCGGCAGCGCCTTCAGCGCGATCAGCGACAGCGAGAACTGCACGCCCGACTTCGAGCCCCACATGATGCCTGCGACCAGCGCCACGAAGCCGGCGATCGACCACACGATAACCCAGATGGTGCGCAGCGAAATGCCGACCGACAGCGCCGCCTGGTGGTCGTCCGCAACCGCCCTCAGCGCGCGGCCCATGCGCGTGTATTGCGAGAACACGCTCAGCGCCACCACGAGAACGGCCGCGACGATGGCCGCCGTCACGTCGAGCTTGTCGATGTACATGCCGAAGTAGTCGCTGCCTTCGGCGGCCCATTCGCGCGTCACGTCTTCCCACCAGAAGGAGCCGCCCGAGGGCACGCCGATGTCGAGCGCCTTGACGTCGGAGCCCCACATCAGATCGCCCAGGCCCTCAAGGAAGTAGGCAAGCCCGATGGTCGCCATGAACAGGATGATCGGCTCCTGGTTGACCAGGTGCTTGAGCACGATGCGCTCGATCAGGAAGGCGAGCGCGATCATCACGACCATCGTGCCGATCACCGCCAGCAGCGCCGGCATCCCGGCGCCCCAGTGCTGCGCCTCGACACCGAAGATGGCGTGGATGAGGTGCGCGAACGGCACTTGGCCCGTCAGCAGGCCGACCAGCGTCAGCGCCGCGAACAGCGCCATCACCCCTTGCGCGAAGTTGAAGATGCCCGACGCCTTGAAGATCAGCACGAAGCCGAGCGCCACGAGCGAATACATCACGCCCGACATCAGGCCGTTGAGGACCGTTTCGATGAAATAGAGGAAGTCCGGGCTCATCCTGTCGTCCTACTCATGCGGAACGCCGAGATAGGCGTCGATCACGTCCTGGTTGGCACGCACCTCGTCGGGCGTCCCGTCGCCGATCTTCTTGCCGTAGTCGAGCACGACCACGCGGTCGGACAGGTCCATCACGACGCCCATGTCGTGCTCGATCAGCGCGATGGTGGTGCCGAACTGGCTGTTCACATCGAGGATGAAGCGGCTCATGTCCTCCTTCTCCTCGCGGTTCATGCCCGCCATCGGCTCGTCCAGCAGCAGCAGCCTTGGCTCTGCGGCGAGCGCCCGGCCGAGTTCGACGCGCTTCTGCAGGCCGTAGGGAAGCCGCCCCACCGGCGTCTTGCGGATGTGCTGGATTTCCAGGAAGTCGATGATCTTCTCCACCGCCTCGCGATGCTCGATCTCTTCCCTTTCCGCCGGCCCCGTCCATAGCGCCTGCCACAGCAGGTTGCGCTTCATCAGCGTGCCGCGCCCGGTCATGATGTTGTCGAGCGTCGACATGCCGCGGAACAGCGCGATGTTCTGGAAGGTGCGCGCGACGCCGTGCGTCGCGGCGTGGTGCGGGCGCATCCGCGGGCGCGGAACGCCCTCGAAGGTGATCGTGCCTTCCTGGGGATGGTAGAAGCCGTTGATGACGTTCAGCATCGACGTCTTGCCGGCGCCGTTGGGGCCGATGATGGCGCGGATCTCGCCGACGCGGATGTCGAACGAGATGTTGGTGATCGCCTTCACGCCGCCGAACGACAGAGAGATGTTGTCGACCTTCAGCAGGATGTCGCGTTGCGATGCGGGCAGGGTTTCGACGAGGCTCATTCCGCCGCCTCCTTCATGCCGTTGGCGGCGAACCGCTCGACGTCGCGGATCTTCACCCGCGCCGACAGCTTGCCCTTGCGGCCGTCCTCGTAGGTCACCTCGGTGGTGATGTCGCACTCGTTCTTGCCGGAGTACAGCGCGTCGATGAGCGGCTGGTAGCGCTCGGCGATGAAGCCGCGACGCACTTTCTGCGTGCGCGTCAGTTCACCGTCGTCGGCATCCAGTTCCTTGTGCAGCACCAGGAAGCGGGCGATCTGCGCGCCGGCCATCTGCGGTTCCCTGGCAAGGTCCGCGTTCACCTGGCGCACGTGCTTTTCCATCGTCGCGAGGACATCCGGATGGTTGGCCAGCTCCTGGTAGCTCGCATAGGCGATGTTGTTGCGCTCCGCCCAGTTGCCGACCGAGGTCAGGTCGATGTTCAGGAACACGCACACCTTGTCGCGCTGGTCGCCGAAGGCCACGGCCTCCTTCACGTCCGGGAAGAACTTCAGCTTGTTCTCGATGTACTTGGGCGCGAAAAGCGTGCCGTCCTTGAGCTTGCCGACGTCCTTGGCCCGGTCGATGATCTTCAGCTGCCCGTCGGCCTCGAAGAAGCCGGCATCGCCGGTCATCACGTAGCCGTCCTTGGTCAGCGTTTCCTTCGTCTTCGCCTTGTCCTTGTAGTAGCCGGCGAACATCCCCGGCGACTTGAACAGCACCTCGCCGTTGTCGGCGATGCGGATGTCGACATTGGCCATCGGCAGGCCGACCGTGTCGGCGCGCACCGCGCCGTCGGGCTGCGCCGTCACGTAGAGGAACGCCTCGGTCTGCCCGTACAGCTGCTTCAGGTTGATGCCGAGCGAACGGAAGAACGAGAACAGGTCCGGTCCGATCGCCTCGCCGGCGGTGTAGGCGACGCGGATGCGCGAAAAGCCGAGCACGTTCTTCAGCGGTCCGTAGACCAGCATGTTGCCGAGCGCGTATTTCAGCCTGGCCGAGAATGGCACAGGCTTGCCGTCCAGGATGGCCTCGCCGTGCTGCTTGGCGACGTCCATGAAATAGCTGAAGATGCGCCGCTTCAGCGCGCCGGCATCTTCCATGCGGATCATCACCTGCGTCAGCAGGCCCTCGAACACCCGCGGCGGAGCGAAGTAGAACGTCGGCCCGATCTCCTTCAGGTCGACGGCGACCGTTTCCGGGCCTTCCGGGCAGGCGATGCAGAAGCCCGCCACCATGCCTTGCGCGTAATTGAGGTAGTGGTCGCCGACCCAGGCCAGCGGCAGATAGGCCAGCGTCTCGTCGGTCTCGGTCAGCCTGTCGAAGGCCACCGTGTCGCGCGCTGCGCCGACACAGCGCTCCGCGGTCAGCATCACGCCCTTCGACTGTCCCGTCGTCCCCGAAGTGTAGAGGATCACCGACGTGTCGGAGCCCTTGCCCTCGTGGATGTGCTTCTCCCAGGCCGCCACCACGCCGGCATCGGCCTTCGCCAGCGAGCGGCCCGAATCCTGCACATCGTCGAACGGGTGCAGCGTCGTGTGGTCGTAGTTCTTCAGCCCGCGATCGTCGTCGTAGATGATGTGCTTGAGCTTCGGCAGGCGCTTGGCAAGCCCGATCAGCTTGTCGACCTGCTCCTGGTCCTCGACCACCGCCATGGTGGCCTCGGCGTGTTTCAGGACGAAGGCCATCTCCTCGGCAACCGCATCCGAGTAGACCGGGATCGGCACCGCGCCGAGGCTTTGCACCGCCGCGAACGTCCAGTACAGCCGCGGTCGGTTGGACCCGACGATCGCCACCTTGCCGCCAGCCTGCAACCCAAGCGCCCGCAAGCCGAGCGAGAAGGCGCGCACCTCCTCCAGCATCTGCGACCAAGTCCAGGTCTGCCAGATGCCGAGATCCTTCTCGCGCATGGCTGGCCGATCGCCGAACAGCGCGGCATTGCGCAAGAGAAGCTTGGGAAAAGTATCCTCGGCCAAGCGGGCCGTATCGCCTGCCATCTTCGTTCGTTCCCACCCTGGTCGGCACGGCTTTTCGCCGTCTTGTTGTCGCCGGCGGCCTTTGGCCGCAGTTCACGCCGGTATTCCGGCACGTTGAACTATCAATCGCACAATTTTTCTCCGCAAACCACACCCCGCTTGACAGACAGGTCAGGCTTTGCGATGCGATAGTTGCGAATTCTGCTTTCCGCACTGCTCTTTGCAGTCCAGAAGTCCGCGTCCCCGCAATTTTGTTGCTTTTTCGTCCCTTGGCGCCTTTTCGGCACACGTGGCGCTCCGCACGCGAGCCGCCAGTCGGAAGGGATATTGCCGTCATCGCCCGCCCGGTCGCCGTCAATCGCCGAAGTGCGACAATCCGTCCTTGTCGAGCGCGCGGATGCCTTGCGCGTCGAGTTCCAGCAACCCGCGCTCCTGCAACGCACGCAGCGCCCGGTTCGCCGCCTGCCGCGACAGGCCGGACAGCTGGCCGAGTTCCTCCTGGTTGATCTCCAGCCGGTCGCCAACGCCGGGAAACAGCAGCGGGTTGAACAGCCAGGCGATCGTGCGCGCCATGCGCCCGGTGGCGTCCAGCATGCGGTCGTAGCCGAGCATGCCGATGAACTGTCCCAGCCGCTCGTTGAGCTGGTAGACGAGGAAGCGGTTGAACGCGGTCGAATGCTCGAACAGCCAGCGGAAGGTGGTGCCGTTCATCAGCGCGATCTCGCTGTCGCGCACCGCCACGATGTCGTACTTGCGCGGCTCGTTCTTGATGATCGACCCCTCGCCGAACCAGCCGCCCGCCGGGATGCCCGTGTAGCTGATCGCCTTGCCGTCCGGCGAGATCGTCGCCAGCTTGCACAGCCCCGACACGACACCGGTCCAGTGATCGAAGACGTAGCCGCGATGGCAGACATAGCTGCCGCGCGTGAAGGCCCGCACGCTGACGCCGCGCGCGGCGCGCTCGACCTCCTCCGGCGCAAGGTGCGCCGCCCAGGTGGCGATCTGCTGCAGCTCTTCCGGGGTCATCGCGCTCCCGTCGCTGTGTTACGCCAGTGACGCGCGTGCGGCCTGCCGGTCACTCTGCCGCCTGGCTGCGCGCGCCCGGCGCGGCGCGGAAGGCGTCCATCGCCTTGTCAAAGTCGCCGCGCGCCTTGGCGAGGTTGCGCGCCTTCACATGTCCGAAACCGCGCACCGACTGGATCACCGACGCCGCCGCGACGGCCGCGCCATGGTTGCCGGCGTTCAGCCGCGCCGCCAGTTCCCCGGCCATTGCCTCGTAGTCCTCGATGAGCCGGCGTTCCTCGCGCCGTTCCTCGGTTCGCCCGAAGATGTCGAATGCCCCGCCGCGCAGGAAGCGCAGGCCCGCCAGCACCTTCAGAGCGCCCATCATCCACGGCCCGAACTCCATCTTGCGCGGCGTGCCGGTGTTCGGGTCGACACGCGCCAGAAGCGGCGGCGCCATGTGGAAATGCATCGTGATGTCGCCGTCGAACTGCGACGCGACCTGGCGGGCAAAGCTGCCGTCGGTGAACAGCCGCGCCACCTCGTATTCATCCTTGTAGGCCATCGCCTTGAACAGCCCGCGCGCCACCGCCTCGCTCAGCTCCGTGTTGCCGGGCGTGACAGCAGCCTCGGCCGCACGCACCTTGTCCACGGCGTCGCGGAAGCGCTGCGCGTAGGCCGCGTTCTGGTAGCCGGTGAGGAAGGCGGAACGCCGCTCGATGATCTCGTCGAGGCTCTCCGACAGCCGGCGCACGCCCTGCGCGCTGTCATCGGCGGAGCCGGCCAGCGTCTCGAACGCCTTCGGGTCGTGCGCGGCCAGCCGCCCGGCGCGGAACGCCTCGATGTTCTTGTCCACCATCTGGCCGTTGAGGCGAATCGCGTCTTCGATTGATTTCGCCGAGACCGGGATGCGGCCAAGCTGGTGGGCGAACCCGAGCATGAAGATGTTCGACAAGAGCGCGTCGGCGAACAGGCGCAGCGCGATGTTGCGCGCATCCACCATGTGCACGTTCTTCTCACCCGCCCGCTGCCTGATCGCGCGCTGCAGCCGCTTGGTGGGCAGCGAGAAATCGGCATCGCGGGTGAAGTCGCCGGGCAGCTGCTCGTAGGTGTTGACGACGACCTCCGTCTCGCCCGGCCGGATCGCCGACAGCACCTTCTTGCCGCCGGCAACGACGATGTCGCAGCCAAGCACCAGGTCGGCACCGCCTGCGGCGACGCGGATCGTCGCGATGTCCTGCGGCGTCTGGGCGACGCGCAGGTGCGACATCACGGCGCCGCCCTTCTGCGCCAACCCCGCCATGTCGATGATGCCGCAGCCCTTGCCCTCGATGTGCGCGGCCATGCCGATCAGTGCGCCGATGGTGACGACACCGGTGCCGCCAACGCCCGTCACGATGATGCTGAACGGCTTGTCGAGCGATGCCACCGCCGGTTCCGGAATGACCGCGGTGTCGAACTTGCCCGCCGCCGCCGGCGCCGCGACCTTCACCTTCGCCCCGGACACGGTGACGAAGCTCGGGCAGAAGCCCTTCAGGCACGAGAAATCCTTGTTGCAGGTCGACTGGTCGATCTGCCGCTTGCGCCCGAACTCGGTGTCCACCGGGGTGATGGCGACACAGTTCGACTGCACGCCGCAGTCGCCGCAGCCCTCGCAGACGAGTTCGTTGATAACGACGCGCTTGTCGGGATCGGGGAAGGCGCCGCGCTTGCGCCGGCGCCGCTTTTCCGTCGCGCAGGTCTGGTCGTAGATCAGCACCGACAGGCCCGGCTGCTCGCGCAGCATCTTCTGCACGGAATCGAGTTCGTCGCGGTGATGAATGGTCGTGCCCGCCGGCCACTGCGTGCCGCTGGCGTACTTGTCCGGCTCGTCGGTGACGACGACGATCGGCTTCGCGCCCTCGGCGGCGACCTGGGCAGCGATCTGCGGCACGCTCAGCCCGCCGTCGTGCGGCTGGCCGCCGGTCATCGCCACGGCGTCGTTGTACAGGATCTTGTACGTGACATTGACGCCGGAGGCCTTTGCGGCGCGCAGCGCCATGTAGCCGGAGTGATTGTAGGTGCCGTCGCCGATGTTCTGGAACATGTGGCCACGTTTGGAGAACGGCGCCTCGCCGATCCAGTTTGCCCCCTCCCCGCCCATGTGGGTGAAACCCTCTGTGGAGCGGTCCATCCACTGCACCATGTAGTGGCAGCCGATGCCGGCGTAGGCACGGCTGCCCTCGGGCACATGTGTCGAGGAGTTGTGCGGGCAGCCGGCGCAGAAGTAGGGGATGCGGTTGGCGACGTTCTCGGTCTCGGCCAGCGTCTTCTGGAATGCCTTGAGCGCCTTGACACGCGCCGCGATCTGCTCGTCCTTGACGACCTTCAGGATGCGCTCGCCGATGGCGATCGCGATGTCGTTGGAATCGAGCGCGCCCTTGGAGGGGAACAGCGTCGCGCCCTTCTCGTCGCGCTTGCCCACCACGACCGGGGCGTCCTTCATGCCGTAAAGCTGTTCCTTGATCTGCGTCTCGACCAGCGAGCGCTTCTCCTCCACCACGATGATCTCGTCGAGGCCCCTGGCGAAGGCCTTCAGCCCGTCCGGCTCCAGCGGCCACGGGCAGCCGATCTTGAACAGCCGCAGGCCGAGGTTGGCGGCCTTGACCTCGTCGATGCCGAGGTCGACCAGCGCCTGCTGCACGTCGAGCCAGCTCTTGCCCAGCGACGCCACGCCCAGCACCGGCTTGCGGCCGCCGCGCCACACGACATGATTGATCGGGTTTGCCCGCAGGAAGGCGAGGATCGCCGGGCGCTTGAAGTCGTGCAGCCGCGCTTCCTGGTCGATCGGGTGGATGTTCGGCCGGATGTTCACGCCGCCTTCCGGCATGGTGAAATCGTCTGGCACCTTGAACGACATGCGCTCCAGCGATCCATCGACCGAGGCGGTGGACTCGATGTTGTCCTTGACGCATTTCAGCGCCACCCAGACGCCGGCATAGCGCGACAGCGCGTAGCCATAGAGCCCGTAGTCGAGGATTTCCTGCACGCCGGCCGGATTGAGAATCGGGATCATCGCGTCGAGGAACGCGAATTCGGACTGGTGCGCCGTGGTCGAGGATTCGCAGGTATGGTCGTCGCCCATCAGCGCCAGCACGCCACCATGCTCCGACGTGCCGGCCAGGTTGGCATGGCGGAACACGTCGCCCGAGCGGTCTACGCCGGGGCCCTTGCCGTACCAGATGCCGAACACGCCGTCGACGCGGCCCTCGCCGCGCATCGCCACCTGCTGGGTGCCCCACAGCGCGGTCGCCGCGAGGTCCTCGTTGATGGCGGGCTGGAAGATGATGTCCTCGGGCGCCAGATTCTTCTTCGCGCGCGTGAATTGCTGGTCGAGCCCGCCCAGCGGCGAGCCCCGATAGCCGGTGATGAAGCCGCCGGTGTTCAGCCCGGCGCGGCGGTCGAGCTCCTTCTGCATCAGGACGAGCCGCACCAGCGCCTGCGTGCCGGACACGAACACCCGATCCCTGGTCAGGTCGTACTTGTCGTCAAGCGTGACCCTGGTCTTGCTCATCCTGCGTTCCCTCCGCCGCGGCTGCCGCCTGGGGCCGCACCGCCTGTCCACGCCCGCATCTGCGTGGTTTAAGAATCTAGCACGTCGCTTTTAGGTCAGCAATGCTGACATATTAATCATTCCCGTTCCCCGACGGGATATCTGTGGCGAAACCCGCCGCACGTCAAAGGCCGGCTTCGCTCAGGCCGGGTTGCCGTCGAGGCTCGTGATCCTGCCGTAGAGATCGGCCCGCCGGTCGCGGAACACGCCCCACGCCGCGCGGTTTGCCGCGACTTCGTCGAGATCGAAGGTGGCCGTCAGCACGCTCTGGCTGGTCCGGTCGGCCTCCGCGACCTTCTGGCCCTGCCAGTCGGCGATGAAGGACGAGCCGTAGAAGGTCAGCTCGGTGCCGCGCTTGCCAGCCTCCGTGCCGATCCGGTTCGAGGCGACAAGCGGCATCAGGTTCGCCCCGGCATGGCCCTGCATCACCGTCTGCCAGTGCTTCGAGGAATCCCAGTCCGGGTCGATCAGTTCCGAGCCGATCGCGGTGGGATAGAGCAGCACCTCCGCCCCCATCAGCGCCATCGAGCGCGCGCACTCCGGAAACCACTGGTCCCAGCACACGCCGACACCGATGCGCCCGAACGCGGTGTCCCAGACCCGGAAGCCGGTGTCGCCGGGATTGAAATAATACTTCTCCTGATAGCCCGCGCCCTGCGGGATGTGCGACTTGCGGTAGGTGCCGAGCAGCGAACCGTCCGCATCGACGATGGCGCAGGTGTTGAAGAAGGCATTGTTGGCCTTCTCGAAGAACGACACCGGCAGCACGACGCCCAGTTCCTTCGCGAGATCGCGGAACCGCGCCACAGCGGGGTTGGCATCCGTCGCCGTTGCCCGCGCGAAATGCTGCGGCAGCTCGTCCTGGCAGAAGTACAGCCCCTCGAACAGCTCCTGGATCAGGATGATGTTGGCGCCCTTGCCGGCGGCCTCTCGGATCATCCCTTCCGCCCGCGCGATGTTGTCCTGGACATCGTCGCTGCACGCCATCTGTGTCGCTGCCAGCGTCACCTTGCGCATGAGTTTCCCGCTCCCTCGTTCAGCCAACCGCCGGCTGCTGCTGCGTGATGCAATGCACGCCGCCGCCGCCCTCGAAGATGCGTACCGCATCGACCCCGACGACCTTGCGGCCCGGGAACAACCGCGCGAATAGCTCCGCCACCACGGCGTCCTGCGGATCGTCGAAACGGCACATCACCACGCCGCTGTTGCAGATGTAGAAGTTGATGTAGCTCAGCGACAGCGGATCGCCGTCGGCGTCCTGCCGGTCGGCCGGTGCGTCGATGACGATGACATCGAGCGGCAGCCCGCGCGCATCCTTCGATGCCTTGAGGATCGCGATGTTCTCCGCTGCCATCTCGTGATCGGGATGGTCGCGGTCGGGTTGCCCGTGCGCCACGACCACGCCCGGCGCGACGAAGCAGGCGAGCGTGTCGATGTGCCCGTCGGTGCCGCGCGGACCGGCATCGGCAACGACGCCGCGCGTCAGCCAGATGGCGTGCCGCGTGCCGAGCAGGCGGTGGCACTCCTGCTCCACCTCTTCGCGCGTCCAGTTCGGGTTGCGGTTCGCGTTGAGTTGCACCGACTCGGTCAGCAGCAGCGTACCCTCGCCGTCGACATGGATGCCGCCGCCCTCGTTGACGAGCTTCGAGGGCAACCGTCTGGCGCCCGTCAGGCCGGCAACCTCGCGGGCAATCAGCGCGTCATCCCGTGCTTCCGGAAAGGTGCGCCCACCCCAGCCGTTGAAGGTCCAGTCGACGGCGCACAGCCCGCCTTCGCCATCCAGCACAAAGGTCGGCCCGCTGTCGCGGAACCAGCTGTCGCCGATCGGCCGCTCCACGATGTCGACACCGGAATCGAGGTAGCGCCTCGCTTCGGCAATCTTGCCGGGCGGCACGATCATGGTCACCGGCTCGAACGCGGCGATCGTGTTCGCCGTCGCCGCCCAGGCCCGGAAGGCGCCCTGCGGGTCGTCCTCGAGCACGAAGGGACTGCACGGCCACGCCATCCAGGTGCGCGCGTGCGCCGCCCACTCCGCAGGCATCGTGTATGTCTTGCCGTCCATGGTCCCCCCGGCACATCCCTTGCCCGGCATCATGTGCGCCACATTTACTCACCCGGCGCACCGCGCTTGCGGAACCGGGCAGCGACCGATAAATTCCCGCCATCCCGCTCTGCAAGTGCGCCAGAGAAAAAGCATTCGCGCGCGGTATGCCCTTCTAGACTAGTAAACCAGGGAGGGGCGCGTTGGAACACAATCCCAACAGAGGTGGAAAAATGGAAAGACGTGAATTTCTACTGAAGGGCGCGGCGATCACGACCGGCGCCGCTGCCGCAACCACGCTGGCAGCCCCGGCGATCGCACAGGGCAGGGTCGAGATGGCCATCGTGTCGACCTGGCCGCGCGACTTCCCCGGTCTCGGCGTCTCCGCACAGCGCGTTGCCGCGCGCATCGGCGAACTGACCGAAGGCCGCATCAACGTGACCTATTTCGCCGCCGGCGAAAAGGTTGGCGCCTTCGACTCGCTCGACGAAGTGGCCGCCGGCAATAGCCAAGCCTACATCGCCGCCGACTACTACTGGAAGGGCAAGCACCCGGCCTGGGCCTACTTCACCGCCGTTCCCTTCGGCTTCACCTATGCCGAGATGGACGCCTGGATGAAGTTCGGCGGCGGCCGCGAGCTGCATGAGGAAGTCGCTGGCGGCTTCGGCATCCATCCGATCCAGGTCGGCAACACCGGCGTGCAGATGGGCGGCTGGTTCAACAAGGAAATCAACTCCGGCGACGACTTCAAGGGTCTGAAGATGCGTATTCCGGGCCTCGGCGGCGACGTTCTCGCCAAGCTCGGCGCCTCTCCGGTGTCCCTGCCCGGCGGCCAGATCTACGAAAACCTGGTCTCCGGCGCCATCGACGCCACGGAGTGGGTCGGCCCGTACAACGACTACTTCCTGAAGTTCTACGAAGCCGCGAAGTACTACTACTTCCCGGGCATGCACGAGCCGGGCTCGCAGCTGACCATGGGCTGCAACGCATCCTGGTGGGGCGGGCTGACCGACACCGACCGCAACATCATCACCGCCGCGTGCATGGAAGAAAACGCCATGCAGATGGCCGAGACCAACGCCCGCAACGGTGAGTACCTGACCAAGCTCATCAACGACCACGGCGTGGTGCTCAAGGAGTTTAACGACGAGACCTACGACGCCATGTACGGGGCGGCCGAAGAGGTCTTCGAGGAAACCCGCGGCCACAGCGAACTCGCCGCCAAGGTGCACGATGCCTTCGTGGGCTTCCGCGCCGACGTCGGCCGCTGGATGCTGGCTGCTGAATCCAGCTACCTGCGCCAGCGCAACCGGGTCACGGGCGTCAAGCTGTAAGGCGGCCGGGAACGGTAGAACAACACCCGGGACGGGGCTCGTCGGCCCCGTCCCTTTCTGTAAGCGGGGGGAAATTTATCGTGACAGCGGTCGATACTGCGGCGCCGGCGCCATCGGATTCGAACACGACGGCTCTTCTATTCCGGCTGTTCGCATGGATGATGCTCGGTTTCACGGTGGCATTCGTGCTCAATGCCTACCTGAGCCACTGGCGCGACTTTCCCGGCGCCTCCGCGATCTTTTCACAGGGGCCGAACGCGCTCTCTGCCATCCAGGCAGCGCTCACAGCCGGCCTGATGCTGATCGGCGCCCTCTATGTCCTGAGGAGCCGGACGCGCAGCCTGCGCGACGATTCCCGGCGTATCTCCGACATGAACGCCTTTTTCATCCGCGCCGCCTTCTGGTCGGTCGTCCTGGTTGGCCTGGCCGACACGGTGATCTCGTTCCTGCGCGTCGAGGGGATGCTGGAAGGCGTGTTCGGCAGCGATCTTTCCAGTGCGCTTGGCCGCTCGAACTTCCGCGGCACCTACGTGCATATCCCGCTGATCCTCGCGTCGATCGCCGTCGCCTGGTTCGTGCGCTCGCTGGGTTTCTACTGGCTGGCGCTGCTGGTCGTAGTGGCGGAACTGCTGATCGTCATCGGCCGCTTCATCTTCTCCTACGAACAGGCCTTCATGGCCGACCTTGTGCGCTTCTGGTACGCAGCATTGTTCCTGTTCGCGAGCGCCTACACGCTGCTCGAGGAAGGCCATGTCCGCGTCGACGTGTTCTACACGGGCCTGAGCGCACGCACGAAGGGCCTGCTCAACGCGTCGGGAACGCTGCTGTTCGGCATCCCTCTGTGCTGGGTGATCCTGGTGATCGGCGCCGGCACCAAGCAGTCGATCATCGTCAGCCCGCTGCTCAGCTTCGAGGTCACCCAGGCCGGCTTCGGCATGTATGTTAAATACCTCATGGCGGGTTTCCTCGCCGTATTTGCCATCTCGATGCTCGTCCAGTTCATCAGCTACCTGCTGGATGCCGTCGCCGACGTGCGCGGCGATCCGGGCGGCCGCGAGCATGAATCCCACGCCAACGCGTAGCCATAGTCACGGGACATCGTCATGGAACTGATTTTCATCATCGTTCTGATCGCCGTCATGGCCTACGCGCTGGGGTCAGGCTATCCGGTCGCATTCGCCCTGCCCGGCTCGGCGATTGTCACGATCGCGCTGGCCTCCCTTGCCGGCTACCTGATGACCGGCAACGTCGACGCCTATTTCAGCCACGGCGGCCCGATCCAGTGGCTCAGCGCCGGCGTCACCAATTTCCGCGGCATCTACTGGGAAGCCGAGCGCGACACGCTGATCGCGATTCCGCTGTTCGTCTTCATGGGCATCATGTTGCAGCGCTCCAAGATCGCCGAGGACCTGCTCGTCACGATGGCGCAGCTGTTCGGCCCGGTCCCCGGCGGCCTCGGCATCTCGGTCGTCTTCGTCGGCGCCCTGCTGGCCGCCACGACGGGCATCGTCGGCGCGACCGTCGTCGCGATGGGCCTGATTTCCCTGCCCGCGATGCTGCGCAACGGCTATTCGCCGGCGCTCGCCACCGGCACCATCGCCGCGTCCGGCACGCTTGGCCAGATCATCCCGCCCTCCATCGTGCTGATCATCCTGGCCGACCAGCTTGCCAGCGCCGTCGACCAGGCGAGCACCACCCGCCAGGCCCTCTACAAGGCGTCGACCGGCGAACTGTCCATGCCGGCGGACTTCGCGCTGACCTCCACCAGCGCCGGCGAAATGTTCCTCGGCGCGCTGGTGCCGGGCCTGCTCCTCGTCGGCCTGTACATGCTGTTCATCCTCGGTTTCGCCTTCATGCGCCCGAAGATGGCGCCCGCCGTCGTGCGCGAAGGCGCTTTCGACCGCGCCTTCGCCTGGAAGGTCTTCATCACCCTGGTGCCCCCGCTGGCGCTGATCTTCCTCGTGCTCGGCTCGATCATCCTCGGCATCGCGACCGTCAACCAGGCCGGCGCTATCGGCGCCATCGGCGCGATGATCATGGCCGGCTATCGCCTGCGCGAGGACGAGAAGGGTGCCTACAGGCCCGCCATCCTGGCCATTCTCGCGATCCTCGGCATCGCCCTGATCGTCAGTTTCCACGCCGTCAACATCAAGCGCGTCGAGACAAGCGCCGACCTGCTTGCCCTGATCCTGGCAATCATCGCGGTATCCATGCTGCTGATCGCCATCTGCTGGAGCGGCTGGCGCACGCTGAAGATCGAGGAAACGCTGCGCGGCGTCATGATCGAGACCGCGAAGACCACGTCGCTGGTCTTCATCATCCTGATCGGCGCCGCGATGCTCACCGCCGCCTTCCGTTCTTTCGGCGGCGAGGATCTCGTGCGCGAGTTCCTTCAGGGCATGCCCGGCGGCTTCTGGTCGCAGTTCGTCATCGTCATGCTGGTGATCTTCGTCCTCGGCTTCTTCCTCGACTTCATCGAGATCGCCGTCGTCGTCGTCCCGATCGTCTCGCCGATCCTGCTCGCCGATCCCTCCGCGAACGTCACGGCCGTCTGGCTGGGCGTGATGATCGGTCTCAACATCCAGACGTCGTTCCTGACCCCGCCGTTCGGCTTCGCGCTGTTCTATCTGCGCGGCGTTGCCCCGGCGTCGGTCAAGACGATCGCCATGTACAAGGGCGTGATCGCGTTCATTTCGCTGCAGCTGATCGCGCTCGCCATCGTCGGGCTCAATCCCGCGCTGGTGAACTATCTGCCAAACCGCGTCTCGCTGCTGTCGGAAACCGCTCCGCCGCCGAAGAACCCGCGCCTGCAGGTCTGTCTCGAGGAGTACGCCGCCGAGCGCTATGCGACGAACGGCGCCGGTATCGCCGCGGCGATCGATGCGGCGGTAAAACTCGATGCCGGCATGCTGCCCGAAGACATTGCGAAGAACCTTGCCGGCAGCATCGAGCAGGCCGGAAAGGCCGCCGGGCTGATGTCTGAAATCGTCACCGCGAACGCGGCCGTCGAAGAGGCAACGCCCGGCTACAAACCTCTGCACCAGCAGGTGCGTGCCATCGAGCGCGACATCCGCCGCATCGACCTGCAGATCGACGAACTCAAGCTGATCGTGCAGCGCTCCGGACCGAACGGCATCTATAGCCAGGCCCGCGGCGAGCGGGCGAAGGCGCGCATCGTCGATCTGGAAGCCGACCGTGCCGAGCTTGCCAGCCAGGTGCCCGCCAACTGGGAGCCTGAGCACAAGGCATTCAGCGCCCTTCAGAAGGCGGACCAGAAGGCCCGCCTCGGCTACCGGCGCACCATCGACCAGGCCTATGAACCGCTGCTCGAGGTGCTGGCGACAATCCGCGCCGGCGATCAGCTGCAGGCGATGAGCGCCGATCTCGATGCCCTCGTCGCGTCCCTGCAGAACGACACGGCCGAAGCATTTCTCGAGAAGATCGATCCGGTACGCTCGGCGATCGGCGAAATCCCCGGCGCCTCGAAGGTGCGCAATGCGGTGAACGATGCCCGCAAGGCCATGCGCAGCACCACGCCCGATCCGGCAGCCGCAGCCGCTGCCCTAGCGGAAGCCGGGACGCTGCTGGCCTCCGAAGTCGCCTGGCGCGAGAAGGCGTCAACCGGTCTGTTGCCGGGCCTGGAAACCTACGAGGCCGCCATCCGCAACACGATCGGCCTGCGCGGCCAGCACCGCTTGCCGCGCACGCAGGCGCTGTTCGTTGCCAGCTGCTCGTCGCATCACAGGGACGTGTCGCTCAGCTTCTGACGCAGGTCTGTCCTGCCGCACACGCGAACGCCGGGCGCTTGAAAAGCAGCCCGGCGTTTGCACATATTGCACCGGTCATGTGGCCGCCGGAAAGGCCACGCTTGCGGATTTGGACGCGCCATGAGCACCACCCCGATCGTCATCGTCTCCACCGACGTCAAGGAAATCGACGGTTATCGCTGGCACGCCGCGCCCCAGCAGTATCTCAAGGCGCTTGCCGGCCCCGCCGGCGTGCTGCCGCTGATGCTGCCCTCGCTCGGCGAGGCCATCGACATCCCCGCCGTGCTGGCCCGCTGCGACGGCGTGCTGCTCACCGGTTCGCGCTCCAACATCCACCCGCCGCACTACGGCGGCGAGGCGCATGCCCGCCATGAGCCCTTCGACCACGAGCGCGACGCCACCACGCTGGCGCTGGCGCGCCATGCGCTGGACGCCGGCGTTCCCCTGTTCGCCATCTGCCGCGGCCACCAGGAACTGAATGTTGCGCTGGGCGGCAGCATCGCCGGCGAGATCCAGGAAGAGGAAGGCCGCATGGACCACCGTGCGGCGGACTCCACCGACAACAACATCCGCTTCCAGATGGCCCACACCGTGCGGCCGCGCAAGGGCGGCCTTCTGCATCGCATCCTCGAGTCCGACGAGGTGATCGTGAACTCGCTGCATCGCCAGGCCATCGGCAAGCTCGCGCCTAGCCTTGTCATCGAGGCCTCCGCCGAGGACGGCACCATCGAGGCGACAACGGCGGCGCACGCCAAGGCCTTCGCCCTGTCAGTGCAGTGGCATCCCGAATACTGGGCCGGCAGCGATCCGGTCTCGACGAAACTGTTCGCCGCCTTCGGCGATGCCTGCCGCGCCCACCGCGCCGAACGCCTGAAGGCCGCCTGAAGGTTTTCCGGCCTACGCCGCGAGGAACCGCGCCACGTCGGCAAGCTCCCTGCCGCGCGCGGCGAACGTTCCGGGCAGCCGTTCGTCCGGCTGGCCGCTGCGGTTGAGCCAGATGACGTTGAAGCCGAAGTGCGATGCGGCATGCGCGTCCCAAGCATTCGACGAAACGAACAGCACGTGTTCCGGCTGCACGGCGAGCCGTTCTTCGACCAGTTCGTAGACGTGCGGGTGCGGCTTGTTGACCCTGATCGCGTCGACCGAGATGACATCGTCGAGCAATTCGCCAAGCCCCGAGGCGGCAACGCCCGACGACAGCATCGGCGTGCAGCCGTTGGACAGGATTGCTGTCTTTCGCCCGCTGGCCTTCAGCTTGCCCAGCGTTTCGGCAGCGTCGGGATAGGCATCGATGCGATTGTAGAGATCGAGCAGGCGCACGCGCAGGTCAGGATCGATGATCGCGTTCGCCTCCATGGCAAAGTCGAGCGCATCTGCGGTCACCTCGCGGAAGTCCTTGTAAGCGCCCATCAACGAGCGCAACCAGGTGTACTGCAACTGCTTGTCGCGCCATGTCTGCGAGAACGCCGGCCACTTGTCACCGATCTCCTCCGCCAGATGGCGCGCCGGCCCGTTGACGTCGAAAAGCGTCCCGTAGGCATCGAACACGCAAGCCCGGATGTCCATCTCCCCCAGCCCTCCGCTTGAAATCACGTTGTTGATAGCAGGCTTTCAAATCCCGCCGAATGCCGCAACTATACTGCCTGTAGGAACCCACAAGGCGAGACGCCCGATGAGCGAAAGCGATCACGATCCGGAGAGCGGCGGTCACGGTCATCACCATGGCCATGGCCACCATCATGGTCACCATCATCACGATCACGACCATTCCGAGCTCGACGAGATGGAGTTGCGTGTGCGCGCGCTGGAATCGCTGCTCGTCGAGAAGGGCTACGTCGACCCGCCGGCGCTCGACGTACTGATCGAGACCTACGAGAAGCAGGTAGGTCCGCGCAACGGCGCCGCCGTCGTCGCCCGCGCCTGGTCCGATCCGGCGTTCATGCAGGCCTTGCGCGACGACGCGACGGCGGCAATCGCGTCGATGGGCTTTACCGGCCGCCAGGGCGAGCACATGGTCGCCGTGGAGAACACGCCGGACACCCACAACATGGTCGTCTGCACCCTGTGCTCCTGCTACCCGTGGCCGGTACTCGGCCTGCCGCCCGCCTGGTACAAGTCGCCGGCCTACCGCTCCCGCGCGGTGATCGAGCCGCGCTCCGTTCTCGGCGAGTTCGGCGTGACCTTGTCCGGGGAAACCGCGATCCGCGTCTGGGATTCGACCGCCGAGGTCCGCTACCTCGTCGTCCCGCGCCGCCCGGAAGGCACCGAAGGCATGGACGAGGCTGATCTCGCCTGCCTCGTCACCCGCGATTCCATGGTCGGCACCGGCCTCGCGCTCACCCCGGAAGAAGCGCGCGCCAGGGGGCTGCTCGCATGAACGGCCCGCACGATCTCGGCGGCGCGCACGGCTTCGGCGTCTTGCCGCTGGAGGACAACGAGCCGCTGTTCCACGCTGCGTGGGAGCGCCGCGCCTTTGCCGTCACGTTGGCCATGGGCGCGACGGGGTCGTGGAACATCGACATGTCGCGTTACGCGCGCGAGCGCACCCCGCCCGCCGAATACCTCGCATCCAGCTATTATCGCCTCTGGTTCGAGGGGCTCGTCCGCCTGCTTGAGGAATGCGGCCTCGCAACGCGCGACGAGATCGCCTTGGGCCGCATGCGGCGGCCGTCGGCACCGGTGAAGCGGGTTCTGAAGGCCGAAGACGTCGCGAAGGTGCTGGCCCGCGGCGGCCCGGTCGAGCGCGATACCCAGACAGCGCCGGCCTTCGCGGTTGGCGACCGGGTGCGCGCCCGCGTCATGAACCCGCACGGCCACACCCGCCTGCCGCGCTACGTGCGCGGCCACCTCGGCACCATCGAGCGCATCCACGGCTGCCATGTCTTTCCCGATACCAACGCGGCGCGTGAAGGCGAATGCCCGCACTGGCTCTATGGCGTCGTCTTCGACGCCGGCGAGGTGTGGGGCGAAGCCAGGGCTGGCGACAGCCTGCATCTCGACCTGTGGGAGCCCTACCTTGAGCGCGCCTGACGACGCCCGCGGCAAGCTGCTGCAAAGCCCCGGCATCCCGCTCAGCGACGACGGCCCGGTGTTCGCCGAGCCGTGGGAGGCCAAGGCCTTCGCGCTCGCCGTCACCTGCCACGAGCGCGGCCTGTTCGCCTGGCATGACTGGGCGCAGGCGCTTGGCGGCACCATCGCCGCGCGCCCCGACATGCCCTACTACCGGCAATGGCTGGCGACGCTCGAAGGTCTGCTCGCGGAGATTGGCACGGTTCCGGAAGCCGAGCGCCTGGACCGCGTCGATGCCTGGGACCGCGCCGCCAGGGCAACGCCGCACGGCGAGCCGATCGTGCTCGGCCGCGATCTCGAACCACATGACTGATGCTGGTCCCGCCATTCGCGACCTTGGCCGCATCGACGAGCCGGTGCTCGTCTTCGGCGGCGTCTGTTCCAACCTCGAGGCCTTCCGCGCGCTCGTCGAACAAGCGCATCGTTTGGCAATCCCGCCGCAACACATGGTCCACACCGGTGACATCATCGCCTACGGCGCCGACCCGCAGGCCTGCGCGCGGATGCTGCGCGACCTCGCTTGCCCGGCCATCAAGGGCAACGTCGAGCAGCAGCTTGCCGATGGCGCGCTCGACTGCGGCTGCGGCTTCGACGAGGGCACCGGCTGCGACCTGCTGTCGGCGCGCTGGTTCGATTTCGCCCGCCGCCGCGTCGACCCGGACCTGTGCGCCTGGATGGGGCGTTTGCCGGACCACATGTACTTCGAGATGGCGGGGGTGAGCGTGCGCGTCGTGCACGGCGCGCCGCGGCAGGCGAACCGCTTCCTCTACGGCCCCGAACCGGACCAAGACTTTGCCGGCGAACTGGATGCGGTGGCCGAGGACTTCGTCATCGCCGGCCACTCCGGCTTTCCCTTCTTCCGCCGCTTCGGGCCGCGCGGCTGGCTCAACACCGGCGCGCTCGGTATCCCCGGCGACGATGGCACGCCGCGCACCTGGTACGCCGTGCTGACGCCGGAGAAGACCGGCATCCGCATCAACCTGCACGCCTTGACCTACGATCACGCAAGCGCGGTCGCGAAGCTGCGTGCGGCGGGTCTGCCCGAACCCTATGCCATCGCGCTGGAAGGCGGCCCGGCCCCCAACCGCGACACGTTGCCCGCACCGCTACAGGCACGTGCGGGTCAGCAGCTCGCATTCGAGCCGATCATGCTTGAAGCGGCGAAAGTGGAGGTCGGCTAGATCATTCCCTGCCGGCCAAGCGCGCCGGCGAGGAACACCAGCCCGAACAGCAGCACGAAGGCACCCGCGCCCAGCTCGATGGCAAACGACAGCGTTGCCGTCGAAGCGGGCGAGCGCGCCAGCCGCGCGACCAGCGCGCGCGCCCCCAGCGCCGAACTGGCGATCGCCGCCGTGATGCCGCCGGTGCCGACCGCCATCGCGAAGGTGCCGGCGACGCCGAGCAGGTACATCTCCTGCGCAAAGCAGAACACCAGCAGGATCAGCGCGCCGCTGCACGGCCGGATGCCGACCGCCAGGATCGCGCTCCACGCGGACGCAAGGCTCAGCGGCTGCTTCAGGCTGGCGGGATCGGGCGCATGCGCATGGCCGCAGCAGGATCCGTCCGGCAGATGCTCGTGACCGTCATCATGTGAGTGTGCGTGCGCATGTGCATGCGCGCGGGACGCCCCGCGCCCGCGTACCGCACGCCAGACAAGCGAGACACCGATTGCAACGATCAGCACGTAGCTGGCGATCTCCAGCAGTCCGGCTGTGCGCGTCATGCTGGCACTCGTCATGCGTAGCACCAGCGTCATGACGCCGACGATGGCGATGGCCGAAACCGCCTGCAGCATGGCCGCAAGGAATGCGATGATCGCGCCGCGCCGCGCCGTCTCGCCGTTGGCAAGCACGTAGGACGAGATCACCGCCTTGCCGTGGCCCGGTCCCGCGGCATGCAGCACGCCGTAGATGAAGGCGAAGGCGAGCACACTGAACGCGGCCAGCGGGCTTTCCTTCGTCGCGGTCACCGCGTCCGAGATCAGCCGGTAGAAGCGCGACTGCTGCGCCGAGACCCACGACAGGAACTTCGCGAAGGGCCCGCCGCTGCCCGGCTTGAAGCCCGGCTCGATCGGCGCCACGCCGAAAGGCGTGCCGCTCGGCTCGATGGCGCGCGCCTGCGGTTCAGCCGCTGCCACCACGTCGCCGCAGGTGATCGTCAGCCTGTTCTCGATGTCGGTGACGAGCCCGGTGTATTCCGCCGGCAGTTCGCGCATGCTGGCGGGCAGCTCGGCGAGCTTTGCAGCCGCCGCCGCATCGAGCGGTGGCGGCCGGCGCACGGTGAGCTTGCAGTCCGCCGGCGCGTTGATCAGGCGGGCGGGCTCCTTTTCGTCGAGGCTGAAGGCAACGAAATATTCCGGGTCGTAGATGCCGATTTCGACCGGCAGGCCGTGCGGCTTGTAGGGCGCTTCCAGCGTCAGCGTGTAATGCAGCGTCAGCGTGCCGTCGACGGCGCGCTCCAGCCAGTAGTCCTTCGGCTTGCCGTAGGGCGGCTCCTCGTCGCCGGAATACAGGAAGGTGAAGTAGTCGTACTCCTCCAGCGAGGTCGCGTTGACCTCCGCCAGCGGCGCCAGCTCCTCGCGCGAGTAGACCTTGTCGCCGTTCACGTCGAGGCCTTCCACCGCGTAGATGCTGAACGGCAGGTCGAAGACCCAGCGATGGCGCATCTCGGTGATCTCGCCGGCGTCGTTGAAGACGACATCGGTCGCGGCGACCACCAGCACGTGCGGATGCGTTCGCGTCTCCTGCGGATAGAGCAGGGCGGCCAAGGCAAGACCGACAAACAAGGCAATGCGGCGCACGCCGCCGGACACCGGGTTCATGGCGGCGCACGTTAGCCTGATTTGCGCCGGAATGAAGGCGATTTCAGCCGCGTGCCTTCGCCGCAGGGCGCCAGCGCGCCAGCAGTGCCGAATTGCTGACGACCGAGACCGAACTCATCGCCATCGCAGCGCCCGCGATCGCCGGGGTCAGCAGCCCGAAGGCCGCCAGCGGAATGCCGACCACGTTGTAGACGAAGGCCCAGAACAGGTTCTGCCGGATCTTGCCAAGCGTGCGCCGCGCGATGTCGCGCGCTGCCGGCACAAGCCCGAGATCGCTGCGCATCAGCGCGATGTCGGCGGTTTCCATCGCAACGTCCGTGCCGCTGCCCATCGCGACGCCGACGTCGGCGGCAGCCAGCGCGGGGGCATCGTTGATGCCGTCGCCGACCATGGCGACGCGGTGGCCGGCGCGCCGCAGCTTGCCGATCCGCAGCGACTTCTTCTCCGGTGTCATGCGCGCCGCGAAATCGCCGATGCCGATCTCGCGCGCCATCGCCTCAGCGACCGGCTGGCTGTCGCCGGTCAGCATCACGGTATCGAGCCCGCCTGCGGCAAGCGCGGCCAGCGCGTCGCGCGCGCTGTCGCGTGCCACGTCCCTGAGCCCGATCAGGCCGGCAAAGACGCCGTCGCGGGCAACCGCCACCGGCGTTGCCGCAGCATCCGCAAGCTGCGCGTCACCGATCGCGATGCCGCGCCCGGCGAGGAATTCAGGCCTACCGGCCAGCACGCTCACACCATCGACCGTCCCCTCGACGCCCTCGCCGGGCACCACCTTGAAGTCAGCCGCCCGCGGCAACGCTATGCCGCGCTCGCTTGCATCCGCAAGGATACCGCGCGCCAGCGGGTGCTGGTTGCCCTGCTGCACCGCAGCCGCCAGCCGCACCAGCGCGGCCTCGTCCCCCTGCGCCGGGCGGATCTCCACGACGCCCGGTTCGCCCAGCGTCAGCGTTCCCGTCTTGTCGAAGACGATCATGTCGGCGCCGGCGAGCGATTCCAGCGCCTCGATGTCGCGCACCAGGATGCCGGCGCGCGCCGCAGCGCCCGTCCCCGCCAGCAGCGCCGTCGGCGCCGCGAGCCCGAGCGCGCACGGGCACGCGATCACCAGCACCGAGACGCAGGCGACCAGCGCCTGCTCGAAGCCGCCGCCGGCGAACATCCAGCCCGCGAAGGTCAGCACGGCAACGCCGAGCACCGCCGGCACGAAGACGCCGGCGATGCGGTCGACAAGACGCTGCACCGGCGCCTTGCCGGCTTGCGCCGCCTCCACCATGCGGATCATCCGCGCGACCGTGGTGTCCTCACCGACCGCCGCGACCTCGATGACGAGACGTCCGTTGCCGTTGATCGCCCCCTCGATGACGCGCGAACCGGCCTGCTTGGCGACCGGCGCGCTTTCGCCCGTCACCAGCGCCTCGTCCATTTCCGAGGCGCCCGAAATCACCGTCCCGTCGACGGGAACGCGTCCACCGGGCACGACGAGCACCTGCATGCCGACGCGCAAGGCCGACAGCGGCACCTCGCGCTCGCCGTCTGCCTCCAGCACGACCGCGCTCTGCGGCCGCAACGCGGCCAGCGCACGGATGGCGTCGCCGGCGCTCGCCTTGGCGCGTGCCTCGAGGATCTTGCCGAACAACACCAGCGTCAGGATCACCGCCGCACCCTCGAAATACAGGTGGCCGCGCGCCGCCTCCCCCCTCGTCAGGACGAGATAGAGGCTGAAGCCCCACGCCGCGCTGGTGCCAAGCGCCACCAGCGTGTCCATCGTCGCGGAGCGCGACCTCAGCGCCTTCCAGGCGCCGACGTAGAACCTGCGCCCGACGGCGAACTGCACGATGGTTCCCAGAACGGCCTCGACGCCGACCGGCAGGTGCCAGTCCAGTCCAAGAACCATCCCGGCCATCGGGGCTACCAGCGGCAGCGTCAGCACGGTGGCGACAACCAGCAGCAAGACGTCGCGGCGCAACCGCGCCCGTGTTTCCAGCTCCGCAGCCTCGCGCTGGGCCGCGCGCTCTTCCGCGTTCTCGCCGCGCGCACGCGCGTCGTAGCCTGCGTCCCGCACCGCTTCGATCAGGCGTTCCAGCGCCACCTTTTCCCCGGCACCAAGCGTCACGTCAGCGCGCGCCAGGGCAAGATTGATGTTCGCCTCGCGCACGCCCGTGACGCCGCCGAGCGCCTTTTCGACCCGCGCCACGCAGCTCGCACAGCTCATGCCGTCTACATCCAGGGTGACATGTTCGCCACCGCTCGGCAGCGCACCGGGTTCGGTACGCGGCGGCACGAGGGTTTCGGCAGTCATCGCATGGGGCATGGCATGAGACATGGTTGCACCTGTCGGCAGGAACTCATGTCGCCACAGATAGAGATTCCAGTAACTGGAAGGTCAAGCCGGCAGCATTCCCCTGCCGATCAGTCTCCGAGCCGGCCGAGGTCGAACCGTGACACGTCGCACACGAGGTCGATGAACCGGCTGGCCTGATGTTCGGCGATCGCCGCACCGAGTTCGGCGCGCGCTGCCGCCGCGTTGCCGATGGCGCCGCTGGCGTTGAGGTCCTGCGTCGCCCAGGAAAAGCCGGTTCCCCCACCGCCGCGCAGGATGCAGAATTCGCCGTCCATGCCGGCGGCGGCGGAGACGAAATCCGCCGCCGCGTCCATGGCGACGAGATCGGGATGCAGGTGCAGCATCAGCGAGGTCTCGATCTGCCCGGCGTGGATGCCGTGGCGCTGCTCGCCCTCCCCGATCAACCCTTGCGGCAGGCCCATGCGTGCCCAGCTGGTCGCCACCACGAACATGTCGGCATCCAGCCGCAGCCGCCGCCCCGCGATGCTCATCGCCTCCGAGTTGCCGCCGTGCGACGACATGATGACAAGCCGGCGCACGCCGCTTGCGGCGATGCCGTGACCGATTTCCACCAGAGTGTCGATGAGCGTGCCGGCATCGAGCGACAGCGTTCCGGCGAAGGCAGCATGTTCGTCGCTCTTGCCGACCGGCAGTGCGGGCAGGCACAGCACGTCGCACGCGCCCGCCCACGCGGCCTCGGCCATGGCGAGTAGCCCCTCCCCAATGAGCAGATCGGTGCCGAACGGCAGGTGCGGCCCGTGCTGCTCGACCGCGGCAATGGGCAGCACGGCAACGGCATGGTCGAGATCGGCTGCGGCGAGCCCCATGCGGCCCGTCCTTGCCCACGCCCGCCACTGTCCACCACCGGACCTGTCTGCCGCCATCTCCGCAACTCCATACGCTAGGCCAAGGACATTGTGCCCGCCGCCAGGGCCGGACCCTAGCGGGGCACGCAGTCCTGTGGCAATCCCCGCGCGATGCCGCTACGACGTGCAACATCCTATCGGGAGTTTGAAGCGTGTCGCAGGACCATGATCGAGAAAGCACCACGGCGGGCGCGCCTCGACCGGGCGCCGCGGACCTCATCACCCTGCGCGGGGTCACCCGCGTGTTCTATGGCGGCGTCCGGGCGCTCGGCGGCATTGACCTCTGCGTCGGCGAAGGCGAGTTCCTCACCATCATCGGAGCATCGGGAACGGGAAAGACGACCCTGCTGCGGATCATGGCCGGCCTCGACGAGCCGACCGCCGGCCAAGTCCGGCGCGACCCGGCCATTGCCAGGACCGGGGGCACCGCGATGGTCTTCCAGGACCCTGCCCTGATGCCCTGGGCAAGCGCCTTCGACAACGTCTGGCTGCCGTTGCGAATCGCCGGCGCCTCGCGCGCCGACGCACATGCACAGGTCATGGCAGCGCTGGAAACCGTCGACCTGGCGGCGCGGCGTGATGCCCTGCCCGCGGAACTGAGCGGCGGCATGCGCATGCGCGTGTCCATCGCCCGCGCGCTCGTCACCAGTCCGCGCCTGCTGTTGCTCGACGAGCCCTTCGCCGCCCTCGATGAACTGACCCGTTTCCGCCTCAACGACGTGCTGCGCGGTCTATGGCAAAGAAAGCGACTGACGGCCGTGCTGGTGACCCATTCGGTCTATGAGGCGGCCTATTTGTCCACACGTGTCGCTGTCATTTCAGCGCGTCATGGCCACATTTCCGCGGAAATGGCAATTTCCGGCGATATCGAACGCAATCAGGCATTTCGCGAGTCTACAGCGTACTTTGACTACGTCCGCCGCCTGTCGACCTTGCTCGGGCAAGCCGGCTAATAGAATTCCCGCATGATTACAAGGGTTTGACCGAAGCGCTCTTAAGGTTCAAGCTAGATTCGTTGCGCATCGAAGATTTGGATTCACGAGGTGCGGGGGGCAACGCGATTGAAAGCTTGGTACCGCGAATCCTTGAGCTACCAGTTGTTGCGCGTGGCGCGGCTTCACCGGACGCGCGCAGCCAGCCATCTCGGCGAAATCGGCATGCACCCGGGCCAGGAGACCGTGCTGCTGACGCTGGTGGAGAACGACGGCCAGACGATGACGGCGTTGGCCGACGCACTCGAGGTCAAGCCGCCGACGATCACCAAGATGGTCTCGCGTATGAGCAGCCAGGGCCTTGTGTCACGCAACAACCTGGAGACCGACAGGCGCAGTTTCACGGTTTTCCTGACCGAGGATGGCCGCAGCAAGGCCAATGAACTCAAAAGCCTGTGGAAACGCCTCGAAAAGGAGGCTATGAGCGCCCTCGACGAAAAGGACCGCAAGCGGTTCGCCCGGATGCTCGGCCAGGTCGCGGAAAACCTCGCGAACCGCGAATCGTGAACGGCGTCCGGTAACCGCCAGCCGGACGGCTCCTGAGTGAGCCGTGCCACACACGGGTAACCAGGTGCTCAGGACAATCGACGCTTTCGACAGGATCGGCGACGAGAACGCCTTCTCGGTGCTCGCGCGCGCGACCCAGCTGGCCTCGCAAGGCCGCGACATCATCAACCTCGGCATCGGCCAGCCGGATTTCCCGACCCCGCCGCACATCGTGGAAGCGGCCATCAAGGCGCTGCGCGACGGTCAGCATGGCTATACCCCGGCAACCGGCATCGCGCCGCTGCGCGAGGCCGTCAGCGCCGACCTGCATCGCCGCCTCGGCGTCGAGGTCGATCCCGGCCTCGTGCTGATCGTGCCCGGCGGCAAGGTGACGATGTTCGTCGCCATCCTGATGTTCGGCGAGCCCGGCGCCGAGATCATGTATCCCGACCCCGGCTTTCCGATCTATCGCTCGATGATCGAGTTCACCGGCGCGACGCCGGTTCCCATCCCGATCCGCGAGAGCAACGACTTCGCGTTTTCCGCCAGCGAAACGCTGTCGCTCGTCTCCCCGCGCACCCGCCTGATGATCCTCAATTCGCCGGCCAACCCGACCGGCGGCGTCACGCCGCGCGGCGAGGTCGATGCGCTCGCCGCGGGGCTTGCCGCGCACCCGCACGTGGCGATCCTCTCCGACGAGATCTACGGCCAGATGACCTACGACGGGCTAGAACACGCAAGCCTGCTCGCCTATCCCGACATCCGCGATCGGCTGATCCTGCTCGACGGCTGGTCCAAGACCTACGCCATGACGGGCTGGCGGCTGGGCTATTCGGTTTGGCCGAAGCCGCTGTTCGACAAGGCACGCAAGCTCGCGGTCAATTCGTGGTCCTGCGTCAACGCGCCGGCGCAATATGCCGGCCTTGCCGCGCTTCAGGGCCCGCAGGACTGCGTCGGCGACATGATGGCCGCCTTCGATCGCCGCCGCGCCCTCGTCGTCGAGGGACTGAACGCGATCCCCGGCATCACCTGCCGCACGCCGCTCGGCGCCTTCTACGCCTTTCCCAATGTCTCCGCGGTCGCGGCATCGGCCAAGGCGCTCGCCTCGCGCCTGCTGGAGGACACCGGTGTCGCCACCATCGGCGGGCCGGACTTCGGCACCCTCGGCGAAGGCTACCTGCGCCTGAGCTACGCAAACTCGGAGGACAACATCGCCCGAGCGCTGGCGCGCATCGGCGATTTCCTCGCCGCCTGAACCGCTGCCCCCGGCAAGCTCGCCGGTCCGGTCAGGTCCGCGCCGAGCGGATCGTCTCGTCGAGGCTCTTCTTCAGGGCCGGATCGAGGCCCAGGCGCGCAGCCAGCATGTCGAGATAGGCGCGTTCGGCGGGGTGGTCGGCATCGATGGCGACCGTCGAGGCGGTATACAATTCCATCGCCATTTCCGGCCCCGTCGCCGATTTCACCACCCGGTCGATGTCGAGAGGCGCACGGATTTCCTCGATGACGAACTGGATTTCCTCGTCGCCGAGCCCGAGTTCGTCGACCCGGCCGATGATGCGCGCGCGCTCGTCATCGTCGATGAAGCCGTCGGCCTTCGCCGCCTGGATCATCGCCACGATCAGCGCTTGCGCGTGCGCCTGCTCGCGCCCGGCGCGGGGAAGGAAATCGCTGTCCGGCGGCGGCAATGCGGCCGGTTCCGAAGCCGGCACCGCACCGCCGGCCTGCTTTGCCTGCCAGTCCTGGTAGGCCTTGTAGGCAAGACCGGCCACTGCGGCCGCCCCGCCGAGCCTGAGCACACCGCCGCTGAGCGCACGGCCGGATTTCGTGCCCAGAAGGACGGCGGCCAGCCCGCCCGCGATGGCTGTTGCGGCGAGGGGATTTTCCTGCGCTTTCGCCTTCAGGTCACGCGCGTGCTTTTCGAGTTTTTCCGTGTTCTCAATGCCGAGATACCGGTCGAGGAGGGCTTTCGCATCGATCATGGCCATCGGTCCCCATTGATTGGAATATCGTCGACCCGATACAGACACGCATACGCCGGCGAGCGCAAGTTCGGCAGTGTGACTACCCGCGCCCCACGAACGGCATCTTGGTCGCCATCACCGTCATGAACAGCACGTTGGCCTCCAGCGGCAGGCTGGCCATGTGGACGACCGCGTTTGCGACGTGCTGCGGATCCATCGTCGCCTCGATGGCGATGCTGCCGTCGGCTTGCGGTACTCCCTTGGTCATCGGCATGGCCATCTCGGTGAGTGCATTGCCGATGTCGATCTGGCCGCAGGCGATGTCGAAGGGCCGCCCGTCGAGCGCGATCGTCCGCGTCAGGCCCGTTATGGCGTGCTTCGTCGCGGTGTAGGGCGCAGACCCCGGCCGCGGAGCGTGTGCGGAAATCGAACCGTTGTTGATGATGCGCCCGCCCTGCGGCGACTGGGCGCGCATCTGGCGGAACGCGGCGCGGGCGCACAGGAACGACCCCGTCAGGTTGACCGCGACGACCTGGCTCCAGACCCCGGGATCGATCTCGTCGATCGTCGCGCCCTTGGCGCCCATGCCGGCATTGTTGAACAGCAGGTCGACCCGTCCGAACCGGCTCACGGCCGCTTCGAACAACCCATCCACCGCCGCCGGGTCGGCGACGTCGCAGGCATGCACCAGCGTCTGCTTGCCCGGTGCGCCGCAGTCGGCCACGGCCGTCTCGAGAACGTCCGTCCTGCGCCCGGCGAAGACCACGTTCCAGCCCTTGTCCAGAAGCCCGCCGGCGCTGGCCTTGCCGACGCCCGTCCCGGCCCCGGTGATGATTGCCGTCTGTGCCATCTGGTTCCCTTCCTGCTGCGGCTGCCGGCGCCATCGTCGATGACGCCGGCACGGATCGCAACAGCAAAAGGATGTGCGTAGAGGGTTTCCTCCGTCAGCGCGTGACGATCTCCGGCCCCATAAGCGCATACGGCAGCATCGTCGACATCGCCGGGACGTAGGTGACCAGGATCAGGAACACGAACAGCACCGCGACGAAGGGCGCAGCCGCCTTCACCACCTGCACGAGGTCCATGCCCGTGATCCCGGAGGTGACGAACAGGTTGAGCCCGATCGGCGGCGTGATCATGCCGATCTCCATGTTGACCACCATGATGATGCCGAGATGCACCGGGTCGACGCCGAGTTCCATGGCGATCGGGAACACCACCGGCGCGACGATCAGCAACAGGCCCGACGGCTCCATGAACTGCCCGCCCAGCAGCAGCAGCAGGTTGACCGCGATCAGGAATGTGAACCAGTTGAAGCCTGCTCCGATCATCAGGTCAGTGATCGTCTGCGGGATGCGCTCCGACGTCAGCACGTGCGCAAACAGCAGCGCGTTGACGATGATGAACATCAGCATGATCGTCGTCCTGGACGAATCGACGAGCACCTTGCGCGTTTCCGGGTGCACCCAGACGCGCAGGATGTTGCGGCCCATCAGCGCCAGGTTGCGGCGCCAGATCGGCCAGCTTGCGACGAGGAAGCCGGGGATGTTGAAGGGATTGGAGTCCCGGTCACGCCACACCGCGTAGGCAACCATGATGGCAAGCGACAGGGCGAGACCCACCAGCGCCCGTGCGCCGGCGGTGACGCCTTCCCACTCGGCGGTGACGAAGAAGCTGAGGATCATCCACACGAAGAAAAACGCCAGCGCGTAGACCAGTGCCTTGAAGCCGGTGCGCGCGCGCCTGGAGTCTGCGTCGGCGAGCCAGTCGACGTCCTTCATCGGGCCCATGTCGCGGTAGATGAACAGCGCGATGAAGGCGGCATAGACGGCTGCCACGGACGCGGCTTCCGTCGGCGTGAAGACGCCGCCGTAGATGCCGCCGATGATGATGATGATCAGGAACAGGCCCCAGCCTGCCTGCTTGCCGCCGTCGACGATCTCCTGGAAACCCTTCCACTCCTCCGCCGGCAGGTTGCGGCGGCGCGCCATCACGTAGATCGCGCCCATCAGCATCAGTCCGGCGACAAGCCCCGGCACCACGCCGGCCAGGAACATCCGCCCGACCGAGACGTCGGTGGCGGCGGAATAGACCACCATCACGATCGACGGGGGGATCAGGATGCCGAGCGTGCCGGCATTTGCGATGACGCCGGCGGCGAATTCCTTCGAGTAGCCAACCTGGCGCATGCCGGCGATGGCAATCGTGCCGATGGCCACCACCGTGGCCGGCGAGGATCCCGACAGCGCGGCGAACAGCATGCACGCCAGCACACTGGCCATGGCGAGCCCGCCGCGGAAGTGCCCCACGGTCGCGATGGCGAAGCGGATGATGCGCCGCGCCACGCCGCCCGTCGACATGAACGACGAGGCCAGGATGAAGAACGGGATCGCCAGCAGCGTGTAGTTCTGCGAGGCGGTGAACAGCTGCAGCGCCACCGACGACAGCGAATCGGTCGAGAAGAAGGCGATCAGCAGGATCGAAGACAGCCCCAGCGAAACGGCGATCGGCACGCCGAGGAACAGCAGCGACAGAACCATCGCGAACAGGATGAGCGATTCCATGGGCGTCAGTCCTTCAGCGCGTTCTTGTTCTCGGCGACGAGGTCTTCCGCCTCGTGGCCGGCGATGATCAGTTCGCGTTCGCCGCGCCAGATGGCGATGAACGCCTGCACGCAGCGGAAGCCGAACAGCCCGAGCCCGATCGGCAGGATCAGGTAGGCGATCCAGCGCTGCACGCGCTCCTGCATGCCGAACGCGTGCTGGATCCATACGGGATAGCGCAGGTCGTCGAGACCGATGCCGATCTTGAACATCTTCGACCAGTAGTCGAGCGCGCCGCCGCGGGCGTTCGCGCCGAGGCCCTGCAACCAGTCGGAGTAAAGCAGGATCACCGCGTAGGCGATGCCGCAGGCGGCCCCGAACAGCGCCGCGGAACGGAACCCGCGCGCCGGCAGCAGGCGGATGAAGGCATCGACGCCGAGATGCGAGCCGATCTTGACCCCGTAGCTCATGCCGAACAGGATCAGCCAGGCGAACAGGATGCGGGTGAACTCGAGCGCGCCGCCCCAGCCCGAATTGAAGCCGTAGCGCGCGATCACCTGGCTGAACGACACCACCGTGATGGTTGCCAGCAGGATCGCCAGCAGGTTCTCCTCGAACCGGGTGATCGCCGCGGGAAACAGCCGCTCGATCACGAAGAAGGCAACGACGATCACGGCCAGCGCGATCACCGGAAGCGACAGAAGCAATGCCATGGCCCGGTCCCCCCATTGTTGCCCGTGAACCATGCACGGGCCGCGAGCCGAATGCCGCCCGGGTCGTTCACCCGGGCGGCAGGATTGTTGTCGGCGATCAGTTGCCGGCAGCGGCGGCGATCAGGTCCTTGCCGATGTCGCCCTCGAACCTGGTCCACACCGGCTTCATCACGTCGACCCAGGCCTTGCGCTGCTCGGGCGTCAGCGTGCGGATGACGCCGCCGGCATCGAGAACGCCCTGGCGGCAGGCCGCTTCCTTCGACGCCACGTCGGCGTTGGCAGCCTTGGTCACTTCGCCGGCGATCGTCAGGAACTGGTCGCGCACGGCAGGATCAAGCCCGGCCAGCCACTCCGTCGAGGTCACCAGCAGATAGGCCAGCGACTGGTGGTTGGTCTCGGTCACGCCGTCCTGCACCTCGAAGAACTTCTGCTTGAAGATGTTGCACCAGGAATTCTCCTGGCCGTCGACGACGCCGGTCTGCAGCGCGCCGTAGACTTCCTTGAAGGCGAGTTTCTGGGCCGAACCCCCGATCGCCTCGATCATGGCATCGGCGACGTCGGACGTCTGGATGCGGAACTTCAGGCCGTTGGCGTCGCTCGGCAGGATCAGCGGCTTCTTCGCAGAGAACGACTTCATGCCCGACATCCAGTAGCCGAGGCCGGTGTAGCCCTGGCCTTCCATCACCTTGAGCAGGCCCTTGCCCGCATCGCTGTCGATGAAGGCATCGACGGCGTTCAGGTCCGCGAACAGGAACGGCAGGTCGAACAGCCGGTACTTCTTGGTATAGGCCTCGAACTTCGACAGCGACGGCGCGGCAAGCTGCACGTCGCCGAGCAGCAGCGCCTCCATCACCTTGTCGTCGTCATACAGCGTCGACTGCGGAAACACTTCCATGCAGGCCTTGCCGTTCATTTCCTCGTTGACGCGGTTGGCGAGCAGCGTCGCGGCATCGCCTTTGGGATGGCCCGTGGCGGCCACCACGTGGCTGAACTTGATGACCGTTTCGCCGGGATCGCAGTTTGCGAGTGCCGACGAGGCGGTGAGCGTGATGGCGGCCGCCGCAACGGCACCGAGAATGCGTTTCATGTGAGATATCCTCCCGTTAGACCCGCCCTGCGCCTGATCCTTCGCACAGGTGCGCGACAAAACCCTGCCGCCAACAACGCGCCGGCGGCGATAACGAATTGTTAAGCAGTTGCCGTGCCACTTCGCGCGATTGCGAAAAACTGTCGACAGATCAGAGCCTTGACCTGCGTCCGGCTGATGCGCACTGGACAGAATGTCACATTTCCTGCACATCGCTGCGCCGGCGATGTCACGATTCCTGCACATCGCTTCCTGGCTGGCGCTCGATTCCCAGCCGCTGCATCTTGTCGTAGAGCGTCTTGCGCGACACCCCGAGCGCCTCGTAGGTCGGTTTCAGCCGCCCCCCGTTGGCGGCCAGCGCCTGCACGATGACGGCGCGCTCGAAGGCCGCGACCTGGTCGCCCAGCACCCCGTTGCCGCTGCCCCCTGACGAAGCCTCGGCCTCGGAGATCTCCGCTGGATCCATGACGCCGAGCACCAGCCGGTCGGCGATGTTGCGCAGCTCGCGCACGTTGCCGGGCCAGTCGCGCGCCGACAGCGCCGCGAGAACGTGCGCGGAAAGCTCCGGCATGTCGCGGCGGTAGCGTGCGCGCGCCTTGCGCATCAGGTGCAGCAGCAGGACCGGGATGTCGTCGCGCCGCTGCGCCAGCGCCGGCACGGCGATGGTGACGACGTTGAGGCGATAGTAGAGGTCCTCGCGGAATCCGCCGCCTGCTGAAAGCCGGGCGAGGTCAGCCTTCGAGGCGGCGAGGAAACGAATGTTCAGGGAAATCGTCTCGTTGGCGCCGAGCCGCTCCAGGGAGCGCGTCTCGATGACCCGCAGCAGCTTGGCCTGCAGGTCGAGCGGCATGGATTCGATCTCGTCGAGGAACACCGTGCCGCCGTCGGCATGTTCCAGCTTGCCGATGCGGGTGTCACGCGCGCCGGTGAACGCCCCCGCCACGTGCCCGAACAGTTCCGACTCGATGATCTCCGCCGGCAACGCCGCGCAGTTGATTGCGACGAACGGCCTGTCGGCGCGCGGGCTCGTGTCGTGCAGCGCGCGCGCGATCACCTCCTTGCCCGCCCCCGTCTCGCCCACGATCAGCACGTCGGCATCCGTCGCCGCGATCATCGCCACCTGCTTGCGCAGCTGCACGGCCGCGGCCGAGCGCCCGACGATGCGCTCCTCCAGCCCTGTCGCCCCGGACAGCTGTTCACGCAGGACGCGGTTCTCGAGCACCAGCCTTCGCCGGTCGATCGCCCGCGTCACCACGGCTTCGAGCGCGGAGGTCGCGAACGGCTTCTCGATGAAATCGTAGGCGCCGGCCTTCATCGCGTCGACCGCCATCGACACGTCGCCGTGCCCGGTGATGAGCACCACGGGCATCGCTGCATCGACATCGAGGACCGCCTTCATCAACGCCACGCCGTCGATGCCCGGCAGGCGAATGTCGCTGACCAGGACGCCTGCGAAATCCTGGCTGATGTGTTCCAGGACGCCCTCGGCGCCGGCAAAGGCCTCGACCGCGAAGCCGGCGAGTTCGAGCCCCTGCGCCAGGGTCAGGCGCAGGTCATCGTCATCGTCGACGAGCAGGACAAGTGGTCTGTCGGCCACGCTAGTCTCCACCGGCTGGTGTGTCGCCGCCGTCCCCGGCCATTGGCAGGCGCACGGTGAAGACCGCACCTTCCCCCAGCGCGCTGTCGGCGGCGATCGTTCCGGAAAAGTCCTTGACGATGTTGTAGGTGATGGAAAGCCCAAGGCCCAGCCCCTCGCCGCCTTCCTTGGTCGTCACAAAGGGATCGAACACGGCATCCTTGGGAGAAACCGCGATGCCGCCGCCGTTATCGCGCACGCTGACGACACCGGCGCCGTCCTCCCGCCACAGCCGGATGTCGACCCTGCCGCCGCCATCGCGATGGCGCGCGCGCGCGGCGTCGATCGCGTTGGCGACCAGGTTGACGATCACCTGCTCCATGCGCACCGCTCCCGCCATGACCATGACGTCGCCGCCATCGTCGGACAGCGTGACATCGACCCCGCTTTCACGCCGTTTGGGCTGCAGCACGGCCATCGCCGCTTCGCACACCGCCTTCAGGCTGACCGGCTGCAAGTGGCTGCGCGGCTTTCGAGCGAAGGTTTTCAGCGCACGCGAGATCGAGCCGAGCCGGTCGACCAGCTTGCGGATGCGGGTGATGTTCTCGATCGCGCTTGCGTCGTCGCCGCGCGCGATCAGCGTCTGCGCGTTGTCGGCATTCGACACGATGGCGGCCAGCGGCTGGTTGAACTCATGTGCGATCGCCGCCGACATCTGTCCGAGCGCGGCAAGCTTGGTCGCCTGTATCAGCTCGTTGCGTGCCTGCCGCAGGTCACGCGTACGGTCGCGCACCAGCCGCTCCAGCCGCAGCGAGACGGCACGGTCGTCGCGCAGCTTCTGCGCCAGGTTGCGCCGGCGCTGCAGGACGCTCAGCACGATGCCGGAAACCAGCAGGCTCGCGGACGCGGCAAGCGCGCTGGCGAGTGTCGCCCGCCGGGCAACCGGTGCCGCATCGCCGAGTGCCATCATCGTCCACTCCAGCACCGGCACCGCGCGCAACGACATGACATAGCGACCGGTAAGGGCCGGGTCGTCGATGCGCACCACCCGCCCCTGCCCGCCGCCCTCGATGACCAGTGGCCCGGCCTCGCTGCCCGTCGGCGGCACGCTCGCGGCAAGCGAGCGCAGGCGCAACTCCTCGCGATTGGATAGCACGATGAGCCCGTCAGGCTCGTAGGCGAGAATCGTGTCGCGCGTCAGCGCCCATGGCCGTTCCAGCCGCTCCATGTCGACGGCGACCGTCACCACGCCGACGAGTTCGTCCGCGCGCACCTGCGTGGAGAACAGATACAGCCTGCGTCCGTCCGGCAGCACGATGATTTGCCGGCCCAGCCGGCCGTCGAGCGCGGTTGCGAAATGCGCCTGCCCCGCCAGCCTGGCGCCGACGGCAAGTTCGGGCCGATCGTCGAGGCTGGACGCGAACACGCGTCCATCGCTCGTCGAGACCATGATCGCAAGCGCCCCGGTCAGCGCCGCATGTTCGCCCAGCAGGTCGCGCGACGCCTGTCGCATGTCCGCGGACCCGGATTCGGCGCGCTCGAAAAGCGCTGCGCCGCGGATCATGGCGCGCAGGTCGACCCGCCTCGCCAGCATCGCCGGCAGGATGCGGTACTTGTCGAGCGCCCCTTCGAACGCCTCGGCATGGAAGTTGAGCGTCGCGATGCCGCGCGATGCCGCATCGCGCGCCAGATAGTCGAGCGTGTAGGCGCGCACGCCATAGGCAATTGCAGCGGCAAGCACGAGAAATCCCGCCGCAGCCAGCCTCAGGCGCCGGCGGCTCATGGGCCTTGGCAACGTCGCCGAGGGGAGTTCCGTCACCATGACCCTCTGGAGCACGTTCTGACTGTCGCGGCCTGCGGCAACGGTCCCGATACGCGGGAACTCGCGCAACGCATTGCCGCCGCCAGGGCGATGTCGGGCTGCGCAAGCGCCGGGCGCGCTGTCATCGTCTCCTCCACCGGTTCTGGCCTGCCACCCATCGTTGCCGGGCAACCGGCAAAAGGAAAGCTTGATTTTGCCCCCTGCAATATGCCGACAATCGCCCGACCCGCCCACGCACCCGCACCCGCACCGCCCCGGAAAGGGCCGATGGACCAGCCAGCCACCCCCTCGCAAGCCGGCCAAGAGCCCGGCTTCCGCGACCTGTTCACGCCCAAGCTCGTCACCGTCCTGCGCGAGGGCTATGGCGCCGCCAGCCTGCGCGCCGACGCCATCGCCGGGCTGACGGTCGCCATCGTCGCGTTGCCGCTGTCGATGGCCATCGCCATCGCGTCCGGCGTCTCGCCCGAACGCGGCCTCTACACCGCGATCGTCGGCGGCTTCCTGGTATCCGCGCTCGGCGGCAGCCGCTTCCAGATTGGCGGCCCCGCGGGCGCCTTCATCGTGCTCGTGGCGGCGAGCGTCCAGCGGCACGGCTACGACGGCCTCGTCCTCGCGATATTGCTGTCCGGCGTTTTCCTGATGGCCGTCGGCTTCTTCAAGCTCGGCACCTACATCAAGTTCATTCCCTATCCCGTCACCGTCGGCTTCACCGCCGGCATCGCTGTCATCATCTTTTCGAGCCAGATCCACGAACTGCTCGGCCTGAAGCTGACCGGGCCGGAGCCGGGCGAACTCATCCCGAAGCTGCAGGCGCTTGCGCGCGCCGCCCCGACCCTCAACCCGGCAGCGCTGGCCATCGCGGTCCTGACCATCGCCATCATCGTGCTGACCAAGCGCCTGCGGCCGGGCTGGCCCGGCATGCTCTTCGCGCTCGCAATCTCCGCCCTCGTCGCGGCAATCCTCGACCTTCCGGTCGAGACGATCGGCACTCGATTCGGCGCGCTGCCAAACACGCTGCCGCTGCCCGCATGGCCCGATGTCAGCCTCGGCAAACTCGTTGCCGTGCTGCCGGACGCCATCGCCTTCACCCTGCTGGGCGCCATCGAGTCGCTGCTTTCGGCTGTCGTCGCCGACGGCATGACCGGCCGGCGGCACCGCTCCAACTGCGAGCTTGTCGCCCAGGGCGCCGCCAACATCGGCTCCGCCCTGTTCGGCGGCGTCTGCGTCACCGGCACGATCGCGCGCACCGCCACCAACGTGCGCGCCGGCGCGCATGGCCCCGTCGCCGGCATGCTGCACGCACTGTTCCTGCTGCTCTTCCTGCTGGTCGCGGCCCCGCTTGCCGGATACGTCCCGCTCGCCGCCCTTGCCGGCATCCTCGCCGTCGTCACCTGGGGCATGATCGAGAAGCATGCCTTCGCCATCCTGCTGCGTTCCTCGCGCGGCGATGCCATCGTGCTGCTAGCCACCTTCCTCATCACCATCTTCCGCGACCTCACCGAAGGCATCGTGGTGGGCACCATGCTGGGTGCGATGATGTTCATCGAGCGCATGTCAAGCGCGCTCGCCGTTGCCGGCGGCGGCATCGACGCCCGCGACCATGCCGACCGCCCGGCGAGCGACAAGGAAGACCTCGACGCCGAAGCGAACGATCCAAATGTCCTCATCTACCGCATTTCCGGCGCCTTCTTCTTCGGCGCCGTGTCGAAGGCCGGCTCCGTGCTCGACCGCATCGCCGACCAGCGCAAGACGGTGATCATCGATTTCACCAACGTACCGTTCCTCGACTCCACGGCGGCCAACACGCTGAAGGGCGTGCACGCCAAGGCGCAGCGCGCCGGCATCGCCTTCTACGTGACGGGCGCCGCCCCGCCGGTGCGCCGCATGCTGAAGACCCATGGCCTCGACGCGCATTCCGTCCGCTACCGGGCAACCATCGCCGAAGCCCGCGCCGAGGCGCACGCCGCCATGCAAGATGGGGCGCAATGAGCGGCCCCGACTGGGACGCCCGCTACCGTGCGGCGGAAGGCAGCCTGTTCGGCGACGCGCCGAACGACTACCTGCGCATGATCTGCGCCCGCACAGACTTCGCGCCGAAGACCGCGCTGTTGCCCGCCGACGGCGACGGGCGCAACGGCAGCTGGCTTGCTTCGCAGGGCATTGCCGTCACGGCCTTCGACCTCTCCGCCGAGGCGACCCGCCGCGCAGTCGACCGCGACAAGGTCAATGGCGTCAGCGTCGAGCGCTTCACCGCCGACGTGACGGCCTGGCAGCCCGCCGGGCGCACCTGGGACGCGGCCATCGTGTTCTACCTGCACGGACCCGCGAGCTTGCGGCGCGCCTGCCTTGACAAGGCCATCGCGTCCCTCGCGCCGGGCGGATGGATTGTGCTGGAAGCCTTCGCCAAGGCGCCGCAGCCGGCAACAGGACCGGGGCCAGGCAGCCCCGCCCTGCGCTACAGCAACGAGGAACTCGCCGAGTGGGTCGGCGAGTTGCAGATCGTCGAACTGATGGCCGGCACGATCCTGCTCGACGAGGGCTCGCGCCATTCGGGCCTCGCCGATGTCGTCCGCCTTGCCGCGCGCCGCTCCTAGTTGGCCGGAATTTCGCCGATTGCCAGCCCTGCCGCCTTGCGCCATCGTTGCAGGCTCGCCTTGCACGGACCATGACACCGCGGAACAGGGGCGAGAAAGGGGACGCGATGCGCAGCACGAAAACGGTCCATGTCGTCTCCTGCCATGCCGAGGGCGAGGTCGGAGACGTCATCGTCGGCGGGGTCGCGCCGCCACCCGGCGAGACCTTGTGGGAGCAGCGCAACTTCATCGCCCGCGACGGCAACCTGCGCGACTTCGTGCTCAACGAGCCGCGCGGCGGCGTCTTCCGCCATGTCAACCTGCTCGTGCCACCAAGACACCCGGACGCGCAGATGGGCTTCATCATCATGGAGCCGGAGGACACCCCGCCGATGTCGGGTTCCAACTCGATCTGCGTCGCCACCGTCCTGCTCGACACCGGCATCATCCCCATGTGCGAACCGGTTACGGACATGGTGCTGGAAGCGCCGGGCGGCCTCATCCGCGTGCGCGCCGAGTGCCGCGATGGCAAGGCCGAGCGCATCTTCGTGCAGAACGTCCCTTCCTTCGCCGGCAAGCTCGATTGCACGATCGAGGTCGCGGGGCTCGGCACGCTGCAGGTCGACACCGCCTTTGGCGGCGACAGCTTCGTCATCGTCGATGCCACCGATGCCGGTTTCGCCATTGAGGCAGGCGAGGCGCGCGCCATCGCGGAAACGGGCGTTGCCATCACCAATGCCGCCAACGAACAGCTCGGCTTCTCCCACCCCGAGAACCCGCAGTGGGATCACATCTCATTCTGCCTGTTCGCCGGTAAATTGATGAAGGAACAAGGCGGTCTCGCCGCGAAGGCCGCAGTCGCCATCCAGCCCGGCAAGGTCGACCGCTCGCCGACCGGAACCGCGTTGTCCGCGCGCATGGCCGTGCTCAACGCGCGCGGCCAGATGCAGGTCGGCGACCGCTTCACGGCAACCTCCATCATCGGCTCGCGCTTCGACGGGCGCATCGTCTCGCAAGCGACCGTCGGCGGCCGGCCGGCCATCGTGCCGGAAATCTCCGGCCGCGCCTGGATCACCGGCACGCATCAGCACATGCTTGATCCCGCCGACCCCTGGCCGCGCGGTTACCGCCTGAAGGACACTTGGGGCATCTAGAGCAATTCCAGGAAAAGTGCGTGCGGTTTTCCGTCCGGAATTGCGTGATAACGAGGGATAGGAGCATCCACGCTACCGATGCGCGAGAATCCAGTCGGCCGCCGCGGCGAGATCGTCGACGACCGCCGTCGGTCGCGGCTCCACGACATCTTCCGCGCCCGCCACGTACTTGCCCGTGCGCACCAGCAGCCCTGCGCCAATCCCGGCGGCAAGCGCGCCGGCAACGTCGGCTTCCACGTCATCTCCGACCATCACCGCCTCGCCCGCCTCGCAGCCGGTGCTGGCCAGCGCGGCGTGGAAGAAATCCGGCGACGGCTTGCCGAGCACGGTCGCCGAGGCGCGCGAGGCAAACTCCAGCGCCGCCACGAACGCTCCGGTGTCGAGGCTCAGTTCGCCATCGCTGTCCCGGAACGTCCGGTTGTTGGCGAGCGCCAGCAACTGCGCCCCGCCGGCCAGCGCCCGAAACGCAGCGTTGAGCGAGGCATAGGTGAAGTCCTCCCCCGCATCACCAACCACCACTGCTGTCTCATTTCCGCCCGAGATGCCGGCAAAGTCTTCCCGCAACGCGGGGTGTACCAGCAAATGTGCGGTCAGGTGCCGTTGCGTCAGCATGGCGCAGGCCGCCTTCGCCGGCGTGAACAGTTCGTCTTCGCCACAGGCTATGCCCATCCCTTCAAGCGCGGCGAGAATCTCGCGCCGTGGAGAACGCGTCGTGTTGGTCAGGAAGCGGATGGCAAGCCCGGCGTCGCGCAGGCGTGCGAGCGCATCCTCTGCGCCGGGCAGTGCGGATGCACCGACATAGACGACACCGGCAAGATCGAGCAGCACGGCCTTGATCATGCGTCCATGATGCGGTGATCGCCGCGACCGGTCAAACGCATGGGCCGTGAGCGCGAGATGGAATTTCCCGGCTTGCGGAACAGGCGCCGATAAGCTCAGCATGGCTCCGGAGCAAGCGCGCGGCGCAAGACGGGGAACACGCAATGCACATCGCAGTCCTGGGAGGCGGCGTGGTCGGAGTGACCGCCGCCTACGAACTCCAGAAAGACGGCCACCAGGTCACCATCATCGAGAAGAACGACGCGGTCGGCACCGAGACGAGCTGGGGCAATGCTGGGTTGATGGCGCCCGGCCACTCGTTCACCTGGTCCTCGCCGGCTGCCCCGATGATCATGCTCAAGTCGCTATTCATGGCCGACCAGTCGATCCGCTTCAAGCCGACCCTCAACCCGTACCAGTACATCTATGGGCTGCAGTTTCTCGCCCAGTGCACCGCCGAGCGTTCCGCCCGCAACACCGCGCGCAAGTACGCGATCGCCTCCTACTCGCAGAAGGTCATGCACGAGACGATTCGCGACACCGGCGTCGAATTCGACCGCATCGACCGCGGCATCCTCTATTTCTATCGCAACGCGGACCGCTTCGAGGCCGGCATCGAGCACATGAAGATCATGCGCGATCTCGGCCACACCATCGAGGTGCTGGACCGCGCAAGGGTGCTGGAACTTGAACCGGCGCTGGCATCGGTGAAGGACAGGATCGCCGGTGGCATCTATTGCCCGAGCGACGAATCCGGCAGCTGCTTCAAGTTCACCACCGCGCTCGCCGACCACATCGCGAAAAAGGGCGCGGAAATCCGCACCGGCGAAGAGGTTCTGTCGATCGAGGTATCCGGCGACACGGTCACCTCGGTCACCACCTCGAAAGGCAAGGTGAAGGCCGACCTCTATGTCATGGCGCTCGGCAGCCAGAGCCCGATCCTGTCGCGCAGGATCGGCGAGCCGCTGAAGATCTACCCCATCAAGGGCTACGCGCTGACCATCCCCGTCGGCAACAACCCGATGCCGCCGACAGTCGGTTCGGTGGACGAGGAAAACCTCGTCGCCATCTCCCGCTTCGGCGACCAGGTGCGCGTCACCGCGACCGCCGAGATCGCTGGATACGACACCTCCCACAAGCCGTCCGACTTCGCCTTCATGGCGTCCGTGGTGCGCGAACTCTATCCGCAAGGCGCTGACCACGACCGCCCGCACATGTGGGCAGGCCTGCGGCCGATGACTCCGACCAACCTGCCCTGCATTGGCCGGCGCAAGCACCGCAACCTCTACTACGATACCGGCCATGGCCACATCGGATGGACCATGTCGCACGGTTCGGCGCGCATCCTCGCCGACGACATCGCAGGACGCACGCCCGCGATCCCGCTCGCCGAGATCAACGACAGCTGAGCGAACGCTGACGCCCTGCGCCGCCTTTACTCCGTCGCCCCAACGGCAGGATACTGCGCCTGCACCGATGCCGGCGACCGGGACGGAAATGCCTCCTCTCGTCGCCGCGAGCAAGGACCAGCGGCAGGCGACCATGATTCCCACCGGAAGGCACAGCAAGGCCGACGCTGCCCCCTTCGTGGCCCTGGCGATGCATGGCGACGAATGTAACTTGCCCGGCGGTCCGTCGATCCGCGTTCCGCGAACGCTCCGTGCTCTGCGGCGTATTGGCATCGACGCGGCCGAGTTCGGAAGCCGGTTCGCCAGGCCGGATATCGTTCACCTCTTCAACGTCTGGCCGGCAGATTCGGCCATGGACCTCGCCTGCGGACTCTCCCGAGCCGCGGTTCCGCTTGTCCTGTCTCCGATCTTCATGAATCTCTCGAACTTCGATCAGTACGCACACGTTGTGCCGGCGCTCTACGAGACCCGCACCGGCGCCGCGCTGGATGCCGGGCTCGCCGAAATCTCGGCCCGGCTTGCCGAACAAGCCGGCCAACCGTTGCGGGACCCCTTCCCCGGCTACCATCGCAAGGTTTGCACCATCGTTCGCCTCGCCAGCCACGTCATTCTCGTGAGCAACTTCGAACGTCGGTGCCTGGAGGCCATCGGCGCATTGGCGGATCGATCCGCGACGGTCGTGCGCAACCCGGTCAACGCGGATGTCCTGGAGAATGCCGACCCGGACCTGTTCCGGGCCGCTTTCGGCATAGGCGACTACGTCCTCCAGGTGGGACGCATCGAGCCGCGCAAGAACCAACTCCTCACCGCCGTGGCCTGCCGCAGGCTTGGCGTCACCGCCGTCTTCATCGGGGCGGAGGCCGACCTGCCCTATGCCGCGCACCTGCGTCGCATCGCTGGTGCGCACGCACTCTTCGTCCCGAGGCTGGAGCATTCCGATCCGCTCTTCGCTTCAGCCGTTTGCGGCGCATCCGCCTTCTGCCTGCCGAGTTGGGCGGAGGGGGCGCCGCTCGCCGCCCTCGAGGCGGGGGCGGCCGGTGTCCCGCTGGTTCTGAGCGACCGGGCGGGCGAGCGGGAATACTTCGGCGATCACGCCGACTATGTTTGTCCCGCCGACCTGCCGGCAATGATGGACGCAATCCGCAAGGCTCTCGTCGGAGCAGCGGACGCGCCTGCCAGAGCGGCGCGCACGGCGCACATCCGGAGCAGTTTCCCCTGGGACGCGCATGCCCGCGGCACCGCGGCGGTCTATCGCGCGGTACTGGCGGAGCACCCTGCGCGCCGTGCGCATGCGAATAGGCTGTTCTCCTTCCCCGATCGCATGAGCCTCAACGCGTACATGCGCCGTCACATCCCATTTCTGCGCACTTCCGCCTCTGCTATGTGATCCACGCTCCGGAGTGTGTGCCCCTTGCCGTAGCAACAATGCAACCGCAATGACGATGCCTAACGCCGTGCCGAGACTGCTGCCGACAACCACCCCGACAGTTCTCGTCGGCCTGCTGTCCTTCGCCTGGATCGTGTCGATGTCGCCCTGGCTCGACGTCTTCCAGATCGATCCGGACGAAGGCCTCAACCTTGGCAAGGCAGCGCTCGTCGCGGCAGGCTATTCCCCCTACGGCGACATCTGGAACGACCAGGGCCCGGTCCTCACCTACCTGCTGGCCGCGCTGCAGTTCGTCCTGCCCAACGACGTCCATGCCGCGCGCCTCCTGATCGCTGCGGCGGCAAGCCTGCTCCTCGCCGGCCTGCATGCCGCGGTGAGGCGGGACGGCGGCGGGCTTGCGGCGGCGGCAACGGTCGTCCTCCTGTTCACCTGCCCCCACTTCCTGCAATTGTCCTCTGCCGTCATGATTGGGCTGCCCGCCATCGCGTTCGCCGGCCTCTCGCTGGCGATCGCCGGCACCCAACGCCTGTCCCCGGTGCCGCGCGCCGTTGTCTCCGGGCTTGTCTTCGGGCTGTCGCTGCAGACAAAACTGTTCACCTTCACGATGGCGCCCGCCCTCATGCTTGCCGTATCCGGCATTGCCGCCTCGGGTGTCCGGCATCGCCCCTTCCGCGCCGTGGCCATCTGGATGCTGGCCTGCGCGCTCGCCTTCGCCATCATCGCAGTGGTTTCCGGCCAGGACCCGATCGCCAGTCTTGTCGCTCCGCACGTCGCACCGGCGCTGCGCACGCAGCACGATTTCCTGACGAGCCTGGCGACGATCTGGACCACGCTGCGCCAGTCCCCGACCGTCACCATTCCGGGTCTCCTCGGCCTCGCCGTCCTCCTGCTGTGGCCGGGCATCGACAGCCGCCCGCTCGCCGTGCCCGGCACATGGCTCACCACGGCCGGCCTTGCGCTCGCCCTGCATCATCCCGTCTTCACCCACCAGGTGCTGCTGCTGATCGTGCCGCTTGCATGGATAGCGGGTCTGTACGCCGTCAGCCTCGGCACTTGGGCCGCCGCGCTGCCGGTGCGCGTCCCCGCACCGGGAACCACCGTGGTCCTGGTCGCCTGCGCTGCGATCATCGGCGTATCGAGATTTCCCGCGCCCGAAAAAGCGGCGGCGGCCGACCCCTACGCGCTCTCAGCCCTCGCGCTGCACACCTACGCGCCGCTCGGCGGCTGGGTCGTCACGGACGTGCCAATGGCCGCCTTCAGGAACGGACTGCTCGTGCCACCGGAACTTGTCGTCTTTTCCGAAAAGCGCCGCACCATCGGTAAGCTGACTGATGCCGACCTGCTGGCCTCGATCGAGCGACGCAAGCCGACCCAGGTCGTGTTCCAGCGCTTCACCATGCCGGCCGAGGTGCACGCCCGTCTGGCGGGCGACTATCTCGTCGCTCATCGCGGGATACCGCCAGCGCCATACGTCCACTACGTCCGGCGCATGCCGGAGCTACAACTCGACAGGCCGGCCCTCGGCGCCGAGCTTGCCGGCCTCGTCGAACGCATGGCGGCAACCTCGGTCGATGGCGGTTACGCGGTGGCGGTCGACCCGGCAACCGGCCGGCGCTTCGGCGAAAGCATGACGCCCATCCCGGCCGACGTGATCTGGATGCTTCCGGCTGGCGCGACCTTCGAGATCGGTGAACGCTTCCTGCGCGCCTTCGCGCTGACGGGTGATGCGCGCTTCCAGGACCTCGCGCTGCGCACCGCCCTGGCGGTGGTCCGGAGCCAGACCTGCGACGGCGGCTGGCCACCTGCCGCCACCGTCGATGACGATTGCAGCCCCCGCTACGCCGACCAGCCGCATGTTTCCTTCGACGAGGGCATGCAGGCAGGCATCATCGGTTTCCTGGTCGATGTCGCGCTCACGCTCCCGCCGGGGCCGGGCAGGAACGAAATCCTCACCGCCGCCCGCGACGCGCTCGGCCTGGTCCTTGAGACGCAGAAGCCCGATGGCGCCTGGCCGCAGCTGCTCCATACGAACGACTATACGTCCTACGCGACGCTCAACGACGACGTTGTCACCTCCCACATCGACGTGCTGCTGCGCGCTTACACCACCTTCGGCGACGAACGCTACCTCGTCGCGGCGAAACGCGGGCTCGAATTCCTGCTTGCCGCGCAGCTTGCGTCAGGTGGCTGGGCGCAGCAGTATGACGATCAGCTGCGCCCAGCCCGCGGGCGCGCCTTCGAGCCGGCAGCAGCCGCGTCGATCGAGACCGCCTACGCGATCCGAACACTTCTCGAAGCCTTCGCCAGACTCGGCGACGAACGCCTGCTTGCCGCCGCCGGAAAAGCCGCCGACTGGCTGGTTGCCTCGCAGACCGGTCCCGAGACCTGGTCGCGCTTCTACGAGATCGGCTCCAACCGGCCGATCTTCGGAGACCGTGACGGCAGCGTCCACTATGCGCTCGGGGAGATTTCGCGGGAACGCAGGGACGGCTACCGCTGGTCCGGCCGCTTTCCCGACGTTCTGCAGGCGATCCGGTTGGCCAAGGCCGCCCGCCGCGGTGCCGCGGACTACGACGCCGAAAAAGCGGTCATCGCGCAAACAGATCGGCTCGCGGGCCTCGCGCGCGCGCTTAAGATGGACCCGGAGACCGATGCCGTGGAGAACGGCGCGCTCATCTCTGCCATAACTTGGCTGGCGCGCGTCGACGACCTTCTTGCAGCGATTGCGTTTTCCGGTGCGCGCTAGGTTCAGCGTCTCCAGGCGCTGAAGGAAATGCCCTTCTCGGCGCAGTCTCGCACGACCGGGCTCGGCGCCCATACGAGCGCGTCTTCCTTCGCCAACCCTTCGAGGCCTTCCAGCACGGTCGCCGCACCCAGCGTATCCGCGTAGTGCATCAGGCCACCGCGCCAGCGCGGGAAGCCATAACCGTTGACCGTCACGAGGTCGATGTCTCTCGCGGTTTGCGCGATGCCCTCGCCGAGGATCGCGGTTGCCTCGTTGACCATCGCCAGCAGCAGCCGATGGCGGATCTCGTCGGCGGAAAACTCCCGCCGCGCCACCTTGGCGAAATGCGCCTCCTCGCGCACCAGGTCCTCGATCAGCGGATCGACCACCTTGCCGCCGCCGCCGGGATAGCGGTACCAGCCGACCCCCGCCTTGCGCCCAAGCCGTCCTTCCGCGACCATCCGGTCGCCGATCGGGATGTAGCGGCGGTTTGGATCGCGCGTCGCGTCCTGACGCCGCCGGTTGGCGTGCGCGATGTCGAGGCCCGACAGGTCCTGCGTCTCGTAGATCCCCATCGCATAGCCGAACTCGACCATCGCCTCGTCGATGTCCCATGGCGTCGAACCATCCATCAGCACCGTGTCGGCCGCCTCGCGGTAGCGCGACAGGATGCGGTTGCCGATGAACCCGTCGCAGACACCCGCGAGCACCGGGATCTTGCGCAGCCGCTTTGCAAGCGCAAAACCGGTAGCCAGCGCCCGCTCCGAGGACGCCTTTCCTCGCACGATCTCCAGCAGCTTCATGATGTGGGCGGGCGCGAAGAAGTGCAGGCCGACGAGACGCGACGGGTCCGCCAGCGTGCCGGCAATCTCGTCGACATCGAGATACGAGGTGTTGGTGGCAAGAACGGCGTCAGCCCGTATCACCGACTGCAGCCTGCCGAACACTTCCGCCTTGACCTCCATGCTCTCGAAGGCGGCCTCGATCGCAAGGTCGGCATCCGCCGCCGCACCGTAGTCGCTGCTCACCGTGAGGCGGCCACGGCGCGCCGCGGCACCGTCATCGTCGATGAAGCCGCGCTTGAGGCTCGAGTCGATGATCTTGCCGACATTGCCTCTAGCGCGCTCCACGCCGTCCGCGTCCGTTTCCAGAAGGGTGACGGCCTGACCGGCATTGACGAGTGCATAGGCGATGCCCGCGCCCATCGTGCCGCCGCCGACGACCGCGACATGCTCGACCTTCGCAGGTTCCGCCGTAAGCCAGTCCGGCGCCCTGGCGCCGCGCTCGGCGAAGAAGATGTGGCGCAGCGCGCGCGCCTGCTCAGACTTCCGCAACTCCACGAAGGCTTCGCGTTCCGCGCGCATGCCGTCCTCGAGCGAAGCGGTCTGGGCGAGTTCCAGCAACTCGATCGCCTTCAGCGGCGCCACCTGCCCGCGCATCCGGTTCTCGGCGGCCCGGCGCGCCTTGGCAAAGTCCTCCGGCTCGGCCGCACCGGAATTGAGTTCGCCGACCGGCACAGCCATGCCGAGCCATTCCGTGTTCACCATTTCCGCGTAGCCGACAGGGTCGTCGTCGAGTTCGTCGACAAGCCCGATCGCCTTGGCCTCGACGCCGGAGACAGGCTTGCCCGTCGGGATCAGCTCCAGCGCCTTTTCCATGCCGACGAGGCGGGGCAGCCGCTGCGTCCCCCCCGCGCCGGGGATCACGCCGAGGTTGACCTCCGGCAGCCCGATCATCGCGTCCGGGCGAGCGATGCGGTAGCGGCAGGCGAGCACCAGTTCAGCCCCGCCGCCGAGCGCGAATCCGTGGATCGCCGCGATCCACGCCACGGGGCTCTTCTCGATGCGGTTGGCCACCTCCGGCAGGTGCGGCGGCGGCGGCTCGGCGTCGAATTCCCGCGTGTCGGCGCCAGCCGCCAAGGCGCGGCCCTTGCCCGACAGGATGACGCGCTCCAGTCCCTCGGCTTCCGCCCAGTCGACGGCATCCAGCAGCCCCTGCCGGATTTCCTGGCCGATGGCATTGACCGGCGGATTGTCGATTTCGACATACCCGTAGATTCCGTCCCTGCGCCGCGAAACCGCCATTCCAATCCCCCTGTCAGACATGCTAAATAATGCAATGTCTGTACTATATTGCAAAAAGCGCCATGCCTGAAACCCCTGTCCTTTTCACCGTACATGACGGTCATGCGCGGATCACGCTCAACCGGCCCGACCGGCTGAACGCACTGACGCGCGACCTGATGCTGCGGCTGAGCGATAGCGTGCAGGAAGCCATTGCGCGCGACGATGTCCGGGTGATTTCTCTGACAGGATCCGGGCGCGGCTTCTGCGCCGGGCAGGACCTGTCCGAGCGCGATCCACGCAAGCTTGAAGGCCCGCTCGACCTCGCCGCCATCCAGAGGGAACTTTTCCACCCGGTCGTCCGCGCGCTGGCGGCTACGCCCAAGCCCGTGGTCGCCTGCGTCAACGGCATCGCCGCCGGCGCCGGTGCCGGGCTGGCGCTTGCCGCCGACATCGTGATTGCCGCGCACAGCGCGAAGTTTGCCTTCTCTTTTTCGAAGGTCGGCCTCAGCGTCGATGCCGGCCTCGGGCGGGCCCTTGCGGCAACCCTTGGCCCCGCGCGCGCCCGCGCCTTGCTGATGCTCGGCGAAACCCTGCCGGCAAGCGAGGCTGCCGCGCAGGGGCTGATCTGGCGCGCGGTGGAGGATGGCGACCTGCAGGACGCCTTCGCCGACCTCGTCACCCGGCTCGCAGGCACGCCCGCAATGGCGCTGTCCGGCATCAAGGCGGCCATCGCGTCGAGCCATCTCGGCCTCGACGCCTATCTCGCGATCGAGGCGGACCTGCAGGGTGCCGCCGGAGCACACCCGGACTACGCGAAAGGCGTGCTGGCGTTCCTGGAGCGCAGGCCCGCGAAATTTTCCTGATGCACGAAACTCAGGATGCCTTGAGGAATTCGCGGTCGCGGATCAGCGCCAGCAGTTCCTCCAGCGAGGCCTGCAGCGGCTTGCCGCTCGTATCGAGCTTCGCCTGCGCGCGTTCGTAGAGCGCCTCGCGGCTGCGCAGCAGCGACTTGAGATGCTCCATCGCTTCCGGGTTTCCGGCCATCGGCCGCGTGTCGCCCTGCGCGCGCACACGCGCCATGTGCTCGTCCGGGCTCGCCTTCAGCCAGATCGTGTGGAAGTGCGACAGCAGGGCCTTGTAAGTCTCCGGCTCCGCGACGATGCCGCCGGCGACGGCGAGGATCATCGTGTCGTGGGTGGCGATCACGCGATCGACCGCGCGCGCCTCCAGCAGGCGGTAGCCCTCCTGCCCGTAGAGCGCCACGATCTCGTTCACCGGCATCCCGGAATGATCCTCGATCTCGCTGTTGAGCTCGACGAAGGGGATGTGCAGCTTCTGCCCGGCCATCGCGCCAAGCGAGGACTTGCCCGCGCCGCGCAGGCCGATCAGGCAGATGCGCCGCGCCCGCAGGCTGGCAGGAGACTCCGGACTCAACACCTCCATCACCCTCGCCCGCGTCTCCGCCGGCGCGGTGCGATAGAGGTCGGCGACGCGCAGCACCTCCGACGTCCACGGGTCCTCGTCGCCGACCAGCCACTCGATGCGGTGGTCGAGCGCCAGCGCCACGCGCTTCAACAGGCCTATGGAGATGTTGCCCTCGCCCGCCTCGAGCTGCGCCAGGTAGCGCGGCGAGACACCCGACAGTTCCGACACGACCCGCCGCGGCAGCCCCTTGAGCTCGCGCGCCTTGCGCACCCGCTCGCCGACGACCTGGATCAGTTCGCTGGCCGCGAGATCGGGCGCACCTTCGGGCTGCGCCGTGACGACCTCGCCCCTGAAGTTGGTAATCTCGCCCATTCGACAGCAACCATGAGATTCGAGCCGGTTATGAATTATATTGCATGATCCGGTTCGGGGAAACGGCGGATCGGTTGCCGGCGGACAACCGTTGCCGCCGGCACTTCAATAGGTCTCGACGTGATAGCGCCCTTCGCCGCACATCACCTCGCGGGTGCTCTCCCACGGCACACCGGCGCTCTCGGCGATGTTGAGGAAGGCTTTCTCGACGCCTTCCTCCATCCCGCGCAGGCCGCAGACGTAGATGTGTGTCCTGGGGTCCTGCAGCATTTCGGCGATCACCTCCTGCTCCACCATCATGCGGTCCTGCACGTATTCCTTCTGGGCGCCCGGAATGCGGCTGAACACGAGGTGCTTCTTGAGGATGCGACCGGGAATCTTGTTGAGCGGCCCGAAGTAGGGAAGGCTGTCGGGCGCGCGCGCGCCGAAGAACAGCACCATGTCACCGTCGCCCGCCGCGGCCACCCTCTGGCGGCGCATCGTGAAGGCGCGGAACGGCGCCGAGCCGGTCCCGGTGCATACCATCAGCAACCGCGCGGAAGGGTCGTCGGGCATCAGGAACGTCGCGCCGAAGGGACCGGTGATGAGGACCTCATCGCCGATCTTAAGATCGCAGACATAGTTGGAACAGATACCCCCGTCCTCGCGTTTCACGGTCAGCGAGATATTATTGTAGCCGGGCCGCTCACCATCACGCGGGCTTGATATCGAATAGAGGCGCGGCAGGTGCGGATTGCCGTTCTCGTCGGCCCCCGGCGCGATGATGCCGATCGACTGGCCCTCCATCACCGGAAAAGGTTGCCCGCCCAGATCGAGAATGATGTGGCGAACCTCGGCACCGGATTCCTCCGACGTCAGCCGGTACGATCCCTGCACGACCGCCTTCGCCGGCTTGGAGCGGGTATACAGGTTGATCGTCGGTTTGGCCGCGCTGGACGGCGCTCTTGCCTTGCCACCGACGCCCTTGTGCGCTTCCGCCAGGAGCGCCGCGACGGTCTCGTCGAGCGCCTCCTCGACGTCCCCGGCCCCTGCCCCGATGTCCTGCTGCTCTGGCAGCTCATCCCAGGACAACTGCTCCGCGATCGAATAGGGCTCGGCGACAACACGCCACTCGTCGATCGACCCCGTCGGGCAGACCGGGATGCAGGCCATGCAGAAGTCGCACTTGCCAGCATCCACGACGACATTGGTGTCGTCGTGCGTGATCGCCTCGATCGGGCATGTCATCTCGCAAGTGTAGCAGCGGATGCAGATTTCCGGATCGATCAGGTGCTGCTTGAGCGGCTTGTTCATGTCGGCCGTCTCTGGTCGGCAAGCGCCTCGGGAAGCGTCATCAGCTCGATCAGCTCGGCGCACACACCCTGGCAGTCGGCACACGTGATGCAGTGCGCCCGCATGGCGGCGGCCACGGATTCGATGTCTGTCTCGCGCGGCGATTTCACCGCTGTACGGATGGCTTGCATGTCAATCTCCCCGGAGCGTCATTGCATTGTGCACGCATCGGCGCGCGGGGGCGCGAAAGCCCCCGCCTCCTTGTCCGCGATGCGCCTCACGCCATGTGCAGCTTGACGTACTCGAAGTCGCCCGGCTTGTTGTCGATTCCGACCTTCGGCGGAGCGATCCAGCCGGCGTATTTGCCGGGCTCGTATTCCGGCACCATCAGCGACTGGATGTAGTCGCCGTCGGCATGCGTCGGCAACCAGTTCTTGACGCCTGCGTCGTATTCCGCACCGCTGACGAGCTTGCCCTCGGGATTGAACTCCTTGTTGGCGAACACCCCGATCTTGCGATTGAAGGCCTCGTGCGGCAGCTTCAGTTCAAAGGCCACACCGGCCTTCTCCAGGATCTTGTTCCAGCGCCCGACGCCGCCCGATGCGTCGCGGCTGTAGTCGTCGCGCAGGCGCATATTGATCGCAGTCAGCGCGGGAACGTCCCTGCGTACCACCGCGTCGCCTTCCAGGTCGCACACGCTGTAGGTGTCGTTGACGAGCTTGTGGTCGTCGTCGATGCGATGCTCCATGTAGCGGCCCTTGATGCCAGCATTGAAGGCGTTGGCGGCGTTGGTGGAGACCTCCTGGCCGAACAGGTCGAGGCTGAGCGTGTAGTGCAGGTTCAGCTTCTTCTGCACCGTCGGCAGATCGAGGACGCCGTAGGAGCGGATCCGGTCGACGTCATAGGGATCCTCGATGCCGTTCTCCTTCATCACCTGGCAGGTCCGCTCGATGATGCGGCCCACCCCGGTCTCGCCGACGAACATGTGGTGCGCCTCTTCCGTCAGCATGAACCGGCAGGTGCGGCTGAGCGGATCGAAGCCCGACTGCGCCAGGCTCTCCAGCTGCATCTTGCCGTCACGGTCGGTGAAGTAGGTGAACATGAAGAACGACAGCCAGTCCGGCGTCGCCTCGTTGAAGGCGCCGAGCATGCGCGGCGCTTCTTCCGAGCCCGATGAGCGGCGCAGCAGGTCGTCAGCCTCCTCGCGCCCATCCTTGCCGAAATACTTGTGCAACAGGTAGACCATCGCCCACAGGTGCCGCCCCTCCTCCACGTTGACCTGGAACAGGTTGCGCATGTCGTAGAGCGACGGCGCGGTGCGCCCGAGGAACTTCTGCTGTTCCACCGAGGCGGGCTCGGTGTCGCCCTGGATGACGATCAGCCGCTTCAGCATGTTGCGGTATTCTCCCGGAACCTCCTGCCAGGCCGGCTGGCCGGCGTGCTCGCCGCAAGGGATCTTGCGGTCCTCCACGTGCGGCGCCAGCAGCACGCCCCAGCGGTATTCCGGCATCTTGACGTAGTCGAACTTGGCCCAGCCCTTGGGATCGACCGACACGGCCGTGCGCAGGTAGACGAGGCTCTGCTGGAAATTCTCAGGGATCAGGTCGTTCCACCAGTTGATGTAGCCGGGGTGCCACTTCTCCAGCGCCTTGAGCACGCGCTTGTCCGAGCTGAGCCCGACATTGTTGGGGATCTGCGTGTCGTAGCTGACATTCATGAGATCGATCATGTTGTTGGTTCTCCTCGGAAGATCACACCCGTTCCATGTTGTAGTCGCCGCGCACGCCCGATCCGTAGCGCTTCAGCGCGCCGTCCGGACCGACCGCGTTGGGGCGCTGGAAGATCCAGTTCTGCCAGGCGGTCAGGCGGCCGAAGATGCGTGTTTCCATCGTCTCCGGGCCGGCGAAGCGCAGGTTCGCCTCCATCGCCGTCATCGCGTCGGGGCTGAAGGACGCGCGTTCCTCCATGAAGATGCGGATCTCGTCGTCCCAGTCGATGTCGTCGAAGATCTCCGTGACGAGGCCGGCCGCATTGGCGTCTTCGGCTTCCAGCGGTTCGCCAATCTTGCCTTTCAGCGCCTCGACCGCACCGGGTTCGCCAAGAAACCGCGTCTGCAGGCGGGTCAGGTCATTGGCCATCGGGAAGCGGCCGAAGTTGACATCCGACAGCGTCACCGTCGCGATCGGCCGGTTGTCGCCCTCGAACTCGCCCTCCATCATGTACGAGCGGTCGACGGCCCACAGGATCTCGGCCAAGACGCCAGCGAAACACGACCCGTGCTCAACCAGCGCAACGAGCGAGCGCGACGTGACGTCGACACGCTTCAGCACGCGTTTCCAAAACTGCAGGATTTCGCGCGCGAGCCAGTCGCCCTCGTTGTCGGTGAGCAGCTTCTCATGCGCCAGCACCGCTTCCGGGTCACCCTGGCTGCGGAACACCACCAGGCCGAGCTCCGCCTCGTTCAGCCGCAGGTGCAGGATGGCGTCGTCGAGTTCGCGCGCCAGCCGCAGCAGATAGGACTGGTCGCCTTGCGCGTGCAGTTGCTCGATCGACGACGGCGCCGGCGCATCCGGTCCCTTCAGCGTGATCGTCACCTTGCGGCTGTCGCGCTCCACATCGACTTCCACCAGCGAATACGTCACCGAGCCGTCGTCGGCGATCGTGCGCTCCAGGGGGCCGAGCGCGATGCCCTTGCCGGTCGGCTTGCTGGAGGCGGCGGCGAATTCCTTCGCCCGCTGGTCCACGGTCTCGTCGAAGGTCGCGTTCGGCACGACCTCGTCGACCAGCCGCCAGTCCAGCGCCCGCTTGCCCTTCACGCCTTCCTCGATGGAACAGAAAACGTCTGCCCGGTCGCGGCGCACCTTGCGTTTGTCGGTGACCCGCGTCAGCCCGCCGGTACCCGGCAGCACCGCCAGCAGCGGAACCTCGGGCAGCGCGACGGACGAGGTGCTGTCGTCGGTCAGCATGATGTAGTTGCACGCCAAGGCGAGCTCGTAGCCGCCGCCGGCGCACGAGCCCTTCACCGCGCAGATGTACTTCTGCCCGGAATCGACTTCCGCCGCCTCGAAGGTGTTGCGGGTCTCGTTGGTGAACTTGCAGAAGTTGACCTTGTGGGCATGCGACGCCCCGCCCAGCATGCGGATGTTCGCGCCGGCGCAGAATACGCGATCCTTCCCCGAGCGCATTACCACCACCTTCACCTCCGGATGCTCGAAGCGCATCCGCTGCACGATGTCGGCAAGCTCGATGTCGACGCCGAGGTCGTAGGAATTCAGCTTCAGCAGGTAGCCGTCGAACAGGCCGCCGTTCTCGTCCACATCCATGTAGAGATTGGCGACGTCGCCGTCATATTCGACCCGCCAATGACGGTACCGCGACGGGTCCGTGCGAAAGTCGATCACCTTGGTCACTAGAGCACCCCCCTGGCACGCGGCACCCGCATGCATTTTGCACAATAATGCTCAGTTCGTCTGACGTAAATACCCAGGCTCAACGAAAATCTGACAAAATTCTTTGTTTTCAGCCAGTTCTCGTTTAGCTCGATGATTTCCGATATGTGCGATATATTGCACATACCCGTCAGGCTTCTGCCCGCGCGATTCCCTCTGGCCAGCCCGGCCAGCGCGCTAGCACTCCTCGCTGCGCAGCTTGAAGCGCTGGATCTTGCCGGTCGCCGTCTTCGGCAATTCCGCCACGACGTCGATCCAGCGCGGGTACTTCCACATGCCGATACGCTCCTTGACGAACTCCTTGAGATCTCCCGTGATCGACGCGTCGGCGCCCTCGTTCAAGACGATGAAGGCTGCCGGTTTTTCCAGCCCCTCGTCGTCGCGACGCGCCACGACGGCCGCCTCCAGCACTGCCGGATGGTCGATCAGCGCCTGCTCCACCTCGAACGGCGACACCCAAATGCCGGATACCTTGAACATGTCGTCGGCGCGCCCGCAGTAGATGAACCGCCCGTCGCCGCGCTGTTCGTACTTGTCGCCGGTGCGCGTCCAGTGGCCGGCGAATGTCGATCTCGACTTGTGGCGCTGGTTCCAGTAGCCGTCCGCGCTCGAGGGGCCGCGCACCAGCATCTCGCCGACATCGCCCTGGGCAACGTCCTCGTCGTGCTCGTTGACAAGGCGCACCTCGTAGCCGGGAACCGGCGTGCCGGAGGTGCCGTACTCGACGTCGCCCGGCCGGTTGGACAGGAAGATGTGCAGCATCTCGGTGGAGCCGACGCCATCGATGATCTCGCTGCCCCACAGACGCTCCCAGCGCTCGCCGATCTCGCGCGGCAACGCTTCGCCGGCGGAGGTGGACAGCCGGATCGTGTGGTCAGGCGGCGTGCCGACGCGCTCCTGCTGGTTGACCAGTGCCGCATACAGCGTCGGCACGCAGCAGAAGATGGTCGGCTTTTCCTTCGCCATGATCTCGAAAACCGAATCCGGCGTCGGCCTGCCGCTGTAGAGCACCGTCGTCGCCCCCACCGACAGCGGGAAGGAGACGGCGTTGCCAAGCCCGTAGGCGAAGAACATCTTCGCCACCGAGTAGACGACGTCGTCCTCGCGCATCCCAACGACCTGGCGCGCGAAGGTGTCGCAGGTCGCCTTCAGCGAGGAATGAACGTGCCGCACACCCTTCGGCTGGCCGGTCGACCCGGACGAATACAGCCAGAATGCGAGCTCGTCGCCGAGCGCCTCCACCGTCTCCTCCAGCGGCGCGTCCTTGACGAACTGCGTATAGCTCTCGGTGCCTTCCGGCGCATTGCCGATCACCAGCACCGCGCGCAGGAAACGGTTGTTCTCGATCGCCGCCCTGACCGTCGGCCACAGCGCTTCCGACACCACCAGGATCGAGGCGCGGCTGTCGGTGAGGATATCCTCGTAGACCGCGGCCGACAGCAGCGTGTTGATCGGCACCGGGATCGCACCCGCCTTCATCGATCCCCAGAAGATCACCGGCCACTCGATCTGGTCGAGCACGATCATCGCGACCCGCTCTTCCCGGCGTACGCCGTGGCGGTAGAGCGCACCGGCGAAGCGCGCGGATTCCTCTGCCAGCCGCCCGTAGGTCAGCGACCGTTTCGCACCGTCCGCCTCGCGGTAGGCGACCTTGTCGCCCCGCCCCTCGCCGATATGCCGGTCGACGAAGTAGAGCGCAGCATTCTCGTTGTCCGTGCGATCCATCTGTTCCTCCCTGGATCAGCCGGGCGTGCCCATGGCCGCCGGTCGTTCTTCTTGTTTCCGGTGACGTCTATTTCCCCGTGAATTCGATTGCCCCTTCCGGCAGCAGGTACAGGACATAGGCATCGCCACCGCTCACCGTCGGATGGTGGTCGCTGCCGGGCCCATAGACGTACCAGCCGGCGGGATATGCATCGAATTTCGGCGCACCCTCGATCGGCATGACGGCACCGATCTCGCCGTTGGGATGCACGTGATGCGGGCCGCACACGTCCTTCATGCGCACCACGTCGACGCTGAATCCCCCAGCCTTCGTCCCTGGCTTCACCGCTCGGCCGAACTTGATGCCGCCAGCCTCGCGCGCCATCAGCCAGCCTTCGCGTTCGCCCTGCGCGCACAGCTCCTGCAACTCGCCGAAGACCTTGCCGCCGAAGGGCCAGGCCTCGTTCAGGTGGTCAGCCAAACCATTGTCCAGCGGACGCTCCGCGATCGCCCTGGCAATTTCACCAACGAGCTCCTCGAAGCGGCTCTGCGACATGTGACCCTCCCCCTGCCGAACTCATGTCGATCTGAATATTGCGTTATAATGCATAACACGCAGAATATTGCAATATATACACTTCACGTTTTGCATTTTCTTGCACACGAGGATTCCCTGCGCGACGGATGCGCATGCAGATCACGTCAAGTCGACGGCCTCGTCCATGCCGGGGCAGTGGATCTTGAAGTCCCTGCCGGCGAGCGCACGTGCGAGCGCGTGCATCCCGCCGTCGGCATCCCCGTGCACCAGGAAGGTCGTGCGCGGTTTGCCGGTGTGGGCATGCCAGTCCAGCAGTTCGTCCCGGTCGGCATGCGCCGAGAAGCCGTTGATGGTATGCACGCTCGCCTTCACCGCGACCGTCTCGCCGTTCACCCTGACCGTCTTCGCACCGTCGACGATACGCCGCGCCAGCGTGCCCTTGGCCGCGAAGCCGATGAAGACCACGCTGCAGTCTTTGCGCCACAGGTTGTGGCGCAGGTGGTGGATCACCCGCCCGCCAGTGCACATGCCGGAACCCGCCAGGATCACCGCGCCGCCGCTGACCCGGTTGATCTCGATCGATTCCGAAACATCGCGCGTGAAGCGCAGTCCAGGAAGCTTGAACGGGTCGCGCCCGGCAGTCAGCGCCGCGGCAAATTCCGGCCGGAAGGCTTGCGGATAGCGCCGGAAGATTTCGGTCGCGGACACCGCCATGGGCGAGTCCAGGAAGACAGGCAGCGTCCTCGGCAGTTCTCGCCGCTCCACTGCGCGCGACAGCACGAACAGCAGTTCCTGCGCCCGCTCCATCGCAAAGGTCGGGATGATCGTGTTGCCGCCGCGCGCCAGCGTCCGGCGGATCGCGTCCAGGATTTCCTCGACCGACTCGCCGAAGTCCCGGTGGCGGCGGTCGCCATAGGTCGATTCCAGCACCACGTAGTCGGCTTGCGGCGGTGGCGCCGGGTCGGGAAGAACCGGACGTCCGCCGTTGCCGAGGTCACCGGAAAACACGATCCGCCGCGCCGACCTGCCCGCGCCGAGCTCGACGACGAGGGAGGCCGAACCGAGGATGTGCCCGGCATCGATGAAACGCACGCGCGCATCGGGTCCGAGATCGAGGGTTTCGCCATAGTTCGCGACCCGCCCGAAGGCATCCATCGCCCGCAGCGCATCCGTGATTTCATAGAGCGGCGGTAGCGGCTTGCGCCCCCTGCGCTGGCGCCGGCGCGCATCGCGCCGCGCGTCCTCTTCCTGGATGTGGGCGGAATCGAGCAGCGCGAGCCGCGCCAGTTCGCGCGTCGCGGCCGTCGCGATGATCTCGCCGCGAAAGCCGCGTCTCACGAGCAGCGGTACGCGCCCGCAATGGTCGAGATGCGCGTGCGTCAGCAGCACGATGTCGATGTCTCGAGGATCGAACCCGAAGTCGCCGGCGTTCTCCTCCTCCGCGCTGCGCGAGCCCTGGAAGATCCCGCAGTCGATGAGGATCTTGAGGCCGGCGTGTTCGAGCAGGTGGCACGATCCCGTCACCTGCCCCGCCGCGCCGTGAAACGACAACCTGATCCTGTCCCTGCCGCGCGCCATCTCTGTCACCCGAACAGCGGCTTGCCAGCCCGTACGTACCATTCGGCGATGAAGGTGAAGATGTCCTCGGCGCTGTCGGCGAACGCGAACAGCTCCCGGTCCGCCGGCGCGATGACGCCTTCCTCCACGAGGAAACCGAAGTCGATGGCGCGTGACCAGAAATCGCGCCCGACCAGGATCACCGGCAGCGGCTCGATCTTGCGCGTCTGGATCAGCACCAGCGTCTCGAACAGTTCGTCCATCGTGCCGTAGCCGCCGGGAAAGGCGACGAGTGCGCGCGCACGTTGCAGGAAGTGCAGCTTGCGCATGCCGAAGTAGTGGAACTGGAAGCACAAGCCCGGCGTCAGGTACGGGTTGGGATACTGCTCGTGCGGCAGCGAGATGTTGAGCCCGACCGAGCGCCCCCCGGCCTCGCAGGCGCCACGGTTGGCCGCCTCCATCAGGCCGGGTCCGCCGCCGGTCACGACGGCAATCCGCTCGCCGGGGCCGTGGTTGGCCGCCATCGCCACGCGGTGCGCGAAATCGCGCGCCATGACGTAGAAGCGGCTCTTCTCGACGATGCGGCTGGCGATCGCGACCGCGCGCTCGGCCTCCGCATCGCCTGGCGACGCGTCGCGTTTCTCCTCGCAGGCCGCAAGCGCGCGACGGGCAGCATCCGGTTCGGGAATGCGCGTGCTGCCGAACACCACGATCGTGTGCCCGATGCCCTCGCCTTGCAGGCCGAGTTCCGGTTTCAGGTAATCGAGTTCGAGCCGCGGACCGCGAACCGCGTCGGACGCAAGGAAATCGAGGTCCTGCTCGGCAAGCCGGTAGCTGGGGTTCGCCATCGTCGCCGCGACGCGGTCCGGCGCCAGCGGATCGTCGCAGCTTTCCTTCGGCGTCTGCCAGGGCAGGCTGCGCCCGCCGCCATGATCCTGCGCGCCGGTGTCCGTCCCGCCCTTGTGCCCGGTTTTTTCCATACCCCGATCTTGCCCGAGAAACACCGGGCGGCAAAGGGGCGCAAGCTGCGCGTTGTCAACTTGCGGTCAGCATATGGTCAGCTTACAGTCAGCCCGCACGCACGCGCCGGTTGACCCGCCGTTCGCGGCCGGGCCGTTTCGCGCCAACATCGATCCGGGCCCACCCCTCCTGCGCAACGCTGTCGCCCGCGACGATGCCCGGGAAGGCTTGCCGGATGCGCGCGTCGGTCGCCGCATCAATCGCATGCGCGTTCGGCGTCGAAAGAATTTCCAGCGCCCGGTTGAGCGCCCGCTGATGGATGCTGGACGATCCCTCCAGCACCCATTTCTCGCGCAACTGCCGGTCCGCAAGGTCCGGCATGAAGGTGGCGCTCTTCATGCGTTCCAGCGTCTGCGGGTTGCTGGCGAACATGCCCGCCGGCCCGGTGCGCTTGATCTCGTCGACGCTGGCGGATTCGCGCGAGAACCCGAAGCCGCCACGCACGTGCTTGATCATTGCCGCGATCTCGTGGTCGATCATCAGCTGGCCGAAGTCGAACGACATCAGCGCATCCTGCAACCCCGCCATGACGATGAAATCGACGCCCGACAGCGCGCCCAGCAGCGGCGACATGCCCTTCTCGAACCCGGCCTGCGCATCGGCGACCTTGGAGTTGGTGAGCCCGAGATAGCCGCCGGCGGGCACATTGTAGAACCGCGCCATCTGGCACACGGCGGAGTTCACCATGCCGACCTCGATGGCGCCGGGCGCATAGGCGCCGTCGCGCATGTCGGCGAACACCGGCAGGAAGTTGTAGATCTGCGCCGTCCCCCCCCGGCTCATCTGCGCCAGCACGCAGGCCGCCAGCCACTCCGCGTTCATGATGGTCAGCATCCCGGCCATGGACAGCGGTGTCGAGAGCCCGCCCATCGGCGCGATGGTGCCATAGGCCGTCACGCCCTTTTCCGCGAAATACATCAGGGTTTCGGTGCTGTCGAAATCCATCGTCAGCGGCGAGACGATGGCGCAGTAGCCGAAGTTGATGAACGGCCGCTCCCGGAAGGCCTCCGGTGAACCTGCGATCAGCTCGCCGAGCCGCAAGACCTGCTCGGCCTCGCGGATCGAGTAGACCGAGGTGCGCACCGGCTTGATGCAGTTCTTAAGCGCTGCATAAAAACGCGTCAGGCTGAACTGGTCGGCCGGCGCGTCATCTGCGAGCGTCGAGATCGAGAACAGGTCGATGGCATCGAGGTGGTTGACGATATGGGCGATGCGGGCGATGTCGGCGGACGTCGCCCGCCGCGCCTGGCCGGTGACCGGATCGACGATGTCCGGCGCGGAACTGGCCGTCGCGATGACCGGAAGCTTGCGCGGAAAGGTCACGTCGAAGGCCGGGTCGCGTCCGCGCAACGTGATCGTCGCCGGCACCATCTTGCGGTAGTTTTCGACCACGGCGGGAGGAATGCGCACCAGCTCGGTGGCGTGATCGACGCGCGCGCCGTGCTCGGCAAACCGCCGGCGCGCCTTTTCGTTGCGCACGATCAGGCCGGTCTCTTCGAGGATTTCCAGCGAGGCCTCGTGCACGAAGCGCACGTCGTCGTCGCTCAGGTAGGAGAAGAACTGCATGGCCGCTACGCCCCGGACGCCGGCAATCGAGATGACCCTGGAGCAGTCTATGGCTACCGCATCGCCACGGCAATCGATGGAATTCCGATCCTGCGGCCGATTTTCGCTGCAGTGCGAATTGAGAATGCACCCCGGCGGGGCGTGGCATGGGACAACACGGCCAAGGAAATACCACCTGCGCCGCAGGTGGTTCCCCATCGGCGTCGCAGTAGAGGCGGCCGGGAACGGCGTCAACAGCGTCGCTGTGCGGCTGGATGGCGTGGCGACGGCGGCGGCCTGATCCCAACCTCTGTGCGGGAAGGCCGCCATAAGGTAGAAACACCTCATGGCGACCGTTCACGAACTTTCGATAAAGATAATCAAGGAGCTGATCAGGCTCCAAACTGTTCCGGCATCTGAGCGCAACAAGAACGACCCGTTCCCCCTCCCGCGAATGATCGGCGTTGGAGATGGTCGATCACTCGTGGTCTCCAAGGAGATTGACGACGCGATCCTTGAAGTCGCGGACAAGCTACTCTCCGAGGATCCGTCGCTTTCGTCTAAGGTCATGCTCGCGGAGTGGAGGAAGACAGTGCGCGCTTCGTTTGGGCCGCCGCTGGCAATGATCGATTTGGACGAACCAATCGATCAGAATGCGACACAAGTCCTCGAAGAAGTCCGCTCAGGCGTCACGAAGCATATCGGGCAATATGGGACACGCGAGAACGCGTTCGGTTGCACACTTTTCGGAAATTCAGCGGTCAAGCCCTTTGCCATCGGACCAGTGCGCTTCGAACCCCGAGCCGACTGGCTTGAGCGGAAATGTTCGGAGGGGTCAGTTTCGAAGACCACGCGGCGACGGGTCGAGCAAACTTGGTCTGGAAAGAAGCTACAGAAACGAAAGACGTCGACCGACAGCATCATTGAACAAGACATCATCGATGCCATCGGCACGTGCCCATTCGTGTGCAGTATAGTCACGGTTGGGCTGGCGCCCGACGCCGCACGGGAACGAGCCCTCACGACAGCACGCCTAGCGCTTGCGGCCATCGCTCTCCTCTGGAGCACGCCATCGCGTGCTCTCGAAGGAATGAACCTTCTGTATGACCGCCGTATGAATCGGCAAAGGGCACTCACGTTCGGCCCTGGAAAGATCGTGCTTGCGGGGTCGAGTATGTCGCACATGCCACACGGCCCGTGGCTCAAGGATGGCGAGTGGGAAACGCAATTTGCCCAGAACTCATCATTCTTCGGAGGCGTCGCTGAAGTCCTCGACTACGTTATCGATCCTGAGCGCGGCCAATGTCGACCAGACATGCTTAACACCCTCGCTCAGGCGTTGCTGTGGTTCCACGAAGGCTGTCGGGAGAGCGTCACGCTGATGGGGATCGTGAAGTTTACCGCGACGCTTGATGCGCTCGCCTGCGGTGGCAAATCGGGCGGCATCAAACGGCTGATCTCTGCGAGGCTCGGGCTGCCAGAAACCGAGCCCATTCGACCCAATGGCCCGACGATGAAGGCCGCGGTCGACCAGATCTATAGCGAGGGGCGCAGTCGCACCATCCACGGGACGAACACGAAGCTTGGCCACGATTGGAGCGGGACGAAGAGCCTCTCAGAGCAGTTCGCACGGCTATGCCTTCTCGCCTGTATCGACTGGGCAGCTGCAAACCCAACATCGAACGACCCGAAACAGCTTTCGACGTAGCTACGACTCGGTGCCATCCGCTGACACGCGGCGTCGGGATTCTGTTGACACAGTGTTGACACGGGCTTGGAACGCAAAAGGCCTCCCGTTCGGGAGGCTCTTAAGCGACTGTATTCTTTGAGATATTTGGTTGCGGGGGCAGGCAACCAACGATACTTGCGATTGGTCGAACGGAATATCCCAAGACTTGCCGCTTAGCCTAACCTATTAAGACTCATAAGAAAATATCCAGTTCCGTACGTCGAACCTGCGCGCGTCCTTCGGGGCAAAACAAGGTAGCCGCAGCTAGGCAGCCTCCAATCGGCACAAGGCAGAGCATTCTTGCTATGTCTCGATTGCTACGCCCGCTGCTATCAGGTTCGCAAGCTCTGTTGCGATTGGTGTGATCAGGTCAACGTCGACATCCGGTGCGGTGCCCCTTGCCGTGCTGCCTGGGCGTAGAGACCGCAGCGATCTCTGCTGATCACTTCCACCTCGGGGTGTCGCTTCAGCCAGTTGGTGCAGCTGACGACATCTCGATCCTCAAGAATGTCGATCACCACGCGACGCTCCAGATCCACAATGATCGTGCCGTAGGTTTGCGATTTCCGCCAACTCCAGTCGTCGATCCCGATGACTGTCGGCGACTCGCCACTGTCTTGGGCACGGTTCTTCAGTTGCCTAAGCACCGTGTCATCGCTGACTCCAAGGCCCAAACGATGCAACAACCGCTCGGCTGGCCGTCCGCCGGTCGCATGCCCAAGATGGGTGACAATCTCCCCGACACGCGAAGTACGACGTGCAAATGGACGCGCAATCGAGGCGATTTGGTCTGAGAATGTCCGGCGTGGGCAAGCGGGTGCCTGACATCGCCAACGGCAAATTGCGAGATCAACCGTTACCTCGTCTCCATGCGCGGGATAATCCTGCAGCCGCCGACGCCGCCAGCCGTGACGTCGGCGTGAATGCAATCCACAGTCTGGGCAAATGCCGTTGGGAGCAAAGACGCCAGATACAATCCACCCGCCTCTTTCACTTCGCTCAACGCTTTGAACGGCAACATCGCTCCCGGGCGACCAGTGCTTCTTCGAACTCACAACTATACCTCCTGAATTTTCCAGTTTCAGGATAGTTGCGCCACACAAAGTGAGGCAGAACCCTTAATTCGGCTCTGCCTCAATCTGTGTGGCGGAGGGGCAGCATTCTTGCCCTCAACAGTTCTGGCCCGGCTCGGCCGTACATGGCGCGTTTGAGGGTCTTCAGACGATTAATCTGACCTTCTGCTTGGCCGTTGCTCCAGGGCATCTCGATAGCGTTTTTTACCGCATCGAAATCCCGGTTCAATGTGCGTGCGAAGCGCACGATGGGCGCCAGGTCGGTTTCGATCGCGTCGTCGATCCATGCAGGGAGCGGGTCTGCCTCGCGGCCACGCAGGATACCGTTGAACCGCATGACGAGGCAGCGCATCGTTGCGAAGGCGGGAGAGCCAGCCTTGAGCGCGTCGACTTTCCGCGCCTGATCCGGGGTGAGTTTTCCGCGGGGTTTGATACACAGCGCTGCCGCGATGACCGGGGAGATCGCGTGCCCCGTTTCCGGGTCCCGGACCGGTTCCAGGAT
>JACKJK010000005.1 GCA_020637985.1 Rhodobiaceae bacterium
TCATGCGCGCAGCGTGGCGCGAATCGCCCGCAAGGGCAACCCGGCCGCGGGTCGTTTTCAGCCCTGCGCCAGGCTGGTGTGCTCGCGCCGCAGCTTGAGCGCCGGCGTGTCGGGCAGCGGCTCGATGTCGGCCTCGGTCACGGGAGTGTCCTTGCTGACCGGGCGCACCAGCTTCACGCCGTGCGCGAGCCCGATCGGCAGCATGCCGGAGGCCACGCTGGCGCGCGCCGGCACCAGCTTGCCCCACACGGTGTAGCCACCTTCCCCGTCCAGCATTTCGCCAGCCTTCAGGTCGCGCTTTGCGTGCGCGATCGCGTCGCCGCGGAATTCGCGCGTCGCCCCGGTCGGCTCGCCGCGTAGCGCCGCGTTGAGGATCGACACGTTCAACTCCATGCCGATCAGGTGATAAGGCTTGTACATGGCGGCGTACCGCCCGCTTGAATCGGTCTTCATGCCGTATTGCGCGAAGCATGCCGCCGCGTAGTCGCTCAGCGCCTCGATGACGACATAGACCCCCCAGCGCAGGTCGCGGAACACCGGTCGCCCGTCGCGCTCCAGCGACGACACCACCTCGACGGTGCCCGACGTTTCCAGGATGCCGCCCGTCTCGCGCGGGCGCAGCACGTGCGGCAGGTCATCGACGCCGCAGGGCGGGAACTGCAGGCCGGCGGCCGGCACGTCGAGGCCGCAGCCGTTGGCGATCGCCGCCATCTCGATTGCTGATTTCGTGCCGTCGAGGAAGGAGTTGAACATCTGCGGGTTCATGCCCGCCGCCTTCGCCTGCTCCGGCGTCAGTCCGTAGTGACCCCACACGCCGTCCGGCGTCACGTGGTGATATTCGGGCAGGTATTTCGTGCCCTTGCCGGCGCACACGACGCGAAAACCCGTGGCGCGCGCCCAGTCGACCATCTCGCTGGTCAGCGCCGGCTGGTCGCCGTAGGCCATCGAGCACACGACGCCGGCAGATTGCGCGCGCTTGTTCAGCGCCGCGCCCGCCAGCACGTCGGCCTCCACGTTGACCATCACCGCGTGCTTGCCGTTGTCGAAGGCGGTCAGCCCATGCGCGATGCCTGCGCCCGGATGCCCGGTCGCCTCGACCACCACGTCGACGTCGTCGCGCGCGGCAAGCGCCTTGCCGTCCTCGACGAAGTCGGTCGCGGCGATGCGTCCCGCGTCCCAGCCGACGTTGCGGCACTGGGCCTTCGCGCGGTCGACGGAGAGATCCGCGATCGCCGAGACCTCGAGCCCCGGCGTCGTCGGCACCTGTGCGAGGAACATCGAGCCGAACTTGCCGGCCCCGATCAGGCCGACGCGCACCGGCCCCTTTTCCTCCACGCGGCGCGCAAGCAGGTTCATCAGGTTCATGTCGTGTCTCCGGGAAATGCGGCGTCAGCTGCGCTCAGGATTTCAGTTTGTCCACCAGCCGGCTCGTCGAGTGCCCGTCGAGCAGCGGGATCAGGTCGACGCGCCCTCCGCGCGCCTCCACGATGTCGCTGCCGACCACCCGCTTCCCCGCGTAGTCGGCGCCCTTGAACAGCACGTCCGGCTGGATCGCCGCGATCAGTTCGTAGGGCGTGTCCTCGTCAAAGATGACGACGAGATCGCAGAAGCGCAGCGCGGCGAGCAGGCGCGCGCGGCTGTTCTCGTCCTGCACAGGACGGCCTTCGCCCTTCAGCCGGCGCACGGACGCGTCCGAATTGACCCCGACGATCAGGTGGTCGCACTGGTTGCGTGCATGCTCCAGCCCGTGCAGGTGGCCGGCATGCAGCAGGTCGAAGCAGCCGTTGGTGAAGCCGACCGACTGGCCCGCCTGCCGCCAGCCGGCGGCCATCGCCGCGGCCTGCTCGCGGCGCACCGGGCGGTGCGGCGGGTCCATGCCGATGGCGTGGCGCAGTTCCTCGCGGCTGACCGTGCTGGTGCCGGCCTTGCCCACCGCGACGCCTGCCGCGGCGTTGCCGAGCCGCACCGCGTCGGCAAGCGCAAGTCCCGCGGCAAGCCCCGCGGCGACGGTCGCGATGACCGTGTCGCCGGCGCCCGACACGTCGAACACCGAGCGTGCCACAGTCGGCACATGCAGCGGCTCGCCGTCGCGCTCCAGCAGCGTCATGCCCGCCTCGCCGCGCGTCGCCAGCACGGCGCCGATGGTGGGGAACTGCGTCAGCAGCGCCTCGCAGGCCTGCGCCGCCTCGCCGTCGTCGCGCGCCGCGATGCCGGTGATCTGCGTCAGTTCCTTGGCGTTCGGGCTGACCAGCGTCGCGCCGGCATAGGCGCCGAGGTCGGCCCGTTTCGGGTCGACCAGCACCGGGATCCCGGCCTGGTCTGCAATCGCCACCAGGCCTGCGCACAATGCTGGTGTCAGCACGCCCTTGGCATAATCCGACAGCACCAGCGCACCGCAATTGGGCACCGTTTCGCGTGCCAGCGCCAGGATCGCCGCGCGCGTGTCGTCGTCGATTGGCGCGGCCTTTTCCGAATCGAGCCGGATCATCTGCTGCGCCTGCACCACGACGCGCGTCTTCACCGTCGTGCAGCGCCCGGGTTCGCGAATCAGCTTTGTCGTCAGTCCGGTCTCTCGCCCGCAGCGCACCAGCAGCGTGTCGCCGTCGCGGTCGTCGCCGCACACCCCGATCAGCGTAGCGCGGGCGCCGTAGGCGAGCAGGTTCATGGCGACATTCGCCGCCCCGCCCGGCATCTCGTCGACGCGGGCCTGCGCCACCACCGGCACCGGCGCTTCCGGCGAGATGCGCGCCACGCCGCCGTAGACGTAGCGGTCCAGCATGACATCGCCGATGACGCAGATGTGCACCCGGTCGAGCCGGTCGACGGCGCTGGCGATATCGATCGGGCTGGCGAAGTGCTGGATCATGCGCGGTACCGGGGAGGTGTGAGACGGGCAGCGGTTGGCGTCATCTGAGCCTGCGTCGCGAAAGTGGCAAGTCCAGTTCTTTCCCACAACGGCGCGCCGTGCTCAACCATTTGGACGAAAGCGCACTTGCCGCCATGGCCCGCGCCGCTTATCACCAGCCTCGCCCGAGGCTGCGCGCGCTGGTGCGCTCAGCCCGAAGCGGTGTCCTGGCCCCCGATGACGACGCGCGTTCTTCTCGTCAAACTGTCCTCGCTCGGCGATGTGGTGCACACCTATCCCGCCGTCAGCGATCTTGCGCGCGCGCGTCCCGACGTCGAGGTGGACTGGCTCGTGGAGGAGGCCTTCGCCGGCCTTGCCGGCCTGCACCCGGCCGTGCGCAACGTGATCCCCGTGCGCCTGCGCGCCCTGAAGAAGAAGGGCCTGCGCGAGAAGCTGGCGCATTTTCGCGAGCTGCGCGGCATCCTGCGCGGCAAGTACGACCTGGTGATCGACGCGCAGGGTCTCATCAAGAGTGCGGTGGTCGCGCGCCTTGCCGGCGCGCCGGTCGCCGGCTACGCCCGCGAACACGCCCGCGAGCCGCTTGCCGCGCGCTTCTATCGGAAACGATTCGATCTGCCCGTCGGCCAGCACGCCGCCACACGCACCCGCAAGCTGTTCGCGGCCGCGATGGGCTACGACGTGGCCGACTTCGCCCTCGACCACGGCCTCGATGTGGCGGCGCTCGCCGCCGAAGGCCGCCAGGTTCTCGCCCGTTGCAGGATCGAGGGCACGCCAGCGGCGATCCTGCACGGCAGTGCCTGGCCGACCAAGACCTGGGCGCCGGAAAGCTGGCGCCGGGTCGTGCGCCACCTCGACGCACGCGGCGTGCCGGTGATCGTCACCGCCGGCGGCGCGGACGAACTGGAAACCGCGATCGCGATCACCGAAGGTGTCGACAACGCCCAAGTCCTGCCGCCCATGTCGCTGACCGAGCTAGCCGCGGTGCTGGCCGCCACGCGCGCGGTCATCGGCGTCGATTCGGGCCTCACGCACCTTGCCGAGGCGCTTTCCCGCCCCGGCATCTTCCTGATGGGGCCGACCGACCCCGCGCGCACCGGTCCGCTGGGCAAGCGGATGAAGACCCTGGTCTCGTCGCATCCGCAGGCACCGTGCTACAACCGCGCCTGCACGCTGACATCCGGCGGTCGCTGCTGCATGGACGCCATCAGCGCGCACGAGGTCGAGCGAGTGCTGGACTACGCGCTGGCCGTCGCCTGAACCGGCCGGCGCGGAACACGAAGGAACGAACGCCAGATGATCATCGTCACCGGCGGCGCCGGCTTCATCGGCTCCAACATCGTGCGCGGCCTCAACGCGCGCGGCATCGATGACATCCTCGTCGTCGACGACCTGACCGACGGCCACAAGTTCGAGAACCTTTCCGGCCTCTCCATCGCCGACTACATCGACATGGAGCGCTTCCGCGAGGCGATTGCCGACCCCTCCCAGGCGTCGTTCGCTGATGTGCGCGCGGTCTTCCATGAAGGTGCCTGTTCCACCACGACCGAGTGGGACGGGCGCTACATGATGGACAACAACTACGAATATTCGAAGGAACTGCTGGCCTGGTGCTCGGCGCGCGACGTGGCGTTCATCTACGCCTCCTCGGCCGCCGTCTACGGCGGCAACGACGGCTTCGTCGAGGACATTGCCGCGGAAGGCCCGATCAACGTCTACGGCTATTCCAAATGGCAGTTCGACCAGTACGTGCGCCGCCACCGCGCCGGCCTGAAGTCGCAGGTCGTGGGCCTGCGTTACTTCAATGTCTATGGCCCCAACGAGCAGCACAAGGGGTCGATGGCCTCGGTCGCCTTCCACCTCGACCGCCAGATGCGCGACAGCGCCACGGTCAGGTTGTTCGAGGGCTCGCACGGCTATGCCGACGGCGAGCAGCGCCGTGATTTCGTCCATGTCGACGACGTGGTCGCGGTCAACCTGTGGTTCATGGACAACCCGGCGGTGTCCGGCATCTTCAATTGCGGCACCGGGGCAAGCCAGACCTTCAACGACGTCGCGCGCGCGGTGCTCGCCTGGCATGGCCGCGGCAGCCTCGAATACGTTCCCTTCCCGGACCACCTGAAGGGTGCCTACCAGGCGTTCACGCAGGCCGACCTCACCGCCTTGCGCACGGCTGGCTGCGACGTCGCCTTCCGCACCGTGGAGGAGGGCGTGCGCGCCTATCTCGACGTCCTGCACGGCCGGAACGGGTGATCGCGCCATGACGCGGGTTCTCGTGGTCGGGCCGTCGTGGGTCGGCGACATGGTGATGGCGCAGACGCTGTTCCGCCGCATCGTGCGCATGGACGCTGGCGCCGAAATCCATGTCGTAGGTCCCGGCTGGTCGGTTCCCATCACGGCGCGGATGCCGGAAGTTGCCCGCGCTTACGTGCTCGACGTGCCGCACGGCGCTTTCGGCCTGCGCCCCCGGAGCATGCTCGGGACTGCGTTGCGCCCGATGGCCTTCGACGTCGCCTTGGTCATGCCGCGCTCGTTCAAGTCCGCGTTGGTGCCGGTCTTCGCGCGCGTGCCGCGCCGCCGCGGCTATCGCGGCGAGATGCGCTACGGGCTCGTCAACGACATGGTGCCGGCAACCGCGCGCCCGCTGCCTGGTGCAGCCAAGGTGCGCACGGTCGACCAGTTCGTCGCCATGGCAGACCCGTCGGAGCCGGTGATGCGCGCCAGCGAGGCGCCGCATCTCGTCCGCGACGGCGAAAGCGAGGCTGCGACGCGCGCGAAGCTGCACCTCGACGATGCCCGCCCGGCCATCGCCTTCTGCCCCGGCGCCGAGTACGGCCCCTCCAAGCAATGGCCGGTGGAGCGGTTCGCCGAGCTTGCCCGCATGCTCGTCGGTCGTGGCAACGCGGTCTGGATCGTCGGTTCGGCGAAGGACCGCGCCGCCGGCGAGGCGATAGCCGAGGCAGCCGGCAATGGCGTACGCGTGCTTGCCGGGGAGACCGGGCTCGCCGAAGCCATCGACGTGCTGGCGATGTCGGACGCCGTCGTCACCAACGATTCCGGGCTGATGCATGTCGCCGCCGCGCTCGGCCGGCCGACCGTGGCGCTGTTCGGCTCGACCAGCGAACTGGTCACGCCGCCACTGTCGCCGCATGCACGAGTCCTGTCGCATGAACTCGAATGCCGTCCCTGCTTCAGACGCGAATGCCCGCTCGGCCATCTCGACTGCCTGCGCAAGACGACGGCGCGCGATGTGCTCGCCGCGCTGGACGGCCTTGCCGGCGCGGACGGCTAGCCGCGCACAATGTGCACCGACTGCCGGGCGTGGCGCACCACCTGCGAGGCGTTCGGCCCGATCAGGTAGTCCTGCAGTTCCGGCCGGTGCGAGGCCATCACGATCAGGTCGCAACCCAGCGTGTCGGCCGCGTGCAGGATCTCCTGGTAGATCGTGCCGCGCACGACATGGCCCTTCACGCTCACGCCCGCCGGCGCATGCGCCTCCAGGAACGATTTGAGCCGTGCTTCGGCATCCTGGACCGCCTTTTCCTCGAAGCCCTCCGGCAGGTAGCTGCCGACGATCGACAGGCCGAGATCGGGGATAACGGTCAGCACGTGCAGTTCGCCGTTGCCGGCCTTGGCCAGCATGCTGGCAACCGGTGCGGCAGTGGACCAGGAGCTCTCGTGCGCCAGGTCGATGGGAAGCAGGATCTTCTTGTACATCGTGCTCCTCCTCAGAAAGCCGGCTGGGTCTGGCGACGGCGCTGGAACAGGATGACGATGCCAAGCAGCAGCAGCGCCGGGATGTAGAACACCTCCTTCATCATGCGTTCGGCGTCGAGCTCCACCAGGCTGATCTCGACCGGCTCGTCACCGTAGAAATCGAACATCTGGAACTTGGTGAAGAACTTCGTCCCGGCGAGCGGCTCCTCGAGCTTGGCCTTGCCGTCTTCCTCGAGCACGAGCAGTCCGGCGTGCTCCAGCCGAGCCAGGCCGTCGCCGCTGGGCCCGAGGTCTGCCATCACGGTGATCTGGCTCATCTGGTCGGGATGGTCGAAGTCGGGTCCCGTGACGATCATGCGCAATTGCGCGTTCGCCGGTTGGGCCTGTGCGAGAGCGACGACCTCGGTTCCCGGCCGCTCGTCGTAGGGCGGTTGCACGTAGTCGAGCCAGAACCCGGGCCTGAACAGCGTGAAGGCGACCAGCAGCAGGACCGCCGATTCCCAGATGCGGCTCCTGGCGAAGAAATAGCCCTGCGTCGCCGCTGCAAACAGCATCATGGCCGTCACTGCGACGAAGAACAGGAAGATGGCCTTGAAGATCGTCACGTCGATCAGCAGCAGCTCGGTATTGAAGATGAACAGGAACGGCAGCAGGGCGGTGCGGATGTCGTAGGCGAAGCCCTGCAACCCGGTCTTGATGGGATCGCCACCGGAGATGGCGGCGGCCGCGAAGGCGGCAAGCCCGACCGGTGGCGTGTCGTCGGCGAGAATGCCGAAATAGAAGACGAAGAAATGCACCGCGACCAGCGGCACCACCAGGCCGGACTGCGCCCCGACGCTGACGATGACCGGCGCCATCAGCGACGACACGACGATGTAGTTGGCCGTCGTCGGAAGGCCCATGCCGAGGAACAGGCTCATGATCGCGACCAGGAACAGCATCGCCATCAGGTTGCCGCCGGAGACCAGCTCGATGAACTCGCCGATCACCTGGTGCGCGCCGGTCAGCGACACCGTCCCGATGATGATGCCGGCGACACCGGTGGCAACGCCGATCGGGATCATGTTGCGGGCGCCTGCGATCATGCCGTCGACGAAGTCGTTGAAACCCTGCCTGAGCGCGCCGCCGACATCTGCGATACCGCGGAACGTGTTCTTGACGAGATGCTGGGTCAGCACGATGACAATCATCGCGCAGGTCGCCCAGAAGGCTGACAGGCCGGGTGACAGCCGCTCGATCAGGATGCACCACAGCAGGATGACGATCGGCAGCAGGAAGTAGTAGCCGGTGATCGCCACGTCGCCGGGGTAGGGCAGCACCTGCAGCGGCGAATTGGGATCGTCCATCTCCAGGTCCGGGTGGCGCGACGCCATCCAGCACAGGACAAGGTAACCGATGCCGAACAACGCGGCTGCGGTCCAGATTGTCATGCCCGGGAAGACGACCTTGATCCAGCCAAGGCCGTAGTAGACGGCAACTCCGATGATCGCGATACCGAGGAAACCGGTCAGGAAGCCGATCAGGCTCTGCATCGCGGCCACCCGTGCCGGCGGCTTTTCCATGCCCTTCAGGCCAAGCTTCAGCGCCTCAAGGTGCACGATGTAGACCAGCGCGATGTAGGAAATCGCCGCCGGCAATGCCGCATGGCGGATGATGTCGGTGTAGCTGATGCCGGTGAATTCCGAGATCAGGAAGGCCGCGGCCCCCATCACCGGAGGCGTCAGCTGGCCGTTGGTGGACGAGGCCACCTCCACCGCGCCGGCCTTTTCCGGCGCAAACCCGGTGCGCTTCATCAGCGGGATCGTGAAGGTGCCCGTGGTCACCACGTTGGCGATCGAGGAACCCGAATACAGGCCGGACAGGGCGGAGGCGACGACGGCGGCCTTCGCCGGACCGCCGCGCAGGTGGCCGAGCAGGGCGAAGGCAAGCTTGATGAAGTAGTTGCCCGCGCCCGCCTTCTCCAGCAGCGCGCCGAACAGCACGAACAGGAAGATCATCGTCGCCGACACGCCAAGCGCGACACCGAACACGCCTTCCGTCTGCATCCAGAAGTGCCACATCGCCTTGCCGAACGAGGCGCCCTTCCAGCGCAGCACGTCCGGCAACCAGTCGACGTGCCCGAAGAAGACGTAGAAGACGAACACACTCGCGACCACCAGCATCGGCAGACCGAGCGAGCGGTACACCGACAGCGCGATCGTGATCATGCCGATCGAGGAAAACACAAGGTCAGCCGTCGTGGGCAGGCCGGCGCGGTTGGCGATGTCATCCTTGAAGACGAGCAGGTAGAGGCAGCTCGACGCGCCCAGGACAGCGATGATCCAGTCGTAGATCGGGATGCGGTGGCGCGGGCTCGACTTCAGCAGCGGATAGGCGAAGGTCGCCAGCGCCATCGCGAAGGCGAGGTGCACGAAGCGGGCTTCGGAATTGTTGAAGACGGCGTTGAAGTGGAACGTCTGCGTCACCCAGAATGGGACGCCCGAGGCGATGTAGAGCTGGAAAGCCGACCATACGAAGGCCAGCGCGGCGACGAACTTGCCGACCATCCCCGGCACGTCGCGCGCGCCGGTATCCACCGATGCGACGAGTTCGTCGACATCGATCTTCGGCTGTGCCGCTTCCGATTTCCTGCTTTCGTCGGCCATGTGCTGTTCCCCCGAACGTTCGCACCGGCCACCTTCGGTCCTGGCTCCGTCTGTGAGAGCCTTGGCTTTGGGAGCGCTGGCCGGCGCTGGTAGCGGCATGTTCCCGCTTTCCGTTCCGGCACTTGCGGGCCGGAACGGAAAACGGGCGGCCCTTGTGGGCCGCCCGCCACCTGGCTGTTACATCCAGCCGCGTTCCTTGTAGTACTTGATGGCGCCGGGATGCAGCGGGGCGGACAGGCCGTCCTTGATCATCTCGGCTTCCTTCAGGTTGGCGAAGGCCGGGTGCAGCTTCTTGAAGTCGTCGAAGTTGTCGAACACGGCCTTGACGACCGTGTAGACGACATCGTCGCTGACATCGGCCGAGGACACGAAGGTCGCGCCGACGCCGAAGGTGGTGACGTCCGCGTCGTTGCCCTTGTACATGCCGCCGGGAACCGTCGCCATGCGGTAGTAGGCGTTGTCGGCGACCAGCTTGTCGATCGGCGCGCCGGTCACCGGCACGAGCTTGACGTCGCAGGTGTTGGTGGCTTCGGTGATCGCCGCGGCCGGGTGGCCAACGGTGTAGATCATGGCGTCGATCTTGCCGTCACACAGGGCCTGCGCCATCTCGGCGCCCTTCAACTCGGCTGCGAGCGCGAGGTCGCTCATCTTGATGCCGAAGGCTTCCATGACGACTTCCATGGTGGCGCGCTGGCCGGAGCCGGGGTTGCCGACGTTGACCTTCTTGCCCTTCAGGTCCTCGAACTTGGTGATGCCAGTGTCGCCGCGCGTCAGCAGCGTGAACGGCTCGGGGTGCACCGAGAAGACCGCCCTCAGGCCCTCGAACGCGCCCTGGTCGGCGAACTTCGAGGTGCCGTGGAAGGCATGGTACTGCCAGTCCGACTGGGCGACGCCGAATTCGAGCTCGCCGGCGCGCACCGTGTTGATGTTGTAGACCGAACCACCGGTCGACTCCGCCGAGCAGCGGATGCCGTGGTCCTTGCGGTCCTTGTTGACGAGGCGGCAGATCGCGCCGCCGGTCGGGTAGTAGACGCCGGTGACGCCACCGGTGCCGATCGAGATGAACTTCTGCTCAGCGGCACTTGCGCCGAAGGCAACGCCGGCGGCAAGCGCAGCACCTGCAAACCACGAAATGGTGCGATCGAAACGCATCGAGACTACTCCTCCATCTGTCTGGCAGGTGCGGTTCACCGACACCTGCGGTTTTTCGGGAATTGTGCATCGGCACGGCCGTGCCGCACATACCCCCAACGAGTTATTCGCCTGTGTGGCCGTCCCGGACCGACCGAGGACCTGCCGCGCGGGGGTCGCGGAACGACAAGACGGCGATGCTGCCAATGCTGGCCCACCGCGCCGCAAGGTGCAATTGGCTCGAAAGGAACCAAAGGCAAATCCCGCTCCGCAACGCCCGCCACGTCCCTGTCTCGGGGCATTTCGGCGACCGCGCGGGCAAGACTAGCAACGGAAAGGACGCAAGCGCAAATCCGCGGCGGCGAAGAAGTCGGACGCGGCTACAGCCACTCGTCCCGCGCGCTGAACAGCGCGTAGGCGAGACGCAATCCGGCGCGGCGGAACGCCGCGAAGGGAAAGCGCGGCGTTGCGCGCGTGAAAGCCTGCGGAACAGGCGCTGCTGCCCGCGCCGGGCCATTGCGTGGCAGGCTTGCCGCGATCATCTCGCCGGCCCGCGTGCCCATCCAGCTGCCCATGGCGACACCGCCGCCCCAGTAGGCGAGGCTGGCGAAGCAGCGCTCGCTGTTCGGCACGCGGCCCACAAAGGCCGTGCGGTTCGCCGACAGGCAGACGAAACCGTTCCAGAAGTGCGTGGTCTCCACGTCGGCCCAGGCCGGGAACATCCGCTCGAAGGCGTGCCGCAGCCGACGCTGCATGGCATCGACGCTGGCCGGGTCGATGCTCGTGCCGCCGCGCCCGCCGAACATGAAGCGCCCGTCCGGCAGCATGCGGAAGTAGTGCAGCAGGGCGCGCGTGTCGGCGCAGATCGCATCGCCGCTCCAGCCGTGTGCGGCGCGTTCGGCCTGGCTCAGCGGCCGCGTCACCAGGATGTTCGACAGCGCTGGCATGTAGCGCCCCGCAAACCACGCCGGCAGGTTCTCGGCGAGGTAACCGTTGGTGGCGAACAGCACCGCGCGCGCCTTCACCTCGCCTGTGCGCGTCGAGACGGCGACGCCGTCCGCGCCTTCGCGAACCGAGATCACCTCGCTCCCGCCGTGGATGCGCACGCCGCGCGCGTGCGCCGCCTGCGCGAGCCCGCGCAGGTACTTCAGCGGATGCAGGCCGAAGCCGTGCGGAACGAACAGCCCGCCGTGCCAAAGGTCGCCGGGCAGGCCGGCCTCGCTGCAGCGCGCGTTGTCCCAGTACTGCGCGTCAACGCCCAGTTCGTCGCGCAGCAGCGCTGCTTCTTCCCGGGCGCCGGCGACGAATTTCTCGCGGTGCACGAACAGCACCTCGCCGTCGCCGTGCTTCTCGACATCGAGGCCGAACTCGGCGATGCGCTCGCCGACCATGTCGATCGCCTCGACCTTGGCGCGCATTACATCGCGCGCGCCGTCGCGGCCAAACGCCGAGATCAGCCCCGCCGCGTCGTATTTCGTGCCGCCGAAGCAGCAGAAGCCGCCGTTGCGCCCCGATGCTCCCCAGCCAGGCCGTGCGGCGTCCAGCACGTCGACATCCATGCCATGCCTGTCGACGAGCTCCAGCGCGGCGGAAAGGCCTGTGTATCCGGCACCGACGATCGCCACGTCCGCTGTTGCCGCGCCGTCCAGCGGCGGTGTGTCGAAGGCCAGCGGCGGGGCGCTCGCCTCCCACCAGCTGTCCACCGGCGCGGGATCGTAGGCGCGCGCGTCGAACAGGCGGTGCAGCGCCGGCGAGCTCACTTGCGCCCCGCAAGGGCGATGACGCCGTCTTCCGCCAGCCGTTCTATCTGCGCGTCGTCGAGACCCATCATGCTGGCGAGAACCTCGCGGGTGTGCTCGCCCAGCATCGGAGGATGCAGCCGGTAGGTCACCGGCGTGCGCGACAGCTTGACCGGGTTGCCGATCAGCTCGACCTCGCCACCCGTCGCCGGATGCGGCATGGCGACGCGCATGCCGCGCGACGTCACCTGCGGGTCGTCGAACACCTGGTCGAGCGTGTTCACCGGCCCGGCGGGAACTCCGGCGGCCTCCAGCCGCGCAAGCAGATCGTCGCGGGCAAACCGCGCGATCGCCGATTCCAGCAGCGGGATCAGTTCGCCGCGATTGACGGAGCGCTGCGGGTTGGTCGCGAACCGCGGGTCGGTCGCCAGTTCGGCGGTGCCGAGCACCTCGCACAGCCGCCGGTACTGCGCGTCGTTGCCCACCGCGACGATGGCGTGTCCGTCGGCACAGGCGAAGGTCTGGTAGGGCACGATGTTGGGATGCTGGTTGCCGCGCCGCTGCGGGGTCTTTCCCGAGGTGAGGTAGTTCAGCCCCTCGTTGACGAGCCAGGACACTTGCGAATCGAGCAGGCTCAGGTCGATGTGCTGGCCCTTCCCGCTGCGTGCCCGCTCCAGCAGGGCGGCCTGGATGGCGTTGGCCGCATACAGCCCGCACACCACGTCGGCGATGGCGACGCCGACCTTCATCGGCTGGCCGTCCGGCTCACCGGTCAGGCTCATGATGCCGCCCATGCCCTGTGCCAGGTAGTCGTATCCCGGTCGCGGCGCGTAGGGGCCGGTCTGGCCGAACCCGGAAATCGAGCAATAGACGATGTCGGGCTTCACCGCGGCGATCTCGTCGTATCCCAGGCCGTATTTCCGTAGGCCCCCGACCTTGAAATTCTCGATCAAGATATCCATCTGCAAGGCCAGAGAGCGAATGATCCCTGCGCCTTTTGCGGTGGAAATGTCCACCGCGACCGACCGTTTGTTGCGGTTGGCCGACTGGAAATAGGCGCTTTCGCCGGTATCCGTGCCGTCAGGCCCCTTCAGGAAAGGCGGTCCCCAGCGGCGGGTATCATCTCCTTCACCCGGACGCTCGATCTTGATCACGTCCGCCCCCAGATCGCCCAGGAACTGCGTGCAGAACGGTCCGGCCAGGATTCGGCTGAGGTCGAGGATGCGCAGTCCCGAAAGCGGTCCCGCGCCGGCGCTGCCGCCGGCCGTGGATGAGGAGGGTTCGCTCATGGTGCCTTTCCCCGGTGTTTCCTGCCCCGTGCTCGCGGCCACACATGCCGCCGCGTCTCGTGGTTCCGCTTTTCATAGCGCCGCCCGCGCGCATGCGCCATCGTGCGAGCGATCGCGCCCGCGTGTTCCGCTGTAGGCGCGGTTTGCAGCCGCTTGTGCGACGATGATCGCGATTGCGGTTGGCAGCCGGGCTGATACTGTGCCCGCCCGTTTCTTCGCCACGGCCGGTCCGCAGCGACCTTTACCGTGACCGAATTCACCAGATTTGCCAGTTGGCACCCGAGGGAGATGTCCCCATGACCAACAACCGTGTCACCGCCTCTTCCATCACCCGCCGCACCTTCGCGGCGCTTGCCGCGGGCGTTGGCCTCGTCGCCGGCCTCGGCCTCGGCCAGCCGGCGCACGCGGCCGATCCGATCCGCATCGGCGAGCTCAACTCCTACAGCCGCTTCGCCGCCTTCACGGTGCCCTACCGGCAGGGTTTCGAGCTGGCGCTCGAGGAGATCAACGCTGCCGGCGGCGTCGATGGCCGCCCGCTGGAGGTGATCTCGCGCGACGATGGCGCAACGACCGGCGATGCCGTGCGTGTCGCGGAGGAACTCGTCAGCCGCGACAAGGTTGCCTTCATCTTCGGCACCTTCCTGTCCAACGTCGGCCTCGCGGTCGCCGACTTCGCCAACCAGAACAAGACCCTGTTCATCGCCGCCGAGCCGCTGACCGACGCGCTCACCATGGCCAAGGGCAACCGCTACACTTTTCGCCTGAGGGCCAACACCTGGATGCAGGTTGGCATGCTCGTCGACGCGGTCAAGGAGAGCGGTGCCAAGCGCTGGGCGATCGTTGCGCCCAACTACGAGTACGGCCAGTCGTCGGCGGAGAACTTCAAGCAGCTTGCCGCCGCCGCCATTCCCGGCTTCGAGGTGGTCGCCGAGCAGTATCCCGCGCTCGGCAAGATCGACGCCGGCGCCACCGTCTCCGCGCTGGAGCAGGCCAGGCCCGACGCCATCTTCAACGTGCTGTTCGGCGGCGACCTCGCCCAGTTCGTGCGCGAGGGCAACACCCGCGGCCTGTTCGAAGGCCGCACCGTGGCGAGCCTGCTGACCGGCGAGCCGGAATGGATGCTGCCGCTCAAGGACGAGGCGCCGGAAGGCTGGATCGTCACCGGCTATCCCTGGGAGCAGATCGAGGACGCGCCGCACAAGGCCTTCGTCGATGCCTACCAGGCGAAATATTCCGACACTCCTCGCCTCGGCTCGCTGCTCGGCTACCAGCTCATGTACATGATCCGCGACATGCTGGCGAAGGCGGGCTCCACCGACACCGAGGCGATGATCGCCGCGCTGGAGGGGCTTCAGATCGATACTGTCGCCGGTCCCGTCGCCATGCGCGCCGCCGACAACCAGGCCACCATGGGCGCCTGGGTCGGCAAGCTGACGGTGCACGAGGGCAAGGGCAGGATGGTCGACTGGAAATACTACGACGGCGGGCCCTTCATGCACACCGAGGATGCGGTGAAGGCAGCGCGGCAGGACTGAACCGCGCCAGGGTCCGCGCGATGCAGATCGCGCGGTGGTTGACCGCTGCCGTGCCAGCCTCCCATTGTTGCGCCCGCCCGGTATCGCCGGGCGGGCGTTTTCTTGGCCCTTTGCCAATCCGAATCCATTGCCGGTGAGCTGACTTGGACCTGTCGTTCCTGCTGATCCAGACCCTCAACGGGCTCGCCTCGGCCTCGGCGCTGTTCATCGCCGCCTGCGGTTTGACGATCATTTTCGGCGTCACCCGCATCGTCAATTTCGCGCACGGCGCTTTCTACATGATCGGCGCCTACCTCGGCGTGACGCTTGCCGTGCGCTTCCTCGATTTCAGCTACGGCGCGCCGTCCTTCTGGGCAGCCATCGTTCTCGCCGCGGTTCTGACCGGTCTCCTCGGCGCGGCGATGGAAATGCTGCTGCTGCGGCGCATCTACAGGGCGCCGGAGCTGTTCCAGCTTCTCGCCACCTTTGCCGTGGTGCTTATCGTCGAGGACGCGGTGATCTGGCTCTTCGGCGCGCAGGATATCCTCGGGCCCCGCGCGCCGGGCCTGAAAGGCGCGGTGATGATCGCCGGCGAGCGCTTTCCCGCCTACGAGCTGCTGCTGGTCGCAGCCGGCCCCGCCGTCCTCGCCGCTATCTGGCTGCTGCTCAACAGGACCCGCTTCGGCATCCTCGTGCGCGCCGCGACCCACGACCGCCAGATGCTGGCAGCGCTCGGCGTCAACCAGGCGGTGCTGTTCACCGCGACGGTGTTTCTCGGCTGCGCGCTGGCGGGCCTCGCCGGCGCGTTGCAGGTGCCCAAGCAGCCGGCCACCCCGCACATGGACGTCAACATCATCGCCGAGGCCTTCGTCGTCACCGTGATTGGCGGCATGGGCTCGGTCACCGGCGCCTTCCTCGCCGCCGTGCTGATCGGCCTGCTGCAGGCCTTCGGCATCCTGGTCTTTCCCAAGATCACGCTGGTTCTCGTCTTCCTCGTCATGGCGGTCGTGCTCGTCGTCCGCCCGTGGGGCCTGCTCGGTACGCCCGAGCCGGAAATCCGCGGCGAGGCCGCGCTGCTGGTGCCGCTGCGCCGCTGGGACCGAAAGGCGACGATCGGCGTCGCCGTCGTCTTCACTCTGCTCGCGCTCTACCCGCTGGTCGCCGATGCCTTCGCGTTGAAGCTCGCCATCGAGGCGATGGTCTTTGCGCTTTTCGCGCTGTCGCTCAACCTGCTGCTTGGCCACGGCGGCGTCATCAGTTTCGGCCACGCCGCGTGGTTCGGGCTTGGCGCCTATGCCTCGGCGCTCGCCGTGCGCCATCTCGGCGCGCCGATGGAACTGGCGCTGCTCGCCGCCCCGCTCGGGGCAGGTCTCTGCGCGCTTGCCGCCGGCTGGTTCATCGTGCGTCTGTCGGGCGTCTACCTCGCCATGCTGACGCTCGCCGTCGCCCAGCTCGCCTACGCGGTTACCTTCCAGTGGGTCGAGGTCACCGGCGGCGACAACGGCCTGATCGGCATCTGGCCCTCACAGTGGGCCTCCGACAGGATCGCCTACTACTACCTGACGCTGGCGCTGACCGGCATCGCCGTCGCCTTCCTGATCCGGCTGGTGTTCACGCCCTTCGGCCACACCCTGCGCGCGGCGCGCGATTCGGCGTTGCGCGCCGAGGCCATCGGCATCGACGTGCGCCGCCAGCGCCTCGCCGCGTTTGCCATCGCAGGCAGCGCGGCCGGCCTCGCCGGCGGGCTCTATGTCTTTTCCAAGGGCAACATCGACCCCTCGGTCCTCTCCATCCCGACCTCGGTGGACGCTCTTGCCATGGCACTGCTCGGCGGCATCCGCACAGTCACCGGCCCGGTCGTCGGCGCCGCCGGCCTGCACCTGCTCAAGGACTTCGTGATGCCGCTGACGGACTACTGGCGCACCCTGCTCGGGCTGACGATCATCGCGCTGGTGCTGCTTTTCCCCGGCGGCATCGTTGGTACGCTGGTCGACTTCCTGCGCCGTCGCGGGGCAGGGGAGGGCGCGCCATGAGCCTGCTGGCGGTCAACGGCCTGAGCAAATCCTTCGGCGGTGTGAAGGCGGCGCGCGATGTCACGTTCGATGTCGCGGCGGGCCAGCTCGTCGCCATGATCGGCCCAAACGGTGCGGGCAAGTCGACGACCTTCTCCATGGTTGGCGGGCAGCTGAAGCCCGACAGCGGCGAAGTCATCCTCGACGGCCGCCGCATCACGGGCGCCGGTCCGCGCCGCGCCTGGCGCGCCGGCATCGGGCGCACCTTCCAGGTCACCGCCACCTTCGCCTCGCTCACCGTTGCCGGCAACATCCAGTCGGCATTGATGAGCGCGCACCGCCGCCTGCTCGATCCGCTGACCTGGGCCGGGCCGCTCTACCGGGACGAGGCTGTGGCGCTTGCTGCACGCGTCGGCCTGGCCGACGAGGTCGACCGCCCTGTCGGCGAACTCGCCTACGGCGACCTCAAGCGTGTCGAACTGGCGCTGGCGCTTGCCGGCACGCCGCGCCTGCTGCTGATGGACGAGCCGACCGCCGGCATGGCCGCGCACGAGCGCGTTGAACTGATGGCGTTGGTCGCCGATATTGCCCGCAGCGAAAACGTCGGCGTGCTGTTCACCGAACACGACATGGAGTCGGTCTTCGCCCATGCCGACCACGTGCTTGTGCTGCACCAGGGCGCCATCATCGCGCGCGGCACGCCCGGGGAAATCCGCGCCGATGCCCGCGTGCGCGCCGTCTACCTGGGCACCGCGGCATGAGTGCTGCCCCCGACATGCTGCGGATCGAGGCGCTCGATGCCTGGTACGCCCGTGCGCAGGTGCTGTTCGGCGTTGATCTCGCGCTCAAGCGCGGCGAGGTGCTGGCAATGATCGGGCGCAACGGCGCCGGCAAGTCGACGCTGATGAAGGCGGTGATGGGACTGGCGACTGCGAAGGCGCGTGCGATCACGTTCGATGGCGTCGGCATCGCCGGGCTGCCCGCACACCGGATTGCGCGCGCGGGCCTCGGCTACGTGCCCGAGGAGCGGCGCATCTTCACCAACCTGACGGTCGCCGAGAACCTCGAGACCGGCCGCCGTCCCGCCCGCCCCGGTGTGGACGCATGGACGCCCGCGCGCATCTTCGAGCTGTTCCCCAACCTCGCCGGCATGCAGCATCGTTCCGCCCGCGAAATGTCCGGTGGGGAACAGCAGATGCTCGCCGTCGCCCGCACGCTGATGGGCAACCCGAAGGCGCTGTTGCTCGACGAACCCTCCGAAGGTCTCGCACCAGTCATCGTCGATGCCATGGCGGACGCCGTCATGGCTCTCAAGCGGGAAGGGCTGTCGATCGTGCTCAGCGAGCAGAACCTGCGTTTCGCCGGTCTCGTCTGCGATGCGGCGGTGGTGCTGTCGTCGGGTTCGCTGACCTACGCGGGGCCGCTGCGTCCGCTGCTCGACGACCACGACCTGCTGGAAGACAAGCTGGGACTCTGACTTGCGGTCATTGCAAAGCTGCCCCGTTTGCGCCTAGAGCATAGGGAACCCAGCAGCCACCAGATCCGGATGGGCTTTTCATGACGCGCACTGCCTATGTGAATGGCGAGTACACGCCAATCGAAGAAGCGAAGATATCGGTCCTCGACCGCGGCTTCCTGTTCGCCGACGGCGTCTACGAGGTGACCGCCGTGCTTGGCGGCAGGCTCGCCGACTACGCCGGCCACGTGACGCGCCTGCATCGCTCGCTCGGCGAACTGCAGATGGAGTGCCCGGTCGGCGACGACGAGTTGCTGGCCATCCACCGCGAACTGGTGAAGCGCAACGATGTCGAGGAAGGCCTCGTCTACCTGCAGGTAACGCGCGGCGCAGCCGACCGCGACTTCACGTTTCCCGACGGCGTGAAGCCGAGCCTCGTGCTGTTCACCCAGACGCGCCAGCTCTGCGACGTACCGGCGGCGCGCACCGGCTTCAAGGTGAAGAGCGTGCCGGATATCCGCTGGGACCGCCGCGACATCAAGTCGGTCGCCCTGCTGGCGCAGGTGCTCGCCAAGCAGGCGGCGAAAGCAGCCGGCTGCAACGAGGCGTGGATGGTCGACGGCGGTTTCGTCACCGAGGGTGGCTCGTCGAACGCCTACATCATCAAGGACGGCACCATCATCACCCGGCCCGTTTCCAACGCGATCCTGTCGGGGATCACGCGGGCCTCCGTGCTGCGGCTGGCGCGCGAACGCAACATGCAGATCGAGGAACGCGCCTTCACCATCGCCGAAGCGCTCGAGGCCGACGAGGCCTTCGTCACCGCGGCCTCGACCTTCGTCATGCCGGTGGTGGAGATCGACGGCCACAAGGTCGGCGGCGGCCAGCCCGGCCCCGCCGTGCGCCGGCTGCGCGAGATCTACATCGAGGCCGCGCGCGCAACCGCGATCTGAGCCGCAACCCAATTCCCCCACCCAACACCGGGACGAGCATGACCAAGCAAGCCACCGCCGACGCCATGCAGGAGGCAGCCCTTCTCGCCAAGGCGCTGCCCTACATGCAGCGCTACGAGAACCGCACCATCGTCGTCAAGTACGGCGGCCATGCCATGGGCGACCCGGCGCTGGGCAAGGCGTTTGCCCGCGACATCGCCCTGCTGAAGCAGTCCGGCGTCAATCCCGTGGTCGTGCACGGCGGCGGGCCGCAGATCGGCGCCATGCTCGACAAGATGGGCATCCAGAGCGAGTTCCGCGGCGGCCTGCGCGTCACCGACAGGAAGACCGTGGAGATCGTCGAGATGGTGCTGGCCGGCTCCATCAACAAGGAGATCGTCGCCCTCATCAACGCGGAAGGGGAATGGGCCATCGGCCTGTGCGGCAAGGACGGCAACATGGTCTTCGCCGAGAAGGCGCACAAGACGATGCGCGATCCCGACTCCAACATCGAGAAGATCGTCGACCTCGGCTTCGTCGGCGAGCCCGTCGAGGTCGACCGCACGCTGCTCGACCTGCTGGCGAAGTCTGAGATGATCCCGGTCATCGCGCCGGTCGCGCCGGGCCGCGATGGTGAGACCTACAACATCAACGCCGACACCTTCGCCGGCGCCATCGCCGGCGCGCTGCACGCCGAGCGCCTGCTGTTCCTCACCGATGTGCCCGGCGTCCTCGACAGGTCCGGTGCGCTGATAGACCAGCTCACCGTCGACGAGGCGAAGGGATTGATCGCGGATGGCACGATTTCCGGCGGCATGATCCCGAAGGTGGAGACCTGCATCGAGTCGCTGCAGCGCGGCGTCAAGGGAGTCGTCATCGTCAACGGCAAGGTGCCGCACGCCGTCCTGCTCGAACTCTTCACCGAGCACGGCGCCGGCACGCTCATAACGCACTGAGCATGCCCCCGAAAAGTTGCAGACTTTTCGGACAGGGGCATGCGGCGATGGAATGGCATGCCCCCGAAAAGTTGCAGACTTTTCGGACAAGGGCATGCGGCAGTTGAGAATCCGAATTGGATCGGTAGTGCAATGACCACCTGGCACAAGCAGATCGACACCTGGGTGTTCGATCTCGACAACACGCTCTATCCGCCGCGCTCCAACCTGTTCGCCCAGATCGACCAGCGCATGGGCGCCTTCATCGCCGAGCTGCTCGACGTCGCGCCGCAGGAGGCCAAGCGCATCCAGAAGGACTACTACCGCGTGCACGGCACCACGCTGCACGGCCTGATGGTCGAGCACGGCGTCGATCCGCACGCGTTCCTTGCCTTCGTCCACGACATCGACCATTCGCCGATCGAAGCCGACCCTGCGCTTGGCGCGATCCTGAGCGAATTGCCCGGCCGCAAGTTCGTGCTCACCAACGGCTCCGTCGCGCACGCCGGCGCGGTGATGGACCGGCTTGGCATCGCCGGGCACTTCGAGGACGTGTTCGACATCGTCGCCGCCGACTTCAGGCCCAAGCCGGACCGTGCGCCGTATGAAAAGTTCCTGGCGCAATACGCCATCGAGCCGCGCCGCGCGGCGATGTTCGAGGACCTGCCGCGCAACCTCGCGGTGCCGAAGGATCTCGGCATGGCGACCGTGCTGGTGGTCGATCACGAGGACCCGCGCTCGGGCAGCCGCGCCGAGTGGGAGGTGGCCGGCGCCGATGCCGTCCATATCGACCACGTCACCGGCGACCTCGCCGCATTCCTCGCCGACATCGTTGCGCCGCCGCACAAGGCGAACTAGGGTCCCGACCCTGGCTTTCCGCCGCCGCGACCATCACCAAGGACGTCACGCCATGTCTCATGCCGATCTCGCCGCGACCATCGAAGCTGCCTTCGAGGATCGCGCCAACGTCAATGCCGATACCGGGGGCAAGGTCCGCAAGGCGGTGGAGAAGGCGCTGCACCTTCTCGACAGCGGCAAGGCACGGGTCGCAGAGCGTGGCGCCGATGGCACCTGGACCGTCAACCAGTGGCTCAAGCAGGCGGTGCTGCTGTCCTTCCGCCTCAACGACATGGAACCCATTTCCGGCGGGCCGGGCGGCGCCGACTGGTGGGACAAGGTGCCGTCCAAGTTCGATGGCTGGAAGAAGAAGGACTGGCGCGAGGCGGGCTTCCGCGCGGTGCCCAACTGCGTCGTGCGCCGCTCCGCCTACATCGGTAGGAATGTCGTGCTGATGCCCTCCTTCGTGAACCTCGGCGCCTACGTCGACGAGGGTACGATGGTGGACACCTGGGCGACGGTCGGCTCCTGCGCGCAGATCGGCAAGCACGTGCATCTGTCCGGCGGCGTCGGTATCGGCGGCGTGCTGGAGCCGCTGCAGGCGGGCCCCACGATCATCGAGGACAACTGCTTCATCGGTGCGCGTTCGGAAGTCGTCGAGGGCTGCATCGTGCGTGAGGGCTCGGTGCTTGGCATGGGCGTCTACATCGGCAAGTCGACGAAGATCGTCGACCGCGCCACCGGCGAGGTCTTCATGGGTGAGGTGCCGCCGTACTCGGTGGTGGTGTCCGGCTCGATGCCCGGCAAGCCGCTGCCCGACGGTTCGCCCGGCCCGTCCCTGTATTGCGCCGTGATCGTCAAGCGCGTCGACGAGCAGACCCGCTCCAAGACCTCGATCAACGACCTGTTGCGGGATTAATTCTTAGCTTTGCCGAGGCCCAGCTTCGACCACACGGCCGGTCCCGGCTCGATCTCCTCTGGGTCCAATCCCAGGGCCGAAATGATCGGCGCGTAGACGGCGCGCGAATCGCCGCTTCCCGGCGTCAGCGACAGCCCGCCGTCGACGACGAGGTTCTGCCCCGTCACGAAGCTGCCGGCATCGCTTGAAAGATAGGCAACGGCCTCGGCAATGTCCTGCGGCGTGCAGGCGCGCGGCAGCGGCTGCGCGGCTTTCGCCGGATCGTCGAGGCGTCGCGCGAACTTCTCCGACGTCTTTTCGGCAAAGCCCATCGAGCGCGCGAAGATCGCCGTCGGCACGAAGCCGGGGCACACGCAGTTGACGCGGATCATGTCGCCGGCAAGCTCCACCGCGGCGATCTGCGCAAGCTGGATCAGCGCCCCCTTGGACAGCGAGTAGAGCACCGGCGCATAGCCCTGCCGCATGCCGGAGACCGAGGTTGTCAGCACGATCGAGCCGCCGCCGCGCGCGCGCATGTGCGGCACCGATGCACGGATCGCCGCGATGGCGGCGCGCAGGTGCAGGTGCATCATGCGGTCGAGATCGGCGTCTTCGACGCTCTCCACCCGGCTCGACGGCCCGCTGGCGCCGGCGTTGGAAAACACGATGTCGACACCGCCGAAGGCTTCGACGCAAGTCGCCACGCCCGCCGCGATGTCGCCCGGCTGCAGCACGTCGCAGCGCGCGGCGACGATGCGCCCGCCATGTTCCGCCGCCAGTGCGTTCAACCCGTCCTCGTCGACGTCGGCGGCGACAACCTTGCCGCCTTCCTCGGCGATCAGCCGCGCGGTGGCCGCGCCGATGCCGTGCGCAGCGCCGGTGATGAATGCGGATTTTCCCTCGAAGCGGTTTGCCAAGCTGGCGGTCCCTCGCGTGGTCGTGCTGCGCTGAATAGCCGCTTTTCGACATGCCCGCCAGTTGTGCCTTCCGATTGACGTAAACGCGTGGCCATCTGTCCCGCTGCGCAAGACGTGCCCGAAAAGGCGTGCAACCGTGCGCCAAGATGCGCTAGACCGCAGCTATCGTTCTCCCCGGATCGCGTGGCCGCCATGACAGACAAGCTGGACCCCGTCGCCCTCGCCCAGGCCCTCGTGCGCTGTCCTTCCGTCACCCCGCACGAGGGCGGGGCGCTGGAGCAGATCGAGGGCTGGCTCGACGACGCCGGCTTCCAGCTGCATCGGGTGACCTTCTCCGGTGCCGACACGCCCGACGTCGAGAACCTTTATGCGCGCATCGGTTCGGGTGCGCCGGCGCTGTGCTTTGCCGGCCATACCGACGTCGTGCCGCCCGGCAACGAGGCCGCGTGGACGCACCGGCCGTTCTCCGGCGAGATTGCCGGTGGCGAGCTGTGGGGGCGCGGTGCCGCCGACATGAAGGGCGGCGTTGCCGCATCCATCGCCGCCGTGCTGCGCCACCTGGAGAAATCCGGCCCGCCGCATGCCGGCTCGATTTCCTTTCTCATCACCGGCGACGAGGAAGGCCCCTCCATCAACGGCACCGCCAAGCTGCTGAAATGGGCGGCGGATCGCGGCGAGGTCTTCTCGCACTGCGTGCTCGGCGAGCCGACCAACCCCGAAGCGCTCGGCGATTCCATCAAGATCGGCCGGCGCGGCTCGGTGTCGGGCGAGATTCACGCCCGCGGCGTGCAGGGCCACTCCGCCTATCCGCACCTGGCGAGGAACCCGGTCGTCGCGCTGGCGCAGGCCGTTGTCGCCATCGCCGCCGAACCGCTGGACACGGGCACTGAGCACTTCCAGCCCTCGACGCTCGCCTTCGTGAACTTCGATACCGGCAACCCCGCCGTCAACGTGATTCCCGGCGAGGCGGTGGCGCGCTTCAACATCCGCTTCAACGACCTGCACACGCCCGAAAGCCTGAAAGGCCGCATCGATGCCCTCCTGGCGCCGATCGCACAGGCGACGGGCGTGGCGCTGACATCGAATTTCATCGCCAGGGTCTCCGACGTCTTCGTCACGCAGCCGGGCCGGCTGGTCGAGGTTCTCTCCGCCGCGATCCGCGCCGAGACAGGGCGCACGCCGCAGCTGTCGACGTCCGGCGGCACGTCGGACGCCCGTTTCATCAAGGACTACTGCGAGGTGGTCGAGTTCGGCCTCGTCGGCAAGACCATGCACCAGGTCGACGAGCGCGTGGCGGTCGAGGATATCGAGACGCTGACGCGCATCTACGAGCGCTTCATCGCCGGCTACTTCGCGGCGCTTGCCTGATGCTGACCCTTGCCGACATACGCGGCGGGCTTGACGGTGCCTGGCGCCTGTTTCGCGGCGACCCGAAGGCGATGGACGCCTTCGACCTCAGCTATGACGGCTTCTGGAAATCCTTCCTCGCCATCCTCGTCGCGCTGCCCGTCTTCCTGCTCTACGTGCATGGGGAGTGGTCGACCCTGTCGGCTGCGGTCGAGCGCGCGCCCGACGCGCAGGTGGAAGTGCCATCCTTCGCTTCGCACCTCCTCCTGCGGTTGGCGGTCATGGCGGTCGACTGGCTCGCCTTCCCGCTGATCGTGCTGGCGGCCTCCGGCCCGCTCGGCATTTCCGGCCGCGTGGTGCCCTACATCATTGCCCAGAACTGGGCCGCCGCCGCCGCATCCTTCGCTATTGCGCTGCCCGGCATCGCCTTCGCCTATTCCCTGCTCGGCGCCGGCGTCGCGTCCCTCGTCACCTTCGTGCTGTTCCTGCTCGTGCTGCGGTTTTTCTATCTTGTCGCCCGCATCGCGCTTCGCGCGCCAGTCGGGCTTTCGATCGGGCTTGTCGCCTTCAACGCGCTGCTGAGCCTGCTCATCGGCGAGTTGTCGTCACGCCTGTTCTGAAGCGTCGTAGTCGACGCGCACCAGGTACAGCCCGGCGGCGGGCGCCAGCGGCGGGCACTGCGCGCGGTCGCATGCGGCAAGCGCGTCGGCCAGGTCGCGCTTCGTCCACTTCCCCTCGCCGACGAACTTCAGCGCACCGGCCATCGAGCGCACCTGGTGGTGCAGGAACGAGCGCGCCGAGGCCTCGATGATGATCGTCTCGCCCGAGCGCCGCACACTCAGCGCATCCAGCGTCTTCACCGGCGACGCTGCCTGACAGGCCGCCGCCCGGAAGGTCGTGAAGTCGTGGTTGCCGGTGAGTGCCTGTGCCGCATCGTCCATCGCTACGGCATCGAGCGGCACGTGCACCAGCCATGCCCGGTTGGCCATCAGCGCCAGCGGGGGACGGCGGTTGACGATGAGGTAGCGGTAGTGGCGCGCGCTTGCCGAGAAGCGGGCGTCGAAGTCGTCGCCGACGACCTCCGCGGACAGGATCGAGACCGGAGCAGGCCGCAGGTGCGCGTTGAGCGCGTCGCGCACGGTGTCCGTCGGCCAATCCTTTTGGAGTTCCACGTGCGCGACCTGCCCCAACGCATGCACGCCGGTGTCGGTGCGCCCGGCACCGCCGGGAACGGCGTCCTCGCCGCTGAACTTTTTCAGCGCCTCGGCAAGCACCCCCTGCACGGTCGGCCCCTCGGCCTGCATCTGCCAGCCGAGAAACGGCGTTCCGTCATACTCGATGGTGAGCTTGTAGCGTGGCATCGCCTCTAGCCAAGCCGCTGGCCTGTGGCGATTGGCGTGCCGCGCAGGAAGGCGCCCGCCGCCATCGCGCCCTTGCCGGCGCGCTGCAGTTCGACCAGGCGCACCGCGCCCTCGCCGCAGGCGACCGTTAGGTGATCGTCCAGCACCGTGCCCGGCGCGCCCGCGCCGTCGGCCAGTTCGCTGCGCAGCACCTTGATACGCTCAGCCTTGCCGCCGATCCCGGCCTCGAACCAGGCGCCGGGAAACGGCGACAGCCCGCGGATGCGGTTATGCACGTCCTGCGCCGGTCGCGACCAGTCGATGCGCGCTTCCGCCTTCTCGATCTTCCTTGCGTAGGTCGTCTCGCCCTCTTGCGCATGGAACGCGAGCGCGCCGCGCGACAGGGCGGAAAGCGCCCGCGCCATCAGGTCGGCACCGAGCCGCATCAACCGGTCGTGCAATTCGCCAGCCGTCTCGTCGGGACCGATCGCGACGCGTTCGCTCATCGCCACCGGGCCGGTGTCGAGGCCGGCTTCCATGCGCATCACCATGACGCCCGTTTCCCTGTCCCCGGCCATGATGGCCCGCTGGATCGGGGCGGCGCCGCGCCAGCGCGGCAGCAGCGAGGCATGCAGGTTAAGGCAGCCGTGCGCCGGGCTGTCGAGCACGCCCTGCGGCAGCAGTTGCCCGTAGGCGACGACGACCGCGACGTCGGCTTCAAGTGCGGCGAACTCCGCCTGTACGCCTGCGTCCTTCATCGACGCTGGCGTGCGGACCTGAAGGCCGAAGCGCAGGGCGGCCTCGTGCACCGGCGAGCGGCGTTCCGCCTGCCCGCGCCCGGCCGGCCGGGGTGGCTGTGTGTAGACCGCGGCGACCTCGTGGCCCTGCCCGATGATCTCGGTCAGCGTCGGCACCGCGAAGTCCGGCGTTCCCATGAAGACGACACGCACGGTCGCACTCCTGCAAGATGACTACAGCGCGTGTGTGGCGCGCTGCCGCTCGGCCTTGGCGAATTTCTTGATGACCCGGTCGCGCTTGAGCTTCGACAGGTAGTCGATGAACAGCAGGCCGTTGAGGTGGTCGATCTCGTGCTGGACGCAGGTGGCGAGCACGCCATCGGCCTCCAGCTCCTGCGCCTTGCCCTCGCGGTCGATGTAGCTGACCCGGCAGCGTGCCGGCCGCTCGACCTCGGCGTAGTATTCCGGGATCGACAGGCAGCCTTCCTCGTAGGTTGACATCTCGTCGGACGTCCACACCACCTTCGGGTTGATGAGGAAGTGCGGCGCGCGTGCCTCCTCGTCGCGCGACACGTCCATCACCAGCACCTGGCGCGGAACGGCGATCTGCACGCCCGCCAGCCCGATCCCCGGCGCGGCGTACATGGTTTCCAGCATGTCGTCGAGCAGCGCGCGCAATTCGTCGTCGACGCGCTCGACGGGCGCGCTCTTTTCCCGCAGCAGCGGGGCAGGCAGGGTGATGATCTCGCGTGTAGCCATGGCGCGGATTTATGCGTTCCCCGCCGCCTGGTCAATGCATGGTCAATGCACCGGGACGGCTGCGGGCGCGACCTTGAAGCCGCCCAGCAGCGTGGGTGGCAGGATCGTGACCACGGGCCCGCCGTCGGCATCGGTCCACACCAGCCGCGCCGAGACCTCCGCGTCCGGATGCATGGCCGCCAGAAGCGCCGCGTAGGCGGCGAGCTGGGCGACATAGGCAGGCGGCGTTTCTTCCGGCGTTGCCGGCGGCGTTCCGCCCGTCTTGTAGTCGGCGATGACGATGTGCCCGTCGCGCACCACCAGCCGGTCGATGCGGCCGGAGATGTCGATGATCTCGCCATCGGCGATCCGAACAACGCGGCCCGCGACCGGCACCTCTCCACGGCTGCCGGGACCGAAAAGCTCGCTGGTCGCCGGGGCCTGCAGCAGCGCCAGCACCGCTTCGACGAGGCCAGCTTCCCCGGTCGATTGCCCGGCATTGCGCGCGACAAGCGCCTCCGCGGCCTTGCGCCTTGCTGTCGCGGGAACGTCCGGCAGCAGTTCCAGCAGCCTGTGCACCAGCGTGCCGCGGCTGCGCGCCTGTGCACCTCCGGCGCTTCCGCCGCCACGCGTTGCGCCGATCCGGCTGGCGGCAAGCCGCGCCGGTGCGGGTCTCGCCTGCATCGCCTCGTGCGCCCATGCCGGCAGCGGTTCGGCTTGCGCCGCCGTGGTTCCTGTATCCTCTGCCTGCGGGGGCTCTCCCGGAGTTGGCGGCCGGTAGACGCGCGGGCCATCGTCCTCGCGCTCCAGCCGCGCGGCAAGACCGGCCTCGACGAGATTGTACCAGCACCCGGCGTGCCGTGTCTTTTTCGTCTCCGCGCCGCAGATGACGAGCCGGTCCTTGGCCCGCGTCATCGCCACATAGAGCAGCCGGTGGAATTCCTCTTCGCCCGCGGCGTCGAGCCGCTCCCTGAAGGCTTTGGTCTCCCGTGTCGCAAACCCCGTCGACGGCAACCAGACGACGGCCTCGGGCGGCGAGAAGATGTCGCTGCCCGGCACGACCAGGACAGAGTCACGCCGGTTGCCCGTTGGCGCGGAACAGGTGTCGGCGATGAAGACGACGGGCGCCTCCAGACCCTTCGCGCCATGCACCGTCATCACCCGCACCGCGCCGCCGCCCTCGTCGAGGTCGCGCTTGATTTCGCCCCCGGAACGTTCAAGCCAGGCGAGGAATGTCGACACGCTGGCGACGTTTGATTGCTCGAACGCCATGGCGCGGTCGGCGATCTCGTCGAGCACGTCGTCGGCCTCGTTGCCCATCCGCTCGCGATAGGCCCGCCGCCCTCCGCCGGGGCCGAGCACATGGGCAAGGAACGTGAACGGCCGTTCCCGCCGCGCCAGCGCGGCCCATGCTGCGTAGCGCTGCGCTGCCGCTTCGATGCGCGGCGCGCCGCGGTGGCCGGCGAGCGCATCGGCAAGCGAGCCCGGCCGGGCGATGGCGAGTTGCATCAGGTCTTCGTCGTCGAGCCCGAACAGCGGGCTCTTCAGGACGCAGGCGAGCGCATAGTCGTCGTCCGGCATCAGGCTCGCGCGTATCAGAGCCATCAGGTCGAGCGTGGCGATCGAATCCGTCAACCGCAGCCGGTCAGCGCCGGCAACCGGTATGCCCTGCGCCTTCAGCGCGCGGATGACCGGCGTCGCCAGCCGCTTGCGCGTGCGCAACAGCACCAGGAAATCGCCGGCCTGCGCCGGCTGGCGCGTCGAGGGCAGGATCTCGCCGCTGTCGATACTCGTGCGGATGGCGTGCGCGATCCGTTCCGACAACACCGTCTCCGCCGCCTTGCTGCGTGGCGCATCGAGCGGCGCGTCCCAGGGGTCGTTGCCGTCCTCATCCGGCGGCGCCACCGTGTCCCAGACCTCGACCCGACCGGCGGCCTGCGCGCGCGCCGCCCGGTGCGAGACCGGGTCGCCGTCGAAGACAAGGCCGCGCCGCGCGCTCTCGCCGGCGAAGACGTCGTCGACCGCTTCCAGTACCGCCGGCGCGGTGCGGAACGACAGGTACAGGTTGACCGGCGAGAACGCATAGTCTTCGCCGGCCTGCTTGGCGAAATGGTGTCGCATGGCAACGAAACCGGCCGGGTCGGCGCCCTGGAACGAGTAGATCGACTGCTTGGGGTCGCCGACGGCGAACACCGTGCGCCCTGCTTTCCGAGCCCCGGCGCCGGCGAAGAACTCTTCCGTCAGCGCCCGGACCACGCGCCACTGGTCGGGACTGGTGTCCTGCGCCTCGTCGACGAGGATGTGATCGATGCCGGGATCGAGCTTGTAGAGCACCCACGCGGCGTTGCTGCCGTGTTCCAGTAGCTCGACGGTGCCGGCGATCAGGTCGGCATAGTCGAGCATGCCGCGCTCCGCCTTGAAGTGGCTGTAGCGCGCGATGACCGCGTCCGCCGCGTGCGCGAGGTCGACGTTGGCGTCGAGCAGCAGTGCGGCCCGGTAGCTGTCCAGCAGTGCGAGGAAACGATCGCGCTCGGCTTCGATGCGAAGGTCCAGCCCGGGTTCCGCTTTCTTGGCATCCGCATTCAGCAGACGCCCGCGCGGCCGCTTCTTGCCCTTGTCCCAGAATATCGGGACCAGCGCCTCCAAGGCATCGGCTGCATTGCCGGCGCCAGCCGCCAGCCGGAGCTGCCGTGTTGTGACATTCGTGCTTGCGCCGGGATATTCCTCCAATGCCGCTGCGATCGACGCCCACTCGCTGCGTGGCAGGTTGGGACCGTCGAGGATGTCGCCGGCGATCGCCTCGGCGCGCCGCATTTCGTCGATGCCGAGCGACTGCGCGACGTGCCGGCGCACCGCGCCGGGGCTGATGCGCCCGGCGTTGCCGGTCCATTCGCCGAGATAGTGGCGCTTGTCGGTCATCGCCGCGAGGATGGCGGCGAAGTCGCGCGGGTTGAGCAGCAGGCCGAGACGGCCCAGCGCCTCGCCCAGTTCCTCGCTTTCAGGGTTGGCGAGCATGTCCTCGCGCGCCCGCGTCTTCAGCGCGTTCGCCATGTCGTCGTCGAGCACGCGAAAGCCGCTCGCCACGTGGGCCTCGAAGGCAAAGCGCTGCAGCACGCTTTCGCAGAAGGCGTGGATGGTCTGGATCTTCAGCCGCCCCGGCGTCTCGATGGCGCGCGCGAACAGCCGCCGCGCCCGCACGCGTTCCGCCGCATCGGCGCTGCGCCCGAGCAGGTCGGATAGCGCCTTGTCGAGGTCTGCATCGTTGGCCCGAGCCCAAACCGCGAGTTCCTCGAACACGCGTGTTGCCATCTGCGCGGCAGCCGCCTTGGTGAAGGTCAGGCAGAGCACCGCGGCGGGATCGGCGCCGGCGAGCAGCAGCCGCAGCACCCGCCGAGACAGCACGTAGGTCTTGCCGGAGCCGGCGTTCGCCGTCACCCAGGCAGACGCATCCGGGTCCGTCGCGCGCCGCTGTCGGTCGCGGGTCTCGGCGTCGACGAGCAGATCCTTGCGTTGCCCGCTCATAGCTCCTCGCTCCCGCCGTCGGCCGTGCTCCATTCGCGAAAGCGCGACAGGTGATCGAAGGACTCGTCGTCGCGCAGCATCTTCGCCGCGATGCGTGGCCGGTAGGGCATGGCCGGATCGTCGAGCTTCGCGATGATGTTTCGGAACCGGTCCAGTCCGGCACGCGCTAGCTCGTCGGCGCTGTCGCCATCCTTTGACGGCGCGATCATCCTCCGTTCGCCCGCCGGCGTTCCACCGGACAGCCGCAGGTACATCAATTCGCCGGGTGTGGCGGCGACGACGGTGTCGAAACCGCCATCGGCCGCGATCGCGGCTTCCAGCGTCAGTTGCAGCGCGAGGCCCGCCTTGACCTGGTTCAGCGTCGGCGGTTCGCCGGTCTTGTAGTCCATGACCGCAAGCTGACCGTTTCCGAGGATGTCGATGCGGTCGGCGCGCGCCGTGAGCACGAAGTCGCCGCCGGGCGCGGCGAGGCTCATGCGGCCCTCGACCTCGGTCGCCGCCGTGTGCCGCCCGTCCCGACGCAGGTCGCTTTCGAATTCGGCGAACCATTGCGCGATGCGCTTCAGCCGCGGCCGCCACAAGGCGCGCGTGTGCCCGGCGATGCCTTGTTCCTGCATCACGGCCTCGAAGTGCCGCTCAAGCCGCGCAGCGGCATCGGCGCCCGATGTGACTTCTCCGGTGCGTACGAACCGCGCCAGCGCCTCGTGCACCAGCGTGCCGCGCAGCGCAGCGTCCGCGTTCTCTTCCAGCGGCGCCAGCGGATCGAGGCTCAGAACCTTGGACGCGTAGATCGCGTAGGGGTCGCGGGCGAGGCGCTCGGCCTGCGTGACGCTCAGCCGGCGCGGCCGGTCGGCGAGCTTCGGGCAGGGGCGTGGCTCCTGCAACGGCGCGAAATCGCCAGCGTTGTCGAGGGCGCGCGCCCAGCCAAGGTAGCGCGCGCCGCGCTGCGCCATCGCCGCGAACGCGTCCTTGTCCGCCACGGCCTCCAGCCGCTGCAGCCAGCGCGAGGCGACCGTCGGCGCGTTGTCGGCCCGCAGCGAGCGCGTCATCACCACGTCGGCCGCCGCGAGGTGCTGCGCGACGTCGTGGGCGGCAAGCCCGATGCGCCGTTCCGGCAGGTCGAGGCCGACCTGCCGGCACATGGTGCGGCTCAACCATGGATCGGTGCGTGCGTCAGCCGGCCACGCGCCCTCGTTGAGGCCGCCGAGCACGACGCGTCCGAACTGCTGCAGGCGCGCCTCCAGCGGCCCCAGGATCGCGATGCGCTGGTCGCGCCGCGCGGCGCGCACGGGCACCGCGTCCATCAGGCTCGCGACGAAGGCGGGGCAGGCGTCGAGCGGCAGCCGCATGCCGGTGTCGAAGCTGTCCCTCAGCCCGTCGAGGAAGGCGGCGAGCATGGCGCCATCGTCGCCGGCGTGGAGGAACGGCTCGCCCTCGGCGTCCTGCCCCCCCGACAACATCATCGCAGCGTCGCGCAGCCGCGCGGTCACGTCGAGGAACAGCGGTGGCTCCCGCCCGCCGGCAAGATCGAGCAGCGGTGAAAGCGCGGATTCGAGATGCTCGATCAATGCCGCTGCGGAGTCGCCGGCATTTCCCCGCAGCCGCTCGGCCACCGCGTTGCGCAGGCGCGACGCGCCCAAGCGGGCATCCAGCGCTTGTTTCAGCCCGGCCAGGCCCGGTTGCGGTCGCGGGCCGCGCAGCACGATCGCTTCCAGCGCGTCGATGGCGGCGTGCGCTTCGAGGCCCTCGGGGCCGCGCAACAGCGGGTGGCGCAGCAGCGCGGCAAGCGAGACGGGCGCCAGGTTGTCCGCCGCCGCCTCCAGGACGTGACGCACGAAGATCCCGGCCCGGCAGGCCGACAGCGGCCGCCCGGCGGAATCGTCGACCGCCAGCCCCCAGCGCGCCAGTTCGCCGGACACGCGCCGCGCAAGCCCGCGGTCGGGGGTCACCAGAGCCGCATCGGGGCGTCCCGTCTCGATCGCCTCGCGCAGCGCCAAGGCGATCGCGGCTGCCTCCTCGCGCGGGCTCTGCGCGACGACGAGGCTCAATCCCCCGAGAGCTTCCGCCGCCGATGCCCCGGTACGCGTTTCGTGCCAGCGTTCCGTGGTCTGCGCCGGGCGGAAGATTTCGGTGACGAGCCGCGCGCGCGCTGGCGGCGTGGATGCGTTCGTCGTTTCGGCGGGCGCAAGGATGCGCACGTCCGCGCGTTCGATCTCGAGCGCGGCGAGCAGGCGGGCAAGGCCGAACTGCGGATGCGTCTGGCCGCTGCCATCCTCGGCGCGGATCGCCTGCCATGCCTCGTCGTCGATGCCGGTGTCGAGCCCCGGCAGCACGATCCAGCCGCGCGGCAGCCGCGCGACCACTCCCATCAACGCCGCCGTGGCCGGCACGGAACCGGTCGACCCGGCGATGATGAAGGGATGCTGCGGCGGTGACGCCTTGAGCCTTTCGACTTCCGCCAGGATCATCGCCGTGCGCCGCGCGATCGGGTCGCTCAGTTCCATCCCGGCAAGGTGCGCCGGCCAGGCCTCGACAACGATCTGCAGGAACTGGAACGCGATTTCCCAGTACGCCGCGTGGTCTTCTGGCACCAGCCCGGCGAGGCGCTGCGGCGCGACACCCTCGGTCTGCAGCGAATCGAGCAGGCGGGCGAGATCGCGCGCCAATGCGCTGGCATCCGCCGCGCCGACCGGGATCAGCAGGCCGTCCGAGCGGCCGGGATAGTTGAGCGCGCGCGCCTTCTGCTGGCCGAACGCGTAGACGAGACGCGTCAGCGCAAGGTGCCGCTCAAGAGCACTGACCGCGGGCGGCAGGCTATCGCTGCCGTCTTCCGCGAAATCCTCCGCCGCGTCGTCGCTTGCCTGCGCCGCGACGAGGGCGAGGTCCTCGTCGACGTCGCCGATCGCGGCGATGCGCGGCAGGATCACGGCGCCGCCGCTGCGCGCGACCAGCAATTCGCTCAGCCTGCGCGCCGCGCGCCGGTTGGGCAGCAGCACGGTGGCCTCTCCGAGCGCCATGGGGTCGGCACGCCGCACCGGCGGTCCGCCGAGCAGCGTGCCGTCGCACAGTCGCTGCGCCAGGCAGTCGAGGAAGGCGGCTCCCGGCGGGATCGAGACGACGTTGGCCGTGGTGTCCCGGGGGGGCGTCATCGTCAGGCGGTCGAATCGGCGATCGCGGTCTCCGCCTCGCCGATCGCCTGCGGGGTGCCGACGTGCATCCAGCGCCCGTCGAGGCGCAGCCCGAACAGCCGCTCGCGTTCGATGGCCGCGTCGAAAAGAACATTGAGCGAGAAGGTGCCTTCGGGTGTTCCGGCGAACAGCGCTGGCGCCATGATCGCGACGCCCATGTAGGCGAATGCGGCCACCTCGCCGGCAGGCCTGCGCGACAGGTGTCCCTCCGCATCCATCAGGAAGTCGCCGCGCCCGTCATAGCCGGTCGCGGTCGCCGTGCTGGCGAGCGCCAGCAGCACGTCCATCTTCTTCCCGTCCCAGGCCTCGGCCATGCGCGACAGCATGGGTCGTGCCCCGTCGATCCAGAAGGAGTCCGAGTTGAGGACGAAGAATGGCCCGTCTCCGAGCAGCGGCAGCGCGCGGCGCACGCCACCGCCGGTCTCCAGCAGCAACCCGCGCTCGTCGGAAATCCGGATCTCCGGCTCGCGGCGCGCGGCAAGGTGGGCTTCCAGCTTGTCGGCGAGATGGTGTACGTTGACGACCGCCTGCATGACGCCGGCCTGTGCTGCCTTGTCGAGCACGTGGTCGATCAGTGCGCGGCCGTCCACCTCGACCAGCGGCTTGGGTAGCGTGTCGGTCAGCGGGCGCATCCGTTTGCCAAGGCCGGCGGCCAGCACCATCGCGCGGTCGATTCCGTTCGTCTCGCTCATGCGTCCTTCGCGTCCTTGCCGCCGATGGCCTCCGGCAGGTGGCGTTCGTACCATGCGCGCACCGGCCCCAGTGCCGGATGGGCGAGACAGCGCGCCAGATAGCCGCGCACGCGCGGTATGTGGCGCAGGTAGCCCGCCTTGCCGTCGCGCCGCGCCAGCCGCGCGAAGATGCCGAGGATCTTCGAGTTGCGCTGCGCGCCCATCACCGCGTAGTCGGCGTGGAAGGTGTGCTCGTCAAATCCGCCTGGTGCGGTCCTCTCGCCGAGATAGGCGGACAGAATCTTCCGTTCAAGGCTTTCCGGCACGTCGACGCGCGCATCCTGTCCCAGCGAGGCGACATCGTAGGCCGCAGGACCCCACAGCGCGTCCTGGAAGTCGATGACACCGATGCGGTCATGCGGGCCGACCGCGGGGGAGGGCGGCTCGCACCAGATGATGTTGGGCGAATGGTAGTCGCGCAGCACCCAGGTCGGCGCGCGTTCCAGTGTCCCGCTCGCCGCCAGCACGCTGTTCCACGCCGCGCGGAAGTCGCCGCGCGCCGCCTCGCCGCAGGCGCTGCCGCGCAAGTGCGGCACGAACCATTCCAGCAGCAGCGCGGCCTCCGCGTCGAAGACGCCACGGTCGAAGGGCGGGATGGTACGCGTGACCAGACCGGCAAAGGTCACCGTCTGGTCGAGATGCTGCCCGTGCAGGTGCGCCAGCAGCCGCGCGGCGTCCAGGTAGCGCTCCGCGATCGGCGCTGGCGGTATCTCGTCGCCGACGATCTTGCCGGCGCCGAGGTCGTCGAGCACCAGCAGGCCGGCATCGAGATCGTGCGCGCGGATCGCCGGGGCATGCACGCCGGCTGCGCGCAACGCCTGCGCCATGGCCGCGAAGGGGTGCACGGATTCGGCAAGATGCGCGATCGCGCTGTAGCTCGGCGCACCGGTCAGGCCAGGGTCCGGGCGCGCCGGGGCGTCCATCAGGATGAGGCTGTTCTTGCCGCAGGCGAGCCGCTCGTAGCGCCGCGCCGAGGCGTCGCCCTGCAGGTGCAGCCGGGCGCAGCCGGTAAGTCCGCTGCGGTCGAGAAAATCGGCCACCGTCGCGATGCGACCCAGCCGATCCGCCCACGCGCCGTTGGCGGCCAGCCGCGCGACCCGCCCCGCGCCGGCTTGCTCCAGGTCCAGCCGCAGGATGTCGCCGGGCAGCAGGCCGCCGGCATTCTGCGGCCACTCGACGAGCGCGATGGAATCCGCCAGCGCCTCCTCGATCCCCAGTTCGTCGAGATCGCGCGGGTCTGCCAGCCTGTAGAGGTCGCAATGCACGACGCGCACGCGCGTCTCGTCGTAGGTCTGCACCAGCGTGAAGGTCGGGCTCGGCACCTCGACGTCGTCGCGGCCGGCGAGCGCGCGAATGAAGGCGCGTGCGAATGTCGTCTTGCCGGCGCCCAGGTCGCCGCCCAGCGCAATCGTGTCTCCGGCGCGTGCAAACAGCGAGACCTCGCGCGCCAGCGCTTGCGTTGCCGCGGCATCGGGAAGCGTCCGCACGATTTCGGTCATGCCCTGCGCGACCTCGTCAGCGCTGCTCGGCGATGTCCGCACGGGCGCCGGGGGCGTCCGTGCCTTCGCCCGTTGGCTCCGCCGTTGCGGTCTGTGTGCGCGGCAGGTGGACCGTGACCACCGTGCCCTTGCCCGGCTCCGATTCCAGATCGATCGACCCGCCGTGCTTTTCGGCGAAGCCCTTGGCCAGCGACAGGCCGAGGCCGGGGCCGCGGTGGCGCGCCGTCTCGTCGCGGGTCTCGAAACTGTCGAACACGCGATTGCGGTAACGCGCCGGGATGCCCTGTCCCTGGTCGGACACGCGAATCGCGATCGCGTCGCCTTCCGCAAAGGCATCGACCATCACCTTGCCGCCCTCGTTGCTGAACGCGACCGCGTTGGCGAGCAGGCTGAAGACGATCTGGCGTATTCGCCTTGCGTCCCCCTGCAGGGTGCGTGCCGCAGGCGCGACATCGACCGCCAGATCGACCTTGCGCTCGGTGATGCGATCCTTCAGCGCATCCGCCGCGGTGTTGATCAGCATGGGTACGTCGACATCGCCGATGTCGAGCTCGAGCACGTTTGCCTCGATGCTGGCGAGGTCGAGGATGTCGTTGACGATGGCCATCAGCGACGTCGACGATGACAGGATGTAGCCGGCGTATTCGCTCTGCTGCGCCGCGTCGTGCGTCATCGAGGGGCCGGAAAGAAGCTGCGCGAAGCCGATGATGGACTGCAGCGGGTCGCGCAGGTGGTAGGACACATTCGACACGAAACCGCTGCGCAGCTCCGCGGCCTGCTCCAGCGCCTCGTTGCGTTCGCGCAAGGCCCGCTCCGCTGCCTTGGACGCCGTGATGTCGGCGAACACGACAAGCGTTGCGCCGTCGGCCAGCGGCACCGTGGACAATGCGATGGCCGTCTCGTCGCGGCGCTCCAGCGTCCGTGCCATCGGCGCGCGCGCATCCATGAATCCGCAAACGTGCTGCTTGAGCGCCAGCCAGTCCTGGTCCGCGTCGTGCAGCTTGCGGCAATCCGCGATGATGGTGTCGATGTGCGGGCCCTGCTTGAGCGCCTTCGCATCCAGCTTCCACATCTCGGCGAAGCGCGGGTTCGACAGCTTCAGCTTGCCGTTCTGCCCGAACACCGCGATCGCCTCGCTAAGGCTGTCAAGGGTCTGGCGTTGCACGCGGCTCTGGGCGCGGATGCGCGTCTGCAGGTCGAGGCTTTCGGTCAGGTTGTGGAACAGGTGCGTGCTGCCGCCGTCGCGGTGCGGGATGGTGACCAGCTTCAATGACAGCGAGGCGTTCGGCAGGTCCCAGTCGGACGTGCGCACCTCGCGGCCGCCGGCATCGATCAGCGAATCGACCCACTGCCGCCAGGTCAGTCCGTCAGGCGGCGTGGGGACACGTTCGTCGGCGCGCAGCTTCTCGAGGATTTCCTCGAAATCCGGCTTGCCGATGAGCCAGGCCGGGTCGAACTGCCACAACGCGCGATAGGCCTTGTTGCAGAAGGTCAGCCGCCTGCGCGCATCGAACACGGCAACCGCGGTGTCGATCCTGTCGAGGATTTCGGCGCGGATCGCCGCCTCGCGCTCCAGCGCCGCCTTCAGGCGTGTCGTCGCGTCGGTGTCGAGGCCGAGGCCGGCCGCCCCCATCGGCACAGGCACCTCCGTCAGCGCCAGCCGTCGCCGCGTGTCGGCGGTGCCGACGTCCGCTTCAGCCGTGAACACCGACCTCGATCTGCGCGCTTCGCCCATGGCCATGGCGACCGGGGCGGGCGCGATTTCGCATTTCTCCGAGACCGCCTCGTCGGCGCTCGCCGCCCCGCAGGCCTGGGCATAGGCGCGGTTGACCCAGCTCAGCTGGCCGGCCTGGTCGCGGATCCATGCAGGCAATTCGAGCGCGTCCAGCAAGCCCTGGAGCGCGCGCGATTCCGCCGATACCGCCAAGTGGCGTTCGCGCAGGTCGGCAAGTTCGCGTTGCAGGCCGGAGACCTCGCGCAGTCGCATCACCGCACGACCGCCAACGGCGCGCCCCTCGGCCTCGACATAGGAGTTGTTGCATGTGGTCAGCGTCAGGTCGAAGGCGGTTCCCTGATCACGCAACCGGCCGATGGCCGCATCCAGCGCCTCGGCCGATGCCACGTGCAGCCACCGGGCGAAATCGAGTACGCCGCCCGCCTCGCCCGGCGCGTCGGGAACAGCGCCCGCCTCCATCTGGATCTCCGGCGCGCCGTTGCCGCCTGGCCATGAGACGACGATCTGACGGTCGGCGCGCAACAGGCTTTCGGCACGGTCGACGCGGGCCAGGAGCGCCGCGCGTTCGCGCCGCGCGCGCGCGCGTGTGTCCGCGAGCAGGCTCTTGGTGCGCACATACAGGATAGCCGCCAGGACGGAGAAGGCGACAAGCGCCAGCGTCAGGCTGAGTGCGGCGATTTCCTCTGCTGTCAAGGACGTGCGCAACACCTCCCAAACCGACGAAAAGGTCAATTCCGACAATTGAGGCGACGCGCTGCTTGCAGCCCCTGCGGGGGACGCAACGCCGACAAGGGACAATGCCATTGGCGCGGGGCCGGCGCGCAAGAGCGCGCGGAAAGCCCTGTTGCGCCGGTCTTTCATGCATGCCCCCGATCCATGCACCCGGCACGCCCCGCCGGGCTGCAAGCCCGGGCACGGCAAGCCTGGTGGCTTTCTGCCCCGTCACACACGCAACAAGACCCGCCAACAGCGCCCGCCGCCGATGTGCCGGCACGACCGGACCGTCGCGGGACGCTTCCCGCCCTTCTGCCTGCAGGCCCGATGGCGATCTGCGGCGCGGCAAGGTCTCTGATTCGGCAAACTCTAGCCGGTTGGCACGCCCCTGCCCACCGGAACAAAAAGAGTCCGGGCCGCCTGCGCCGCCCGGACTCCCTCAATCCACAGATCGCTCGTTCAGTAGCGGTAGTGGTCCGACTTGAACGGGCCCTCGACCGGCACGCCGATGTAGCCGGCCTGCGCCTCGGTGAGCTGCGACAGGTTGGCGCCGACCTTGGCCAGGTGCAGCGCGGCCACCTTCTCGTCTAGGTGCTTGGGCAGCACGTAGACCTCGTTGCTGTATTCCTCGCCCCGGGTCCACAGCTCGATCTGCGCCAGCGTCTGGTTGGTGAAGGAGGCAGACATCACGAAGCTGGGGTGGCCGGTGGCGTTGCCCAGGTTGAGCAGGCGCCCCTGGCTCAGCAGGATCATTCGCTTGCCATCGGGGAAGGTGACCATGTCGACCTGGTCCTTGACGTTCTTCCACGCGAAGTTACGCAGCGCCTCGACCTGGATCTCGTTGTCGAAGTGGCCGATGTTGCCGACGATCGCCATGTCCTTGAGCGCGCGCATGTGTTCGAGCGTCAGCACATCCTTGTTGCCGGTGGCGGTGATGACGATGTCGGCGCGCGGGGCGCCCTGTTCCATGGTCACCACCTCGAAGCCGTCCATCGCCGCCTGCAGGGCGCAGATCGGGTCGATCTCGGTCACAAGCACGCGGGCGCCAGCGCCCTTTAGGGACTGCGCCGAGCCCTTGCCGACGTCGCCGTAGCCGGCGACCACGGCGACCTTGCCAGCCATCATCGTGTCGGTGCCGCGGCGGATGCCGTCGACCAGCGATTCCTTGCAGCCGTACTTGTTGTCGAACTTCGACTTCGTCACCGAGTCGTTGACGTTGATGGCGGGGAAGGGGAGCGTTCCCTTCTTCTGGCGCTGGTACAGGCGCAGCACGCCGGTGGTCGTCTCCTCGGTTACGCCGCGGATGTTGGCCTTCACCTTCGAGTACCAGCCGGGATTGCGTGCAAGCCGCCGCTTGATGGTGGCGAACAGCGCCGCTTCCTCTTCGTTCGACGGCTTCTCGATCAGCGCCGGGTTCTTCTCGGCGTCCGCACCGAGCAGCACCAGCAGGGTCGCGTCGCCGCCGTCGTCGAGGATCATGTTGGCCGTCTCGCCATCCGGCCATTCGAAGATGCGGTCGGCAAGGTCCCAGTACTGTTCCAGCGTCTCGCCCTTGAAGGCAAAGACCGGCGTACCAGCCGCCGCGATCGCCGCCGCCGCGTGGTCCTGCGTCGAATAGATGTTGCACGAGGCCCAGCGCACCTCGGCACCGAGCGCCTGCAGCGTCTCGATCAGCACCGCCGTCTGGATCGTCATGTGCAGCGAGCCGGCGATGCGCGCGCCCTTCAGCGGCTGGCTTGCGGCGAATTCCTCGCGCGTCGCCATCAGGCCCGGCATCTCGGTCTCGGCGATCTCGATTTCCATGCGGCCCCAATCGGCCAGCGAAATATCAGCGACTTCATAGTCCTTGGCGGCGCTCACGTGCGGGCCCTTTCTGCGAATTTCGTGCTGCAACTGCCCACCATCTGGGCACACGCATGCGCGCCCGGGTGAGCGTTTCCTGTGCCCCAGCAGGTAGCAGAGCCAGCAAGGGCAATCAATAACTTTATAAAGATATCTTTATATACCCTTGATCCAATCAGGGATCGGCGCCGTTTTCGCCGAATCCCTCGGCGACCAGGGCGGCAAGGGCGGCGACCGCGGCATCGGCCTGCGTGCCGGTGGCGGCGATCTCGATGTCGCATCCAGGCGCTGCCGCGAGCATCATCAGACCCATGATCGACGTGCCCCCTACGGCGCTGCCGTCGCGCCGCACGCCGATCTCGGCGTCGAACTGTTCGGCGAGGCGCACGAACTTTGCCGAGGCGCGCGCATGCAGGCCCTTGGCGTTGCAGATCGTCACCAGCGTCCGCACGGCGCCGGTATCCGCGAACACGGCCTCGGCGGCCTCGGTGACGTCCTGCGTCATTTGCCCGAAAGGATTTCGCTTGCCACGGAGATGTACTTGCGCCCGGCCTCCCCGGCGACGCGAACGGCTTCGGCGAGCTTCATGTCTCCACGCACGCTGACCAGCTTGATCAGCATCGGCAGGTTGACGCCCGCCAGCACCTCGACCGGCGCGCTTTCCATCACCGATATGGCGAGGTTCGACGGCGTTCCGCCGAACATGTCGGTCAGCACCACGACGCCGTCCCCGTCGTCGACCCGCGAGATCGCGTCGAGGATCTCGCTGCGCCGCTGCTCGACGTCGTCGTCAGGCCCGATGGAAATCGTTTCGAACCGGTCCTGCGGGCCCACCACGTGTTCGACCGCGGCACGGAATTCCCTGGCCAGCTGACCATGGCTGACGACGACAAGGCCGATCATTCCTTTTGTCTTCTCTTCTTCTGGCTGCGCGGCGCAAAGCACGCGCATCATGTTCAGGTCGCAGACCTATCGCAAGACGGATTTGAAAATTTCCTGCCCGCTTTCGACGCCGGATCGAGGCATGCGCGCCGGTGCGCGCGGCAGGCCCAGCGCGGTGGCGACGCAGGCCGCTTTCGCACCGGCATCGCCGGCGGGCGCCGCCGGCAGCACGAGCCGCGGCATGCGGACACCTTCGATGTTCACGCATGCTTCGTCGCGGCCGGGCACGCGCGGCGCATCTTCGCCATCGACGAGATCGACCACCAGGCCGACCACGCCCGCCCGCACGTGCCGCACGACGGGCGCGATGCCGATCCCGCGCACCTCGGCAAGGCCGGCGATCGTGTCCGGCGCGCTCGCCACGAGGCGGCCGCCGCGCACGCTCAGCGCCGTGCGGTCGTCGCTCACCAGCGCGGTGAACACCGCCGCGTCGCCCATCGCGATCAGGGCCATCGCCAGCGTCGACTTGCCGCTCCCGGCGGCACCGCGGATCATCGCGGCAAGCGGCCCCGCCATCACGGTGGTTGCATGGATCGTCGGCTGCATCGTTGGGCTCCGGCTGCCTGCGCCCGCCGCCTTGTTCAGGCGCGCGGCAGGCGCACGATGAACCGCGCGCCCATGCGGCTGCCGTCGCTTGCGGTGCGGTTCTCGGCGTGGATCGTGCCGCCGTGGCCTTCCACGATCTGGCGCGAGATCGACAGCCCGAGCCCCGAATTCTGGCCGAAGGGAGCGCCTTCGCCACGGTCGGTGTAGAACCGCTCGAACACCCGCTCGAGGTTTTCCTGCGCGATGCCCGGCCCGTTGTCGTCGACGCGGACCTCGATGCGCTTGCGGTCGCTGCGCGTGCTGACGCGGATCGGCGCGTCGCCCGGCGAAAACGACTTGGCGTTGTCGATCAGGTTGTGCAGCACCTGGCCAAGCCGGCTTTCGTGGCCCTGCACGAGCAGCGGCCGGTCGGTGTCGCGGATTTCGAGAACCACGGCCGGCTGGCCGGGCGTGCGCATCTCGTTGCTCAGCTTGACGACATTGTCGAGCAGCCCCTCCATGTCGACCGTCCTGGCATCGCCGCGGGCAAGCTCGGAATCGAGCCGCGAGGCATCCGAGATGTCACTGATGAGCCGGTCGAGGCGGCGCACGTCATGCTGCAGTATTTCGAGCAGCCGGTCGCGGTCGCTCTCCTTGCGCACCCGCGGCAGGGTCTCCACCGCGCTGCGCAGCGAAGTCAGCGGGTTCTTGATCTCGTGCGCGACATCGGCGGCGAAGCGCTCGATGGCCTCCATGCGCGAGTAGAGCGCGTTCGTCATGTCGCGCAGTGCGCCCGACAGGTGGCCGATCTCGTCCTGGCGGCTGGTGAAGTCCGGAATCTCGGTGCGCGACTTGACGCCGACGCGTACCCGTTCCGCCGCCGAGGCGAGCCGGCGCACCGGCCCGGCAATGGTTTGTGCAAGCAGCGTCGACAGTACCAGCGCCACCGCCGAGGCGACGACGAAGGTGCGCACGATGGCCAGCCGCTCCGCATGCACGATGGAATCGATGTCGCCGCCCTGGGTCGACAGCAGCAGCGCCCCGTGCACGGCGCGGAATCGCTGCACGGGGACCGCGACAGAGACGATCAGTTCGCCCTGCTGGTTGACGCGCACGACGCTCGCCGGCGTACCGTTCAGCGCCGCGGCCACTTCCGGATAGTTGCTCCCCTCCAGGGGGCCGAGTTCCTCGTAGAGCGGCAGGTCCGAGCGCTGCAGCCAGCGGCGCACGTGGCTGGCGATCCAGTCGTACCAGCTCTCGGCTTCCGTCTGCGGCGGCGGCAGGTCGAACCTGAGGATCTGTCCGCGCGAATAGAGATGACGCGAATCCAGGATCAGAATGCCGTCGCGGTCGTAGATGCGCGCACGCGTCTTGGTCGGCGAGATCAGCCGCCGCAGGATCGGCGCCACTTCCTCAGGGTTGATGGGGAAATCGAGCGAGTCCGGCTCGCTCGGCGTCAGGCTCTCGCCGGCTTCCAGTTCGAGCAGCTTCTCCGGGTCGATGACGATCGAATCGGTGTCGACCGTTGCCGACGACGCGATCGCGGCACCGATGATCTCTCCCTGGATCAGCAGGCTTTCGACGCGCGCGTCGATCAGCCCCTCGCGGAACTGGTTGAGGTAGAGGATGCCCCATACCAGCGCCATCATCGCGGCGAGGTTGAGGAACACGATGCGCCGCGTCAGGCTCGACGAGACGATGTTGAGAAGCCCGCGCAGCGGCCGCAGCAGGCGCGTGACCATGCCGCCGCGCCCACGCCCGGTGTCGTCGTCCTCGTCGTCCGCGCGGCCGGCCTGCCGGGCGTCCGCCGGCCACCGGCTATGGGTGTCGATCGCCATCGGTCCTCGTCGCGGTCCTCACAGCGGGCTTGCCTCAGGCTTCCTTGAAACGGTAGCCGACGCCGTACAGGGTTTCGATCATGTCGAACGTCTGGTCGACGCTCCGGAACTTCTTGCGTAGCCTCTTGATATGGCTGTCGATCGTCCGGTCGTCCACATAGACCTGGTCGTCGTAGGCGGCATCCATCAGCGCGTTGCGGCTCTTCACCACGCCCGGGCGCTGCGCCAGCGCTTCCAGGATCAGGAACTCCGTCACCGTCAGCGTAACGTTGTCGCCGCCCCAGGTGCAGGTGTGGCGCTCCGGGTCCATCAGCAGGTTGCCGCGTTCCAGCACGCGCGCCGCGTCCGGGCGCGGGGCGGAGTTGTCGCGCGGCTGCGCGCGCCGCAGCACCGCCTTGACGCGCTCCACCAGCAGGCGCTGCGAGAACGGTTTGCGGATGAAATCGTCGGCACCCATCTTCAGGCCGAACAGCTCGTCGATCTCCTCGTCCTTTGAGGTCAGGAAGATGACCGGCAGTTCCGAGTTCTGGCGCAAACGGCGCAGCAGCTCCATGCCGTCCATGCGCGGCATCTTGATGTCGAACACCGCCAGGTCCGGCGGGTTCGTCTTCAGGCCTTCCAGCGCCGAGGCGCCGTCGGCGTAGGTCTGCACGCGGTACCCCTCGGCTTCCAGTGCGATGGACACCGAGGTCAGGATGTTGCGGTCATCGTCGACAAGGGCAATCGTTGGCATGGGCAATCGTTCTTGAATGGGCTGGCCGGACCAGGGTCCGGACGCGGTGGAAATTGCGTTCGCTGGCAAGCGTTCGTTCGCTGGCAGGCGTTGCGGGTATCTCCCGACTCGCGGTCAAGACATGTCGCCCGCGAACCGCATAGTGACTTGGCGGCCGCAAGAGACGGCCCTACGAAACGCGCCTGAAGATCCATGACACGGCGATCGGCTTCACCCGTCATGATATGCTTCCCGGCACGACTTGCGCACTTCGGCTGGCGCTGCGGCGAAATTATGACACGCCTGCGCGCCATTGTCGCGCCCGGCTTGCCAGCTGGCGGCTGAAACCCGATCCTTGCCGGAACTGATTTTCCGGAGCCTGTTGCGAAATGGCGAACGACGAATCCTTCGATGCGGCGGCAGAGGCGCGAACGCTTCTGCGCACCTCGCTGGTGGGGACGCTGGCGACCCTGTCCCATGCGACCGGCGCACCTTATGCGTCCATGGCGGCGGTGGCGCCCGATGTCGACGGCGCGCCGCTCATGCTGCTGTCGACGCTGGCGATCCATACGACGAACCTCATGGCCGATCCGCGGGTGTCGCTGCTGCTCGATGCGCGCACCCGCGACGACGGCTCGGCGGATCCCATGACCCGCACCCGAGTCAGCTATTCCGGGACGCTCGCGGCCACCGGCGAGGAGGGCGCGCGCCAGCGTTTCCTGCGCCATCATCCCGACGCCGCCTTCTATTCCCGGTTCAAGGATTTTGCCTTCTACCGGCTGGCCATCGACAGCGCCCACCTCGTCGCCGGCTTCGGCCGTATCGTCGATCTCCTCCCCGCCGACCTGCTGGAGCCCGATGCCCGTGGCGGCGCGATCGCGGCCGCCGAAGCCGAAATCGTCGCGCACTTGAACGACGACCACGCCGACACGCTGCAGCTTTATGCCCGCGCCTTCGGCGGCGAGGAGTCGGGCTTCGACGCCGGAGCCTTCACCTGCGTTGCCTGCGACCGCGATGCGCTGACCCTGCGCCGCGCGATGAGCCTGGTGCGCATTGCCTTTCCGCGCCCCGTCGAAGCGCCTGGCGCGTTGCGCGCGGTCCTGGCGCGGATGGCCGACGATGCGCGCGCCGCGTTGGGCAAAAAATAGCCTGCTCGGCCGTCGTTGCCTTGCCCCCCGAACGCGCTTGGCCTTAGGGTCTCGGCCCTCCGGGCCGAACCCTCGGTCTCCAGAGCGCCGGCAGGCAGAGTAGCGACAGGATTGCGGTTGGTTCCATGGCAGCAAGTTCCCGAGTGACACGGTCCCGTGTGACCCGCGCCGCGGTTGCCGCCGGACATGCTCTCACCGCCGATGCGGCGGCCATGGTGCTCGCCGAGGGCGGCACGGTGGTCGACGCGGCAATCGCCGCGTTGTGGACGGCCTGCGTCTGCGAACCGGTGCTTGCGTCCCCCGGTGGCGGCGGTTTCGCCAGCATCCTGGCGCGAGGCAAGCGCGCCGAGGTCCTCGATTTCTTCGTCGATGCGCCGGGCGCCAAGCGTCGCGAGGAAGAGATCGAGTTTGCCGAGGTGCACGCCGACTTCGGCACCACGACGCAGGGCTTTCATGTCGGCGCCGGCGCAAGCGCGGTGCCCGGCTTCGTGCCCGGGCTTTTCGAGCTGCACGCGCGCCATGCCCGCCTGCCGATGCGCGTGCTGGCCGAGCCGGCAATCGCGGCGGCGCGCGATGGCTTTACCGTTTCACCCTTCCAGGCGCACCTCTTCGAGGTCGTCGCGCCGATCCTCACCTTCACGCCCGATGCCGCGCGCCTGTTCGGCAAGACGCAGGAAGGCGGCAGCGTCCATGCCGCCGGCGCCACGCTGCGCAATCCCGATCTGGCCGATGCGCTGGATGCCATCGCCCGCGAGGGCGCGCGTATCGCCACGCACGGCGAGATCGCCGCGCTGATGGCGGAACAGTCCACGGCCCACGGCGGCCACTTGCGGCGCGACGACATGCAGGCCTATCGGCCCGCCTGGCGCGAGCCGGTCGAGGTGCGCCTCGCCGATGTCACGGTTTCGACCAACCCGCCGCCGGCGCTGGGCGGCGCGCTCGTCTCGGCGATGTGTGGCGAGTTGCATGCCTCAGGCCCGCGCGGATTGCCGCTGGCGCTTGCCCGCGCCGTCGATGCGGTCGACCGCTTTTGGCGCCAGGCCCCGCAGGATGCCGGCCGACTGCTAGCAAGGGCCGCCAGCGGCGGTCACGTCAGCCAGCGCGGCACGACGCATGTCTCCATCGTCGACGCGGATGCCAATGCGATTGCCATCACCGTGTCGAACGGCGAGGGCAACGGCCGCCTGGTCGATGGTTGCGGCTTCATGATCAACAACATGCTCGGCGAGGAAGACGTCAATCCAGGCGGCTTCCACGCCTGGACGCCGGGCGAGCGCCTGTCGTCCATGATGGCGCCCTCGGTCGGGCGCTGGCGCGACGGTGGTGCGCTGGCGCTCGGCTCCGGCGGATCGAACCGCATCCGCACCGCCATCCTGCAGGTGCTCGCCAACATCGCTCTGCGCCGCCTGCACCTGCCGCACGCGGTGTCGGCGCCGCGCCTGCACGTCGAACGCGGCTTCCTCGATTTCGAGGACCTGCTGGTTGACGAACTGTTCGAGGAGGCCGACCGCCGCACGCTGGTCGAGGCGTTCGGGGACCATCGCGGCTGGGCGAAACCGAGCCTCTATTTCGGTGGCGTGCACGCCGCGGCCCTGACGACGCGCGGCGGCCTGGAGGCGGCGGGCGACCATCGCCGCGAAGGCGTCGGCCGCATCTGTTAGGTTCGGGATTCACGGAAAATCCGGAGAAGCGCACATGCCTGTACCTAGGCTCCCCAACATTCCCCGCGAGGATTGCAGCCCCGCGCAACTGGCGCTGTTCGACGCGATCGCCGGTGGCACCCGGCTTGCGATGTTCGGCCGCGACCGGCTTCTCAACCGTGACGGAAGCCTGCAGGGCCCATTCAACGCCATGCTGCAGCTGCCGGGCCTCGGTAACGACCTGCAGCGGGTCGGCCAGTCGCTGCGCGAGAACGGCGTCCTGCCGGCGCGCCTGCGCGAGATCGCCATCCTCGTCGTGGCAGCCCGCTACCGCGCGGATTTCGAGTGGTTCGCCCATGCGCCGGTGGCACTGCGCGAAGGGGTGTCGCAACAGGCGCTCGACGCCCTGCGCAAGGAAGAAGACCCCGGTTTCGAGGATGTCCGCGACCGCGCCGCCTGGCGATTTGCCCGGCTCCTGCTCGACGGTGGGCGGCTGGACGAGGCGCAGTACGGGCAGGTCTGCACGGACCTCGGCAAGGACGGCGCCGTCGAGATCGCGATTAACGTCGGCTACTACATCACCCTGGCGCTGATCCTGAACGCCTTCGAGGTCGCGCTCCCCGAGGGCGCCGAGCCGCCGTTCAAGTGAAACGCCCGCGGCAGCGGTTGCCGCGGGCGCTACGCTTGTTTCAGTGCAGGTTGCGGGAAGCCCGCTCAGATCACCTTGCGCACTTCGCCGAGGAAGTGGCCGACGGCATCGCGCATGGTGGCTCCGCGCTGGGCGAGTTCCTGCGAGGCTTCCAGCACGTGCGCTGCGGCAGATCCCGTCTCGTTGACCGACTGGCTGATCATGCCGATGTTGGCGCTGACGTCGTTGGTGCCGGTCGCCGCCTCGTTGATGTTGCGCGCGATCTCGCGCGTCGCGGCGGTCTGCTCCTCGGCGGCGGCGGAAATTGCGGTCGCGATCTCGTTGACCTTCTCGATCGTGGCGGCGATCTCCTGGATCGACGCGCCGGCCTTGTTGCTCGCCTGCTGGATGCTCGATATCTGGGCGCTGATCTCGCCGGTCGCCTTCGATGTCTGCGTGGCAAGACCCTTCACCTCCGAGGCGACGACCGCGAAGCCCTTGCCGGCCTCGCCGGCGCGCGCCGCCTCGATCGTGGCGTTCAGCGCCAGCAGGTTGGTCTGGTCGGCGATATCGGTGATGAGATCGACGATCTTGCCGATCTGCTCGGAGGCCTGCGACAGCGCGGCGATGTCTGCGCTGGTCTTGCGCGCCTCCTCGACCGCCTGCGCGGTGACCTGCGAGGAACTCTGAACCTGGCCGTTGATCTCCGCCACCGAGGTCGTCATCTCCTCGGTCGCCGCGGCGACCGAGCCGACGTTGGCGGAAGCTTCCTCTGCGGCCGCTGCAACCGTCACCGATTGTTCGCTGGCGCTCGAAGCCGAATGCGACATCGACTGCGCGGAGCTTTCAAGTTCCGTCGCCGCGGCGGCGACGGATTCGACGACTTCCGCCATCTGGGTCTCGAAGCTGGCAATCACTTCGCGGAAGCCGAGGACGCGGTCCTCCATCGAGCTCATCGCGGTGTTCACCGTGCGCGCGGCCTCGCCGAAGGCGCCGGTCATTCCGCGTTCGGCGATGCGGCGGAAATACTTGTTCTGCGCGACATACTCGAGCGAAGCCCGGCTCTCGCGAACATAGGCGTCGCAGCGGTCGATCAGGCGATTGACCGCGTGCAGCAGGGCCGCCGCCTCGCCCTTTTCATCGATCCCGATGATCCGCGCCTCGAAGTCGCCCTCGGCGACCGCCTCGCAGACCTTCAGGGCCTTCCTGACGGCGGACTTGTGGTCGTTTCCAAACATGTCTCGATCTCGCTTTTTGGTCAGGCCGCTGCCGAAAGGGTTGCGATGAATTCGTCGTATTCCACGCCGTGCTCGCGCAGGACGCCCTCGACCATGTCCATGGAGGCCTTCAGGCCGTCCTTGCGGTTGGAGTGGCGCTGTTCCTCGCGCAGGAGCTGCTGGTAAAGCGGCATGATCTGGCTTTCGAGGATCTTGCGGTCCGGCACCCGCCGGTTGGAGTGGTAGCCGACCACCTGACCCGCGGCATTGCGGCTCGGCGTGACATGGGCGTTGACCCAGTAGTGGTCGCCGTTCTTGCAGCGGTTGATGACGTAGGCGAAGATCTCCTGCCCGCTTTCGATCGTCTTCCACAGCAGCGCGAACACCGCGCGCGGCATGTCCGGATGGCGGATCATGCTGTGCGGCTGGCCGACGCATTCCTTCTCGGTGTATCCGGCAATGCGTAGGAACACGTCGTTGCAGTAGGTGATATGTCCCTTCAGATTCGTCTTGCTGACGATGATTTCGTTTTCGCCGAAAAACTGCTCTTTCCCGGTGAGCGTCAGGTCGCGTGCCATTCGATCATCCCATTTCCGTCAAGGCGCCCGTTTGGCAACCTATGAGTGTATTGCACTTTTCATGTGCAATTTATGCAATCATGGAGTGTGCGGATTAAGGAATTCTTATGCTCATATGATATAAGTATATATACGTAGTATTTTTCGCGTGAAGATGCTGCCCGGTCCCGCGGCTCAACCGCCCGCCAGCGTCATGATCGCCTGCAGCGTGGCGGGCCCGAAGCTGCCGTCGACGGAGCTGGCGTAGACGCCGGCGTCCTTCATCTGCTGCTGCAGTTCGCGGCGCATGTCCGGCGGCCACTGGTCCGGGTTGCGCGTCATCTGCTCGAAGGCCGTCCGGCTGTTCGCCTTCAGCGACAGGAGCATGAAGCGCGCCGCCTCGCCGGCGTTGCGGTCGGTGCCACGCCCGAAGGCGTGCGCATAGGCGAGCGAATAGTAGCTGTCGCTCACGCCCGCCTGCGCGGCGCGGCGCATCCACGAGACGCCTTCGCGCTGGTCGGCGGGGACGCCCGTGCCGTTCATGTAGGCAGCGCCGACTTCGTACAACGCCCGCGCTTCGCCGGCCATCGCGGCCAATCGGAAGTGCGAAAACGCCGCCGTGGCGTCCTTCTTGACGATCCTCCCGTCGCGGTAGAAGACGCCGAGCATGTAGTGAGCCGTCGGCGCGCCCGCACCGACCGCCTTGTTGAGCCAGTCCAGCGCCGCTCCGTCGTCGCGTGCGGCGCCCAGGCCGTCCGCCAGAGCTTCGGCCAGCCGTTGCATGCCGATCGGGCTGCCCGCCTGTGCCGCCTTGCGGTAGAACTGCAGGCCTTGTGGCTCGTCCTTCGCCGCGCCGATCCCGTGCATGGTGAGTTCGCCGAGCATCGCTACCGCGAAAGGATCTCCGGCATCTGCAGCTCCTTTGACGAGTGCGAATCCGCGTTCAACATCGCGCGATGCCCCTTCGCCGGCGATCAGCATCAGGCCAAGCTGCGCCTGCGCCGCCATGTGGCCGTGCGTTGCCGCCTGTCCGAACAGCAGCGCGGAAGCCTTTGCATCGCCGGACCTGTAGACCGCGCGCCCGAGCTGGAATTCCAGCCGCCCGGTGTCCGGTGCGGCCTTGACCGCAGCCGTGCAGGCGAGGACCGCCGCCTCGGTGTCCATCACCGTCTGCCATACGCCGCCTGCCGTGCGCTTCGCGTCGTTGGGGCTGGCCGCCAGCGCGTCGCAGGCCGCGATCGCCTCCTCGGCGGACATCTTCGGGCCGGTATCCTTCGCCGGTAGCGACGGGGCTTCTATGTCCAGCAGTTCGGCCGGCTGCGGCGTTGGCGTGATCGCCCCGGTGGTCATCGTGTCGGCAGCGCCGCCGGCAATGGTGTCGTCTCGCGCCATCCGCTCGCGCCGGTCGGCGCGCGCTTCCGCTTCCGCCGCGGTGATCGGGTCGACGGCCTCCAGGCCGTCGAGCAGCGTGCTGAGGTCGGCGATCGACAGCCCCTCGATGCGTTCGCCGGCGCTCAGCCGCCTGGCGAGAGCCGTGTGCGGATACCAGTCGACGATGTCGAGCAGGGCATCCAGCGCCGCATGCAGCGCGTCGATGCGCTTTTCTCCGGTTGCGCCGAGTCCCTCGGCCTGGAAGTCCTGCGCGCTCCGAAAGATCTGCAGGGCAGCGGCTTCGCCATCGGGCTGAGAAGTCTGCGCCAGGACAGGATCCGTCACCGAAACGATCGCCGGAACGGCCACGGCAAGGCACCCCGCCGCCAGCAGCCGCACCGCCCCGGTGCGAAGCGCCGTGGCGCGAAGGAATACCATCGCTGCCGTTCGTGCCATTTCTTGATGCCGCCGATTCGCGTGTCCGTCCGGCCAGCATGTGTGCTTCGCCCGATGCCGTCAAATGCGTTGCGCGGGCCGGATTCGCCATCTTCCCGCACTGCGAAACCAGTGCTATCTAGCGCGCCATGACAGACCTTTCCCTGATCCGCAATTTCGCGATCATCGCCCATATCGACCATGGCAAGTCGACGCTCGCCGACCGGCTCATCCAGATGACCGGCGGATTGTCCGCGCGCGAAATGAAGGAGCAGGTGCTCGATTCCATGGAGATCGAGCGCGAGCGCGGCATCACCATCAAGGCGCAGACGGTCCGCCTCGCCTACAAGGCGCAGGACGGCAAGACCTACACGCTCAACCTGATCGATACCCCCGGCCACGTCGACTTCGCCTACGAGGTCAACCGTTCGCTGGCCGCCTGCGAGGGCTCGCTGCTGGTCGTCGATGCCAGCCAGGGTGTCGAGGCGCAGACGCTGGCCAACGTCTACCAGGCGATCGACAACGACCACGAGATCGTGCCGGTGCTCAACAAGGTCGATTTGCCCGCCGCCGAACCCGAGCGCGTCAAGGAGCAGATCGAGGACGTCATCGGGCTCGACGCGTCCGACGCGGTGGAAATCTCCGCCAAGACCGGCGTCGGCGTCGACAAGGTGCTGGAAGCCATCGTTACCCGCTTGCCGGCACCCAGGGGCGAGCGCGACGCCCCGCTCAAGGCGATGCTGGTCGACAGCTGGTACGACGCCTATCTCGGCGTCGTCGTGCTGGTGCGCATCGTCGACGGCGTGCTGAAGAAGGGCATGAAGATCCGCATGATGCGCACCGGCGCCGTGCACGATGTCGACAAGGTCGGCGTGTTTACGCCCAAGCTGATCGACTGGCCCGAGCTTGGCCCCGGCGAACTGGGCTTCCTCACCGGCTCCATCAAGGAAGTGGCCGACACCAGCGTCGGCGACACCATCACCGAGGACAGGCGCCGCGCCGCCGCGCCGCTGCCCGGCTTCCGCCCGTCCCAGCCGGTGGTCTTCTGCGGCATCTTCCCGGTCGATGCCGCCGATTTCGAGGACCTGCGCGCGGCGATGGGCAAGCTGCGCCTCAACGACGCCAGCTTTTCCTTCGAGATGGAGACCTCGGCCGCGCTCGGCTTCGGCTTCCGCTGCGGCTTCCTCGGCCTGCTGCACCTGGAGATCATCCAGGAGCGGCTGGAGCGTGAGTTCAACCTCGACCTGATCGCCACCGCGCCTTCCGTGGTCTACGAACTGACCATGACCAACGGCGACACGGCCGAGCTGCACAACCCCGCCGACATGCCCGACGTGGTCAAGATCGCCGAGATCCGCGAGCCGTGGATCCGCGCCACCATCATGACGCCCGACGAGCACCTGGGTACCATCCTCAAGCTGTGCGAGGAGCGCCGCGGCGAGCAGGTCGAACTGACCTACGCCGGCTCCCGCGCCATGCTGACCTACGACCTGCCGCTCAACGAGGTGGTGTTCGACTTCTACGACCGGCTGAAGTCGGTGTCGCGCGGCTATGCCTCGTTCGACTACCAGATCACCGGCCACCGCGCCGGCGATCTCGTCAAGATGCAGATCCTGGTCAACGGCGAGCCGGTCGACGCGCTCTCCATGATGGTCCACCGCGCCCAGGCCGAACGGCGCGGCCGCGCCATGTGCGAAAAGCTGAAGGACCTCATCCCCCGCCACCTGTTCAAGATCCCGATCCAGGCGGCGATCGGAGGGAAAGTGATCGCGCGCGAGACCATCGCCGCGCTCAGGAAGGACGTCACCGCCAAGTGCTACGGCGGCGACGCCACGCGCAAGCGAAAGCTTCTCGACAAGCAGAAGGAAGGCAAGAAGCGCATGCGCCAGTTCGGCAAGGTCGAAATCCCGCAGGAAGCCTTCATCAGCGCCCTGAAGATGAGCGACTGACGCATGTTCCCGAAAAGTTGCAGACTTTTCGGACAAGAACATGCGCAACAAAGCTGGGAACCCCGGGAAAAGTGGGAACCGGTTTTCCGCCCGGGATTGCGTGAGATACAGGGACGCATGTTCCCGGAAAGTTGCAGGCTTTTCGGACAGGAACATGCGCAACAACAAGGATCGCCCGCAGCCATGGACCCCGGATCAGACACTTCGTGTCGTCGGGGGTGACGCATCGGTAGGGACGCAACCCGATTGAGCAGTAGCCAGAGGCGGCCCGGCATATGGGCAGGAAGGACAAGCGTGCGGCGTGTTGCACTGCGCCACCCACTTCGTCCCGCCATTGCGAGTGTAGCCATGCCAACTCGACAGGTCGTCACCCCGGACTTGATCCGGGGTCCAGGCAACGGCTGCCGCAAGCACCAGGCCCGGCGAATGCCATCACCGGTTCGGCATGGCTTCAGGCGCGCGGGCACATCCGCTGCCCGGGGGGACGCTTTGAGGCTATCACTCCGCCGCCCGCGCCTTCGCGCCCGGCAGTTCGCTGCGGATGACATAGGCGAGGATTTGCGCCACCTGCTTGGGCTCGCTGCACACGGCAAGCGCGGCCGCGTCGACTTCCTTCAGCGCGTGCTGGTGATCGGCCCCGTGCACGATGACGAGCGGCTTGCCAAGCGCTGCGGCAAAGCCCGCGTCGAAGGCGGCGTTCCACTGCTTGTACTTCTCGCCGAAGCGCACCACGACGATATCGGCTTCCTCGATCAGCCGGCGGGTACGGATGGCATTGAGCTTGGCGCCCTTGTGGTCGTGCCAGAACTTGTCGGGCTCGGCGCCGAGGATCGTCACGCCGCAGTCGTCGCTGGCGTCATGGTCGGTGACGGGGGCGGAGAATTCGACGGCTAAGCCGGATGCGCCGGCCATGATCTCCTCGCGCCAGTCGGTGTGGATCTCGCCGGAAAGATAGATGTTCCATGTCTTCATGATCGGGCCTCGCACTTGGGAAAAGGGTGTCGGGCCCCATCAAACAGCAACGCGCCGCGGGGAAAAACCCCGCGGCGGGTCAATTCATCTTTTCGCCGCCGATCCGCGCGCCGTCGCCGGCTCAGCGCGTCAGCACGATCCGAGAGGAGCCCGCGCCGTGCGCCTGCACGAGGTTGTAGAGCGTGCGCGCGTTGGACGGGTGCAGCCGCACGCAGCCGTGGCTGGCCGGCCGGCCGAGCTGGCTGACGTAACTGGTGCCATGCACGGCAAAGCCGCCGCGGAAGAAGAGCGAGTTCGGCATGGCGGCCCCGCCGTACTTGCGCGAGTAGTACTTCCGGTACATCCGCTTCACGGTGTAGGAGCCCGTCGGCGTGCCGTAGCCGCGTCGCCCCGTCGATACCTTCCAGGTGTACTGGTGGCGCCCGTTGACATAGACGCGCATGACCTGCTGCGAGATGTCGATCTTCGCGACGACTCCCGCCGACGCCGGCGCTGGCTGAAAGGTCAGGAAACCGGCGAGGATACCGGCGATGAGGAATGTCACGATACGCATTCTGTTGCCTCGTCTCCAAATCTCCGGCCGCAGCCGGGACTACGCGGAACCACGCCCCTCATGGTGCGCGTCTTCGGGGCCCGGGTCATCATCTGGCCACAACTTCATCTTCCGATCGCCCGGCGAACCTGTAAAGCATGCAGGTGGGAACAAGTTCGTGAAAATTCACAGCGCATTGGTGGGCATGGTAAAAATTCCTGAACCGATTCGCGGTAGTTCTTGAGCATACGGATCGTTCATCTTGGTCATGGAGCGGCAGTTGATCGGCTCATCCCACGCGCTGCGCACTTCGTTTCTCGTCGCCCTGCTTGCCTGCATGACCTGCTTGTTCGCCGGCGGCGCGCCCGCGCGCGCCGAAGTAGCGGCCAAGAAGCTGTTCGGCAAGGTCGCCCGCCCGGCAGACCTTGCATCGCGCTCCATCGGCTCGTATGCGCGCGGCTGCCTCGCCGGCGCCAGGCCGCTGCCCGTGACGGGACAGAACTGGCAGGTGATGCGCCTGTCGCGCAACCGCAACTGGGGCCATCCCGCGCTGATCGCCTATCTCGAGCGGCTCGCCAACGATGTCGCCGCCAGCGGCGACTGGCCGGGCCTGCTGGTCGGCGACCTCGCCCAGCCGCGCGGCGGGCCGATGCTGACCGGCCACAACAGCCACCAGATCGGCCTTGATGCCGATGTCTGGCTCACCCCTATGCCGAACCGGGTACTCACCGAGCAGGAACGCGAGGACATCTCCGCTGTCTCGATGCTGCGGTCGGGCAAGATGGAGGTCGACCCGTCGGTCTTCACGCTGGCGCATGCAAAGCTGCTGGCGCGAGCGGCGAGCTATCCGGAAGTCGCGCGCATCTTCATCAATCCCGCGATCAAGCGCGCGCTGTGCGATATCCAGTGGAGCGACCGCAGCTTCCTGCGCAAGATTCGCCCCTGGGGCGGCCACCACTACCATTTCCATGTAAGGCTGGATTGCCCGCCGGGCTCGCAAGGCTGCAAGGACCAGGATCCGCCGCCTCCCGGCGACGGCTGCGGGGCCGAGCTCGACGCATGGTTCCGCCCGCCTCCGGCAAACGCCCCCAAGCGCAAGCCGCGCCCCGAACTGACGCTGGCCAGCCTGCCGCGCGAGTGCCGCACGGTCCTCGAGGTCGGCGGCGGCGTCAGCGTGAGCGCTGCCGTGCAGTCGTCGATGGGCTCTCCGTCGGAAGTCATCATCGACGGCGTGCCGATGCCGCGCCGCCGCCCGGCGCGCTGAGGCCCGCCCTCGGCCGGCGTTCACGTCTGTCCGCCGCCTTGGGTCCGCGACCCTCGAACAGCGTTAATCGCCCATTAGTGCGGATGGTGGATGCTGCCTTAACGCGTCGGCTCTTGTGTTTTCCGGTGCGTCAGTAAGCGTTGCGTAATCGGAGTATCGTCATGTTGCGTCTTGGCGCGGGGGGCGGAGCGTCCCTCGATCAATCCCTTGCATTTTCCGGCTCCATCCGCCCGTTCGCGGCATCCGACCCGACATCCACCTCCTCGATCACGGTCACCGCGGGCGCCGCGGTGCTGGCCGCCGTTACCGTGTTCACCGCGCCGGCGGTCGGGCCTTTCGTGGAACGGCACGTATTCGCACAGTTGAGCGAGCTGCCGTCCAGCACGCTGTTCGCCGACGCCGAACCCACCGGCGCGCAAAGGAACGTGCAGCTGGCGCTGTCACGCCCCAGCCCGCAGGCCGACATCGCCAGCCGCTTTCAGTCAGATGGCAGCCCGATGGCGACGGGATCGGTTCCCGTTCGCACGCAAGCCCAGCGCCAGGCGGCAGACGTGATCGAGAAGATGTCGCCGGACCAGCGTGCGGTGAGCGGCGGCTTCGGGCTGCGCGGCAGCCTTGCGCCCGCCGACCCGGACTGAGGCTAGCCCGCCTGAGCGCCTGTGCCGACGGGGCAGGCGACGCCCGTGCCGCCGAGCCCGCAATAGCCTGCCGGGTTCTTGGCGAGATATTGCTGGTGGTAGGCCTCGGCATAGTAGAATTCCGGCGTCGGCGCGATCTCTGTCGTGATCGTGCCGAAGCCCGCGGTGCTCAACCGCTGCTGATAGGCCGCGCACGAGGTTTGCGCCCGCGCGATGTCTTCGCCGGCGGGCAGGTAGATGTCCGAACGGTACTGGGTGCCGACGTCGTTGCCCTGGCGCATGCCCTGTGTCGGGTCGTGGTTTTCCCAGAACACCGCGAGCAGGTCGTCGAGGCCTATCCGTCCGGGCTCGTATACGACGAGGACGACCTCGTTGTGGCCCGTCATCCCCGAACAGACCTCTTCATAGGTCGGATTCGGCGTCAGCCCGCCGGCATACCCCACGGCAGTGACGAAGATGCCGGGCAGGGACCAGAATTTCCGCTCCGCGCCCCAGAAGCACCCCATGCCGAAAACCGCCTGGCGGCTGGCTTGCGGAAATGGCCCCTTGAGGGGCGTCTTGAGCACGAAGTGCGATTGCGCCGTATCGATCGCCGCCGTGCGCCCGGGCAGTGCCTGCGACGGGGAGGGCATCGCCAGCGGTTTGCGGAAGCCGAACATGCCGGTTCACTCCTGGTCCGGGATCATCAACGCAGGTCGAGTCCGACCGAGACCGGGCGGCGCCGGCGCCCCATCAGCGCGAAGAAGAGCGCGATGACCATCAGCACGACCGCCGCCGGCGCCTGCAGGATCGACACCATCACCGGGTCCCACAGGACGGAGTGGAGGTAGCGCTCGATCACCGCCTGGGTCAGGTTCAGGCTCGGCGCGCTGATGGAAAACCACAGCTCTCCCAGTGAAGTGACCACGAGGCTGGAGGCCGCGATCGACCGGGCGCCGTCGTGCACGAGTGCAACGAGCGCCGCGGCGAACAGCCAGAATCCGAGAAAACGTGCGAGAAGCCGGAACATGAGCCGCCGTTTCGTTCAATTCCCGCGCATGGGCCTCATTCGCGGTGGGACGATTCATCCGGAGATTTCGCTCCGGGTACGTTGTAGCGCAAGCTAGTGATGCCTCGGCAAGTCAGCAAGTGCAGATCACGCGAAAGTTTGCCGGCCGCCGGCGCCGCTTCGCCGTCATGTCGGTGTTGCAAGCGAACGCTCACTCGCCTAAACACGTGCGCGTCATCGGCACGGGTTTGCAGGTTGCGCGACATCCGGATCGATGGGCTGACAAGGAGAGGTGGCCGAGTGGTTGAAGGCGCACCGTTTATCGCCTTGGCGATAAACGTCACTCGAAGAGAGGCGTGCGCTTGACTTCACCCGCTCGGGATTGCCACTCCCGATGAGTTGGTATGGAGAGGTGGCCGAGTGGTTGAAGGCGCACCGTTTATCGCCTTGGCGATAAACGTCACTCGAAGAGAGGCGTGCGCTTGACTTCACCCGCTCGGGATTGCCACTCCCGATGTGTTGGTATGGAGAGGTGGCCGAGTGGTTGAAGGCGCACGCCTGGAACGCGTGTATACGGGAAACCGTATCGAGGGTTCGAATCCCTCTCTCTCCGCCACTAAATAGGAATTATGTAAATAATAACAATCAGCTACCATTTTTAATTCAATTCGGTCCTATTTTGGGACCCATTATATTCTTGCGCTGCCTTTACTTTAGCCCACCGCATTGATTTGCAACGGGCGGCTGTCGAACTACCCAGACTGAGATACAAGCTCGAATTTGATTGGCGCGCTTGAAGATTGGCATTCGTGCAACAGAATGCCGGCATAGCCGCCGCCTTGCTTGCGGACGTCAGCGGACTGTTATCGGGATCAGGCCGTGGCCAGGCAATCTAACGGTATCGTATTCGAAGATGACGGTTTGCGTATCTGGGTTCACAGTGGCGTAGCGCAGGCGCCCCGCCCTGGAACGTAGCGGGCAAGATGCAAAAGAATGGCCAACGTCAGATTTCCCCCGCGCGGTTTCCTAGGCTTGTCGGCAGATTGCCGGGTCGGGCAAGCCTGCCAGAAATGAGAGAGCCGCCCGTATGACAGACGTTCAGTTCGGCAGATTGCATGACCTACCCTTGCGCGAAGCCTGGAAACACGAGGCGCGCTCCTTCACGCCATGGCTGGCCGAGAACATCGATCATCTTGCCGAGGTGATTGGAGTGCCACTGGAGCTGGCGGGCACGGAGGTGGCAGTGGGCAGCTTTGCCGCCGACATCCTCGCCCGAAACAGGCTGGACGACAGCCTCGTTCTCATCGAGAACCAGCTCGAAGAAGGTGATCACGGGCACCTGGGCCAGATCATGACCTATCTCGCCGGACTCGAGGCGCAGACGGTTGTCTGGATCGCGCCATCTTTCCGCGAACCGCATCTTTCGGCCATTCGCTGGCTGAACGAGCACACCGCCGAAGACTTTTCTTTCTTCGCCGTCCGCCTGCGCGTCGTGCGGATCGGCGAGAGCCCTTTCGCTCCGATTTTCGAGGTGGCGGAAAAGCCAAACGACTGGGATCGACAACTCAAGCAGACCGCGTCAACCGAAGGTTCTGGCTACTACGATGTCAAACAGTCCTTCTGGCGCGCCTTCCTCGACAGCCATCCCGAGTTTACGGAACTTGGCGTCCGCCCCTGGCGCTACCCCAACAATTACATCAGCGTGAGCGAGGCCCCCCGCGCGGACATCTCGATCTACCTGGCGCGCCACGAGAGCGGGATCTATCTGCGATCGGGACGCGGTGAACCCTCCGAGCCGCTCTCGCGCATTTTTGAGCCGCATCGATCCCAACTTGAAGTCGCACTCGGGACAGATCTTGGCCCAACCGGCCGGGGTGGCTTTTTCCTGGTGAAGGCATTTCCAAAGGGCCACGAAGAGACGGCGGATTGGCCCGAAATCATTCAGTGGATGGTTGATCAGGTTGAGGCATATCGAGCAGCACTTGTACCCGTATTCGAGGGCGAAAACTGAAAATGACGCATGCCAGTTGGCCCACGTTTTCTGGACGGCTAACCCACATTTGCGCAATTCCGCCGTGTCATAGAGGAGATTGCCAATGGACAACGAATTGGAACTAGCGCGCTTGGAGTACAATCGCATGTATCCCGCACGCCCGATCAAGCGTGTCGCCTGGCCAACGGATGTCCGGGATGGATTCTTAGGAGGGAAATGACATGGACGAAAAGCTTTTCGAGAAAGGCCTTGCCAAGCGCAAGGCGACGCTGGGTGCGGAATACGTTGAGAAGAACCTCGCCGCCGCGGATGAATTCACGCGTCCCTTCCAGGAGGCGATGACCGCCTGGTGCTGGGGATTCGGCTGGGGCGATGAGACCATCGACGTGAAGACGCGCTCGATGATGAACCTCGCCATGATCGGCGCGCTCGGCAAGATGCACGAATGGGAACTGCACTGCCGCGGCGCGCTGAAGAACGGCGTCACCAAGGAAGAGATCCGCGCCATCATCCACGTCGTCGCGATCTACTGCGGCGTGCCGCAATCGCTCGAGTGCTTCCGCGCCGCGCGCAAGGTGCTGGAGGAGGCGGGGGAGCTCTAACCCCTCGCTCAGCCCGCAGCCCCGTCTGTCGCAGCATCTGCCGGCGCGTCTGGCCGCGGCCCCTTGTCGCGTAGCACGATGTAGATCGCCGGGATCACCAGCACGGTTAGCAGCGTCGACGAAGCAAGCCCGAACAGCAGCGAGATGGCGAGGCCCTGGAAGATCGGGTCGACCAGGATGGTGGCCGCGCCGATCATGGCGGCGAGCGCGGTCAGCAGGATCGGCTTGAAGCGCACCGCGCCAGCTTCCAGCAGCACCTCGCGCAGCGGTTTTCCCTCGCCCCCGCCGTGGCGCACGAAGTCCACCAGCAGGATCGAGTTGCGCACGATGATGCCGGCAAGCGCGATGAAGCCGATCATCGAGGTGGCGGTGAACGGCGCGCCGAACGCCCAGTGGCCGAGCACGATGCCGATCAGCGTCAGCGGGATCGGCGTCAGGATCACCAGCGGCAGCTTGAAGCTGCCGAACTGCGCCACGACGAGGATGTAGATGGCGACGATCGCGATGGCGAAGGCCGCCCCCATGTCGCGGAAGGTGACATAGGTGATCTCCCATTCGCCGTCCCACAGCACGGCAGGCACGGATTCGTCCTCCGGCTGGCCGTAGAAGTGCACCACCGGCTTGGGCAGGCTGCCCCAGTCGTGGGCGTCGATCTCCTTGCCGACGTCAAGGATGCCGTAGATGGGCGCCTCGTAGGCACCGGCGAGTTCTGCCATCACCATGTCGGCGAAGCGCCCGTCGCGGCGGAAGATCGTCGGCGAGCCGGTCTCGTGACTTGCCCGCACGACGTCGCCCAGCTCCACAACCGCCTTGCTGCCGGGGATGGTGTTGGCGGCAACCGGCGTGGAGGCGAGCGCCGCGCTCCATGTCAACTCCGATTTCGGGTTTCTGACGACGATCTCGATTGGGGAACGGCCCTCGCCGCGATGCGAATAGCCGACCGTGACGCCGCCGAACAGCGACTGGATCGTGTCGTAGACCTCGGACTGCTCGACGCCGAAGAACTCGAGCCGGTCCTGGTCGATGGACAGGCGCAGGCGCGGCCGCGGCGTACCGACCGAATCGTCGATGTCGACGACATATGGCACCTTGGCGAAGACCTTCTTCATTTCGTCGACGACCGCGCGGCGGGTCTGCGAATCCGGCCCGTAGATCTCGGCCAGCAGCGTCGCCAGCACCGGTGGTCCTGGCGGCACCTCGACGACGCGGGCCACCGTGCCCTCTGGCAGGGTCAGCGCGGCAAGGCGGGCGCGCAGGTCGAGCGCGATCTCGTGGCTCGACCGGTCGCGCTCCGCGCGCGGCGCCAGGTTGAGGTGCAGCTCGCCGAGCTCGGGAAGCTCGCGCAGATAGTAGTGCCGCACCAGCCCGTTGAAGTTGAACGGCGCAGGCGTGCCCGCGTAGGTCTCGATCGAGCGGGTTTCCGGTAGACCCCGGGCGATGTCGGCGATCTCGAACAGCGTGCGCTCGGTGTCCTCCAGGCTCGCGCCCTCCGGCAGGTCGACGACGACGGCGAGTTCCGACTTGTTGTCGAACGGCAGCAGCTTGACGGTGACGTCCTTGGTCGCAAACAGCACGCACACCGCGAGCGTGGCGATGCCCACCGACAAGAGGAATGCCCACGACGCCTTCTTGGAGCGCACGATGGGCGCAGCGATGGCGCGGTACAGGTGTCCGAGCAGGCCTTCGCCATGCGCGCTCTCGTGCTCGGCGAAGGCATCCGCGTTCTTCGGCGCGATGCGCAGCATCAGCCACGGCGCGATGGTCATGGCGACGAAGAACGAGAACAGCATCGCGGCTGAAGCGTTGACCGGGATCGGCGCCATGTAGGGGCCCATCAGTCCGGAGACGAACAGCATCGGCAAGAGAGCGGCAACCACCGTAAGCGTCGCCACGATCGTCGGGTTGCCGACTTCGGCCACGGCCTCGATGGCCGCCTGCATGCGCGAGCGCTTGTCGCGCATCGCCCAGTGGCGCGCGATGTTCTCGACCACGACGATGGCGTCGTCGACCAGGATGCCGATGGAGAAGATCAGCGCGAACAGGCTGACGCGGTTGATTGTGTAGCCCATGACCTTGGCGGCGAACAGCGTCAGCAGGATGGTGGTCGGGATGACGACGGCGGTCACCATCGCCTCGCGCCAGCCGATGGCAAAGCCGATCAGTACGACGATGGAGACGGTGGCAATCCCTAAGTGCAGGAGAAGTTCGTTCGCCTTCTCGTTTGCCGTCTCACCATAGTCGCGCGTCACCGTCACGGCGACGTCTTCGGGCACCAGGCGCCCGTGCAGGCTGTCCATCCGTTCCAGCAATTGCTCGGCGAAGACGACGGCATTGGTGCCGGCGCGCTTGGCGAAGGCGACGCTGACCGCCGGCACCCGGTGCCAGTCGCCGGCCTCGTCGGCGCTTTCCATCCACACGCGGTGCTCCAGAGGGCTCGGGCCGACGATGACGGAAGCGACATCGCGTACGTAGACGGGGCGCCCGTCGCGCGTCGTCAGCAGCAACAGCCCGATGTCGGGGATGCCGCTCAGCGTCTGCCCTGCAGAGACCACCTGCGTCGCGCCGGCCTCGCGCACCCGGCCGGCCTGGAACGAGCGGTTCGCACCCTGCACCTTGCCGACCAGCTGCTGCAGGGTAACGCCGAACAGCGCCAGTTTCTCCGGGTCCGGCTCAACGCGGATCTGCTGCGCGCTGCCGCCGGAAATGTAGGTGAGGCCGATGTCCTGCGTCTTCATCAGCTCGGCGCGCAGCTCGTCGGCCAGTTCGTAGAGGTCCTTGTCGGTCCACCGCTCCGCGGCCTCGGGTTTCGGCGACAGCGTCAGCACGACAGTCGCGACATCGTTGATGCCGCGTCCCACGATCAGCGGCTGGGGAATGCCGACCGGAATGCGGTCGAGGTTGGCGCGGATCTTCTCGTGCACGCGCAGGATGGCGTCGTCGGCGTCCGTTCCCACCAGGAAACGCGCCGTTACCATGACGCGGTCGTCGATGGTCTGGCTGTAGACATGCTCGACGCCGTCGATGCCCTTGATGATGGCTTCCAGCGGCTTGGTCACCAGTTCGACCGCGTCGGGTGCCTTCAGCCCGTCGGCGCTGACGTGGATGTCGACCAAGGGAACGCTGATTTGCGGCTCTTCCTCGCGCGCGATCGTGATCAGCGCGACAAGGCCGACCGCCAGCGCCGCCAGCAGGAACAGCGGTGTCAGCGGCGAGCGGATCGTCGCCTTCGTCAGGCGTCCGGAAAGTCCCAGGTTCACGGCTGCACCAGTTCGTCGCCGGCATGCACGCCGGACAGGATTTCAAGGGCCTGCGGTGCGTCGGGCCGCGAGACGACGCGGCCGCGCTGTACCGGGACTTCGACGATGGAGCCGGCGCCCGAGCGAACATGCACGTAGTCGACGCCGAACCGCGTCGTCACGAAGGACGCCGGCACGACGAAGGTGTCGCGCTCGCCCCCCGACACCCAGACGCGGATGCGTTCGCCGACGAAATAGTCGCCGAGCCCGGAGACCTCGGCGTCGGCGATCACGCGCCCGTCCTCGATCTGCGGATAGACCAGGCGGATCGTGCCGAACAGCGCGTCGTTGCGGCCGAACTCGCTGCCGTCGATGCGCACCCTGTCGCCGGCCTCGAGGAAGCGGGCGTGGCGCTCGGGAACGCGCAGGCGCAGGATGAAGTTCTGCACCGCGATCGAGGCGACGGTCTCGCCGGGCAGGATCACCGTGCCCGCCGTCACCGGTACCGCCAGGATGCGGCCCGAGGTCGGCGCCAGCACCTTGCCCTCGCTCATCTGCTGCTCGATGACCGCGCGCTCGGCGGTGCGCGCCTTCATGGCATTGTCGGCGACGTTGAAGGCGGTGCGCGCCTCGTCGAGCCGCGCGCGCGGGATCGTACCCTTGGCAAACAGCTCCTCGGCGCGGTCGAGGTCCGTCTTCGCCTGCGCCAGTTGTGCCTTCAGCCCCTCGATCTGCGCGCCGAGCGCCTTCATCTGCAGGATGAGCTTCTCGTCGGCGACAGTGGCGACCACCGCGCCTTGCTCCACCTTGTCGCCTTCGCGGATGCTGAGCTCGGCGACAGTGCCGCCGATGCGCGCGCGCGCCGGCACGATGTTGCTGCTCTCCACCGTCGCGAAGACGGCCTTCTCGTCGGTAACGGTGGTCGGCGCGACAACGAGCGTTTCCTCCGCGCGCACGGTTGCGGGATGGGCGGCGGCCAGCGTCGCCAGGAGCACGGTTGCCGCAAGCATCGCGGCGGCCCGTGGCCGTGTCGCCGTGATCGGCGTCAACATCATTGGCGTCATCGTCATCAGCATGTCTCCCTGCCCCCTGCCGCCCCGTCCGCGGCAGCCGGCTCGCCGCGTTCCTCCGGCGCACAATAGAAACGATACAGCGTTTCGAGAATTTCGCGCGCCGGCGCGCTGGCGATCGAGTTCCAGATCGTCTGCCCGTCGCGGCGTGCGGCAACCAGCCCGTCGCGCCGCAGTACGGCGAGATGCTGCGAGACAGTGGAATCGCGGATACCCAGCATCTCGGCAAGTTCGCCCACGGAGCGTTCCGCGTCGAGAAGCTGGCAGACGATGAGCAACCGGTGGCGGTTGGCCAGCGACTTTAGCAGGCCGCTGGCCTGGTCCGCGGTTGCATCCATGGACTGAGCAATTGTTTTCATACTTGCGTAGATACGAATGTTTGAATATATAGTCAACACATGTTTCGCCGATAGCGCGATGCAGGCCTGCCGCGGGATACCCGAGAATGATGCCCAGGCGCGCCCATCGCAGCAGGCAGGGAGTGGACCATGAGCACCACCATCGTTTGCGGCCATTGCGGCCAGGTCAACCGGGTCGGTTCCGGCAAGCCGGCCGGCAAGGCGCGTTGCGGCAGTTGCCACCACGACCTTTTTGACGGAAAGCCGCTCGCGGTCGATGAAGCCGGTTTCGAGCGTCACGTGACGCGCGGCACGCTTCCCGTTCTCGTCGATGTCTGGGCGCCGTGGTGCGGGCCGTGCCGGGCAATGGCGCCGATGTTCCAGGAAGCGGCGTCCCGGCTCGAACCGGACGTGCGGCTCCTGAAGATCAACGCCGACGATGCGCCGGGCGTGGTTTCCCGCTTCGGTGTGCGCGGCATCCCCGCGCTGCTGCTGTTCAGGGATGGCCGCCTTGTCGCCCAGACCGCTGGAGCGATGGATGCCGGGCGCATCGTCGCATGGACCAGTTCCAGCCTCGCCGCCGCGCGTCCGAGCGCGGCTTGACAATTCCGACCCAACCAACCCGAACACGGAGAAATCCAATGAACCTCGATCGTGCCATTCTCGCCTTCGCCGGCTTCGTCGTCCTCATCGGCCTGACGCTTGGCTGGCTCGTCAGCCCCTACTGGTACCTGCTCAGCGCCTTTGCCGGCCTCAACATGATGCAGGCGGCCTTCACCGGCTTCTGCCCCGCCGCGATGATCGCCAAGAAGCTGTTCAAGCTGCCCGCCGGCCACGCCTTCAAGTAGGGCCCGGCGTTTCCCGGTCTGCCGTCGCGGCGTGCTCCAGCGCCGCGATGTCGGGCCTGTCCATCGTCATCAGCGCGTTCATGACGCGCCCGGCGCGCTGCGGCTCGCCGCCAAGGAGTTCGGGCAGGACCTTCGGCACGATCTGCCATGACAGGCCGAAGCGGTCCTTCAGCCAGCCGCACCGGCCCGGCGCGCCGCCTTCGGTGAGCGCGTCCCAAAGCCGGTCGATTTCGCCCTGGTCCGCGCACAGCACCGAGAGGCTGAAGGTGTCGTTGAAGCTGGGCTCGGGATTGCCGTTCATGGCAAGGTAGACGGTGCCGTTGAGCGCGAACTCAACCACCATCGGTCCGTCGCCATATGTGCCCAGCCTGCTGAGGATTTGCGAGTTCGGCAGCAAGGTGACGTAGAATTCGGCCGCCGCTTGCGCCTCGCCGGCAAACCACAATGTCGGGGCAGCGCCCCCTGTCGGTCGATCGAAGGACATCTTCACGTCTCCAGTGCTCGGGCGACCGCTTCGAGCTGGCCTGCGCATTTGCCCCAGCCCTCGTGGAAACCCATCTGCTCGTGGCGCTCGCGGTCCTGCTGCGTCCAGTGGCGCGCACGCGCCGTGTAGAGCGTCTTGCCGCCGCCGGTATCCTCGAAGGTGACGATCGCAGTCATGAACGGATGCGCGGAGGGTTGCCATGCGCGGGTGTAGGCGTCGGTGAACACCAGCCGTTCGTTTTCGATCACTTCGAGATAGACGCCGGGGCAGGGGATCTCCTGTCCCTCCGGGCCACGCATGGTCACGAGGCTGGCACCGCCCGGGCGCAGGTCGATGTCGGCATGCGCGACCGTCCAAGGCCGAGGCGCGAACCATCGCTTGAGGAGGTCCGGTTCGCTCCAGCAACGCCAGACCTTCTCGCGCGGCGCATCGAGCACGCGTTCGAGCACCAGTTCGTGGGTATCGGGGTTCTCGGTTGTTCCACACATGGCACGCTTCCTTGGTTCTCGAAGGGCTACATCGCTTCTACCGCGCCCGCGCTCACCAGATGGGGTGAAGCGGTGCACACGAGTTCCGATCCGGATTTTTCGGTCGACTGGGTCATCGATCCCTCCATGGTTGGCGGGCGCCGGGATTTCATTCTGCCGGCGCTTCCGCAAAAAGCATTTCGACGTAGCGGCGCAAATGACGCACGCTGTCGGCGGCGATCGCCGCGCCGCCCTTTGCCTTTGCAAGAATGAACGCCCCTTGCAGGACGGCCTGCGTGTGCCAGGCGAGGCTCTCCGCGGACCAGTCGGCATCCGGCGCATGCATCTCCCGCGCCTGCCGGATATCCTCGACAAGGGTTGCAACGTGCGACGCGATGGTGCGGTTGCACGCCGCGCGCAGGTCCGGGTGAGTGTCGTAGATCTCCTGCACCATCGTCCCGACAAGGCACGTGAATTCCGAAACCTCGCCGGCGAGGATGTCGCGCCGGAAATCGATGTATCCGAGAACCCGGTCGAGCGGGTCGGCATGACGGTGGTAGTCGGCGCCGGCGAACAGCCCGCCGGTCATGTCGGACCAGTGCTGCGCCGCCGCGACGCCGAGTTCTTCCTTGCTGGCGAAATGATGGAAGAACGCACCCTTGGTCACGCCCGCGGCCTTGCAGAGGTCGTCGACGCTCGTGGCGCTGTAGCCCTGCGCGCGGATGACGTTCAGTGCCGCATCCAGGATGCGCCGCCTTGCTTCTCCGCGCGGGATCCGGGTTGCCTGGTTCATCACTAAAAAATACCAACCAGTCGGTATGTTGTAAAGTGATGCCGGCTTACGCTTCGCTTTGCCGCAATCGCCGGCACGCCCCGCAGTCAGCACGGCTCGCGGCCGGCATGAGCCGGAACGCTGGAAGCAGGAGAGATGGCCTGCTAGGACGTTGACTCATGAATTCACGTCCCGGAAATCGGCCATGACCGACGCCCCGCCCGCCTACCTGACGACGAAGGAACTCGCTGAGCTGCTGCGTATCGGCGAGCGCAAGGTCTACGACCTCGCCGCCACCGATCAGGTCCCTTGCGTGCGCGTCGTCGGCAAGCTGCTGTTTCCCCGCGCCGAGGTCGCGGCGTGGATCGACGAGCGCCGCTCGGGGCCGCAGCCTGCCGCGCCCCTGCCGGCCATCGTCGCCGGCAGCCACGATCCGTTGCTCGAATGGGCGCTGCGCGAATCCGGTTCAGGCCTTGCCGCCTTCATGGACGGGTCAATGGACGGGCTGGCGCGGCTGGCGCGGCGCGACTGCATCGCCTGCGGCGCGCACATCCACGAGCCGGGCGGCACCTGGAACGTTGCCGCCGTGAATAGGGAACTGCCCGGAAAGCCGGTCGTTGCGATCGAATTCGCACGCCGTAGCCGAGGCATCATTGTTGCCACGGACAATCCATCGAAGATCGACGGGATCGCCGATCTGTCGGGCTCGCGCTTTGCGCGGCGCCAGGAAGGTGCGGCGAGCCAGCGCTGGTTCGAGGAACTCGCGCGCGAAGCCGGCCTTGATCCCGCAGCACTAGACGGCCCGCAGGTCCCTGCCCGCACCGAGGCGGACGTCGCCCTCGCCGTGCTCGACGGCAAGGCCGACGCCGCCTTCGGGCTGGAGGCGATGGCGCGCCAGTTTCGCCTCGGCTTCGTGCCCGTCGCGCAGGAACGCTACGACCTCGTCGTCTGGCGGCAGGGCTATTTCGAGCCCGCCTTCCAGGCGCTGGTGCGCTTTCTCGCCACACCGGCTTTCGCGGCGCACGCAGCCGAAATGGGCGGCTACGACATTGGGCAGGCGGGGACGGTTCACTATAACGCCGGGGAAATTGATTCCGCTTCAGGCTAGGGAGTACGCAGACATGAAACTCAGTGCGCGCAACATGCTGAAAGGCACGGTGAAGAGCGTGACCAGGGGCGCGGTCGCGGCCCAGGTCAAGGTCGACATCGGCGGCGGCAACGTCATCACCTCGACAGTGACCGTCGACGCGATCGAGGATCTCGGTATTGCCGAGGGCAAGCCGATCACCGTGATCATCAAGGCAAGCGAAGTGATCCTCGGCACCGAGTGACGCGCTATCGGCTGATACCCGGTGCGCAGACCGTCTGTCCGCCGGGCAGCGTCACGATCTCGACCTTGATCCCGTAGGCGTCCATGAGACGCTCTGCGGTCAGCACATCCCTTGGCATCCCGGCCGCGACAATGCCGCCGCCATCCAGGAATGCGACGCGGTTTGCGACCGCGAAGGCGTGATCGGGATCGTGTGTCGACAAGACAATTCCCAGGCCGCGGTCCGCCAGCTCGCGGACCTTTTCAAGCACCTTCACCTGGTTGCCGAAGTCAAGGCTCGCCGTCGGCTCGTCCATGACGATGAGCGGAGCCGCCTGTGCCAGCGCGCGGGCGATCAGGACGAGTTGCCTCTGCCCGCCGGAGATGCGCGTATACTCGCGCTCCGCGAGGTCAGCCATGCCGAGCGACGTCAGCGCCTCCATTGCACGTTCGTGGTCGACTGCGGTCGGCGCGGCGAACATGCCGCGATGCGCGGTCCGTCCCATCAGCACGATGTCGCGCACGAGGAACGGGAAGGCGGCACTGTGCGCCTGCGGAACGTAGGCGATTCGCCGCGCGATCTCGTCGCGCCCGAGTGATGCGAGCGATGTGCCTCCGCAGGTTACCCGGCCGTCGAGTGCCGGGAGCAGCGCGAGCATGGTGCGGAACAGCGTCGTCTTGCCCGAGCCGTTCGGCCCCAGCAGGCAAAGGACCTCGCCGGCTTCCACGGCGAGGTTGATTGCCTCTGCAACCCGGTTGCCCGGGTAGCCGATGGCAAGGCCGTGCGTCTCGAGCCGCATCGTCTCATTCCCAGCCATGCCGGCCGCGCGCCAGCAGCCAAAGGAAGAACGGCGCGCCGACGAAGGCGGTGAGGATACCGAGCGGCGTCTCCGTTTGCGCCATCGTCCGCGCCAGCGTGTCGACGCCGAGCAGGTAGAAGGCGCCCAGCAGCATCGCGGCCGGCAGCAGCCGCCCGAAGTTCGGTCCGACCAGCATTCGCGCGATGTGCGGCATGACCAGGCCGACCCAGCCGATGACACCTGATATGGCGACGACACTTGCCGTCATCAGGGTGGCAGCGCCGATCACCAGCACGCGCAGCTTCCCCGCTTCGACGCCCAGCGTCTTCGCCTCGTCGTCGCCAAGCGCCAGCACGTTGATGCGCCAGCGCAGCGCCACCAGCGGTACGAGGCCGATGAGGATCGCCGGCAACACCGCCCATACGTCCGCCGAACGGATGCTGGCGAGGCTGCCGAGCAGCCAGAAGGTGATCGCCGGCAACTGGTCGTAGGGATCGGCGAGAACCTTCAGCAGCGAGATCACCGATCCTGCCAGTGCGCCGACAACGACGCCGGCGAGCACGAGCACGAGCACCGGCTCGCGCCCGCGAACGGCCGCCGCGATCGCGTAGACGGTGGCGACGGTCGCCAGCCCGCCGGCGAAGGCGAAACCCTGGATGGCGACGATCGGCAGCGACAGGAAGATACCCAGCACCGCGCCAAGCCCCGCGCCGGTCGACACGCCGAGAATGTCGGGCGAGACGAGCGGGTTGCGGAACAGCCCCTGGTAGACCGCGCCGCTGCCGGCGAGCGCTGCGCCGACCAGCAGCGCGGCGATGATCCGCGGCAGCCGCACTTCCAGCATCACCGTCTCCGCCGTCGAGCCGTCCGGCGATCCGGCGATCCAGCCGGCGAGGATGCGTGCGGCCTCGCCGATGCTGACGGGATAGGCGCCGACCAGCGCGGAAAACACGGCGAGCGCGAACGTGGCGACTGCCAGTGTGCCGACTATGCCCCATGCCGCCAACGCCCGGGTCCTCGTCTCCGCAGGGCTTGTCGCACTCATTGCAGCCGGCCGCCGCGCGCGCCGGCCATCAGAGTGTCGAGCGCCGCGTCGTCCAGTTCGACGTGGTAGAAAAGCGCGTAGAACTCGCGGGCTTCCTCGCGCATGTCCTGCGCGAAGCGGTCGGGGAAGAAGATGCCGGCGAGCCAGCGCAGTCCGATCAGCCGGTTGAGCGACGGCGGCCGGTCGATCCAGCCGAACGGCAGCAGCGGGGAGAGGTAGACACGGCCCCGCTGTACAGCGTCGACCTGCGCCCACAGCGGATCGGTCCAGACCCTGTCGAAGAATGTTCGGTCCCACGTGATGATCGTGTCCGGATTGGCCGCGAGCACCTGTTCCATCGACGCCTGCACGATGCCGCGGCGCACATCCGCGTCACCGGGATCGGCGACGTTGCGCCCGCCGGCGCGCTCGATGATCTCGGTGTTGATGGAGCCCTTCAGCCCGGTCTCCAGCCCGTCGGGCCCGCGTGCGAGATAGACCCGCGGGCGATGGTCTTCGGGTATGTCGCCCAGTGCTGCATCGAGATCGGCAAAGAGTTTTTCGGCATAGGCGGCGAGTTGCTCGCCGCGCCCGGAAACGCCGAGGGCCTTGCCCACAAGCCGCAACGCCGCGGGCGTCGCATCGAACCGCCCGTCGACGAGGATGTAGGGGATCGATGTGCGCTGCTGCACCGAATCGGCAAGCGAAACGTAGGTGTCGCGGATCGAGCCGAAATCGACAATGAGATCGGGCGCGACCTTCAGTACCACCTCGAGGTTGGCGGTATCGCCGCGCCCGGTCAGCCGGCCGAGTTCCGGCAATTCGCGCTGGCCAGGCGCAATGTAGGGCTTCTCGCTGTCCCGCAGCGCCCGTGGCCAGCCTGTGAGCGCGCCGGGTTTCAGCACGTAGACCAGCACCGACGCCGGTGGACCGGAGGCGAATACCTTGTTCACCTGGCCGGGAACCGTGACGGTCCGTCCGGCGGAATCGGTCATCTCCCCGGCCTTGAGCGGGAATCCGTCAAGGCCGAGGAGCAGGATCAGAGCCAGGATTGCCTGACGCATTGCCACTTGCCCCGTGTCATGGTTACACGGGCAATCTGGGTCAGTTGCCGGTGCCTGTCGAGAACCCGTAGGACGCGAGGATGTCCTGCCCGGCCCGGGAAAGGATGAAGTCGGCCAGTGCCTGGCCAGCGGCGGGCGCGCCGCTCACCACCGTCAGCCCGTAGTCGGCTCCCACCGAAAGCGCTTCCGGAATCTGCACGATCTGCAGCCCCGGCGAGTCCTTCTGCGCCAGCAGGGCATTGGTGCAATAGGTCAGGAAGATGTCGGCCTTCTTCTCGCTCATGACCCAGCCGTAGGGATTGCGCCCCTCCGGCGGCTTGGTGGAATCCGTAGCCCCGGTCAGCTTCAGCGCCTTGGCTTCGAGCGTCGCCGTTGCGCCGGCTTTCAGTGCATCTGCCTTGCCGAACAGGGCGAAGGCATAGTCGCCGGCGGGGTCGGATTTCGGTGTCGAGGTGCCGACGCGGATATCCGGTTCGAGCATCGTGTCGAGAATGGTGTCGGTCGAAACGCTCACCTCCGGCTGTGCGATGGCGCACAGCTTGTTGCGGGCGAACATGGTGACGGGGCCGGCCCTGCCGGCATCGGCAAGGGTTTTCGGGTGCTTCATGTTGGCTGATGCGAAAACGTGCGCCACCTCGCCGCCCTCGATGCGTTCGCGCATCAGGCCCGACGGGCCGAATTGCGTCACGACACCGGTGCCGGTTGCGGCCGTGAAGGCCTTGGCGACGTCGCCAAGAGCCGCCTTCAGGCTGCCGGCGGCAAACAGGATCACGTCGTCGGCGGCGGCGGCGGGACTGCTTGTCACAAGTGCCGCCAGTACGAGGAAGGGGGCGAAACGCATCGGTTGATCCTTGGTTGGCTCATCGCGGCAAGAGGCAGGGGCGCCGCGGAAATGCCGCGGCGCCCCGATCACATCAGGACGCTTTCTTCATCTCGCCGGGATTGGCGTTCGGGAAGAACAGCTGCTGGCCATCGATCATGAACCCGCGGATGGCGTTCTGGCCTTCCGCGCCGATCAGCCAGTCGATGAACGCCTGGCCGTCCGCGGCCTTCACGTTCGGGTGCTTCTCCGGGTTCACCAGGATCACGCCGTACTGGTTGAACAGCTTGGGGTCGCCCTCGACCGCAACCTTGTAGTCGCCCTTGTTGCCGAACGAGATCCAGGTCGCGCGGTCGGTCAGAACGTAGGCGCCCATGCCGACGCCGGCATTCAGCGTCGCACCCATGCCCGAACCGGTCTCCCGGTACCAGTTGCCCGAGGCTGCCTTGACGTCGACGCCGGCCGCCTTCCAGAGGCGCAATTCCGCCTTGTGGGTGCCGGAATCGTCACCGCGCGAGGCGAACGGTGCGCCCTTCTCGGCGATCGTCTTCATCGATGCCACGACATCGTTGGAACCGGCAACACCGGCCGGATCACCGGCCGGCCCCACAACAACGAAGTCGTTGTACATCACGTCGAAGCGCTGCACGCCCCAGCCCTCGGCGACGAATTTCTCTTCCGCCGGCTTTGCGTGCACCAGCAGCACGTCACCATCGCCGTTGGTGGCGTTCTTGATTGCCTGGCCGGTGCCGACCGCCACGACGCGGACCTCGATCCCGGTCTTGGCGGTGAACTCAGGCAGGATTGCATCGAGCAGGCCCGAGTTCGCGGTCGAGGTGGTCGATTGCACGACGATGAAGCGGTCGGCGGCTTCGGCGCCGCCGGTATGGAGGCCTGCAAGCCCCGCAATGGCAAGCGTTAGACCCAGGAATGTGCGTCTCAGCATGATGGTCTCCGTTTTCTGGGGAAGTTGGGATGCAGCTCACAGCACCAGCCCGCCGGCCAGAAAAGCGCTGGCTTGGCCGGATGCCGGTGATGAAAAGAATTTCTTTGCCGGGCTCTGTTCGACTATGCCGCCGCGGTGCATGAAGATGATCTCGCCGGCGAGGCGTTTCGCCTGCCCGAGGTCGTGCGTCACCATGATGATCTTGGCGCCGCGCGCGCAGGCATCGCGGATCAGCGTTTCGATCGCATGCGTGGAGACGGGGTCGAGGCTTGCCGTCGGCTCGTCGAGGAACAGCACGTCGGGTTCGGTGCACAGCGCGCGCGCCAACGCAAGGCGCTGCTGCTCGCCGCCCGACAGCGTGCGCGCCGGCTGCCGCGCCAGTGCCTCCAGCCCGGCCTTCTCCATCCATGCCGCGACCCGCCCGGCGCGCGTGCCGCGCGCGATACCGTGCACCTTGAGGGAGTAGTCGATATTGGCGGCGACCGAGCGGCGCAGCAGGACCGGGCGCTGGAACACCATCGCCTGCCGGCTGCGTTCTGCCTCGCCGGCCTGCCGGCCGGCCCACACGATGTCTCCGCAGGCGGGTTCGATAAGTCCGTGCAACAATCGCAGCAGCAGGCTTTTTCCCGCCCCGTTCGGCCCCATGATGATGGTCGGAGCTCCGGTCCGGATGTCCAGTTGGCCGACATCGACAAGTGTTCGTCCGCCAGCCGAGTAGGTGAGGCCGGTCGCGGTCAGCGGCAACGTCGGATTCGCCGAAGCGTTGTCCGACCTGTCCGGTACCTTGAATTCATCCGCTGCGATCATCCGGTTCATGTCCGCCTCACGCATAGGCTGAACGGGTCGTGGTGACCTTGATCAGGCCAAGCGCGGCGTTCACCCCGATGGCGATGCCGATCAGGATGAAGCCGAGCGCCAGCGCCAGCGCCAGGTTGCCCTTCGAGGTTTCCAGCGCGATCGTCGTGGTCATCACGCGTGTGACGTGGTTGATGTTGCCGCCGACGATGATCACCGCGCCGACCTCGGCAACCGCCCGCCCGAACCCGGCCAGCAGCGCCGTCAGCAGCGAGTAGCGACCGTCCCACAGCAGCGTCGGCACGGACGCAATCCGGGATACGCCAAACGAGCGCAGTTGCTCGGAATACTCCGCGTCGAGATCCTCGATCACCTGCCGCGTCAACGCCGCGATGATCGGCGTGACCAGCACCACCTGTGCGAGGATCATCGCGCCCGGCGTGTACAGCAGTTGCAGCACGCCCAGCGGCCCGGCGTTCGACAGCAGCAGGTAGACCAGCAGGCCGACCACGACCGGTGGCAGTCCCATCAGCGAATTGACGAGGATCACGACCGCGCCGCGGCCGGGGAAACGGCCCACGGCGAGCGCAGCCCCCAGCGGCATGCCGATCAGCGCCGCGATCGCCACCGCGCTCAGGCTGACGCGCAGCGACAGCAGCACGATGGCCCACAGTTCCGGATCGCCGGAAAACAGGAGCCCGAGCGCCGTGGCGAAAGAAGATGCGAAATCCTGCATGATTTACAAAAAATCCAAATACACTGTAGGATATGCGCGAAAATGGCGCAGCGAGGCGCGCGTGTCCAGTGATTTGCGACAATTGGCGCATTGCAGCGCCGCGAGCGCAGATGCGCTGCCATCCGCCCGGCCGGACCGTGGCGCGCGGGAATCGGCAGTTCCCGTTATTTTTAGAGTATGGGCCGTCGGGAAACGGACAGGGGCGTGCTCAGGCGGCTTCGCTGACCACCAGTATGGTCGATCTCAGGTTCAGCAGGGCGGCGAGTTCCGTTTCGCTGGCGTTGCGCGCCTCGCTCTCGCTGAGGAGCGCGATCGCTGGCCGCGGCATGCTCGCTGCCGGCAACTGCGCCAGTCTTGCCCTGGTCACCTGACTCTTGCCGAGGCTGGCGAGGCCCGCCGCGATCCGCTCGCTTTGCGGTCGGGCCGCATCTGCCACGACCAGCAGGACCATCGCGTTGTGCGCGGGCCGCGGTCTCTGCCTTGCGATCAGCAGTCCGCCGCCCGCCGGCAGGCGTTCGAGAGCCTTGCGCAGGTCCGCCGGCGTCAACCGCCCGTCCGGCGTACCGACAACGACGATATCGCCGCGCTCCGGTTGCGGGTCCAAGCCCCCCTCCCAACCTTCGCCGGCAAAATGCCAGCCGATCCGTAGGGTTTCCGCCATCGACCGCACAAGGTCGCGGCAGGCCGCGCTGTCGCGGCGCATCGCCGCCGCCAGCGCCTCCATGCCGATGTCGAGACGTTCTCCGGCGAAATCGAGCATGTTGGAGATGGGCAGGCGCCGGGCATCCAGCGCGCGGGTCTCGCCGGCATAGCGGCAGACGAGCTCTCGGTGCGTCGCCTGGCAAAGAACGCCGACCAAGGCCAGTGTCGTTTCCGCCTCGCGCCGCGACGTCACGGAAACGATGACGCGGCTCGTGGTGCGATGAGCGCTCATGTATTGCCGGCTCCGCCATCCGTGCCGTTGCCCGGTTGCGGTCGCGCGAAGGCGCGCCGCGAGCTGGCGAAGGCCTCCAGCCGGGCTTCGACGCGCGCGTTGATGCTGTCAGGCGGAAAACGTCGGTCGGCTTGCAGCTCGCCGGCCGGCACGCCGGTCAGCAGCGCGATGCCCTCGTCGATGCTGCTGACCGGATAGACCGCGAACTCGCCGTTGCAGCACGCCTCCACCACGTCGGGCCGCAGCATCAGGTGCTTGATGTTCGATTTCGGGATCAGCACACCCTGCCGCCCGGTCAGCCCGCGCGCCATGCAGACATCGAAGAAGCCCTCGATCTTCTCGTTGACGCCGCCGATCGCCTGTACCTCGCCGAACTGGTTGACCGATCCTGTCACCGCGAGATCCTGCCGGATCGGCGCCTCGGCGAGCGCCGACAACAGGGCATAGAGTTCGGCCGACGAGGCGCTGTCGCCGTCGACGCCGCCGTAGGACTGTTCGAAGACGAGGCTCGCCGAAAGCGACATCGGCTTGTCCGGCGCATAGCGCGCGGCAAGGAAGCCCGACAGGATCAGCACGCCCTTGGAGTGCAGCGGTCCGCCAAGCTCGACCTCGCGCTCGATGTCGATGACCTTGCCCGCGCCGACGCGCACCCGCGCCGTGATGCGGCTCGGCTTGCCGAAGCTCGTCTCGCCCAGTTGCAGCACCGACAGCCCGTTGACCTGGCCCGTCTTCTCGCCATCGACGTCGACCAGCATGATGCCGCGCGCGATCGCCTCGATGGCGCGTTCGCGGATGCGCCCCGAGCGGCGCTGGCGTTCGGCAATGGCGCGCTCGATGTGCGCCACGCCGATCTCGCCGGCATCCTCGCTTCCCGCCCAGTGATCGGCCTCGCGCAGGATGTCGCCGATAACGCCGACGCGCAGCGAGAGCTTTTCGGCATCTTCCGCCTGCCGCGCCGCCTCGTCGATCAGCCGCGCCACCGCGGCGCGCGCAAGCGGCTTCATGCTCTCTCGCGCGGCAAGCGAGTCGATCAGGTTGGCATAGGCTGCCGTTGCTTTCGGTGTGCGGTCGAAGGCCTCGTCGAAGTCCGCCTGGACCTTGAACAGCTCGCCGAAATCGGGGTCGAGCGCATGCAGCATGTAATACAGCATCCGGTCGCCGATCAGCACGACCTTCACCTTCAACGGGATCGCGTCGGGCTCCAGCGACACAGTGCTGACGAGCGAATACTGCTCGGCCAGCGATCCCATCCGGATTTCGCCGGACCGCAACGCACGTTTCAGTGCATCCCACGACCCCGGCTGCATCAGCAGGTCGCGTGCATTCAGAACGAGGTAGCCGCCATTCGCCTTGTGCAGCGCGCCCGGCTTGATGAGCATGAAATCGGTCACCAACGCACCCATCTGCGAGATGTGCTCGACGCGCCCGATGAGGTTCTGGAAGGTCGGGTTGGGCTCGTTGACAACTGGCGCGCCACCCGTCTCGCCGTCCGAATTGCCGCCGACGACGATGTTGACGCCATAGCGCCTGAGCTTGGGGTCTTCATCCGCCTTTTGCGGCGAAACCGGCACGGCGGCGTCCTGGGCTTCCGCTGCCTTCTCGAGGAATATCTCGAAGTTGGCGACGACATCTTCACCAAGCGCGTCGAGAAACGCGGAAATCTCGGGAAATGCCTTGAACTCGCTGCGTACGTCGTCGATCTCGACGCGCACGACGCCGCTGGCCATGTCCTGGTTCAGTTGCCGAACCTGGTCGCGGCGCTTCTTTTCCAGCCGCGGCAGGCTGGACAGCACGCCCTTGAGCTGTTCCTGCAGCGTGTCGATATCGTCCTGTATGCGCTCCTTTTCCGCCTCGGGAAGCTTTTCGAACTCGTCGGGCTTGATGATCTCGTCGCCCTTGCGCGGCGCGAAGGCGAAACCGACAGGCGTGCGCATCAGCACGATGGACTTCGCCTGTGCCGCCTTCGTCACTGCCTCGAAGTCAGCTTCCTGGGCATCCTCGGCCTCCTGGTCGATGGCGCCGCGCCGCGCCTTGTATTCGTCCGACTCAAACAGCGTCGGGATTGCGGCGCTCAGGTCCGCGACCATTTCGCCCATGGCGTCGCGGAACCGCGCCGCCATGCCGCCCGGCAGCCGGATCGCCTGCGGCTTGTCCGGTGCCTTGAAGTTGTTGACGTAGACCCACTCGTCGGGAGGCGTCTCCCTCGTTGCGCGCTCGCGCAGGATTTCAAGCGTGCCGCTGTGACGTCCCGAACCGCTTTCGCCGCACACGAAGACGTTGAAACCTTCCGGCCGCATCTCGGTTGCAAGCCGGATCGCCCTGATCGCCCGCTCCTGCCCGATCAGCCCGTGCAACGCCTCGCCCGGCGCCTTCGGCAAGCTGTCCGGCGGCGTCTGGCTGCGCAACTGCTCCCGCCCCAGCGGTTGCGGGGCCTGCGGTCGGGCGCTGCCTCCTGCGGCCTTGTTCATCGGCTCAGTGCGACATCAGTACCGGCAGGGGCAGTGCGTTCAGCAGGTCGCGCGAAACACCGCCGAAGATCATCTCGCGCAGCCGCATGTGCCCGTAGGCCCCCATCACGATGAGGTCGGCACCATCGTCTCGTGCCCGCGCGACAATCGCCCGCGCCACCGTGTTGTCGCCAGACGTCTCCACCGACGCGGAAACCTTGACCCCGTGCCGCGCCAGGCTGACGGCGATCTCGTCGGCGGCCCGGCTCTGGTTCTCCCCCTCGCCGAGCGCCGGGTCGACCCAAACCGCGTGGACATTGTCCGCACCTTTCAACAGCGGCAGCGCGTCGAACACCGCTCGCGTCGCCTCGCGGCTGGCGTTATAGGCAACCGTCACGTTCTTGCCGATCGTGTCGCCATTCCATCCGGCCGGAATGACGACCACCGGCCGTCCGGCCTCCATCAGCAGGCGCACCGGCGTGTCTGCGTCTTCGGGATCAACTGTCTTGTCTCCGGCGGTGTTGGGGCACACGACCAGGTCTGCCGACCGGCAGTGATTGAGAATCTCCGGCACCGCATCCGTCTTGACTGTGTCCGCAAGCCGCCATTCGCAGGGGAAGGTCTCGGCACGCTCCAGTTCGTCGAACATCGCCTTGACAGCCGCGCTCTGCTCGTCGTGACGCGCGTTGTGTTCGTCGAGCATCGTTTCCAGCATGCCGACGTCGTAGTAGGATGAGCCGGCGTAGTAGATCCTGACGCCGGTCTTCACGTACAGGCCGATGAGATGCGCGCCGCTCTGCCTCGCGATGGCCGCGGCCGCCTTCAGCGTGCGCCCGGCCGAATCGGCGTCGGGCAGATAGGCAAGTATCGTGTGGTAGGCCATCGCAACGTCCTCCCTGTGGCGCATCGGCTTTGTCGGACCGCAGATGCGACGTTGACGGCGGCAAAGCATCACCGCCGCCGATCGATCCCGCCCGCCATGTGGCGTGCGGTCAGTCCTTCGCGCGCACCTTGATCTTGCGCGCTGTCTGCTCGGCTTCCGGCGGGCGCGGCAGAGACACCGTCAGAACACCTTTCTTGAACTCCGCGTCGACCTTCGACATATCGGCATCGAAGGGCAGGGTGAAGGACCGCATGAAGGAACCGTAGGACCGCTCGACGAGATGATAGTCCGCCTCCTTCTCTTCGTGTTCGGCCTTCTTCTCACCCTTGATCGTTACCGTACGCCCATCGACCGAAATGTCGACATCGTCTTCGGACACGCCCGGCAACTCGGCGGTGATCTCGATGCCGGTGGCGGTTTCCTTGACGTTCATATCGGGCGCCAGCAGCCCCGTTTCCGGTGTATGCATCGGCCACGCTCCGCCGCGTGCAAGGGCATCGAACATCCTGTCGAGATCGCCTTGCAGGGACGAACCGCCGGGGAACTGGCGCGAAAAGAACGAAGGAAGGGATATGCGCTGGCGCATGGGGGAAATCCTCCTGGGCAGTGGTAGATACGTCTTTCCCGGCGTTGCCGGACCTTTTTTTCTACGCCATCGCCGCAAGCGCGCACCTTGACGCGCGTCAAAGCGACGCCGGGCTCAAAAGCGTGAAATCAACATTGATATTCAGCGCCATCGGGATATGGCGCGCCCAGGAGCAGGAATTCGAAAATGCCTCGACCGATCCGCCGCTGGATACTCATCGCCGATGCGTCGCGTGCCCGCGTGGTCGAGGTGCTCGGTGCCTCCGGCGATCCCCAGACGCTCGCCAATCTTGTTTTCCGCAACGACGTGAAGAAGGCGCAGGACATCATGGCGGACCGTCCCGGCCGGACCTTCGATTCGGCCGGCAAGGGCCGCCACGCCATGGTCGATTCAAGCGATCCGGTCGGCGAGGCCGAACGCCGCTTTGCGGCCTCCGTCCTCTCCGAGATCGAAAGTCACGCGAGCGATGACGCCTTCGATCGCTTCGTCGTCGTGGCGCCGCCGTCGATGCTGCATCATCTGCGCCGGGAGATGCCACAGCGTCTTGCCGAACGGCTGGAACGCGAAATCGACAAGGACCTGACGCACGTCCCGACCGACGGCCTGGTCAAGGCGTTGGGGAGCGAGGTCTTCCCGCTTCACTGAGACGGTTTGTTCCGGTCGCGGCGTCGCGCCGGCTTCTGCTTCGTCGCCGTGTCGGAATCGATGCGCCCGTCGATCAGGTGCACGCGCCGGTGCATGCGGTCCGCAAGGTCGGTGTCGTGTGTGACCGCGACGACGGTGCGCCCGTCGCGTTCCACGATGTCCCGCAGGATAGTGAAGACCTGTTCGGTCGACCTGGAGTCGAGCGAGCCGGTCGGCTCGTCGGCGAGGATCACCGGTGGATCGTTGGCAAGCGCCCGGGCAACGGCGACGCGCTGGCGCTGGCCGCCGGAAAGCTGGTCGGGCCGCTTGCGCGCCTGGTCGCCCATTCCGAGCGCCTCCAGCAGTTCCAGGCCGCGGGCCTCCATTTCGCCGCGCGAACGTTTTCCCAGCCGCCGCATAGGGATGATGATGTTGTCGAGTGCGCTGAATTCCGGCAGCAGGAAATGGAACTGGAAGACGAAACCCAGGGTGGCGAGACGAAGGTGCGCGCGCGCTTCGGCGTCCATCTCCGCGGTGTGCCGGCCATTGATGCGCACCTCGCCCTCGCTCGGCACGTCGAGCAGCCCCAGCAGGTAGAGCAGCGACGACTTGCCCGATCCCGAAGGGCCGGTGATGGCGACGAACTCGCCGTGGCCGATGTCCAGGTTGATGTCCTTGACGAGGGTGACGGGCACGGTGCCCGCCAGCACGCGGGTGACGTTGGTCGCCGAAATGATCGCCTCGCTGGCGTCCGCGCTCATGTCGCCCCCCGGATGATGTCGACGGGGTTGAGCCGCGCGGCCTTGCGCGCCGGCAGATAGCCGGCGGTTGCCGCGGCGACGATGGCGAAGGAGGCGGCGATCGCGTAGTGGCGCAGGTCGTAGGTGACGGGCAGGTGGGTCAGTTCGGTTGCCTGCTGCAACTCGAATTTCACCGAGCCGAGGATGCGCGTCAGCGTGAAGCCCAGCAGCCATCCCAGCCCCGAACCCGCAAGTCCCATGACAAGCCCCTCCGACAGGAAGATCCGCCGCACGTCGCGCTCGGCAAAGCCGAGCGACTTGAGGATGGCGATATCGCGCGCCTTCTCGTGGGTGATGATGGAGACGATGTTGAAGATGCCGAAGCCGGCCACCAGCAGGATCGCCCCGACGACGGTGAACATGATGATGTTGCGGATGAAGAAGGCTTCCAGCAGGCTCTCGTTGGCCTCCTGCCACGACACCGACTTGTAGCCGATCAGCCGCTCGACCTGCGTGGCGACCTCGCGCGCGGCTTGTGCGTCGGTGAGCCGCACGCGGATCTCGTTCACCGCGTTCGGTCGCCCGGCGATGATCTGCGCCGCCTTGAGGTTGATGAGGCCGAGCCCGTTGTCCTGCGATGTCACGCCGGTGTGAAACAGGCCGACAATCTTGAAGCGCCGGGTGATCGCGCCGGTCGAGCTGATGACCAGCGTATCGCCCTGGTCGACGGCGAGCTTCTCGGCCAGCCGGTCTCCGACGATGATCCCGAAGGGCGACGCGCGCAGGTCCTCCAGGCGTCCCTTCACCATGTCCTGGCCGATCGACGACACGGCGGCCTCCCGCAGCGGATCTGTGCCGGTGAGGCTCATGCCGGTTTCCGCGCCGCCGGTGCGCACCACCGCCTGCACCTTGAGGCTGGCCACCGCCGTGCCCGGCACGAAGGCGCGCAGTGCGGCCATGGCCTCCGTGGCGTTGAGAATGCCGCGGGTGTCCTCGCGCGGGCGCAGGTTCGAATAGGCCGCCACATCGAATACCGCGTCGGCGGGTTGGCGCGGCGGATCGCGATACTCGTCGGTGATCTGCACATGCGGCATCGCGTCGATCAGCGATGTGACGAACTCGTCCTGCGATCCCTGCATCAGCGCCGCCATGGCGATCGAGAAGCCGACGCCGAGCGCCACGCCGAGGATGGACACAATCGTCTGGCGCCCGCGCCCGGCAATATGGGTCAGCGCGATGTCGGCGATCAGCGACAGCATTCAGTCCTGCCTCGCGGCGCTGACGCGCGCACCGTCGGCAAGTCCCTCCGGCACCGGCGCGATGACGCGGTCTCCCTCCGCCAGCCCCTCCACGATCTGTGCCGCGGTCGCCGACATGATGCCCGTGCGCACGCCGACGCGCTCCGCCCGGTTGTTGTCCGCCACCCTGAAGACCGCGCTGTCGACGAGCGCTGTCGTCGGAACGATCAGCGTGTCGTCCACGGTACGGATCACGACGTTGACGTCGACGCTCATGCCGATCAGAAGCGGCGTGTCGGCCGGCAAAGCGAGGTACACCCGGTAGGTCTTCAGCACCGGGTCGCCCTTCGGTGTGATCCGCGAAACCGTCGCCTCAAGCGCCTTTTGGGGAAATGCGTCGGCGCGCAGCAGGGCACGCTGGCCGGACGCCACCTTCGGGATGTCTTCCTCGTTGATTTCGGCAACGATCTGCAGCGGGGTCGGCTGCCCGACCCAGAACAGGATCGCGCCCGGCTCGGCGATCTCGCCGACCTCCGCATCACGTCTGAGGACCACTCCGGCGATCGGCGAGCGGATCGTGTAGTCGGCAAGCCGCGCTTGCTGCGAGGCGACGGCGGCCTCCGCCGCCTGCACGTCGGCGGCAGCCTTGTCGTAGACTTGGCGCGTCGTCGTGCCGGTGCCATAGAGTTCGACGATGCGCCGCAGTTCCTGGCGCGCGAACGCCGCCTTTGCCTCCAGTTCGCGAAGTGCCGCGAGCGGTTCCGAAGTATCGAGCTTGGCGAGCTGATCCTCCGGCGCGACGGTTTGGCCCTCGCAGTTGCAGACTTCGACGATGCGCTCGCGCAGCACCGAGGAGACTTTCGCCCATTGCACCGGTTCCACGACGCCGCTGGCATAGACGATCTCGGCGGCGCGCCCGCGCCTGACCTCCACGGTACGCACCTCCAGTGGCCGGTTGGACAGGAAGAAATAGCCAGCCGCGCCCGCGGCGAGCGCGAGCAACAGGAGGATCTTACCGGTGTGACGCATGGTGCTTGGCCCGGTGTGCTTCGGATCGGCCCGCCGCAGTGCGCGCCGCCATCGCCGTCAATGTGAGGGGCGCCACCACTTTCGGCAACCCGTTGACTGCTAGTCCTGCATGACCGGCGGAGCCTTGAGCGGTGCGCGCGAATGCTCGTTGTTGAGCGTCACCGCCTGTTCGAGCAGGCGCATGAACTGCCACTGTTCGCCCGGCGTCAGCGGCGCGAGGATGCGCGCCTGCGCCCGGTCCACCGCCTCGCGCGCCTCGCGCAAGAGCGCGTTGCCCTGCGGGGTGAGATACAGCGCCTTGACGCGGCGGTCCTGGGCACTGCCATGGCGCACGACCTGGTCGCTCGCCTCCAGCCGCGCCAGCAGCGTGCCGAGCGTCGACCGGTCGCAGGCGATCAGTTCGCCGAGCCGCGTCGCATCGATGCCCGGCTGCATGCCGATCGCGGCCAGAGCGTCGTATTGCAGCGGGGTCATGTCCAGGCCGGCGCATTCCTCCATGAAGATGGCGTTCGCGATCTGCTGCGCCCGGCGTAGCAGGTGGCCCGGCCTTGCGTAGATGTCCTTCAGGTGCATGGGGCCCTCACTCCGCGTCCGGCTGGGCTTCCGGCGCGGCGCTGCGAAAGGCGTCGAGCCGGGCACAGGCCGCATCCGCCGCGACAAGGCGCGCGAAGGGCGTGAGATCGAGGCTGTGGCGGCGTGCGTTGTAGAGTTGCGGCACGAGGCAGACGTCGGCCAGCGTCGGTGTGTCGCCGAAGCAGAAGACGCCCCCGGTTCGCGCGATCAGCGCCTCGCATGCGGAAAACCCGTCGCGCATCGCAGCGCGGATCCATTCGGTGACGGCTGCTTCATCGGCGCCAAGCGTGCGCAGGCGGTTGAGCGGCCCGGTATTCTGCAACGGCTGGATGTCGCAGGCGATGACCTGCGAAAAGGCGCGGATGTGCGCCCGCTGCACGCCATCTCCGGGCAGCAGGGCAGGGCTCGGGCAGGTTTCCTCCAGCCATTCGATGATCGCCAGCGACTGAGTCAGCACCTCGCCGGTGTCGGTTTCCAGCGCCGGCACGCGACCCTGCGGATTGAGCGCCAGATAGTCCGGCGACCTGTGTTCGCCGCGTCCCAGGTGATGGTACGTCTGGACCGCCTCCATGCCCTTCAGGGCGAGTGCGATGCGCACGCGGTAGGTCGCGGATGAGCGGTAATAGCCATGCAGGATCAAGATCGTTCCTCCTGTCTCGGCGAGAGGGGAGTTTCCTGGCGAACAGTAAATCAGTATACTGAAAGACAGTATACGGACGACTTGCTTGCTATCAAGGCCGTTGCGCGCCGCTCGCGACTTCTGGCTCGTAACCAGCCGCTTGTTGGCGGGCTGGCCCGCTCCTATGGTTCCACCAGTAACCAATGCGCCGCGCCATCGGCATTCGGCGACAGCGGGCACCAAGGCCAGGGAGTGACGCCCATGAACAAGTCCAACGCGGACATTTCGCTGTCGCTGGGAACGCGCGGCTTGGCAACGGCCGGCGACTACATGCCCGGCTTCGGCAACGACTTCGAGACCGAGGCGCTGCCCGGCGCGCTGCCGCAGGGCATGAACTCGCCGCAGAAGTGCAACTACGGCCTCTACGGCGAACAGGTGTCCGGCACTGCGTTCACCGCGCCGAGCCACCAGAACGAGCGCACCTGGTGCTATCGCATCCGCCCCTCGGTCAAGCATTCGACACGCTACGAGAAGATCGACGTGCCGTACTGGGTCTCGGCGCCGCATATCGTCGATGACGTGATTTCGCTCGGCCAGTACCGCTGGGATCCGATACCCCATGCCGGCGAGCCGCTGACCTGGCTGACCGGCATGCGAACCATGACGACCGCTGGCGACGTCAACACCCAGGTCGGCATGGCAAGCCACGTCTACCTCGTCACTGAATCGATGCGCGACGAATACTTCTACTGCGCCGATTCCGAGCTGCTCGTCGTGCCGCAGGAAGGCCGCCTGCGCTTTTTCACCGAGCTTGGCGTCATCGACCTCGAGCCGAAGGAAATCGCGCTTCTGCCGCGTGGCCTCGTCTACCGGGTCGAGCTTGTTGACGGTCCGGCGCGCGGCTTCGTCTGCGAGAACTACGGCCAGAAGTTCGAGTTGCCCGGCCGCGGCCCGATCGGCGCCAACTGCATGGCCAACCGGCGCGACTTCAAGACGCCGGTCGCCTGGTTCGAGGACCGCGAGGCGCCCTCCTCCGTCGTCGTCAAGTGGTGCGGCCAGTTCCACCGGACCAGGATCGGCCATTCGCCGCTCGATGTCGTCGCCTGGCACGGCAACTACGCGCCCTGCAAGTACGACCTGCGCAACTACTGCCCCGTCGGCGCCATTCTCTTCGACCATCCCGACCCGTCGATTTTCACGGTGCTCACCGCACCGTCCGGCGTTCCCGGCACCGCCAACATCGACTTCGTGCTCTTCCGCGAGCGCTGGATGGTGATGGAGAACACCTTCCGCCCGCCCTGGTACCACCGCAACATCATGTCGGAGCTGATGGGCAACATCTACGGCCAGTACGACGCCAAGCCGCAGGGCTTCGTGCCCGGCGGGATCAGCCTGCACAATATGATGCTGCCGCACGGACCGGACCGCGAAGCCTTTGAAAAGGCGTCGAATTCCGAGCTTGAACCGGAAAAGCTCGACAACACCATGAGCTTCATGTTCGAGACGCGCTTTCCCCAGCACCTGACCCGCTTCGCCGCCAGCGAGGCACCGCTGCAGGACGACTACATCGACTGCTGGGAGAGCCTGGAAAAGAAGTTCGACGGAACGCCCGGCACCAAGTAGCCACGTTCGTTTAGCCGCCTGTTTGAAAAGCCGCACGGGAGCTGGCGGGCAGGCCAAGCCGGCCTCAACCGCCGTTCTGCCAGCGCAGCACCGCGTCGAGCGGCCACAGCAGCATGACGATGTTGAGCGCCAGACCGTCGCGGATGAAATACATGGTGAAGGCTTCGAGCGCGACCGCCACCGCGATGCTTGCCCACACCGGCAGCCGCGCGGCAAGGAAGAAGCCGAGTACCATGGCCAGCACGTCGGCGGTCGAGTTGATGATGCTGTCGCCGAAATAGTCGAGCGCGATGGTCGCCTCGCGGTAGCGGTTGATGATCCAGTCGGTGTTCTCCAGCACCTCCCAGCCGGCCTCCAGCAGCGTCGCGGCGACAAGACGAAACCCCAGCGTCGCGCGCCGCAACACCAGCCAGCCGAGCGCGTAGAAGACGATGCCGTGGATGACGTGCGACGGCGTGTACCAGTCGGTCAGGTGCTGCGAGTTCTCGGAGCTGAACACCACCCCGTGCCACAGCTTGACCTCGCCGCAGGCGCAGATCGGCAGCCGGCCCATCAGGTAGAGGACCGCCGCCATCGCCAGCGCGATCAGCGCCGACACCGCAAGGCCCATCTTGGTCCGCATTGCTGCTATCCTTTTCGGGGTCGACAACCTGCCATCGCCCGCGAGACTATCGCCCATCCGGCCTCGCGGTGCCATGCGTCGCCGCCTCCCGTCAACAGGAAGGAACCGCCCCTTGAAACTCGCTTCGCTGCGCAGCGGCGCCCGTGACGGCCGCCTCGTCGTCGTCTCCCGTGACCTGGCCTGGTGCACCGACGCCGGCCACATCGCGCCCACCCTGCAGGCCGCGCTCGACGAATGGCACGCGTTGTCGCCGCGCCTGGCGCTGCTCGCCGACGACCTGGAACGCGAGGCGGTGCCGCGCGAGCGCTTCCACGAGCACGATTGCCTGTCGCCGCTGCCGCGCGCCTACCAGTGGGCCGACGGTTCGGCCTATCTCAACCACGTCGAGCTGGTGCGCCGCGCGCGCGGCCAGGCGATGCCGGACAACCTGCTGATCGATCCCCTGATGTACCAGGGCGGCTCGGATTCCTTTCTCGGGCCCCGCGACCCCATCCGCCTCGCCGACGAGGCCTGGGGCATCGACATGGAGGGCGAGGTGGCCGTGATCACCGGCGACGTACCCATGGGCGCTTCGCGCGAGGACGCGGCGCGCGAAATCCGCCTCGTCATGCTGGTCAACGACGTCTCGCTCAGGAACCTGATCGCGGCTGAACTTTCCAAGGGTTTCGGTTTCTTCCAGTCAAAGCCATCGAGCGCTTTTTCCCCCGTCGCCGTCACCCCGGACGAACTGGGCGCGGCCTGGGACGGCGGCAAGCTGCACCTCGATATGGCGGTCGACCTCAATGGCACTCCCTTCGGCCGCGCCAGTGCCGGCGTCGACATGAACTTCGATTTTCCGACCCTGATCGTCCATGCCGCGAAGACCCGCCCGCTCGTCGCCGGCTCGATCATCGGTTCGGGCACCGTTTCCAACCGCGACCCCGACGGTTCGCCCGGCCGCACGGTCGCCGATGGCGGCAAGGGCTATTCCTGCATCGCCGAATTGCGCATGATCGAGACCATCCGCGACGGCAAGCCGACGACGCCGTTCCTGCGCTTCGGCGACACGGTGCGTATCGAGATGAAGGACGCCGCCGGCCACTCGGTCTTCGGCGCCATCGAGCAGACGCTGGAGCGGTACACTGGGTAAGGAGGAGACCTGATGCGAGCGTTGAAACCTGTCTTGCTGCCGCCACTGTTTGCGGTGGTGTTCGCACTGATGGCGTTGGCGCCTGTCGCGAAGGCGCAGGATGCGCAACGGCTGGAAGCTGCGAAGGCCTATGTCGAGACGCCGAGCGTCCAGGAAATGTTGGACAACATGCTCTCACCGCAAATGCTCAGCACGATCATTGCGGGCATGATTCCCGCAGGGAAAGCGACGGAAGAACAGCTTGCGAAAGTAAGCAGCATCACCTCGGACGAACTTGACGGCGTCCGCCCGGACATGGAGCGGATCATGATCGAAGCCGCCGCGAGCCACTTCACGCTGGCAGAAATCAATGCGTTGACCGCCTTCTATTCCTCCGCGGACGGCGCCTCGATCTCGCGCAAGATGCTGCCCTACATGACCCAGGCGATGCAGCAGATGGGCCCGCTCGTGCAGGAAATGCAGGCGCGACTCGTTCGCCGCATCAAGAGCGAACTGGGCAACTAATGACGAATACGTTCGCCTCCCAGGCCGATCTGACCGCGAAGACGATCACCTTTGACGAGATCGGCCGCGACCTGTGGGCCTTCACGGCCGAGGGTGATCCGAATTCCGGCGTCATTATAGGCGACGACGCGGTGATGGTGATCGAGGCGCAGGCAACGCCAAGATTAGCCAGCAAAGTAATAGAGCGGATTCGTTCTGTTACCGACAAGCCGGTCACGCACCTGGTGCTGACGCATTATCACGCCGTCCGTGTTCTTGGTGCGTCGGCTTATAATGCGCAATCCATCGTCATGGGCGAGAAGGCGCGGGCGATGGTCGCCGAGCGCGGGCAGGAGGACTGGGATAGCGAATTCGCCCGTTTTCCCCGCCTTTTTGAGGGTCACGAGAGCATTCCGGGCCTGACATGGCCGACAACGACCTTTTCCGAGCGGATGAGCGTCTATCTCGGCAAGCGCCGCGTCGACCTGATGTTCCTCGGTCGCGCCCACACCGCCGGCGACATCGTCGTCTACGTGCCGGATGCCAACGTCATGTTTACCGGCGATATCGTTGAATATAAGTCGGCTTGCTATTGCGGTGACGGGCATTTCCACGACTGGCCGAAAACCCTTGCGCGCATCGAGCGTTTCAAACTCGACGCCATCGCGCCGGGGCGTGGCGATGCGCTGGTCGGCCGCGACCGGGTCGATGCAGCGCTCGCGTCGACGGAAGACTTCATCCGCTCCACGTACTCCCCGGTAGCGAAGGTCGCGCTGCGCGGCGGTTCCCTTAAAGAAGCCTGGGACGCCTGCCGCGCCGCCTGCGATCCGAAATTCTCGGACTACGCGATCTACGAGCATTGCCTGCCGTTCAACGTCGCGCGCGCCTTCGATGAGGCCAACGACATCGACACCCCGCGCATCTGGACGGCAGAACGTGATCGGCTGATGTGGGAGGCGTTGCAGGGGTAGGGCGATGTCGCATCTCGTGAATTTCAGACTCGCCACGCTCAAAGCCGCTGTGGTCCTGATACCCTCTTACTCTGCGGCCTATTTCACTGACAAAATGGTCTGGGTGGTGCCGACATTGGCTGCTGCTGGCTTCTTTGCTGCGAACATCAAGATCGCCGAGGAGACTACAATTCGTCGCGTCGACGAGGATGGGGATACAGATGACGAAGGCGACGAGGCTGCGATAGTGGAATTCGGCGAGATTTCAGGCGGTTCTTGAGGGGGGCGGATGTCCGACCAAATCATGGCCCTCGTAATGACGACGATTTCGGCGCTGGCGGCGCTGTTCCTCTTCGTCGGCGCGGTTCGCACGTCCTACGAGATCGAGCAGCGCAGCGACGGCACCATTCTGTGGAAGGGGCTGCCGCGCTACACCAACATGTTCCGCACCGCGTTTGGCGGCGCCAGCGTCGCGAAGGACGAGGAAACGCGGGCGCTGGTGAACAGGTTGCGCAAGCAGTTGTTGCTCACGTTCACGTTTCTCGCGCTGATGGGCCTGACGGCCTGTCTCAATATGCCGCCGGCGAACTGACAGGAGCGGGACGCGTGCCGCGCTACGCCTACAAGTCCTATCCTTATACCAAGCCGCCGGAAATGACGGGCGGCAAGGTTTCCGACGCACCCGTCGTCATTGTCGGCGCCGGCCCCGTCGGCCTTGCCGCGGCCATCGACCTTGCGCAACACGGCATCGCCTCTGTGGTGCTCGACGACAACGACGTCGTGTCCGTCGGCAGCCGCGCGATCTGCTGGGCCAAGCGGACGCTCGAGATTTTCGACCGTCTCGGCGTCGGCGAGCGGATGGTGGAGAAGGGCGTCACCTGGAAGGTCGGTCGCCTGTTCCACGGTGATCGCGAGGTCTATGCCTTCGACCTGCTGCCCGAGCCGGGCCACAAGAACCCGGCGTTCATCAACCTGCAGCAGTACTACGTCGAAGAATACCTGGTCGACCGTTGTGCGGATTTCCCCGATCTGATCGACCTGCGCTGGAAGAACCGCGTTATCGCCGTCCGCCAGTCCGGGAATACCGTTGTCACGTTCGTCGATACGTCGGACGGCACATATACAATTGAAGCGGCTTATCTTCTCGCTTGCGATGGCGCGAAGTCCTCCGTCCGCGAGATGCTTGGTCTCGAATTCGCCGGCCGTGTCTTTGAAGAGAGATTCCTCATCACCGACGTGGAGATGAAGGCGGATTTCCCCTCCGAGCGCTGGTTCTGGTTCGAACCGCAGTTCCACAACGGCCAGTCCGCGCTGCTGCACAAGCAGCCCGACGATATCTATCGCATCGATCTGCAGCTTGGCTGGAACGCCGACCCGGAAGAGGAAAGGAAGCCGGAAAACGTCATCCCGCGCATTCGCGCCATCGTGGGGGACCGCGAATTCGAGATCGACTGGGTCTCCGTCTACACTTTCCAGTGCCGCCGGCTCGAACGTTTCGTGCATGACCGGGTGATTTTCGCCGGTGACAGCGCGCATGTCGTTTCGCCCTTCGGCGCGCGTGGCGGCAACGGTGGTATCCAGGATACCGACAACCTGTGCTGGAAACTCGCCATGGTCTTGAAAGGACAGGCGAACCAGCGGCTCATCGAGACCTACGACGAGGAACGCACCGTCGGCGCCGACGAGAACATCCTGAATTCGACGCGCGCGACGCGGTTCATGACGCCGGCCGATGGTGCCGAGCGCCTGTTTCGTGACGAAACGTTGGCGCTGGCCGAGACGATGCCCTTCGCCCGCCGGCTCATCAATTCCGGGCGGCTGTCGCTGCCGTGCTCGCTGGCCGGCATGTCTCTGGCGATCCCCGATTCGGAAAACGTACCCGGCGGCCTCGTCCCCGGCGCACCATGCGTCGATGCCCCGGTTCTGGGCAATGGCAAGCCGGCGTGGCTGCTCGACCGTCTCGGCGGCGCGTTCCTGCAGATGACCGTCAGCCAGGACACCATCACGCTGGCGAATGTTGCGCCGGACGGCAGCCTCGGCGAGATGCGGAGTCTGGCTTGCGATACGAATAATACGGCGGCTAATAGATATGCGCCGGACACACCGGTGACATATCTCGTGCGACCGGACCAGCACATTGCTGCGCGCTCGAATGCTGCAACGCAGCAATGGCGGATTATTGCGATGCAGCATATTCTTGGAGGTGCAGCATGAGCCCTGATTTCTCAACGTTCCGGCTCGGCAGTGGCGCAGATTCCGTCTATGAATCACTGATTTCTGCCCATCAAGGCCTCAGTGAGGCCGACAGTGCGCGTCTCAATGCGCGCCTCGTCCTGATCCTCCTGAACGCGTTGGGCGATGAGAATGCTGCGCAGCATGTGATTGCGGCGGCGCGACAAAATCTCCAGAATCTTGATAACAAGCCGGCTTGATTAAGCCAGCAACTGACCGCCGTTGACCTCGATCGTCTGCCCCGTGACGTAGCCGGACAGGGCCGGATCGGCAAGGAACAGGTAGGCGCCGACGCAGTCCTGCGGCGTCCCCAGCCGCTGCAGCGGGATCGCCCGCGCGGTTGCTGCGAGTTTCTCCTCGCCCGAGTAGCGCGCGTGGAAGTCGGTGCGGATCGTGCCGGGCGAAACGACGTTGACGCGAATGCCGTGGCCGGCGAGTTCGCGCGCCAGGCTGCGCGCATAGGTCGAGACGAAGGCCTTGGCTGCCGAGTAGACCGATGAACCGGGGCTGCCGCCGGTCCGCGCAGAAATCGACGAGGTGAAGATGACGCTCGCTGCGGCGGGCGCCTCTTTGCCGCGTGCAAGGACCGGCAGAAGACCCTGCGTCAGCAGGACCGTCGATCGGGCATTGAGGTCGCTGACCCTGTGATAGTGCTCCGCCGTCATGTCCGCGGTCGTGACGCGCCCGTGCATCGTGCCGGCGTTGTGGATGAAGACATCGACCGTCCTGGCCGCGGCGCGGATACCTGCGACAAGACGTTCGCAGTCCGCCAGATCGCCGAGATCGGCGTTCAGGAGCGCAAGCCGGCCGCGGCAGGCTGCTTGGAGCCCGTCGAGGAGCGGATCGTGCGGCTGCGCCGGCTCGATGCCGGCATGCGCCACAACCTGTGCGCCCAGGTCCAGGAAAGCGCGGGCAACGGCAGCGCCGATCCCCCGCCGCGCGCCCGTGATAACGATGTTGTGTCCCGCGAAGCGGTTCGTGCTGAATGCCTTTGCGGCACTTGGGCAGGGCATCTTCGCGGATCCTCCATTGTCGGCGCGACGGCTGACGTCGCATGACAGCGACCAGACTTTCGTTTAATTTCGCTTCGGACGCAATTTGCCGATCGATCGGGGGCGTTGGAAACAGTGCTGCCAGAACGTCAACAGATCATTCTCGACATCGCACGCCAGCACGGGCGTGTCAGCGTCGATGCGCTGGCCTTGCGGTTCGAGGTTTCGCCGCAGACGATCCGCAAGGATCTCAACGAGTTGTGCGACCAGCGCCTGCTGTTCCGGGTGCATGGCGGCGCCATGATCACGCCCTCGCGCGAGAACATGGGCTATGAGGCCAGGCGAACGCTGGCGCGCGCCGAGAAACTCGCCATCGGCGGGCGGGCAGCTGCCCTCATCCCCGATTCGGCGTCACTGTTCATCAACATCGGCACCACGACGGAAGCCGTCGCCGACGCGCTGGTCCGTCATTCCGGGCTGATGGTGATCACCAACAACATCAACGTCGCCAATTCCATGCGCGTCTATCCCGGCATCGAGGTCGTGGTGGCGGGCGGCGTCGTGCGCCGTGCCGATGGCGGCATCGTCGGCGAGGCCGCGGTGGACTTCATCCGCCAGTTCAAGGTCGACTTCGCGGTCATCGGCGTATCGGCGATCGATGCCGACGGTTCGCTGCTCGACTATGACTTCCGCGAGGTGAAGGTCGCCAAGGCGATCATCGCCAACGCCCGCCACGTCATCCTGGTTGCCGATTCCAGCAAGTTCGAACGCCGCGCGCCGGTGCGCATCGGTCACATTTCGCAGGTCGACACATTCGTCACCGATCACTGCCCGGACGATGCGATCAGGGCCATATGCGCAGAAGGCGAGGTCGACCTGGTCGAGGCAATGGTTCAGGCGGTCGGCAGTTGATTGCGAAATCGCTTTCGCTTGACTTTCAAGTCATTCATTTTAAGCTTCGTTTATGGCGATAGGTATTGCGCTGCGGGAGCAAGTCGCGGCTGCAATATGACTTCGCTCAGCCGGGGGCCCGTCAGAAGGCCGAAAGGCCCGGCGGCGGACGGGAGGCCAGGGTGGCGGCGCGCTACGACATCTTCGTCATCGGCGGAGGTATCAATGGCTGCGGCATCGCGCGCGATGCCGCCGGACGCGGATACTCCGTCTGCCTTGCCGAAATGGGCGATCTTGCCAGCGGCACCTCCTCCGCCTCCACCAAGCTCGTCCATGGCGGCCTGCGCTACCTGGAGTTCTATGAGTTCCGCCTCGTGCGCGAAGCCCTTTTCGAGCGTGAGCGGTTGTGGGCAAACGCACCGCACATCATCCGTCCGATGCACTTCGTCCTGCCCCATCATGCCGGCCTCAGGCCGGCGTGGCTGCTGCGCCTTGGGCTGTTCCTCTACGATCACCTTGGCGGGCGCAAGCTGCTGCCCGCATGCAGGTCGATCGACCTGACGAACAGCCCCTATGGCGCGCCGCTGAAGCCATTGTTCACGAAGGGCTTCGAGTACTCCGATTGCTGGGTCGACGATTCCCGCCTCGTCGTCCTCAACGCCCGCGACGCGGCGGACCGCGGCGCACGCATACTGACGCGCCGCGAGGTCACCGCGGCAAAGTCCGACGGCGAAGGCTGGACGCTGGAATTGACCGACACCGTTTTCGGCCACAAGGAACAGGTGTCCGCCCGCGCGCTGGTCAATGCGGCGGGGCCCTGGGTCGACGAGGTGCTGCGCGGGCCGGTCGGCGAGGCCGATGCGCACAACGTCCGGCTCGTCAAGGGCAGCCACATCGTGGTGCCCAGGATCTTTGACCACGACCGCTGCTACATCTTCCAGAACGCCGACGGCCGGATCATCTTCGCGATCCCCTACGAGGACGACTACACCCTGATCGGCACCACCGACCTCGACTTCGAGGGCGACCCTGCCGGGGCGGAGATTTCCGGGGCCGAGGTCGCCTACCTGTGCGAAGCGGCGTCGCAGTATTTCCGCGCCCCGGTACGCGAGGAGCAGGTGGCCTGGAGCTATTCCGGCGTGCGGCCACTGTTCGACGACGGCGCGACGAAGGCGCAGGAAGCCACCCGCGACTACGTGCTCAGGGAGGACACGAGCCACGGAGCGCCGCTGTTCAACATTTTCGGCGGCAAGATCACGACCTACCGCCGCCTGGCGGAATCGATGCTGGACATGATCGCGCCGCGCATCGGCAGGCGCGGCGCGGCCTGGACGGCGGATGCGCCGCTGCCCGGCGGCGACATGCCCGTGGACGGCGTTGGCGAGATCACCCGCAAGCTTGCCGGTGGCTTCGACTGGCTGCCCGGGAAAGTTGCGGTCCGGTATGCGCGCAGCTACGGCACCCGGCTGTGCCGCATGATCGAGACTGCCGGCAGCCTCGCCGACATGGGGCGGCACTTCGGAGCCGGCCTGTACGAACGCGAGGTGCGCTGGCTGATCGAGCAGGAATGGGCGCGCACCGCGCAGGATGTCCTGTGGCGGCGCACCCGGCTGGGCCTGCGTATCGACGAACGCGGCGTTGCCGATCTCGAGCGTTTCATGACGGCCGCGGTCGTCGAATTCGATGCCCGCGAGGAGCAGTCCGCCGCGGGCGACCGGCGCTCCGGGCCCGAAGCGGCATGAGGGGCGCGGGCATGCTGGAACTCAGGCAGGTATCCAAGATCATCGGCGCCGAGACGCACATCGACGGCGTTTCGCTCACCCTGCATCCGGGCACGCTCAATGTGCTGCTGGGCCCCACCCTGTCCGGCAAGACGACGCTGATGCGGCTGATGGCGGGTCTCGAACAGCCGACCGAGGGAACGGTGCATGTCGGTGGAGAGGATGTGACCGGTCGCGCCGTGCGCAAGCGCAACGTCGCGATGGTCTACCAGCAGTTCATCAACTATCCCACGCTCAGCGTCTACGAGAACATCGCGTCGCCGCTGCGCGTTGCCCGTGTCGGCGCCGCCGAGATCGACCGGCGCGTGCGCGAAGCCGCCGACCTGCTCAAGCTTGCACCCTATCTTGAGCGCACGCCGCTGCAACTGTCGGGCGGCCAGCAGCAGCGCACGGCCCTGGCACGCGCCCTGGTGAAGGGCGCCGACCTCGTCCTGCTCGACGAGCCGCTCGCCAACCTCGACTACAAGCTGCGCGAGGAACTGCGCGCGGAGTTGCCGCGCATCTTCTCGCAGTCCGGCGCGATCTTCGTCTACGCCACGACCGAACCCTCCGAGGCGTTGCTGCTCGGCGGCAATACCGCGACTTTGCATCAGGGGCGCCTGACCCAGTTCGGGCCGACCATCGATGTCTATCGCGACCCCGCCGACCTCGTCACGGCGCGCACCTTCTCCGACCCGCCGCTGAACACCATCGCTGCAGGCAAGACTGGCGCGCGGTTGATGATCGGCGCCGAAAACATGGAAATACGGCTCCCGGGAGATGCGGCCTCGCTCCCCGACGGCGACTATACCGCGGCGTTTCATCCCCACCACCTGGTGCTGAAGAGCCCGGGGCGCGGGGCGCTGAAACTCTCCGGTACGGTCGCCGTCACCGAGATCACCGGCTCGGAAAGCTTCGTTCACGTCGACGTGCATGGCGCCCGCTGGGTGTCGCTCGTCCACGGCGTTCACGCCTTTCCCCTTGGCGCCACGATCGACGTCTATGTCGATCCGCAACGCTTCATGCTGTTTGCCGCCGACGGCTCGCTCGCCCGTCCGGCGCAGCGGATCGCGGCGTGAGGGGGCGGGACCATGGCGCGCATCGAATTCGACCGCATCCGCCACGCCTACATGGCCAATCCGCGCAGCGAGGCTGACTACGCGCTCAAGGAGCTGTCCATGACCTGGGAGGACGGCGGCGCCTATGCGCTGCTCGGGCCGTCCGGCTGCGGCAAGACCACGCTGCTCAACATCATCTCCGGCCTGGTGCACCCCTCCGGCGGCAACATCCGCTTCGACGGGACCGACGTCACCGCCTTGTCCACCGAGGCGCGCAACATCGCGCAGGTCTTCCAGTTCCCGGTCATCTACGACACCATGACCGTGCGCCAGAACCTGGAATTTCCGCTCAGGAACCGCGGCGTCGCGTCTGGCGAGATCGCCCGCCGCGTCGACGATACGCTGCGCATCATCGACCTCGCCGACAAAGCGGACCGCCCGGCGCGCCGTCTCACCGCCGACGAGAAGCAGAAGATCTCGCTCGGCCGCGGGCTGGTGCGCTCCGACGTCAACGCCATCCTCTTCGACGAGCCGCTGACGGTCATCGACCCGCACATGAAGTGGCAGCTGCGCTCCAAGCTCAAGCAGCTGCACCAGCGCTTCGCCTTCACGATGATCTATGTCACCCACGACCAGACCGAGGCGCTGACCTTCGCCGACAAGGTGGTGGTCATGTATGAAGGCGAGGTCGTGCAGACCGGCACGCCGGACGAACTCTTCCGCAAGCCCAGGCACACCTTCGTCGGCTACTTCATCGGATCGCCCGGCATGAACGTGCTGCCGTGCGAGGCATTCGGCACGACGGCGACCATCGGCGGCCACAAGGTAAGATTGCCGGCAGGCGCGCCGAAGGGCGCCACGGCGCTGGAGATCGGCATCCGCCCGGAATTCATCACGCTCACCGGCGACAAGCGCAAGGGGATCCCGGTCACCGTGCGCCGCGTCGAGGACATCGGCCGCTTTCGCATCGTTCACGCCGACCTCGACGGCAGGCCGATCGCCGCGACCCTTCCCGAAGGCAGCGAGATCCCTGCCGAGCCACGCGCCGTGCTCGACCCCGCCAACGTCAATCTCTACGCCGATTCATGGCTCGTCGAAGGGGGGCGCGGACCATGAACAAGACGTGGAACAACAAGGCCTGGTTCATGGTGCTGCCGGTGCTGCTGCTGGTCGCATTCAATGCCGTCATCCCGCTGATGACCGTGGTCAACTACTCGGTGCAGGAGACCTTCGGAAACAACCTGTTCTTTTTCGAAGGGGTGAAGTGGTTCCGCGAGGTCCTCCACTCGGAGCGGTTCCACGATTCTCTCCTGCGCCAGTTCTTTTTCACCGGCACGATCCTCGCCATCGAGATCCCGCTCGGCGTGATCATCGCGCTCGCCATGCCGCGGTCCGGCATCTGGGTGCCGGTCTGCCTTGTCCTGATGGCGTTGCCGCTGCTGGTGCCGTGGAACGTCGTCGGCGCCATGTGGAATATCTTCGCGCTGCCCGACATCGGGCTGATGGGCTACTCCATCAACGCGCTCGGCATCGACTTCAACTTCACCCGCCAGCCCGTCTCGGCATGGTTCACCGTCATCGTCATGGACGTGTGGCACTGGACGTCGCTGGTGGTGCTGCTCGCCTATGCCGGCCTGCGCTCGATCCCCGATGCCTACTACCAGGCGGCGCGCATCGATTCCGCCTCGCGCTGGGCCGTGTTCCGCTACATCCAGCTGCCGAAGATGAAGCGCGTGCTGACCATCGCCGTTCTGCTGCGCTTCATGGATTCGTTCATGATCTACACCGAGCCATTCGTGCTCACCGGCGGCGGTCCCGGCAACACCACGACGATCCTGTCGATCGACCTCGTCAAGGCCGCGCTCGGCGAGTTCAACCTCGGCATCGCGGCGGCGATGAGCATCATCTACTTCCTGATGACGCTTCTGGTGTGCTGGGTGTTCTACTCGGCGATGATGCGGGGAGAAGACGAATGAAACGCGCCGGCTTCCTCGTGCCCTTCCTCTACATCGTGTTCCTGATGCTGCCGATCTACTGGCTGCTCAACATGAGCTTCAAGACCACCAACGAGATCCTCGGCGGCTTCTCGATGTGGCCGGCCGACTTCACGTTCGACAACTACGCCAAGATCTTCACCGATCCGACCTGGTACAACGGCTACATCAACTCGATCACCTACGTCGCCATCAACACGGTGCTGTCGGTCGCCGTCGCCCTGCCGGCTGCCTACGCCTTCTCGCGCTACCGCTTCCTTGGCGACAAGCACCTGTTCTTCTGGCTGCTGACCAACCGCATGGCGCCGCCTGCGGTGTTCGCGCTGCCCTTCCTGCAGCTCTATTCGGCGATCGGCCTGTTCGACACCCACCTGGCCGTGGCGCTCGCCCATTGCCTGTTCAACATCCCGCTGGCGGTGTGGATCCTCGAAGGCTTCATGTCCGGCGTGCCGCGCGAGATCGACGAGACCGCCTATCTCGACGGATACTCCTTCCCGAGATTCTTCGTGAAGATCTTCATGCCGCTGATCGCCTCTGGCATCGGCGTCACCGCCTTCTTCTGCTTCATGTTCTCGTGGGTCGAGATGCTGCTTGCCAAGACGCTGACGTCAGTGGCGGCCAAGCCCATCGTCGCGACCATGACCCGCACCGCCTCGACCTCGGGCTACGAGCTCGGCCTGCTCGCCGCCGCCGGCGTGCTGACCATCATCCCCGGTGCGATCGTGATCTGGTTCGTGCGCAACTACATCGCCAAGGGCTTTGCCCTGGGCCGCGTGTGAGGAGGCCGCGCTCATGGATCTCTCATGGATGGCATGGACCTGGCAGACGGGTGCCTTCTTCGTGGCCATCGCGCTGATGATCGCCGGTATGGCGGTGTGGGAATGGGCGCGCCCCGGCGGAGCGCCGCGCCACGGCGTGCTCGGCCTCGATACGACGCGCGGCGACCGGCTGTTCGTCTCGCTGCTCGGCAGCGCCTACATCCACCTCGCCTGGCTGGCCTTCGCCACCGGACCGCTGTGGTGGGCGACGCTGATTTCGCTCGTCTTCGCGCTCGCGGTGTTCCGCTGGGTTTGAAGGCGGCAGGCAGGAACCAGGTGCGGACCGGCGCGCGCGCCCGCCCGCATCGAACTCGCGCCGGACCGGATTGCGGGGTCCGGGCCGCGAGGCAGGACACGAACTTTTCGTGTGCAACGACCGCAGTGGGAGGAAGCAACAAATGAAACGGCATTTGCTGGCGACGGCCGCCGTTCTGGCACTTGCCTGGCTACCCGGCCGGGCAATGGCAGACATGGCTGCCGCGGAAAAGTGGATCAACGACGAGTTCCAGCCTTCGGCGCTCTCCAAGGAAGAGCAGATGAAGGAGATGGAATGGTTCATCAAGGCGGCTGCACCCTACGCCGGGATGGAGATCAACGTGCTGTCGGAAACCATCCCGACGCACGAGTATGAATCCAAGACGCTGACAAAGGCGTTCGAGGCGATCACCGGCATCAAGGTCAACCACCAGTTGCTCGGCGAGGGCGAGGTGGTGCAGGCGGTGCAGACCCAGATGCAGACCGGCCGCAACCTCTATGACGGCTACATCAACGACTCCGACCTGATCGGAACGCACTCGCGCCTGCAACTCGCCTACAACCTGTCCGACATGATGGGCGGCGACTGGAAGGGCACGACCAACCCGATGCTCGATCTCGACGACTTCATCGGCAGGTCGTTCACCACCGGCCCGGACGGCAAGCTCTACCAGTTGCCCGACCAGCAGTTCGCCAACCTGTACTGGTTCCGCAAGGACTGGTTTGACCGCGAGGACCTCAAGAAGCGGTTCAAGGACAAGTACGGCTACGATCTCGGCGTGCCGGTCAACTGGTCGGCCTACGAGGACATCGCCGACTTCTTCACCAACGACGTGAAGGAAATCGACGGCGTGCGCGTCTACGGCCACATGGACTACGGCAAGCGCGCGCCCGACCTCGGCTGGCGCATGACCGACGCCTGGCTCTCCATGGCCGGCTCCACTTCGCCGGGCCTGCCCAACGGCCGGCCGATCGACGAATGGGGCATCCGCATGGAGGAAGGCTCCTGCAACCCGGCAGGCGCCAGCGTCAGCCGCGGCGGCGGCACGAACGCTCCGGCGTCCGTCTACGCCATCCGCAAGTGGGACGAGTGGCTGCGCCAGTACGCGCCTCCCGGTGCCGCCGACTACGACTTCTACCAGTCGCTCCCGGCGCTCAGCCAGGGCAACGTCGCCCAGCAGATCTTCTGGTACACGGCCTTCACCGCCTCGATGGTCGCGCCGAAGTCGGAGGGCAACAACACCGTCGATGACGCCGGCAACCCGCTGTGGCGGATGGCCCCGTCCCCGCACGGTCCCTACTGGAAGGAAGGCATGAAGCTCGGCTACCAGGACGCCGGTTCCTGGACGTTCCTGAAGTCGACGCCGTCCGACCGTGCCCAGGCGGCCTGGCTCTATGCCCAGTTCGTCGTCTCCAAGACCGTGGACGTCAAGAAGAGCCATGTCGGCCTGACGATCATCCGCAACTCGACGGTCAACCACGCCTCGTTCACCGAGCGTGCGCCCAAGCTGGGCGGCCTCGTCGAGTTCTACCGCTCGCCCGACCGCGTGCTGTGGACCCCCACCGGCGTCAACGTGCCTGACTATCCCAAGCTGGCGCAGCTGTGGTGGCAGCAGATCGGCGACGTCAACTCCGGCGCGTTCACCCCGCAGGAGGCCATGGACCGTCTCGCCGGCGAGATGGATCTCGTGATGTCGCGCATGGAGGCCGCCGACAAGGCCGCCAACGTCTACGGCGGCTGCGGCCCGCGCCTCAATGCGGAGTCCGGTGACTGGCTCGGCAAGGACAACGGCCCCGCGGCCAAGCTCGACAACGAGAAGCCGCAGGGCGAGACCATTTCCTACGAGGAAATCGTCAAGCGCTGGCAGTGACCGGCGCCTGACTCAAGGCAACACGGGCCGGGGCGCGATCGCGCCCCGGCCCTTGTATCGGGCCTAGAAGAAGGCCAGGGCGCCGGCGGTCACGATGGCGTAGCGAACCCCTTTCGCGAATGCCACGATGGCGGCCACGGGAACCAGCGGCGCGCGCATCAGCCCGGCGACGACGGTGATCGGATCGCCGACGACCGGAACCCAGGAGGCGAGCAGCGACCACAGCCCGAAGCGGTCATACCAGCGTTGCGCCCGCGCCATCATGGCGCCGCTTGCGGGAAACCGCGGGTGTTCGCGATAGCGGTCGAGGAAGCGGCCGATCGCCCAGTTGACCAGCGAACCGAGCGTGTTTCCGAGTGTCGCGACACCAACCGCGAGGACCGCCGGAACGAGTTCGAGCCCCAGCAGCCCCGCCAGCACGCCCTCCGAAGACCCCGGCAACAGCGTCGCCGACGTGAAGGCGGATACGAACAGGCCGGCAAGTGACAACAGCGCGGAATCGGCGGGCATCGGGGATGACTTTCGGCAGGCTTTGCGCCGTTATAGGAACAACAGGCAGGCCTGCGCCAGACAGGCCCGGTTTCCGGGGAGGAAAAGGTGAGCGGCTACATTCTCGCCATAGATCAGGGCACCACGTCCTCGCGCGCGATCGTCTTCGACGATACCTACGCCATCCGCGGCGTCGGGCAGGAGGAGTTCACCCAGCATTTCCCGAAGTCCGGCTGGGTTGAGCACGACGCGGGCGAGATCTGGTCGACCACCGTCAATACCATCCGTGCCGCGATCGCCGCCGCCGGCATCGCGCCGTCCGATATCGCCGCCATCGGCATCACCAACCAGCGCGAAACGACTGTCCTTTGGGACCGCAAGACGGGAGAGGCCGTCCACCGCGCCATCGTCTGGCAGGACCGGCGCACAGCCGACGCCTGTGCGAAGCTCCGCGCCGATGGCGCCGAGGACGGGGTGACGGCGAAGACCGGCCTGCTGCTGGACCCCTATTTCTCCGGCACCAAGCTCGCATGGCTGCTCGACAATGTCGAAGGCGCGCGCGCTCGTGCCGAGGCCGGCGAACTGGCCTTCGGCACGGTCGATTCCTGGCTGCTGTGGAAGCTGACCTGCGGCAGGGTACATGCGACCGATGCCACCAACGCCTCGCGCACCATGCTGATGAACATCCACACCGGCGAATGGGACGACGACCTGCTGACGCTGCTGCGCGTCCCCCGTTCGGTGCTTCCCCGGATATGCGACAGCGCCCACGCCTATGGCACCTGCGATCCCGGTATCTTCGGCGCATCCGTGCCCGTCTGCGGCATCGCCGGCGACCAGCAGGCGGCGACTGTCGGCCAGGCCTGCTTCGCGCCGGGCATGATGAAATCGACATACGGAACGGGGTGCTTCGCGCTGCTCAACACTGGCGCCGACGCCGTGCCGTCGAGCAATCGCCTGCTGACCACGATCGCCTACCAGATCTGCGGCAGACGGACCTACGCTCTGGAAGGCTCGATCTTCGTTGCCGGCGCCGCCGTGCAGTGGCTGCGCGACGGGCTCGGCATCGTCGAGCACGCGTCCGATTCCGGTACGATGGCCGAGGCAGCCGATCCGCAACAGGACATCTATCTGGTGCCCGCCTTCACCGGCCTGGGTGCGCCGCACTGGGACGCCGAAGCGCGCGGCGCCATCTTCGGCCTGACCCGCAACTCCGGGCCGAACGAGTTCGCCCGCGCGGCGCTGGAATCCGTCTGCTACCAGACCGCCGACCTGCTCGACGCCATGCGCGGCGACTGGTCCGGCAGCGGCGACACCGTGCTGCGCGTCGACGGCGGCATGGTCGCCAGCGACTGGACCATGCAGCGCCTCTCCGACATCCTCGATGCGCCGGTGGACCGGCCTACCGTTCTCGAAACCACGGCCCTTGGCGCGGCGTGGCTTGCCGCCTTCAAGGCCGGCGTGTGGCCGGACATGGACGGGTTCGCGGCCAGCTGGAAACGCCAGCGCCGATTTGTCCCGGCGATGGACAAGCAGGTCAGAACCCGCAAGATTGCCGGCTGGCGCGATGCCGTGCGCCGCACCCTCACCGCCTCCTGAAAGGTTCGAGATGTCCGCCAGCCCGCCCCTGACCTTCGCCCGCGTCAACGGCGTCAACCTGCACTATCGCGATCGCCGCCCTTCTGGTGGCGGGGGAGGCCGGCCGGCGCTTGTCTTCATCAATTCGCTGGGCAGCGACTTCCGCATCTGGAACACCGTCGCTGACGCCTTCGCCGACAACTGGCGCATCGTCACCCACGACAAGCGCGGGCATGGCCTTTCCGAAGCGCCCCGCGGCCCGTATTCCATGGACGACCACGTCGGCGATGTCCTCGCGCTCGCCGACCGCCTCGGCATCGACACCTTCGTGCCGATCGGCGTTTCGGTCGGTGGCATGATCTCCATGGGCCTGTTGCACCGCGCGCCCGCGCGCATCCCGGCGGCCGTGCTCTGCGACACCGGCCACAAGATCGGCACGCTCGAGCTTTGGGAAACCCGCATTGCCACCGCATTGAACGACGGCATCGAGCCGATGGCCGACGCGATCCTGGAGCGCTGGTTCCCGCAGCACTTCCATGCAGCCCATCCCGAGCAGCTGGCCGGCTGGCGCGCCATGGTGACCCGCACGCCCGGTCACGGCTATGCGGGCACGTCGGCGGCGCTGCGCGATGCGGACTACACCTCGACGGTTACCGAAATCGGGGTGCCGGTGCTTTGCCTCGGCGGCGAATACGACCTGTCCACGCCGCCCGCGCTCATGCGCGAGTTGACCGCCCTCATCCCCGGCGCCAGCTTCGCCCAGGTCGACGGCGCCGGTCATCTGCCCATGATCGACCGTCCAGAGGCCGTTATCGAGCTGATCGGCGGCTTCCTCGCCCGCGCTTTGGGAGCCTGAGCGATGACCACCGACAAGGGACGTGCGGCACGCGGCGACAAGACCCGTCGCGCCGTGCTGGGCGATGCCCATGTCGACCGCGCCAACGCCGCCACCGAGCCCTTCGACCGCCCCTTCCAGGACTTCATCACGCAGGGCGCGTGGGGCACCGTGTGGTCGGGCGATCACCTCACCCGGCGCGAGCGCAGCATGATCACCATTGCCCTGCTGGCGGCGCTCGGCCACGACGAGGAGGTCGCCATGCACGTGCGCGCCACCGCCAACACTGGGACCAGCGCCGTGGACATCCGCGAAGCCCTGATGCATGTCGCCATCTACGCCGGCTTGCCGGCGGCCAACCGCGCATTCCGGATCGCCAAGCGCGAACTCAATGCGATGCGTGCGGCAAGGGGAGAATGACCGTGTACCCGGTGATCCCATGGCGGTGAGTCCGTTCGGTTCGGCCCTGTTCGACGGCAGTCTGGACGATGCCCGCGTCTCCGCGCTGTTCGGCGACGAAGCAACCATCTCCGCCATGCTGCGCGTCGAGGCGGCGCTGGCGCGCGCCCAGGCGTCGCTCGACGTGATTCCGGTGGAAGCGGCCGACCACATCGCGCGCACCTGCGAGGCATGGGCGCCGCCGGCCGCGAGCCTCGCGGCGGCGGCCGCGCGCGACGGCACGCCCGTTCCCGCCCTCGTTGCCGGACTGCGCGAGGCTGTCGGGAAAGACTGGGCCGATTGCGTGCATCGCGGCGCCACCAGCCAGGACATCGCCGACACCGCTCAGGCGCTCATCCTGCGCGATGTGCTGGACGCCATCGGAGAACGCTTTTCCGCGCTCGCGGCAGCACTGGCGGCGCTTGCCGACGAGCACCGTCATACCGTCTGCGTGGCGCGCACGCGCTCCGTGCAGGCAGTGCCGACCGTCTTCGGCCTGCGGGCCGCGAACTGGCTGTCTGGCGTCGCGCGCGCCCGCAAGACTCTGGAAAGGGTGCGTGCCGATGTCCTGGTGCTGTCGCTTGGCGGCGCCGCGGGCACCATGGCAGCGCTCGGCCCAAGGGCATTCGAGACCGCGCAGGCGATGGCCGCCGTGCTGGGCCTCGACTGTCCGCCTGCCCCCTGGCACACCGGCCGCGACCGCCTCGCGGCGCTGGCCGCGTGGTCGGCGTCGCTGGCCGCAAGCCTCGGCAAGATGGGTGCGGACATGCTGGTGATGGCGCAATCCGAAGTCGGCGAGATCTGTTTCGAGAAGGCGGGCTGTTCGTCGACGATGCCCAACAAGTCCAACCCGGTGCTGCCCGAAATCCTTGTCGCGCTCGCCGGCCACGCCGCATCGCTCGCCGCGTCCATGCACCGCGCCGAGGTCGCCGCCAACGAGCGCGACGGAGCAACCTGGATGCTCGAATGGCTGGTGCTGCCGCAAGCCGTCTGCGCGGCTGCTGCGGCTACTGCGCGTGCCTTGGAGGCGATCCGTACCTTGCGTGTCGACCCAACGCGCATGCACGCCAATCTCGAGGCATCGAACGGTTGCATCCTGGCCGAGGCGGCAACCTTCGCCTTGATGCGGGACATGTCCCGCGATCAGGCTGCCGGGCTGGTGAAACAGGCCTGCGCCGCCGCTTCGCGCGGCGTTCATATGGTCGATGCGTTGCGCGCCCTTGCCCCCGACGCCGTCGTCGACTGGGCCGCCTTGCGCGAGCCGATCAACGCCACCGGGCATGCCGGCGCATTGATCGATGCGATCCTTTCCGACGCTGGCACTGCGACCATATAGACAACCAAATCCGTTGAAATGCGTATCCCGTTTCGTGCATTGTCCCGCCAAGGGCGCCTGACGGACCGACGTTACAAGCGTGCGCCCGAAAGGGAGGGAAACTAGTCCGATGCTGAAGATTTGTTTCAAGGCCGCACTGGCCGGCGCAGCACTGGCCGGCGCGCTCGCGGCTGGCGCCGCCCAGTCGATGGCCCAGGACGTCACCCTGCGGGTACATCACTTCCTGCCGCCGCCGAGCACCACCCACGCCAAGGTCTTCGTCCCCTGGGCGGAGAAGGTCGAGAAGGAATCCGGCGGCCGCATCAAGGTCGAGCTCTATCCTTCGATGCAACTGGGCGGAAAGCCGCCGCAGCTGCTCGATCAGGTTCGTGACGGTCTTGCCGACATTGTCTGGGCGCTGCCCGGATATACGCCGGGCCGCTATCCGAAGATGTCGGTCTTCGAACTGCCGTTCATGGTGTCGACCGCCACCGCGACCTCGCAGGCGATCCAGGAATACTACGAGCAGAACGCCACCGACGAATGGCAGGACGTCAAGGTGTTGTGGTTCCACACCCACGCCCGCGGCGTCATTCACACCATCTCCAAGCCGGTCGAGAAGGCCGCGGACGTCGCCGGGCTGAAACTGCGCGCGCCAAACCGCGAGATCGGTGGAGCGCTGGGCGAACTCGGCGCCTCGCCGGTCTTCATGCCGGTGCCCGCGCTCCCCGAGGCGCTGTCCAAGGGGGTCGTCGACGGCGCGGTCATTCCCTGGGAGATCGTGCCGGCCTTGAAGCTGTATCAGCTCACCAAGCACCACGCCGAGACGCCGGGTCCGCGCGGCATGTACACCGCTGTCTTCGTTTTCGCGATGAACAAGGCGAAGTACGACAGTTTGCCCGATGACCTGAAGAAGGTCATCGACGACAACTCCGGCCTTGCGATGGCCAGGTGGACCGGCGAACTGTGGGATGCCGCGGAAGAGCCGGGCCGCAAGCTCGCGGCCGATGCGGGCAACACCATCGTCGAGTTGCCGGAAGCCGAGGTCGCGATCATCCGCGAGAAGACACAGCCCATAACGGATGCCTGGATCGCCAGCATGGGCGACAATGGCAAGGCGCTCTACGACGCCGCCAACGCGCTGCTCGACAAGTACGCCGAGTAGACTTCCCGGCTGTCGCCGGGCGGGGTCAGACAGACGGGGCGCGCCGGCGACGGCTGGCGCGCCCCTCGATTTACGGGCCGGGCGCATTTCTGGCCGGCAGGACGATCATCTGCACGAAGGGACGCCGAATGGCACCTGGCGATTCGAAAACCGTGGTATCCGGTCCCCTGCGGACACTGTGCCGCTGGATGGCGGTGGGCGGCGGCATTGTGCTTGCGCTGCTCGCGGTGATGACGGTCGTCAGTGTGCTGGGCCGCTATTTTTTCGGCCGGCCGATCCAGGGCGATTTCGAGATCACCGAGCTTGGCTGTGCCGTGGCGATCGCGCTGTTCCTTCCCTATTGCCAGCTGGCTGCCGGCAACGTCGTGGTCGACTTCTTCACCGGAGCAGCGCCGCCGCGCCTGCGCCGCTACCTCGATGTTGCCGGTTGCCTGCTGACGGCCTGCGTCGCTGCCCTCTTCGCCTGGCGCCTGGCGCTCGGCGGCTACGACATGCTGCGCTACAACGACCAGACAATGGTGCTGGGAATCCCGACCTGGTGGGCATTCGCCGTGGTGGTTCCCTCGCTGGCGCTGCTGGCGCTGGCCGGTGTCGACACCGCGCTGCGGGCCTGGCGTGGCCAGTTCGCGGTTCATTCCTGAGGCTTGGCGATCGCGATGGATGCCCAGACCATAGGAACGCTCGCCATCGCAGCGATGCTGGGGATGATGGCGTTGCGCATCCCCATCGCCGTGGCGATGCTCGTTGCCGGCATGGGCGGCTATGTGGCGATTGCCGGCGTCGTTCCGCTGCTCGCCTACCTGAAGACCGGGCCGTTCGCGGTCATCTCCAATTATTCCCTTTCCGTCGTCCCGCTGTTCCTGCTGATGGGCAATCTGGCGACGCGTTCGGGCCTGTCGCGCGCCCTGTTTGCCGCGGCCAACGCCAGCCTCGGGTCCTTCCGCGGCGGGCTGGCCATGGCTGCGATTGGCGGTTGCGCCATGTTCGGCGCCATCTGCGGTTCGTCTCTGGCAACCGCCGCCACGATGGGCCGCGTCGCGCTGCCGGAAATGAAGCGCTACGGATATTCGGACGCGCTGGCGACCGGCACGCTGGCCGCCGGCGGCACCCTGGGCATCCTCATCCCGCCGTCGGTCGTCCTCGTCATCTACGCGATCATCACCGAGCAGAACGTCGCCAAGATGTTTCTTGCCGCCTTCGTGCCCGGGATCCTCGCCGCCATCGGCTACATGCTGGCGATCGCCGTCTACGTGCGCCTCCACCCCGAAGCCGTGCCCGCGTCCGATCCCATGCCGGCGCGCGAGCGCTGGCAGGCCTACCGGCAGGCCTCGCCGGCGGCCGCCATCTTCGTCATGGTGATCGGCGGCATCTATACCGGCGTCTTCACGCCGACCGAGGCGGCCGCTTTCGGCGTCGTCGGCACCGGCGCGGTTGCATTGTGGAAGGGCATGCGCCTCGACGATGTGCTCGATGTGTTCGTTGCAACCGCCGTCTCGACGGCGATGATCTTCATGATCCTGCTCGGCGCCGACATCTTCAATGCGTTCCTTGCGCGCACCCAGTTGCCGCAGGCACTCGCCGAGGCCGTCAGCGGGTCGGGTGCCCATCCCTATCTGGTGCTCGGCGCAATCCTGCTGATGTACCTGCTGCTGGGATGCGTCATGGATTCGCTGTCCATGATCCTGCTCACGATCCCGATCTTTTTTCCCGTCGTCATGGCGCTCGACTTTGGCATGAGCGAGGAACTGACCGCGATCTGGTTCGGCATCATCACCCTGATCGTCGTCGAGGTCGGGCTGATAACCCCGCCGGTCGGCATGAACGTCTTCGTCATCAATCGCCTGGCACAGGGAGTGCCGATCACCGCGACGTTCAGGGGCGTGCTGCCGTTCCTGACCTCCGACTTCATCCGCGTGGCGATCCTGATCGCCTTCCCGGTGCTCACCGTCGGTATCCTGCGCCTGTTCTGAGGCACGCGGGGTTCATCCCGCCAGCGGCAAGCCGACGTAGTTCTCAGCCAGAGCAAGCTGCGCCGCGCGCGAGCCGGCGAGGTAGTCGAGTTCGGCCATCTGGATGCGGGCGTTGAAGTCTTCCCGGTCCGAGAAGCGGTGCAGAAGCATCGTCATCCACCACGAGAAGCGTTCGACCTTCCAGATCTCGGCAAGCCGGTTTGCGGAGTAGGTGTCGATCAGCGTGGACGTTCCTTCTCGGATCTGCGCGGTGAGCGCGCGCGCCAGCGCCAGCACATCTGCGGACGCAAGGTTCAGGCCCTTCGCGCCCGTCGGCGGCACGATGTGCGCGGCATCGCCCGCCAGGAACAGCCGCCCGTGCCGCATAGGTTCGGCGACGAAGCTGCGCAGTGGCGCGACGCTCTTCTCGATCGCCGGTGCCCGCTTCATGTTCGCCGCCGCCTGCGGTCCCAGCCGGATCGCCAGTTCGTCCCACACCCGCTCGTCGGGCCAGTCGGCGAGGTCGATGTCGATCGGGCACTGGATGTAGTAGCGGCTGCGCGTGTGCGAGCGCATGCTGGCGAGCGCGAAGCCGTTCGTGTGGTTGGCGTAGATCAGTTCGTGCGAGCACGGCTCGACGTCGGCGAACAGCCCGAGCCAGCCGAACGGATAGACGCGCTCGAAGGTGCGGCGCAGGTCGGCGGGAATGGCCTTCGACGCGACCCCGTAGAAACCGTCGCAGCCTGCCACGTAGTCGCAACTGAGTGTGTGCCGCGCGCCGCCATGTTCGTAGACGATCTCTACCGGCCCGTCTTCGATGCCCGAGACATCGAGCGCCTCGGCCTCGTAGAATGTCGGGGTGCCCTCTGCGCGGCGAGCCTCCATCAGGTCGTGCGTGACCTCCGTCTGGCCGTAGACGATGACCTGCTCGCCGGTCAGCCCCTTGAGGTCGATGTGAAAGCGCCGCTCGCCAGCGACGATGTCGAAACCGTCGTGAAACAGCCCTTCGGCCTTCATGCGCTGGTCGCACTCGGCCTCGCGCAGCGCCACCAGGCTTGCCCGGTCGAGCACGCCGGCGCGGATGCGGCCGAGCACGTAGTCCGCCGAGCGGCGTTCGAGGATCACGGTGTCGATGCCTTGCAGCGACAACAGCCGTCCGAGCAACAACCCGGCCGGTCCAGCGCCGATGATCGCGACCTGCGTGCGCATCCTCTCGCTCCCCTCAGTGACCGCTTGCTGGGTCTTTTCGAGGACTATTGCAGCAAAGGGATGCCGGGCGCCAGTGCGGTGCACCCGCACCCGAAGCTGGCTTGGGTCAGGCTTCGTGGCCGCGGTGTGCCAGGTCGCGCTCGCCTTCGACGAAGGGATGCGGCACTGGCTCCTTTGCCCTGAAGGCATACCTGCGGAAGAGCTCGCCATAGCCGGCAAGGACATAGCCGCGGTTCAGCATGGCGTAGTGCGCGCGCCGGGCATGGTAGCGCGCTGGCAGTGCATACCAGGGCAAGTCGGGAGCGGCGTGATGCACGGCGTGCAGGTTGTTGTTGAGAAACAGCAGCGCAAACAGCCCGCGCGATTCGATGATCACCGAGCGTCCGCGGCTGCTCACGTGCGCCTGGTGTTCGGCGAAGGTGCGCACCATCAGCACCGACATGCCAAGGTAGGCCGCCAGCAGATAGGCGGACACCGGCGTCGTGCCGGTGGCGCGCAGGAGGCCCGCTGCCAGCACGACGGCTCCGGCATGTACCAGCCAGGCGCTGCGTATGGCCCGGTCGCCGCGGCGGATCGCGGCGAGGTCCCTGGCCGCGAACGCCCACAGAGAGATCGCTGGCCCGAGCGCGAGGCGCCCGGCGAGCGTGTTGTTGACCCTCAGCAGCAGTTGCCTGGGCCAGGATGTGCGCGCCCAGTCGCGCTGCGCCAGGTACCAGCTTTCGGGATCGTCGTAGGGGTCGGTCAGGTTGGCGTCGCGGTGGTGGGCGAGATGCGTCGCCTGGAACCTCAGGTAGGGGACGAACAGCCCCCAGGCGGGAAACACCAGCAGGTGATTGAGGTGACGGTTGGCGAACGGGTGGCCGTGCAACACCTCGTGCTGCAGCGAGGAGTACAACGTCAGTGACGCCACCAGGACCGGAAACGCCAACGGCCAGGCATGTTCCATCAGCGCGGCACTTGCCACGATGCTGCAATGACAGACAATGATCAGGCCGATTGTCGGCCACTCCGTCTTGCGGCGGGCGGACAGGGCAGCAGATGCGCCGGGGCGCATGGCGTCGGATCCAGAATTTCGAAAGGCGCCGACACTAACGCCGCCGGCTCATTACATCTACCTGAAAACGCCGGTTTGCCAAGGCCAACGCAAGCGCGCATCGTCGCACCATGACAGTTTCGGTATCTCCTCCAGCGGCCGCCCTGCCGATGTACGACTGGCCGGAAATCCGCACCGCGACCGATGCGTTGTGGACGGCCATTGCCGACGCTCTGTGCAGGGCCGGGCTGGACGCCCCTGACGCTCTCGACCGCGCCCGCGAACCGATGCAGGTCTGGCGCGACCCGCAACTCCTGCTCGCGCAGACCTGCGGGCTGCCGTTGTCGCGGCACCTGATGGACCAGGTCGCGGTCGTCGGTGTCCCGGCCTATCGCCTGCCCGGCGTCGTGCCGGGCAACTATTGCAGCCGCATCGTCGCGCGCCGCGACGATGCGCGCGCGCGTCTGGGCGCCTTTCGCGGCGCCGTCGCGGCGGTGAACATGCCGGTATCCCAGTCCGGTCTTGCCGCGCTCGCCTGTGCGGTCGCGCCGCTGTGCCATGCCACGCCGTTTTTCGCCGCGGTGCAATGGACCGGTGCGCACCGCGCATCCGTGCGTGCCGTCGCGCAGGGCGATGCCGATGTCGCGGCCATCGATGCCGTCTCGTGGGAACTCGCCCTGCGCCACGAACCCGCAGCACTAGCCCTGCGCGTGATCGCCTCGACGCCGCAGACCCCGGGGCTGCCGCTGATCACGGCAAGACGCGATGCCTGCGGTACGCTCGCCGCCGCCGTCTCCGATGCGATCGACAGCCTGTCGGCGGATAGCCGCTCGGCCCTGCTGCTGGAGGGGTTTTGCGCCGTGCCCGCGTCGGTCTACGCCGATTTCGACCGCCGGTGCCTCGCCGCGCTGCGTGCCGGCAACACGGGTCTGGATATTGCGTAGAAAGCGGAGGAACTTTCCAATATTTGCGAAACGCCAGCCTGAAATTACGTGAAATTACCCATGGCGTTCCGGTTGTGCCGTTCCGATGTCGTGGCTAAGCTCCCACTCGCGGGGGCACCACGACCGGGAAACCGGCGAACGGTGAGGAAGGCCATGAGAGGGATTTCCGCGGTGCGGATGACCTCGGCGCGGCAGGCAGGTCGGTTTATGCGGTCTGCGGTTTTTGCTGCGGCGATAGCCGGTACGGCTGTTTTCAATTTTCCAGTCCAGGTCGAGGCACAGGACACCGAGTGGCAGGGGATCATGTATCCCGGCCAGCTCGTGGTGACCGGGTTCCCTGGAACCTACATCCCCGGCGGTGCCGTTCCGCCGGGCCCGGAGACGATCGACGAGACGCTGATAGACCCCGGCCAGCCGGCGGTCCGCGTCCTTGATGTGTCCTCTCCGCAGCAGTCGCCCACCGGCCAGCAGATCGATGCGCCGACGCAATTTTCCGTGCCGGTCTCGCAGACCGGCCTCGTCTTCGGCACCGCGCTGGACGACCTTCGCTATCCCAACATCTACGTCACCGCGACATCCGCCTTCGGCCTGCACATCGTGCTGCCCGATGGCGACGGCGACGGGCGTCCCGAACGCCTGATGAACGGCGCGCCGGGCGTTGCCTTCATGGACGGCCAGTTCGGCGCCGCCGATCCTGCCGGCGGCCCCGGCTCGGTGTGGAAGATCGACGGACGCACCGGCGAGGTGACGCTGTTCGCCAACATCGCGCTCGACGGCTTCGCCAACTCCGGCCCCGGCCTTGGCAACATCGTCTTCGATTCCCGCCGTGGCATGTTCTACGTCTCCGACCGCGATACCGGCATGATTCATCGCCTGGATCGCAATGGCACCGATCTCGGCCATTTCGACCATGGCGTGACGGCGCGCACGGCTGCCGGCTTGCCCGCGCAGCCGTTCGATCCCGCCAACCGCCTCGATATCCAGAGCTCGGTCTTCAATGTTTCCGATTCCGCCACCTGGGCGCTGCCCGATCCGCTGCGCCGGGTCTGGGGCATGGCGATCCGCGGCGGGCGTCTCTACTACGCCGTTGCCGCCGGTCCGCAGGTCTGGTCGGTAGGCCTCAACGGCGACGGCAGCTTTGCTGGCGACGTGCGCTGGGAGGTCGACGTGCCCCCGGCGCCGCAGCCCTACGAGGTGTCCGACATCGTCTTCGACCCGCAGGGGCGGATGATCCTCGCCCAGCGCGGCACCGCGACCGGAGGCTACGACTACAGGACCTTCGCCGCCGAAGGCCAAGCGCGCGTGCTGCGCTTCGTGCTGGAAGATCCCGACGATCCCGCAACGCCGTCGCGCTGGGTCGCCGAACCGGACGAATACGCCATCGGCTTCCGTGGCGACCTGCGCAACGCCAATGGCGGCGTCACCATCAACTACGACTACACCAGCGACTTCTATATCAATTCCGGCAGCTGCGGTGGCTTCCTGTGGTCCACGGGCGAACAATTGCGCAACCCGGAAGAACCGGTGATGCAGGACGTCCTGCGTCCTGGCGGCATGCTTGAGCTCAACGGCCTGCAGGGCAATCACTTGCCCCTCGTGCGGCCGCAGAACGTGCCGCCGTTCACGGCCTATTTCGCCGACTTCGATAGCCTCCCCGGTGAGGCTGACCAGTTCGGCCACATGGGCGACGTCGAAGCCTTCCGCGTCTGCGAGGGTGCCTACCGTCCACCGGTGGACTACCCGCGTGGCGGGCCCTGCCTGACGCTCGAGCGGCGCTGGAGCTGCAACCTCGGCCCCGACGGACGCTACTACAAGCTCTACGTCCGCGACCGGTCCGGCTTTGGCCTGGACACCGTCCAGACGACGACGCCGACACCCGGCTTCTCCGTGGTGCCGCGCCGCCAGCCCCTGGCCAGCGAGATCGGCGTGCAGGTCGCGGGCCCGCCCGGCGACACGTTCCAGATGGACGTCTGCGTCTATCGCGCAGCCGACGCCGCCGCCGGCGGCACGTTCCCCTGCTGCAAGGCCTCCTTTGTCGATGTCTACCCGCTGGAGCTGTGTATTGCGCCCGACGGCCACATCATGACGGACGAGGAAATGGAAGCCATGTGGCTGGGAGGGGCGCCGTGATGTCGATGTCAGCTTTCCGCGCGCTGCGCGACGCCGCCCGCCGCTTCGGCCGCAAGGCCTTGCCTGCCGTCGTCGCGATGATCGCCCTGTTTTCCGCTCTGGGCGCTGCCCAGCCGGCTCGTGCGGCAGACGAGATCCCCGGCTGGTTCACCCAGTCGGCGGCCTACGACTGCCGCACCAATACCGTCGTCTACGACATCGAGCTCACCATCCCGCCGGACACGCAGGCCGCCGTGCAGGCCGCCGAAGGCGGATCGTTGCGCGTCGAGATCATCAGCGACCTTCCCGCCGGCCTGAAATGGATCAGCGCCACGGCCGGGGGCGATTCCTTCGGCATAACCGCGGAGATCCAGAACCGCTTGCGCGACAGCGACCGCCTGGTCGCCGGCATCGCGACGATCCTGCCCTGGGATTCCGATGGCGACGGAAAGACCGGCACCATCAAGGTACGCGCTGTCGCCGAGGTGGCGCCCGGCATGCCGGTGCCCCACACCTTTGCCCACACCGCCAGGCTGAATGTGCTCGTCGCCTCCGGCGGCGGCGTTTTGCTCTATGCAGAAGGACTGGAATCGACACCGCCCGGAGTTGGTCTCGGCACCATCACCAGGACCGGCGTTCCCACCGAGGTCACCGTCGATCCGGCGGCCTGCGGGCCCGATCCGGCCGATCCCGGCCGTCCCGGCCGCGGCGAGGCCTGCCTGTCGGCCGAGGCCGCTGTCTACTGCGGCGACAATCCCGGCGAATACACCGTCATTCTGACCGGCGAAACGGATTCGCCCGACTACGTCATCATCGAGGTGCTCACCCCCGGCGTCTTCATCGATGTCATGGGATCGCTGGAAAGGGTCGTCGCGGCACCTGCCGTGGCCGGCACCTACTACATCCCGCTGGCGATCGTCGGCGCCACGCCAGGCTCCGCGATCACCTTCAGCATCGCCAGCACCACCGGAGACGTCGGCGTGGTCCAGGACCTGCCCAACGGTTTCGCGCTGTGCTGTTCGACCGAACTGGTCGTCGTCATCCCGCCGGAATGCGAACGGCTTCCGGTCGCCGACCCGATCTTCGATTTGAAGATCGAGAAGGAGTTCGAGGACGAGTCCTGCGAAGTCGGCGAGCGCTGCATGGCAAAGATTACTGTCACCAACGAAAGCGATGTGCCGCATGTCGGAGATGTGGAGTTCCGCGATTCAGCGGACGGCAAGCCATATCGGTTCGGCGCGATCATGGCGGCTCATCCGGTGTCCTGCACGACAAGCCCGACCGAGGTGTCGTGCACGCTGCGCGATGCGAACCTGCCTCCGCGCGCGGTTTCGGCATGGGAATTCTACGTCCCGATCATTCCGGAACCGGCGGCGGCCGATACGGTGATCGAGAACTGCGCCGACATCGTCCAGCAGCCCGGCAGCACGGATACGAACGCGACCAACGATCGCGGCTGCGACACCATCGCGGTGCCGGCACCTGAGACGACTCCATGGGATCTGAAGATCATCAAGGAGTTTACCTCGGAGACTTGCTCGGTCGGAGAGCCCTGCGGCGTGCGCGTGACGATCAGCAACGAAAGCGATGTGCCGCATTCCGGTCACGTCAGCTTTGTCGATGACGTCAGCGGGCGCAATTTCACCCTGCACGAAGCACCCGGAGCGCCGTGGGTGTGCAGCATAGACAACTGTACCTACCCGAACGCGAACCTGGCGGCGCATGGCTCGATCCATGTGGAGTTTGCCGTCATGCCGACCGAGGCTGCCGCGGGCACGATGATCGAGAATTGCGTCGACATCGTCCAGCAGCCCGACAGCCTCGACACCAACGATCGCAACGATCGCGGCTGTGACACGGTGCCCGTGAGCCAGCCGACGCAGCCGGCTGGCCGCTGGAACCTGAAGATCGAGAAGAATCTCGGCGGCGGCAGCGACGGGATATGCGAGGTGGGCGAAAGGTGCCACGTCTACGTCCGCGTCACCAATACGACCGACTTCCCGCATGCCGGCGATATCGTCGTCACCGACGACTTTGCCGACAAGCCCTTCACGATCCCGTCTGCCGGCGGGACGACTCAAGGCTGGGAAATCGAGATCGCTGGCACGCGCCTGACGGCAAGGCTGCCGAACGCCAACCTCGCGCCGCATGACAGCAAATATTTTAATCTCCACATGGTTCCGACCGAGGCTGCCGCCGGAACGACGATCGAGAACTGCGCGGAAATCCAGCAGCCGCCGGGCTCGGCGGATGCCGTCGGAACGGACGACAGGAACTGCGTCACAATGCAGGTTCCCGCGCCGGCCCAGCAGCCCGAGCCGATGCCTGAACCGGTGGTGAAAAACGACCTGTCGATCACCAAGACCTCGCCATCGAGCTGCCAGGCGACGGCAAGCTGCACCTACAACATAACCGTAGCCAACCAGGCCCAGGGTATCTTCGAAGGCGACCTCGTCATCTCCGACGTCCCTGGCGACCCGGGCGCGGTCTTCCAGGGTCACTCGCCCGCGTCGTGGTCGTGTTCGCGCGCCGCCAACGGCGTGCTGTGCAGCCAGTCCGGCGTCAGGCTGGCGCAGGGCAAGCCGGCGAGCCTGTCGCTGACCTTCCAGGTGCCCGATTCCCCGGCGTTGCGCCGCGCGGGCCTGGAGAACTGCGCCTATCTCGGCGGCGAGGCGGCGGGCCCTGTCAGCAAGGGTACGGACGTTCGTTCCGTGCAGCAGGCGCTAAGTGGCTTTGGGTTCGATCCCGGCCCGATCGACGGCGCTTTCGGCCGGCGCACGGCGTCCGCGTTGCGCAGCTTCCAGACCAGCAACGCGCTGGCGGTGACCGGCACGATCACGCCGGAAACCCTGGAGCGCCTCGGCCTGACCGGTGGCGGAGCATCCAGCGAGCCCTTCGTCGACGACTTCGCCGATGACAACGCCTATTGCGTGACGACGCCGATCACCGCGCCGCCAGCGCCCGTCTGCGCCGCTGGCCAGACGTTGAAGGATGGCAAGTGTCAGTCGATCTGTCCCTCGGGCACCGAATGGCGCAACGGCGCCTGCCGCACGATCGTCATCCAGTGCCCGGCGGGCCAGGAATTCCGCAATGGCAGGTGCCGCAACATTATCGTCGAGTGCCCCGCCGGAACCGAGTTCCGCAACGGGCGCTGCCGGTCGATTTGCCCCGGTGACCAGCAGTGGATCAACGGCAAGTGCCAGTGCCCCGCGGGCACGACGTGGAAGGATGGCAAGTGCCAGTCGATCCAGGTTCAGTGTCCGACGGGCCAGCGGCTTGTCAACGGCAGGTGCGTGCCGATCCTGATCTTTTGCCCGCCCGGCGAAGTGCTGGTGAACGGCAAGTGCATCAGGCTGCAGATCCAGTGCCCGGCCGGGCAGGAATTCCGCAACGGTCGTTGCCGGTCGATCTGCCAGGGCGGCCAGGAGTGGATCAACGGCAAGTGCCAGTGCCCGCCGGGCACCTCACTGAAGCGCGGCAAGTGCCAGCCAAACCAGACGGAGATCCCCGGAACGACCACCCCCGGCACGGTGACGCCCGGCCCTTCGGAGATCAATCCGCAGAGTGGGCCCACGAGTTGCGGATCGGGCGAGGTGATGGTCAATGGCCGCTGCGTCAAGCTGCAGCTGAAGATCCCGAACCTAGGCACGATCCGGATCCAGTAGCGGCTGCCGGGATCGGAGACGAGACGGACGGGGGCTTCGGCCCCCGTTTCATTGTTCCCGGTGATGCTTGGCTGCCGGGCTGTGGCGCAGCACGAAGCCGATCACTTCGGCCACCGCGCGGTAGAGGTCTCTCGGGATGGTGTCGTCCAGTTCGACCGCCGAAAGCGCTTCCGCGAGAACCGGATTTTCCTCTACGTGAACGCCATGCGCGCGCGCGTTCTCGATGATGCGCTCGGCGACCGCGCCGCGCCCCTTGGCGACGACCTGCGGGGCCGCTCTTGCCTCGTGATCGTAGGCGAGCGCGACGGCGACGCTGCGCTCGCCGGTCTTGCCGGCGTCCTCGCGGTCGGCCATCCCTCAGCCCTCCCTGTCCACGAGCCGCCCCGGCGCGCCGGGTTTTTGCGCCCGCCCGCCGGCGGGCCCGATACCGGTCTGTATGTCGAGCGCCTCGACGTCCAGGTCCGCTGCTTGCAGCACGTCTCTCAGGGCCGAAGCCTCAGCGGCGAGTGCCTGCGACGTCTCTTCGCGCTCGGCCCACAGCGCCACCGAGATCCGTGGTGCCGTGTAGGTGATCGCGGCGCTGATCGCCCCGGCCTGCGGCAAGTCGACCGCGAAGCGTACCCGCCAGACCGGCTCCTGCCCGCCGTCGCTACGCTTTCGGCGTTCTTCCTCAATGCGCAAGCCAAGCACGGATGTCTCGCGGCCGATGGCGACGGGAACCTCCGTCTGCCACACGCGCGGTTGCGCGTCGCTCGCCGGATCCGGCCTCGGCCCGCGATCAGTGTCCGGCAGGCTGGCGATCTGCAGCAGCCTGACCCTGGCCAATGCGCCCTGTGTGTCGGCCGCGAGTTGGCGCAGGACATCGTCTGCGCCTGCCGTCGGGGGAAGGGCAGGGGCCGACGGGCGCTGCGGCTGCGGCGCGGCGTGGCGTTCGGGCGGCTGCGGTGCCGTTTCGTTCTTTCCCGCTTGCGGCAACGGCGCGCGCGCCGGCACTTGCGTCGCCCCGTCCTCGCCAGCGTCTCGCAAGGCGTTCGCAAGGGCGAGCAGTGCTGACTTCAGGTCGCCTTGCGCAGCCTGCCCCTTGCCCAGCGCAGCCTCGAGAAAGGTCCCGCTCGCCTTCACGCCGGCCTGCAGGCGCTGCGGATCGGACAGCGCATCGGCGGGCAGGCGCAGGCCGAGCAGGTGGCGTGCCGCGGCCTCGGCGGGGCGGTCCAGCCGCGGACGCGTGGGATCGGCAAGCACGGCGGCAAGATGCGCGAACAGCGGCCCGAGCCCGCCCTGCACGGCAACCGACTGTGCTCGCGTGATGGCCACCGCGTCACCCGTCGCGCTCCCTGCCACGCTCGCCTGGGTCGTGCCGGTCTGGGCCGACCCGGCTTGGGCCGTGCCGGGCTGGGCAGGCGAAGTTGCCGGCGACCGGCCGCTGCTTGCCGCTGCGTTCGCTTCGCCGGTGCCCTGTTGGGGTTGTGCCAGCGCTGCAGCGCTCGTGGCCGATGCGATCTGGCCGGCAGAAGGGGAGGCGCCTTGCGTTGCACCGGCCCCGCCACCCGGGCCTGCCAGGATCGCCTGCGCCGCTGTCGCGCCACCTGGATTGCCACCCGGATTCGGCGCCGATGGCATCGCCGCAGCAGGCGGTGCGGGTGCCGGCGTTGCACGCACCGGCGTCTGCGCGGGGCTGCCGCGCGCGACACCGGCACCGCCCTTGTCGCCAGCCGCCGCCGCGCCGGTTCCCGGGCCCGGCTGCCGGATGGTTTCGCCCTGTGACGCACGGGCGCCATCGGCCGCAACTGCCCCTGCCGGTGCCTGCCGTGGCGTTTGCGCCGCCGTTGGCTCCGTCGCCGGGCGCGGCTGCCCGGCACTTGCCGTTGTGGCAGGCGGCGATGCGGTGCCGGCCGGCGTCCCGCTCTGGCGCGCAGCCGCGGCGGCAATGGCCTGCGGCCGCGCGGCTTGTGCGTCGGGTGCCGGTGCGCGCGGCAGCGGTGCCCGCGGCACCTGCTCGTTCGATGCCGGGTCGCGGGGCGGCGGATTGCCGGCAGCCCGTTCTGCGGGTTGCGTGCCGCCGGTTGCCGGTGGCACCACGCGCAAGGTGACGCCGGACTCGGAACGGTTGACCTGGAGCGTCACCGTGGTTCCGGGCTTCAGCGCAACCTCGGTTGCGACATCGAGCAGCGTCCGCCCGATGGCCAGGCGCACGCCATTTGCCAGTGCCTGCTGCACCTTGGCCGATATCACATCGCCATCGGCGAACGCGCTCAATGCGCTGGAAAGGTTCGCCGGGACCTGGGTCGGCGCCTGTCTGCCTGGGGGGATGCCTCCGATCGCCATCAGCCTGCCGTCTCAGGTGGCGTAGAACTGGTCAACCGTATGCACCAGCTTCGGATCTGTCTCGCCGGCCGCCTTCAGGTCGCGGTCCTTGTAGACGACCTCGTTGAGGATGCAGCGGATCACGTTGAGGCGCAGGCGCCTCTTGTCGTTTGCCCGCACGATGGTCCACGGCGCGTGGATGGTGTCGCTGCGTTGCAGCATGGTGTCGCGGGCGCGGGTGTATTCGTCCCACAGGCCGATGCCCTTGATGTCGATCGGCGACAGCTTCCATTGCTTGAGCGGGTCGTGCTGGCGCGCGTGCAGCCGCTTCAGCTGCATCTGCCTGCCGATGTCGAGCCAGAACTTGATGATCCGGATGCCGTCTTCGGTGAGTGTCCGCTCGAAATCCGGCACCGCGCCGAGAAACTGCCGCGCTTGCTCCGGCGTGCAGAACCCCATCACCGGCTCGACGCCGGCGCGGTTGTACCAGGAACGGTCGAAGATGACGATCTCGCCACGCGTCGGCATGTGTTGCACGTAGCGCTGCAGGTACCACTGGCCCGCTTCGGCGTCGCTCGGTTTTGCCAGCGCCACCACGCGCGCCTGGCGCGGGTTCAGGTGTTCGGTAATGCGCTTGATCGTTCCGCCCTTGCCAGCCGAATCCCGCCCCTCGAAAACGATCACAATGCGTTCGCCCGTGGCGATCACGTGGTGCTGCAGCTTCATGAGCTCGATCTGCAGCGCATGCAGGTCCTTTTCGTAGCGCTTGCGCCCCATGCGCTCCTGGTAAGGAAAGCCGGCAGAGCCCAGCGCGCCCTCGCTGATCTTCGCCGGCAGCTCGGGGACATTGATGTCGAAAGCGGGTGCGGTTTCCCCGCTCCTGTCCCTCGCGCGCTTATTGCCCATCCTTCGCTCCCTTGCGTCTCGCCGGCCGCGCTTGCGCGGCAGTGCGCAGGCGTGACAATCCTGTGTCATGAATTCTAGACAGGCTTGGACAGCGCCAGCAACGGCCATGCTCGGGGACAACCGCCATGCCGGACAATGACCGGGAACGAATTGCCATCAGGGACACGGTCCTCGGTTTCTTCCGCGGCGGCCAGGCGAAGCCCGCCGGCGAGCCCGCGGTTGCCGCCGAGCAGCCGGATGCGAGCGTCCACCATGCCGCCATCCTTGCGGCACTTCCCGATCCCGCCATCCTCGTCGATGCCGAGTTGCGCATCCGCTCGCTGAATGCTGCCGCCGTCGACTTGCTCGGCCCGCAGGACGAGGGCACGCCGATCACCTTCGCGATCCGTGCCCCGCAGCTTGCCGAGGCGCTCCGCAATGTCCTGGCCGGCGCCCCGCCGGTGCGCGTCACCTACTACGAGAAGGTGCCCGTCGACCGCTGGCTGGAAGCCCATGTGGCGCCCATCCCCCGCGCCCGGCACGATGCCGGTGCCCCGGACCTGCTGATCGCCTTGCGCGACCTCACCGGCCAGCAGCGCATCGAGCGCATGCGCAGCGACTTCATTGCCAATGCAAGCCATGAGTTGCGCACGCCGCTTGCCTCCGTCATCGGCTTCATCGAGACGCTGCAGGGCCCGGCGCGCAACGACCCCGCCGCGCGCGACCGCTTCCTCGAGATCATGGCCTCGCAGGCAAGCCGCATGGCCCGGCTGATCGAGGACCTGATGTCGCTCAGCCGCATCGAGCAGAAGGCGCACGTGCGCCCCGGCAAGACCATCGATCTGGTTGCCACGGTTCGCCACGTGATGGACGCCCTGCTACCGATCGCCATCGAGAACAGCGTCGAACTCGTCGATGAGCTTGGCCCTGCCGGCGACGTGGTGATGGTCACCGGCGATACCGACGAACTGACCCAGGTTTTCCAGAACCTGATCGAGAACGCGATCAGGTATGGCAAGTCCGGAGGCCAGGTGGAGGTGTCCGCCCGCCGCGTCACCGCCGCGGGCCAGCCCGAGCGCGTTGAGGTGCAGGTGCGCGACTTTGGCCCCGGCATCGCGCCTGAGCATCTCCCCCGCTTGACCGAGCGGTTCTACCGCGCCGATGTCACCACCAGCCGCGAAAGGGGCGGCACCGGCCTCGGACTTGCCATCGTCAAGCACATCCTCAACCGCCACCGCGGTAGCCTGAATGTCGAAAGCACGGTCGGCAAGGGGGCCGTCTTCACGGTCCGACTCGACGTTTCCAAGCATCCCGAGGGCGCTGAGGGAAAGGGATCGATCGAAGGAAAGGCATTATAAAACAGATAGTTATATTGTCATATTTGTGAAACTCACCTGTCATAGAACGGTGAAGCGCGGTCAATATGGTGCGCCCCGTTCACCGCTGTTGCACATCAGGCGGACCGGGAGGCGCATCGGCTCTGGCCCCCGACAACCGGTTGCCGACAGGTCTGCTGCACGTTGCATGAGGCGGCTAAATTCAAGCACAGGAGAGTCGTCGTGAAGACCACTTCCATTTCCGCCATTGCAGCGATCGCCATCACCGGCGCGTTTGTTGCCGCGCCCGCCATGGCGCGTGACGAGATCCAGATCAAGGGATCGTCCACCGTTCTTCCCTACGCCACGATCGTTGCCGAGGCGTTCGGCGAGAACTTCGATTTCCCGACTCCGGTGGTCCAGGGCGGCGGCTCGGGTGCCGGCCGCAAGGCGCTGTGCGAAGGCGTCGGCGAGAACACCATCGACATTGCCAACTCCTCGAGCCGCATCAAGCAGTCGGATATCGACAACTGCAAGGCCAACGGTGTCGAGCAGGTCATGGAAGTACGCATCGGCTACGACGGCATCGTCTTTGCCTCCGACATCAACGGTGCGCAATTCGCCTTCATTCCGGCCGACTGGTACAACGCACTGGCCGCCAAGGTGATGAAGGACGGCAAGCTCGTCGACAACGCCGCGAAGTCCTGGACGGACGTGAACGCCGACCTCCCCGACCAGGCGATCCTCGCCTTCATCCCGGGCACCAAGCACGGCACGCGCGAAGTCTTCGACGAGAAGGTTCTGGAAGCTGGTTGCGAAGCCACCGGCGCCTTCGAGGCCTACATGGCGGCAAACGGCGGCGACAAGAAAGCCGCCGGTAAGTCGTGCATCGCCCTGCGGACCGACGGCGCCTCGGTCGACATCGACGGCGACTATACCGAGACGCTGGCCCGCCTCGATGCCAACAAGAACGCCATCGGCGTGTTCGGCCTGTCGTTCTACGAGAACAACACCGACAAGCTGCGCGTCGCCACGATGAGCGGCATCACGCCCTCGACGGAGACCATCGCCAAGGGTGAGTACCCCGTGTCGCGTCCGCTCTACTTCTACGTCAAGATGGCGCACATCGGCGTGATCCCCGGCCTCCAGGAGTACATCGACTTCTTCGTCTCCGACGACATGGCCGGCCCGGCCGGCCCGCTGGCCGCCTATGGCCTGGTCTCCGATCCGGAGTTGAAGAAGACCCAGGAAATGGTGGCCAACGGCGGCACCGCCATGGGTCCGCTGAACTGATCGCGTGAAAAAGCCTGCAGGCGGCGCCGTGGCGCCGCCTGCTGTTCGTTTGTCAACGCAGGTGCCCCGATGAACGCCGGCCTCGTTTCATTGATCGTTCTGGCCATCGCCGCGGCGGGATACGTGCTGGGGCGCCATCGCTCGCTGGCGCTCGCTGGCGGCGACATCCGCGCCTTGCATTCCCTGCCGGGATACTACGGGCAGTTCGTTTTCCTCTTCGCCGCTGTTCCGCCGTTCCTGGTGATGCTCGTCTGGCTGCTGGCCCAGCCGCTGATCATCGAAAGCCGGGTCGCTTCGATGATCGCTCCCTCGGACATTCCCGACGGCAGCACGCTCAGCCTCGTCATGGCCGACGTGCATCGCATCGCCGACGGCCTGGATGTGGCCGTGGCTGAAGGCAACCTGAGCGAAGGCCAACTCGACGACATGCGTGCCGATCTCACCGACGTGCGCGCCCGTCTCGCCGAAGTCGGTATCGCGGTGGGCTCGAAGGTCAGCCAGAACGTCTTCCTGGCCGCCAAGGATTTCCGCCGGCTCGCAGGCGTCGGACGAACCGCGATGGCCGGCGTCGTTCTGCTTCTTGCCTTGGGCGGGGCGGTGTTCGCCTGGACGAGGATCGCGCCGCGCTACCGGGCGCGCAACGTCTCGGAAGCCGCCATCAAGTCGTTGATGATCCTGTCCTCCACCGTCGCGGTCATAACCACGCTCGGCATCATCCTGTCGCTGGTGTTCGAGACGGTGCACTTCTTCAACCTCTATCCGGCGGAGAAATTCTTCTTCAACCTGACCTGGAACCCGCAGTTCCGCGGCGGCTCCGACCTCGGCATCCTGCCGCTTCTGTGGGGCACGCTCTACGTGTCCGTCGTCGCGCTGGCAGTGGCGGTTCCGGTCGGGCTGCTGGCGGCGATCTACCTCGCCGAATATGCATCCGATTCCGTACGTGCATTCGCCAAGCCGACCATCGAGCTGCTCGCCGGCATCCCGACGATCGTCTACGGACTCTTCGCGCTGATCACCGTCGGCCCGATGCTGCGCGACTACTTCGCCCAGCCGCTCGGCCTGGGCTCGTCGTCATCCTCGGTGATGACCGCCGGGCTGGTGATGGGGATCATGGTGATCCCGTTCATCTCCTCGCTTTCCGATGACGTCATCAACGCTGTGCCCCAGGCGATGCGGGACGGCTCCCTGGGGCTCGGCGCCACGCACTCCGAAACGGTGAAGAAGGTGATTCTGCCCGCCGCACTGCCGGGCATTATCGGCGCCATCCTCCTCGCCGCAAGCCGCGCCATCGGCGAGACCATGATTGTGGTCATGGGGGCGGGCGCTTCGGCCAGGCTCGGCGTCAATCCCTTCGAGGCGATGACGACGATCACGGTGAAGATCGTCAGCCAACTGACCGGCGACACGGAGTTCGCTTCGCCCGAAACGCTCGTCGCCTTCGCGCTCGGCCTGTCGCTCTTCGTCGTCACGCTGGTACTCAACGTCATCGCCCTCTACGTCGTGCGCAAATACCGGGAGCAATACGAATGAGCGAGATCCCGGCCACCACCCCGCTCGCCGCAGGAGGCGCAACGGCCAGACCGCAGCGCCGCGACATCGGCATCAAGCGGCGCTATGCCGCCGAGGCCCGGTTCCGCGCCTATGGCATGGCCGCCGTCGGCGTTGCCGTGCTGGCGCTGGTGTTCCTGCTGGTCTCGATTCTTGCCAACGGGCTCGGCGCCTTTCGCCAGACGTTCGTGACCTTTGATGTGACGCTGGATGCCGCCGTTCTCGACAAGGTCGGCAACCGCGACCCCGAGGAGATGAAGAAGGTCACGACGATCGGTTATGGCAATCTGCTCAAGGCCGCGTTGGGAACAGCGCTCGACGCCGCGGGCGTCTCGACGGACGGCGTGTCCGCCAAGGACGTTGGCGGGCTGTTGTCGAAGGAAGCGCCCGCGCAGTTGCGCAACCGGGTGCTCGCCGATCCCGGCCTCCTGGGCACGACGATCAGCTTCCGGACATACGCCAACGGCCGCATCGACGGTTATTTCAAGGGCCGCGTGACGATGCAGAGCGCCGCGCTCGACAGCAATGTCAGCCCGCAGCAGCTTGAACTGGCCGACCGTATGCGCGAGGCCGGCATGATCGGCGTCGGCTTCAATACCGGCTTCCTGTTCGGCCCCGACGCATCCGAGCTTCGCCCGGAGGCCGCCGGTCTCGGCATCGCCATCCTCGGCTCGGCCTACATGATGATCCTGGTCCTGCTGCTGTCGCTGCCGTTCGGCGTCGCCGCATCGATCTACCTCGAGGAATTCGCGCCGCAGAACCGGTTCACCGACCTGATCGAGGTGAACATCAACAACCTCGCCGCCGTGCCCTCGATCGTTTTCGGGCTGCTCGGCCTGGCGATCTTCATCAACTTCATGGGCCTGCCGCAGTCGGCGTCTGTCGTCGGCGCGCTGGTGCTGGCGCTGATGACCCTGCCGACGATCATCATCGCCACGCGCGCCGCGCTGAAGTCGGTGCCACCGTCGATCCGCGAGGCCGCGCTCGGCGTCGGCGCCTCGCGGATGCAGACGGTGTTCCACCACGTCCTGCCGCTGGCGATGCCCGGCATCCTGACCGGCACCATCATCGGTCTTGCCCGGGCGCTCGGCGAAACCGCGCCGCTGCTGCTGATCGGCATGGTCGCCTTCGTGCGCGATTTTCCCGCCGGTCCGCCCGAAGGCTTCTTCGACCCGGCGTCTGCGCTGCCGGTGCAGATCTACAACTGGACGCAGCGCGCCGACCCTGCATTCGTCGAACGCGCCTCGGGCGCGATCATCGTGCTGCTGGTGTTCCTGTTCTTCATGAACCTGGCGGCCATCGTCCTGCGCCGGCGCTTCGAACGGCGCTGGTAGAATTGTTGCCGATCCATTCAGGGAGCATGGCATGAGCATCGCAGAGGCCGCATCCGCCGATACGTCCGGGCGCTGGCAGACCATCCAGTCCGGGCCGGCGCCGAAGAGCGTCAAGATGCATTCCTCCGGCGTCGACGTCTTCTACGGTGCCAAGCAGGCGCTGTTCGACGTTTCGCTCGACATCGGCGACCGCGAGGTGACGGCGCTGATCGGGCCATCGGGCTGCGGCAAGTCGACCTATATCCGCTGCCTCAACCGGATGAACGACACCATCGACATCTGCCGGGTGACGGGGACGATCGAGCTGGACGGCGAGAACATCTACGATCCGGCAATCGACGTCGTCGAATTGCGGGCGCGCGTCGGCATGGTCTTCCAGAAGCCCAATCCGTTCGCAAAGTCGATTTTCGAGAACGTCGCCTACGGGCCGCGTATCCATGGACTTGCCGGCAACAAGTCGGAGCTGGAGGATATCGTCGTCTCCAGCCTGAGGAAGGCCGGCCTTTTCGACGAGGTTTCCGACCGCTTGCAGGAGCCTGGAACCGGCTTGTCCGGCGGCCAGCAGCAGCGCCTGTGCATCGCCCGCGCGATTGCGGTGAACCCGGAAGTCATCCTGATGGACGAGCCGTGTTCGGCGCTGGACCCGATCGCCACCGCGAAGGTGGAGGAACTGATCGACGAACTGCGCGAGAACTATTCGATCGTCATCGTCACCCACTCGATGCAGCAGGCAGCGCGCGTGTCCCAGCGCACCGCCTTCTTCCACCTCGGCATCCTGGTCGAGGTCGGCGACACCGAGCGTATGTTCACCAACCCGCAGGATCGCCGCACCCAGGACTACATCACCGGCCGCTTCGGCTGAGCCTGCAAATGCGGCGCGCGAGGAGAAACTCCCGATGACCGACCACACCGTACGGCGCTATGACAACGAACTGCGCGAACTGGCCGTTCGCATAACCCGGATGGGCGGCCTGTGCGAACAGGCGCTGACGGATGCGGCCATTGCCCTGAAGCGCCAGGACACCGGCGCCGCGATGGTCGTCATCGACGAGGACATGCGCATTGATGCGCTGGAGCGCGAGACCGAGGAACTGGCGATCCAGATGATCGCGCGGCGCCAGCCGATGGCCGGCGACCTGCGCGAGATCGTCGCGGCGGTGAAGATTGCCGCAGACCTCGAACGCATCGGCGATCTCGCCAAGAACATCGCCAAGCGCGTCGTCGCCCTGCAGGACCAGGCCCAGCCGGCGCGCATCATCCGCGGTCTCGATCACATCTCCGAACTCGCCCTGCAGCAGCTCAAGGACGTGCTCGATGCCTACACCCGCCGCGATGCCGACAAGGCGGTCGTCGTGTGGCGCCGCGACAGCGACCTCGATGCCGTCTACACCTCGATCTTCCGCGAACTCCTCACCTACATGATGGAGGATCCGCGCAACATCACCTTGTGCACGCATCTGCTGTTCGCCGCCAAGAACGTCGAGCGCATCGGCGACCACGCCACCAACATCGCCGAGAACATCCACTACCTGGTCACCGGCGAGACGCTGGATACCGAGCGCCCCAAGAGCGACGAATCGAGCCTCACCACCGTTTCGCCGGAGGGAGGTGATTGAATGTCTCGCTGCCAACTGGTGGAGCCGCGCAGATGACGGCGACCATCCTGATCGTCGAGGACGAGGAGGCGCTCACGCTGATGCTGCGCTACAATCTGGAGGCCGAGGGCTTCCGGGTGGAAAGCGTCGCCCGCGGCGACGAGGCGGAGACACGGCTGAAGGAATGGGTCCCGGACCTGCTGCTGCTAGACTGGATGCTGCCCGGCCTGTCGGGCATCGAATTGTGTCGCCGCCTGCGCTCGCGCCCCGAGACGCAGCGACTGCCCATCATCATGCTGACCGCGCGTGGCGAGGAAAGCGAACGCATCAGGGGGTTGAGCACGGGAGCCGACGACTACGTCGTCAAGCCGTTCTCGATCCCCGAGTTGATGGTGCGTATCAAGGCGATGTTGCGCCGGGCGCATCCCGAACTGATGTCCGACGTGCTCGTTGCCGGCGACATTCAGCTCAACCGCGAGACCCATCGCGTCGAGCGCGGCGGGCGCGAGGTACACCTCGGTCCGACCGAATTCCGGCTGCTGGAATTCCTGATGCGCACGCCCGGCCGTGTCTTCACCCGCGAACAGTTGCTCGACGGAGTGTGGGGCCGCGACGTCTATGTCGACGAGCGCACGGTCGATGTCCATGTCGGGCGGCTGCGCAAGGCGATCAACCGGGGCCGCAGCAGGGATCCTATCCGCACCGTGCGCGGTACCGGATACGCGTTCGATGAGCGGTTTCTGGCCAGATAGGCGCTGTGGCGGGAACGCCGCTGCGGTCTTTCCGGCTCAGCCGCTGCGCTCGCGCCGCCGCTCGTTGCTTGGCTGATAGGCCACCTTCGCATGCTGCTCGCAATACGGGCTGCCCGCTCCCGAATGCTGCCCGCAGAAATAGAAATCGGGGCTTGTCGGATCTCCCACCGGCCATTTGCAGCGGTGTTCGTTGATCTCCAGGATCGTCGCCCGGTTCTCGACGGGAATGACGATTTCCTCGAGCAGCGGACGCACCACCGCGACGGGCGCGGGCAACTCCTCGGTATCCATGCGCAATGCGGCGTTGCCGGAAAATTGCGGCAGGCGCGGCGTCGGCTTGGCCGCACGCGGTTTGGCGCGCGGCCGCGGTGTCGCCGAGCGCGTGCTCTTGGCGCGTCCCGCCAGGCCGAGCCGGTGTACCTTGCCGATCACCGCATTGCGGGTCACGCCGCCCAGTTCTCCCGCGATCTGGCTGGCGCTCAGACCGTCGGCCCAAAGTTTCTTCAGCAGTTCGACCCGCTCGTCCGTCCAGCCCATTGAAAAGCTCTCCTCGCCGCAGTGTCACGGCGGACGTTTTCCATGTCCGGCTGGAATCCGCCCGCGTGCGCAGTCCGTGGCCTGGATGCGCAGGGGCGAAAACTTGAGGATGGAACTGTCCGCCGCACTAGATATGGTGTGCTTAATGAAAACTTAACGCATCGCTGGACTCCCCTGCAAGAGTCCGTGCGCCACACATCGGCGCTTTTCCCCAAACTTGAGCCGGACGGCATGGCAGGCGGTGGACAACCCCCGCCGGCGCGGGCCCGTGCCGTCCTCGTGTGAGGGGGCGCGAGAATTGACTTGCGTTGCAATAACAATAGAATAGTTGCTCGCTGCGCCGCCCGGAGGGGGCGGCGTCTTTTGTTTTGGGGCATTTTCCACATGCGAGGCTGTCCCCGAAGCTGACCCGTTTCCGGAACACGGGAGAAATGGCGCCAAGCCGCCCCGGGCCGGGAAGCCCCTGTCGTTGGAGGGCCATCGAGTGATCACGCCCCTTTTGCCGACCTATGCGCGGGCCGACATTGCTTTCGAGCGTGGCGAAGGCGCACGCGTCTACACCACCGATGGCATCGAGTTCCTCGATTTCGCCGCCGGTATCGCGGTGAATTCCCTTGGTCATGCCCATCCGCATCTCGTTGCGGCGCTGACCGAGCAGGCGCACAAGCTGTGGCACGTCTCCAACGCCTATCGCATTCCCCAGCAGGAACGCCTTGCCGAGCGTCTTGCCGCGGCAACCTTCGCGGACACGATGTTCGTCACCAATTCCGGCACCGAGGCGATCGAGTGCGCGATCAAGATGGCGCGCCGCTACCATTGGGCGAAGGGCAATCCTGAGCGTTACCGGCTGGTCACCTTCGAGGGCGCCTTCCACGGGCGCACGCTCGCCGCCATAGCGGCGGGTGGACAGCCGAAGTATCTCGAGGGCTTCGGTCCGGCGACGGAGGGGTTCGACCAGGTCGGCTTTGGCGACCTCGACGCGGTCGAGGCGGCTATCGGCGAAAACACCGCCGGCATCCTGATCGAGCCGATCCAGGGGGAGGGCGGTCTGCGCGTGCTGTCGCCGGCAGCCCTCAGGCGCCTGCGTGCGATCTGCGACGAGCGTGGCATCCTGATGGTGCTCGACGAGGTGCAGTGCGGCGTCGGCCGGACGGGTCATCTGTTCGCCCACGAGTCCGCCGGCATCACTCCGGATATCATGGCCATTGCCAAGGGCATCGGCGGCGGCTTCCCGATCGGCGCCTGCCTTGCGACCGAGGATGCGGCTGCCGGCATGGTCGTCGGAACCCACGGCTCGACGTTCGGCGGCAACCCGCTCGCCTGCGCCGTCGCCAATGCTGTCCTCGACATCGTGCTCGGCGATGGTTTCCTGGAACGCGTGCAGGATATCGCTCTGCGCCTGCGTCAGGGGCTCGCTGGCCTGCAGGACGCCCATCCTGACGCGATTGAGGAAATCCGCGGCGAGGGGCTGATGCTCGGCATCAAGTGCACCGTGCCGAACAAGGACGTGCTCGCCGCGCTGCGCGAGCGCCACATGCTGGCGGTCGCTGCCGGCGACAACGTGGTGCGCCTGCTGCCGCCGCTCATCATCGACGAGACGGATGTTGCCGACGCGCTCGAGCGCCTCGATGGCGCCTTCGCGGCGGTCAAGGCGGCAACCACGGGAGATGCGGCATGAGCGCGCCCCGGCACTTTCTCGATCTCAGCGAACTGCCCGCCGACGAACTGCGGCTGATCCTCGACGAGGGGCACCGCATCAAGGCCAACGGACGCGAACACCGGCCGCTGGTGGGCAAGGCGCTGGCGATGATCTTCGAGCGGCCCTCGACGCGCACCCGCGTGTCGTTCGACGTCGGCATGCGCCAGCTTGGCGGCGAGACGCTCTACCTGTCGGCCGACGAGATGCAGCTTGGCCGCGGCGAGACGATCGCCGACACCGCGCGCGTGCTGTCGCGCTATGTCGACGCGATCATGATCCGCATCCTCGACCATGCGGCGCTGAAGGAACTGGCCGACAACGCCTCCATCCCCGTCATCAACGGGCTGACGCGCCTGTCGCACCCCTGCCAGGTGATGGCCGACGTCATGACCTTCGAGGAGCATCGCGGCGCCATCAAGGGGCGCACGGTGGCCTGGACCGGCGACAGCAACAACGTCACCGCCTCCTGGGTGCATGCCGCCCAGCGCTTTGATTTTGCGCTGCGCATCGCGACTCCGGAAGACCTGCGTCCGCGCCGCGAGCTGATCGAGTGGGCACGGGAAAATGCGGCCGACGTGCGCGTCGTCAGCGATCCCTTCGAGGCGGTCGAGGGCGCTGATTGCGTCGTCACCGACACCTGGGTTTCGATGGGCGATACCGAGGGCCAGCGCCGCCACAACATGCTCAAGCCCTACCAGGTCAACGAGAAGCTGATGGCTACCGCCGCGCCCGAGGCGATCTTCATGCACTGCCTGCCGGCCCACCGCGGCGAGGAAGTCACCGATGCCGTGATGGACGGGCCGCAGTCGGTCGTCTTCGACGAGGCGGAGAACCGTCTGCACGCGCAGAAGGGGATTCTTGCCTGGTGCCTTGGCCGGGCGGGCGCGTGACGCCCATGCAGGAAGGTGTGGCGGTCCAGCTCTCGGCCGACGATTTCGTCCAGCCATTCGCGGTCCCCGCGCTGGACGTGCGCGGCCGTCTGGTGCGGCTGGGGCCCGAGGTCGACCGCATCATCCGCCGCCACGGCTATCCCGCGTCGGTATCCCGCTGCCTGGCCGAGGCCGTGGCCCTGACTGCGCTGCTCGGTACCTCGCTGAAGTTCGAGGGGCGCTTCATCCTGCAGTCCCAGACCGACGGGCCGGTGTCGATGTTCGTCGTCGATTTCGATACGCCGAACCAGATCCGAGCCTGCGCCCGCTACGACAAGGGCGCCGTCGATGCGCTGGCCGCCGACGCGAAGCCCGGTGCCCTGCTGGGCCGTGGCGCGCTTGCCATGACCATTGACCAGGGCCCGGACATGAACCGCTACCAGGGCGTCGTTGCGCTCGACGGCGGGTCGCTGGAAGACGCTGCCCACCAGTACTTCCGCCAGTCCGAGCAGATCCCGACCTTCGTGCGCCTTGCCGCCGCCGAGATGCTGTCGGCGGGCCAGCCAGCCGCCTGGCGCGCCGGCGGCCTGATGGTCCAGTACCTACCCGAAGGCGGGGCTGCGCCGCGCGACCTGCACCCCGGCGATGCGCCCGATCCTCATGTTGACGAGGAGGAGGAGGAGGATGCCTGGCGCGAGGCACAGGTTCTCGCCGCCACCGTCGAGGACCACGAACTGACCGACCCCTCGGTCGGCTCCGACGAGTTGCTCTACCGCCTCTACCACGAGCGCGGCGTGCGCGTCTTCGAGCCCATCGATCTGGTCGAGCGATGCCGCTGCTCGCGCGAGCGGGTACAGGACATGCTGGCGAACTTCCCGCCGGAAGACGTCTCCGACATGACGCGCCCCGACGGCGCCATCGAGGTTGTCTGCGAGTTCTGCTCCCAGGCCTACCTGTTCCAGCCGTCCGAGCTCGGCGATGGCGAGACGTCAGCCTAGAGCCCGTCTACAAGCCAGCGCGGCAGGCCTGCACCAGCCGGTCCAGGAAGGCGAGGCAGGCGTCCACCTGCGACAGCGCCAGGAATTCGTTGGGCCGGTGCGCCTGGCCGATGTCGCCCGGCCCGCACACGACCGTCGGCGCGCCAGCGACCTGGAACAGCCCGGCCTCCGTGGCATAGGACACCGTCTGCGTCGCGTTGTGCCCGCTCAGCCGCTTGGCCAGCACCTCGGCAAGCGAGCCGGGATCGGGCGCCAGCCCCGGCGCATCGACGAGCCGCGTCGTGACCACCGATGTCGCATCGGACACCGAGCGCAGGTGCGGCAGGATCTCGCGCGCGCTGAACTCGGCCATCGCCTCCTCGACATCGGTTGCCCTGTCGCCGGGCAGCGCCCGCATTTCCCAGTTCACCAGGCAGCGTCCGGGAACGATGTTGCCCGCCGTGCCGCCGTCGACCCGCCCGACATGGATCGAGCTGTAGCCCGGCTCGAACCGCCCTGTCGCGTCGCCGCGCGCGATGTAGGCCTCTCGCAGGCGCATCAATTCGCCGATGAAACGCGTCGCCGCGAAGATGGCATTGCCGCCGGCAAGGTCCATCGAGGAATGCGATTCAAAACCGGTGATGACCGTCTCGAAATCGCTGATCCCCTTGTGCGCATCGACCACCTCCATCATCGTCGGCTCGCCGACGAGAACGGCCAGCGGCATCGGCAGGTCCTTGCCCAGCCGCGCCACCATCGGCCGCACGCCGGTGCAGCCAACCTCCTCGTCGTAGGAAAAGGCGAGGTGGATCGGTGTCGCCAGCGGCTTTTCCGCGAAGGCGGGAACCATCGCCATGCACATGGCGACGAAACCCTTCATGTCGCACGTGCCGCGCCCATAGAGGCGGTCGTCCCGTTCGGCCACCGCAAACGGATCGCTGTCCCAGGCCTGCCCCTCGACCGGCACGCAATCGGTGTGCCCGGAAAGCGCGACGCCGGGCCGGTCCGCCGGCCCGATCGTGGCAAACAGGTTCGCCTTGTCGCCTTCGGGACTGAAGGTCATGTGGCTTTCGATGCCGTGGCTCGCGAGGTAGCCGCGCACGAAGTCCATCAGCTCGAGGTTGGAGCGATCGCTCGTCGTGTCGAAACCGACCAGCCGTGCGATGAGATCCTTCGCGATTGCCCGTGTCGTCACGCCTTGATGCTCCATTCGGTTTCGCGCCGGTCCACGCACGCCCGGCGCAGTCTATCGGCGCTTGCCAGCCCGTCAATCTGCCCCAATTTGCTGCAATCGAAGGCTGGGGCGTAAGGATTGGCCCGCGCCTGCGTTGAAATCGTAACGCTACTGCCAATTCGCTGGCTTGCGGACGCAAAGCCGCATTCAGGGGCAATGAAGGCTGTGCTATCAAGCCGCACTCGAACCGACTGACGGGAACACGAACCCTTGAAGCCACCAGGCGAGATCATAACGGCCGGCCGGCCCACACTTTTGGCGCGCGTCGCGCGCGCGGCCGTCATGCTGGCCCTTGCCGCCGCGGTGCTGGGAGCGGGGGTGTTTGCCTATGACTACCTGAAGCGCACGCGCGCAGAAGTGCCGCGCCGCCCCGCCGTCGAACGCGTGTGGTCGGTGCGCACGCTTCCCGTCGTCTTCACCGACCACCGTCCCACGCTGGTCACCTACGGCACGGCGACGCCGTCTCGCCGTGTCGACCTGCGCGCACTGGTTTCCGGCGAGATCGTCTCGGTCAGCCCCGACCTGCGCGAAGGCGGCGTTGTCGACGCCGGCGAGGAATTGCTCAGGATCGACGAATTCGACTACCAGGGCGCGCGGGTCGAGGCGCGCGCCAACCTTGCCGAGGCGCTTGCCCGCCTGGCCGAGATCGAGGCCAAGATCGCGCTGGAGACGGACGGGCTTGCCGCCGCCCGTACGCAGCTGGACATTGCACGGCGCGATCTCGAACGCGTCGAGAAGATCGTCGCGCGCGGGGCGGTCTCGGAAAAGACGGTCGATGACCGGCGCATGGTGGAAGTCCAGCGCGCCGAGGCCGTGACCCAGCGCGAGAACCAACTCGCCATCGAACGTGCCCGGGCCGACCAGCAGCGTGCCGCCATCGAAAGGCTGGAGTGGCGCGTGCGCCAGGCCGAGCGCGACGTTGCCAGCACCGTGCTGCATGCCCCCTTCGACGCCTATGTTTCCAACGTCACGGTCCAGCCCGGCCGGCTGGTCGGCATCAACGATGCCGTTGCCACGCTGGTCGATGCGCGCTCGCTCGACGTGCGCTTCGTCCTCACCGACGCCGAGTTCGGCCGCATCGCCGACGATGCCGGCAGCGTCGTCGGCCGACCCGTCACCGTGACCTGGCAGGTCGGCGAAACGCCGCGCAGCTTTGCAGCCACCGTCGAGCGCGTGACGCCGCAGATCGAGGCCGCGCGCGGCGGCATCGAGGTCTTCGCCCGCATTGCCGACGCCGACATGAAATCCGCCGCGCTGCTGCCGCGTCCGGGCGCTTTCGTGGAGGTCGCCATCGAGGACAAGGCCTATCGCGATACCGCGCAGGTGCCGGCGACCGCGCTTTATGGCACCGACACGCTCTTCGTGGTGGTGGACGAGCGCCTTGCGCCGCGCCGCGTCGAGATCGTCGGGCGCAGCGGCAACGATCTCCTGGTCCGGGGCGACCTGGCCGCCGGCGAGCGCGTCGTCGTCACCCGCATCACCGAGGCCGGCGAAGGCGTGAAGGTGCGTGACGAGGCTGCGGCGCCCGCAGGGGGCAATCAATGAGAAGCTCTGCCCACGGCGGCGTGCTGGGCTTCTTCATCCACCACCGCAATGCCGCCAACCTGATGATGGCGATGATGCTGCTGTTCGGGGCCTTTGCCCTGCTGCGGCTCAACACGCAGTTCTTCCCCACCGTCGACATCCCGCGCATCACGGTGAGTGTCACCTGGTCGGGCGCCAGCGCCGAGGATGTCGAGGCGAACATCCTGCAGGCGATCGAACCCAACCTGCGCTTCCTCGACGGGCTTGAGGAGTTGCGCTCCTACGCGCGCGAGGGGTCGGCCTCGATCAACCTCGAGTTCGCGCAGGGCAGCGACATGCAGAAGGCGCAGGCCGATGTCGAAACCGCCCTGTCGCAGATCACCACGCTGCCCGAGGACGCCGAGGAACCGAAGGTGTCGCGGCGCGTCTGGTACGAAAGCGTGGCGACGGTCTCGGTATCCGGCCCCTTCTCCGAAGAGGCGATCCGTGCCTTCGCCCGCGACATCCGCGACAGCCTGCTCGACGCCGGCATCGACAAAGTCGATTTCACCGGGCTGCGCGACCGCGAATACCGCGTTACCGTGCCCGAATGGCAGTTGCGCCGCCTCGGCCTTTCGGTCGGCGACATCGGCGAGCGCATCCGCCTGGCGACCCGCGACATGCCGTCTGGCACCCTCGACGGCGCCATCGAGAAGCAGTTGCGTTCGCTTGCCGAGATCAAGAGCCCGGAGGAGATCGGCGATGTCGAGGTGGTCTCCGGCGCCGGCGGCGAAAAGGTCTTCCTGCGCGACATCGCCGCGATCGCGACGGCCTTCGACGAGGATCAGTCCATCGGCTATCGCAAGCGCGCGCGGGCGATCGAGCTCGATATCCAGCGCGCGCTGACCTCCGACACCCTCGAAAGCCGCCGCATCCTGCTCGCCCACCTCGATGCGCTGAAGGGCACGCTGCCGCCCTCGCTCGACGTGTCGGTCTACAACATCAGGGCCGACCTGGTGCAGGAGCGCATCAACCTGCTGGTCGTCAATGGGGCGCAGGGCCTGCTCTTCGTCCTCGCCATGCTGTTCCTGTTCCTCAACGCGCGCGTCGCCTTCTGGGTCGCGATGGGCATTCCCACCGCTGTCATGGCGACGCTGGGCCTGATGCTGATCACAGGCCAGTCCATCAACATGATCTCGCTGTTCGCCCTGATCATGATGCTCGGCATCATCGTCGATGACGCCATCGTCGTCGGCGAGCACACCGCGACCCGCTTTTCTGCCGGCGATCCGCCGGCGCTCGCAGCCGAGGTCGGTTCCGGGCGCATGTTCTGGCCCGTGGTCGCCGCGACGCTGACCACGCAGGCCGCCTTCCTGCCGCTGTTCTTCGTGCGCGACACCATCGGCCAGATCATGTCTGCCCTGCCGATGGTGGTGATCGCCGCCTTGTTCGCCAGCCTGATCGAGTCCTTCTTCGTGCTGCCCGGGCACCTGCGCCACAGCCTCAGCTCGATGCGGGCCGAACCCGGCCGCGTGCGCGCCAGCCTCGACCGCTGGTTCGACGCGTTCCGCAATGGTCCCTTCCGCTTCCTCGCCCGGCTCTCGTTCCGCTGGCGCTACGTGACGGTCGCGCTGGCGCTTTCCAGCATCGTCGTCGCCGCGGGGGCACTGGCCGGCGGACGCGTCAGTTTCCAGTTCTTCCCGTCGCCGGAGGCGGAACAGATCAACGCCCAGGTCGTCATGGCGGCGGGAACGCCACAGGCGGATGTCGATGCCGCCATGCGGCAGATCGAAGGGGCCCTGCAGGCGACGGTATCCGAACTCGCCCCACCCGGGGAGGAACTCGTCGATGCCGTCTTCACCGAGATCGGCGTTGCCGGAACCACCCGTGGCATGAACGCCGCGCAGATGAGCGTGCACCTGACAGCTTCGGAAGTGCGAAGCGTGCGTACGACCGCGATCATCGCCGCCTGGCGCAAGAAGGTGCCGAAGATCCCCGGCGTGGAAGACCTGGTCATCACTTCGCCGCGTGGCGGCCCGCCCGGCCGCGACGTCGAGATCGAGCTGCGCGACGCCCCGCCCGACGTCCTCAAGGCGGCAGCCCTCGAACTGCGCGACGTGCTGGCCTCCTATCCCGGTGTCAGTTCGATCAGCGACGACCTGCCCTATGGCAAGCCCGAGATCGTCATGCAGCTGACCCCGCGCGGCACCGCGCTCGGGTTCACGCTGCAATCGGTCGGCCAGCAGGTGCGCGATGCCTTCGACGGCGCCATCGCCCGCCGCTTCGCCGATGGCGACGACGAGGTGACCATCCGTGTCGTGCGCGAGCAGCGCGAGGAAGGCATCGCCGCGCTCGCCAACCTCGCGCTTAAGGCACCGAACGGCGTCTTCGTGCCGCTGACCGAGATCGTGAGCTTGCGCGAGCGCCAGGGCTTTGCCGTGATCCAGCGCCTCGACGCCAAGACGACGGTCGCCGTTTCCGGCGATCTCGACTCGAGCTTCGCCACGCCGCAGGAACTGCGCGACTCGCTGGAGGCCTCCGGTGCGGTGCGCGACATCGCCACCCGCCACGGCGTCTCATACAAGTACGCAGGGCGCGAGGAGGAACGCGTCAAGGCATTTGCCGACCTGAAGTACGGTACGGCGATCGGCCTCGGGCTGATCTACCTCGTGCTCGCATGGGTGTTCGCCAGCTACACGGTGCCGCTCGCCGTCATGCTGGTCATTCCCTTCGGCTTCGTCGGCGCCGTGCTCGGCCACTACGTGATGGGCTTCTCGCTCACCATCCTCTCCCTGATGGGGCTGCTCGGCCTGTCAGGCATCCTGGTCAACGATTCCATCATCCTCGTCAGCCGCGCGCGCGAGTTGCGCGATCATGGCGCGACGCCGGAAGAGGCCGCGGTCAACGCATCCTGCGACCGCTTGCGCGCCGTATTGCTGACCTCGCTGACGACCGTCGGCGGCCTGGCGCCGCTGCTGGCGGAGAAGAGCCTGCAGGCGCAGTTCCTGCTGCCGATGGCGATCACGCTCGTCTTCGGCCTCGGGGTCGCCACGCTCTTCGTGCTGTTCCTGGTTCCCGCCTACCTTGGCGTCGGCGGCGACATCGCGCGTGCCGGCTCCGCGATCTCGCGATGGCTCTTGCCGCGCCGCCACGCCACGCCGGCGGAGTAGGGCGCTGGAAAGGCGCTCTACCCCTCAGCCGCGCCAGAAGCGCGGCAGGAACAGCACAAGCACCGACAGCAGTTCCAGCCGGCCCAGGATCATGCCGCCGACCAGCAGCCACTTGGCCATGCCGGGCAGGCCGGAGAAGTTGCCGGCCGGGCCGATCTCTTCGCCAAGTCCCGGCCCGACGTTTGAGATCGCGGTCGCCGCTCCCGACAGCGCGGTGAGCGGTTCGAGCCCGAGCATGCCGAGCAGCGCGGCGAGCACCAGGATCGAGGCGACGTAGAGGAAGAAGAAGCTTTGCACGGCGGCCGATACGTCGTCACCCAGCGAGCGGCCGTTGTAGCGCTTCACGTGGATGCGCGACGGCGAGATGATGGCGACGAAATGCTGCTTCAGGTCTTCCCAGATGACCATGAAGCGGAATGTCTTGATGCCGCATGACGTCGAGCCGGCGCAGCCGCCCATGCACATCGCCGCGAACAGCACGACCATGGACAGCCCGCCCCACTGGTTGAAGTCGGTGGTGGCGAACCCGGTTCCCGTCATCACCGAGACGAAATTGAACAGCGTCTCGCGCAGCGTGAAGATCGGCTCGCTCCCCGTCTCGACGCGTTCCAGCCAGATGGCGAGCGTGAAGACGCCGACCATGCCGAGGAAGGTGCGCACCTGCATGTCGCGCAGCAGCATCTGCGGGCCGCGCCGCGCGGCATCGACGAACAGCAGGAACGGCAGCGATCCCAGGATCATGAAGACGATGCAGACGATCTCGATCTCGGCCGACTGGTAGTGCCCGATGGAGGCATCGTGCGGCGAGAAGCCGCCGGTCGCCACCGTCGACATGGCATGCAGCGCCGCATAGAAGAAGCGCATCCCGGCCAGGTGATAGGCGAGCCCGCACAGCACGGTGAACAGCACGTAGATGCCGACCAGCCAGGCGGCGATCTGGCTGGCGCGCGGCAGGATCTTGCCGGCGGTGTCGAAGGCTTCTGCCTTGAACAGCTGCATGCCGCCGACCTGCAGCATCGGCAGCACCGCGATGCTCATCACGATGATGCCGAGCCCTCCCAGCCACTGCAGCACCGCCCGCCACGTGAGGATCCCAGGCGGCATGGCGTCGAGGCCGGTGAACACCGTTGCCCCGGTCGTGGTGATGCCCGAAACCGCCTCGAAGTAGGAATCCGTCATCGAGAAACCGGGTTCCGACCATATGAAGGGGATGGATCCGAACGCCGGCAGCAGGATCCACGCCACCGTGGTCATCAGGAACCCGTGCCGCGTCGTCAGCTGCATCTGGCTGCCGCGCGAGATGGCCCACATCAGCACGCCGACGAACACCGTGATCAGGCCGGAAGCGATGAAGACGATCCAGTCCGGATTGCCGAAATAGACGTCCGCCAGCGCCGGCAGCATCATCAGCGACCCCAGGGTCGCGAGCAGGATGCCATTGACGAGCAGGATCGGCCTGAAATCGCTCACGCTGCTGCCCCAAAGCTTCAGTTCGCGCGCCGGTTCATGTTCGGGCTGTCGAGGGAAAACGCCGGGATGGCGATGTCGAACTCGCGCCCCCCGGAACCCCTCATGCGGTAGTGCCCGCGCATCATGCCGGACGGCGTCGTCAGCGGCACCCCGCTGGTGTAGCGGAAACTTTCTCCCGGCGCGAGCACCGGTTGCTCGCCCACCACGCCGGGCCCGTCCACCACTTGCCGTTGGCCGCGCTCGTCGACGATGTCCCAGTGCCGCGCGACAAGTTGCGCCGGCTCGCCGCCGCCGTTGCGGATGGTGATCGTGTAGGTCCAGAAGTGGCGGTTGTCCTCCGGCTGCGAGCGCTCGCGGCAATAGGTCGGCTCGGCCGAAACCTCGAAGCCGTGCGTGACCGCCCTGAACGTCATCGCCCGATCACCATTTGCGCCCATCACCCTTGCCGTGACCAGACGGCTATCGCGCCGCAATCCCGTCTGCAAGCGCCATCGATCGCCGTCAGCCCCGCGCGGCTGCGAGCGCCTGCGCGATGTCGGCGGCGAGGTCCCTGCCGCTTTCGATGCCGAGCGAGATGCGCACCAGCCCATCGCCGATGCCGAGATCCGCGCGCAGGTCTGGCGTCAGGCGCTGGTGCGTGGTTGTCGCCGGGTGCGTCGCCAGCGATTTCGAATCGCCGAGGTTGTTGGAGATGCGGATCAGCCGGAGCGCGTTGAGGAACGCGAAGGCGGCGCGTTTCCCGCCCTTGAAGTCGACCGCGACCATCGTCCCGCCGCCCGACATCTGCTGCTTGACGAGATCGGCGTCGGGATGGTCGGCGCGGCCGGGATAGAGCACGCGCGAAACGCCGGCATCTCCCGCCAGCAGCTCTGCCGCCGCAGCGGCATTGGCGCATTGGCGCTCGACGCGCAGCGGCAGCGTCTCCAGCCCCTTTAGCAGGACCCAGGCGTTGAACGGGCTGAGCGATGGGCCGGTGTGGCGCAGGAAATCCTTCAGTTGTCCGTCGAGGACTTCCGTCGGCCCGAGGATCACGCCGCCCAGGCAACGCCCTTGTCCGTCGATGTGCTTGGTCGCCGAATAGACGACGATGTCGGCGCCGTGCTGCATCGGCTTCTGCAGCAGGGGCGTCGCGAAGACGTTGTCGACGACGAGCAGCGCGCCGGCATCATGCGCGATGTCGGCGACGGCTTTCAGGTCGATCAGGCGCAGCGTCGGGTTGGACGGCGTCTCAAGGAAGAACAGCTTCGTATTCTCGCGCACCGCGGCGCGCCATTCCTCGAGGTCCCCGCCCTCCACCAGCGTCGTCTCGACGCCGAAGCGCGGCAGCAGCGTCTCGATGATGAACAGGCACGAGCCGAACAGCGCGCGCGAGGCGACGACATGGTCGCCGGCCTTCACCAGTCCCAGGATCGCCGCGTTGACCGCCGCCATGCCGCTTGCGGTCGCGCGCGCGCCCTGCGCGCCTTCCATCGCGGCCATGCGGTTCTCGAACATCGAGACCGTCGGGTTGCCGTAGCGCGAGTAGACGTAGCCGGGCTGCTCGCCCTTGAAGCGGGCTTCCGCCAATTCAGCCGAGTCGTAGACATAGCCGGAGGTCAGGTAGAGCGCCTCGGCGGTCTCGCCGTGCGGACTGCGTGTCTGTCCGCCATGCACCAGCAGCGTTTCCGCATCGGCCCCGGCGAGAGGGTTTTCGGGATGTGTCATGTACCGTTCCTTCCGCTCTTCGAGCGGGCGGAAAAGAAAAACCGGCTCCGGAAGACTTGCGGGCGATTCGGAAATTGCCCTATGAGCGTCTTCAAGCGGATGCCGGGTTCTCGTCCACCCGGCCTTTTAGCGAGTTGTTTAACGTGGCTGCAAGCCGGCCGGCTCAAATGACCACGGGACGCGTTTTCCCAGAACGCCGCCCCGCCGTCAAGCGCCGCGCTGACAGGCCAGCCAACGCCGGGAGCGGTCGACGACAGGCATGACGCAGGCGCAAAACAAGCCGACCGGCATCCTTCCCGCCGACGAGATCGCCGCCCTGGTCGGCGCTGGCCACGTCGCGGTCGCAAGTCCGCTCGCCGACAACCAGGTACAGCCGGCGAGCCTCGACCTGCGCCTCGGCCACGTTGCCCACCGGCTGCGCGCCAGCTTCCTGCCCGGCCCCGGCCGTACTGTCGCCGAGCGCCTTGCCGACCTTGCCCTGCACGAGATCGACCTGAAGTCCGGCGCGGTGCTGGAAACCGGCTGCGTCTACCTCGTGCCTTTGCTCGAGACCCTGTCGCTGCCAGCCGACCTTGCCGCCGACACCAACCCGAAGAGCTCGACCGGCAGGCTCGACGTCTTCACGCGCGTCATCGCCGATAATGCCCGCGTCTTCGACAAGATCCCCGCCGGCTATGCCGGTCCGCTGTACCTGGAGATCAGCCCGCGCACCTTCCCGGTGCTAGTGCGCACAGGTTCGCGCCTGTCGCAGATCCGTTTCCGCCGCGGCGAGGCGCGCCTGTCCGACGAGGACCTCGCCCGCCTCCATGCCCGCGACACGGTCGTCACCTCTGCCGAACCGCGCTTCGAGGGCGGCGTCGCCCTGTCCATCGACCTTGCCGGTCGCGACGGGCTAATCGGCTTCCGCGCCAAGCGCCATACCGGCGTCGTCGATGTCGATCGCCCCGGCGTCCTCGACGTGCTCGACTTCTGGGAGCCGATCCACCGCGTTCGCGATTCAGGCCTCGTTCTCGACCCCGACGAGTTCTACATCCTCGCCTCAAAGGAGGCCGTCCATGTACCGCCGGACTATGCGGCGGAGATGGTGCCCTTCGATCCGCTGGTGGGCGAGTTCCGCGTCCACTACGCCGGCTTCTTCGACCCCGGCTTCGGCCATGCCGCCGCCGGCGGTAGCGGTTCGCGCGCGGTCCTGGAAGTGCGCAGCCACGACGTGCCCTTCATCCTTGAGGACGGACAGATCGTCGGGCGGCTGGTCTACGAGCATCTCGCCGGCACGCCGCCGACGCTCTACGGTTCGGACCTGAAGTCGAACTACCAGGGCCAGGGCCTGAAGCTGTCGAAGCACTTCAAGGCGTACACCGGGCGCAGTTAGCCCGAGCAGCTCGCCCCGCCGAGCACGCAGAAGCGCGCGCAGTGCGGGTGGTTGAGCTTCACCTTGCCGTTGTCGAGCGCGCCGCCATCCGCCGTCAGGGACTGAGCCAGGGTCGCGCCCATCTCGAACGCCTCGTCATAGGCCAGCAGCGTGCACGGCAGCACGGCGGGTGCGCCGGCCCCCTTGCGCTTCACCACCATGCGGCTCGATGCGCACATCACCGATGCGGGTGACTTGTCCAGGATGCGCCAGCACTCGGTGGTGATCTCCGGCACGTCGCGTGTCTCGTCCATCTCGGGGAACAGCACCAGTGCCGCCGGGTCGTCGGCATCGATTGCCCAGCCACGCGCGGCAAACAGGGCGCGATAGCCCTCGCGCGCGGCCTCCAGCGTCTCGCCCCAGCAGGTGCGCCCGGCGACCGCGATCGAAATTCCTTCCGCGCTGAGCCAGTCGATGCCTTCGAGCACGCGCGCGAAGCTGCCCGCGCCGCGTTCGTCATCGTGCAGCCCGGCGGTGAAATGATCGAGGCTGACGCGCAGCACCAGCCGGTCGCCATGCCGCGCGCACAGGTCCCGCAGGCCAGCCTGCACGCGCGGGCGCATCATCGGCTGCATGGCGTTGGTCAGCACCAGGGCGCGAAACCCGCTCGACAGGGCATCGTCGAGCATTTGGATGATATGCGGGTTCATGAACGGCTCGCCGCCGGTGAACCCGATCTCGCGCGTGCCAAGACCCAGCGTCTCGATCTCGTCGAGATATGACCGCACCTCGTCCGCCGTCATGTAGACCAGCCGGTCGTTGGTCGGGCTGGAGTCGATGTAGCAGTTGCGGCAGGTGATGTTGCACAGCGTGCCGGTGTTGATCCACAGCGTCTCCAGCCGCTCCAGCGCCACGCGCGCGCGCTCGGCGCCCGTCGCTGTGATGTCCGGATCGCGGAATTTCCCCGGCTGGAGGCGCTCCGCGTGCAGGCGGCGCTCGGCTTCAAGATCGTTCATGGAAAAGGAAGGGCTCCGGGTCGCATTGTCGGTGGGCGGAGGCTATCACGGCATCCGCCGGCAAATGAAAGCGCTTTGGTGCGCGCAAGCGATCACGTTCGCTTTATGAACCGGTGATTGCGCTGCGTCAGCGCGGTTTTTCTTGCGCGGCATGTTGTCCGGGGCCTATTGTCCGCCCGGTCGTTGCGGCCATATTCTGGACGTGAACGCGGGCGTAGTTCAGAGGTAGAACGTCAGCTTCCCAAGCTGAATGTCGTGGGTTCGATTCCCATCGCCCGCTCCAGTCCACCGGCAAGACCCGCACCGCCATGCCCGGACCGGGACCGGCGCCGGAGAGAAGAGTACCGGGAAAGTGACGAAAGTAGCTGCAACCGCTGCCAGGACCGTTTCGCCAGACACGGCACCGCGTACGCAGCCGCGCAGCGCCCCGGCGCGCAACGCCGCGCGCCTTGCCGTCGCCGCCATCGTGCTCCTCGCGCTCGCCGGCGGTCTCGGCTGGGTCCTCATGGGGCCGGCGCTCTTCTATGAAATGGCGACGGGCCTCGGCTGGCTCTGCATGTAGCCGGCGCGCCGCCTGCCAGCGTCGCGATCCTCGGTCCCGGAGCTTTTCGAATGAGCAACACGCCACGCATTATCGTTGCCATTGCCGCCACCCTCATCGTTCTCACCGGTGCCTTCGCCTTCTACAGCATCTACCTGCTGAGCCAGGGCAAGGGCCCCGGCGGCGTTGTCACCGATTCCGCGATTTCCGTCGGTGGACCGTTCGCGCTTGTCGACAACACTGGCCGCAATGTCACCGAAGCCGACTACGCCGGGCGGGCACACCTGATCTTCTTCGGCTTCACCAGTTGCCCGGACATCTGCCCGACAAAGCTGTCGGAGGCGACGCTGGTGCTCAACGAACTCGGCGACGATGCCTCTCGCCTCGACGTGCTGTTCATTTCCGTCGATCCGGAGCGCGACACGCCCGACGTGCTGTCGGCTTACGTGTCGAACTTCCATCCGCAGATCACCGGCCTGACTGGCACGCCCGACGAGATCGCCAGGGTCGCGCGCGAATTCCGCGCCTTCTACCGCAAGGTGCCGCTGGATGGCGGCGACTACACCATCGACCACTCGACGGTGGTCTACCTGTTCGACCGCGAAAACGCGTTCGTCGGCCCGGTGTCGCTCGACCGCGACCCCGCCGAGGTGGCGGCGCAACTGCGTCCCTATCTCTGAGGCAGACTATCGCCGGCGCGCCGGACGTTTCCTGCGCAGGCCCGCCGGGGTGGTGCTGCGGGCCTTGCCATGCTCGGTCTTCGCCCAGAAATGCGGCCGGCGCACGAGGTCGATTGCCGCGAGCACGAAGGCGACGGCCGACATCAGCCAGTAGACCGGCGTCAGCGCGAGATGCCAGGCAAGCCCCGGCATCGGGCGGCGGTACAGGCCGACCGCGGCACAGGCAAGCGCCGCGGCGTAGCCGAAGACGAGGTTGGCGCTGGCCAGTGTCGCCACGGTGTCCGCCAGGGCACCGGTGCCCGCGAAGACCCTTCCGTGGCTGATCTGGTAGCCGATGAGGCCCAGCGCGACCGGATGCAGGATGGCGGACATCAGGTTGGCGGCGACGGTCGCGGCAAACCCGAAACTGCCCAGCAGCCCTAGGTCGAGAAGCAGGCGCAGGGGATTGCGGGTATGCACCAGCACCGTCTGCATCCATCCCTTCATCCAGCGCGTGCGCTGCTTCATCCAGTCGCTCACGCCCGCCGGCGCTTCCTCGTAGGTCGTCGCGTCGATGACGCCGACCCGGTAGCCAAGCCGCGCCAGCCGCAGGCCGAGATCCGCATCCTCGGTGACGTTGTGCGGGTCCCAGCCACCGGCCTCGCGCAGCGCAGACGTGCGGAAGTGGTTCGACGTGCCGCCGAGCGGAACCGGCAGGCCGAGCCAGCTCAGCGCTGGGACCAGCACGTCGAACTGCGCCGCGTATTCGATGGCGAACTGGCGCGTCAGCAGCGACTGGCCCCAGTTGCGGTAGGCAAGCCGCGCCTGCAGGCAGGCCACCTCGCGCCGTGCGAGCGCGAAGGCGCCGGCGGCCTGGCGCAATTGCCCAGGCTCCGGCGCGTCCTCGGCATCGAACACGCAGACGAGCTGTCCGCGCGCCAGCGCCAGCCCGACGCAAAGCGCCTTCGGTTTCGTCCGCGGCCCCAGATCAGGCAACGCCAGCACGCTGAAGTGCTTCGGCAGATCGGCCGCTGCAACCGCCTCCAGCGTTTCCGCGTCGTCGGCTTCCAGCAGCAGCTTGATGTCGAGGCGGTCCGCCGGATAGTCGAGCGCCTTGAGGGCGGTGACGAGCTCCGGCACGACCACGGCTTCTCGGAACAGCGGCACGAGGACGCTGTAGACCGGCAGGTCTTCGCCGGCGAGTTCGCTCCATGCGACCGACCCCGGCATGGTGCCGAGGATGGCGATCAGCCGCAGCGCCGTGGCGGCAACGAAGAACAGGGCGAGGACCAGTGCCGCCCATGCGGCGGTGGCATGCGGCGCAAGGACAACGGCCCAGCCCAGCGCCGCGAGGCCCGCCAGCAGCCCGATCGCCTGAACCGGCGTCGCGATGCGTCGCGCGCTCATTGCCGGAAGCCGGGTTTCCAGCGCCGAGACGGCGGTTGCGACGATGCCTGCATGCGCGTCGCGCAGATAGAGGGCCGCGATATCGTCTCCGGTCGCCGCGACGATCCGCTCCGCGCCAGCCGGTCGCTGCGACAGCCAGGCGGCGAGGTGGTCCTGGTCGATGCGGTCCAGCGCCACGGCGATGCTGCGGGCTCCGCCCGTCTCGATGCTTGCCATGCGCCCGACGCGTGCCGCCGCGAGGTGGCTGGACGGGCTCACGCGCTGGCAAAGATGCGAGTCCTGCAGGTTGGCGAAGGCAAGGCCCAACCGCTGCGCGGCGGCCCGAACCGCTTCGCCATTGTGTCGCCTGCCGGCGGATTCCAGCATGCCCGCCGTGCCCCCCGGCGCCTGCTTGCGACGCCGCCCTTACGCCACGCCGCTTTTGCCCCTATAAGCGCATGATCGCGTGTGCCCCGGATACACGCAAGAGGAAGTGCCGGTGAAGATCGAGAACAACCACAAGTATTGGCAGGCCGTTGTCTGCATGCTCCCGCTGGCCCTTGCGCTTGTGCTCGGCGGGCACGGTTCGACGCCGGCAGCGGCGCAGGCGGCGGACGGCATATTCGTGCCGGGGTTCTGGGACCCCAATCGCCGCTTCCCCAAGCCCGACCGCTCCAAGGTGCGCTCCATACGCTTCCTCACCGAGCTGGAATCGCCGCCCTTCAGTTTCACCGCGCCTGACGGGCTACCCGCCGGCTTCAATGTTGATCTTGCGCGCGCGGTATGCGGGGAGCTGGATATCCCCTGCACGATCCAGGAACTGAAATGGGACCTGCTGGTCGAGGCGATCGCAGAGGGCCGCGGCGACGCGATCATCGCGCCGATCCCCATCACGGCCGAGACGCGCAAGACCTATGCCTTCACGAACCCGTTTCTCGGCCGGCCGGGCCGGTTCGTGGCGACGAAGACAACACTGGTCGAATCGGTTTCCGCGTCCGCGATCGCCGGGCGCAAGGTCGCCGTCGTCGCCGGTACGCCGCACGAGACCTTCCTGAAGACCTACTTTCCGCAGGTCGAAATCGCCTCCTTCGACAATACGAGCGAAGCCCGCAAGGCGCTGACGGGCGGCGCGGTCGAACTGATGTTCTCCGATGCGCTGGCGGCGAGCGTCTGGCTGAATTCCGCCGCCGCGAAGGATTGCTGCATCTTCGTTGGCGACGCGTTCGCAGACCCGCATTTCTTCGGTGAGGGCATCGCCGTCGCGGTCGATCCCGCCCGCCGCGAACTGCGCGAGGCGATCGATTTCGCCATGAGCCGCATCTATCAGGACGGGCGGTATTTCGAGATCTTTCTGCGCTATTTTCCGCGCGGCTACTACTGATCCTTGCTCCCGCGCCGCAGCGGCCGGAACGGCAGGGCGAGCGCCCAGCCAAGGCGCGCCGGCTCCTCGCCCTGATGTTCGGCAAGGCCGATGGTCATGCCGTCGTGTCCTTCGCGCGGCTGGGCGACATAGGTGCGGAAGATGCGGTCCCAGACCGACAGGTTGAACCCGTAGTTGGAATCCGTTTCGCGATGGATGATGGAGTGGTGCACCCGGTGCATGTCCGGCGTCACGACGACCAGCCTCAGCACGCGGTCGAGCGCCAGCGGCAGGCGGATATTGGCGTGGTTGAACATCGCCATGCCATTGAGCACCACCTCGAACACGAAGACGGCCATCGCCGGAATGCCGAGCAGCGCGACGACGGCGATCTTGAACAGCATCGACAGCACGATCTCGATGGGGTGGAAGCGCAGCGCAGTCGTGACGTCGATGTCGCGGTCGGCATGGTGCACCCGGTGCACGCGCCACAGAAGCGGGATCTTGTGGGCCGCGAGATGTTGTGCCCAGATGGCGAAGTCCAGCACCAGGAAGCCGACGAGGCCGGCCGTTGCGGAGGCAAGCCCGGCGAGATGGAAAAGCCCGAAGCCTCTCGACTGCGCCCACATCGCGACACCGACGGCGGCGGTGGGAAACAGCACGCGCACGCACACGCTGTCGAGCACCACGATGGCGAGGTTCGTCACCCAGCGCCGCCCGCGCCCGAGCACCAGGCCGCGCCGCGGCAGCGCCATCTCGAAGGCGGCCATGGCGAGGAACACGCCGGCAAAGGTGGCGAGCCGCCAGGTGACTTCGCTCATGTGATCGAGCATCGACAATTCGCTCCCGCTTGGATTGAATGGCCTCGTTGCTGGGATATTGCCCGACAAGGCCTTGCGGGCAAGTCGGCCTTGCGACACGCCGGCTTCAAAACGGCGTGTTCGCGCCGATCCGGCGCAGTATGGATGCCATCGGGGCGAGCCGTTTGGGGAGGGCGACCATGAAGGCTGAGTTTCTCACCGACGGTCCGCAAGACGCGCGCGCCACGCTGTTGCTGGCGCACGGCTCCGGAGCGCCGATGGATTCGCCCTTCCTCGACGGCATCGCCCGGCGTCTCGGCGAGCGCGCCATCCGTGTGCTGCGCTTCGAGTTCCCCTTCATGCTGGCCCGCCGCGCCGGGCAGAAGCGCCCGCCGCCGCGCGCCGACAAGCTCGTCGACGTCTACGCAGACGTCCTCCAGTTCGCCCGCCAGAATGGTGCGGCCGGACGCATTTTCATTGGCGGCAAGTCGCTGGGCGGGCGGGTCGCGGCGATGCTGGCGGCCACGCGTGACGATGTCGCCGGCGTGGTCTGCCTGGGCTACCCGTTCCATCCCCCGGGCGACCCGGACGCCCTGCGCCTCGATCCGCTCAACGAGGCCAGGGTTCCCGTCTTCGTCTGCCAGGGCGACCGCGATCCCTTCGGCCGGCGCGAGGAGATCGAAACCTATCCGCTCGCCGCTCACGTCGCCTTTGCCTGGCTCGACGACGGCGATCACGACTTCAAGCCGCGCGGACGCGCCGAGGCGACCTGGACCTCGAACCTCGATGCCGCGGCGGACGCCGCTGCCGCCTTCATGCTGGCATAGCGGAACCGCACTGGATCGTGCGCGCCCGCGTGCCCGGCAAGATCGCCGGTTCCGGCGCCGCGCCGACGCCCCTGCATTGGCATTTTGGAAACTCCCGCCAACGATGTAGCATCGTCGCATCCAACATGCGGATCGAGGGGGTCTGCGATGGCCGGCAGGAAGACGAGAAAAAGCGCCAAGGTGTCCGACAAGGCGTACCTGGCCGAGCTGTCACGGCTGCAGATCGAGCTGGTGAAGCTGCAGGAATGGGTGAAGGCCAGCGGGCACAAGGTCGCGATCATCTTCGAAGGGCGTGACGCCGCCGGCAAGGGCGGGACGATCAAGCGCATCACCGAGGCGCTCAACCCGCGGGTCTGCAGGGTCATTGCCCTGCCAGCGCCGACGGAGCGCGAAAAGAAGCAGTGGTATTTCCAGCGCTATGCCGAGCACCTGCCGACTGCCGGCGAGATCGTCATCTTCGACCGCTCCTGGTACAACCGCGCCGGCGTCGAGCGCGTCATGGGCTTTTGCACCGACGATGAATACCGGGAGTTCATGAGAAGCTGCCCGGAGTTCGAGCGCATGCTGGTGCGCTCTGGCCTGCAGCTCATCAAGTACTGGTTCTCGGTCAGCGACGAGGAGCAGGAGCGCCGGTTCCAGCGGCGTCTGAAAGACCCGACCAAGCAGTGGAAGCTCAGCCCGATGGACCTGGAAAGCCGCAAGCGCTGGGTCGATTATTCGATGGCGAAGGACGAGATGTTCGCCCACACCGACATCAAGCAGGCGCCCTGGTACGTGGTCGATTCCGACGTCAAGAAGCACGCGCGGCTGAACTGCATCAGCCACCTGCTGTCGCTGATCCCCTACGAGGAAGTCCCGGTGGAACCGGTGGTGCTGGAAGAACGGCCGCCGCAGCCCGACTATATCCGCCCACCGATGGAGGAGCAGGAGTTCGTCCCGCAAGTGCACCGCAACCTGCTTTGAGGTGGCGAGGCCGCACCGGCGGCTGGCAACGGCCCCGGCAGCGCGCCGACGTCCGCGATCCTGGGCCGCCGCGATCCTAGATGGTGCGCAGCCGGGCGCGCGCGCCACGCTCGATCGCCGCGACGACCAGCTTGTCGAGGCCGAGCTTGTCGCGCAGCAGCTGCAGGAAGCGCAGTTCCTCCTGCGCCACCTCGAGGTCGGCCGCGGCCACCTCTACGGCGAGCGCGTAGGCCGTGTCGTAGAGCTTCGGCGGCAGGTCGGCGGCGACCATGTTGAGCACCTTCTCAAGGCCGTCGCCGTCGTTGGCCAGCATCTCGCCGCAAGCTTCCGCGGTGTCGACCAGGTGCTTGGAATCGAACGAGCGGAAGATCGGCAGCGTGCGCACCAGGAGGCCAATCTCGGAAATCTCGTCGTCGCTGATCGTGCCCTCGGCGGCCGAGATGGTCACCATCACGTAGATCAGGGCTTCCTGGGGCGTTAGCTTCGCTGTCATCTCGCGTCCTCGTTTCGGCGGCAAATCGTATGCCGGACGCTAAGACTTTGTGCGCCGTCCGGCAACCCTGCGCGCATCCGCAGATTGACGCTTGTCGTCTTGCTCCATAGGGTCCGCGAAATTCTGCACACCGCGCGGGGCCAACCATCATCTCCAGGACGATCATGACCACGAACCCGAACACACCCGACTGGCTGGCGCTGGCCGCCGAGGCGCGCGCCTGGCCCTTCGAGGAGGCCTGCAAGATCGTCAAGCGGCTGGAGAAGACCGGCAAGGACCATGTCCTGTTCGAGACCGGCTACGGCCCCTCCGGCCTGCCGCACATCGGCACGTTTGGCGAGGTTGCGCGCACCACCATGGTGCGCCACGCCTTCCATGTGCTGACCGGCGACAAGGTCCCGACCCGCCTGTTGTGCTTTTCCGACGACATGGACGGCATGCGCAAGGTGCCCGACAACGTGCCCGATCCCGCCGCGCTGCGCGAATACCTGCACCTGCCGCTGACGAAGGTGCCGAACCCCTTCGGCGGCGATTACGCAAGCTTCGGCCATCACAACAACGCCATGCTGCGCCGCTTCCTCGACACTTTCGGCTTCGACTACGAGTTCGCCTCGGCGACCGACTACTACGCGCAGGGCAGGTTCGACGAGGTGCTGCTGAGGGCTGCCGAGAAGTACGACGAGATCATGAAGGTGATGCTGCCGACGCTTGGCGCCGAGCGGCAGGCGACCTACTCGCCGTTCCTGCCGATCTCCCCGAAGACGGGCCGGGTGCTCTACGTGCCGATGAAGCACGTGGACGCCAAGGAAGGTACGGTCACCTTCGAGGACGAGGACGGCGCGGAAACGACGCTGCCCGTCACCGGCGGCGCGGTGAAGCTGCAGTGGAAGCCCGACTTTGGCATGCGCTGGGCAGCGCTCGACGTCGATTTCGAGATGTTCGGCAAGGACCACCAGACCAACGCCGTCATCTACGACCGCATCTGCACCATCCTCGGCGGGCGCGCGCCCGAGCACTTCGTCTACGAGCTGTTTCTCGACGACAAGGGCGAGAAGATATCCAAGTCGAAGGGCAACGGTCTGACCATCGACGAATGGCTGACCTATGCCTCGCCGGAAAGCCTGTCGCTGTTCATGTTCACCCAGCCGCGCCGCGCCAAGCGGCTCTTCTTCGACGTCATCCCCCGCAACGTCGACGACTACTACACGCACCTTGAGAACTATCGCACGCAGGAACCCGACAAGCAGCTGGAGAACCCGGTCTGGCACATCCATTCCGGCCATCCGCCCAAGGTCGACATGCCGGTTTCGTTCTCGATGCTGCTGAACCTCGTCTCGGCGTCGAACTCGGAAGACAAGTCCGTCCTGTGGGGCTTCATCCGCAACTACGATGCGGGAATGACGCCGGAAAACCACCCCGAGCTCGACCGCCTCGTCGACTACGCGGTGCGCTACTTCCACGATTTCGTGCGCCCAGCGAAAGCCTTCCGCGCGCCTGACGCGCGCGAGCGCGCCGCGCTCGAAGAGCTCGATGCAGCGCTTGCCGCGCTGCCCGAGCATGCCGACGGAGGGGCCATACAGGACGAGGTCTACCGCATCGGCAACGAGGCCGGTTTCGAGCCGCTGCGCGACTGGTTCAAGGCGCTCTACCAGGTGCTGCTGGGCCAGGACCAGGGCCCGCGCTTCGGCTCCTTCGTCGCGCTCTACGGCATCGAGCAAAGCCGCGAGCTGATCGCCGAAGGGCTGGCGCGTTCCTGATCAGGGTCGCACGACGCGCAGCCGAAACGCGTTGCCCGGCGCGCTTGCTACATCCCGCCAGGGGCCGTAGTCGTCCGTGGGTTGCGGATCGTAGCCGAGATCGAGGTCGACCGTTATGCGGTCGTCGTGGTTGGGCGCGCGCCAGAGCTGGAAGATGCGGCCTGGTTGGCGATATTGGGGAAAGACCCTGAACCGCAGGACCGTGTGCCCGTCCTCGTCGCGGGCGCGTGGCTCATCCCACTGGTCCGACAAGGTCCAGTCCCTGAAGGCGGAGCGCGCCGTGAAGCGGAAGATGCCGTCGACGCATTCGTGGCAGACCGTCTCCGGCAGACGCCACTCGACGAGAACCGTCGGCGCCTCGCCCGGCGCGTAGGGGTCGCCGTCAGTGAGGTCCTGGGCGAGAAACCAGCCGCCGACGCACAGCGCGGCAAGAAGCGTGATGCCGTAGCCGCCGGCCATCGCGGCGCGGTTGCCGATGTGCCGCAACAGCCGAAACGCATACCAGGCACCAAGACCGGAGCCGATGGCCGCACCCCACGGCGCGAGCCCCGCAGCCCCCATCGCCAGCCCCCCATTCATGTTGTCTGCGCCAAGCAGCGTGGCGAGGAGAAAGCTGCCGAAGAAAAGCCCGGCAGCCCCGACCGCCGCGGCAACGACGACGATCGCGATGAACAGCAGGGTTCGGGCGACGAAGGCCATGACCGATAGGCTAGCATGGAAGGTGCCGAAGCAGGATACCGGTTTTCAAGGCCCACACGCCCTGTAGCGCCAACCAGTTGCATGTTTCGCGTGGAGAACCATGCTGGTAAGTTCGTGGGAAACAATCCTCCAACCGCTCCGGGCGAGGTGAATGGAACGCCGTTTGATCGCCATCATGGCTGCGGACGCAGTCGGCTACAGCCAGAGGATGGCCCGGGACGAAGCCGGTGCGATTTCCGCACTGGAACACTGCAGGGCGATCATCGACGAGCAGATCGACGGCCACGGCGGGCGCATATTCGGATCGGCCGGCGACAGCGTCGTCGCCGAATTCGCAAGCTCGGTGAACGCCGTCGAATGCGCCATTGCCATACAGCAACAGCTGGAGCGTCGCCGGGCCGAACAGAAGGACCGTTTCCTCGAATTCCGGATAGGTATCAATTTCGGCGACGTGATCGTCCGCAACGGCAACCTTCTCGGCGACGGCGTCAATGTTGCTGCGCGCCTGGAATCGATCGCGCCCGTGAACGGCTTGTGCATTTCGGCAAGCGTCCACGAACAGATCCGCGGCAAGACCGGGGCCGTCTTCGGCTTCGGCGGCGAGCGCGAACTGAAGAACATCGACCGGCCTGTTGAAATCTGGTGCTGGCCGCAGGACGTGGCGCGGCCCGCAGCGCCTGTGCGCGGGCGGCGGAAATCGGTGCTGATCGCAGCCGTTGCGGCGGGTGCGGTCGCCGCCGCTGCGATACTGGGGAATGTCGCCCTTGCGCCCGACCAGGCAGCCCCGCCGCAGGGCGGCAAGCCGACGCTGATCGTGCTTCCGTTCGACAACCTCAGCGGCGACGGTGCACAGGACTATTTTAGCGATGGCATCACCGAGGACCTGACCACCGACATATCGCAGATCAGCGGCATACAGGTTCTTGCCCGTCACACCGCGTTCAAGTTCGAGGGCAGGGGTATCGACGTACGCGACCTGGCTCGCGAACTGGGGGTGGATTTCGTGCTGGAAGGCAGCGTCCGCAAGTCGGCTGAGCGTATCCGCATCAACGCCCAGTTGATCGACGCGGCCACGGGCAATCATCTGTGGGCGGAGCGCTTCGACAGCGACCTCAAGGATGTCTTCGCCGTTCAGGACAAGGTCGCCCGCGAGATCGTCTCGGCACTCACCATCCAGCTCACGAGCGACGAGGATGCGGGCCTGCGGCGATCGCGCACGGTCGATCCCGTGGCCTACGATCTGTTCCTCAGGGGGCTGTACGATTTCCAGCGCTTCACGCCCGACAACAACGCCGCGGCGCGCGCGCTTTTCGAGGCGGCGGTGGAGATAGACGGGAGTTTCGCCCGCGCGATCGCCGACATCGGCCTGACACACGGCATCGATCTGCTGTTCAACTGGTCGAAGAACCCGGAGGAATCGAAAAGGCTGGCGAGCGAATACAGCAGCCTTGCCAGCCGGCTCGACCCCTCCATTCGCGAAGTGCATTTTGCCATGAGCACCGTTCACCTTGCCCGCAAGAACCTCGACGGCGCGATCAAGGCGACCAACGACGCGATCCTGATCGATCCGAACTACGCTGATGCCTACGCTCAGCGTGCGCAGGCTCTGGCCTATGACGGCCAGGTTGCAGAGGCTCGCGTGTCGATCGAGCAGGCCAAACAGCTCAATCCGCTGTTTCCCTTTTACTACGTATGGATCGAGTCACTCATAAGCTTCGTCGAGTCCGACTATGACAAGGCGATCGAGATTTCGCGCGAGGTGGCAGAAAAGAACCCGGCATTTACGGGAGCCCGGTTGATCCTGGCGGCATCCTACGGCTTGAGCGGCAGAATCGACGAGGCCCGGTGGGAGGCTTCCGAGTTGCTGGTCCAGGTGCCGGATCTGACGCTTGCCGCCGCAACCGATCGTGCCCCCTTCGCTCAAGACGACAAGCGGACGGACTATGCAAGGGGCCTCGAACTGGCGGGATTGGAGTGAAAGGCCAGGACATGCAAGCCGCGAATTCGGTTCGAGTCACCAGGGGAGTCATCATGAAACGGTATCTGTTTGCGCCCGCCACAGTGATCATCGCCGCGGCTCTTCACGCGAGCCCGGCGCGTACTGAAACCGGTATCGCGGACCTGTCTTTCCTGGCCCAGTCAGCCATGCAATGCGCGCACGATCCGAACCTTGAGGATTGGCGCCAGCAGATCGGCGAGAGGTTGTCGCGTGATGGGGCCGACTGGCCGCGCTTCCTCGATGGTCTGGCAAGAACCGACAGTGCGTTCGCCGCCCTGTCCGCCGAGAGCAAGGCGTTCTACTGCGGGATTTTCGTGAAGGCATTTTCCCTCGGCGAGGTCAGGACCGCACCCTAGCTTGCCTCGCCCCGCATTTGCCCATAACAAGCGGGGCCGGATTGGCATGCCGCCACACGGGAGGAAACAACATGAAACTTGAGATTTCGCGCGCCGCCTTCGTTCGCGGTGCATTCGCCGCCGCTTTCGTCGCCGCAGGCGCCTTCGCCGCCACCGGCGCATCCGCCGAGACCCGCGTCACCTACAAGTCGGCCAAGTCGAGCTCGTCCTACTACCAGATGGGCGTGCAGATCGCGGAGGGCATGAAGGCCGGCTCGAACGGCGACATCATCGTCACCGTCGAGGAAAGCCAGGGTTCGGTGCAGAACGTCATGGAGGCGGCCGTTCGCGACGGCAACTACGTCTTCACCACCCCGCCGGTGCTGGTCAAGCTGGCCCAGGGCGGCAAGGCGATGTTCGAGGGCAAGGGCAACCCGAAGTTCGACGAGATCCGCGCGCTGTTCCCCATTCCCTCGCTGACCATGCACTTCGTCATGCGCGCCGACGCCGGCGTCAGCTCGCTCGCAGGCCTTGAAGGCAAGACGATCCTGCTCGGCAAGGGCTCGTTCGGCGCGACGGAAGGCGAGAAGTACCTCAAGCTGTTCGGGCTGGAAGGCAAGGTCACCATCGCCGATGCAGAGCTTGGCAATTCCGCTGCGGCGCTCAAGAACGGCCAGATCGACGGCTTCGTCACCGCCGGTTCATATCCTGCGCCCAACGTCATCGAGGCGGCCGCCGGCACCGGCATCGCGCTGATCCCGCTGAGCGACGACGAGATCGCCCAGACCAAGCGCACGAAGATCGTCATTCCCGCCGGCACCTATGCCGGCGTCGACACCGATACGGTGACCACCTCGCTGCCCGTCGTCGCCTACACGACGACCGCCATGGACGACGATACCGCCTACGCGCTCACGAAGACCTTCTGGGAACAGAAGGCGGCGATGGCCGACAGCGCGGCCTGGTGGAAGGCGGTTTCGCCCGACATGCTGGCGAACCTCACCGGCAAGCTGCACCCCGGCGCGCTGAAGTACTACGAGGAAGCCGGCATCGCCGTTCCCGACGTGGCGAAGTAGGTCCGTTCCGGACAGCCATCGGCATGAACCCGGCCGGGCGCGGTCCTTGCGGATCGCGCCCGGCCGCAATCCGCGCGCAGGGGCTGAAACGCCGTGGACACTGAAGAACCCGAAGGCCGCATGCGGTTGCTGTGGTGCGCGCTCGGCGCCGTCTCCATCGTTTTCCATCTCGGGCTGATCTTTTCCGGCCTCGTGCCGCATCTTGTCTCGCGGCCCCTGCACATGGCGCTGGCCGCGCCCTGGGTACTGATCCTGTTGGCGAAGGGCCCCGTGTCGCGCGCCATCGGCATCGTGCTGACCGCGGTCGCCGTCTCGATCTGCGTCTGGATCGCCTGGAACAAGGACGCGCTCGGCGACCAGTATGGTTTCCTGAACAGCCCGGCCCAGGTGGCGATGGCCGCCGTCCTGCTGCTCACCGTGCTGGAAATGGCGCGCCGCGCCATCAGCTGGCCGCTGCCCACGGTCGCGGCCATCGCGCTGCTCTACGGGCTCTTCGGGCAATACCTGCCGGGCGAGTTCGGCCATCCCGGCCTTCCCGTTTCGAGTTTCCTCGGCACGCTGACCATTGCTGGCGGCGGCCTGTGGGGATCGCTTACCGGCGTCTCGGTCGATATCGTCGCGATCTTCGTGATCATGGGCGCGGTGCTCAACGCCGGCGAGGCGGGGCAGGGCTTCATGAACGTGGCGACCGCCGTCGCCGGCCGGCTCAAGGCGGGCGCGGCCAAGGTCTCCGTCGTCTCGTCTGCCCTGTTCGGCTCGATCTCCGGTTCTGCCTCGGCCAACGTCGCCTCCACCGGCGCTGTGACGCTGCCGGCCATGCGCAGGCTCGGCTATCCCCCCGCGCTCGCCGGCGCCGTCGAGGCGGTCGCGTCGTCCGGCGGCCAGATCATGCCGCCGCTGATGGGGGCCGGCGCCTTCGTCATGGTCGAGCTGACCGGCACGCCTTACACGCGCATCATGGCCGCCGCCGTCCTGCCGGCGTTGCTCTATTTCCTCGCCGTGTGGGTCGGCATCAACGCCTTCGCCCGCCGCCATCACCTCAAGCCAGTGCGCAAGGAAGACCAGCCGCCGGCGCGCGACGTGGCTGTGACCGCCGGCTTCTTCGCAGTGCCCTTCGCGGTGTTGCTGGAGCGCATGTTCGTCGGCGGCTACACGCCGCAATACGCCGCCTGCTCGGCGATCCTCGTCGCCTTCGTGCTGCTGTTGTGGGATGCGCGGCTGACGTGGTCGTGGAGCAGGACCTGGGACAGGCTGCAGACGCTGACGCTGACGGCGGGCCGGCAGATCGCCATGATCGCCTCGATCATCCTGTGCGCCTCCATCGTCATCGGCGTACTCGGCCTCACCGGCCTCGGCGTCAAGGTGACGTCGCTGATCCTGTCGGCCTCGGGCGACGCGCTGTGGCCGGCGCTGATCCTGACCGCGCTCGCCTGCCTCATCCTTGGCATGGAGGTGCCGACCACGGCGGCCTACGTCATCTGCGTCTCCGTCGCTGGCCCCGCGCTGCAGCGCCTCGGCCTGCCGCCCTTGACCGTGCACATGTTCGTCTTCTGGTACGCGCTGCTGTCGACCATCACGCCGCCGGTCTGCGGCGCGGTGTTCATCGCCTCAGGCATGGTGCAGGAGAACTGGCTGAAGGTCGCGGGCACGGCGATGGCGCTCGGCGTGGGCTTGTACATCATCCCGCTCGCCATGATCGCCAACCCCTCGCTGATCGGCTTCGCCGACACGCCAGCCCTTGCACTCGCCGCCTTCGTCAAGACCGGCATCGGCCTCACCGCGATCTCCTACGCCATCATCACCCGCGCCAACTTGGCTGTGCGGCTGGGGCTGGCGATGGTGGGGGCGGCGGTGATTTTCGTGGCGGGGGTTTGAGGGCGGACCGCTCGCCGCTGCCTACTTGATCGTGATGCGGCAGGTCAGTGTCTTCGCCGGCGGCTTGCTCTCCCACGGCCGGCTGTAGGTGAAGGTGATCTCCGCCGTGCCCTTCGCGAGCGGCATGATGCGGCAATGGAAAACCTTGCTGCGGCCCATCAGCTTGGTGTCGGTGCCGGCCTTCTCGCGCCATTCGCAGGCCTCGACCGAGACGAGGTCGGCGCTTGCCGGCGCGACCTGATACTCCCAGGTGTAGCCGGTCGAGGGATTGCCCTCCAGGTCCAGCGTCAGCGCCGTGGCGACCTTGCCCTGCAGGGTCATTTCGTCGGCGACGGCGCCGGCGACAAGACCGCTGGCGGCGAACGCTGACAGCATAGCCATGGCGAGGAACCGGGTGGCGATCCGCGTGTGCCGGCGCGTGCGTGTCGTGGAGGAATCCTGGAAAATCACATCTGTCTCCCGAAAATCGTCTGCGGCCCTACCTGCAAGGCTCGGCCTCGGCCCAGCAGAAGAAATACTCGGCGCGTTCCTCGCAGCTGATCTTCTTCGAGCCTGCCTTGTCCCAATCCGCGTAGGCCCTGCCGTACTTGTGGTTGACCTGCGCACGCCAGGTGTTGATGGCCGTGCGCTCGGCATCGAGCTGCGAGGGCTGCGTCGGCGGGCCCGCCGCCGTCCACAGCGGCTTGCAGTCTGCGGCTCTTGCAGGAGACACCGCGCCCATCAGTCCAAGCGCGATTAGCGCCGCGAAAGCTCTTCCGGTCATCATGTCCGTGCTCTTCACGTGCTTGTCCGCCATCGTAAGTTGAAGCTGCATGTTCGCTCCATCGGCGCGCTGCTGCATCCCGCCTTCACCCGGGACTTGTACCGGACCTGCCTGTCGATCACGCCGGTGCGGCACGCCGCAGCGCGGTCAACCTCCGAACAGCACCTTGCTCTTCGGCGCGCAGTAGGGCGCCTGGCCTTCCTTTTCGACCCAGACGCAACCGCTCTGCGCCTCGCAGTCGGGCTTCGTCTTCTGCGCGCTGCAGACTGCCTCGTCCGCGTAGGTGGTCGGCGCGTGGCCCATCGTGAAGAAAACCAGTCCTGCCGCTGCAATTGCCATCCGTATCATCGCCAAGGCTCCTCATGGGGGGGTGAGCAACGTGTTGAAGGATGGAGAATGGTCGCCCGGAATACCTTGATCGCCGTCAAACCCGATAACGAAGGGAAGGAAGACCAAATCTGGAGCGAATGTCCCGCATGTACGCCGCGCCGGTTTTCGCGCTGGCAACCAGCCGGCGGTGCCTACCCCACCACCTCCGGCGTCGGGATGACCAGCACCTCGGCGACGTCGACGTGCGGCGGCTGCGAGACGGCGTACATCACGGCATTTGCCACGTCTTCCGCCTTCAGCGCCTTCGGCTTGGGCGTATCGAAGAACGGCGTGTCGACCATGCCCGGCTCGATCAGGGTGACGCGCACGCCTGTGCCGGCGACTTCTTCCCGGAGGTTCTGGCCGAAGCCGGTCACCGCCCATTTCGTCGCCCCGTAGATCGAGCCGCGCAACGACACACGGCCCGCGCGCGATCCCGTCAGCAGGATATGGCCCTTGCTTTTCTTCAGTTCCGGCAGGCAGACCTTGGCGGTGACCGCGCAGCCGAAGACGTTGGTCAGGATCATGTCGCGCCAGTTGCCGGTGTCGCCATGCTCGGTGCCCATCGCGGTGGCGCCGATGCCGGCGTTGGCGAAGGCGACATCGATCGATCCGAAGGTGGCGAGCGTCTCAAGCACCATCCGCTTCTGGTCATCGACGCTTGTCACATCGCAGGAAATCGCCAGCGCATGCGCCTTGCCGCCGAGTTCGTCGACGAGGGCTGCGAGCTTGCCGACCGAGCGCGCGGCAAGCGCCACCCTGTAGCCTGCCTTCACCGCGGCGCGCGCCGTCGCCGCGCCGATGCCGGTGGACGCGCCGGTGATCAGGAATGTCTTGTCGCTCATGGCCGCTTCCTCTCTGGCCGGGGATGTCTGCCACGGTGCGGGGAAGAGGGTAGCGCGCGAGGCACCGCGCGCAAGTCTCGACGGTCGCTTACTCGCTGCCCCAGGCATTGCCGAACGCGCCGCGCTGTTCCTTGCGCGCCGCCTCGTAGGCCTGGCGGTAGGCGTCGGGTGCGTCTGCGGCCGGCTCGCCCCAGCCCTGCCGCAGCATCCATTCGGCAAGGTCGGTGCCGGAGAGTTCGCAGCGTCGCGGCGTGTTGTCCGGGGCAGTTTCGGGCAGGGGATCGCAGTCGATCGCGCGCCCGCGCACCAGCATCCGCAACTCCGTGATCGCCGCCTGCCCGCACGGCCAGCGGCGGCCGCCGGGATCGGTGCAGGTCTCGTCCGCGCCGCGCGCCTGGAAGCCGCCGAGCGTGATCGTCTCCGCGCCGGCGCGCAGCGTCCTTGCGTCCTCGACCACGACGCGCAGCAAGGTGTCGGGCTTGGGCGGCTCGGGCGGCGGTTCGGGCAGCGGATCGGCAGGCAATCGCTCGACCGGCCCGCTCGGCGTTGGCCACGGCGTCGTGTCCGGCGGCGTGACGTTGCGCGCCGGCGTGATGTCCTCCAGGGCCGGTTGCGCGGGATTTGTCTTCACGGGCTCCGGTTCTGGCTCCGGCTGGACACTTGCCTGCGGTGGCGCCTGGTCTGGAACCTGCGCCGGTTCTACGAAGAACGCGGACCACAACCAGCCCGCCGCGCCGATCCAGATGGCGGCGAGCACGATCGCGATGACGATGAGCGTGCGCGTCGGCATGGCCTCACCCCGGCATCGCGCGTTGCGCGCGCCGGCTTGGTCGCGCGGTCAGCGCCACGGCGGAGAACACCAGCATCGCGCCGGCGATCTCGCGCCCGTGCACCGCCTCGCCCAGCAGCGTCCACCCGGCGATCAGCGCCACCACCAGTTCCAGCGTGCCGACGATTGCCGTGCGGCCGGGACCCAGCAGCGGCGCGCCGAACATCAGGCCGAGCTGCGGGCCGATGCCGCTCACCGTGACGAGCCCGATTGCAGCAAGCCAGCCCGTCGTGGTGGTCGGCAGCAGGATGTCGGGACCGTTGGCGACCGCGATGGCAGCCGCCACCACGGCGATGCCGGAATAGCTCGCGGCGATCTTGCCGAGCGGCTCCATGCCGCCGAGCCGGGTCGCCAGCACCACGATCAGCAAGCCGTAGGCGACCGGCGGGGCGAAGGTGAAGGCGATGGTCCAGGGGTCGCCGGCGATCCGCGACGGCTCCAGGATGATCGCCGCCGCGGCCAGGATCATCAGCGCCGCGGCGACCTCGCGCGCCCCCGGCCACTGCCGGGCGAACAATGCGGCGAAGGCGATCGCGAACAGCGGGTGCATGAAGAAGATCAGCACCACGATCGCCGCTTCCAGCTTCGCGAAACCGTTGAAGAAGCCGATCATCGCGCAGCCGAGCAGCACGTTGACGCCGAAGGCCTCAAGGCCCTGCCGGCGGTTCTTCACCGCCCGCGGCAGGAACCAGCAGAACAGCAGGGCAGGCAGGCCGTAGCGCCACACCAGCGCCCCTTGCGGCGTCAGTCCGTTTGCATAGGCGGTGCGCGCGAAGAAGGCGACGAAGCCAAAGCCGATCGCGGCCAGCGCCACCAGCACGATGCCGGCCGCCACCCGCGACGTGGAACCTTCCCCGGTTGCCGCCGTCATTGGCTGGCCCACACGATGCGCGCGATCCAGTCGATTTCTCCGGTGGCGAGCACGCGCCTGTCGTGCTCGGGATTGAGCGAATCCAGTTCCACGAAGCGCGCCGTGCGCCGGCTCAACACCTTTGCCATCACCTCGCCGTTGAAGGTCTTCGCCACGACGCGGTCGCCGCGCCGGATGCTGGCGCCCGGAGAGACGATCAGGATGTCGCCATCGCGATACAGCGGCAGCATCGAATCCCCTGAGACCTCCAGCGCATAGGCGTGCTCGTCGCCGACGCTGGGAAACCGCACCTCCTCCCAGCCGCTGCCGACCGGGAAACCGCCGTCGTCGAAGAAGCCGCCGGCGCCGGCCTCGGCAAGCCCGATGAGCGGGATGGAGCGCTGCTCCGGCAGGTTGCCGGAGGCGGTCATCAGCGCCATGAAATCGCCCATGCTGGCGCCGGTCGCATCGAGGATGCGGGCGATCGATTCGGTGTTCGGCCAGCGCGGCCGCCCGTCCGCGCCGACCCGCTTCGACTTGTTGAAGGTCGTGGGATCCAGGCCGGCCTTGCGCGCAAGCCCCGACGCGCTCAGCCCGAATCGCGCCGCGAGGCCGTCGATGGCCGCCCAGACCTGTTTGTGTGACAGCATGGCGGTGCCTGCCGTATTGCCGCTTTCGTCGCTGCAATGCAGCCATTGCCGCGGTGCAGCCCGGATAGGAATTATCACCTATTGCCGCCCATGTACATTCCACACCGGTCCCACGCCCCTTGCCTGCCGCCGGTGCGCTGGCTGGAGCATCCGCCGATCGGCACCCCGAAGGGACCGACTGATTTGCGCCAAGTCCGCTCCGTCAGAATGGTTCAATATGATCGGAGGATGCTCTAGTGTCCGGCGCGTCAGCCAACGGGGATTCCGATGCAGCCGTTTGTCTTCAAGATTGCGACCGCCGCCGAATGGGCACATGCCGTCGAGGCCGGGTGCTACACCGGCTCGCCCGACGACCTGCGCGACGGCTTCATCCATTTCTCGTCCCGCCACCAGCTTGCCGGGACGCTTGAAAGGCATTTCGCCGGCCGCAATTCGCTGGTTCTCGTCTGCGTCGACGCGGCGGCGCTGGGCGATGCCCTGAAATGGGAGGCCTCGCGCGGCGGCAAGGCCTACCCGCATCTTTATGGCGACCTGCCGCTCGCCGCGGTGACGGGCGTGCGCCCGATCATGGACGGTGCTGGCGGTCCGGTCGTCGAACGCATTGCGGCCCTGATGGACGAAGCAACCGGAGGCAGCGATGCTGCGTAGCCTTGCCCGTCTCGCCCAGCCATTCCTGCAGGCGGTCGACCCCGAACGCGCCCACGACCTGGCGATCGAGGCCCTGCGTCTTGGCCTGCATCCACGCCAGCGCACGCCCGACGATCCGCGCCTTGCCGTCGACCTGTGGGACTTGCGGTTTCCCAACCCGCTCGGCATGGCGGCCGGTTTTGACAAGAACGGTGCCGTCCCCGATGCGTTGCTCGCCATGGGGCTGGGCTTTGCCGAAGCCGGTACGGTCACCCCGCGCCCACAGGCCGGCAATCCGAAACCGCGCGTCTTCCGGCTGGCCGACGACCGCGCCGTCATCAACCGCCTTGGCTTCAACAATGCGGGCCACGCCGCCATGCGCGAGCGCATGCTGGCGCGCCGCGGCAGGCCGGGCATCGTCGGCATCAACGTCGGTGCCAACAAGGACAGCGAGGACCGCGCCGCCGATTATGTCGCAGGCATCCATGCCTTCGTCGATCTCGCCTCCTACTTCACCGTCAACATTTCCTCGCCCAACACGCCCGGCCTGCGCGACCTGCAGCAGGCCGCGGCCCTCGATGACTTGCTTGCCCGCGTTCTCGAGGCGCGCGACGAGGAAACCGGCAAGGCTGGCCGCACGGTGCCGGTGGTGCTGAAGATCGCCCCCGACCTCGACGAACAGGCGATGGACGACATCGCCGGCGTGCTCGACAAGCGCCGCGCGGATGCGCTGATCGTCTCCAACACCACCCTGTCGCGGGCGGGACTGTCCCTCCACCCAAACGCGGAGGAGACGGGCGGACTGTCCGGCGAACCGCTGTTTGTGCGGTCCACCGCAGTGCTGGCGCGAATGCGCCTGCGCATTCCAGCCGGCATGCCGATGATCGGCGTCGGCGGCGTGCACGACGGCCGCACGGCCTACGAGAAGATCCGCGCCGGCGCGACGCTGGTGCAGATCTACACCGGGCTTGTCTTCGGCGGCTTCGACATGATCGGTGAGATCAAGCAGGGATTGCTGGACGCGCTCATCGCCGACGGCCACGCCACGGTGGCAGGCGCCGTTGGCTCAGGCGTCGCCGAGTGGGCCAGCCGCCCGCTCGCCTGAGACACTCGTGTCCGAGACATTCGTGTCTGAGACAGGCTCGCCTGATGCAGGCTTGCCTGATGCGGTTTCGCTGAAGGCGCGCGGCAGCCGCCGCCGGTAGCGCCAGTACAGCAGGCCACCGCGCGCGATCAGGAACCCGGTGATGGCAAGCCACAGCCCGTGATTGCCGAGCACCGGCTGCGCCAGCGCCGACAGGACGACGTAGATGGCCAGCGACAGCAGCATCATGTTGCGCATGTCGCTGGACCAGGTGGCGCCGATGAACACGCCGTCGAACTGGAAGGCGAGCACGCCGACCAGCGGTGTCAGCGCAGCCCACACCAGGTAGACGCGCGCCGTCTCGCGCACCGCGGCGTTGGTCGTCATCACGTCGACGAAGACCCCGCCGAAGACCAGCAGGACAGCGCTCAGCGCGCCGGCAAGCGCGAAGCCCCAGACGAGCGTCAGCCGCACCGCGCGCTCGAACGCCGGACGGTATCGCGCCCCGACCGCGCGGCCCGTGAACTGTTCGGCAGCGGTTGCAAAACCATCGAGGAAATAGCCGCCGAGCAGGAAGAAGTTCATCAGCACGGCGTTGGCGCCGAGCACTATGTCGCCGGAGCGCGCGCTGGCCGCGGTGAACAGCCAGAAGGCGAACAGCAGCGCGAAGGAGCGGATCATGATGTCGCGGTTGACGAACAGCGTCGCCGCCATCCGCCCGGCATCGAACACCTGTGCGAAGGTCAGTCCGATCCGCCCGCCGGTCGCGCGCCAGACGAGGCCTGCGCCGACGAGTGCGGTAACCGCTTCTCCCAGCACCGTCCCCCATGCGACCCCGGAAATGCCCCAGCCGAGACCCGTCACGAAGGTGATGTTGAGGGCCACGTTGAGCAGGTTCAGCAGGCCCTGCAGGGCAAGGCCGGTGAACGCCCGCCCGAGCCCGAGGAACCAGCCGAGGATCGCGTAGTTGAGAAGGCCGAAAGGTGTGCCGAGGACGCGGATCGCGAAATAGACCGAGGTCGCCTGCGAAACGGCGTCGCTTGGCCGCATGAACCAAAGCGACACGGTGAGGATTGGTCCGGCCAGGACGACGATCGCGATCCCCGCGACGAGCGCGGAGAGCGCTGCGCGATAGAGCGTCGCGCGCATCTCGGTCTCGTTGCCCGCGCCGAGTGCCTGCGCCGTCAGCCCCGTCGTGCCTGAGCGCAGGAAATTGAAGGTGGTGAAGATGAGGTCGAAGATCACCGCCCCGATGGCGATGCCGCCGAGCAGGGCCGCGTCGCCCAGACGCCCGATCACCGTCGTGTCGACGATGCCGAGCACCGGCGTCGACAGATAGGCGAGCGTCATCGGCACGGCGATGGTCAGGACGCCGCGGTTGGTGACCGCGAAGGCGCGCGGATTGCCTTCCTCCGGCACTCCCGCGCTGGCGCGAACCGGTGTCCTGTTCTCGCCCAAGGTGGCGCTCCGCAACGGCTTCGTCCGGGCGCACCATGCGCCGCATTCATGGCGTGACTAGACTTGCAGCGTCCAGGATGCAACAGCCACGCGGGCCCCGCGCGCCTGGCCGCGTCCGGGCAGGCTCAGAGTGCGTCCTCGCCGGTCTCGCCCGTGCGGATGCGCATCGCTTCGCCGAGGTCTAGGACGAAGATCTTGCCGTCGCCGATCTTGTTCGATGAGGCAGCGCCACGGATGGCTTCCATGGCTTTCTCGGCAGCCCGTCCGGGCACCGCGATCTCCACCTTGAGCTTGGGAATGAAGTTGATCTTGTATTCCGCGCCCCGGTAGATCTCGGTGTGCCCGCCCTGCCGGCCATAGCCCTTGACTTCGCTTACCGTCAGGCCGGAAACCCCGATGTCGGTCAGTGCCTCGCGCACCGCGTCGAGCTTGTGCGGCTGGATGACCGCGATGATGTATTTCATGTCGTCCCCCGATTTTTTCTGGTGTCGGCCGTGGCCTACAGCCGGTAGCCGGTTTCGCCGTGTTCGCTCAGGTCCAGGCCCTGCAGTTCGCTTTCGTCGCCGACCCTGAGACCCACGGTCATCTGCGTCAGCTTGACAAGGCCGAAGGTCGCCACTGCCGACCATGCGACGGTGACCGCGACGCCGACGAGTTGCACCCAGAACTGGCCGAGCACGCTCGCCTCCAGGCCGACACCGCCGAGCGCTGCCGTCGCGAGAAACCCGGTCAGCAGTGTGCCGGTGATGCCGCCGACGCCGTGCACCGCCATCACGTCGAGCGAATCGTCGATGCGCAACCTGTGCTTCACGAGATCGACCGCGGCATAGCATATGATGCCGCCGGCAAGGCCGAGCAGCACGCCGCCGAGCGGGCCGATGTAACCCGAAGCGGGCGTCACCGTGGCAAGCCCCGCGATGGTGCCGGTCACCACGCCGACGAGGCTCGGCTTACCGAACCGCTTCCACTCGATGGCCATCCATACCAGCGAGGCGGTGGCCGCGGACAGATGCGTCGCCAGGATCGCCATCGCCGCATCGCCGTTTGCCGCGAGCGCGCTGCCGCCGTTGAAGCCGAACCAGCCGACCCACAGCATGCCGGCGCCGACCATCACCATCCACGGTGCGTGCGGCGGCTGCACGTGCTCGGGAAAGCCGCGCCGTGCGCCGAGCATGGCAGCGATCACCAGCGCCGAGATGCCGGCGGTGGCATGCACGACGATACCGCCGGCGAAGTCCATGGCGCCCATGCCGGCGAGCCAGCCGCCGCCCCACACCCAGTGCGTCACCGGCGCGTAGACGACCACCAGCCACAGCATGGAAAAGAACATCACGGCGGAAAAGCGGATGCGCTCCACGAAGGCGCCGACGATCAGCGCCGGCGTGATGACCGCGAAGGTCATCTGGAACATCGCGAAGGCAGGTTCCGGGATCGATCCGTTCACCGCGTCGCGCGCAACGCCGATGAGGAATGCCTTCGACAATCCGCCGACGAAGCCGGAACCTCCGGCAAACGCCAGGCTGTAGCCGCACGCGAACCAGACAACCGACGCGCCGCAGGCGATGCCCGTGCACTGCATCAGCACAGACAGGATGTTGCGCGATTGCACGAGGCCCGCATAGAACAGCGCCAGCCCCGGCAGCGTCATGAAAAGCACCAGCGCCGTGGACGTGAGCACCCACGCCGTATCACCACTGTCGATCATGCAGAGCCCCCGCTTGCCCGTTCCCCCGCCGCCGGTTTGGCTGCCAGCGGTCATGTGGCTTCATTTGCCCGAAAAAGATGTGGAATGCAAAGCGCTACGCTGCGCGGCGCGCGCGCGAGGATACGCGTAGGAAAAAGGAAGCAGGCGGAAAATCGGGGTGGGTGCCGGGCTAGCCGTCGTGCCGGTCGCCGCGCGCCGTCTTGAGCAGACGCATGACGATCCACACCGGGAAGACGATCACCGCGCCCATGATGAAGTAGCGGAACGCCAGTTCGACCGCCTCGAAGCCCATGTCGTAGATGCGCTCGATCAGCCGGCGGAAGCCGTCGAAGATGTCATAGGGGCTGATGCCGAAGGCATGCAGCACGAGGCCAAGGATCAGCGACAGCAGGGCAAGCCGCAGGATCACGAAGGCCGGAGGTCCGCCGAAGAAGCGGTCGAGCGCGTTGTTCATGCTGCTGAGATAGACCTCAACACGCCGTCCCGCAAGGCGCGGGGTTGCTTCACCCGATCAGCCGGACGAGTTCGCTCACGATCAGCGCCGCGCAGATCAGCGTGCCGGCGACGGCGACGGGGCGCGTGCGCACCAGCACGCGCGGTGCGCCGGTGCGCCCGGCGACGATGACGAGCGAGGCGTTGACCAGCATGAACACGCACAGCATCACCACGCTGGTGACCTGCGCAAGGCGCACCAGTTCGAACGTCAACGTCAGTACCGCGATGATCCCGGCAACCAGAACGGTCGAGCGGACCGGTGTCTTGAGGCGCGCATGCGCGACCCCGAAGACGGGGTGGATCAGCCCTTCGCGCGACATGCCGAACAGCACCCGCGCGGCCATGATGATCTGCACCAGGATGCCGTTGGTCATGGCGATGCCGGCGATCGTCGAGATCGGCGCCGGGCCCCAGCCGGTCACCGCGGTGTAGACGAAGGCCAGCGGCGCGTCGCTCGAGGTCAGCCCGGCGCGGTCGGGGATGGCGATGGCGACGAGCGCAACGAGCACGTAGACGACGACGGTGATGCCGAGCGTCCACAGGATGGCCCGTGGCAGAACGCGCGAGGCATCCACCGTTTCGTCGGCCATGTTCTCAATGTCCTCGAAGCCGATGAAGGCGAAGAACGCGATGATGGCGCCCGACAGGATCGCCGACCACGAGGCGAAATCCGTCGGCAGCGTCAGCCCCTTGGCGTATGTGGCCGGTTCGAGCAGCAAGGGCGCGCCCGCGATGACGACGATGACCAGCGCGGAAAGTTCGATCACCGTCACCACGGCGGCAAGGATGACGCTCTCGCGCACCCCGTAGCAGGCGATTGCGCCGAGCAGCACGACCACCCCGACCGCGAGCGCCGGGCGCGGGATGTCGACCAGCGTGCCGACATAACCGGCAAACGCCAGCGCGATGACCGCGCTCGACAGCAGCGCCGTCACCACCATCGCAAGCCCGACGGCGCGCCCGGTCGCGGGGCCGATGCCAAGCGTCACGAAATAGGCTTCGCCCGCGACGCGCGGATAGGCGCTGGCGAACGCTGCGTAGGAAAGCCCGGTCAGCGCCGCGATCAGCCCGGCCAGCAGGAAGGCGATGGGGGCGGGGTCGCCCGCGAGCCGCGTGATCTCCCCGACGAGCGCGAAGATGCCCGCCCCGACGGTCACGCCGACGCCGTAGAAGATCAGCAGGGGCAGGCCGAGAACGCGCTTGAGTTCGACCGGGCTGGATTTGTTGTTCACGACCGTCTCCATGTGGAAATCAGAATGATCATTCTAGTCCGGCCGCGCCTGCGCACCTTTGCGCTGGGGCAAGAGCCTGGCGAGCTCCGCGAGCGTGCCGGCCTCCCGGCTCGGCTTGTCCCAGCGAATGCGCGCGATACGCGGAAAACGCATGGCGACGCCGGACTTGTGGCGGGCCGATTCGTTCAGCCCCTCGAAGGCGATCTCCAGCACCAGGCCGGTCTCCGTGTCGGCGCGCACCGCGCGCACCGGCCCGAAGCGCTCCACGGTGTTCTCGCGCACGAACCGGTCGAGGCGTTTCAGTTCCTCGTCAGTGAAGCCGGAATAGGCCTTGCCGACGGGCACCAGTTCCGGCCCTGCGCCGCCCTCGCACCAGACCCCGAAGGTGCAGTCGGAGTAGAGCGAGGATCGCCGTCCGCGGCCGCGCTGCGCATACATCAGCACCGCGTCGACATTGTAGGGATCGCGCTTCCACTTGAACCATGGCCCCTTCGGCCGCCCTGCCTCGTAGACGCTGTCGCGCCGTTTCAGCATCACCCCTTCGATGGCATCGGCATCTTGCGCCGCGCCGGTGCCGGCCGGATCGCCGCGGGCGGCAGCGAGCATGTTCCAGTCGTCGAACCGGACCTGCGCAGAAAGATCGATCCGATCACTGTCGATTTCCGAGACGAACCGCGCGAGCCGTTCGCGCCGCTCGGCGAAAGTCAGGGCGCGCAGGTCTTCCCCATCTGCGAACAGCAGGTCGTAGGCACGGATGTGCGCGGGGTGTTCGGCCAGCAGTTTGCGCGTCACGCTTTTTCGGTTGAGGCGTTGCTGAAGCGCATTGAACGGCTGCGCTGCGCCGTCGCGAACGATGAGCAGTTCGCCGTCGATGGTGCCGTCGAAGTCGAGGACTTCCAGGATGTCCGGGAAGGCGGCGGAAATGTCGTCGCCGGTGCGAGAATAAAGCCGCCGCAGCTGCCGGCCATGCGCATCGCGCGCCGCGACGGCCTGCACGCGGATGCCGTCCCACTTCCACTCCGCCGCGAAGTGCGCCGGATCGAGCGCGTCAAGGTCGCTGTCGCCCAGCGGCTGCGCCAGCATCATCGCGCGGAACGGGGCCGGGTCGTCGTTCCGCGGTCTCGGCCCCTTGCCCTCCACCCAGGCGAACAGCACCTCGTAGGGCGGCCGCTGGCCATGCCAGGTTTCCTCGATCTCGTCGAGCGGCACGGCGCCGAGACCGGCCAGCGCGGTCTTGGCCAGCCGCGCCGAGACGCCGACGCGCAGGCCCCCGGTGATGAGCTTCAGGAACGCCCAGCGCCCGGTCTCGTCGAGCCGGTCGAGCATGTCCGAGACGATCCCCGGCAGCGATGCGCGCGTCGCCTCGCCCAGCGAAGCGACCACGTCGCCCAGTCTCGGATCGGTATCGTTGCCAAGGCCCTGAGGCCCCGGCCAGATCAGCGATACCGTCTCGCACAGGTCGCCGACATAGTCGTAGGACAGGCGGAACAGCACCGGGTCGAAACGCTCCGCGACGAGCGCGCGCAACAGCGCCGGCCTGGCGCGGGGAACGTTCAGCGCACCCGTCAGCGCGGCAAGCGCGAAGCCGCGGTCGGGGTCCGGCGTGTCTCGGAAATAGGCCAGCATCAATCGCAGCTTGCCGTTGCGCTGCGGCGTCAGCATCAGGCTTTCGATCAGGTTGGCGAAGGCGCGCATCAGACTAGGGTCCGTACCCGCTTGCGGTTTGCTGTGCCGCCTGCCATTGAGCATGGCCATGACAGCAGGCGATCATCCCCCCAAGCCGTTCCTGATCCGCCACGCCGCCGGCGACGGCGGACGATTGAACGCGCCGTCCGCGCAGCGCAACCAGGCGCCCATCGTCGAGGCCCTGGCGCGCGCCCTGGCCGATGCCGGGCATGGCGCGACGCCGCTGCGCGCGCTGGAGATCGCCAGCGGCACCGGGCAGCATGCGGCAGCCTTCGCCGCCGCGTTCCCGGCCATTCGCTGGCAGCCCTCCGACATCGACCCACTGGCGCTCGCCAGCATCGCCGCATGGCGCGCCGACGCCGGCCTTTCCAACCTCGCCGAGCCCATCCGCCTCGACCTTCTCGAGCCGGACTGGACCAGCGCCATCGGTGCGCCGCTCGACCTGATGGTCGCGATCAACCTGCTGCACATCTCGCCGTGGCAGGTGACGCAGAGTTTCCTTGCCGGCGCCAAGGCGCTGCTTGCGCCCGGCGGCATCGCCTTCGTCTACGGCTGTTTCATCCGCGATGGCGATTGGGTGTCCGCCTCCAACCGCGCCTTCGATGAAAGTCTGCGCAGCCGCGATCCAAGCTGGGGCGCGCGCGACACGGCGGACGTCACGGCCGAGGCCGTGCGCCATGGGCTCATCGTGCGCGACATCGTCGTCATGCCGGCCAACAACACGGCGATGGTGTTCGCGCTTCAGGGCTGATGTCATCAGTCGCCCTCGTCCTCGTAGCCGACCAGCGCCAGCGGCTTCGCCATATAGCCGTTCAGCTCCGCCCAGCGGGCCAGCGCGTCGTCGCGTCCGTGTGTGATCCAGACCTCCTGCGGGTTGACCTCGCGGATCGTGTCGGTCAGTTCGCCCCAGTCGGCATGGTCGGAAATAATGAGAGGAAGCTCGACGCCGGTCTGCCGCGCGCGCTTGCGCGTCCGCATCCAGCCCGACGCGTAGACCGCCAGCGGGTCGGTGAAGCAGTCGGCCGCGAAAGTGGAGGGCGGGCCGATGGCGATGCGCCCGCCGGCAAGAGGTCCCGCCGTATCGGCAAGGGGCGTCAGCGCGCCAAGCTCGATGCCGTTCGCTGCATAGATGTCGCACATGGCCCACAGGCTTTCGTGGATGAAGATCGGTTCGTCGTAGCCCGCCTCGCGGATCAGCCTGATCACCCGCTGCGCCTTGCCGAGCGAGTAGGCGCCGACGAGATGCGTGCGCTCGGGAAAACGCTTCAGCGAACTCATCAGCTTGCCGATTTCGCTTGCCGCCGGCGGATGCCGGAAGACCGGAAGTGCGAAGGTCGCCTCGGTGACGAAGACGTCGGCTCTGACCGGCTCGAATGGCGCGCAGGTCGGATCGGCGCTGCGCTTGTAGTCGCCGGAGACGACGATGCGCAGGCCCTTCCAGTCGATCACCACCTGCGCCGAACCGAGCACGTGGCCGGCCGGCACCAGCGTCACGCCGATGCCGTTGATCGAGACGCATTCGCCGTATTGCACAGCCTGCGTCTCCCTCGCGTGGTTCGCGCCCATGCGCGCGGCCATGATGGCAAGCGTCTGCGGCGTCGCCAGCGCTTTGCCGTGCCCCGGGCGCGCATGGTCGGAATGCCCGTGCGTGATGACGGCCCGTTCCACGCCGCGCGTGGGATCGACGAAGAAGTCGCCGGGCGGGCAATAGAGCCCGGCGGGTGTGGGATGCAGCAGGTCGGCAGGGCGGATCGGCATCGGCTCATGCGGCAGGTGGATCGGAATACTGAAGATAGGTATCCGGCGCAGGCGAGGCGAGCCATCGGCTTTGCTTCGCAGGCGGTCTTGCTCTAGCTCTGAGCGGGTGAACATCGAAGCAGCGCCTGCCACAGCCAACCTGCCGCAGCCCTTTACGGGCTGGTTCGCCGCGCGCGGCTGGGCGCCGCGCCGCCACCAGCTCGAACTGCTGGCGGCGCGCGAGCGCGAAAGCTCCGTCCTGCTGATCGCGCCCACCGGGGCGGGCAAGACGCTGGCCGGCTTCCTGCCGAGCCTGATCGACATCCACGCCCACCGTTCGCGCCCGCGCGGCAAGGCGCCCGAACGCCCGCTGCGCGACCTGATGGCGTCCGGCGACACCAGGGCGGCGATCGCCGCGATCCGCGCCGCCCGCCGCCCGGCAAGCCGGCTGCACACGCTCTACATTTCGCCCTTGAAGGCGCTCGCCGTCGACATCGCCCGCAACCTGGAGGTGCCCATCGCCGAGATGGGCCTCGACATCCGTGTCGAGACCCGCACCGGCGACACCGGTTCCGCCAAGCGCCAGCGCCAGAAGTCCGACCCGCCGGACATCCTGCTGACGACGCCGGAACAGATCGCCCTGCTGATCGCCAGCCGCGAGGCGGAAGAGCTGTTCGGTTCGCTGAAGACCGTCGTGCTCGACGAGCTGCACGCGCTGGTGACGTCGAAGCGCGGCGACCTGCTGGCACTCGGGCTGGCGCGCCTGCGCGCCCTGGCGCCGGGCCTGCGCACCGTCGGCCTGTCGGCGACGGTTGCCGACCCCGATGCACTGCGCCGCTACCTCGTACCGCAGCCTGCTGTCGGCGAAGCGCTGGCCGATCTCGTCACCGCCGATCCCGGCGCGCAACCGGATGTGGCAATCCTCGCCACCGACGAACGCGTGCCATGGTCGGGCCACACCTCGCGCTACGCTATTCGCGACATCTACCGGCTGATCGGCGAGAACAACCTGACGCTGGTCTTCGTCAACACCCGCAGCCAGGCGGAGATGACCTTCCAGGAGCTGTGGGCGGTCAACGACGACGCGCTGCCCATCGCTTTGCATCACGGGTCGCTCGACGCCGGCCAGCGCCGCAAGGTTGAAGCCGCCATGGCGGCTGGTTCCTTGCGCGCGGTCGTGTGCACCTCGACGCTCGATCTCGGTATCGACTGGGGCGACGTCGACCAGGTCATTCATGTTGGCGCGCCGAAGGGCGCGAGCCGCCTTGCCCAGCGCATCGGCCGCGCCAACCATCGCCTCGACGAACCCTCGCGCGCGGTGCTGGTGCCGTCGAACCGCTTCGAGGTGATGGAATGCCGCGCTGCGGTTGCAGCCCTTGGCGAAGGCGCGCAGGACACCCCGCCGCTGATGCCCGGCGGCCTCGACGTGCTCGCCCAGCACATCCTCGGCTGCGCCGTCGGCGCGCCGTTCGACGCCGACCATCTGTACGCCGAGGTGACTTCGGCTGCACCCTACGCTGCGCTCGACCGCGAGACCTTCGACCGGGCGCTCGACTTCGTCGCGACCGGCGGCTACGCGCTGCGCGCTTACGAGCGCTACGCCCGAATCAGGAAACGCGTCGACGGCAGGTGGCGTGTCGCCAATCCGCGTGTAGCCCAGACCTACCGGCTCAATGTCGGCACCATCGTCGAGGAGTCGATGTTGAAGGTGCGTCTGGTCAAGGCCGGCCGCAAGACGCCGCGCGGCGGCATGTGGCTCGGCGAGATCGAGGAATGGTTCGTCAGCCAGCTCGAACCCGGCGACACCTTCATCTTCGGTGGTCATGTGCTCAGCCTCGTCGGCATCCGCGAAACCGAGGTCTACGTATCCAAGTCGCCCGCCCGCGACCCCAAGATCCCCTCCTACATGGGCGGGCGCTTCCCGCTGTCGACCTATCTCGCCGCGCGCGTGCGCGACATGGTCGCCGACCCGAAGCAGTGGAAGCTGATGGGGCCGCAGGTCGCCGAATGGCTGCGGTTGCAGGCGCTGCGCTCGGTCAATCCCGCGCGCGACCAGTTGCTGGTCGAAACCTTCCCGCGCGCCGGCCGCAACTACCTCGTCTGCTACCCCTTTGACGGCAGGCTTTGCCACCAGACGCTTGGCATGTTGTTGACCCGAAGGCTGGAGCGCATGGGCGCACGGCCGATGGGTTTCGTCGCCAGCGAATACGCGCTCGCCGTCTGGGGGCTGGGCGATCTGTCGCTGATGATCGAGCTCGACCGGCTTTCGCTGGCCGACCTCTTCGACGAGGACATGCTCGGAGACGACCTGGAGGCCTGGCTCGATGAATCCTCGCTGTTCAAGCGCACCTTCCGCACCTGCGCGACCATTGCCGGGCTGATCGAGCGCCGCCATCCGGGCAAGGAAAAGACCGGCCGCCAGATGACGGTCTCCTCCGATCTCATCTACGACGTGCTGCGCAGCCACGAACCCGACCACATCCTGCTGCAGGCAACCCGCAACGATGCGAAGACAGGGCAACTGGACATCGGCCGGCTCGCTGCCATGCTGTCGCGCACCAGGGGGCGAATCGTGCACAAGGCGCTTTCCCGCGTCTCGCCGCTCGCCATGCCGGTGCTGCTCGACATCGGGCGCGAGTTCATTGCCGGCGAGGCCAACGAGGAGCTGCTGGCGGAAGCCGCCGACGACCTGATCCGCGAGGCCATGAGGCCTTGAAGCCATGACATGGTGAGGCTGATTCCGTGAATCCCACGCTTGCACAGGTGGAGGAGATGTCTGCCCAGAGCGTCACCGGCATGCTCGACCTGTGTGGCGAGGCATTGCAGGTCGATCCCTCCGGCGCCCTGTGGTGGCCGGACGAACGGCTGCTGGTTGTCGCCGACCTGCACCTGGAGAAGGGCGTTTCTCTCGCGGCCAGGGGCGCGCTGATCCCGCCCTACGACACCGCCGCGACGCTGACTCGCCTCGCCGAAGCCGTCATGCGGCTGCGGCCCGCCCGGGTGATCGCGCTCGGCGACAGCTTCCATGACGAACGGGTCAGCGCGGCGTTGCCGGAGATTCTGCGCCAACAGCTGCGCGCGCTGATGAGGGCGACCGAATGGGTCTGGATCGCCGGCAACCACGATCCCGCCCCGCCCTCCGATATCGGCGGCGATTTCGCCGCCGAACTCGCCTTCGGCCCGCTGCTATTCCGCCACGAGCCGCAGCCCGGCAGGACGCAGGGCGAGATCGCCGGCCACCTGCACCCGGCAGCCAGCATGACGGTGCGCGGGCGCTCGCTGCGCCGGCGATGCGCGGCCTGTGACGGGGCACGGATGATCCTGCCGGCCTTCGGTGCGTATGCGGGCGGTCTCAACCTGCGCGAGGAGGCGTTCCGCGGCCTGTTCGACCCGCGGCGCCTCAAAGCCTACATGCTCGGCGCGCGCACCGTCTACCGGGTTGCCGGCCGCCGCGTCGGATACCGCGGATAGGGCCTTTCGGATTCGCGGTCACGACTGCCGGAACATCAGGCCGGCCAGCCAGCCGAGCAGGATCGCGATCGCAACGGCGCCAAGGCCGTATACGACCGGCTGGTTGCGCGAGGTCTCCGAAAGCAGCGATTCCAGCCCGGTCTTGCGCACGCCGAAGTGCAGCGTCTCGCGCGCCAGCAACGCTCCGTCGCGAAACAGGTACATCTCGACCCGGTAGGGCCCGATATGGATGTTCGACGGCAGGCGGATGCGCGTCGAAAAGACACGCTCGGTCAGGAAGCTGACCCCGGACGGCGCCTCGCTGAACAGCCCGTTGGCCAGCCGCAGGCGAACCAGCGCGGTGGCGAAGACAAGCCGCTCGGCTTCCAGCGTCTCCTCGACCGGCTGCAGGTCGATATGCGTCAGGCCGATGCCGTAGCGCGAAAGGACCTGCGGATCGGCGATCAGCGACAGCGAGCGGTTGGACTGAACCGCGTAGTACGTCGGCACGCTGCGGAACCGCATGGCGTCGCGGTTGAGCCAGATTCCCGAAAAGCGGTCCTTGCGGCGCACGACGGGCCATTCGTCGGGTCCGCGCACGATCGTCACGACGTCGTATCCCTGCCGGCGCGCGACGGTCGATGCATCGCGCTCGATGGAGCCGAACAGCGTCAGCGATGCGCCGGTGAAGTTGGACCGGATGAACACGGTTTCCTGCGATAGCGCCGCGACGAGCGTTTCGGCGTTGGCGCGCAGCATCCCGGCGAAGATGGCGGCGCAGGCCATCGCGAGCACGGCCGCCAGCCGCAGCTGCCCCTGTCCCCGCGCCCTCATGCCGCGAACGCCCCGATGAGGGCCGAGATCGAAAATGCCTCGTCCGGCGTCAGGATGAGGCGCAGCAGCAGGCGGCCGCAGACGGTGAGCACCAGCAGCGCCAGCAGCGCGCGCAGCTCGTCCGCCTTCAGCCGCTGCCCGGCCTGCACGCCGACCTGCGCGCCGAGCACGCTTGCCGTCATCAGCAGCAGCGCCAGCACGATGTCGACGGTGCCATTCGTGATCGCGTGCATCAGCGTCGTGAAGGCGGCAACGAACACGATCTGGAACAGCGATGTCCCGATGACGACATTCGTCGGCACTCGCAGCAGGTAGATCATGGCCGGCACCATGATGAACCCGCCGCCCACGCCCATGATCGCCGACAGGAAACCGACCGCCCCGCCGAGCGCCAGCACCGGGAAGACGCTGATGTAGAGCTTGGAGCGCTTGAAGCGCATCTTGACGGGCAGCCTTTCGGCCCATGAGTGCTGGCCGGGCCGGCGCATCGAGGGTGCGCGCCCGCGCCGGCGCTGGATGATGGTGCGGATGCTTTCGACCAGCATCAGGCCGCCGATCACGCCAAGGAAGAGCACGTAGCAAACCGAGATTACCGCATCGAGGTAGCCGAGATCGCGCAGGATCTTGAATGCGTAGACGCCGATGATCGCCCCGATCATGCCGCCGGCCAGCAGCACCAGTCCCAGATCGCGGTCGACCGCGTTGCGCCGCAAGTGCGCCAGCATCCCCGACACGGAAGAGGCGATGACCTGGTTGGCGCCAGTCGCCACGGCGACGGCCGGCGCGATGCCTGAAAAGATCAGCAGTGGGGTGATGAGAAAGCCGCCTCCGATGCCGAACATGCCGGCCAGGAAACCGACCGCGGCGCCCATGCCGAAGATCGCCAGGGCATTCACGGTCACTTCTGCGATCGGCAGGTAGACTTCCATCGGTCTCGCAGGAGGCTGAGGTCAAACGACTCCCGCCCGCCTCCGCGCTTCTTCCGGCGCGAAACGGGCGAAAACGGCATCACATGTCGATAAACGCCTGTTTGCGCGGCGGTTCAAGGGCAAGGCGTCACAACAGCCGTCACACCGGCCAGCCGACGTGCCGGTGTGGCCGGTGTGAGACACATTGGGGCGGCCTGCCGCGCGGTGTCAGCCCGTCGCCTTCTTCAGCGAGGTGAGCAACTCGGGTGTCGCGATGCCGGTCGGGATCTGGCCGCTGTTGCTCTGGAATTCCTTGATCGCGTCGCGGGTGCGAGGACCCATCAGGCCGTCTGCGGGGCCGGCGTCGAATCCGAGCTGGTTCAGCATGGTCTGTGCCGCCCGCACGACGATCTTCGGGTCGAGCGCCTCGTCCATCGACGCCTTGTCCCACTCCGCGCTCGACTTGATGAAGTTGGCGTCCTCGACGAGCGGTGTCGCCTGCCAGTTGCGGGCCATCCGCTTGGCGACGGCCTGGTCCTCGGTGTTGAGGCTGTTGGCGATCTCGTCGCGCTTGCTCTCGGCTTCCTTGTCGCCCTGTGCGGCCGCGATCGCGAACCACTTGTAGGCCTCTTTCTGGTCGGCCTCGATGCCAAGGCCGCGAGCGTAGAGGATGCCGAGGTTGAACTGGCTGTCGCGCAAGCCGTGTTCGGCCGCTTGGCGGAACCAGCGAGCGGCTTCCGCGAAATTTGGTTCCCCCTTGGCGCCTTGCGCGTTCAGCACGGCGAGATTGTGCATCGCCTTTCGGTTGCCCTGGTCGGCGGCGCGCAGATACCACATCTCGGCCATCGCCATGTCGCGCGTCACCCCGTGGCCCTTCTCGTAGAGGCTGCCGAGCCGGTACTGTGCCGGCGCAAGCCCTTGTGCCGCGGCGCGCTGATACCAGTCTGCGGCGGCCTTCAGGTCCTGAGCGACGCCGCGCCCCTGGGTGAAGCGGGAAGCAATCTCGAACTGCGCCACCGCGTTGCCGTCGACGGCTGCACGGCGTAGCGAATCCGAGCCGATCGCCTGCGGCAGCTGGTTCAGCGAGGCCTGCATGGCGGCGGTCTGGTCCAGCGTGCCGGCAACGTCGAGGCGCGGTCCCTTGCCGATCGAGTTGGTCGTCATTTCGACGACCCGCGGCGTTGCCGCCGGTGCGGCACTGACATCTGGGCTTCCGCCGTCGGAAGCCGGGGCCGGCGTATCGCCAGGTTCCTCGGCAGGTGCGGTGCTTGCGGGCATGTCCTGCGGAGTTGCGTCCACGGGCGCGACCGGTGCGGCCTCCATCGCCGGCTCGGCTGCCGCGGCGGGGCTTTCCGGAGCGGCGCTCGCTGTCCCGGCATCGGCCGGTGCGCCATCCGCCGCAGGCGCGCCCTGGTCCGCCGGCACCGAAACGGCGTCGGCGCCAGCGGGCGCGGCGGGGATCGCCTGCGGCAGGTCGGCAGGCATGCTGCTGCTCTCGGCCGCCGGCTCCTCGGGCGCGCTCTCGGGCGCGAAGACCATGTTGTAGAGCTTCAGCGACCCCACGACGAGGATCAGCGCGGCGGAAATGATGACCAGCGGCTTGCGTGCGCGCCCGAGCGGGCCAGCCTTGCCCTTGCCGCCGTCGATCGATTCCGCGTCGGCTTCGGCGGCTGCCTTCTGGGCCGCCCGCCTGGCAGCGGCGATGAAGTCCTGCCGGTCCGCATCGCTGGCGCGTTCGGACGCCGGGATGGGGTCGGGCTTCTGCCGGCGAGGCGGTTGAACCTGGCGTTCTGCGCCCGGTTGCAGCGGCATGTCGCCTTCGGGAAAGTCCGGCGCGTCGGCATTCGGCATCGGATGCATGTCGGCTGCACCGGAATCCGGCACGCCGAAGTCCGCAATGTCGGTAGCCTCGAGTTCGGCGCCGACCGGAAGCGGTTCGTTTGCAGCCGTCATGTCCCCGGCCGGCTCGTCGATCACGGGAGGCCCGGCCTTGCCGGTCGCGATATCCGCAGCCGGCATTTCGGGCTGCGGCGCCATGTCGAGGGAACCGTTCCAGCCCATCGGGGATTCGCTGGCCGGCTCCGGCGCTTCGGGGTCTTCGGCGAGCGCCGCGGCGGCCGTCGGCGAAAGCGCGTAGCGCTCTGCGCCGGCATCCCGCCCGGCGGCCATGCGGGCCACCCGGCCCGGCTCCTCGGCTTCCATCTCGCTCAGCCGCTCGACGATCGTCGTCAGGACGTCGCGCATCACCGACAGCGTATGCTCGGTGCGTTCGTTCGACGACTGGCTGGCCGACCGCAGGGCATTCAATTCATGTTTGAGATTGTTGAACAGCATGCTGTCGGTGCTGCCGCCGCGGTCGAGGGATGCCACGACCTCCTCTGCCGCCCGGCGTGCCGCTTCGACGGTGCTGTTCTGCACGCTTTCGACGCGGCGCACCAGTTCGCCCATTGCCTGGTCGATGTTCGGCGTGGCAGGCCGCTTGCGCTCGCTGGCCTCCACCATCTCTCCAAGACGGGCGACCTGCGTTGCGAGTTCGGCCAGGGCCTGCGGCGCGTTGTCGGGGCCCTTGCTCGTGAGTGCCTCCAGCTGTTCGGCCAGCGTGCCGATCCGCTGTTCGAGGGCGTTGAAGGCGTCGCTGTCGATGCCGGTTGGTGCGGCGACGGGGCGCTCCGCGATCTCGTCGAGCCGGCTCTGGATTTCGCGCAGCACCGCCGGGTCCGTGCTCGAAGCGTTGCCGAGCGTGCCGATCCGGTCGAAAAGCTGCTCGATCCGCTCGCTCAGGATGTCGACGCCGGCGCCTTCGTCGCGCGCGGCCAACGCGTCGAGGCGCGTGTTCATGCGGTCGAACTGCGTCGCGATCGCCTGCAGGGCCTGGGGGCTGGCATCGACGCACTCGCGGATGTCCTGGCTCAGGTCCGCGAGCTGGCGTTCGATGCTGCCGACGCTGTCCGCGGTGAGATTGCCGCCGCCGATTTCGGCGAGGTCTTCCACGCGCCGCGTCAATTCATCCAGCCGTCCCGCCAGCGCCTCGCCGATTCCATCGTCGCCGCGCGTCGCTTCCGACACCGCAGCCGCGATTTCGATCAGCTTGTTCTCGATCCGGTCGAGATCGACCGGCTTGTTCATCTGTGCCATGCCGGTGAGCGTCTCGTGCAGGGCGGCCAGGCCCTTGCGCGTGCCCTCGTCGACGCGCTTGGCGAGCTGGGAGATCTCCGCGCGGATCGCCGTCAGTTCGCCGCGCGTCGCCGTATCCAACTGCCCCGAGAGGTTCGCAAGACGCTGTTCGACGTTGCGGCCGAGCTGCACTGACGCGCCTTCCAGCCGCTGCGCCAGGCGGGCGATGTCGGTGCGGATGACGTCGACTTCGGCCTTCCTGCTGTCGTCGGGCTTTGCTGTCGGGGCGATCTGGTCGAGCGCCTTCTGGCGCTTTAGGATTTGCGACACGGCATCGTCGATGCCGCTCAGGCGCCGGTTCATGTCCGTTTCCGGCGTCGGCACCATCTGCGAGCGCGGCGTGGAGGCAAGCCGTGCGTGCGCCACCGGGCGCGGGGCGCTGGCGAGCTGCCGGGACATGGCGTCCAGCTTGTCCTCGAGCCGCCGGGTCTGTGCCGCAATGGCGTCGTCGGCGCCGCGCTTCGGCGCTTCCTGCGGTGCGGCCGCGCGTGCGTCGAGCTGCTTGGCGATGGCGTCGAGGCGGTTTTCCAGCCGCGCGATGGCGGCTTCGCCCGGTGCGGGCGCCTTGCGCGCCGCGGCCATGCCGCTGGCAATCCCGTCGAGCCGCTTGCCGATTTCGCGCAAGGCGCCGGATGCGGCGTTGCGGCTGATCGGAAGATCCTCGCCGATGACGCGGGCAAGGCCGCCGGCCATGCCGCGCGTACCCTTGCGGCCGCCGGCGATGGCGGCCTCCAGCTCGCGGATCAGCGCATCGCCTTCCGCATGGCCTTCTTCATGTCCGCGCTCGGCCTTGTCGGCGAGCAGGGCCTCGATGGCGTCGAGGCGATGCGCCAGCAGGCGCGTCGCGGTGCGATCGTCGGCGGCCGGGCGCGTCGCGTTGCCGCGAGTGCTCGCGGTATCGAAATCCGCGCCGTGCTCGTCGGGATCGAAAACCGTATCGATCCATTCCTCGAGCGACATGCCGGCGTCACGCGCCGCGGCGCGGGCGGCACGCCTGATATTCTGCTTGCGGGCTGAACTGTAGGCCATACGCGTGCTCTTTTCGGTCCTTGCATCGGCCGACCTGCGCCCGGCTGTGGGCTGCGAATCGGTCCACGTGCGGCGCGGCTGATGCGGGCTTTCGCTGGCGGCAATCATTAACCTTCATGGTAAATGGAGCGTTAAGCGCGCAGCGCGGCGCGTGCCGGACCTGACGATCCGCGGCGAGATGCGACGCCGTGGCGCATCCTGAGCCGCACAACCTGTAGATTCGTACAGTTGACGCGCCCGTAAGGCGGGTTATCTAAGGACGTATTCCGTTCAGGTGAAATTCCCTGAACGATAGGAAATTGGTCCAGATTCAATGGCTTGAGCATGTTTTTGCCGCTCAGGTCGGTGCAACTTGAGCGAAATGCGCTCTCGCGGACAACACGAACTGTTCGGGAACAAGAACATGAAAGACGAATTGCGTTTCAGCGCCAAGCCGGAAGAGGCCGGCGACCTCGAGCGGGCAAAGTCGGTGTTCACCATCGGCGATCTTGCGCGCGAATTCGGCGTGACGCTCCGCGCCCTGCGCTTTTACGAGGACAAGGGCCTGCTGACGCCGCGCCGCGATGGCATGAATCGTCTCTATTCGCGCCGCGACCGAGCCCGCCTCAAGCTCGTCCTCATGGGCAAGCGCGTCGGCTTCAGCCTCGGCGACATCCGCGAGGTTCTCGACCTCTATGACCTGCGCGACGGGCGCGAGAAGCAGCTGCGCGTCTCGCTGGGAAAATTCCGCGAACAGATCGGCAAGCTCGAACAGCAGAAGCGCGATATCGAGGAAGCCGTCGTTGACCTGAAGCGTACCTGTGACATTGTCGAGGGAATGCTGAAGGCGCGCGAGGGCAAATCCGGATAGCGGGATCCCTTGCACCTGGTCGCCGGCGCAACACGCCGGCGGCGGCGTTCGCGCCGACAGGGAGGGATGGCGGCGATGCCTGTCTACACGGCCCCGGTCGATGAAGTCCTGTTCCTGCTGCAGGACGTGTTCGCCTACCAGCGTCACGGAAACCTGCCGAGCTTCCAGGCCGTGACGCCCGATGTCATCGCGGCGATCCTGCGGGAAGGCGCAAAGTTCGCCGAGGATGTGCTGCAGCCGCTCAACCGCGTCGGCGACACCCAGGGCTGCACCCGCCATGCCGACGCGTCGGTGACAACGCCCGACGGTTTCAAGGCCGCCTACGAGCAGATGGCGCAAGCCGGCTGGATCGGCCTGGTCGCCGATCCGGACCATGGCGGGCAGGGCCTTCCCTATACGTTAGGTGTCGTGCTCAACGAGTTCGTGTCCTCCGCCAACATGGCCTTCGGCATGTATCCGGGCCTGTCGAACGGCGCCTACGCCGCGCTCGCCCGCCACGCCAGCCCTGAGCAGAAAAATCTTTACCTTCCGCGCCTCGCATCGGGTGAATGGTCGGGCACGATGAACCTGACCGAACCCCATTGCGGCACCGATCTTGGCCTGATCCGCACCAAGGCCGTCCCAAAGGGCGACGGAAGCTACAAGATCACCGGCACCAAGATCTTCATCTCCGCCGGCGAGCACGACCTGACCGGGAACATCGTCCACCTCGTACTCGCCCGCATCGAGGGAGCGGAGGAAGGCGTGAAGGGCATCTCGCTCTTCGTCGTGCCGAAGCTTATCCCCGACGCCGATGGTAATCCCGGCGCGCGCAACGCGGTTTCCTGCGGCGCGCTGGAAGAGAAGATGGGCATCCACGGCAACGCGACGTGCGTTATGAACTATGACGGTGCCACCGGCTGGCTCGTCGGTGAGCCGCACAAGGGCCTGCGGGCCATGTTCACGATGATGAACGAGGCGCGCCTCGGCGTCGGCATACAGGGGCTGGCGCAATCGGAGGTCGCCTACCAGAACGCGGTCCAATACGCCCGCGACCGGCTGCAGGGGCGCGCGCTGACCGGCGACAAGGCACCCGACAAGCCCGCCGACCCGATCATCGTGCATCCGGACGTGCGCCGCATGCTGATGAACCAGAAGGCCTTCAACGAGGCCGCCCGCGCGCTGGTGATATGGACGGCGCTCAAGGCCGACGTCGCGCGCGGCTCGCCGGACGAGGCGGAGAAACAAGCCGCGGAAGACCACCTCGGCCTGCTCACCCCGGTCATCAAGGGGGTGCTGACCGACACTGGCTTTGCCAACACGGTTGCCGCCCAGCAGGTGTTCGGCGGCCACGGCTACATCGCCGAACACGGCATGGAACAGTTCGTGCGCGACGCCCGCATCGCCCAGATCTACGAAGGCGCCAACGGCATCCAGGCGCTCGACCTCGTCGGCCGCAAGCTGCCGCGCGACGGCGGCCGCGCCATGATGTCCTTCTTCAAGGAGGTCACGGACTTCGTCACCGCCCATGCCGGGAACGCCGACATGAAACCCTTCGTCGAGCCGCTGGGCAAGGCGGCGAAAGACCTCGAACGCGCCACCATGTGGTTCATGGCCAATGCCATGGCGAAACCCGACAATGCCGGCGCCGGCTCCACCGACTACATGCACCTGTTCGGCCTCGTCGCGCTCGGCTACATGTGGGGACGGATCGCGAAGACGGCGCAGGACAGGCTTGCGGCGGGCGAGGGCGATCGGGGGCGCCTGGGAGCGAAGCTCGTCACCGGACGCTACTTCATGCAGCGCATCCTGCCCGAGACCGGCGCCCATGTTCGCCGTATCGAGGCCGGCGCCGACACGATGATGGCACTGCCCGCGGACGCGTTCTGAACGAAAAGGGAGAGCGAAACGAAGATGCCGGCTATCGACCTGCCCCGCCCGCGCTGGATGAACGAAGAGCACGCCATCCTCGCCGACAGCGCGCTGAAGTTCTTCGAGACGGAATTCGCCGGCAAGGCGGATGCGTGGGAAAAGGCCGGGCTGGTCGAGCGCGAAGCCTGGGAGAAGGCCGGCGCGGCTGGCCTGCTGTGCGCGGCGATGCCGGAAGAATATGGCGGCGCGGGCGGCACCTTCGCCCACGAGGCCGTCATCACCCATGCGCTCGGCATGGCCGGCCTCGACAGCTTCGGCATTGCCCTGCACTCGGCGATCGTCGCGCCCTACATCCTCCACTACGGCAGCGAGGAGCAGAAGCGCCGCTGGCTGCCGAAGCTCGCCACGGCTGAGATGATCGGCGCCATCGCCATGACCGAACCAGGCGCGGGTTCGGACCTGCAGGGCGTGCGGACCACTGCAAGGAAGGATGGCAACGGCTACGTCATCGATGGCCAGAAGACCTTCATCACCAACGGCCAGCATGCCAACCTGATCGTCGTCGTCGCCAAGACCGATCCCTCCGCCGGCGCCAGGGGCGTGTCGCTGTTCGTGGTCGAAACCGACAACGCCGAAGGCTTCCGTCGCGGCCGCAACCTCGACAAGGTCGGCCTGAAGGGCAACGACACCTCCGAGCTGTTCTTCGATGGCGTGCGCGTGCCCGCCGACGCCCTGCTCGGCCGCGAGGAGGGGCAGGGCTTCGCGCAGCTGATGGAAGACCTGCCGCAGGAGCGCCTGCTCGTCGCGGTGCAGGCCATCGCCATGATCGAGCGCGCGCTCGGCATGACCATCGGCTACACGAAGGAGCGCAAGGCCTTCGGCAAGCCGATCATCGAGTTCCAGAACACCCAGTTCACGCTCGCCGAGGCCAAGACCGAGGCCACCATTGCCCGCGTTTTCATCGATCACTGCATCGAGCGGCTCGTCGCCGGCACGCTCGATACGGTCACCGCCTCCATGGCCAAGTACTGGCTCACCGACCTGCAGTGCAAGATCGTCGACGATTGCCTGCAACTGCACGGTGGCTATGGCTACATGGACGAATACCCGATCTCGCGCATGTTCCGCGACGCGCGCGTCCAGCGCATCTACGCCGGCACCAACGAGATCATGAAGGTCGTGATCGCCCGCAGCCTTTGAGGGCTTTGAGGGCGCGAGCATCGAGTGGCGGACAACCGCCCGACAGGAGGACGCAATGCCCGACGCATTGATTTTCGACCATGTCCGCACTCCGCGCGGGCGCGGCAAGAAGGACGGTTCCCTGCACGAGGTGACCGCCGTCGAACTCGCCGCGACTGCCTTGCGGGCCATCCGCCAGCGCAACGCCCTCGAGGACACGAAGGTCGTCGACGACGTTCTGCTCGGCTGCGTCGACCCTGTCGGCGAGGCCGGCGGCAACATCGCGCGTGCCGCCGTCTTCCGCGCCGGCTACGACAAGGCGGTGCCCGGTGTGCAGATCAACCGCTTCTGCGCCTCGGGGCTGGACGCGATCAACTTCGGCGCCGGCGAGATCACCTCGGGCCAGCACGACCTCGTCATCGCCGGCGGCGTCGAATCCATGAGCCGGGTGGGCATCGGCGCCTCCGGCGGCGCCTGGCCGGTCGACCCGCAGGTTGCCTTGCCGTCGTACTTCATGCCGCAGGGCGTCTCCGCCGACCTGATCGCGACCAAGTACGGCTTCTCGCGCGATGACTGCGACGCCTATGCGCTGGAAAGCCAGAAGCGCGCCGCGAACTCCTGGGACAAGGGCTACTTCGCGAACTCGGTGATCCCGGTCACCGACATCAACGGCTTGACCATCCTCGACCGCGACGAGCACATGCGCCCCGACGCGACCATGCAGTCGCTGGCGGGCCTCAACGCGTCCTTCGCCCAGATGGGCGAATTCGGCGGCTTCGACGCCGTCGGCATCCAGGCGCACCCGGAAGTTGAGCGCATCGACCACGTCCACCATGCCGGCAACTCGTCGGGCATCGTCGACGGCGCTGCCGCGGTGCTGATCGGTAGTGCGCGAGCCGGCCGCAAGCTCGGCTTGACGCCGCGCGCGAAGGTCAGGGCCTACGCCAATATAGGTTCCGATCCGGCGCTGATGCTGACCGGCCCGGTCGACGTCACCGAGAAGCTGCTGAAGCGCGCCAGGATGAAGCTCTCCGACATTGACCTCGTCGAGATCAACGAGGCCTTCGCCTCCGTCGTGCTGCGCTACCAGCAGCATTTCGACATTTCCGCTGACAAGCTCAACGCCAACGGCGGTGCCATCGCCATGGGCCACCCGCTGGGCGCCACCGGTGCCATGATCCTCGGCACCGTGCTGGACGAGCTTGAACGCCGCGACCTCAACACGGCCCTCGTCACGCTGTGCATCGGCGCCGGCATGGGCACCGCGACGATCATCGAGCGCGTCTGAGCGGGGAGACAGGAACCATGACCATGAAGAATTTCTCCCTCGAAACCGACGCCGACGGCATTGCCACCATCACCTGGGACATGCCGGGCAGGTCGATGAACGTCATCGACATGTCCGTCATGAACGAGCTGGAGACGATCGTCGGCAAGCTGGCGTCGGACGCGGCGATCAAGGGCGCTGTCATCACGTCTGCCAAGGACGCCTTCTGCGCCGGCGCGGACCTCACCATGCTCGAGGCGCTGCTGAAGCAGTATCACCAGTCGGTCGGCAAGGACGAAACGGCCGCCAACCAGGCGCTGTTCGACCAGTCGCGCCGCCTGTCGCAGATCTTCCGAGCGCTGGAAACCTGCGGCAAGCCGGTGGTCGCCGCGATCAACGGCACCGCGCTCGGCGGCGGGCTGGAAATCTGCCTTGCCTGTCACCACCGCGTCGCCGCCGACAGCGAGACGGTGAAGCTCGGCCTGCCGGAGGTGAAGGTCGGCCTGCTCCCCGGCGCCGGCGGCACCCAGCGTGTCGCCCGCATGATGCAGCCCGCCGACGCCCTGCAGTTCCTGCTCAAGGGCAGCGACCTGCGCGTTTCGCAGGCCAAGGCCATGGGGTTGGTCGACGAGGTCGTGCCGGCGAAAAAGCTCGTTGAGGCGGCAAAGCAGTGGATCCGCGATGGCGGCAAACCGGTCGCGCCGTGGGATGTCGATGGCTTCAGGCATCCTGCGAAGGTGTTCTCGCCCGCCGGTATGATGACCTTCATGCCGGCCAACGCGCTCTACCGCAAGGAGACCTGGGACAACTATCCCGGCGCCCGCGGCATACTCTCGTGCGTCTACGAAGGCGCGTTGGTGCCCTTCGACACCGCGCTGACCATCGAGCAGCGCTACTTCGCCAGCGTGCTGAAGTCGCCGCAGGCAGCCGCCATGATCCGCTCGCTGTTCGTCTCCATGCAGGCGTTGGGCAAGGGCGCGCGCCGCCCTGCCGACGTGAAGCCGAACAGGATCAGGAAGGTCGGCGTCATCGGCGCGGGGTTCATGGGCGCCGGCATCGCCTATGTCACCGCGCGCGCCGGCATCGACGTGGTGCTCATCGACCAGACGCAGGAAGCGGCCGACCGCGGCAAGGCGCATTCCGAGAAGCTGCTCACCGACGGCCTGCGCAAGGGCCGCATCAGGCAAGCCGACAAGGACGCGACGCTGGCGCGCATCACCGCGACGACCGACTACAACCAACTCGCCGGCTGCCAGCTCGTCGTCGAGGCGGTGTTCGAGGACCGCAACGTCAAGGTCGACGTGATCGCGAAGGTGGAGGCCGTGCTCGGCCGCTCGGCGATCTTCGCGTCGAACACCTCGACCCTGCCGATCACCAGCCTGGCGAAGGCGAGCGCCCGGCCGAAGAGCTTCATCGGCATCCACTTCTTCTCGCCGGTCGACCGCATGATGCTGGTCGAGATCATCCTCGGCAAGCGCACCGGCGAAAAGGCGCTGGCGATGGCCCTCGACTACGTCCGCGCCATCCGCAAGACGCCGATCGTCGTCAACGACGTGCGCGGTTTCTACGCCAACCGCTGCGTCGGCAACTACCTGCTGGAGGCTCACCTTATGGTGATGGAGGGCATCCCGCCGGCGATGATCGAGAACGGCGCGCGCATGGCCGGCATGCCGGTCGGTCCGCTGGCGCTGACCGACGAGGTCGCCGTCGATCTTGCCTGGAAGATCCTGCAGGCGACCAAGAAGGATCTCGGCGAAAAGGCCGTCGATCCGCGCCAGGAAAAGCTGCTGGAAGAAATGGTCGTCAGGCGCGGGCGGCTTGGCCGCAAGGCCGACAAGGGTTTCTACGAGTACCCCGACATCGGCAGGAAGTACCTTTGGCCCGACTTGGCGCAGATCGCCCCGGAACAGAAATCAGCTGACGAGGTCAGCATCGACGAGGTGAAGAACCGCCTGCTCGCCACCATGGCGCTGGAGGCGGCTCGCTGCATCGAGGAAAAGGTGGTGACCGACGTCCGCGAGGCCGATGTCGGCTCGATCCTCGGCTTCGGTTTCGCGCCATGGTCCGGGGGGACGTTGTCCTACATCGACATGATGGGGGCTGCGGCCTTCGTCGAGATGTGCAAGGGACTGGCAAGGAAGCACGGCAAGCGCTTCCGGCCCAATCGCCTGCTCGGGGAAATGGCGCGGAACGCCGAAACCTTCTATGGCCGCTTCCCGCCCGGCGGCGGCGCGGCGGCGCAGTCTGCCTGAACCCGCGCCCTGCCATCCAAAGGCCGGATTCTGCTGGCAGGCTTCGAGTATGTTGCCGGGGCGTTTGACACGCACCGGAGTGGTGTCGAGTGGGAGTGTGTTGCATGGCCATTGGCGTGATTGTCCGCGTCGCGATCGCAATCGGCATCTGCGCTGCTGTCGCCTTCGCCGTGCGTGCCGAGACAGCCCCGTCCAGCGAGGGTGGACGCTATCTCCTGCGCAAGTCCGAGGACGGCTGGTTTCGCGTCGACCAGAACACCGGCCAGGCATCCCTTTGCCGGCAAGGCGATGTCGGGTTCACATGCGAGCTGGTTCCCGATGATCGCGACGCGCTGCTTGACGAGATCACCCGCCTTGCGGAGGAAAACGCCATGCTGCGGGCGCAGGTCGCGCGCGGCGGCAAGCCGTCGCAGCTACCGGGCGAACCGGATGTGGACGGGAAGAAGGATGACGACCTGAACCTGCCGACAAAGGAGGACATCGACCGCATGATGGAGGTCTTCCGCTCCATGGTCGACCGCTTCGTGGCGATGGTCGATGACCTGCGCCAGGACTTCGAGAAGAAGGCGCAGTAGCCTCAATCCGGGCTTTTCGGCGTTATGACGACCGTGCAGCGATCATTCGTATCGAGACCGGCCTTTTTGCATTGCGGTTCGGTCACGTTGAAGAAGAAGACGTCGGAACCTTTGCCCCATGGGCGGATATTTCGGACGAACGGTCCGGCGTCATTCAACTTGACCGCAGCTTCGAACGCCTCCGCACGGCCACGGACGTACTCGGGCCTCACGATGATGTAGCGCGGCAGGAAATCCTCCTTGCGAAGGATTCGGGTGCTGAAGGTGACCCCGCCCCGCTCCACTTCCATCCTCCGTGATGACCTTCGCGTGGCGTCTAAGAGCCATCGAGCGCTGCGTTGAGGAAGTCGTCCATGCGTTGCAGGCTTGCTTGTGCCAGCTTGCCGGGAAACGCCTGGAATACGTGCGCACCGCCGGCGAAGACGGCAAGTTCCGCGGCGTTGCCGGCGGCCATCCACAGCGGCGCCATCATCAGCGTATCGTCGAGCAGCGGATCGCGCGTGCCGACCGAGAACAGCGCAGGGCACAGGCCGGCGAGGTCGGCAAGGATCGGGTTTATCGCCGGGTCCTCGACCGTATGGTCGCCCTGCACGAAGGCCTCGCAGAACTTGGTGATGTCGCGGGTGTTGAGGATCAGCTTCTCCGCCCCCCAGCGCCGCACGCTGGGCGACAGCCGCAGGTCGTAGCAGCCGGCGACCAGGTTGGCGGCGACGAACGGCATCATGGCGTGATCGTCGCGCAGCCGCAGCAGCGTCAGCACGGAAAGATGCGCGCCGGCGGATTCCCCGCCGATCGCCAGCACGCCGCCGCCGAGCTCCTTCAGCCCGCCGTTGACGAGCCACAGCGCGGCGGCCTCGCAATCGTCGGGACCTGCCGGATAGGGGTGCTCCGGCGCCAGGCGGTAGTCGACGCTGACCGTGGTCAGGCCGGTGTTCTCGGCGATGCGTTCGAGCCGCATGTCGTTCTCGTTCGGCGCGCCGAGCACCCAGCCGCCGCCATGGATGTGCAGGTAGACGCCGCGCGAGGCGCGCATCTGCGGAGCGATGATGCGCAGCCCCACCCGCCCGTCGCGCCCGTCGATCGTGATCTCGCGGGCTTGCTCGCTCTTCGGCGCCACCGGGAAGGGGCCCAGCCCCTGCGCGCGCCGGTCGCGGATCACCTGCGGTGGGAACGTCCACTGGTCGGGCAGGCTGGCCAGCGCCTTCAGGATGCCGACATTGACTGCCTTCGTCTCGGCGCTGATGCTGGCCGGGTCGAAGATGGCCGGGTCGATGCTGATCTTGTTGTGCGGCATGCGAGTCCTCTCCGGTGTGGTCACGCGGGCGTCCGTGCGGCGTGCCGGAATGTGCTTGTACCGCAATCAAGCGGCAATTCGGATAGAGGGCAAGGGCATGCGTCAGTTGCAGCGGGCACTGAGGATCCGGACCCGCGGACAGGGCATGGCCGAGGTGACCGGCGAGGTGGCGCACTGGCTTGCCGGCGAAGGTGCCGGCACCGGCCTGCTGACACTGTTCATCCGCCACACCTCGGCATCGCTGGCGATCCAGGAGAACGCCGACCCGACTGTGCAGGCCGACCTGATGGATGCGCTCGACCGCCTTGCGCCGCGCAGCCTGCCTTATCGCCACGCCACCGAAGGCCCCGACGACATGCCCGCACATGTCCGCGCCATGCTGACCGGCGTCTCGTTGCAGGTGCCCGTCGCCGAAGGCCGCATGCTGCTCGGCACCTGGCAGGGCATCTACGTCATCGAGCACCGCGACCGCCGGCACGACCGCGAGATCGTTTTGCACTATTGCGGCACGTGACGGCCGCCCTGGCCGTCAGTCGAACTGGAAGCCCGGCGGCAGCACGATCCACAGCCCGATCGCCACGATCCAGCAGACTACGGAAATCTGCGCCGCGAGATTGGCATAGGCCATATAGGCGTCCTTCAGCGCCTGCCCGGCGAGACGTTGCGCCTGGCTGGCGACCGGGCGCTCGTCCTTGCCGAGCATGATCCACAGCTCTGTCTTGCGATAGTCGCGTTGCGGCGCCTGATGGGCGCGCGCGAGCAGGATGACGGCAAGGCCGGTGGTCAGCATCGCGCCTGTCTTGGCCGCCAGCACCGGATCGAAGCTCAGCCCCAGCACGAGAAGGGTGATCGCCAGCGCGGCGAAGCCGCAGCCGCGCCCCACCGATATCATCGCCAGTGTCGAAAGCCGCTCCATTCCGCCTCCCGAAACCAGGAAGGGAAGTGTGTCGGCTGGCCGCTGGCGGCGCAAATCACGATTGCTTGCGCGCCGCGGGGCGGTGTCCATGAGGATGCCGGAAAGCACAAGGCCGGGGCCCGCGTCGGCGGGCCCCGGCCTTGGCATAAGTTTGTCGGGCAACGCCTGGTGTCAGGCGAAGCCTGTCAGACCGCCCCGGTCAGCGGCAGCAGCACCGACAGCGCCAGCAGGCAGGCCGAAAGGCCGGCCATCGCCTGTGCGAACCAGGCGTCGGCGTCCACCGCCTTCGCGGCCGGGCGGTTGAACACGAGATCGGCGCCGTCGCGCTGCGGCGCGCTCGGCCAGAAGGGCAGCCCGCCCAGCATGCCGCGGCGTTCGGCGCGAACGATGAAGCCGAAGGCGAAGCCGAGGCTGAGCAGCCCGCCGAACTTCGCACCCAGCGCGATGTCGTCGGTGAAGCCGAGCATCAGCCAGGTGACAAACAGGCAGGCGAGGCCGAAAAAGCGGCCGGCGTCGGAGACGTTGGGATCGCGCATGTCGGGCATGACAGACCTCTTCGATACGGACACATGGCGCGAGCACTCGCGCCTCTTGTGCCGATCATGCAGGCCGTCGCTTAAGAAATCTTGAGCCGGAACGGTTAATTCCCGGCGAATCCGATCGAGGCGCGCCGCGATCAGCGGAAGGAATTGTAGAGCGTGTAGATGAACCGCGCCATCTCGCTTTCCAGCGGGAAGGAGAGCAGCCCCATGACGTGGTAGCCCAGCAGCCAGGGCAGCAGGTAGAAGCGGATCATGAAGAAGAACCAGGCGATGTAGACCGGCACCAGCGGATCGAGCAGGAACCCCGGCGTGATCGGCGCGAACAGGCGCAGCAGCGGGTTGGTCGCCTTGACGAAGATCTTCATGAAGAAGAACTCCGAATCCTCCCGCAGGAAGATGTTCATCGCCGCACGCCCGATCAGCGTCCACATGACGACGCCGAGGATGTAGTCGGTCACGATGACCCAGAGCGGGTAGATATCGAGCGGAGCGCCTTGCATCTGTCTCGTCCTGCCGGTGCGGTCGGCCACGCCGGCAACGGTCCCGGTGGAAACGTGGCCGCTAGAGCGTTGCCCAAAACAAGAGCGTTGCCCAAAAAGAGAGGGCGGGGCAAGTGCCCCGCCCTGTTGTTTGTTGCCTGGGTGCCGGTCCCCTAGTGGGCGGCGTCCAGAACGGTCGCCCCGCTGGGAATGCGGGTCTCGTCGACCATGCGCTGGATCTCCTCGGAAGGAGCCGGCGTCATCAGGCTGACGACGACCATGGCGATCAGGCTGACCGGCATGCCGATGATGCCGAAGCGGATGTGGTCGATGCCCATCCACGGTTCCATGCCGGCGGCATAGACCATGTAGAGGTACCACGAACCGACACCGAAGCCCGCAACCATGCCGGCGATGGCGCCGGCCTTGTTGGCACGCTTCCACCACACGCCGAGCACCAGCGGGAAGAACAGGCCGGAGCAGGCGAAGTCGAATGCCCACGCCACGGCGCCGAGGATCCCGGTGAGTTTCAGCGATGCGATGAACGCGCCGCCCGCACCGATGAACAGCAGCAGCACGCGCGCCACGATCAGGCGCTTCCTGGTGTCCGCCTTCGGGTCGATGATCTTGTAGTACAGGTCATGCGACAGGGCGTTGGCAATTGCCAGCAGAAGGCCGTCTGCCGTCGACATGGCGGCAGCAAGACCGCCGGCGGCCACGAGGCCGGAGATCACGTAGGGCAGGCCTGCGATTTCCGGTGTGGCGAGCACGACGATGTCAGGCCGCATGAAGAACTCGTTCAGCTGAACGATGCCGTCGCCGCTCTGGTCGGCAACCGCGAGCATGCCCACGGACGACCAGTGCTGAACCCACGTCAGGTTCGACACTTCCTCGAAGCTCTTGCCGATGACCGAGGTGGCCAGGTTCGGGTCGAGCAGCTGCAGCTTCGTCAGCGTGGCGAGAGCCGGTGCCGAGAAGTACAGGAAGAAGATGAACAGCAGCGACCAGCCGACCGAACGGCGAGCCGAACGGACGGACGGAGTGGTGAAGTAGCGCATCAGGATGTGGGGCAGCGAAGCCGTGCCGCACATCATGCAGATGGCGAGCGTCACCATCTTCCACTCGTTGCCGGCAGGGGCGTTCGTCGGCGTCGTCAGGACGGCAACGCCGGGGATGTTCTCCGCCGCCTTCGACAGCCCGTACTGCGCTTCCAGCTCGGCGATGCGATGCACCGCGTCACCGTAGGAGAAGTGCGGGATGATGCCGAAGCCCTGCTTGTTGGACATCCAGATGATCGGCGTCAGGTAGGCGATGATCAGCACGATGTACTGCGCCACCTGGGTCCAGGTCACGCCGCGCATGCCGCCCAGCATCGAGCACACGAAGATGCCCGCGAGGCCGAGCCACACGCCGAGCTCGAACGGCACGCCCAGGGTCTGGGCGGCGATCGTGCCGGTAGCGTTGATCTGCGCCGTCACATAGGTGAACGAGGCGACCACGAGCACCACGACCGCGCAGAAGCGGGCGAGGTTGCCGCCGTAGCGGGTGCCGATGAAGTCCGGCACCGTGTAGCAGCCGAACTTGCGCAGGTACGGGGCCATCAGCGAGTTGACCAGCACGTAGCCGCCGGTCCAGCCGATGATGAACCCGAGGTACGGGTAACCGCCGAAGTACACGCCGCCGGCGAGCGCCACGAACGAGGCGCCGGACATCCAGTCCGCCGCGGTCGCCATGCCGTTGTAGAGCGCCGGCACTTCGCGTCCCGCCACGTAGTAGGCGGACACCTCGGCCGTGCGCGACAGCCAGCCGATCAGGGCGTAGATGCCGATGGTGAAGCACAGGAAGCCGATGCCGATGGCCCTGGCGCCCGCGCCCATCTGTTCGAACACCGCCATGATGGCGAAGAAGACGAGAAACCCGAGGGTATACATCGCGTATACCTTGCCCAGGTTGTCGGTGAATTTTCCTTTGATCATGACGCCCCCCTATTCGTCGGCGACGCCGAATTCGTCATCGATCCCATCCTGGCGCCAGTTCTGGAACCAGATGAGAGCGACGAATCCGATCAGTGACCCCTGGACGCACATGTAGTAGCCCAGCGGGAAGCCGAGGAATGTCATCGAGTTAAGCGAGTCGGCGAACCAAGGCGCCAACATCGAGAGAATGAACCACACGATCAGGACCAGGATGGTCAGATTGCGGGTCTTCTCCCAATGCCGCGCCCTTGCGTCGGCATTTGCAGACATTCGGGTATCCTCCCCCAAAGATTATACTGGCCGGCAAAAGTCCGGCGCAAACAGGCCTTGGCGGGAAACAAGTTCCGCCCCATGCCAAGGGATAACTTGTATGCGCAATCACATGCCTTATGAATAAGACCATGGTAGCGGTCTGTTAACGTTTGACTCGGGCGGATGTTGTCGATTCTCAGAAAAGGTGCGCAGGTGCTGCGTGGCGTTGCCGGTGCTATTCCGGCACGGCGCGATGTTGCGCCCCTGGCAAGCATGCCGGACGTCTTTTCCTTCGCGCATACCCGCACGGCTTTCGTGACGCAGAAGAAGCTCTACGAATACGTCAAGACGCGCATGGGAACGAGCTATCCGCGGCATTTCGAGGACGATGATTTCATCGCCTCTATGAACGTTGCCAAGATGCACGTCTATGCCGCCGGCCTGATGGACATGACGATGTTCGCGGTCGCCAATGCCGCCGTGCGCGAGGCGTTCACCGACGACGGGCGTAGCGCGCTGGCGCGCCGCTGTTTCGCGCTCGGGCTCGATGCGAACGACGACGGCGACGTCGTGCCCGCCAACAGGGCGCAATGGTGCGAGGATCTGGAGGCGCGCATGACGGGGGCCGTCTGGCGCAACACCGGCGCCAACGAGCATCACTTCCAGGCAAGCCCCAAGGCGCTGGTCGCCTGGGCGCCGATCGCCGACGAACTCAAGCGCTACGATGCCGATATCGTCGAGAACTCGATCCGCTTCGCCTGGCAGGCGGTGCGCAGCGAGTTCTTCGAACGCATCGATGCGGACTCGATCGCGAACTCAAGGCACCCGGCGCAGGAGGACGCAACCTTCTGAGGGGCAGTCGAAAGAGACGTTGAGGGGGGCTGGATTTGACGGGAATGGCAACGCAGGACGCTGCCTGGGCACGGCTGGTCATCGCCGATGACCACCCGCTGTTTCGCGATGCCCTGAAACAGGCTCTCCGGCAGGGATCTGGCGATGAGCCAGCCGCTGCCATCGGCGAGATCAGCGAGGCGGGGTCCATCGAGGCAGTGATGGAGGAGCTTGCATCGCATCCCGAAACGGACCTGGTGCTGCTCGACCTGGCGATGCCCGGCGTGCGCGGCCTGTCCGGCCTGATGAATCTGCGGGCGCGCTTCCCCGACATCCCGGTGATCGTCGTTTCGGCAAGCGACGATCCAGCCGTCGTGCGCCGCTGCGCAGATTTCGGCGCCTCCGGCTTCATCCCGAAATCGCTGCAGGTCGCCGACATGCGCGCAGCCGTCGCTGCGGTGTTGGCGGGTGGCGAATGGTTTCCGCCCGACATCGATCTCGCCGCCGAGGACGAGAACGAGCTCGCCGAGATCGCAAGGCGGTTGTCGACGCTGACGCCGCAGCAGGTGCGCGTGCTGATGATGCTGGGCGAGGGGCTTCTTAACAAGCAGATCGCCTACGAGTTGAGCGTCTCCGAGGCAACCGTGAAGGCACACGTCTCCGCCATCCTGCAGAAGCTGGGAGCCGACAGCCGCACCCAGGCCGTCATCATGGTCAATCGCATCGACGCCCTGCAGCGCGAACCCACGATCTCGCCCGACGTCTGAAGACGTCCGGTCCGCCTCGGTTTCTACTCCGCTGCCTCCCGGCGCGAATAGCGCGACAGCACCGCGCGCAGTGCCGCCGGCTTGACCGGCTTGTAGAGCGCGACCGCCTCCTGTGCCTCGGCTTCCTCGCGCACCTCCGGCGAGCGGTCGGCGGTCAGCAGGACGACGGGGATGTCGGCGCCGAGCTTCCAGCGCAGTGCCTTGGCGACGTCGAGCCCGGTGCCGGTATCGAGATGATAGTCGACGATGATCACGTCAGGCGGCAGGTTCGGCGGCTTCACCGCCGAAAGCGCCTCCTGCCGCGATGTCGCGGTGCGCACGCCGCATCCCCATCCGCCGAGCAGCGCCGCCATTCCGTCCAGGATCTTCGGCTCGTTGTCGACACAAAGGACGTTCAGCGGCATCAGGCGCCGCGCCGTGCGGGCTACCTGCGGCGCGTCCGCATGCGCCGCCGCAGCCACCGATATCGGCAGATCGAACGAGAAGGCCGATCCCTTGCCGGGAGCGGATTCGATGTCGATCGACGTGCCCAGCAGCCTGGCGAGGCGTTCGACGATCGAGAGCCCCAGCCCCAGCCCGCGCGCCATCTTCTCCGCGCCCGCCAGCCGCTTGAACTCGCGGAACACCGCCTGGCGCTGGTCTTCGGGAATGCCGGGCCCGGTATCGTGGACCGAGACCACGAGCCGGTTGCCGCGGCGCCGGCAGCCGACGAGAACGCGGCCGCTGCTGGTATACTTGAGCGCGTTGGAGATCAGGTTCTGCAGCAGCCGGCGCACGAACCGGCGGTCGCTGCGCACGCTCGCGCTGCACGCCACCACGCGCAGGTCGAGTTTGCGTTCGCGCGCCATCGGCAGGAACTCGATCCCCAGCGCTTTCAGCACCTCGTCCATGCGGAACACCGAGTATTCGGGTTTCATCGCGCCGGCGTCGATCCGCGAGATGTCGAGCAGCGTCGACAGGATTTCCTCGACCGCCTCCAGGGAGCCGTCGATGTTTTCCGCAATGCGCCGTTCCTCCGGCCGCATCCTGCGCTCGACGAGGCTGGAGACATAGAGCCGCGCGGCGTTGAGCGGCTGCAGGATGTCGTGGCTGGCGGCTGCCAGGAAGCGCGTCTTGTCGGCATTGGCATTCTCCGCCGCCGCGCGGGCGCGTTCCAGCTCGGTGTTCAGCCGCGTCAGCGCCTCGGTACGGTCGCGCACGCGCTTTTCCAGCGTCTCGTTGGCAGATGCCAGCTGGCGGGCGGTGCGCACGCGGTCGGTGACGTCGGACACCGTCAGCACAAGCCCGCCGTCCGGCATCGCGTCGGGCCGCATCTCGATCACCGTTGCCTTGAAGACGTGCGGCGCCTGGAACACCTCGCCGCGCACCGTCGCGCGCAGGCGGTCGTCGACGAGCGCATCCGTGTTGCCCGGCCCCAGGTCGCCGCGTTCGGCGGCATGGCGGTAGATGTCGGAAAGCGTCGTCCCGACCTGCCCGAACGCCGGCGGCAGGTCGAGCGCGTTGCGGAACTGCCGGTTCCAGCAGACCAGGCGCAGGTCGCGGTCGAACACGCCGATGCCCTGGTGCACGTGGTCAAGCGCCGACTGCAACAGGTCGCGGTTGTACTGCAGCGCCGCCGAGGCATCGTCGAGCAGCTTGAGTGCCGACTTGCTGCCGGCATTGCGCCGCTCCAGCAGCAGCGACAGCGCGACGCGCGCCGACGGCGCGCCGATGGCACTCGCCAGGATGCGTTCCGCATAGCGCACCAGGTGCACGTCGGCGTCCGAATTCTGGTCGAGCCTGAGGCCGCGCTCCTTGCTGTAGGATTCAAGGTGCCGCTGCGCGCGTTCCTCGCCAAGATAACGCGCGATCGTGCTGCCGATCTCGCTGACGCGGATGCTGGTGCGCGACAGGCGAATGCCCTGCGGCATAGGCCGCAGGTCCTCGGGCACGAACTGGCGCGCCTGCAGCCGTTCGATGGCCTCCGGGTGGCGCAGCAGCGACACCGTCACGTAGGCCAATATGTTGAACGCGAGGCTCCAGAACACGCCGTGCGTCAGCGGCGCGAAATCGATGCCGAACAGCCGTGTCGGGCGCAGGAAGCCGAATCCCGCGGGGCCGTGCTCGATGATGTCCGGGGCAATGAGCCCTGCGTCGACGAAGTTGGGCACCAGCAGTGTATAGGCCCAGACAACGATGCCGGCGCCCATCCCCGCGATGGCGCCCAGCGCGGTTCCCCGCCGCCACACCAGCCCGGCGAAGAAGGCCGGCGCGAGTTGCGCGATCGCTGCAAAGGAGACGAGCCCGATGGAGGCCAGCGCCGCGTTTCCGGCGATTGCGCGGTAGTACAGGTACGCGAGCAGCAGCAGCAGGAAGATGGAGACGCGGCGGATCGTCAGCAGCCGCTGGCCCAGCGCCGCCTCGCTCGATTCCAGCATCGCGCGCCGCAGCAGGACCGGCGCGACGAGGTCGTTGCATACCATGATGGCGAGCGCCACGCTGGCGACGATCACCATCGCGGTTGCCGCCGACAGCCCGCCGACGAATGCAGCCATGGTCACGACGACCGCGTCGTTCACCATCGGCAACAGCAGCACGAACATGTCCGGGTTGGCGGTCGTGTCGCCGAACTTCAGCAGCCCCGCCGCCGCGATCGGGACGACGAACAGGTTGATCGCGATCAGGTAGGCGGGGAACAGCCAGGCGGCAGCGCGCACCTCCTTTTCGGAGTTGTTCTCGACCACCGCAACGTGGAACTGGCGCGGCAGCAGCAGCGCGGCGACGAAGCTCAGCAGCGTCATCGTCAGCCAGGGGCCGCCCTGCAGGCCGCGCGTGAAGGTGTGCGAGATGTCGGGTCGCGCGGCGACTGCCTTGAGGAGTTCTCCCGGCCCTCCGAACATGAAGAACGTGACGTAGACCCCGACCGCCAGGAAAGCCGCCAGCTTGATCAGGGATTCCGCCGCGATCGCCAGCATCAGGCCGTGCTGGTGTTCGGTGGCGTCGATGTGGCGCGTTCCGAATGCCACCGCGAAGATCGCCAGCGTCAGCGTGACCAGCAGCGCGATATCGCCCGCAATCGGTGAAAATTCTGCCGCGGCCTGGATGTTCTGGTAGCCGACCAGGGTCGTCAGCGATTCCGAGATCGCCTTCAGCTGCAGCGAGATGTAGGGGATCGCGCCGATCATCGCGATCACCGTGACCAGGGCTGCGACCGACTGGCTCTTGCCGTATCGCGAGGCGATGAAGTCGGCGACGGAGGTGATGTTGTTGGCCTTGGCGAGGCGAATGACGCGCAGGATGAGCAGGTGCCCGGCGCCGACCATCAGCCCGCAGCCGATGTAGATCGTCAGGAAATCCCAGCCCTGGCGCGTTGCCAGCCCGACGCTGCCGAAGAAGGTCCACGAGGTGCAGTAGACGCCAAGGGTCAGCGCATAGATCAGCGGCCGCCCGCGCGCCCACGCGCCGCGCTGCGCGACCCGGTCACCGTAGCTTGCAACAGCGAACAGAAAGCCCAGATAGACGATCGCTGTGACGATGACGACACCGCCCTGCATCCCTCGGAATCCATCCCCCAGAGCAGTTCCAGGAAAAGTGCGTGCGGCTTTTCGCTCGGAAATGCGTGAAAACAAGAGCACCGAGCATTTTCGCAATTCAAGAAGAAATGGAAATGCTCTAGTTCTTCCCCGCCAGACGTCATCACAAACATGGCAGCAAGTCCACTTGACGTCCCGATGACGTTTGCGGATTGCTCGCCGCTCCGCGCCTTAGTCCCGGGGGAACCAGATGGTACGCCACATCTCCGCAATTCCGCTCGCCGCGGTCGACGCCATCGTGCTCGACACCGAAACGACGGGCCTTGACGTCAAGACGGCGCGGATCATCCAGGTCGGGGCCGTCGGCATCCGCCAGGGCGAGCTGGTGGCGGGCGAGGAGCTCGACCGTTACGTCGATCCCGGTGTCCCGGTTCCCGCCGCATCGACGGCGGTGCACGGAATCACCGATGCCGATGTGAAGGGCGCACCCGCCTTTGCGGCGATCAACGCCGAGCTCGACGGCTTCGTGCGCGAGCGCATCCTGGTCGGCCATTCCATCGGCTTTGACCTGGCGATGATGAAGGCCGAGTGCGAGCGCGCCGGGATCGCGTGGCGCGCACCGCGCAGCCTGTGCACGCGCATGCTGGCGCAGGTCGCCAACCCGCGGCTGCCCACCTATGAGATGGAAGCGCTGGCAAGCTGGCTGGGCGTCGACATTTCCGGCCGCCACAGCGCCATCGGCGATGCCCGCGTGACGGCACGCATCTTCCTCGCTCTGGTGCCCAGGCTGCGCGAGCGTAACGTGCGTACGCTGGCAGAGGCGGAGGCCGCCTGCCGGCAACTCGCCAATGCGCTGGAGGAGCAATACAAGGCCGGCTGGCTCCTGCCCGTGCGCACCGAGGAGGCGGCGCTCAGCGAAAAGGCGATGGCGCGGGTCGACGCCTATCCCTATCGCCACCGCGTGCGCGACGTCATGAGCGCGCCGCCGATCGTGCTGAAGCCGCAGATGCCGCTGCGCGAAGCCCTGGCGACCTTCGTCGAGCGCCGCGTCAGTTCGGTCTTCGTCGGCGATGCCGAGGCCCTGGTGCGCAACCAGACCGGCATCCTGACCGAGCGCGATGTCCTGCGTGCGGTCGCCGCCGATGGCGCCGAAGCGCTCACCCACCCGGTTGCGGACTACGCGAACATGCCGCTGGAGACGGTGTTCGCCGACGCCTACCTCTACCGGGCCATCGGACGCATGTCGCGGCTGAAGGTCCGCCATCTGGGTGTCGCCGACGAGGACGGCGTCGTGATCGGCGCCATCAGTGCGCGCGATCTGTTGCGGATGCGCACGACCGACGCGATCTCGCTGGGCGACGAGATCGACACGGCGCCCGACGAAAGGGCGCTCGGCGCAGCTTTCGCCCGCTTGCCGACAGTCGCCAGCGGCCTGCGCACCGAGGAAGTCGACGGGCGCGAGATCGCCGGCGTCATCAGCCGCGAACTGTGTGCCATGACGCGCCGCGCGGCCGTCCTCGGCGAAGCCGCCATGGAACGCGACGGACTGGGGCGCGCCCCGGCCGACTACGCGTTGCTCGTCCTGGGATCGGGCGGGCGCGGCGAGAGCCTGCTGGCCGCCGACCAGGACAATGCGATCGTCTACGCCGATATTGCAGACAGCGAGCGCGATCATGTCGAGGCCTGGTTCGCCGAACTGGGAAAACGCATCGCGGACACGCTCAACGAAGCCGGCATTCCCTATTGCCAGGGCGGCATCATGGCCAAGAACCCGGAATGGCGCATGAGCGTGTCGGCCTGGAAGGCGCGCGTCGACGGATGGATTCGCAAGTCGAAGCCGCAGGACCTGCTCAACGTCGACATCTTCTACGACATGCGCGCCGTGCACGGTCACAAGGCCCTGGCGGACGAGATCTGGGGGTATGCCCACGAGCAGGGCAGCAAGGCGGTTGCCTTCCTGAAACTGCTTGCCGAGCAGGCGGCGGGCTTCCATCCGCCGATCGGCTTCCTCGGCGGCTTCAAGACGGAAAACGGCCGCATCGATCTCAAGAAGGGCGGGTTGTTCCCGCTCGTTGCCAATGCGCGCGTCCTGTCGATCCGCCATTCCATCATGCACCGCTCGACGCCCGATCGGCTGAACGGCGTACGCGCCCTCGACATCGGCGCAGGCAACGACCTCGAGCGCGCGGTGGACGCGCACGCGGTGCTACTTGAGATGATGCTCGACCAGCAGATCGACGACATCGAGCACGGCCTGCCGGCGACCAACTCGGTCGCCGTCGCATCACTGTCTGGACCGCGCCAGGAACGGCTGAAGCGCGCATTGAACAACCTGTCCAACCTCGACGACATGGTGCGCGACCTGCTTTTCGCCAAATCGTGACAGGCGAACGCATGCGGCGCGATTCTCCACGTGGCGCGGTGCTGTGAAAAAGGATAGAAAACCCGTGCGTTCTACCGGCGCATGCGGCGCGCGGGCATGCTTGACTGCGCCGGACATGGTTGTCGGCCGACCGGCAAGCAAGGAGGCATTGCGGATGGGTATCGTTCAGGAATTCAAGGAATTTGCCATAAAGGGCAACATGGTCGACCTGGCGGTCGGCGTCATCATTGGCGGCGCCTTCGGCAAGATCGTCGATTCGCTCGTCAAGGACATCATCATGCCGATCATCGGCGTGATCACCGGCGGCATCGACTTTTCCAACCTGTTCGTCCAGCTCGCCGGCGAGCCGCAGGCGACGCTCGACAAGGCTCGTGAGGCCGGCGCCACGCTTGCCTACGGCAACTTCGTCACCATCGTGATCAACTTCCTGATCATCGCCTGGGTGCTGTTCATGGTCATCAAGGCCATGAACTCGATGAAGAAGGAGGCCGAGGCCGCGCCCGCCGAACCGCCGGCGCCGCCGCGCAACGAGGTGCTGCTGGAAGAGATCCGCGACCTGCTCTCGAAGAAATAGGCCTGCAGGCATTCCAAACGGTGCCGGCGGCAGGGCACGGCTACTTTCCTGCCTGCCGCCGCTCGCTTTCGGGAGCCAGGCGATGCGCAAGGATCGTAGTCTTGTCCCAGCCCGAACAAGCTGAACCGGCCTCGGTCCAGGCGCTCAGCGCGCGCGCCGCCCAGTCACCGGAAAGCGGCATCGTCGAGGTTGCCAACTACAGCCGCGAGCGTCAGGGCGTCATCCCGCTTTGGGCTGGCGAAGGCGACCTGCCGACGCCCGCCTTCATCTGCGACGTCGCGAGCCGCGCGCTCGCCGACGGCCAGACCTTCTACACAGACCAGCGCGGCATACCGCCGCTGCGCCAGGCGCTGGCCGAGTACACGGGCTGGCTCTACGGCCGGCCATTCCCGGCAGAACGCTTCTTTGTCACCGGCTCGGGCATGCAGGCGATCCAGATCGCGGTCAATCTGTGCGCCGACCCCGGCGACGAGATCGTCTACCATTCGCCGGCCTGGCCCAATCTTCCCGCCGCCTGCGGCATCGCCGGCGTCAGTGCGGTCCCGGTCGCCATGGACTTCACGGCCGCCGGCTGGGCGCTGGACATCGAACGGCTTTTCGCCGCGGTGACGCCGCGCACGCGCGCGATCTTCATCAACTCGCCGTCCAACCCCACCGGCTGGATGATGCCGCAGGCCGACATGGATGCCGTGCTCGCCTTCTGCCGGGCGCGCGGCATCTGGATCATCGCCGACGAGATCTACGCCCGCTTCGCCTTCGCCAACGTGCGTACCGGTGCGCACGGGCGGCCGCTCGCACCTTCCTTCCACGATTTCATCACGCCCGAGGACCGGGTCCTTTTCGTCAACACCTTTTCCAAGAACTGGGCGATGACCGGCTGGCGGCTCGGCTGGATCGAGGCACCGGAGACTATCGGCGTCAAGATCGAGAACCTCGTGCAGTATTCGACGTCCGGCGTTCCTGCCTTTCTCCAGTCCGCCGCCGAGACGGCCTTGCGCCAGGGCGATGCATTCGCCGAGCAGGTGATCGGGGACGCCCGCCGCGGGCGCGAGATCATCTCCGCCGGTCTTGCGCAAAGCGGGCGCTGCCGCTTCGCCCCGCCCGACGGGGCCTTCTACGCCTTCTTCGCCATCGACGGCGAGCCGGACACAGATCGGCTGGGACTGCGCCTTGTCGACGAGGCGGGCATCGGCATGGCGCCCGGTCGCGCCTTCGGCGAACACGGTGCAGGCTACATGCGGCTGTGCTTCGTGCGCCGGCCGCAGGGCTTGCAGGACGCGATGCGCCGCCTCAACGCCTGGCTCGCCCGCTAGCTGGCAGTCGGTCGGCGCGCGTCCAACCCGACTTTCCCCAGTGTCTCGGCTGCGACGACCTGACGCGTGGGGCATACGTACATTTGCATATAAAACGTGCCGTCGCTTTTTCCGCTGTCAACAAAGACAAGCGGCTCTGGTCGGTTAGACTTGCTCGTGATGGACGCTGCAACGCACATTCCACCAACGCTCAGCGAGGCGCGCCTCTCCGGCGTTCTCGAGACCGCCGTCGACGGCATCGTCGTGATCGACGAGGCCGGCAAGGTGCTTGTCTACAACAAGGCCTGCGAAACGCTGTTTGGCTACCGCGCGAAGGAAGTCGTCGGCAACAGCATCAACATGCTGATGCCGCAGGGCTATGCCGGCAACCACGACGGCTTCATGAATCGCTACATGGAGACCGGCCAGCGCCGCATCATCGGGATCGGCCGTGCGGTTCACGGTCGCCACAAGGATGGCACCGAGTTCCCCATCGAGCTGTCCGTCGGGGAATCCGTGACGCCGGCCGGCCGACAGTTCATTGGCATCATCCGCGACCTGCGCCCGAAGGTCGAGGCCGAGGAACGGCTGGACACCGTGCAGGCGCAGCTGGTTCGCATGGCCCGCATAAACGCCATGGACGAGATGGGTTCCGCGCTCGCCCACGAACTGAACCAGCCGCTGACGGCCCTGATGCTCTACCTGCAGGCGGTGACCCGCAAGGCGCGCAAGCCTGGCTCGGGACAGGCCATTCCCGACGACGTGCTGGAGATCATCGACCGGGCGGTGCTGGAGGCCGACCGCGCCGGCAAGATCATCCGCCGCATGCGCCAGTTCATCGAGAAACGCGACATCGAGCGCGTCAGCGTGTCGTTGCCGGAGCTCGTCGACGAGGCGACGGATTTCACCATGATCGGGTCGCGCGCACGCGGCGTCACGATCGAACGCCACCACGGCGATGACCTGCCGGACGTCATGGCCGACCCCATCCAGATCCAGCAGATCATCGTCAACCTCCTGCGCAATGCCCTCGATGCACTGGCCGACGTGGAGGAAAAGACGATCCTGATCGAGACTTGGAGAGACGGCGATTTCGTCGATGTCGCCATCACCGATTCGGGAAACGGCATTGCACCCTCGATGCTGCCCGATCTATTCAAGGCGTTTGCCACGAGCAAGCCGAGCGGCACGGGGCTGGGGCTTGCCATATCGCGCACGATAGCCCAGAGCCATGGGGGCGAACTGACCGTGGAACCCGGCGGACACGGGCGAGGCGCCCGCTTCCGCCTCGCACTGCCGGTCGCCGGACAAGGCGGCGATGAGGAGCACAAGGCATGACCACTGGAGACAACCCGGACGAGAAGCCGACGATCCATATCGTCGACGACGACCCGGCGGTGCGTGACGCCCTGGGCTTCGTCTTTAGCACGGAAGGCTACGAGGTCAGCGGCTTCGAGAACGGCGACGCGTTCCTGGCCGTTGCGCACGACGCTCCGCCGTCGTGCGTGATCCTCGACATCCACATGCCCGGCCGTTCGGGAATGGACATCCTCAAGGCGCTGGACGCGCCGAACTATCCCAGCCCCGTCTTCATCATTTCCGGGCGCGGAGACATCCCGACAGCGGTTTCCGCCATCAAGCTCGGTGCCTTCGACTTCATCGAGAAGCCGTTCGATGCCGATACGGTCGTGGAACGGGTGACCGACGCGCTGGCGAGGCGCAGCGCGTCCGGGGACTCCGAGATCGCTCAGGAAGTCTTCGACAGCCTGACACCGCGTGAGCGCGAGGTGCTCCAGGAAATCACCAACGGCTCCTCGAACAAGGAAGCAGGGCGCACACTGGGAATCTCGCCGCGCACCATCGAGGTCCATCGCGCGCGGATCATGGAAAAGCTCGGCGCGCGCAATGCCGCCGACCTGGTCCGCATCGTCCTGTCGGGGAACTGAGGCCGGTTCGCCGGGCGCGTGCCGGGCCGGATCCGCAATCCGCAGTCACGCCGCGTGAATACGGCATTTGCCGGAATTGATTTCGCATGCCCGGTCCCTGCACCTTGGTGCTTGGGAAAACGTGCGGTGTGCGAAAGGCCTTCGTTGAAAATCTTCATTGTCGAGGATGACCGTGCGGTTCGCGATTCGCTGGTGCTGCTGATCGACCAGATGGAACTGGAGGTCATCGCATTCGAATCGGCCGAGGACTTCCTCGAATCGACCTTCCCAGGCTCCGATGACGTGGTTCTGGTCGACCTTGGCCTGCCGGGCATGAGCGGCGGCGAATTGTTGCGCAGGCTGAGCGGCAGGCTCAATCCGCCGCGTGTTGTCGTCTTGTCCGGTCTTCCGCAATCGGCTGTCGATCGCGACCTCGCCGGGCTCGCCGCCAGCGCTGTCCTGCGCAAGCCGCTGTCGGCTGACTGCATCTCCTCGATCTTCTGAGGATACGGCGCGCTGGCGCCAAGTCGGAAGCTGTCGTTGCCCGCTACGCGACTACGCAGTAGCACGCATAAGTATCGGAACCGATCCCGAGAGGAGGCTGGCGACCTAGATTCATATTCGAATACGACGAAACAAGGCGTCGTGCGCGAATGATGCCGGGGGAACCGGTGCGTGGGGGTAGGGAATTCTGGAACGGGAGCATCACATGGTCGATCTGTCCTTGGAATCCATCGAGATTCCGGCCGGCAAGAAGGTCGGCCAACCGGCATCCGCCAAGCGCCGCGAAGGTGCGAGCGATGCGGCGAGCCCTATGGTTACAGCCTTCCGCGAGCACGAACTCGTTTTCGCCGAGGGGGATGCGGCCAGCCAGCGCTACGAGATCATCGATGGCGCGGTCATGCTGTTCAAGGTTCTGCCGGACGGCCGACGCCAGCTGGTGGAGCTTCTCGGCCCCGGCGAGATGTTCGGCCTCACCTGTGACGATGAGCACGATTGCTCCGCCGAGACGCTGGTGGCAACGCGCCTGCGCTCCAATCGGCGTTTGGATTGCAGCGAAGTCCCCGCTGCCGTGTGCGCGATGTGCCAGCAATTGCAGGAGAAGGTGAAAAACCTGCACGAGCACACGGTCATTCTCGGCCGCAAGTCAGCCATGGAACGGGTCGTCAGCTTCCTGCTGCGTCTTGCCGAGATGTCGAACGCGAAGCGCGCCAACGGCCATATCCGCCTTGCCATGACGCGCCAGGAGATGGCGGACTATCTCGGCCTGACGATCGAGACCGTCAGCCGCAGCCTGTCCGATCTGCGCCGGCGCGGACTGATCGTGTTCGACAAGGCCGACTGGTTTCACATCGCCGATCGCGAAGGGCTCGAACTCCTTTCCGGCGACTGCTGAGGCTTGCCGCGCCAGGGCGTCGCTTCAAGAGTCCCTCCTCTTGCCATGTCTGGCAGCCGTGTTCCTTTGAGAACACGGTTTTTTTTTGAGGAAGCCGCGAACGAGAAAAAGCGCTGCGCCGGCAGGACGTAGCCATGCGGGCCGGCTGCGACCAGCGTTCAGGCAGCAATGCCGGAGGGATCAGACCGCGACCGAGTGCTTGCGCCCTTCCACGGCCAGGTAGGCATCGAAAACGCTGGCCACGATCCGCGCGAACGCGCGCGCGTCCTCGGTCACTGTGACGAGATCGCCGTTGCGTGTCGCAAGTCCGTCGTTGACCAGGCCGTCGATGCGTTGGCGCCAGTCGCCGAGGGCGCTCGGATCGAATCCGTGCTGGCGGACAACGACCGCGACATCGACCTGAAGCCGGCACATCAGCGCCTCGATCAGCGCCGCGCGCATCCTGTCTTCCTGGGTTGTCGCGACGCCCCTCACGGTGGCGAAGCGGCCCGCATCCACGGCGCGCGCCCACTCCGCGGTCGCGGGTGAATTCTGCGCGAACCCCTGCGGGAAGCTCGAAATCGACGACGCGCCGAGCCCGATCACCACATCCGCCGGGTCGCTCGTGTAGCCCTGGAAATTGCGCCGCAGCGTGCCGTTGCGCGCGGCGACGGCAAGCGCGTCGTCCTGACGCGCGAAATGGTCGATGCCGATCATCTCGTAGCCCAGGGACTTCAAGCGCTCGGCTGCGGCCTCGGCCATTTCCAGGCGTTCGGTCACGCCGGGCAGCATCGCCTCCTTGATCATGCGCTGGTGCGACTTGAACCACGGCACATGCGCGTAGCCGAACAGCGCGATGCGCGTGGGCGCGAGGCTGACGGACAGGTCGATGCTGCGCAGCAGGTCGGATCTCGTCTGCAGCGGCAGGCCGTAGATCAGGTCGAAGTTCATATCGACGAGCCCGGCCGCGGCCAGCCTGCGGACCGCCGCCGATACCAGCTCGTAGGGCTGTATGCGCCCGATCGCCGCCTGTACCCGAGGCGTGAAGTCCTGCACCCCGAGGCTGACGCGGTTGACGCCGGCATGCTTCAGGCTGCCGACGAGGGCATCGTCGATGGTGCGCGGGTCGAGTTCCATCGCGTGTTCGGCGTCCGGCGACAGCCGGAACGACTCGTGCATCGCCTCGACGACCGACTGGAAGACCTCCGCCGGCAGCAGGCTTGGCGTGCCGCCGCCCCAGTGGATCGAGACGACCGGCCGCGGCCCACGCGCGCCATTGCCGAAAGCCATCGCCGCCGAGGCCAGTTCGCGCTCCAGCGTCTGCCCGTAGGCGATGAGCGGCGCATCCTTGCGTGTTGCCTTCGTGTGGCAACCGCAATACCAGCACATGGAGCGGCAGAACGGCACGTGGAAATACAGGCTGAGCCGCGCGTCGGGCGCAAGCTCGCTGCCCCACGCGGCGATCTGCTCGGGGCCGACCTGCGCGGTGAATTGCGCCGCGGTCGGGTAGGACGTGTAGCGCGGAACCTGTCTGCGGGCGTAGGATTCAAGGACTGCGGGTTTCATGAAGCTCTTGTCTCACTGCCGGTGGCCGACGAATTCGGCATCAGTCTATACACGCTTGCGGCACGGAAGTGGTGCGTAGTTTCCCTCCCTTCCTGCATGGAATTCGCCTCGCGCCGGTGCTGGCGACGCTGGCGGTCGGGATCGCCGCCGGCGGTCTCGCCGCGCTCGCAGGGTTGCCCATACCGTGGCTGACCGGGGCCATGGCAGGCGTTGCGGTGGCCGCGGTCGCCGGCGCGCCGATGGTGCTGCCGGAGAGCTGGCGGCTGCCGGTCTTCGTCGTGCTCGGCATCTCGATGGGCAGCGGCCTGACGCCGGAGGCCGTCGCGGCGGCGCGCACCTGGCCGTTGAGCCTGCTGGCGCTCGCCGTCGCGGTGCCGGCCATGATGCTGGCGTCGGTCGCCGTGATCGCACGCGTTCCCGGCTGGGACCGCAAGTCCGCCTTGCTGGCCGCAACGCCGGGCGCATTATCCTATGTGCTGGCGGTCGCCGTCGAATCGGGTGTCGACGTCAGCCGCGTGGCCATCGTGCAGGCCATGCGGCTGGTCATCCTCGTGCTCGTGCTTCCCGCTCTCATTGTCTATATCGGCCAGGCAGGCGTTCCGGATCTGCCGGCAGTCCATGAGGTTCCCTGGGGCGAACTGCTGGTTCTCGCCGCGGCCTGCGGTGCGGGCGGGATGCTGAGCCAGCGCCTGCGCGTTCCCGGCGGCCTGCTGTTCGGCCCGATGCTGGTCAGTGCGCTTGCCCACGGCACGGGATGGACGCACGCCCGCGTGCCTCCGGAGGTTCTCGGCCCAGCCATGCTGGTGCTCGGATGTTTCATCGGCGCGCGGTTCACCGGCATTGGCTGGCGCGTCTTCCGCGCGAGCCTGGGCATCGGCATCCTGAACCTTGTGCTGGCTATGCTGGTCGCCGTGGCCTTTTCGCTTGCCGTTTCCGCGTTGACCGGCCTGCCGGTCGGCCAGACCCTGCTCGCCTTCGCGCCCGGCGGCGCGGAAGCGATGGCGGTGATGGCTTTCGCGCTCGACCTCGACCCGGCCTATGTCGCGGTGCACCATGTCGCCCGCTTCATGGGGCTGGGGCTGATGCTGCCGATCGTCCTGCGGCTGCTGGGAATGGGGCAGGGCCGGCAGAAATGAAGCCAACCAACAGCGTTAGTACGTACAATTCCTGACCCGTATTGGCGCTGATTGGTTTAATCGACGGACTTGATAGAAATCAAAACAGCGCGAGGCCGTATCCGATTTGGATAGGCCCGTGAAACTGCGCCTGTTCCACGCTTGATTCCGCGTGGGGCCTGCGCCGGAAAAATCGGGGGTATTCCAGCAAATGGCTTCCACTGCCAAGAAATCCCTGACGCTCGAGGAAGTCGGCATTGCCGGCTTGACCGGGCTGGTTGCGCTTTACTGCCTCATGGCAATCGCCAACACGACTGACGCGGTCATGACCTTTCATGCCGGCGTCGGGCTCGTGTTTGCGCTGGCCGGCATCTACGCAATCTTCAGGGGATACGCAAATCGGTCCGAAAACCCGCCTCAAACGGTCGACGGACTGCCGAACTACAAGCTTGGACCGGTCAAATTCGCCACCTTCATGTCGATGTTCTGGGGGCTTGCCGGCTTCCTGGTCGGTCTCATCATCGCTCTTCAGCTTGCCTTCCCGGCGCTGAACTTCGATCTGCCGTGGACAAACTTCGGGCGCCTGCGCCCGCTGCACACCAGCGCGGTGATCTTCGCCTTCGGCGGCAACGTGCTCCTGGCGACGTCCTTCTACGTCGTGCAGCGCACCTGCCAGGCGCGAATCGCGGGCAACGCGGCGCCATGGTTCGTCGTGGCCGGCTACAACGCCTTCATCGTCATCGCCGGCACGGGCTACCTGCTCGGCGTCACGCAGGGCAAGGAATATGCCGAACCCGAGTGGTACGCCGACCTGTGGCTGACCATCGTCTGGGTCGTCTACCTGCTCGTCTTCCTGGCGACGCTGTGGAAGCGCAAGGAGCCGCACATCTACGTGGCCAACTGGTTCTACCTGGCGTTCATCCTGACGATCGCCATGCTGCACCTGGTCAACAACGCCACGATCCCGGTCTCCATCTTCGGCACCAAGTCCTACATCGCGTGGGCAGGTGTGCAGGATGCGATGACGCAATGGTGGTATGGCCACAACGCGGTGGGCTTCTTCCTGACCGCCGGCTTCCTGGCGATCATGTACTACTTCGTGCCCAAGCGGGCCGAGCGGCCGGTCTATTCCTACCGGCTTTCGATCGTCCACTTCTGGTCGCTGATCTTCCTGTACATCTGGGCGGGTCCCCACCACCTGCACTACACGGCCCTGCCGCAGTGGTCGCAGACGCTGGGCATGACCTTCTCGATCATGCTGTGGATGCCCTCCTGGGGCGGCATGATCAACGGCCTGATGACCCTGTCGGGTGCATGGGACAAGCTGCGGACCGATCCGGTGCTGCGCATGATGGTCGTCTCGGTCGCTTTCTACGGCATGTCGACCTTCGAAGGCCCGCTGATGTCGGTGCGTGCGGTCAACTCGCTGTCGCACTACACGGACTGGACCATCGGTCACGTGCACTCCGGTGCCTTGGGCTGGGTCGCTTTCGTGTCGTTCGGCGCCGTCTACTGCCTCGTTCCGTGGCTGTGGAACCGCAAGCAGCTGTACTCCATGAAGCTCGTCAACTGGCACTTCTGGGTGTCGACAATCGGCATCGTCCTCTACATCTCGGCGATGTGGGTGTCCGGCATCATGCAGGGCCTGATGTGGCGTGCCTACAACTCGCTCGGCTTCCTTGAGTATTCGTTCATCGAGACCGTCGAGGCGATGCATCCCTTCTATGTGATCCGTGCTCTGGGCGGCGGCCTGTTCGTCCTCGGTGCCGTGATCATGATCTACAACCTCTGGATGACCGTGCAGCGCGGCGAGGCCGAAACCGCCTCCGCCAAGCCCGCCATGGCGCCGGCCGAGTAAGGGAGGGAAAATCATGAATCGCCATGCGATTTTCGAGAAGAACTCGATTGTCCTCACCGTCGGCATCCTCGTCGCCGTGGCTATCGGTGGTCTCGTCGAACTGGTGCCCAACTTCTACCTGAAGTCGACCATCGAGAAGGTGGACGGGATGCGTCCCTACACCCCGCTCGAACTGGCCGGCCGCGACATCTACGTCCGTGAGGGCTGCTACCTCTGCCACAGCCAGATGGTCCGCACCCTGCGCGACGAGGTGGAGCGCTACGGGCCCTACAGCCTTGCGGCCGAGAGCATGTACGACCACCCCTTCCAGTGGGGTTCCAAGCGGACCGGGCCGGACCTCGCCCGCGTCGGGGGCAAGTACTCTGACGACTGGCATGTCCAGCACATGAACGATCCGCGCTCGGTGTCTCCGGCCTCGATCATGCCGGGCTACCCCTTCCTCGCGAAGGCAGTGCTCGATGCTGAATCGATGACCGGTCACCTCAAGGCCAACGCGATCGTCGGCGTTCCCTATACCGATGAGATGGTTGCAGCCGCGGCCGCGGACGTGATGGCTCAGGCCAACCCGGACGCTGCCGAAGACCTCGACGGGTTCGAGGCCCGCTATCCCAATGCCGTCGCGCGTGACTTCGACGGCAACCCGGAGGCGGTCACCGAACTCGATGCGCTCATTGCCTATCTGCAGATGCTCGGCACTCTCGTCGACTTCAAGCTGTACGATGGCAAGGCCGACATCAACCTGCGCTGAGGAGGGGAGCATGGAGACCTACAAAACGCTCGCCGTCTTTGCGCAGACCTGGGGGCTCGTCTACTTCGTGGCGCTCTTCCTGGCGGTCCTGGCTTATGCCCTGTGGCCGTCCAACAAGACACGCTTCGACAAGGCAGCGCATATCCCGTTGAGAGAGGACTGAACCATGGCCGCTAAGAAGGAAGTTGACGCGATTTCAGGCGTCGAGACGACCGGCCACGAGTGGGACGGTCTGAAGGAACTCAATCATCCCCTGCCCAGGTGGTGGCTGTGGACCTTCTACATCTGCATCATCTTCTCCGTGATCTACTGGGTGCTCATGCCGTCGTGGCCGCTCCTGAGCGACTACACTCGCGGCATGCGCGGGCATTCCCAGCGGGCGCTCGTCGGGGAAGAGGTCGCTGCCCTGCAGGCTGCCCGTGCCGAGAAGGGCACGGCGCTGGTCGATGCGGAGCTGGATGCGATCAACTCGAATCCCGACCTGCTGCAGTTCGCCATGGCGAACGGGCGCGCGGCATTCGGCGACAATTGCGCCGGCTGCCACGGGACGGGTGCAACCGGCTTCGTCGGGTTCCCGAACCTCAACGACGACGAGTGGATCTGGGGCGGCACGCTCGACCAGATCCGGCAGACCATCCTTTATGGTGTGCGCTCGGGCAACGACGATGCCCACACCGGCGACATGCTCGCCTTCGGACGTGACGGCGTGCTTGACGCCGCCCAGGTCCGCGACGTGGCGAGCTTCGTCCTGTCGATGTCCGGCGGCAAGGGTGCCGAAGGGGCCGATCTTGCCAATGGCCAGGTCGTCTTCGAGGAGAACTGCGTTGCCTGTCACGGCGACGCGGGAGCTGGCAACCAGGAGCTCGGCGCACCGAACCTGACCGACAACATCTGGCTCTACGGCGGCTCCATCGAGACCGTCATGGAGACGATCCAGAACGGTCGTGGCGGTGTCATGCCGGCGTGGGTTGACCGTCTCGACGAGGCGACCATCAAGTCGCTCGCCGTGTACGTGCACAGCCTCGGCGGCGGCCAGTGAGCCTTAGACCGGCCCGTTGACGCGAAATCGCCGCCGGCCACGAACAAGCGACGTGGCCGGCGGTTTTCTTTTGAAACAACCGGCGCTGGATGCCGGAAGGAATTCGAGCGATGAAACCGATGCCCCCGACGGAAACACAAGACGCTCAGGCGATCTCTCCGACTTCGGAGAATGCCCCGACAATTCTCTATGCAGCGCGCAAGAAGGTCTATCCGCAGTCCGTGCGCGGCACGTTCCGGTCGCTGAAATGGACCTTCATGGCGCTTGCGCTGGGTGTCTACTACCTGCTGCCCTTCGTGCGCTGGGACCGCGGTCCGAACGCGCCCGACCAGGCCGTGCTCGTCGATTTCCCCGCGCGCCGCTTTTACTTCTTCTTCATCGAGATCTGGCCGCAGGAAGTCTACTACCTCACGGGGCTGCTGATCCTGGCGGCGATGGCGCTGTTCCTGATGAACGCGCTCGCCGGGCGCCTGTGGTGCGGCTACATGTGCCCGCAGACCGTGTGGACCGACCTGTTCTACGCCGTCGAGCGCCTGATGGAGGGCGACCGCCGCACCCGTATGCGCCTCGACAAGGAAGGCTGGTCGCTGCACAAGTTCGGCGAACGCGCCGCCAAGCACGCGCTGTGGCTGATCATCGCCTGGTGGACCGGCGGCGCCTGGGTGCTCTATTTCTCCGACGCGCCGACCCTCGTGCAGCAACTTCTGCGTGGCGAGGCACCGTTCACCGCCTACCTGTGGATCGGCATCCTGACGGCGACGACCTACGTCTTCGCCGGCCACATGCGCGAGCAGGTCTGCGTCTACATGTGCCCCTGGCCGCGCATCCAGGCCGCGCTCACCGACGAGTGGGCGCTGAACGTCACCTATCTGCGCGATCGCGGCGAGCCGCGCATGTCGGTGAAGGACGCCAAGAAGGCCGAGAAGGCTGGCGAGAGGGCCGGCGACTGCGTCGACTGCCTGCAGTGCGTCGCCGTCTGCCCCACCGGCATCGACATTCGTGATGGCGCCCAGCTCGAGTGCATCCAGTGCGGCCTGTGCATCGATGCCTGCAACGCCGTCATGGACAAGATCGGACGCCCGCGCGGGCTCGTTGCCTATGACAACGACATCAACATGGCGCGGCGTGAGGCCGGCGAAAAGCCGGTCTACCGTCCCGTGCGTGCCCGCACGATCATCTATACCGTCATCATCATCGCCGTGGCCGCGATCATGGCCGTCGCGCTGTTCAACCGCACGACGACCGGCATATCGGTCATCCACGGCCGCAATCCGCTCTACGTGACGCTGCAGGATGGCTCGATCTACAACAGCTACACGGCCCGCCTCATCAACAAGGAGCTGGTGGAGCGCAGTTTCGCGATCTCTGTCGATGGCCTGGCAGGCGCTCGCGTCGAGGCGGTTGGCGTGAAGCCCGATGCCGACGGCCATCCCATCGTCGTTGTTGGTCCGGACAAGACACACGAGGTCCGCCTCGTCGTCTATGCCCCGGCGGGTGCGGATCTTCCGGAGAATACGCCCATCACCTTCCGTGTCGTGGATCTGGCGAGCGGAGAGGAAGATGTGACCTCCGACAACTTCAAGGCGCCGGCGAAATAGGTTGCCGGCGCCAGCCATCCCGGCGCCGCAGCAGGTCGGCGCCGGTTGTCGCCTGACCGGGAAAGCGCTTTCATGCAGGTCGCGGACACAAACATGGATACTGTGAACATGCCCGGCGAAAAGAATGTCGTGACGGGCCGCAAGGTTCTTGCCTGGATCATCGCGTTCTTTGGCGTGGTCTTCGTCGCCAACGGGGTGTTCCTGTGGCTTGCGCTGACGAGCTTCTCGGGGATCGAGGCGACCAGCGCCTACAAGGCGGGTCTCGGCTTCGAGCAGGAACGCGCAGCTGCGGCGGAGCAGAACGATCGCGGCTGGCAGGTGTCCGCCGACATCGCGCGCTCCGGCACGGGTGCCGATATCCGGATCCATGCCCGCGACAAGGACGGTGCGCCGATCCGCGACGTGATGTTCCTGGCGACCTTCAAGCGGCCGGCGCAGGACCGCGAGGACCACGCGCTTGCCCTGTCGCAAGTCGAACCCGGCGTCTACGCGGCCCGGCTCGACGCAATCGCCTCGGGTCAGTGGCTGCTGGAAATCCAGGCCAATGGCGTCGCGCCGTCGAGCGGTGACGACTTGCGCCTGTTCCGTTCCGAAAGCCGGATCGTCCTGAAAGACTGAGACAAGGGTTCAAGGCAAACACCGAGGCTTCAGCCATGACCGCCGTTCCATCGTCAGCGTCGTTTTCGCCGGCCGCCGATCTCGATGGGTTCGTCACCCGTCTCGACGGCGGTACCGCGCACATCGATCTCGCCGTCGAGGGTCTGCGCTGCGCCGGCTGCATGAGCAAGCTTGAGCGCGGCATCGGCGCGCTCGACGGCGTCACCAAGGCGCGCGTCAATCTCACCAGCAAGCGCATGGCGGTCGAGTGGGCGGGCGCGCGCCAGTCGCCGACCGCGATCATCGAGGCCGTGTCCCGCCTCGGCTTCAAAGCCTACCCCTTCGACCCCGGCCGCCTGGAAGCGGCCGCCGACCGCGAGGGCCGCGACCTGCTGAAGGCCATGGCGGTTGCCGGCTTCGCCGCTGCCAACATCATGCTTCTGTCAGTCTCGGTGTGGTCGGGCAACGTCACCGACATCACGCCGGAAACCCGCGACCTGTTCCACCTGCTGTCGGCGCTCATCGCCCTGCCGGCGGTCGCCTATTCGGGACGCACCTTCTTCCGCTCCGCCATCGCCGCGTTGCGCGCCCGCAGCCTGAACATGGATGTGCCGATCTCGCTCGGCGTCCTTCTGGCGGTCGCCATGTCGCTGTTCCAGACGCTGAACCATGCCCATCACGCCTACTTCGATTCCGCCGTGATGCTGCTGTTCTTCCTGCTCATTGGCCGCTATCTCGATCACACCATGCGCCGCCGGACGCGCGATTTCGCCGCCAACCTGGCGACGCTGAGGGCCGAAACCGCGACGAGGCTGCTCGACGACGGACAGACACGGACCCTGCCGGTGTCTGCCATCAATGCTGGCGACCTTGTTCTTGTGCGCCCGGGCGAGCGGCTCGCTGTCGACGGCGTGGTGGAAAGCGGCACATCCGAAATCGACCAGAGCCTGGTGACCGGCGAGACGGTCTACGCGCGCGCCGAGCCCGGCACCAGCGTGTTCGCCGGCACGCTCAACCAGGGCGGGGCGCTGACGGTGCGCGTCCGGGCCGCCGGCCAGGGCACCCTTCTCGACGACGTCAACCGCCTTCTGGAAAAGGCCTTCGCGGTCAAGAACCGCTATGTCGCACTCGCCGACCGGGCCGCGGGTATCTACGCGCCGGTGGTGCACACGCTATCCGCGCTGACCTTCATCGGCTGGATGCTGGCCGGCACCGGCTGGGAGACATCCCTCGTCACGGCCATCGCCGTGCTCATCATCACCTGTCCGTGCGCGCTGGGGCTGGCCGTTCCCGCGGTCCAGGTCGTCGCGACGGGGCGGTTGTTCAAGGCCGGCATCCTGCTCAACGGCGGCGATGCCCTGGAGCGGCTTGCGGCCGTCGACACGGTCGTCTTCGACAAGACCGGCACCCTGACGCTCCCCGACGCCGTCATGGCGCAGGAGCAGGTCGTCGATCACGCGACGCTCGAGGACGCGGCGCGGCTGGCGATGTCGAGTTCGCACCCGCTGGCGCGCGCCCTTGCTGCGGCCCGTCCCCAGGCAACGCCGCTCGAAGGCGCCAGCGAGGTGACCGGCAGCGGCGTGTGTGTGCAAGTGGGTGGCATCGAGTGGCGGCTGGGAAGCGCCGCCTACTGTGGCGCCTCCGACACCGTTCGCGACACCGCGCAAGGCGCTGCCGGCTCGGCTTCTCTGATCTGGTTCCGCAAGGCAGACGGCGCCCCGCAACCGCTGCGCGTCGGCCAGGCCCTTCGCCCCGACGCGGTCGAGACGATCGCCCGTCTCAAGAGCCGTGGCCTTGCTGTCGAGATCCTCTCCGGCGACCGCCAGGACATCGTCGAGCAGGTGGCGCGCGAGGTCGATGTTGAGACATCGGCAGGCGCCATGGACCCGGCCGCCAAGATCGCCCATGTCGAGGCGCTCAAGGCCGCGGGCCGCAAGGTGCTGATGGTCGGCGACGGCCTCAACGATGCCCCGGCGCTTGCCGCCGCCAACGTTTCCATGTCGCCGGTGACCGCCGTTCACCTCAGCCAGGCTGCCGCCGACGCGGTGTTCCTCGGCGAAAGGCTGTCCCCCGTGGTGACGGCGATAGAGGTCGCCCGCGCGGCGCGCGCCATCATGGGCCAGAACCTGTGGCTTGCCGCGATCTACAACGCGGTTGCGGTGCCGGTCGCCATCGCCGGCTTCGTGACGCCGCTGATCGCCGCGCTCGCCATGTCCGGCTCGTCGATCCTCGTGACGGTGAATTCGCTGCGCACACGCTTCGCCGGAGGGCGTTGATGAACGCCCTCATCTATCTGATCCCGGCGGCGCTCCTGCTCGGCCTGATCGGGCTCGGGGCGTTCATGTGGGCGTTGAAGCAGGGCCAGTTCGAGGATCTCGACGGCGCGGCCAGCCGCATCCTTCTCGACGACGACCTGCCCGAGGATCAGCGCGAACACCGCGGCGACCCGGACTGATATCGATAGAGTGCCGCCGACGATCGCGGCGGGTAACTTTGTACGGGCTGGCGCGCGCGGCGCCTATTCGGCGGCCTCGGCAGCAGCACGGCGCGGCAGGTCGAGTTCCTTCCACACCTGGTCCATGGCGTCGGCCAGTTCCTCGATCAGCGCGTCGCCATGCAGCGGGCTCGGCGTGATGCGCAGCCGCTCCGTGCCGCGCGGAACCGTCGGGAAGTTGATCGGCTGGATGTAGAGGCCATGGCGGCGCAGCAGCAGGTCGCTCGCCGCCTTCGCCTTCTCCGGGTCGCCGACAAGCACCGGGACGATATGCGTCTCGCTCACCATCACCGGGATGCCGCGTGCCGCGAGCTGCCGCTTAGTCAGCGCCGCCTGCCGCTGCTGCCCGTCGCGTTCCACCGACGATTTCTTCAGATGACGCACCGATGCGCACGCCGCTGACGCGATCACCGGCGGCAGTGCCGTGGTGAAGATGAACCCGGTAGCATGCGACCGTACCGCATCCACGATTGCCCCGTCCGCCGCGACATATCCGCCAAGACACCCGAAAGCCTTCGCCAGCGTGCCCTCGATGATGTCGATGCGCTCCATCGCGCCCTCGCGCTCGGCAACGCCCGCCCCACGCGGCCCGTACATGCCGACCGCGTGCACCTCGTCGATGTAGGTCATGGCGCCGTAGCGCTCTGCGAGGTCGCAGATGGCGTGGATCGGCGCGATGTCGCCATCCATCGAGTAAACCGACTCGAAGACGATCAGCTTCGGCCGCTCTACGCCCGCCTTCTTCAGCAGTTCCTCGAGATGCGCCAGATCGTTGTGGCGGAAGATCGCCTTTTCGCGTCCTGCCCGGCGCACGCCCTCGATCATCGAGGCGTGGTTCAACTCGTCCGACAGGATCAGGCAGTCGGGAACGAGCCGCGCGACCGTCGAGATCGTCGCGTCGTTGGAGATGAAGCCGGACGTGAAGACCAGCGCGTGGTCCTTGCCATGCAGGTCGGCGAGTTCGCGCTCGAGCGCCACGATGGCGCTGTTCGTTCCGGAAATGTTGCGGGTGCCGCCTGCACCCACGCCATGCTCCGCCACCGCCTTGCGCGCAGCGGCAATCACGTCAGGGTGCTGCCCCATGCCGAGGTAGTCGTTGGAACACCAGATGACGATGTCGCGCGTCTTGCCGTCGATTTCCGCACGCGCATGGGGAAAGGCGCCTGCGATGCGCTCGATGTCGAGGAATACCCGGTAGCGGCGTTCCTCGTGCAACTTGTCGATCGCGCCGGAAAAGAAACCGGCATAGTCGATGGACATGGGCGGTCTCCTGCTCGGCGCGTGCGCACTGGTCCCGGCCTGAGAAGGCATGAATTCGATCGGAACACTTTGGCGCGCTCTGGCGAACCGATCAATCCGTCAAACCGCGCATGCCCCTGCGGCGTGCCGGCATGCAGGAGTTGATCGGGAAAGCCTGGTGCTGCCGCAGAGATTTGAACTCTGGACCTCTCCCTTACCAAGGGAGTGCTCTACCCCTGAGCTACGGCAGCGACTGGCCAAGTGCATCGAAGGGCGTCCTGCTGGCTGGGCGCAGCGAGAATGACCTGCTTCGGCGCGCGGAAACTGCCATAGGGCAGCCGCGCGTGCAAGCAAAGATGCGGCGTGCTTCGCTGCCTCTTGCGCAGCTTGCTCCGGCAGGCAAGAGTCCATGCTCCACGGGTCGAAGCGGAATGGCGCAATGACTGGCGACAAGGCGAAATCAGACACGGCGGCAGCCTCGCGCCGTGGCGCGGACGACGCGCGGGCGCAGCGCCTCGCCGCCGCGCTGAGAGACAACCTGAGGCGCCGCAAGGCGCAAGCCAGGAACCGCACCAGCGCGCAGGGTGACACGGAGAAGGAAGACACCACGTCCGAAAGCTGACAGCCGGTGTTCGCGCGCCCGCGCGGCCGGCAAGGTCGGCCCTGCCTTGTTTTCTCCTTGCGCGCGCCGTACACCTCGCCGGCAACCTTGCGTCACTTCCACGTCAGTTCGGGTCATACAGATGGATCGCATTCGCATCGTCGGCGGCAACCGGCTTTCCGGCGCCATTCCGATTTCCGGCGCCAAGAACGCCGCTCTGCCCCTGATGATCGCCTCGATTCTCACGCCCGAGACCCTGACGCTGCAGAACGTGCCGCGGCTTTCCGACGTGCGCCTGCTCGCCCAGATCCTCAACAACTTCGGCACCGACACCACGATTGCCGGCAAGCGCGCCGGCCAGCGCGAGGGCTATGCCCGCACCATGCGCCTGAACGCCGCCGAGATCGTCGATACCACCGCGCCCTACGAACTGGTGTCGCAGATGCGCGCCAGTTTCTGGGTGCTGGGTCCGTTGCTGGCGCGTTGCCACGAGGCGCGGGTCTCGCTGCCCGGCGGCTGTGCCATCGGCACCCGCCCGGTCGACCTGCACCTCAGGGGCCTCGAAGCGCTCGGCGCCGAAATCGAACTCGATTCCGGCTACGTCAACGCGCGCGCGCCAGGCGGCCTGAAGGGCGGCAGGATCAACTTCCCCACCGTCTCGGTCGGCGCCACCCACAACGTGCTGATGGCGGCGACGCTCGCGAAGGGCACGACGGTGATCGAAAACGCCGCGCGCGAACCCGAGATCGGCGACGTCGCGCGCTGCCTCGTCGCCATGGGTGCCGATATCGAGGGCATCGACACCGGCACGCTGGTCATCCGCGGCGTCGATTCATTGCATGGCGCGACCCACGCCGTCGTGCCCGATCGCATCGAGACCGGCACTTACGCGATGGCGGTCGCCATGACCGGCGGCGACGTGCTGCTGGAAAACGCCCGCACCGACCTGCTGCAGGCCGCCTTCGACGTGATCGAGGAGGCCGGCGCGACCGTGGTCGGCGAGGCCGGCGGCGTGCGTGTCTCGCGCGGGCCAGGCCCGATCCGCCCCGTGCACGTGACCACGGCGCCCTATCCGGGTTTTCCCACCGACCTGCAGGCGCAACTGATGGCACTGATGACCCGCGCCGACGGCGTCTCGACCATCACGGAGACGATCTTCGAGAACCGCTTCATGCATGTGCAGGAACTGGCCCGCTTCGGCGCCGACATCCGCCTCAGCGGCGAAACGGCGACGATCACCGGCGTCCCCAAGCTGACCGGCGCGCCGGTGATGGCGACCGATCTGCGCGCCTCCGTCTCGCTCATCATCGCCGCGCTCGCCGCCGAAGGCGAGACGACGGTGTCGCGCGTCTACCACCTCGACCGCGGCTTCGAGCGCATCGAGGAGAAGCTCGGCCGTTGCGGTGCGACGATCGAGCGCATCAGCGGTTGACGCGCACGGCCCGCGACACGACATGGGGTCAGGGCCCGGACCCAGCTGTATTGGGGCCGGATTCTCCCTTTGCGAACCAGTGAGTACCCATGACCACGACTGAAACAGCAGACCTCAAGCTAGCTGCCCTCGATGCCGACGATCTCGATGTCATCTCGGCGCACATGCAGGATGCCGTCGTCACTCCCTCCGACATGGTCTTCCGCAGGAAGTCGGCTGCCTTCATCGCCATGGCCAATCGCTACGACTGGGACAGCGAGGTGCGCGAAGGCGCCCACCGCCGCCGCCGCACCGCCCTGCACTTCGATCGCGTGGTTTCGGTTCGCGCCCGCGGCATACCGCAGGGATCCGGGAACGAGGTTCTCAACCTGCTCGCCATCCGCTTCCTGCCCGGTGGCGACGAACCCGCCGGCACCATCGAGCTTGTCTTTTCCGGCAAGGCCGCGATCCGCCTGCAGGTCGAGTGCATTGAGGTCCGGCTCAAGGACATGGGCCCGGTGTGGGCTACGCAACACCGCCCCGACCACGAGGCAAGTCCGGCAAACCCTGCCGATTGATCCCGATTGTCGCCGAGGGTTGGCCAATCGCTTGCGCGAATGTCATAGACATGCAGGAAATGCTGCGCAGACGCCGGTGATGCCGGCTGAGCGATGCCGAGGACGCAGGTGATGGCGGGCAACAAGACCGGCGGTGAGGGCGCGGGGCGGGGCGCCAGGCTGGTGGCGGTCAGCCTCGACGAGGGGTCGATCCGCCGTTCGACCCCGGACATCGACCATGAGCGCGCGGTCGCGATCTACGACCTGCTGGAGGAAAACCACTTCCAGCCCGCCGCGGACGCCGAGGGTCCCTTCGCGCTCAACCTGTCGATCCAGGAGCAGCGCCTCGTCATGGACATCTCGCGCTCCGAAGGACCGGCGGTTGCCACACACGTCCTGTCGTTGACGCCGCTGCGCAAGGTCATCCGCGACTACTTCATGATCTGCGAGAGCTACTACGAGGCCATCCGCCAGGCGAGCCCCAGCCGCATCGAGGCGATCGACATGGGCCGGCGCGGCCTGCATGACGAGGGGTCGCGCATCCTGCGCGAGCGCCTGGAAGGCAAGATCGACGTCGACCACGATACCGCGCGGCGGCTGTTCACGCTGATCTGCGTGCTGCACTGGAAGGGCTGATGCCCATGGTGCAGGGAGAAGACCGGCTGCCCTCGTCGGTCCTGTTTGCATGTTCCATGAACGCGGTGCGCTCGCCGATGGCGGAAGGCATCATGAAGATGCTGTTCCCCTTCAAGGTCTATGTCCAGTCGGCCGGCGTGCACGAGGGCCAGACCGACGGCTTCGCCGCCGCGGTGATGGAAGAGATCGGTGCTGATATCTCCCGGCATGTTCCCACCACCTTCGAGGACCTGCACGACACCTCCTTCGATCTGATCATCACGCTGGCGCCGGAAGCCCACCACCACGCGCTGGAACTCGCCCACACGATGGATATCGACGTCGAGTACTGGCCGACACAGGATCCGACGAGCGAGATGGGCACCCGCGAGCAGCGTCTTGCCGCCTACCGCCGCGTGCGCGATCAGCTCACCGCCCGCATTCGCCAGCGCTTCGGCTGGAAGCCGCCGGCGAGCGTCTGAGGCAGACAGCCTTGACCTTCCAGTTGCTGGAACCGGCAAGGCAAGGTGCTATCTTGATTCCGACGGAACCGACAGGAGGATGTCCGCCGATGCGCTTATTCACGATCTTTGCCCTTGGCCTTGCCGTCATCTCTACCGCAGCCCTTGCCCATCAGGGCGCGACAGGCGTCGTCAAGCAGCGCATGGAGGCGATGAAGGACACGGCCAGCCAGATGAAGACGATCGCCGGCATGGTGAAGGGCGAAAGCGCGCTGGATGCCGAGGTGGTTGCCTCGTCCGCGACCATCATTTCGCGGCATGCCGAGGAGATCCCCGGGCTGTTCCCGGAAGGCTCGATCAGGAAACCGAGCGAGGCACTGCCGGAAATCTGGACGAACTGGAACGATTTCACCTCTCGCGCGCAGCGCCTTGCCGGGCGTGCGCGCAACCTGGCCGAGATTGCAGGTTCCAATGCCGAGGCGGGCGCGTTGGCCGCCGCCTTCGCCGCAATGGGGGAAACCTGCAAGAACTGCCACACCAGGTATCGGGTCAAGAAGCAATGAGCACTTGGCTTTCCCGCCGCGCGGTCCTTGCCGGTCTCGGTGCCGGCGTTTCGGCATGCGTGCTGCCCTCTGCCGCACGCGCAGCTGCAGCCGGATTCCGTCCCCTCAAGGCTGCACTGGCGACCGCGGACCTTCTCGGCTCCGCAAAACCCGATGGCGCACGTGAGACCGCCGTGTGGGCCTATGACGGATCGGTTCCCGGGCCCTTGCTGCGCGCCCGTACCGGCGAGCGCCTTCGGGTGCGCTTCGAGAACGCGCTGGAACAGGAAAGTTCCGTGCACTGGCACGGCATCCGTATCGACAACGCCATGGACGGCGTGCCGGGCATGACCCAGCAGCCGGTGCCGCCGGGCGGAGCCTTCGACTACGACTTCGCGCTCGCCCATCCCGGCACCTACTGGTACCACCCCCACATCCGCTCCGCCGAGCAGGTCGCCCGCGGCTTGCATGGCGTGCTGATCGTCGATGAAACCGAACCGCCGCAGGTCGACCGCGATGTCCTGCTGGTCATAGACGACTGGCGGCTCGCGCCTGATGGGCAACTCGATGCAGCGAGCTTCGGCAACCTGCATGATGCCGCCCACGGCGGGCGGCTGGGCAACTGGATGACCGTCAACGGGACGTCGCAGCCGGAGATCGGGTTGCGCGCCGGCGAACGCGTCCGCCTGCGTCTCGTCAATGTCGCCAATGCCCGCATTTTCGAACTGGACGCAGCACCACTGGGGGCCTGGGTTGCCGCGCTGGACGGTCACGGGCTGAACCGTTCCGTGCCGGCGACCGATCCCGTGCTCCTTGGCCCCGGCCAGCGCGCCGACCTCTTCTTCGATATGCCGGCCGGTGCGGACCTGACCCTGGACGACGTGTCCACCGGCGAACGGATCGTGGCGGCCCGGTTCCCGGTTCAGGGCCAGACCGGCGATTTGCCGCCGCGCCCGCCGCTCGAGGCGCTTGCGCTGCCCCGCTTCGCGCCCGAGCCCGATCTCGCGTCGGCCCGCAGGATCGAGTTGCTGATGCAGGGCGGCGCGATGGGCGGGCTCGCCTCTGCGAAGCTCGACGGCGAGGAACTGGCCCTGCGCGACCTGGCGCAGAAGGGCTTCGTGTGGGCCTTCAATGGCAATGTCGGCCACATGCACGACCGGCTGTTCGAGGCGCGGCGCGGCGAGACGATGGCGATCGAGTTCGTCAACGACACGAGTTGGCCACACGCGATGCATCTGCACGGCCACCACTTCAAGGTGCTGACGCGCGACGGGAAGCCTGCGCCGGACGCAGGCTTCCGCGATACGGTGCTGACCGGCCCGCAGCAGCGCGTCGGTGTTGCTTTCGTCGCCGACAATCCCGGCGACTGGATGCTGCATTGCCACATGCTGGAGCACCAGGGCGCCGGCATGACGGCGAGCTTCCGCGTCGCCTGACGCGCGCTGCGCAGGGCGGGTTTTCGGCCTCGTTGCGAACCCGTGCAACGGGTTGTTCACTTTGTGCGAGGGATCGGTTAGGTTCCCGGCCAATTCGTCGAACCGAGAACTGGATCGCATGTCGAAAGAAGAACTGCTCGAATTTCCGGGCGTCGTCACGGAACTCCTGCCGAACGCGACTTTCCGCGTCAAACTCGAAAACGAGCACGAGATCATCGCCCACACCGCCGGGCGGATGCGCAAGAACCGCATCCGCGTGCTCGCGGGTGACAAGGTGCTCGTGGAAATGACACCCTACGACCTCACCAAGGGCCGTATCACCTACAGGTTCAAGTAAACCGTCGCGCACGCCCGCGCGATTGCGCGGCGCGCCCACGGCAACGAAAGCGGCGATCGGGAAGTCATGAGCGGGCGCCCCAAACTCGTACTGGCCAGCGCGTCCCCGCGCCGGCTTGCCCTGTTGCAGCAGATCGGCATTGATCCCGACTACCTGCGCCCCACCACGGTGGACGAGAGCCCCGAGAAGGGCGAATTGCCGCGCACGCTGGCGCGCCGGCTGGCGCGCACCAAGTGCGAGGTCGCGCTGCACGCCATCCGCCGCGAGCCCGAGATCGACGGCAGCCTGGTGCTTGCCGCCGACACCGTCGTTGCCGTCGGCCGGCGCATCCTGCCCAAGGCGGAAACGCTGGAGGAGGCGAGCGCCTGCCTGCGCCTCCTTTCCGGGCGTTCGCACCGGGTCTATTCCGCCGTCTGCGTCGGTTCGTCGGGCGGGCGGGTGCGCGAACGTCTCGCCGAAACCCGCGTCCGCTTCAAGCGGCTGTCGCGCGAGGAAATCGATACCTACCTCGGCTCCGGCGAATGGCGCGGGAAGGCCGGCGGCTATGCCATCCAGGGCATCGCCGGCAGCTTCGTCATCAAGCTCGTCGGCTCCTACACGGCCGTCGTTGGCTTGCCGCTGATCGAGGCGTCGGTCATGCTCGAAAGCGCCGGCTACCCGGTACGCCTCGCGTGGTCTTCGGTGGCCGTCTGAACAAGGCGGGAGACAAGCAATGGACATGACGCGCTGGCTCGTTCGCGCCGCTGGAACCTGTCCGGATTCTCCGGCGATCGCCCATGGCGCCTCCGTCTTCCAGGACTACCGCACGCTCGCGGAGCGCGCCGCGCGCCTCGCCGCCGGCATGGCGGCAGCCGGCCTGAAACCCGGCGACCGCGTGCTCGTTGCCGCTGCCAACTGCCCGCAGTACCTCGAAATGCTCTACGGCATCTGGTGGGCCGGCTGCGCGCCCGTGCCGGCCAACGCCAAGCTGCACGGTGCCGAACTCGCCTACATGATCTCCCATTCCGGCGCCCGCCTGTGCCTTGCCGACGCGAAGATCGCCGACGCCGTCGCCGCCGAGGCGCCCGAAGGGCTGGAACGCCTGGTCGTCGTCGGCAGCGCCGGCTACGAGGCGCTGTTTGCAGGCGATGCCGCCGAACCGCACCTGGCCGGCCCCGACGAGATGGCCTGGCTTTTCTACACGTCCGGCACGACAGGAAAACCGAAAGGCGCGATGCTGTCGCACCGCAACCTTCTGGCCATGACGCTCGCCTACCTGACCGACGTCGACCCGACCGCGCCGGGCGACCGCATCCTGCACGCAGCCCCCCTGAGCCACGGCTCCGGCCTCTACGCAATGGCCCACGTGGCGCGCTTCGGCGTCAACATCGTGCCCGAATCCGGCGGCTTCGAGCCAGACGAGATCGCGAAGCTCACGCGGCACTGGAAGAACACCTCGATGTTTGCCGCCCCCACCATGATCAAGCGCATGGTGGCATCTGCCGCCGACCATGATCCCGGCGGTTTCCGGACGGTCATCTGGGGCGGCGCGCCGATGTATGTCGCCGACATCAAGCAGGCGCTGGAGCGGTTCGGCCCGGTCTTCGCCCAGATCTACGGCCAGGGCGAGACGCCGATGACGACGACGCTGCTGCCCAGGCACATCGTTGCCGACAACACCCACCCGCGCTGGGAAGAACGCATCGGCTCTGCCGGTCACGTCAACCCGGTGGTTTGCGTGCGCACCTTCGACGAGGACGACCGTCCCTTGCCGCCCGGCGAGGTCGGCGAGGTGGTGGTGCGCGGCGAAACCGTCATGCTCGGCTACTGGAACAATCCCGAAGCGACCGCCCAGGCGATGCGCAGCGGCTGGCTGCACACCGGCGACGTCGGCTCCTTCGACGACGACGGCTTCCTCACCCTGCGCGACCGCTCCAAGGACATGATCATCTCCGGCGGCTCCAACATCTATCCGCGCGAGGTGGAGGAGGTGCTGCTGACGCACCCGCAGGTGCGCGAGGTCTCCGTGATCGGACGCCCGCACGGCGACTGGGGCGAGGTGGTTGTGGCCTATGTCGTCGGCGAGGCGGGCGACGAGGACCTCGACGCGCTCTGCCTGTCGCGCATCGCCCGCTTCAAGCGGCCCAAGCACTATGTGTATGTCGACGAGCTGCCGAAGAACAACTACGGCAAGATCCTGAAGACGGAACTGCGCGCCCGCGACGCCGAACGCGTCCGCCGCGGCCAAGGTCACGGAGACGACGAATGCTAGGAAGGCTGAACGGCAAGGTGGCGCTGGTGGTCGGCGCCGGCTCGGTGGGTCCCGGCTGGGGCAACGGCAAGGCAACCGCGACACTGTTTGCGCGCGAGGGTGCGGTGGTGTGCTGCGCCGACATCAATCTCGCGGCAGCCGAGGAAACCGCTGAAATCATCCGCGGCGAGGGCGGGCGCGCCGTTGCCGTCGCCTGCAACGTTGCCGTCGCTGCCGAGGTCGAGGCCATGGTCAAGACCTGTATCGATGCCTTCGGCCCGATCGACATCCTCGACAACAACGTCGGCTTGGCGCAGGTCGGCGGCGTCGTCGAACTGCCCGAGGCCGACTGGGACCGGGTCATGGACGTCAACCTGAAGGGCGCATACCTGACCATGAAGCACGTCATTCCGGTGATGGTCGAGAATGGCGGCGGCTCGATCGTCAACATCTCGTCAATCGCCGGCATCCGCTATACCGGCGTGCCTTACGCCACCTACTACGCCTCGAAGTCCGCGCTCAACCATCTCACCCGCACGACGGCCGTCGAATACGCCGCGCGAAAGGTGCGCGTGAACGCCATCCTGCCCGGCTTGATGAAAACGCCGATGGTCGAGAAGTCGGCCAACCTTGCCCAGGCCTATGCCAAGGGCGATGTCGAGGCGATGTGGGCCGAGCGCGACCGCCAGGTGCCGATGGGCCACATGGGCGATGCCTGGGACGTGGCACATGCGGCGCTGTATCTGGCCAGCGACGAATCGAAATACGTCACCGGCATCGAGCTCGTCGTCGATGGCGGCATCACGCTGAAGTACAGCTAGCATGGCGCATCATCCGACCGGAGCGCAGCGAGGATCGACAAGATGATGCGGAAACAAGAAAGCCGGAATTCCCGGCCAATGCGGTCGGATCGCAGGGTGCTCTAGCGTGACGCAGCTCCCCAAAGGCCCGCTGCCGGCCAACGACAACGCGACCGGGGATACGGCGCGCGACGAGGCGGCGGCCTCCGGCAAGTGCCCGATCTGCGGCAAGCCGCGCGTCGCGCGCTACCGCCCGTTCTGTTCGCGCCGTTGCGCCGACATCGATCTCGGCCGCTGGCTCGACGGCTCCTACGCCGTTCCGGTCGCAGAAGAAGAGGTGTCGGAGGCCGATCTTGCGGCAATCGCGCGCGGCGACCAAACAGATAAGCGCGGCGATACGTGACAGGCCTCGTGCTGCTCGCCCGCGCTAGCGTCAAAACAGTCACTTACACCTATGGACACACGCAAGCGGCTTATCTATAAACCGCGGGCCTTTCGGCGAGTAAGTACCAACGCCCGGACGCCATGTCCGGCAGCCGGATGCCCAGGTAGCTCAGTTGGTAGAGCACGTGACTGAAAATCACGGTGTCGGTGGTTCGATTCCGCCCCTGGGCACCATCACTTTGATATCAGATATTTGAATGAGTTGTGCGCCACCGCCCCCGGCACCGCTTTGCGGTTCTCTGCGGGAGATTAACGGCGGCCGGCTCGCCGCGCGCCCATCCGGAAACCCTCGGCCCTGCATCTGATGGCGGAACCCGGCTAGATGTCGCGGACCTTGTCGGCGCGCAGCGGGCAGGCGAGATAGACGCCGAATTCCCGACCGATATCGGCGCTGACGCGCGCATGCACCCGGCCCTGCCGGTCTCGGAAGCGCTGGTTGTCTTCGACCGGAAAGATGCCCTCGTGCCAGATGTCGGGGTGGATGTAGAGGCCGCGAGAGCCGTCGCACCAGAAGGCGACGACCTTCTCCGGGCTCAGGTTGTCGCCGGGTAGGGCGGCCGGCACGATGAACGGCTTGCGCTCCATCGGCCAGAACATCTGCCCGCCATCGGGGTGATAGTTCATGTGCCACAGCAGCACCTGGTCGCGCGGCGCGGTCGCGGCCGTTTCGCTCGCCGTCTGCGGGTCGGTGGACCAGCCGAGCACGTAGTGCCCGCGCACCGCTTCGTTCTCGCCGAACAGGACGTCGCCCTTCCACTCGGTGGAAAACACACCTTCGACCCAGCCGCCCTCGTCGCCCGTGCCCTCGTCGATCGGCCGCCAGCCCTGCTGCGGCCAGCGCACGATCTCGATCTCGAACGTGTCGGGATCGTCGACGAGACAGCCGTAGCCCTTCACGCTTGCTTCGTTGGCGCGGATCAGCGGCACCTCGTGCCATGGCAGCGAGGGCTTGCTGGAGGCCTGGAAGATGTATTCAGGGGCGTTCATGCATCTGCTCCGCACTGTCGGCCAGCCGGCTGCCTTGTCCATTGCTCACGCTACCGCAAGTCGGTTTTTGCCGGTACCGGAAAGGGGCGGGCCGATGCCTACTTCGCCGACAGCATCGAGGCGAAGAAGTCGCCGCCCTTGTCGTCGATGATGACGAAGGCGGGGAAGTCGCGCACGCGGATGCGCCACACCGCTTCCATGCCGAACTCGGGGAAATCGATGGTCTCGATGTCCTCGATGACGTCGTGGCCGAGCACGGCAGCCGCGCCGCCGACGGAGCCGAGATAGAACCCGCCATGCGCCTTGCAAGAATCGGTCACGGCACGCGCCCGATTGCCCTTGGCGATGGTGACGAGGGTGCCGCCGCGGGTCTGGAATTCCGGCACGTAGGAATCCATGCGCGCAGCCGTCGTCGGCCCGAAGGAACCCGACGCGAAGCCTTGCGGCGTCTTCGCCGGTCCAGCGTAGTAGATCGGATGATCGACCATGTAGGCCGGCAGGGGCTGGCCTGCGGCCAGCCGCCTGGCGAGTTCGGCATGGACGAGATCGCGGGCCACGATCATCGTGCCCGAAAGCAGCACGGGCGCGGCCACCGGCAACGCCGACAGCGCCTTGCGGATGCCGTCCATCGGCTGGTCGAGGTCGATGCGCACGGGTTCTGCCGCGCCGGCCTCGATCTGTGGCAGGTAGTGCGCGGGGTCGGTTTCCAGCGCTTCCAGCCAGATGCCCTCGGCGTCGATGCGGCCCCACACCTGCCGGTCTGCCGAACAGCTCACGCCCATGCCGACAGGCAGGCTGCCGCCGTGGCGGGCCAGCCGGATGACGCGCACGTCGTGGCAGAAGTACTTGCCGCCGAACTGTGCGCCGAGGCCCATGTTGCGGGTCAGCTCGTGCACCTTGCGTTCCAGCTCGCGGTCGCGGAAGGGGCGGCCCGTCTCGTCGCCGGTCTCCGGCAGGTCGTCGAGGGCGCGGGTGGAGGCGAGCTTGACGGTCTTCAGCGTGTGTTCGCCCGACAGTCCGCCGATGACGATCGCCAGGTGGTAGGGCGGGCAGGCGGCGGTGCCGAGCGTCCTGATCTTCTCGTCGAGGAAGGCGAGCAGGCGCTCTGGCTCCAGCAGCCGGCGCGTTTCCTGGAACAGGAAGGTCTTGTTGGCCGAGCCGCCGCCCTTGGCGATGAACAGGAGATCGAAGGCATCGCCACCGACCGCCTCGATGTCGATCTGGGCGGGCAGGTTGGTGCCGGTGTTCCTCTCCTCGAACATCGACAGTGCCGCCATCTGCGAGAAACGCAGGTTGCGCGTCTGGTAGACGCGCGCCACGCCGCGTTCGATCGCCGCTTTGGCATCGCCGTCGACCAGCACTTCCTGGCCCTTCTTTCCGACGACGATGGCCGTGCCGGTGTCCTGGCAGCTGGGAAACTGCCGCGCCGCCGAGATGACCGCGTTCTTGAGCAGTTCCAACGCCACGAAACGGTCGTTTTCGGAAGCCTCCGGGTCGTCGAGGATCAGCCTCAGCTGGGCGAGGTGCGAAGGCCGCAGCAGGTGCGAGACGTCGGCGAATGCGGCTTCCGTCAGCGCCGTCAGCGCGTCCTCGCTGACGCTCAGGAACTGCCGCCCGCCCAGCGTCTCGACCGTGACGCCGTCGCTGCCGAGAAAACGAAAGCCGGTGCCGCGCGGCGCAGGTCCTGGCCGCGCGACGCTGGCGTGTGCCGAGCCGATGTCAGATGGTGCGCCCACCATCCACCTCGAGAATGACGCCGGTCAGGAACTGCGCCTCGTCGGAGGCGAGGAACAGTGCCGAGTTGGCCATGTCCTCGGGCTCGCACAGCCGGCCCATCGGGATCGTGGCGATGAACTTCGCCCGGTTTTCCGGCGTGTCCGGCATGCCCATGAAGGTCTCCAGCAGCGCCGTCGCCCCCATCACCGGTGCAAGGCCGCAGACGCGGATCTTGTCCGCCGCCAGTTCCACCGCAAGCGCCTTGGTCATCAGGTTCACCGCGCCCTTGGTGGAATTGTACCAGACCAGCCCCGGCCGCGGCCGGATGCCCGCCGTCGAACCGACGTTGATCATCACGCCGCCGCCGATCTCGCGCCAGTGCGGCACGATCGCGTGCGTCATGTGGAAGATCGAGTCGACATTGATGGCGTAGACCTTCTTGAAGGTCGCCTCGTCGACGTCCAGCACCGGCTGGTTCTTGTGGCTCCAGCCGGCGTTGTTGATCGCGATGTCGACCCTGCCGAAGGCCTTGATGGTGGCGGCGACAGCGTCCGCCACCTGCTTGCCGTTGGCGACGTCGCAGGTCACCGCGATGGCTGCATCGCCGAGTTCGGCGGCAACCGCCTTGGCGCCGTCGCCGTTCAGGTCGACGACGGCGACGCGCGCGCCTTCCCTGACGAACCGGCGGGCCATCTCCCGCCCGAAGCCGGAAGCGGCCCCGGTGATAAGCGCTGTCTTGTTCTCAAGCCGCATGGTCGGTTTCCTTGTGCGTTTCCAGATTGCGGTGCGGCCGTTCAGCCGTGGTTGTGAACGAGTGTCTTCAGCTGCGAGAATTCATGCAAGGCGGCAAAGCCCTTCTCGCGGCCGTGGCCGGACTTGCGTACGCCGCCGAACGGCAGCTCGATGCCGCCGCCCGCGCCGTAGCCGTTGAGGAACACCTGGCCGCAGCGCATCGCCTTGCCGACGCGCATCAGCCGGCCCGCGTCGCGCGACCAGATGCCGGCGACAAGCCCGTACTCGGTGTCGTTGGCGATGCGGATCGCGTCCGCCTCGTCCGTAAAGGGGATGCACGACAGCACCGGCCCGAAGACCTCGTCCTTGGCCAGGCGATGGGTCTCGGCGACCGGCCCGATCAGCGCCGGCGCGACGTAGAAGCCGCCCTCCGGTGCGCTCGCCGAGACCTTGCCGCGGGTGATGATCTCGGCGCCGGGCCCGTTCGCCTCGCCGATGAAGGATTCGACGCGCATCTTCTGCTTTGCCGAGATCAGCGCGCCGAGGTCGGCGTCCTCGTCGTAGGAGGCGGCCGTCAGCTGCGAAAAGCGCTCGGCAAGCGCGCTCACAACCTTGTCGTAGACGGATTTCTGGATCAGCGCGCGCGAGCCCGCCGAGCAGGTCTGCCCGCCATTCTGCACGATGGCGCCGGCCAGCACCGGCAGCGCGGCCTCGAGGTCTGCATCCTCGAAGACGACCTGCGGCGACTTGCCGCCGAGTTCCAGGGTGCAGCCGATGTGGTTCTTCGCCGCCGCGATCTGGATCAGCACGCCGACCTCGGGCGATCCCGTGAAGGACAGGAAGTCGACGCCGCGATGTTCCGACAGCGCCGCGCCGGCGACATGGCCGAGCCCGGTGACGACGTTGATCGCGCCTTCCGGGAAGCCTGCTTCCAGAGCGAGGTCTGCGATCGCCAGTGGCGTCAGGCAGGCTTCCTCCGCCGGCTTCATGACCGTGGCATTGCCCATCGCGAGTGCCGGGGCGAGCGTGCGGCCGAACATCTGCGCTGGGTAGTTCCATGGGATGATGTGGCCGGTGACGCCATAGGGGTCGCGCACCGTCTGCACGTTATAGCCGGCCATGAACGGGATGGTCTCGCCGTGCACCTTGTCGGCGGCGCCGCCGTAGTACTCGAAGTAGCGGGCGGCCGCGACCATGTCGGCGCGCGCCTGCTTCATCGGCTTGCCGGTGTCGCGCGCCTCGATCTGCGCCAGCGCCTCGGCGTTGGCGGAGATCAGCTCGCCGAGTTTCATCAGCAGGCGTCCGCGCTCGGTCGCCGTCAGCTTCGACCAGCTGCCGCCGTCGAAGGCCGCGCGTGCGGCCTTCACCGCGGCGTCGACGTCGGCGGCTTCACCGGCGGCGATTTCGGCGAATGCCTTGCCGTCGCTCGGCGAGACAACGGGAATGGTCTTGCCGATTGCCGCGGGGCGCCACGTGTTGGCGATCAGGCAGCCCCTGGCGGGCTTGATGTTTGCCGCAACGTTCATGCTGCGTCCTTTCCGTCTGACAATGAGCCTTCGCGCACCTCGCCGCGTTCGAGCACGAGGGCCCGGTCGGCGAACTTGCGCAACAGCTTGGGGTTGGATTCGGTAATGATGAGGGTCACTTCGCGGTCCTGGTCGCGCAGCGCGCGCAGCGCCTCCGAATAACGCCGTGCGAGCGCCGGCGCCAGTCCCTGGAACGGCTCGTCGAGCATGATCAGCCGCGAACCGATCATCAGCGCACGCCCGAGCGCGACCATCTTGCCCTGGCCGCCGGAAACGCTGCCGGCTGGCCGGCGCGCCATCTCGCGCAGCTCGGGCAGGATCTCGTAGACACGGCCGAGCTTGTGCGCCAGTTCGGCGGCGGAGAACTTCGCCACCTGGCCCGGCATCACGATGTTCTCCTCGACCGTAAAGGCGGAGAACAGCCTGCGGTCCTCGTGCGCATAGCCGATGCCCAGCCCCGGCCGGCGCGCCGGGGCGATGGTGCTCAGTTCGCGCCCGTCGAACAGGATCTCGCCGGTCATCCTCGTGAAGCCCATCACCGAGCGCAGCGCCGTGGTCTTGCCCGCGCCATTGGGTCCGATCATGGCAACCGTATCGGCCTGGTTGACGTGAAAATTCACGTTGCGAAGGATGCGCACGCCGCCGAGAAACACCGTCACGTCACGGAACTCGAGCATTCTCAGACCTCCTCTCCGATGACGTCGCGGATGACATCGGGGTGGCTGAGGATCTCGCCGGGTTCGCCGCGGAACAGGATCTCGCCGCGGTTCCATACCGCCACCTCGTCGGCGAAACGCTCGACGATGCCGATGTCGTGCTCGACGAAGACGGCGGTGACCTGCGCCTCGGCAAGTGCCTTGGCGACGATGTCGAGCACTTCGAACTTCTCCGAGGATGCGACGCCCGATGTCGGTTCGTCCATGAACAGCAGCTTCGGCTTCAGCGCCAGCGCCAGCGCGATATCGACCAGCTTGCGCTGGCCCTCGGGCAGTTCGCTCACCGGCCGGTCGGCCACGGACGTGCACTTCACCATGTCAAGCAGGTGCATCATCTCCTCGCGCTCGGGGATAGCGCCAAGGGCGGTGAACGGCTTCCAGCTGCGGTCGCGCGCGGCCGCTGCGATCAGCAGGTTCTCGAGCGCCGTGTGCTCGGTGAACAGCTGCGGGATCTGGAACGCGCGGGCGACGCCGAGCCGGGTGATCTGGCGCGGTGACTTGCGCGTCACGTCCTTGCCGTCGAACACCACCCTGCCGGCGTGCGGCTTGAGATAGCCGGTGCAGATGTTGAGGAACGTCGTCTTGCCGGCGCCGTTCGGCCCGATGATGGCAAGGTTGTTGCCCTCGTGGATGTCGATGTTGACGTTGTCGGCTGCAACGACCCCGCCGAAGCGGATCTGCAGTCCCTGCGCCGACATGAGAACCCGCCCGGTCATTCTGCCGCCTCCCGCGCATCGTCCGTGCGCATCCCGCCCTTGCCGCCGAGCCGGTCCATCAGCGCGTTGTACATGCCCACGAGGCCGTCTGAGGCAAACAGGATGATGGCCAGCAGGAAGACGCCGAGCACCATCTGCCAGACATCGGCGGCGAAGGCCGCGGCATAGGTGCGCACGATCTCGTAGACCAGTGAGCCGACGAAGGCGCCGGCGACGGAGTTCGCGCCGCCGAGGATGGCGATGAAGACGAACTCGCCGGAGCGGATCCACCAGGCGTATTCAGGCGTCACGATCCCCTGCGCAACCGCCATCAGCACGCCGCCGAGGCCACACAGCGCGGCGGAGACGACGTAGCCGGCCAGCAGCGTCGCGCGTGCCGAGACGCCGAGGTATTCGAGCCGGATCTCGTTCGTCTTGATGGTCTGCATCATGTTGCCGATCGGCGAGCGCAGGAACGCCCAGGTCGCCCAGCCCGCGGCGAGGCAGATGACCAGCGAGCCGTAGAACAGCAGCATCTCGAAGCCGGTGCGCTCCATCTCGATCCCCAGCACGCTCGGCCTCAGCACCTGCAGGCCGTCCGAGCCGCCGGTGATGTGGTAGAACTTCTCCAGGAACGAGAAGAAGATCATCGAGAACGCCAGGTTCAGCATGCCGAAGAAGATGTGCCGGTAGCGCACCACGAACAGGCCGACGAACAGCCCGGTGACCGCGGCAACCAGCGTGCCGGCGACCATCATGGCGACGAGTTCGCCGCCGGCGAAGGACTTGCCGACGAAGGCCGCTGTGTAGGCCGCGACCGCGAAGAACAGCGCATGCCCGAAGGACACCTGCCCGGCGTGCAGCAGCACGATGATGCCGAGCACCGCGAGCCCCTTGGCCAGCGCCAGCGTCAGCATGACCTGGGTGAAGGGCGCAAGCAGCGGCAGTGCCGCGACCAGCGCGACCAGCAGGACGGGGATGATTTTCCGCAAGGCCATGATCGCTCGCCTCCGCGCTCAGATCTTGCGCGCCTGCGCGATGCCGAACAGCCCTTGCGGGCGCACCAGCAGCACGAGCAGCATGATGAGATAGGGGACGAGCACCTGCAGCTCCGGCATCAGGTAGACCGCGAAGCTGCGTCCAAGCCCGATCAGCAACGCCGTCAGGGCGGCCCCCTCGATCTGCCCGAGGCCGGCGGTGGCAACGACGGCAAACGACAGCACGATCATGTCGGCGCCCATGCCCGGAACGACCGACGTCGTCGCCGAGGCGAGCGCCCCGCCGAAGGCGGCAAGCGCGGCGCCGACGATGAATGTCAGCAGGTAGACCCGGTCGGCGTCGATGCCGATCGAGGTTGCTGCCTCGCGGTCCTCGGTGACGGCCAGGATCAGCTTGCCCGACAGCGTCCTGCGCAGGAACAGCCGCAAGCAGATCAGCACCGCGAGCGCGATGCACGGCAGCACGATGAGCTGGTACACCGTGTAAGTGATGCCGAGCACCTTGATGTTGCCCAGTGCCTGCAGGGCGGAGGATTCAAAGTAGGGCTGAACGCCCCAGACCAGCCGCTGCACGTCCTCCAGGATCATGAACACGGCGAAGGTCACCAGCAATTGCAGCGCACCTTCCTTGACGTAGATGCGCTTGAGCAGGAACTGCTCGATCAGGCCTCCCAGCGCGATGCCGACCAGGACGGCGACGATCAGCATCAGCGGAAAGGCGAGGTAAGGGGAAAAGCCGGCCGCGAAGACCATGCCGCCGAGCGATGCGGTCGCATAGGCGCCGATGGCATAGAACGAGCCGTGCGCGACGTTGAGGATCTGCAGCACGCCGAAGATCAGCGTCAGGCCGACCGCGACGAGAAAGACGAGGGCGGCATAGGCGACCCCGTCGAATATCGCCAACGCAAAGAGCTGGGTATTCATCGCCGCTCTCCCTGCATGATCCCGGCGCCTGTGTGCAGCATGACGGACAGGCGGCGGCCACGCGGCCGCCGCCCGGTGGTTTCAGTTCAGTGCTTGAACTCTTCCGCCTTGACGGAATTCATGAAGTCCGCGTTCAGCGTGGAGAGCCATGCGATCGATTCCTGGCCGACCGGCGTGGTGATCGCGTCGCCGTCGAACATCATCATGTTGTCGAGCACCGCGAAGTTGTAGCCGTCGGCGCGGATGGTGGTGCCGAGCAACTGGTCCTCGACGCCCTGGTGATCGGCGCGGATCGTCACCTCGCGGCCGAGACCCTTGAAGGTGAGGCCTTCCATGGCATCGACAACCTGTTCATGGTCGGGCCACTGACTGCCATTGGCGGCGATTGCCTTCTCGTAGGCGCCCTTGATCGCGCTCAACGCCTGGCTGATGTGGAACACCGGATAGATCGGATAGGCACCGGTCTTGTCCTTGAAGGCGGCGACGAAGGCCTTGAACGCCGCGTCGTCCTTCTTCTCCGGGTGCAGGAAGTAGTGGTCGCCGCGCGCGCCGACGATGTGGCCGGCGGGAAGCGCATCGCCGAGGCGCTCAAGCGAGCTTTCGGCCAGCGGCAGTACCAGCGTCGAGGTGTCGGTCAGGCCGCGCTGCGAGGCCTGGCGCACGAAGGTGTCGAGGTCGCCGCCCCACGAGGTCGACAGGATCACGTCGGGACGCAGCGCCTGCAGGCGCGAGATTTCCGTCGAGAAGTCCGGCGTGCCGAACTTGGGGAAGAACTCGGCGACGACTTCCACGTCCGGCTTCATCGCCTTCAGAGCGGTGGAAAAGATCGCCCAGCTGTCGCGGCCCCAGGCATAGTCCTGGTTGACGACGGCGATGGTCTTGAAGTCCGGCTTGGTCTTCAGCAGGTAGAGCACCGTCGACAGCATCTCCGGCGTGGCGTTGGCCTGGGTGCGGAAGACGTAGCGGTACTTGTTCTCCTCGAAGATGCGCTGCGTGCCGCAGTCCCACATCAGGTTGAGGATCTTCAGGTCTTCTGCCAGCGGTGCAATCTTGTTGCAGTTGCCCGACGAGATCGACGCGAACATGGCGTCGACCTTCACGTCCTGCACGAGCCGGCGGTATTCGGCCAGCAATGCTTCGCCACCGGCGCCCTCGTCAACGAAATGGGCCTTCACCGGCACGCCGCCGATGCCGCCGTTGGCGTTCATGTCCTCGATGATCATTTCCGCGGCGGCCTTCGCGGGTTCGCCGAAGACCGATGCGGGTCCCGACAGGAACGCGGTGATGCCGATCTGGACTTCCGACGGCTTGTCGGCGGCCATTGCCGATGCGCCCAACAGGGTCGCCGCGGCGAGTGTTGCAGCTGAAAGCAGCTTCTTCATGGTTTCCTCCCACATGGTGTTGGCGAACAGGGATCGAGAGTTCGAGGTGCCAGCGAGAGGGAATACGGCATCGGCAAGCCCGCAAAAAATATGCGATTGCGATCGGTGTTATAGGTCTACCCTATATCGTGACGGTATCCTGGGTGATCCGCCCCTTCCAGATGTTGCGGCGCACGAGGTCGTCGATCACCTCCAGCGTCAGCCGCTCGACCTCCATGCTCGCCCGCGAGACCGTCTTTGCAGCGTTGCGCACCAGGTACACGGGGCGGCGGATGACCGGATCGACGATCGGCGTGCTGACCATCTGGCCGCTGGCGAGGAAATCGTGCGCAGCGGCCGGCGCCAGGATGCAGCTGCCGCTGCCGCGCGCGACGAGCGACTTGATCTGGGTGAGCGCGTCCATCTCGAGCACGACGTTGAGGTTGACGCCGCTCGCCTTGGCGGAACGGTCGATCAGCATGCGCAGGCCGTGGTTGGTCGAGGGCAGGACGAGCTCCTGCCTCGCGGCCTCGGCCAGCGTGACGGGGCGCCCTGGCGGCTGGTCCAGCGGCCAGGCGTCCGGTGCGGCGAAGAAATGCAGTTCCTCGGTCAGCAGGAGCCGCGCCTTGACGTTCTTCAGCGTGTCGATCTCGTAGAGGATGCCGATGTCGATCGACTCGTTCATCAGCCATTCGCGGATGAAGCCGCTCATCGCCTCCACGGCACGCAGCGATACCCTGGGCAGGGTCAGGCGCACCGTCTCGGCAAGCGGCACCGAAAGGACCATCGATACCGAGCTTGGCAGGCCGAACGACACCGTGCCTGCGATCTCGGTGCCGGACATGCGCACCTCCTCGACGGCGCGGTCGGTCGCCGCGACGATCTCGCGCGCGTGTCCGAGCAGCAACTGGCCCGCATCCGTCAGCGTGATGCCCTTGGGCGAGCGCACGACGAGGTCGACGCCAAGGCCCTGCTCGAGCGTCTTGAGCAGTTGCGACAGCGACGGCTGCGCGACGCCGATGCGCACCGCCGCCGCCGACAGAGATCCCTCCTCGGCTATGGCGATGAACTGGCGAAGTTGGCGCGTCTCCATGGGCCGTTCCTCCATGGGTATAGGTACATGCTATCGCTCCTCAAGGAAATCGGTAGTTGCGGGCCGGTGCCTCCAAACGCGAGAAATGGCGGCGGCTGTGTGTGGTAGGGGATTCCACTCACGCCGACAGCTGGCAAACGCATCCGCAGGGCATTTCCACATGAACCAGAGCGCTCAATCGTTCAGAAGCGACCGTGTTCCGGCGCGACGGGATGGCAAGCTGCTGCAATCCCTGGAGGCGGCTTTCGACGCCTGCGAGATCCGCGACGGCCACGTGCTGTCGTTCCACCACCACCTGCGCAATGGAGACGGCGTCGCGGCGATGGTGATGCAGGTCGCCGCGCGGCGGGGCCTGCGCGATCTCGGCGTCTCGATCAGTTCGCTGTTCCCGGTGCACGCACCGCTCGTGCCGCTGATCGAGGCCGGTGTCGTCACGCGCATCTGGACGGACTACGCCAAGGGGCCGGTCGCGGATGCGATTCGCGCCGGGCACCTGACGCAGCCGGCGCTGTTCCAGTCGCATGGCGGGCGCGCGCGCGCCATCGAGACCGGCGAACTGAAGATCGACACCGCCTTCATCGGTGCGCCGGTCGCAACGCCCGGCGGTGCGCTGACGGGGGCTGCCGGCCGGGCGGCCTGCGGTCCACTGGGCTACCCGATGGTCGATGCCGCGCACGCGCGCAAGGTCGTGGCGGTCGTCGAGGACTTCGCCGAAGAGCTGCCGCGCACGGACATCGATGCGACCTCGGTCGATCACATCGTGCGCGTGCCGAGCATCGGCGATCCTGCGGGCATCCTGTCGGGGGCGACGCGTGTTGCGGAAGACCCGCACAGCCTGATGATCGCGCAGCGTGCCGCGGGTTCCATCGCCGCATGCGGCCATCTGCACGACGGCTTCTCGTTCCAGACCGGCGCTGGCGGTATCTCGCTGGCGACGGTCTCCGAGATCGGCACGCTGATGCGTGACAGGCGGATCACTGGCGGCTTCATCTCGGGCGGCATCTGCCAGGCGCACGTGGACCTGGTCCGCCAGGGCCTGTTCCGCGAAATCTATGACGTCCAGTGCTTCGACCAGGCCGCCGTCGAGTCCTACCGGACCGATCCCTGGCATCACGGCATGTCGGCTGCGAAGTACGCAAGCCCGGTCCGCCCCGACGCCATCGTCGACAAGCTTGACGTGATGATCCTCGGCGTTTCGGAGCTCGACCGCGACTTCAACATCAACGTCACCACCGGTGGCGACGGGCGCATCATCGGCGGCCCTGGCGGCCACCCCGACACGGCGGCAGGCGCCAGGCTCAGGGTCGCGGTGACGCGGCTGACGGGCGGCGGCTACCCGAAGCTCGTCAATGGCGTGCGCACCATCACGACGCCGGGCGCCGATGTCGACCTCGTTGTCACCGACGAGGGCATTGCGGTGAATCCCGCCCGCTCCGATCTTGCGCCGATGCTGCAGAGCGCCGGGCTTCCTGTCGTCGGCATCGATGAGCTGATCGCGCGCGCCGGCGCGCTGGCGACCCGTGTGCCGGCGCCGAAGGCCGGTCCCGTCGTGGCTCATGTCGAGCGCCGGACCGGCGGAATCCTGGACAGCATTCGGGGCATCTAGCGACCGCGTCGACGGCAAGGCAGGCCAAACCTGCGGCAGGACGACGTCCGCCCACGTCAACGGCTTTGAAATGGTTCCCGTGCCAGACTGTACCGGGGGACAGGCTGCCCGATGTGTCGGCAGCCCGAGAACGGACGGAGGGGCGCGATGCGGCGCGACATGGACCTTGTACGCACGATCCTGATGGCGATCGAGAAAAGCCGGGACGACGAGCCGGCGTCGATCCGCCTGCCGGTGCGGGCCTACGACGATCTGCACCTGTCCTATCACGTCCGCCTCCTGAAGGAGGCCGGCTACATCCACGCTATCGAGAACCACCGCATGGACGGCATCGCCTGGACGCCGCACTCGCTGACCTGGCAGGGGCACGATTTCCTCGATGCGGTGCGCGACGACGCGATCTGGGCCGATGTGAAGCAGGCCGCGATCACGCCGGAAGGTGATGCCCCGGCCGAGATCCTCTACGCGCTGGCGCTCGAACGCGTGAAGCGCAAGGTCGGCCTCGCCTGAACCGGCTGCCGCAAGCCGCCAACCCTAGTCATGCGTGCGCAAGGTCCCGAGCGCGACCGCCAGCCAGCCGGCCATCATGGTCATGCCGCCGGCAGGCGCAGCCATGGCAAAGAGCCGGCCATGGCCGAACATGCGCAAGGACAGATCGGCGGAAAACAACGCCGCGCCAGTAAACAACAGCAGCGCCGCGATGCGCAGGACGAGACCGCCGCGCGCAAAAAGCCCGAGCGCCAGCAACGCCGGCGCATGTGTCAAACAGACCAGCGCCACCGCGCTCGCCATCCGCGGGTCCTCGCCCGCATGCGCGCTCATCGCAGCAGCACCCACGCCCGCGAAACCGAGAATCCCTGCACCGAGAACGGCGAGTCTGTCGCCGATCGATCGTGTGCTCATTTGCGACCTCCTTGCCCGGCGGAAATAGCGCAAGCCACGCCTGTGCGGAACAGGCCATCGTGCCGCATGCGGCGCTGCAAGGCGTGCCCGGTGATGCCGGCGACTACTTCGCCAGGTTCGCCGCCATCACGCACAGCAGCTCGAACATGATCGAGACGCCGAGCCACGCGGTGCCACCGGACGGGTCGAAGGGTGGCGACACCTCCACCACGTCGGCGCCGACGATGTTGACGCCGTCAAGCCCGCGCACGACCTGCAGCGCCTGGAAGGAATTCGGCCCGCCGACTTCCGGCGTCCCCGTCCCCGGTGCGAAGGCCGGGTCGATGAAATCGATGTCGTAGGACACATAGGTCTCGCCGCTCCCGGCGATGGCGCGCGCCTCCGCCATGACGTCGTCCACCCCGCGCTCGAAGAATTCCTCGATCGTGATGACCCGGATCCCGACGGAGGCGGCGAAGTCACGATCCTCGCTGTCGTAGGCGGTGCCGCGAATGCCGATCATCACGACGCGCTTTGGATCGAGCAGCCCTTCCTCCACTGACCGGCGGAACGGCGTGCCGTGAGTGTACATGCAGCCGTTGAAATAGCTGTGGAACAGGTCCGTGTGGCTGTCGAAGTGGATCATGCCGAGCGGTCGGTCCGCGGCCAGCCCGCGCAGGATCGGCAAGGTGCACAGGTGGTCGCCGCCCGCCGTCAGCGGCAATATGCCTTCCTGCCGCACGCGGGTGTAGAAGCGCGTGAAGCGCTTCAGGCTGTCATTGAGGTCGGCCGGGTTCGGCCCGACGTCGCCGAGGTCGGCGCAGTTGACGAGCTCGAACGGCCGCACGCCGGTAACGCCGTGCTGCGCCCGGATCATGGTCGACAGGTCGCGCAGCTGGCGCGGCGCATGGCGCGGCCCCGGCCGGTTCGTCGTGCCGCCGTCCCACGGCGCGCCGATCAGCCCGACTTGCACCTCGCCGATGCGCGGGTCGTCGAGACCGACATGCGGCAGGCGCATGAAGGTCGGCACGCCGGCAAAGCGCGGCAGTTCGAACCCCGACACCGGCTGGAAGAAATCGTCGCTCATCGGTTCATCCCCTCGCTGTGCGTGCGCACGATAGCAGCCCTGCGCGCCGCGTCGAGACGCAAGATGGTGCGCGGCATGCCATTCGTGCGATGGTGGTCCCTCGCGTGAATCCGGGGCGGCAGGGCGATGATGACCGGAAATGTTCAGCAGGCCGTGCGGGACCGCTTCGGCGGCATCGTACTCGCGGTGACCATCGCTGCGGCTGCCGTCTTCCTGTCGGAACACTACGGCGGCCCGCAGATGCTGTTCGCGCTGCTGATCGGCATGGCCTTCAACTTCCTCAGCACCGAACCGAAGACCGCGAAGGGGATCGATTTCGCCGCCAAGCCGATCCTGCGCCTCGGCGTCGCGCTTCTCGGCGTGCGCCTGTCGCTCACCGACATGATGGCGCACGGATGGCTGCCGCTTGCCGGTATCGTTGCCTTTGTCGCCCTGACCATCCTTGGCGGCATGCTCATCAGCCGGCTGGCCGGGCGTTCCGCCGATTTCGGCCTGCTCACGGGCGGTGCTGTGGCGATCTGCGGCGCCTCCGCCGCACTGGCCATTTCCTCGGTGCTGCCGAAGTCCGAGAAGCTGGAGAGCAACACCCTGTTCACGGTCGTCGCGGTGACGACGCTGTCGACGCTCGCCATGGTGCTCTATCCCGTGCTGTTCGCCGCCCTCGGCCTCGACGAGAACCAGACCGGGTTCCTCATCGGCGCGACGATCCACGACGTCGCCCAGGTCGTCGGCGCTGGCTACTCGGTGTCGGATACCGCCGGCGACATGGCGACGCTGACCAAGCTGCAGCGCGTCGCGCTGCTGCCCGTTGTGATGTTCGCCATCGTCGCCCTGTCGCGCCGCAGCGGCGGCCAGGCGGCGGGCCTGCCCTGGTTCCTCGTCGGCTTCGTCGTGCTGATGGCGCTCAACAGCCTCGGGCTGGTCTCCGACGCGGTCCGCGCCGTCGTGTCGGACGTCTCGCGCTGGCTGCTGGTGACGGCGATTTCCGCGCTTGGGGTAAAGACCTCGCTGCAGGCGATGTTCGCCGTCGGGCCGCGCCAGGCGGCAATCGTCGTCGGCGAAACGCTACTGCTGCTACTCATGGCGACGGGCTACGTGCTGTCGCTCATGTAGATGCCGGCCAGCGGGCAATCCTCCGCAATGAAGCGGTCGATCCTTTAGCGCCGTTCGGACTCGGCGCGCGCGGGCGTTCGCTCGACGCTGACCGACTTGACCAGCGCCCAGACCTTGCGTCCCTCGCCGATCGACAGGCGGAAGCGCGACAGCTTGGTGATGCGCGCCAGCAGTGCGACGCCCGCGCAGTCGATGCGAACGTCGACATAGGGTCCAGCGTCCTCGCGCACCGCCTGCACCGTGCCCTCGATGACGTTGTTGGCGCTGATCGAGGTTGGCGGCGCCGTCGCCAGCATCACGTCGCGCGCACGCACGCGCAGCCGTACCCGGCTGCCTTCCGGCGCCTGTGTCCGCGGCACCAGCAGCCGGCTTGCGCCGACCGCGATCTCGGTCATCGACACGTCGGGCAGGTGGCGCGAAACCAGTCCTTCCAGCACCGCGCCGGCCTCGAAGCGGCCGGTCAGCGGGAACAGGTCGAGCCGCGACATGATCTCGTCGACCGCCCCGCTGGCGGCCACCGTGCCGTCGTTGACGACCACCATCGCGTTGGCAAGCCGCGTCACCTCGTCGATCGAATGGCTGACATAGAGGATGGGGATGCGCGCCTCGTCGCGGAGGCGCTCCAGATAGGGCAGGATATTGTCCTTGCGGCTGCTGTCGAGCGCCGCCAGCGGCTCGTCCAGAAGCAGCAGCGAGGGGTTGGCGAGCAACGCGCGGCCGAGCGCCACGCGCTGGCGCTCGCCGCCGGACAGGTTGAGCGGCAGCCGCGCTTGCAGGTTTTCCAGCCCGAGCAGGGAAACGATCCGTTCGGCTTCCGGGCCAGGCAGGGGGGAAGCGGCGCGCCGCGCCCCGAAGGCGAGGTTGCGCGCGACGCTCATGTGCGGGAACAGCCGTGCGTCCTGGAACACGTAGCCGATGCGCCGGCGCCGGGCGGCCACGTCGATCCCGCCTGCCGTGTCGAGCAGCGTCTGCCCGCCGATCCGCACTTGTCCGCTTGCCGGGCGCACCAGCCCGGCGATGACATTGATGATCGTCGTCTTGCCGCACCCTGAAGGCCCGAACAGCGCGGTGACGCCGTCCTCGGGCGCGCGGAAGGCGACATCGAGCGCAAAATCCGCGAACGCGTGCCGGAACGAGACCTCGATACTCACCGTCCCGCGAGCCTCTTCAGCCGTGCCGCGGCGAACTCCGACAGGATCAGCCCGGCAAAGGCGAGCGCCATTGCCAGCACGACGAGGCGTGCCGCCGCAGCCTCGCCGCCCGGCGTCTGGATCGCCGTGTAGATGGCGAGCGGCAGCGTGCGCGTCTCGCCGGGAATGTTCGACACGAAGGTGATGATGGCGCCGAATTCGCCGAGGCTCGCCGCGAAGGCGGTGATCGCGCCGGCGAGGATCCCGGGGGCTGCCAGCGGCAGTGTGATCGACGCGAAACGGTCGAGCGGGCCCGCGCCCAGGGTCTCGGCGGCCTGCATCAGGCCGGGATCGATGGCCTCGAGCGCAAGGCGGATGGCGCGCACCTGGAATGGCAGGGTGATGAGGCCTGCGGCAAGCGCCGCACCCGTCCAGCTGAACATGAAGCGAATGCCGAAGGTGGCATCGAGCCACGCGCCGAGCGGCGCCTTGAGACCGAAGGTCAACAGCAGCAGATAGCCCATCACCACCGGTGGCAGCACGATGGGCAGGTGCACCAGCGCGTCGAGAATGGCACGGCCGGGAAAGGACCGGCTCAGCAGCAGCGCCAGCGCCACCGCCACCGGCAGGGCGCAGCCGACGGCGACGAGCGACACCTTCAGGCTGAGCAGCAGCGCTTCGAATTCGGCGGGGGCGAGCAACGCGGTCATCGCGGGTCACTCTACAGCGAAGCCGTGCGCGGCGAGTATGCTTTTTGCCACTGGTCCGGTGAGGTAGCGCACAAAGGCGCGGGCATCCTCGCTGTCGTGTCCCGCGACGATCGCAAAGGGGTAGACAATCGGCTCGTGCAACGCATCGGGTATGACGCCGGCAATCGACACCTTGCCCGCGGCCTCGGCGTCTGTTGCGTAGACGATTCCCGCCGGCGCCTCGCCGCGCTCGACCAGCGCCAGCGCCGCGCGCACGTTGTCGGCGCGCGCAAGCCGCCCTTGCACGGCGTCCCACAGCCCCCACGCCATCAGCGCCTGCCTGGCGTAGATGCCCGCCGGCACATGGTCGGGATCGCCGACGGCGAGTCGGCCGCGTTCACCCAGCAGCCGGTCGAAATCCGGCGGCGTCGAAACTTCCGAATGCGATGCCCGATCCCCATCGGCAACGACCAGCACCAGCCGGTTGCCGGCAAGGATGCCGCGCGTCCCGGCGGCCAGAAGACCGCGCGTCTCCAGGTCGTCCATCCATTCGGCGTTGGCCGACACGAAGATGTCGCCGGGCGCGCCGGCGGCGATCTGCCGGGCGAGCGCCGAGGAGGCCGCGAAGGAAAACCGCACGGCGGTTCCCGTCTCGCGGGTGAAGGCGTCGCCGATCCCGCTCAGCGCATCGCTCATGCTCGCCGCCGCCAGCACGGTCACGGCTTGCGCGCGCGCGGCGTGGGCACTTGCCGGCGCGGCAAGCGCCGCGACGACAATCAGCACGCGCAGCAATATGCGCATGGCCATGGGAAAAGCGACGATCATGCGCAAACTCTTGCATGGAAGTCGTGCGCCGATAAACACTGGATGCAGGCCGCCGGCATCCGGCAGGCAACAGAACTGGAGCACAGGCGCGATGTTCGACTATTCCGGAAGAAGCGTGTTCGTCGCCGGTGGCACCAGCGGCATCAACCTCGGCGTGGCGCAGGCCTTCGCGGCTGCCGGGGCGAATGTCTTCGTGATCTCGCGGTCCCCCGAAAAGGTCGCCGCCGCCGTCGAGCAGTTGCAGGCGTCAGGGGCCAAGGCCGCCGGCATGAGCGCCGATGTCCGCGACGCAGAGGCGTTGAAGGTGGCGATCTCGACGGCGCACGGCACCTTCGGCGACATCGACGTGCTGGTGTCGGGTGCTGCCGGAAACTTTCCCGCCCGCGCCAACGACATCTCCTCAAACGGCTTCCGCGCCGTCCTGGAGATCGACCTGCTCGGCACCCATCACGTCATGACCGCCGCCTGGCCGGTACTGCGCAGGCCCGGTGCGTCGGTCATCAATATCTCCGCGCCGCAGGCGATGGTCGCCATGACCGGGCAGGCGCACGTCTGCGCAGCCAAGGCCGGCGTCGACATGATGACGCGAACCCTGGCGCTCGAATGGGGTCCTGAAGGCGTGCGCGTCAATTCGGTCATTCCCGGGCCGATCGACGGGACCGAGGGCATGCGCCGGTTGGCGCCGACGCCGCAGGCGCTGGATGCGATCCGCCACAGCGTGCCCCTGAAGCGGATCGGCACCCCCGCCAACGTCGCCAACCTGTGCCTCTTCCTCGGTTCTGACTTTGCCTCCTACGTCTCCGGCGCGGTAGTCCCCGTCGACGGCGGCTGGGTGCTCAACATGCAGGGTACCGTGCTCGACCCCGTCCTCGATCACATTGCCGCGAGCCGGCGATAGTCGGTTCGATGTCGCGCTTGCAGGCGCCTGCACGCTCCCCCATCTCGGCTTGAATGGACGCGAAACGCGATAGCACCCACATGCCGGACGAGGAACGGTTCTATGCCGACCTGCCGGGGTTCACCGATTTCGACGACGTCGTCGACTTCGAAGGCTATGTCGCGCTGCCCGAGGCCTGGACGGTGCTTGCCTCCGATGTGGTCGGTTCGACGAAGGCCATCGCCGCAGGCCGCTACAAGGAGGTCAACATGCTCGGCGCCGCCGCGATCACCGCGGTGCTGAATGCAACTGGCGGGCACGACCTGCCCTTTGCATTTGGCGGCGATGGCGGCGTGGTCGCGGTGCCGCCGTCGGTGGCCGGTCCCGGCGGAGAGGCGCTGGCAAGGCTTGCGGCCCACGCGCCCGCGCTGTTCGGCCTGTCGCTGCGCGTCGCGGAGATTCCAGTGAACGAACTCATTGCGCGCGGCGGCGAACTGCGGGTGCGCAAGTACGAACTCAGCCCGGGCAACCACCTGGCGATGTTCGCCGGCAATGGACTGGAGCTAGCCGATACCATCCTGAAGGGTGACGAGGGCGTCCGCTTCGCGCCGGCTGTGCCTGACGAAGACCTGCCGGACCTCTCGGGCCTGTCCTGCCGCTGGGAGCCGCTGACGCCGCGATCGGGCGTGATGCTGAGCGCCATCATCAAGCCGCTGGGCGACAGCGACGCCGCCCGCCGCGCGGTTCTCGACGCCGTGCTCGCCCGCGCCGCCGCGATCCTCGGCCACGCGGTCGCCGTGAGCACGCCGGCAAGCCCTGACGCCTTGCGGTTTCGCTGGCCGCCATCGAGCGCCTGGTTCGAGGCACGCGCGACGTCTGGCGGCAAAGGTGCGGTCAGCCGATATGCGCGCATTCTCGCGGAGTCTCTGGTTCAGTTGCTATGCCGGCGTTTCGGCTGGCGGGTCGGTGCCTTCGACGCGCCAGCCTATGAGGCCGAATTGCGCGCCAACACCGACTTCCGCAAGTTCGATGGCCACCTGCGCATGGTGCTGGACACGAGCGCGGCACAGGCGGCCGCGTTTGAAGGCTTTCTCGACGCGGAATACGCCGCCGGCCGGCTCGTCCACGGCACGCATCAGGCCGATACGGCTCTCATGACCTGCCTCGTGTTCAGCCTGGAACAGTCCGAGCACGTGCATTTCGTCGATGGAGCCAATGGTGGCTACGCGCTCGCCGCGCGCGCGCTGAAGGGGCGGCTTGGCGCCAGTTGATGCTCGGGAAGGCCGTGCTCTTGTTGCAAATCTGTGACAGATCAAAGAATTCGTTTTCGCGGATGGTTCCTCCCGACGCCGCAATACATTGCCGGCACACTTTCCGCTTGCGCCTTTTCACCGACTGAAGTTCCCATGATGTCCGGTATTGCCGCTGCGCATGCGGTCCCGTCCATGCGCGGTTCGTCCACGGCGGACACGGGCTGTGCGCGGTCCGGGCAATTGCCCCACCGCCTTTGGGGTTAAAGGGGCATGAAGAATCCTTCCTTGTACGTGGCCGCGGCTGCGGCCGTTTCACTGGCATCCGTACTCGCCATGCCGGCGCATGCGGCCGACGAGGCCGCGGGCGCGCAGGCGCAATCCTGGGAATTGTCGGCAGGCGCGAGCATCACCAGCGACTACATGTTCGACGGCATCAGCCAGACCGACTCAAACCCGGCGGTGCAGGGCTATCTCGAGGCGACCTTCGGCATGTTCTATGCCGGCATCTGGGCGTCCAACGTCAACTTCCTCGACGAAGCCGATGTCGAGGTCGACTACTACGGCGGCGTGCGCCGTGAATACGGCAAGCTCTCCGTCGATCTGGGCATCCTGTACTACGCGTACTACGAGCGGCCCGCTGCGCCATACGACGCGGTCGAGATCCTCTTGAAGACCAGCTACGCGCTGACGGACAAGGTCACGGTAACCGGTAACATCGGCTATGTGCCGGAGTGGGCCGATGTCGCCGACGACTATTTCGGCATGGATGCCGGCATCGAGTGGGCCTTCTATGACAAGTGGTCAGCCAGCGCCAACGTCGGCGCCTCCCTCGTTGGCGTCAGCGGCTCTGACTACATCTGGTGGAACGCTGGCGTTTCCTGGACGCCGTTCGAGAACGTGACGCTCGACGTGCGCTACTGGGACAACGACATCGCCTCCGCGAACTGCGCGATTGCCGACACCTGCGATGCGCGCATCGTGGCGACCCTGTCGGTCGACTTCTCGCTCACCGACCTGCTGCACCCCGATAACGCACCGGTCGCCGCCAAGTACTGACCGCCGCGAAAGTCTCTGAATTTTGGAAGGGCGCCGCATTGCCGGCGCCCTTTCTCTTTTCCGGGTCAGGGGCCTGCGGGGTTCAGAACGGCATCCGGTCGCGCAGCGCAAACCACATCATAGCCAGCACCATGGTCGGGTGGCGCAGCAGCGTGCCGCCGGGAAAGGCCGGCGTCTTCAACCTGGCGAAGACATCGAAGCGGCTCATCTGGCCGTTGATGGCTTCCGCCACGAGCTGGCCGGCCAGCGGTGCGATGGTCACCCCTTGCCCGGAGAAACCGCAGGCCGCGTAGAGGTTCGGATCAAGCCGGGTGACGTAGGGCATACGCTTTGCCGTGATCGCCAGCGTGCCGCCCCAGGCGTAGTCGATCCCTATGCCGGCGAGCTGCGGGTAGATCTTCTCCATGTGCGGGCGTACGAAGGCGGCGATGTCGGCTGGGAAATGGCGCGAATAGTTCTCGCCGCCGCCGAACAGCAAGCGGTTGTCGGCGGAAAGCCGGTAGTAGTTGATGACGAAACGCGAGTCTGAAACCGCCTCGCGGTCGCGGATGACGCCGCGTGCTTCCTCGTCGCTCAGGGGCCGCGTTGCGGCGATGAAGTTGTTGATCGGCAAGACCCGCGCCGCCACCTGCGGCAGCAGGTGTTCGAGATAGCCGTTGCAGGCGACGATGCCGATCGCCGCGGTGACCTCGCCGGCTGCCGTGCGCACCTTGACGTTCTTGCCGCGCGTGATCTGCGTCACCCGGCTGCGCTCGTGGATCGCCGCGCCTGCCGCGTCGGCTGCCTTTGCGATGCCGAGCGCGAAGTTCAGCGGGTGCAGGTGTCCCGCGCCGTGGTCGATGAGCCCGCCATGATAGTCCGGGCTGCCGACCTTTTCGCGCAGGGCGGCCCGGTCGAGGAACTCGACCCCTTCGTATCCATAGACCTCGCGCAGATGGTCGACCTCGGCGCGGTAGTCCGCGACATAGGCCTCCTTGTGCGCGCAGTCGATCAGCCCGCCGGTCAGGTCGCAGTCGATCGCGTGGTTGGCGATCAGGTCGTGCACCAGTGCCTTGGCGTCCTCGGCCAGCCCCCACAGGGCCTTCGCCGCATCGAGCCCGAGGCTTGCCTCCAGCGTCGCCTGGTCGCGCCGCTGGCCGGAATGGATCTGCCCGCCGTTGCGCCCCGACGCGCCCCAGCCGACGCGGGCTGCCTCCAGCAGCACGACGTCGTAGCCGCGTTGCGCAAGATGCAGCGCCGCCGTCAGGCCCGTGTAGCCGCCGCCGATGACGACGACATCTGCCCGCACGCTCCCCGACAGCGGCGCGAACGGCTTCAGCGCGCGCACCGTCGCGGTGTAGTAGGAATTCGGCGGGTAGGCGGACGCCTCGCTCATCGGTCCGCGCGGCTTACGCCACCTTGCCCTGCGCCTTCAGCGCCTCGTAGGTCTGGTCGAGCGACTTGCGCGCCTTCTCGGCGAGGTAGCCGATCTCCTCTTCGCTGATGACCAGCGGCGGCGAGATGATCATGGCGTCGCGCGTGGCGCGCATGACCAGGCCGTTGCGGAACGAGAACTCGCGGCACAGCGTGCCCACTTCGCCGACCGGTGCGAAGCGCTTCGACAGGTCCGACTTGTCAGGCACCAGTTCCAGTGCGCCGAACAGGCCGACCATGCGCGCCTCGCCGACCAGCGGATGATCGCCCAGCGCCGCCCATGCCTTCTGCAGCGCCGGCCCGGCGACCGTCTTGACGCGGTCGACGAGCTTCTCGCGCTCGAGGATGTCGATGTTGGCAAGTGCCGCTGCGCAGGATGCCGGGTGGCCGGAATAGGTGAAGCCGTGGAAGAATTCCCCGCCTTCGCCGACCAGGTGTTCCAGCACCCGCTCGCCGACCATCACCGCCGAGATCGGCAGGTAGCCCGACGACAGCCCCTTGGCGATGGTCATGAAGTCCGGCTTGAGGTCGTAGTACTGCGAGCCGAACCACTCGCCGGTGCGCCCGAAGCCGCAGATCACCTCGTCGGCGATGAACAGGATGTCGCGCTCGGCAAGAATGCGCTTCACCTCCGGCCAGTAGGTCGCCGGCGGCACCAGCACGCCGCCCGAACCCTGGATCGGCTCGGCGATGAATGCGCCGATCTTGTCCTCGCCGATCTCGTCGATCGCCTTTTCCAGTTCCCGCGCTGCATGCACGCCGAACTCGTCGGGGCTCATGCCCATCGGGCGGCCGAAATCGAACCAGTGCGGCGGGGTGACGTGGTGCACGCCCGGTATCATTCCGGCCTGGCCGTGCATCGCCGTCATGCCGCCCATCGCGGAGGCGGCAATCGTCGAGCCGTGATAGCCGTAGGTGCGCCCGATGATCACCTGCTTGTCCGGCTTGCCGGCGCGCGCCCAGTAGTAGCGCACCATGCGCATGATGGTGTCGTTGGCTTCCGAGCCGGAATTGGCGAAGAAGGCATGGTCGAGCCCCGCCGGCGTCAGTTCCGCAAGCTTCTCGGAGAGCGCCACGGCCGGCGGATGCGTCGTCTTGAAGAAGGTGTTGTAGTAGGGCAGCTCCAGCATCTGCCGATGCACCGCGTCGGCGATCTCGCGCCGCCCGTAGCCGACCTGGATGCACCACAGGCCCGCCATGCCATCGAGGTAGCGGTTGCCGTCGGAATCCCACAGCCAGCAGCCGTCTGCCTTGGTGATAACCCGGCTTCCCTCCTTTGCCAGCGCGGCGAAGTCGGTGAAGGGGTGCAGGTGGTGGGCCGCGTCGGTCCGGCGCAGGTCCTCGGTGGAGACGTTGATTGCCTTGTTCATGTCAGTGGTTCCGAAAAAGGGGACTGCCCGCGCACGCGTACACGCGCGGAGCGGTCACGATTGCTAGACGTTGAGGAGCAGGTATTCGCGTTCCCACGGGCTGATGACCCGCATGAAGGTCTCGATTTCCTCACGCTTGATCTCGCTGTACACGGTAACGAAATTGTCGCCGAAAATCTCGCGCAACTCGTCGCTGCCGCTGAACAGCTCGACCGCTTCCAGCAGGCCGCGCGGCAGGTCGTGCGGCATTTCGCGCGCGCTGCCGACGATCGGTTCGGCCGGCGTCAACCCTTCCTCGATGCCGAGGTAACCGGCCGCCAATGATGCGGCGATGGCGAGATAGGGGTTGGCGTCCGAGGACGGGATGCGGTTTTCGACGCGCCGCGCGTTCGGCCCCGACGCCGGGATGCGGATGCCAACCGTACGGTTGTCGTAGCCCCAGTGGGTGTTGATCGGTGCCGTCGAGCCGCGCGCCAGCCGGCGATACGAATTCACGTAGGGTGCCAGCACGCACATCACCTGCGGCAGGTATTTCTGCTGGCCGGCGATGAAGGCGAAGAACTCCGGCGAGGGGTCGCCCTGCGGCGTGGAGAAGATGTTCTGCCCCGTCGCCGAATCGACGATCGACTGGTGGATGTGCATCGCCGAGCCCGGTTCGCTGGCGATCGGCTTGGCCATGAAGGTCGCGTAGACATTGTGCAGCAGAGCCGCCTCGCGGATCGTCCGCTTGAAGGTGAACACCTGGTCGGCCAGCGCGATCGGTTCGCCGTGGCGCAGGTTGATCTCCATCTGCGCCGCGCCTTCCTCGTGGATCAGGGTGTCGATCTCCAGTCCCTGCGCCTCGGAGAAGCGGTAGATGTCGTCGAACAGCGGGTCGAATTCGTTGACGGCGCTTATGGAGAACGACTTGCGCCCGACTTCCGGGCGCCCCGACCGCCCCACCGGCGGCTCCAGCGGATAGTCGGGATCGGTATTCGGCTTGACGAGGTAGAACTCGATCTCCGGCGCCACGACAGCCTTCCAGCCGCGGTTCTCGTACAGCTTGACGATGCGGCGCAGCACCTGGCGCGGGGCGATGTCGACCGGCCGCCCGTCGCGGTGGAAGGCGTCGTGCATGACCTGCGCGGTGGGGTCGGATTCCCAAGGCACCATGGTCAGCGTCGAATAGTCGGGCTTGAAGACGTAGTCGCCGTCTGCGGGGTCGATTGTCGAGATCTCGCCGAGTTCCGGGTAGTCGCCGGAAATCGTCTGGTAGAAGATCGATTGCGGCATGTTCATGCCGTTCGAGGAGAAGAACTTCGCCACCGGCATCAGCTTGCCGCGGGCGACGCCGGACTGGTCCGGCACGATGCATTCGACTTCGGAGACATTGCGCGCCCGCGTCCACGCGCGGGCTTCCTCGACCGTGGCGACGCCACGATCGGATTCGATGCTGATTGTCAGTTCTCTGGATTGATCATTGCTCACGTGAACCTTGCCGGTCGGAATTCGCAGGACGTCGCCGGACACTCCGCACGCCTGCCCCGTTCCGCAGGAAGGGGAGGATGGGACTTGCCCTGAATGTTGCAGGGATGCCGGTCGGCGATGGCGCACAAGCTATCCGAAGCCTTTGCATTCCGCAAATGCCCGAGCGTCGACGTGTCTGCCTTCGTGATCGCGCTGCGGCCGCTTGCCGTTCCGGCGGCGGCTATTCCGCACCCTTGGTGACGAAGGCTTTTACCGCGTCCGTCTCGCCGGGGCCGGCGCCTGCGGCCCGCACGCGCTCGATGATCGCTTCTCGCTGTACCACCAGCACGTCGCCGCCTTTCTTGGCGACCAGGATTCGCGTCTGCTCGGTCTCGACGAGCTGGACGCTTCCCGGCATCGCCGGCGCTGGCGTGTCCGGGTCCTCCTGTTCGCGCTGTGCCTTCTGCATCTTCGCCTGCCAGACCTCGATGCGCACCAGCGTGCTCTTCTGGCGTTCTTCGTCACCGGTCGTTTCCATGCGCGCAACGGCGAGATTGTAGCCCTTGCGGTAGATGTCCTGCGCTGCCTCTGTCTGCCCTTGTTCCATCAGCAGGTCGCCGAGGCTCTCGTAGTTCCTCTCGAGCGCCTGGCGCACGGTGCTGTGGTCGGGAAAATGCTTGGAAAGGGTGTTGAACAGGCCGCGCACCTCTTCCAGCACGGCGCGCGAAACCGATGGGGGAACGTCCGTGCCGCGGAATTCCTGGGCGAGGTTGGCGACCATGTTGCTGGCCGACTCGGTCGCGGTCTTCAGCGCGGTTTCCGCCTCGTCGCGCGCCTTGACAGCCTGTTCGCTCGCCGCCACCGCGCGCTTGCTTTCCTCCACCGCGCGCTGGCTTGCCGCCTCCGCCGTTTCCTTGGCTTCCGTCGCTTCCTCCCATTGCTGCACCGCGACCGCCCCGATGATGAAGAAGACGACGGCGGCTGCCGCCGATCCCCAGGTCACGAACCGTTGCAGGCGCAGCTTGCGCGCTTCCTCCGCGCGTGCTGCCAGGTCCGACCGGCGGATGAAATCGCGCTCGCGTTCGCCGAAGCGGTCGGGGTGTTCGATCAGCCAGTGCCGCGCCCGCTCCAGCAGGACCCCGCTGGCAAGCCCCTTGTTGCGTTCGGCGTCCGCCAGCGCCGTCCAGTCGGCGAGCAACTGGTCGAGCCGCGACTTGCCGACCAGGAAATCGCGCTCCGCGTAGATCCAGCCGGCGACCTCCGGCCAGCGCCGCAGGATCGCCTCGTGCGCGACCTCGTAGGTCACGCCGGGTCCGCTGTCGCCTTGCTGTGTCGCGCTGACCAGCAGGCGGTGGTTGACGAGGTGGCGCACCAGCGGACGCGCCTCGTCGGGAATTTCGCCGAGGTGCGCAACCCGCCGGCGCGGGTCGGCGTCGGCCGCCTCCAGCGTCACCAGCCACGGGATGAAGGCGGCCTGCGCCAGCGCCAGCATCTCGGGAAGCGTATCGGGAAGCGCCGGGTCTTCGCGCGCTTCGCTGAACGCCTGGTCGACCGCCTTGCGGATCGCCCCCGTGAGCCCGCCGAGCCGCTTCTCGTAGCCGGCAAGGGTCATGCGCTCCTGCGCGGGCTCGAGCGACGAAAGGCGCTCGAGCGTGAAGCCGAGCAGGGGCAGCGCGTCGTCCTGGTTGAGATCGCCGAGCAGCTTTTCCGTCAGCGCCGGTTCGACCCGCAGCGGTGGCGAGGCATAGCGCGCCGGGCCCTCGATCACGGCCTTGAAATTGGCATGCGACATCGGGCCGAGACTGAACAGCGTCGAGGTCAGTTCCGCCATGCGCGCATCGGTCTGCAGCTCGGCGTAGTTGTCGGAGCGGATGGTGGCGACCGCGAACGCGTTGGCGTCGCGCCCAAGCGCCTCCACGATCAGCTCGATCGTCTTCTCCGCCTCGCGGTTCTCGGCGGTATACAGCTCCTCGGCCTGGTCGATGGGCAGGATGATGCTGGGGGGCTGGCCCTCGAATGCCTGTCCGGTTGCCTCGGCGTAGCGCCTGAGCCGGTCCATCACCTTGTCGCGCTCGCGCGCGAACGCCGCCACGATGTCGTCGGCGCTCTTGACGTTCTTGCCGAGCACCTTGTTCAACCCGCCGGGCCCGCTCAGCGCCGCGTTGCCGGGCCGCAGGATCGGCAGTGCGATGAAGTTCTCCGCATCGTTTCTCAGCCGCGCGATGAGGCCGGCGCGCAGGAAGGACGATTTGCCCGCCCCCGACGACCCCAGGATCACCAGCAGTTGCGGGATCGAATCCGATCGCATGCGCCGCAGCAGGTCGAGTGCCCCGGTGATGGCGACGTCGCGCCCGAAGAACACGGCGGCATCCTGCACGTCAAGCGCTTCCAGGCCGCGGTAGGGATTGCGGGCCGCCTCTCCCGGTGGCGGCCACGCGAAGGAGGATGGATCGAGCCCGGCGCGCTTGAGGCCGATGCCCAGGCGTTCGTAGCCGCTCTCGCGCGTTGCCGGGTCGGAGATGTCGGCCATCTGGAAATGCGACACCAGTTCGCGCGGCAGCGCTTCGAAGGGCGTCGGCTTGATGAGGACCGGGAAGATGCGCTTGCCCAGTTGCACCGCCAGCAGGAATTCCGTGCGGCACCAGTCCGACGCCAGCCACTCGGGCGAAACGAGCACGACGACCGCGGCGCACTGCTCGCCGGCCTTTTTCAGTTCGCTCTGCCAACGTTCGCCGGGCGCAAGTCCGGCGTGAGGGTCCAGGTCGAGGAAGACCTCCGCATAGCCATTGGCCTTCAGCCAGGCGTGGACGTCCTGCGCCTCGGCGTTGTTGCGGCTCGAATGGCTTATGAAAAGGACACCCACGTACCGTTCCTCTTCACGGCGGACCAGACCCTTCCGGCGAACCCGGCGCATCGTCCATGCGCCCTAACCGGAATACAATAGCGCAATTTTGCCGGGAAAAGGGCCGCAGCTTGGCGAAAATCACGCATTCATGATGCCGGCAGATGACAGCCCGACGCCCGCGGCCTATGCTCGCGCCGTTCCGCTCTCAACCTTTTCCGGCGCATATCATGAACGACATCAGCCACCAGGCGGGCGCAGCGGGGGCCGACGCCTCCGAGGCCGAGGCCTTCTTTGCCGCCAATCCCGACATCGAGACGATCCACATGCTGGTGCCCGATACCAACGGCATCATGCGCGGCAAGTGGGGCCCGCCAGACCTGGCGCGCAAGGCATTCGCCGACGGCGTGCAACTGCCGCTGTCGATCTTCGGCCTCGACGTGTGGGGCAGGGAGGTTCCCGAGACGAACCTGCACATCGAGACCGGCGACCGCGACGGCACCTGCCTGGCGGTGTCCGGCACGCTGAAGCGCATCACCTGGTCGGAGCGCCCCAGCGCCCAGCTCCTGATGGGCATGTACGAGCCGGACGGAACGCCCTGGTTCGCCGACCCGCGCCATGTGCTGGCGCGTGTGCTGGACCGCTTCAAGGCAAAGGGGCTTACTCCCGTTTGCGCCTTCGAGCTGGAATTCTACCTGCTCAAGCCGGACTTCGAGACCGACGCCATGTCGAGCCCTCTGCCGCATACCGGCCACATGACCGGACCCGAGCGCCAGCAGATGTACTCGATCAACACGCTGTCGGGCCTGGAAGAGTTCTTCGCCGGCATCCACGAGGCCGCCGCAGCCCAGGGCCTGCCGGTCGACACCATCATCTCCGAGGCAGGCCCCGGCCAGTTCGAGATCAACCTGTTGCATCGCGCCGATGCCATGCGCGCCGCCGACGAGGCGCTGCTGCTGCGCCGCATGATCGCCGGCGTTGCCCGCCGCAACGGCCACCGTGCCTCGTTCATGGCAAAACCCTTCCAGGACTGGCCCGGCAACGGCATGCACGTGCATGTCAGCCTGCAGGACGAGGCGGGCCGCAACATCTTCGCCGACCCGCAGGACGGTGAGACGAAGCTGCGCCACGCGATCGCCGGCGTTCTCGAAACCATGCCCGAGGCGCTGGCGGTCTTCGTCAATTCCTTCAATGGCTACCGCCGGCTCGCGCCCGGCAGCTACGCCCCGACGCGCGTCGCCTGGGGTGAGAACAACCGGTCGGTGGCCGTACGCATCCCCTCCGGCAGCGCCAAGGCGCGCCGACTGGAACACCGCATCGCCGGCGCCGACGCGCACCCCCACCTTGTCGCCGCCGCCATGCTGGCGGGCCTGCTGCATGGCCTGGAGACCGGCGCCGAGCCCCCGCCCGCTGTCATCGGCAACGCCTACGAAGGCGGGGGCACGGGGGCGGAACTCACCGACTACATGGAGGAGGCGGTGGAAGCGTTCGAGTGTTCCGACTTCATCGCCGATGCGCTGGGTGCCGACTTCCGCCTCGTGTTCTCCGAACTCAAGAAGGCCGAGCAGGCCGTGTTCGACGAGCGCATTTCGCGCCTCGAGCACGAAACCTACCTGTAAAGGGGTATGGAAACCGATTCCGCCCTGGTCCGATAAATGCGATTGCAAAATGGCGGCTTGGCCTGCTTAACTTCGCCGCATGAGCTGGGTTTTCACATTTGCCGGGCCCGATCGGGGCATGGCTGGGGGGAAACCGGCCGGAAGGCCGAAAGGGCAATCATGCAAGCCCGGTGGCCGCAAACACAAGAATGCCGGGGGACGGGATCAACAACGCCCGACCGCGAAACACACCGGCAACAGAGGAGAATGGCATGAATCGTTTCGCTGCGATCGTCGCGACGTCGGCGCTGGCGCTCACTGTGGGGGCATTCTCCGCCTCCGCGCAGGACCGCGTCGTCAATGTCTACAACTGGTCCGACTACATCGACGAGGATATCCTCACGGAATTTACTGCCGCGACCGGCATCAAGGTCGTCTACGACGTCTTCGATTCCAACGAGGTTCTCGAGACCAAGCTGCTTGCCGGCTCGACCGGCTATGATGTCGTCGTTCCCTCGGGCACCTTCCTTGCCCGCCAGATCCAGGCCGGCGTCTTCATGAAGCTCGACAAGTCGAAGCTGCCCAACCTGGGCAACATGTGGGACGTCATCGCCGAGCGCACTGCCAAGTACGATCCCGGCAACGAGTACTCGATCAACTACATGTGGGGCACGACCGGCATCGGCTACAACGTCGATAAGGTCGCGGAGGCCCTGGGCGATGGCGCGCCGACCGACAGCTGGTCGCTGGTCTTCGATCCCAAGAACATGGAAAAGCTCGCCAAGTGCGGCGTGCACGTCCTCGATGCACCGGTCGAGCTGATCCCGGCGGCGCTCAACTACATCGGTGAGGACCCCGATTCCAAGGATCCCGACGTCATCGCCAAGGCCGAGGGCGTGCTGATGGCGGTGCGTCCCTACATCCAGAAGTTCCACTCGTCCGAGTACATCAACGCGCTCGCCAACGGCGATATCTGCGTGGCGATCGGCTGGTCTGGCGACGTCCTGCAGGCGCGTGACCGCGCCGCCGAGGCCAACAACGGTGTCAGCGTCGAATACGCCATTCCGAAGGAAGGCGCCCTGATGTGGTTCGACCAGATGGCCATTCCCGCCGACGCCAAGAACGTCGACGAGGCGCACGCCTTCATCGACTACATCATGGACGCGCACGTTGCCGCCAAGGCGTCGAACTACGTCTATTACGCCAACGGCAACAAGGCCTCGCAGGAGTTCCTCGAAGAGGACGTGATCGGCGACCCGGCGATCTATCCCACGCCGGAGGCCACCAGCCACCTCTACACGACGACACCCTATGATCCCAAGTCGCAGCGCGTGGTGACGCGTCTGTGGACAAAGGTGAAGTCGGGAAGCTGACGAAACCCAGGCAAGGCCCGGTCCGCGGACCGGGCCTTGTCGTATGTGGTTGACTTGTACTGCGCCGGTGCGCGGCGCGGGCGGATTTCGGGGGCGAGGGGATGGCCAGGAAGGCGAGCGCCGCGAAGGCGGCTTCGGCGAAGGCGAAGACACCCGGCGGTGGCAAGAATGTCGGACCGGTGCGGCGCACCTTCGCGCCGTGGAACGATCCCGCCGCCAAGCCGTTCATCCTGTTCGAGAACGTCACCAAGCGCTTCGGCGATTTCGTCGCCGTCAAGAATCTCACGCTCGGCATCCACGAGCGCGAGTTCTTTTCCCTGCTCGGGCCGTCGGGTTGCGGCAAGACCACCCTGCTGCGCATGCTCGCCGGCTTCGAGACCCCGAGCGAAGGCCGCATCCTGCTCGACGGTCAGGACGTGTCCACCGTGCCGCCGTATCGGCGCCCGGTGAACATGATGTTCCAGTCCTACGCGCTGTTCCCGCACATGAACGTCGCCGACAACATCGCCTTCGGCCTCAAGCAGGACAAGATGCCGAAGGGCGAGATCGCCGACCGCGTCGACGAGATGCTGAAGCTGGTCAAGCTGGAGCCCTTCAAGACCCGCAAGCCGCACCAGCTCTCCGGCGGCCAGCGCCAGCGCGTCGCCCTTGCCCGCTCCATCGCCAAGCGGCCCAAGGTGCTGCTGCTGGACGAGCCGCTCGGCGCGCTCGACAAGAAGCTGCGCGAGCAGACCCAGTTCGAACTGACCGACCTGCAGCAGCAGCTCGGCCTCACCTTCCTGATCGTCACCCATGACCAGGAGGAGGCGATGACCGTCTCCGACCGCATCGCCGTCATGGACCACGGCGAGATCGTCCAGGTGGCGACGCCGGCGGAGATCTACGAGTACCCGAACTCGCGGTATGTCGCCGACTTCATCGGCGACATCAACCTGATCGAGGGAACCGTCGCCTCGGTGCGGTCCGGCAAGGTCACCGTCGACACGCCGGATGCCGGCAAGCTCGTCGTCCAGCAGGATATCGCCGCGGACGTCGGCCAGAAGGCATGGATCGCCATCCGGCCGGAGAAGGTCCGCATCGGTCTCGGCAAGCCAGCCGCACGCACCCCGAACGTCATGCGCGGCGAGGTCTGGGACATCGGCTATCTCGGCGATGTCTCGACCTATCACGTCAGGCTTCCGGCCGGCACCACCGTCAAGGCGCTGCAGGCCAACGCCACCCGCCTCGTCGAGCGCCCGATCACGTGGGACGAACAGGTCTACCTGTCGTTCGCCCCCGACGGCGCCGTCGTGCTGCTGAGCTGAGCGGGAGGCGACGATGGCTGCGCATCAGGACAGGGCAGGCCGGAGACTGGTGATACTGGTTCCCTACCTGTGGTTGCTCGTCTTCTTCCTCGTGCCGTTCCTGATCGTGGTGAAGATCTCGCTGTCGCAGATCGCGATCTCGATGCCGCCTTACATCCCGACCTTCTCGCTCGCCGAGGGCTGGGCCGGTCTGGTCGACGCGTTCAGGCAGTTTTCCTTCGACAACTACCTCTGGCTCACCGAGGACGATCTCTACATCCGCTCCTACCTGTCGAGCCTGTGGATCGCCCTCGTGTCGACGCTGATCGCGCTGCTGGTCGGCTACCCGATCGCCTATGGCATGGCGCGCGCGCCGTCCCACTGGCGCCCGACGCTGCTGATGCTGGTGATCCTGCCGTTCTGGACCTCGTTCCTGATCCGCGTCTACGCCTGGATCGGTATCCTTAAGCCGGAAGGACTTCTGACGGTCATCCTGCAGACCGTTGGCCTGTTGTCGCCGGACGAGCAGGTGCGCATCCTCAACACCAACACCGCCGTCTACATCGGCATCGTCTACTCCTACCTGCCATTCATGGTGCTGCCGCTCTATTCGGCCCTGGAGAAGATGGACGGCTCGCTGCTGGAGGCCGCCGAGGATCTCGGCTGCCATCCTCTCAAGGCGTTCTGGGTCATCACCTTCCCGCTGTCGATCCCCGGCGTCGTCGCCGGCTGCTTCCTCGTCTTCATTCCCGCCGTCGGCGAATTCGTCATTCCCGACCTTCTTGGCGGCTCGCAGACGCTGATGATCGGCAAGACCCTGTGGGCTGAGTTCTTCTCCAACCGCGACTGGCCCGTCTCCTCGGCGGTCGCCGTCATCCTGCTTCTGGTGCTGATCGTTCCCATCGTCGCGTTCCAGCGCGCCCAGCAACGCGCCCATGAAAGGGAGGCCGGCTGATGAACAGGGGCCCGAGCTGGTTCAACATCTCCTCGATCGTGCTGGGGTTCGCGTTCCTCTACCTGCCGATCGTGATCCTCGTCATCTTCTCCTTCAACGAGAGCCGCCTCGTCACGGTCTGGGCCGGCTTCTCCACCAAGTGGTACGGCGAGCTGTTCCGCAATCAGGGCCTGATGGATGCCGCCTGGGTGACGGCGCGCGTCGCCTTCGTCTCGGCCAGCATTGCCACCGTGCTCGGCACCCTGGCCGCGATTACCCTGGTGCGCTTCGGGCGTTTCCACGGCCGCACGCTGTTTTCCGGCATGGTCTACGCGCCGCTCGTCATGCCCGAGGTGATCACCGGCCTGTCGCTGCTGCTGCTGTTTGTCGCCATCAACTTCGACCGCGGCTTCTGGACCGTGGTCATCGCCCACATCACCTTCTCGATGTGTTTCGTCGCCGTTGTCGTCCAGTCGCGCCTCGTCACCTTCGACACCAGTGTCGAGGAGGCGGCGATGGACCTCGGCTGCCCCCCGGCCAAGACCTTCTTCGTCATCACGCTGCCGATCATCCTGCCTGCCGTGATCTCCGGCTGGATGCTGGCCTTCACGCTGTCGCTGGACGACCTCGTCATCGCCAGCTTCACGACCGGTCCCGGCGCGACGACGCTGCCGATGAAGATCTACAGCCAGGTGCGCCTCGGCGTGACCCCGGAGATCAACGCGGTCTGCACCATTCTCATCGCGCTCGTCACCATCGGCGTGGTGACGGCTTCGCTCATCACCAAGCACCAGGAAGTCGAGCGCAAGCGGGCCGAGGCCGCGGCGGTTCAGGGCTGAGCCACGATCCCCTGCCGCGATCTCGCGGCTCTTGAGTGAAAAGCCCTGATAACCGTTCTGCCGGCTTCAACCGCCGCTCGGCAGCGTTGCAGCACCCTGCTTGAGCAGCGGCAGCAGCGGCAGGATCGCCGGCGCGTCGAGCGGCCCGTCGACCCGGAAGCCGATCTCGAAGACCTTGGCATCCGCGGGCAGGCTGCCGTCGGCGAGCGGCTTCGGCCGTCCGTTTGGCCAGAACTGCACCTGGCCCAGGCCGTCGACATATTCGTTCAGCAGGTCGATCTTGCCGCTGGCGGTCGCCTTGAACCGGTCGCCGACCAGCTCCAGCGTACGCGTCCGCGTGATGCCGCCCTCGGTGACCAGATCGATGGTCAGTGTCTGGAACGGTGTCGTCAGCCCGGGGCGGATTCCGACGGCATTGAAGTCCTTGCTGGTCATCGACTGGACGATCGCCGCCACGTCGATGCCGCGCAGCAGGCCGTTTTGGATTTCCATCCGCCCGTCGCCGCGCAGGCTGCGCACGAGCTGCTCCACCGTGTAGCCAGTGCCTTCGAGCGCGATCGAGCCGTTGATGGCGCCCTCGATGCCGAACAGCGGCCCGCCCTCGAACAGGCTGGCGACGGCGACCTGACGCAGATTGAGCTTCGTCTGGATCGACAGCGACTTTCCATTCGGCTGTGGCGTGATCTTCAGGTTGCCGCTGACCTTGCCGTCCTTGTAGGCGGCTTCGCCGATGCCAAGGTCGATCGTGCCGGCGCGCACCACGAGGCTGGCGGCCGTCTGCCCGAAGGTGATGTTGGCCCCCGTCACCTGGCCTGCCGACAGCCGCAGGTCGACATCGACGCCGCGCAGCGAACCGAACTCCGGCAGCGGCACGGCGGCAACCTCGTCGCCGCTGCCGCTGTCCTGGTCGAGCACTGCTGGCGCGCGCAGGTAGCGGTCGAAATTCAGCGTCTCAAGCGCCAGTGTACCGTCGATGAACACCTGGCCTTCGGCCGCTCGCACGGTCAGTCCGCCATTGCCCGTGTTGCCGTCGAGCGAAACGGTGAGCCCCGTCAGGTTGGCCGTGTCGCCCAGCAGCCGCATCTGCCCGGACATCGACAGCCGGTCGAGCCCCGGCGCATCGCCGCTGCCGTAGCCGAGCCAGGCCAGCGCCTGGTCGAAGGCCGCGGATTCGACCGACAGCGCGCCATCGACGCGGAACCGCTCGCCCAGCGAGCTTGCGCCGCGCACCGTGACGTTGCCCTGCGCCGTGACGATGTTGGCCTCGATCGGCGAGGCGATGCCCGTCAGCATCTTTCCGGGGTTTTCGATGCGCCCGTCGAGCTCCACCACCTTGCCGTTCCACACGAAGGCGAAATTGCCGGTCAGCGGCGAACCGATGCGCGCCCAGTTGACCGCCACCTCGATCTGCGTAAAGGCGTTCGCCGGCTTGCCGTCGGCGCCGATGATGGTGACCGCCCCGTCGACGATGCGCACCGGCCCCGTGGCAGGCATGTCTGCGGCCAGTGCCGGTACCGTGTCGGGCTGGGGCCGCTCGCGGATTGCGTCGAAGATCGTGCGGATGAGGCCGCCGCGTTGCGGCACCCACTGGTCCGACGCCTCAAGGTTCTGCGGCACCGTCACGCGCGGGCGCACCAGCGTCAGCCCCTCGACGGGTGTCTCGCGCAGCAGGAAGCCGAACAGGCTGAAGCGGCCCAGGATGCGGTCGACGGCCGCGATGGCCTGCATGCCGCCGGGCAACGACAGGCGAACGCCGTCCACCGTGATCTGCGGCTGCGGCAGGAAGCGGATGCGCGCGTCGCCGGCTTCCGACACCCGCATTCCCGTGATGGTCTCTATCCGGGTGACCGCCATCGCGCGCACGGTGCTGTCGGGCACCAGCCACGGCAAGACGGTCAGGATGGCCGCGGTGAGGATCACGATCGCTGCGGCAATCGCCAGGAAGCGCTTCATTCCGTTCTACCGTTCGATGTGGCGTTGCCCGACTATAGAGTGCGCCCAAGCGGTTGCAAACCGGAGCGCCGGTCGATATCGCCGGCGGCTGGCATGCCGCGGGAAGCTGTGGCATCTGTGGTCCATGTGCAAGCCGAAAATCACCGGGGGTTCGAGATGACCGATCAGCCGCTGTGGACGCCAGACCCCGCCGTCGCCGCGAAAACGCAGCTGGCCCGCTTCATCGGCGAGGTTTCCACCGAGACCGGGCAGACGTTCTCCTCGTATGCCGATTTCCACCGCTGGTCTGTGGATAACCGCGAGGCCTTCTGGGGCCGGCTGTGGCAGATGGCCGGCATTGTCGGCGAGCCGGGCGATCGCGTCATCGCCAACGACTCGATGCCCGGCGCGAAATTCTTCCCCGATGCCAGCCTGAATTTCGCCGAGAACCTGCTGGCGCCGGCACGCCACGGTGATGCGAACCGCGATGCGCTGGTCTTCTGGGGCGAGGACAAGGTGCGCCGGCGCATGTCCTGGGCAGACCTGTCGGCGCTGGTGTCGCGCCTGCAGCAGGCGCTGCGCGCCGCCGGCGTCGCCAAGGGCGACCGGGTCGCCGCCATGATGCCCAACCTGCCGGAGACCATCGCCGGCATGCTGGCTGCATCCTCGCTCGGTGCTGTGTGGTCGTCGTGCTCGCCCGATTTCGGCGTGCGCGGCGTGCTCGACCGCTTCGGCCAGATCGAGCCAAAGGTGCTATTCGCCTGTGACGGCTACTGGTACGCCGGCAAAAAGATAGAGATTGCTGGCAAGCTCGCCGAGATCGTGCCGCAGCTTCCCACGCTAAAGGCGGTGGTCGTCGTTCCCTACCTCGACATCGCCGATGCCGTCGCCGCCGCTCTGCCCGGTGGCGTCGCGCTGGGCGCCTTCGTTGCGCCGCATGCCGCCGCCGATCCGGAGTTCCTGCGCCTGCCGCCCGACCACCCGCTCTACATCCTGTTCTCCAGCGGCACGACGGGCGTTCCCAAGTGCATCGTCCATTCGGCCGGCGGCACGCTGCTGCAGCACGTCAAGGAACACCGCCTGCAGTGCGACATACGCGCCGGCGACCGGGTCTTCTATTTCACCACCTGCGGCTGGATGATGTGGAACTGGCTGGTCAGCGGGCTGGCTGCTGGTGCGACCTTGCTGCTCTACGACGGTTCGCCGTTCCACCCCGACGGCAACATCCTGTTCGACTATGCAGACGCCGAAGCCATGACGCTGTTCGGCACCTCCGCCAAGTTCATCGATTCGGTGCACAAGGCGGGCCTGCGCCCGGTCGACACCCACCGGCTCGACACGCTCAGGCTGATGACCTCGACCGGCTCGCCGCTTTCGCCCGAGGGCTTCGCCTTCGTCTACGACGGCATCAAGGCCGACATGCAGCTTGCCTCGATTTCCGGCGGAACCGACATCGTCGCCTGCTTCGTCGGTGGCAATCCGCTGAGCCCCGTCTATGTCGGCGAGATCCAGGGGCCGATGCTGGCCATGGCAGCTGAAGTCTGGGACGACGAGGGCAGGCCGCTGAAGGCGGGCAAGGGCGAACTGGTCTGCACGAAGGCGTTCCCCTCCATGCCGATCATGTTCTGGAACGATCCCGATGGCGCCAAGTACCGCGCCGCCTACTTCGAGCGCTTCGAGGGCGTGTGGTGCCACGGCGATTTTGCCGAGTGGACCCAGCACGGCGGCATGGTCATCCACGGCCGGTCCGACGCCACCCTCAACCCCGGCGGCGTGCGCATCGGCACCGCCGAGATCTACGCCCAGGTCGAGCAGATGCCCGAGGTCATCGAGGCGCTCGCCATCGGCCAGGACTGGGACGACGACGTGCGCATCGTGCTCTTCGTGCGTCTGGCCGAGGGAGTTGCGCTGGACGACACGCTGGTTGCCGCGATCCGCAAGCGCATCCGCGATGGCGCCTCGCCGCGCCACGTGCCCGCCCGCGTCGTCGCCGTCGCCGACATCCCGCGCACCAAGTCGGGCAAGATCACCGAGCTTGCCGTGCGCGACGTGGTGCACGGGCGCGAGGTCAAGAACAGGGAAGCGCTCGCCAACCCAGAAGCGCTCGACCTGTATCGGGATATTCCCGCGCTGAAGAGCTGATTGCACCGCGCATGATCCCGAAAAGTTGCAGACTTTTCGGATCGGATCATGCGGGTCAATGAATCGGGCGCGCACCGCATGATCCCGAAAAATTGCAGACTTTTCGGACGAGATCATGCGCCGAGTAAGATTCATGCCCGCAGCGCGTCGCCCTCGACGGTTTCCGGCGTCGCGCGCACCAGGTCGGCGGAATCGGCACTGGCGATCAGCAGCACCACCGGCACGATGCCGGCGGCCACGATGGCCAGCGCCGGCAAGGCGGCATCCTCGTAGGCGCCGCGCGCCGTCGTCGAGTATACGAGCGTTGCCAGCGTCTCGAAGTTGAAGGGCCGCAGCAGGATCGTCGCCGACAGCTCCTTCAGCGTGTCGACGAAGACGAGCAGGCCGGCGGTGGCGATGCACTTGCGCATCAACGGCATGTGGACGTCGGCGAGCGTCTGCCCCATGGTCCGCCCGAGCGTGCGCGCCGCCATGTCCATGTGCTCGGAGATCTTGCCCAGGCCCGCCTCGATGGTGCCGAACGACACGGCAAGGAACCGCACCGTGCAGCCGTAGACGATCGCCGCACCCGATCCCGTCAGCAGCAGGCCGGTGGCGATGCCGAACATCGAGCGCATCTGCCCGTCGAACCAGTTGTCGAAGGCAGCGAGCGGGATCAGCACGCCAATGCCAAGGACCGTGCCGGGAACCGCGTAGCCGAGCACCGCGATGCGGCCCAGCAGCGCCGTTGCCGGCGAGGCCGACAGCCGCCCGGCGTAGGCGATCAGCAGCGCGGCGAGGATGGCGGCGATGGCTGTTGCCGTCGCGATGGACAGGCTGTTGACGAGGGCCGATTGCAGCGCCGGCGACGCCAGCATGCCGAGCCGTCGCGAGGCGTAGTCGACAAGCAACATGGCCGGCAGCGCGAAGCCGGCGACGACGGGTGCCGCGCAGGCGAGAATCGCCGAGCCGGCGTGCCAGCCGCGCAGCCGCATCGGGCGGGGAGGCTCGATCGTGCGCGCCGAGACGTCGAACCGGCGCCTGCGCCGTGCCAGCCGTTCGGCGACGACCAGCCCCACCACGACCGCCAGCATCACCGTGGCGATCTGCGCCGCGCCCGACAGGCTGCCACGGTTGAGCCAGGTGTCGAAGACGGCGAATGTCAGTGTCTTGACGCCGAGCAGTTCCACCGCGCCGATGTCGTTGAGGCACTCCATCATGGCAAGCGTCACGCCGGCCACGATCGCCGGTCGCGCCAGCGGCAACGCCACGTGCCAGAACGCGCCGAAGGCGCCGCGCCCCAGCGTGCGCGCGACATTCATCGCTGCGGCCGACTGCATCTGGAAGACGATGCGCGCGGTCAGGTAGACGTAAGGGTAGAGCGCCGACGACATGATGAAGACCGCGCCGGGCAATGTCTTGATGTCCGGCGACCAGTATTGCCGCACGCTGGTGTAGCCGCCGACATGGCGGATCAGCCGCTGCAGCGGGCCGGTGAAGTCGAGCAGCTCGATGTAGGCGAACGCCGTGATGTAGAGCGGCATGGCGAGCGGCAGCACGAGAGCGACCTCCAGCAGCCGTCTGCCCGGGAAGCGGTAGGCGCTGACGAGCCAGGCCGCCGACACACCCGTTGCCGCGGTTCCCGCGCCCACGCCAAGCATCAGCAGAGCGGTCGTCGCCGTCGCGCCGGGCAGCACGGTTTGGGCGAGATGGGTCAGCGTGCCGTCCGCACTGCCGCGCGCCGCGATGACCAGGATCGCGGCGATTGGCAGCCCCGCGAGCGCGATCGCCGCGGCCGCCGCGAGTGCCAGTCCCGGGCGCCTGCCAAGCAGCATTCGGATCGATGCGGTCATGCCTGCGGGATGCCTTCTGGATAAATGTCGGCACGTGCGCCTCCGCCCGCGCCGGCATGGTGTCGTGGTGCGTCAGGCGTCAGGACGCCGGGCCGGAATCGAAGCCCACCTTGTCGACCAGTTCCGAAGCGGCCTTGCGGTTGCGCGCGATATCGGCGAGCGGCAGGGTGTCGGCGTGCAGCGTGCCCCACGAGGCCACGAGTTCGCTCGGCGGCACACCGGGCTTCACCGGGTATTCGTAGACCTGTTCGGCGTAGATCCGCTGCGCCTCGTCGCTCGCCAGGAAGCGCATCAGCGTCAGCGCGTTGTCGCGATGCGGCGCATTCGCCGCCATCGCCATGCCGGAGACGTTGACGTGCGTGCCGCGGTCGGCCGTGTTGGGGAACAGAACCTTGATCGCGGCCGCCCATTCCTTCTGCTCGGGCTCCTTGTCGTTGGTCATCATCTGGCCAACGTAATAAGTGTTGCCGAGCGCGATGTCGCACTCGCCCGAGTAGATGCCCTTTGCCTGCCCGCGGTCGTTGCCGTCTGGCTTGCGCACCAGGTTGTCGCGCACGCCAGCCAGCCAGGTTTCGGTTGCCTCGGCGCCGTGGTGCGCGAGCATCGACGCGAACAGGCCGATCGAATAGACGTGCTGGCCCGAGCGCGTGCAGATGCGCCCCTTCCACTTCGGATCTGCCAGTTCCTCGTAGGTGATCGCGTCCTGTGCGACACGCTCGCGCGAGGCGTAGACAACGCGTGCCCGCGTCGTCAGCGCGAACCAGTTGCCGCCCGGCTCGCGATACTGTGCGGGGATGTCGGCGTCGATCTGCGGGTCGCTGACGGGCTGCGTCACGCCGGCGGAATGCACCTCGTCGAGCCGTCCGATGTCGACGGTCAGGATCACGTCGGCGGGCGAATTGCGCCCTTCCGCGGCGATGCGCTCGGCCAGCCCCTTGTTCAGGAAGACGACGTTCGCGGTGATCCCGGTTTCGGCAGTGAAGGCATCGAGCACGGGCTTGATGAGTTCGGGCTCGCGCGCCGAGTAGATGTTGACCTCCTCGCCGGCGAGGGCCGGGGAACGGGAGGCGGCGAACGGGGCGGAGAAGGCGAGGGCGGAAACAATCGCCATCGCCGCGGTAGCACCGCGACGCGAAATGCGTATGGTCATTGGTATCCTCCAATCGATGGGGTTCAAGGTCCCACCACCAAAGGTTTCATCGAGTTCATTGGCTTGTGCCGCGGGGAATGTTGCCGAAGTCGCCGCTTTCGTCAATATTTCTATATAGAAATCACGCGACACGTAGTTTGGAAACGTTCCAAAGAGTGAAGATAAAAGTATAAATCATATTATTGTTTGAGAAATACAAAGAATAACGCGCGTCAAACTGTCGCCGCGAGCGTGTCGTGCAGGCGAGTGAGAGTTGTTCGCTGCCGTCAGGGGCCGTCAAGACGGAAGATTTTGACAGGTTATTCGGCCAGCACGCGCGTCGACGGGAAGGTGATCTGCACGAGCGTTCCCGAATCGAGCTTGCTTTCGATGGAGAACGACGCGCGATTGGCTTCCGTCAGCGCCTTGGTCAGCGGCAGGCCGATACCCGTCCCGGTCTTCTGCGCCCGCGTCGACTGTGTCTGCCGGTAGGGTTCCAGCGCCGACGAGATGTCCTCGTCCGACATTCCCATGCCGGTGTCGCGCACCCGCAGCAGGACCTCGCCGCCTTCGGTGTAGACCGTCGAGACGATGATCTGGCCCGCCGACGGGGTGAATTTCACCGCGTTGGAGATCAGGTTCAGCAGGATCTGGCGGATGCTGCGCAGGTCGGCGACGATATCCGGCAGGCTGGGCGCAAGGCTCGTGCGCAGGATGACGCGCTCGCGGTTGGCCTGCCCCTGCATGATGGCGACGCACTGCTCGACCACATCGTTGAGGTGAACCTTCGTGAAGTCCATGTCCATCATGCCGGCCTCGACTTTGGACAGGTCGAGCAGGTCGTTGACCAGGCTGATGATGTGTTCGCCGCTGCTCTTGATGTCGTGCAGGTAGCCGCGATAGCGCTCGTTGCCGATTGGCCCGAACTGCTCCTCCAGCATGACGTCGGCAAAACCTATGATGGCGTTCAGCGGCGTGCGCACCTCGTGGCTGACCTTTGCCAGAACGTCGGACTTCTGCGACGCGGTGGCTTCAGCCTCGCGCCGTGCGGCGACCAGTTCGGTCTCGTTGCGCTTCCACTGGGTGATGTCGCGCAGCACGGCGCAGAACTTCTGCCGCCGCCCGATGCCGACGCGCCCGATCGTCAGTGACAACGGGATGCGGCCGCCGCCCTTGGCCAGGCCCCTGATCTCGCGCCCGTCGTTGAGGACGCTGGCGACACCGTTGCCCTGCAGGCCCTCGAGGTAGTCGGCAACGACCTCGCGATCGCCTTCCGGGAACAGCTCGGCGAATGCGCTGCCGCGCACCTCGCGCCCCTCCAGGCCGAACAGCGCCTCGGCGGAGTGGTTGAGCGCCAGGATGTCGCCATCGTTGTCGAGCAGCAGGATGCCGTCCGTCGCGGTGTCGAGAATGTCCTTGAGCTCGACGACTTCCGCTTCCAGGTCGCCGATGCGCTCGTCGTCGCCGCTGATGCGCTCGCGCGCACTCAGCAGCAGCGCCGGCCCGTCGATCCATGGCGCCAGCTGCAGGCGTGCATCCAGTTCGATCGGCAGCCCGTCGCGCGTCACCCCGGCGAGCATCCGTTTGCCCGGTTCGCGCGTGTTTTCCAGGTTCTCGAACAGCGTGTGCAGCCCGCCGGCGATCTCGAGATCATCGAGATCGGCATAGCCGAACAGGTCGAGCATGGCGCGATTGGCGTAGAGCGGCTTCTCGTCGCGCACGAACATCAGGCCGAACGGCAGACGGTCGATCAGCCCGATGAAGTCGTTGGCGTCCTGCGCCCGGCCGCGTTGCAGCGCGCGCTGGCCCGCCGCGCCAGGCGGCGTTGCGCGAATGACGTTCGGGTCGTCGTCGGCGTAGATGCGCGTGGCCTGTTGCGGCGGCAGCGTCTTGCTTTCCGCCGCGTCCTCGCCCGTCGCGCGGGCCTCGGTCGCGGGGCCTGCGGCCTCGCCTTCGGCGGAGCGAGCCGTAGGCCGCTGATCGGCATGCCCGGGGCGCTCGTTCAGGCGCTGGGCGATTTCGCGGAAGGCGCGCTGGTCGGCGGCGTCGAGGCCGCCGGATTCGGGGCCGGCGGTCATGACGTCGGGCACCGGTTCATGGGCCGTGTGCGAGGTGTCGGGCTCGAATGCGCCCTCGTCCTCGGGCCACAGGTCGTCATCGTCCGCGGCGACCGGGCCATCGCGCCGGTCTTCCGCCGTCTCCTCGACGGCCACGGGCGCGGGTTCGGGCGCGGGTCGGCGTTCGCCGACCACCGAAAATCCGCGCAAGCCCCCGTAGCCGCCCTGTCCGTCGAGCAGCGGCAGGCCGGCAATCGTCACCGCGGCCGGATCGCCGCCGTCCAGCGTGCGCCAGAGCACCACGACGTCGTTGAAGGTGTCGCGGCTCTCGATCGCATCCACCAGTTCGCCGAGGTCGCCGGTCAAGAGGTCGTCGAGGCTGTCACCGATGTTGCCGAGCAGGCCGATGCCGGCGAGCGGCGGGTTGCTGTCGCTGATGCAGGCTTCCGCGTCGAGCGTGAACCGGAACCGCGTTCCCTCGGGCACCGCCACGCCGCCCGTGCTTTCGTCGGCGGCGGTGTGCGCCTGCGGCCGCGCGGCGGCGGCCTGCGGCGACGAAACCGGCGCCGTTCGCGAAAAGAGATCTTCGGTCTGCGCACCAAGTCCCCTGAGCACGTCGCGCGCGGCGCCGCCGATCCCCGTCATGCCAGCCTGCGCGCGCGGCGGCAGATCTTCGATCGCCGGGGCCCGAGGCACCGGCGCCGCAGGCGGCGGCGGAGGTGCCACCATGGCGGTGCCGGGCTCTGCACAGAACAGCACCAGGTCGCCATCGTCGAGCACGATCCGCGTGATCGCCGCGACGCCGGCCAGGTCCTCGGCCGTGCCGATGTCGCCGTCGCGTGCTGCCGCGTTGGCGTAGACCAGTTCGCCCTCGCCGGAATACAGTACCACCGGATGCCGGTCGTCGTCGAAGGCGATGGCTGCCTTGTCGGCCACGCTCAGGTCGCTCGCTGGTGGTGCTGCAGCGATGGCGAAGACGTTCGGCTGCGGCGCCGGCTGGCCGGCGCGCTGGCACATGAAGGGCAGGGTGACGGCGCGCGCGCCGACGAAGAAGCGCAGCATCTCGATGCGCGCGGTGTTGGACAGATCGTCGAGCCGCGCCAGTTCGGCGAGCCGCGCATTCGCCGGGCCGCGCAGGCGCACGGTGCCGTCGATCAGGTCGCTCAGCTGGTCGGCCCGCACGAAGGCGGCCGCCGCCGGGTTCGCCATCACGACGTCTCCGCCGTCGCCCTCGATCAGGAATGCCGGGCTATCGGCAAAGAACAGGTCTGCGATTGGCGCCGAGCCATCGAGATGCAGCAGGGTTTCGACCACCGACATGGGCCACGTCACTCCGACACGATACAAACGTCATCGGCGGCTGCATGAGCGGCCGCGCGATGTGGTGTTGTCGTTTACCCGGCGGGCCCCGGCCGGGCATTTCCGGGTCATGCCGCCACGCATGCCCGATCGGCCGCAACTATAGGACGTTCAAGGAAATTTCGTCCACAGCCCCGCGCCATCGTTCAGGATTCATTTACTTCGTGGTTAAATCGCGGCGCGCCTCGCCGCGCCATGGCGCAAGGGTTGCAGGCCAGGACGCGGCGAATTGGATAGTGCAACGCACAAATATGTTGCACTGCACAATGATCCGTACTATATCACTCCCGTGTCCGGCCGCGGACGTTTCCCAGACGCTTCACACAGGCAGTCTGGATGGATCCAGCGGCCAGCGCCGAGTTGCCCTCGGGCGCGGCAAGTTCGCCGGCACCAGCGGACCGTTCAGGAGATGTAGACATGACGCAGACCACCGCACCGAAGGCCGCCAAGGCCGAGAAGACCGAGACCGCCGCTTTCGCGATGTTCGACATGCCGAAGTTCGACATGCCGAAGTTCGATTTCGACAGCATGGAAGTCCCCGCCGCCATCCGCGAGATCGCCGAGAAGACGATCTCCCGAGCCAAGACCGCCTATGACCGCGCGAAGGTTTCCGCCGAAGAGGCGACTGAAGTCCTCGAGGATACCTTCGCCGCCAGCTCCAAGCATGCCACCGATCTCAACAAGGTGCTGATCGCCAACACCAAGGCGAACGTCAACGCATCGTTCGACCTCGCCGAGAAGCTGTTCGGCGTGAAGACGGTTGCCGAGGCCGTGGAACTGCAGAGCGAGTTCGTCCGCAAGCAGTTCGATGCGCTTTCCGCCCAGGCGAAAGATCTGCAGGCGAAGGCCCAGAAGGCCGCCGAGGAATGCTGCAAGCCGGTCAAGGACAGCGTTGCCAAGACCGTCGAGACGTTCAAGGCGCACGCCTGATCCTGTCGCCGCCACTCGGCGTCAACGCCATCAACGAACGCCCGGGTGCAGACCTTGCATCCGGGCGTTCGCGCATGCCTCGGCGTTCTTCCACGCCGCGCTTGATTTGCGCCCCGGAACGATTGTAAACGGTAGCCCCTCAAGCCGGGCGATGAACTTCGCCAGCTGCCCGTGCCGCCTTAGCTCAGTTGGTTAGAGCGCCAGATTGTGGATCTGGAGGTCCCCCGTTCGAGCCGGGGAGGCGGTACCACTCCCAGCGACGCGCCTGATTGCACGCACACCCGCCGATCTGCCAGCGGTCCTGTCCACGGCCGTTGGTGGGTCGGGGCCGGATCGCAAATCCGGTCGTCCACGCAGCGCGAATGTGTCATATCGTTTGCCCAGGCCCACCAAGCCAGAGGACCGTTCATGACACAGCCAGCGCAGATGCCCCTGAAGCCGGAAGACCTCGCCGCGTTCTACTGGCACCACTCCATCGATCTGGGCAACGGCGTCGTCACGCCCGGATCCAAGTCGCTCGACACCATCGCGAGGGAGGCGGACTGCTTTTTCGCCCACGGGGTGAAAGGCATGAGCGTTCTCGACATCGGCGCGTGGGATGGTGCCTTCAGCTTCGAGGCGGAGCGCCGCGGCGCGTCCCGCGTGCTGGCCACCGACCATTTCTGCTGGGTAGGCGATGGTCCGGGCAAGAAGGCTGCCTTCGATATCGCCAGGCACGCGCTCAATTCGAAGGTGGAGGAAGCCGTCGTCACCGTCGAGGACCTCGACCCGGCAAGGCACGGCACATTCGACGTCGTGCTGTTCCTTGGCGTCCTCTATCACCTGAAGAACCCGATGTATGGCCTGGAATGCGCCGCGGCGATGAGCCACGACCAGATCGTCGTCGAAACCGTGATTGCCCGCGGCCTGCCCGACCACCCGCCGATGGCGGTGTTCTTTCCCAACTCGGAACTCAACGACGATGATACCAACTGGTGGGCTCCGACGCCTGCCTGCGTCGAGGCCATGTTGCGGCGTGTCGGCTTCCCGACCGTCGAGATGCGCGAGTATCCGACCCCTGACACAGGTGCAAATTCGCAGCCGGCCCCGGCCGTTTCGGCTTTTCGCCGCACCAGGAAGCGCATCAAGCAGCAGCTGCGCGGCATTTTTCAGCCACAGCGGCAGCGTGAGGTGAGCTACGGTCGCGCCATCTTTCACGCCTGGCGCTGAAACGACTGGCGGCAATCCGCGACGGCGGACAGCGATGGATGGACGGGCGCGCCGTTGAGCTTGCGGTGCTACCGCTTGTACGGCTCGAACCAGGCGAGACTTTCCTTGGTGGTCGTCAGCGGCTTGTACTCGCAGCCGATCCAGCCTTCGTAGCCCATCCCGTCGATCATCTGGAAGACGTAAGGGTAGTTGATCTCGCCCGCGCTGGGATCGAGCCGCTGCGGCGGATTGGCGATCTGCATGTGCGCGATGATGTCGAGGTTGTTGTTGATGCCGTGGATGAGGTTCCCCTCGCTCATCTGCCGGTGGTAGATGTCGAACTGCAGTTTCAGGTTGTCGGCAGCGACCGACTCGATGACGCGCCGGGCGTCTTTCGTGCGCGACAGGAAATATCCGGGCATGTCGCGCGTGTTGATCGGCTCGATCAGCAGCGTGATCCCGTGCGGCGCCAGTTCCGCGGCTGCCTGCGCCAGGTTGCGCATGTAAGTCGCCATGGCACGGTCCGGATCGACCGTCGGCGACATGATGCCCGCCATGGCGTGCAGATTCTTGCAGCCCAGCGTATTGGCGTATTCGATTGCGGCGCTGACCGAACGCTCGAAATCGGCCTCCCGCCCTGGCAGGGCCGCCATCCCGCGTTCGCCGGCATCCCAGTCACCCGGAGGCAGGTTGAACAGCACGACCCTGATGTTGTTCGTTTCGATATCGGTCTGCAGCAGGCCCGCGTCGTGACCGTAGGGAAACAGGAATTCGACAGCCCGGAATCCGGCCATGCGCGCCGCCGCGAAACGTGCCCGGAACGGCAGTTCGTTGAACATCATCGTTAGATTCGCTGCAAATCTTGGCATGCGCCGGCCCCTCAACGCACCGGTGCGCGCGCGCACCGTCTGCAATCAATGGCGCGCAGGCGCGCCACGTGGAATCAATTCGTTAATATAGCACCTGCATTGACACCATGCCCTGCCTTGACGTCTCCATGCGTGTTGAGCCAAATCAAGGCACATCGCGCGGCAACCGCCAAAAGTTGCCGCCATGCTGTGTTGTGGTTGCGATCTGGCCCTGTCGTTGAGCGAACTGACCGCGTCGCGGTCGGTGCCGCGCTGGCTGTCGTTGCTTCCGCTGCGAGGAAAAGACAGGAACGAGGAAACCCTGATGACGGATTCGCGTTTGAGCCGTGTGCGCCTGAACCTTGCGCGCAGCCACGACCATCCCAACGGCAGCTCCCACCACGGTTATGAATTCGTGGCCCCGCTCGGCGACGACAAGCACATCGATGCCGATGCCTGGAAGAAGCACCGCGACCAGTGCCGCGTGCGCCGTTTCTGGGAAGGCGAGCCCGACGACATCGGTCACCTGGTGCATCGCCCCGGCGGCAGTTGGGCCTTTCACTACGACATCGACGGCGATGAAGACGACGAGGCGGGCTATCGCCTCGGCTCGCATGCCTTCGTTCCGGGTGAATACGTCTCGATCAAGGACGAGGATGGCGAACTGCACACCTTCCAGGTCGTAACCGTCGAGCGCATCTGATCTGTACGCGGCGCTCAGCCCTGCTGCTGAAGCGCCCACGCCAGCACGAGTGAAACCGATGCCACGGCGATGACTGTCGAGACGAGCACAGCCGTCGAGACGGGGCGAACGAGCGCGCCATAGCGCTCGGCGATCACGAAGACATTGCCGGCGACCGGCATGGCCGCGATCAGCACGGCCATCGCCGCCGGCCCCGCCGGCGCCCCGGTCATCCACAACAGCCCCAACAGCAGCGCGGGATGCACCAGCAGCTTCAGCGTCGTCAGCAGGGCTGCCGGTGCGAATGTGCTTACCTCGGTCCTGCCCGCCAGCGATGCGCCGAGCGCGAACAGCGCCGCCGGGCTCGCGGCACTTCCCAGGAAGTCGGTGAAGCGCTCCAGCCATGCAGGCAACCCGATGCCGGTGAGCGACAGCGCCACGCCGGAGACAATCGCGACGATGAACGGGTTCATCACCACGCCGTGCAAGGCCCGCACCGCGCCGGCCGCGCCGCCGCCGCGCCGTGCTGATTCCAGCAGGCCGATCGACAGCGGGATCAGCACCACCAGGTCGACCAGCAGCGCCGCCACCATCGGACCCATCACGCCGTCGCCGAATGCGGCGATGCCGAGCGGCAGGCCGAGGAAGCCGATGTTGCCGACGGACGCTGCCTGGCCGGCGATCGCGCGTTCCGCCGGTGCCGCCTGCGGCCTGACGAGGCGAATGGCGAGATAGCCGATGGCGAAGACGCCAACACCGGCGATGAGCCACGAAACGAAGATCCGGGCGTCGAGGATGGAAGCGATGTCCTGGCGCGCCAGCGCCCCGATGACCAGCGCAGGCATGGCGAAATAGAAGGCGAAGATGTTGAGGTTGCCGACCGCCTCCGGCCCCAGCAGGCCTGAACGGATCGCCAGGAAGCCGAGGCCGCAGACCGCGAAGAACGGCAGCGTGATGAGAAGGACGTCGCCCACGCGTCAGCTGGCCGCGAGAATGTTGCGGGCGATGATGAGGCGCTGGATCTCGGACGTACCCTCGTAGATCGTCGTGATGCGTGCATCGCGCGCGTGGCGCTCCAGCGGCAGGTCGGCGATGTAGCCGGCGCCGCCGTGCATCTGCAGCGCGCTGTAGGTCGCCCGCTGCGCGGCTTCGCTGGCGAACAGCTTGGCCATCGAGGCTGCCTGCGCGAACGGCTTGCCGTTGTCCTTCAGCCATGCCGCCTTCGCGATCAGCAGCCGCGCTGCTTCCAGCTCGGTTTCCCGGTCGGCGATCATCCACTGCAGGCCCTGCATGTCGGCAAGCTTGCGACCGAACTGCTCGCGCTCCTTCACGTAGGCGATCGCCTGGTCCATCGCCACGCGCGCGATCCCCAGCGCCAGCGAGGCGATGCCGATGCGCCCGCCCGCGAGCTCGGCGACCGCGATGCGGAAGCCGTCGTTCTCGTTGCCCATCATGGCATCGGCGGGAATGAAGCAGTCCTCGAAGCGCACCTCGCAGGTCGACGAGCCGGTCTGGCCCATCTTCTTCTCCGGCCTGCCGATGCTCATGCCCGGTGTACCGGCCTCGACCAGGAAGCAGGAGATGCCCTTGCCCTTCGGCGCGTCCGGGGCCGTCACCGCCCACACCACAAAGATGCCGGCGAAATCGGCGCTGGTGATGTAGAGCTTGGCGCCGTTCAGCACCCATCCGTTGCCCGAGCGTTCGGCGCGCGTCTTCATCGACGAGGGATCGGAACCGGCGCCGGCCTCGGTGAGGCAGAAGCCGCCGGCAGGATAGGTGCCGTCGGCGAGCTTCGGCAGGTGGCGCGCCTTCTGCTCCTCGCTGCCGCAGGCCTGGATCACCTCTCCGACGAGGTTGGTGACGCTGGTGGTCACGCCGGTCGCCGCGCAGCCGCGCCCGACCTCCTCCACCGTCGCCGCGAAGGCCGCCGCGCCCGCTTCGGTGCCGCCGTACTCGGCGCCGACATTGAGTGCCATGAAGCCGTTTTCCGCGAGCAGCTTCAGGTTGCCGAGAAACGCCTCGCGGTCCTCGCCCCTGTCCAGCCTTGCCGCCAGCGGCTCCAGCCGCTCGGTTGCGATCCGCCTTGCGGTCTCGCGGATCATGGCGACGTCTTCGGATTCGATCAGCATGCGGCCCATCCGTCGGATTGCCGACGCTCCATTGCCGGCTTGCAGACTTGGTTGCATGGCCCCGGCGCGCGCGCAAGTCCGTCCGCCTGTGCCTCCGTCATGGCCGCGTTGCGCAAGAAGCGGGTGGTGCGGTCACCGCGCCGGTTCTATGGCTTGTGCAACGCTCGAACGCCTCTTCCGGATCGGTCCCGCATGAAAAGCGATAACACGCAAGGTCTGTCTGCCGGCCGGACTTTTTCGCCCGCCATGTCCGCCCGCGACTGGACGATGCTGCTGACGCTCGCCGTGCTGTGGGGCGGCTCGTTCTTCTTCGCAAAGGTGGCGGTGGCCGAGATCCCGCCGCTGACCGTGGTGCTGTGCCGCGTCGTGCTTGCGGCGGCCACCCTGCACGCCATCCTGCGCCTGCGCGCCATTGCCTTCCCGCCGCCGGCACGCTGGCCGGCCTACTTGGGCATGGCCATCATCAATAACGTCATCCCCTTCAGCCTGCTGTTCTACGGCCAGACCCGCATCGGCGCCGGCCTCGCTTCGATCCTCAACGCCACGACCCCGATCTTCGCCGTGATCATCGCCCACCTGTTCACCGCCGACGAGCGCATCAGTAGCAACAAGGCAGCCGGCATCGTGCTCGGCGTCGCCGGCATCGCGGTGCTGGTCGGTATCGACGCCCTGCACGACATCGGCGCCGACGTGGTGGCGCAGCTCGCCTGCCTCGGCGCGGCGCTCAGCTATGGCTTCTCGGCGGTATTCGGCCGCCGCTTCCGTACCGATCCGCCGGTTGCCAGCGCGGCGGCGCAGGTGAGCGCGTCAAGCCTCGTCATGCTGCCCATCGTGGCTTTCGTCGACGCGCCGTGGACCTTGCCGGTTCCCAGCCAGGCCGCCATCTGGTCCGTGCTGATGCTCGGCGTCGTGTCGACGGCCTTCGCCTACATCCTGTTCTTTGCCATCCTGCAATCGGCGGGCGCGACCAACATCTCGCTCGTGACGCTGCTCGTGCCCGTCACCGCGATCCTGCTCGGCGCACTGGTACTCGGCGAACGGCTCGGCGCCAGCGACCTTGTCGGAATGGGCCTGATCGCGCTCGGTCTCTCCGCGATCGACGGCCGCCTGTGGCGCGGCCTTGGCCTCCGTTTCAGGCAATCGGCAGGATGACGATATCCGGCCGGTAGCCGGCGTCGAGCGCACCGACGATGGTCGGCGACGTCACCAGCCGGCAGTCGGCAAGCAAGGTACGCTCGATTCGCCGGTCGACCCAGCCGAAGCCCTCCCAAGGGTAGGCCAGCCCGCCGTGCAGCACGAAGGCCTGGCTTGCTTGCGCGATGACGCAGCCATCGGGGAGTCGCTGGTCGCGGTGCACGCGGAGACGTTGCTCGACCGCGGCCAATCGCTCCGCGTGCAGCCGCGCGTCGAGCCAGTCGGCCCTCGGCGCGCCGTCGAGCCCGAAGGCGCGCTGGACGGCGGCGGCAAAGGCAATCGCATTGCCGCGGCGGCACTCGTGGCACGGCCGATGCCCCGCCGCCAGCGCGCTCGCCTCGTCGTGGAAGAACAGCTCCGTGTAGCCTTCGCCCCACACGCTGCGCCGGCGGCCCTTGAAGTCGAGGCGGCAGCAGATCCAGCGCCGGCTCGCCCAGCGCCGCGCGCTCAGCGTTTGCGCCTGCGAATCGTGGAAACGCCCGCCGCGGTTGCCCGTCCACCGGCCACGCGCCGGCGTCGCGACAAGCTCGCCCAGCGGCGTGACGCGGTTTTGCAGCGTCACGCGCGCGGCCTCCCGCCTACCAGCTCTTGGTGCTCTGGCCGGCCGCCTTCAGCTCGTCCGACTTGTCCTGCAGGAAGCGCTGGAAGTTCTCGTCCTTGTGGTGGCCCTCGGCGACGAACTGGAACATCGTCATGAAGGAGAACGGCCTCAGGTAGCCCATGATGCGCGCCGATTCGATCATCCTGCCGCTTTCGCCGCCACTGGCATCGGTGTCCTTTGCGAACAGCACCACCGTGGGGGTGAAGTTCGCCCCCCAGCGCCGCGCCAGCGCCTTTTCCTCCATCGCCTTGCCGTCGAAGTCCGTCACCTCGCGCGATCCCCACAGGTCGAGCTGGATGAAGTTGAACCGCGGCAGCACATAGTCGAGCACCTTCTTGTGCTGGAAGTTGATCTCGTGCATGTCGCGGCAGTAGTTGCAGCCGCGCTGCTCGAACATCACGGCCAGCCCCTTGTCGTGCGCCGCCGCGTCGGCGAGGTCTTCCTTGAGGTCGAGGAAGGTGTCGAGCAGGAATGGCTCGGTATGCAGCCCGCTCTCGTTGAGCGCTGCATGCGCGGGACCATTGGCTCCCGGCAACAGGGTGCTCGCCGCCAGCGCGGCGCCGGACAGGACGAGTTCACGACGGCTCAGGCGCATGCGATCCTCCCTTAGGACACGTTCGTTGCGGCGAATATAATCGCAAAGCCGGGCGCGTTCCAGAAGGCTTGCCGCCCGGCAGCGCGCGAGGTCTCAGGTGCCGCGAACTAGCCGACGATCATCACGTGCAGCCGGCGCGGTCCGTGCGCGCCTAGCAACAGCGTCTGCTCGATGTCGGCGGAGCGCGACGCGCCGGTGACCAGGTTGAACGTGCGCGGCATCTTGCCCTTGCCGTAGGCCTTGCGCAGCCGTGCGAACACCGTTTCGTAGTCGCCGGCGATGTCCTCGGCGCGGATCGCCACCACGTGCACCTCGGGCAGGAAGTTGACGGTCGTCGGGTTCTCCGGCCCGGACGCCAGCATCAGCGTGCCGGTCTCCGCCACGCCGCCGAAGGCGCGGCTCAGGCCGACCGTCTCGCTGCCGTCGGCGCGCCCGACCTTGACCTCTAGCGTCTTTGCCTTGTCCCACGGCAGGCCCGCCAGCAACGCGTCCTCGCCGCGCACGATCTGCGGCGGCAGGTTGTGGCCTTTCAGGAACTTCGCCAGCCGCTGCGGCACGTCGCCGGCGTCGGCGACGCGCTCCACCGTGGCGCTGACGTCTTCCAGCATCCTGGCGAACAGCTGGATGCGCTTGTCGTCGGGCAATTGCCCGCGCGCCGGGATCAGTCCCTTCGGCGCTTCCGCAAGCCGGCTGGCAACCGTGGCCGCGCGCGTGCGATCGCCCGCGTTTGCCCCCAGGGAGCGGCGGATGGTGGCGAGGATCGTTTCGCGGCTGCTCATGCCCGGCGGCTCCGTTTGGCCCACATCTGCTGGAAGGTCTGCCCCTGCGGCGCGGGCAGGTCGCGGTATTTCGTCCAGCCGCCGGCAAGCGGCAGCCAACCGAACCGCCCCTTGTTGCGGGCTGCGAGCGCCATCCCGCGCGCCGCCAGGCCCGTGACGAACTGGTAGAGGCGCGGTCGCTTGGCCGCGAACGCCCAGGCGCCCAGGCCCCAGCGCACCGTTGCCGGCGACAGGTGCCGCTCGAACTCGCGCTCACGCCAGTGACGCATCATCTTCGGCAGCGGGATGCGCATCGGGCACACGCTCTCGCAACGCCCACAGAAGGTCGAGGCGTTGGGCAGCTGCCCGCCCTTGTCGACGCCGACCAGCGACGGCGTCAGCACCGAGCCCATCGGGCCGGGATAGACCCAGCCGTAAGCGTGGCCGCCGACGGCATGATAGACCGGGCAGTGGTTCATGCACGCCCCGCAGCGGATGCAGCGCAGCATCTCCTCGAACTCGCTGCCGAGCATCGCCGAGCGCCCGTTGTCGAGCAGCACGACGTGGTACTCCTCCGGCCCGTCCGGGTCGCCGGGGTGCTTCGGCCCGGTCGACAGCGTCGTGTAGACGGAGAACTCCTGGCCCGTCGCCGAGCGCGCCAGCACCCGCAGGATCTGGCTCACGTCCTCCAGCGTCGGAACGATCTTCTCCAGCGAGGCGATGACGACGTGGATGCGCGGCAGGATCTGTGTCAGGTCGCCGTTGCCCTCGTTGGTGACGATGATCGAGGTGCCGGTCTCCGCGACCAGGAAGTTGGCGCCGGTGATGCCGACGTCCGCAGACAGGAATTTCTCGCGCAGGATGCCGCGCGCTTCCGCCAGCAGCGTTTCCGGCTCGTCGAGATTGCGGTCGGCGGGCAGGTTGGTGTGGACGCGGCGGAAATCCGCCTCCACCTGGTCCTTGTTGACGTGCACCGCCGGCGCGATGATGTGGCTGGGGTGCTCGCCGCGCAGCTGGATGATGTATTCGCCGAGGTCCGTCTCGACCACCTCGTGGCCGGCCGCCTCCAGCGCCGGGTTCAGCTCGATCTCCTCGGAGATCATGCTCTTGCCCTTGGTGACGCGCCTGGCCTCCACTGACTTGCAGATGTCGAGGATGATGTTGCGCGCTTCCGCGGCGTCTGCGGCCCAGTGCACCTTGCCGCCGGCCTCGGTGACCCGCGTCTCGTAGGCTTCCAGGTAGAGGTCGAGATACGCCAGCGTGTGGTTCTTGATGTCGCGCGCGCTGTCGCGCAACTCCTCGAACTCCGGCATCTTGGCGACCGCCTTGGCGCGCTTCTCGATGAACCCGCGCTCGACGTTGCCCAGTGCGCGCTGCAGGTCGGCGTCCGCCATTGCCTGGCGGGCGTTCGCCTTGAAGGCGGGAGACGTGATCTGCATCACAGGTCCCTTTCGTGGTCGTCGGGCGACCCGGCGATGGCCGGCTCGTCGGTCATGCCGGCAAGGATCTCGGCAATGTGGCGCACCTCGATGTCGATCCCCTCGCGCTTCAGCTTGCCGGCCATGTTCATCAGGCAGCCCATGTCGCCTGCAAGCAGCGTGCCGGCGCCAGTCGCGGCGATGTTGGCCGCCTTCTTGGAGACCATGGCGTTGGACAGGTCGGGATACTTCACGCAGAAGGTGCCGCCGAAACCGCAGCACACTTCGGAGTCCTTCATTTCGGCGATGTTGACACCCGCCGATTCCAGCAGGTGGCGCGGCTGTCGCTTGATGCCCAGCTCACGCAGGCCCGAGCAGGAGTCGTGATAGGTGACGGTTCCGTCGAACCGCGCCTGGCAGTCGCGCACGCCCGCCACGTCGTAGAGGAAAGACACCAGTTCGTGGGTCTTGGCGCTGAGCGCGTCGGCCCGCGGCGCCCACTGCGGATCGTCGGCGAGAAGTTCCGGGTAGTGCGTCTTGATCATGCCGCCGCACGAGCCCGACGGCACCACCACGTGATCGTAGGCTTCGAAGGCCGCGATGACCTGCTTGGCGATCTCGCGTGCCGTGGCCCGGTCGCCGGAATTGAAGGCCGGCTGGCCGCAGCAGGTCTGCCCCTTCGGCACGCCGACCTGCCCGCCCTGGTCCTCGACCAGCTTGACCGCGGCGAAGCCGACGCTCGGCCGGAACAGGTCGACGAGGCAGGTCACGAACAACCCGACGCTTGCCCCCGCTTCAAGTCCTGCCGGCGCCTCGCCGGCATCCGCAGCCGATATCGCCGCTGCCACTGTCTTGCGTTTCGCCATCTGCCTGCCGTGCGTGTGCTGTTGCGATGTGCCGGCATTGATCCCACGCCGGCGCGCAAAGCTCAAGCCGGGCATGCGGGGAGCCGGACAATGCCGGGGGCTGCGCGATTGTGGCGCAATCGGGACAACGCCGTTGCGCCACTGCCGGTGCAACGGTAGTGTCTGCCCATCGTTTCGCTGCGCCAGTGCAAAAAGACGGCAAAAAAGCCGGCTGCGAACGCGGACCGCGTCAGGGTCGAAACGGTTCTAACCGTCCGGTCTTCCACACCGCCACGAGGGGGCGGAAACGAGCAGGCCGGATACAATGAAATCGGTCCGTGTCAGGCCCGCCCGCGAAGGGACGGCCGGCATGGCAACCGGGAGGAGACCTATGAAGAAGTTTCTCGCCACCACGGCTCTCTCCGTATCCCTTGCATTCGGTGCTGCCGGCGGCGCCAACGCGCTTTCGGATGTCAATTGGGACATGCAGTCGACCTACGCCTCGACGCTGACCCAGCTCGGCAGCATGGGCAAGGTGCTGACCGACCGGCTGTCTTCGATGTCCGGCGGCAAGATCAACATCAAGTTCCAGGAGCCCGGGGCCATCGTTCCCGCGCTCGAGGCCTTCGACGCCGTTGCTTCCGGCGCCGTCCAGGCGGCCTGGTCGACGCCCGGCTACTGGACCGGCAAGGACACCTCGCTGGCGCTGTTCTCCGCCGTGCCGTTCGGCCCCGCGGCCGGCGAATACTATTCCTGGATCAAGTTCGGCGGCGGCAAGGAGCTGTTCGACGAGATCTACCACGGCTACGGCATCCACTCGGTGATCTGCGGCGTCATCGCGCCGGAGGCCTCCGGCTGGTTCCGCAAGGAGATCAATTCGATCGACGACATGAAGGGCCTGAAGATGCGCTTCTTCGGCCTCGGCGCGAAGGTGATGCAGAAGATCGGCGTGTCGACGCAGCTCCTCGCCGGCGGCGACATCTTCCCCGCGCTTGAACTCGGCACCATCGACGCCACCGAGTTCTCCATGCCCGCGATCGACCTGAAGCTCGGCTTCTACCAGGTCGCCAAGCACTACTACTTCCCCGGCTGGCACCAGCAGTCGACGCTGTTCGAGCTGATGATCAACCTCGACGAGTGGAACGGTCTCGACGACGAGGCCCGCTCGGCCATCGAGGCCGCCTGCGAAGCCAACGTCGCCTACGGTCTTGCCGAAGGCGAGGCGATCCAGTTCGGCGCACTGAAGGAACTGCAGGCAAAGGGCGTGACCATCCACACCTGGCCGCAGGAGATCCTCGACACCCTGAACGGCAAGTGGCTTGAGGTCGTGGAAGAGGAGAAGGCGGCAAACCCGAACTTCGCCAAGGTCTGGGCGTCGCTTTCGGCCTTCCGCGCCGACTACAAGCTCTGGAAGGACCTCGGCTACCTGAAGTAGACCCGGGTCGCGAGCGAACTCGCCAACAGGACATCGCCCCGCGCGCCGCCGTCAGGCAGTGCGCGGGGAACAATCAAGAACCGGCAACTTCCTGGGAAGCCGGAAGGCGGAACAGCCGGCAGGACATGTGCCGGACGCAGGCCGCCATGAGGGGGAAATCACGATGGGTACGTGGCTGGCAGTCATCTGCCTGGTCTTGTCTGCGGCGTCGGTCATGGTGCCGCATCCGGCCGCCAACATCATCCTCGCCGCCGCTTTCCTGGCCGCGCTTGCCGCCGGCTGGATGCGCGCACGCGGCGCGCTGGTTCTGGCGGCGATGGTAGCGGCCGTTGCCACCTTCATCGTGTCCTCGGACGGGCTGGGCCTGTTCCTCAAGGAGCTTGCAGGCATCAACCCGCGCTCCTTCTGGAAGGACAATTCCGAGGTTGTCGCGCTTGCCGCCGGCTTCGGCCTGACGGCGCTCTACGTCTTCTTCGCGCGGCGGTCGCCGGCGGGGTGGCCGCGCTATGTCGTCGACACGACCCGCGACCTCGACAACGCGGTATCCTGGGTCGGGCGCATCGCCGCCTGGCTGTTCGTGCCGATGATGCTGGTCATCACCTACGACATCACCCAGCGCAAGCTCATCGAGTGGGACAGCGATTTCATCACCTCGATCTTCTATCTCGACTCCACCAAGCTGCAGGAGCTCGAATGGCACCTGCACGCCACGCTGTTCCTGCTGTGCCTGGGATACGCCTACGTCAAGGACGCCCATGTGCGCATCGAGCTTGTCCGCGACCATCTCTCCAACCGCTCGCGGGTGTGGATGGAGCTGGTCGGCGTCTGCCTGTTCCTGCTCACCTACAGCTTCCTGATCGTCAAGTTCGGCTACACCTTCGCCGAGCGGTCGTGGAAGATCGACGAGATCTCCGCCGCCCAGACCGGGCTGACCCATCGATGGATCATCAAGGGCATGATGCCGGTCGGCTTCGCCCTGCTCTATGCCGCCGGGCTGTCGGCCGCCTTCAAGTGCATGGTCTATCTGTTCGGCCCGGAAGACCTGCGCCACGAGGTGGACGAATACGCAATCACGCATCACGCGGACATCGGCGAACTCGCCGAGCCCGCCAAGAACTGACCGGAGTGCTGACATGACATTCGTTGAAGCACTCCCGCTGTTCATGTTCCTGGCGCTGGGCATCCTGCTGTTCAGCGGCTTCCCGGTCGCCTTCATCCTCGGCGGCATTGGCCTGGGCTTCGCCTTCTTCGCCGACCAGCTGGGTGCCTTCAACATGGCGCGCCTCGCCATCCTGCCGAACCGCATCTTCGGCGGCACCATGGAGAACCCGGTGCTGGTCGCCATCCCGATGTTTATCTACATGGGCACGATGCTGGAGAAATCCGGCGTCGCGAAGGACCTTCTGCACTGCCTGCAGGTACTGACCCGGCGCATCCCCGGCGGCCTTGCGCTGTCGGTGACGCTGATGGGCACCATCATGGCAGCGACCACCGGCATCATCGGCGCCTCGGTGGTCATGATGACCTTGCTGGCGCTGCCGGTCATGCTGGAGCGCAACTACTCGCTGCCGCTGGCAACCGGCACCATCGCCTCGTCGGGTACGCTCGGTATCCTCATCCCGCCGTCGATCATGCTCGTCATCATGTCCGACCTGATGTCGATTCCCGTCGGCACGGTGTTCATCGCGGCCATCGTGCCCGGCCTGCTGCTTTCGGCGCTCTACAGCGCCTACATCCTCATTACCTGCACCATCAATCCCAAGCTCGCCCCGCCGCTGCCCGACGACATCGGCCCGCAGGACCGCGGCGAGTTCTGGGTGATGATCGTGCGCAGCTTCGTGCCGCCCGTGCTGCTCATCGTCATGGTGCTCGGCTCGATCTTCGCAGGGCTTGCCACTCCCACCGAGGCCGCCGGCGTCGGCGCAATCGGCGCGACGCTGCTGGCCGTGTTCAACCGGCAGCTCTCGTTCGCCGTGCTGCGCGAGGTCTGCGAGCGCTCGGCGCTGACGACCGGCATGCTGTTCGGCATCTTCGTCGGCGCCACCTGCTTCTCGCTGATGTTCCGCTTCCTCGGCGGCGAGGTGCTGATCGACGATTTCATCAACTGGGCCGGCGTCGGGTCATGGGGCATCCTGTTCGTGCTGATGGGGATGATCTTCCTGCTCGGCTTCTTCTTCGACTGGATCGAGATCACCCTGATCGTGCTCCCCGTTTTCGGTCCCATCGTCTCCAAGCTCGATTTCGGCATGCACCTCGCCGGTTTCGACGGGGTCGGCGAGGCGGCCCTGATCTGGTTCACGATCCTTGTCTCGGTGAACCTCCAGACGAGTTTCCTGACGCCGCCGTTCGGCTTCGCGCTGTTCTACATGAAGGGCGTCGCCCCGGCCGGCGTGACCATCCAGCACATCTACCGCGGTATCGTGCCGTTTGTCGTGCTGCAGCTTATCGGTCTTGCCCTGTGCGTGCTGTTCCCTGCCGTCGTCCTGTGGCTGCCGCAGATGCTGCTCGAATAGGCGATGCGACATCCTGACCGCGTCGCCTGAAGCCAGCAGGTCTTGCGATCCCCGCCTTGCTGCGGCAAGTCTGCGTGACGGCAGGCGGTGGCGGGAGTGTCCCAGTGACGGGTTCGCAAGGCAGGCGCGGCAGTGGCAAGGTCGGCGGCGATCCGTTCATGGTGGAACGGGTCTTCCCCGCCCACGAGGACCGGGCGATCGTCCTGTCGGAACTGCACGCCCGTCCGTTCCAGCCGGTCGCGTCGCCGCGCCAGGTCTTTCACTTCGCGCTGATGACCGATTCCGCCGGCGCCGAGGCGCATCGCGCCGCCCTTGAACGCCTGCTGAAGCTGCGCGGCCTGCCGCCGATGCCGCAGGGCGCCCGCCATCACAGGTTTTCGCTGGCCGGAACGGAAATCCGCTGGGAGGCCCATGCGGAGTTCACCACCTGGGGATTTTCGGTCGCTGACGGCAAGGGCGATCCGTTTGCCGGATCGCCGCCGCCGGACGTGCGCGAGATCCTTGAAGGGCTTCCCGGCGAACTGGTCGCGGCGGTGCGCACGACGCTGCGGCACGGGCGAAAGCCGAATTCCGACCGCGTCTTCGACGCGGAGAGCCTGTGCATCTCGCTGGTCGACAACGGCCGCGCGCGCGCACTGACCGACCTGAAGCCCGATACGGCCGGCTTCATCCGTATCCTGGTCGAACACGACACGCTGACGCCGCAGTCCGCCGGCGCCGTCGTCCAGCGCCTGCACGAGGTCGAGACCTATCGCTGCCTCGCGCTGCTCGGCCTGCCGCTGGCGCACCGGGTTGCCGGCCGCGTGCGCGAGATCGAGCAGGCGCTGGCCGACGTCACCTCGCGCATGCGTTCGGCGTCCGGGCTGGAGGCGAACCGGGCGTTGCTGGAAGATCTCGCCCGCCTGGCGACCGAGGTCGAGGCGCTGTCCTCGCTGACGTCCTATCGCTTCAGCGCGGCGGCCGCCTATACCCGGCTCGTCGACGCCAGGCTGCGCGCGCTGGACGAGGCGGCGACGCCCGATGCACCGACGATCGGCGCCTTTCTGGCGCGGCGCATGGCGCCCGCCATGCGCACCTGCGAATCGCTGGGTGCGCGCATCGACGACCTGTCGGCCAAGCTGTCGCGCGCCGCCAACCTGCTGCGCGCCCGTGTCGACGTCGAGCTAGAAAGCCAGAACCGCGACCTGCTGGGAGCGATGAACCGCCGCGCACGCCAGCAGCTTCGCCTGCAGCAGACGGTGGAGGGGCTCTCGGTGGCCGCCGTCAGCTACTATGTCGTCGGCCTCGTCGGATACCTGGCCAAGGGGGGCGAAAAGGCGGGGTTCGCGCTGAACGCGACCCTTGCGACGGCGCTTGCCGTGCCGGTCGTGCTTGCAATCGTCTGGCTGATCGTGCGCAGCATCCGCGCCCACCATTCCGACACCGACGGCGAGTGAGGCAGCCGCTACGCCAGACCGCCAGCCGCGCTACCTCCAGAAGCCCGGCAGCAGCAGCACGTAGACGCTCATGATCTCGAGGCGCCCGACGATCATCTCCCAGCTCAGCATCCATTTCACCGCATCGGACAATTCCTTGAAATTGCCCGCTGGGCCGACGACGGTTCCGATTCCCGGGCCGACGTTGGCCAGGGCCGTCGCCGATGCGCTCGTTGCCGTCTCGAAGTCGACGCCGAGCACCCCGTAGATTGCCGCGAAGACGATGAAGGTGCCCGCGTAGAGGAAGGAGAAGACCATCACCGACATCAACAGCCGGTCCTCGACCACCCGCGGCCCGTAGCGGATCGAACGCACCTGGTTGGGGCGGAAGGTCTTCGCCAGGGTATCGACGATGACCTCGCCGATGATGACCAGGCGGAACTGCTTGAAGCCGCCGGCCGTCGAGCCGGCGCAGCCGCCGATGAACGTCAGGAAGAAGAACACCACCGTCGCGGTCGGACCCCACAGCAGGTAGTCTTCCGCCGCATAGCCGGTCGTGGTGATGATGGACACCACGTGGAACAGGCAGGAGATCAGGAAGTCGAGGTCGAATTCGCCGCCGTGGTGAAGCGAGAAGACGAAAACGGTCACTGTCGCGGCGAGCGTGATGACGAGATACCAGCTGACCTGGACATCGCGCACGTGGTGGCCCGATATGAACCGGATCAGGTAGATGAACGGCAGGCCGCCGATCAGCATGAACACCGAGGACGCGATCAGCATCGGCCGGGTCGCGAATGCGCCCATCGAATAGTCCGAGGTCGAGAACCCGCCGGTCGAGACGGTGGTCATGGCATGGTTGATCGCCTCGAAGGGCGTCATGCCAAGCACCATGTAGACCGTTGCGCACCCTGTCGTCAGCGCGACATAGACCATGAAGATTGCCGCGGTGTACTTGCGCGTCTGCGCGAACGGCTTGTCGGACTTGTCGGAGGATTCAAGCGAGAACAGCTGTTGCCCGCCGCTCTTCATGTAGGGCAGCAGCGAGATGCTGATCACCACGATCCCGAGCCCGCCGATCCATTGCGACATGGAACGCCAAAGCAGGATGCCCGGCGGCATGTTCTCGAGGTTGGTCAGGATCGTCGAGCCGGTCGTGGTCAGCCCCGACGCGGCTTCGAAGAAGGCGTCGGCGAACGATATCTCCAGGCTCGACAGGTAGAACGGCATCGCGGTTGCGATGCAACTCAACAGCCAGACCGCGGGAACGAACAGGAATATATCGCGCCGCGAAAACGCGACGGTTTCCTGCCGCGTGGCGAAGAACATCAGCCCACCGAAGAAGATCACGAACAGGGCGGAACTGGCGAAGACGATGCTGTCCGGATTGCCGGTGACGAAGTCCGCCATCGCCGGGAAAATCATCGAGGCCCCGAGCAAGGTCACGATGAAGGACAGGGTCTGGATCACGTCAGCCTACCGATCGACACCGACACTTGCCGGCCGGCAAACCGGGAGGGGCGGCGCAATGCACGTCCAGAGGGTGCCGAGCCTGGGTTCAGTTGCCCGCGAACTGCCGCAGGTAGGCGATGACATCGGCCCTGTCCGCGGCTTCGCCAAGGCCGGCGAATGCCATCCGTCCGCCGGTGAGAAACTGGCGCGGGTTGGCCAGGTAGCTGTCGAGATTTTCGTCCGTCCACACCAGGCCGCGCTGGCCGGCGTCGTTAAGGGCGCGGGAATAGTTGTAGCCCGAGCGCGATGCAGCGGGTGCGCCAGTGACCCCGTTCAGCGCCGGTCCGACGCTGTTGCGCGCATCGGGTCCGATCGTGTGGCACATGGCGCACTTGGAAAAGACGTCCTTGCCGCGCGCCGCGTCGCCTTCCGCCGCCGCGGGCGATGGAGAAAGCAGGACCGGAGACACCAGCACCGCCAGCGCTGCGAGTCGGCGCATCCCCTTGTCGATGAATTCCAGCATGTCGCCACATCCCCCTGGCTGCGCACTGACCAAAGCCAAGACGCTCCGACCATAGTCATGAAACCGGGCCGGCGGAACCCCCGATGAACCACATATGCCGCTTGAGAGAGATGCGTTGCGCGGGCGCATCATCCGGCCGGAGCGCAGCGAGGCCCGGCAAGATGATGCGTGTGTGAGATCATCATCCGGCCGGAGCGCAGCGAGGCCCGGCAAGATGATGCGTCAACGCCGGGAAGATGATGGGGCCTTTGCAGCGGCGCCGGGCGCGGCTGGAATGGCATCGAGCTTCAACCCGCTGTCCCAGTAGGGCTGCGGGCCGTAGAGGTCGGCGAGAAAGTCGATGAACGCGCGAACTTTCACCGGCAAGAACCGGCGGCTCGGGTAGACGGCATGAACGCCGACATGCCGCGACGCGCGATACTGCGGCAGGATGATCCGCAACGCCCCGCTCTGCAGTTGCGCGCCGACGTCCCACGTCGAGCGCAGCGCGATGCCGAGCCCGGCCACCAGGCACTCGCGCACCACCTCGCTGGAGTTGGTTTGCATGTTGCCGTTGACCCGCACCAGCGCCGGACCCTCCGGTCCTTCCAGCCGCCAGGTGTCCTGGCTCGACGCGAACAGGCAGTTGTGATCGGCAAGTTCGTCGAGGCTGCCGGGCGCGCCGTGCCGTTCGAGGTAGCCGGGCGCGGCGCAGATCACCCTGTGGTTGTCGGCAAGCCGGCGCGCGATCAGGCTCGAATTCTCCAGCTCCGCGATGCGGATCGCAAGGTCATAGCCCTCGCCGACGATGTCGACGAAATCGTCGGACAGCATCAGGCTGAGATTGAGGTCGGGGTTGTCGCGCAGGAAGCGTTCCATGTGCGGCGCGATATGCATGCGCCCGAACGAGGTCGGCGCCGATACCCGCAAGGTGCCGCGCGGCCGGGTGTTGCGCCGCGTCACGAAGGCCTCGGCCTCCTCCAGCGAGGCAAGGATCGCCACCACGCGCTCGTAGAAGCCCTGGCCCTCCTCGGTCAGCGCGATCTGCCGCGTCGTGCGCTGGAGCATCCGTGCGCCCAGCCGCTCCTCCAGTCGGCGGATGCGCTTCGAGACCACGGCCGGAGACAGCCCCATCTCGCGCCCTGCCGCCGACATCGAGCCGGCTGTCACGACGCGGGCGAAAACCTCCATGTCCGTCAGATTGCTCATTGTCAGGTCGCCGCCGCGCATTATGTCTATTTTTGGATATAGACCGGCAGGATTTTCGCCGCAAGAGAAACAAATCCGGGCACCCCCCATTCAAGCGGCAAACCGGCGCTTGCCGCAGGTTCGCGGTGTCGCTTGTATGAGTCGTGGCGCCTGCGCGGTTGCCCGCGGCCGGCCATTGGTGGATAAGGAAATCCCAGCCCCGGAGGTGCCCGATGTCGTTCATCGCCATGCCCAAGCCAGATCCGGAAATCATCGCGCGGCGCGCCGAGATCGCCGCCGGCCTGCGCGCCATCGTCGGCGACGAGGGCCTGATCGTTTCCGAGGACGAGCGCCGCGCCTACGAGACCGATGCGCTCACCGCCTACCGCGCCATGCCGCTCGCCGTCGTCCTGCCGGCAACAACCGGGGAAGTCAGCGCCGTTCTGAAGTTCCTCAACGCGCAGAAGGTGCCCGTCGTCGCGCGCGGCGCGGGAACGTCGCTTGCCGGCGGCGCATTGCCCTCCGAGGATGCTGTCGTGCTCGGCGTGTCGCGCATGAGCGCTGTGCTGGAGATGAACTTCGCCGACCGTGTCGCCGTGTTGCAGTCGGGGATCACCAACATCGCCATCAGCCAGGCGGTGGCGCACGAACAGTTCTTCTACGCGCCAGATCCCTCCAGCCAGCTCGCTTGCACGATCGCCGGCAACATCGCCATGAACTCCGGCGGCGCGCACTGCCTCAAGTACGGCGTCACCACCAACAACCTGCTCGGCGTGAAGATGGTCATGATGGACGGCACCGTCCTCGACATCGGCGGCGCGGCTCTCGATGCCGGCGGCTACGACCTGCTCGGCCTCGTCTGCGGCTCGGAGGGCCAGCTCGGCATCGTTACCGAGGCGACCGTGCGCATCCTGCGCCAGGCCGAGGGCGCGCGCCCCGTGCTGCTTGGCTTCGACAGCGCCGAGGCAGCCGGCGCCTGTGTCTCCGACATCATCGGCCACGGCATCGTCCCCGTCGCCATCGAGTACATGGACCGGCCCGCCATCAAGGTCTGCGAATCCTTCGCCCATGCCGGCTACCCGCTCGACGTCGAGGCCCTGCTGATCGTCGAGGTCGAGGGATCGGAGGACGAGATCGAGGCGATGCTGGCGCGCATTGTCGAGATCGCCGGCAGTCACGGTACCCGGACGCCGCGCATCGCCCGCACCGAGGCCGAGAGCCTGGCCATCTGGAAGGGCCGCAAGTCGGCCTTCGGCGCCATGGGCCGCATCTCCGACTACATGTGCATGGACGGCACGATCCCGACCGGGCGCCTGCCCGAGGTGCTGGTCAAGATCGACGCCATCTGCAAGGGCCACGGTCTGTCCGTCGCCAACATCTTCCACGCCGGCGACGGCAACCTGCACCCGCTGATCCTCTACAACGTCAACGACCCCGCCGAGCTGGAGAAGGCGGAGAAGGCGGGCGCGGACATCCTCAAGCTGTGCGTCGAGGTCGGCGGTTGCCTGACCGGCGAGCACGGCGTCGGCATCGAGAAGCGCGACCTGATGCTCGACCAGTTCAACGAGACCGACCTGCACCAGCAACAGCGCCTGAAGACCCTGTTCGATCCCCGCTGGCTGCTCAATCCGGCAAAGGTGTTCCCGCTCGAAGGGCGGCTGCAGGGATGACCGCCAACGCCTCCGCAAAGCCGCTCGCACCGCGCGACGAGAACGACGTCATCGCCGCCGTCGCGGATGCGCGCGCAGCCGGAACGCCGCTGGAAATCGTCGGCGGCGCGACGAAGCGCACCATCGGCCGGCCGATGCAGACCGCAGCCACGCTGTCGGTCGCCCGCCTGTCGGGCATCACGCTCTACGAGCCGAGCGAACTCGTGCTCGGCGCCCACGCCGGAACGCCGCTGAAGGACATCGAAAAGGAGCTGGCGAACAACCGCCAGCGCCTCGCCTTCGAGCCGATCGACTACCGCGGGCTTCTCGCCAGCGACGGCGAGCCGACCGTCGGTGAACCGACCATCGGTGCGGTTGCCGCCGCCAACCTGTCCGGCCCGCGGCGCATCTACGCGGGCGCGGCCCGAGACGCCCTGCTCGGCATTCGCATGGTCACCGGCCGCGGCGAGGTCGTCAAGAGCGGTGGGCGGGTGATGAAGAACGTCACCGGCTACGACCTGGTCAAGCTCTCGGCAGGTTCGTGGGGGACGCTGGGCGTCTTCACCGAGGTGATCTTCAAGGTGCTGCCCGAGACGCACAGCGAACGCACGCTCGTCTTCGAGGGGCTGACGGACGCCTCCGCGGTCGCCAGCATGTCGGCGGGGCTCGGCAGCCCGTTCGAGGTGACGGGGGCGGCCCACATGGCAGCCGGCATCGACGGGCCGGCGAAGACCCTGCTGCGCATCGAGGGCTTCGACGAGCAGATGGTCTACCGCTCCGGCGAACTGAAGAAGCTGTTGCGCACGTTTGGCGTGCCGGCGCTGCTGGCCGACGACGCGTCGCGCGCGCTGTGGCTGAAGGTGCGCGACGCGACGTTCTTCGCCGGCACCGATGAGGCCGTCTGGCGCATCTCGGTGGCGCCGTCGCATGGTGCCGCGATCGGTGCCGCCGCGACCGCTGCCGGCGGGCGCGTGTTCTACGACTGGGGCGGCGGTCTCGTCTGGGTGGCGATGCCGGCGGCCAGCGGCGATGGCGGAGCGGCGGCCCTGCGCGCCGTGCTCCCCGCCGATGGCCATGCGACCCTTGTGCGCGCGCCGGAGACGTTGCGCGCCGCCGTTGACGTGTTCCAGCCGCAGCCGCCCGCGCACGCCGCGCTGACCCGCGGCGTCAAGGACGCCTTCGATCCCGACCACATCCTCAATCCCGGCCGCATGTACGCGGGCATGTAGGGCAGCCATCGATGCAGACCAATTTCACGGCCGAGCAGCTGGCCGACCCCGAAATCGCCGCCGCGGAAAAGATCCTGCGCACCTGCGTGCACTGCGGCTTCTGCACAGCGACCTGCCCGACCTACCTGCTGCTCGGCGACGAACTCGATTCCCCGCGCGGCCGCATCTATCTCATCAAGGACATGCTGGAGAATTCCAGGCCCGCCAACGCGGAGGTCGTGCGCCACGTCGACCGCTGCCTGTCGTGCCTGTCCTGCATGACGACGTGCCCGTCGGGCGTCGACTACATGCACCTTGTCGACCATGCCCGCACCCACATCGAGCGGACCTACAAGCGCCCCTGGCACGACCGCCTCATGCGCGCGGTGCTGGCCGCCGTGCTGCCCTATTCGGGCCGCTTCCGCCTGTCTCTGCTCGGTGCCTTCTACGGCAAGCCGCTGGTGCCGCTGCTGCGGCTAGTTCCAGGCCTCCAGCGCATGGCGGCAATGCTGTCGCTCGCCCCGGCGAGCTTGCCGCCGCGCTCGGCCGGCGAGGGCGTGCGCAGCTTTCCCGCATCCGGCAAGCGGCGTGCCCGCGTCGCCATCCTCAAGGGGTGCGCCCAGCCCGTGCTCAACCCGGCCATCAACGACGCCACCGTGCGCCTGCTGACCCGCCTCGGCGTCGAGGTCGTGCAGGCGAAGGGGGAGGGCTGCTGCGGCGCGCTGGTCCATCACATGGGCAAGACGGGCGCCAGCCATGCCTTCCTCAGGCGCAACATCGATGCCTGGATGGCGGAAATCGACGGCGAGGGTCTGGACGCCATTATCATCACCGCGTCGGGCTGCGGCACGACGGTGAAGGACTACGGCCACATGCTGCAGGATGATCCGGCATATGCCGGGAAGGCGGCGAGAGTCTCAGGCCTGACGAAGGACATCACCGAGTTCCTGGAAACCCTCGACCTGCCCGAACCAGAGCGCGGCGTGGACGCCGTCGTCGCCTATCACTCCGCCTGCTCCATGCAGCACGGCCAGCAGATCCGCGAGGCGCCGAAGGCCCTGCTGCGCAAGGCGGGCTACACCGTCAGGGACGTGCCCGAGGGGCACATCTGCTGCGGCTCGGCGGGCACTTACAACATCCTGCAGCCGAAGATCGCGGCGCGCCTGCGCGAGCGCAAGGTGGCCAACATCGAGCGGGTCTCCCCGGACATCATCGCCACCGGTAACATCGGCTGCATGACGCAGATCGCGTCGGGCACGCCGATCCCCATCGTCCACACGGTCGAACTGCTCGACCACGCCTACGGCGGACCGCTTCCCGCAACGCTGGAAGCTGCCGGCGTGCGCCTTGAGCGCGCGCCATCCGCACCAATGCACGCCGCCCAATAGCGTTGCCTGACCGGCTTATTCGCCGAGCCGGGCGATGGTTCGCTCGAGCCGCTCCACCAGCGATGCCGCATCGTCGCGCAGCCGCGACAGCTCCTGCCGCAGCAGGCGGATGTTGGTGTCATCGCCGCCCTCGCTGGGTGCCGTTCCCTGCCCGGTCAGCAGCCAGGTCGGGCTGACGGCCAGCACCCCGGCAAGCGTCATCAGCCGGTTCGGCCGCGGTTCGGCGCGGTCGCTTTCCCAGTGGCTCAGCGTCGTCGTCTTCAGCCCCAGCCGGCGCGCGAGCTGCGCCGTGGTCAGGCCCTGCGCGACGCGTGCGCGGGTGATGCGCCCGCCGATTGTGTCGTCCATGTCCTCCGCGCTCCCCTCCATTGTCGTTTCCGCCGTCTGGTCGATGCCGGGACTTATCGTCGCTTGCTGGTTCATTTCGTCTCCGCCGCATGTCGGCAGCCTGGCCCGGCCTGCGCGCAAATGCACGCGCACTCCGGCAGGCCCGGCTGCTCCGCAAAATGGATCAATGTTCGCTGTCAGCCCTGACCATACAGGTCCCGGACGCTGATGTGTACCGCCGCCCGACAAAAGTTGCCGGTTTTGCGACATGAGCCGGGAAGCTGGTGCGGCGTCCGCCAAGGCGGACTTCGACTTTCGCACCGGTTTCCGTGCCGGGGTGCATTTGGAATAGTGCCACGAGGCAGCCGTTCCGGTTGCCGCATGCGAGTTGGGGAGTTGCCGCGATGCCTGCCACCGACACCGATCAGCCTGCGATCCAGGGGGTCGCCGTCAAGGGCGCCATGCGCCCGCGCTATGAAGAGGTGCTCAGCGCCCCGGCGCTGGCATTCCTCGCAGGCCTGCACCGGCGTTTCGATGCCGAGCGCAGGCGCCTGCTCGATCTGCGCCGTGCCCGCCAGCAACGCTTCGATGACGGCGAATTGCCCGATTTCCTTGTCGAGACCAGGGAGATCCGGTCAGGCGACTGGACCGTCGCATCCATTCCGGCAGACTTGCAGGACCGCCGCGTCGAGATCACCGGCCCCGTCGATCGCAAGATGATCGTCAACGCGCTCAATTCCGGCGCCAGCGTCTTCATGGCCGATTTCGAGGACGCCACGTCGCCGACGTGGGACAACCTCGTCGACGGGCAGATAAACCTGAAGGACCGCTGGGCCGGCAGGCTCGGGTTCACCGATGCCGGCAGCGGCAAGGAGTACCGCCTCTGCGACACGCCTGCCGTGCTGCTCGTGCGTCCGCGCGGCTGGCACCTCGACGAAGCCCATGTCGAGGTCGACGGCGCGCCGGTGTCCGGCGCCCTGTTCGACTTCGCGCTATATGTCTTCCACAACGCGAAGGCGGCACTGGCACAAGGGTCCGGCCCCTACGTCTATCTGCCCAAGCTGGAGAATCACCGCGAGGCACGGCTGTGGAACGACGTCTTCGTCTTCGCACAGGAGGCGCTCGACATCCCCGTTGGCACGATCAAGGCAACCGTGCTCGTCGAGACTCTGCCGGCCGCCTTCGAGATGGACGAGATCCTCTACGAGATGCGCGACCACATCACGGGTCTCAACTGCGGGCGCTGGGACTACATCTTTTCGTTCATCAAGACGTTCAGGAATCACCCGTCATTCCTGTTGCCGGACCGCGGCAAGGTGATGATGGGCGAGGCGTTCCTGCGCGCCTATTCGCTGCTGCTGGTCAGGACCTGCCACCGGCGCGGCGCGTTCGCCATGGGCGGCATGGCAGCCCAGATCCCCAACCGCCGCGATCCGCAGGCCAACGAGGCGGCGCTTGCCAAGGTGCGGGCCGACAAGGAGCGCGAGGCCGGCGACGGCTACGACGGGACATGGGTCGCGCACCCCGATCTCGTGCCCGTCGCCCGCGAGGTGTTCGATCGCCTGATGGACGGTCCCAACCAGCTTGGCGTCCTGCGCGACGACGTCAGCGTCGACCAGAAGGACCTGCTGCGCATCCACAAGGGCGGTGCGAGCGAGGCTGGCATGCGCGAGAACATCCGCGTCGGCATCCAGTACATCGAGGCCTGGCTCGGCGGACGCGGCGCGGTGCCGCTCTACAACCTGATGGAGGATGCCGCCACTGCCGAGATCAGCCGCGCCCAGGTCTGGCAGCAATTGCACCACGGCGCGACGCTCGAAGACGGACGCACCGTGACGACGGAGCTGTTCCTGGCGCTTCTCGACGACGAGATGGCGCGTGTGCGCGGGGAGGTCGGTGCCGAACGCTTCGACACCGGTCAGTTCCAGGCCGCGATCGGCCTTTTCCGCGACATGTCGATGGCGCCGGACTTCGCCGACTTCCTGACCATCCCCGCCTATCGCCTGATCGCCTGACCTGCACGCCGCGCTGATCCGGAAACGAAAGAAGGCCGCCCCGGTGTGCCGGAGCGGCCCTCGCGCGCGTTGCGGTGGACGAGCGTCAGATCACCGTGATCTTGGCGCCGACGCCCACCCGCTCATAGAGGTGGATGACGTCTTCGTTGCGCAGGCGGATGCAGCCCGAGGAGATTTCCTGACCGATCGTCCACGGCTCGTTGGTGCCATGCACGCGGTACAGCGTGTTGCCGATGTACAGGGCGCGCGCGCCGAGCGGGTTGGCGGGGCCGCCCTCCATGTGGTCGGGCAACCACGGCTGGCGCTGTTTCATCTCCGCCGGCGGGGTCCAGGCCGGCCATTCCGCCTTGCGGCTGATGCGGTAGGTGCCCTGCCACTGGAAGCCGGGCCGCCCGACACCGATGCCGTAGCGGATCGCCTTGCCGCCACCCTGCACCAGGTAGAGGTACTTGTTGTGCTTGTCGATCACGATGGTGCCGGGCTTCTCGCCGGTCGCATAGGTCACCACCTGGCGCTCGAAGCGCGGGTCGAAGGCGCGCCGGCTCGACGGTGCAGCCGGCGCATAGGCCTGCTGGCGCCTCGGCAGGGGGGCTGCGGTGCCGCCGTAGGTGCGGGGCAGCGGGGCTGCCCGGCGGGTGTCGCGGTAGACGCTCGGTGGCTGGCGATAGGTTCCGGCCTGCGACCCGGACGACCCGAACAGGGAATTCATCAGCATCGGGAACGGGCCATTGTTGGCGCTGGCGGGCCGGGGCAGGCCGGCAAGGCCGATCCCGACGAGGGCAAGGACAAGGAAACGCATGAACACGATACGCGGACTCCAACTCGTTACATGACAGGCTCGGTTGCGCGAGCCGGGTCAGCGGCGGGAAAATACGCATCCCGCCAGTGACCGCATGGACGCAAGTCTAGGTGTTTACATTGTCCGCAATGGTAAACGCGCCAGTTACCTTGGCGCTTAACGTAATTACAGGGTTGACGCTCGGTAAATTCGGCGTTCGAGAAGTATTTACCCTAACCAAACGTTGCCGCGCCCGGGCCGTGCGTGCGCATGAAAAAACGGCGCGGGACCGGCCGGCCCCGCGCCGCATGGAGGTAATGGCAATTCGGCGGCTAGAGTTGCGGCTGCCAGGCGGCAAGCGCCAGCTGATAGCCAGCACCGTCCTTGACGATGTGCCCGGTCGCCGGGAACGGGAAATGGTAACCCGCCACCAGCATGTCGTCGGCCGAAACCATGTCGAGCAGCTTGACGCGCGTCTGCGCGGCCATGTCGCCGTCCATGTCGAAACGCACCTGCCACTGCGGATTGCGCACGAACAGCGCCGGGTGGTTGGTCGTGTCCGACAGCACCATCATCTGCCGGTCGCCCGACGCCAGGCGGAACACCATGTGGCCGGGCGTGTGGCCGTGCGCTGCGTGCGCCGTTACGCCGGGCGCGGCCTCTGCTCCGTCGCCGATCGTGCGCAGGGCGTCCTTGTAGGCGCCGATCTTCTTGCGGGCGAGTTCGAAGCGCGGCTTCATCTGCTCGTTGGCATTGGCAAGGTTGCCATCGTCGAGCCAGAAGGCGACCTCACCTTCGGGAACGACGAGTTCGGCGTTCGCGAATGACTTGCTGTCCATCTCGTCGGTCAATCCGCCGATGTGATCGGGATGGAAATGCGAGATCACGACGGTGTCGATCGAACCGCGGTCGATCCCGGCGGCCTCGAGATTGGAAAACAGGGTGCCGCGGCTACCCCCGGCAGCAGGCCCGTTGCCGGTGTCGATGAGAGTCGTCTTGCCGCCGGTCTTCACCACCATGGCGGTGAACGGGATGCTCATCGTCGCCGGGTCCATCAGCGCGCGAGACAGCGCCGCGCCGACCTCTTGCGTGCTGGCGTTCTTCACGAAGCCGTCCGGCAGCGGAAAGTTCGCCACGCCGTCGTTGACGGCCAGGCACTCCATGTCGCCGAGCTTGTAGGAAAACACCCCGGCGGGCTTGCCGGCTTCGGCGGCCTGCGCCCGGCCCGCAACGAGGCCGGCCGGCAGGGCAAGGGCTGCGCCGGCAAGCGCGGCGCTCGACATCAATTCACGGCGATTGATCGGCATGGGTGTCCTCCCGCAACAGTCAATTTGCATCGAGATTTCAGCGGCCCGCCGCGCTCATGTCTTCGCTCGCACCGCATCCGGGAGAAAATTAGGGGTCCGCGCGGCGTCGTCAACGTGGCGTTAACGCAGAAAGTACACTGTTCACGACCATGTGTACTCCAAGCCCGGGAGGCGGATCTTGGCAGCAGCGGTAAGGCGTTTTCGCATCGAGCAGCAGGCATCCGGCAGCGAACCTGCCGATCTCGCGGCCGAACGCCGGCACGGCGAGCTTGTCGCGCTGATCGAAAGCGTGCGCTCGGCCGTATCCGGCACCGTCGAGCAGGTCAATGACGTCATCAACGACGACCTGCGCCAGCAGATGTCGGAAGCGCGCAAGCTGAAGGTCGAACTCGACGAGATACAGGACGCGATTGCCAGCACCAAGCGCGAGCTGGCGACCCTGCACACCGGCTCCTTCCAGGGCGACGGCATGAACCGCGTCACCGACGAGCTCGACGCCATCGTGTCGGGCACCGAGCAGGCGACCGAGACCATCCTCGCCGCCGCCGAGGTCATCGAGAACAACGCCGGCGACCTGCGCGCCATGCTCAAGCGCGGCGCCAACGTCGAGCTGGTCAGCGACATCCAGGACCAGATCGTGCAGATATTCGAGGCCTGCAACTTCCAGGACCTGACCGGCCAGCGCATCACCAAGGTCGTCAAGACGCTGCACTTCATCGAGGACCGGGTGAACCGGATGATGGGCATCTGGGGCGGGCTCGATGCCTTCGCCGACATTGCCCCCGACGCCCAGCCGGTGAAGGACGAGCAGCAGGCCCTGCTGAACGGCCCGGCGCTGCCCGACGACGAATCCCGCGTCAGCCAGGACGACATCGACGCCCTGTTCGACTGAGCGGCCGGCGCCGCATCGCGTTGCGGGCCTGCAATGCTGCCGTTCTTGCCGGCCATGCCGCTTGTCGAAGTCGTCACCCCGGTATCCAGGTCGTCACCCCGGGCTTGGCCCGGGGTCCAAACAGCCTTTGCGGCAGGTTCTCGCGCTGGCATTGCGTGACACCAACGCCCCATGGTCCCCGGATCACGCGCCAGGGCGCTGTCCGGGGTGACGCTCGTACGGGCGGCATTGCCGCGCACCGTCGCAAGCGGCGCACACCCTTGCCCCTACGCCCCATCTCGTCTAACCAGAGCCGCGCGTGCTGGCCGCCTGCTTTCTGAGTCCGGGTGGCCTGCGGATTTTTCACTTAAGCCTTGCAGCAAGACGACATCGAGCCATGAGCGGCGCCAGGAAACAACGACGCGTTGCCGCGCGTCTTCCCCGTGGATTCGTCGATCGCAGCGCCGGCGACCTGATGGTCTCGCGCGCCATGCTCGACAAGGTGCGCGAGGTGTTCGAGCGCTACGGCTTCGACCCCGTCGAGACCCCGGCGATCGAGTACACCGAGGCGCTCGGCAAATTCCTGCCCGACCAGGACCGGCCCAACGAGGGCGTGTTCTCCTTCCAGGACGACGACGAGCAGTGGCTGAGCCTGCGCTATGACCTGACCGCGCCGCTGGCGCGCTACGTGGCGGAAAACTACGAGGCGCTGCCAAAGCCCTACCGCAGCTATCGCCAGGGCTACGTCTTCCGCAACGAGAAACCGGGGCCGGGCCGCTTCCGCCAGTTCATGCAGTTCGACGCCGATACGGTGGGGGCTGCCTCCGTCGCGGCGGATGCGGAAATCTGCATGATGATGGCCGACACCATGGAGGCGCTGGGCATTCCGCGCGGCGACTACGTGGTGCGCGTCAACAACCGCAAGGTGCTCGACGGCGTCATGGAGGCGATCGGGCTGGGCGGCGACGAGCACGCCGGCAGGCGCCTGACTGTCCTGCGCGCCATCGACAAGCTCGACCGGCTCGGAATCGAAGGCGTGCGCGCGTTGCTGGGCGAAGGCCGCAAGGACGAGAGCGGCGACTTCACCAAGGGCGCGGGGCTGGACGATGTCCAAATAGGGCGGCTCGAAAAGCTCTACGCCGTTAAGGCAGATGACCGAGCGGATTATTTTCTATTTATGAAGGCCGATCTCGTTCTGAATGATGATGCAATCGTCGATACGCAGCCTTCAAATGATCAGAAGATAGGTAGTTACGTGTGGGGGAATCCACGCATACTTGACGTTATCTTGGACGAGTTCAGCGAGAACAAGCTCGTTCAGGCCGGGGTCGAAGAGTTGCAAACTATTAGCGACCTTGCGAGAGCGGCTGGGTATGGAACCAAACGACTTCGGCTTTCTCCGTTTATCGTCCGTGGCCTCGAATATTACACCGGCCCGGTCTTCGAGACCGAGCTGACCTTCGAGACCGTCAACGAGAAGGGCGAGACGGCGCGCTACGGCTCGGTTGCCGGCGGCGGGCGCTACGACGGGCTCGTCGCCCGCTTCATGGGCCAGCCGGTGCCGGCCACCGGCTTCTCGCTCGGCGTCAGCCGTCTCCAGGCTGCATTGGCCGCGCTCGGCAAGCTCGACGACGCGAAATCTGTCGGCCCCGTCGTCGTCACCGTCATGGACCGCGACCAGGTCGCGGGCTACCAGGCGATGGTTGCCGAGTTGCGCAATGCCGGCATTCGCGCCGAACTCTTCCTCGGCAACCCCAAGCAGTTCGGCAAGCAGCTCGACTACGCCGACAGGCGCGGCTCGCCGTGCGTTGTCATCCAGGGCAGCGCCGAACGCGACAATGGCGTGGTTCTCATCAAGGACCTGATCAAAGGCGCGGAGATCGCGCAGGCCGTCACCGACCACGAGGCCTACAAGGAGGCTTCGCTGGCAGCCCAGATCGGGGTCGCGCGCGAAGATCTCGTTGCGGAAGTGAAGGCGGTGCTGGCCCGCCACGCCACAGCGCAGGAGCGGTCATGAGCGACACCGCAGGCACGATCGTCAACCGCTGGACGCCGGAACGCTCAAGCGCGCTGGCCGCGATGATGCGCACGCTGGAGAACGGCGGCTTCGAGCGCGTCGACCCGGCGATCCTGCAACCCGCCGAAATCTTCCTCGACCTGTCGGGCGAGGAGCTGCGCCGCCGCCTGTTCCAGGTCTCCGACCCTGCCGGGCGCGAACTCTGCCTGCGCCCCGACGTCACCATCCCCGTCAGCCGGCATCACCTGGCGAGCGGCGACCCGGCGCGCGCCGCCGACTACTGCTACCTCGGCCCCGTCTTCCGCCACCGTCCCGGCTCCGAGCCCGACGAGTTCCTACAGGCCGGCATCGAGAGCTTCGGCGCGTCGGACACAGCCGTCGCCGACGCGCGCATCGTCGCGCTCGGCATGGCGGCGGCGCGCGGGCTTGGCGCGGAAGGGCTGAAGCTGCGTATCGGCGACCCGACCATCCTGCTCGCCTTCGCCGCCGCGCTGGAACTGCCCGCCGCCTGGCAGCGCCGCCTGCGCAGCGCCTTCGGCACGCCCGGCGGCGTCGAGGCGGTGCTCGCCAGTCCGGGCGATGGCGATGCCAACGCGGGTTCATCCGGTTCCGCCAGCGCGCTCGGCCGCCTCGACATCGAGTCCGCGCGCCGTCTGGTCTCCGAGATGATCGACCTTGCCGGCATCGCCCCGGTCGGCGGGCGCAGCGCCAACGAGATCGCCGAACGGCTGATCGAGCGCGCGAGCCTCGCCGGCGACGGCGCCATCTCGCCGCAGACGCGCAAGCTGCTGACACGCCTTGCCGCCATCTCCGGCTCGCCGCAGCAGTCAAGCGAGGCCATCGACGCGCTGGCGACCGAGGCGGGTTTCTCCGCCGAGGCCGTGCTCGCGCCGCTCGAGGCGCGCTACGCGGCGCTCTCCGAGGTCGGCCTCGACATCGCGGCGTTGCGCTTTTCCGCCGCCTTCGGCCGCCGCCTCGACTACTATTCCGGCTTCGTCTTCGAGGCCGCGTCCGACATCGTCGAGGCAGGCCCCGTCGTTGCTGGCGGGCGCTACGACGCGCTGCTGCGGCTGCTCGGCAGCCCGGTGTCGGTGCCCGGCGTCGGCTGCGCCATCTGGATCGACCGCGCCTTCGCGGCGGGAGGCAAGGCATGAGCGACACCCTGGTCCTGGCGGTCCCCTCGAAGGGGCGGCTGCAGGAAAACGCCGACGCCTTCTTCGCCCGCTCGGGGCTGGTGTTCACCCGCGCGCGCGGCGTGCGCGACTACCGCGGCCGCATCGCCGGCGTCGACAACGCAGAGGTGCTGTTTCTTTCCGCTTCGGAGATCGCCGGCGAGCTGGCGCGCGGCAACGTCCACCTCGGCGTCACCGGCGAGGACCTGATCCGCGAGACGATCCCCGATGCCGACGCGCGGCTGGCCTTCGTCACCCCGCTCGGCTTCGGCCATGCGCGCGTCGTCGTCGCCGTGCCGCAGGTCTGGATCGACGTCGACACCATGGCCGACCTTGCCGACGTCGCGCAGAGCTTCCGCGCCCGCCATGGCCGGCGCCTGCGGGTGGCGACGAAATACGTCAACCTGACGCGCACCTTCTTTTCCGCCAACGGCGTCACCGACTACCGCATCGTCGAAAGCCTCGGCGCCACCGAGGGTGCGCCGGCATCGGGTGCCGCAGACCTCATCGTCGACATCACCACCACCGGCGCGACGCTCGCCGCCAACGCGCTCAAGATCCTCGCCGACGGCGTCATGCTGGCGAGCGAGGCGAACCTCGTGGCCTCCGTGCGCGCCGACTGGTCGCTGCCCGCGCGCACCGCGCTCACCGAGATCCTAGACCGCGTCGCCGCCGAGGAGCACGCGCGCAAGACGCGCGAGGTGCGCGCCGTCTTCTCCCTGCCGCGCAGCGCGCAGGAGGCGGCGGAAGCCGTGAAGCGGGCGTTCTCGCTCGATGCCGTACTTGCGCCACGCGACACTGTTCTTGTCTACGAGTGCGCCGCAGACGACGTGTGGGCGCTGAGCCGCCTGCTCAAGAAGCGCGCCGCACGCCACGTCAGCGTGCGGCGCATGGATTTCGTGTTCACCGCCGAGAACCCGCTGGTGGCGCGCCTTTCCGAACGCATCCCGCTTGGCGGCTAGGCCGGCCGGGACGGATGAGCCTGCAAGCAGGCCGTTCGGGCAAAACAGCGAGAGACGGATGACCGAAACGAAACCGATCACGCGCCGCGCATTCACCCGTTTGATGGCGGGAGCAGGCGCAGCGGGCCTCGCCATGCCGCATGTCGCGCGCGCCGAGGCCGGTCTCGATCCGCTGATCGGCGAAATGCTGATGCTCGGCTTCCTTGGCGCGGACGCTTCTGCCGCCTGGGCGCAGCGCCTCGCCCGCCAGATTTCGCTCGGCCAGGTCGGCGGCGTCGTCTTTCTCGGCCACAATTTCAAGTCGCGTGCCGGCGTCACCGGGCTCACGTCGATGTTCGCGTCTGCCGGCAACACCACCCGGCCGCTGATCTCGCTCGACCAGGAAGGCGGCGCCGTGCAGCGGCTGGGCAGCAAGCTCGGCTATGCCTCGATCCCGCGAGCCAGCGAGGTCGCCGGCGCGATGTCGCCGAAGAAGGCGAGGGCGCTCTACGCCGGCATGGCCGCCGAGGAGCGTGCCGCCGGCTTCAACTTCAATCTTGCCCCGGTGGTCGATCTGGCCATCGATCCGACCAACCCGGTGATCGGCAAGTGGGGCCGCGCATGGGGCAGGGACCCCAACACCGTCACCGCCTATGCCTCTGCCTTTCTCGACGCCCATCACGGTGCGCGCGTCGCCTGCGCGCTGAAGCATTTCCCTGGCCACGGCTCCTCGCGCGGCGACAGCCACGACGGCTTCGTCGACATCACGGGAACATGGACCAAGGCGGAGCTTGAACCCTTCGCGGCGCTGGCGCGCAAGGGAAGCGCCGACGCGGTGATGACCGCGCATCTCTATCATCGCGATTTCGCCGGCAACACCGACGAGCCGGTGACCTTGTCGCATCGCGCCATTGAGGGCGTGCTGCGCGGCGAGTTCGGCTACGCCGGCGTCGTCATCACCGACGACCTCGACATGGGCGCGATCCGCTCGCGCTACTCGCTGGACGAGGCGGTGGTGCGCGCGATCGCCGCCGGCAACGACATCGTCATGCTGTCGAATTCCGCCAAGCCCGACGATAATCTGCCTTCCCGCATGATCGCGACGGTAAAGGCCGCCGTCGCCGACGGCCGCATCACCCGCGCCCGCATCGAGCAGGCGCATCAGCGCGTCGTGGCGATGAAGGTCAGGCTGGCCTAGCTTCGCCCGCACTCTGGTCCGATAGAATGATGATGCGCTCCTTTGCCATGCATCATCTTGTCGATCCTCGCTCCGCTCCGGTCGGATGATGCACTACCGCCGCGTCCTGATCTCCGCCCTCAGCGAGAAGCCGGTGTCGTCCTCGTCGCCCGAGGCGCCGGCGATCAGCGCCGCGTCGATATCCCGGACATGCGCCGTGACGCCCGCGCCGGCTGCCCAGAAGGTGCCGTCGACATCGTTTCCGCCGCGCACTTCCCCGATCAGCCCCCAGCGCGGCGTCAGTTGCCGTGTCAGAGCGATCCGGCCTGCCAGCGTGTCGTAGACGCTCGAATATTCGGCTGACGCCGAAGCAAGCGTCTGCGCGTCGACCCGCAGCCAGCCTTCCGCCAGCAATGACACCCCGACCTTCGTGCCGTGCTTGCTCTGCGTCGGCGCCGCGTCGTGGTGTTCGGCGCCGACGCCGGCATAGAGCGTGGCGCCCCTGTCGGCGTTCCAGAAGGTCCAGCCGATCAGCGCATGCCCGGCCTGCTTGTCGACCCAGGTGCCGTCGGCAAGGCGATAGCGCCCGGCGCCGCCATAGGCACGCACGCGCAAACCCTGTTCGTCGAGGCTGCCCGTTGGCGCGATGATCGCGCCGGAATAGACGAAGCGGCTGGTGACGGAGAGGTCGGTGCCGAAGAACAGGTCGTGGCGCGACCGTTCCGCATGGGACTCCTCCGCCCGCGCGGGAAATGCCCAGCTCCCCGCCACGGCTGCCAGTGCAAGGGCCAGACTCGCCCACCTCGCACCGGATATGCCCCGCGCGCGCCTTGCGCGCCTGCCGTTGTCCGGCATTGTATCGACGCCCCCGCTACACGCGGAAGTTTAGAATCCGACCGAAGGTTACGTAAAGGAAAAAGGGGCGTCAGGCCGCGGCATCCGTAGTCGTGCGGAAGGCGGCGAGCCAGTCGCGGATGGCGGCAAGCTCGCCCTCGCGCACCTCGTGGCCGCTGTCCGCGCCGCGCGCGGTGACGCTTGCGCCAAGCGTGCGCAGGCGTTCCGCGATCGCCTCCACCTGTGCAGGCCCGGTCACGGGGTCGCGTTCGCCACAGGTGACCAGGACCGGCTTGCCGGAAAGCGCGCGCGTCGATGGTGGCTCGAAAGGCATGATCGGATGCATCAGCACCGCCCCCGCTAGCCTGTCGGGCGTTTCGCATATCAGGTTGCCGAGGAGGTCGGCTCCGCTGGAATAGCCAAGGCCGATTGCCGCTGCCGGGTCGCGCCCGTGCGCCGAGATGAGTTCAGGGATCGCGTCGGCCAGGCGGTGCGTGCGCAGCGCGAGGTCGTCCATGTCATAGACGCGCTCGCCGACGCGCCTGAAGAAGCGCAGGTTGCCGCGCTCGACGACATCGCCCTTCAGCGCGATCAGCGCCGCGCCCTTCGCCACCAGCCGGCCGAGCCCGATGAAGGAGGTGTGGTCGCCGCCCGTCCCGTGCAGCAGGATCAGCGTGCGCGGGTCGCCGCCTTCTGCCGGTTCGTAGGCATAGGTGTAGCCGCCTGCTTCCAGCACCTTGGTCATGTCCTGCGTCCCTGCTCGCGTCAGGTCGAAATGCCGCGCCACCATCTTCGGCTCTTGACATGCTGGAAGATGCGCGCCGGGCGCGATATTGCAAGCCCCGCGGCGCAATTCCCGAAAGTCTTTCCCGTTTGTCCCCTGGACATGCCCGCAGCGCTTGGGTCAGGACCCTAGAACCCCGGCATCACCAGCACTTCCGGCGTGTCGGGAAGCGTCCGCAGCGAGACCGTGACTGTCGGGTCGATGGCATATTCGATGCGGAAGCTGCCCTTCATGCCGGCGACGAAGCGCTCCAGCGTGTGCGGGCCGAAGGCATGCATCGGGATGACGATGCTGGCGCGCAGGTCCTGCAGCACCTGGATCATCGCGCTCTGCGCCATGGTGTAGCCGCCGTCGACGGGCACGAAGACGATGTCGAGACGCCCGATCTTGGCGCGCTGAGAGGCCGTTAGTTCGTGGTGCAGGTGGCCGAGATGGCCGATGCACAGGCCGGCGACCTCGAAGATGAAGATCGAGTTGCCGTCTTCCAGCCGGCCGATTTCCTCGCTGGAACGGATGTCGGTGGTCACGTTGCGGATGTAGACGTCGCCGACCCGCAGACGGTGACGCGCCGGCTTGCCGTCCTCCCCCCAGCCGCGCAGGACGTGGCTGATCGCCGGGTCTGGGGCGCTCGTGTAGTGGGTGTAGTGCGCCCGGTTCATGGTGACCACGTCCGGCGCGCGTCCGGGGCCGGCGCGGCCGTTGTAGTCGGTGGCGATGACGATGCCGCCCTGCGTCTCGATGCGTAAGGTGGCGTGCCCGACGAAGGTGATCGACACCTCGCCGGTTTCAAGCGCCACTGGCGTCAGCGATGCGTATTGCACCCCGCCAATGCCGTGCGCCATCGCCAGGCACTGGCTGACGGGCTCGTTTTCCTCCGCGGCATTGGCTGATGGGATGGGAAAGGCGAGGGCGGCGGACAGCAGCGCAACACACAGCAACGCTACCAGCGCGGTGGTCTGTCTTGCCGGGGCGAAGGTCATCCGGAACGCACGTCGCATCTGCACCTCCCGTCACGTCTCGTCGATGCGTGAAGGATAGGGCACGGGACGGGAATCGGCAAAGCCGGCAGTGCCATCCTCGCTTACGGGCACTCGCGATCTGTAACCGGGTTGCCTGTTCGGGCGGTCGCCGTGCGGTGGGTTTTCACGGCAGTTCCGGGCATGATCCTGCCGGCAAAAAGAAAGGGCGGCCGAAGCCGCCCTTTCGAACCTTGCCGGGAGATGGAACTCCTTAGAAGTCCATGCCGCCCATGCCGCCGCCGGGCATTGCCGGTGCGCCGGATTCCTTCTTCGGAAGCTCGGCCACCATCGCCTCGGTGGTGATCAGCAGGCCGGCAACGGACGCCGCATCCTGCAGCGCGGTGCGCACGACCTTGGCCGGGTCGATGATGCCCATCTTGATCATGTCGCCATATTCGCCGGTCTGCGCGTTGTAGCCAAAGTTGGCCTTGTTCTCGCCCATGATCTTGCCGACCACGACCGAGCCCTCGTCACCGGCATTCTCGGCGATCTGGCGGATCGGAGCCTGCAGGGCGCGGCGCACGATGTTGATGCCGGCGTTCTGGTCCTCGTTCTCGCCCTTGGCGTCGATGAACTTGGACGCCCGCAGCAGCGCCACGCCGCCACCGGGAACCACGCCTTCCTCGACGGCCGCGCGCGTTGCGTTCAGCGCGTCATCGACGCGGTCCTTGCGCTCCTTCACCTCGATCTCGGTGGCGCCGCCGACGCGGATCACTGCAACGCCGCCGGCGAGCTTGGCCAGCCTCTCCTGCAGCTTCTCGCGATCGTAGTCGGAGGTGGTCTCCTCGATCTGGGCCCGGATCTGGCCGACGCGGCCCTCGATGCCCTTCTTGGAACCGGCGCCATCGACGATGGTGGTGTCTTCCTTGGTGATCTGCACCTTCTTGGCGCGGCCGAGCATGTCGAGCGTGACGCTCTCGAGCTTGATGCCGAGGTCTTCGGAGACGACCGTGCCGCCGGTCAGCACCGCGATGTCCTCGAGCATCGCCTTGCGGCGGTCGCCGAAGCCGGGCGCCTTGACTGCCGCGACCTTCAGGCCGCCGCGCAGCTTGTTGACGACGAGCGTCGCCAGGGCCTCGCCCTCGACGTCCTCGGCGATGATCAGCAGCGGACGCGACGACTGCACGACGGACTCCAGAACCGGCAGCATCGCCTGCAGGTTGGAGAGCTTCTTCTCGTGCAGCAGGATGTAGGGGTCTTCCAGCTCGCAGACCATCTTGTCGGCGTTGGTGATGAAGTACGGCGACAGGTAGCCGCGGTCGAACTGCATGCCCTCGACAACTTCCAGCTCGGTCTCGGCGGTCTTGGCTTCCTCGACCGTGATGACGCCGTCATTGCCGACCTTCTGCATCGCCTGGGCGATCATGTCGCCGATTTCCTTCTCGCCGTTGGCGGAGATGGTGCCGACCTGCGCGACTTCTTCCGACGTCTTGATCTTGGCCGACTTCTTCTGGATGTCGGCGACGACCTCGGCGACGGCCATGTCGACGCCGCGCTTCAGGTCCATCGGGTTCATGCCGGCGGCAACCGCCTTGGCGCCTTCGCGCACGATCGCCTGGGCCAGGACGGTGGCCGTGGTGGTGCCGTCACCGGCGATGTCGTTGGTCTTCGAGGCAACCTCGCGCAGCATCTGCGCGCCCATGTTCTCGAACTTGTCCTCAAGCTCGATTTCCTTGGCGACGGTGACGCCGTCCTTGGTGGTGCGCGGCGCGCCGAAGGCCTTGTCGATGACGACATTGCGGCCCTTGGGACCAAGCGTCACCTTGACGGCATTGGCGAGGATATCGACGCCGCGCAGCATCTTGTCGCGGGCATCAGTGGAGAATTTTACGTCTTTCGCAGCCATTTCAATGGTCTCCGTACTTTGCTGGCATCCGGTGCGCTGCGCGCTTGCAACATCGCAAACCGCGTATCGCCGAACCGGTGCCGGATATTTCGGGTTCGTTCACGCGATGAGTGGCGGATGGCGCTGGTCACCTTCCGCCCGTGCGGTCGAGCTTCAGGCGGCCTTCTTGCCGGCCTTCTTCGACGACACGATGCCCATGATGTCGGACTCTTTCATGATCAGGTACTCGACGCCGTCGAGCTTCACCTCGGTGCCCGACCACTTGCCGAACAGAACGGTATCGCCGACCTGGACGTCGAGCGCGATGCGTGCACCCTTTTCGTCACGCTCGCCCGGTCCGACGGCGACGATTTCGCCCTGCTGCGGCTTTTCCTTCGCCGTATCGGGAATGATGATGCCGCCGGCAGTCTTGGTGTCTTCGTCGATGCGCTTGACCACAACGCGGTCATGCAGAGGACGGAAGTGCATGGGAGACGTCTCCTCTAGGAAGCTGATACAAGTGAGAGCAGAATTTGCAGCGCTTGTTAGCACTCATCCTGGGAGAGTGCCAGCACGCTGCAGGGCGATGTAATTTTGGCGGTCTGGACTGTCAAGGGGAGGGGCCAGGGAAAAAGTCCCGCTGGTAAATTTCCAGGCCGGAAAAAGTCCCGCTCGCCGGGCGTTTACGCGCTCATCGCGGGATCGCCGTCCCAGCCGAGCTTTTTCCGGTAGATCGTCGAGGCGCTGATTTCCAGTGCCGCCGCCGCCTTGCCGACGTGCCCGTCGAACGTCTCCAGCGCTTTCTCGATGATGCGCTTTTCCTGGATCCAGAACGGCTCGATCCCGTGTTGCGCATGACTGCCGCCAGCACCGGCCGCGTTGCCGAAGGCGAGGATATCGGCCCCGGCCCGTCCCGGCACGGCGCCCGCCGCACCCGACTGCGCCAGCGCCAGCGGGATCATCTGCGCGCTCACCATCTCGCCGTCGTGCATCACCACGATGCGGCGCACCAGGTTTTCCAGCTGGCGCACGTTGCCGGGCCAGTCGTAGCCGGCCAGGAACTGTTCGGCACGCGGGTCGAAACCGCGGAAGTGCCGGCCTTCCTCGGCACTGAAGCGGGTCAGGAAGGATCGCGCAAGCTCAAGGATGTCGGCCCCGCGCTCGCGCAGCGCCGGCAGGTGAACCGGCAGCACGTGCAGCCGGTAGAACAGGTCGGCGCGAAAACGTCCGGCGTCCATTTCGCCTTGCGGATCGCGGTTGGTGGCGCACACGATCCGAACGTCGACGGATTCATCGCTCGTGCCGCCGACGCGGCGGATCCGGTTGGTCTGCAGCGCGCGCAGAAGCTTGGCCTGCAGCGACAGGTCCATTTCGCAGATTTCGTCGAGGAACAGTGTCCCGCCGTCGGCCAGCTGCATGGCGCCCGGCCGGTCGTCGTTGGCCCCGGTGAAGGCGCCGCGTACGTGTCCGAACAGCTCGCTTTCCATCAGGTCGCGCGGGATGGCGGCGCAGTTGATCGCGACGAAACGATCCGCCTTGCGGCCGGACAGCTCGTGGATCCCGTTCGCACAAAGTTCCTTGCCGGTGCCGGATTCGCCGGTCACGAAGACCGGTGCCGACGATGGCGCGGCGCGGGAAATCTGTGCGTACAGCGCCTGCATAGCCTTCGACTGACCAATGAACCCGGCCGGGTTCGCCGCGCGGTCCGGGCGCGTGGCGGCAGTCTTCGAACTGCTCAACTGGGGGCGTTGCGCGACCAGTTCGCGCAACCGGTCGAACAGCATTTGCGCGCGTGCCGGCTGCAGGATGAAATCGGCTGCCCCGCGCCGCATGGCATCGACGGCAAGGCTGATCGAGCCGCCGGCGGCGAGCGCGACTACCTGGACCCCGTGTGTGCTCAACTTCTCGATCAGGTCGAGATCGCGCGGGCACCCCGCATCCGTCGCCACCAGGATTATGTCGGCCTGCGTTGCCGATGCGATGTCCCAGTCCGCCGGCGCCAGCGCCACGACGTCCACGTCGCCGCCGGTGGCCCCTGACGTGATCCAGCGCTGCATCGCCGGATCGCGGGAAATCAGGGTCACGCTCAGGGCGCGGCGCTGGGAATTGGCGGAAAACATCCGCAATCGGTCTCCTGCTGGGCAGCCGCCTCTGCGGGCGGCCATGGGATGGCTATCGAAACTATCTGCCAACAGGGTAAAGAAAGCGTTTGCCGGCTGCCGCCCCCGACGGGTGGTGCATTCCTCGTCTTGCGCCGGAAGACGCCCCGGAGACGCCTGTCATGCAGCGAGTGGACCTCAGGGTTCTCGCAGTCCTGATTGCCTGCATGGCCATTGTCGGTGGCCAGGGCATGATGGTGTCGCCTTTGTTGCCCGACATCGCCACGGGCCTTGCCGCCGGCATCGCCGACATCGGCTACGCGCTGGGCGCATATGGTCTTGCCACCGCGGTGTCTGCGCTGATTGCCGCGAAGTTCCTCGACCGGCTGCCGCGCCGGCGCGCCATTTCCGCCGCGATGCTGCTGCTCGCGGTCGCGCTCAGCCTGTCCGCGACATCGCTTTCGCCGTGGATGCTGGGCGCCGGCCAGGCGCTGGCAGGCGGCTGCGCGGGCGTCCTGCTGCCCTCGGTCTATGCCTACGCGGGAGATATCGCGCCGCCGCACGAGCGCGCCCGTGTCGTCGGGCGCGTGCTGCTGGGCTGGTCGATCGCGCTGGTTGCGGCGATCCCCGCCGGCGGCTTTCTCGGCGCGGTGATCGGCTGGCGCGGCGTCTATGCGGTTGCCGCGCTTGCCGCGGCGCTGGGCGCCGCCGCGGCGCTGACCCTGCCGCGCGTCGCCCGCCTCGAACTGCCGCCGCCGTCCTACCGCGCCAGCCTTGCCATCCCCGCGGTGGTGCCGGTGCTGCTCGCCTGCCTCGCCGACATGACAGGCTTCTATGCAATGTACGCCTATCTCGGTGCCGCCATCCGCGCCGAGCACGCGGGCAGCTCGGGCCTCGCGGCGATCGCCGTGCTGGCCTATGGCGCCGGTTTCACGCTGGCCCAGCCGCTCGGCCGCGTAATCGACCGCCTGGGCGCACCGCGCGCGATGGTCGTCGCCATGGCGAGCCTGTCCGCGATCTTCCTGCTCATGCCGCGCGCCTTGCCGGTCTTTCCGCTCTTTTGCGTTGCCATCGCTGCCCTCGGCGCGGTGCAATACGTGGCGCTCAACACGATCGTTTCGGTGATCCTCGCCGCAGCCATCGAGCGGCGCGGCGCCGTGATGTCACTCAACACCGTCGTCACCTATATCGGCGTGCTGGTCGGGGCTGCAGCCATGGGCCCCGTGTTCGAGCGCTCGGGCTTTTCCGCCGTCACGACCTTTTCCGCCGCCTGCCTCGCCCTTGCGGCTGCCGCCGGCGTTTGGCTGTCGCGCATCCTGCGCACCCCGTCGCCTTCCGGCTAGGCCGTTCGCGCAGCGCTTGCATGCGGCGCCGTGCCATGTATCCATGGTGGCATTGGCTGCTCGGGTGCAGCATGCACCGGTTTTGCGCTAGATTGCGGAAACCTGTGATTCGCCTCGCGGCCCGGCAATGGGGGAACGGCGCCTCAGATGACGCGATATACGCCCTGGCTCATCGTCGGCTCCATGGTGGTCATCGCCTTCTCGCTGTCCGCCGTGCTCTACTTGTCCGTCGGCATGCAATTGCTCGAATCGGCCTGGATCGGCGTTGCCGGCCTCCTCGTCATGGTCATCGTGCACATGTACACGACCAGGAGCCGCGATTCCTCCGGCCTTGCCACTCGCCTCGACGATATCGGCGGCGCGTCCGGCAAGCTGACCCGGGAGATCGAGAGCCTGAACCTGCGCATCGCCGACATGGAAGTCGCGCTTGCCCACAGGCTCGAGGATTCCGTCCACGAACGACTTTCCCCCATCATGGAGGAACTGCGCCGCATCGAGGACCGCCTCGTGCATATCGCCGAAGGCGGCGTGAAAGTGGCCGCCGCCGCGGATGGCCTGGCCGTGGAGCCAGCCGATGCATCGGCGGCGGACGGCGCTCCCGCCCTGCCGGGAAAGGATGCCGGCGCCGCGAAGCCGAAGCGCAGCGAGGCCTTCTCCGGGATCGACGACGAGACGATGAAGAAGCTTGTGCGCCAGGCCGTCGAGGATGGCCGCGTCGAGGTGCATCTGCAGCCGGTGGTCAGCCTGCCGCAGCGCAAGGTGCGCTACTACGAGGCGCTGGCGCGGCTGCGCACCGAGGCCGGCGATCTCATGTTGCCCGACGACTTCATGTCCTTCGCGCGTGCCCAGGACCTGCTGCCGGCCATCGACTTCACGGTGCTGGTGCGCGCCGCCCAGGTCGTGCGCCGCCTGTCCAGCCGCAGCCGCGACGTTGGGATCTTCCTCAATGTCTCGCTTGCGACGTTGCAGGACGAGCGCTTCGCCACGCGCTACGTCGAGTTCGCCGAGCACAACAAGGCGCTGGGCGCGGCCATCATCTTCGAGTTTTCCCAGCGCGACTTCGCGACGGTCGGCCCGCTCGAACAGGTCGCGGTCGACCAGCTTGTCGAACTGGGGTTCCGCTTCTCGGTCGACGCCGTCGAAAGCCTCGCGCTGGACGGGCGCACGCTTGCAGAGAAACGGGTACGCTTCGTCAAGGTGGACGCCGCGTTGCTGTTGCAGACGCATGGCGGCGCCAGCGCCGACATCCACCCCGCCGACCTCAGCGACCTGATGGCGCGCTTCGGCATCGACCTCATCGCCATGAAGATCGAGCGCGAGAACGAGGTCGTCGACCTGATCGACTACGACGTGCGCTTCGCTCAGGGCAATCTCTTCTCCCCGCCGCGTCCGGTGAAGGCGGACATCGCCGGCGCGCCCACCGCGCTCGAAGCCGCCCAGTAGCCGGTTGCATCCTGTCAGGCATCCTGCAATGACCCGTATCCCCGAAGGCCTTGGCGAACTCGCCGGCGGTCACGACCTGCTCGTCTGCGATGTCTGGGGTGTCGTGCACAACGGCGTACGGGCCTGGCCGATGGCGTGCGTCGCGCTGCAGCGTTTCCGCGCCGGCGGCGGCACGGTCGTGCTGGTCTCCAACGCCCCGCGTCCCGGCAGCGCGGTCGCCCGCCAGCTTGCCGGTTTCTCGGTGCCCGCCGACAGCTGGGATGCCATCGTCACCTCCGGTGACCTGGCGCGCGACGCGCTGCGCGATGCCCGTGCGCACGCCGTCTTCCATCTCGGGCCGCCGCGCGACCTCGGCGTCGTCGAGGGTCTCGATGTCGCCCTTGTCGCACCGGAAGATGCCGACATCGTGCTCAACACCGGCCTGTTCGACGATGAGACGGAGACGCCCGACGACTATGCCGGGCTGATCGGGCGCATGCGTGCCCGCGATCTGACGATGATCTGCGCCAATCCCGACCTCGTGGTGGAGCGCGGAGAACGCCTGCTGTATTGCGCCGGCGCGGTCGCCGAGCGCTATGAGGCCGCCGGCGGGACCGTGGTCTGGGCCGGCAAGCCGCGTCCGCCGGTCTACCGGCGCGCGCTCGATGTGGCCGCGGGCATCCGTGGTCAGGAGGTGCCGGCGAGCCGCACGCTGGCGATCGGCGATGCGCTGCGCACCGATATCGCCGGAGGCAGCGCGGCCGGCTTCGCGACGCTGTTCATCGCCACCGGAATCCATGCCGCCGACGCTTTGAGCGACGGCGCGCCCGACATGGACGGGATCGCACGCCTCGCGGATGCCGCGGGCGTGCGTCCCGACTATGTTCTGGACTTGCTGAGGTGGGAGTAGCGCGGGCGGCTAGAACAAATCGTTCAGCAGCTTGTCGATGTCGCCCTGCTCGAGGCCGTCGCCCTCTTTCAGGGCAGGACCTTCCAGCGGCGGCGCGTCCGCGCCATCGGCGCCTTCGGCTTCGCAGGCATCGCCGCCGATCACCTCTGCGAGGCGCACGATGCCCGATGCCTTGAGGCGGTCCTCGATCACCTTCAGCGTCTTGATCACCTTGCCGATCCTCTGGCCGGTGATGTCCTGGAAGGTGCAGGCCTCGAATATCCGGGTCGCTTCCGCCTCGACGCGCTCGGCGAAGGCGCCTTCGGCGGCGCCGCTCGCCTCAAGCAGGCCTTCGGCCGACTGCATGATGTCGTGGGTCGCCGATTCCGTGGCAGCCACGACAGCCTCGAGTTCCTCGCCGGCGGCGGGAATGCGCTTGGCGGTGATTTCCTGCGGCGCCAGCGCCTTCAGGTCGGCGTGCAGGGCGGAGATGTCCTGGGCAATGTGCGCCAGAACCGAGCGTGCCGCGTCATCGCAGGCACGCATCGCGGTTTCCAGGCGATGCCCGAGGCCCTCGTCGAGCGCCTCGTGAAAACGCTGTTGTGCAGGAACACCCATGCGCAACCGTCCTTCCTATTCGCCGAAGACGGCTTCGATCTTCGCCTTCAGCGTCGCGGCGTTGAACGGCTTGACGATGTAGTTGTTCACGCCGGCCTTCTTGGCGGCGATCACGTTCTCGGTCTTCGATTCCGCGGTCACCATGATGAACGGCGTGCGGTTCAGGTGCTCGTCGCCGCGCACGTTCTTGAGCAGTTCGTAGCCGGTCATCGGCTCCATGTTCCAGTCGGAGATGACGAGGCCATACTTGCGCCCCTTCATCTTCTGCAGCGCCTCGGTGCCGTCGGCTGCATCGTCGACGTCGTTGAACCCGAGCTGCTTCAGCAGGTTGCGGATGATGCGGATCATGGTCTTGTAATCGTCAACCACGAGGATCGGAATCGAGAGATCAACAGCCATTTCTTGCTCCGTTGAATACGCCAGCCCGCCAGCCCCCAGGGCGCCCGCCGGGCAGAGCCAAGACGAAAAGACAAATGTCAGCGAACCGTTTTACAGACCAGCAGCGAAGAAACGGTTAATCCGCAACGCGATTGCCGGGCAGTGGATGCACCACATACGCCAAAGGCCGCATGGTCATCGCGGCCGCGGGCCGTTAGCGTGACGCAAGAAAACGAGTGCAGCGGAGCAACCGATGTCGGCGCGTCCTACGGGTTTGGGGTACTATTTCGAGGATCTCTCGGTCGGCATGTCCGCCGACCTGATGAAGACGGTGATGTCCAACGACGTCATCGGCTTCGCGCAATTGTCCGGCGACACCAACCCGGTCCATCTGTCCGATCACTTTGCCGCGCGCACGCCCTTTCGCGGCCGCATCGCGCACGGCCTGTACACCGCGAGCCTGATTTCCGCGCTTCTGGGCACGAAGCTTCCCGGCCCCGGCGCCATCTACCTGGAGCAGACCCTGCATTTCCGCTCGCCCGTGCGTATCGGCGACGTCATCCGCGCCTATGTCGAGGTCGCCGAGCTCGACGCGGAAAAGCGCCGCGCCCGGCTGGCCTGCGAATGCGTGGTCGATGCCAAGACCGTACTTGACGGCGAGGCGGTGGTGCTGGTTCCTAGCCTGCATCGCAACGCCTGACGCTCCCGGCAGGCTACGCCGTTTGCAGACCTGACCGGAAAGCACCGATGTCCTCTGCCGATCCCTTCCTCGTCGTCCGCGACGGTGACGATGCCGCGCCGTTCGCCGGTTGTGCTGTCGCCATCGGCAATTTCGACGGCGTGCACCGCGGCCACCAGGCGGTGATCGGCGCGGCCCGCGCCATGGCCGGACGCCTGCGATGCCCGGCAATCGCGCTCACCTTCGAGCCGCATCCAAGGCAGGTCTTCGCGCCACACGCGCCGCTGTTCCGTCTCTCGCTCCCTGAAGCCAAGCTGCACCTGCTGCGCGCCACGGGCCTCGGCGGAGCGCTCGTCGTCGGTTTCGACAGGGATTTCGCGGCGAACGAGGCGCAGACCTTCGTCGACGAGGTGCTGGTCGCGCGCCTCGGCGCGCGCGCGGTCGCGGTCGGCGACAATTTCCATTTCGGCCGCGCCCGCGCCGGCAATCCCGCGTTGCTGACGCAACTTGGCCGCGAAAAGGGCTTCGAGGTCGAGATCGTCGGCCCGCAGGGCGACGATGACACGGTGTTTTCGTCGAGCGCCGTGCGCGCGCATCTCGCGGCGGGCGAACTTGCTGCCGCCGCGGCGATCCTCGGCTACCGCTGGTTCTTCGAGGCCGAGGTGGTGCACGGCGAGAAGCGCGGCCGCGATCTCGGTTATCCCACCGCCAACATGGCGCTTGATCCCGCTTGCGGGCTGCGCCAGGGGGTCTACGCGGTGCGCGCGGTGATCGACGGCGAAACCGTCGGCGGCGTCGCCAATTTCGGCACCCGGCCGCAATTCGACGACGGCGCGCCGCTGTTCGAGACGTTCTTCTTCGATGTTTCCCGCGACCTCTACGGCAAAACCCTCGCCGTTACGCCGCTTGCCTTCCTGCGCGGCGAGGCGAAGTTCGACAGCGTCGCCGCGCTCATCGCGCAGATGGACGCCGACGCCGAGGCCGCCCGTGGCGTCATCGCCGCGCTTGCCGCAAGCGATCCCGTCGCCGACTTCCCGATGGCGCGCGCGCTCGCCCGCCTGCGCATGGCCTGATCCGCCATGGCGCGCCGCATTCCCGCCGGCCCCGCGCCGCTCGCGCCGCTGCCGCCCGCCCCGGTGGCGGACGATCCGCGCACCGGCATCGCGCTGATGGCCATCGGCGTCATCGTCCTACCCGTCATGGACGGCATCGCGAAATACCTCGGCGCGTCCTACGGGCCGATCCAGATCGCCATGATGCGCTTCGTCACGCAGATCCTGTTCACGCTGCCGTTCGCGCTGTGGTTCGTCGGCTTGCGCGCGCTGGTTCCGCGCCCGTTCTGGCTGCAGATGCTGCGCGGCACGCTGATCGGCGCGGCCACCATGTTCTTCTTCGCCGCCCTGCGCTTCATGCCGATCGCCGAGACGCTGGCGATCTTCTTCGTCTCGCCGCTGCTGGTGACCGCGATATCGGCACTGATACTGCGCGAGCGCGTCGGGGTGCGCCGCTGGAGCGCGGTTGTGATCGGCTTCCTGGGCGCGATGATCGTCATCCGCCCCGGTTCCGGCATCTTCGGGCTGCCGGCCGTGCTGCCGCTGTGCGCGGCAACATCCTTCGCCTTCTACCTGATCGTCACCCGGCAGCTCTCCGGCCGGTCCGATCCCTGGTCGACCAACCTGCAGACGGGCTTTTCGGGAATGGTGTTCCTGCTGCTGGTCATGCTCGTGGCCGACCTGCTCGGCTTCGAAGGTCTGGGCTTCATCGCGATCCGCACCGAACACTGGCTGCATTTCCTCGCCATCGGCGTGATCTCCACCGCCGGCCACCTGCTGATGATCATGGCGCTGGCGCGCGCTCCGGCTTCCACTGTCGCGCCGATCGGCTACCTGGAAATGCCGAGCGCCGCGCTCGTTGGCTGGATCGGGTTTGGCGACGTGCCCGACTTCTGGGCGGTCGTCGGCATCGCGGTCATCATCTCCAGCGGCCTCTATGTGTCCTGGCGCGAGAACCAGCTTGCGCGCAAGGCCCGCGCCCGGTGAGCCACATGCAGGCTTTATCGCGCCGCGAACCCCTGATAGAAGGGCGCCCATGTTGCTGACGGGCGCGATACCTTTGCGAATTACAGGCCCGGTCGCGGCCTGAAGGCCGGGGCCGGGATTGTATCCTGTGCGGGCGCGCTTCCGGGCGTTATGGACTCCCGCATTTTCGCAAGCGACTTGACCCCCGAAAAACGGCGGATCCCGATGACCAGCCAGAACGAAAGCGCCGCGGCGGACGCCCAGCGCGACTATTCCAAGACCCTGTTCCTGCCCCAGACCGAGTTTCCCATGCGCGCCGGATTGCCGCAGCGCGAACCCGAGTGGCTCGCCCGCTGGGACAAGCTCGACGTGTTCGGCAAGCTGCGCGCCACTTCGAAGGGCAAGGAGAAGTTCATCCTCCACGACGGGCCCCCTTATGCCAACGGCCACCTGCACATCGGCCACGCGCTCAACAAGATCCTCAAGGACATCATCTCGCGCTCGCACCAGATGCTCGGCTACGACAGCCACTACGTGCCGGGCTGGGACTGCCACGGCCTGCCGATCGAATGGAAGGTCGAGGAAGCCTACCGCGCCAAGGGCAAGGACAAGGACGCGATCGCCATCAACGAGTTCCGCGCCGAATGCCGCGCCTTCGCCCAGCACTGGATGGACGTGCAGGCGGAAGAGTTCAAGCGCCTTGGCGTCGACGGCGACTGGGACAAGCGCTACGCGACGATGGACCTACGGTCGGAGGCACTCATTGCTGGAGAGCTGATGAAATTCGCCATGAACGGCCTGCTCTATCGCGGCTCCAAGCCGGTGATGTGGTCGGTGGTCGAGCGCACGGCGCTGGCCGAGGCCGAGGTCGAGTACCAGGATTACCAGTCGGATACGGTCTGGGTGAAATTCCCGGTGACGGAAGGGCCTGACGCACTGAAAGGTGCCTTCGTCGTCATCTGGACGACAACGCCCTGGACCATGCCCGGCAACCGCGCCATCAGCTACTCGAAGCGCATCGGCTACGGTCTCTACGAGGTTACCGGTGCCGAAAACGATTTTGGTCCGCAAGCGGGTGAAAAACTGATCTTCGCCGACGTGCTGGCCGAAGAGTCTTTCGTCAAGGCCAAGCTGACCTTCAAGCGGCTTGCTGACGTCCCTGCCGATCAGCTTGCATCGATCACCTGCGCCCATCCGCTGCGCGACCTCGGCTACGGTTTCGATGTCCCGCTGCTGGAAGGCGAGCACGTCACCGACGATGCCGGCACCGGCTTCGTGCACACCGCGCCGGGCCATGGCCGCGAGGACTTCGAGGCCTGGATGGACGCCAAGCGAGAACTGGAAGCGCGCGGCATCGACACGACGATCCCCTACACCGTCGGTCCCGACGGACGCTTCACGTCCGATGCTCCGGGCTTTGAGGGCGAGCAGGTCATCACCGACAAGGGCGACAAGGGCGGCGCCAACGAGGCGGTCATCAAGGCGCTCATCGAAGCGAACATGCTGTTCGCGCGCGGCCGGCTGAAGCACACGTACCCTCACTCGTGGCGCTCCAAGAAGCCGGTCATCTTCCGCAACACGCCGCAGTGGTTCATCGCCATGGACCGCGACTTCGAGGCCGCGGACGCGGTCACCGGAACCCTGCGCGGCCGCGCGCTGAAGGCGATCTCGGACACCCGCTTCGTCCCCGGCGCCGGCCAGACGCGACTCAACGCCATGATCGAGCAGCGGCCCGACTGGGTCATCTCGCGCCAGCGCGCCTGGGGCGTTCCGATCACCGTGTTCGTCAACAAGGAAAGCGGCGAGGTCATTCCCAACGCCGGCTTCAACGGTTCCGACGAACTGACGGGCCGCATCGTCGATGCCTTCACCGCCGAGGGTGCAGATGCCTGGTTCAAGGACGATGCGAAAGAGCGCTTTCTGGGCGGTCTCGTCGCCAACCCGGATGACTGGGACAAGGTCGACGATATTCTCGACGTGTGGTTTGAGTCCGGCTCCACCCACGCCTTCGTGCTGGAGCAGCGCGAGGACATGAAGTGGCCCGCCGACGTCTACCTGGAAGGCACCGACCAGCACCGCGGCTGGTTCCATTCCTCGCTGCTGGAAAGCTGCGGCACCCGCGGCCGCGCGCCCTACGACATCGTCATCACGCACGGCTTCACGATGGACGAGGAAGGCCGCAAGATGTCGAAGTCGCTTGGCAATACTGTCGTGCCGCAGGACATCGTCAAGCAGTACGGCGCCGACATCCTGCGCTGCTGGGTGGCGACCACCGACTATGCCGACGACCAGCGCATCGGCCCGGAGATCGTCAAGTCGAACGTCGACGCCTACCGCAAGCTGCGCAACACCATGCGCTGGATGCTCGGCAACCTCGCCCATCACAAGGCGGAAGAGGACGTCGCCTTCGCCGACATGCCGGAGCTGGAGCGCTACATCCTGCATCGCCTCGCCGAACTCGACGCGCTGGTGCAGGACGCCTATCGGGCGTTCGACTTCAAGCGCATCTCGCAAGCGCTGTTCAACTTCTCCGCCGTCGAGTTGTCGGCCTTCTATTTCGACATCCGCAAGGACGCGCTCTACTGCGATCCGATCTCGTCGCTGCGCCGGCGCGCCTGCCTGACGGTGCTGGACAAGGTGTTCGACTGCCTCTGCACCTGGCTCGCGCCGCTGCTGCCCTTCACCATGGAGGAAGCCTGGCTGTCCCGGCATCCCTCGCAGGATGATTCGGTCCACATGCAGCCCTTCCAACGCGCCGAAGGCGAGTGGAAGAACGACGAGCTTGCCGCCAAGTGGCGCAAGGTCCGCACCGTGCGCCGCGTCGTCACGGGCGCGCTGGAGATCGAACGCGCCGCCAAGACCATCGGTTCGAGCCTCGAGGCTGCGCCGAAAGTCTTCGTCGCCGACGCCAACCTGTGGGCGAGCGTGCAGAGCGTCGACATGGCCGACATCTGCATCACCTCCGGGCTTGAACTGGTCGCCGGCGAGGGGCCGTCCGATGCCTTCCGCCTCGACGAGGTGCCGGGCGTGGCGGTTGTCTTCGCCCGTGCGCAGGGCACCAAGTGCGCCCGCTCGTGGAAAATCTCCGGCGACGTCGGCTCCGACCCGGAGTATCCCGACATCACCCCGCGCGACGCGAAAGCGATGCGCGAGCGCGCCGAAGCCGGTCTCTGAGGCTCGCGCATGATCCGACCGGAGCGAAGCGAGGATCGAGAAGATCATGCGGCAAGAACAAACCGGAAATTCGCCGAACTTATGCAATCGGATGGCGCCATGCGAAACAGCGTTGGCAAGATGTCGGCAACCGGCATGAAACAGGCGCCGCGTTTCGCATGGTGGGGGGTGCACTCGCGCTTCGCCCTGTGGGTCGCGGTGGCCGTCTTCGTCTGCGATCATGCGCTGAAGACATGGGTGCTGTTCGGCCTCGGCCTGCCGCAGCGCGGGCAGGTCCCGCTGTTGCCGTTCCTCGACTTCGTGATGGTCTGGAACCGCGGCATTTCCTACGGCCTGCTGCAGCAGCATGGCGACCTTGGCCGCTGGCTGCTCACGGCACTGGGCCTTGGCGCCTCCGTGCTGCTGTGGCTGTGGATCGCACACACCCGCTCGCGGCAGGTCGCCTTCGCGGTTGCGCTGATCGTCGGCGGAGCGTTGGCGAACGTGCTCGACCGCGTCCTGTATGGTGCGGTTGCCGATTTCGTCCGCCTCTTCTGGGGCGAATGGTCGTGGTACGTGTTTAACCTTGCCGACGCCGCCATCGTTGCCGGCGTGCTGCTGCTGCTGTATGACTCGGTTGCCGCAGGCCGCGACGACGAAACGAGGGGCAGCTAGCACGGTGGGCAGCCTGACCCGGCGATTTTTCCGCCGACATGTCTGGCCCGCCGACTTGTCAGGCCCATCGACACAATCGTGCCCAAGTCGCGGTCTAGTCCCTGCCCTGGACGGGTGGGGTGTTGAACACGACTCGCTTGTGGGTTCGCCTGCGACAAACCGCCTGAAGGACGTCGCGTACTTGACGGTGTACAGGAACTGACATGAATTCCCGGCGCAACACCACACGCACACGACAGGCCCGTGCCGCTCTGGCTGTTGGCTCGGCTTGCCTGGCCGCGCTGCTGGTTTCGGCCTGCTCCAGCCCGAGCGAGGTGGCGAGCTTCCGGCGCGAGCGTCAGTTCACGACCGGCGATCCGCTCGCCATGATCGGCCTGCGCGCGCGCAAGCAGGAGCGCATCGACTACGATCCGCGTTCGCCGCTGGTCATGCCGCCGGCCCCGGACCTGCAGTCGCCGAAGGAAACGGCGGATCTCGGCACGCAGTGGCCGGACGATCCGGACGCGCGCCGCGCGGCGGAGGAAGAGGCGCGCCAGGAATACCTGCGCACCGAGGCCCACAAGGTCGACCGCACGCGCGCGCTCAAGCCCAACGAACTCGCCGACTGGGGCCGCGAGGCCGGCATGGTCGATGCCGATCCCAACGACAAGCCGCAGAGCGGCACGCGCTCGGTGCGTCTGCTGTCGCCCGCTGAATTGCTGCGCGGCCGTCGCGAAAAGCCGGACCCGACCGCCGAGCCGGCACGTCGCACGCTGACCGAGCCGCCGGAAGGCTACCGCAAGGCGGTCACCGACGAGAACGGGCAGGTCAACATGGGCGAGGACGAAAAGCCCAAGCGTCGCGGCTTCCTGTCGCGGCTCGGCTTCTGAGCCCTGTCCACGCAACGCACCTCCACCGACATTACCGATCGTTCATTGGCACGCCGCGAAACGCCCCTATATCGTGCCCAGCGATGAACGCTGCCGCCGTCGCGCGGCGTCGCAACCCCTGGACGGGAGAAATCCGGTTTCATGATGAGACATACGAACGTGGCTCGCCTCGCCGCCCTTTCGCTGCTTTGCCTTGCCATGCTCCTGCCCGCGCGCGCCTTCGCCTTCGTCAAGGGCGTCGAGACCTTCGATCTCGCCAACGGCATGCAGGTCGTCGTCATCCCCGATCACCGCGCCCCGGTGGTCACCCACATGGTGTGGTACCGGGTCGGCGCCGCCGACGAGCCGACCGGCCAGGCCGGCATCGCCCATTTCCTTGAGCACCTGATGTTCAAGGGCACCCGCGCCAACCCGAACGGCACCTTCTCGAAGTACGTCGCCTCCGTCGGCGGCGAGGAGAACGCCTTCACCTCGAGCGACTACACCGCCTACTACCAGCGCGTCGCCAAGGAGCATCTCGCCGACATGATGCGGCTCGAGGCCGACCGCATGGAAAACCTGGTGCTGACCAGGGAGGTCGTCGATCCCGAGCGCGATGTCATCATCGAGGAGCGCAAGAGCCGCATCGACAACAGCCCGGACGCGCAGATGTCGGAAGCCCTGTCGGCGGTGCTGTGGTTCGAGCACCCCTACGGCCGCCCGGTCATCGGCTGGCTCAACGAGATGGAACAGCTCACCCTCGAGGACGCGATTTCCTATTACGACCGCTACTACACGCCCAACAACGCCATCCTGATCGTCGCGGGCGATGTCACCACCGACGAGGTGCGGACCCTTGCCGAGCAGACCTACGGCAAGCTGGCGCGGCGCGCCGAACCGCCGGCGCGCGTGCGCCCCGAGGAACCGGTACACCGCACCGCGCGCATGGTGCGTCTGGCAAGCCCGCTCGTCACGCAGGCCTCGCTGGTGCGCAGCTACGTCGTCCCCAGCTACACCACTGCGCGCAAGCGCGGCGTCGGCAGCGATTCCGCAGCTCTCGACCTGTTCGCCGAACTCGCCTTCGGCGGCTCGACCAGCGCGCTCTACCAGAAGCTCGTCGTCGACGAGAAGATCGCCGTTTCGCTCGGCGGCTACTACCGCGGCACCGCGCTCGACGACGGCGAGATGATGATCTACGCAACACCGGCGCCGGGCGTCAGCCTGGAGACACTGGAAGCGACCATCGATCGCGAACTGGCGGCCTTCCTCGATGCCGACATCGATGCCGCGACGCTCGAGCGCGTCAAGCGCTCCGTGCTGGCGAGCGCCATCTATGCCCAGGATAGCCAGCAGCGGCTGGCGCGGGTGTTCGGCTCGACGCTGACCACCGGCGGCACCGTCGAGGACGTGCAGGCCTGGCCGGACCACATCCGCGCCGTCACCGCCGAGGAGGTCTTGCGGGCTGGCCGCAAGTATCTCGATACCAATCGCTCGGCCACCGGCTACCTCGTGCCGCAGGCACAGGCGCCGCGGTCCTGATCCTCTCCCCCTCCAACCGGAACGGGAAAACAGCCATGTCCCTTCGCGCAGTCCGCGTCGGTTTCCTCGTCGCGGCCGTATTCGCCCTCGTGTCGCTGGCGCATCCGCGGTCCGCCGCCGCCGTCGAGATCCAGCGCTTCACCACCTCCGCCGGCATCAACGTCTGGTTGGTCGAGGAAGCGACGGTCCCCCTCATCACCCTCAACTTCGCCTGGCACGGCGGTGCCGCGCAGGACGCGCCGGGAAAGGCGGGAACCGCGCGTTTCCTTACCTACATGATGGACGAGGGCGCCGGCGACATGAACGCCAAGGCCTACCAGGAGCGCATGGAAGCGCTGGCGATGCGGATGAGTTTCAATGCCGGCCGCGACGCCTTCTACGGCGAGTTGCGCACGTTGGTGGAGACCCGCGACGACGCCTTCGAGATGCTGCGCCTAGCCATTAACGAGACGCGCTTCGACGCCGATGCCTTCGCGCGCATGCGCGACCAGATCCTGACCGGCCTGCGTGACGAGGAGAACGATCCCGATACGATTCTTGCGCGCACCTGGAGCGAGGCCGTCTTCGCCAATCACCCCTATGGCCGCCCGGTCGAGGGAACCATCGACAGCGTGTCCGCCATCGCCGCAGATGACCTGCGCGACTACAAGGACCGCACCTTCGCCCGCGAGAACCTTGTGATCGGCGTCGTCGGCGCGATCGGCCGCGAGACGCTGGAGCCGCTTATCGACAAGGTTTTCGGCGGGCTGCCGCTCGAACCGGAACTCGCTAGGATACCCGACGCCATCATTCCCGACGCATCGTTCCTGCGCCTTGCCGAGCTCGATGTGCCGCAGACGGTCATCCAGTTCGCCCGCCCGGGCCTGCTGCGTGACGACCCGGATTTCATTCCGGCCTATGTCCTCAACCACATTCTTGGCGGCGGCAGCTTTTCCTCGCGCCTCTACGACGAGGTGCGCGAGAAGCGCGGTCTCGCCTATTCGGTCTACTCCTACCTCTACCCGCTCGACCACGCCGGCCTCTTCGTCGGCGGCCTCGCCACCCGTGCGGAGCGCGCGCAGGAGGCGGTCGACATCGTGCGCACCGAGATCGCGCGCATGGCGGACGACGGCGTTACCGAGGAGGAACTGGCTAGCGCCAAGGCCTTCCTGAAGGGGTCGTATGCGCTGCGTTTCGACACCGGCGACAAGATTGCTGGCCAGCTCGTGCAGATCCAGCTCGAGGACCTCGGCGCCGACTACATCGACAAGCGCAACGCCATGATCGAGGCCGTCACCATGGGTGATCTCAAGCGCGCCGCCAGACGCCTGCTCGGCGATGGCAAGGTGTTCGTCGTCGCCGTTGGCCGCCCCACTCTCAAGACGGGTGGGTGAGCGCATCATCCGACCGGAGCGTAGCGAGGATCGATCAGATGATGCGAGCAAATGAAATGCATCATCCGACCGGAGCGTAGCGAGGATCGACAGGATGATGCGCGCACACCGCTCGCGTCGCGGCAGCCGCGCAAATCCTGTACCGTCACGCGATGTTGGGCGATTCTGTTCCGGCCTTTCGGTGCGGGATGAATGATGCGTGCGGCGGTACCATGAGCAAGGGCAAGAGCGGAACAGGTCCGTTCCGACACGACATCTCGGGCGTTCTTGACGACACCATCGGTCCGCCCGGCCTGTCGCAGGAGGCCTACGCGCGCACGCTGGCGACCGCCGAGGAGGCGCTTGCGTGGCTGCGCGAGGCAGCGCGCGACGAGACCCTGCCGTTGCTCGCCATGCCGGACAGGACCGACGACCTTGGGTCGATTGCCGACAGTGCGGCCTGGCTGACGGACGGCACCGGCCATGTCGTGGTACTCGGTACCGGCGGATCGAGCCTTGGAGGGCAGGCGCTGGCCCAGGTCGCCGGCTGGCACATCCCGGGCGTCCCCGAGGCAACTCCGCAACTGCACTTCCTCGACAATCTCGATCCGCTCAGCCTGTCCGCCGCGCTCGATGCCCTGCCGCTTGCGAGGACGAAGTTCCTTGTCGTCTCCAAGTCCGGCGGCACCGGCGAAACGCTGATCCAGCTCGCGGTGGTGGCTGACGCGCTCGCCGCCGCCGGCCTCGACCCGGCAAGCCACCTGCGTGGCCTCACCGAGCCCGGCCGCGAGGGCCAGTCGAACGCGTTGCGCGGACGCCTTGCCGCGCTCGGTGCGCCAATCGACGAGCACGTTCCCGGCCTCGGCGGACGCTACGCGGCGCTCTCCAACGTCGGCCTCCTGCCCGCCGCGCTCATGGGCCTCGACCCGGCAGCGGTGCGCAAGGGTGCGGCCGCGGTGCTGGCTCCGTTGTTCGACAACGTTTTGGCGAAGGACTTCGCGCCGGCCGCCGGCGCTTCGGTGGCGGTTGCCCTGTCGCGCACCAGCCGCGCGCCGGTCAACGTGCTGATGGCCTATTCCGACCGGCTGGAACGCTTCACCCGCTGGTGGGCGCAGCTTTGGGGGGAGAGCCTCGGCAAGCGCGGCCGCGGCATGACACCGGTTGCCGCCGTTGGCCCCGTCGACCAGCATTCGCAGTTGCAGCTCTGGCTCGACGGGTCCAACGACAAGCTCGTCACCTTCCTGATGGTCAGATGCGCAGGCACCGGCCCGCAGCTGTCGGAAGATGCTGCCAAGGCCGTCGGCCTCGACGCCATGGGCGGGCGCACCGTCGGCGATTTCGTCTGGGCCCAGCAGCGCGCCACCGCGGACACGCTGGTCAAGGCGTGCCGTCTCGTGCGCCGCATCACGCTGGAGCGGGTCGACGCGGAAACCATCGGCGCGCTGATGATGCACTTCATGCTGGAAACCATCATCGCCGCGCGACTTCTGCGCGTCGATCCCTTCGACCAGCCGGCGGTGGAAGCCGGCAAGGTGCTGGCGAAGGAGTATCTCGCCAAGGCCGGCGCGTCCGGGAAGGCCTGAGAATGCCGGTCCGCCGCCTGCCCGACACGCTCGTCGACCGCATCGCCGCGGGCGAGGTGGTCGAGCGTCCCGCGAGCGCCGTCAAGGAACTGGTCGAGAACGCCATCGACGCAGGCGCCAGCCGCATCGACATCGCCGTCGCGGATGGTGGCAGAAGCCTGATCCGTATCATCGACGATGGCTGCGGCATGGACGCGGGCGACCTCGAACTCGCCGTCGAGCGCCATGCCACCTCCAAGCTCGGCGGCGACGACCTGCTCGATATCCACACGCTCGGTTTCCGCGGCGAGGCGCTGCCCTCCATCGGCTCTGTGTCGCGCATGAGCGTCACCTCACGCGCGCAAGGCGCCGGCGCCCATGCCGTCGAGCTCGACAACGGCCGCAAGAGCGGGCCGAAGCCCGCCGCGCTCAGCCGCGGCACCGTCATCGAGGTGCGCGACCTGTTCGCCGCCGTGCCAGCGAGGCTGAAGTTCCTCAAGAGCACCACCGCCGAGACCCAGGCCGTCTCCGACGTGGTGCGCCGGCTGGCGCTCGCCCACCCGCAGGTCGGCTTCGTGCTGTCGTCCGACGGGCGCACGCTGATCGACGCTCCGCCGCAGAAGGCGCCGGACCTCGCGGGCCGGATCGCAAGCGTCCTCGGCGCCGACTACGCGGACAATGCGATCATGATCGACGCCGAGCGCGAGGGTGTGCGGCTCACCGGGCTTGCCGGCCTGCCGACCTTCCATCGCGGTTCGGCGCGCTGGCAGTTCCTGTTCGTCAACGGCAGGCCGGTGCGCGACCGCCAGCTGATCTCGGCGATCCGCGCCGGCTACCAGGACGTCTTGGCACGCGACCGCTTCCCCTTCGTCTGCCTGTTTGTGTCGCTCAGCCCGCGAGAAGTCGACGTCAACGTCCACCCGGCCAAGGCCGAGGTGCGCTTCCGCGATCCAGGCCTCGTGCGCGGCCTCGTCGTTTCGGCGCTACGCCGTGCCTTCGCCGATGCCGCGCCACAGACGGCGTCGGAAGACCTGGGCGAGCGCCTCGCCGCGATGGCGCAGGCGGCAGGGCAGGGGGGCTTTCCGCCGCAGCCCGGCTATCGCACAGGGTTTGCCGAACCGTCGCCCGTCTGGCGCGCGGAACCCGCCCTTTCGCCTGAACGCCGCGCCGCGCTCGCCGGCCTGTTCGCACCCTCCGCCGACGCCCGCGCCGATGCCGCGCCCGCGTCAGCCGAGGCGATGTCGCTGCCGCTGGGGGCGGCGAGGGCACAACTGCACGAGACCTACATCGTCGCCCAGACCGGCGACGGCGTCGTCATCGTCGACCAGCACGCCGCCCACGAACGCCTCGTCTACGAGCGCATGAAGGCGAGCCTTGCGCGCGACGGCGTCGCCCGCCAGGCGCTGCTGGTGCCCGAGGTCGTCGACCTCGACCCCGCCGACGCTGAGCGCCTGCTGGCGCGTGCCGATGAACTGGAGCGCCTCGGCTTCGTGGTCGAGGATTTCGGCCCCGGCGCGGTTTGCGTGCGCGAGGTGCCGGCGATGCTGAAGACCGGCGATGTCGCGGGCCTCCTGCGCGACGTTGCCGACGATCTCGCCGAAATGGACGCCTCCACGCGGTTGGAAGATCGCCTCAACCACGTCGCCGCGACCATGGCCTGTCATGGCTCGGTGCGTGCCGGCCGCCGCCTGCGGCCCGAGGAGATGAACGCGCTCTTGCGCGAGATCGAGGCGACGCCGAATGCCAGCCAGTGCAACCACGGCCGCCCGACCTTCGTGAAGCTCAGCCTCGCCGACATCGAAAAGCTTTTCGGGCGGCGGTAGCGCATCCTTCCTGCGACCCCATTTCCGCCACACGCCGTGTTTCTGATCGCCGCGGTGACCGGCTGCGGGGGCGCCGGAACGGGGAGATCGTTTCATGCGCAGATATTTTGAATTCAGGACCGTGTCGTGCCTGCTGGCAGCAGGTGCCATTGCCGGTGTTGCACTGGGCCTTGCCGGCCAATCGGCGTGCGCCGCCGAGCCGTCGCTGGAAAGCTTCATTCCCGGAAGCCATGTGGCCGATGTCTATGGCAGCAAGCGCGACGGCAAACGGGACCATACCGGCGTCGATGTCGCGGCCCCGCAGGGAACCCCGATCGCCGCCCCCGCCGATGCGACCGTCGTCGAGGTCAGTGACCTGTTCCATGGCGAGCCGCGCTACGGCAAGGCCGTCGTCCTGAAGCTCGACGACGGCACGCTCCTCTGGGTGACGCATCTCGACGGCTACAGCGTCAGGGCCGGCGACCGGCTTTCCGCTGGCGATGTCTTCGCCACGGTTGGCATGACGCAGTTCATGAAAGTCCCGCACGTCCACATCGAGGCGTACCGGGAAACCGGCGTCGACCGGCGCGTCGATCCCGCCGCGGTCTGGCCGTTCCTGGCGCGCGGCTAGTACAGCGTCTCGCGGTATCTCGCCTCGACGGTGGCCTGGTCGCTCGCTCCGACGTCCATTTGCGCATGGTCGCGGATGATCTCGTTGAGGGTCGCGACGGGCCGGGCCTGCGGCCAGTTTTCGCTTTTCCAAAGACCGGCCCGCATCGGTGCCTTGCCGCAGTGCAGGAAGATTTCCTCGATTTCGATCCTGAGTACGGTCTTCGGTGCGCGCCCGTTGATGGCACAGCGTTCGCACAATGCCGGATCGTCGTGGATCGACGCCGTGCCGTTGATGCGCAGCGTCTCGGCGACGCTCGGGATCAGGAACAGCAGCGCGACTTGCGGGTGCTTCAACAGGTTGAGCAGGCCGTCGATGCGGTTGTTGCCGGGCCGGTCCGGCAACAGCAGGTGCGTATCGTCCTCGACGACGACGAAGCCCGCGGGGTCGCCCTTCGGCGAGGCATCGAGGCGCTCGCCGTCGCTGGTTGCCAGCACGACGAACGGCGAGTGCGCGATGAAGTTGCGGCAGTGCTTGTCGAGCGCATGGATCACCTTCGCCGCCGACCTTGGAGTCGCATCGCCGTAGAGTTCGCGCAGACGCGCTTCGGTCATCATGGGTGTCTCTCCCTTCGCGCCGTACCGGACGGTACGGCGATGTTACACCGCTCACGCAACCGCGCTACCCTGTTCGTGCATGGCCGCTCACAAATCAGGGCATGCGCAAACAAGGTGGCTGGCGGCTCTTTAGAGCATGTTCCGCTCAAGTTGAACCGACTTGAGCGACAAGAACATGCTCAAGGCTTTGAATCTGAGGCGAATTCTTGTCGTTCAGGTGATTCCACCTGAACGGAATGCGCTCTAGTCTATGCTTGCGCCGTTCGGTTCCTTGCACGGAGGTCTCGCGTGACCACCACGATCCCCTTCTTCGACGGCCACAACGATTTCCTGCTGCGCCTGGCGATGGCGCAGGACCAGCGAGAGGCGCTCTGGCTCGGCGACACCGGCAAGGGCCATCTCGACCTTGCCCGCATGAAACGGGCAGGCTTCGCCGGCGGCCTGTTCGCCATCTTCGTGCCGCCGCAACCCGAGGACCGCACCGCCAATTTCGCCACGCTGCTGGCGAACCCGCCCTACGATGTGGCGCTGCCGCCGCTGATGAAGCATCCGCAGGCGCAGCCCGCCGCGCTCCAGATGGCCGGACTGCTGCACTGGATGGCGCGCGCCGCCGCGGACGACTTCGCCGTCTGCCGCACGGTTGCCGGCATCCGCACCGCGATGAACGCGGGCCGCATCGCCGGCGTCATGCATATGGAGGGCGCCGAGGCGATCGGTCCGGACCTTGATGCGCTGTACCTGTTCCACGACATGGGCCTGCGCTCGCTCGGTCCGGTGTGGAGCCGACCGACGGTGTTCGGTCACGGCGTGCCGTTCAGATTCCCGGGCAGCCCCGACACCGGCCCGGGACTGACGCAAACCGGCAAGGACCTCGTGCGCGCCTGCAACGAGCTCGGTATCCTCGTCGACCTGTCGCACCTCAACGAGGCCGGCTTCGACGACGTCGCCGCGATCTCGGATGCGCCGCTCGTCGCCACCCATTCCAACGCCCACGCGCACTGCCCATCGGCGCGCAACCTTACCGACCGCCAGCTGGCGCAGATCCGCGACACCGGCGGCATGGTCGGGCTGAACTTCGCGACCTTCTTCCTGCGCGACGACGGGCGCGCGTCGACCGACATCGGCTGGGACGTTCTGCTGCGCCACATGGACTATCTGATTGCCCACCTCGGCGAGGATCATGTCGGGCTGGGGTCGGATTTCGACGGCTGCGTCGTGCCGCAGGTCATCGGCGACGTCACCGGCGTCGGCGGCCTGTTCGAGGCGCTGCGTGCCGCCGGCTACGGCGACGCGCTGCTGGCGAAGCTCGCCCGCGACAACTGGCTCGCATGCCTCGAACGCACGCTTGGCGGCTGAAGCGCTTTGCAGGATTCACTAAGTACGCAAACCGCTTCAGGATCAGCTTTCGTTGGTTGCCCCCGGCTCGGCGGGCTGTCTCAAGCCTGCCAGCAAGCCGATCACGGCCCCGACCGGGCCGGTGAAGAACGCCGCCGTCATGACCATTTCCATGCTCTTGTCGTGGGCGTTTCCGGAAAACATGGACACCAGCGCCAGTCCGGCCATGGCCCCGGCGAAGTAGCCGGCAACAGCGAAGACGGCGGCCCTTGCAGTTCTCGACATCGGCAATCCTCCGCAAACCGCAGATACATGATTGGTATCCGCGGAACCGTGTCGCGGCAATCGGCTTCTGCGCTAGTCCTTCAGCCGCAGGACCATCACCTGAGTGTCGCCGTAGGTGCGCGTCTCCTCGACACTGTAGCCGTCCGGCACGTCGATTTCCGCGCCCTTGGCTTCCTCCACGACGACAAGCGCGCCGGGCGCCAGCCAGTTGCCGCGAAGGAGGGCGGCGAGCGCCTTGCCGGCCAGCCCCTTGCCGTATGGCGGGTCGGCGAAGACCAGCGTGAAGCCGCCCTGCGCACCGGCTGGACCGAGGTGGGCGACGTCACGCTTGGAGATCCGCGCCAGCCCCATGATGCCGAGGGCTTCCAGGTTGGCGCGGATGATCCCGCGCGCCTCCAGCCCGGCGTCGACGAACAGCGCCGAGCGCGCGCCGCGCGAAAGCGCCTCGATGCCGAGCGCCCCGGTGCCGGCGAACAGGTCGAGCACGCGCGCCCCGCTGACAGGGTCGTCGTAGGCGTGCTCCAGGATGTTGAACATCGCCTCGCGCAGGCGGTCCGACGTCGGGCGGATGTCGCGCCCCGCCGGTGCGCTCAGCGCGCGCCCCTTGAACCTACCGCCGACGATCCGCATTGCGCCGACCGTTGTTCCTGCTGCCGGGTTTGCCCTTCCCGGGCTCGCCGCTGCGAGGCCTGTCGCGTGCCGTCTCGGTTGCGGCAGGACGCGGCTCCGCCTTGCCGCGCTTGGCCCGCTCGGGACGCTTCTCGAGTTTCTTCGGCTTTGCCCAGCCCTCGCGCCGCGGTGCGTCGCCATCGGTATCCTTGTTGCCGCCGCGCAGGCGCAACGGACCGCTGCCCGAGCGCAGTGCCGCGGTCGCCGCGAGGATGTCGGCGCGGCTCACTTCCTCGACGGTGCCGCGGGCAAGCTCGCCCAGCGTGAAGGGACCGTAGTCGGTGCGGATCAGCCGGTTGACCTTCAGCCCGAGCGCGCCGAGGACGCGCTTCACCTCGCGGTTCCGGCCTTCGGCGAAGGTCAGGGTCAGCCAGGTGTTGTCGCCCTGCGCGCGTTCCAGCTGCGCGTTGATCGGCCCGAACCGCTCGCCGTCGATAGTGATGCCTTCCGCAAGCCCGTCGAGCCGCTTCTGCTCGACGTGCCCGAAGGCGCGCACCCGGTAGCGCCTCAGCCAGCCGGTCGAGGGCAGTTCCAGCGCGCGTGCCAGCGCGCCGTCGTTGGTCAGCAGCAGCAGGCCCTCGGTGTTGATGTCGAGCCGGCCCACGGAGACGACGCGCGGCATGTCGGCCGGCAGTGCCTGGAACACCGTCGGGCGGTTCTCCGGGTCGCGGGCGGTGGTCACCAGCCCCACCGGCTTGTGGTAGCGCCACAGCCGTGTGCGCTCCGGTTTCGCCAGCGCCTTGCCGTCGACCGCGATCGTATCGCGCACCGTCACGTTGAGCGCCGGCGTGCGCACGACCTCGCCGTTCAGCGTCACCCGCCCGGCGAGGATCATCGCCTCGGCGTCGCGGCGCGAGGCGACGCCGGCATCGGCGATCGCCTTGGCGATGCGGATCGCGCGCGGGCCTTTTCTCAGACTGCTGGATTGATCCCTGGACATGGAGGGTGTTGATAGCAGGCTTTGCCGCCGCCGCAATCGGCAGATTGCAGGACAGGGACGAATGAACGCCGGATTCATGGACGCAGCACTGGAGCAAGCCCGCCGCGCGGCCGCCGCTGGCGAGGTTCCGGTCGGCTGCGTTATCGTCCAGGACGGGACGATTCTCGCGCGCGCCCACAACCTGACGCTCACCGACCGCGACCCCACCGCGCATGCCGAGCTGCTGGCGATCCGCGCCGCCTGCGCGGCGCTCGGCTCCGAACGCCTGCCCGATTGCGATCTCTACGTGACGCTGGAGCCCTGCGCGATGTGTGCCGCCGCGATCTCCTTTGCCCGCATCCGCCGGCTCTATTTCGCCGCTGCCGATCCCAAGACGGGCGCGGTCGAGCACGGTCCGCGCTTCTTCACGCAGGCAACCTGCCACCACGCGCCGGAGGTCTATTCGGGATTGGCCGAAGCCGATGCGGCGCGCCTGCTGAAGGATTTCTTCGCGCTCAAGCGCTAGCAACCATGCCGGCGTGCGCCCTGAGGAAGGCTTCGACCTCCCGGCCCGCATCCTCGCCGGCGGCGATCACGTCGCCGGCCTTGAAGAAATCGAACAGCGTGAAGCGGTTGATGTCCGGGCACACCAGCAGCGCTGGTGGAACCATCGCCGCCTTGGCGCGCATGACCGACTGCATGAGGATGACGGCCGCGCCATAGACGCTCTCGGTCGGTGTCGGAATGCCACCCGATTTCGGGGTGCGCAATCCGATCACGTCGCATGCGACGACCGGATTGCCGTCGGCGCCGGCGACATCGTGGGGCATCGGATTGGCCGCGCCGCCGTCGATCAGGACCTTGCCATCCAGTACGACCGGCTTGATCAGGGCGGGGACGGCGATGCTGGCGGCAAGCGCGGTGATCAGGGGGCCGGAAGAGAAATGACATTCCTCGCCGGTCAGGAAGTCGACCGCCACGGCGGTGAAGGGGATCGGCAGATCCTCGATTCGCGGCGGCAGATCGTCGGGCAGGAAGGCTTCCAGCAGCACCTTCGGATCGAGTGTGCCGGACTTGGTGAAGCTCAGGGCGAACAGCTTGCCGCCGCCGCGCTGGGCCCGCATCAACCGCGACATCACGTCGGTGCGCTTGGCGAACATGGCGACCACCCATTCGCGGATTGCCTTGCCGCTCATGCCGCTGGCATGGAGCGCGCCGATAACCGCACCCATGGAGGTTCCGGCGATGCGCGCCGGCCGCACGCCGCACCTGTCGAACGCTTCGCAGATGGGGATATGCGCAAATCCGCGCGCAGCCCCGCCGGACAAGGCCAGTGCGACGCTCTTGCTCATGCGGCCCCCGCCTTGCACGCCCAGCTCCACCCGGCCTTAGACAGCGGGCCGACCTGGCGCGCCATCGCTGCGGCATTGGCGTTGGTTGCCGTGCCGTCGCGTACGCGTCCGACGATGCCCTGCAGGATCGCCGCGAGGCGGAAGAAGTTGTAGGCGAAATAGCGCTCGAGGTCCGGCAGGCCGTCGCGCCCGGTGCGCGCGCAATAGGCCGCGACATAGTCTTCCAGCGACGGGATGCCGAGGGCGGCGAGATCGTGGCCGACGAGGCTGCCGGTGCCGCTGCCGTCGTCGGTCGGCGGCATCACCCACTGCATCAGGTGATAGGTGAAGTCGGCCAGCGGATCGCCCAGCGTCGACAGCTCCCAGTCGAGCACGGCGACGACGCGCGGCGCGCCGGGCGCCAGGATCAGGTTGTCGAGCCGGTAGTCGCCATGCACCAGCCGCGCCGGCCCGCTCGCCGGCAGGTTGTCCGGCAGCCAGTCCATCAGCGCGTCCATCTCGGGCACGTCCTCGGTCTGCGAGGCGACGTAGTTCTTCGACCAGCGCGACACCTGGCGGACGAGGTAGTTGTCCGGTTTGCCGTAGTCCGCAAGCCCGATTGTCTGCGGGTCGAAGCCGTGCAGCTGTGCGATCGTCGCGTTCATCGCGTCATAGATGCCGGCCCGCGCGGCAGGCTCCATGCCCGGGCAATGCGGTTCCCAGATGATGCGCCCCTCGACCCTGTCCATCACGTAGAACGCGGTGCCGATGACGCCGTCGTCCTCGCACAGCAGATAGGGATGCGGCACCGGGAAGCCCTGCGCGTCGAGCGCGGCCATGACGCGGTATTCCCGGTCCACCGCGTGCGCCGACGGCAGCAGGTTGCCCGGCGGCTTGCGCCGCAGCACGTAGGCGTGCCCCGGCGTTGCGACGACATAGGTCGGGTTCGACTGCCCGCCCTTGAACTGCGACAGGCTGACCGGTCCGCGAAAGCCTGTGATGTGGACGCCGAGATAGCTCTCCAGTTTTTCCCCATCGATCTCGAAACCGGGCGCGACGGGCCGCGTTCCGCTGAAGGCGGCCTGCCGGTCAATACCCTTCTTTTCGCTCGCTGCCATCGCTCAAGCCGCCCCGAAGAAGTCGATCAATGCGCGGGCGGTCGCGTCCGGGTTTTCCTCGGCGACGAAATGCCCGCTGTCGATCGCGTGGCCCTGCACGTCGTCGGCCCACTTGCGCCACACCGCCAGCGGCTGCGCCTCGGCGTCCGCCGGCGCCTTGGACGGGATGCCGGCATCGCCCCAGACCGCCAGCACCGGGCATGTGATGCGGTTGCCGGAGGCGATATCGGCGCTGTCGGCCTGCCAGTCGTAGCCGGCGCCCGCGCGATAGTCCTCGCAGCACGCGTGCACCCGTTCCGGCGCGTTGAAGGATGCCCGATAGTGGGCAAGGGCACGTTCGTCGAAGGCCGCCAGCGACTTCGCCTTGGTCCAGCTCGCGATCGTCATGTCGAGATAGTCGACGGCGCTCGGCACGATCAGCGTTTCGGGCAGCGGGTGCGGCTGGGCGAGGAACAGCCAGTGGTAGGTCTTCATGGCAAGCGCCACGGAGAAGTTCGTCCACATCGCGTGCGTCGGCACGATGTCGAGCACGGCAAGCCGCGATACGCGTCCGGGATGGTCGAGCGCGAGGCGATAGGCGACGCGCCCGCCGCGGTCGTGCCCGGCGCAGGCGAAGCGCGCATGGCCCAGCCGATCCATCAGGTCCACGATGTCGCGCGCCAGCGCCCGCTTCGACATCGCCGAATGATCGTCCGTCTCCTCCGGCAGCGAACTCCAGCCGTAGCCGCGCAGGTCGGGGATGACGAGGCTGAAGCGCTCGGCAAGCGCCGGCGCGACGCGGTGCCACATGACGTGCGTCTGCGGATAGCCGTGCAGCAGCACCAGCGGCGGTCCGTCGCCACCGATGCGGCAGAAGATGCGCGCGTCGGCTGTGTCGATGAACCGGGATTCGAAACCGGGAAAGAGGTCGGCGAGGTCGCTGTCGTCGCTCATGTCTTGCCCGTCTCCCGCGCGATCTCGCGCCAGCCGATGTCGCCGCGGTTGAAGCCGCCCGGCCAATCGATGCGTGCAACCGCATCATAGGCCTTCGCGGCGGCCTGCGTCACGCTGTTGCCGAGCCCGGTGACGCACAGCACGCGCCCGCCGGTGGCGACCAGGGTGCCGTCCCGCCGCGCGGTTCCGGCATGAAAGACGATCGCCTCGTCCTCGCCGATCGCCTCGACGCCGGAAATGATCGAACCCTTGTCGTAGGCGCCGGGATAGCCCTTCGCCGCCATCACCACGGTCAGGGCGGTTTCCTCGCGCCAGTTGACCCGCGCCTTGTCGAGTGTCCCGTTGCTCGCCGCCATCAGCAGCGCCAGCAGGTCCGCATCGATGCGCGGCATCAGCACCTGGCATTCGGGATCGCCGAAGCGGATATTGTATTCGACCAGCTTCGGCCCGTCCTTCGTCAGCATCAGCCCGGCGTAGAGCACGCCCCTGTAGGGCATGCCGAGTTCCGCCATGCCGCGCACCGTCGGCTCGACGATCTCCTTGAGCGCGCGTTGCACCAGATCCGGTGTCATCACAGGGGCAGGCGAGTAGGCGCCCATGCCGCCGGTGTTCGGCCCCGTGTCGCCGTCGTAGGCGCGCTTGTGGTCCTGCGCGGTTCCCAGCGGCAAGATGCTGGTGCCGTCGCTGAGCGCGAAGAAGCTCGCCTCCTCGCCCGCCATGAATTCCTCGATGACGACATCGCCGCCGTTCGCAAGCAGCATGTCGATGGCGCCGAGCGCATCGTCCAGCGTTTCGGCGACGACCACGCCCTTGCCGGCGGCAAGTCCGTCCGCCTTGATGACGATCGGCGCGCCTTGCGCCCGCACGTAGTCCTTGGCGGAGGCGATGTCGGAGAACTTCGCCCACGCGGCTGTCGGGATGGCGAACCGGTCGCAGATTTCCTTGGTGAAGGTCTTCGAGCCTTCCAGTTGCGCGGCGGCCTTCGACGGGCCGAATACACCGATGCCGGCGGCTTCGAGGTCGTCGGCAAGACCAGCAACCAGCGGCGCTTCCGGCCCGACGACGACGAAGCCGATGCCTTTGTCCTTGCAGAAGGCAACAACCGCATCGTGGTCGGTCACATCGACGCTGACGCATTCGGCCACCTGCGCGATTCCCGCGTTGCCCGGCGCGCACCACAGCCTGCCCAGCGTCGGGCTTTTCCTCAGCGCCCAGGCCAGCGCGTGTTCGCGCCCGCCGCCGCCGATCAGGAGGACATCGATGGCTGCCATGTGCGCGGTCTCCGGTTATCCTGTGCGTTCGCGGTTGCCGTTTTCCTGTAGCATCCTGCAACGGATTCGGTCACCCGCCGATGCGCCCGCTGTTGAAACCCCGTGCGAGGAAATTTCCGTGGCAACGCCACTGTCCAACCTGCCGGAATATTCGGTCTCCGAGATATCCCAGGCGATCAAGCGCACCATGGAGGACACCTTCGGCCAGGTGCGCCTGCGCGGCGAGATTTCCGGCTTCCGCGGGCCGCATTCCTCGGGCCATTGCTATTTCGCGCTGAAGGACCAGAACGCCAAGATCGACGCCATCGTCTGGCGCGGCAGCTACGGGCGTCTGCGCCAGTGGATGGAGGAGGGGCTGGAGGTCATCGCCACCGGCAAGGTGACGACCTATCCGGCGAAGTCCGGCTACCAGATCGTCATTGAGGCCATCGAGCCGGCCGGGCAGGGCGCGCTGCTCGCCCAGTTGGAGGAACGCCGCAAGAAGCTCGCCGCCGAAGGTCTGTTCGATGCCGAACGCAAGCGGCCGTTGCCCTATCTGCCGCGTGCCGTCGGCGTCGTCACCTCGCCGACCGGTGCGGTCATCCGCGACATCCTGCACCGCATGGCCGACCGCTTTCCCGTCCGCGTGCTGGTGTGGCCCGCCCGCGTGCAGGGCGACGGCGCGGCGGAGGAGGTCGCCCGCGGCATCGCCGGGCTGAATGCGCTGCCGGAGGTCGGAAGCGACGGCAAGCCGCTGCGCCCCGACGTGGTGATCGTGGCGCGCGGCGGCGGCAGCCTGGAGGACCTGTGGGCCTTCAACGAGGAGGTCGTGGTGCGTGCCGCGGCCGCCAGCGCCATTCCGCTCATCTCGGCGGTGGGCCACGAGACCGACACCACGCTGATCGACTTCGCCTCCGACGTGCGCGCCCCGACCCCGACGGCCGCCGCCGAGATTGCACTCCCCGTACGCGCCGAACTGCTGGCATCGGTAGAAGACCTCGGCGCGCGCCAGCGCCGCGGCCTGTTGCGCCTTCTCGAGCACCGGCGCGTCGCGCTGAAGGGGGCCGCGCGCGGCCTGCCGCGGCTGGAGGACGTGCTGGCGATCCCGCGCCAGCGGCTCGATACGGCGGCCGCGCAATTGCCGGTGTCGATGCGTCGCCTGCTGCGCGACAGGGCGCAGGCCGTCACCATGCTCGCCCGCAGCCTGCCGCGCCTCGATCACCTGATGCAGCTGCCGGCGCGTCGGCTCGGAGAACTTTCCACGCGACTCGGCCGGGCCCAGTCCGTGCATGTGCGCCAGCAACGGCAGGGATTCGCGGCGGTGTCGGCGCGGCTGTCGCCGCTGTCGATGCGCCGTGCGATCGAACGCGGCAACGAGCGCGTCTCGAACGCTGCGCTGCGTTTCGCCCGCGTCGCCGCGCGCGATACGGAGCGCCGCCGCACGCGTCTCGACCGCGCCGCCGGCCTGCTCGCCACGCTGAGCCACCGCGCGACGCTGGAGCGCGGCTTCGCGCTCGTCCGCGACCTGTCCGGCAATCTTGTCCGCGCGACCGGCGATGCCCGCGCCGCGAAGCGCATCGCGGTCGAATTCGCCGATGGTTCCATCGTCGCCGATGTCGCCGACGGTGCCCCGCCATCGTCCGGCTCCCGCCCTGCTCCCGCCCGCAAGGGCAAGTCCGGCGGCGGCCAGGGCAGCCTGTTCGACTGACGTCGCGGCGGCACATGAAACGATTCCGCGATTCAATGCGCTGGCGTTATGCGCTAGGGTGTCCGCGATTGGCCGCCAGGCGGTCGTGCCGATCCATGATCGTGACGCACAAGGGATGACGATGAACCGCAGGGAAAATCCGCAACCCGGCACCGAGGCGCAGTTGCGCTACACCGACAGCGATTTCCAGGTCGTCAGGTCGGGGGCCTTCGTGCGCTGCGCGGTGACCGGGATGGCTATTCCGCTCGAGGAACTGCGCTACTGGAGTGCCGCGCGTCAGGAGCCCTACGCCGACGCCAGGGCCGCCGGCGAGCGTGAACGCCAGATCCGCTCAGGCGTGAAGGCCTAGCTCTTCGTTTTCACCTGCGCCCTGCGCGGCTTGGCGGCTGCGGCCTTGCGTCCGCGTGCACCGGTGCGCGCACTCTTGCTTTCCGATGCTCCATCGTTGTTGGCCTTGCCGCCAGCGGCCTTGCTTCCAATTGGCTTGCCACCAATGGCCTTTTCGGAGTTCTGGCGCTTCGCCGTGGGCTTGGCCGACGATTTTCTTTTCGCTGCCCTTCGCCCGCCGCCCGGCAGCGTGTCGAGCAGTTTGTCGAGCTGGTGGGCGGCGACCTTGTCGAAGACGACGCTCACCGGCAGCACCAGGCTGCGTCGCTTCAGGCGCATCAGCGCCGGGTCATCGCTGCCCGCCAGGCGCACGGCGTCCTTCTCCGTCGTGACGAGACGGGCCCCCTGCGCCTTGGCCGCCGCCAGAAGGCGCTCGGCCTCTGCCGGAGAATACGGCGCGTGGTCCGCGAAGGCATGCGTCTCGACCACGTCGAGGCCGGCATCGCGCAGCGTCGCGAAGAACTTTTCGGGCCGCCCGATCCCGGCGTAGGCGACGAGTTTCTCGCCCGCCATGTTGGCGAGCCGCTTGGTGTCCGGCTCGAGCCGCGCCCGGATCACCGGCAGGCCGCGCCGTTCGGCAAGCCGCGTGACGGGCGCGACCGCCGCGCCATCGCCGAGGATCAGCAAGGCGCTGGCGCGCGCCAGTTGCGGCGCCAGACGCATTCTCAGCGGGCCTGCCGGAAAGACCAGCCCGTTGCCCAGTCCCGCCGCGCCGTCGGCGACCAGGATCGACAGGTCCTTGGCGATTGTCGGGTTCTGGAAGCCGTCGTCCATGACGATCAGGTCGGCACCGCCCTCCGCCAGCGTTTCCGCACCCCAGGCACGGTTCGGTGAACACACGGTTGGCGCCACCCGCGCCAGCAGCAGCGGTTCGTCGCCGTACTGGCTTGCCGTGCCCTTGCGGTCGACCGCGACGGGCGCCTTGATGTCGGCGCCGTAGCCGCGCGAGAGCAGCCCCGGCCGGAAGCCGCGCGCCTTCATGCGCGCCGTGATTGCGATTGCCACCGGCGTCTTGCCGGCGCCGCCGAGCGTCGGGTTGCCGATGCAGATGACCGGCACCAGCGGCCGCGCAGGAGCGACCATCCTCAGCCGCCACTCGGCGATCAGCGAATAGAGCCAGCCGAACGGCCTGAGCAGTCGTGCCAGCGCGGTTGGCTGCGGCCTTGACCAGAACTGCGGTGCCTGCATGCCGATTGGACCTAACCCGTTCAGGCGGCCGGCGGTTCTCGCCGCCGCGGGGCAAGAACGGCGGCCAGCAGCGGTTCGAGCGCCTTCAGCGTCGCGTCGAGCGCGCCGGAGTAGGGCGCGAGCGCCGTCTGCGCCGCGTTGGCGCGCAATTGCGCCTTCTGGCGGTTGTCGATCAATTGGCCCATCGCTTGCGCGAGCTGGTAGGCCCCGCGCACCGATTCCGCGCCGCCGCCAAGGTCGAGCGCGCCATAGACCTCGTTGAAATTCCCGACGTGCGGTCCGTGCACGACCGCGCAGCCGAGCTTCGTCGGCTCGATCGGGTTCTGTCCGCCATGGCGGACCATCGAGCCGCCCATGAAGCAGGCCGGCACAGTTCTGAACAGCAGCCCGAGTTCGCCGATCGTGTCGAAGACGTAGAACTCGGTGTCGCGCAGGGGCTGCTTGTCGCGCGAACGCAATTGCACCGTGTGGCCGTGCGCCGACAGCATGCTGGCGATCTCCGCCCCGCGCTCGGGGTGGCGCGGCGCGATGATCGTGACGAGCCGCGGACGGGTGCGTGCCAGCGCGCCGTGCGCTTCCTCGATGATTTCTTCCTCGCCCGGATGCGTGCTGATCGCCGCCCAGCGCGGCCGCGCGGCGAAGGCGGCGCGGAACACCGCGAGTTCGGCAGGGTCCGCCCCGGGCGCGGGAACGTCGAACTTGATGTTGCCGGTCTCGATGACCCGCGGCGCGCCCAGTTCGCGTAACCGGTCCGCATCTCCGCCCGATTGGGCGAGGCAGACATGGAAGCAGCCGAGCAGGCGGCGAATGGTGCGCGGGAAATGCTGCCAGCGCGAATGCGAGCGCTGCGACATGCGCGCGTTCACCAGCGCCATCCTGGCGCCCGCACGCGACGCTGTCGTCAGCATGTTGGGCCACAGCTCGGACTCGGCAAACAGGATCAGTTCAGGGCGCCAGTGCGACAGGAAGCGGTTGACGAACCGCGGTGCGTCGATGGGCACGAACTGGTGGATGGCGCGTTCCGGCAGGCTGCGCTGGACGATGCGCGCGGAGGTCACGGTCGTCGTGGTGATGAGAATGTTGAGCATCGGGAAGCTGTCGTGCAGCTTGCGGATCAGCGGCAGGATCGAGACCGATTCGCCAACGCTTGCCGCATGCGCCCACAGAAGCGGCCCCTTCGGGCGGTCGGCGCTGGCGAAGCCGAATCGCTCTGTCCGCCGCTCGGGGTCTTCCTTGCCGCGCCGCGTGCGCCAGAACACGATGGCGCCGGCCAGCGGCGTCGCCAGCCGCGTTCCGATGCGATACAGCATCAGCAATGTGCCGGAGCCTTTCTTGCTCATTGTTTCGCGTCTGCCAGCGCGTAGGCACGCGCAGTTATGGAATTGAGACCGTCTTCGACGGTCTTGCGTTTGGCTTCGAGCTCCGCGTCGTCGGCATCGCGGGCGACGCGGATCAATGGACCGCCGGAAATCACGATCCGGCTGAATGGCAAATTGATCACCGATTTGTCCCAGGTGTCCAGACGCCGTCTGCGGCTTGTGGCAATCGCAACTGGCATGATCGCTCTGCCGGAGTGGGCGGCAAGCCGAACGATGCCGGCGCCTGCCACTTTCGACACCTTGGGAACGTCCGCCGTCAGCGCCACGACGCGGCCCGCCTTCAGCGAAGCCAGCATTTCGCGGAACGCCGGGACACCGCCCTTGCGCCGGAACTCGGTGTTGTGGGCGCCTGAGCCGCGGATGGTGTTAATGCCGAGCTTGTGCGCGGCGATGGCATTGATTTCGCCGTCGCGGTGGCGCGAGATCAGGGCATCGACCACATAGTTGCCCCGCCTGACGAACGGCATCATGAAGTGTTCGCCGTGCCACATCGCGATGATGACCGGCAGGTCCGCCTGGGCATCCTCATACAGCGTCGGCGGATCGATCACGTATCTGCCGGTCACGTGCACGAGGCGCAGGTAGTACGCGATGGCGGACCCGATAAGCATCTGCACTGCGCGCGAGCGACCGATCTTTTTCAGCATTGCGGCCGTGTCCCTCGGCTCACTTCGAAGCCGCCCGGCGTCGCGCCCGGCGGCCGCTGGCGCTTGCCGTGTCGGAATCGACCTCGCCGAGCTGCGTTTCGTACAGCCGGGCATACAGCCCGCCGCGCGCGAGCAGTTCCTCGTGCGTGCCGCTTTCCACGATCCGGCCCTCGTCCATGACGCAGATCACGTCGGCACGCTTCACCGTCGACAGCCTGTGCGCGATCATGATGACCGTACGGTCGTTGACGAGCCGGTCGAGCGCCTCCTGCAACAGCGCTTCCGCCTCGCTGTCGAGCGCACTGGTCGGTTCGTCGAGCAGCAGGATCGGCGCGTTGCGAAGCATGGCGCGCGCAAAGGATATGCGCTGCTTCTGCCCACCGGAAAGGCGGTTGCCGGCTTCCCCGACGCGCGTTTCGTATCCATCCGGCATGGCCATGATGAAGTCGTGCGCAACGGCAGCGCGCGCCGCGGCCTCGATGTCCTCGCGCGTCGCGGCTTCCGACCCGTAGGAAATGTTCGCCGCGATGGTGTCGTCGAACAGGAACGGATCCTGCGTCACCAGCGCGGACGCCGCGCGCACGCTGCCCACCTGCGCGGCCTTCAGGTCCTGCCCGTCGATGCTCACCGTTCCCCCCTGCGGCTCGTAGAACCGCAGGATCAGGTTCAGCACCGTGCTTTTCCCCGCACCCGACGGCCCGACCAGCGCAACCTTCTGCTTGGCCGGTATGTCGAGCGAGAAATCGCGCAGGACCGGCGTGTCCGCATCATATCCGAACGACACGTTGTCGAATGCGATGGCACCGTTGGAGACCCGAAGTGGCGCTGCGCCACCGCGGTCGGAGATTTCCGGGATCCGGTCGATGATGGCGAACACGCGCGAGGCGGCCACCACGCCCAGCTGCAGGGTCGTCTGCAGCGTCGCCAGTCCCTTCAGCGGCTGGTAGAGCAGCATCGCGGCGGTGATGAAGCCCATGAACTCGCCCGGCGTCATCGAGCCGGTGATGCCCCGGTATCCGCCGTAGAAGATGGCCGCCGCGATGCCCACGCCAGCCAGCGTCTCGGTAATCGGTCCCGACGCGGCGCGCACCCGTACTGCCTGCATGGCGAACTCCACCGTGCGGTCTATGACGTCGCGCACACGCGCGGTTTCCTCTTCCTCGCGGCCGTAGGCCTTGACCACGCGGATACCGTTCAGGGCCTGCGTCACGAAGGATGTCAGGTCGCCGTGCTCCTGGAAGACGCGCGTCGAGGAACGCATCATCTTGCGGCTCTGCCGGCCGATCTGGCGAAACGCGAACGGCAGCCCGATCGCCGCTGCCAGCGTCAGGATCCAGTCCATGTAGAACATGCCGCCGATCAGGAAGACGCACTTCAACAGGTTCTTGCCCAGGCCGACGATCGACACGCCCGCCGCCGCCTGTATCGCGCCGACGTCGCCGAGGAAGCTCGACGTGAAGCGCCCCGAATGCGTCCGCTGGATCCAGGCGAGATCGGCATGCATCAGAGCGTTGAACATGCGCGCCCGCAGGTCCGCCGTGATGCGCTGGCCGATGTATTCCTCGCTGACGCTTGAAATGTACTCCGAGATCGCCTTCACAGCGATCACCAGCACCACCAGCGGCGGCATGACGTAGAGGCTCGCCATGTTCTTGGTGACGACGATTTCGTCGGAGGTGTACTGCATCAAGAACGGCAGCGCCCCGGTGGACGCGGCGACACCCGCCATGGCGAGGAACGACAGCGCCAGGTATCCTTTCATCGGCAGCAGGTGGTCGCGCACCATGCGCGACATCACCTCGCGCGTCGACAGCGGCGCGACGGAAAGCGAATCGTCGCTCCGCGTCTTCTCGTCCCTGTCGTGGAATATCTTGCCGCGAACAGCGGTGATCTCGTTCATGGCGCCGTTTGTAGAGGGTGGCGGGGCGCGCGTCACGTCCTGCGTCCATGCAGCGCGCGGTTTTTTGTTTGCTTGTATGGTGCCGCCGTCAGGCGCCGCTGCCGGGATTCCTGGTCGTGTCGGTGGACGGATCCAGCATCCGGTGCAGATGCACGATGAAATAGCGCATGTGCGCATTGTCGACGCTGCGCTGCGCTGCCGATTTCCACGCGTCGTAAGCGGCCTTGTAGTTCGGGTAGACGCCGACGATGTCGACCTCGTCGAGATCGCGGAACGTCGTTCCCGACAGGTCGTCGAGTTCCCCGCCGATGACAAGATGCAGCAACTGCCTGGCCGGCGCGTCTCCGCCCGCCTTGACGTCGTTCGTCATGGTTCAACCTGCTCCCTTGCCAGCAATATTGCTCGTGAATTTTACCCGGTGGCGTACTGTTTGCGCAATGCGGCATGCAACGTTGCGCCTGCGGCGATCAGCGGGCCGACGGTTGGCTGCGCCTTGTTGAAACCCGGCCGCCGGCCGTCCTCATGCGTGACCCTGCCGCCGGCTTCTTCCACGATCAGGCTTGCCGCGGCGATGTCCCACTCGTGCGCGTTGCCCGCCGACAGCGAGGCGTCGAAATCCCCCCGCGCCACCAGCGCGAAGCGATAGGCAAGCGATGGGATGTAACGGCGCTGCAACTGCTCTGCCGCAGCGCCCAGCGGCCGCACGGCGCCCTTTGCCGCCGCGACGCGCGCGCCCTCGATCCGCGTTCGCTCCGTGACCTTCAGCACAGCCCCGTTGCAGTGCGCCCCGCCGCCGCTGGTGGCGGTGAAGCTTTCGCCCTTCAGCGGGTTGCGGATGACGCCGGCGCGCACTTCCGCGCCTTCCGCCACGGCGATCGAGATCGTCCACTCGTCCGAGCCTTTGATGAAGCCGCGCGTGCCGTCGATCGGGTCGACGATGAACACCCGTGGCCGCTGGAGGCGCGCCGGATCGTTCTCCGATTCCTCCGACAGCCAGCCATAGTCGGGGCGTGCCCGCGCCAGTTCCTCGGCCAGGAAATGATTGACCGCCATGTCGGCCTCGCTGACCGGCGAATCGCCGTCCTTGACCCAGTGGCGCACGCCGCGGTGGAAATGTTCCGCCGCGATCTCTCCCGCGCGCACCGCAACCTGCGCGATCAGATCGAGATCCTCGGCCCACGAAGCGGCCGCGACCGGCAGGGGAGGGCTAGCGGCCGGCAATCGTCATGTCCTCCACCAGCACCGTCGGCGCGTTCGTCGCGTAGCGGAAGACGAGGTCGTTGGCCGGCACCAAGCGCGCGAACATGTCGATCAGGTTGCCGGCGATGGTGATCTCTGCGACCGGCGCGCCCAGCTTGCCGTTCTCGATCAGGAAGCCGGCGGCGCCGCGGCTGTAGTCGCCGGTGACCGTGTTGGCGCCGTGCCCGATCAGCTCGGTGACGTAGATGCCGCTCTTGACGCTGGCGATCAGCGCCTCGGGCGTCTCGCTGCCCGCCAACAGCGTCAGGTTGCTGCTCGATGGCGATGGCGCCGAGCCGACGCCGCGGCTGGCGTGCGCTGTCGAGGCAAGGCCCAGTTCGTGCGCCGTCGCAAGATCCATGATCCAGCTCTTCAGCACTCCGTCCTCGACGAGCGCCAGCGGCCTTGCCGCCAGGCCGTCGCCGTCGAAGGGGCGCGAGGACAGCCCGCGCACGCGCAGCGGATCGTCGGTGATGGTGACGCCCTTGCCGAACAGCTGCTGGCCCATGCGCTCGCGCAGCATGCTGGTCTTGCGTGCCACCGCCGCCCCGTTGACGGCACTCGACAGGTGCCCGATCAGCCCGCCCGAGACGCGCGGATCGAACACCACCGCGCCGCTTTGCGTGGCGATCTTGCGCGGATCGAGCCGGGCGACAGCGCGCTCGCCCGCCGTGCGCCCGACCTCGGCTGCGCCGCACAGGTCCGACCGGTGCAGGGCGGAGGTGAAATCATAGTCGCGCTGCATGCCCGTCCCGCTGCCGGCGATGGCGCTGGCCGAGACCCCGTGGCGCGAGCGCATGTAGCCGCCGCAGAAGCCGTTCGAGGACACCAGCACGATGCCCGTCAGCCCGGAACTTGCCGATGCGCCGCCGGACTTGCTGACGCCGGACACCGCAAGGCAGGCCTCCTCGGCCTCGCGCGCGGTCTCGATCAGCTGGTCGAGTTGCGGGCGCACGGGATCGAGCAGGTCGAGATCGCCGCTCGCGATGCCGGTCTCGCCCGCCTCGGCGATCCTTGCATGCGCATCCTCCGGCGCGACGCGCGCCATGGCGACGGCGCGCTCGGCGAGCGCGGCATAGTCGGCAGGCTCGGTCTCGCTCGTCGACACGATGGCCGATCGCCGTCCGACGAAGACCCGCAGGCCCAGGTCGTCGCCCTCGGCATGCTCCATCTCTTCGAGCTTGCCGTTGCGCACCTCCGCGCCGCGCGACACGCCACGCACGGCAATCGCGTCTGCCGAATCCGCGCCGGCGCGCCGCGCCGCGTCGACGAGATCCGCGGCGCGCGTCTCCAGCGGCGCAAGATCGAGGATGTCACTCATGGATGTTGTCGTCTTTCTTCCGGCACAGCGCTGTGCAGATGCATGTGGTGCTTGAATAGGTGCGCCCATCCGTGCAGGCAAGGGGCAGGCCCCGAGTTCGCTGGGTTAACGCTTAACCTTGCACGGATTGACCCGTTTTTTACCTATCTCCTTAAGCCGATCCCAAGCCCGCTGTGGTTTTATGCTCTCCATTCCGGCGGCACGAAAAACAACAAACGGCCGCGACAACGGAGAGGCAACATGAGGCGTCAAACGCTCTTCGGCGGGCTCGACCCCGCCTGGGTGGCCGGTGCTGTCCGGCTCGACCCGAACGAACTCCCGGCCCGCATCGCCGCACAAGGCGACTCGGAGCCGGGGGCAGCGTCCCCGGTCGCGGTCCTCGACCGTACCTCGGTGACCATCGCGCGCTCGGCCCGCGGGCCGTTCCTGAAGGTGCCGGTGGCAAGCTACGCCGGCGTCGTGCTGGCCGCCAGCGCCGCACCCGGCGCGGGCGCCGGGCTCGTTCTCTACCACGAGACCGCCGATTTCTGCGTGCCGCTGAACGTCGCGAACGAGGGTGACGAGCTCGAAGCCGACTGGCGCACCTGGGGCGAAACCCTGTCGCGGCCGCTGTTCTTCGCCGAACCCGACGGCGAACTGCACGAGGTCGGCGGCCGGCTCGGCTCGCTCAAGGTGGGCTTTCCGCGCGCGCGCCGCGCCAACAGCTTCTTTGCCGCCCGCCGTCCCGCGTTCCTCGCCGGCCGGCATGTCGGCAGCGCCGAGTGCATCCGCATCCATCCCGTCGAGGCCGAGATCATCGCGCGCGCCTGACGCGCCGCAATCGCGTCAGTCTTGCCGGTCGTGATAGGCGCGCTGGTCTTCCGGCGCCTCGGCGCGCTCGTCCATCGAATAGTCGCGCAGCACCTGCGCGACCCGCAGCCGGTAGCCGGCGAAATGCCGCTTGCGCCCCGCCACTTGCGCGTCTCGGTGCTCGGCGACGTTGCGCCACGCCTTCAGCGCCTCCTCGTCGCGCCAGAACGAAAGCGACAGGTAGCGCCCCGGCGTCATCAGGCTTTCGAAGCGTTCCACCGAGATGAACCCGTCGGCCTCCGCCAGCAGCGGTTTCAGTTGCGCGGCGAGGTCGAAATAGTTGGCGGCCTCGCCCTCGCGCGGCTCGACTTCGAAGATCACGGCGATCAAGCGGATATCCTCCCTGTCCCGTCATTCCACCGTAGGATCGAGAGAATCGTGATCCGATTCTCTATGTCCGGCGGCGTTCGATGCGCTCGATGAACCAGCGCACGATGCGCTGCCACACCTCGTCCTTTCCGACGGCATCCTCGACGCCGTGGTCGAGGTTGGGATTGTCGTTGACCTCGATGACGAAGACGCCATCCGGGGTCTCCTTGATGTCGACGCCGTACAGGCCGTTGCCGATCAGCCGCGCCGCCCGTACGCCGGTGTCGAGCACGTCGGGGGGCACATCGGCCAGTTCGAAGGTCTTGAAGGTGCCTTCGTCCGGGCCGCCGCGCCGCTCGTGGTTGACGATCTGCCAGTGCGACTTGGCCATCATGTACTGGCAGGCGAACAGCGGCTCGCCGCCAAGCACGCCGATGCGCCAGTCATAGCTCGTCGGCATGAACTTCTGCGCGATCAGCAGGTCGGTTTCCTCGAACCAGTCGTTGACCAGCTTCTCGAACGCTTCGCGGTCGTTCGCCTTCTTCACCCCGCGCGAGAACGACCCGTCCGGAATCTTGACGACGATCGGGTAGCCGAGTTCCGCCTCCGCTTTCGGGATGTCCGCAGTCGACGACAGCATCACCGTCGGCGGCATGGCGATGTTGGCGGCTTCCAGCAGCTCCTTCAGGTAGAGCTTGTTGGTGCAGCGGATCATCGAGACGGGATCGTCGATGACCGGGATGCCTTCCTGCTGTGCACGCTGGGCGAAGCGGAAGGTATGGTTCTTGATGGTCGTCGTCTCGCGGATGAACAGCGCGTCGTATTCCGAAAGCCGCGCAAGGTCCTTCCGCGTGATGAGATCGACTTCCACGTCCATCTTCTCGGCGACGCGCGCGAAATGCTTCAGCGCCGCCTTCGACGACGGCGGCAGCTCTTCGTTCGGGTCGTGCAGCACGGCGAAGCTGTAGCGTGGCGGCGTCTTCACCTTTGGCCCGCGCCAGTCGCGCCGCGTGTAGCGCGCCATCGCCTCGTGCAGGAAGTCGCGCTCGCTTCCCTCGAGCTTGTTCACCGGCAGGGCGCGGATGCGCTCGATGCGGTGCCATTCGCCCTGCTCGACGGTCACTTCCAGGATCGGCGCGCGGAACCAGTCGAACAGCAACCTTCCGAACCGCTCCCACGCCGGGTCTTGCCCGTCGCCGAAGCAGAAAAGCAGGCGTTTGGGTGGCGTCCCGTTCTTGCGCGCACTGGTGTTGAGCTGGTCTTCCAGCTCGGGAATCGCCTTTTCGTAGAGCTTGCGGTCGGACAGCTCCAGCATCGTCTCGACCGCCGGAATGACACGGTGCCGGCGCGCCTCGGCCAGCAGCGAGGCATAGTATCCCTTGCCCTGGTAGACGTAGGTGCGCGCCAGGTTGATGATCTTCGGACGGTCGCCGCGGAACAGGTTCGGCCGGCTCAGGTAGTCCTTGGTGGTGACGACCTTGTGGGGCGTCTCGGCGTTGGGCAGGTCTTTCTCGACGTCGACGAGGATCAGCCATCCGGCCATCGTATGTCAGTCTTTCCTGATGATGATCGCCGCGCTCAGCCGGTCGCGGCCAAAGCGCGCCATGCGATCGAATTCTGCAAAGGGAATGGGGAGGTTGGCCGCGTCCGCTATGGTTTCGCCGCGCTTGTCCTCCACCCAGGGGTCGTGCACGAAGATGTGTCCGTCGTCGGCCGAATGCGCAAACACCCAGTGTGGAACCTTCTTGCCGAACATGCGGTAGCCGGAAATCAGCACGATCGCTGCCGCGCCCCGGTTGATCTGGACGGCGAGGTCGGCAGATGTGAAGGCGCGGATTTCGACCGGAATATGGCGCTTGGTCACCTGCCTGCGGAAATCCTCCTGCACGACCTTCATCACCTTGCGCTTGTCGTCGTTGCGCACGGTGTCGAGGAACAGGTTGCCCGTCATGGAAACCCAGATTCGCGGCGACAGCGCCATGTCGGCAAGCTGCAGCGACAGGCCATAAGGCCCGCAGCCGCCCAGACCCGAGGCCATGTAGATCATGGTCGCCGCCCGCCAGATGCGGATCTCGTCGGCAATCGTCGGGTTGTAAGTGGGGTCGAAGCGCGCGCGCGCCATCATCACGCTGGCGGCCCCGCAGGTGAAGTCGGTCTGCTGTTCGTAGAACGGTGGGGCAGGTGGCGGGTTCTCGGCGCGCAGGATGCGCTCGAACCGCAGCGCCGTGGCATGATCCTCGTAGTAGTCCGGGTGCGTTCCGAACTGCCGGTAGCCGTGCGCCTTGTAAAGCGCGATGGCGCCCGCGTTGTCCTCGCGCACCTCCAGCCGCATCATGAAACGTCCCGCCTCGAAGGCGGCATGTTCGGCTTCCTCGAGCAGTTCGAGCCCGATGCCGCGGCCGCGGAAGCGGTCGGCGACGGCGATCGAGTAGAGCCGCGCCATCGCGGTCCCGGCGCGATAGAGGATCAGCGCGTAGCCCGAGATCACGCCGTCGTTGATGGCCACGATCGTCTGTGCTGTCGGCGAGCGCAGGAACTGGCGAAACGAGCGCCTCGAGATCCGGTCGGCGGTGAAGGAGGACGTTTCCAGCACGACGAGCGCCTCGAGATCCTCGATGCGTGCTGGCCGGCAGGTGGTTGTCGGAGAATGAGCGTCCATGCCGGGCGCCTCCAGCGCCCTGAAAATCGGATGCGATTGGCCATACACCCGCCGTCGGGTGCGTGCAACAGGCATCATCCACGGCGTTGTCCCGGCCTCAGGGTGCCCAGGCGCTGATCGCGGCGTCGGCGAGGAGGCCTGCGAACAGGATCCAGCCGAAGTCGCGGTTCGAGCGGAAGTGCATCAGGCAGCGCTTGCCGTCGTTGATGTCGAGCGTGGCGACCTGCCAGGCAAGGTGGCCCGATGCCAGCGCGAGACCCGCGAAGCCCGGCCATCGCACCCCGGCGAGCCAGAATGCGCCAGCCCACAGCGTGACCGCCACGATGTAGAACGCGGCAATGCCGGCGCGTGAATGCTGCGCGAACAGCCGCGCGGTCGACTTGACCCCGATGATCGCGTCATCGCGGCGGTCCTGGTGTGCGTAGATGGTGTCGTAGCCGATCGTCCAGGCGATGCCGCCGAGGTAGAGCAGCACGGGTGCTGCGTCGAGCCGGCCGAACACCGCCGCCCAGCCCATCAGCGCCCCCCAGTTGAAGGCAAAGCCCAGCACCACCTGCGGCCACGACGTGATGCGCTTCATGAACGGATAGATCGCCACCACGCCGAGCGAAGCTGCCCCCAGAGCGATGGTGAACAGGTCGAACTGCAGCAGTACGGCAAGCCCTGTGAGGCTCTGCAGGATGGCAAAGACAAGCGCCTGACGCACGCTGACCGCGCCGGACGGGATCGGCCGCATCTTCGTGCGTTCCACGCCGGCGTCGATTTCGCGGTCGACGATGTCGTTGTAGGTGCATCCGGCCCCGCGCATGGCGATCGCGCCGACCAGGAACAGGAAGATGTGCCACGGGTTGGGATAAGGGTGGCCGGCATTGACGGCGGCCAGCGCCGCCGACCACCAGCACGGCCACAGCAGCAGCCACCAGCCGATCGGCCTGTCCCAGCGCGCCAGCCGCGCGTAGGGCTTGAGCCACTCCGGGGCGTATCGCGTCACCCAGTGTCCGCGCACGGCGTCGGCGGGAATGGAGGAAACGGTTTCGTGCATCGGCAGGGGCTACGCAGTTTCCGCGCCTTGCGGCGTCGCCTTGGGACCAGGGTGCCGACCCTAGCGCCTGGCGCAACAAACGGAAACACCGTCTGCCGGCCGAAATTGCAGGTGGCGTTGCCTCACCGCCGCGGCGGCGGCGCGCATTCCACCATGGTGATCTCCGCATGCCGGTCGCGCGGGCGGTCCGCCCACTCGATGCGACAGTTCATGGCGTCGCGATGCGCATCGTTCAGCAGCCGATCCATCTCGGAATAGAGCGGGCTGTCGGTCCAAAGGCAGGCCCAGCCGCCGAAGACGCGCGGGATCTCCGGCTCCGTGCGGATGCAGGCGCCGCGGCCGCGTATGCGGGCGTTGTAGTGCACCAGCGCGATGCGAACGTTGTTCGCCGGCTGGGCAACGGGCGGCTGAGGTGGTGGCGGTGGCGCGGGCGGCCTGTTTGCGCCGCCGGTGCCTCCACCAGCGGTCTGCCGCATGCCGGACGTGCAGCAGCCGTTTTGGGACTTCAGCCAGATGGCGTCCTTCAGGCGGCACTGGTTGACGCTCTCGATGTAGGTCCATCCGACGCAGCGGTCATTGCGGTTGCACTGCCAGGCGCATCTCTCCCAGCCCGGCTTGCGCAGCGTCAGCACCTCCAGATCGGGGCCAAAGTAGATCGTGTCGCTCTCCTGCGCGCCGGCCGGGGTCGTGGCCGCGATGGCAAGGAAGGCCGCCAGGGCCAGGCAAGAACGGAAAAGCCGACTGATCGGGCGCCATGACATTGGATGCTGCCTCCGGAATTTCCATGGCAGCTTGGGTGGAGCCGTCCGCTGCGTCAACCACCTTGCCGGCGAAGGTGGGTCACGTCTGCGCGAGACGTTTGCTCATGAAGCGGCTGTTGCGGTCGCGAAAGCCGGTGCGTTCATAAAGCCTGGCCGCCGGGTTGCCGGGCATCACTTCCAGGTGCATCGCACAGATGCCTTCGTCGCGTGCCCACGCCTCCAATTGCCGCAGTGCTTCGCGTCCGTGCCCTGCCGTGCGGTGGCCCGGAGCGATGTAGATCTCGTCCAGGAAACAGTCCCGCCCGCCGTATTCGACACTGAAGCCATGGCACAGGATTGCATAGCCGATCGTTTTTCCGGCAACCTCAATCAGGAAGACGCACCCCAGCGCGGGCTCGGCGAGAAGCGTGCTCAAGGGCGCGTGCAGGTCGCCCTCGACAGGGTGCCCGTCCTCCGCGTTGAGCGCCCGCACCATCGCGACGAGGGCGTCGAGGTCCTCTGTCTGCGCGATGCAAAGGTGCGCTGAAGCCTTGTTGTCCATCACTGGCCGGTCCGCCGATGAAACGCCGCAATCAGACCGAAGCAATAGCACACGGTGAAGCACCGGCCAGCGGCGCGCATGTGCCGCGGCTGTTCCTGGATGTGCCGCTCGGCGCTGGCATCGAGGTCGGGCTGGGGCGCGAGCAGGTCCATCGCCTCGTCAATGTCATGCGCCGCAGTGAAGGCGACCGCGTGCTGGTCTTCAACGGCCGCGAAGGGGAATGGGCCGGCGAACTGGCGCAGGTGTCGAAGAAGGCGGCTGTCCTGGAACTGCGCGAGCAGGTCCGCCCGCAACCTGCCACGCCGGGCATCACGCTGGCCTTCGCACCGCTGAAGCATGCCCGCCTCGACTACGTTGCCCAGAAGGCCGCCGAGATGGGCGTGGCGCGGATCGTCCCCGTCCTGACGCGCCACACCGTCGCCGGCCGGCTGAATGTCGAGCGCTTCCGCGCCAATGTCGTCGAGGGCGCCGAGCAGTGCGGTGTCCTGTGGATCGCCGAAGTCGCCGAACCGGTCTCGCTCGACCGGTTCATGGCGGGACGCGGTGCCGCGCCCGGGAGTGCCGGTCCCTTGGTTTTCTGCGACGAGGCGGCGCAGAGCGTGAGCCCGCTCGATACGCTCTGCAGCCTGACGACGCCGCTCACCGTGCTGATCGGCCCGGAGGGAGGGTTTTCGCGCGACGAACGCGAAGCCCTGCGGGCGCTGGACGGTTCGGTGCCGATCTCGCTGGGGCCGCGCATCATGCGCGCCGACACCGCCATCGTCGCCGCACTCGCCCTCGTGCAGGCATCTTGCGGCGACTGGCGCTAGAACACGATGATCATGGGCCTGGCCGGCCCGTGATCATGACCGTGATCGATCCAACATAGCTGGAGCGGGATGGGACGGAAAACCGGCGGCCACTTTTCCTCATTCCGCTCCAGCGCTATTTCCCCCCGCCTGTTGCATGAGGTCCATGCGTCTGTCCGCTTGTGCGCCGCGCGTGTGGCGGATAACGAAGGGGCGCTGCGAAACGGCTGCCCCCGCGCGAGTGGATGCGGCGGCGAAGAAGGCAGGGAGACCCGGACATGGCGCGCGACCGCGACGACCTCGTACCGATCACATCGCGCGACGAACTGGTCGCCGAGCTGGCCGCCGGCTGCAAGCCGAAGGAGCAGTTCCGCATCGGTACCGAGCACGAGAAGTTCGGTTTCCACCTGATCGACAAGAGCCCCGTCCCCTACGAGGGGGCAAGCGGCATCCGCGCCTTGCTGGAAAACATGCAGGGCGTTCTGCACTGGGAACCGATCCTCGACGAGGGCCGCATCATCGGCATGACGGACCCGACCGGCGGCGGCGCCATCTCGCTGGAGCCCGGCGGCCAGTTCGAGCTGTCGGGTGCGCCGCTGAAGTCGATCCACCAGACCTGCCGCGAGGTGCACGCCCATCTCGCACAGGTGCGCGAAGTCGCCGACCATCTCGGCATCGGCTTTCTCGGCCTCGGCGTATCGCCCAAGTGGACCCGTGCCGAAACGCCGGTGATGCCCAAGAGCCGCTACAAGATCATGACCGCCTACATGCCCAAGGTCGGCAGCAAGGGTCTGGACATGATGTACCGCACCTGCACCGTGCAGGTGAATCTCGATTTCTCCAGCGAGGCGGACATGGTGCGCAAGATGCGCGTCGGCCTGGCGCTGCAGCCGATCGCCACGGCGTTGTTTGCCAATTCGCCGTTCCTGGAAGGCAAGCCGAACGGCTTCTTGTCCTATCGCAGCGAGATCTGGCGCGACACCGACCCGGACCGCTCAGGCATGTTGCCGTTTGCCTTCGAGGACGGCTTCGGCTTCGAGCGCTATGTCGATTATGCCCTTGATGTTCCAATGTATTTCGTCAAGCGCGGTGACACCTATCACGATGTCGCCGGCCAGTCGTTCCGTGACCTGATGGACGGCCGCCTGCCCGGCATGCCCGGCGAGATGGCGATGCGCTCGGACTGGGTCAACCACCTCTCGACGATCTTCCCCGAGGTGCGCCTGAAGCGCTTCCTGGAGATGCGCGGCGCCGATGGCGGCCCCTGGCGCGGCATCTGCGCCCTGCCGGCGCTCTTCGTCGGCCTGCTGTACGACGATACCGCGCTCGATGCGGCGAGCGACCTGATTGCCGACTGGAACGCGGAAGAGCGCCAGGCGCTGCGCGATGAGGTTCCGCGCACCGCGCTGAAGACGCCGTTCCGCAACACCACCGTGCAGGAAATCGCGCGCGAGGTGGTGGCGATCGCCACCGACGGCCTCAAGCGCCGCGCCGCCGGCCATGGCGGTGAACGCGACGAGACCCGCTTCATCGAGCCGCTCGCCGAGATCGCCGAGACCGGCATAACCAACGCCGAGCGCCTGCTCGATCGCTACCACAACGTCTGGAACGGCGACATCGACCGCGTCTTCATCGAAGAGGCCTATTGATGCCGCAAGGTCCTGGCGCCGGCGTGGCGCCGGCTGCCGCGGCACCGCGCACGATGCTGCTGTTCCTCGTCGTCGTGATGACCTGGGGCACCGGCTGGCTGCCGATCCGCTACCAGGTCGGCGAGGTCGCTCCCGAGGTGACGCTGTTCTGGCGCTTCCTGATCGCCGGCGCGCTGTTGTGGGGTCTGGTGTGGTGGCGCGGCGCGCACTGGCGCTATCCGCCTGCAATTCATGTCCGCCTCGTCTTCATGGGGCTCGGCATGTTCGGCATCAACTACCTGCTGATGTACAACGCCGCCCGCCACCTGCCCACGGGCACCCTGGCGGTGGTCTTCTCCACAGCCTCGCTCTACGGCTTCGCGCTCGATGCGATCCTGTTTTCCCGCCACGTCGGCCCGCGCGCAATCGCCGGCGTCATCGTCGGCCTGGCGGGCCTTGCGCTGGTGTTCCTACCGCAGATCGCCGCGACGCACTTCGCCGGTCCCGCGATGACTTCCTTCCTGCTCGCGATGGTATCCACGGCCCTGTTCGCACTCGGCAGTTCGCTTGCCGCCGCGACCCAGAAGCACGGCGTTTCGGTACGCGGCTCGACCGCCTGGGCGGCGCTCTACGGCTGTCTCGCCATGGGGCTGATCGTCCTGCTGCGCGGCGACAGTTTCGCGATTTCCTGGAAGGCGACCTACCTGGCGGCGCTTGGCTGGCACGTGGTCGTGGCCACGGTGATCGCCTTTTCCGCCTATGTCGCGCTGGTCGGCGAGGCGGGGATCGGCCGCGCCGCCTACACCACGGTGGTGTTTCCGGTCATCGCGCTCGCCCTGTCGACACTTGTCGAAGGGCTGGCGTGGACGCCGGCGATGGCGCTCGGCGTTCTCCTCGTCGGGCTCGGCAATGTTCTCGTCCTGCGCCGTCCCTCGCCGGTCAAGCGCATCGCGCCATTGTCCTGAGTGTCAGGCCGCCTGGTCGGTTCCGGCCCGCAGGTTGTTGAGCCGGCGCGCGATGTGTTCGGCAAGCGCATCGTGCACCGCCTGCGTTGCGTGTCTGGCGCGGATCATCGCGATCTCGCACACCGGCAGCGCCGGAAAGCCGTCGGCTGCCGTCAGCACCCGGACGTCGGAGCGGATCGCCGATTCCGGCAACACCGAGATGGCAAGGCCGGCCGCGACGGCGCCGTTGATGGCCGCCGCGCTCGACGAGGTGTAGGTGATGCGCCAGTCCCGCCCCACGCGCGCCAGCGCGTCGGCCGCCGCCTGCCGCCACGCGCAGGGTTCCCCGCCCAGCGCCAGCGGGATCGGGTCCTGCGCGGCGGCCGCCATCGATTCCGAGGCCACCCAGTGCAGCTGCTCGCGCCGCACGATGGTTCCCCCGGTGTCCGCATAGGTGACGATGCCCATGTCGAGTTCGCCGTCGCGCACCTTGCCGGCGACGATGTGCGAGGAGCGGCAGTCGACGGTGACATCAACCGCCGGATGGGTTCGGTTGAACGCGGCCAGCACCCGCGGCAGCAGCCGGTCGGCATAGTCGTCGGGAACGCCCAGGCGGACCGAGCCGGTCATCTCCTTGCCGCTCACCGCGCTCACCGCCGCCTCGTTCAGCGCCAGCATCTTCTGCGCATAGCTCACCAGCGTCCGCCCCTCCGGCGTCAGCCGGATGTCGCGGCCGGTGCGGACGAACAACTGGCAGCCCAGCCGCTCCTCGAGCTTCTTGATCTGCATCGACACAGCCGACTGCGTGCGATGCACGTCTTCCGCCGCCTTCGTGAAGCTGCCGGTCTCCGCCACCGCGAGGAAGGTACGCAACTGGTCGCTGTCGAGCATCATCATGCCGGTCAATCCATCAGAAAACTTGATCTGAAAGATCAATAACATTCGTTGGACTGATGAACAATCCACCCGCATGTTCCGACCGTCCTCACGGACGCAAGGGCACCGGTCGATTGCAGCACGCCCGGTCGCCCGCCAGACCCGGGCGCGCCAGACCCCTCTTTCCGCAGCGCGTCCGGGAATGGCATCTCGCCGGCGCCGCGACACCGGCGCCGCCAATGACATGATGGAGACCGACATGACCGACGCAGCTTGCGAACTCGACCCCCGTTCGTCCCGCGAAGCCCTCGCCCTGAACACGATCGCCGGTATCGCCGTACGCCCGTTCGCCGCGCTGGCCGGTTTCTATCGCCGACGCGCCATGCTGACGCGCCTGACGCAACTCGACGATCACATGCTGAAGGACATCGGCCTGCAGCGCTTCGACCTCTGCGACGCCATGACGCTGTCGTCGGGTGAAGACGTGACCCGCTTCCTGCGCGGGCGTGCCGACGAACGCAGGGTGGCCGAACGGGGCCGCCAGCGCATGCGCGCCAGGATCGCGTCCAGCGAATAGTCATCGGTCCGCGAACGCCCAAGAAAAAGGCCCGCCGGGCGCATGCTCGGCGGGCCGAATTCTTTCGAGATACGCAAGTATCAGCGTTTGCCGCCGGTGAACTGGTCGAAGATGCGGCTCATTGCCTCGGTATTGGCATCCTGTGTCTTGCGGCCGGCCGTGAACAGCGCATCCATGATCTCGGCGGGGTTGAAAGCGCCCTGGCCCGATTGCGCCTTGCCCGCGCCGCCCAACATGTTGCCGAACATGCCCTGCAGCATGTCGCCGAGCGGGTTCGCGCCGCCGCGCCCGCCGCCCATCATCTGCTCGAACATCTGCTGCAACGGATTGGAGGCCCCCGATCCCTGCCGCGCCAGCCCGCCCATCATCATCGAGGCGATGACCGGCAGCATCTGCTTCATCAGTTCGGTGCCGATCCCCGTCATCGTGGCAGCCTGGTCGGCAACCGCGCGGCTGACGTCCTTGGACCCGAACAATTGCCCGAGAATGTCGTTGCCGCTCTGGCGAACCTCTTCGGTCTCTGTCGCCTTGGGGTCGTCGAAGAAGCGCTCGTAGCCGCCGCTGCCCATCTGATTGAAGAAGCCCTGCATGGCATCCATCGACTGTGCCTGGCGCCGCATCCCTTCCTGGAAGGCCGGCATCAGGGCCTCGACCGCCTTGCGGGTCTGGTCGGGATGCAGGCCGAACTGGCGCGACAGGTTTTCCATCGCTGCCCCGTTCTGGGCCTGGTTGAGCATGTCGAACATGTTGAACATGGCTGCGCTTGATCTCCCTTTGGCCGCGTCAAGGCGGCAATCGATGGGCAACCCTGACGTGCTTTCCCGGTCAATGTCAATTTGCACAACGGCTTGCCGGTATCCGGCCCGCCCCACGCCTGCGGGCCGCCAGTGCTTTTCGCCGGCCAGGCGCGGCCCATCCGAGCCGGGCGCAAATCGGCGGAAGAAGCGCGACGCACCAGCGGAAAAGGGACGGAAAAGGAAAGGGAGCGAAAAAGGAAAAGGCACCGATGGTTTCCCATCGGTGCCTCTGTTACCCCCGTCTTGCTTCCCAACCCGCGATCGCAAGGGCAGGTATCAAGACGAATAGGCGCTGGAATTACTTCCAGTTAGCAGCCGGCTGAACGGCGGCAGGCGCTTCGACGCTGGCGACGGGCGCGTAGCCCTTCGCAACCACCGGCTCCTTGTGGTGCAGGTGATCGCAAGCAGCGAGAGCGAAAGCCGCAGCGGCAACGCCGGCGACGATGGTGAGACGCTTCGTCATAGTGGGTACCCCCAGAGGTTAACCGAAACGAGTCGGAAGTTATCGGCGCGAGGCCAGTGGCGCAACACTTACAGCGGGTTCGCCTCGCCGCAAACCCCGGTTTTGCACGTTTTGGGGATCGCAGATGCAAATCTGCAACACACGCTCCGGCGCGGGCGCGAGAAACCGGTCCGCGGACGCGGCGAAAAGCCCAGTCCTGTTAAGGTTTTGGCAATAATTCGGGGTGCCGTCGGGCGGCGTTGCGGCCACGTCGCGCGGGGCAGGAAATCGTTGTCAACAGGCCCAGAGGAAGGGTGTGGCAGGCGCAGGCTCACGCCGCCTGCGTGCCGCCGACCGTGATGGCGTCGATTCGCAGGGTCGGCTGGCCGACACCCACCGGCACGCCCTGGCCGTTCTTGCCGCAGGTGCCGATGCCGGGATCCAGCGCCATGTCGTTGCCAACCATCGGCACCCGAGTCAGCGCGTCGGGGCCGTTGCCGATCAGCATGGCGCCCTTCACCGGCGCGCCGACCTTGCCGTCCTCGATCAGGTAGGCCTCGGTGCACTGGAACACGAACTTGCCCGAGGTGATGTCGACCTGGCCGCCGCCGAAGGACACCGCGTAGAGCCCCTTCTTCACCGACGAGAGGATCTCCTGCGGATCGTAACCACCTGAAAGCATGTAGGTATTCGTCATTCGCGGCATCGGGATATGGGCATAGGACTGGCGCCGGCCGTTGCCTGTGGACGCCACCTGCATCAGCCGGGCGTTCTGCCGGTCCTGCATGTAGCCGACGAGGCGTCCGTCCTCGATCAATACCGTGCGCGAGGACGGCGTGCCCTCGTCGTCGATGCTGATCGAGCCGCGCAGCCCCGGCAGCGTGCCGTCGTCGACGATGGTGATTCCCTTCGAGGCGACCTGCTCGCCCATCAGCCCGGCGAACGCGCTCTCGCCGCGCCGGTTGAAGTCGCCTTCCAGCCCGTGCCCGATCGCCTCGTGCAGCAGCACGCCCGGCCAGCCGGCGCCCAGCACCACGTCGGTCTCGCCCGCCGGCGCCGGCACGGCCTCCAGGTTGACGTTCGCCTGCCGGATCGCCTCGTCGACGACCGCGCGCCAGGCATCGGGCGCGATGAAATCGGCATAGCCGCAACGTCCGCCGACGCCGTGCGAGCCGCTTTCCTGGCGGTCGCCTTCACCGGCGACCACGGCGACATTGAGTCGCACGAGCGGGCGCACGTCGCGGTAGATGCCGCCGTCCGGGCGGACGATCTCCACCACCTGCCAGCTGCCGGCCAGCGACGCGGTGACCTGCCGCACCTTGCCGGACGCCGCCCGCGCATAGGCGTCGATTTCCTCCAGCAGCCGGACCTTGTCCTCGAAGCTCGGTGCCCCGAGCGGGTTTTCCTCGCCGTAGAGCTTGACGTTGCTGCGCGCAGGCGGGGCCGCAAAACTGCCCGAATGGCCGGATTTCACGACATCCACCGCGCCCGCCAGGCGCCGGAAGGCCGGCTCCGAAATCTCCGAAGCGTGCGCGTAGCCCGCGCTCTCGCCGGCCACCGCGCGCAGCCCCATGCCCTGCGCGGTGTCGAAGTTCGCCGTCTTCAGCCGGCCGTTGTCGAAGCCCAGCGTCTCGCTCTGCCGGTACTCGAGGAACAGTTCGCCGTCGTCAGCGCCCGACAGCGCCTCGCCGACGAGGTCGCGGGCGCGCTGGGCCGTGATGCCGTTGGCGTCGAGCAGGGAAACGGGTGCGGTCACGGATGGTTTCTCCCGATGGCTGTCGCGCGGCCGTCTGCCGATATGGGCCACGCGAGGAGAGGCTGCATTCCTGCAGAGGCTGCCCTGTACGCCTGCATATATAGAGGACGGCGTGCTGCGACCAAGGCGCGACGCGGTTGCCGCATGCCGCGCTGATCCGGCCGTGTCACTGCAGCTTGTCGAGCGCGGTCGTGAAACCCGTCAGAGAAACGGGGATGCCGATGCCCTCCTCGGGCGACTGGAAGATGATGAACAGCGCGTTCTTGCCGCCACGGAAGCGCTCCAGCAACGCCGGGTCGAAGAACACCTCGGCGACGCAGCCGGTCGGCTGGCAGCGCGCGTAGGCTGTGTGGCCGATCTTCTCGTCGTCGATGATCAGCCCGAGACCGGCCGGCAGCAGCACGCCAAGCGGTGCCAGCACGCGCAGGATGGTGTCCTTCTTGTCGGCGGTGCGCAGCACGACGACGGTCAGGCCGACGTTCTGGCGGTCCTCGGCGGTCACGCTCTGCACGATCGCGCATTGCTCGGACGGGGCGCCGGGCGGCGTGTCGCAGCGGAACTGCCAGTCGCCGACGGTCTCCTTGAGAACGCCCTGCGCCTGTGCAGGTGTGCCGGCCAGCAGCGCTACTGAAGCAAGCAGGGCCGCGACGACGAGGCCTGCAAGCACCCCGCGCAAGCTGCCGGTCCGCATTTTGGAGGGGGTGCTCCGGCTTGCAGGCTCGATGTGCATCGGCATGTCCCTTGTCGGCATGTTGCTCGCCGTTCCCCGCGTGATCTGGCCTGCCCCGTGCATGTCCGCGGCACACAGCCGCGGCGGCAAATCAATTTGGCGCCACGGGAATCGAGCGGTACCAGACACGACCCCGTTGTCAAGAATCCGCTGGCGCCGATGCGATGGACGCCATCTTGGGCCGCTTTATGGCATTCGGCCTGACCAGCGAAAAAAGGGGAGCGGAAAACCACGACAAAAACCACCCCATGCACAGCCTGCACATGTGGCAGTTTGTCCGGGCGCAATTCCCCCGCGATTGGGATAAATGAAACTTGCGGGGAATCGCACCTTTATGGTTTGTACCCCGTTGCGGGGCCTTCGATGACGGATTACACACCGTGGCAACCCGGGCTTTGAGATTTCTCAAACCGGTGACGGGGGATCGGCATCGCCGGATCTGTGAGGACTACGCGCTAGGCGCTGCGTGCCGTCAAGGCGACGTTTTCGACGCGGTGCGCGCAAGCGGAACAGTTGACGCTCCGGCGAACCGGGGCCTGTCAGGTTGGGGACGTACAAGATGAAGAGACTTGAAGCTCTCGCGAAATCGCTCGGCGCCGCGGCGCTTCCCGCGTTGCTGGCGATTGTCGTGATCGCGCTGGGATTTGCCGCGCCGGCGGAAGCTGCGCAACCGCAGCCCTGGGAAATGGGCCTGCAGCCGGCGGCCTCGCCGGTGATGGAGGAAATCACCTGGTTTCACAATTTCCTGCTGGTCCTCATCACGGTCATCACGCTGTTCGTGCTGGCGCTGCTGATCTGGGTCGTGCTGCGTTACAATGAACGCGCCAACCCGACGCCCTCCAAGACCTCGCACAACACGATGATCGAGGTCATCTGGACGGTCGTTCCGATCATCATCCTGGTGGTCGTCGCGATCCCCTCCTTCCGCCTGCTGTTCCTGCAGCTCGACGTGCCGGAGCCCGACCTCACCATCAAGGCGACAGGCTACCAGTGGTACTGGTCCTACGAATATCCCGACCAGGACGAGATGACCTTCGATTCGCTGATGCTCACCGATGACGAGCGCACCGAGGGCCAGCCGCGTCTTCTCGCGGTCGACAACGAAGTCGTCGTGCCGGTCGGCAAGAACGTGAAGATCCTCGTCACCGCCGCAGACGTCCTCCACAACTGGACCGTCCCCGCCTTCGGCGTGAAGATCGACGCCGTTCCCGGTCGCCTCAACGAGTCCTGGTTCCGCGCAACCAAGCCCGGCATCTACTACGGCCAGTGCTCCGAACTGTGCGGCAAGGACCATGCGTTCATGCCGATTGCGGTGCGCGTTGTCAGCGAGGACGAGTTCAACACCTGGCTGGCCGAGGCGAAGGAGAAGTTCGCCGCCCGGCCGCAGCCCACGCGCATCGCCGGCGAGGCCGAGGACGTGGACGTTTCCGCGCCGACGCGGCTTGCCGCCGTCGCGGCGCAGTAAGGCGCGGCTGGCGAGGACGTCCGTCGTTGAAGCAATTTCGCCGCGCATGAACCCGCCAGACGGTTCGCGCGGAAAGACTTGAGAAGGGGTAACCAAATGGCACATGCAGCCGCAGAGGGTGATCACGGTCATCCGAGGGGATGGACCCGCTGGGTCTATTCGACGAACCACAAGGATATCGGCACGCTCTACCTGATCTACGCCATGACTGCCGGCGTGATCGGCGGCCTGCTGTCGATCGGCATGCGCATGGAACTGCAGGAGCCGGGCCTGCAGATCTTCGCCAACGGACACATGTTCAACGTGTTCACCACCGCGCACGGCCTCATCATGGTGTTCTTCATGGTGATGCCGGCCCTGATCGGCGGTTTCGGCAACTGGTTCGTGCCGATCATGATCGGCGCGCCGGACATGGCCTTCCCGCGCATGAACAACATCTCGTTCTGGCTGCTGCCGCCGGCGATCCTGCTGCTGGTCATCTCGATGTTCGTCGAGGGCCCTCCCGGCGGCAACGGTGTGGGCGGCGGCTGGACGGTCTACCCGCCGCTGTCGACCTCCGGCCAGCCCGGACCGGCGATGGACTTCGCCATCCTCGCGCTGCACATCGCGGGTGCCTCCTCGATCCTCGGCGCCATCAACTTCATCACCACCATCTTCAACATGCGCGCGCCGGGCATGACCCTGCACAAGATGCCGCTGTTCGTGTGGTCGGTGCTGGTAACCGCCTTCCTGCTGCTGCTGTCGCTGCCGGTCTTGGCCGGCGCGATCACCATGCTGCTGACCGACCGCAACTTCGGCACGACCTTCTTCAACGCGGCCGGCGGCGGTGACCCGATCCTGTTCCAGCACCTGTTCTGGTTCTTCGGCCACCCGGAAGTGTACATCCTGATCCTGCCGGGCTTCGGCGTCATCAGCCACATCATCTCGACCTTCTCCCGTAAGCCGATCTTCGGCTACCTGGGCATGGCCTATGCCATGGTCGCGATCGGTGTCGTCGGCTTCATCGTTTGGGCGCACCACATGTACACCGTCGGCCTGTCGACCACGACGCAGGCCTACTTCGTGGCCGCCACGATGGTGATCGCGGTGCCAACCGGCGTGAAGATCTTCTCCTGGATCGCGACGATGTGGGGCGGCTCGCTGACCTTCCGCACGCCGATGGTCTGGGCGATCGGCTTCATTTTCCTGTTCACCGTCGGTGGCGTCACCGGCGTCGTATTGGCCAACGCCGGCGTCGACCGCTCCCTGCACGACACCTACTACGTGGTGGCGCACTTCCACTACACCATGTCGCTGGGCGCGACCTTCGCCATCTTCGCCGGCTGGTACTACTGGTTCCCGAAGATGTCCGGCTACATGTACTCCGAGTTCATCGGCAAGCTGCACTTCTGGCTGGCGTTCATTGGCGTCAACATGATCTTCTTCCCGCAGCACTTCCTCGGGCTGTCCGGCATGCCGCGCCGCTATGTCGACTATCCCGATGCGTTCGCCGGCTGGAACTACATCTCCTCGATCGGCTCCTACATCTCCGCGATCGCCGTCGTCGTCTTCTTCTACGGCGTCATCCAGGCCTTCGCGCGCAAGGAGAAGGTCAGCGAGAACCCGTGGGGCGAGGGCGCAACGACGCTCGAGTGGACGCTGTCGTCGCCGCCGCCGTTCCACCAGTTCGAGACCCTGCCGCGCATCAAGTAGGCGGCTGCCGCAAGATCCGGCACGGGGCGGCCATGGCCGCCCCGTCCCTCGGAAAGCCAGGCCTGAAGAGACCCGGCCGGTTATGAAACTCGAGAGCAGACGCTGGCGATGAGCGATCACATGATTGACCTCGAAGCGACCCGCTCCGGCGCTTTTGCAGCCGGTGGCAACGCATCGGTGCGCGATTTCGTCGCCCTGCTGAAGCCCCGCGTGATGTCGCTCGTGGTGTTCACCGCGTTCGTCGGTATCGCGGTCGCTCCCGGCGGCATGCATCCTGTGCTTGCGGCCACCGCCTTGCTGTGCATTGCCGTTGGCGCAGGCGCCTCCGGCGCGCTCAACATGTGGTACGACGCCGACATAGACGCCCGGATGGGGCGCACCCGCCTGCGCCCGATTCCTCGCGGCGCGGTGACCCCCGGCGAGGCGCTCGCCTTCGGGCTGGTGCTGTCGGTCTTCTCGGTGTTGACCCTCGGCCTGCTGGTCAGCTGGGCGGCCTCCGCGCTGCTCGCCTTCACGATCTTCTTCTACGCCGTCGTCTACACCATGTGGCTGAAGCGCTCGACGCCGCAGAACATCGTCATCGGCGGTGCCTCGGGCGCCTTTCCTCCGATGATCGGCTGGGCGGCGGTGACCGGCACGGTCTCCATCGAGAGCATCGTCCTGTTCCTAATCATCTTCTTCTGGACGCCGCCGCACTTCTGGGCGCTGGCGCTCTACAAGTCCGCCGACTACCGGCGTGCCGGCGTGCCGATGCTGCCCGTGGTCGCCGGTGACGCCGCGACCCGCCGGCAGATCTTCGCCTATTCGCTGATCCTCGTGCCGCTCGGCATGGCGCCCGCCGCCGTCGGGCTCGGCGGTCCGCTGTATCTGGCCGTGTCGGGGGTGCTCGGCGCGCTGTTCCTCGGGCTCGCCTGGCAGGTGCGGCGCGGCGAGGGCGACGCTGCGGCGCGGCGCCTGTTCGCGTTCTCGATCCTGTATCTGTTCCTGCTGTTCGCCCTGTTGCTGGTCGAGCCGGCAATCGGCATCGCGCCGTTCGCCTCGCTCGCCGGGGGCTTGAGCTAGGCGATGGCGCAAGACGAGGAGAAATCGTCCGGTGAAGGCTTGGACGCCGAGGCATACAACCGCCGCCGCCGCGGCCGTTCGCTGGCGATCGCCTTCGTGCTGGCGGGGCTTGCGGTGCTGTTCTACGTCGTCACGGTCATCAAGCTTGGCCCTGGCGTGATGAACCGGCCGCTATAGGAAACGTTGCGAGGAAGCGCTGCAGATGCCGAGCGGGCACACCAGCAAGATCGAAACCGCAGCTGCCGCGCCGCAGCCGGGCGCCGCTTCGCGCCGCGGGCCGCTGCGCACGGCGCTCGTCTGCGCATCGATCGTTGCCGTTATGGTCGCCCTCAGCTTCGCCGCCGTGCCGCTCTATGACCTGTTTTGCCGCACGACCGGTTTCGGCGGCACCACGCAGCGCGCCGAGACCGGCGCGGACCGCGTTCTCGAACAGACCATTTCCGTGCGCTTCGACGCCAACGTCTCGAACAAGCTGCCCTGGTCGTTCCGGCCCGAGATGCGCGAGATGCGGCTGAAGATCGGCGAGAACGCCATGATGGTCTACATCGCGCACAACAGGTCGGATCGTTCCACGACCGGCAGCGCGGCGTTCAATGTCACCCCGCCGCTGGCGGGACAGTATTTCGTCAAGGTCGCCTGCTTCTGTTTCGACGAGCAGACCCTTGACCCCGGAGAAACCGTCGAGATGCCGGTCGTCTACTATGTCGACCCGGCGATCGTCGACGATCCGGATCTCAAGCACCTGCCGGAAATCACGTTGTCCTACACGTTTTATCCGGCAGACGAGCCCGAACCGGCGACCGTATCGCGTGGTCCCGATGCAGCGCCGTCCGGGTTCGGCGGATAGAACGAAGGCAAGAGCAAGGGTGGCGGCGGTGCCGCGCCCGATGGGGGAGTAGACTGACAATGGCACATGCCCAGAACCACGATTACCACCTCGTAGATCCCAGCCCGTGGCCGTTCGTGGGCGCCATGTCGGCGTTCATCCTGGCGATCGGCGCGATCGCGGCGATGCATGGCGCAAGCGCGATCTATGTCGTGCCCGGAACCCTTGGCGTCATCTACACGATGATCAGCTGGTGGCGCGACGTGGTGCGCGAGGCCGAGTACGAAGGCCATCACACCAAGGTCGTGCAGCTGCACCTGCGCTACGGCATGATCATGTTCATCGCCTCCGAGGTGATGTTCTTCGTTGCCTGGTTCTGGGCCTATTTCGACGCTTCGCTGTTCACCGGCGAGGCCATCCAGTATGCCCGCGTCGAGCACACCGGCGGCGTCTGGCCGCCGGAAGGCATCGAGACCTTCGATCCCTGGCACCTGCCGCTCATCAACACGCTGATCCTGCTGACGTCGGGCACGACCGTGACCTGGGCGCACCATGCGCTGGTGCATGGCAACCGCAACGGCCTGAAGTGGGGCCTGATCCTGACGATCGCCCTCGGTGCGCTGTTCACCTGCGTGCAGGCCTACGAATACAGTCATGCCGCGTTCGGCTTCTCCGACAACATCTACGGCGCCACGTTCTTCATGGCGACGGGCTTCCATGGCGCCCACGTGCTCATCGGCACGATCTTCCTGATCGTCTGCCTGATGCGTGCGCTGGCAGGCCACTTCAAGCCGGATCACCATTTCGGCTTCGAGGCCGCGGCCTGGTACTGGCACTTCGTCGACGTCGTCTGGCTGTTCCTGTTCGCCTGCATCTACGTCTGGGGCGCGGGCACGCCGGCGGCTCACTGACGCGCGTTCGCGTCGGGACGAATGAATCCTTGCGGAAAGGGCGGCATCGGCCGCCCTTTTCTTGTTATTGCGAGGGCGCGGTTGCAGCACCGGCGCACTCGCCGTCGCCGGGTTTGCGACATGATCGGCGGATGCTCTAGTCTGCCGGTCGCGGACCGGGAAACCCGAATGCCCGCCATCCGGCGGCAGGGGGCAGGGGAAAGCGATGAGTGACAAGCACCATGACCTCGCAGGTCCGCAAGGCGCGGGAAGCGGCCTTTCCGGGCGCTGTCCACGCTGTGGCCGCGGCAAGCTGTTTTCAGGCTACCTCTCGCTGCGCGAGCGCTGCGACGTCTGCGGTCTCGACTATTCCTTCGCCGACTCCGCCGATGGTCCCGCCGTCTTCGTCATACTGCTGGTCGGTTTCATCGTCGTCGGCGCTGCCCTCGGCGTCGAGTTCGCCTACCGGCCACCCTACTGGGTGCACGCGGTCCTCTGGTTGCCCTTGCTTCTCGTCCTGTCGCTCGGCCTGTTGCGCGTTCTGAAGAGCTGGATGGTCGTCCAGCAATACCGCCACGCGGCGCGCGAAGGACGCCTCGACCGGGGGGACGGCGCGTGAGCACAGCGCCTGCGCGGCGTTCGGTCGTCACCGCCGGTATCGCCGCGCTGGTCGGGTTCGCGATTGCCGCCGGCCTTGGCGCCTGGCAGCTCCAGCGCCTTGCCTGGAAGGAAAGTGTCATCGCCCGCATCGAGGCGCGCGCGCACGGCGAGCCGCAGCGCATCGACCAAGTCGAACAGCAGATCCTGCGCGGCGAGGACGTCGAATACGCCCGCGTCGGCGTCTTCGGCCATTTCGACCATGCCGGCGAGTTGCGCCTCTACACGCCGTCGGGCGCGGAAGGCCCCGGCTGGCAACTGGTGACCCCCTTCTATGCCACCAACGGCGATGTCTTCTACGTCAATCGCGGCTATGTGCCCGAGACGAAGCTGGCAGAGGCGTCACACCCCGAAGGCGACGTCACGGTCACCGGTTTGCTGCGCCCCTACGACCGCCACGGCGCCTTCACGCCGGACAACGATTCCGCTGCCAATTCCTGGTTCTGGTACGAATTCGATGCCATGCAGCGCAAGCTCCTCGAAACCTGGCAGCGCCGCGATGCGCTGGTCCTGTTTCCCTACGTGATCGAGGCCGATGCCGCGCCGCAAGGCTATCCCGCCGGCGGCGCCACCCGCCTGGTCATCCCCAACGACCACCTGCAATACGCGCTGACCTGGTTCGGGCTGGCCTTGACGCTCGCCGGCGTCTATCTCGTTTGGGCGAGACAACAGCTTCGGCAGTCGTGACGTTTTTCATCCGCGGGCAAACCCGCTAGGCTCGTGTCCTTGCGCGGTGTGCGCCGCAACGAGTCCGAAATTCAAGGGAGTGCAATCGATCGTGCGGTATGTCAGCACAAGGGGAGAGGCCCCGGCGCTCGGGTTCTGCGATGTCCTGATGGCGGGCCTCGCCAGCGACGGCGGGCTCTACGTGCCGCATACCTATCCGCATCTCGATGCCGCCACCATCGCCGGTTTCGACGGCAAGCCCTATGCGCAGGTGGCGCAGGCGGTCATCGAGCCCTTCACCGGCGGCGAGATCGCCCCTGCCGCGCTCGAGGCAATGATCGCAGACGCCTACGCGACCTTCCGCCATCCCGCGGTCGCACCGCTCGTCGAGATCGACAGCGGCCAGTGGCTGATGGAGCTTTTCCACGGGCCGACGCTGGCCTTCAAGGACGTGGCGATGCAACTGCTCGCACGCCTGATGGACCATGTGCTGGAGAGCCGAGACGAACGCGCGACAATCGTCGGCGCCACCTCCGGCGACACCGGCGGCGCGGCCATCGAGGCGTTCCGCGGCCGTGCCCGCACCGACGTCTTCATCCTGTTTCCCACCGGGCGCGTGTCCGATGTCCAGCGCCGCCAGATGACGACCGCTTCCGACGCCAACGTCCACGCACTTTCCATCGACGGAAACTTCGACGACTGCCAGGCCATCGTGAAGGCGATGTTCGTCAACAAGCCGTTCCGCGACCGCGTCGCGCTGTCGGGTGTCAACTCGATCAACTGGGGCCGCATCGTCGCCCAGGCGGTCTATTATTTCACAGCCGCCGCAGCGCTGGGCGCGCCGCATCGCTCGATCAGCTTCTGCGTGCCGACCGGCAACTTCGGCGACGTCTTCGCCGGATACGTCGCCAGGCGCATGGGCCTTGACGTAGACCGGCTGATCGTCGCCACCAACGTCAACGACATCCTCAAGCGCGCCATCGACACCGGCCGCTACGAGGTACGCGGCGTCGTGCCGACGTCGAGCCCCAGCATGGACATCCAGGTGTCGAGCAATTTCGAGCGCCTGCTGTTCGAGGAAACCGGGCGCGATGCCGCCGCCGTGCGGGCGATGATGGCGGGGCAGGCACAGTCGGGCGCCTTCGAGATCCCCGCTGCAGCCCACGCAGCCATTCGCGAGGGCTTTGACGCAGCAAGCTGCGACGAGGCCATGACCGCCGCCACGCAAGGTGCGCTGGTGACGTCGACCGGCTACCTCGCCGATCCCCATACCGCCGTCGCCATCGCCGGCGCCAGGGCCACCCGCGCCAATGCTCCGGTGGTGACGCTGTCGACGGCTCATCCGGCCAAGTTCCCCGACGCGACGCGCGCCGCCACCGGCATCACGCCCGATTTGCCGGCCTGGCTGTCCGACCTGCACGGTCGCGAGGAGCGCATGGTGCGCCTCCCGGCCGACCAGAAGGCCGTCGAGGCGCATGTCCTTGCCCATGCCCGCGCCGCGATGGAGACGGCATGAACGAGAACGTGCGCGTCACCGGACTGGACAACGGCGTCCGCGTCGTCACCGAGACCATGCCGCATCTGCAGACCGCGTCGCTCGGCATCTGGGTGGGCACCGGCGCGCGCAACGAGGCGGAGCGCGAACACGGCATTTCCCACCTGCTCGAGCACATGGCCTTCAAGGGAACGCACCGGCGCAGCGCCATCGAGATCGCCGAGGAAATCGAGCAGGTGGGCGGCGACCTCAATGCCATGACGGGCCACGAGATCACCGCCTATTACGCCCGCGTGCTGGCCCCGGACGCACCGCTGGCGCTCGACATCCTTGCCGACATCCTCACCGGCTCGGTGTTCGACGCAGAAGAGCTCAGGCGCGAACAGAACGTCATCGTGCAGGAGATCGGTGCTGCGAACGACACCCCCGACGACATCGTGCACGACCTGTTCCAGGAGGCAGCCTTCCACGACCAGACGCTGGGCCGCTCGATCCTCGGCACGCCGCAGTCCGTCTGCGCCTTCACCCGCGTCGACCTCGACGCCTATCTTCAGGCCCACTACCGCGGACCAGGGATGGTGGTGGCCGCCGCCGGCGCGGTCGACCACGACGCCATCGTCGAACAGGCCGCGCGCGTGCTGGCCGATATCCCGGCGACCGCGCCGCAGCCGCCGTCGCCCGGTGCGTTCACCGGCGGGGAGCGCCGCGACCTGCGCGACATCGATCAGGCCAACCTCGTGCTGGGATTTGCCGCCCCTGCGCTGGCCGACCCCGACTTCTACGTCGGCCGCGTCGCCGCGGGCGTACTTGGCGGCGGCATGTCGTCGCGACTGTTCCAGGAAATCCGCGAGAAGCGCGGCCTGTGCTATTCGATTTATGCCTTCACCATGGCCTTTTCCGACACTGGCCTGTTCGCCATCTCGGCGGCCACCGGCGAAAGCGACCTGCCCGATCTGATGGAGCTCACCATCGCAGAAATCCTGCGCGCCGGCGACGGTGTCAGCGAACGCGAGGTCGACCGCGCCCGTGCCCAGCTCAAGGCGTCGATCCTGATGAGCCACGAGAGCCCGTCCAGCAGGGCGGGGCAGCTTGCCCGGCAACTGCTGATGCTCGGCCGTGTCGTTCCCGGCGCGGAGATCATCGAGCGCATCGAGGCGGTGACACCCGACGAAGTCTGCCGGTTCATTGCCGACATGGTCCGCCGCCAGCAGCCCGCGCTTGCCGCTGTTGGCCCCATCGCCGAGCTTGATCGCGTCGCGGAGATCGCGAAGACATTGCAAGCGCGTCCGGTGGCCTAGTTCAGGATTTTCGACATGGTGTTCCTGCGTTCGGTGGGTGGCGATTTCGGGCCGGTGATCTATGGAGAGCGCATCCGCCTGCGCACGCCGCAGCTTTCCGACTACGCGCAGTGGGCCGAATTGCGCGCCCGGAGCCGCGCCTTCCTCACCCCCTGGGAACCGACCTGGCCGGCGGACGATCTTTCGCGCACGGCCTTTCGCCGCCGCGTACGCCGCTACGTGCAGGAGGTGCGCGAGGACCTTGCCTATCCGTTGTTCGCCTTCGCCGAGGACACCGGCGAGCTTCTCGGCGGCGTGACGCTTGGCAACGTGCGCAGGGGCGTCACCCAATCCTGCGCGATGGGGTACTGGGTCGGAGAGCCGCATGCGCGGTGCGGCCACATGACCCGGGCGGTCGAGGCGGTGCTGGATTTCGCCTTCGCCCGCTTGCGGTTGCATCGTGTGGAAGCGGCTTGCCTTCCGGCAAACCGAGCGTCTATACGGCTACTGGAGAAGTCCGGGTTTACCCAGGAAGGATATGCCCGACGGTATCTGTGCATAAATGGCATTTGGCAGGATCACCTGCTTTACGCGATGCTGCACGACGATCCGCGCCCGCCGGCGCGGTAGGCCGGATGGAGTTGCGGCATTTGTCCGGAGTAAGAGCGACCATCGACCGGGGAATGTCGGCTGCCAGCTTGCTGCTGTTGTGCCTGCTGGCGTTGCTGGCGCATGCGCCGGGCGCCCTTGCCCTCGATATCGTCGCCGTCAACCCCGAAGCTCCGGCAATCGACCTGACCGGCAATCTCGACAGCTGGCCGCGCCATGGCGACCGCATCCAGGTCTCCACCGCGCCCGGGGCCGACGGCATCGTCCGCCGCATCGAGGTCCGCGCCAGCGAATCCGGGCGCACCGCGTCCTGGGTCGTCCTTGCGCTCGCCAACAATTCCGACGAACAGCTCGACCGCATTCTGGTCGCCCCGCATTTCCGGCTCGTCGGGTCCGGCATCCTGCAGCCCGACCTCGGCAGCACGCGCATCGTCGCCATCACGCCGAGCCAGGGCTTCAGGCCAGAGCGGCAGGAGGCGCCGGACGCCGACATCTACCAGATCACGCTCGATCCCGGCACCGTCGTCACATACGTCGTGGAACTGACCGGGGAAGCCTTGCCGCAGCTGCGCCTGTGGAAGCCTGAGGCCTACAAGGACAAGAGCAACTCGCTGACGCTCTACCAGGGCATGGTGCTGGGCATCGCCGGCCTGCTGGCGCTCTTCCTGACCATTCTCTTCGTTGTCCGCGGGACATTGATGTTCCCTTCGGCTGCGACGATGGCGTGGGCGGTTCTCGCCTACCTGTGCATCGATTTCGGCTTCTGGCACAAGTTGTTCTATGCCGCGCGCGCCGATGACCAGCTGTTCCGTGCCGGCGCCGAGACGATCATCGCCGGTTCGCTGGTCCTGTTCTTCTTCGTTTACCTCGGTTTTGGCCGCTGGCGCCTGAGGCTGTTGACCGCGGTTGTCCTGTGGTGCGGCTTCATTGCCATGATCCTGGCGCTTGCGGCGCTTGATCCGACCTCGGCGGCCGGCTTGTCGCGCATCATCATGGGCGGCGCCGGCGTCGGCGGCCTGGTGGTGCTGCTGCTGCTTTCGCTGCGCGGCTACGACCGCGCGATCCTGCTCATTCCGACCTGGCTGCTGTTGCTCGGCTGGCTGTTCGGCGGCTGGCTGGTCGTCACCGGGCGCATCGAGAACGACCTTGCCGCGCCTGCGCTCAACGGCGGCATGGTGCTGGTGGTGCTGCTGATTGGCCTCACCGTCATGCAGCACGCCTTCGCAGGGGTCGCCATCGGCACCGGGTTCCTGCCCGACCTGCAGCGCAAGGCGCTGGCGCTGATCGGCGCTGGCGATTTCGTCTTCGACTGGGACGTTCCGCGCGACCGCCTGTTCGTCGGCACCGAGATCGCCGACCGCCTCGGCGTCGGCCACGAACAGATGAGCGGGTCGATCCGCAAGTGGCACGAAATGCTGCATGCCGCCGATCGCGACCGCTTCCGCGCCACGCTTGAGACCGTCGTCGAACTGCGCCGAGGCCGCGTTCAGCAGGACGTGCGCCTGCGCGCCGCCGATGGACACTATCTGTGGGTGCGCTGCAAGCTGCGCCCGATCCTCGGCGCCGATGGCGAGATCCAGCGCATCGTCGGCACGCTCACCGACGTCACCGACGCCAAGACGTCGGAGGAGCGCATGCTCCACGACGCGGTGCACGACAACCTGACCGGCCTGCCGAACCGGGAGCTGTTTCTCGACCGGCTCGATGTCGCCATGATGCGCTCGCGCGAGAACGAGGGGCCGAAGCCCAGTGTCTTCGTCATCGACATCGACCGCTTCCGCCAGGTCAATGATTCCATCGGCATCGCCGGCGGCGACGGCGTCCTGCTGACGCTGGCGCGCCGCCTGCAGCGCCTGCTCAAGCCGCAGGACACGCTGGCCCGCCTGTCCGGCGACCAGTTCGGCCTCATCCTGACCTCCGAGACCGAGCAGCCGCGTATCGAGGCGGTGTCCGATGGCGTGCGCAAGGCCGTGCGCGCGCCGATGAGCTTTGCCGGCAAGGAAATGTTCCTCACGGCGACCATCGGCATGTCCCGCTATGACGGCTCCAAGCGCCGCCGCGAGGAACTGCTCGAGGACGCCGAAATCGCCATGTTCTACGCCAAGCGGCTGGGCCCCGACCGCACCGAGAGCTATCGCCCTATCATGCGGTCCTCCGGTGCCGACCGCCTGTCGCTGTCGAGCGAATTGCGCCGCTCCATCCAGGCTGGCGAGATCGATCTCGCCTACCAGCCGATCGTGCGCCTGTCGGACAAGCGCATTGCCGGTTTCGAGGCGCTCGCGCGCTGGGACCATCCCCGGTTCGGGCGACTCAATCCGCAGGAATTCATCGAGATTGCCGAGGAAAACGGGCTGATCGTCGAGATCGGACTGCTGGCGCTCGACAAGGCGACCCGGCAACTCGCCATCTGGCAGAAGACGGTTGGCGCCGACCGGGAATTGTTCACCAGCGTCAACATCTCCAGCCGCCAGCTGCTGCGCCACGACCTCGTCAACGACGTCAAGTCGGTGCTGACGCGAAACGGCCTGGAGGGCCGTGCGCTGAAGCTCGAGCTGACCGAATCGATCGTCATGGAAAACCCCGAGCACGCCGCCAAGATCCTCGAGAAGGTGCGCGAAACTGGCGCCAGCCTGGCGCTCGATGACTTCGGCACCGGCTACTCCTCGCTCAGCTACCTGCAGCGCTTCCCCTTCGACACGGTGAAGATCGATAAGTCCTTCGTGCACAACAACGGGTCGGGCAACAAGCCGGTGATCCTGCGCTCGATCATCGGGCTGGCGCACGACCTGGGCATGGACGTCGTCGCCGAAGGCGCCGAATCCGACCGAGACGCGGCGGAACTCGCCAAGCTCGGTTGCGAGTTCGCGCAAGGGTACTACTTCGGCCGCCCGATGTCGGCCGACGAGGCCCATCGCCTGCTCGCCTACAACGCCAACACGCGGCACTGACGCGGTATTGCCGCCCGCACCGGACGCGCTCAGGCGTGGCCGGCTTCCGTGGACAGTTGGCCGGGGTGGATGCCGATCTTGGCGAGCGCGCGATCGTACTTTTCATCCAGCGCCGTGCCGAAGACGAGATCTGTATCCGCATCGCAATGCAGCCAGCCGTTCGACTGGATCTCGTCCTCAAGCTGACCGGCGCCCCAGCCGGCGTATCCAAGCGCCATGAAGGACGACCTCGGCCCCGTCCCCAGCGCGATCGCCTTGAGGATGTCGAGCGTCGCGGTCAGCGAGATCGTCTCGCTGATCGACAGTGTCGAGGAAGTGTTGTGGTAGTCGGGCGAATGCAGCACGAAGCCGCGCCCGGTTTCCACCGGCCCGCCGACGTGCACCTTGATCCCCCTGACCGTATCGTCATCGAGTCGTTCGTCATCCTTCGGCAGCACGTTGAGTTGCTGCAGCAAGTGCGGGAATGCGATGTCCTCGGCCCACTGGTCGACGCGCAGGCCCATCGCTCCGTCCGGCGAATGCGAACAGATAAGGATGACCGAACGCGCGAACCGGGGGTCCGGCATGCCTGGCATGGCCACCAGCATGCGCCCCTGCAGTGTTCCGCGCTCGACCCGCTTGAGTTTGCCAACTGTCATGGTTCGCATCGTACCGGGGGCGCGGGCAGGCGAAAAGCCCCTTGCGGGTCGCCTCTTGCGATGACGCGCTTGTGTGGAGTGTGTGACTGGAAACCGCCTTCTTGCCGCGCTACTCAATCAGCCATGAAACGATTTGGCGAAACCTGGTCCTTGCGTGCCCTGCGCGTGTTCGCGGCGGGCTGCGCGCTTGCGGCAATGACGGTTGGCGCCGATGCCGGTGGCGCTGTCTCGGACTGGGTTGCCGGCGGCTACTCGCGCGTGCGCCTCGTCAATGCGGGCGCGCGCGACGACGGCACATGGGTTGCGGGCCTGGAAATCGACCTCGAACACGGCTGGAAAACCTATTGGCGCTCTCCCGGCGAGACAGGTGTCCCACCGGTCTTCGACTGGGCGGCCTCGCGCAATCTGGCCGATGCCGCGGTTGCATGGCCGGCGCCGGTCCGTTTCGTCGATTCCGGGCTGGAATCGATCGGCTACAAGGGCGACGTGATCCTGCCGCTGATCGTGCGTCCCGCCGACGACGGGGGCGCCCCCGTTCTCGACCTGGTGCTGTTCTACGCCGTGTGCGCCGAGATCTGCGTGCCTGAGGAGGCGCGCCTGTCGCTCGACCTCGGCCAGCCGACGGCGCCGCGTACACGCCTTGCCGTCGAAGCCGCACTGTCGCGCGTGCCGCGACCTTCCGCGGCGGGCGAAACCGTGCGTGCAGCGATGGCCGGCAGCGACCGTGAAACGCCCATGACCCTGCGCATCGCCTCTCGCGGCGGGGAAACCCCCAGTGCGGTCTTCGTCGAGGGACCGGAAAACTGGTACCTGCCGGCGCCGGTTGCGGCCGACGGCTCAACCACGGATGAGACGGTCTACTCCGTCCCGCTTTCCGGCATTCCCGCTGATGCGGCGATCGACGGCGCCGGGCTCACCGTCACCGTGGTCTATCCCTCCGCCGCCTTCGAGGAATCGCTCGCGATCCGGGCCCGTTAGATTTTTTTGCATTATTGTGCGCGGGGGCTGCTGACGGGCGCGGCCGCAGCGCTATTTCATGTGCGGGCTGCCGACCGGCGGCCACGTCCCCGCGGCGTCAATTCCGCGCAATTGCGAAAGGTCCTGCAATGATCAAGGTCGGCGAACGCCTCCCGCAAGCTGAGTTCATCGTCAAGACGGACGAGGGAATGAGCAAGCGCACCACGTCGGATGTCTTTGCCGGCCGCAAGGTCGTGCTGTTCGCCGTGCCCGGTGCCTTCACCCCGACCTGCCACATGAACCATCTGCCGGGTTTTCTCGCCAATGCGGACGCCTTCAAGGCCAGGGGCGTCGACGAGATCGCCGTCGTCGCCGTCAACGATCCGCACGTCATGAAGGCATGGGCCGATGCCACCGGCGCGACCGGCAAGATCACGTTCCTCGCCGACGGCAGCGGCGATTTCACCAGGGCCACCGGCATGACGCTCGATCTCGTGGCTGCGGGCCTTGGCGAACGCTCCCAGCGCTATTCCATGCTGGTCGAGGATGGCGTCGTGAAGGTCCTCAACATCGGCGATGCTCCCGGCAAGGCCGATATCACTGGCGCCGAGGCACTGCTCGGCGCGCTCTAGGGGCCGGAACCTATGCGCCTGCCGGCTTGCCGTTCGGTTTGCCGTTGCGCGCAGCGGGCTTGAAGGGCTCCATTCCCTTGCGGGCGAGTTCGTCGACGCGCTCGTTCTCCGGGTGACCGGCGTGCCCCTTCACCCAGTGCCAGGTGACGTCGTGGTCCGACAGGGCCGCTTCGAGCCGTTGCCACAGGTCGACGTTCTTCACCGGCTTCTTGTCGGCGGTTTTCCAGCCGCGCGCCTTCCAGGCGGGCAGCCACGCGGTGATTCCGTTGCGCACGTAGGAGGAGTCGGTGAACAGGTCGATGGCGACGGCGCGCTTCATGGCTTCCAGCGCCATGATGGCGGCCATCAGTTCCATGCGGTTATTGGTGGTCGCCGCCTCGCCGCCGCTCAGTTCCTTTTCGGTGCCGTTGTAGACCAGCAGCGCCCCCCAGCCGCCGGGACCGGGATTTCCCGAACACGCTCCGTCCGTATAGACCTCGACCCGGCGCATCAGCCGTCGAGCCCGTACTGCGCGGCGCTGGTGACGGAGCGGTGGAAGCGCAGCCGGCGCAGGTATTCGACCGGGTCCTTCGGCCTCACCAGCGCGCCTGCCGGCGTGTTCAGCCAGTCGTACAGGCGCGTTACGAGAAAACGCATCGCCGCCCCGCGCGCCAGGATGGGCAGCGCGGCGATTTCCGCTTCGCTGAAGGGGCGCACGCCCGCATAACCCGTCATCAGCGCCCGCGCCTTGGTCACGTTGAAGGAAAGGTCCGCCTCGAAGCACCAGGCGTTGAGGCAGATGGCGACGTCATAGGCGAAGGCGTCGTTGCAGGCGAAGTAGAAGTCGATCAGCCCGGACAGCCGCTCGCCGATGAAGAACACGTTGTCGGGGAAAAGATCGGCGTGGATCACGCCTTCCGGCAAGCCCGTGGGCCAGTGGCGTTCGAACTGGTCGAGTTCGCCGGCCATGTCCGCCGCAAGCCCGGGGGCGACACCGTCGGCGCTGTCGCGCGCCGCCTCGAAGATCTGCCGCCAGCCGGCGACCGACAGCGCATTCGTCCTGTGTCCGGGGTAGTCCACGCCGGCAAGGTGCAGACGGGCGAGCATGGCGCCCAGTGCCCGGCAGTGATCCATGCGCGGCCGGCGCACCGACATGCCCTCCAGGAACTCGATCAGCGCGGCCGGCCGCCCGGCAAGCCGGCGCAGGACGGCGCCATCGCGCCCGTGGACCGGCTGCGGGCAGGTGATGCCGCCCCTGGCCAGGTGTTCCATCAGGCCCAGGAAATAGGGCAGGTCGGCCTCGTCGACGCGCTTCTCGTAGAGCGTCAGGATGAACTGCCCGCCCTCGGTGTGCAGCATGTAGTTGGTGTTCTCGACACCCTCGGCGATGCCCTTGCAGGACAGCAGGGCGCCAATGTCATAGGCCGCGACAAAGCTCGCGATCTCCTCGTCGGAAACGTCGGTATAGACGGCCATTGCTATTCCGCCGCCGCTTCGCGCAGTGCCCGCGGCAGGTTGAAGATCACGTCCTCATCGGCGGTGGAAACCGTCTCCAGGTCGATTTCGCGTCGCTGCGCGAAGGCCCCGATCACCTCGTCGACGAGCACTTCCGGGGCGCTCGCGCCCGCGGTCAGGCCGATGCTGGCGGCCTGCGAGAAGATGCTCCAGTCGATGTCGCCGGCCCGCTGCACGAGTTGCGCGCTGGCGCATCCCGCCTTCACCGCCACCTCGACCAGCCGCTTGGAGTTCGAGCTGTTCGGCGCCCCGACGACGATCATCGCGTCGACGCGCGGCGCGACCGCCTTGACCGCCTCCTGCCGGTTGGTGGTCGCGTAGCAGATGTCGTCCTTGCGCGGCGGCATGATGGCGGGAAAGCGCGCCGTGAGCCGCTCGACGATCGCTGCGGTGTCGTCGACCGACAGCGTCGTCTGGGTAAGAAACGCGACATTGCCCGGGTCGCGCGGCGTGTAGCGTTCGGCATCCTCCACCGTTTCCACGAGCTGGATGGTTTCGGGCGGCAACTGCCCCATCGTGCCGATGACTTCCGGGTGCCCGGCATGCCCGATCAGCACGATCTCGCGCCCGTGCTTTTCGTGCACCATCGCTTCCTTGTGAACCTTGGAAACCAGCGGGCAGGTGGCATCAAGGAAGAACATGTGCCGCTTGCGCGCCTGCGCCGGAACGGCCTTGGGCACTCCGTGCGCGGAAAAGATCACCGGAGCGTCGGTATCCGGGATCTGGTCGAGCTCCTCGACGAACACCGCGCCCTTGGCCTTCAGGTTTTCCACCACGAACCGGTTGTGCACGATCTCGTGTCGCACGTAGACCGGCGGCCCGAACTTCTTCAGCGCCAGCTCCACGATTCGGATCGCCCGGTCGACGCCGGCGCAGAAGCCGCGCGGCGAACACAGCAGGATCTTCAGGGGTGGCTTGGCGGTCATGGGGTGTCAGCAGCCTTCGCGTTCACGGCGCGCCGATTAACATTCTTCGGGATTTTCCGGCCCTGTGCCCGGCTTGACTCAATTCGGGGCGTGCATGCCCCGCGACGAGGGGTATAGTGTGGCGCGCCGACGCGCTGTCAAGCATCACCTGGGACGGTATTGCCATGTTCCTGCCGCGATGCGTCAGCAGGAAGGGCCGGCGCCACAAGCGCGACGGCTATCGGCATGCCGGAAACGGCGGACGGGTCCAGGTTGAATGGTGCGACGACACGTGATGCGTAGCAGACACTCCCGAAACACACGGCATGCGGCTCTTGGCGCGCTCTTGAGCGTCTTCGCGCTTGCGCTGGCTGGCTGCTCCAATCCGGTCACCAACGGCATGGGGCAGGTCGGCGGCGGCCTCGCCGAACGCCTTTCGCTGGGCTCGTCGCGAACCGATACCAAGGTCGAGAGGCGCAAGCGCCCCGAAGAGGAGAAGGCGTGCCCGCGCGTGGTGATTCGCGATGGCACCCAGACCCTGCGCATCTACCGCAAGGGCGGCGAGGGCGATCCCGACTTCATCCGCTACCAGGGATCGATCACGAAGGTCGCGCGCGAATGCATCTATTCCGGTGACGAGATCATCTCCGTGAAGTTCGGCATCACCGGGCGCGTGGTGATTGGCCCGCAGGGCGAAACCGGCACTTTCAACCTGCCCGTGCGCGCCGCCTTCCTGCCGCGCGGCGGCTCGCCGGTGTGGGGCGAGCTGTACCAGGTTCCGGTGACCGTCAATCCGGGCGAATCCAGCAGCGACTTCGTGTTCGTGCAGCAGACGGCCGCCTACACGATCCCGCCTGGCGAGAACATCCTCAACTACACCGTGTTTGTCGGTTTCGACGAAAGCGGCCTTGGCAACTAGAATCGGGCTTCGCCCGGCCTGCCGTCGCCCCGTTGACACGCGCCGCGCCCATCCTATGATCGTTGCCGTCGAAGTCTCCCTGCGGGAGAAGCTGGCAGCCTGCCAGTGCCGAAGGCGCAACCGCCCCGGAAACGCTCAGGCAAAAGGACCGCAGGGGGCATACGGCCTCTGGAAAGCAACCGGCTTGCCGGTTCACCGACGGGGGTAGGCCGGGCGAGTCACAATTGCGACCCGGCGAAATCTCTCAGGTTCTTGCGACAGAGGGGGCATCGGCCGGCGCAATCGTGCGCCGCGCGATGCATGCCTTGGGGAGAGCGAGAGCCGGTATGGCCGAATCGACACCATCAAATACGGCACCAGCCGAAGCCCTGCGCAGGACACCGCTGCATGCGCTTCACGTCGCCGCAGGCGCGCGCATGGTGCCGTTCGCCGGCTACGACATGCCGGTGCAATATCCCACCGGCATCATCAGGGAACACACCGCAACGCGCACTTCCGCCGGCCTGTTCGACGTCTCGCACATGGGCCAGGCGTGGCTCGAGGCCGATGACGGCCGCCACGAGACGGTCGCCAACGCGCTCGAGGCGCTCATTCCCGCCGACATTCTCGGTCTTGAACACGGCCGCCAGCGCTATTCGCAGCTGCTCAACGCGCAAGGCGGTATCCTCGACGACCTGATGGTCACCCGGCCGGCATCCGCCGACGAGGATGGCCGGCTGCTGCTCGTCGTCAACGCCGCCTGCAAGGAGGCGGACTACGCCCACATCGCGGCGAACCTGCCCGCCGGCGTCACACTCAACCGCATGGACGAGCGCGCCCTGATCGCCATCCAGGGCCCGAAGGCCGCCGATGTCGTTGCGCTGCATGTTCCCGGCACCAGCGACATGGCGTTCATGGACTCCCGGCACGGCACCTTCGATGGCATCGACATCCATGTCTCGCGCTCCGGCTACACCGGCGAGGACGGCTACGAGATCTCCGTCGCCGCCAGCAGGGCCGAGGCGGTCTGGAGCGCGCTTGCCGCCCACGAACGGGTCACGCCCGTGGGGCTTGGCGCGCGCGACACGCTGCGGCTGGAAGCTGGTCTGTGCCTCTACGGCCACGACATCGACGAGACGACCTCGCCGGTCGAGGCCGGGCTGCTCTGGTCGATCGGCAAGCGCCGCCGCGCCGAGGGCGGCTTTCCAGGCGCCAATCGCATCCAGCGCGAAATCGCCGAGGGCCCTTCGCGCCGGCGTGTCGGCATCCGCCCGACGGGTCGCGCCCCGGCGCGCGAAGGCACCGTGATTGCCGACATGGGCGCAAGCGAGATTGGCATCGTCACCAGCGGCGGCTTTGGTCCCACCGTGGGTGGGCCGGTAGCCATGGGCTACGTCGATGCGGGCCACGCGGTGCCCGACACGCCGGTTTCGCTGATCGTGCGCGGGCGCGCGGAGGCCGCGCATGTCGTGCGGCTGCCGTTCGTGCCGCCGGGGTTTCATCGCGACTGAGCGGAAAGACAACTGGACTGGACATCCCGGGCAGCAACCGCCCGGCAGATCGGGGGAGGGAACATGCTGCGTTTCACGAAGGACCATGAATGGGTGCGCGTCGACGGCGACGAGGCGACGGTCGGGATCACCGATTTCGCGCAGTCGCAACTGGGCGACGTCGTCTATGTCGAACTGCCTGGTGTCGGCCGCAGCGTCACTGCCGGCGGCGAGGCGGCGGTGGTCGAATCGGTCAAGGCGGCAAGCGAGGTCTACGCCCCGCTCACCGGCGAGGTCAGCGCGGTTAACGACGCCCTTGCCGACAGCCCCTCGACGGTCAACGAGGATCCGCAGGGCAACGGCTGGTTCATGAAGATCCGCATGGCCAACAAGGCCGAACTTGACGGTCTGATGGACGAGGATGCCTACAAGGCCTTCGTCGAGGAACAGGGCTGACACTTCGCGATCGGGGCACGCGACGGCAATGGCGCACCTCTACACAGCCGGCATTCACTGGTCGCTCGACGGCGCCGATTTCGCCGCCAACGCCTATTCGCGCGGCCATGTCTGGCGCTTCGACGGCGGCATCGAGGTGCCGGCGTCGGCCTCGCCGTCGATCGTGCCGCTGCCGCGCTCGCGCGCCGATGCCGTTGATCCCGAAGAGGCCTTCGTCGCGGCGCTTTCGAGCTGTCACATGCTGTGGTTCCTCGATTTCGCCCGCCAGGCCGGTTTCATCGTGATCGCTTACGAGGACCTCGCCGAAGGAGAAATGAAGCGTGACGGCGAGGGAAAGCTGGCGATCACCGCGGTGACGCTGCGCCCACGAGCCGACTTTGCCGGAGAAGCGCCCGATGCTGCCGCGCTGCACACCCTGCATCACAAGGCGCACGAAGCCTGCTTCATCGCCAATTCCGTGAAGACCGAGATCTGGATCGAACCGCGCACCTGAACGGGGTACCCGAACCATGCGCTACCTGCCGCTGACAAAGGCCGACCGGGAGGCCATGCTCGCCGAGATCGGCGTCGACAGCATCGATGCGTTCTTTGCCGATGTGCCCGAAAAGGCTCGGCTGAAGGACCTCGTCGATCTTCCCCGCGCCATGGGCGAACTGGAGGTCGAGCGCCTCTTGTCACGCCTGTCGGCGAAGAATGTCGCCGCCGGCTCGGTGCCGTTCTTCGTCGGTGCCGGCGCCTACCGCCACCACGTGCCGGCGACCGTCGATCACCTGATCCAGCGTTCCGAGTTCCTCACCTCCTACACGCCCTACCAGCCAGAGATCACGCAGGGCACCCTGCAATACCTGTTCGAGTTCCAGACCCAGGTCGCGCGGCTGACCGGCATGGAGGTCGCCAACGCCTCGATGTACGACGGCTCCACGGGATGCGCCGAGGCCGTACTGATGGCCCACCGCGTCACCCGCCGCAACAAGGCGATCCTGTCAGGCACTCTGCACCCGCACTACCGCGACGTGGTGCGCACGATCTCCGACATGGCCGGCGACGAGGTGGTGGCGCTTGCAGCCGATCCTTCCGGCAAGGAGGACATCCTCGCCGCAATCGACGACACCGTCTCCTGCATCGTGGTGCAGACACCCGGCGTGTTCGGCAACCTGACGGACCTTGCCGCGATCGCCGAAAAGGCGCACGCCCACGGCGCGTTGCTGATCGCGGTCTTCACCGAGGTGGTCAGCCTCGGCCTCGTCGAGCCGCCCGGCGCCATGGGTGCCGATATCGTTGTCGGCGAGGGGCAGGGCATCGGCAACGGGCTGAATTTCGGCGGCCCTTATGTCGGCCTGTTCGCCACGCGGCAGAAATACGTGCGCCAGATGCCAGGCCGGCTGACCGGCGAGACGGTCGACGCGGAAGGCAAGCGCGGTTTCGTCCTGACCCTGTCGACGCGCGAGCAGCACATCCGCCGCGACAAGGCGACGTCGAACATCTGCACCAACTCCGGCCTGTGCGCGCTGGCCTTCACCATCCACCTGTCCCTGCTGGGCGATCTCGGGCTGACGCGGCTCGCCGAGCTCAATCATGCAAACGCCGTGCGGCTCGCCGAGGCGCTCGCCGGCGTGAAGGGCGTGAAGGTGCTGAGCGGGAGCTTCTTCAACGAGTTCGCGATCTCGGTGCCCGGCAAGGCGGCGGACGTGATCGAAAAGCTGGCAGACAGGGGCGTGCTCGGCGGTGTGCCGTTCTCACGGCTCGACCCTGATTCGGGCCTCGATGACGTCATCCTCGTCGCCTCCACAGAGATCAACACCGATGAGGACCGCGCCGCCTACGCCGCCGCGCTGAAGGAGGTGCTGGCATGACCATGAACTCGCAAGGCCGTCCCTCCGCGCCGGCAGGCGGCGAGACCGCCGCCCCGCAGACCTTCACCGGCAACCGCGCGCTGATGATCGAGGAGCCGCTGCTCTTCGAGATCGGCCAGACCGACAATTGCGGCGTAGATCTTCCCGAAGCGCCGCAGGTGAAGGACCGCCTTGGCGGGCTGAAGCGCAAGGCCACAGCCGGCCTGCCCGCGCTCAGTGAACCCGAGGCCATGCGCCACTACGTGCGCCTGAGCCAGAAGAACTACGCCATCGATTCCGGCCTCTATCCGCTCGGCTCGTGCACCATGAAGCACAACCCGCGCCTCAACGAGAAGATGGCGCGGCTGCCGGGCTTTGCCGACGTGCACCCGCTGCAGCCGGCCTCAACCGTGCAGGGCGCCATCGAGCTGATCGATAGGCTCGCAGATTGGCTCAAGGAACTCACCGGCATGGCCGCCGTTGCCATGAGCCCGAAGGCGGGCGCGCACGGCGAGCTGTGCGGCATGATGGCGATCAAGGCCGCACTCGAGGCGCGCGGCGAGGGCGGCAAGCGCACCGTCGTGCTGGTGCCGGAATCCGCCCATGGCACCAACCCGGCAACGGCTGCCCTGCTGCGCTACTCGGTCAAGGCGATCCCCGCCCGCAGGGACGGCACGGTGGACCCCGCCTCGGTGAAGGAACTGCTGGACGAAACAGTCGCCGGCATCATGCTGACCAACCCCAATACCTGCGGGTTGTTCGAGCGCGACATCATCGCCATCGCCGACGCGGTGCACGAGGCCGGCGCCTACTTTTACTGCGACGGGGCGAACTTCAACGCCATCGTCGGCAAGGCGCGCCCCGGCGACCTCGGCATCGACGCCATGCACATCAACCTGCACAAGACCTTCTCGACGCCGCACGGCGGCGGCGGGCCGGGCGCGGGGCCTGTGGTCCTGTCGGAGGCTCTCGCACCCTTCGCGCCGCTGCCCATCATCGCCATGGACAAGTCGAGCCGGCCCGGCGAGAGCCTGCTGGCCTTCGCCGAGACCGCGGGCGAACTGGCCGGTTCCGCCGCACGGCCCTTCGGCCGGCTGACGGCCTTCCACGGCCAGATGGGCATGTTCGTACGCGCGCTCGCCTACATGCTGTCGCATGGCTCGGACGGCATGCGGCAGGCATCCGAAGACGCGGTGCTGAACGCCAACTACGTGCGCGCGCGCCTCGCCGACGTGATGTCGCTGCCCTTCGGCAACCGCCCCTGCATGCACGAGGTGCTGTTCGACGACACCTTCCTGAAGGACACCGGTGTCACCACGCTCGACTTCGCCAAGGCGATGATCGACGAGGGGTACCACCCGATGACCATGTACTTCCCGCTCGTGGTGCACGGCGCGATGCTGATCGAGCCGACCGAATCGGAATCCAAGGCAAGCCTCGACCTGTTCATCGCCACCATGCGCGACCTGGTCATGGACGCCAGGGCCGGCAACACCCAGCGATTTTCCGGTGCGCCCTACCATGCGCCGCGCCGCAGGCTAGACGAGACCCGCGCCGCGCGCGCGCCGCGCCTCGTCTACACGCCGCCGGAACCGGTCGGCGAGGCGGCCGAATAGGGGAGACCCGCGTCAGCCCTTCAGCGCCAGTACCTTGATCTCGACGCGGTGGCCATGCGCCAGTTCGGTGCCCACGCAGGCGCGGCAGGGTCCGTGCTCGCCGATCCAGTCGCACCACACGTCGTCCATCTCCTGCTTGGTGTCCATGTCGGTGAGATAGACGGTCGCCTCGACGATGCGGGTCTTGTCGCTGCCGGCTTGCTTCAGATTGGCCTCGATGGTGGCAAGCGTGTTGCGCGTCTGCTCGGCGACCGTGCCACCCTCGCCGGTGCCCACGCTCCACACGAAACCCGTGGCCGACACGGCCTTGTTGCGGCCCTTGTAGATGCCGGGGTAGCGGGTGATCTCGGACATGGCTCATGCCTCCACTGGTTGGGTCATGCGCAACACTGACAGCGTTTGAGTCGCTGCGAAAGCACTCGCTCACGTCATCGTGGCTTGCCATTGCTGCGCGCTCGTGTTCACATAATGTTCCAAACAATCCGGAGAGGAAGCAGTGCGCGGCTTTGCAGAAATCTACGACATGGCCGCCGGTCATCATGGCGGCGCCGGGGCGCTCGAAACACGCATCACCGCCCAGCCATACGGCCCGCCGTTGTCGGATGATCCCGCAAGCCTGCCGGACGACCGCTGGCTGTCGGCCTTCACCCGCTTCGTATTTTCCGCCGGCTTCAACTGGAAGGTAATCGAAAACAAGTGGAACGGCTTCGAGGAAGCCTTCGACCGCTTCGATGTCGCCCGCTGCGCGATGATGAGCGACGAGGATCTCGACCGTCATCTCGCCAACAGGGCAATCGTGCGCCACGCCACCAAGATACTCTCGGTGCGCGACAACGCCGTCTTCCTCCTCGGCCTCGCGCGCGAGCATGGCAAGCCGGCCGGCGCGGTTCTCGGTTCGTGGCCGCCGCAGGACTACGTGGGGCTGCTCGACCTGCTGAAGAAGCGTGGCGGCCGGCTGGGCGGCACGACGGCGCAATATGCCCTGCGCTTCATCGGCATGCCTTCGCTGGTGCTGTCCAGGGACGTCGTTGCGGCGCTGGTGCGCGAGGGCGTCATCGACCGTGCACCGACCGGCAAGGCGGCGATGCGCAGCGTCCAGGACGCGGTCAACGCCTGGATGGCGGAATGCGGCCGCGGCCTGACCGAGATCAGCAAGGTGCTCGCCTTCAGCGTCGGGCCTTGAACCGTCGTCCCGCATAGCCCGAACGGTGGCCAATATGGCGGCATAAAAAAAGCCCCGGCGAACCGGGGCTTTGATTTCTTCGCACGCTTGCTGCGCCTACTGCAGACGCGTCTTGATCTCGCTGATCGCTGCGCTGATCTGGTCGTCGGCGGCCTTGCCGGTGACCTTTGCGGAGAGGATGCGCTCGGCCGCGGCGACAGCTGCGTCGGCTGCGGTCGCCCGCACCTCCTGCAGGGCCTGCGCCTCGGCCTGGGCGATCTTCGTCTCGACCATGCGCGTGCGCCGCGCGACGAGTTCTTCCAGCGCGTGCTTGGCTTCCTCGGTCATGCGCTGGGCATTGACTTCCGCCTGCGCGACGATGTCGGCGGCTTCCTTTTCCGCGTCGCGCTGCTTGCGCTGGTACTCGGCCAGCAGGGCCTGCGCCTCTTCGCGCAGCCGGCGTGCCTCTTCCAGTTCGTTGGCGATGCGGCTGGCCCGTGCATCGAGTCCATCGGTCATCTTGCCCGGCACCTTCAGGTAGACAACGACGCCGAGGAAGATGACGAGTGCGACGAAGGCCCAGAATGTCGCGTCCATGGATAACGGCCCTTCCTGTCTGTAATGCCGGCCTTGTGGTCCGGACCTAGCCGCGCACTTCGCTGAGTGCCTTGGTCAGCTCGGCCTTGGTCGCCTTGCCGCCGCCGAGCATGCCGATGAGTGTCTGCGCCGTCTCCGAGGCGATCTCGTCGACCTCGCCGAGCGCCGATGCCTTGACGTTGGCAATGTGCTTTTCGGCATCCGCCATCTTGCTTGCCAAGCCGTCCTCGGCCGCCGCGCGTTCCGAGTCGATGCTCTTCTGCACGCGGTCGCGGGTGGTGCGAGCGATGTCGCCGGCCTTCTGGCGCGCTTCCGCCAGTGCCTGCTCGTAGGAAGCGATCGCCGCGTCGGTTTCGCCCTTCAGCTTTTCCGCCTCGGCCAGATCGTTGGCGATGCGGTCATGGCGCTGCTCCAGCGTCTGCGCGATGCGCGGCAGGACGACCTTCGCCATCAAGTAGTAGAAGAGGCCGAATGTGATCGCCAGCCAGACGAGCTGGGAGGGGTAGTTCGAGCTGTCGAAGGGCGGAAACGTGCCGCCATGGCCGCCGCCGTGATCGGCAGTGCCGGTGGAGGTGTGCAGATCGCCCGTCGCCGGCGCCATTGCATCGCCGCCCGTCGCGTGGGTCGCATCCGTGCCCGTCGCGTGCGTGGCAGCGCCGCTGGCGGCGGCGTCCGTGCCTTCGGTATGCGTCGTGCTGGTGTTTTCGCTCGCCATGTCGGCTCAACCGTTGCTTCGATGTCCAACAGGCCCGCGGACCGGTCCATCGACCGGCCGACAGGCGCGAATGGCACCGGCGCGGATGCCTCGCGGGCCCCGCGCCGAAACCTTATCGGATTTCGCCTTAGACGGCGAACAGCAGCAGCAGCGCGATCAGCAGCGAGAAGATGCCGAGCGCTTCCGTCACGGCGAAGCCGAAGATCAGGCGGCCGAACTGGCCGTCGGCAGCCGACGGGTTGCGCAGGGCGCCCTGCAGGAACTGGCCGAACAGGTTACCCACACCGATGCCGGCTGCGCCGGTGCCAATTGCCGCGAGGCCCGCACCGATGAGCTTTGCTGCGTCTGCTTCCATTGTCTCAACTCCTCTAGGTCTGGCGCGCGCGGCGCCACGTGGATTGCGATGGGTGACTAGTGCCCGCCAGGGTGCAGGGCATCATTGAGGTACATGCAGGTCAGCATGGCGAACACGTAGGCCTGCAGGAAGGCGACCAGGAATTCCAGCGCCGTCAGGCCGATGGTCATCGCCAGCGGCAGGATCGCGCCTGCGATGCCGACCGCGCCGAGCGAGCTCAGCGACACGATGAAGCCGGCGAACACCTTCAGCGTGATGTGCCCCGCCAGCATGTTGGCGAACAGACGCACCGAGTGGCTGACCGGCCGCGTCAGGAACGAGATCACCTCGATCGCCATCACCAGCGGCAGTAGCACGCCGGGAACGCCGGAGGGCACGAACAGCTTCAGGAAGCCGAGGCCGTGGCGCGCGAATCCGACGATGAGAACCGTCGCGAAGACCAGCAGCGCCAGCGCCGCCGTGACGATCAGGTGGCTGGCGACCGTGAAGAAATACGGAACCATGCCCAGCAGGTTGGACACTAGAATGAACATGAACAGCGAGAACACCAACGGGAAGAAGCGCAGTCCCTGCGTCCCAGCCGCGTCCCGCAGCATGCTCGCGATGAACTCGTAGGCCATCTCGGCGATCGACTGCAGGCGGCTGGGCACCAGCCCGCGCCCGGACGTCGCCAGCACCAGGAAACCCGTGGTCACGGCCAGCGTCGCCGCCATGAACAGCGAGGAGTTCGTGAACGAAAGGTCGAGCCCGCCGACCTCGAGCGGAATGATGCGCTGGATCTGGAACTGATGGATCGGATCGTTGGCCACGCGCCTGAACCCCTGTTCGCCCTGGCGCGGATATCGCGCCGATTGTCCCGTCATAAGTCTCCGGGCATGCCGCAGGCGGGCTATGGGCCCGGCTCGTCCGGCTTGCCGTCGTCGAGCCGGGATCCCGGCTCGCTCCTGGTGAGCCGGCCTGCCGGCTCCTCGACCAGCTTCGCGGCGCGCAACACATTCAGCACACCGGCCGCGAAGCCGAGCATCAGGAAGACGATCATCCCCCACGGCGCAATGCCGAACACCTGGTCGATCGCCCATCCAAGCCCGGTTCCTACCGCGATTCCCGCGATGAATTCCGAACTCAGGCGCATCGCCTGTGCATAACCCGTTGCCGATGACGATCGTTCAGGCGCGGGCCGTGTGGCAGCCCGTGTCCGGTTCAGGGCTGCTTCGAGCCGGTCCAGGCGCTGATCGCCCTGCGGTTCGTCGGCGCCCTGGCGCTCGTCTGTCTGGTCCGGCATCGCGCTCTGCGCTGGTGCGACCTTGCACCTGCCGGATGGCCGGCCGGAGCAACGCGTCGTGAGATGGGCGCCGATCAGCACCCGCCCCCCTGAAACCGCGCGCAACATAGAGAGCGCACCAGACGGTGTCAAGGAGCCTCAGGCAAGTTGTAACTGTCTGATACAAAAGTAGAAATCGGACACACGCAGAGGCTCCGGGACGATCGCGGGCGCCGGCGTGGCGCAACTGCCGCGATCCTCGCTTCGCCCTAGCTCGCCTCGCGCAGCCGTTCGGCCTCGGAAAGATCGACGGAGACGAGCTGGCTGACGCCGCGTTCGCTCATGGTGACGCCGAACAGCCGGTCCATCCGCGCCATGGTGATCGGGTTGTGCGTGATCAGCAGGAAACGGGTTTCCGTCGTGCGGACCATTTCCTCCATCAGTGCGCAGTAGCGCTCGACGTTGGCGTCGTCGAGCGGCGCGTCGACCTCGTCGAGAACGCAGATCGGCGACGGATTGGTCAGGAAGACGGCGAAGATCAGCGCGGTCGCCGTCAGCGCCTGTTCGCCGCCCGACAGCAGGGTGAGCACCTGTGGCCGCTTTCCCGGTGGCCGCGCAACGATCTCCAGTCCCGCCTCGAGCGGGTCGTCGGACCCTTCCAGCGTCAGTTCCGCGGTGCCGCCGCCGAACAGCGCGGTGAAAAGCCGCTGGAAATGCGCGTTGACGGTGGCAAACGAGGCAAGCAGGCGTTCGCGCCCCTCCCGGTTGAGGCTGGCGATGCCCTGGCGCAGGCGCGCGATCGCCTGTTCCAGGTCGCTCTTCTCGCTGACCAGCGCGTCGTGTTCGGACTGCGCCTCGTTGGCCTCGATCTCGGCGCGCAGGTTGACCGCGCCAAGCCGGTCGCGGTCGCGCTTGAGCTGGTCGAGCGTGCGTTCCAGTTGCGGGCGCGGCGGCAGCGCGTCGTCGGCGCCGTAGCCGGTCAGTGCGAACACCTCCTTGGGCTCGCATTCAAGAGCTTCGGCGATGTGTTCCTCGATGTCCGTGAGCCGCTGCCGAAGGCCCTCCAGCGTCGCTTCGGCACGCGCCTGCACCTCGCGCGCTTCCGCCACCGCGCCATCGGCCTCGCGCACCGCCCGGTCGGCCTCGCGCAACACGCTGTCGCCTTCGGCAAGCGCATCGGCGGCGTCCTTGCGCCGTTTCTCGGCGGTGTCGATATCGCCGGCGAGCTTGTCGCGCCGCGCCTTGATGCCTTCCGGAAGCCTTGCCAGTTCCTCGCGCTCGCTGGCGAGTTCCTGTGCGCGCTTTTCGAGTGCGGCGTCCTGCGATTCGGCCTCGCTGCGCCGCTTCGTCCAGCGCCGCGTTTCCTCATCGATGGCGGCAAGCCGCTGCGCGCGCATCTGCGCTTCGCGCGCATGGCTCTGCGCGGCGGCGCGCGCCTCGGAATAGGCGGTGCGCGCTTCGCCGACCGACTGGCGCAATTGCTCGATCCGTGCGGTCAGCGCTCCGTCGTCCTCGAAGCCAGACAGCGCCTGAACCGCGGAATCCTTGGCCGCTTCCGATTCGCTGACGCTCGCCTTCAGCCGCACCGCGGCTTCCTCCAGCGCCGACAGACGCGCCGTCTCCTGCGCGGCGGCCTTCTCCGCGCGCGCATGTGCGTCCTGCGCCGCGCCGAGCACGCTCTGTGCGTTGCGCCGCGCCGCGCGGGTCTCTTCCTCGCGCCGGCGTGCCGCAGCCAGCGTCGCGCTTGCGGCTTCCGCCTCGACGCGTGCCTTGCCGAGGCGCGCTTGCGCGGCGGCGATTTCGGCTTCCAGTTCGGCGAGGCGATTGCGTTGCTCAAGCCGCTGGGCAGCCGGCGTCTTGGCGTCGGCTGCCGCCGTGTAGCCGTCCCAGCGCCACAGCCCGCCATCGCGGCTGACCAGCCGCTGTCCCGGCTGAAGCGCCTTCTGCAGCCGCGCGCCGTCGGCTTCTGCCACGACGCCGATCTGCTGCAGCCGCCGCGTCAGCACGGCCGGCCCGCGCACATGCCGAACCAGCGGCTCGCAGCCGTCCGGCAGGGCGGCATCGCCCTCTGCGCCGACCAGCGTCCAGTGAACGGGCGCGCCCTCGTCGGCGGGAATCTCCAGGTCGTCGCCGAGCGCTGCGCCGAGCGCGGTCTCGTAGCCCGGCGAGACCGTCACCGCATCGATGACCGGGGCGAACAGGTCGGAACCGTCGACGGCAAGCACCTTCGCGAGCGTCCGCCGTTCGGCCTCCAGCGTCTGCACCGAGCGCTCCGCCTCGCGCACCGGCTGTGCGGCGGCGTGTTCGCCGTCCTGCGCCTGCGCCACCGCGGCTGTTGCGGCTTCCGTGTCGCGTTCGGCCTGTTCCAGGGCCACCTTAGCGTCGGCGACGGCGGCTGCCGGATCCGCTCCGCCCGAGGTGTCCGCCACGCGCGCCGCAAGCGCTTCCTGCTCGTCCTCGATCTCGGCAATCTGGCCGGCGAGCCGGGTCAGCCGCTCGCTCTCGGTGCGCACGACGCGTTCCAGCTGGCTGCGCCGGGCGTTGAGGTCGGCGGCGTCGCGCTGCGCGTCGGCAAGCTCGGTCTCCAGTTCGCGCAAGGCCGCTTCCGTGCGCGCCGCGGCTTCTGCCAGCGCCGCCCCGTCATTGCCGGTGTCCGCCGATTGCGCTTGCAGCGCCCGGGTTTCCTCCGCCAGCCGTTCCAGCACCTCGGCCGCGTCTTCGATGGCATCGCGCTCGCGCTGGCTGTCGCGCCCGATCTCGGCAATGCGCGATTCCAGTTCCTGTTCGCGTTCGGCGGCGCGGCGCACTTCCTCGTCGATCTGGTCGCGCGCCAGCGTCAGGTGGCGCAGGATCGCCGCTGCCTTGGCCTCGTTCTCGCGCAGATCGGGCAGCGCGGCCTGCGCGCGTGCGCGCTCGGCCTCGACGCCCGCCGCCGCCTTGATGCGCACGCCGACTTCGCGCACCGCGGCCTCCAGGCCCTGGCGGTGCTTGTCGATCTCCGCGCGCGCGCCGTCCCAGCGCAGGTGCAGGACGGTGGCCTCGACCTTGCGGATTTCGGCCGACAGTTGGCGGTAGCGGCCTGCCTGGCGCGCCTGCCGTTTCAGGGACTCAAGCTGGCTTGCGATCTGCGCGATGACGTCGTCGAGGCGTTCGAGGTTGGCTTCCGCTGCCTTCAGCCGCAACTCGGCCTCGTGCCGGCGGGCATGCAGGCCGGCGATGCCGGCGGCGTCCTCCAGGATGCGGCGCCTGTCACGCGGCTTGGCTGCGATCAGTTCGCCGATCTGCCCCTGGCGCACCAGCGCCGGCGAATGCGCCCCCGTGGCGGCATCCGCGAACAGCAGCTGCACGTCGCGCGCGCGCACGTCCTTTCCGTTGATGCGGTAGGCCGAGCCTGCTTCGCGCTCGATGCGCCGCGAAACCTCAAGCTGCTCCGCGTCGTTGAACTGCGCCGGGGCGAGCCGCGCGGTGTTGTCGACAAGCAGGCTGACTTCCGCGGTATTGCGCGCCGGCCTGGTGCCGCTGCCCGAGAAGATGACATCGTCCATCCCCGAGCCGCGCATGTTCTTGTGCGAGCTCTCGCCCATCACCCAGCGCAGCGCCTCGACGAGGTTGGACTTGCCGCAGCCGTTCGGGCCGACGATGCCGGTCAGCCCGCTGAGAATGGGGACGTCGGTGGGGTCGACGAAGGTCTTGAACCCGACAATGCGCAAGCGGTCGAACTTCATCGTCCGCCCGCCCTCGCTGTTGCAGCGACGAGGCGCAAGGCGACCGCTAGTGCGCTACGAGGCGAGCGCACCGTCGATCTTCTTGCGGAACTCCTCGATCGGCACATTGCCATTCACGATCTCTCCGTTGACGAAGAAAGTCGGCGTCGAGGTAATGCCGAATTCCTTCGAGGCGCGCTCCTTCACCCAATTGACACCATCAAGCACGCCCTGATTCTGCAAGCAGGCGCTGAAGCTCTCCTGTGTAAAACCGGCCTGTTGGGCGACCTTCTGCAGGCCCTTGACCGGATCGTCCTTCAGCCAGACGCCCTGCAATTCGAAAAGCGCGCTGACGAGGGGGAAATACCGGTCCTTGTCGGCGCACCGCGCCACCATGGAGGCGGCAGTCGCCACCGGATCGAGCGGATATTCGCGGAAAATCAGCTTCACCTTGCCGGTGTCGATGTACTCTTTCTTCAACTCGGGCAGGGTATCCTTGTGGAAATGGGCGCAGTGACCGCAGGTCATCGACGCGTACTCGTAGATGGTCACTGGCGCGTCGTCCTTGCCCATCACCATGTCGCCGAGCGGCCCCGCCACGGCAAGCTGCCCCGGCAAGCCATCCGCCACCCCCGGCGCACCGGTATCGGGCTTGCGTGTGAGGTAATAGCCGCCCGCGACGGCTGCCGCTGCGACCGCAACGCCGCCGATGATCAGGTTTCTGCGATCCATGTTCCGTCTTTCCGTTTTGAGGCCCTGTGCACCTGTATAGGGCGCGTCACTCTTCGCGAAAGGCTTTTAGCAGCAATTGCGGCGCCGGTGCGACATCGCTGTGCGGGAAACCGCAACACGAAAGCGTCAGTCGTTCTCCTCGCGCACGTGCGCGCCCAGTTCGCCAAGCGCCTCGCGCAAGGTCTCGTCGCGCACGCCGCTGACCGGCTCGCGCGCAGCCGGCGCGGCGGCAACGCGTTCCTCGGGAACATGCTCGCTTTCGCTGTCGTCGCGGTGCACGACGACGCGCTCGATGGCCAGGTAGCCGAAATAGGCGTTGAGCCGGTCGGCGATGACGTCGCGCTCGTGATCCACGTGCAGGACGTGTTGCGGGCGCGCCCGCACATGCAAGGTCGCCGCGCCCTTGCCCGTGTCGTTCTCGGGATCGGCCGCATGCCGCGGCCACGCGATGCGGCCCGGCAGGCAGCGCGCGGCGATGTCGGTCCCCACGATCGCGCTCCACTGGGCGATCAGGTCGGCACCGGAAAAGCCGTAGCGCCTGGCCGCCGGCGCGATCAGCCCGGGCACGAGCTGGCCCACCGCGCGTACCCCGCCCGCGCGCCCGCGCTTGTGTCCCGTGCCGCTGTCCTGACTCATCGTGCTCGTCGTACCCGGGCCTGGCATTGATTGCGCCCCACGCGAATCCTATCAGATTGGGCAATGCTTCGCATGCCCGGCGCCCGGCGGACATGCGGGATGTCGCTTGCCGAGGAGAATACCCGTTGCTGGAAGCGCGCGATGCCCTGCTCGCCTGGTACGACCGCCACGCGCGCGTCCTGCCGTGGCGCAGCGCGCCCGGCGAGCGGCCCGATCCCTACCGGGTGTGGCTCAGCGAGATCATGCTGCAGCAGACCACCGTGCAGGCGGTGAAGGGCTTTTTCGAGACGTTCGTCGCGCGCTGGCCGGATGTGGCGGCGCTGGCGGCGGCAAGCGAGCAGGAGGTGCTCTCGCAGTGGGCGGGGCTCGGCTACTATTCGCGCGCCCGAAACCTGCATCGCGCCGCAAGGGAAGTCGCCGCGCGCGGCGGCGAATTTCCCCGCACGCCCGAAGACCTCGCCGAACTGCCCGGCATCGGCCCCTATACGGCGGCGGCCATCGCGGCCATCGCCTTCGATCATCCCGTGGTGCCGCTCGACGGCAATATCGAGCGCGTCGCGGCGCGGTGTTTCGCGGTTCATGCGCCCTTGCCGGGATCCAAGCCGCTGCTGCGCGACAAGGCGCAGGCCTTCGCCGGTGCGGACCGTCCCGGCTGTGTGGCGCAGGCGCTGATGGACCTCGGCGCGACGATCTGCACGCCAAAGAGTCCGGCCTGTGCCCTGTGTCCTCTCGAAGAAGGCTGCGCCGGGTTCAAGGCTGGCATCGCCGCATCCCTTCCGGCGAAGACGGCAAAGCAGGCCCGCCCGACGCGGCGCGGCGTCGCCTTCGTCGCGATCAGGGCCGATGGCGCGCTGCTTGTGCGCACGCGGCCCGCAAAGGGGCTTCTCGGCGGCATGAGCGAAGTGCCCGGCAGCGAATGGAGCGAGGCTTTCGATGCGTCGAAAGCCCGGGCGCATGCGCCGCTCAGCGCAAACTGGGTGAAGACCGCTGGCGTCGTGCGCCACGTCTTCACCCACTTCGCGCTGGAACTCGTCGTCTACCGTGCGAGCGTGCCGCGCGGCACGCCCGATCTGCCGGGCATGCGCTGGGTCGCGCCCGGCGACATGCATCGCGAGGCGTTTCCCACAGTGTTTCGCAAGGTGCTGGCGCAGGTTCCCGAAAAGTTGCTCGACTTTTCGGGCAAGAGCCTGCGCAAGAGCAAATGAAGGCCCACGCAGGAGTGGCGTAAGCCGGGGAAGATCAGGCGGCGGCCGCGCGAGCCCGGAATTCTGCCCGCAGCACGTCGATGGGCTGCCGCTTGCCGGCGTCCTCGTAGTGCCAGTAGGTCCAGCCGTTGCAGGCGTCCAGCCCCTGCACATGCGCGCCCGCCTTGTGGATCGAACCGGCGAAACCGGCAACGTCCAGCGTACCGTCGACGCGCACCGTCGCCGCGTGGCGGCCTTTCGAATCGGTCAGCACCATGCCGGGCGTGACCAGTCCGTTCTCGATCAGCGTACCGAAGGCGACGCGCGGCTCGGCACGCTTGCTCGCCGCCATCGCCAGCGCCTCGCCGGGCACCGGCTCGATCGACGCGATGCGCTCTTCGGCAAAGCGCGCATAGGCGCTTTCGCGTTCGAGACCGATGAAATGACGTCCCAGCTTTTTTGCAACCGCCCCGGTCGTGCCGGTGCCGAAGAACGGGTCGAGCACCACGTCGCCGGGCTTCGAGGAGGCAAGCAGCACCCGCGCCAGCAGCGATTCCGGCTTCTGCGTCGGGTGCGCCTTGTTGCCGTCCTCGTCCTTCAGCCGTTCGCCGCCGGTGCACAGCGGAAACAGCCAGTCTGAACGCATCTGCACCCCGTCGTTGAGCGCCTTCATGGCTTCGTAGTTGAAGGTGTATCCCTTCGCGTCGGCATCGCGTGACGCCCAGATCAGCGTCTCGTGGGCATTGGTGAAGCGCTTGCCGCGGAAATTCGGCATCGGGTTGGTCTTGCGCCAGATGACGTCGTTGAGCACCCAGAAGCCGAGGTCCTGCAGGCTCGCCCCGACGCGGAAGATGTTGTGGTAGGAGCCGATCACCCACAGCGTGCCGTGCGGCTTGAGTACGCGCCGGCAGGCCAGCAGCCAGGCGCGCGTGAAGGCGTCGTAGTGCTCGAAGCTGGAGAACTTGTCCCAGTCGTCGTCGACCGCATCGACCTTCGAGTTGTCCGGCCGGTGCAGCGCGCCATCGAGCTGCAGGTAGTAAGGCGGATCGGCGAAAACCAGGTCGACGGACTTTTCCGGCAGCTTCGCCATCTCGGCGACGCAGTCGCCGACATGGATCCGGTCGAGGAAGGAAACGAGTTCGGGATGGTGGCCGCCGGCCGCAACGGCCCCGCCAGCCTTCGCTTTCGCGCTGGAACGCATACGCAACTGACCCTTTACGCAGAACTTGAACAAGGTACTGGCGGACAGGGTAAACGGGCGTGGTAAAGCAGGGTTTAACCGCGGCGCTTACGCGGACGGTCCTTGCAGGAGGCGCGCGACGGGCGCGAACGTCGCCCGGTGGATGGGGCAGGGGCCGAGGCGCTTCAGCGCGGCCAGATGCGCCGCCGTGCCATATCCCATGTGCTGAGCGAAACCGTAGCCGGGATAGGCGCGTTCGGCGCGCACCATCAGCCGGTCGCGCGCCACCTTGGCAACGATGGAGGCGGCCGAGATCGCGGCGTGGCGTGCATCCCCTTTGATGACCGCGATCGACATCGCCTCGCGCCCGGGCAGTTGGTCGCGCCCGTCGACGAGGACGGTTTCGGGAACGAGAGCAAGCCCGTCGACGGCCCGGTTCATCGCCCACAGCGTGGCGGCGCGGATGTCGGTTGCCGCGATGCGGGCAGGCGATGCCGCGCAGAGCGACACGGTTGCGCAGACCAATATGTCGACGAACAGCGCCTCGCGCCGCGCCGCGCTCAGCGCCTTGGAATCATCGAGGCCGTCCGGAACGCGCGTCGGATCGAGGATCACTGCGGCGGCAACGACGGGTCCCGCCAGCGGCCCGCGACCGGCTTCGTCGACACCGGCGATCCTTGGCGATACGCCCGGCAGCGGATCGCCCGGCCTGCGGATGTCGCGGAAGAGATCGCTGGTCGGTTCGCGCCGTCGTGCCATCGCCCGACTGAGCCAGACTCGGGCGTAGCGGGCAAGCGTGGCGTCAGGCTTTCGTTCAGGATATGGCTGGGTTGCAAATCACCGTCATGTCCGGGCGCCGCATTGGTGCGTGACCCGGCATTGAGGGCGCGATGCGCCGCCAACAAACACTGGATTCCGGCTTTCGCCGCAATGACGTGGTGCAGGACGGATATGTCGCGCGTATGCCTTCGCGCATGCGTCTTGCGGATGCGTCCCTGCATCAGCTGCAACCTTTGCCGGCATCCCGGCATGATCGCCAACGTTCCGGTACCCGGTCGTCATTCCGGCGAAAGCCGGAATCCAGGGGCGAATGCGCAACGGGCCTACATTGTCGTGCCGCATGATCTTGTCTGAAAAGTCAGCGACTTTTCCCGATCATGCTCAGAACAGCGCCAGCTGCGCGCCGCGCTTCAGCGGCTTCTCGAACAGGTCTGCGCGCAGCCGCGTGCGTTCGAGGTTCAGCTTGTTCTTCTCCGCCGCGATCTCGAAGCGCCGCCCGATCGCCCAGGCAAGCGGCCCCGTGCCGCGCATGCGGGTGGTATAGTCGGAATCGTAGTCGTTGCCGCCGCGCATCTGCCTAATCAGCGACATGACGCGGCCTGCACGGTCCGGCACGTTGCAATTGAGCCAGTCGACGAACAGGTCGCGCACCTCCAGCGGCAGCCGCAGCATGACATAGCCGGCTTCGCGCGCACCCGCCGCGGATGCCGCCGCCAGGATCGCCTCGATCTCGGCGTCGTTGAGGCCGGGGATGACGGGGGCCGCCATCACGGCGGTGGGGATGCCGGCCTCCGAAAGTCTCAGGATCGCTTCCAGCCGCCGCTGCGGGGTCGAGGCGCGCGGCTCCATCTGCCGCGACAGCTTGCGGTCGAGTGTGGTGATCGACAGCGCCACCTTGACCAGCCCCTTCTCCGCCATCGGTGCGAGGATATCGATGTCGCGGGTGACGAGGTGGTTCTTGGTGACGATGCCGACGGGGTGGTTGCAGCGCGCCAGCACTTCCAGGATGCGCCGTGTGATGCGGTGCGTGCGCTCGATGGGCTGGTAGGGATCGGTGTTGGTGCCCAGCGCAATGGTGCGCGGTGTATAGCCGGGCGCGGCGAGTTCCTTTTCCAGCAGTTCCGCGGCGTTCGGCTTGGCGAACAGTTTTGTCTCGAAGTCGAGCCCTGGCGACAGCCCCATGTAGGCGTGGGTGGGCCGCGCGTAGCAATAGGCGCAGCCGTGCTCGCAGCCGCGGTAGGGGTTGATCGAGCGGTCGAAGGAAATGTCCGGCGACTGGTTGCGGGTGATGATGGCGCGCGGGGTTTCCAGCGCCACCTGCGTCTTCAACCCGGGCAGCTCGTCGAGGCTGCCCCAGCCGTCGTCGAAACTGTCCAGCCGGAAGCGCTCGTAGCGCCCGCTGGCGTTGGTCGCGCTGCCGCGACCGCGCCGCTGGCCCGGCAACACGAAGCCCGCTTCCGAGTCCGGCTGAGGCGGCGCGTTGGACAGGTCCCCGGCATCGTTGGTGGTCCGCATGACGGTCTCCTCGAGACTGTCTGTGTGAGTCGAGAAAGAACATAACAGGAACATAAAGATATTTCAACGGCGGCTGCGGCGCCTGTGGGGATGCGACTATCCATGCTGCACCGCAACATGCTATAAGGCGCGCCATGTTGAGCGTTGTCATCCCGACCCTGAACGCCGAGGACACCCTGGCCGCGTGCCTGTCGGCGCTCGTCCACGCCGCAGCCGACGGCATGGTCGCCGAGGTCGTCATCGCCGATTGCGGTTCGACCGACCTCGGCCCTTTGATCGCCGACGAACTGGGCTGCGAGGTGGTGACGGTGCCGCGTGGCCGCGGCACACAGCTTGCCGAAGGCGCGAAGGCCGCCCGCCGCGGGCGGTGGCTGATGTTCCTGCACGCCGACACGGTGCTGGAGGAGGGTTGGCACAACGAGGTGCGTTCGTTCATCGAGGCTTGCGAGATGCGCGGGCGCGAACAGGCCGCTGCCTTCGCCTTCCGCCTCGACGACTTCGGTCCCCGCGCGCGCCTTCTGGAACGCATGGTGGCGCTGCGCTGCGCGCTGTTCGCGCTGCCCTATGGCGACCAGGGCCTGATCCTCTCTCGCAGGCTCTACGACAGCCT
>JACKJK010000006.1 GCA_020637985.1 Rhodobiaceae bacterium
TCGATCCAGTCGGTGATGTAGACATCGTGGGTCGGAAGCATATCCTGCACCGTGCCGCGCAGCAGCGTGGCGTAGTGGCCCGACATCGGCGCAACCATCAGCAGCTTGGGGCCGGGGTTGGCGGCAGCGCCATTGCCCTTGGCGAAATGCAGCAGCCGGCAGAACGGTCGATTCCAGACGACTTCCTCTCGCACCGGCACGCGGGTGCCGCCGATCAGCACCTCGTCGATGCCGAATTCCGGTTTGCCGTAGCGGCGCGTCACGCGCTCGAACACCTCGGCCATCGCGGCCATCGAGCGCCCGAAATGGGTGTGCGTCAGCGGGTTGACCGGGTTCTTGTAGTAAAGACGCGTTGCGTCCGCCATCGCCCGCGCGGGGCTGAGAGCGGCATGGGTCATCTCGTACCAGTGATAGAACATCTGGCTTACTTACCCCCGATCAAGATTACCGGGGCATCGTCGAAGCCCGGTGCAGCGCACGCCCATCCCTCCAGGCCCGCATCTGCCGGCCCGGACGGACGGCACCCCGAATGATGTTGCAGTGCAGCTTAACGAACGATTAATGAATACGCAATTCGACTAATCGGGTGTCGTAAGGGAACCGAAACGCCGCGTTTGCTGGCGATCATTCGCCGATCTGGAGGAGAGCGCCGGTGCGCCGCGCGGCAGCGAACAAGCGGGAAAAGGCCGCGCATGCGAGCGTGAAATAGATCGCGTTGAGCGCCAACGCCCTGAGCATCAGGTCGGCGCGGTAGGCATGATCGAGCAACAGCGCGCGCATCCCCTCGAAGACATAGGTCGGGGCAAGGCAGAGCGAGACCGCCTGCAGCCAGCCCGGTAGTGTCTCCAGCGGATAGTAGACGCAGCACAACGGCAGCAGCAGGAAGATCAGGGACCATGCGAGGTTTTCCGCACCAAGGCCGTTGCGCAGAACCAGGCCTGACACCACCAGGCCGATCGACCAGCTGGTCAGGAACAGGTTGGCGAAGAAGGCGACGAGCGCCAGCCCGAGCGTCCACAGGTTGAAGCCGAAGAACCAGATGGCGAGCAGCGTCACCGGCACGAAGCCGATGGCAACACGGATGACGCTCATCACCATCAGCGAGGCGACGAACTCACCGGGCCGCAGTGGCGTCATCATCAGGTGGCCGAGGTTGCGCGCCCACATTTCCTCCAGGAAAGTGATCGAAAAGCCGAGCTGGCCGCGAAACAGCACGTCCCACAGCAGGATGCCGCCGATGAAGGCACCGGCGGCGGTGGCGGCGGACCCGGTGGTGCGCGACAGCCAGGCCTGCAGGAACCCCCACATCAGCATCTGCACCGTCGGCCAGTAGACGAGTTCCAGCGCGCGCGGCCAGGAATGGCGCAGCAGGTACCAGTGTCGCTGCACCATGGCGGCAACGCGCGAGGCACGGGCGCGCAAGTCCCCCGATCCGGCATCCGAGCTCATGCTCGCGTCTCCCCGCCAGCCAGATCCGGTTGCGAAGGCGCACGCGCGATGTCCAGGAACACCTCCTCGAGGTTGCTGCGGCCATAGCGGGCGATCAGGCGGGCGGGCGTGTCGTCGTCGACGATCCGGCCTGCCTTCATCATCAGCACGCGGCCGGCCATGCGCTCGACTTCCGCCATGTTGTGGGAGGCCAGCAGCACGGTGGCGCCGCGCGCGCGGGCATAGTCCTCGATGTGGGCGCGCACCCAGTCGGCGGTATCGGGATCGAGCGAGGCGGTCGGCTCGTCGAGAAGCAGCAGTTCCGGTTCGTTGATGAGCGCCTTGGCGAGGCTGACGCGGGTCTTCTGACCCGCCGACAGGCGGCCAACCGGACGGTCGAGCAGCGATTCAAGCTCGAGATCGCGGGCGACCGTGCGGATGCGTTCGACGGGTCCGGGCACACCATACAGGCGCGCGAACACGGCCAGGTTCTGGCGCACCGTCAGGCGCAGCGGCATCTCGACGTAGGGGCTTTCGAAATTCATGCGCGCGAGCACGCCGTAGCGGTCACGCAGCATGTCATGACCAAGCACCCGGATGCAGCCCTGGCTCGGCAGCACGAGGCCCATGATCATGGCGATCGTCGTCGTCTTGCCGGCGCCATTGCCGCCGAGCAGGGCCGTTACGGAGCCGGCGGCGATTTCCAGGTCCAGTCCGGCGACGGCGGTGACCGGGCCATAGCGCTTGACCAGATTGTCGATCCTGATGGCCGGTTCGCGGGCGGGTTGCTGAAGCATGGGTGACATCTAGGCCGATCGTTTCCGCAATACCAGTCCGCAACCATCGTGGCGGGGCAAGGCGGGGGGTGCTAGGAAAGCCCGATGGCACTGCGTGATGACAACCTCCCGGGGATTTCCGGCCCGGCCCCGCAAGCGGCAGCGCAAGAGGCGGAGTCCGGTGCAGGGCCGCGGCATGTCTTCACACCGCGCGGCCTGCGGCTGCAGACGCTACTGCGGCTGCGGTGGTTCGCCATCGTCGGCCAGTCCCTTGCCCTGGTCGTTGTCTCCGGCCTGCTGAAGTTCGCAATGCCGGTGGCTGCATCCTTCGCGCTGGTCGGCGCGTCTGTGGCGCTCAACCTTGTCCTGTCGGTGCGGTTTCCAAGCGCGACACAGCTTTCCAACCGGGCGGCAATGTGGCTGCTGGGTTTCGACGTGGTGCAGCTTGCCGGGTTGCTGGCGCTCAACGGCGGCCTGCACAACCCCTTCTCGGTGCTGCTTGCGGCGCCGGTCATCGTCGGGGCGAGCCTGCTGACTCCGCGCGCGACGCTGGCGCTCGGCATGCTGGCGAGCGTGCTGGCGAGCCTGCTCGTGTTCTGGCACCTGCCGCTGCCGTGGGCGCCCGACATCCCGATCGCGCTGCCGCGACTCTACGTGACGGGGATGTGGCTTGCCATTCTCAGCACGCTGGCGTTCGCCGGGGTCTATGCCTGGCGGGTCGCCGACGAGGCTCAGGCGCTGAGCGACGCACTGACGGCAACCGAACTTGTGCTGGCGCGCGAGCAGCACCTTTCAGACCTCGACGGGCTTGCGGCGGCCGCGGCGCACGAACTCGGCACGCCGCTGTCGACGATCGCGCTGGTCGTCAAGGAAATGCGGCGCGATGCGCCGGCCGGCGTCAGTGCCGACGATCTCAGGCTGCTATCGGAGCAGGTGTCGCGCTGCCGAGCCATCCTCCGCAAGATCGGTTCGCTGGGTGACGACGGCGGAACGCCTTTCGCCTACCAGTCACTCGGCGAACTGGTGGAGGAGGCCGTGGCGCCACACCGCAACTTCGGCATCGCGATCCGGATCGGCGCGCACGGGAAAGCCGAGCAGGAACCGCGGTGGCGGCGCAACCCGGCGCTGATCTACGGGCTCGGCAACATCATCGAGAACGCCGTCGATTTCGCCAAGGCGACGGTGGACGTCGAAACGTCCTGGGACGCCGATTTCGTCACCATCACGGTGCGCGACGACGGGCGTGGCATTCCCGTCGACATCCTGCCGCGGCTCGGACAGCCCTATCTCAGCCGGCGCGGCGAGCGCGCAAGCGCATCGCGCGCGCCCGACAGCAAGGGGCTCGGGCTCGGGATATTCATCGCCAAGACCCTGCTCGAGCGCAGCGGCGCGCGGCTCGACATCCGCAATGCACCGGAACCGGGCAGCGGTGCGGTGATCACCGTGACATGGCCGTATGCCGCGCTCGGCGATACCCCGCGCGCCGCGCGGCAATCGACCACGCAGGCGTGGACGTGACCGCATAAAGTTTCGTATAGGCTCCCCGAGCTCGGTTTTCAGGCCTCCGGCAAACCGGAACGACAGTTTATGACGTCAGACGAAACCATCCCGGACACCATTACCGACCGCAGCCTGCTGATCGTCGACGACGACAGGCCGTTCCTCGACCGGCTTGCCAGCGCGATGCAGCGGCGCGGATTCGAGGTGCGCCAGGCGGCAACGACCGCAGAGGCGGTCGCGGCGATCAATGCCCATGCGCCGGCGTTCGCCGTCGTCGACATGCGGCTCGACGACGGTAATGGGCTCGATGTCGTGGCGCACCTGAACGCGCGCCGGCCCGACGCGCGCTCGATCATCCTCACCGGCTACGGCAACATCGCCACCGCGGTGACGGCGGTGAAGCTCGGCGCGCTCGACTATCTCGCCAAGCCGGCGGATGCCGACGAGGTCTGCGCAGCGCTGCTGGCGCGGCGCGACGCCAAGGCCGAGCCGCCGGAAAACCCGATGTCGGCGGACCGGGTGCGCTGGGAGCATATCCAGCGCATCTACGAGCTGTGCGACCGCAACGTCTCGGAAACCGCGCGGCGGCTCAACATGCACCGCAGGACCCTGCAGCGCATCCTCGCCAAGCGCGCGCCGCGCTAGAGCATCCGCACGCCGTCTGGCGCTGCCAGCTTCTCACGATTCCAGGTGCGGGTCGGCAAGGGCATGCAGCGTGCTGGCGGCATGGCGGGCGAACAGCAGCGTCACCGCCTTGCGCCGCGCCGGCGCCAGCGCGCTCGCCCCGGCCTCGCGCAGGCAGTGCGCGCCATAGCCATCGGCGACGAAGAGCCCGGCGTCAGCGGGGAAGATGTCATGCGGCACGTCGGCGAGTGTCGCGAAATAGAAGCGATCGCAGAAGTCCGTGTAGTCCGGCCACTTGGCGTCGGAGCGCAAGTCGGCGACGCTCGACTTGATCTCGACGATCCAGATCTCGCCGGCCGGCGACAGCGCCATGATGTCGGCGCGGCGGCCGGACTTCAGCGTCACCTCGCAGATGCTGGCGAGGCCGGCCTGGCGCAGATGGCGGCGTACGCCGCGCTGCACCGCGAGCGCGCGGTCGGACTGGCGGCCGTCAGCCGGCATGGCATCGGGAGCCAGAACGGAGCGCGCGCCGACCCTTGGTTCATCTGCCATTGCCTAGAGGGTCTTCAGGTAGGCGATGAAGTCGCCGATCTGCTCGGGGTCGAACTCGAACTCCGGCATCTCCACGGTTTCGTGGCCGACGACGATGCCCTCGGCGAGCGCCTCCTCGAGGTTCTCGACGGGCCATTTCGTCTTCAGGATTCGGAACGGGGGAGCCGCCGGGTTCGCGCTGTCGCCGCTTTGCCCGATGGCGTGGCAGCCGGCGCAATTTGCCTGGGCCAGCGCCTTGCCCGCATCAACGTCCACCGCCATGCCGTCGTTGTCGCCGAACAGGCTGGTCGCGGCCAGCACCGCAACGGCAACCCCGGCAGCCAGGACGAGTAGCCCGAGAAAGGCGCGCCGACCGGGCACCGGCTGGGTTTGGTGTCTCGACATGTAACCTCCTCGACGCGCAAGCGGGAAGGCGAGCGTTCCGGCACTTGCCATGCCGCTTGCGGAGCGCCTGCATCCGCGATTCGCAATGCACGATCCTAGCCTAATCCATGGGCGCGACAGCGGCGAATGGAAGGCGCCGGCGACTCGGTGTTCTTACGCGCATGCCAACACATGCGGCTTCCTGTATACATGCAGGAAATCGCATTCTGGATGTGTTGGCGGCGATGCAATGGACCTGACGGGCTTCATCGAGATTCTTGGCGAAGGTGGCACCGCGGCCCTGATCGGGCTGACCGCGGGACTGGTATTCGGCTTCGGCGCGCAGCGCAGCCGATTCTGCCTGCGCGCGGCAGTCATCGAGTTCGCGCACGGCCACATGGGCGAACGGGTCGCCGTCTGGTTGCTGGTGTTCACCGGTGCGGTCGCCTTGACCCAGGGGCTGATCTGGTTCGGCGTGCTGGACGTGTCGGAGGCGCGGCAGCTGTCGTCGCGCGGGAGTCTTTCGGGTGCGCTGATCGGCGGATTGCTGTTCGGGTCGGGCATGATCCTGACGCGCGGATGCGCGAGCCGGCTGCTGGTACTGTCGGCGAACGGAAACCTGAGGGCGCTGGTGTCGGGGCTGATCTTCGCGGTGGTGGCGCAAACCAGCCTGCGCGGACAGCTTGCGCCGCTGCGCCAATGGCTCGCCAGCCTGTGGACCATCGACGGGCCGCAGGTGCGTCACGCACTTAACCTGCTAGGCATCGGACCGGAATTCGGGCCGCTGATCGGGGCGGTGTGGTTCATCCTGGCAATCGCGGTCGCATGGCGGCTGCGGGTGCGCATGGGGATCGCGGCCGGCGCAGTTGCCGTCGCCGCCGCTGTCGCGCTGGGCTGGTACCTCACCTACACGCTGTCGCAACAGGCCTTCGACCCGGTCGGGGTCGAGAGCATGTCCTTTTCCGGACCGTCCGCGGATGTGCTGATGTTCGTCCTGAGCCCGCCCGGCGAGGCGCTGGATTTCGACATCGGGCTGGTGCCCGGCGTCTTCCTCGGCTCGTTCCTGGCGGCCTGGGCGGCGGGAGAACTGAAGCTCGAGGGCTTCCAGGGCGGGCACGCGATGCGCCGCTATGTCGCCGGCGCGATCATGATGGGCTTCGGCGCCATGCTCGCCGGCGGCTGCGCGGTGGGCGCCGGCATCACCGGCGGCTCCATCTTCGCGGTCACCGCCTGGGTGGCGCTGGTCGGGATATGGGCGTCCGCCGGTATCACCGACTACCTGGTGGACCGGGAAAGCCCGGCCGGAAAGGCCGGGCCCGCGGTCAGCGCAGGACCTGCAGAGTAACCGGCGCGGTCCCCGTCGCGATGAGGCCGAGGCGGTTGGCTGCGGCTTTCGAGACATCGAGGATGCGGCCACCGGAAAACGGTCCGCGGTCGTTGATGCGCACGACCACGGAACGGCCGTTGCGCTTGTTGGTGACCCGCACCCGGGTGCCGAAAGGCAGCGAGCGGTGGGCCGCGGTCATGGCGTTCATGTTGAAGCGTTCGCCGCTGGCCGTCTTGCGGCCGTGGAACTGGGAGCCATACCAGGACGCCCTGCCGCTGTAAGTTGCCGCAGCGGCATCGGTGCTGGTTACCGCATAGCCGCCGACGCCGGCGAAAACGATCATGATCGCCGCGAGGGCGGCGCGAAGTTTCGTCATCAAGATATTTCTCCTTGCCCGCCGCGCACCGCGGTCGGAGCGCTTGCGGGTCAACCCCGTTTCAAGTGGCCGGCAACCTAACGCCAAATGTGTCGATATTGCGACTGCGAACTACATGTTGCATTGCGGTATCTCCCTGTAACGTAAATTCATATTCCGCACCTGCACGAACACGCGGTTGCCGTTGCGACAGGCTTGCGTCGGGTGTGCGGGCGTTGGCCATGCCGATCAGACCTTGCCGAGCGCAAGGGCTGCGGCATGCAAGGCGATCCCGGTCGCGGTGGCGGCGTTGAGTGAATCGAAGCCCGGCGCCATCTCGATGCGGATCGCGAGGCTGCGCTCGAGCGCTGCCGGCGGAAGGCCGTGTCCCTCCGAGCCGACGAGCAATGCCAGGCCGCCGCTCGCGGCCGGGAGCATGGAAAGGTCGGCATGCCCGCCCGGCGTGAGCGCAACCGGCGTCAGCGCGCTCGTGGCAATCTCTGCCAGCAGCGCGGCCTCGCTTTCGACACGCACGAAGGGGCAGATGAGGCTCGCCCCGACGGAAACGCGGATCGCCTTGCGGTAGAGGGGGTCGCAGCAGGCCGGGTCGAGAAGAACCGCATCGGCGCCGAAGGCGACGGCGTTGCGGAAGATACCGCCGAGATTGTCGTGATTGGAGATGCCGAACAGTGCCACGACCAGGGCGCGCGGCGGCAGTGCCGCCAGCAGGTCTTCCAGCGGCGGCTCGACGGCGCGCTCGCCCAGGGCCAGGACGCCACGGTGGATGTGGAACCCCGCGATCTCGCTCATCTGCTGCGCCCCGGCGACGTAGACGGGCAAGTCGGCGGGCAGGCGTGCCAGCGCCGGTTCGAGGCCCGCGAGTTTCGGCTCGGCGACGAGGAGCGAGCGCAGGCGATGGCGCATCCGCCCCGCTGCGTTGGCGAGCACCACCGCGCCTTCGGCCATGAAGGCGTTGCCACGCCCGCGCAGGTCGCGGTCGCGCACGTCGCGGTAGGGTTCGAGATCCGGATCGTCGAGATTTGCGAGCGGAACGATGCGTGCCACGGCAGGCCTACTGGCGCAGCGCGTTGTCCTTCAGGGTGCGCAGCGGCTGCAGCAGGTTGGCCAGGATGCTGCGGCGTCCCGTCAGGATATCGACCTCGGCGAGCATGCCCGGTACGACGGGCTTGTCGGCGCCGAAGGCGCCGGCATCGGCCTCCAGGCGCACGCGGAAGTAGGAGCGCCCCTGCTCGTCCTGCAGCGCGTCGGGCGAGATCTCGAGGATCTTTCCTTTCAGCGCGCCGTAGATCGAATAGTCGTAGGCGGAAATCTTCACCACCGCGGGCAATCCCGGCCAGACCTCGGCGCGGTCGGACGGCGACAGCCGCGCCTCGACGGCGATCGAGCCGTCGACGGGCACGAGCTGGACGAGCTGGTCGCCGGATTGCACGACGCCGCCGATGGTCGTCACGAAGACCCGGTTGATGATGCCGCTGATCGGGGCGACGACGTCGGAGCGGGTATTGCGGTCTTGCATGGCGTCGGACAGCTCGCGCAGCTTGGCGACCTGCAGTTCCACCTCGCCGCCTTCGCGATCGATTTCGGCGGCGATCTTCAGTTCGGCCTCGCGGCGGCGGCGCTGCGCCTCGCTCAGGGCGGCTTCAGTGCGCGGAATGTCGTGAGTCAGATCGGAGAGGCGCGCTTCCAGCTGCTGGAGGCCGCGTTCGGCGGCCAGCAGGTCGTTGCGCGACACCGCGCCCTTCTGCTCCAGGTTGCGCAGGTTCTGGACCCGCTCGATTTCCAGCGTGCGCTCGCGCGAGGTGCTGGCCCAGCGCGACTTCAGTTCGGAGAGCTCGAGCTCCTTCTGGCGCGCCTGGTCGCCGTGGATCGCAAGCTGTTCATGGAACTGGCTGCGGCGATTCTTGAACAGGGCCAGTTCGCGCGCGACGATCTCGGGGATGTCGCGCTCAAGGTCGGCGGGGAAATCCGGCTGCGGCGCATTCGTGGCTTCCGCCTCCAGCCGCGCCATCTTCACGCGCGCCGCCTTCAGTTCGAGCCGAACGCGCGACAGTTCCGCTTCCGAGAAGCTGTTCTCGATGCGCAGAAGCGGTTCGCCCTTCTCGACGCGGTCGCCGTTGCGCACGAAGATGTCGGTGACGATGCCGCCCTCGAAATGCTGGACGATCTGGTTGTTGCTCTGCGGCACGACCTTGCCGGTGCCGCGGGTGACCTGGTCGACCTCGGTGAAGCCGGCCCAAAGGCCGAACAGGACGACGCCAGCCGACACCGTGTAGAGGAATGTACCGTGGACGCGACCGGCGATCGCATCGCAACGCCGGTGAAAGGCGCCGGCGCGGCGCTGCGGCGGCGCCATGACGTCTTTCAGGTTGTTCAGGTTCATGCCGGCGGTTCGCCTCTCAGGCAGATGTGGATGCACTGCTGCGCCGACATCTCACCGGAAACGGGTTTACGGACTCTTAAGCATAAGCAGGACAATCAGATAGGAGAGCGGAGTCCGCCCCTGCGCTCTTTGGGGGGCGAACACCGCCATGACAAGGCGGGCGGACATGGCAGCCATCGACAGCTTGCGCGGCCTTTTCGGGCTGAAAGGCGGCAAACCTGCGGGCACCGCGATCGGCGCCGCGCAGATCGCCGCGCGCATCGGCGGCCGTGGCGAAGGCGCGGAAGCCACTGCAGAGCACGCCCGGCCGGCTGCCGGACAGACCGGCAGGCGCGCCGGCGGCCAGCATCTCATGTCCGACATCGACCGCGCATCGCGCGCCTGGCGCGACGGGCCGACGCAGCCGGGAACATCCATCGCCGGCATCGATGCCGATCCCTCGACCCCGGAAACGCTTGCCGCGGCGGTGGAGCACCTGGATGCACGGGTCTCCTATGTCACCGCGCGCCTGGAAGACCTCGAGGATACGGACTTCCCGTGCATCGCGCTGCTGCAGGATGGATCCAGCCACCTCATCAACCGCCGCGACAGCAAGTTCTATCATGTCGATGCTGAGATGGGCGACCGCGCCATCGGCCGCGACGTGCTCGAGGCGCGGCAGTCGGGCACGGTGTTCTTCGTGCGTCCGCGCAGCGTGACGAGCGGCAGCGAGAGCGAGCACGTTCCCTTCGATGGAAGCGAAAACGGTTTCGGCGTGTTCAGGGCCGTGGTGGCACATATCTGGGACACCCGCCGGGGGCTGCTCGTGCAGCTGATGCTGGCGACGGCGCTCTCGTATGTCTTCCTGCTGGCGCTGCCGCTGTTCACGATGGCCGTCTACGACAGGGTCGTCCCGCACCAGGCGATGGAGACCCTGTGGGCCTTGTCGATCGGCGTGCTGCTGGCGCTGGGGCTGGACTTCCAGCTGCGTTTCGTGCGGCTGAAACTGGTCGATGCGATCGGCGCGTCCGCCTACCTGTCGCTGCAGGCGCGGTTCTTCCGCCGTGTGCTCAACGCGCGGCTGGCTTCGGCGCCGCGCTCGGCCGGACCGATCGCACATCAGGTCCGCGACATCGAGCAGGTCTGCAACCTGGCGCCGTCGCTGCTCGCGGCGCTGGTCGTCGACGTCCCGTTCTTCTGCATCCTGATGGGTGTCCTCTACCTGATCGGCGGGGCGGTCGTGATCGCTCCGATCGTCGGCGTCGTGGCGCTGGTGGCGCTGCACGCGCTGGGCCACGCCCGCACGGGCGGGGCGATCCAGAAATCGGCGGAAATCTCCCAGAAACAGTCGAATCAGGTGTTCGAAACGGTCGCGGCGCTGGAAACGGTGAAGGCGGCGACCGCGCAATCGCACCTTCTGCGGCGATGGGAGCGCATCAGCGACGAGGCCGGCTATTTCGCGCACAGGGCGCGGTTCTGGGCGGGCTTCGCCAGCCAGTCGACGCTGATCGTGGTGCAGGGCGTGATCGTCCTGGTGCTGATCATCGGCGTCTACCAGATCGGCGACGGTAACATGAGTGTCGGCGCACTGGCGGCCTCCTCGCTTCTGGTGGGGCGGATGATCTCGCCGGTCGGCAACCTCGTCAGCCTGCTCGACAGGGCGCTGCAGCTGGGCGGTGCGCTGGGCGGGCTGGCGCAGGTTCTGGCGCTACCGCAGGAAGAAGCGGGCGATACGGCGCGCGGACATCCCAGGGTCGAGGGTTCGGTTTCTCTGTCGGGCGTCGGCTTTTCCTATCCCGGCGCCAGCAAGCCGTCGCTGGAGAACATCAATCTGTCCATCCGCGCCGGCGAGCATGTCGGCATCGTCGGGCGTGTTGGCGGCGGCAAGAGCACGCTGCTGCGCCTCGTCCTGAGGCTGCACGCACCGGACGAAGGAAGCATCCTGCTCGACGGCCAGGACATCCGGCAGTTTCCCCCACACGTCCTGCGCCGCGCCTGCGGCTTCATGCGCCAGGACAGCGTGCTGTTCGACGACAGCCTTTACAACAACATCTGCTTCGGTCTCGACGAGGTTCCCGAAGGGGACTTCGAGGCGGCCGTCACCATTTCGGGTGTCGCGCAGCTCGCGGCCAACCTCTCCGGCGGCTACTCGACGCCGGTCGGCCTGCGCGGGGACGCGCTGTCGGGCGGCGAACGCCAGATGGTGGCACTGGCACGCGCCCTGGTGACGAAGCCCAACCTGCTGGTCCTCGACGAACCGACGGCGGCCATGGACAACGCGCTGGAACAGGCCGTCATCCGGCGGCTCAAGCCCGCGCTGGAAGGCCGCACGCTGATCGTCGCCACGCACCGGGTGCCGGTGCTCGACCTCGTCGACCGGCTCGTTGTCGTGGAGCGCGGGCGCATCGTCGCCGACGGGCCCAAGCGCGAGGTGCTGGCCAGGCTCAATCCCGGCAAGACGGCCTGACGCGGGCGATTTCGGCAACGCCACGTTAACCAAAACCAAACCGGCAACGCGCTAGGGTCGGGAACCCAGCCTTCCGTACCGGCATCTGCCGGCCGGCCCGAATGTACGAGATGCGTGCGCCATGGCGAGCAAGGACGAACCGGAAGAAAACTACTGGCCCGGCTACGTCGATGCCCTGACCACCATGACGATGGTGCTGACCTTCGTCATGATGATCCTGGCGCTGGCGGTGTTCATCCTCAGCCAGAACGTGTCCAAGATCCTGCTGGAGGCCATCCTGCAGGAGGCCAACATCGAGGTGCCCGATCCCGGCACGCCGGAAGCGATCAAGGAAAAGCTCAAGGAGCTGCTCGCCAACGCGAACCAGGACCGCTCGACACCGAGCCTGACGACGGGACATCCGGAATCGGTCGAGGCGCCGCAGACCGAGATCCGCGCCGAAAAGATCGACACGCCGGACGATGGCGCCGAAAAGGTCAAGGCCACGCGCACCCCCTCGGTCCTCACCGTGACCTACGAGGAAACCGAAACCCGCCTGAACGATAACACGAAGCTCGAAGTCGCGGCGTTCACGAGCGAATCGGACGCGGTGCGCAATGCCAAGCGTATCGTGATCCACGCCTATGCCCACGCCGACAACGGCGGCCTGAGCCAGGCACGCCGCGCAGCCTACTATCGCGGCATGCTGCTGCGCGCCGAGCTGATCGCCAACGGCATCGAACCCGACCGGCTGCACGTCGAGGTGATCGAGACCGAGGACGCGGACAAGGGGCAGACCGCCGAGGTGTTCGCACAATGACACTTCGCACCTGTGGCTGGCGGCATTTTTACGACTTGTTGAGGTTAATCGGCGATGAATGAAGGGCCGTGCCCCGGGGTCTGCGCCCGCGTGGACCGGCATGTCCCTGAAACCCGCCGCAGGCGGGAACCTGACCGGAAGTGCCGCTGATCCATGCGAAAGCAGATCAAATCCCAGATCTACAGGATGCTCATCGTCGTCGGCCTCATCGTAGGCCTGACTGCGTGGCAGTTCGACTTCGTCTGGGAAGGCGTCAATTCCAACATCTACCTGAACATGACGATCATCGGGACGTTCCTGTTCGGCGCCGTCCTGGCGTTCCGCGTCGTGTTCATGCTCGGAAACGAGGTACGGGCCTACGATTCGCTGAAGGAAGCCTACGACGACATCCAGCAGGACCGCGAGAAAGGCGCCGAGGATCCCTACTGGCGGCACTATCGCTGCCTGCAACCGGCCGTGATCGTCGAGCGCCCCCGTATCCTGGGGCACATCTACGACCTCGTCTATGAAGAGCTGATGCGCACGCGGCGGCTGCAGATCTCGGTCAGCACGCTGCAGAACCTGATCGACGGCATCGACACGCGCCTGTCGGACGACCGCTCGCTGCTGCAATACGTCACCGGCCTGCTGGTCTTCCTCGGCCTGATCGGTACCTTCATCGGCCTGATGAACATGGTCGGTTCGGTGGGCGGCATCATCGGCGGCCTCGACACCACGGGAAGCAACTCGGATGCCTTCAGCAAGCTGATCAGCGATCTCAAGGGCCCGCTGGTCGGCATGGCGACCGGCTTCTCGTCATCGCTGTTCGGCCTGTTCACCTCGCTGACGCTGGGCCTGATGGGCCGTTTCTCGAGCCAGGCCGCCAACACGCTGAAGATCCATTTCGAAGCGTGGCTCGCCAACGTTTCCCAGATCGAGACGGCGGACAACGAAGACCCGGTGATGCTCGGCGTGCGCGGACCGGTGGACACCGAGGGCCTGCGCAAGCTGTCGGGCGCGGTTGCCAGCGTCGCGGCGTCATTCAAGGAACTGCGCGAGCACTTCGGGATCACGTCGGAGGGCATCACCAGCCTCGCCAAGACACAGGTGCGCCAGACCGGCTACCTGCAGCGCACGGCGCGCCACCTGCAGTCGATCGCCGACGAACAGACCAGCATGGACCGCAAGCTGAGCGCAACGCTGGAGCGGATGACCGACGCGCTGGCGAAGATCGAGGAGCGCGGGCGCGAGCAGGCGGACGCGATGATGGAATCGAACGCCAAGCTCGCCGAACGCCTTGAGGCGGCCTTCGAGCAGTTCGCCGAAATCCTGAAGCAGGATGAAGCCGACGAGGACGACAGGGACGACGGCGACGAAGCCGCCGGCAATGCCGGCGGGCATGCCGCGACAGCCAGCAATCCGCCCGACGGCATCGAGAGACGGCGGCCGGGAAGCCCGATGCGCGCGACGAGCGCGGGCGAGGAACCCGCGCCGGACGACGAGCGCGACGACGACGCAGCGCTTGCGGCGACGGGAACAGATGACATGCCGATACCGCCCGCAGGTGCCGACATGGCGCCCATGCACACCGACGCCGCCGACATCGACCGCGGATACGAGATGGCGATGCGCCGCCTGCGCGCCTACCGCAAGGAGCTCGGCGCGGACGAACAGAACGGAGGAAACCGGTCATGAATGCCCGTGCCGTTGCCTCTCTCGTGAACCCCGCCCGGCTCGTCGGGAGCCTTCTTGGCCGCGGCAAGCAGAAGCAGTTTTCCCGCCAGCACCAGCGCTACGCCTGCTGCATCGTCGGGCGCCTGGAGATGATCGACAAGGGCTTCTTCATGGATGGCTCGGTCATGGAGCTGTCGCTCGGCGGCGCCCTGTTCCGCACCGCCTCGACCTTCATGCTCGATCGCAAGCTCGATATGGTGAAGCTGCATTTCGACAAGCAGGTCAGGCGGGGCCAGATCATGAACCTGCGGCCCGAAGGCTATGGCATCCGGTTCCTGGAACCGCTTTCCGAGGCCGAACTCAACCGGTTCGCGAAGCTGTTCGGGCTCAAGGAAGTCGACGAGTTCCACTGATCCCCGGATCGCGGAAATAACGGGTTCCAGAGACCCGTTTGCCTCGCTCATTTCACCGAAAATTAAGGTTAATCAACGCATAACAGGGTGTTGGCCCGCGGCAGGAACGCCGCAAGCACCCAGCAAGATGCGTGATGTACCCAATTGGTGTTCATAGCCGCCAGCTCAGGCTGGCCCTGACGGTAGCGGTCCTGGCCCTGGTGGCCGGAGGGTGCACCAATACGCGGGTGCATACCGGAAGCCTTGCCGCCAGCGGGAACGACCCCTGCGCATCGCAGCAGCACCCCGGCGCCGAGATCGACTGCGCGGCGCTGGCAAGCTACGGCAGCCGCGACGCCACGCAGCCTCTGGTGCGCACGGCGCCTGCCAAGCCGACAGCCCGGCAACTGGCAGCGGTGTCCGAACTGCGCACCTCGCAGGAGACGGCGCAGGCTTCGCGCGCCGACCTGGACGCGGTGGCGGCAGCGGGACGCATGAAAACGCCCTACGAGGCGGCTCGCGCATCACCGGCCACGACCGGCTCCGTGCAGCAGGCCAGTGTCCGGCGCGGCGGCGCCATGAGCCTGCGCGAGGCCATCGGCCTTGCCGTGCACCAGAACCCGGAGATCGGCTACGCGGAAGCGCGGGCATACGACGCCTACTACGGCATCAAGGTCGGCCAGTCCGCCCTGTTGCCGCGCATCGACGGCTCCGTCGGCGCCGGCTTCAATGCCAAGGGCACGTATACGAGCGACCGGCATCAACCCTACGCGCATGGCGACACCTTCGGCCGGGGCGCGTTCGACGCGTCGCTGACGCTGAAGCAACTACTGTACGACTTCGGGTCGGCACGGGCGGAAATCGACCGCAACAAGCTCATCTACGTGACCGAAGCCTTCAAGCGCCAGGCGAAGATCGAGGAGATCGTCTACGAGACCGTCAAGGCTTATCTGACCATGATCGAGCAGCAATCGCTGCTCGACGCGGCGCGGCAGAACCTGAAGGCGCACGAGGAATTCGAGCGGCTGGTGAAGCTGAACGAGGCCAACGGCAACGGCACGGCCGCGGACGTCAGCCGCGTGGAAGCACGCAAGGTGGACGCGCAGACGCTGCTGACGGACATCGAGGCCAACTCCGAGGACGCCGCCGACCGCTTCCGCCGCCTGACCCGCGTGGCGCCCGGACGCCTGGCCGAACCCCCGAACATCGCGCGCTCGGTGCCGCCGAACGTCGGCGCGGCCATCGCAATGCTGCCCGAGCGCAACGCCGAACTGCTCGGCCTGCAGGCGAACGCCGCCGCGATGCGCATGGAGCTTGCCAGCCACAACGCCAAGGGCATGCCTTCGATCAACCTCGAAGTGGAAGGCCTCACCAACACCTACATGGACACCGGCGCCGAAAGCGACGTGGAGGTGAAGGGCATGGTCGTCATGCGCCATCGCCTCTACGACGGCGGCAAGCGGCACAACGAGGCGCTGCAGATCGAAACGCGCGTTCGCCAGTTCGAATATCGCCACCGCCAGCAGATGGACGACCTGGAAGCCGACCTGAGGCAGTACTACCGGGCGATCTCGTCGAGCAAGTCGAAGGTCAGCGACCTGGAAAAGGGCCTGGCTTCGAGCCGCAAGGTGCGCGAGCTCTACACCGAACAGTTCCGCGCCGGCGAGCGGACCGTCTTCGAGCTTCTGGACAGCCAGACCTCGCTCTACAGCGACCAGCGCGACCTGATCTCGAACAAGTACGATGCGCTGCGCTCGCAGTTCCGCATCCTGCACGCGGTCGGCCTGCTGTCGCAGACGGTGTTCGGGGTCGATGCGAAGATTCCCGAGGTCGCCGTCAAGTACTGACGGCGGCGCTCGCGCCCGGTGCGCTGCAGAGCCTCAATCCGCGGCAACCTGCCCGGTCAGGCGACCTGAACCATCAGCTCGGCGATCTGGTTGGTCATGCCGGGATCGTCGTACCAGGTGTAGGTCGTGGTGCTGCCGACGGTATTCGACGACATGTACTCGCCGGCACCGGCGGTTCCGAACAGGTTGTCGCCGCTGTCGGAGAGGATCGTCAGCGAATCGTTTGCGTCGGTGATCTGCTGGACGTCCGCGCCGGTGAAGGTGGCGTTCATGTTCACGGCGTTGGTGTCGGCGTCGATCACCTCGACGTCCTTGAGCGCCGCGATCATCGAGGCATAGTCGACGAGGTTTGCGCCGCCGCCCAGGGTCAACTGGACCGTGTCGGTGCCGGTGCCGCCGTCGATCGAATCGGCGACCAGGTTGACGAAGTGGTCGATGTCGACGAAGAGCGTGTCGTCGCCCGCCTCGCCATAGGCCTGGTCGGCATCGGTGCCCAGACCTTCGATGTAGATCTGGTCGTTGCCGTCGCCACCGTACATCGTGTCGTTGCCGGCTTCACCATAGATGATGTCGTTGTCATCGCCGCCGTAGATGGTGTCGTTGCCGTTGCCGGCGTAGATCGTGTCGTTGCCGGTGCCGCCGTAGAGCGTGTTGTCGGCGCTGTAGCCCATCGTCCCGTAGTCATCATCGATCATGTCGTCACCGGCGCCGCCGAAGACCGTGTCGGCACCGTTCTTGAACAGGATGGTGTCGTTGCCGCGCCCGCCGAAGACGAGGTCGGTGCCATCTCCGGCGTCGATGGTGGTCCCCGCCGACGTACCGATGATGGTTTCGCCCGCCGCGGTGCCGGTGGTGACGAAGCTCGACACGTCGTAGTCGACGCCGTTGAAACGCAGCGTCTCGATGTTGGTCAGCGTGTCGGTTCCCTCGTCACCATTCAGCGTCGGCTGGTCGTCGACCACCGTGATCGTGCTGCCGGACGCGTCCACCGAGAACTCGTCGGCATCGCCGGCATAGACGGCAACGTCGATGTCGTCGCCGCCGTCGATGATGTCGTTGCCGCCGTTGCCGGTGATGGTGTCGTTGCCGGCAAGCCCGTTGATGGTGTCGTCGCCGGCCGTGCCGTTCAGGGTGTTGTTGCCCGGATTGCCGTTGATGATGTTGTTGCCGCTGGCCAGATCGTAGAGCACATCGGCAAACTGCAGGTATTCGACGTTGGTCAGCGTATCGATGCCGTCCGTCGGGCTGCCGCGCTGGTCGGTGACGCGGTACTGGCCGCCGCCGAGATCCTCGATCAGGTATTCGGCGAAGTTGCCGGTGTAGTAGGCGGTGTCGGTGTCGGCGCCGCCGTCGATGGTGTCGTTGCCATCGCCGCCGGTGATCGCGTCGTTGCCGGCGTTGCCCTGGATCGTGTTCGCCGTGCTGGTGCCGGTCAGCGTGTCGGCGCCCGAGCCGCCGAAGACGTTCTCGAAGCCGGAGATGGTGTCGCCGGTTGCATTGCCGCCCGAGGCGGTGTTCGCGCCAAGGTTGACGGTCACGCCCGCGGTATCGGTCGTGTAGTAGAGCGAATCGGTCCCGCCGCCGCCTGCGAGCGTGTCGGCGCCGGCGCCCGCGAAGATGTTGTCGTCGCCCAGCCCGCCATCGAGGTCGCTGCCGCCTGCAGCCGCGACCATCGCGTCCGCGTGGCTGGAGCCGACGAACTTCTCGATGCTGACGTAGGTGTCGCCGAATGCATCGCCGATGTTGTTGGCTGTGTTGGAGAGGTCCACCGTGACGCCGGCCGCAGCACTGGCGTAGGTGACCGTATCGGTATCGGCACCGCCGTCGAGGGTGTCGCCGCCCGCGCCGCCGTCCAGCGTGTCGTTGCCGGCCTCGCCATAGAGACTGTCGTTGCCGCCACCGCCGGAAATCGTGTCGTTGCCGTTCCAGCCGTAAAGGGTTTCGGCGATGCCCGAACCGGTGAAGGTGTCGTTGCCCTCACCGCCCCAGATTTCCTCGATGCCGGCGACTGTGGTTCCCGTGAATCCCGTCCCGGTGACGGCCCCGGTGGCGAGATTGACATTGACGTCCGTCGTGACGGTCACGTCCAGGATGTCGTGGTCGGTTCCGCCGTCGATGGTGTCGGCGCCGCCGTCGAGCTCGATCCTGTCGTTGCCGGCGCCGCCCGTCAGCGTGTCGTCGCCGCCACCGCCATGCAGAACGTCGTTGCCCGAACCGCCGATAAGCGTGTTCGTGCCCGTCGTGCCTGTGAGGGTGTCATTGCCGGTACCGCCCGTGACGTTCTCGAATCCGGAGATCGTGTCGCCCGCGGCATTGCCGCCCGACGCGGTGTTGGCGCCGATGTTGACCGTGACGCCAGTTGTGTCGGTCGAGTAGGACAGGGTGTCGCCGGTTCCGGTGCCGCCGGTCAGCGTGTCTGCGCCTGCGCCGCCACGGACCGTGTCGTTGCCCGCGCCGCCGTCGAGGTTGCTGCCGCCGGCTGCGGCGATCAGCGTGTCGGCATTGTTGGAGCCGAGGATCTTCTCGATGCTGACGTAGGTGTCGCCCGCCGCGTCGCCGGTGTTGTTGGCTGTGTTCGACATGTCGACGGTGACGCCGGTGGAGGCGCTTGCATAGCTGGCCGTGTCGAAGTCGGCGCCGCCGTCCAGCGTGTCGCCGCCCGCGCCACCGTCCAGCGTGTCGTTGCCGGCATTGCCGGTCAGCGTGTTGATGCCGGAATTGCCGGTCAGCGTGTCGGCGCCCGAACCGCCGGTGACGTGCTCGAAGCCGGAGATGATGTCGCCTGCCGCGTCACCGCCGCTGGCGGTGTTCGCGGCAATGTTGACCGTGACGCCGGTGACGTCGGACGAATAGTCGAGCGTGTCGCCACCGCCGAAGTCGGTGCCGCCCGACAGGGTGTCAGCGCCGGCACCGCCGGCAATGGCGTCGTCGCCGTCGTTGCCGATGATGACGTTGGCGCCGGCGTCGCCGGTGAGGACGTCGCTGTCGTTGGAACCGGTGACGTTCTCGAAGTTGGCGATGGTGTCGCCGGTCGCCTCGCCGCCGGAGACGCTGTTTGTGGCCAGGTTGACGGTCACGCCGGAGACCGAGCCGGCATAGGACAGCGTGTCGCCGCCGGCGTCGTTGGCGCCACCGTCGAGGTTGTCCGCGCCGATGCCGCCCTCGATGGTGTCGTCGCCGGCGCCGCCATCGATGACGTTGTTGCCCACGGTGCCGGTCAGGTTGTCTGCATGCGCGGACCCGATCAGGTTCTCCACCGTGAAGATGACGTCGCCCTGGGCGTCGCCACCCGAGCCAGTGCCGGCATCGAGGTCGACGGTGACGCCTGCGCTTGAGGCGCTGTAGTCGATCGTGTCGCCAGCTCCGCTGTCGCCGTCGCCGTAGATGTAGTCAGCGCCGGCACCGCCGACGAAGACATCGTCGCCGGCCCCGCCACGCAGCGTGTTGTCGCCGGCCGTGCCGGTGAGCGTGTCGTTGCCGGTGCCGCCGGTGACGTTCTCGAAGCCGGAGATCGTGTCGCCGGTCGCGTCGCCGCCGGAGGCAGAATTCGTGGCCAGGTTGACCGTGACGCCGACGGTGTCGGCGCTGTAGTCGAGGGTGTCCTCATCGGCACCGCCCGACAGCGTGTCGGCACCGGCGCCGCCGGCGATCGTGTCGTTGCCGATGCCGCCGGACAGGATGTCGGCACCCGCGCCGCCGTCGATGATGTTGTCATCGTCGGAGCCGGTGATGGTGTCGTTCTGCGTGCCGCCCTGGATGAGCTCGATATCCGTCATCAGGATGCCGGAAAAGTTCCAGTTGACCGCGGTCGCGTGCGTCGAGAAGCCGAGGATCTCGGTGTCACCGGAATGGCCCTGGATCTCCTCGATGCCGGATCCGGCGGCATTGAACACGTCGGTCAGCTGGTAGGCGCCGTTGCCGCCGCGCAGCGAAATCAGGTCGTAGTCGCCGCCGCCGCTACCGGTATCGGCGAAGGTGTCCGTGCCCTCGCCGATGTACCAGTAGTAGGTATCGGAACCCTGGCCGCCGTCCAGATAGTCGTCGCCGAAATCGCCATCGAGCGTATCGTTGCCGCCGAGGCCGAACAGGTAGTTGACGTTGGCATCGCCGGTGATGAAGTCACCGTTGGCAGAACCGAACACGTTGTCGATGTTGGTCAGGCTGTCGCCGGCGGCATCGCCGCCGGTGTTGATGTTGGTGCCGAGGTTGACCGTCACGCCGGAAGCCGAACCGGTATAGTCGACGGTATCGGTGCCGGTGCCGCCATCGATGGTGTCGGCGCCCGCACCGCCGCGGATGACGTTGTCCTGGCTGTTGCCGGTGAGCGTGTCGGCGCCAGCCGAGCCGATGAGGTTCTCGACACCGGAGATCGAATCGCCGGCGGCATCGCCGCCCGTGTTGACGTTGGTCGCCAGGTTGACGGTGACGGCGGACGCGGAAGCCGAGTAGTCCGCCGTGTCGATCCCCGTGCCGCCATCGATAGTGTCGGCATCGGCGCCGCCGGCGAGAAGGTCGTTGCCGTTGCCGCCGGTCAGCGTGTCGGCGCCGGCACCGCCGGTCAGCGAGTCGTCGAGGTCGCCACCGTCCAGGACGTTGGCCCCGCTGTCGCCGGTGATGACGTCCGAGAACGCCGAACCGGTGACGTTCTCGATCGAGATCAGCGAATCGCCCTGGGCATGACCGCCGGTGTTGGTGTTGGTGGCAAGATTGACGTTCACCCCGACATCCGACACGGAGTAATCGGCAGTATCTGTGTCGGCACCGCCGTTCAGGATGTCGGCCCCCGAGCGTCCGGACAGCGTGTCGTTGCCGGCCCCGCCCTGCAGGTTGTTGGCCAGATCGCTGCCGATGATGGTGTCGTTGCCGGCACTGCCGATGATGTTTTCCAGCGTCGAGTAGGTGTCGCCATCGGCGTCGCCGCCAGTTCCCGTGCCCTGGTCGAGGTCGACCGTGACTGCGGAGGCAGACGCCGAGTAGTCGAGGGTGTCGACTCCGCCGTCACCCTCGATGAAGTCCGCGCCGGCACCGCCATAGATCAGGTCGTCGCCACCGCCGCCACGGATGTGGTCGTCACCGCCGCCGCCGTCCAGCGTATCGGCGCCTTCCTGGCCGAAGAGCTCGTTGTTGCCGCTGCTGCCGGTGATAACGTCCGCAAGATCGGAACCGATGACGTTCTCGATGCTGCTAATGGTGTCGCCGGTGGCATCGCCGCCGGACACCGTGTTGGTTGCAAGGTTGACGTTCACCGCGCCGGCGGAACCGGTGTAGTCGACCGTATCGACACCGGCATCGCCGGACAGTGTATCCGCGCCGGCGCCGCCGCGCAGGATGTCGTTGCCGGATTCGCCGCGCAGCACGTTGTTGCCGGCATCGCCGATCAGCGTGTCGTTGTTGAAGGAGCCGATGACACCCTCGATGCTGGTGTAGGTGTCGCCCTGGGCATGACTGCCGGTGCCGGTACCGGTGGCCAGGTTCACGGTCACATCGCCGGACCAGTAGTAGGCGACGTAGTCGAAACCCGCGCCGCCGTCGATGCTGTCGGCGCCGCCATAGCCGCGGAACTGGTTGTCGCCGGCATCGCCGACGAGGACGTCGTTGTAGTTGGTGGCGATGATTTCCTCGATCCCGGTGAAGGTGTCGCCGGCCGCGTCGCCGGTGCCGTTCGAGGGCGTCGCCATGTTGATCGTCAGGCCGGCGCCGAGGCCGGAATAGTCGACCTGGTCCCAGCCGCTGCCGCCGATGTAGGCGTCTGCCCCGGCGCTGGTCCAGAAGTCGTCGTCGCCGCCCTGGCCCGACATGGTGTCGTTGCCCGAAGACCCGAAGAAATCATCATCGTAGTTCGAGCCGATGACGCTCTCGATCGAATTCAGGGTGTCGCCGGCCGCATAGCCGCCGGCGCTCACGGCGCCGCTCATGTAGAGCGTGACGGCGGACGTCGACGCCGAGTAGTCGGCGGTGTCCGTGCCGGCGCCGCCGTACATGTAGTCGCTGCCGAGGGAGCCGAAGATCGTATCGTTGCCGTTCTCGCCGTACAGCCAGTCGCCGTTGGTGGTGCCATAGACGTTGTCATTGCCGTCGTGCGCATAGACCCAGCGCGCGGTGAGCGTGTCGTCGAAGGCCGAACCGTGCACGCGGGTGAGATTGGACAGGATGTCGCCCTGCGCATGGCCGCCCGAAGCAGTGTTGAGGACGAGGTCGACCGTCACGGCCGCGTCGGAGTCCTCGTAGACGACCATGTCGTAGGCACCCGTGCCGCCATCCATCGTGTCGGCGCCGACACCGCCATAGAGGGTGTCGTAGTTGCCGGCACCGCCCAGCAGCGTGTCGTCGCCTTCCTCGCCGTAGAGGGTATCGTCGCCGTCACTGCCGGAAATGATGTCGTTCTCGGTGCCGCCCCAGATAATGTCGTTGCCGAAGCCGCCGTCGATCGTGTCGATGCCGGCACCGCCGTAGATGGTGTCGTTGTCGTCCTCGCCGTACAGGAAATCGTCGCCGCCGCCGCCTGTCAGCACATCCTGGCCGGTCGCGCCATAGATGGTGTCCGAGCCCGCAGAACCGGTGATATTGTCGGCGAAACCCGAGCCGATGACCGTTTCGATTCCCGTGAGCGTATCGCCGGTCGCATCGCCGGAGGTGCCGGCCGTGCCGTCCATGAAGACGGTCACACCGAGGCCGGACGTGGTGTAGGTGGCGGTGTCGTTGCCGGCGCCGCCGATCAGGGTGTCTGCGCCCTCGCGGCCTTCCAGCGTGTCGTCCCCGTCGCCACCTTCCAGTGTCTCGTTGGCTGCCGAGCCGATCAGGGTGTCGGCCTGGGCGGAGCCAACGACGCGCTCGATGTTGAACAGGGTGTCGCCCTGCGCATCGCCACCGGAACCGGCGATGCCGTCCGTGCGCACGGTGACGCCGGCGGCGGAAGCCGTGTAGTCAGCGGTGTCAAAATCGGCACCGCCGTCCAGGATGTCTGCATCGGCACCGCCGACGAGCGTGTCGTTCCCGGCCTCGCCGTAGAGCGTGTCGGTGCCCGCGGCACCATACAGAGTGTCCGCACCCGCGCCGCCGGACAGCGTGTTAGCGCCGCCATTACCGGTCAGCGTATCGGCGAATGCCGAACCCCTCAGGTTCTCGATGTTGGCGAAGGTGTCGCCAGCTGCGTCGCCGCCCGTATTGGCGGTTCCGTCGAGATAGGCCTGCACGGCGAGCGCCGAGCCGGCGTAGCTGACGGTGTCGGAATCCGCACCGCCGTCGAAGGTGTCGGCACCACCGCCACCTTCGAGGACGTCGTTGCCGGTCCCGCTTTCGAAAGTCTCGGCCGCCGCCGTGCCGGTGATGGTATCGTCGAAGTTTGAGCCGATCACGCGCTCGACGTTGCTGACCCGGTCCGAATGGGCGTGGCCGCCGATGCTCGGCGTGCCGTCCAGCGTCAGGGTGATGCCGGCGTTGGAAGCGGAATAATCGACGGTGTCGAAATCCGCTCCGCCGTCGATCACGTCGCCACCGTCGCCGCCGATGATGGTGTCGTTGCCGGCGCCGCCCTGGAACGTCTCTGCCGCCGCCGTGCCGGTCAGGTTGTCGTCGAAGGCCGATCCGATGATGGTCTCGATGTTGGTCAGGGTGTCGCCGGCAGCGTCACCGCCGGTGCCGAGCGAACCGTTGAGCGAGATGGTCACGCCGGCGGCAGACGCCGCGTAGGAGATCGTGTCCGTGCCGCTGCCGCCGTCGTGCACGTCGGCGCCCGCGCCACCAAGCATCAGGTCGTCGTCGGCGCCACCGAAGATCATGTCGTCGCCGCCGCCGGCGTCGATGGTGTCCTGGCCCGCCTGGCCGCGAATGGTATTGCCGTTGGCATCGCCGGTCAGCGTGTCGTCGAGGTTCGAGCCGGTCAGGTTCTCGATGCCCGACAGGGTGTCGCCGGCCGCGTCGCCGGCCGTGCCGGTGCCGGTGGCGAGGCTGACGCTGACGCCGGCCGAGGCATTGATATAGGTCGCTGTGTCTGTGCCCGCGCCGCCCTGCAGGTTGTCGCTGCCCTGGCCACCGTCGAGAAGGTCGTCGTTGTCGCCGCCGATCAGGGTGTCGTCGCCGGCCGCGCCCGTCAGGGTGTCGTTGCCAACACCGCCTTCCAGCGTTTCATTCTGCGCACCGCCGGTCAGCGTATCGTCGCCGGTGGTGCCGATGACACGCTCGATGTTGGTCAGCGTATCACCCTCGGCATCGCCGCCCACGCCGGTGCCGGCGGCAAGATCCACCGTGACCGGCGCGGCGGACGCGGAGTAGTCGGCGGTGTCGAAATTGGCGCCGCCATCGAGCGCGTCGGCATCGGCGCCGCCGACAAGGATGTCGTTGCCTGCGCCGCCCTGGAGGGTGTCCGTACCCGCGCCGCCCGTCAGCGTGTCCGCGCCCGCGCCGCCCGCCAGCACATTCGCGCCTGCATCTCCGGTGAGCACGTCGTCATTGTCGGAACCGGTCAGGTTCTCGATGCTGGTCAGGGTATCGCCCGCTGCGTCGCCGCCGCTGGTGAGGCCCGCCCCGAGGTTGACGTTCACCGCGCTCGCCGAGCCGGAATAGTCGGCGGTGTCGGTGTCGGTGCCGCCGTCCAGCGAATCGGCGCCCGCGCCGCCGCGCAGGATGTCGTTGCCGGCGCCGCCCTCAAGCGTATCGGCACCGCCGGCGCCAATCAGGGTATCGGCACCGCCGTTGCCAACCAGGCGGTTGTCGTTGCCGTCGCCGGTAAGCGAATCGTCACCGGCCGAACCGAGCACATCCTCGATCTCGCTGAGCGTATCGCCCTGCGCGTCGCCGCCAGCACCCGTGCCCGTGCCGAGATCGACGGTCACCGCAAGGGCGGACGCGGAATAGTCGGCCGTGTCGGTATCGGCGCCGCCGATGAGAATGTCCTCGCCGCCGCCGCCGATCAGCAGGTCGTCGCCGGCGCCGCCGGAAAGCGTGTTGCGGTTGGCGTCGCCGGTCAGGGTATCGGCGCCGGCGCTGCCGGTCAGGTTCTCGATGCCCGAGAGGGTATCTCCCTGAGCGTCGCCGCCGGTGCCGGTATTGGTCAGCAGGCTGACAGACACCGCCGCCGCGGAGGCGGAGTAGTCGGCGGTGTCGGTGCCCGCGCCGCCGATCAGAACGTCCGCGCCGCCAAGCCCGGAAAGGATGTCGTCGCCATCGGCGCCGTCGAGCTGGTTGATGGCTGCATCGCCAATAAGCGTATCCGCGTTCGAGGACCCAGTCAGGTTCTCGATGCCGGTGAGGATATCGCCCGTGGCATGGCCGCCGCTGCCGGTACCTGTTGCCAGGCTCACCGTGACGCCGGCGGTGGAGCCGGCGTAGGAAGCCGTATCGGTGTCCGCGCCACCCTCGAGCACGTCGGCGCCGGCGCCGCCGATCAGGATATCGTCGCCGGCATCGCCGCGAAGGGTATCGGTGCCGTCGAGACCGCTGAGAGTATCGGCGCCTGCGCCGCCCTGCAGCACGTTGGTCGACGCATTGCCGGTGAGGGTGTCGTCACTCGTCGAGCCGGTCAGGTTCTCGATGGCGGTCAGGGTGTCGCCGGCGGCATGGCCACCGGTTGCCGTGCCCTGGTCGAGATTGACTGCAACGGCGGCATTCGACGCACTGTAGTCGGCGGTGTCGGTGCCGGTACCGCCGTCGAGCGTGTCGGCGCCAAGACCGCCTGCAAGGATGTCGTCGCCGGCAGCGCCGGAGAGCACATTGGCGTTGTCGTCGCCGGTGAGGGTGTCCGCAAGCCCGGAGCCGGTGATGTTCTCGATCTCGCTCAGGGTGTCGCCCTGGGCGGTACCGCCCGTGCCGGTGCCGGTCGCGAGCGAAACCGTCACCCCGGTACCGGAGCCGGTGTAGTCGGCGGTGTCGGTGCCGGCACCGCCGATCAGGATGTCCGCGCCGCCCTCGCCGCGCAGGATATCGTCACCGCCACCGCCGGACAGGGTATTGGCGCTGGCATCGCCGCGCAGCGTGTCGGCCAGCGCCGAGCCAACGGCATTCTCGATGCCGGTATAGGTGTCGCCCTGGGCATCGCCGCCGACGCCGGTGCCCAATGTCAGGTCGACGTTGACGCCGAGCGCCGAGCCGCTGAAGTCCGCGGTGTCGACATCGGCGCCGCCGATCAGCGTATCCGCGCCGGCGCCGCCGACCAGGGTGTCGTTGCCGGCACCGCCGGTGAGCGTGTTGTTGCCTGCATCGCCGGTCAGCGAATCGTCGAACGCCGAACCGGTCACGCGCTCGATGGAGGAGAAGGTGTCGCCCGTCGCGTCGCCACCGGAGGCGGAGTTCGTCGCCAGGTTGACCGTCACCGCCTGTCCGGAGGCGCTGTAGTCCGCGGTATCCTCGCCGCCGCCGCCGATCAGCGTGTCGGCGCCGCCAAGGCCGGCGAGCGTGTCGTCGCCGGCGCCGCCGTCGAGCACGTTGGCGTTGGCATCGCCGGTCAGCGTGTCCACCAGGGACGAGCCGGTCAGGTTCTCGATCGCGGTCAGGGTGTCGCCCTGGGCATCGCCGCCGGTGCCCGTACCGGCCGTCAGCGAGACGGTGACGCCGGATCCGGATCCTGCGTAGCTGGCGGTATCGGTGCCCGCGCCGCCGTCGATCACGTCGGCATCGGCGCCGCCGGTGATGAGGTCGTTGTCGTCGCCGCCCTCGAGCGTGTCGGCGCCCGCGCCGCCGCTGATGATATCGTTGCCCGCGCCGCCCTGCAGGATCTCGGCTGCATTGCCGCCGGTCAGGGTGTCGTCATGGTCCGAGCCTGCCGCGCCCTCGATGCCGGTGAAGGTGTCGCCGTCGGCATCGCCGCCGGTCGCCACGCCGAGGGAAAGGTCGACGTTGACCGCCAGCGCGGAGCCGGAGTAGTCGACGATGTCTCCGAGACCGGCGCCACCCTGGATGATGTCCGCGCCGGCGCCGCCCGTGAGGCGATCGTTGCCGCCGCCGCCGATGAGCGTGTCGTTGCCGGCGCCGCCCAGCAGATTGTCGTCGCCGAGGCCGCCATCGAGCACGTTGGCGTTGGCATCTCCGGTGAGCGTGTCGGCCTGGTCGGAACCGGTCAGGTTCTCGATCCCCGCCAACGTGTCGCCCTGCGCGTCGCCTCCGGTGCCAGTGCCGGTCGCCAGCGAAACGGTGACGGCGGACGCCGAACCCGCATAGCTCGCGGTATCGGTTCCCGCGCCGCCGATGAGCGCATCGGCACCGCCCGCGCCGATCAGCGTATCGGCACCATCGCCGCCGGAGAGGGTGTTGGCCGCCGCATCGCCAGTGAGCTGGTCGGTGAACGCCGAGCCGGTGACGTTCTCGATATTGGTCAGCGTGTCGCCCTGCGCGTCGCCGCCGACGCCGCTGCCGGCGCCAAGGTCGACGGTCACGCCCGAGCCCGACGAGGAGTAGTCCGCGGTATCGGTGTCGGCGCCGCCGTCCAGGATATCCGCGCCCGCGCCGCCGACGAGCGTGTCGTTCCCGGCCGCGCCCTGCAGCGCGTTGGCCGCCGTGTCGCCGGTCAAGATATCGTCGAAGCCCGAACCCGTGATGTTCTCGACGCCGGCAAAGGTGTCGCCCTGGGCATCGCCGCCCGCGCCGGTGTTGGCGAGCAGGTTGACGGTCACGCCGGACGCGGACGCCGAGTAGTCGGCCGTGTCGGTGCCGATGCCGCCCACCAGGACGTCGGCGCCGCCGAGGCCGGCGAGGATGTCATCGCCCAGCCCGCCGTCGAGGCGGTTGGCGGCGGAATCGCCGGTCAGCACGTCGGCGGAACCCGATCCGGTGATGTCCTCAATGCCGGTCAGCGTGTCGCCCTGCGCATCGCCGCCGACGCCGGTGCCCAGCGTCAGGTTGACGGTGACGCCGGAGCCAGAGCCGGAATAGTCGGCAACGTCCGTGCCCAGGCCACCGGAAAGCACGTCGGCGCCGGCACCGCCGACGAGCGTGTCCGCGCCATCGCCGCCCAGGAGCGTATCTGCGCCGCCGAGGCCTTCGAGAATGTCGTCGCCATCATTGCCGGTCAGCACGTTGGCGCTGGCGTTGCCCGAGAGCGTGTCGGCGAGGTTCGTGCCGATTGCGTTCTCGATGCTGGAGTAGGTGTCGCCATCGGCGTCGCCGCCGGTGCCGGCGTTGAGCAGGAGGTCGACATCGACCCCGACGGAAGATGCGGAGTAGTCCACCGTGTCGGTGCCGCCATTGCCGATCAGCACGTCGGCGCCGCCAAGGCCGATCAGGGTGTCGTCGCCCGCGCCGCCGTCGAGGACGTTGACACCGGCATCGCCGGTCAGCGTGTCGGCGTTGGCCGAGCCGGTGAGGTTCTCGATACCGGCCAGCGTGTCGCCCTGGGCATCGGAGCCCGTGCCCGTGCCGCTGGCAAGGCTGACCGATACCCCGCCCGCAGCGCCTGCGTAGCTTGCCGTATCGGTGCCGGCACCGCCGATCAGCGTGTCGGCGCCACCGCCGCCCTGGAGGGTATCGTTGCCGCCGCCGCCATCAAGCGTGTTGGCGTTGGCATCGCCGGTGAGGACGTCGCCGGAGGCACTACCGAGCAGGTTCTCGATCTCGCTCAGCGTGTCGCCCTGGGCATCGCCGCCGGAACCGGTTCCGGCTGCGAGATCGACGGTGACGGCGGACAGCGAGGCCGAGTAGTCGGCGGTGTCGGTTCCCGCGCCGCCGGTGAGCACGTCGCCGCCGCCGAGGCCGGCGAGCGTGTCGTTGCCCGCGCCGCCGGTGAGCTGGTTGTCGAGGTTGTCGCCAATGAGCGTGTCGTCATGGTCGGTGCCGATGACCCGCTCGATGGACGAGAAGGTGTCGCCCGTCGCGTCGCCGCCGGTCGCCACGCTGGTCAGAAGGTTGATCTGGACCGCCGTCAAGGAACCGGCATAGCTGACCGTATCGAGACCGGCTCCGCCCTGCAGCGAATCGCCGTCCGCACCGCCGATCAGGATGTCGTCGCCATCGCCGCCCAGCAACGTGTCGGCGCCCGCCGCACCCGAAAGGGTGTCGGCACCCTGGCCGCCCTCGAGCGTGTTCGCCTGCGCGTCGCCGGTGATGGTGTCGTCGAAGTTGGTGCCGACGACGCGCTCGATGGCCGTCAGGGTGTCGCCCTGGGCATCGCCGCCGAGGCCGGTGCCGGCGGTCAGGTCGACGGTCACCGCCGTCGCGGACGCGGAATAGTCCGCCGTGTCGAAACCGGCGCCGCCGTCCAGCGCATCCGCGCCGCCACGCCCGACGAGCGTATCATCACCACCGCCGCCACTGAGGGTGTTGGCCGCGGCATCGCCGCGCAAGGTATCTGCATTTGCCGAGCCGGTCACACCCTCGATGTCGGTCAGCGTGTCGCCCTGCGCATCGCCACCGGACCCGGTGCCGGCGGCGAGGTCGACGGTGACCGCCGAGGCGGAGAGTGAATAGTCGGCAATATCGGTGCCCGCACCGCCGATGAGCGCGTCGGCGCCGGCCCCGCCGGCCAGCGTGTCGTCGTCGGCGCCGCCGTCCAGCGTATCGGCGCCGCCACCGCCCGAAAGCACGTCGTTGCCGGCAGCGCCGGTAAGCGTGTTGGCGTTGCCATCGCCGGTCAGCGTGTCAGCGTTGGCAGAACCGGTGAGATGCTCGATTCCCGACAGCGTGTCGCCCTGGGCGTCGCCGCCGGTGCCGGTACCCGTGGCAAGCGAAACGGTGACCCCGGCCGCGGATGCGGAATAGTCCGCCGTGTCGTTGCCCGAGCCGCCGATGATGGTGTCGGCACCCGCGCCGCCGACAATGGTGTCGTCTCCGCCGGCACCATCGAGCCGATTGTCGGACGCGTCACCCACGATGGTGTCGCCCTGGTTGGAGCCGAGCACGTTCTCGATGTTGGCGAAGGTATCGCCCTGCGCATCGCCGCCAGTGCCGGTTCCGGCCGCAAGGTCGATGGAGACGGCGAGCGTCGAGGTGGAATAGTCGACGGTGTCGGTGTCGGCGCCGCCGTCGAGGGCATCCGCGCCAATGCCGCCGATCAGGGTGTCGTCGCCTGCGCCGCCGGTGAGCGTGTCGTCGCCTTCCTCGCCGCGCAGGATATCTGCGCCGGCGCCGCCATCGAGCGTGTTGGCCTGCACGTTGCCGCGCAACGTGTCGTCATGGTCCGAGCCGATGACGCCGTCGATGTCGATGATGGTGTCGCCATCGGCATCGCCACCGGTCGCAGTGCCCAGCGCCAGGTCGACGTTCACCGCGAGCGCGGAGGTCGAATAGTCGACGATGTCGTTGGTGCCGCCGCCGCCGTCGATCGTGTCGGCGCCAGCGCCGCCGCGCAGGATGTCGTTGCCCAGCCCGCCGTCGAGGACGTTGTTGGAAGCGTCACCGATCAGGATGTCGTCGTGGGCCGAACCGATGAGCTCCTCGATACCGGCGAAGGTGTCGCCCTGGGCATCGCCGCCGCTGCCGGTGCCGGCCTGCAGATCGACCGTGACGCCGCTGGCGGAACTGGCATAGCTGGCGCTGTCGGTGCCGGCGCCGCCGTCGATCGTGTCGGCGCCCGCGCCGCCCTCGATGGTGTCGTTGCCGATACCGCCGGACAGGATGTTGTCGCCGGCGTCGCCCTTCAGCGTGTCGGCGAAATTCGAGCCGATGACACCCTCGACTTCGGCGATCGTGTCGCCCTGCGCATGGCCGCCGGAGGCCACGCCGAGCGACAGGTCGACGTTCACTGCGGCGTTGGACGCCGAGTAGTCGAGCGTGTCGACGCCAGCGCCGCCGATGATCGAATCGCCGCCCGCGCCACCTTCGAGGGTGTCGTCACCGGCGCCGCCGAGAAGGGTGTCTACGCCATCGCCGGCGGAAATGACGTCCGCGCCGTCGCCGCCTTCGAGGATGTTGGCCAGGGCATCGCCCGTCAGCGTGTCGTCGAAGGCGGACCCGATGACGCGCTCGATGCTGGTCAACGTGTCGCCGTCGGCGTCGCCGCCGGTGGCGCTGCTCGTCGCGAGGTTGACAGAGACGGCAAGGCCGGAGGTCGAGTAGTCGGCGGTGTCGTTGCCGCTGCCGCCGAGCAGGACGTCGCCGCCGGCGCCGCCGCGCAGGATATCGTCGCCCGAGCCGCCATCGAGCGTGTTGGCGCCGGCATCGCCGATCAGCGTGTCGCCGACCGTCGAACCGATGACGTTCTCGATGTTGGCGAAGGTGTCGCCCTGCGCATCGCCGCCGGTACCGGTCCCGGATTGCAGGTTGACGGTCACCGACAGGGTCGACGAGGAGTAGTCCACCGTATCGACGTCTGCGCCGCCGTCGAGGGCATCGGCGCCAAGGCCGCCGACCAGCGTGTCGTCGCCGGCGCCGCCCTGGAGCGTGTCGTTGCCGGCACCGCCGATGAGGATGTCGATACCGGCGCCGCCCTGCAGGACGTTGTTGGCCGAATCGCCCGTCAGGCTGTCTGCGAAGTCGGATCCGATGACGCCCTCGATGCCGGAGAAGGTGTCTCCCGTCGCATCGCCGCCGGTCGCCGAGGACGTGGCCAGGTTGATCGTCACGGCTCCGGAAGAATTGGCGTAGCTGACGATGTCGGAACCGGCGCCGCCGATCAGCGTATCGGCACCGGCGCCGCCGTCGATGATGTCGTCGCCCGCGCCGCCGTCAATGACGTTGTCGCTGGCGTTGCCGGTGAGCACGTCGGCCTGCGCGGAGCCGGTCAGATCCTCGATGCCGGACAGGGTATCGCCCTCGGCGTCTCCACCCGAGGCGACGCCGGTTGCCAGGTTGACGTTCACGCCGAGCGCCGACGTCGAGTAATTGGTGGCGTCACGGCCGGTGCCGCCGATGATGGTGTCCGCGCCCGCGCCGCCGATCAGGATGTCGTCGCCGCCGCCGCCGTCGAGCGTGTTGGCTCCCGAATCGCCGATCAGCGTGTCGTTGAGGCCCGAGCCGATGACGCCCTCGATCTGCGACAGGGTGTCGCCCTGGGCATCACCGCCCGAGGCGATTCCAAGACCGAGGTCGACGGTGACCGCCGAGGCGGAGGCGGAATAGTCCGCGACGTCGGACCCGGCGCCGCCGATCAGCGTGTCGCCGCCGCCCAGGCCGGCAAGGGTATCATTGCCGGCGCCGCCGGAGAGCACGTTGACGCCGGCACCGCCGATCAGCGTGTCGTCGTTGTCGGAACCGATGGCACCTTCGATCGACGTCAGGGTGTCGCCATCGGCGTCACCGCCAGTCGCGGTGCCGGTGCCGATGTTGACGGTGACGGCAACCAAGGAACCGGTGTAGTCGACGACGTCGAGCCCCGTTCCGCCGTCGAGCACGTCGGCCCCGCCACCGCCGCGCAGGGTGTCGTTGCCTGCGCCGCCCGTCAGCGTGTTGACGCCCGCATCACCGATCAGGGTGTCGTCGAGCGTCGAGCCGGTCAGGTTCTCGATGCCCGTCAGCGTGTCGCCATCGGCATCGCCGCCGGTGCCGGTGCCCGTTGCAAGGCTGACCGTCACGGCGCTGGAGGACCCGGCGTAGGACGCGGTATCGGTGTCGGCCCCGCCATCGAGGGCGTCAGCGCCCGCGCCGCCGGTCAGGATGTCGTTGCCGGCACCGCCCAGGAGGGTGTCGTTGCCGGCAGCACCCAGCAGGATGTCGGCGCCGTCGGCGCCGTTGAGCACGTTGTCGGACGCATTGCCGGCGAGCGTGTCGGCCTGCGCCGAGCCGGTGACGTTCTCGATCGAGATGAGCGTATCGCCGTTGGCAGCGCCGCCGGTCGCCGTACCCAGCGCGAGGTCGACGTTCACGCCGGCGAGCGACGAGGTGTAGTCAGCCGTGTCGGAGCCAGCGCCGCCGTCAAGGACGTCGGCGCCCAGGCCGCCGTCGAGGAAATCCGCACCGGCCTCGCCCTCGAGGATGTCGTCGCCGTCGTCGCCGCGCAGGATGTCGCCGCCGTCACCGCCATTCAGGCGGTTGTTGCCGGTGTCGCCTGCGAGCGTGTCCGCGAACGTCGAGCCCGTGACGCGCTCGATGGAGGAGAAGGTGTCCCCGGTGGCGTGGCCGCCGCTGGCGGAACTCGTCGCCAGGTTGATGTTCACGCCGGCATCGGAACCGGAATAGTCGACGGTGTCCTCGCCGGCGCCGCCGGTCAGCACGTCCGCTCCGGCGCCGCCTTCGAGAATGTCGTTGTCGTTGCCGCCGAGCAGGGTGTCGTCGCCTGCCCCGCCGCGAAGGGTATCGGCGCCCACGCCGCCCTCGAGCGTGTTGTTCGCACCATCGCCGGCCAGCGTGTCGTCGAGTGCCGAGCCGATGATGCGCTCCACGCCGGAGAAGGTGTCGCCCTGGGCATCGCCGCCGGAGCCGGTCCCCGCGGCGAGGTCGATGTTGACCGCGGCAGAGGACGCCGAATAGTCCGCGGTGTCGAAACCGATACCGCCGATGAGGGCATCGGCACCGCCGCCGCCGATGAGCAGGTCGTCGCCCTCGCGCCCGTCGAGGATGTTGTTCAGGCCGTCGCCGGTCAGCTGGTCCGCGGCTAGGCCGCCGATGACGCGCTCGATCTCGAAGAAGCTGTCGCCCTGGGCATCGCCACCCGACGCGCTGCGCGTCTCCAGGTTGATGAAGACGCTCTGGGCGGAACCCGAGTAATCGACGGTGTCGAGGCCCGCGCCGCCGGTCAGGACGTCGGCGCCGGCGCCGCCGCGCAGGATATCGTCGCCCTCGCCGCCGTCGATCGTGTCGACGCCCGCCCCACCATCGATCGTGTCGTCGCCGGCATTGCCGAAGATCGTGTCGTCGGAGCCGCTGCCGGTCAGGGTGTCGGCGAAGTTGGAGCCGTCGAGGCGTTCGATGCCGCTCAGCGTATCGCCTTCGGCATGGCCTCCCGTACCGGTGCCGGCGGCGAGATCGACCGTGACGCCGACGTTGGAGGCGGAATAATCGGCGGTATCGAAGCCGGAGCCGCCGGCAAGGGTGTCGGCTCCCAGACCGCCGGCGAGGGTATCGTCGCCGGCACCGCCGGTGAGAACGTTGGCGCTGGTGTTGCCGGTCAGCGTGTCGGCGCCGGACGATCCGATGACATTCTCGATGCTGGTGAGCGTGTCGCCCTCGGCGTCACCGCCGGAGGCGGTTCCCGCCGCGAGGTCGACGGTCACGGGGGAGGCCGAGCCGGTGTAGTCGGCGGTATCGGAACCTACACCGCCGATCAGCACGTCGGCGCCGCCGTTGCCGACCAGGATATCGTCGCCGGCGCCGCCCGAAAGCGTGTTGACATCGTCGTCGCCGATCAGCGTGTCGGCAAACGCGGAACCCGTCACGGCCTCGATGTCGAAGAAGGTGTCGCCGTTGGCGTGGCCGCCGGTCGCGGTGTTGTTGTCGAGGTCGACGACAACGCCGGCGTCGGAGGTCGAATAGTCGATGGCGTCGTGGCCGCCACCGCCGTCCAGCGTGTCCGCGCCAGCGCCGCCAACGAGGTTGTCGTCGCCCAGGCCGCCGATCAGGCTGTCGTCGCCAGCGCCGCCGAACAGGTTGTCGTCTCCGCCGAGGCCGGAGAGGACGTTGGCGGAGGCATCGCCAGTCAACGTGTCGGCGAAGGCCGAGCCGGAAAGGTTCTCGATGCCGGTGAAGGTGTCGCCCTCGGCGTCGCCGCCCAGCGCGGTGTTGGTGGACAGGTCGACGTCGACGGCCTCGAATGAGTTGAGGTAGGCCGCGGTGTCCGAGCCCGAGCCACCAACCAGGACGTCGGCGCCAAGGCCGCCTTCCAGCGTGTCGTCGCCGGCGCCGCCATCGAGCCTGTTGATCCCCGCGTCGCCGGTCAGGCTGTCGGCCTGGGCAGAGCCGGTCACGTTCTCGACCGAGGTGAAACTGTCGCCCTGCGCGTCGCCGCCCGAGGCGGTGCCGGCGTCAAGGTTCACCGTCACGGCGCCGGCGGATGCTGCGTAGTCGGCGGTGTCGGTGCCGGTGCCGCCGATCAGGAAGTCCGCGCCCGCACCGCCGATCAGCGTGTCGTTGCCGCTGCCGCCGTCGAGCGTGTCGTCGCCGCCCTCGCCACGAAGGACGTCGGCGCCGCCGAACCCTTCGAGCACGTTGTCCTGGGCGTCACCCGTCAGGTCGTCGTTGAAGGCCGAGCCGCCGATGCGCTCGATGGAGGAGAAGGTGTCGCCGTCCGCGTCGCCGCCCGAGGCGGTAGACGTGGTCAGGTTGATGGTCACCGCCACGGAAGACAGCGTGTAGTCGACGCTGTCCTCGCCGCTGCCGCCGATGAGCTGGTCAGCGCCCGCGCCGCCTTCCAGCCGGTCGTTGCCCGCGCCACCCTCGAGAATGTTGTCGGCACCATCGCCGATGAGGGTATCGCCCGCGCCGGAGCCGATGACGTGCTCGACATTGACGATGGTATCGCCCTCGGCATCGCCGCCGGAGCCCGCCGTGGTGCCGAGGTTCACGGTCACCGCCGCGCCCGAGGCGCTGTAGTCGGCGATGTCGAAGCCGGCGCCGCCGTCCAGTGTGTCGGCACCCAGCCCGCCGCTCAGGCGATCGTTGCCGCCGCCTCCGAAGAAGCTGTTGGCCGACCCGTCGCCGGTCAGCGTGTCGTCAAAGGCCGTGCCGATGATGTTCTCGACGCTGGCGAGGTTGTCGCCGGTCGCATCGCCGCCCGTTGCGACGCCGGTGTTGAGGTTGATGGTGATAGCGCTGGACGCGGAATAGTCGGCCGTGTCGCTGCCGGAACCGCCGGCTAGCACGTCCGCACCGCCACCGCCGATGAAGATGTCATCGCCGGCATTGCCGAGGAAGACGTCGTCACCGGAACTGCCGATGAACACGTCATCATGCGCTGAGCCGACGATGCGCTCGATTGTGTCGAGGGTATCGCCCTCGGCGTCGCCGCCGGTACCGGTGCCGGCGGCAAAGTCGATGGTGACGCCTGCCGACGAGTAGCTGTAGTCGGCGGTATCGACACCGGCGCCGCCGATGAGGGTATCGGCGCCACCGCGGCCGTCGAGCGTGTCGTCGCCGGCGCCGCCTTCCAGGACGTTGTTGGCCGATGTGCCGATCAGGACGTCGCCATCGGAAGAGCCGACGACGCGTTCGATGCCGGAGAAAAGGTCACCCTGCGCATCGCCGCCGACGCCGAGCCCGGTCGACATGTCGATGATGACGCTGGTGGAGGAACTCGAATAGTCGATGGTGTCGAAACCCGCGCCGCCGTCAAGAACGTCCGCGCCGCCGCCACCGGAGAGAACGTCGTTGCCAAGCCCGCCGAGCAGGGTGTCACGCGCAGAACCGCCAACGAGCGTATCCCCGCCGTCGCCGCCGTCCAGGGTGGTTTCGGTATTGCCCGCGACGAGCTGGTCGTCGAAGGCGGAGCCAATCACCTGCTCGATCGAATCGAAGGTGTCGCCATCCGCATCGCCACCGGAGGCGATGTTGGAGAGAAGGTTGACGTTCACCGCCTGGGCGGCCGCGGAATAGTCGGCCGTATCGAAACCGGCCCCGCCGGCGTGGAGGTCGGCACCGGCGCCGCCGATCAGCGTATCGTCATCGTCGCCGCCCTGCAGGGTGTCGTTGCCCGCACCGCCGCTCAGCAGATCCGCGCCGCCGGACCCTTCCAGCGTATTGTCGTTGCCATCGCCGGTCAGCGTGTCGTCATGCGCGGAGCCGATGACGCGTTCGATGTTGGCGAAGGTGTCGCCCTCCGCATCGCCGCCGGTTCCGGTACCCGCCAGAAGGTCGACGGTGACGGCCTCGGCCGAGGACTGGAAGCTTGCCGTGTCGAAACCCGCGCCGCCGTCGAGGGCATCGGCGCCCAGCCAGCCGATCAGCGTGTTGTCGCCGGCATCGCCGGTGAGCGTATCGTCGTGGCGCGAACCGGAAACGGCCTCGATGTTCGTCAGGACATCTTGTGCCGCATAGCCGCCATCGAAGGTCGCAGCGCCCAGATCGACGCTGACCGCGCTCTGCGAATAGCGGTAGTCGACCAGGTCGAAGCCGGTGCCACCGTCGATGGTGTCCGCGCCGGCGCCGGCGTAGATGACATCATCGCCGTCGCCGGCGGAGATGACGTTACCTGCCGGGAGGGAGGGAAGGATGTAGGTGATGTCGCCGGTATCGGGATCCTCGTAGGTGGCATCATCCGGGCTGGAGATGTCGCGGATCGCGAATTGCGAGGATCCGTTGACGACCGAGTAGAAACCGCCGATGTCGACGACGAACTGCACCTCGAAGCTGAAGTTCTGGACGAAGCCGTCCGGGTCGGCGGCAACCGAATCGTCGGGGATCGCGTACTGGTAGATGAGCTGGAGGTTGTTGATCTTGTCGGGATCGTCGATGTCCATCGTGACGTAGAAGTCGCCGCCGTACTGGTCGGCGTTGACGACGGAAAAGCCGTCCGGCAGATCGAAGATGCGAGCCGTCTGGGCGACCCAGGCATCGCCCGGCAACTCGATGTCGATGTCGAACAGGCGGACCGTCGTGCCCTCCGGCATCAGGTTCGGATCATCGGCGTAGATGATGTCGTCGAAGGAAGTCCCGGTGATAATCTCCGATGTCGACTGGATGGCGTAGTCGGGATCGTCGACAGCATCCGTGACGGATGCCGCGCCGCGGATCTCAAGACCGCCGCCCGATAGCGATGTCGATGTCTGGCCGTCGACGCCGAGGATGGTGAAATCCAGTGCCGCCGAGGGCGCGCCGTTTACGGCGCCGAAATTGGTCGCATCGGCCTGCGCGGAACTGGACGACGACGCCGAGGACGAACTGACGTCTTCGGCGCTGGCATCGTTGTTGGAAACCGTGAACGTCGGCTCCTCGTCGTAACGACCTTCGTTATCGTTCGGAGGCGGCGGCGGGATGTAGGGCGGCTGCTGAGGCTGCGGCGGCGCCTCGTTGTCGGCCTTGCCTTCCTGATCGCCGTCGGAACCCTGTACCGCGTTGGCCGTGGACAGGTTCATCGAGGGAACGTTGTCGGCCAGCTTGACGTCGCCGATGAGGGCGAGGAACTGCTGCTCGTCAACGACGCCGTCGGTGAATTCCAGGCCGATCTGCTCGCTCAGCACGAGCTGCATGGCCATACCGGGCAGGATGACCTTGCTGTCGTCCGGGAAGACGATGACGACATCGACGTCGAGGATGATGATCTTGCAGTCGGCCAGGTTGAAGGTGAACTTGACGGCCTTCTTGCCGGCGAGGTCGTAGATGGCGAACTTGCCCGGATCCGGCCGCTCGACGACAAGGATGTCGGCGGTATTCAGGCCGGCGCCCGCGATTCCCGCGAGGGCGAGTTGCATGGGCACGCGCACGGGCGCCGCATCGGCCGGCTTCTCGGTCACGGCCGGCTGGCCGCTACCTGCGCCGGTTGCGTCGCCGCCACCATTTGTCCTCGCCATCACGCACTCTCACGCCACTGATGCCGCGCCGTTGAATCGGCTGCGGAACGAAACGATTGTCCCGGCAAAGGCACGCATGCGCATCGCGGAACAGGCGCACTTGCGCACTTCGCCACTCGTGACCCTAAGGCGCATTTACTTAGGGACAGTTAACTAAAAGATTGATTCGCTACCGTTTCAGTCATGCGATAACTTTGAATCAAAACGGCATTTCGAAACGCCTGGCGGGTAGCGGAACGCGGGAGAACACCTCGACGCACTCCGGCAGGCCGACGGCGGCACCCGCGCAAACTTGATGCCGCTCAAGGCCAAACCGGGCGATGTCGCGAATACTGGTTTTCATTACCGCAACCGCGTCAGGAGGGTTTTCGGCATGAGGAATTCCGTCAAGTTCACGCTCGCGCTGGCAGCGCTGGCAGCAGCCGGCGCAGGCGCGACAGGCGGAGCAGGAGCCGGCGATTGCACGGGTTACGTCGTCGGCGTGCGCCCGCTCAACCAGTACAACCATGCCAACGGCAACGGGTTCCTGGCGGTGCGAACCGGACCGGGGACCGGATACGCCCAGGTCGGCGAGGTCTATGCGGGCGACATGCTTTCGGTCTATGACAGGCGCGGAAACTGGTATGCGGTGACCTGCATGCAGGGCGTGTGCGCCAATCCCCTGTGGGGACCGGCCTATCCCTCCGGCTGGGTCTACCGGAAATATGTCTCAGCGAGCGGCGTTTGTCCGTGAGCGCACGGCGCCCGCGAAGCGCCGGGGAAGGGATTTGCGAATGCGGGACGGCCGCGGCCGTGTTGGCGACCACATCCGTCGCGGCCTTTCGATGGCCGGCGGGGCAATGCTGGCATGCGCGGCCGTCACGCCGTCCATTGCCGGCGTGTTCGATCCCTTCGTTGCAGCCTGGCACGGGAGCGGAACCGTCCAGGCGTTTGATGGCCAGACAGCCGCCGTGCGCTGCAAGGTCGACGTGACCACCGAGGTCGGGGAGCGCGCCAGCCAGGAACTGCGCTGCGCCAGCACCGGCTACGTGATCGTCGTCAACGCCAGCATGCGCCTGGAGGAAGATGCCGTCGTCGGCAGCTGGAGCAACGACCGCGGCAAGTCCGGTGGGCTGAAGGGCACGGTCAGCGCCGACAGCGTCGATGTGATGCTGGTCGGCGAGGACGTCGACGCACGCATGCTCAGCGTTCTGGACGCCTGCAAGCTCACCGTCACCATCGAAGGCAAGCTGGGAAAGATCAGCCACCTGCAGGTCGACCTCGACAAGGGTTGCTGATCACGTGCGCTCCGGCATCTTCGGCTTCGGCATCGAGCGGCTCGGCCTGATCGCGCTGGCGCGGCCGGCATGGGCGCTGGCGCTCGTCGTGGCCATCTCGGCGATTGCCGCAGCGGGACTGCCGGGGCTTTCGTTCAACAGCGACATCCGCGAGGTATTCCGTTCGTCCTCGCAGTCTTCCGCCGTGCTCGAGGAAACAACGCGCGCCTTCGGCGCCAGCGACCACGACCTGCTCGTGGTGGTCGAGGGCGATGAGCTCTTCACGCCGCGCGGGCTTGCGGCGCTGCGCGACTTCGCGCTCGACCTGCGCCTGGCAGACGGCGTCTCCAATGTCCTGTCGCTCTTCTCGGCACGCAGCGCACCGGACCGCAATGGGGTTTCGGCGGACCTGTTCCCCCTCGATCTTGCCGCGATCGGCGACCTCGAAGCCTTGCGCGGCCGCATCGCTACGCACCCGCTGGTTCGCGGCAAGCTGTTGTCGCGGGATGCCAAGCTGGCACTGGTGCTGGTGACACTTGGCGACGGGGCCGCCGACCTCGACGTCGTCCGCGGCGCGATTGCCGAAATCGGCGCGGCCGCAGAGACAAGTCTGACACCCGCCGGCCTGTCCCGTTCGGTGACCGGATTCCCGGCGATCCGCAGCACGGTCGTCGGAATCCTGACGCACGACCAACTGGTGTTCAAGGCGGCGGCCTTCGCCCTGTCGATCCTGCTGTCGTGGCTGTATTTCCGCAGCCTGCGCTACCTGACGATTGCGGTTCTGCCATCGGCCATAGCCGCCGTGTGGCTGCTCGGCGCCATGGGCTGGAGCGGCCAGCAGATCACCGTCGTCACCAATGTCGTGCCGAGCCTGGCGATGGTCATCACGTTTTCGAACGCGGTCCACCTGCTGCTGGCCATCCGGCGCGAACGCATTGCTGGACAGACGAACCGCGCCGGCGTGGCGAGCGCGGTGCGCGCGGTGGGGCCTGCCACGGTGATGACCGCCGTGACCACCGTGCTCGCGCTGTCCTCGCTGGCGCTCGTCGACCGCCCAAGCATCACGAGCTTCGGGCTGACCGCGGCGTTCGGCGCGGCGCTGGCGTGTTTCGTGGCGCTGATCGTCGTGCCGCCCTTGGCTTTCGCACTCCTTGGCGAACCCGACCGCGACTGGGAGAGCCGCAAGGCGGCGGGCGCCATGTCGGGGCTGGTCGCTACTCTCACCAACGGCTGCGCGCGCCTTGTCGCTGCCCGCCCGCTGCTGTTGTCGGCAACCGGCATCTCGATCCTGGCGATCTGCGGAACGCTGTACTTCATGAACAAGCCGCAGTTCCGCTTCGGCGCCAACCTGCCGGTTTCCAGCGAGGTCGCGCGCGCCGCCGAACGCATTGACGAAAAGCTGGCGGGTGCGGGCATCCTGGAACTGCTGGTGCGGCTGCCGGCGGACGCGCCTGCGGTGTCGGCGCAAACGCTGCGGATCGTCGCGCGCGCCAGCGACGTGATGGCGGGCGAAACGCTGGTTGGCGAGGTCTGGTCGCTCGACACCGTCGCGCGCTGGTACCAGGGCAACGGGCGCACGCAAGCCGATCTGCTAGCAGAGATGGCGCGGACGGATTCGCCGTTCTTCGCGCGCCTGATCAGGCCGCAGCAGCGGCTGGTGCTGGTCAGCGGCTACCTGCCAGACCTGGAAGCCAGCTCCCTGATCGCCCTGGCCGACCGCATCGACGGAAAGCTCGACGCGCTGCGGGCCGCCTACCCGCAGGCGCGCTTCGAGCTGACGGGGATTTCGCTGCATTCGGCGCGCGCGGCCAGCGAGATGATCCACCTGCTCAGCCGCAGCCTGCTGGTCGCGATCGTCGTTATCATCGTGCTGATCGGCGTGACGCTGCGCTCGGTCATGGCGGGCGCACTGACCATCCTTCCGAACCTGCTGCCGATCGCGGTGGCCGGCGCCTATTTGTACGTCTCCGGGCAGCAGCTGCAGTTCACCAGCATCATCATCTTCACGATCAGCTTCGGCATCGCGGTCGACAGCACGATCCATGTGCTCAACCACTATCGTGCCGCGCGCGAGCGCACCGGCGACTGGGCGCAAGCACTGGAAACCACCGTGCGCGTCATCGGTCCGGCGCTGATCCTGGCGACGCTGGCGCTGATGGCCGGCGGAGTAACGATGCTCAGCCCGCTGCCGATGGCGCAGCTCTACGGCAAGCTGGTGGTGCTGGTACTGGCGACTGCGCTTGCCGGCGACATCGTGTTCCTGCCGGCACTGATCGCGACGCTGGAGCGCTGGCGTTCGACCCGGTGAATCTTCCGCCGGTCACGCCATCGCGGACCTTGTCCGGGGCGCGGTCAGGCGTGCCTCGGGCGCAAGCTCGACAAAGCCTTGCGGATGCTGCGGCGCGGAGGAAACGCCAGCATCAGCACGCAGGCAGCCGTTACCGCGAGAACGACGCCGCCGGAGACGCCGAAATCGGCCTTTGTGAGATCGCGGTAGTTGGTCACCGCGACCGGGCCCAGGCTGCCGGCCGCCTGCGCCGCACCGCCGTTCCAGGTCAGGACCACGCCGGTCAGGGGGCCGTTCAGCTCGGACTGGCTGAAGAGGCTGGCGAAGCTGCCCTTGCCGCCGATCATCTCGTAGACGGTCTGGGTGAAGTCGAGGCAGTTGGTGCCGAACAGGTAGCCGTAGTCGGAACGCGTCTCGCGCACGCTGTCGTAGAACGACTTCACCTTCGCATAGACCTGGTCGTCGATGACGACGGTCTTCTCGATCGTGTTGACGGCCGACCACTTGCGGTACTGCTCGTGCGACGTCGAGTAGACGCCGAGCGGGAAGCCGGTGATGTCGGCGGAACTGCTCAGCGACACGGCGGAAACGCCATCGGAAATCGTCACGCTGGCGTGGCCGACGATGCCGCCCTTGAGGTAGTTGAATGTCACCGTGTTCGTCATGAATTCCCGACCGGCGCGCCTTGCGGCATCACCCCTTCATCTCGATGTCGACCAGTTCGTAGCCGCCGCGTCCGTCGACCACGTAGAGTTTCACTTCCTGCTTCAGCCCCAGCCAGGACCCTTCGCAACCGAAGGCGCGCCGCGCCCGCAATTCATAGTCCGTGACGGCGCCGGGCCCGGCATCGGGCCTTGCCGCGGGGTCGAACATGACCGAGCAGGGATCGTGCAGCGCGGCCAGGATCGGCGCGCCCAGCGCCGGGTCGTCGTAGATGCGCCTTGGCATGTAGACCACATAGCACTTGCGCCCAAGCCACCAGTAGGCGCAGTTGCGCGCCTTGCCGCCGAGGTTTCCACCGAGGAAATCGCACGACGCCGGCAGGGCGATCTCGCCGAGCGGGCCTGAGCAACGCGGCGGGTCCCGGGGGATCGCCAATTCCGCCGCTGTCATGCGGCGGGGACTGCCGGCGGCCATGGCGGCGGCGTTCAGGCCGCGCCAGATCGCCATGTCGAGACCGCCTGAGTAGAGGTACTTCAGCGTGTACTCGTGGTGCAGGTTCCAGGCGGCGTAGGCAAGGCCAAGCGCAATGCCTGCGTATCGCAACGCTCTCATCACGGTCCTTGTGCCCCTGAAATCGCGGATAGAATGGCGTCAGAAATCCGCCCCTGACCAGATGGTACGGCGGCGCTGCGCGATGCCAACTCTTCTGGTGCGATGTCATCTAGCGCAATGTGCCGGATTTGCGAAGGGGGAAGCTTGTGCCGGATGCCTGGCGGCGTCCGGCCCGGCGTTGCGTTCTCTGGCTTCGCCGCCACGGTCCGTCTCGCACGCAGATCCGCAGCGCAGGCCATGCTGCACGCCCTAACCGCCCGCAGGCCGGACGAGGGCCGTTGTTTGGGGCCATCGCAGAGACAGCCTTTGGACCCAGGCCCGGGGCCAGGGCGAACGCAACGCGATCCGCGAAACGAATCCATCGTGAGAAAGGAATTGGCGCACCCGACAGGATTCGAACCTGTGACCTCTGCCTTCGGAGGGCAGCACTCTATCCAGCTGAGCTACGGGTGCCAATGAACGCGGGCCGGGAGATCCGGCTGGCGCGGCAATCGATTTGCGGCGGACACTAACCGATCCGGGCGTGGCGGGCAATTGCCGAGGGGCGCTCCCCTTGCCTGGACGTCGGTCCGTTCAAGTTGAAGCGGCTTGTGCGACAAGGCCATGCTCGAAATATCGATTCCGAAGCAAATTCCTGTCGCCCAGGTGAGGCCACACGAACGGAACGCGCCCTGGCGCCTGGCCGGTGGGCGTTTCACGACGGTGAGCACATGGTTAGCGATTCCTTGCCGCGACAGGTGGAAATTCCGCCATTCATATCAACAAGTTAAAAATCAATTACCGGTACAATTCTAACGAACGACCCAGCCTCCGCGGCAACCCATCCCGGGCCTGCACGCGGCGCGCAGACATGGCGCGGCCTGGCAAGGGTTCGACAGGGAGTGAACCGGCCATGTCCGTAACGGCTTCTGCAACGGGCTACAGCGAAGGGCGTGTACCTTGGGTGGATACCGCCAAGGGCATCTGCATCATGATGGTGGTGATGATGCATTCGACGCTCGGCGTGGAAGCTGCCGCCGGGGCGACCGGATGGCTCGGCCAGGTGGTCGAATTCTCGCGGCCGTTCCGGATGCCGGATTTCTTTCTCGTATCGGGATTGTTCCTGTCGGCACGCATCGGCGCGGACTGGCGGCTCTACCTCGACCGCAAGGTTCTGCACTTCGTCTATTTCTACGTGCTGTGGATGGTCATCCAGTGCTTTTTCAAGTGCGTGATCGTCTTCGGGCTGGGACCGTTCGGTTTTATCGAGCACATCGTTGAATCGCTTGTGCAGCCGTTCGGCACGCTGTGGTTCATCTACCTGCTGGCGATCTTCTTCGTGGTGGCGAAGCTGGTGCGCGGCCTGCCACCGCTCGCCATCTGGCTCGTCGCGGCGGGCCTCGAAATGGCGCCGATCCATACCGGCTGGATCGTCGCAGACGAATTCGCCGCCCGCTTCGTCTACTTCTATACCGGCTACATCATGGCCCCCTACATCTTCGCGCTTGCCAACGCGGCGGGGCGGCGCCGGCTGCTTGCCGTGGGCGGGCTCGCGGTGTGGGCGCTTGTCAACGGGCTTGCGGTTGCCGGCGGCATTTCCACCTTGCCGGGCGTGGGGCTGTTCCTCGGGTTTGCCGGGGCCGTCGCGATCACCGTGATCGCATCGACAATCACGGATACGGTTTTCGGCCGCTCGTTCGCCTTTGCCGGGGCGCACTCGATCGCGATCTATCTCGCCTTCTTCCTGCCGATGGCGGCCATGCGCACCATGCTAGTGAAACTCGGCATCATCGCCGATGTCGGCACGATGTCGGCCATTGTCACGGTGTTCGCCACCGTTACACCGCTGATCGCGCTTGCAGTCGCCGACCGGACCTTCCTGAAGTTCCTGTTCAACCGCCCGGCCTGGGCACGGCTGGTTCCCGCCGGCAGCCCGCGCAAGGCGCAGGCGCCGCAGGCAGCGCTGACGGCGGCTGAGTAACCAGCCTCCCCGGCAGGCGAGAAAGCGGGTCGCCAAGGGCGGCGCGGCGCGCCATATTCGGCGCATGAGAAAAGCCGATTCTGCCGCCCTGAAAGCCGGCGACGAACTCGTCCTCGTCGACGGCTCATCCTACATCTTCCGCGCCTATCACGCGCTGCCACCCCTGACGCGCAAGTCGGACGGCCTGCCCGTGGGCGCGGTCGCGGGCTTCTGCAACATGCTGTGGAAGTTGATGCGCGACACCGCCGACGACATCGAGCCGACGCATCTCGCCGTGATTTTCGATCATTCCGGCAAGAGCTTCCGCAACGACTTCTATCCCGACTACAAGGCGCACCGGCCCGAGCCGCCGGAGGACCTGCGCCCGCAGTTCGGACTGATCCGCCAGGCTGTGGAAGCCTTCAACGTGCCTTCTGTCGAGCAGGCGGGATACGAGGCCGATGACCTGATCGCCACCTATGCGCGGCAGGCGGAGGCCGCTGGCGCCAACGTCACCATCATCGCGTCGGACAAGGACCTGATGCAGGTCGTGTCGGACCGCATCACCATGTACGACACGATGAAGGACAGGCGCATCGCGGCTGACGAGGTGATGGAAAAATTCGGCGTGCCGCCCGAAAAGGTCGTCGAGGTACAGGCGCTCGCAGGCGATTCTACCGACAACATCCCCGGCGTGCCGGGCATCGGCATCAAGACTGCCGCGCAGCTGATCGGCGAGTACGGCGATCTCGAAACGCTGCTGGCGCGCGCAGAGGAGATCAAGCAGCCCAAGCGGCGTGAGAACCTGATCGCGTTCGCCGATCAGGCGCGCGTCTCGCGGCGGCTGGCGCAGCTGAAAACCGATGTACCGGTCGAGGTGCCGGTGACGGACTTCGGCTTGCGCGATCCCGACGCGGCGCGGCTGATCGCCTTCCTGAAGGTGATGGAGTTCACGACGATCACGCGGCGCGTCGCCGAGGCGATGGAAGCCGACGCCAGCGCGATCGAGGCCGGATCGGTCACCATCAAGCATTGGGAGCCCGCCGACGAGGCGGACGCAATCGGATCAGGTGCAGATCATGCGCCGGCGGCGAGGGCAGCAGGCCGGGCATCCGGCGATGCGCCCGGCGATGCAGTCGCAACGAGCCTGGCAAACGCGGTGACGCCGCAGCACCTTGCCGAGGCCCGGGCGATGGCGGTGCGTGCGGCGGCCCTCGCCACGGACGGCTATGAAACCGTCAGCGACCTCGACGCGCTTCAACGCTGGATCGACGCTGCCTTCGAGCAGGGCTATGTCGCCATCGACACGGAAACCGATTCGCTCGACGCCATGCAGGCCAGCCTCGTCGGCGTCTCGCTGGCGCTGGCGCCCGGCACGGCGTGCTACGTGCCGCTGGGGCATCGCGCCAGTGACGGTCTTGATTTCGGTGGCGAAACGTTGAAGCAGATCGACCTGAAAGCGGCGATTTCGGCGCTGAAGCCGCTGCTGGAAGCAAAATCCGTCCTGAAGATCGGCCAGAACCTCAAGTATGATGCGCTGGTACTCAAACAGCACGGCGTCGAGATCACCCCGTTCGACGACACCATGCTGCTGTCCTACGTGCTCGATGCCGGGCGCGGCGGGCATGGCATGGATGCCCTGTCTGAGCACTGGCTGGATCACAAGCCGATCGCCTTTTCCGAGGTCGCCGGTTCCGGCCGCAACAAAATAACCTTCGACCAGGTGGCAATCGACAAGGCGACGGCCTATGCGGCGGAGGACGCCGACGTCACGCTCAGGCTGTGGCAGGTGCTGAAACCGCGCCTTGCCGCCGAGCGCATGGCAACCGTCTACGAGACGCTGGAGCGGGCGCTGATGCCGGTGCTGGTGCGCATGGAGGCGCGGGGCATCGACATCGACCGGGCAATGCTGGCGCGGCTGTCGGCGGAGTTCGCGCAGAAAATGGCGGCGATCGAGGAGGACATCTACGCGCTCGCCGGCGAACGCTTCACCATCGGCTCGCCCAAGCAGCTGTCGGAAATCCTGTTCGGCAAGCTGGGGCTGCCCGGCGCCAAGAAGACCAAGACGGGCGCCTGGACAACGGGGGCAAGCGTGCTTGAAGACCTTGCCGCCGAAGGTCACGAGTTGCCACGACGGATCCTCGACTGGCGCAGCCTGCAGAAGCTGAAGAGCACCTATACCGACGCGCTGCCGGGCTATGTCAACCCGCAGACGGGGCGCGTGCACACCTCGTACTCGATGGCGGCGACCACGACGGGGCGGCTGTCGTCGTCGGACCCCAACCTGCAGAACATCCCGGTGCGCACCGAGGAAGGCCGGCGCATCCGCAAGGCGTTCGTCGCCGGCAAGGGGTTCAAGCTGGTGTCGGCCGACTACAGCCAGATCGAGTTGCGCGTGCTTGCCCACATCGCCGACATTCCGCAACTGAAGCAGGCTTTCGCGGAAGGGTTGGACATCCACGCGATGACGGCGTCGGAGATGTTCAACGTGCCGATCGAGAGGATGGACCCGATGGTGCGCCGGCGCGCCAAGGCGATCAACTTCGGCATCATCTACGGCATCTCGGCGTTCGGGCTTGCCAACCAGCTGTCGATCCCGCGCGAAGAGGCGGCGAGCTACATCAAGGCCTATTTCGAGCGCTTCCCCGGCATCCGCGACTACATGGATTCAACAAAGGCCTTTGTGCGCGAACACGGCTTCGTCACCACGATCTTCGGGCGCAAGTGCCACTATCCCAACGTCACCAAGGGCCACCCCTCGGAACGCGCCTTCCTGGAGCGCGCGGCGATCAACGCGCCGATCCAGGGGTCCGCAGCCGACATCATCCGCCGCGCCATGGTGCGCATGGAAGACGCGCTGGCAGATGCGAAGCTCAACGCGCGCATGCTGCTGCAGGTGCACGACGAACTGATCTTCGAGGTGCCGGACGCAGAGGTCAATGCAACGCTTCCGATCGTGCGCGAGGTGATGGAAAAGGCGGCGTTGCCGGCGATCCAACTCACCGTTCCACTGGCCGTCGATGCGCGCGCCGCGAACAACTGGGACGGGGCGCACTGAAGACGCCGCCCAGCGCCGCTTTCCAATGCGTCTTGTCAGCGACACGTTTTTTTGCGCATATCGTGCCGATCGACGATTGGCCGGACGACGTGCCTTACCGCGCGCGATTCAAGAACGCGCAGACTGCCGACGAAACCTACCCCAATGCTCGATGAGACCCGCGCTCTTGGCCCAAGGCCCGGGGCGCACAGACGTACCAATCTTGAGAAGGACTACCCGACTATGGCTACCGGAACCGTGAAGTGGTTCAACACCCAGAAGGGCTATGGTTTCATCCAGCCCGAGAATGGCGGCAAGGACGTTTTCGTTCACATCAGCGCAGTGCAGCGTTCGGGCCTCAACGGCCTCGACGAGGGTCAGGTCGTGACCTTCGAAATCCGCGAGGATCCCAAGACCGGCAAGTCGGCTGCGACGGACCTGGCAATCGCGGGCTAACGCGTTTTCGCTCCGGGCACACCGGAACGCAGAAGGGGCGGCCGCGAGGCCGCCCCTTTTTGGCTTTGATCTATCGATGCCGCATATCCTGATCCGAAAAGTCTGCAACTTTTCCTGGGACAGCTTTTCTCAGCCGCATGTCCCGGACGGAAAAGTCTGCAACTTTTCCTGGGACATGCTCAGTCTTCCTTCTTGATCTCTTCGCCGGTCTGCTGGTCGACGACCTTCATCGACAGGCGAACCTTGCCGCGCTGGTCGACCTCAAGCAGCTTGACGTAGACTTCCTGGCCTTCCTTGACCACTTCGCCAACCGTCTCGGGGCGCTTCTCGCTGGTCAGCTGCGAGATGTGCACGAGGCCGTCCTTGGCGCCGAAGAAGTTCACGAAGGCGCCGAAGTCCATGATCTTGACGACCTTGCCCTTGTAGATCTGGCCAACTTCCGGCTCGGCGACGATGGAGTGGATCCAGTCGCGCGCCGCCTTGATGGTTGCGGCATCGGCAGAAGCGATGTTGATCGTGCCGTCGTCCTCGATGTTGACCTTGGCGCCGGTCTTCTCGACGATCTCGCGGATCACCTTGCCGCCGGAGCCGATCACTTCGCGGATCTTGTCGACCGGGATCTTCATGGTCTCGATGCGCGGGGCGTATTCGCCGAGCTCGGCGCGCGATTCGCTGAGCGCCTTGGCCATTTCGCCGAGGATGTGCATGCGCCCGCCCTTCGCCTGGGCCAGCGCCTGCTTCATGATCTCCTCGGTGATGCCGGCGATCTTGATGTCCATCTGCAGCGAGGTGATGCCCTGGTCGGAGCCGGCGACCTTGAAGTCCATGTCGCCGAGGTGATCCTCGTCGCCGAGGATGTCGGACAGCACGGCGAACTTGTCGCCTTCCAGGATCAAACCCATGGCGATACCGGAAACCGGACGCTTCAGCGGCACGCCGGCATCCATCAGCGCCAGCGAGGTCCCGCACACGGTCGCCATCGAGGACGAGCCGTTGGACTCGGTGATCTCGGAGACGACGCGCAGGGTGTAGGGGAACTCGTCCTTGGCCGGCAGCAGCGGATGGACGGCGCGCCACGCGAGCTTGCCGTGGCCGATCTCGCGGCGGCCAGCACCACCCATGCGGCCAGTCTCGCCCACCGAGTAGGGCGGGAAGTTGTAGTGCAGCAGGAAGCTTTCCTTGTAGGTGCCCGACAACGCGTCGATGAACTGCTCGTCATCGGAGGTGCCGAGCGTGGCCACCACGATGGCCTGGGTCTCGCCGCGGGTGAACAGCGCCGAACCGTGGGTGCGCGGCAGGATGCCGACTTCCGAGACGATCGGGCGGACCTGGTCGACCTTGCGGCCGTCGATGCGCACGCCGTCGTCGAGGATGCCCCAGCGGACGATCTTCGCCTCGAGCTTCTTCAGCACGTCGCCGAGCTGGACCTTGGTCGGGCCGCCCTCGGCTTCCTTGCCCTCGGGCATGAAGTGCTCGAGCACCTTCTTCTTGGCGGCGTCGATGGCGTTGCGACGCTCGGTCTTCTCGCTGATCTTGTAGGCGGCGCGCAGGTCGGCCTCGGCGATCTCGGCGGCCTTCGCGGCGATCTCGGAATAATCGGGAACGACGTGCTCGCGCGGCTCCTTGGCGGCCTTCTCGGCCAACGCGATAATCGCTTCGATCACCGGCTGGAAGCCCTTGTGGCCGAACATCACGGCGCCGAGCATGTCATCCTCGGAGAGCTCCTTGGCTTCCGATTCGACCATCAGCACGGCATCCGCCGTGCCGGCGACGACGAGGTCGAGGCTGGTCTCGGGCATCTCGTCGAGCTGCGGGTTGAGCACGAAGGCACCGTTGATGAGGCCGACGCGGGCAGCGGCGATCGGGCCCATGAAGGGAACGCCAGAGAGCGTCAGCGCGGCAGACGCGGCGACCATGCCGACGATGTCGGGATCGTTCTCCATGTCATGCGAAAGGACGGTGACGATGACCTGGGTGTCGCACTTGTAGCCTTCCGCGAACAGCGGGCGGATCGGACGGTCGATGAGACGCGAGGTGAGCGTCTCCTTCTCGGTGGGACGGCCCTCGCGCTTGAAGTAGCCGCCGGGAATGCGGCCGGCCGCGAAATACTTTTCCTGGTAGTTGACCGTCAGGGGGAAGAAGTCGAAGCCCGCCTTGGGCTGCTTCTCGGAGACCACGGTGGCAAGCACCGTGGTTTCGCCATAGGTCGCCATGACGGCGCCATCGGCCTGGCGGGCGACCTTGCCGGTCTCCAGAACGAGCGGGCGTCCGCCCCACTCGATCTCGACGCGCTGGATATCAAACATTGCTTGTCTCTCGCTCCATGGACATGGGCCAGCACGGCGCCAGCTACAGGCGCTGAAACACGCTGGCCGGCACAGGGAGCCATGGGCAAGACGGCGGGCTGCTCCGCAAACGAAGCAGCCGGCGATCCCCCCATGGCCTCTCTGCGCGTTGGGGGTATGTGGCGCGACGGCGATCCGCCGGAATGCTGCCGCGCCGGTTCGATGCGATCGGTCGAGGTTGCCGGGCGCTTGCATCGCGCCCGGAAGCCTGCGCCTAGCGGCGCAGGCCGAGACGACCGATCAGGTCCTTGTAACGCTCCTCGTCCTTGCGCTTGACGTAGTCGAGAAGCTGGCGGCGCTGCGAGACCATCTTCAGAAGGCCGCGGCGCGAATGGTTGTCCTTTTTGTGGGACTTGAAGTGCTCGGTGAGATTGGCAATCCGCTCCGACAGGATGGCAACCTGCACTTCGGGAGAGCCGGTGTCGCCGGACTTCTTGGAATACTCACTGATGAGCGCTGCCTTGCGCTCGGGCGTAATCGACATCGCTTCTTCCTTTCACAAACGGTGTTACCGGCCCTCATCCACCGCACGGCGGACAAACACAAACCTGCGATTGAACCCTTGGTCGGGAGGATGTCGCGGGCCGCTGCTGCGGCACGTGCCGGGATGTCGTCCAGCACGGTCGCGTGTCCGCCGGTCATACTGCACCTGCGAACACGGGCGCTCTTATGACGGATTTTTTCCCGTTTGGCCAGCGTAAAAGGCTCAGCGCGCCCGCGGGGCGATCGGCTCAGTACTGGAAGATGCGGCGGGGGTGGATGCGTCCGCCGTCGCCCTCGCCGATGGCGACCGCGCGGCCTTCGCACATCACGCAGACGGGTCCATGCACGAGCGGGGCGTCGCGGCCACGCAGCAGAGCCGGCTGGCCGCGCGCCAGCGTCGCCGCGTCGTCAGCGCGCAATGTTATCTTAGTCATGCCTGTCAGGGCCACCTCGAGCGGCCTCAGCAGGCGCGTGAGACCGTCGGCGCCATGCTCAGCGGCGGCCTCGATGATCTCGAAGGTGACCATGTCCGCTTCCATGAAGGGGCCGACGCGCAGCCGCCGCAAGGCCCCGACATGGCCCTGGCAGCCAAGCGCCGCGCCGAGGTCGCGGGCAATGGCGCGGATGTAGGTGCCCTTGCCGCAATCGCATTCGAGCGTCGTGCGCTCCAGCCGCTCGTCAGCGGTGGCCGTCCCCAGCCTTTCGAGGCGATGGATGTCCACCTCGCGCTCGGCCATCTCGACCGCCTCGCCGCTGCGCGCGCGCGCATAGGCGCGCTCGCCGGCGACCTTGATCGCCGAATAGGCGGGCGGAACCTGCGCAATTCGTCCGACGAAGCGCGGCAACAGCCGGTCGATCTCTTCCGCGGTCGGGCGGCTGGCGCTTTCGGCAACGATTTCGCCCTCGAGGTCGTCGGTCGCCGTGCGTGCGCCCCAGACCGCGTCGAAGCGGTAGATCTTGGCGGCATCGACGATGAAGGGAACCGTCTTGGTCGCCTCGCCAAGGGCGACGGGCAGCAGTCCGGATGCCAGCGGATCGAGCGTGCCGGCGTGCCCGGCCTTGGGGCAGTCGAAAATGCGCTTCAGCCGCGACAAGGCCTGGTTGGAGGACATGCCCAGCGGCTTGTCGAGGACCAACCAGCCGTGAACGGTCGATTTGCGGTGCCTGCGGCCCATGGCAATTCCGGTCGTCTCGCGCGCTCGCCGCCGGGGCTCAGTCGCCGGCTTCGGGATCGCCGGAGGTGTCGCGGCGAACCAGTGGCGAATCGAGCAGCGCATCCATGTGCGCGCCGACGTCGAAACTCTCGTCGCGCCGGAAATGCAGGTCGGGGACGCGCTTGAGATCGATGCGATGGCCGAGCAGGCCGCGGATGTACTTGCGATGGCGGTCGAGCGCGACGAGCACCTGCGGCTCGTCGCGGCCGCCCAGCGGCATCACATAGGCCGTCGCCTGGCGCAGGTCCGGGCTGACGCGCACCTCGGAGACGGTGACGACGTGGGTTTCCAGCACGGGATCGGTGACCTCTCCGCGCTGCAGGATTTCCGACAGCGCGTGGCGCAGCAGTTCACCGACACGCAACTGGCGCTGGCCCTGGCGGGAGGATCTGGGCGCGGCGTTCATGCATCGTCTCCGCAACGGGTTCACGCTAGCGTGTCCGGGCTGCAGCGCGCGGAAACCCGCGCGCCGCATTTGCATCAAGACCTGTTCGAACGGCTACAGCGTGCGCTGGATCTGCTCGACGCGGTAGCACTCGATGACGTCGCCGGGACGCATGTCCTGGTAGTTCTCGAAGGCCATGCCGCATTCTTGGCCGACCTCGACGCGCTGGACCTCGTCCTTGAAGCGCTTCAGCGTCGACAGCTTGCCCTCGTGCACGACGACGTTGTCGCGCAGCAGGCGAACGCCGGCACCACGCTCGACGCGACCGTCGGTGACGCGGCAGCCGGCCACCTTGCCGACCTTGGAGATGTTGAACACCTCGAGGATCTCGGCATTGCCAAGCATCGTCTCGCGCATCTCCGGCGACAGCAGGCCGGACATCGCCGCCTTAACGTCGTCCACCAGGTCGTAGATGATGTTGTAGTAGCGGATCTCGACGCCCTCGCGCTCGGCCAGGTCGCGCGCCTGCTTGTTGGCACGAACGTTGAAGCCGATGGCCACGGCACCGGAGGCGGCAGCGAGCGTGATGTCGGATTCGGTGATGCCACCGACACCCGACAGCAGGATGCGCGCGGAGACCTCGTCGGTACCGAGCTTGTCCAGCGCGCCGGCGATCGCTTCCACCGAGCCCTGCACGTCGCCCTTGACCAGCAGCGGGACTTCCTTGCGCTCCGCCGTCTTGAGCTGGTTCATCATGTCGGCGAGCGAGGCACGCATGCCGCCGCGCACCTGCTGCTTGTCGCGCTTCAGGCGCTGGCGGTAGTCGGAGACCTCGCGGGCGCGCGCCTCGTTCTCCACCACGACAAAGCCCTCGCCGGCGGACGGGGTGGCGTTGAGGCCAAGCACCTCGACGGGCATCGAAGGCCCGGCTTCGTCGACGTTGGCGCCGTGTTCGTTGACCAGGGCGCGCACCTTGCCCCACTCGCTGCCAGCCACCAGCACGTCGCCGACATGCAGCGTGCCGCGCTGGACCAGGACGGTGGCGACCGGGCCGCGGCCGCGGTCGAGCTGCGCCTCGACGATGACACCTTCGGCGGGGCGGTCCGGGTTAGCCTTCAGGTCGAGCACCTCGGCCTGCAGCAGGATCGCCTCGACGAGCTTGTCGAGGTTGGTTCCCTTGAGCGCGGAAACCTGGACCTCGAGCGTGTCGCCACCGTGGCTTTCGACGACCACCTCGTGCTGCAGCAGTTCGTTGCGGACACGGTCGGGGTTGGCGTCGGGCTTGTCCATTTTGTTGATCGCGACGATCAGCGGGACGTGGGCGGCGCGGGCGTGGTTGATGGCTTCCACCGTCTGCGGCATGACGCCGTCGTCGGCGGCCACGACCAGAACGACGATGTCGGTCACCCTGGCGCCGCGGGCGCGCATGGCGGTGAACGCCTCGTGGCCGGGGGTATCGATGAAGGTCACCGTCTGACCTCCGCCCGTCGTCACCTGGTAGGCGCCGATATGCTGGGTGATGCCGCCAGCCTCGCCGGCCACGACGTCGGCCTTGCGCAGGGCGTCGAGCAGCGAGGTCTTGCCGTGGTCGACGTGGCCCATGACCGTGACGACCGGGGCGCGCGGCTTCTTGCTCTCCTCGGGATCGTCCTCGGCGACCAGGCCCTCCTCGACGTCGGCTTCGGAGACGCGCTTGACCGTGTGGCCCATTTCCTCGGCGATCAGCTGGGCGGTGTCGGTGTCGATGACGTCGTTGATCTTCAGCATCTGACCCTGCTGCATGAGCAGGCGGATGACGTCGACGGCACGCTCGGCCATACGGTTGGCCAGTTCCTGGATGGTGATGGTCTCGGGGATCACCACCTCGCGCGAAATCTTCTGGCCGGGTTCGTTCTGGCCCTGGTGCTTGGCCTTCTCGCGGCGGCGCTTGATGGCGGCCAGCGAGCGGGCGCGCTCGTTCTCGTTCAGCGCATTGGAAATTGTCAGGCGGCCGCGGCGGCGCTCGCTCTCGCCGCGGCGCACCGGCGGGCGGATGTCGGCGGGGCGGCGGCGCTTGTTCGCGGCTTCTTCCTCATCGGCCGAGGGCTTGCGCGGCGCAGCGGCGGGTGCCGCGGCGGCCTTCTCCGGCGCGGGCTTTTCCGGCTCCTGGCGCCTTGTTTCCTCGGCGGTCTGCTCGCGGACGCGCTCTTCCTCGGCTCGGCGAGCTTCATCCTCCGCACGGCGGGCTTCTTCCTCGGCGCGCTGCTTCTTCAGCTGCTCTTCCTCGATCGCGCGCTGACGGGCTTCCTCCTCGGCGCGGATGCGTTCCTGCTCTTCGCGGACGCGGGCATCGGCAAGCGCCTGGGCGCGGGCATCCTTCTCGTCCGCCGTCAGCGTGCGCAGCACGACGCCCGAGCGCGTCGGCGCGGCGGCGGGCTCCGGCTGCCTGGCAGGCGCCTCCTTGACGGGTTCCGGGGCGGCGGCGGGCGCGGTAGCAGGCTTGGCAGCTTCCGGCTCGCCACCGGGGCCGACCGGCCGGCGGCGCTTCTTCTCGACCACGACCGCCTTGGTGCGCCCGTGCGAGAAGTTCTGGCGAACGGTTCCCGATTCCACCGTGCGGCGCAGGCTGAGCGTCTTGCGCGGGGTCACCGAAATCGTCTTGTCGCCGCTGTTGTCGTCGCTGCTCATCAATCAACTGTCCCTTGCGGCAAGGTCGCCGCGGTTACCATGGTCGTGGCCACGCCACATCCGAAATCCGTTCGCCGCGCCGCGATCAGGCGGCGCCGTCATCCACAAAACGCGCCAGGCGCGCCACGGCCGTACATGCCGCGCCTCCCTGGCGACCCTTTCTCGCGGCAGCATGTACCACATTCGTGCCGCCGAGCGCCAAGCCCAACTCATCGCCGGAAAACAGGCGCCATACCGGCGGCAATCCCGTTTCCAGCCTCGCGGCGCCGGCGCGTGCCGCCGCCGCCAGTTTCTCCACGCCGTCCTGCGCCGCCTCGCTCGCGTGCAGGACGCAGGCCGCCTCGCCGGAGCGCAGCGCCGCCTCCACCTTGGCGAAGCCGGTGACCAGATCACCGGCCTTGCGCGCCAGGCCTAGCATGCCGAGGGCCGCGGCGCGCAGCGCGCCCTCGACATCGGCCACCAGCGTTTCCGGCACGCTGACCTGGCGCCGGAAGCCGCGGGCAAAGGCCTTCCTGCGGACGGCCTCGCCGAGCGTGTCCGCACGCGCCGTCACCCAGACACCCCGGCCCGGCAGACGGCGCTTGAGATCCGCGACGACCCGCCCTTCCGGGTCGAGCACGAAGCGGATCAATTCCGTTTCCGCAGCCGGCTTGCGCGAAACCACGCACGTGCGCTGCGGGTCGCGGCGCCGGCCCGAACGCGGGCCGTCATCGCGCAGATCGTCGTCGCCGGCCTCAGGCGCCGGCGGCGTCGGAAGTCTCGTCATCGCCAGCCTCCTCGCCGGCCTCGGCCGGTTCGGGCTCCGGCTCGATCCAGCCGGCCGCGAGACGGGCAGCCATGATCATGCGTTCGGCCTCCTCGCGGCTGAGATCGAAGCCCTTGAGGATGCCGTCGTGGCGGACGATCTCGCCCTCGGAGCGCTCGCTCCAGCCGACGAGGTCGTCGGTGGCGCAACCGGCGAGGTCCTCGACCGTCTTGATGCCGTCCTCGCCGAACACCACCATCATCGCGGTATCGACGCCCTCGATCTCGCGCAACGCATCCTCGACGCCCAGTTCGCGGCGGCGCGCGTCGCGCTCGCCCTCGATGCGCTCCAGGTACTCGTTGGCGCGGGTCTGGATCTCGACCGCGGTATCCTCGTCGAAACCCTCGATGGAGGAAATCTCGTCGATGTCCACGTAGGCGAGTTCCTCGACGCTGGTGAAGCCCTCGGACACCAGCAGCTGGGCGACCATCTCGTCGACGTCGATCGCCTCGACGAACAGGTCGGTGCGCTCGACGAACTCAGCCTGCCGGCGCTGCGATTCCTCTTCCTCGGTCAGGATGTCGATATCCCAGCCGGTGAGCTGCGAGGCCAGGCGGACGTTCTGGCCGCGCCGCCCGATGGCAAGGCTCAACTGTTCGTCGGGAACGACGACCTCGATGCGCTCGGCGTCCTCGTCGAGCACGACCTTGGTGACTTCGGCCGGAGCAAGCGCGTTGACGATGAAGCTGGCCGCGTCGGGCGACCAGGGAATGATGTCGATCTTCTCGCCCTGCAGCTCCTGGACCACGGCCTGGACGCGGCTGCCGCGCATGCCGACGCAGGCGCCGACCGGGTCGATCGAGCTGTCGTTGGACAAGACCGCGATCTTGGCGCGGCTGCCGGCATCGCGCGCCACCGAGCGGATCTCGATGATGCCGTCGTAGATCTCCGGCACTTCCTGGGCAAACAGCCTGGCCATGAACTGCGGGTGCGTACGCGACAGGAAGATCTGCGGCCCGCGCGGCTCGCGGCGCACGTCGTAGATGAAGGCGCGGATGCGGTCGCCGGGCCGATAGGCCTCGCGCGGGATCATCTCGTCGCGGCGGATGATGCCCTCGCCGCGGCCCAGGTCGACGATCACGTTGCCGTATTCGACGCGCTTGACCAGGCCGTTGATGACCTCGCCGACGCGATCCTTGTACTCATCGTACTGGCGGTCGCGCTCGGCCTCGCGAACCTTCTGCACGATCACCTGCTTGGCGCTCTGCGCGGCGATGCGGCCGAAATCGAGCGGCGGCAGGGGATCGGCGATGAAGTCGCCGACGCGGGCCGCCGGGTTGCGCGCATGCGCGTCCTTGAGCAGGATCTCTATGGCAGGGTTCTCGACCTCGTCGACGACGGTCAGCAGGCGGGACAGGCGGATCTCGCCGGTGCGCCCGTCGATCTCGGCGCGCATCTCGGTCTCGTTGCCGTAGCGCGAGCGCGCCGCCTTCTGGATCGCGTCTTCCATCGCCTCGATGACGATCTGGCGATCGATCGACTTCTCGCGCGCGACCGCATCGGCGATCTGCAGGAGTTCAAGCCTGTTGGCGCTCACCGCAGCGTTCATTTGCCCGCTCCGTCGAACTGCGCTGTGGTCATCTGCCTTCTCCTCTCACGGGGCCGCTCGCTGCGGCCGATTGAAAACGTCAATGATGGCGCGCCTTGCCGCCGCGCGGACCGGCGCCGGCACCGGTGCGTCCGAGCGCGGCATCGATGAGCGCGTCGGTCAGTATCAGGCGCGCGTCGGCGATGTCGTCGAACGGCAGCGCGACCTTGGCAGGGCCGTCTTCCGTCTCGATCTCCATATCGAACACGTCGTCGTGCACACTGGCGATCCGACCGCGGAAACGGCGGCGGCCATCGATGCCGAAATTCAGTTCCACCTTCGCCAGGTGACCCGCCCAGCGCTCGAAATCGCTGCGCCTGACCAGCGGGCGGTCGATGCCGGGAGACGAGATCTCCAGGTTGTAGGCCTTGTCGATGGGATCCTCGACGTCGAGCACCGGCGAGACGGCGTTGCTGACGGTCTCGCAATCCTCGACGGTCATCTCGCCGTCGCCGCGCTCGGCCATGATCTGCAGCGTCAGCCCGTCGCGCCCCGACAGGCGCACGCGCACGAGCCGGTAGCCGATGTCGGCGAGGACCGGCTCGACGATCGCGGCAATGCGCGCATCAAGGCCCGCCTCGCGCACAAGACGCGGCTCGGCCAGAGCATCGGCCCCGCCGGCAGGGTGTGCATTATCGTTGCCTGCAGCTTCGTTGTCGTTGGCGCCCGTCATGGCGTTGCGGAGTTCCTTGTAAACTGCCGCCAATCCCGCCCGGTCGAAGCGGTCGAAACGACCTTTGGCGCGGGCCCGGGAACCGGACCCACCTCATCAGCGACCTGATTGAGATTGGAATGGGCGCAATATAGTCCTTTTGTCGCAGTTCGCAAGACGACTTGCAGCAGGAAGGATCAATGCCATGGGACGGAGCGGCGACATCGGAGCGGCATTCGCCGCGATTGCACGCGACTACGACGCGGCGCGACCGCGCCTGGTGCCCTGCTTCGAAGCCTTCTACGGCACCGCCGTTTCGCTCACCGCCGCGGCGCTGGAAGGCCGCGCGGCGCCGGCGATCACGGACCTGGGCGCGGGCACCGGCCTGCTGGCCGCCTTCGTTGCGCAACGCCTCCCCGGCGCGCGGCTGACGCTGATCGACCTTGCCGGCGACATGCTGGCGGAAGCGGAGAAGCGCCTACGGCCGGTGACGAAGGACTTCACCTGCGTCACGGCCGACTATTCCGCGATTCGATTGCCGCAGCAGCAGGACGCCTTCGTCTCGGCGCTCTCCATCCATCACCTTGCGGACGAGGCCAAGCAGGCGCTGTTCCGCGCGATTCACGGCGCACTGAAGCCGGGCGGCATCTTCGTCAACGCCGAGCAGGTCGCGCCGGAGCCGCCGGCGACCATGGCAGATGCGCTCAGCGTGTGGGAAGACGCGGTGCGTGCTGCCGGCGGCAGCGAAGCGGAACTCGCCGGAGCGCGGATACGCATGACGCACGATCGATGCGCCAGTGAACGCGCGCAACTGGCCTGGCTCGCCGAGGCCGGTTTCAAGCAGGTGGCGACGGCGTTCCGGTCCGGCATCTTCGCCGTCTACAGCGCCCACAAGCCGGACTGAGGCCGGGTTCAGACGCGCTCGAAGGTGAGGTAGGTCGGGGTGCGCCCCTCGCGCAGGGCCTTCGCCTCGTAGCGCGTGCCGGGCCAGCCTGGCCACGGCTGGCGCCAGTCATCCGCGGTGCACACAAGCCAGCGGAAGTCGCGGCGCGGGCGCATCTGCATCAGCGTCCACGTCACATAGTCCGACCAGTCGGACGCAAACCGCAGCTGGGCGCCGGGCTTGAGCACGCGCGCAAGTGCATCGAGCGATTGCTGCGACACGAAGCGGCGTTTCCAGTGGCGGCGCTTGGGCCAGGGATCGAGGTAGAGGAGGTCGACGCGATCGAGGCCCTGCGCAGGCAGCCAGTCGAGGAGGTCATGGGCGTCGCCGCAATACAGGCGGACATTGCGCAGTTCGCGGTCGTCTATCTCGACCAGCATCTTGGCCATGCCGTTCAGGTAGGCCTCGGCGCCGATGAAACCCCAGCCGGGGTTGGCCTGCGCGCCGGCGGCAAGATGCTCGCCACCGCCGAAACCGATCTCCAGCACGAGCGTCGCGGGGGCATGGGGGAAGAGGTCGGCGAGCGCGCACGGGGCGGGCCGCGCAAGGTCGATGGCCAGGCGCGGCAGCAGGGATTCGAACAGATCGCTCTGGCGCTCGCGCAAGGGGTGTCCCTTGCGGCGCCCGAAGAGCCGCTTGGCCCTGTCGCCGGGCGCTGCAGGTCCGCTGGACGACGTCACGTGGATGGCGTCAGCGCAGGGCGGCGCGCAGTTCGTCGACGAGGTCGAGGGCTTCCCACGAGAACCCGCCATCGGGCTCGGGAAGGCGACCGAAATGCCCGTAGGCCGAGGTGCGCGCGTAGATCGGCCGGTTGAGCCTGAGCCGCTCGCGGATGCTGCGCGGCGTCAGCGCCACCGCCTTGCGGATCGCGGCTTCCAGCTTCTCGTCGCTGATGACGCCGGTACCCTCGGTGTCGACGTAGATCGACAGCGGCTCGGCAACGCCGATGGCATAGGAGAGCTGGATGGTGCAGCGCTCCGCGAGTTCGGCTGCAACGATGTTCTTGGCGAGGTGGCGGGCAGCATAGGCGGCCGAGCGGTCGACCTTGGTCGGGTCCTTGCCGGAAAATGCGCCGCCGCCGTGCGGCGCGGCACCGCCGTAGGTGTCGACGATGATCTTGCGGCCGGTCAGGCCGGCATCGCCGTCAGGACCGCCGATGACGAAGGCGCCGGTCGGATTGACGTGCCAGACGGTGTCCTCGTTGACCCATCCGGCGGGAAGCGCCGAGATCACGTAGGGTTCGACGATGGTGCGGATGTCGGCGGAGCTCAGCTTGTCGTCGAGATGCTGGGTCGAGACCACGATCTGGGTGGCGCGCACGGGCTTGCCGTTCTCGTAGGCGACGGACACCTGGCTCTTGGCGTCGGGGCCGAGCGCCGGCGCCCTGCCGGAGTGGCGCGCCTCGGCCATCTCAGCGAGGATGCGATGGGCGTAGTAGATCGGCGCGGGCATCAACTCGGGCGTCTCGCGGCAGGCATAGCCGAACATGATGCCCTGGTCGCCGGCACCGACATCCTTGTTGTCCTTCTCGTCGACCCCTTGCGCGATATCCGCGGACTGGCCGTGCAGAAGCACCTCGATGTTACAGTCGCGCCAGCTAAAGCCGGCCTGGTCGTAGCCGATCGACTGGATGGCATCGCGCGCCACCTTTGCGATCTTTTCCGCGTTGACGGTCACCTTGTCGTCGGCGAGGCGGTGGCACAGGCCATCGGGCCCGCGCACCTCGCCGGCAATCACCACACGGTTCGTTGTCGAGAGCGTCTCGCACGCGACACGGACATCGGACGCGGGCATGCCATTGGCTTCGGCCTCGCGATAGAACAGGTCGACGACCTCGTCGGAGATGCGGTCGCAGACCTTGTCGGGGTGGCCCTCGGAGACCGATTCGCTGGTAAAGGTGAAGTCAGAACGTCTCACGAGCGTCTCCCGCCTGTCGGGCCGGATACGAACGTCCGGCGGTCGAGTTCCTGTCCCGCGCGCGGGAATCCGGCGCGTTTTGACAGCGTGTCACGTGACAGTCAAGGATGGGAGAGCGCCGCGACGCCGGGGCATCCGGCAAACGCGACAGGCCGACGCAACAGGAAGCGGAATCAATCGCCGGCTTCGGCGGCGGCCTTGACCATGTCGATGATGCGGCGGCGCAGGTTGGCATCCTTGATGCGGAAGAAGGCGCGATTGAGCGTAACGCCGTCGGCGCTTGCCAGCAGGGACGCATCGAACCCCGCCTGCGGCGGTTCCGCCATGCCGTGTCCGGCTGCATGCGAGGCACCCAGCCCCTCGTAGAAATAGGAGACCGGCACATCGAGAATGCGCGCGATCTCGAACAGCCGGCTGGCGCCGATCCGGTTCGAGCCCTTCTCGTATTTCTGCACCTGCTGGAAGGTCAGCCCGAGACGCTCGCCGAGTTTTTCCTGACTCATCTCGACCAGCATCCGGCGCATGCGCACGCGGCTGCCGACATGGACGTCTACGGGATGGGGTTTCTTGTCGGACATATCTATTCACACCTGCGATGACGGTGCACCTTGGCTCGTCGTCGTTGCCGGAGGGCAACCATCACGGCGCCTTCCCTTCTTGCATCACTATCGCCCAAACAAATTTACGCATCTTGTTCATGATACACCGGCGAATCGGTTAAATCCTTATCCTTTCGGTAACTTTTTCAATCAACCGCGCCGTGTAAAATTCCCGCCGCGTACTACCGCCCCGCCTGCCTCCAGACAAGGGCGCCAGCGAAGAAGAGCATTACCAGGACAAGCGCGGGAATGACGCCCAGGCGCGTGAACGGCGGGGGTGGCAAGGCACCGGGGAGCACCGCGTCGATGACGTTGCGTTCATCGAGCGGAAGCGAGGCCAGGATACGGCCGCGCGAATCGATGACCGCGGAAATTCCGTTGTTGGCGGCGCGCACCATCGGCAGGCCTTCCTCCACCGCGCGCAGGCGCGCCTGCAGCAGGTGCTGGCGCGGACCCGGCGTGTCGCCGTACCAGGCGTCGTTGGTGACGTTGAGCAGCCAGACGGCGCGCGGCAGGGCGCGGTCGGCGACGCCGGGGAAGATCGCCTCGTAGCAGATCAGCGGCAGGAAGGCCGGCAACCCGGGCACCGAAAGCGGTGCGCGCGCACTGCCGGCATCGAATCCGCCCGGCATGTTGGTAAGCTGGCGAAAACCGATCGCCTCCAGCAGATCCTGCAACGGCAGGTATTCGCCGAAGGGCACGAGGTGGGTCTTGTCGTAGGCGGCAACGAGATTCGCACTAGTGTCGATGACGCCGATGGAATTGTAGCCGCGATAGCCGCGCGGGTGGCTGGCATCGGTCTCGTAGCGCTGAAGCCCGGAGATCAGCACCTTGCCGTCGGGAATGAGCGCGGCAAGCGCGGCCGCGGCTGCCGGTTCGTCTTGCAGGAAAAACGGAAACGCCGATTCCGGCCAGATCACCGCATCGAAATCGGCGAAGCCGCTGGACTGCGGCGAGGTCGCGACGTCGCTCAGCGTCAGCAGCGCCGACAGGGTTTCGCTGGCCTTGGCGGAATCGAACTTCTGCTCCTGCGGGATGCTCGGCTGGACGACGCGGATGCGCTTCGCGGTTGCCGGCGGTTCGGGAATCGACAGGCGGTAGGCGCCATAGGCGGAACCCAGCGCGAGGATCAGCACGGCCAGCGCGGGAACGAGCAACCGGCCCCTGGCGTTGGCCGCGTCCTGAAGCCCGAAGGCGGCCGGGGCGGCGAAGACGAAGGCCGCGATGGCCGTCATCCCGTGCAGGCCGACCAGCGCGCCGAGCTGCAGGGTGACGGTGGTTTGCGCCAGAGCATAGCCGAACGCATTCCATGGGAACCCCGTCAGCGCGTAGCCGCGCAGGATCTCGGCTGCGGCTAGGCCTGCCGCGAAGGCGAAGACGCGCAGCGGCCCGGGACGCCACAGCGCCCGCGCCGCCGCAGCGCCGAGGGCATGGAAGAGCGCAAGTCCGGCGGGCATCAGCATGACGGCGAAGGGCATCAGCCAGCCGAAGGTCTTCGCGTCGACAAGAAAGGCGCCGCCGACCCACCACAGTCCGGCGAGGAAATAGCCGAACCCGAAGCACCAGCCGACGGCGGCGGAAGAGAGCAGTTCCTGCCGGCGTTTGTTCGGGCCGCTGGCGACCGACCCGTCGATGAGCCAGACGAAGACCGGAAAGGTCAGGAACAGGACGGGAAACAGCCCGAAGGGAGGCATCGCCAGCGACGACAGCGCGCCGGCCAGAATCGCAAGCACGGCGCGGCGCCAGCCCCATTGCAGCATCACACCCTGGGCAACGGCCTGCAGCATTGCATTCCTCATCCCTGCCGGCAGTGCGTATCGGCAAAAGCCGGTGCGCGCCTATTCGGCGGCTACGTTGTCCTGATGGCGGGGCCGGCGTCCAGAGGGCGTATTGCGCCGGCGGATGCGGACCCGCTTGATGCGGCGCGGATCGGCATCGAGAACCTCGATCTCGTAGCCGCCGGGAATGTTCACCAGTTCGCCGCGCACGGGCACGCGGCCGAGATGCGAAAAGACGAGCCCGCCGAGCGTGTCGACATCCTCGAGCACGTCCTCGGAAAGTTCGAGACCGTTGCCGAGCGCCGCCTGCAACTCGTCGATCGGCATGCGCGCATCGGCGATGAACACGTCCTCGCCGGCCGGCGCCACCATCGGGCCGGTGGTCTCGTCGTGTTCGTCCTCGATGTCGCCGACGATCTCCTCGACGAGATCCTCGATCGTCGCCAGGCCGTCGGTGCCGCCGTATTCGTCGACGATGATGGCCATGTGCAGGCGCGTCGCCTGCATCTTGGCCAACAGGTCGCCGGCCGGCATCGAGGGCGGGACATAGAGCACATCGCGGGTCAGCTTGGCCTGGGCGAGGGTCTTGGTGAGATCGACCTTGCCGAGGTCCAGATCCTGCGCGGATTGCGCGTCGGCCTTCTTGCTCCTGCGGCGAATCGACGCAGCCTTCGTCATGAAGGCCAGCAAATCCTTGATGTGAACGAAGCCGACCGGGTCATCGAGGGATTCGCGCACGACCGGCAGACGCGAATGCCCGGCCTTCTGGAACTCCTGCAGCACGTCGCGCAGGCGCGTGTTCAGATCGACCGAAACGATATCCGCGCGCGGCACCATGACGTCGTCGGCGCGCAGATGGCGCAACTCGAGGACATTGCGCAGCATGAGCCGCTCTTCGGCCGACAGGTGATCCTGGCCGGTGACATCCGCCTCGAGGGCATCGCTGATGGACGCGCGCACATCCTCGCTGCCGCCGAGTCCGAAAATCTCCTTCAGCCAGTCGACGATGAAGCGCCGGCGGCGTGGAGAGTAGACGACGGGAAGATTGGCGGACGATTGCCGCGATGGCTCGGAACCGGCGGCATCCACGCCCGGCGATCCCCCGGTCTTGTCAGTGCTTGTCATCACCCTCAGAGCTGTTGAATGCGGCCCGGCCGATCCGGCTGGCAGCGTGGATCGCGCCAGCCACGGCCGCACGAATTCCGCTGTCGATCCTACCCATGGGCATGCGGTTCGTCCCCATATGGGTCTGCGATCCCCAGTCCTGCAAGGATGCGCCGTTCCAGCGTCTCCATGGCGATCGCCTGTTCATCGGTCTCGTGATCATAGCCGCAAAGGTGCAAGATTCCATGAACGAGCAAGTGCAGCGCATGCGCGTGCACCTGCTTGTCCTGTTCGGCGGCCTCGCGCCCCAGCGTTTCGCGCGCCAGCGCCACGTCGCCGAGAAAGCCCGGTTCGCCGGCGGGAAACGACAGCACGTTTGTCGCCTTGTCCTTGCCGCGGAACCGGGCGTTGAGCGACCGCACGAAGGCATCGTCGCCGAGCGCCAGAGATACTTCTCCGCATGCACCGGTCTGCGCATGAACGGCGGCGGCGACGGCATCGATATCGCCGGCCTGCAGGACGCCGGTCCAGTCGCCGCCCGTTTCGACGGCCTCGATGGTCAAGATGTCGGCGGGCATGGTCAGCGGCCGCGCTTTTCCGCATCGCGCCTGTCGTAGGCATCGACGATGCGCTGGACGAGCGGGTGGCGCACGACGTCGTGTGCTCCGAACCGGGTCTCGCCGACGCCTTCCACGCCCTTGAGAAGTGCGAGTGCTTCCGGCAGGCCGGACTTCTGGCCATCGGGCAGGTCGATCTGGCTGGGATCGCCTGTGACGATCATCCTGGAGCCTTCACCAAGGCGGGTGAGGAACATCTTCATCTGCATCGCCGAGCAATTCTGCGCCTCGTCCAGGATCACCGCTGCGTGGGCGAGCGTGCGCCCGCGCATGAAGGCGAGCGGCGCGATCTCGATGACGTTGCTGGCGATGCCGCGCTCGACCTTCTCCGGCGCCATGACGTCGTAGAGCGCGTCGTAGAGGGGGCGCAGGTAGGGATCGACCTTTTCCTTCATGTCGCCGGGAAGGAAGCCGAGCCTCTCGCCGGCCTCGACGGCCGGGCGCGACAGGATCACGCGGTCAACAGCGCCACGCTCAAGCATGGCGGCGGCATGAGCGACCGCGAGGTAGGTCTTGCCGGTTCCCGCCGGGCCGACGCCGAACACCAGATCGCAGGTTTCAAGCTGGCGGATGTAGGCGTCCTGATTCGCCGAACGCGCGGTCACGGTGCGCCGGCGCGTCGAGATCTGCGCCAGGCCGGCAAGGCCGGGGAGCGGCTTCTGGTCATTGCCGGCGCGCGACGCCACGCGGATCGCGCCGTCGACATCGGCAAGTGCCACCTGCTCTCCCTTGCGCAGGCGGGCATAGAGGGATTCCAGCACGTCGGCGGCATTTGCGAGGGCTTCGGCTCCGCCACTCAGCGAAACGTGGTTGCCACGCGCGCTCGCCTCGACGCCGAGCTTCTGCTCGATCAGGGCGAGATGCTCGTCGAACTGGCCGAAGAGGGCGCTGGCCAGCCTGTTGTCCTCGAACGTCAGCGTGCGTTCCACCATGAGAGGCCCCTATCCGGCCAGCGCGGGGTGCTGTGCGGCGCGCGCCATTGCATCGCCGGTCGCGCCCGGCGGCAGGGTGGCCAGCAGGCTGTTGGGGCCCGCCGCCGTCACCTCGACGCGGGCCAGCGTTCCCATCAGGGCGGCGGGCGCATCGACGACGACCGGCTGCAGGTAGGGCGAGCGGCCGACGAGCTGGCCGGGCTTGCGGCCTTCGCGCTCGAACAGGACCACGAAGCGCCGGCCAACGAGACTTTCACCGAAATCCGCCTGCTGGCGGCGCAGCAGCGCCTGCAGCGCGGCGAGGCGTTCGGCCTGCAGCGGTTCGGGCACCTGGTCGGGCATCGTCGCGGCGGGCGTGCCGGGCCGGGCGCTGTACTTGAAGGAGAAGGCCTGGGCGAAGCCGACCTGCTCGACCAGGTCCATGGTCTGCGCAAAGTCGGCATCGCTCTCGCCGGGAAAGCCGACGATGAAGTCCGACGACAGCGCGATGTGCGGGCAGGCCGCGCGGATGCGCGCCACGAGGTCGAGGTAGAGATCGCGCGTATGGCGGCGGTTCATCACGGCAAGGATCCTGTCGGACCCCGACTGCACGGGCAGGTGCAGGTAGGGCATCAGTTCCGGCATCTCGCCATGCGCGGCGATGAGATCATCATCCATGTCGCAGGGGTGGCTGGTGGTGTAGCGCAGGCGGGCGACTCCCTCGATGCCGGCCAGTTCGCGCAGCAGCCGCGCCAGGTTCCACTCCCGTCCGTCGGGGCCTTCGCCGTGATAGGCGTTGACGTTCTGGCCGAGCAGGGTGATCTCGCGCACGCCAGAGGCGGCGAGGCGGCGGGCCTCGGCGACGATCTCGCCGGCCGGCCGCGAGAACTCCGCGCCGCGGGTGTAGGGAACCACGCAGAAGGTGCAGAACTTGTCGCAGCCTTCCTGCACGGTGAGGAAGGCGGTGGCGCCGCGCGCGCGCACCTGACGGTCGGTGGCAGCCGGCAGGGCAGCGAACTTGTCCTCGACGGGGAACTCGGTCTCGACGACCTTCTCGCCGGCGGCGACGCGCGCCAGCAGCGACGGAAGGCGGTGATAGCTCTGGGGGCCGAGCACGAGGTCGACGGCCGGGGCGCGGGAAATGATCTCCTCGCCTTCCGCCTGGGCGACGCAGCCGGCAACGGCGATCCGCATGTCGGCGCCGGCCGCGCGCCGGCTTGCCTGCAGCTTTCGCAACCGGCCGACCTCGGAATAGACCTTCTCGGCCGCCTTCTCGCGGATGTGGCAGGTGTTGAGCAGGATCAGATCGGCATTGTCGGGACCGTCAGCCGCCGCATAACCCTGCGCGGCGAGCGTGTCCTGCATGCGCTGCGAATCATAGACGTTCATCTGGCAACCGAACGTCTTGATGAAATAGGTCTTCGGCGTGTCGTTCATCGGGGGCTTCGGAGCGCGTCCTTGCGGAAATGCGCCTCATAGCGGTTTTCAGCCGGATTGAGAAGAACCGTTCCGCGCGCCGGCGATCACGTCTGTGGCGCCTGTTCGTCTTCGGACGTGACCGGCGTCAGGCTCGTCTGCGCCGGGTGGGCGTGCATGGCCGTCAGGAACAGGCCGGTGACGGCGCGTTCGGCCTCGGCGGTCGCCTGCTTGCGGCCGGTCTCATGGTCGATGACATGGGGTTCGCCGTAGGCGACGGTGACGTCGACCGGCCCGGCCTTGAGCAAGGCCCACAGGTGCGGCCCGAGGTCGAGGTCGCCGCACCAGGCAACCAGGGGGCGGTGCTGATAGCCGAGCGGCAGCCCGTTGATGCGGGTATAGGCGATCGCCATCGGCTGCAACATGACCACCTCGTCCGGCGCGGCCAGCGCCTCGGCGGCACCGACAAGCGCCGAGCGGAAGGGCCGCAGCCGGTTGCCATCACCGGTGGTGCCCTCGGCGAACAGAACCATGCAATCGCCGTCGCTGAGCCGGCCGGCGATGTGGTTGGCGGTGCGGGCGGTCTGTGTGCGCCGCTCGCGCGTCACAAAGACGCTGCGCTGGAGGCGCGCCAGCCAGCCGATCACGTGCCATGTCGCCACCTCGCTCTTGGCAATGAAAGACACCGGCGCCGTTGCCGAGATGACCGATATGTCCAGCCAGGAGATGTGGTTGGAGACGACAAGGAGGGGTCGCTGCGGCGAGGGCGTACCGATGACCTTGATGCGCACGCCCATGACCCGGCAAACGAAGCGGTGATAAATCACCGGCAGCCATCGCGATCCGGGCAGCCGCAGGCCGAGCAGCAAAGCCTGGAGCAGCATCATCGGCGGGGTCGCGAGGCCGACGACCGCAAGGGTGAAGATGGCGCGTGCCGTCGCGATCACAGATCGGGCTCCATGTTCCGGGGAGGCATCATGTCATTGAGGCTCGCAGCAAGCATCAGGGCATCGACGGAATCACCGCTGCGCGCATAGTAGCCCTTGCGGCGGCCGATTTCGCGAAATCCGTGCGCGGCATAGAGCGCGCGCGCCGGGGCGTTGTCGTCCGCCACCTCAAGAAAGCAGGTCCGCGCGCCCTTCGCGCGCACCGCGCGAAGCGCCGCCGACAGGAGCCGGCCCGCGATGCCGCGCCGCCTGCGCGGCGGATCGACCGCAATCATCAGGACCTCGGCCTCGCCGGCCGCGACCGCGAGGGCGATGAAGCCGTCGATGCGGCTCGCGGTTTCGTGCACAAGGCAGGCGACCGCCGGCTGCGCGAGCTGCGCCGACCACGCGGCAACCGACCACGCGGGCGCATCGGAACGCGCATGCAGGGCGGCGATCTCCGCCGCCCGTAGGGTTGCGGCAATCGCGATCGATCCGGTTTCAGCGGGCGCGGGCGATGGCGACATGGTGCTGCAGCTTGGCATCTGGCTTGCGCAGGTAGAGCGGGCGCGGCGGCGCATCGGCGGGATCGCGGCGCGCACCGACGCGGGCCACGGCGCGCGGATCGAGCGGCAGCACCTGCGGCGCCACATCGACGCCAAGCAGCATGGCGGCCGAACCGACAATGCGGGCGCCCGTCGGAACGAAGCCGGCGGCCTCGGCAACGGCTACCGCGCACGGTGGAAAGACCGGTTCGCCTGCGGCGTCGAAGGCCTGGGCGTAGATTTCGTCGCGTTTCGCATCAAGTGCGATCATCAGCGGGCCATCGCTCGCGGCGGCTTCGCGGATCGCCTCGAACACCGTTACGGCGACAGCTGGAATGGAGAGCGCCAATGCCAGCCCGCGCGCCGCGGCGACACCGACGCGCAGCCCGGTGAAGGATCCCGGCCCGACGACGACGGCAACCCGGTCGAGGCTTGCCGGCGCGGCGGCGGCCCCGGAGAAAAGCCGGTCGATCATCGGCATCAGCGCTTCGGCGTGGCCGCGCTGCATCGGCTCGACGATGTGGCCGAGCACGCTCTCCTGCGCCCCGCCTTGCGAAAAGTCGGCAAGGGCGACGGAACAGGCCAGTCCGGTGGTGTCGATGGCAAGCACGCGCATGAGCGCTTGAGCGGTTTGCGTCTGACGTGAATTGTGCAAACTGCTCCAGCCTTTGTCTTGGAACGCCATTTATCCGAAAACCGTTTCACACTTTTCGGAAAGCGCTCTAGGTAGACGGTCTCGCGGGCGGCGGCAATCCGCGCAGCGGCAATCGTTGCGTCTGCTGCAACTGGCTGATACGCGAGGGCGCGTCAGACCGGGCGCACTTCCTGCACGTCGGGCAGGAAATGGCGTAGCAGGTTCTGGATGCCGTTCTTCAGCGTCGCGGTGGAACTGGGGCAGCCGGCGCAGGCGCCGCGCATGTGCAGGTAAACCACGCCGTCACGGAAACCGCGGAAGGTTATATCGCCGCCATCGTGGGCGACGGCGGGCCGCACCCGGGTTTCCAGCAGTTCCTTGATCGTTTCCACGGTGCCGGCGTCGGCTGCGTCGAAGAATTCCTCGTCCGCCGCCATCTCCGGCTGATCGCCGACGATCAGCGGCACGCCGGACATGAAGTGCTCCATGATGACGCCAAGCACCGCCGGCTTGATGTGCTGCCAGTCGACATCGCCCTTGGTGACGGCGATGAAGTCCGACCCGTAGAAGACGCCGGTGACCCCGTCGACGGCGAAGAGCGCCTGCGCCAGCGGCGACACCTCGGCGTCAGTGTCGGAACGCATCTCCAGCGTGTCGCCGGGCAGCACCGGGCGGCCGGGCAGGAACTTGAGCGTCGCGGGGTTCGGCGTGGTCTCGGTCTGGATGAACATCTGCAGCAGCCTGTCTCGAGCCGGTGCGGCAACCCTTGCGCCTTAAAGCGCGGGTCATGCCGGGTTTAGAATGTTTCCAAGATTTAGTCCGCTGCGGAGCGCGGTCAAGCGCTAATCGCCCGCCAACCGGCGTGGCCGCAGGATTTCACGACAGGGCGGAAATGTCCTCGTCCGACAGGTTGCCGGGCACGATCGTGATCGGCACCGGGAAATCCGCCGAACCGCGCGCGGCGATTTCTGTCACGAGGGGGCCGGGGCCTTCCGAGCCGGTGCCCGCGGCAAGGACGAGGATGGCGATGTCCTTGTCTTCCTCGATGAGCTTGCGCACCTGCTCGGCGCGGCCGCCTTCGCGAATCACCGCTTCCGGCTCGATGCCGACGGTTTCGCGCAGCTGTTCGGCATAATCGCCGAGCACGCTGCGCGCCTCGTGTTCGGCTTCCGCGCGCATGATCGTCTCGACGCCGATCCAGTGCTGGAACTCGGACGGATTGATGACATAGAGCATCGTCAGCTTGCCGCCGGTGCGCTCGGCGCGGCGGCTGGCATAGTAGACCGCGCGCTCGCATTCCGGCGTGTCGTCGATCACCACGAGGAATTTCCGCGTGTGACCCTCTTCCCGGCTCTGGCGTCTGAATGTCGTCATCACGGGTGATGCTGCCAAAGCGCGAGCCCTTCAACAAGCGGACATTTTCGCGCGCCGCCAGAGTCAGCGGATGAACCCGACGATGTCCTTGACCGCATTCATGGTTTCGCGGGCAAGAACACCGGCGCGCTCGCCGCCCGACGCCAGCACCTTGTCGATATGGCTGGGGTCGGCCTGCAACCGGCGCATCTCGCCGGTGATCGGGGCGAGCTTGTCGATGCACAGGTCCGCAAGCGCGGTCTTGAAGGTCGAGAACTGGCCGCCGCCGTATTCGTCGAGCACCTGCTGGGCGGAAACCGCGGCAAGCGCTGCGTAGATACCGACGAGGTTTTCCGCCTCGCGGCGGCCTTCCAGCCCCTTGACCTCGCCCGGCAGCGGCTCGGGATCGGTGCGCGCCTTGCGGATCTTGGTGGCGATCTGGTCGGCGTCGTCGGACAGGTTGATGCGCGACAGGTCGGAGGCATCGGACTTCGACATCTTCCTGGAGCCGTCGCGCAGCGACATGACGCGCGTCGCGGGGCCGGTGATGAGCGGTTCGGGTAGCGGAAAGAAGCCGTCCGCGTGGCCGTTGGCAGTGATCGAGGCGGCGAAGTCGTTGTTGAACTTCTGGGCGATGTCGCGCGACAGCTCCAGGTGCTGCTTCTGGTCGTCGCCGACCGGCACGTGGGTACCACGGTAGACGAGGATGTCGGCGGCCATCAGCGCAGGATACGCGAACAGACCGACGGAGGCGTTCTCGCGGTCCTTGCCGGCCTTCTCCTTGAACTGCGTCATGCGGTTGAGCCAGCCCATGCGGGCGACGCAGTTGAAGACCCAGGCAAGCTCGGCGTGTTCGGGGACGCGGCTCTGGTTGAAGACGATGTGCCTGCCGGCGTCGATGCCGGCGGCGAGGAACGCCGCGGTGACCTCGCGGATGTTGTTCTTCAGGTCGACGGGGTCCTGCCAGACGGTGATCGCGTGCAGGTCGACGACGCAGTACATGCAGTCGTAGCGCGACTGCAGCTCCACGAAGCGCTGGATGGCGCCGAGGTAGTTTCCAAGATGCAGGTTGCCGGTCGGCTGCACACCGGAAAACACCCGCTGGGCGAACGCGGTCATGGCACTGGTCCCTCAAGAAGAACGGCGCAGGCCCTGTAGGCGTGCGCAAGGTCGAAGCGCGGGGGTTATGGCCGATCGCGGCGGCAGGTGCAAGGACGGGTTCGGGCCGGATGTCAGCGGCGGCGCACCGCCGCAAGGATCTCGCCCTTCGAAGTGACGCCGAGCCAGACGGCAGCAGCGCCATAGGCGGCAATGCCGACGACGACCAGAACCAGGAGGTGGCCGAGGCGCGTCGCGCCGGTCTGCTCACCGGTCGACCAGACCGCGAAGACGACGCTGGCCACGACCAGCGCCAGCACCATGGCACCGGCCGCGGCAGCGGCGCGAGTGAGGCGGCGGCGCAGGCGCTCGTCGGGCAGGAAATGGCGGCGGCGGTACAGCGTCATGCCCAGCAGCGCGGCGTTGACGGTGCCACCCAGGGTCGTCGCGATGGCGATGCCGACGTGCTGCAGGAACGGGAACAGCACGAGACTGAGCACGATGTTGATGCCGGCGTTGATGGCGGCGAACCACATGGGGGTGCGGGTATCCTCGCGGGCGAAGAAGCCAGGAGAAAAGACCTTGATGAGCACGAAGCCGGGCAGGCCGAGCGCGAAGGCGGCGAGCGCAGGCGCGGTGCGCGCGGTATCGGCGCCGGTGAAGGCACCGCGCTCGAACAGGCCGGCGATGATCGGGCCCGAGACGACGAACAGGGCCGCCGCAGCGGGAAGCGTCAGCACCATGGCGAACTCGATGGCGCGGTTCTGCTGGCCGGACGCGGCTTCCTCGTCGCCGCCGCGCAGGCGGCGGGCGAGGTCGGGCAGCAGCACGACGCCGATGGCGATGCCGACAATGCCGAGCGGCAGCTGGTAGACCCGGTCGGCATAGTAGAGATAGGACACCGAACCGGCCGCCAGCGAGGCGATCATCGTGCCGACGACGATGTTGATCTGGGTGATGCCGCCGGCAATCACGGCGGGGATCGACAGCTTGAGCAGGCGGCGGACGCCCTCGGTGTAGCGCGGGCGGCGCAACTGCAGCAGCCAGCCGGCGCGATGCAGCTCCCAGACGACGGCTGCGAGCTGGACCACGCCGCCGATGAAGACGCCGCCGGAGAGCCAGTAACCGGCCGCCGGCGTATTGGCATGGCCGAACGCGAAAACCGCGGCCAACGCAATCATGAATACGACATTGAGTAGCGTCGGGGCGGAAGCGGCCACCGCGAAGCGGCCGTTCGCGTTAAGCACGCCCGAAAATAGCGCCAGCAGCGAAACAAAGGTGAGATAGGGAAAGCAGATCCGCGTCAGCATCACCGCGAGGTCGAACTTCGCCGGGTCCGTGTAGAAGCCCGGCGCCAGCACGAACATCAGCGCCGGCATGGCGATCTCGGCGACTGCCGTGACGGCCAGAAGCGCCAACAGCAGGGCGGCGAGCGCTTCCTGCGCGAACTGTTTCGCGGCATCCTCGCCCTCGCCCTCCAGTCGGCGCGCGAACAGCGGGATGAAGGCAGAGTTGAACGCGCCTTCAGCGAACAAGCGGCGGAACAGGTTGGGAAAGCGGAAGGCGACGAAGAAGGCATCGGCGACCGGGCCGGTGCCGAGCGCCGCTGCCATCAGCATGTCGCGCACGAAGCCGAGGATGCGGCTGGCGGCGGTGGCGGCGCCGACGGTTGCGAAGTTGCGCAGCAGCGACATGGCGTTCAGGCTGCCTTCCGGGCCGGTTCGAAGACCGCGAGCAGGTGGCGGCGGATGGCTGCCTGGCGGTTGGCGTTGGTGATCTTGTGGCCGGTGAGATCGGTCACGTAGAAGACGTCGACGGCGCGCTCGCCGAAGGTCGCGACGCGGGCCGAGGTGATGTTGAGGTTGAGTCGGCCGAGCGCATCGGTGAGCCCGTGCAGCAGCCCGGGGCGGTCGAGCCCGGAGACCTCGATCACGGTAAAGCGGTCGGACAGGTCATTGGTCAGCGTGACTTCCGGCGCGACGTCGAAGGCCTTGATGCGGCCTTTCGGGCGGTCCCTCTGGGCGACCAGCGCGTCGAGCGGCTCGACGCCTGCCAGCGCCCCCTCGAAATAGTCCACCACGCGCTTCGCCCGGCGGCGTTCGTCGGCATCGCTGCCGCCCTCGCGGCGCAGACGAACGGTGTCGAAGGCCTGGCCGTCGCTGGTGGTGAAGATCTGCGCGTCGACGATGTCGGCACCGGCAGCGGCGCAAGCGCCGGCCAGCAGCGACAGCAGGCGCGGGTGGTCGGGGGTCAGCACCGTCAGCTCGGTGATGCCGCTGTCCGGGCTGGTCTCGATGCGCACCGCGAGCGCATCGGAGCCCGGTTCGATGCTCTCGAAGAACCGCGCGTCGGCGACCTGTCGCTCGAGCGACGTGCGCAGCCAGTAGGCCGGGTAGTGGCGCTTCGCATAGGTCCTGAAGCGCTTGTCCGTCCACTCGGAGAGCTCGGCGCGCAGCCGGTCCTTGGCGCGCGCCATGCGCTCCTCGCGGGCAACGCGCGCGTGGCCGCCGGTGAGCACCGTTTCGGTCTCCATGTAGAGATGGCGCAGGAGCGAGGCCTTCCAGTCGTTCCAGGTGCCGGGACCGACCGCGTCGATATCGGCTTCGGTGAGAATGAACAGGAGCTTGAGGCGCTGCGGGCTCTGCACCAGGGCGGCAAAGTCCTCGATGGTGCGGATATCGGAGAGGTCGCGCGACTGGGCGGTCATGCTCATGACCAGGTGATGCTCGATCAGCCATGCCACGGTGGCGGTGTCCGACGCCGACATGCCGAGACGCGGACACAGGCGGCGGGCAATGCGCGCGCCGACGATGGAGTGATCCTCGGGGCGTCCCTTGGCGATGTCATGCAGCAGCATCGTCACGTAAAGCAGCTCGCGATTCTCAAGCGTCGGCATGAGCTCGCAGGCCAGAGGATGGGTGTCGCGCAGGCGGCCGTGCTCGATGCCGGACAATACGCCGATGGAGCGCATCAGGTGTTCGTCGACGGTGTAGTGGTGGTAGAGGTTGAACTGCATCAGGGCGACGATGCGGCCGAACTCCGGGATGAAGCGGCCGAGCACGCCGGCCTCGTTCATGCGCCGCAGCACCTGCTCGGGATCGCCGCGCGAACTGAGGATCTCGACGAAGATGCGGTTGGCCTCGGGGTTCTCGCGGACGTCTGCGTCGATCAGCTTGAGCGAGCGGCGGGCAAGGCGCACCGCGTCGGGATGGAAACGCATGTTGTAGCGGTCGGCGGCGGCGAACATGCGCAGCAGGTTGACCGGATCGCGCTCGAAGACGTCCGGGCGGGCGACGTTGAGCCGGTCGCCCTCGATGGCGAAATCGTCCGAGCCGGGCAATGCGCCGGCCTTGCGGCGGCGCCAGCGGCCGACGAAGCGCGACATCACAGAGGCCGACTTGACGTGGGCGACTTCCAGCGCCGAACACAGGATGCGGGTGAGGTCGCCGACGTCCTTGGCGACCAGGAAGTAGTGCTTCATGAAGCGCTCGACGTCCTTCAGGCCGGGATGGTCGATGTAGCCGAGGCGCTCGGCCATCGGGCGCTGCAGATCGAAGCTCAGGCGTTCCTCGGCGCGCCCGGTCATGAAGTGCAGGTGACAGCGCACCGCCCAGAGGAATTCCTCGCACTTGTGGAACAGCCGCACCTCGGCGCGCGTCATCACGCCGCGCTCGACGAGTTCGTCGAGGGAGGCGACCGCGTAGTGGTAGGTTGCGAGCCAGAACAGTGTGTGCAGGTCGCGCAGGCCACCCTTGCCGTCCTTTACGTTGGGCTCGACGAGGTAGCGCGACTCGCCGACGCGGCGGTGGCGCTCGTCGCGCTCTGCGAGCTTGGCCTCGATGAAGTCGCGCGACTTGCCGCGCTGGAATTCGCGCGCATAGCGGGTGCGCAGGTCCGCGAACAGATCGCCATCGCCGGTCAGCAGGCGGGCGTCCAGCATCGCCGTGCGGATCGTCATGTCCTGGCGGGCAAGGCGCACGCAGTCGTCGATGGTGCGCGTGGCATGACCGACTTTCAGGCCGAGGTCCCAGAGCATGTAGAGCAGGAACTCGACAACGCTCTCGCCCCAGGCGGTCTGCTTGTAGGGAAGCAGGAACAGCAGATCGACGTCCGAGCCCGGCGCCAGCGTGGCGCGGCCGTAGCCGCCGACGGCCAGGACGGCGAGGCGCTCGGCGGAGGACGGGTTGGTGGCGCGGTAGATGCGCCTCAGGGCAAGCTGGTAGAGCGCGCACAGGACCGTGTCCTGCAGTTGCGACAGGCGCTGCGCGCAGGCGCGTCCCTGCCCGTCGGCAATCAGTTGCGTCTCGATCGCCTGGCGGCCGGCGGCGTTGAATGCCTTGACGTGATCGAGGATCGCGCGGCGGCGTTCGCTCTCGTCGCCGCCACCGTCCCACAGTCCGGCAAGCTGGTCGTACAAGGCATCTGCGCGTTCATCGACGCTGCCGACGAGGAAATCGGAGCCATTCATCGCTTGCCGGTCCTGGATGCGGGCTGGATTGCCGCGTGGCTCAAGTCCTTCAGGCGGTAGAGGAAGTCAAGCGCCTCGCGCGGGCTCATGCAGTCGGGATCGCTTTCGGCGACCGCGACGGACACCGGGTCCGGCGCATGTGCAGTGCGCGGCGCAGGCGTGGCGGAAAACAGCGGCAGGTCGGCGACGAGGCGATGTGGGTCGGCGCCGCGCTCGGCGGCCTCCAGCTCGGCAAGCACCGTTTTCGCGCGCCCGATGACGGCATCCGGCAGGCCGGCGAGGCGGGCGACCTGGACGCCGTAGGACCGGTCGGCGGCGCCGGGCACCACTTCGTGCATGAAGACGACGTCGCCATGCCACTCGCGCACCTTCAGCGTCGCCGGCTTCAGCCGCGGCAGGGTCGAGGAGAGCGCGGCAAGCTCATGGAAGTGGGTGGCGAAGAGCGCGCGGCAGCGGTTGACCTGGTGCAGGTGCTCGAGCACCGCCCAGGCGATCGACAGGCCGTCGAAGGTCGCGGTGCCGCGGCCGATCTCGTCGAGGATGACCAGCGAGCGCTCGCCGGCCTGGTTGAGAATCGCAGCGGTCTCGACCATCTCGACCATGAAGGTCGAGCGGCCGCGGGCGATGTCGTCGGCGGCGCCGACGCGGCTGAACAGGCGGTCGACGATGCCGATGCGCGCGCTCTGCGCGGGAACGAAGGACCCCGCCTGGGCAAGGATGACGATGAGCGCGTTCTGGCGCAGGAAGGTCGACTTGCCGGCCATGTTGGGGCCGGTGACCAGCCAGATCGCGCCGGCATCAGCGGTGCCGCCATCGGCGGTGCCGGCGGGCGCCCCGAGGTCGCAGTCGTTGGAAACGAAGGTGCCCTGGCCGCTGGCGGCGAGCGACTGTTCGACGACCGCGTGGCGGCCGGCGCGGATGTCGAAGGCGGTGCCCTCCTCCAGTTGCGGGCGGCAATAGGCGCGCTCGGCGGCAAGGGCTGCGAAACCGGCAAGGACATCGAGCGCGGCCAACGCGTCGGCGAGGGCCGACAGCGGATCGGATTGCGCCAGGACGGCGCGGCACACCTGCGCGAAGACCTCGGCCTCGATGCGCTCCACGTCGCCGGCCGCGGCATCGATGCGCGCCTGCAGGTCGGCGAGCTCGGCTGTCGTGAAGCGGCGCGCCGCTGGCAGGCTCTGGCGGTGGATGAAGGTGTCGCCACCGGCCTCGATCATGCGTTCGCCATGCTGGGCGGGCACCTCGACGTAGTAACCGAGGAAACCGTTGTGGCGGATCTTCAGGGCGCGAATGCCTGTCTCTTCGCGGTAGCGGGATTCGAGCGCCGCGATGAAGCGGCGGCCCTCGTCGCGCAGGCTGCGCGCATCGTCGAGGTCGGCGCGGAAGCCGGCGCGCACGAAATTGCCGTCGCGGCGCTGCACGGGCGGTTCGTCGACGAGGGCCGCGGCGAGCAGGTCGTGCAGGTCCGTGTCGATGCCACCGCCGGCGGTGACGACGTCGCGCAGCCGTCGCGGCATGTCATCGCCGAGCGCCTGGACAAGCATCGCGGACAGCTCGCCGGCCGCGTCGATGCCGTCGCGAATGCCGGCGAGATCGCGCGGGCCGCCGCGGTCGAGTGCAAGGCGCGCGCGCGCCCGGGCGATGTCGGGACAGGCGCGCAGGGCGGCCGTGCAGCGGGTGCACAATTGGATGTCGTCAACCAGCACCTCGACGGCGTCGTGGCGCGCGGCGATCCTTGAGACATCGGTCAGCGGCGCGGTCAGCCATGCCGCGAGGCGGCGCGCGCCGGCGGCCGTCACGGTGCGGTCGACGGCGGCGAGCAGGCTGCCCTTGCGGCTGCCCGACAGGGTGCGGGTCATCTCCAGATTGGCGCGGGTGGCGGCGTCTATCGACATGGTCGCGCCGGCCTCGCTGCGGCTCGGCGGCGACAGCGGCGGGCGTTCGCCGATCTGGGTGCGCTCGACGTAGGCGACCAGCGCACCGAGGCTCGCAAGCTCGGCGCGGGTGAAGGCGCCGAAACCGTCAAGCGTCGCGACGCGGTAGTAGTCCTTCAGACGTGCGGCCGCGGAACTGGACTCGAACATCGGCGCGGCGAGCGCGGTGATCCGGCGCGCATAGGGCTGCCAGACCGCGGTGAAATCGCCGTCGCGTTCGAGCTGTTCGGGAACGAGGATCTCGCCGGGCTCGAGGCGGGCGAGCTCGGCGGCGAGCGCCGATGCGGCGGTTTGCAGGACGGCGCATTCGCCGGTGGAGATATCCGCCCAGGCAAGGCCGACCGCGCCTGCCTCGTCGTCGCCTTCGCCACGCACCCGTGCAACGGCGACGAGGTAATTGTTGGCGCGCGGCTCCAGCAGCGCTTCCTCGGTCAGCGTGCCCGGCGTCACCAGGCGCACCACGTCGCGGCGCACGACGGACTTGGAGCCGCGCTTCTTCGCCTCGGCGGGGTCTTCCATCTGCTCGCAGACGGCGACGCGGAAACCGGCGGCGATCAGCTTCTGCAGGTAGTCGTCGGCGGAAACCACCGGCACGCCGCACATCGGGATGTCCTCGCCCAGGTGCTTGCCGCGCTTGGTGAGCGTGATCCCGAGCGCGGCGGACGCGGCGACGGCGTCGTCGAAGAACAGCTCGTAGAAATCTCCCATGCGATAGAACAGCAGGCTGTCGGCGTTCGCCGCCTTGATCTCCATGTACTGGCGCATCATCGGCGTCGCCGCGGCATCGCCTGCCGCGGCGGCGACCGTCCCGCCGTCCGCATCTCGTTGTTTCGTCTGCATGGTGGCGCGAACCTAGAGCAAACCGCGGGTGGAGTGAAACAGCAGAATTCGCCGCCGCACACGGAACCGGGCTGCGGCAACGGGGCGGCGGAACGCCATCTGACGGCGTCGCGCGGGACATCCAAGATTTCTTCTTGAGGGCGGCAATGGGCGCCGATAGGCTTTGCCACAGAGGCCGTCCGGCCTCGCGAGGGAACTCCGGGATTGCCGCACGTCTTTCGTGCGCAACGCAACAGAGCGCTGACGCAATGGCGCCGCCTCCGGGGAATTCGCCGCAGTAACCGCGTACGGGGAGGAGACGCGCACCATGGCCAAGAAGGACAAACCGGCGAGCAGCAATCCGCTGAAGGCAAACCGGCCGACATTCACCGACCAGGAAGCCCTGCAGTTCCACCACGAAGGCCGGCCGGGCAAGCTGGAAGTCGTGGCCACGAAGCCGATGGCGACCCAGCGCGACCTGTCGCTGGCCTATTCGCCGGGCGTTGCCGTGCCGGTGCTGGCCATCGCCAAGGACCCCGATCTCGCCTTCGAGTACACCACGCGCGGCAACATCGTCGCCGTCGTCACCAACGGCACGGCGATCCTGGGGCTCGGCAACCTCGGCGCGCTGGCCGCCAAGCCGGTGATGGAGGGCAAGGCCGTCCTGTTCAAGCGCTTCGCCGACATCAACTCCTTCGACCTTGAGGTGAACAGCGAGGATCCCGAAGAGATCATCAACTGCGTCAAGCTGCTGGGGACAACCTTCGGCGGCATTAACCTGGAAGACATCAAGGCGCCGGAGTGCTTCATCATCGAGCAGCGGCTGCGCGAGATGCTCGACATCCCGGTGTTTCACGACGACCAGCACGGAACGGCGATCATCGCGGCGGCGGGCCTGATCAACGCGCTCGACCTGACCGGGCGCGACATCGCCGAGACGAAGCTCGTCATCAACGGCGCGGGCGCCGCCGGCATCGCCTGCGCGGAACTGCTCAAGGCGTTGGGCTTCAAGCACGACAACGTCATCCTGTGCGACACCAAGGGCGTGATCCACGAGGGCCGCAACGACGGCATGAATACGTGGAAGGCGGCGCACGCGGTGAAGAGCGATGCGCGCACGCTGGCCGATGCGATGAAGGGGGCAGACGTCGTCTTCGGACTGTCGGTGAAGGGCGCCTTCAGCAACGACATGATCGCCTCGATGGCGCCGAACCCGATCATCTTCGCGATGGCCAATCCGGACCCGGAGATCACCGCCGAGGAAGTGGCTCAGATCCGCGATGACGCGATCATGGCGACGGGGCGGTCCGACTATCCCAACCAGATCAACAACGTGCTCGGCTTCCCCTACATCTTCCGCGGGGCGCTCGACGTGCGCGCAACTGCGATCAACATGGAGATGAAGATCGCGGCAGCCCACGCGCTGGCCGATCTCGCTCGCCAGGACGTGCCCGACCAGGTGGCGGCAGCCTATGCCGGCCAGCGTCCCAAATATGGCCCGGACTACATCATCCCGGTGCCGTTCGATCCGCGGCTGCTGAGCTCTGTGCCGCCGGCGGTTGCGAAGGCCGCTATGGATACCGGCGTGGCGCGGCGCAAGATCGAGGACTTCGATGCCTATGCCGAGGAGCTCTCGGCGCGGCGCGATCCGGTGCAGGGGATGCTGCAGCGCGTGTTCGCCAAGGTGAAGCGGTCGCCGAAGCGCGTCGTCTTCGCCGAGGGCGAGGAGGAACAGGTGATCCGTGCGGCTTACGCGTTCGCCAATGCCGGGCTGGGCGAACCGATCCTCATCGGCCGCGACAACGAGATCCTCGACACCATCAAGGCGCTCGGGCTTGAGCGGCGCGAGGACGTTCTAATCGAGAACGCGCGGCTGTCGCAACGTTCCGGCGACTATGCCGGCTACCTCTACACGCGGCTGCAGCGAAGCGGCTACCTGCTGCGTGACTGCCAGCGCATGGTGAACACCGACCGCAACTACTTCGCCGCCTGCATGGTGGCGAGCGGCGATGCGCACGCGATGGTGACCGGGGTGACGCGCAACTATGCGGTCGTCCTCGACGACATCCGCCGCGTCGTCGATGCCAAGCCGGGGCACCGGGTGATCGGACTGTCGATCGCGCTTTGCCGCGGGCGCACGGTGCTGGTCGCCGACACCGCCGTGCACGACATGCCGAGCGCGGAGGAACTCGCCGACATCGCGCAGGAAGCAGCCGGCGTGGCGCGGCGGCTGGGCCACGAGCCGCGTGTCGCCATGCTCGCCTATTCAACCTTCGGCTATCCGCGCGGCGAGCGTTCCGACCGCGTCCGCGAGGCGGTGCGGATCCTCGACCAGCGCAAGGCCGATTTCGAGTACGACGGCGAAATGGCCGCCGACGTCGCGCTGAACGCCGACCTGATGGCGGCCTATCCGTTCTGCCGGCTTTCGGGCCCCGCCAACGTGCTGGTGATGCCGGCGTTCCACTCGGCCTCGATCTCCACCAAGATGCTGCAGGAGCTGGGAGGGTCGACGGTCGTGGGGCCGCTGCTGACGGGCCTCGACCGGTCGGTGCAGATCCTGCCGCTGGGCGCGCGCGACGACGACATCGTCAACATGGCGGCGATCGCGGCGTTCGACGTCAGCGGCTGAGAGGCCAAGACCGTTCAGGCGGCGAGAGCGCATCCCGTTCAGGTGGAATCATCTGAACGGCAGGGATTCGCTCCGGATTCGGAGCCAAGAGCATGTTCTTGCCGCTCAAGTCCGTTCGACTTGAGCGGATCATGCTCCTGGACGGATGCGTCCGGGCCGCCGAAATGGTCGAAGTAGCGCGGATTGATCGCTGCTTTCGGCAGCAGCATGCAGACGTCGACGGTGCCGAACTGCTGGTCGACAACGGCACCGTCGCCGACCATCGCGCCGAGCCGCAGGTAGCCCTTGATGAGCGGCGGCAGGGCGCGCAGCGCGGCGCGCTCGTCGATCGCCGCGCACGCCATCATGTCCATGGGCACACGCAAGTGCGGGCGGGCGGCGACGCGCCAATCGCCACTGGCGCCGGCGTGGTGGTGCAGGAAGGACAACGCCAGCGCATGCGCCTGCGGGTCGGTGCCCTGGAAACTCGCGCAGCCGATCATCGCATCGAGGCCGTGGTGGCGGATATAGGTCCACACGCCGGCCCAGAGGACTTCCAGCGTGCGCCGACTGCGGTGGCTCGACAGCACGCAAGAGCGGCCGAGTTCCAGGAGACGCTTATCCGCATGGCGCGCCAGCATGGGATCGAGGTCGTATTCCTGCGCGGTGTAGAAACCGCCCGCAGAAATCGCGCGTTCGTGGCGCAGCAGACGGTAGGTGCCGACCACGGCGGGCTGGCGCCGGCCGATCGCGTTGCGCGCGACCGGCGCATCATGGTCGACCACCAGCACGTGATCGCAGAACGGGTCGAACCGGTCGAAGTCGCGGCGGGCGCGGCGCGTGCGGGCGTCGGCGCTGGCTTGGAGTTCCTCATAGAACACCGCGTAGCGAAGCGCCTGCGCGAGCCTGACCTCCGCGGAGGTGCGGGCAAGGCGCACCTCCAGCGACCCGATCCGCGCCAGCGTTCTCGGCGGCGGTTCGCCATCGAAGCGCGCCCTGATCCGGCGCGGCGTCAGGGCATTGACCAGCGTCGCGGCACCCGTCGCTGGGGTAAAGCGGTTACGCTGGTCTTGCGATAACGGCAGGTTTGCCAGGCTCATCTGCACGGCTCCGCATCCTGCATCCATGACCCGCATCGTAGCGGCATGGCGCCTTGATTGCGCGGGTCTTGCCAGAAAAATCGAACAGGTTTGTGACAATGCAGCCGGGCAGGATGCCACGCCGTTGTCGTCAGGCGGATTTGCGGACGTCGCTTTCCGGCGAGGGAGAGCAACTCGCCAGCACCGCCGCCAGGCGATGCGGTTCAACCGGCTTGGCAAGGTGAACGGTGAAGCCGGCGGCGAGCGTTTCCGCCCTGTCCTCGGCAAACGCGTTGGCGGTGACCGCGATCAAGGTGGGCGGGCAGCGCCTTGCCACCTTCAGTTCGCGGGCGATCTCCAGCCCGGAGCGGCCGGGCAGTCCGATGTCGAGAAGGGCGGCATCGAAGATTTGCCCGCCGGTCAGCGCCGCGAGCGCAGCCACACCGTCCGGCACATGAGTGACCTCGTGGCCCATGCGTTGCAGGATCGAAACCATCAGCAAGGCACTCACGGGATCGTCTTCGGCAAGCAGGATGCGCAACTTCGTGCCCGATCGCGGCAGGCGATCCTCGTGCGGCGCCGCCGATCTTTCATTGCGGCCGGCTTCGGGCTCGAGCGATGCCGAACTTGCGCATATGCGGGCCAGCAGCGATTCAGTGCGCACGGGCCGCGTCAGGTAGCCGGACAGGTCGCGCGCCGCCAGATCGGCGATCTGCGGGCGCTGGTCTGCCGACACCAGGAGTATGGTCCGCTTCGCCCGCGCGTCCGCCGATTCGGGCTCATCGGTGAGCAGGATGTCGGGAGCCTTTCCCGGCCCGGCGAGCGTGGCGCCGAGACCGCGACACGTCCGTGCGAGGCATTCGGCCTCCATGCGCGAGCGCAACTCCACCGCGATCGACGTCCCGGCGAGCGGCTTCCTGCGCGAGCGCGGCGCGCGAATCCTGCGGCACGGCAATGTCAGGACAAAGGTCGTGCCGGCGCCCGGCGCGCTGGTGACCGCGATGTCGCCGCCCATGGCGCGCGCGATGCGGCGGGAGATGGCAAGCCCCAGCCCGGTGCCGGCCTGGCGGTTTTCCCCGGCCTGTTCGAATTCGCTGAAGATGCGCGCGTGGTCTTGCGGATCGATTCCGGGGCCGCTGTCGGTGACGCTGAGCAGCAGCGTGCCTTGGCCGCGGCGCGTCTTGTGCCAGTCGCAGATGATTGCGATGCCGCCGGCGTCGGTGAATTTCACCGCATTGCCGATGAGGTTGGTGAGCATCTGGCGGAAACGCCCGGCATCCAGCTCGACGGCCTCGGGAACGATCCGCGCGACATGGGTGCCCAGGCCGATCCCCTTGGCGTGCGCGCGCGGAGCGAGCAGCTCGGCCACGTCGCGCAGGACCAGCGCGGGGTCCACCTCCTCGCCGACCAGGTCGATGCGACCGGCCTCGATGCGCGAGAAATCGAGCACTTCGTCGATCAGCGCCGCCAGCGTCTGCCCGCTCTGGCGAATGGCATGCACATGGTTGCGCTGGCCGGGCGTCAGATCATCGTCGAGGAGCAGGCTGGCGAGGCCGAGGATGCCGTTCAGCGGCGTGCGGACTTCGTGGCTCATGGCGGCGAGGAACCGTGCCTTGGCGCGGCTGGCGTTCTCGGCGCTCTCGCGTTCGGCGCCCAGCGCGGCTGCGGCGGCCACGAAGCGGGTGACGTCTCGGCCGACGGCGCGCACGCGGGCCGACGCATCGCCGGCCTCTCTCACGGAGGTTTCCAGCCAGTAGACGACACGTTCTCCCGCCTGGCCGGGCATCGGACCGCGGGTGACGTAGCCATCGCTGCCATGCCGGTCCGAAGCGTCCACGGGCCGGCATGCGTCGAGCGTCCTGCCAACCACGTCCGCGCCGAAGACGGACAGAAAAGCCTCGTTGGCGAAGGTGATGCGCCCTTCGGAATCGCGGTCGACGACGAGATCGGCGAGTGCATCAAGCTGGGCGCGCAGTCGATGTGTCTCGTCGAGAGCGGCGAACAGGGCGTCGGACAGGTCCTCCTCGCGCGCCGACGAGGCGGGGCTCGCGGGCTCGTCCTCGTCCGCGGCCGGGCGTGTTGCGAGCAGGCTGAGGGCGGTGCCGCCGGCGGCGAGGAACGACAGTGCCGCGAGGGAGGTGAGAGGGACCGCGCCGGGCAAGGCGTTGACCGCGGCGAAAACCGTCGCCGGGAAGGCCGTTGCGGCGGCAGCGCCCAAGCTTGCGGGAAGCTGCCGCTTCGCGCGCACCTTGCCTGCATTGCGGGACGAATCGCCTGAACGCATGGCAGCGATGATCGCCGCCATGCGTCAATCATCTGTTAACGCGTGTTAACGGCGCGCCGCAGTTCATGCGGCTGCGGCGAGCCGGTCACTCATCGCGCGGTAGGACAGCGCCTCGGCGACGTGGACGCGGGCGACGCCGGAGGCCGCATCGAGGTCGGCGAGCGTGCGCGCCACCCGCAGCACGCGGTGGAACCCGCGCGCCGACAGCGTCATGCGCTCGGCTGCCTGCGCCAGCAGGGCGCGAGCGTCCGGCGCGAGCGCCACGGTCTCCTCCATGACGCGCGAGGCAACGGCTGCGTTGGTCAAGGCACCCGGCAGGCCAAGGCCGGCATAGCGCTCGTGCTGGCGGGCACGCGCGGCAACGACGCGGGCACGCACGTCGGCGCTCGTCTCGCGCGCCGGCGGCAGCAGGAGATCACTTGCCGTGACCGCCGGTATGTCGAGATGGATGTCGATGCGATCGAGCAGCGGGCCGGAGATGCGCGCCTGGTAGTCGGCGGCGCAGCGTGCGCCGCGGCGGCAGGTATGGCCGGGTTCACCCGCCATGCCGCAGCGACACGGGTTCATCGCCGCCACCAGCTGGAAGCGCGAGGGATAGCGCACGCGGTGATTGGCGCGCGCGATGATCGTCTCGCCGCTTTCCAGCGGCTGGCGCAGGGAATCGAGCACCTGCGGCGAGAACTCCGGCAACTCGTCGAGGAACAGCACACCGTTGTGGGCAAGCGAGGCCTCGCCGGGGCGAGCGCGGAAGCCGCCACCGACCATCGCCGCCATGGAGGCGGAATGGTGTGGGGCGCGGAACGGGCGCACGGCGGAAAGCCCCTCGGTCGACAGCGTGCCGGCAACGGAACGGATCATCGAGACGTCCAGCATCTCCGCCGGCGCGAGGTCCGGCAGGATCGACGGCAGCCGCGAGGCGAGCATCGACTTGCCGGCACCCGGCGGGCCGACCATGAGCAGGTTGTGGCCGCCGGCTGCGGCCACCTCCAGCGCACGCTTGGCGGCTTCCTGCCCGCGCACGTCCGACAGGTCGGCAAGGGGCGCGGCCGGTTTGCCGATGACCGGGGCGGGGCGCGCCAGCACCTGGTTGCCGCTGAAATGGTTGACCAGCGCGGTGAGGCTCGCCGGAGCGACGATCTCCATGTCCGCGGCCGCCCAGGCCGCCTCGCCGCCGCACTCGTGCGGGCAGACGAGGCCGCAGCCCTGCGCGTTGGCGGCGATCGCTGCGGGCAGCACGCCGGCAACGGCGCTGATGCGGGCATCGAGCGCCAGTTCGCCGAGCACCACGTAGCCGTCGAGCGCGGCGGGCTGGATCGCCCCGATCGCGGCCATGACGCCGACGGCGATCGGCAGGTCGAAATGGCTGCCCTCCTTGGGCAGGTCGGCAGGCGCGAGGTTGACGGTGATGCGCTTGGGCGGCAGCGCAAGGCCGACCGCGGTCAGCGCGGCGCGCACCCGTTCTCGGCTTTCGGCAACCGCCTTGTCGGGAAGGCCGACGATGGTGAAGGCGGGCAGGCCGGCGGCAAGCTGCACCTGCACGTCGACCGGCCTTGCGTCGATGCCCTCGAAAGCAACCGTGCGTACCCACGCAACCATCCTCGCCCTCCATCAGGGCAGCGAGGATAGCGCAATGCGCGGAAAAGAACAATAAGTGAACGAATAGCTTGCGCCACGGGCCTTAGAGACGCCGTTCGATCGCGTCCCAGACCATCGCGCCGGCATCCGGGCCGCCGAGCCGCTTCACGGCGCGGATGCCGGTCGGCGAGGTGACGTTGATCTCGGTCAGGTAGCCGCCGATGACGTCGATACCGGTGAAGATGAGCCCGCGCTCCTTGAGCGCCGGGCCGAGGCGCTCGACGATCTCACGTTCGCGCGGCGTCAGATCGGTTTCGGAGGCGACGCCGCCGCGCACCATGTTGGAGCGCAGGTCGCCCTCGGCGGGCACCCGGTTGATGGCGCCGGCGAAGGCGCCGTCGACGATCAGGATACGCTTGTCGCCCTGGCGCACCTCGCTGCGGTATTGCTGGATGACCCAGGGTTCGCGGAACACGGTCTCGAACATGTCGATGAGCGAACCGTAGTTCTCGTCGCCCGGCTTGACGCGGAACACCGCCTTGCCGCCGTTGCCGTAAAGCGGCTTGATGACGATGTCGTTGAACTCCTCGCGGAACAGCGCGATTTCCTGCGGGTTGCGGGTGATCAGCGTCGGCGGCATGAGATCGGAGAACTCGGTGACGAAGATCTTCTCCGGCGCGTTGCGCACGCTTGCGGGATCGTTGACCACCAGCGTTTGCGGATGCACGCACTCCAGGATGTGGGTGGCGGTGATGTAGTCCATGTCGAAGGGCGGGTCCTGGCGCATCAGCACCACGTCGGCGTCGGACAGGTTGATGCGCACGCGCTCGCCAAGGGTGAAATGGTTGCCCGGCTCGTCGCGCACCGTGACCGGCTCGGCGGTGACGAAGACATCCCTGCCGCGCTGGGCGAGATCGCGGACGTGATAGTGCAGCAGGGTGTGGCCGCGCGCCTGTGCTTCCAGCATCAGGGCAAAGGTCGAATCGCCTGCGATGTTGATGCCGGCGATGTGGTCCATCTGGACGGCGACGGTAAGCGGCATGGTCATGCCTCCGGGGCGTTCATGGCCGGAAGGCATCCGGCAGGTGGCGGGGCAGGCGGCGCGGCACGACGAACACTGCGTCGAAGCGCATGTTGTATCCCGCAAAGGCCGGGTTGCGCGCAAGCCAGACTTGCGCGGCCGTTGCCATGCGGCGCTGCTGGCGCGGCGTTATGGCGGCCTGGGCTGCGTCGGGGTCGGCGCGCGCCTTGACCTCGACGAAGGCGAGTGTGCGGCTGCGGCAGACGACCAGGTCGAGTTCTCCGGCCGCGCAACGCCAGCGGCGCGCCAGCGGCCGGTAGCCTTTCGACACGAGCAGCGCCAGGGCCTTCCATTCAGCCGTCCGGCCGCGGCCTTCAGCGGCCTGGCGACTTTCGTCGCGCATGTCGCCGGCCCGCGTCATGCGCTGCCGTCCCGGCCCTGTTCCAGCTGCAGCGCGCGAGCGTAGATCTCCTTGCGCGGCAGGCCGGTTTCGCGCGCCAGCATCTGCGCGGCGCGGGCAACGCCGTGCTCTGCGACGAGCGCGGCGAGACGTTCGGCGAAGGCGCTGTCACCGGGATCGGGCCGCTGAGCGGTATCGTCGGGGGGGGCGACGAGGATGACGATCTCGCCTTTCGGCGCCCCTTCGCGATCGAACCGCCCCGCCAATTCGGACAATGCACCGCGCACCACCGTCTCGAACCGCTTGGTCAGTTCGCGGGCGACCACGGCGAACCTGTCGCCCAATCCTTCGTGCAACGCGGCCAGCGTGGCCGCTAGACGGTTGGCCGATTCATAGAACACCAGCGTGCCGGGGATCGCGGCGAGCCGAGCGATTCGCGCGGCACGCGCGCCGGCCCTGGTCGGCAGGAACCCGGCGAACAGGAACGCATCGGTGGGGAGCCCGGCACAGACGAGCGCCGACAGCAGCGCGGAAGCGCCGGGCACCGGAACAATGTCGTGACCGGCTTCGATCGCCTCCTCGACCAGCTTGTAGCCGGGATCGGACACAAGTGGCGTTCCCGCATCGCTGACGAGGGCGACGGCAGCACCCTCGGCAAGTTGCGCCAGCAGTTTCGGGCGGCGGCTGGCGGCATTGTGCTCGTGATAGGAGACGAGCGGTGTGCGGATGGCGTAGTGGTCGAGGAGCCGGCGCGTGTGGCGGGTGTCCTCGCAGGCAATGACGTCGGCCGCGGCCAGCGTGGCGAGCGCACGCAACGTCACGTCCGCCAGGTTACCGATGGGGGTTGCCACGACGTGCAGGCCGGGGGCCAGCGCCGCTGCTTCGAAAACGGTTCCGGCAATCGCGTAGCGGCGCACCGGCGCGCCCGCGCCTTGCCCCTGCGCCGATTTCTCGCGCGGCAAACGCGTCATGGTTTCGTGTACCCTTCTTGCCGGAGGCCCTGGATCGCCGGATCTCGGGTTAACCATAGACGAGTTTGGTTGCCCGGTGTGGCCTTGTGGCGGTTTTCTTGCGGGCCGGTCCGGAATACGATGTTGAGAGTTTGTTTACCATGTGCCTGGATTTGCCGCCCGGTGGCGGAATCGACAGGCGCGGGTCTGCGCACGGAGCGCGGGAGTATACGGGCAATGTTGTCTGCCGGACGTGACCACGTGCAACGAGCGACGCGACGCGCAATCGCGAAAGGCTTCGGCGCGCTCGCTGGCGCGCTCCTGCTTGCCGGGTGCAGCGGAACGAACCTGCCGTTTCCGCAGCCGCAACAGCCGGCACCGCCGCAACAGGGAGCGCCCGCGCCGGGCGCCTTCGGGTCCGGGCCGGTGCAGGTCGCCCTGCTGCTGCCACTGTCGGCGACCGGAAATGCCGGGGCAACCGGGCAGGTTCTGCGCAATGTTTCCGAGCTTTCCGTTTCCGAATTCCCCAGCGCATCGATTACGGTGGTTCCCATCGACACCAGGGGAACACCGGAGGGCGCGCGCGCTGCAGCAGAGCAGGCCGTGCAAGGCGGCGCGCGGATGATCCTCGGGCCGCTGTTTTCCGGCGAAGTGGCCGCTGTGGGCCAGGTCGCCGGCAGCGCCAACATCCCGGTGATCGCGTTTTCCTCGGACCCGAACGCCGCCGGCGGTACGGTGCGGCTGCTCAGCTTCCTCGCCGAGAGCGACGTCAACCGCATCGTCTTTCATGCGGCACAGAACGGGCGCAAGGCCTTTGGCGCACTGGTTCCCGAAAGTGCCTACGGGCTGATTGTCGAGAACGCGATGCGGCACGCGGCATCGCGCAATGGCGGACAACTGATCGCGGTGGAACGCTACAAGCCCGACACCACGTCGATCCAGCAGGCGGTCGGCCAGATGGCGGCCATTGCCGGCGGGTCGCAGCCGCGCATCAATGCGCTGATGATCCCCGACGGTGCGGCCGCCATGCCGCACATCATCGCCGCGCTGCAGTCCGGCGGCGTCGACTTCGGCAAGGTCAAGCTGCTGGGCTCGGGCCAATGGGACGATCCGGCGATCCTGAAACTGCCGCAGCTTGCCGGTGCATGGTTCGCCGCACCCGAGCCGGCGGGTTTCGCGGCCCTGAGCAGCCGTTACCAGGCGCGTTTCGGCGCCGTGCCGCCGCGCATCGCCTCGCTCGCCTATGACGCGACCAGCCTGGCGGCGGCGCTGGCAGGCATGGATGTCGCCAACCCCTTCCCGCCCAGCCGCCTGCAGAGCCGCGATGGTTTCCAGGGCACCGACGGCATCTTCCGCTTCGATTCGAGCGGGCGCAACGAACGCGGCCTTGCGGTTCTGGAAATCCAGGCCGGCGCCGCGCGCGTCGTGCAGCCGGCGCCGAAGACCTTCCGCGGTTCAGGCTTCTGAGGTTTCTTCCAGCGGAGTTTCAGGCGGCGAGGTCTGCGACCACGGCGTTGAGCACCGGGAAGCCTTCCGCCGTGACGCGCAGGCCGCGGTTGCCGACGCGCGCCACCATGCCGTGCGCCTCCAGGTCGGCAATGCGCTCGGGATCGAGGGGCCGGCCCGCCATTTCGGCGAACCGTTCGGTGTCGATGCCGGTGGCAAGCCGCAGGCCCATCAGCAGGTATTCGTCGGCGATCTCGTCGCGGGCCAGCCTGTCGTCGACTACCATGCCGTGACCGCTGGCGTTCACCCTGCCCAGCCAGGCTTCCGGGTTGCGCTCGCAGGCCGTGGCATATCGCTCTCCTGAAAGCGTCAGCCGGCCATGGGCGCCGGGGCCGACGCCGACGAAATCGCCGCAGGTCCAGTAGACCATGTTGTGGCGCGACTGCGCACCGGGCCGCGCGTGGTTCGACACCTCGTAGGCCGGCAAGCCGGCGTGCGCCGTCATCTCCTGCGTCACGTCATAGAGCTCGCGCGCCAGGTCGGCGTCGGGCACCACGAGGCGGCCAGCCTCGTGCAGCCGCGCAAACTGCGTATCGGGCTCGATGGTCAATTGGTAGAGCGACAGGTGCTCGCCGGCCAGCGACAGTGCCTCGGCGAGCTCGGCGCGCCAAGCGGCGGCATCCTGACCGGGGCGCGCGTAGATCATGTCGAAGGAAACGCGCGGGAAGGTGGCATGCGCCACCTCTAGCGCGGCCAGCGCCTGCGCCCTGTCGTGCAACCGGCCGAGGAAGCGCAGCTGCTCGTCGATCAGCGACTGGACCCCGAGCGAAACCCGGTTGACGCCGGCGTCGCGATAGCCGCGGAAACGACCGGCCTCGACGCTGGATGGATTGGCCTCCAGCGTGATCTCGCAATCGGCTTCGAGCGGCCACAGGCGCGACACCGTCGAGATGATCCGCGCTACGGCTTCCGGCGGCATCAGCGACGGCGTGCCGCCGCCGAAGAAGATGCTGCGCACGGCGCGAGCGGGTTCGCCGGCAAGGCGGGCTGCATTGTACTCCAGCTCGGCAACGATCGCGTCTGCAAAGCCAAGCGCATCGACACCGCCGTGGCGGACATGGCTGTTGAAGTCGCAGTAGGGGCACTTCGCCGCGCAGAACGGCCAGTGCACGTAGACGGCGAAACCTGCGTCGCCGGGTCCGGCTCCGGGGAAAGCAGCCTCAGGCATCGCCAAACCATGCCTCGACCAGCGCCTTGAAGGCGCGGGCGCGATGCGACAGCGCCGGCTTGTCGTCGCCCCTGCGCCAGCCGTGCTTTTCGCGTGCGCTCATCTCCCCGAAGGTGCGGGCGTGGCCATCGGGCAGGAAGACGGGATCGTAACCGAAGCCCTGTTCGCCGCACGGCGGCCAGACCATCACGCCCTCGACCTCGCCGCGAAACATTTGCGTGTGCCCGTCCGGCCAGGCCAGGCACAAGACGGCGACGAAGCGGGCGCGGCGGCGGTCGGGCGTTGCCGCGCCGGCGGCGGCGAGCGCTTCCTCGACGTTGCGCATGGCAAGGGCAAAATCCTTGTCCAGGCCTGCCCAGCGCGCGGAATGAATGCCCGGCTTGCCGCCGAGCGCGTCGACGCACAGGCCCGAATCATCGCTGAGGGCGGCAATCCCGGTCGCGCGCGCTGCGGCCAGCGCCTTGATTCTGGCGTTTTCCTCGAAGGTCTCTCCGGTCTCCTCGGGCTCCGGCAGATCAAGCTCCACCGCCGAAACGATTTCGCAGCCAAGCGGCTCGAGCAGTTCGCGGATCTCGCGGACCTTGCCGGCGTTGTGGCTGGCGACCACGATCCTGTCGGGAAAATCGCGCATTCAGGCCAGCGCCTGCTTCTGCTTCTCGACGAGCTCGCCGATGCCCTTGGAGGCGAGCGACAGCAGGTCGAGGAACTCGGACTGCGTGAACGGCGTCTTCTCGGCGGTCGCCTGGATCTCCACGAGGCCGCCGGAGCCGGTCATGACGAAGTTGGCGTCGGTCTCGGCGGAGGAATCCTCGTCGTAGTCGAGGTCGAGCACCGGCGTCCCCTTGCAGATGCCGCAGGACACCGCCGCGACATGATCGGTGAGCGGATCGAGATCGATCATGTTGCGCGCGCGCATCCATGCGATGCACTCGGCAAGCGCCACCCAGCCACCGGTGATCGCCGCGGTGCGCGTGCCGCCATCGGCCTGCAGCACATCGCAGTCGACGGTGATCTGGCGTTCGCCGAGCAGCTTGAGATCGCAGACGGCGCGAAGCGAGCGGCCGATCAGGCGCTGGATCTCCAGCGTGCGGCCGCCCTGCTTGCCGCGCGCGGCCTCGCGCTGCGAGCGGTCGTGGGTGGAGCGCGGCAGCATGCCGTATTCGGCCGTCACCCAGCCGCGGCCCTGGCCACGCAGCCATGGCGGAAGGCGTTCCTCCAGCGAGGCGGTACACAGGACGTGGGTGTCGCCGAAACGGATGAGGCAGGAGCCCTCGGCATGGCGCGAGATGCCGCGCTCGATGGTGACGGCCCGCATGGCCTCGGCGGCGCGCTGGGATGGACGCATGGATCGATGGTCCCTTTCTGGATCGGGGCGAAGGGTATGGCTGCCGGCTCTGTAGCCGGTTCGCAGGCCAAGCGCAAAGGCACGCGCGCCGCGCACGACACTTCGCTGGCGAGCCGGGCGGCTCTTGACGCAGGCCCGCAGGCGACGAACATATCAGGCATGGACCGGATCACGCCATTGCGTGCCGTGACGTCGTTGCGGCCGAAAGACCAGGAGACAGCGAAGACCGACCTCGCCGCGGTCGGGTCGGAGCTTGCGCGCCTGGATGAGCGCTCGCGCGAGATTTTCCGCCAGATTGTCGAGAGTTACCTGGAAACCGGAACGCCCGTTGGATCGCGCAATCTCAGCCGATCGCTGGCCATCACGCTTTCACCGGCGTCCGTGCGCAACGTGATGGCGGACCTTGAATCGCTCGGCCTGATCTTCGCGCCGCACACCTCGGCGGGGCGCCTGCCGACCGAGCTCGGCCTGCGCTTCTTCGTCGATTCGCTGATGCAGTTCGGCGAACTGACCGAGACCGAACGGATGCGCATCGAATCGCAGGTCGCCGCCGGCCGCCAGCATTCCGTCGAGCAGGTGCTGACGGAAGCCGGCAACCTGCTGTCGGGACTGTCGCGCACAGCCGCGGTCGTGCTCGCAACCAAGAACGACATGCGCGTGCATCATGTCGAGTTCATCCGGCTCGACCCGCGCAAGTGCCTTGTCGTGCTGGTCGGGGACACCGGTGCGGTGGAAAACCGGCTAATCGACCTGCCGGAAGGCGTTCCCGCCGACGCGTTGAACGAGGCGGCCAACTACCTGAACGCCCACCTGCGCGGCAAGACGCTGGCGCAGGTGCGCACGCAGATGGAGAGCGCGCGCGAGGCGGCACGCAGCGAGGTCGAGGCGCTGACGCAACGGCTGATCGAGGCCGGGCTCGCCAGCCTCGGCAACGCGCAGGGCAAGGGGCCGCAGACGCTGATCGTGCGCGGGCAGGCAAACCTGCTGGAAGACCTGAGCGCGCTCGAAGACCTGGAGCGGGTGCAACTCCTGCTCGCCGACCTGGAACGCAAGAACGACATCGTTGAATTGCTGGGCCTGGCCGAAGACGGCGAAGGCGTGCGCATCTTCATCGGTTCGGAAAACCGGCTGTTCTCGCTGTCGGGGTCGTCGGTCGTGCTCGCGCCCTACCGCGACAGCGAACAACGCATCGTCGGCGTGCTGGGCGTGATCGGGCCGACGCGGCTCAACTATGCGCGCATCGTGCCGATGGTCGACTACACCGCCAAGCTGGTCGGACGCATTCTCGGATAGGCGCAAATCGCTGCCGCGCAATAGCGGCGGGTTGATTTTCGCAGCGATTGCCCTGATATCCGCGACATAGCAATCAACACAGACCTGCATGCGACGATGCGGCCGAAAACTTGCAGGCCGCTGCAGACAGCACCGGGACTTGCACGATGAGCAACGAAGAAGACCTGACCGGCGAAGCCAACGCGGCGGCGAGCGGACCCGAAGCCGAGGCGACATCTGCCGGAAACGCCGGCGAGGAACCCGGCGCGGAGGCGGCGATTGCCGCGGCAAAGGCGCTGGCGCAGGAGAACGCGGACCTGAAGGACCGCCTGCTGCGCACGGTGGCGGAGATGGAAAACCTGCGCAAGCGCACCGAGCGGGAAGTGCGCGAGGCCGGCCAGTATGCCATTTCGGCGTTCGCGCGCGACATGCTGGCGGTGGCCGACAACCTGCAGCGAGCGCTCGATTCGGTGCCGCCGGAAGACAACACCGACGCCCGGATGGCCTTTGAATCGATGCGCGAGGGCGTCAACCTGACGAAGGGCGAACTGGTCCGCGTGATGGAGCGTCATGGCGTCAAGGCCATTCCCGCGGCCGGCGAGCGGTTCGACCCGAACCTGCACCAGGCGATCTTCGAGGTACCGGACGAATCGGTTCCCGCCGGCACGGTGGTGCAGGTCATGCAGGACGGCTTCACCATCGGCGAGCGGGTGTTGCGCCCCTCGATGGTCGGCGTTTCCAGGGGCGGACCGAAGGTGGCGCCGGGACAAAAGGCCGCGGAGGCATCGGGCGAACCCGGCAAGGCCGAGGAACCGGCGAGCGGCGAGGCCGCGAGCGATCACATCGACAAGACCGTGTGAGAGCGCGGACACCGGCCCGGCGCGCGATCATTCATCCACCGGATCGACCCGGCGCAGCGTCAGGTTGATGCGGCCGGGCTGTGACAAGAGTGTCGAGGTCCCGGAAATGATGCGGTCGACCCCGTGATGGATCAGACGCGCGGCCCCTCCGATCACCAGCACGTCGCCGGAGTTCAGTTTCAGCGAGCGCGTCGGGTCCTTGCGTTCCGTGCCACCGTAGCGGAAGACGCAGGTATCGCCGAGCGAAACGGAAACAACCGGCGCGGTGAAGTCGCGTTCGTCGCGGTCGACATGCAGGCCCATGCGCGCCTGCGGCGCATAGTGGTTGACGAGACAGGCCTGCGGCAGGCCCGGACAGCCGGCGACCGTCTGCCAGATCGCCGTCAGGCCGGCGGGAATCGGCGGCCACGGCTTGCCGGTCTCCGGATGGACCGGCTGGTAGCGGTAGCCGTCGCGGCCGGAGACCCAGCCAAGCGGCCCGCAATTGGTCATCGCAACCGAAAACGGCTTGCCCGAACGCGGCATGCGCGGCGTGAAGAGCGGCGCGGCGCGCACCACCTCGCGCACCGCCGCGAGCAGGCTTTCCTGCGCGGCGCGATCGAGCATGCCGGGAAACAGGCGCAGCCCTGGCACAGGTTCGATCATCCCGGCATCCTGTAACTTGCACATTGCAATTCACTCTCGATGACGGCAATCTTGCCGTCCTGGAATTCGTGCGTCGACGACGGAGGAAACCGATGGTCATCACGCTGTTCTACGGCGGTATCCTGGGCCTGATCTTCGTCTGGCTGTCGATGCGTACCATCAATGCCCGGCGCAGGGCCAAAGTGATGCGCGGCGACGGCGGCAATGCCGAACTCGCGCTGGCGCGCGGGGTGCACGCCAACACGGCGGAATACGTGCCCTGGACCCTGCTGCTGATGGGGCTCGGCGAAGCCACCGGGGTTCCCATTCTCGCCATTCATGTCTTCGGAGCCACCCTGCTGGTGGGGCGAATCATCTATGTGCTCGCCGCGCTGCGGCCGCAGGAAAACCTGCGACTTCGCGTCGTCGGCATGGTGATGACCTTCATCGCGCTCACCGGCGCCAGCATCGCCGCCGTCCTCACCGCGTTCGCCGGCTTCTTCAACTGACCAGTCCATAAGCGGCGCAATTCCCGCCGGTTCGCGAAGCCGCGTCTTGCGGGCAGGCACCGGCCTTCTTATATACGCGCCGACGGATGTGTCGCCGCCGAAGCGCCTTTGCGGAAAGGCCGGGTGGCGGCGCGGTTTTCACTCAACCCATATGGGGATCGCCGCCGCGCTTCGCGCAAGGGTGCCGACAGGGCCACCGGCGGTCCGCCGAACGATTGGGAGCAATGATATGGGCAAGGTCATCGGTATCGACCTCGGCACGACGAACTCGTGTGTCGCGGTGATGGACGGCAAGAACGCCAAGGTCATCGAGAATTCGGAAGGCGCGCGCACGACGCCCTCCATGGTGGCGTTCACGGAAGACGGCGAGCGCCTCGTCGGCCAGCCGGCCAAGCGTCAGGCGGTCACCAACCCGACCAACACGCTGTTCGCCATCAAGCGCCTGATCGGGCGCACCTATAACGACCCGATGACGCAGAAGGACAAGGGCCTGGTCCCCTACGACATCGTCAAGGCGGACAATGGCGACGCCTGGGTCAAGGCGCACGACAAGTCCTATTCGCCCTCGCAGGTTTCCGCCTTCATCCTGCAGAAGATGAAGGAAACGGCGGAATCCTTCCTCGGCCAGCCGGTGACGCAGGCCGTGATCACCGTTCCCGCCTACTTCAACGACGCCCAGCGCCAGGCGACCAAGGACGCCGGCAAGATCGCCGGTCTCGAGGTGCTGCGCATCATCAACGAGCCGACCGCGGCAGCGCTTGCCTATGGCCTCGACAAGAAGAACACCGGCACCATCGCGGTCTACGATCTGGGTGGCGGCACGTTCGACATCTCGATCCTGGAGATCGGAGACGGCGTGTTCGAGGTGAAGTCGACGAACGGCGACACGTTCCTGGGCGGCGAGGATTTCGACATGGTGCTGGTCGGCTACATCGCCGACGAGTTCAAGAAGGAACAGGGCATCGACCTGAAGAACGACAAGCTCGCGCTGCAGCGGCTCAAAGAAGCCGCAGAAAAGGCGAAGATCGAGCTGTCCTCGTCGACGCAGACCGAGATCAACCTGCCCTTCATCACCGCCGACGCGTCGGGGCCGAAGCACCTGACCATGAAGCTGACGCGGGCGAAGTTCGAGGCGCTCGTCGATGACCTGGTGCAGCGCACGGTCGGCCCGTGCAAGGCCGCGCTCAAGGACGCCGGCCTGAAGTCGGGCGAGATCGACGAGGTGGTTCTCGTGGGCGGCATGACGCGCATGCCGAAGATCCAGGAAGTGGTGAAGCAGTTCTTCGGCAAGGAGCCGCACAAGGGCGTCAACCCGGACGAGGTGGTCGCCATCGGCGCCGCCATCCAGGCCGGCGTGCTGCAGGGCGACGTCAAGGACGTGCTGCTGCTCGACGTGACGCCGCTGTCGCTCGGCATCGAGACGCTGGGCGGCGTGTTCACCCGCCTCATCGACCGCAACACGACGATCCCGACCAAGAAGAGCCAGGTCTTCTCCACCGCCGAGGACAACCAGTCTGCGGTGACCATCCGGGTCTTCCAGGGCGAGCGCGAGATGGCCGCCGACAACAAGATCCTCGGCCAGTTCGACCTCGTCGGCCTGCCGCCGGCGCCGCGCGGCATGCCGCAGATCGAGGTCACCTTCGACATCGACGCCAACGGCATCGTCAACGTGTCGGCCAAGGACAAGGGCACCGGCAAGGAGCAGCAGATCCGCATCCAGGCCTCCGGCGGCCTGAGCGAAACCGACATCGAGCAGATGGTGAAGGACGCCGAATCGCACGCCGAGGAAGACAAGCAGCGCCGGGCCGCCGCGGAAGCCAAGAACCAGGCTGAATCGATGGCGCACGCCACCGAGAAGCAGCTTGCCGAACACGGCGACAAGGTGAGCGAAGCCGACAAGACCGCGATCGAACTGGCCATCGCCGATGTGCGCGCGGCAATCGAGAGCGGCGACGCCGACGCGATGACGGAGAAGACCGCCGCGCTGACGCAGGTCGCCATGAAGCTCGGCGAGGCGATCTATGCCGCCTCGCAGGAAGACACCGGCCACGAGGTGGGCGACGAACACGACGGCGAGGACGTGGTCGATGCGGACTTCGAGGAGGTCAGCGACGACGACGAGAAGAAGTCGGCCTGATCAGATTTCCACGTTCGTGATATCGTGCGGGCGGCTTCGGCTGCCCGTACTTTTTTCCGGAGGCGCGAATGAGCGAAACGAGCGAGCCATTCGGCGCCTGCCGGCTTTCGCCCTGGCGCGCGGCCATCCGTCGGATCATGTTGCAGCTTCCCGACAACCGGCTCGGAAAACACGTCCGCTCGGTCTTGCGCAGGGTCATGTTGGCGGGCTGGTCCGGTCCTGTGGACATCGATGATTTCTGCGGGGCGCGCTTGCGCCTGCACCATTCCGACAACCTCGCCGACAAGTATATCCTCGCCAGCGGCGACATGTACGACCGTGCCGAACGCGTGGCGTTCGCCACCTGCATGGAACAGCTGTGGCAAGCGGGCAAGCAGGCCGTCTTCGTCGATCTTGGCGCGAACAACGGCAGCTATTCGCTGACGCTAGCCGGACGCGCGATCGCGGCAGGCCGCCCGCTGACGGTGATCGCCATAGAACCGGACGCGATCAACCGCGAGCGGCTTGCGTTCAACGTCGCGGCAACAGGCGCCGGTCCGATCGTCAGGATCGATCCGCGCGCCGCCTCGGACGTGCGCGAACGCGTCGTGATGGCCTTCAATCCCGAAAACCGGGGCGGCATTCCCGCCGTTTCCGCCGCCAGTGGGGATCGCGACGCGGTCGACGCCCTGCCGCTGCTCGACCTTCTGGCCGACAACGGCGTGCGCGCCGACATGTTGAAGGTTGACATCGAGGGCCGCGATTTCACGGTGCTGGAAAAATTCCTTGCAGATGCAGCCCCGGACCAGCGGCCGGGGCTGATCGTTGCGGAAGCTTGGGCCGGCGAGCGCGATCGGATGCGTGCGTTGTTCGAGGGTCACGGATATGCCGTGCGCGATATTTCGCGGCACAACCTGTGCGCCGAGAAGGCCGATCCGCCGAGCTGAGGTTGCTCGCCAAGACCCCGGCGATGGCGCCGGGCGGGGGATGCATCGTCCGTTCTCGCCTCACCGATCGCGCGCCAGCCGGCGCAGCAATTGCCGCCGGGGGTCGCCTGCCTTGACGTCGAGGATCAGCAGGCTGCCATCCTCCTGGTACTGGGCAATCTGGATATCGTCGATCTCGCCCGTTTCGGAATCGCCGTCCCGGTTGCCGGCGAGCGCGTTGCCGGCAACGCGGGTGATGTCCGGCTCGCGCTCGGCACGCACCAGCAGGCTGCTGCCGAAAAAATACAGGCGCCCATGCGGGTCGGCGCCGACCGGGTGCTTCGCCTCGACGGGAACCGTCGCACTCGCGCGCACCGCACCGCTTTGCGGATCGATGTCATCGACCAGCCACGTCTTGCCGGTTTCAGCCCGCGCACCGTTGGCCAGCCTCGAATAGGCGATGACGAGACGCCCGTCGCCGACCCGGAAAACGGATGCGGTTGCCGCTCCGGTCCTGCTGGGCAGGGCTGTCGCGACCCAGCCCTGCCCGTTCCGCTCGAACCGCGCGATGCGGACCTGGTCGTCGCCTTCCTCGAAGGCGGCGAGAAACATCCGCGGCGAGAATACCGCGATCGAAGTCAGCCGGATTCTTTCCGGCGGAACGGTCCACACACCAGACGTTTCGACACGCGCCAGCTCGCCGCTGGCCAGGCCGAAGATCACCATCACCTCGCCGCTGCCGGGATCGATTGCAGCTTCTGCCGCATAGAGCGTTTCATCTGCCCCGAAGGCGACCGCGCGATAGGCATTCCTCACCGCCAGAACAGACGCGCGGCCAAGCAGCGGATCGATGACAGCATCGATCTCGCCGATGGTTTCGAGGCGATTTCCCAACCACTCGGGCGCGGGCGCGAACGCGGACGCCTCAGCGCGACGCCGGCCTTTCAGATGCGCCCCGAAGACGCTGTCCAATTCCGGCAGCCGTACTTTCAGAAGCGCGGCATAGCGCGTGAAGTAGGCCGATGCATATTGCTGCATGCTGTCCGGCGTCGGTTGCTTTATCCCGATCACCGCACAATCGGCCTCGAATGCGGCGTAGTCAGCGGCGCGGACCCGGTAGCGTTCCGGAATGGTTGCGCCCATCGCCGTGACCAGTTCGACGTAGCGCTGCCGCCAGCGCGCCATGTCGGCGTCGCGGTCTGCCTCGTTCTGAAGGACGGCCGCCGTCAGCCGGTCGGCGTAGTATTCGCGGCAATTGACGGAATAGTCGTGCCGCTCGCGGTGCGACGGGTCGTAGCGGTAGGTGATGGCGTGCGCGCTTTCGTGCAGCGCGAGGACGAACTGGTTGTATCGCGCCATTTCGCGCGCTTCATCTTGTGACCTGAAGAAGGACGCCGGGGCCCAGTTGCCGTCTGTCAGCACTGCGCTCCAGGTGGCCCAGTAGTCGTCGACCTCGCCGTCACGCGGCATGTCTCCGGCGACAATTCGTTCCTCTCCCGGATCGAAGTACCAGTAGGTCGTCGTGTAGGAGCCGATGTCCCAGGCGATCCAGTGCGCCCAGGACAGGTCGTGACGTTCGTAGAGGTCGACGATCTCGCGGGCAACGGCGCGCATGTCGGCCGCGACGATGGCGTCGCGCGGATCGGCCCTGGCCACACCGGGGCCAGCGCAGAGCAGAAACACGGCGAGCAAGGCCCCGGCAAAGGGGCACATCGTCGTGCGGCGGAACGGCGGATTGACGCGCACGGACAGCTTCCCGGCAATTTGCCTATGGCGAAACACTTGCATATTTCCTATGTGAATGCCGCGGAGCGCCCGCGGACGACATTTCGGCGGACTCTGCAGGTCACCATCCAGACGGGACTCAGCAACAGGCATGGCGGACCAGGATTTCTACGATACGCTTGGCGTCGACCCTAAAGCAGACGACAAGGCGATCAAGTCTGCCTATCGCAAGCTCGCGATGCAGTACCATCCCGACCGAAATCCCGACGACAAGGATGCCGAGGCGCGGTTCAAGGACATCAACGCCGCCTACGAAATCCTCAAGGACCCGCAGAAGCGCGCCGCCTACGACCGCTTCGGCCATGCCGCCTTCCAGAACGGCGGCGCCGGCGCGGGCGGGTTCAACTCCGATTTCGGCGCCTCGATGGCGGATATCTTCGACGACCTCTTCGGCGACTTCATGGGCGGAGGCCGGCGCGGCGCGCGGCAGAACAACCGCCGCGGCGCGGACCTGCGCTACAACATGGAGATCACGCTGGAGGACGCCTATTCCGGCAAGAATGCGGAAATCCGCGTTCCTTCGAGTGCTGCCTGCGACACTTGCCATGGCAGCGGCGCGAAGCCGGGTACAGGTTCGAAGACCTGCGCGAGCTGCGGCGGCGCGGGGCGCGTGCGCGCCAGCCAGGGCTTCTTTTCCATCGAACGGACCTGTCCGCGCTGCAACGGCACCGGCGAGATGATTGAAACGCCGTGCGAGGACTGCGGCGGGGCCGGGCGCGTTGCGCGCGAGCGCACCCTGTCGATCAACATCCCTCCCGGCGTCGAGGACGGCACCCGCATCCGGCTGTCGGGCGAAGGCGACGCGGGCCTGCGCGGCGGGCCGGCCGGCGACCTCTATATCTTCCTGTCGCTGAAGCCGCACGACATCTTCCAGCGCGACGGTGCGGACCTGTTCTGCCGGGTACCGATCAGCTTCACGACCGCGGCGCTGGGCGGTTCGTTCGACGTGCCGACGCTGGATGGCAAGCGCACGCCGGTGAAGGTTCCGGCGGGCACGCAGACCGGCGAGCAGTTCCGCATTTCGGGCAAGGGCATGCCGGTGTTGCGCTCGCGCCAGCACGGTGATCTCTATGTCCAGACGATCGTCGAGACGCCAGTCAAGCTGACCCGGCGGCAGCGCGAACTGCTGGAGGAATTCGACAAGGCGACCTCGGAAGAGAACACGCCCGATACCCACGGCTTCCTGTCGCGGGTCAAGGATTTCTTCCAGGGCCGCGCAGACGGCTAGATCGAATTGCACGACCACGGCCACCAAAGGGCCGTCATCGACATGGCTGCCATCAAAGTGTCGCGATGTGCGGCGAAAAGGTGCGCAAGGCCACGGTTGATTTGGCAGCCAGCCCAAGGGACGATATAGGGTCCGGCGGCTCGATCCGGATTGAGGCGTTACGGGAGTGAGTGTCATGCATCATCAGGCAGCGACCGCGAGGCGCCGGCGCGACCAGATCATCGACGACCTGCGGTTTCTCAAGACATGGGCATCGGCGCCGTTGCGCACCGGCGCGGTCAGCCCGAGCAGCCGGGAACTCGCCGAGCGGATGGTGCAGGAGGTCGATCCGGCCGACCCGGGCCTCGTCGTCGAGCTTGGACCCGGCACCGGGGTGATGACGCGGGCACTCGTTTCGCGCGGCTTCGATCCGTCCCGCCTCCTCCTCATCGAGTACGACGAGAAGTTCTGCCGCACGCTGAAGCAGACCTTCCCGGGCGCCACCGTGCTGCAAGGCGATGCCTATCGCCTGCGCGACCACCTGCGCCACCGCGGCAACCCGCAGCTGGCCGGCATCGTCACCGGGCTTCCGCTGTTCACCAAGCCGCTGCCGCAGCGCGTGCACCTCATCAACGACGCACTCGACGCGCTGGACCCCGGCAAGCCGGTTGTCCAGTTTTCCTATGCGCTGGTGCCGCCTGTGCCGATGGGCCATGGCGACTATGTCATCGACGTATCGAAATGGGTGTGGAAGAACCTGCCGCCGGCGCGCGTGTGGACGTACCGGCGCCCGAGCGCCTGAGGCCAGGAGACGATGGCGACACCCCTTTCCGCGCGCGACCGGCTGATCGTCGCGCTCGACGTTGCCGACTGCGCCAGCGCCGAACGGCTGGCGGGGATGCTCGCCGGGCATGTCGGCGTCTTCAAGATCGGGCTCGAACTGGCGATGTCGGGGGGCATCGACCTGGCGCGCGAGCTGGCCGGCGACGGCCACAAGGTGTTCCTCGACCTCAAGCTGCTCGACATTTCCAACACCGTCACCAAGGCGGTCGAGAACGCCGCGGGACAGGGCTTTGCCTTTCTCACCATCCATGCCTATCCGGCCGCCATGCGCGCTGCTGTCGCGGGTCTCGGCAACAGCGACCTGTGCCTGCTCGGCGTCACGGTGCTGACCTCGCTCAACGCGGCCGATCTCGTCGAGGCCGGCTACAGCGACAGCCCGGAGGCGCTGGTGGTGAAGCGGGCGCAAGCCGCGCGCGAAACCGGCATGGGCGGCATCGTGTGTTCTCCGCAGGAGGTGGCCGCCGTTCGTGCCCGCGTCGGCGACGGCTTGCGGATCGTCACGCCGGGCGTGCGGCCGGCGGGCAGCGACACCGGCGACCAGAAGCGCATCGCGACACCGGCTTCGGCGATCGGGTCGGGCGCCGACTACCTGGTGGTCGGGCGGCCGATCACCCAGAGCGCCGATCCGATCGAGGCCGCCGACGCCATCGTCGCGGAAATTGCGTCGGCGCCTTGAAGCCGCCAGGCGCGGCTGTATCCTTTCAGAACAACCGCAGGGAGGGTCTCATGGCCGACAGGAAAGCCTACTGGATCGCGCGCGTCGATGTCGCCGATCCGGACGCCTACAAGAACTACGCCGCCACCAATGGCGTGGCCTTCGCCAAGTATGGCGCGCGCTTCCTGGCGCGCGGCGGCGACTACGAGGCGATGGAAGGCAAGGCGCGGGCGCGCAACGTCATCATCGAGTTCCCCAGCATGCAGGTGGCGCGCGACTGTTACAATTCGCCGGAATACCAGGCGTCCGCGGCGCACCGCAAAGGCGCCGCCGAGATCGAGCTCGTTCTCGTCGAGGGCTACGACGGTCCGCAGCCGGGCGAATGATTGGGCCGGCTGCCGGCAGACTTTCCCCCGATACGCTTTGTCACTGCGCCCGCACGCTGCTATAGGCTCGCCAACGGCACTTGCAGGCAAGGGAACTCAAGCGAATGCGTTTCGTCGTCGTCGGCGCCGCCGGGCGCATGGGCCAGGCGCTCATCCGGGCGGTTTCGCAAACCGATAATTGCGAACTGATCGCCGCAATCGAGCGCGAGGGCTCGCCGGTTCTCGGGCAGGACAGTGGCGAACTGGCCGGTGTCGGCGCGAATGGTATCGCGGTCGGCGACGATCCGGTTTCCTGCTTCGCGCGCTGCGAGGCAGTGCTCGATTTCACATCGCCGGCGGCAACGCGCGCCTTCGCCGAACTCGCCGCCCAGGCACGCATCGTGCACGTGGTGGGAACGACGGGGCTTTCGGACGCCGACATCGCGCGGCTCGACGCGGCGGCAAGGCATGCGCGCATCATCCGCGCCGGCAACATGAGCCTCGGTGTCAACCTGCTCACCGCGATCACCCGCAAGGTGGCGGCGGCACTCGATGCCGATTTCGACATCGAGATCGTCGAGATGCACCATCGCCACAAGGTCGATGCGCCGTCGGGCACCGCGCTGATGCTGGGCGAGGCCGCCGCGCAGGGACGCGGCATCGCGCTTGCCGATCACGGCGTCTACACCCGCCACGGACACACCGGAGCACGCAGGCGCGGCGACATCGGCTTTGCGACATTGCGCGGCGGCAGCGTGATCGGCGACCACGAGGTGATCTTCGCCGGCGAGGGCGAACGCGTCGTCTTGTCGCACCTTGCCAGCGACCGCACCATCTACGCCCGCGGCGCGGTCAAGGCCGCGATCTGGGGCCACGGCCAGAAACCCGGCCACTACTCGATGGCCGACGTGCTCGGCCTCGCCGACTGACAGCCTGAACCAAGGACCGGAAAAAGACATGGAACGTCTCCTCGTGCTCGTGCGCCACGGCCAAAGCGAATGGAACCTGAAGAACCTGTTCACCGGCTGGAAGGACCCCGGCCTGACCGAGCAGGGCGTGCGCGAGGCGCATGCGGCCGGCAAGGCGCTGAAGGACCTAGGTCTGGTCTTCGATGTCGCCTACACCAGCGCGCTCAGCCGGGCGCAGACGACGCTGTCGATCATGCTCGGCGAACTCGGGCAGGAGGGGCTGGAGACGGTGCGCGACCAGGCGCTCAACGAGCGCGACTACGGCGACCTGACCGGCCTCAACAAGGATGACGCCCGGCAGAGGTGGGGCGAGGAACAGGTGCACGTGTGGCGCCGCTCGTTCGACGTGCCGCCGCCGGGCGGGGAAAGCCTGAAGGACACCGCGGCGCGGGTGCTGCCCTATTTCAACGCCGAGATCCTGCCGCGCGTGCTGAAGGGCGAGCGGGTGCTGGTCTCCGCGCACGGCAATTCGCTGCGCGCGCTCATCATGCAGCTGGAAGGGCTGTCGGGCGAGGCGATCGTCAAGCGCGAGCTGGCGACCGGCGCACCGATCGTCTACCGGCTCGACGAGACCGGCGCCATTCTCAGCAAGCAGGACCTGGCGGCCTGAGCGAAATCAGGCAGGCCGCTTCAGGCGAGCCTGCTTTCCCAGCCGAGGATCGCGCGCTTGCGCGTCAGTCCCCAGTGATAGCCCGTGAGTGCGCCCGACTTGCCGAGCACGCGGTGACAGGGCACCACGAAGGAGACCGGGTTGCGGCCCACCGCCGCGCCGACGGCGCGCGCGGCATTCGGCTTGCCCAGATGACGGGCGATGTCGCCGTAGGTCGTTGCCCGCCCGAAAGGGATCTTCAGCAGCGTCTCCCAGACGCGGACCTCGAAATCGGTGCCAATCATCACGACGCGCAGCGGCGTGTCCGGGGACCATGCGTGCGAATCGAAGATGCGCGCTGCGAGCGGTGTGGTGCGCGAGGCATCCTCGACGAAGATCGCCGCGGGCCAGCGCTGCGTCATGTCGGCGAGCGTTTCGGCCCGTGCGTCCTCGCTGTCGCAGAACGCAAGCCCGCATAGCCCGCGCGGCGTCGCCATCACCAGCGCCAGCCCGAAGGGACCGGGGTGGAATGCGTAGGCGATCTCGACGCCGGCGCCGCGGTTGCGGAACTCGCCCGGGGTCATCGCCTCGTGGGTAACGAACAGATCGTGCAGCCTGCCCGGCCCCGACAGGCCGACGTCGTAGGCCGTGTCGAGCACCGTTTCGTGGCCGGCGAGCAGTTCGCGCGCGTGGTCGAGCGTGATGGCCTGGACGAACTGCTTCGGCGTCAGCCCGGCCCAGCGATTAAACAGCTTCTGAGCCTGCGTCGGGCTCAGCTCCATCTGCTCGGCGAGCTGGTCGAGGTCGGGATGGGAGCGCCAGTTCTCGGTCAAAAAGCGGATGGCGCGGCGCACGCGTGCATAGTCGTCCAGGGACGCGGATTGATCCGCAACGCCATGAAGGGAACGGCTCGTCATCGGCGGGTTTCCGGTTGTTGTCGTGATAGATGAAAGGACTTGCATCGGGGTCTCCACAGCAGGATGCCATGACCCGTTGCTAGCCGGCGAGCGGGCGCCCTGCCACCCGATTCCTGCGCGGCGCGCCTGTCTGGCCGTTCACCTGGAGGGGAGCGTGTTGCGTGCGTCATGCAAGGCTTTGGAGAAAGCGCCTGCGAACTGCTCGCGCTCGGGCGGCGACAGCCAGTCGCCAACGCGTTCGCGGATGCCGCGCGAGACCACCGTCAGCGACAGCATGCCGAATTCGTCGTCGCGCTCGACTTCGAGCCGGGCCCAGTAGGGATTGAACTCGGCGCGGCGGCGGCGACCGCGCACGTCCATGCGCTCGATGCGCAGGGTGTCGTGGGACAGCCAGACAGTCTCGCGGACGCGCGCCGAGCGATAGTTGGCGCGGAAGGCGAACCACACCAGCGCGACATCGAGGCCGAAGAAGCCGAACACCGGCCAGGCGCCGATCGACAGGAAGACCATGCCTGAAACGAAGCTGACGGCTGCAACCGTTGCCATGACGGCGAAGAAGCCGCGCGCGCTGAGCGAACGGTGCGGCGTGATCACCGCCTTGAAGATCGGCCGCGCCGGCGCGTCAGGATTCGGGTTGGTATCATCCATGGACGTTGAGTATAGAGGCGCAATGAAACCGAACCAGCCCCCGGCCGCGAAATCCGGCAAGGCGGCGGCGCGCGGCAAGGCATTGCGGCGTCCGCGCGCAACGCGCCTGAAGCGCGAGCAGATCGGGACCCTGTTCGCGCGCCTGAAGGCCAACAACCCCGCGCCGACGACGGAACTCGAGTACACCGACCCCTACACGCTGGTGATCGCGGTGGCGCTGTCGGCGCAGGCGACCGACGTCGGCGTCAACAAGGCGACACGCATCCTGTTCGCCGATGCCGACACGCCGGCGAAGATGGTGGCGCTCGGCGAAGCGGGCATTCGCGAGCGGATCAAGAGCCTCGGCCTGTTCCGCAACAAGGCGAAGAACGTGCTGGCGCTGTCTCAGATGATCCTCGAGGAATTCGGCGGCGAGGCGCCGCGCACGCGCGAAGGACTGGAGCGATTGCCCGGCGTCGGGCGCAAGACGGCCAACGTCGTACTCAACACGGCCTTCGGCGAACCGACCATTGCGGTCGACACGCACATTTTCCGCGTCGCCAACCGCACCGGGCTTGCGCCGGGCAAGGATGTCCGCGAGGTGGAGGACAACCTGCTGCGCGTCGTGCCCGAGGCCTATCTGCGCGACGCCCACCACTGGCTGATCCTGCACGGGCGCTATGTCTGCAAGGCGCGCAAGCCGGAGTGCGGAACATGCGCAATCCGCGATGTCTGCCTTTTCCCGGACAAGACGGACTGACGGGTTCAGGCGCCGACGGGGCGTGAACCCGACAGCCGCTTGTGGGTGTGCACCATGAAGGCGGTGGCAAACAGCGGCGTCATCAGGTTGAGCACAGGCACCGCCACGAACAGTGCAATGACGAGGCCGGCGAGGAAGATGGTGCCGGCGTGGCGCTTGCGGAAATCGTTGACATCGTCGCGGCGGCGGAAGCGGCTGGCGGCGAGATCGAGATATTCGCGGCCCAGCAGGTAGCCGTTGGCGACGAAGAAGGCCGTCGCGTTGATTCCCGGCAGCCAGATCACCAGCAGGACGAGCAGGTTGACGAGGATCACGACGAACATGAAACGCAGGCCCTGGACGATCGCCTCGCCCGCCGGCATCGGCTTGCCAGGCGGATCGGCGGGATAGTCCTCGCGCTCGACGATCGCCGCGATATCGTCGAGGAAGAGGCTTGCCACCAGCGCCGTCACCGGCGGGAAGAGGAAGGCGAAGGCAACGAGATAGACCAGGATGGCGACAACGCCTGCGGCGGTGACGATCCAGGCGCTGAAATCGGCGGCGAAATACTCCATCAGCTTGAAGCCGCCCGCGAAGACCGCAACGAACAGCAGCAGCGTCAGGCCCACCGTCTTCCAGAACACGCCACGGAAAGGCCGGGTGAACATCTGGTTGAACGCGGTGATGGCGTCTTCGAGCATGGTGTCTCCGTTACCGGCGAATGCGGCCATGTTGCACCCGGCGCAGATGGGGCCGGGCTTGATCGAACGCAAGCCAGGTGCTTGAAGTGCTTTTATCCGACACGGGCATCTGCGCCCCTTGTTCCATGCCTTGCATTCAAGTGAAAGGGCTTGCCCGATGAGCGATACCCGGCATGACGTGATCGGCCTCGGCAACGCGATCGTCGACGTGATCGCACGCACTGACGAGGCGTTTCTCGCCAGCCACGACCTTGCCAAGGGGTCGATGCATCTGATCGATGCCGAGCAGGCCGAAACGCTCTACGGCCAGATGGGGCCGGGTCTTGAATCCTCGGGCGGATCTGCCGCCAACACGATCGCGGGAATCGCGTCGCTGGGCGGGAAAGCCGCCTTCGTCGGCAAGGTCGCCGACGACGCGCTCGGCAGGGTCTTCGCGCACGACATCCGCGCGCTCGGCGTCAGCTACGACACGCCGCCGCTCGACAGCGGATCGGCGACCGCGCGCTGCCTGGTGCTGGTGACGGCGGATGGCGAGCGCACGATGAACACCTTTCTCGGCGCTGCCCAGGAACTGGGTCCCGACGACGTCGACGACGCGGTGATCGCGGCGTCGCGGATGATCTACCTGGAAGGCTACCTGTGGGATCCCGCCGACGCCAAGAAGGCCTTCGTGAAGGCCGCCAAAACCGCGCGCGCGGCCGGGCGCGAGGTGGTGCTGACGTTGTCGGACGCCTTCTGCGTGGAACGCTACCGCGACGAGTTCCTCAACCTCATCCGCTCGCGCACGGTCGATCTCGTCTTCGCCAACGAGCACGAGGTGCGCGCGCTCTACCAGACCGGTGACCTGGCAACGGCCCTCGATGCACTCGGCGGCGAAGCCAAGGCCGCGGTCATCACGCGCGGCGGCGAAGGCGTCACGATCTTCAATACCGGCGCGCGGGTCGATGTCGCGGCCGAGCCCGTCGAACGGGTCGTCGACCTCACCGGCGCGGGCGATCTCTATGCTGCCGGGTTCCTGTTTGCCCGCGCGCGCGGAATGGACGCGCAAGCCTGCGGACGGCTGGGCGCGCTTTGTGCAGCCGAAGTGATCTCGCACATCGGCGCACGTCCGCAGGTCTCGCTGCGTGATCTGGCGCGCGAGCGCGGTTTCAACATCTAGGGTCCTGGACCCGAGGGTCCGATATCTAGAGCTTGCGCAGGTTGACCGTCTCGATGCGGTGATCGTTGCCCTTCCTGAGGATCAGGTCGGCGCGGTGGCGCGTCGGGCGCACGTTTTCGACAAGATTGGGAAAATTGATGCTCTTCCAGATGCCGAGCGCCGTCTCGCGGGCGGCGTCATCATCGAGTTGCGCATAACGGTGGAAGTAGGAACCGGGATCGCGGAACGCGGTGGTGCGCAGGCGCAGGAAGCGGCTGACGTACCACTGTTCGACGACGTCGACATCGGCGTCGAGATAGATCGAGAAGTCGAAGAAATCCGAGACGAACGGGATCGCCTCGCCGTCGCGCGGCATGGTGCCGGTCTGCAGCACGTTAAGCCCTTCCAGGATCAGGATGTCGGGCCGGTCGACGACGACGTGCTGGCCCTCGACGATGTCGTAGCTGAAGTGCGAGTAGACCGGGGCAGGCACGGACCGGTCGCCCGCCTTGATGCGCGTCAGGAATTCCAGCAGGGCGGGAAGATCGTAGCTTTCGGGAAAGCCCTTGCGCTGCATCAGACCTTCGGCTTCCAGCGCCGCATTGGGAAACAGGAAGCCGTCGGTGGTGACGAGATCAACCTTCGGCGTGTTGGGCCAGCGCGCCAGCAGCGCCTTGAGCACGCGCGCCGTGGTCGACTTGCCGGCGGCGACCGAGCCGCCGATGCCGATGATGTAGGGAACCTTGAACTTGCCGGCGCGCAGGAATTCCTGGGTGGCGCGGAACAGCGACTGGGTCGCTTCCACGTAGAGGCTCAGCAGCCGCGACATCGGCAGGTAGATGTCCTCGACCTCGTCCATCGACAGCTGCTCGTTGAGGCCGCGCATGTGATCGACTTCCTCCGACGTCAGGGTCATCGGCGTGTCGGCGCGCAGTTCCGCCCACTGTTCGCGGGTGAACGTCTGGTAGGGCGACAACTCGGTGGCGGCGATCTGGTCCATGGTGTTCAGCTTCTCTTGCGCGATGCCTTTTCCGCATGCCCGCTTTGGGCCGTGCGGCGCGCGAGCTCGGCATAGACATCCTCAAGCGGCACGCCTGCCGCCTGCAGCATGACCGCGAGATGATACAACACATCCGCGGTTTCCGCCGTCAGCGCCTGCTTGTCGCCGCTCACCGCCGCGATCACGGCTTCGACCGCCTCCTCGCCGAACTTCTTCGCCGCGCGTTCGGCCCCGCCGGCGAGCAGGCTCGCCGTGTAGGACTTTTCCGCCGGCTCGCCGGCACGCGCCGCGATGATGTCCGCCAGCGCGTCGAGGTCGATGCGATCGCTCATGCCGCGTCTCCGATTCCGTCGAGCCGCATCGGCAGGCCGGCGGCCGCCATGTGCAGCTTGGCCTGCGGAATGGTGTAGGTGCCGAAATGGAAGATCGAGGCGGCCAGCACCGCACTGGCGTGCCCGTCGCGCACGCCCTCGACCAGGTGATCGAGCGTGCCCACACCGCCCGAGGCGATCACCGGTACACTGACCGCATCGGCGATCGCGCGGGTCAGCATGATGTCGAAGCCGGCCTTCGTTCCGTCGCGATCCATCGAGGTGAGCAGCAGCTCCCCGGCACCCAGCGACACGACCTCGCGGGCATAGTCCACCGCGTCGATGCCGGTCAGCTTGCGGCCGCCGTGGGTGAAGATTTCCCAGCGCGGCGGTTCGCCCTCGCCCGAAACCCGCTTGGCGTCGATGGCGACGACGATGCACTGCTCGCCGAACTTCTCCGCCGCGCGGGCGACGAACCGGCGGTCGTTCACCGCGGCTGTGTTGATGGACACCTTGTCGGCACCCGCCGTCAGCAGCGTGCGGATGTCGTCGACCGAGCGCACGCCGCCACCGACGGTGAGCGGCATGAAGCATGCCTCGGCGGTGCGGGTGACGACATCGAGCAGGATGCCGCGATCCTCGTGGCTGGCGGTGATGTCGAGGAAGCAGAGCTCATCGGCGCCGGCGGCGTCATAGGCGATGGCCGCCTCGACGGGATCGCCGGCGTCGATGAGGTCGACGAACTGCACGCCCTTGACGACGCGCCCGTCCTTGACGTCGAGGCAGGGTATGACGCGGGTCTTCAGCATCAGGACGGCCGCCTTTTCATGCTTCTTTGCGTCCTCGCCGCCATGCGGATGCGGGCGCAACGGCCGTCCTTGCCATCGAGGCAGGGGATGACGCGAGTTTTCAGCATGGCGATACCAATCCCCCCGGACCTGCGAGTCTTGCCAGCGCGGCGAGCGGATCGATGCGTCCGTCGTAGATGGCACGGCCGCTGATCGCGCCTTCCAGCCGCGCGGCGTCAGGGGCCATCAGCCGTTCGACGTCGTCCATCGAGGCGAGGCCGCCGGATGCGATGACGGGAATCGAGATCGCCTGCGCCAGCGCGATGGTCGCTTGCCAGTTGATTCCGGTCAGCACGCCGTCGCGGTCGATGTCGGTGTAGACGATGGCGGCGACGCCGGCGTCCTCGAAGCGGCGGGCGAGATCGACCGCGTCGAGCGTGCTGGTCTCGGCCCAGCCCTCCACCGCGACCTTGCCGCCGCGCGCGTCGATGCCGACGACGATGCGGCCGGGGTGCGCCTTGGCGGCAGCACGGACAAGGTCGGGGTCGCGCACCGCGATGGTGCCGAGGATGACGCGGGCGATGCCGGCGTCGAGCCAGCGGGCGACATCGTCGAGCGTGCGGATGCCGCCGCCGAGCTGCACCTTCATGCGCCCGCCAACCGCCGCCAGGATGGCGTCGACGGCCGACGCGTTGACCGCCTTGCCGGCGAAGGCGCCGTTGAGGTCGACCACGTGCAGCCAGGGAAAGCCGGCGTCGGCGAAGCTCAGCGCCTGGTCCGCCGGGTCAGCGTTGTAGACGGTCGCCTGGTCCATCTCGCCCTTGACGAGGCGGACGCACTGGCCGTCCTTCAGGTCGATTGCCGGAAACAGGATCATGGCGTCCACCGCAGGAAGTTGGCGATCAGCCGCAGGCCCAGCGTCTGGCTCTTTTCGGGATGGAACTGGGTACCGGCCATGTTGTCGCGTGCGACGAGCGCGGTGACCGCGCCGGCGTAGTCCGTCGTCGCGACGCATTGCGCCTTGTCGCTGGTCTTCAGGTGATAGGAGTGCACGAAGTAGGCGTGCAGCCCGTCCGGGCCGGTCGGTATGCCTTGGAGAACGGCGTGGGGGCGGGCGACATCGAGCGTGTTCCAGCCCATGTGCGGCACCTTCAGCGCCGGGTCGGCGGGCTCGATGCGCACGACGTCGCCGCCGATCCAGCCGAAGCCCGGCGTCTCGCCGTATTCGAGGCCGCGGTCGGCCATCAGCTGCATGCCGACGCAGATGCCGAGGAACGGGCGGCCCGCTTCGATCACCGCTTCGTTCAGCGCTTCCGGCATGCCAGCGACAGCGTGCAGGCCGGCGCGGCAGTCGGCGAAGGCGCCGACACCCGGCAGCACGACGCGGTCAGCCTTGCGCACCACCTCGGGATCGGAGGTGACGAAAATGGAGCAATCCGCGCCGCTGTCGCGCGCGGCACGCGCGAAGGCCTTCTCGGCGGAGTGGAGATTGCCGGACCCGTAGTCGATGATGGCAACGCTGGCGCTCATCGGGCGCGGTCCGGGAACAGGCCGACGATGCCGGGCGCGGCGGGCGACGCCGGCGTGGTTGGCGCGCGCGAGATGGCAGGTCGCGCGGGAACCGCAGGTGCTGCCGGGCTTACCGACACGGTGCGGGCGGCGTCCCGCGCCAGCCAGCTCTCGAAGAACCTGCGCTCGCACTCCTGCCTGTCGCGGCCGCTGCATACGCCGAGCATGTCGTGGCCGCGCTGCGACAGGCTCCAGCGGCGCCAGCCGTTGGCTTCCAGTCCGACGAGCAGGGATGCGAGCAGACCGACGATGGTGGCGGCACCATCGTACTGCGGATGGAATCGCACCAGCAGACCGAGCGCCACGGCACCCGCGAGCACCGCCAGGGAATGCCACCAGCAGCGGTGCGCCAGCAGCCAGAACAGTGGGACCAGCATGGCGGCGAGCGAAAAGCCGTCCTTGACGAAGACGACCGCGTCGCCGTCGCGCAACGACCTTGGCCGTGTGCCGGTCGGGGCGTGTGCGGTGTAGACAACCATTCTCGTACCTGACTTGCCCTGGCGCACGGCTTGCTGCCGCGCGCGGCGGGCCTGTTAAAGCGCCTATTGGCCGGGCACTCAAGTACCTGGATTCAGGCGTGTCTCCGGCAAAGCGCTCTAGGCACTCAAGGTGCCTTTCGTCGAGGGAACGCGGTCTGCCGCGCGCGGGTCGGTCTCGAACGCGCCACGCAGCGCACGCGCCACGCCCTTGAAACAGGATTCGGCGATGTGGTGGGAATTGTCGCCATAGACGTTTTCCACGTGCAGCGTGATGCGGGCGTGCTGCGAGAGTGCCTGGAAGAACTCGCGGAAAAGCTCGGTGTCCATCGCGCCGATCTTCTCGGAGGGAAAACTCACCCGCCAGACGAGGAACGGCCGGCCGGACACGTCCACCGCGACGCGCGTCAGGGCTTCATCCATCGGCAGGTCGGCGGAAGCGTAGCGCGTGATGCCGCGGCGTTCGCCGAGCGCCTCGGCGATGGCCTGGCCGAGCGTGATGCCGACATCCTCGGTGGTATGGTGCATGTCGATGTGCAGGTCGCCCTTTGCCGCGATCTCGATGTCGATCAGGCCGTGGCGGGCGACCTGTTCCAGCATGTGGTCGAGAAAGCCGATGCCGGTGGCGATCTTCGCCTTGCCGGTTCCGTCGAGGTCGACGGCAACGGTAACGTCGGTTTCGTTGGTCTTGCGCGAAAGCTTCGCGCGACGGGCCTTGCTCATACCGCACCTGTTTCCTGACGCCGGACGCGCCATGCATCGCGTGCGCCCAGCCGTACGCGCACATGGCGCGGCTTTTACCAGCGTGATTGCGCCGGCGCCAGCCTCGCGCGGGCGAACCGGTTAACCGCGCGCGCCCTCACCGCCTTCTAAAAGCCGCACGCAACGCCTACATGGAACCTTCGGCAAGGTAGCGGGAGACATGGGCGCGATGGCGCACAATGACGACACCATGGTCTGGCACGGAACGACCATCATCACCGTGCGCAAGGGCGGCAAGGTGGTCGTCGCCGGCGACGGCCAGGTCAGCCTCGGCGACACCGTGATCAAGCATTCGGCGAAGAAGGTGCGCCGGATCGGCTCGGAAGGCCGCGTGCTTGCAGGCTTCGCCGGGGCGACGGCGGACGCCTTCGCGCTGTTCGACCGCCTGGAAAAGAAGCTGGAGCAGTATCCCGGGCAGTTGACACGCGCTGCCGTGGAACTCGCCAAGGACTGGCGAACGGACCGGGCTTTGCGCAACCTGCAGGCGATGATGATCGTGGCTGATGAAAAGGTCAGCCTCGTCGTCACCGGCACCGGCGACGTGCTGGAGCCGGAAGACGGCATCACCGCGATCGGGTCGGGCGGCAACTACGCGCTGGCCGCTGCACGCGCGCTCGCCGATACCGATTCGGACGCCGAACAGATCGCCCGCAAGGCGATGGCGATCGCCGCGCAAATCTGCGTCTACACCAATGACAAGGTCACGGTGGAGACGCTGGATGCTAAGTGAGGCCGACCTCGAACACGCGGTGCGCGAGGGCGTCATCTCCGAGGACCAGCGCGCGCGCATCCTGGCCATCGCGAGGCAGGATGCGGGCGGCAAGGCGAGCTACGCAAGCCCGGACGAGCCATTCCGGCTGTTCCGGGGGTTCAGGGATTTCTTCCTAGCGATCGGGCTGCTCGTCTTCGCGCTCGGCATCGGGGGCAGCGCGCTCGAACTCCTCAACCTCAACTGGCCGGTTTTGATCTCCGCCGAACGGCCCTTCATCGGCGCGATCACGTTCGGGGCGGTTTCCTGCATAGGGTGGCTGTTCGGCGAACTGGTGACCCGCCGGTTGCGGATGCCGCTGTCTTCGATGGTCGTGGTGGTCGCCTTCTGCGGGGCTGTCGCGCTGGCCACCAGCTTCCTTGCCGCTGCGCTTTTCAGCCAGCTGCACGGCGAGACACTTGTGATGAGCGTGACGACCGCAAGCGCGCTGGCGAGCATCGGTGCAGCCGCCCTGTTCTACTGGCGCTTCGGCCTGCCTTTCGTGCTGCTGCCGCTGGCGGCTTCCGCCGTCGTCGCCATCTTCACGGCAGCGATGATCGCTGCGCCCGAATTCGCCGACGAGAACCTCCAGCTTCTGCTGGGAATTCTCGGCGTCGGCGTCTTCGTCGCCGCGATGCGCTACGATCTTTCCGATCCGAATCGGCTGTCGCGGCGCTCGGAATGCGCCTTCTGGCTGCATCTGCTCGCCGCGCCGCTGATGGTTCACTCCGCCGTCGCGCCGTTCCGCACGGAACTCTATGCCGGACGCACAGACGCGGCAGTCTACGTGCTCGCGATCATCGCCTTGCTTGCCGTCGTCGCGTTGGTCATCGACCGCCGCGCGCTCCTCGTTTCCGGGCTCGTCTATCTCGGCGCCGCGATCGCCACTTCGCTGCAGACGCTGGCCGGGCCGGGACTGGGCTTCGTTCCCTATACCCTGTTCACACTCGGCGCCGTGCTGGTCGCGCTCGGTGTCGGCTGGGCGCCAGCGCGCAGGCTCGTCCTTGCGCTGCTTCCCGAAGGCCCGCTGCTCGACCGCCTGCCTCCCGCCTCATTCGAAAGCTGACACTCCATGCCTGACTTTTCCCCCCGCGAGATCGTTTCGGAACTCGACCGCTACATCGTCGGCCAGAAGGACGCCAAGCGCGCCGTCGCCATCGCGCTGAGGAACCGCTGGCGTAGGCAGCAGGTCGAGGGACCGCTATCGGAAGAAATCCAGCCCAAGAACATACTGATGATCGGCCCCACGGGCGTCGGCAAGACGGAAATCTCGCGCCGGCTGGCGAAGCTCGCCGACGCGCCGTTCCTGAAGGTCGAAGCGACGAAGTTCACCGAGGTGGGCTACGTCGGGCGCGACGTGGAACAGATCGTGCGCGACCTCGTCGAGGTCGCCATCGGCCTGATCAAGGCGAAGAAGCGCAAGGAGGTCGAGGCGCGCGCGCATCTGGCCGCCGAGGACCGTGTGCTCGACGCGCTGGTCGGCGCCAACGCGAGCCAGGCGACGAAGGATTCGTTCCGCAAGAAGCTGCGCGAAGGGCAGCTCGACGACAAGGAGATCGAGCTCGAGGTGCGCGGCGGCGGTGGCGGCGCGCCGATGTTCGAGATCCCCGGCATGCCCGGTGCGCAGATGGGCATGATCAATCTCGGCGACATGTTCGGCAAGACGTTCGGCGGTGCTGGCAAGAAACGAAAGGTGCTGGTTCGCGACAGCCACGACCTGTTGCTGGCGGAAGAAGCCGACAAGCTGATCGACGAGGAGCAGACGGTCCAGGAGGCGATCGCGCTGACCGAGAACAACGGCATCGTCTTCCTCGACGAGATCGACAAGATCTGCGCCGGCGGACAGCGCGTCGGCGGTGCGGACGTGTCTCGCGAGGGCGTGCAGCGCGACCTGCTGCCGCTGATCGAGGGCACGACGGTTGCCACCAAGCACGGACCGGTGAAGACCGACCACGTCCTGTTCATCGCCTCGGGCGCGTTCCATGTCGCCAAGCCGTCCGACCTGCTTCCCGAGTTGCAGGGCCGATTGCCGATCCGCGTCGAGTTGCGGGCGCTGACGGAGGACGACTTCCGCCGAATCCTGACCGACACCGAGGCTAGCCTGATCAAGCAATACGTGGCGCTGATGGACACCGAGGGCGTGACGCTGGAGTTCACCGACGATGCCATCGTCGAAATCGCCGGCATCGCGGTTGCGGTGAATTCGTCGGTGGAGAACATCGGCGCGCGGCGTTTGCAGACGGTGATGGAGCGGGTGCTCGACGAGATCAGCTTCGACGCACCGGACCGCGGCGGCGAGACATTGACGATCGATGCAGGCTACGTGCGCGAGCACGTCGGCGATCTCGCCAGGAACGCCGACCTCAGCCGTTACATCCTCTAGAACATGTTCAGCTCAAGTTGAACGGACTTGAGCGACAAGTACATGCTCAAAGCATTGAATATGCAGCGAATTCTTGTCGTTCAGATGATTCCGCCTGAACGGAATTCGCTCTAGCGGACAGCACTGGCCTTACCCCTGCCGGACTGCGGCAGTTCACTGCCCCTGAGCACCGCGCTGGCGCGGTTTCCTCGTACGCTGCTCGAGAACCGCCTCGAGCGCGTCGAGTGTCGTTTCGTCGAACCGGTGGATGTCGCGCGCGATCCGGTTGGCAAGCCGCGTCGCCTTCGGCGAAAGGCCCGCAGTGTCGACGGTGACGCGCGGATCAGACAAGGCGGCCAGGCGCTGCAGTTCTTCCGCCTCGTCCCAGATCACATTGAAGAAGCCGATGATCGCCTGAACCATCGCGAAAGTGGGCCGGCCGCGCCGGCCATGCTCGAGCGCCGAGATATAGGCGGGCGAGACCTTCAGCTGCGCCGCCATCGCCGACAGGGTGACGCCGCGGTCGCGGCGCATCTGGCGCAGGCGGGCGCCGAAGGGCGTCATGGCTTGCCCTGCCCTGCCCGCTTGCGGCTCCTGAGCTGCACATAGAATGCACCTTCGCCGCCGTGGCCGCGGGCCGCGGGCTGGAACCCGGCGACGAGATGGCGGAACGGCGGTGTCGCGAGCCAGGCGGGGACCGCCCGGCGCAACACGCCGCGCTCGCCCTCGCTCCACCATTCGCCGGTGTCGCCGACGTCGCGGCCCTTGCCGGTGATGATCAGGACCACCCTGCTGCCGGTCTCCTGGGCATGGCGCAGGAAGGCGAGCAGGCGATGGTGGGCTTCCGTCTGGCGTAGGCCGTGCAGGTCGATGCGGGCATCGGGGCCCTGGGCGCGCCTGAGCTGGCGCATGCCGAACTGGTCGAGGCCGGGCGCATGCGCAGCCGGCAGCGCGACAGCGAGGGGCACGGCGGGAGGTGCGGGTTTGGCGGGGCCAGGCGGGCGGACCGGCTTTTCGACGCGCGGCTTTTCCGCCTTGGGCGGCTGCGCCGCGTCCTGCCGTGGCAACGCCTTCGCGGTCGCCTTGTGCTGGCGTTGCAGCGGGCGGACGGTTTCGGCCAGCCTTTCCCAGTCCTTGCGCTCCATGTCCGTCAGCTTGCGGCGCGACATGGGCCGGTCTTCAGCGCTGCGCCGGCTGCGACCGCGGGCGCAGCACGTGGAAGGTGGCGGGGTGGCTGATGCGCCCGGCGATCTCTCCGGCTTGCGCACCCGTTCCCCAGAACAGGTCGCCGCGTGCAGGTCCGCGGATTGCCGAGCCGGTATCCTGCGCGATCATCAACCGGCGGAAGGGCTCGGTTCTCATTGCCGTGCCGGTCGGCAGGTCCGCGGTGATGAACACCGGCGCGCCATACCCGATATGGCGGGGATCGACGGCGAGGCTGCGGCCGGGCGTCAGCGCCACGCCTTCCGCGCCGATCGGACCAAGCTCATCGGCAAGGCCCTCGATCACCTGGAAGAAAACGTAGGACGGGTTCACGGCGAGGATATCGCTGGCAAGGTCCGGATGCGCCTTCAGCCAGGCTTTCATCGCTTCGGCTGTCATGCCGGCTTCCGGGACCAGCCCGCGTTCGATCATGGCGCGCCCGGCGGATCGATAGGGATGGCCGTTCTTGCCGGCATAGCCGAGACGCATTGTCGAACCATCGGCGACGCGGACGCGTACCGAGCCCTGGATGTGGACGAAATAGGCGTCGACCTCGTTGCGCAGCCAGACGAGCGGAACGAGGCCATTCCGGCCTTGCGGATCCGACAGGGCGGCGCGTTCGGGATAGGGTTCGAGGCCGGCCGGCGTACGCCGCGCCGCCGTGAGCCCTTCCGGCAAGCCAGAGGGCAGCTTGGCGGGACCTACGGGCACGAGATCAACGGGACGCGCATAGAGCGGTGCCGGGTGATTCGGGTCAGGCGCGAGCGCTCCATCGAGCTCGGGTTCGTAGTAGGCGGTTACATGGCCCGGCGCGTTGCCGGGAAGGACGACGGGCACCGGCTCGAACCAGGTTTCAAAGAAGCGGCGCGCCGATTCGCCATCGAAACGGCTGGCGCCGCCGGCTTCGATCAGCGCCTTGCAGGCGGGCTCGAGCGCCGGGTCATGGCGCGGAACGGCAGCATCGCGGGTCTGCTCGGCAAAGGCCAGTGCGGCGGCAACAACCGAAGGATGAGGCCCCGAACAGGAGCGCTCGAAGGTGCGTAGGGCAGCCAGTTGGTCGTCCTGCATCCAGCCGTCCAGGCTGGCGAAGGAGACAGGTTCGCCGGCCGCGCGTCCCTCCGTCACCGTTTGCGCGGACGCATTCATCGCGATCGTTCCGGCAAGGAAGGCCATTGCGGTGAAGCGCCTCGCGATGTGCATCCCCGCTTGCATCGATGCGATGACCGGCGATCAGTCCTCATCGCCTTCCGGCGATTCGGTGGAAACCAGCTTCCAGTTGGGATCGCGGCTCGAGATGTCGCGCGAAAACGACCAGATATCCGTCACGGTGGAGACCTGCGTCGGGTCCCCGGCAAGCACGGCGCCGTTTGCCGCAAGCGTCGCCGTCACCATTTGCGAGACGAATGTCACCGTCAGCGTCGCGGTCTTGCCGGCAAGCGTCGCATCGCTGAGCTTGGCCGTATCGATGCCGACGAAATTCGATTGCACCTTCTCGCCGCGACTCTCGCGTTCGGCAATTGCCGTGACGAATCCATCATAGACCTCACGCGAAAGCAGCGGACGCAACGTGCGTCGGTCGCCGGCCGCATAGGCGGTGACGATCATCTCGTAGGCCGAGCGGGCGCCCTGCAGGAAGGTGTCGGCCGAAAAGGCCGGATCGATCTTGCGGATATCGGCCAGGGTCCGCTCCAGCGGCGTCTTCGGCTCCGGCTGTTCATCGGGCGTATCAACCGGCGAGGCCGGTGTCGCCGTGCGATCGGGCAGCGGGATCACCTTGCCCTCCTCGGCCGCGGCATCGCGTGCGCGCGCCATCTGCTCGCCCGTCGGGCGCTCGCTGCCCGTGCGGCGGCCGAGAACGCTGCGCAGACGCAGGAAGATCGCCACAGCGACGACGAGGAAGATGATCGTGTAAATGTCGAAGAAATGGTTCATTGCCCACCAACACCAACGCTGCTCGCACCGTCAGCCTCCGGTCGAGGCGACGGAGAACCGACATGCACGCGACATACGGTCCTTAGCTACACATATAACAGTAGCGGTCGCGCATACTATGTAAGCACGCAGATCGCCCGGTCCAGTGCGGATGCAGCGCGAAGCCGATTTACGAGGTGCATATCGTGATGTTTCGAGTCTTTCCGTTGCTGGCGGCGGCCTTCCTAGCGATTCCACTCGTCGAGATTGCCCTGTTCATCATCGTGGGCGGCCGAATCGGAGCGCTGGCGACGATCCTGATCGTCATCGCCACGGGGATAGCCGGCGCGACGGTCGTTTCCTATCAGGGGCTTGCGGTCGTGCAGACGCTGCAGAAGGATCTGGCCGAGGGACGGCTTCCGGTCATGGCCGTGGTCGAGGGCTTCCTCCTGCTGGCCGCCGCGCTGTTGCTGATCACGCCGGGGTTTGCGACCGACGCGATCGGGTTTTCGCTGGCGCTGCCGCCAGTGCGGCGCTGGATCGCGGCACAGTTGCGCGGCAGCGGGCGCATCCGTGCGGTGTTCACCAGCGAAGCGGCCGAAGGACGCGCGCACTGGCATGGCGGGACCGGGGCCCGGGACGGCTACGGACCGATCATCGAGGGCGAAATCCTCGACAGCGACCGTACAGGGCGCGACGCGCCAGACAGGAAATAAACTGCGCGAACCTTCATGGACCTCCGGCAACCTTGCCGCCTGTTGCCTGCCGTGATAGCGACGTTCGTGGATTTTCCGAGCGGCTTCACGGCGCTGGTTGCCGGGCCGGTCCTCAAGACCCTACCGAACGGATCACGCATGGCAGACGAAAAGAGAACGGCCCCGGCCGCAGGCGGAGCAACGGCGGCGCCGTCGATCAACATTCTCGGGCAGTTCATCAAGGATCTCTCCTTCGAAAGCCCCAACCCGATGGCCGCGCTGGCGAGCTTCCAGGGCAAGGCTCCGCCGATGAACGTTTCGGTCAATGTCGGCGGCAAGGCGGTCTCCGACACCGACTTCGAGGTCGACCTGACCATCGAGGCCAACGCGGGCGAGGCGGATGCGGTCGTCTTCAACCTCGAGCTGGTCTACTCGGCGATCCTGCGCGTGGAACACGCCAGCAAGGAGCAGCTGCACCCGATCGTCTTCATCGAAGGCCCGCGCATGCTGTTTCCCTTTGCCCGCCAGGTCGTTGCCAACGTGACGGGATCGGGCGGCGTGCCGCCAGTGCTGCTACAGCCGATCGACTTCATCAGCCTCTACCGCCAGCGCCTGGCCCAGATGGCCAGCGAGACCGCGGGCAAGGCGTAACTGGGAATTCCGGGAATTCCCGTCCCAGCGCAGGCCAGGTCTTTCGGGAGACAACGATCTTCGCTGCCAGCGTGACGGGTTATGTATCGCTTGCGGGCGCCAGGTCACTCGGTTCGGCCTGTCTGCGCATAGGTATTCCAGAGCGCGTTCTCGCCCAGGGTTGAAACGAACTTGTCATGCCGGCGATGATCTTCGTCGCAAAGGCGCGATGGCAGCGGTTCGGGGCGAGCGCGGGTTTTCGATGTCGCCAGACTTGGGCCCGATGTTTCTTCGGTCAGGCTGAGCGCCGTCTGCCGGCCGCCGATCAACTCAAGATAGACCTCGGCGAGGATTTCCGAATCGAGCAGCGCGCCGTGGTAGGTGCGGTGCGAGTTGTCGATGCCGTAGCGGCGGCACAGGTCATCGAGCCGGTTGCCGGCGCCCGGGTGCTTCTGGCGCGCGACGAGCAGGGTGTCGACGACGCGGTCGAAGGAAATGACCGCGCGGCCGGCGCGCTGCAATTCGAAGTTGAGAAAGGGGACGTCGAACCCGGCGTTGTGGATGACGAGCGGGTCGTCGGCGACGAAGGCCAGGAAATCGTCGGCGATTTCGGCGAATTTCGGCTGCCCGCGCAGTTTTTCCGTCGTTATGCCGTGGATGGCGACCGCCTCGGCCGGAACCTCGCGCTCTGGGTCTATGAAAACGTGGAACGTCTTGCCGCTTGGCATGTGATTGACGAGTTCAACGCAGCCGATCTCGATGATGCGGTCATTGTCCTCGCGAAAACGCAGGCCCGTCGTTTCGGTATCAAGTACGATTTCGCGCATGGTGATGGCCTCCCGCTTCGCGTCAGGCCGGGAGTCTAGAGGCCACTACGGCGATTCGCATAGACGTTGCCGGGCATTGCGGCGAAGGCGCGCAGGATATCGGCGACCGCCTTGCGGGCGGCGGGAAAGCCGCGGCCGGTGGGAACCAGGGCATGCGCGCGGGCGCGTTTCTCCGCATCCGGCATCTGCCTTGCGAGGATTGCCTCGAACTTCACGACACTCATGCCGCCGCGCTCCAGCACGCGCGCGCGTTGCACATCGGCGGGCGCCGTGACGACGACGACGACGTCGCATCGCTCCTGGGTGCGCGATTCGAGCAGCAGCGGCACGTCGAGCACCGCGACCCTGGCGCCGGCGCGCGCGCAGCTATCGAGAAAGTCGGACTCGGCGGCCCGCACGAGAGGATGAACGATCGCCTCGAGGCGCTTCAAGGCGTCGGGCTTGCCATCCAGCATCGCCCAAAGCCGGGTGCGGTCGATGCGGCCGTCGACCAGTGTTCCGGGAAAGGCCTCTTCGACGGCGGCGGCCGAAGGTCCGGCGTAGATCGCGTGAACGGCGGCATCGGCATCAAAGACTGGGACGCCTGCCTCGCGGAACATCGCCGCGGTAGCGGTCTTGCCCATGCCGATCGATCCTGTCAGTCCAATGATCAACATCGCCGCTACCGGGGGTCAGAAACTGGCGAGGACATGCGCACGCAGGGCCGCATCGACTTGCGGCGTGACGCCGAACCAGTGCGCAAAGCCCGGCACCGCCTGATGCAGCAGCATCCCCAGGCCATCGACGCAGACAAGACCACGAGCGCGCGCCTGGGAGAGCAAATCCGTCTCCAGGGGAACATAGACGAGATCGTAGACGACGGCGCCTGCCGGCAGGGGGGCGAGATCCAACTCGAGCGGCTCCTTGCTCTGCATCCCGAGCGACGTCGCGTTCAGCAACAGCGTCGCTTCGCCGAGTGCAGCCGCGGCCTGCCCGGCTGAAGAAATGCGGATGTCGGTGCCGCGACCGGCAAACGCGGCAGCCAGGCGTTGGGCGCGGTCCAGCGAGCGGTTGACAATCGTCACCGTCGCGGCCTTGCGCAAGACGAGGCCGGCGACGGCGGCTCGGGCGGCGCCACCAGCACCCAGCACCACGGCACGGATCTCGCAGGCGTCCCAGCCGGGCGCTTCGGCGTCGAGGTTGGCGAGCAACCCGATCATGTCGGTGTTGCCGCCGATCCAGTCCGTTCCCTCGCGCCAGATCGTGTTGACCGCGCCAATGCTGGCTGCCGTTGCATCGAGACGATCAAGCAGCGGCATCACGGCTTCCTTGTGCGGAACGGTGACGTTGCAGCCCACGAAGCCTTCCTGCGCCATCGTGGATATGAACCCGGCAAGGCCTTCGGGCTCGACTTCGCGCAGGACATAGTCACCGGGAAGCCCATGCTTCTTCAGCCAGAAGCGATGAATCAGGGGAGAGCGGGAATGCCTGATCGGCCATCCGATGACGCACGCCCTGGGAATCGCGTTCGGGTTGGCAGGGTTCATGATTCCAGGAGTCCAAGTTTGCGCAGCTCGCCCAGAAGCGGCAGCAACGGCATGCCGAGAACGGTGAAGAGGTCACCCTCGACCTGCTCGAAGAGTTGCGCCCCGAGGCCTTCGATCTGGTAGGCGCCGACGCTCGTTAGGACCGAGGGTCCGGCTGAGGCGAGGTAGTGGCCAATGAACGCCGGGCTGAGCGGGCGCATGGTCAGCCTCGCGGTCTGGACATCGGACCACAGCGTTTCGCCGTCGCGGACGATTGCGGCGGCCGAATGGAGCTGATGGGTTCTTGCGGATAAGCGAAGGAGATTTCGCCGCGCGGTATCCATCGAATCGGGTTTCGAGAACACCTCGTCGCCGAGGGAAAGGACCTGGTCGCAGCCGATGACGATGCGGCCGGGGCTGGCTTCTGCCACGCTCTGCGCCTTGGCGCGGGCAAGCACCTGCGCGATGTCATCCGGCGCAACCGGTTCGGGTGGCGCGGTAAGACTCGCGATCATCGACGCTTCGTCAAGATCGGCGGGATGGACATCGACCACCACTCCGGCTCTTGCGAGCATTGCGCGGCGTGTTCGGCTTGCTGACGCGAGAATCGGCCGGCTTGTCTCACCGTTTGTCACGGACGGCTCCAATCAGATGGAAAGCTGCGGCTTGTCGAGTTCGCGCTCGTTGAGGAGGTTGACGACAGCTGCCGCGGTTTCCTCGATGGAGCGGCGGGTGACGTCGATGGTGGGCCAGCCATGACGGGCGCACAGCTTGCGTGTGTGGGCGACTTCCTCGGCAACGGCGGTGCGGTCGACGTAACTCGTTTCGTCATCGGCCTTGAGCGACAGCAGGCGGTGCTGGCGGATCTGGACGATGCGTTCGGGGCTGGCGACAAGGCCGATGATGAGCGGCTTGGTGAGCTCGGCGAGATTGGGCGGCAGCGGGATGCCGGGAACCATCGGGACGTTAGCGGCCTTGATGCCGCGGTTTGCCAGGTAGATGCACGTCGGCGTCTTGGACGTTCGGGAAATGCCGACGAGAACAACGTCGGCGTCGGCGAGCCGGTCGGTCATCTGGCCATCGTCGTGAACGAGCGCGAAATTCAGCGCATCGATGCGGCGGAAGTAGTCCTGGTCGAGGACATGCTGGCCTGCGACGCGGGGAGATTTCTCCGCTCCGAGATAGGACTGGAAGGTGACCAGGATCGGATCGAGGACTGAGAGGCAAGGAGTGCCGTTTTCCTTGCACTTGGCTTCGATGCGCTGGGCGATCTCCGCATTGATGATCGTATAGAGGACGATGCCCGGCGCTGCCTCGATCTCGCGCAGGACACGGTCGAGCTGCTTGTGCGAGCGCACCAGCGGATAGACGTGCTCGATGGCACGCACGCGCGGGTATTGTGCGGCAGCCGCGCGCGCGACGGTCATCAGCGTTTCGCCGGTGGAATCGGAAACAAGATGGAGGTGAAAGTAGCTGCGGGCACTATCTGGCATGAAAAACCTGTAACCGGGGTTCCGTTTCCTGTCGAGATGGTAGCGGAAGCGATTCGGAAACGGCGTGTCGGGATCAGGGTGGGAAAAGGGGGATAAACGGGGTGGACCATCGGCTGGTGAAATTGTTTTCCCGGCTTCGGCAAAGATACGCAATGCGACAAGACGGTCGGGAAAGATCGCGAAGCGGGAGATCGGGAACGGGGAAAAGCGCCGGATAGGCGAAAGGAGTTTACAAAAATTTCGAAAATGCTGTTTGAAATCAATCCTTAGCGCTGTGGATATATGAGGATGATTGGGATTGGTTCGGAACTGAACCGAAATTCCGTACATGATCAACCGTGGACAAGGGAGCTTTCCCCGAGTTCGGGCTGCAAGAAAAGGAAACTGAATCGGATTCGTTACAATCTTCCTTGGACACGGCGGGGGTCTTGGCGCTAGGCAAGGCTGCTGGGTTTTCGGAATGACGGATCGCGGACAGGCATGAGCGACAAGGCTGAACGACTGGTTGTCGAGGTGCTCAAGGGGCGTGCACCAGTGGGGCGAATTCCGATCTGGATGATGCGCCAGGCGGGCCGCTACCTGCCGGAATATCGGGAGACCCGGGCGAAGGCCGGTTCGTTCCTCGATCTGTGCTATTCACCTGAGCTTGCAACCGAAGTGACGCTGCAACCGATCCGCAGGTACGGGTTTGATGCCGCGATCCTGTTTTCGGACATTCTCGTCGTGCCTCAGGCGATGGGGCAGAAGTTGTGGTTCGAGGAAGGCGCGGGACCGCGACTCGATCCGATCGAGGATGGTTCCGGGGTGGCGAAGCTCGATGTGTCCGGTGTTTGCGATCGGCTGGCGCCAGTGCTGGAGACGGTGGCGAGGGTTCGCGAAAAGCTGCCGCGGGAGACAACACTGCTGGGGTTCTGCGGGGCTCCTTGGACGGTTGCCTGCTACATGATCGCCGGAAAAGGCACGCCGGAGCAGGTCCCAGCGAGGTTGTTTTCCTATCAACGCCGCGAAGCGATGGATGCGTTGATCGAGAAACTGATCGTGGCTTCGGTAGACTATCTGGTGGCGCAGCTGAAGGCTGGCGCGGACGCGGTTCAGATCTTCGATACATGGGGCGGGATGCTGACCGATGCGCAGTTCGAACGGTACGTCATCGAGCCGACGCGGCGGATCGTGGAGGGCGTTCGGCATATCGTGCCGCAGGCGCTGGTGATCGGTTTTCCGCGCGGCGCCGGGGTCCGGCTGCCTGATTATTTCGTTCGCACCGGTGTCGATGGTGTTGGCGTTGACTGGATGGCGAACAGGGCCTTCGTTCGGGACCGGGTGCAACGAATCGGGGCTGTTCAGGGGAACCTGGACCCGATGTGCTTGGTTGCCGGGGGCGAGAATCTGGACCGGGAAGTTGATGACATCCTGGAAGCGTTCTCGGACGGCGGTTTCGTGTTCAATCTGGGGCATGGGATCGTGCCGGAAACGCCGGTCGAGAACGTCGAACGGATGATCGCGCGGGTGCGGGGACGACACGTGGTATAGGCCGGGGCGATGTATGAATGGATCAAGACGCTACACGTCATCTCGATCATTTCGTGGATGGCTGCGCTCCTCTACCTGCCTAGGCTGTTCGTCTATCACTGTGAGGCGAAAGCCGGGTCGGAGCTGTCGGAAACGCTCAAGGTGATGGAGCGACGGCTGCTGAAGGCGATCATGACGCCGGCAATGATCGCGTCGTGGATCTTCGGGCTGTGGATCATCTTCGGGTTTGTCGGGTTCGATGCCGGCGGATGGCTGCACGCAAAGCTCGCCGTGGTTTTGGGGCTGACGGCGTTTCACGGGTTCTGCGTGAAATGGTGGAAGGCTTTTGCGCGCGATGAGAACACCAGGCCGCAGAGGTTCTACCGGGTGATGAACGAGGTGCCGACGGTATTGATGATCGTCATAGTGGCGCTGGTTCTGGTGCGGCCGTTCTGAGGGGCTTGATCGGTCCTGTGACGAAGCGTATATGATGCGCAAATCCTGCCTTTGCGAACCGCGGCGACTGCGGTGAGGCCTTGGTACACGGAGAAGCGGCGATGCCGCGAACGAGACTCCGGTGCCGTCCTTATTCCCGACATGTACGGTTGTTTGAATTGCCGGGCGTTTGCCTATCCGATGCGCGGATGTCGCGGCTGATCAGCGGACCTGTTTAAAACTGGAGCGAGCGATGCCTGAAATAAAACTTCAGGATCTTAAGGAAAAGACGCCTGCGGAACTCGCTGCATTTGCAGAAGAGCTTGAAATAGAAAATGCGAGTACTTTGCGCAAACAGGAATTGATGTTTGCGATATTGAAAGAACTCGCGGAGAGGGAAACCGACATCATCGGTGCCGGTGTCGTTGAGGTTCTGCAGGACGGTTTCGGTTTTCTTCGCTCGCCGGATGCGAATTATCTGCCGGGGCCGGACGATATTTATGTCAGTCCGAGCCAGATCCGGAGGTTTTCTCTGAGAACCGGCGACACGGTTGAAGGCCAGATTCGCAGCCCGAAGGAAGGCGAGCGCTACTTCGCGCTCCTGAAGGTGAATGCGATCAACTTCGAGGATCCGGAGAAGGCGCGGCACAAGATTCACTTCGACAACCTGACGCCGCTTTATCCTGACGAACGGTTCAAGATGGAGCTCGACGTTCCGCCGTCGAAGGACATGTCTGCGCGGGTAATCGATCTTGTTGCGCCGCTTGGAAAGGGCCAACGCGGGCTGATCGTCGCTCCGCCGCGGACCGGCAAGACGGTTCTGCTTCAGAACATTGCGCATTCGATCACGACCAATCACCCGGAATGCTATCTGATCGTTCTGCTGATCGACGAACGGCCGGAAGAGGTGACCGACATGCAGCGCTCGGTGCGCGGTGAGGTGATCAGTTCGACGTTCGACGAGCCTGCCGTGCGTCACGTGCAGGTAGCCGAGATGGTGATCGAGAAAGCGAAGCGTCTGGTTGAACATGGCCGCGATGTCGTGATCCTGCTCGATTCGATCACGCGGTTGGGCCGCGCCTACAACACGGTCGTGCCATCTTCGGGCAAGGTGCTGACGGGTGGCGTCGACGCGAACGCATTGCAACGGCCGAAACGGTTTTTCGGCGCGGCGCGCAACATCGAGGAAGGCGGCTCGCTGACGATCATCGCGACGGCGCTGATCGATACGGGTTCGCGCATGGACGAAGTGATCTTCGAAGAGTTCAAGGGCACGGGCAATTCGGAGATCATCCTGGACCGGAAAGTTTCGGACAAGCGGGTGTTCCCGTCGATGGATATCACGCGCTCCGGCACGCGGAAGGAAGAACTCCTGGTGCCTGGAGACCAGCTCAAGAAGGTCTATGTCCTGCGTCGCATCCTGACGCCGATGGGTACGGTGGATGCGATCGAATTCCTGCTCGACAAATTGCGGCAGACGAAGACGAACACGGAATTCTTCGAATCGATGAATACCTGATCGGTCCGGTTCGCAGGCATCGCGAAGACCCAAGACGAAAGTTCATAGGGTGCGGGCGGAGATCCTGTCGCGCAGGTCCAGAGGGTCCTGGATCGGAGAGGAGCAGTGTGTCGCGACGCAGACGATGGCACGTGCCTCGGCCCTACCCGTTGCGTCCAGGCGTACTTCGACAAACAGATTCGGTTCAGGAACGGATTGCGCGGCAGCGATGAGTGGCGCGGCGTCGGAGCGGGTTCGTGCGGTGACGGTGACGTGGATGGGTGTCGTGACGGCGTCGAGGGCTGACAACAGCCCGCAATGTGCGGGCGGGTTTTCGGATATTGCGCTGCCGAATGCTTCGATGACCTTGGTTGCCTTGCCGGCAAAGGTGGCCTCTCCGGTCGCCTGGGAAAGGAAGGAAAGCGTTTCGGCGATGGCGGCGTTGTAGTTCGGGATGGCGTCGTCGTAACCGTATGTTGGGCGGAGGATGAGATCGGGCGCCTTGATGGACGCAAGGGCGTAGCCGGGCGATGATTCGGATGCGTAATGGGCGTCCAGCTCGGTAATGAGGCTCGTTGCTGTCGCGATGTAGGCGGGATCGAGCGTGGCCTGATTGAGGGAAATGGCTGCGCGGGCGAGACATGCGTAGTCGGAAGCCATTGCCGGGCGGACGTGGACACGGTGTGTGGACGCGGTGGCCATGGACGAATGGGGCAGTTCGGCGAGGTCGTGCGGTAGAATCGCGGCGAATGCCTCACGGGCTAGGGTGATCCAGTCGGGCCTGGCAAGCGCGGTGCCGGCCTCGGCGAGTGCGCGGATCGCGAGCGCGTTCCAGTCGGTGAGAATCTTGTCGTCGCGGGCGGGGGGCTGGCGATTGCGACGGGCTTCAAGGAGAACCTTGCGGTCTGCCTGGAAGGCGACATCGGCGTATTGCGGGTCCGGGCTAGCGAGGAGATTGGGGATCGACTTGCCGTCGATGTGGCCGATAGGGTTGATGTCGTAGGCTTGGCAAAACGCGCTGGCTCTGTCGCCGAGCGCTGCTGCGATTTCGGTTTGCGACCAGAGATAATAGGCGCCCTCTCCTTGCGCAGTGTCGGCATCGAGGCTGGATGCATAGGCGCCATCGGGCAACAACATTTCGGAATTCAGCCATTCGACCGTTTGTTCGATTCGGCTACGCAACAGCGGCGCCCTTGTGGCCTGGTATGCCCTGGTGAGCATGATCAGGAGCAGGGCGTTGTCGTAGAGCATCTTCTCGAAGTGAGGGACAAGCCAGCGCTCGTCGACGCTGTATCGGCAATATCCGCCGGCGATGTGGTCGTAGATGCCGCCCAGGCTGATGCGCTGGAGGGTGTGGAGGACATGGGATCGGGCGGCTTTTCGGGCATCGCCGGTTTGGCGCCAGAGGAAGTCGAGAATGGGGACGTTGGGGAACTTTGGTGCGCCGGCGATACCGGCGTTTGCAGGGTCGGCGATGCGCATGAGCGCTGCCGCGGTGTGGGCGGGTATGCGTGCGGGTACCGGGGCAGGCATTTGACGATTGGTTTGCGCGAGGTGTTTGGACAAGGCGTCGGCGTTGTGGAGAAAGCTGCGTTCGCGGTTCTGGTAGGCCAGGGCGATGGTCTGGAGGACTTGGGGAAACCCCGGCTGGCCGTGCCTGGGGGAAGGCGGAAAGTAAGTGCCGCCCCAGAATGGGTGCGCGGCGGAATCGAGGAACATGGTAAGTGGCCAGCCGGGGCTGGATGAAATGGCGTTGAGCGCTGCCATGTAGATCTGGTCGATGTCCGGCCGCTCTTCCCGGTCAACCTTGATGTTGACGAAGAGTTCGTTCATCTGGGCAGCGATCTCGGGATCCTCGAAGCATTCGTGTGCCATGACGTGGCACCAGTGGCAGGCGGAATAGCCGATAGACAGTAGGATCGGCTTACCGGTTCGCTTGGCCTCGGCAAGTGCGTCGGTGCACCAGGGCCACCAATCGACCGGATTCGTAGCGTGTTGGAGTAGATACGGGCTGGTCGATCCGGTGAGACGGTTCATGAGGGATGCCGGTTCATTTGTGCGGGCACTGTGCAAGATTGGGCGACAAGCACGGGAGGCCCGGAAAGGTCGGGGATAAGTGGCACAGGATACGATATGTGCGCTGTCGAGCGGGGCTGGCAAGGCTGGGGTTGCAGTCATTCGGGTCAGTGGCCCGCGGGTCCGATTCGTGCTGGAAACGATGTGTGGCGGGGTTCCGGCAGAACGGTACGCTTCGGTTCGCGGCTTGATTGGCGGCAGTGGGTTCTTGATAGATCAGGCGATCGTGCTGTTTTTTGCAGCTCCGAGGAGTTTGACGGGGGAGGACTTGTGCGAGTTCCAGGTACATGGCGGGAAGGCGGTCGTGGCGGCAGTGCTTGGTCGCGTCCTGGATGTGCCGGGATGCCGGCTGGCGGAAGCCGGGGAGTTCGTGCAGCGGGCTTTTGAGGCGGGTAAGTACGACTTGGTGGAAATCGAGGGCCTGGCCGAGCTGATCGATTCGGAGACGGAAGAACAGCGGAAGGCTGCGTTGAGGCAGGCTAGAGGGGTTTTTGCCGGGGTTTATTCGGATTGGCGTGAACGGATATTGCGGCTGAGGGCGCTGGCTGAGTCTGACATAGATTTTTCGGATGAAGGCGATGTTTCAGACGATCATTCGATTCTTGTTCGAAATGAATCGAGACAACTTTTCGTGTCGCTGCGCGACCACATGCGCGCTGCGGTGCGCGGCGATGCTTTGCGCGATGGAGTTGTGGTGGCCGTTGTAGGTGCTCCGAATGCCGGTAAGTCAACTCTGGTGAACTGGCTTGCCGGGCGGGACGTTGCGATTGTTCATGAAACTGCTGGCACAACGCGGGATGTGATCGAGTTGCGTCTAGATCTCGGCGGATTTGCGTGCGTCGTGTTGGATACTGCAGGGATCCGGCATACGGAAGACGCTGTAGAGGCAGAAGGGATCGCGCGCAGCCGGGCGGCCATAGGGAGGGCGGACCTGATCCTCGAACTCATCGATTCGAAGACGTTACATTCCGGTGTAGCGGATGATGTTGTGGAGAATTGTGGTGATGGAAGAGTAGCAACAAGATGGCGTGTGGCGAGCCGGACTGACTTGGCGATCGGTTCGGAGGAGATGAACGCGGATTTTGCGATCTCCGTGAGGACCGGTTCGGGCCTTGATGATTTGTTGGTGGCAATGGAAAGTTTCGTTCGTTTGCGGGTTGGAGAGACCGCAGACACGGTCATGCTGCAATCGCGGCAGAAGGTGCATATGAAGGTTGCTATGGATGCGATGGGGCGAATAGTGGACAACGAGGGCCTTTGCGGGGAACTCGTGGCGGAGGAATTGCGGGTCGCTTCGGAAGGGCTCGGTTTCCTGACGGGCGAGTTGAGGGATGAGGATGTGCTGAGCGAGATTTTCTCGTCTTTTTGCATAGGGAAATGATGGACGCGGGTCGCGTTGTTTCACGTGAAACATCGACGGCAGGACAAAGCGGTGCTTTGAGGGCGTAGAGTCGTGGGCAGGTTGATAGCGGATGTCGTCGTGATCGGTGGCGGACATGCTGGCGTCGAGGCTGCTTCGGCTTCGGCGCGCCTGGGAGCCATGACGGTTCTCGTGACGCACAAGGCGGCCACCATCGGGGTGATGTCCTGCAATCCGGCAATCGGCGGCGTGGGCAAGGGGCACCTGGTGCGCGAGATCGATGCGCTCGATGGGCTGATGGGGCGCGTTGCTGATGCCGCCGGCATCCAGTTTCGGGTTCTCAACCGGCGGAAGGGGGCGGCGGTTCACGGACCGCGCGCCCAGGCAGACCGCAAGCTCTACAGAAAGGCGATGCAGGCGGCGATTGCGAAAACGGAGAACCTCGATGTCGTCGAAGGTGAGGCCATTGGTTTCAAGATGGCTGGGAGCCGTGTTTGCGGCGTGCTGCTTTCGGACGGGCGTGAATTTTCATGCGGTAGCGTTGTTCTCACGACCGGGACTTTCCTGCGAGGTGTGATCCACGTTGGAAAGGAATGCCGTCAGGCCGGGCGCGAGGGGGACGCAGCATCGGTTAAGCTTGGAAATGCGCTTGATGCGCTCGATTTTCGCATGGGGCGGCTGAAGACGGGTACGCCCGCGCGGCTGGATGGGAACTCGATCGACTGGAAATCCCTGGAACAACAGCCGGGTGACGATCCACCGGTTCCCTTCTCGGAAATGACGACGCGAATCGAGAACCAACAGGTTCCTTGTCACATCACCTACACGAATGCACGCACGCACGCTGCGATCGAGGGAGATATCGATTCGGCACCGGTCTATTCCGGGCAGATCAATGGAGTGGGGCCGAGGTATTGTCCGTCCATCGAAGACAAGGTGGTGCGGTTCGCCGATCGGGAACGGCACCAGATCTTTCTCGAACCCGAAGGGCTGGATGACAGCACTGTCTATCCGAACGGCATATCGACGTCATTGCCGCGACATACGCAGGATGCCTTCATCCGGACTATCGCGGGTCTGGAGAACGTGCAGATCCTGAAGTACGGCTACGCGGTCGAGTACGACTATGTCGACCCGCGGGAGCTCGGCGCGACACTGGAGACAAAGCGCTATGCTGGCTTGTTCCTAGCGGGCCAGATCAATGGCACCACAGGGTACGAAGAGGCTGCTGCGCAAGGCGTTGTCGCAGGGCTCAATGCCGCACGCAGGTCGGGCGGGCAGGACGGCCACGTGTTCAGCCGCGCCGACGGATATCTTGGTGTGATGCTTGACGACCTGACTGTGCGTGGCGTGAGCGAGCCCTATCGGATGTTCACGTCGCGTGCTGAGTACCGGTTGTCGCTCCGTGCCGACAATGCCGATCAGAGACTCACCGGGACCGGCATCGGCCTAGGCCTGGTGGGCGAGTCGCGTGCCGATCGATTCGGAGCCAAAATGGATCGGCTTGAAAGGGGACGGAGCTTCCTTCGCGCGAAAACATATACCCCGGAACAGGCACAGGCGCTCGGCGTTCCTGTCAATGGGGATGGCAAGCGGCGCAGCGCAATGGACCTGCTGTCCTATGCGGACATGGATTTCGGGCGGCTTCTTGATATGGATGCAAGCCTTGGAACGATCGATGCTTCAGTGCGGGAGTTGCTGACGACGGAAGCACGGTACGCGGTATATCTGGCACGACAGGATTCGGATGTGGAACGATTTCGGCGCGACGAAGCGAGGCCAATTCCACCGGACCTGGATTATGGCGGCATCAGCGGGCTTTCCAACGAGATGCGGGAAAAGCTGGAACGGGTCAAGCCAAGGACTGTCGGCCAGGCGTCGCGGATCGATGGCGTGACCCCGGCTGCGCTGATGCTGGTGGCCGCGCACGCCCGGCGTGGCGGCCAGATGCGGTCTCGCTGATGGGGAGGAAGGATACGACGGAGGCGGCATGCGCGCTCCTTACGGGGATACCTGTTTCACGTGAAACATGGGAGCGTCTGGAAACCTTCGTTGGCCTGCTGAGAAAGTGGCAACCGGCACAGAACCTCGTTTCTCCTGCGACGCTCGAAGAGGTGTGGACCCGCCATGTTGCGGATTCCCTTCAATTGCTGCCGCTGATCGGGCCTGGCAGTACCATCCTCGACATGGGATCGGGCGCAGGGTTTCCGGGCATGGTGCTGGCAATCGCGGCCAGCGCAATGCCTGAACAACATCGTTTCGATGTCCATCTTTGCGAAAGCAACAAGCGCAAGGCGGCCTTCCTGCGCACGGTCAGCCGGGAATGTCATGCGCGGGCGCGTGTTCATGACGACAGGGTGGAGGCGGTGTTCGCGGTGCTGGCGGCAGACAGACGGATGCCGGACATGATCACTGCGCGGGCGCTGGCTCCGCTCGAGCGGCTGTTTCAACTTGCGGAAAAGGCTTTTCCGAAGGCTGTCTGCCTTTTCCACAAAGGTCGCGGCGTCGAACTGGAATTGTCCGACGCGAAGCGGTATTGGGAGTTCGACGCCGAGGTCATACCCAGCAGGGTAGCGGAAGACAGCGTGGTGTTGCGCATCACGCAGGTATCGCGACGGCGGGACAGCAGTCCCTGACATCGAGGCGAATGGCAGACATAAAGCGGGTCGTTCGCGTTTCGCGAGATGCCCGACTCATGATCTGATGCCTGGTCCGCGGCAAGCGTGATCCGGATCTCAGAACGGGAATCGACCATGGTGCGCATCATTGCCCTCGCCAACCAGAAGGGCGGCGTCGGGAAAACGACGACGACGATCAACCTCGGGACGGCGCTTGCGGCGACCGGTGAGAAGGTGCTCATCGTCGACCTCGATCCGCAGGGCAATGCCTCGACTGGCGTCGGGATCGACCGCGGCGCGCGCGAAGTGTCGACCTACGATGTCATTGTTGGAGACAGCGACGTGGCCGGCGCGACCGTTCGTACGAAGGTTCCCGGGCTTTCGATCATTCCCTCGACACTCGACCTGCTCGGAGTCGAGCAGGCCATTGCGGCGCACAAGGATCGCGCCTTCCGCCTGCGCCATGCCTTGCGCGGGGACGTGTCCCGGCCAATCGATATCGGCTATGACTACGTTCTGATCGATTGCCCGCCGTCGCTCAATCTCCTGACCATCAATGCGCTGGCCGCGTCGGACGCTATCCTCGTGCCGCTGCAATGCGAATTCTTCGCGCTGGAAGGCTTGAGCCAGCTGCTGCAGACGGTCGAGCATGTCCGCGACACGCTCAATCCCGAACTGATGGTGCATGGCATCGTGATGACCATGTACGACCGCCGCAACAGCCTTGCTAGCCAGGTCGTGAACGATGTCCGGGCAAACATGGGTACGGTGGTCTACAACACCATCATTCCGCGCAACGTACGTGTGTCGGAAGCCCCCTCGTTCGGTAAGCCGGCTTTGTTATACGATGTGAACTGCGCGGGCAGTCGGGCCTATATCGACCTGGCTTCGGAGGTGATCCGGCGCGAGAAACAATACCGCCGGGCAGCGGCATAGAACAATCGATTCGCCTGCGTTACATGCGCGGGCGGCAGTGACATCGGCGGGGCCGGGAAGGGGCAAGGGACATGGCGGCGGAAGAAAGAGGGGCATCGCGGCTCGGGCGCGGACTTGCGGCGCTGATTGGCGACGCAGAGACAAGCGAAGTGATGGCGATCGACCGCGCGCGCAGCCAAAGGCGCGTGCCCATCGAACTGATCGTCCCGAATCCGCGCAACCCGCGCCAGGATTTCAACGAGGACGATCTGCAGGACCTGGTCAATTCGGTTCTGGAAAAGGGCGTGGTCCAGCCGTTGCTCGTGCGCAACTCGCCGCAGGGGGGAGGACGGTTCGAGCTCATCGCCGGCGAGCGCCGCTGGCGCGCCGCCCAGCGCGCCGGGCTGCACGAGGTACCCTGCGTCATCCATGACGTCGATGACCGCGAAGCACTCGAACTGGCGATTATCGAAAACGTCCAGCGCGCCGACCTCAACGCGCTCGAGGAGGCGCTCGGCTATCAGAAGCTGCTCGACGATTTCGGCTATACGCAGAACGACCTTGCCAAGGTGATCGGCAAGAGCCGCAGCCATGTCGCCAACACGCTTCGCCTGCTCAAGCTGCCGGCCGATGTCCTCGCCATGCTGCGCTCCGGCCAGCTGACGGCCGGCCATGCGCGAACGCTGATCTCGCAGGACGATCCGTCCGCCGCTGCCCGTCGCATCGTCGAGGGCGGATTGAACGTGCGCGAATCCGAGGCGGTCGCCAAGCCGCGCAACGGTGCGCAGCCCGACAAGGGGCGCTCCGCGCCGGTCGCCAAGGATGCCGACACGCTGGCGTTGGAGAAACGCCTGAGCGACATCCTCGGCTACAAGGTCCTGATCCTCGACAAGAACGGCAGGGGCGAGGTCCGTATCCACTATTCCAGTCTGGAACAGCTCGACGACATCTGCCGCAGGCTGGAAGCTGACGCCTAGAGCGCGTTCCGCTCAAGCTCAGCAGGGCGCGCCGTCTGAATGGAGTACGCCGGGGAAACGCTGCCCGTGCAATTCAACGCCGGCGCGCCATGCCGGCAAGACTAAGCACGAGCCGGCCTGCAAGCTCGGTGTCGAGATCGGCGTTGAGGCGGGTCGCGGCATCGGCGGTCTGGATGCGCTCCAATGCTTCATCGATCGCATCGTGACGCCACGCCGACAGCTGGCGCTTGAAAGCCGTCTGGCGCTTAAAGAAGACCGGCGGGCGCATGGCGCGCATGGCGCTCTCGGCCGTGTTGCCTTCCTCGACCAGCAGACGAGCGGCGCGCAACTGCAGGAAATGGCGCGACAGCGCGGCAATGATCGCAGGAATCGCCGTGCCTGATTCGACGGCACGCCGCAGCGTTGTCTCGGCATCGTGCGCATTTCCCAGCGCGACCGCGTCGATGGCATCATCGAGCAGCAATGCGGAGGCATCGCCACAGACAGCCATCACGTCATCCAGCGTAACATTCGATTCGCCCGCGCAATAATTCCGCAGCTTCTCGAGCTCGCCGCGTGTCGCGAGGCGATCGCCACCCAGAAGCGAGACGAGCGCATCTCTTGCATCGGCCTCGATGTGGAGCCCGGCCTTGGAGCAGGTTGTGTCGACGAGACGCCCGATTGCTTCCGCGGAATCGGTGTAGCAGGGGATCGTCACGGCAGCGGCATGACCTTCCGCCAGTTTGCGCAAGGGGGCGGAGGGTTTCAGGTCACCGGCCTCGACGACCAGTGGAGCGGCGCCGTCGTGCTCGACGATGGCAGCGACGATTCCGGCGATCTGCTTCGACGTGGCGCGGACGAGGATGACCTGCTGGCCGCCGAACAGCGAGAGCGACGTGGCCGCATCGAACAGCAGGCCCGGCTCCGACGACGAATCAGGATCGAAAGGTTCGACTTCACCGCCAAGACCGGCGGCAAGCGCGCCGGCGATCTGATGGGCGCGCTCGCTGACCAGGCCCGTGTCGGGGCCATAGACGAGCATCAGCCGGCATTTCGGGTCTGGCTTTTCGACGAAGCGTTCGGCTGCTGCTGCCTTCAGGGCGACCATGGCGGCCTTCTCGATCCTCGCCGCGCTCCGGTCGGATGATGGGCTTCTTCTCCCCGCATCATCTTCTCGATCCTCGCTGCGCTCCGGTCGGATGATGCGCTAACGCCGTGTGGCAAACCAGGCTGCGAGTTCGGTGCGGATCGAATCGGCGACGTCGGCAGACGCCCGGTTCTCCGCGTCGATGGTTGCGCGCTCGGCGGCGAAGGTCTGGTCGGTGACCTCGATCGCGGCTGAGCGCTGTATCGTCGAGGTCGTCAGTGTGGTGTCGCTGCCGGCATGCGTGAGCTTGTAGGTCGCGGTCACGGTGACGAAGCGTCCGGTCGAGCGGTTGAGCTCGGGCCGCACGAGGTTGTCCTCGGAAATGCTCGTCACGCGCAGGGACAGCTGGTAGGCACCGCCGGTACTGCCGGAGGGGTTGGAGCCGCCGGCAAGACGGAACAGGAGGTCGTTGCGCAGCCGCTGGCCGACACGGGTCGATTGTGCCTCGACATCGACGAGCGCGAGCTGGTTCTCGACGGCGGAGCCGCCCGGCGTCGAGAGCGCAGAGCCGGAGTTGCCGCCGTCGTAGAGCGGGCGGATGTCGCTGCAACCGGCAAGGCCCGCCGACAGGACGGCGGCCAGCACGAAACCGTGCCAGCGGAAGCCGGCATGCCTGCTGCGGGCGACGTTTGCGTCAGGCAACGACATTCACGATCCTCTGCGGAACGACGATGACGCGCCGCGGGGCGGCGCCACCCAGTGCTTTTCGCACACCATCGAGTTCGAGAACAGCCCTTTCGATCGCCGCATTGTCGGCGTCGCGGGCGATGACCAGTTCGTCGCGCTTCTTGCCGTTGACCTGGACGGGGAGCACCATCGTGTCCTCGACCAGCATCGCCGGATCGACTTCGGGCCAGCTTGTCGCCGCCAGCAGTGTTTCTCGGCCAAGTACGGTCCAGCATTCCTCGGCGAGGTGCGGCACCATGGGCGCTGCCATGCGCACGAGCAGCTCGACGGCCTCGCGCAACGCGGCGGCGACATCCGGCGCGTTCTCGCCGCGCATTGCCTGCAGCGCGGTGCCGATCGTGTTGGCCAGTTCGTAAATGTGGGCGACCGCGACGTTGAAACGCAGCCGCTCGATGTCTTCGCCGACGCGCGACAGCGCCTTGTGCGCCGCCTTGCGCAGATCCATTGCGGCCGGGCCATAGGCATCGATCGCCACTTCGCCGCCGGCTAGCGCCGAGGTTTCGCCAACCAGCCGCCAGATGCGCTGGACGAGACGCCAGGCACCCTCGATGCCGGCCTGGGTCCACTCGCTGTCGCGCTCCGGCGGTGTGTCCGAAAGCATGAACCAGCGCGCGGCGTCGACGCCGAAGGTATCGACAATCTCCTCGGGCGAGACGACGTTGCGCTTCGACTTCGACATCTTTTCGGCCGGCCCGACGCTGACCGGCGCGCCGGTCGCGGTGACGGTGACCGAACCGTCCTCGTGGCGTGTCACGTCGTCGGGGAACAGCCAGTTTCCGGCGGGATCCTTGTAGGTCTCGTGGATGATCATGCCCTGCGTGAACAGGCCGGCGAAGGGTTCGGCCAGCCCGACATGACCGCAGCGCTGCATGGCGCGGGTGAAAAAGCGGGCGTAGAGCAGGTGCAGGATCGCGTGCTCGATGCCGCCGATATACTGGTCGACGGGCAGCCAGTAGTCGACGATCTCGCGTTTCACCGGCTCGGCGGCGCGCGGCGAGCAGAAGCGGGCGAAATACCAGGACGAATCCACGAAAGTGTCCATGGTGTCGGTCTCGCGACGCGCCGGCTTGCCGCAGGACGGGCAGTCGACGTGCTTCCACGTCGGGTGGTGGTCGAGCGGGTTGCCGGGCTTGTCGAAGGTGGCATCGTCGGGCAGCAGCACCGGCAGCTGGTCCTTCGGCACGGGCACGACGCCGCAGGCCTCGCAATGCACCATCGGGATCGGGCAGCCCCAGTAGCGCTGCCGCGAGATGCCCCAGTCACGAAGGCGGAAGTTGACGGTTCGCCTGCCGGCGCCGGCCCCTTCCATGCGCCGGGCGATTTCCTCCTTGGCCTGCGGAACCGACATGCCGTCGAGAAAACGCGAATTGATAAGGACGGTGTTGTCGCCTTCCTTCTGGACGTAAGCCTCGTCGGCGATGGCGAAGGTCGCCGCATCCGCATCGGCTGGCATGACGACGGGGATCACGGGCAGGTCGTACTTGCGGGCGAAATCGAGGTCGCGCTGGTCGTGGCCGGGGCAGCCGAAGATGGCGCCCTCGCCATAGGTCATGAGCACGAAGTTGGCGGCATAGACTGGCAGGCGCAGTCCCTCGACAAAGGGGTGTCGCGCGTAGACGCCGAGATTGATGCCGCGCTTTTCGGTGCGCTCGATGGCTTCCTCGCTGGTGCCCAGCGCCGCGAACTCGCGGCGGAAGGCCGCGACATCGGGGATGGCGCTTTCGCGGGAAACTGCGAGCGGATGGTCCGGCGACACGGCGCAGAAGGAGGCGCCGAATATGGTGTCGTGACGCGTCGTGTAGACGGTCAGCTTGTCGTCGATCAGGTTGCCGTCAGCGTCTTCGAGGTCGAATGTAAAGGTCAGGCCTTCGGACCGCCCGATCCAGTTGCGCTGCATCAGGCGCACCTTGTCGGGCCAGCGGTCGAGGGTGTCGAGGCCGGCCAGCAGGTCTTCCGCAAAGGCGGTGATCCTGAAGAACCACTGCGACAGCTTGCGCTTTTCGACCAGCGCGCCGGACCGCCAGCCGCGCCCGTCGATGACCTGTTCGTTGGCGAGCACAGTATGGTCGACGGGGTCCCAGTTGACGTCGCTCTCCTTGCGATAGGCGAGGCCCTCGCTGAAGAAATCGACGAACAGCGACTGCTGGCGCGCGTAGTACTCGGGATGGCAGGTGGCGATCTCGCGGTCCCAGTCGAGCGACAGCCCGAGCAGCTTGAGCTGCGCGCGCATGGTGTCGATGTTCTCGTAGGTCCAGGCGCGCGGATGCACCTTGCGCTCTATCGCTGCGTTCTCCGCCGGCAGGCCGAAGGCGTCCCAGCCCATCGGGTGGATGACGTTGAAACCGCGTGCACGCTTGTAGCGGGCGACGACGTCGCCCATGACATAGTTGCGGCCGTGACCGATGTGGATCTTCCCTGAAGGATAGGGAAACATCTCCAGCACGTAGTACTTGGGCTGTTTGGGGTCGTCGACGGCGCGGAACACGCCCTTCTCGTCCCAGATGCGCTGCCACTTGGGTTCGATGGCGCGCGCGTTGTAACGCTCAACCGACATGGGATTTCCGGATTCGCCCCGCTGATGGTCGCCCCCCGAGGGATCAACGGTTGCGTTGATACCGGGAAACGGCTAACGGCCCGTAAGAACGGCCAAATTCACCTGTGTGGCGATGCATAATGGAAGCAAGGCCCTTCGGGCAAGCCCCGGCGCGGCCAGGTCGGCGCAACCGGGACGGAAATGTGAGGGACACGCGTCATGAAACAAGACCTGCAGAGCGCGGCGGATCGGCTCGAAGACGTGCTCGCGCGTATCCGCGCCGCCGAACATCTCGCGGGCCGGCGCGAGGGAGCGACAACGCTGGTTGCCGTGTCGAAGACATTCGATGCCGACGCGATCCGGCCCGTTCTCGATGCTGGGCAAAGGGTGTTCGGGGAAAACCGCGTGCAGGAAGCCGCCGGCAAGTGGCCCGGCCTGCGCGATGACTACGAGGGGATCGAACTGCACCTCATCGGCCCCCTGCAATCCAACAAGGCACGTGAAGCGGTGGCGATGTTCGACGTGATCGAATCCGTCGATCGCGAAAAGATCGCTGCTGCCCTGGCACGCGAGATCGATCGATTCCGGACCGAAACGACCGAGGCCGGCCCGCGCCTGCTGTTGCAGGTGAACACCGGCGCAGAGCCGCAGAAGGCCGGCGTCCTGCCGCAGGAGACGGCCGGTTTCGTCGCCCGGTGCCGCGATGTGCACGGATTGCGGATCGAGGGCCTGATGTGCATTCCGCCGTTTGACGAACCGCCGGGACCGCACTTCGCGCTGCTGGCGAAGATGGCCGGCGAACTCGGGCTCGAAACGATCAGCATGGGGATGAGCGGCGACTTCGAGGACGCGGTGATGCTGGGAGCGACGCATGTGCGCGTCGGCAGCGCGATCTTCGGCGAACGCCCCAGGCCTGCTTGATTGCGGTCAATCCGGCGCCACGGTGCGGCTGGCGGCATTGCCGCCTTCCGGAAGGACGATGTCGAGCAGCGTCTGCGGCCCGATCAGCTTGCAGAAGGCCAGCATGTCGGCGCGGCGCATGGCGATGCAGCCTTCGGTTGGCGAAAAGTCCGGACGCGCCAGGTGCATGAATATGGCGCTGCCGAGGCCGGGCACCGGGGGATCGTCATTGTGGCCGACGACGACGACGATGTCGTAGAGATCGTCGTCGCGCCACATTCGTTCTGCCGAAAAGCACCGCGAACCCGTGGGCGGAAATGCGACGAGGCGGTTGTAGTCGGGGTCGCGCGGGTCGTCAGACCAGCCGTCGGACGGGCGGACCGGCTGCTGCGGCAATCCGCAGACGAGGCCGCTCACGGTGTCGCGTCTATAGAAGACGCAGCGCAGCGGCCAGCTTCCCGCCGGCGTGGCGCCGTCGCCTTCGCGCTTTTGGGCAGCAACACCGGCGCGGCCGAGCGCAACGGGAACGACGAAGCTGCCCGCTTGCAGGTATCCCGTCGTCGGGCAGTCCGGATCGGCCCGGACGATGACCCGCAACGCCGGAATGTCGTCGATGGCCATCGGCTGACGCCTTTTCCGCGTTAACTGCAATTGCCCGTTCACGTCTCGTTGAAGGGGCTACGGGCTTGAAAGCATGTCAGCACAGGTCGACATTGCGAGGAAAGACCAAACGTGAACCGGTATGTCGGTGCCGGGCATGCAAACGGCGCCGGTTGCGCTAGTATGGCTCGGGTCCGGGCGCGTGTGCCGATGTCAACGCGCACGCGACGCCGGCGGCGGAAGAAGATTCTGGGAGGCCTCACATGAGCGGTGCCCGCAAGATCCTCATCGTCGATGACGACGACACCCTGCGCGATACGCTGGTCGAGCAGCTCGAGCTGCACGAGGAATTCGATATCGCCATCGCGGCAACGGCCAAGGCCGGCATCGAGCATGCCAAGAACGACCGCGTCGACCTCGTCATCCTCGACGTTGGCCTGCCCGACATGGACGGCCGGGAGGCGTGCCGTCTGTTGCGCAAAGGCGGATTTGCCGCGCCGATCATCATGCTGACGGGGCACGACACGGATTCCGATACGATCCTGGGTCTCGATTCCGGCGCCAACGACTATATCACCAAGCCATTCCGGTTCGCCGTGCTGCTGGCGCGCATCCGAGCGCAGCTGCGCCAGCACGAGCAGAGCGAGGATGCCGTCTTCACCATCGGTCCCTATACCTTCCGGCCGAGCCAGAAGCTGCTGGTCCAGGAAGGCGGCGGCAAGGTGCGCCTGACGGAGAAGGAAACGGCCATCCTGAAGTATCTCTACCGGACCGGTGAGAAGGCGGTGACGCGCGACGTGCTGCTGCACGAGGTGTGGGGATACAACGCAAACGTCACCACGCACACGCTGGAAACGCATATCTATCGCCTGCGCCAGAAGATCGAGGACGATCCATCCAGCGCCCGCCTGCTGGTCACGGAAGGCGGGGGCTACAAGCTCGTTCCGTGATCGCCGGTTGCCGCGGCACCGCCGCATTTGCGCGCCAGCGTGAGGATGGACCGGCCGTTGGCCTGGCAGTTGCCAAGCGGGGGCGGTCGGCGGGGTGATGGGGCGAACGGTTCGCGACCGACGTGCTGCGGACGTAAGAAAGAAAACGGGGATGCCATGCTCGACAGGGATATCGATCTGTTGCGGCCGTTGCCGATCTTTGCCCATTTCGACGAGGACCAGCTGCGGCTGATCGCCTTTTCCGCGGAGCGGAAGGAATTCGAATCCGGCTCGGTGGTGTTTCGCGAGGGCGAGCTGGCAGACAGCGGCCTGCTCGTCATGGAAGGCTCGGTGCTGATGACCGAGGCGGTCGATGGCGAGGAGGTGGAGCGGGCTATCTACGGCCCGGGATCATTGATCGGCGAACTCGCGCTGCTGACGCCGACACAGCGCCCGGCGACGGCGATCGCGCGCGCCGACAGCACGTTCATGGTCATCACGCGGGGCCTCATCCGCCGCATCCTGGAGGAATATCCAGCGGCAGCGCGCGAATTGCAGGCCTACCTGCGCGAGCGGCTGACGAACTTCAACGAGGACCTCAAGGCGGCCCGGCTGATGGAATCCGCGCCGGCACCTGGCGCCCTCAACTGAACGGCGCACGCGGCGCGGGCCCGCCACCTACCAGCCGGCGAGATCGACGATCACCGGGGCATGATCCGACGGACGCTCCCAGCCACGTGCGTCCTTTAGCACTTCGGCACGCGAACATAGTGGTGCCAGCCCCGGCGATCCCCAGACATGGTCGAGCCTGCGGCCCTTGTCGGCGGCTTCCCAGTCACGCGCGCGGTAGCTCCACCAGGTGTAGAGCTTGTCGGGAACAGGGTGGTGCTGGCGCACGAGGTCGACCCAGCCGAAGGCGTCCTGCGCCGCCAGCAGCCGGTCGGTTTCCCCTGGCGTATGGCTGACCACGTTGAGGAGTTTCCTGTGCGACCAGACGTCGTCGGGATGCGGCGCGATGTTGAGGTCGCCGAGCATCAGCGCGTCGCCGTCGCCAGTCAGTTCGCGGTCGGCGGACGCAAACCAGGCGATCATCTCGTCGACGAACGACAGCTTGTGAGCGAACTTGGGGTTCACCGTCGCATCGGGCTCGTCGCCGCCGGCGGGGACGTAGAAGTTGTGGATCCGCATCCTTCGGCCGGACTGCGGCGAGGCGACGCTTGCGGCGAGATGGCGACTGTCGCCCATGGCGCAGAAGTCGCGGACATGGACATCTTCCAGCGGCAGGCGCGACAGGATCGCGACACCGTGATAGCCCTTCTGCCCATGGATCGCGACGTGTTCGAAGCCCATCGCGCGAACCGCCTTGTGCGGAAACCGGTCATCGGGACACTTGGTTTCCTGCAGGCAGAGGACGTCGGGTTTCGCCTCGGCAGCCAGGCGGGCGACAAGATCGATTCGCAAGCGAACCGAATTGATGTTCCACGAAGCGATGCGCATTTCGAGCCTTTCAGGGACGACCCGCCCGGGGAGGCCCGGCGGGCCGGCGCCAATCTGCCCCCTGTGCGGTGTCGACATCAAGGGTGCGAACGCGGATCCAGCGGCGAAAGCGGGATTTCGATCAACCAGGCCCGGAAACCGGCCCAAAATGAACGATGCCCGGTTCACGGGGGAAGAACCGGGCATCGCCATTTGCGCGTTGTGCGCTTGGGACAGGCACTTGATGGGGCAATCGTGCCTGCCTCGGGCTCTTGTGCGCCGGAAGCCCGGCAATCACATCGGCCTCTGCTGTCGCGGACATGGGGGGTCGGACGGGGGTCTACCGGGGTCACGTCCGCTCAGCTTGACAATGAAGTGGTTTCGCAAGGGAACCAATTCAAGAACCCTTACGAGAATTTCATGATCGCTGGAAATTCATGATTACCAGAGCGTCAGCGCGTCGCGGATGTCAGCGACCCGGCTGGACCTCGATGGTGCCGATTTCGTTGATCCGGAAGGTCTTGCTCTCGAAGGGACCGGCGGCGGCGATTTCGGACAGGGCGACGGACGTGTCGAGGCCCTGCGCGTCGGTCACCGTCCATTGCCGCAGATCGAAGGTTACCGAATCGAAGATCAGGACGAGCGATCCTTCCGCCTCGCCGGAACGTTCCTGCAGCGTGACGGTGACGAAGCCTTCCTGGCTATGGATATCGCGCACGAAGGCGTCGCGGCCGAGGTCGACGTGCTTCGCCAGGATCAGCTTCAGCGGTGTCGCCGCCAGCGGGTATTTCTCGGTTGTCTTCAGCTTGCGATCCTGGACCGCCACCCAGAAGCCATCGGAAATGATCTGGAGCGTGGAGGGGGAATCGTACTCGAAACGCAGCCGGCCGGGGCGCTGCAAAAAAAAGTTGCCTTCCGCGCGCTCGCCGTTGGGGCCGACCTGGACGAATTTCCCCGCCACCTGCTGCATGCCATTGAGCGCGGAGTTGGCGCGCGCGAGCGTCGCGGCCTGTTCCTGCGACAGGTCCTGGGCGGATGCCGCGGCAACGAAGGGAGCGGGCGACAGCAGGAACAGTGCCGCGGCAAGAGCACGAAGGGATGCAGCGTAGCTTTTCATGTACACCTCTGTAATCGCCATCGGGCGTCGCTGTCACCCCGCAATCGCGTCCGGTCGACGGAATACCCGGTTGCATGGGCGAATGAGCGCGTGCCTGGCATCCACAGATGCACCGATCTGTGGCGAAACGGGGACGCGATGTCGTCGAAAGCGACGGTCAGACGTCCTCGGCACCCCCGCCGACGAGGATCTCGCGGTGGCCCTTGGCGTTGGGCCGGCTGATGACGCCCTCTTCCTCCATGCGCTCGATCAGGGTTGCCGCGCGGTTGTAGCCGATCGACAGGCGGCGCTGGATGTAGCTGGTCGAGGCCTTCTTGTCGCGCAGGACGACGGCGACGGCCTGGTCGTAGAGGTCGCCAGCTTCGCCGCCGGCGTCGATGGCCTCGGCACCGCCGATGGGGTCTTCCTCGGATTCCTCGGTGATTTCCTCCAGGTAGTCGGGCCGGCCCTGCGCCTTGAGGTGGGCGACGATCTTCTCAACCTCATCGTCGGTGACAAAGGGACCGTGCGCGCGGGTGATGCGGCCGCCGCCTTCCATGAACAGCATGTCGCCCTGGCCAAGCAGCTGCTCGGCGCCCTGCTCGCCGAGGATGGTGCGGCTGTCGATCTTCGAGGTGACCTGGAAGCTTATGCGGGTCGGGAAGTTGGCCTTGATGGTGCCGGTGATGACATCGACGCTTGGGCGCTGGGTCGCCGTGATGATGTGGATGCCGGCGGCGCGCGCCATCTGGGCAAGGCGCTGGACGGCGCCTTCGATGTCCTTGCCGGCGACCATCATCAGGTCGGCCATCTCGTCGACGATGACGACGAGATAGGGCATCGGCTCGAGCGCCATCTCCTCGTGTTCGTAGATCGCCTCGCCGGTTTCGGGATCGAAACCGGTCTGCACCGTGCGGGTGATGGTCTCGCCGGACTTGGCGGCGGCGGCAACGCGGGCGTTGAAGCCGTCGATGTTGCGCACGCCGAGCTTCGACATCTTGCGGTAGCGGTCTTCCATCTCGCGCACTGTCCACTTCAGCGCCACCACCGCCTTCTTGGGGTCGGTGACGACGGGAGCGAGCAGGTGCGGGATGCCGTCGTAGACGGAGAGTTCCAGCATCTTGGGATCGATCATGATGAGCTTGCAGCGCTCCGGGTTGAGCCGGTAGAGCAGCGACAGGATCATGGTGTTGATGGCCACCGACTTGCCCGAGCCGGTGGTGCCGGCGATCAACAGGTGCGGCATGCGGGCGAGATCGGCGATCACCGGTTCGCCGCCGATGGTCTTGCCCAGGCACAGCGGCAGCTTGGCCTTGTTCTTCTCGAAGTCCTCCGAAGCCAGCAGCTCGCGCAGGAACACGGTCTCGCGCTGGGAATTGGGCAGCTCGATGCCGATGGCGTTGCGGCCGGGGACGACGGCGACGCGCGCGGCGATCGCGCTCATCGAGCGGGCGATATCGTCGGCCAGCCCGATGACGCGCGAGGACTTGGTGCCGGGCGCCGGCTCCAGCTCGTAGAGGGTGACGACCGGGCCGGGGTGGACGTTGAGGATCTCGCCGCGCACGCCGAAGTCGTCGAGCACGCCCTCGAGCAGGCGGGCGTTCTGCTCCAGCGCATCGGCGCTGAGCTTGGTCTTGGCGACCTTCGGCGGCTCGCCAAGCAGATTGAGCGGCGGTAGTTCGTAGAAGTCGTTGGGCAGCAGCGAGGGCTGCGCCTCCATGCGCGCGCGTCGGCCCTGCTTGAGTTCGCCACGCATCGACTGGACCCGGGCAGAGGCCGGCGGTGCGGACCCGATATCCTCGCCGTAGTCGTCTCCGTAGTCGGCGTCGTAGTCGTCAAGTTCGCGCCGGGAGGCAGACGGCGGGGCATAGATGTCGGCATCGGCTTGTGCGGCGTACGGATGGGCGGTCGCCGGGGCAGGTTGCGAATGCGCAAACCCCGGCTCGATCCGGCCGCCGCCGGCTGTCGGCACCGGCTCGTCGGCGAACTCGCCGAAAAGACTGCGAACCGAAAGGACCTTCGGCTTGCGCCGGGTGCGGATGCGCATCAACCACGACTTGAGCGAGATTGCCCAGTGCAACAGGACACCGAGGCCGATCAGGCCATAACCGCCCTCGGAAGCATCGCCATCGGTCTCATCGTCGTCCGCGAAATCCTCATCTGTTTTGCTGACGTTCGTTGCACCACGGTCATGGCGGGTCCACAGCAGGCCGCTGCCCCAGCCGATGCCGGCGATCGCGGCGGCAGCGAAGACGGCGACGAGCGGCACCCGCGCCAGCGACCCGATGAAGGACGACAGCACGAAACGTGGCATCGCGACGATCGCCTCACCGACAAAGCCGCCAAGACCCACAGGCAGCGGCCAGGTCTGCGGCGCCGGGAAAACGGCGGCGGCCGCGGCGGCCGAGACAATGCCGCCAAGGCAGGCTGCAGCGCGCCAGACTGGTGTGCCTATGCCCTGATGTCGGACCAGACGCAGCGCGAAGGCGGCAAACGGCGCGGCAATCCAGAATGCGGCGAGGCCGAAGACCTGCATGGACAGGTCGGCAAGGATCGCTCCGGGCAGGCCGAGAAGGTTCTGCGCGGCGCTCCTTGTCGCATGATTGAGGCTCGGATCATCGACCGACCAGGTCGCGAGGGCAGCAATGAAGGCCACAACTCCCGCGAAGATCGCCGCACCGGCGATGTAGCGGACCATTGCGCGCAGGCGCTTGGCAACGCGGTCGAGGAAGGTTTCGTCGCCCCTGAAGGCACTGGCATCGATGAGGGGCGCGTCGTTGATTGGGCGCGTCACACGCATGAACTTCCGAACTCCGGCTCAAGGACGTGGCGGGCGCAAACCCGAGGTGGATTCCGCCTGGTTGCGCCAAGGGTATGCCGGTGCGGTTAAACCGCGCTTAACCTCGTTTGCCGCGGAGGATAAAAAAACCCGGGCGCCGAAGCGCCCGGGTCAGCCTGGCGGTCGTGGCAACCGGGGTTGCCACTGGGAGAAAACCTACAGGCGCTGGCTGCCAGTGCCGAATTCCGGATAGGCCTCGACGCCGACTTCGGCCTTGTCCAGACCGATCGATTCGTCTTCCGCCGAGACACGCACGCCGAGGGTCATCTTGAGGATGAACCACAGGACCGAAGTGGCGACGACGGTGAACACGCCGAAGGCGGCAACGCCGATGAACTGCGTCACGAAGCTCGTGTCGGCATTCGACAGCGGCACTGCCATAGTGCCCCAGATGCCGGCGAGCAGGTGCACGGGAATGGCACCGACCACATCGTCGATCTTCAGCTTGTCGAGCAGCGGCACCGCGAAGACCACGATGATGCCACCGATCGCGCCGATGAGGATGGCGAGGCCGGCGCTGGGCTGCAGCGGCTCGGCGGTGATCGCGACAAGGCCGGCGAGCGCGCCGTTGAGCGCCATGGTGACGTCGACCTTCTTGTAGATCACCTGCGTCAGGATCATGACCGCGACAACACCGCCGCATGCGGCAAGGTTGGTGTTGGCGAAGATGCGCGAGATGTCGGTGACATCACCCAGCGTACCCATGGCGAGCTGCGAGGCGCCGTTGAAACCGAACCAGCCGAGCCACAGGATGAATGTGCCCAGCGTGGCGAGCGGGATCGAGGAGCCCGGCATGACGTGAACCGAGCCGTCCTTGCCGTACTTGCCGGAGCGTGCGCCGATGATGAGCGCGCCGGTCAAAGCCGCCCAGCCACCGACCGAGTGCACGATCGTGGAACCGGCGAAATCGGAGAAGCCCATCTCCGACAGCCAACCGCCGCCCCACTGCCAGGAGCCGGTGATCGGGTAGAAGACGCCGGTGAGAACCGCGGTGAAGATAAAGAACGACCACATCTTCACGCGTTCGGCGACCGTGCCCGAGACGATCGAAGCGGTCGCGGCGACGAACACCATCTGGAAGAACCAGTCGGAGGCAGCGGAATAGCCGGTCTCCAGGTCCGATCCGCCGACATCCTCGAAACCCTTGATGCCGGGAATGCCGTACCAGCCGCCGCTGGCGGCGACGTCGTTGTACATGAGATTGTAACCGACCACCCAGAACATGATGCCGGCAATTGAGTAGAGGCCGATGTTCTTGAGACACTGCATCGACACGTTCTTGGTGCGCACGAGACCGGCTTCCAGCATGGCAAATCCGGCGGCCATGAACATCACCAGGAAGCCGCCCATGAGGAACAGCAGCGTGTTGAAGATGTAAGCGGTTTCGCTCTTGGCCGCATCGACGGCGGCAGTCAGCGCTTCCGCTGTCACGTCCTGCGACAATGCCGGCACGGCGGTCAGCACCAGCAGCGCGGATGCGCCGAGAAGACGGCCGCCGAGCGCCTTGGTTGAGACTTTGAGTTCCATGATTTGGTTACCCCTTGCAGAATACGAACGCCGAACGCTTCAAAGCGCTTCGGCGTCTGTTTCCCCGGTGCGGATCCGCACGACCTGATCGATGCCGTAGACGAAGATCTTGCCGTCGCCGATCTGGCCGGTCCGTGCGGCCTTGGCGATGGTCTCGACGACCTGATCGACAAGCTTCTTGTCGACCGCGACCTCGATCTTCAGCTTCGGGAGGAAGCTCACGGCGTATTCGGTGCCGCGGTAGATTTCCGTGTGGCCCTTCTGCCGGCCATAGCCCTTCACCTCGGTGACGGTCAGCCCCTGAACGCCGATCCCTGTCAGCGCCTCGCGGACCTCATCGAGTTTGAACGGCTTGATGATCGCCATGACGATTTTCATGCCTGTCACCCCGTATTCTTTTCGTTGCACTCCGCCGCCGGGGTCTGTCCCGCGCGGCGCAAGTCCCCGTCGATTGGTCGCAGGCGCCATTACGAAAAACACCAGGCCCGACCGGGATCCCGCATGAAGGGAATCAAGACTCGTGCCAGAATCGTCTATGTCTATTATGCTGTTGATTTTACATAATTATTTTAGGTCGATAGCCGGGGGCGGAAAAATCCGGAGAGATAGATGCCTAAATATTCAGCGTGATTTCGTTATCAAAATATTTATGCCTATATTTTAGTCATACACGATCACCGACGTAGGCGAACCAGCCCTTCCTGGGCGACGGAAGCGACCAGGACGCCATCGCTTGTATAGATCGAACCGCGGTTGAAGCCGCGGCTGGAGCAGGAACTGGTGCTGTCCTGGCAATAGAGCAGCCATTCATCCGCCCTGAAAGGCCGGTGGAACCACATGGCGTGATCGAGGCTGGCGGCCTGAATGTCGTCGTCGAATACGGAGCGGCCGTGCGCCAGCATCGAGGTGTCGAGCAGCATCAGGTCCGAGGCATAGGCGAGCACGCACTGATGCAGAGAGGGATCGTCGGGCAGAGCGCCGGAGGTGCGAATCCAGACGTTGCGGACCGGCTGCGTCGGTTTCGACGAGAAGAAGTGCTCCAGACTCGTTGGGCGGACTTCGATCGGGCGTTCGCGCATCCAGTAGCGGCGCACCGGTTCGGTGGCGTGCTGAAGGTATTTTTCCTTCAGTTCGGTGTCGGAGGGCAGTGCGTCGGGTGGCGGGACATCTGGCATTTGCGCCTGGTAGTCGAGACCCGTCTCGGGGCGCTGGAAGGAGGCGGCCATCGAGAAGATCGCGCGGCCGTGCTGGATCGCAACGATGCGGCGGGTGGTGAAGCTCTTGCCGTCGCGGATGCGGTCGACTTCGTAGATGATCGGAATCGTGGGGTCGCCCGGCAGCAGGAAATATCCATGCAGGGAATGGCACTGCCAATCCGCGACCGTGCGGGTCGCGGCAACCAGCGCCTGGCCAATGACCTGGCCGCCGAAGACGCGCTGCCAGCTCGATTGCGGCGAGCGGCCGCGGAACAGGTTCTCTTCAAGGCGCTCCAGATCGAGTGTATCCAGCAGCTGATCGACCGCGGAAATCATGCCTACCCCCAGAGTTTGCCGGCAACAGAGACAAGCAGGTTCACCGGCGCTTTGAAAGCCGCGACGCGAGCATATGTGACATGCAGCCGCACAAGACCAGTAAGCCGGTTGCTTTGGCGCGTCGGCGCGCCATGATGGCGGCGCAGGCAGGACAGGTGTCATGATCCGGCAGGAACGCATTCACGATATCGCCATCGTCGGCGCAGGCCCGGCGGGGCTGGCGCTTGCGCTGGCAATGAAGGCGGCCGCAGGAGCGCGGATCGATGTTGCCGTCGTCGACCGGGCCTCTGGCGAGGTTGCACCCGATCCGCGCGGATGGGCGATCGCGGAAGGGCCACGGCGCGTCCTCGACGGGCTCGGCGCGTGGGCGCCAGTCGCCGCGCAGAGCGGGCAGGTCACGGAAATGGTGATTTCCGATTCGCCGCTGCGCGATGCGGTGCGTCCGCCGATCCTCAACCTTCCCGCACTCGCCGGTGGCGCGGACGCAGGCGAAGACGCGGTCGCATGGATCGTTCCCGCAGGGGCGTTGCATGCGGCACTGATGGACCTTGCCCGCGAAAGCGACATTGATTTCCATTTCGGTGCGGGCGTGACGGGCCTTGAGCGCACAGGCGCGCACGCAGCGCTTGCCATGGAGAACGGGGCCACGATTGCAGCGCGCCTCGTGGTTGCCGCCGATGGCGCACGCTCACGGTTGCGCAAGATGGCCGGCATTCGCACGGTCGGCTGGGACTACGACCAGTTCGGGATCGTCACGACGGTCTCGCACGAGTTCCCGCACGAAGGACGGGCGTTCCAGCACTTCCTGCCGGGCGGTCCGTTCGCGCTGCTGCCGCTGCCGGGCAACGAGTCGTCGGTGGTGTGGACCGAGCCGGCCGACAAGGCGTGCCGGCTGCTGGAACTGGGGGAACTGGAGTTCCTCGCCGAGCTTGCCCTGCGCGCCGGGCCGGAATTGGGCGAGTTCGAGCTTGCCGGGCCGCGTGGCGGCTATCCGCTCAACCTGATGATGGCGCGGCAGTTCGCGGCGCAGCGGCTGGCGCTCATCGGCGATGCGGCGCACCGCGTGCATCCGCTCGCCGGCCAGGGGCTGAACCTCGGACTGAAGGACGTCGCGGCGCTGGCGGAAGTCATCATCGACAGCATGCGGCTCGGGATCGATCCAGGCGCGGTTACCCAGTTGCAGCGCTACGAACGCTGGCGGAGGTTCGACGTGTTCCAGATGGCGGTGGCGACCGACGCGCTCAACCGGATTTTTGCCCCCGACATCGCGCCATTGCGCATGCTGCGCGACCTCGGCATGGGGATCGTCGACCGGTCCGGACTACTGAAGAAATGGATGCTGCGGGAGGCATCGGGAACAACAGGGACGTTGCCAAAGCTTGTTCAGGGCCAGCCGCTGTAGGATCACCTCCCGCCGCGGCCAAGGTCTTCAGTCGTCGAGCGGGCGGGCCTCGCCGGGCAGCATGATCGGGATGCCGTCGCGGATCGGGTAGGCAAGATGCGCGGCGCGGCTGATCAGTTCCTGTGCCTCGGCATCGTATTCGAGGCCGGTCTTGGTTACCGGGCAGACGAGGATTTCCAGCAGCTTGGGGTCGATGTTGCCGGCGGCGCGGCGCGGTGCCTGGCGGGCGGCGGCGTCGGGACCTGATGCAGGTTCTCGGGTGCTCATGCTTGGGTCCTCGCGGTGTCTGCGGCGTGGTTCATTGCAGCCCCTCGCCCTCGCCGTCGTCCATGAGGACGCGCTCGGTGATCGCGATCAGCATTTCGGAGCGTTCGCGCGCGTCACGCGCCTCCAGCAGCGCCTGCTTCTCGCGCGGACCGTAGGGGCTCATCATCGACAGGATGTTGACGAGCGTCTCGCTCGGCGTGGCGTCTATGTCATCCCAGTCGGCGTCGAGGTCGTTGGCCTCGAGGAAGGCTTCGAGCGTCTCGATGAGGCGCGGCCGATCGATGCCGAGATCGTTGCCGGGGGGAAGGAAATCCGCCCGGTACGGCTTCGTGTCGATGCGGCACACGCGGTAGAGGGTTTCCTCGGTGAGTTCGCTGACCACGTCAAAGCGACTGATCCCGGTCAGCGTGATGAGGATGCGCCCGTCGCCGGTCTCCTGGAAGGCGGTGATGCGGCCGGCGCATCCCACGCGCGACAGCGGCGGCAGGTTGGAGGCTTCGGTTCCCGGCAGCGGCTGGACCATGCCGATCAGCCGGTTGCCGGCCAGCGCTGCATCCACCATGGCGAGATAGCGCGGCTCGAAGATGTTCAGCGGCATCTCGCTGCGCGGCAGCAACAAGGCTCCCGACAGGGGAAAGACCGGCAGGACGTCCGGCAAATCCGCGGGTCCCGTATATGCGTTGTTGATGCCCATCCGATCCGTCGTGCGAAGAAGGCAACGTCAATGGCGTTGCGATTGTTCCGATCTTCAGGAAAACAGCACGGACGCCAGCATCCGGCGGCCTTCCTGGGTCGCCTCGTCCTTCGGCCCCCAGACCTCGAAGAACTGCAGCAGCTGCCTGCGGGCGCCATCGTCGTCCCAGTTGCGGTCGCGACGGACGATCTCGACCAGTTCGCGGGCCGCGGCCTCGCGCTCGCCGCGCGCATTGAGCGACATGGCAAGATCGAAGCGGGCCTGGTGGTTCGCCGGATTGGCGTCGAGTTGCGCCAGCAGGCCCGCGGTGTCGCCGATGTCGGCGGCCTTTTCGGCAAGATCAATGGCCGCCTGTGCGGAGACGATCGCACCCTCTGACTGGATCTCCTGCGGTGCGCTCGCCAGCACCTCGCGCGCCTGCGCGGTGTCGCCAAGCTCGACCAGCGCCTTCGCCAGGCCGCCGATGGCATGCGCGCTGGCGGGATCGCCCTGGAGCACCGTGGCGTAGGCCTGGGCGGCTTCCTCGGCGCGGCCGTCGACAAGCGCGGCGTCTGCCGCCTCCAGCAATGCCTTGACATCGGCACCCGGCGCGGCATCGCCAAGCAGGCGCGAAATGAAGGCCTTCACCTGCCCCTCGGGCAGCGCGCCCATGAAACCGTCGACCGGGCGGCCCTTGTCGAAGGCGAAGACGGCGGGGATCGACTGGACGCCGAGCTGGCCGGCGATCTGCGGGTGCTCGTCGATGTTCATCTTGACGAGTTTCACCGCGCCGCCCGCCGCGCGCACCGCAGCCTCCAGCACCGGCGTCAGCGCCTTGCAGGGTCCGCACCAAGGCGCCCAGAAGTCGACGAGCACCGGCACCTGCTGCGAAGTCTCGATGACGTCGCGCATGAAGTCCTGCGTCGTGGTGTCCTTGATGAGGTCGCTGCCGCCCGCCTTGGCGGCAGGACCCGCGCCGATCAGGCCGTCGTTCATGCTCATGTCTTTCGCTTTCCAGAAATCGCTCGGCGGAAGCCGCGGTTGTCTGCGCCTTCCTATCACGTTTTGCCGCAAATGGTGCGGAAGGTGTCGGATGTGAAGGGCCGTGCGGCGGCTGGTCGCTCTTGCGGCGGCTAGCCGGAGACGGCGACGATGCGCGGTTCGTGCCCGGTCGAGACCAGGAATGCCAGCAGGTCGTCGCGGCCGATCGAGGTCGTCATGGTGTTGACGAGCGGATGGCAGTTGATGACGTCGTGGCGCATCAGGGCCTCGTCGAGGATGCAGGTGACGACGCCGGCGGTGTCGTTGATCAGCCCGAAAGGGCAGACCGAACCGGGCCGCACGCCGAGCAGTTCCATCAATTGTTCCGGCTTGCCGAAGGAGACACGGCCGCTGCCGCCGATCAGGGTGTGAATGGTCTTCAGGTTGATGTCGGCATCCTCCTCGGCGACGATCAGGAAGACCTTTCCCTTCTTGTCCTTGACGAAGAGATTCTTGATGTGGCCGCCGGCGATCTCGCCGCGCAGCGCGCGCGATTCCTCGACCGTGTGGAGCGCGGGATGGCTGACGGTGGCGACGGAAATCCCGAGTTCCGCCAGCCTGGCAAACAGCGCGTCGGGGCTGGTCGGCAGGCCGCTTTCGGGTGCCTGGTCGTTGTCGTTCATGGCTCTGCCCGGATCCGTGGCAACGTGGCTGGCGGTGACGCCAGGGGCCGCGACCCTATCCGCGCCGGCGGGCGGCTGCAACCGTGCCGCAAGGGGCCGGGCGGCGAATCGGAAGCGCGTTGCGCAAGGCTGTTGCATTCCGAACGGGCTTGCGCCATATAGGCAGCCGCTTCGCACCGGCCGGCCCTCGCGGCCCTACCCATATGCCGGTGCGCCACGGACGCGGGCGTAGCTCAGGGGTAGAGCACAACCTTGCCAAGGTTGGGGTCGTGAGTTCGAATCTCATCGCCCGCTCCATACTTCCCGGAAAGACGATTCCAGGCATCCGCCGGTAGCGGGCGGCGGCGCGGCTACTCGTGGCGCAGCGCCTCGATCGGGTTGAGCCTTGCCGCGCGGCGCGCCGGGAAGAAGCCGAACACGACGCCGACGACGGCCGAGAAGGCGAATGCGACCACGACGATGGTCGGGTCGACGACGAAGGGGATCTTCATCATCGTGCTGGCGAGCCCGGCGAGGCCAAGCCCGAGCGCGATACCGACCAGTCCGCCGAACAGCGACAGCACGACAGCCTCTACGAGGAACTGCATCAGCACCTGCGATTCCTGCGCGCCGATGGCGAGCCGGATGCCGATCTCGCGAGTGCGTTCGGTGACGGAAACCAGCATGATGTTCATGATGCCGATGCCGCCGACCAGCAGGCTGACGCCGGCCACAGCGCCGAGAAGGGCGGTGAGGATGTTCGTGGTCTGAACCTGGGTTTCGGCGATCTGCTTCATGTCGTGGACGCTGAAATCGTCCTCCTGGCCTGGGCGAATGCCGCGGCGCTGGCGCAACAGGTGCTCGATGTCTGCCTGCACCTTCGCCGTTTCGTCGCCGGAGCGCGCCGAGACATAGATCGAGCGGATGTCGAGGTTGCCTGCGATGCGGCGCTGGAAGGTACGCAGCGGCATCAGCACGACATCGTCCTGGTCGGTTCCGAAGCCGGATTGGCCCTTTTCGACCAGGACGCCGATCACCTCGCAGGAGACATTTCCGACCCGCAGCCGGGTGCCAAGCGCTTCAGCGTTGCCAAACAGTTCGTCGCGCACGGTCTTGCCGACCACGCAGGCCGCGCGCCCGCTGCGCAGCTCGCCAGCCAGGAAAGTGCGGCCGCTAGTCAGGGCCCAGTCCTGGGTCAGGAAGAAGTCGTTGCTGGTGCCGGTCACCGTGGTGGTGCGGTTCTCGCTGCCATAGACGGCGGTGACGGACTTCTGGGCGACGGGAGCTACGGCGCGGGCGGCGGAGACTTGCGTCTTCAACGCCTCGATGTCGGCCGTGGTGAAGCTGCGCGCCTCGGAACTGGCGCGGCCCGGCCCGAACTGGCCCGGGCGCACGAAAAGCAGGTTGCTGCCGAGCTTGGCCATGTCGGCCTTGACCTTCTCGGTGGTGCCGTTGCCGATGGTGACCATGGCGATGACCGCGCCGACGCCGATGACGACGCCAAGGACGGTGAGAAACGAGCGCAGCGCGTTCCTCAGGATCGCCTTGAAGGCGAGTATCAACGTTTCGTAGATCATGCCGCGTGCGCCGGGGATGTCTGGTCGGTGTCGATACGGCCGTCGATGAAGCGCACGATGCGGTGGGCATAAGCCGCCATCTCGGTTTCGTGCGTGACCATGACGACGGTTATCGCCTCGGTTTCGTTGAGTTCGCGCAGCAACTCCATGATCTCGCGGCTCTTCGCTGTGTCGAGGTTTCCGGTCGGTTCGTCGGCGAGCAGGACTGCCGGGCTGGAGACGATGGCGCGGGCGATGGCGACGCGCTGCTGCTGGCCGCCGGAAAGCTCCGCCGGGGTGTGGTGCTCGCGCCCGTCAAGGCCGACGCGATGGAGCGCGCGCAACGCCTGGGCGTGACGGTCGCGCATGCGCATGCCGCGGTAGATCAGCGGCAACTCGACGTTCTCGAGCGCAGAGGTGCGCCCGAGCAGGTTGAAGCCCTGGAAGACGAAACCGAGGTAATTGCGCCGCAACAGGGCGCGCTGGTTGCGCGTCAACGCGCCGACATCGACGCCGCGGAAGAGATACTGGCCGGACGTCGGGACATCGAGGCAGCCGATCATGTTCATGGCGGTGGACTTGCCAGAGCCAGATGGCCCCATGATGGCGACGAATTCCCCATCGTCGATGCGCATGTTCACGCCGTCGAGCGCGCGCACCTCGGCCTGCCCGGCGCCGTAGACCTTGGCCACGTCGCGCAGTTCGATCAGGGGTGCTTTCGCCGCGTCCGATGCGATCATGGCCGCGGTTCCGTCAGTTGCTGTTCGACATGGTATCGACGATCACCTGGTCGCCGGGCTTCAGATCGCCGCTGACGATGCGGGTGCGGCGGCCATCGGTTGCGCCGGCCACCACGTCGACCGGCGCCGGTGCGCCGTCGCGCAGCACCCAGACCTGCCTGTCGGGCCCGACCTCTTCGGGTGCGCTGGGCGCGCGGAAATTCGGGCGTCCGGGCAGCAGCATCTGCAGGAACCCGCGATCGTCCCGGGTTTCCGCCATTTGCGGTGAAAACCGGAACGCCTGGTTTGAGACCGTCAGAACGCCGGCTTCCTGCTGAACGATGATGTCCGCGGTTGCGGTCATGCCCGGCCGCAGCAGCAACGCATCGTTGGAGGCGCTCAGGATCGCCTTGTATGTGACGACGCCCTGCACGACCTGCGAACCGTAGCGCAACTGCTTGATGCTCGCGTCGAAGCGGCGATCGGGATACGCATCGACGACGAATTCCGCCTTCTGTCCCTGTTTCACCTGGCCAACGTCGGCCTCGTCGACGTCAACGCGGATTTCGACCTTGGCGAGGTCCTCGGCAATCGTGAACAGCACCGGGGCCTGCAGCGAGGCGGCGACGACCTGTCCGGGATCGACATTGCGGCTCAGGACAATGCCGTCGATGGGAGAACAGATGCAGGTCTTGTCGAGGTTGGTCTCGTTGAGCTGCAGCTCGGCCCTGGCGGCGTCGACATCGGCCCGGGCGCTGGCGAGCGCGGCCTGCGCGCGCGCATGGGTGGCGCGGGCGGCATCGAGATCCTGCGAGGTGGCGACGCGGCGCTCGGCAAGCGCCAGCTTCCGCTCAAGTTCCTGCGCCTTCTCGGCGAGCGTTGCCTCTGCCTCCGCGACCCGGGCTTCGGCGGCCACCAGCTTGGCGCGGGCGCTGGCGACGCTTGCCTTCAGCTTGTCGGTGTCGAGTTCGGCAAGCACGTCGCCGACCCTGACGGTCGAGTTGTAGTCGACCTTCACGCTCCGGATGATGCCGGAAAGTTCACTTGAGATGTCGACCTGGTTGGTCGGTTCGACCGTTCCGGTGGCAGTCACCGTCACGGTGATGTCGCCGAGCGCTGCGGCATCGGTGCGGTAAAGCGCGGACGCGGTCGGCGAACCGGTTCCGTAAAGGCTCCAGCCGTACCATGCGGCGAACAATGCCAGCGCCAAGGCGGCAGCAATGGCCGCACCGCGCCAGCCTTGCCACGCGCTCGTGCCTGTTCCGAGAACGGCTTCGATTTCCTCGCGCGATTGCGCCGAGCGATCTGGCTTGTTCATGTGACCGACCCTGCCGGGTTCGTGATGCGACATCTGGAATTGTGACCAGATGCACCACCGTGGACGGCTCACCCGCCCGCTGGCTCATGGCCAAGGCCGCCTGACCACTTGCGATCAGGGCCACAGACGACAATCGGCAAGCGCCGTCATTGATCAAACGCATGGCGCCGGCAAACCTTACGCAGGCCATGCCGAGGCTTGCCGGCGCGAATGGCGGCGGGCGCAATGCAGGGTGCGCCTGCTCTTCAGGACGCGATTTCGGCGAGCGAATCGCCGGCGCGGTAGCAGGCGACCCTTGCACCGCCATGGGCGTCGAGTTCGGGCATCTCGGTGCGGCAGCGATCGATCGCCAGCGGGCAGCGCGGGTGGAAGGCGCAGCCGCCCGGCGGGTTGATGGGCGAGGGAAGTTCGCCCTCAAGGCGGATTCGGTGCTTCTTGTGCTCGGGGTCGGCGACCGGCGTCGCCGAAAGCAGCGCTTGGGTGTAGGGGTGGCGGGGATGGGCGAAGATCTCGTCGCGCGAGGCGGTTTCCACGGCGCGCCCCAGATACATCACCATGACGTCGTCGGCGACGTGGCGCACGACGGAGAGATTGTGCGCGATGAAGATGTAGGCGAGCTGCAGCTTTTCCTGCAGCTTGGCCAGCAAGTTGAGGATCTGCGCCTGGATCGAGACATCGAGGGCGGAGACGGGTTCGTCGAGCACGACAATGCGCGGGTTGAGCATCAGCGCGCGAGCGATGGCGATACGCTGACGCTGGCCGCCGGAGAACATGTGCGGGTAGCGGTCGTAGTGCTCGGGGCGCAGGCCGACGAGGCGCAGCATCTCGCGCGCCTTGTCCTGCCGTTCCTCGGCGCTGTCGGGCGTGTTGATGAGCAACGGTTCTTCCAGCATCGCGCCGATCTTCTGGCGCGGGTTGAGCGAGCCGTAGGGGTCCTGGAAGACGATCTGCACCGCCGAGCGCAAGGCCTTGCGCATGTGCCTGTCGCCGGAGGTCAGGTCGAAGCCGTCGATCTTCAGGACGCCGGCGGTCGGTTCCTCGATCATCGTGACCAAGCGCGCCAGCGTCGACTTGCCGCATCCAGATTCGCCGACGACGGCGAGCGTCCTGCCGGCCTCGAGACTGAAGCTGACGCCACGAAGAGCCTTGACGGTCTGTGCCTCGCGCATGAAGCCGCCGCCAACCCGGTAGTGCTTCTCGAGGTCCTTGCCAAGGATAACGGGGCGCGTTGTCATCCGGCCGCCTCCTTCATCGCTGCCTGCGGCACGGGCCGGCCCTTGTCGAGGGGCATGTGGCAGCGCGCGTGGCCGAACTCCGCGCCGGCCGGGGATGGCGGCACGCGGTGGCACAGCGGCTGGGCGATGATGCAGCGCGGCGCGAAGAGGCAACCGCGCGGCCTGTCGTCCTGGCCCGGCACGACGCCGGGAATGGAGGGCAGGATGCGCCCCTTCGCGCGTTCGGGCAGCGCCGCGAGCAAAGCCGCAGAATAGGGATGGGACGGATCCGCGAAGAGCTTGTGGACATCGTGCTGCTCCACCTGCTGGCCGGCGTACTGGACGATGACGCGTTCGGCTGTCTCGGCGACGACGCCCATGTCGTGGGTGATGAGGACGAGCGCCATGCCGCTGTCGCGCTGCAGCGACACCAGCAGGTCGAGGATCTGCGCCTGGATCGTCACGTCGAGCGCGGTGGTGGGTTCGTCGGCGATCAGCAGCCGCGGGCGGCAGGCGAGGGCCATGGCGATCATGGCGCGTTGCGACATGCCGCCGGAAAGCTGATGGGGAAAGGCGGCCAGCCGCCGCTCGGGATCGGGGATGCCGACCTCCTCGAGTAGCGCGATGGCGCGCGCATGGGCCGCGTGGCGGTCCAGGCCAAGATGGACGCGAAGGGATTCCTTGATCTGGAAACCGACCGTGAAGCACGGATTGAGGCTGGTCATCGGTTCCTGGAAGATCATCGCCATGTCGCGGCCGACGATGCGGCGGCGCTGGCGGGCTGACAGCGTCAGCAGGTCGGTACCGTCGAACAACATGCGGTCGGCGGCGATGGTGGCGGTCCACGGCAGCAGGCCCATCACGGCGAGCACGGCCACCGACTTGCCGGATCCCGATTCGCCGACGATCGAGACGATTTCGCCGGTCTCGACGACGAGGTCAACGCCGTCGACGGCGCGGAAGGCACCCCTTGCGGTTGCGAACTCCACCGTCAGGTTGCGGATGTCGAGCAGGGCCATGGGTCAGCTCCGCTTCAGCTTCGGGTCGAGCGCATCGCGCAGGCCGTCGCCCATCAGGTTGATGGAGAGCACCGTGACGAGGATCGCGAGACCGGGGAAGGTGACCACCCAGGGCGCGCGCAGGATGAACTCGCGCGCCTCCGCCAGCATCGTGCCCCATTCCGGCGTCGGCGGCTGGGCGCCCATGCCGAGGAAGCCGAGGGCCGCGGCATCGAGGATGGCGTTGGAGAACGACAGCGTTGCCTGAACGATCAGAGGCGCCATGCAGTTGGGCAGGATGGTGCGGAACATCAGCCGCAGCCGGCCGGCGCCGGCGACGCGCGCAGCGGTGACGTAGTCGCGGGTCTTTTCGGTCAGCACGGCGGCGCGGGTGAGACGCACGAAATGCGGCTGCAGTATCAGCGCGATGGCGATCATCGCGTTCATCAGGCCGGGGCCGAGGATGGCAACCAGCACGAGCGCCAGCAGCAGGCTGGGGAACGACAGGATGACGTCCATCACGCGCATGATGAAGGTGTCGGTGCGGCCGCCGAAGAATCCGGCGACGAGGCCAAGCGTGATGCCGACAAAGAGCGAGATGGTGACGACCACGACGCCGATGAACAGGGAAAATCGGGCGCCGTAGATCAGCCGCGAGAGGATGTCGCGGCCCACCGCATCGGTGCCGAGCAGGAAGGTCGCGCTGCCCTTGTCCTGCCACACGGGCGGTTGCAGCAGTGCGTCGCGGTATTGTTCGGTTGGCGAATGCGGCGCAACCAGCGGCGCCAGGATGGCGATGAGCGCGAGCGAGACGAAGACGCAGAGCCCGATCACCGCGCCGCGGTTCTCGCGGAAATAATACCAGAACTCGGCGAGCACCTCGCGCTCGGCGGAGCGTCCAACCCTTTCCTCGGCGGCCGTCCCGGATACCTCTGTCATCGCTTCCCCCTAACGCGCATAGCGGATTCGCGGGTTGATGAGACCGTAGAGGATGTCGACGGTCAGGTTGACCAGCATGATGATGCCGGCGACGAGCAGCAGCCCGCCCTGCACGACGGGATAGTCGCGGCGGAAGATCGAATCGACCATCCACTTGCCGATGCCGGGCCAGGAGAAGATCGTCTCGGTCAGGATGGCGCCGGCGAGCAGCACGCCGACCTGCAGGCCGATGGTGGTGATGACCGGGATCATGGCGTTGCGCAGGGCGTGGATGGAAATGATGCGGAACGGCGACAAGCCCTTGGCGCGGGCGGTACGCACGTAGTCCTCGGACAGCACCTCGAGCATGGCCGAACGCGTCTGCCGGGCGATCACCGCGAGCGGAATGGTGGCGAGCACCACGGTCGGCAGGATCAGATGGCTGAGCGCGGAGCGGAAGGCGCCATCCTGGCCCGACAGCAGGCTGTCGATCAGCATGAAGCCGGTGACGGGAGGAAAGAAGTAGATCAGCGAGATGCGGCCGGAAACCGGCGTCCACTGCAGGGTGCCTGCGAACAGGATGATGAGCAGAAGGCCCCACCAGAAGATCGGCATCGAGTAGCCGACCAGCGCCGTGGTCATCACGGTATGGTCGAAGAACGATCCGCGCCTGACCGCGGCGATGATGCCGATGGGGATGCCGAGCGCGACGGCGAGGATCATGGCGCAGACGGACAGTTCCACGGTGGCCGGAAACAGCGCGAAGAATTCGGTGATGACGGGCTTCTTGGTGACGATCGAGTTGCCGAGGTCGCCGTGCAGGATGCCCAGAAGGTAGTCGTAGTACTGTTCCCAGATCGGCCGGTCGAAACCGAACTGCTTGAGGAGTTCGGCGTGGCGCTCCGGCGTCAGGCCGCGCTCGCCGGCCATCAGCAGGACCGGGTCGCCGGGCAGGAGCCTGATGAAGCTGAACGCGATGACGGACACCCCGATGAAGGTCGGGATCAGCAGGGCAATGCGTGAGAGCAGGAAGCGCAGCATGAAATGGCGAGGCCGCCCCGCGGACGCGGAGCGGCCACTTTGCGCTTACTGGATGTCGACGCCGTCGAAACGGTGCGAGCCCAGCGGGTCCATCTTGTAGCCGGTGACGTTCTTGCGCATCGGCATGTGGACGATCGAATGGGCGATGGTGGCCCAGGGCGCCTCGCGCTTGAAGACGACCTGCGCCTCCTCGTAGGCCTTGGTGCGCTCGGCCTGGTCGGAGGTCTCGACGCCCTTCTTGATGAGCGCGTCGAATTCCTCGTTGCACCACTGGGCGCGGTTGGAGCCGCCAACGCCGGAGCAGCTCAGCAGCACGCCGAGGAAGTTGTCCGGGTCGCCGTTGTCGCCGGTCCACCCCAGCAGTACCGCGCCGTCGCGATCTTCGGCCTTGGAGCGCTTGAGGTATTCGCCCCACTCGAAGGAGACGATCTCGACCTCGACGCCGACTGCAGCGAAGTCCGCCTGGATCAGTTCGGCCATGCGTCGCGCATTGGGGTTGTAAGGACGCTGCACGGGCATCGCCCAGATCTTCATCTTGAGGCCCGACACACCGGCATCGGCCAGCATCTTCTTGGCCGCCTCCGGATCGTAGGGATCGTCCTGAATGGCGTCGTTGTAGGACCACATCGTCGGCGGGATCGGGTTCTTGGCCGCCTTGCCGGCGCCCTGGAACACCGCATCGAGGATGGCCTGCTTGTTGATCGCCATGTTCAGCGCCTTGCGGACGCTTGCGTTGTCAAACGGCGCGACCTTGGTGTTGTAGGCGAGATAGCCGACGTTGAGGCCTTCCTGCTCCATGACCTGCAGGTCGGGATTGGCCTTCAGGGATTCGATATCGGCCGGGTTGGGATAGGGCGCGACGTGGCATTCGCCGGCGATCAGCTTCTGCTGGCGCACCGACTGGTCGGTGGTGATGGCGAAGACGAGATCGTCGATCGGCTGCTTGCCGTTGAAGAAGTCCGGGTTCGCCTTGTAGCGGATGACCGCGTCCTTCTGGTAGGCGACGAACTGGAACGGGCCGGTGCCGACAGGCTGCTGGTTGAGCATGTCCTTGGTGCCGGCGGCCTCCAGCTTGTCGGCATATTCCTTCGACATGATCGAGGCGAAGTCCATCGCCAGGTTGGCGACCATCGGCGCCTGCGGCTTGGTGAGCACGAACTTCACCGTGTAGTCGTCGACCTTGACGATCTCCTTGATGATCGCCGGCATGTCCATGCCGTCGAAATATTCCCATGCCGCGCCGGCGGTGTATTCGTGCCAGGGGTGGTCCTTCTTGAGCTGGCGCTCGAAGGTGAAGATCACGTCGTCGGCATTGAAGTCGCGCGTCGGGGTGAAGAAATCGGTGGTGTGGAACTTCACGCCCTTGCGCAGGTGGAAGGTGTATTCCAGCCCGTCAGGCGACACGTCCCAGGTTTCGGCGAGGCCAGGGATCGTCTTGGTGGTGCCGCGCTCGAATTCGACGAGCCGGTTGTAGACCGGGCGCGACGAGGCGTTGAAAGTGGTGCCGGCGGTGTAGAGCGCCGGGTCGAAACCTTCCGGCGAACCTTCCGAGCAGTAGACGAGCGTCTTCGCCTGCGCGCTGCCGGCGAGTACGGCTGCAATGGCCGCACCCATGAGTAGCGATTTCAGTTTCAGCATTTAGCTCTCCCCTCATCTTCAAAGGGTGCGAAGTGCCGGCCATCACCTTCTCCGGGTGCGGCACTCACGCCCTGGTGGAATCGGTAACACCGATAATCGGATCAGGGAAGCGCCCGCAGGCAGTGCCGGGAAACCCGGCCGGGATCACGATCGCGTGTATGCCGTTCGGCAAGGGTCGCGGGATTTGCAGCACGAGATTTGCAGTACATGCATCACAGCCCGGCGCCGGCGCGACTTGCCGCGAACGCGCTGCTGGACCATCTTGGACGAAACCGCACGACAAGTCCTTTCGGAACCGTGGTGGCGTTGTCCTCGCACCTGATTCTGCAACCAACCTGACGATGGATCCATGAAATTCGGCATCGGGGCGCCCCTGCGGCGCAAGGAAGACCCTGCTTTCGTCACCGGCCATGGCCGCTATCTCGCCGACACCGTGCCGCCTGGCGCGGCGCGCGCGGTGATGGTGCGCTCGCAATACGCGCACGCCGACTTCACGATCGCCAACGCCGACGAAGTCCGCGCCATGCCGGGCGTGCTGGCGGTGATCACGGCTGCCGATACAGCCCACCTGAAGCCGCTGCCGAGCATCAACGTGGTGCGAAACCACGACGGCTCGGCGGTGCCGGTTCCCGAACACCCGATCCTGCCTGCATCGCGCGTGCGCTACGTCGGCGACAGCATTGCGATGGTCGTTGCGGAAACTGAAGCACAGGCGCGCGACGGCGCCGAGGCGCTGGTGGTCGACTACACGCCGCTGCCGGTGGCTGCGGACATGCGCGCGGCGATGGACGCCGGTGCCCCGGCGATCCATGCGGAAGGGCCCGGCAATGTCGCCTTCGACTACCACTTGGGCGATGTCGCGGCGGCGAAGGCAGCGGTCGACAGTGCGGCACAGGTGGCGGAGATCGAGCTCGTCAACAACCGCGTGGTGACCAACTTCATGGAGGTTCGCGGCGCGATCGGTTCGATCGAACCGGATACCGGGCGGTATGTGCTGCAGGCCAGCACGCAAGGCGTCCACCTCGTGCTTGGCATTCTTGCCGATTTCGTGTTCGCCCAGCCGCGCGACCGCTTCCGCATCATCACGCCGGACGTCGGCGGCGGCTTCGGCACGAAGTACTTCTGCTACCGCGAATATGCGCTGGTGCTGGTGGCGGCGGAAAAGACCGGGCGCACCGTGGCGTGGATCGCAGACCGCTCGGACCACTTCCTCGCCGACTACCAGGGCCGTGATCACATCACGCACGCGCGGCTCGGGTTCGACGCCAGGGGCCGCATCGTCGGCATGCAGGTCGACACGCTCGCCAACCTCGGCGGATACATGTCGCAGTTGGGCGCCTTCGTGCCGACGAACGGATCGGCGATGCTGCCCGGCGTCTACCGCATCCCGGTGCTCGGCGCGCGGGTGCGCGGCATCTACACCAACACGGTGCCGCTCGATGCCTATCGCGGCGCCGGCCGGCCCGAGGCGGCCTACGTCATCGAGCGCGCCATCGACAAGGCGGCGCGCGATCTTGGTATCGCACCGGAAACGTTGCGCAAGCGAAACTATATTCCGCCCACTGCCCTGCCGCACACCACCAAGGGTGCGCGCACCTACGACAGCGGCGAGTTCAAGGCGCTGCACGAGCAGGCCTTCGAGATGGCCGACGCGAAGGGTTTCAAGGCGCGGGCGCGCGAATCGAAGAAGCGCGGCAGGCTGCGCGGGATCGGGCACGCGCTCTACATCGAGGCATGTTCGGGCGGCGGCGAGGAGCGCGCCCGCCTGACGCTCGGCACCGACGGCATCCTGACGGTGCGCATCGGCACGCAGTCGAACGGGCAGGGCCACCACACGGCCTATGCCCAGCTTGCCAGCGAGGCGCTGGGGATCGACCCGGAGCGGGTGCGCGTGGTGCAGGGCGACACCGACGAGATCGCGTTCGGCGCGGGCACCGGCGGATCGCGTTCGATCCCCGTCGGGGGAACGGCGGTGAAGACCGGCGGCGACGAGCTTGCCGAGAAGATCCGCAAAATCGCCGCCGACACGCTGGAAGCATCTGCCGCCGACATCGAGCTTTACGAGGACGGCGCGCGTATCGCCGGCACCGACCGGACGATGTCGTTCGGCGACATCGCGGCGGCAGCGCCCGAACCGCTCGACCTCACCGAGGGGCGGCTGCCGCAGGCACCGACCTTTCCAAACGGCATGCATGTGGTGGAAGTCGAGGTCGACCCGGAAACCGGGACGACCGATGTCGTCAAGTACACCGTGCTCGACGATTTCGGCGTGGTGCTCAATCCGATCCTGCTGGAGGGGCAGATCCACGGCGGCATCGGGCAGGGGCTCGGGCAAGCGCTGATGGAGCGCACGGTTCACGATGCCGACGGGCAGCTCGTGACGGCGTCGCTGATGGACTATTGCCTGCCGCGCGCCGACGATTTCCCCGACATCGTGTTCGCGACGCGCAACGTGCCGTGCAAGACGAACCCACTGGGCTTGAAAGGTGCGGGCGAGGCGGGCGCGATCGGCGCATCGCCGGCGGTAACCAATGCCGTTGTCGACGCGCTGCACCGGGCCCACGGCATCACCCACATCGACATGCCTGCGACGCCGGAGACGGTGTGGCGGGCGATCCGGGAGGCCACGACGGGCTGAGTCCGGCTGTGGGCCGGAGCGTTCTTCCGTTGGTTTATCGCTCAGTGGAAGTTGCGGCCTTTCGGCATCGCCTTGCGGGCCGTCTCGGTGAAGCGGTCGAGGTCGGTCTGCAGTTCCGGCGCATCGGCGATGAGCCGCGCAAGCCTGCCGTGGCGCTGGCGCTTGGCGCGGATGTCTTCCACCGGCTTGCGCACCTCGTCGGCGCGCGCCAGCGAATCGAGGCCGGCGCCAAGCTCGCTCAGGGACGCCAGCAGCGGGGTCAGGTCGTCGAGACGATCGGCGACGACATGGATGACGCCGGACTCGGCCTGCACGCGACCGCTCACCGCGATCAGCCGCGCTCCGATGACCACCGGGCGGAACCGCTCGAACACCTTCGGCCAGACGACCACGTTGGCGACACCCGATTCGTCCTCCAGCGTCATGAAGATGACACCCTTGGCGGAACCCGGACGCTGGCGCACCAGCACCAGGCCGGCAACGCGCACGCGCCGCCCGTTGGGAGTCCGCGACAGGATTTGCGCGGGCGCCGCGCCACCGTCTTGCAGGCTTTTGCGCAACAACGCGCAGGGGTGGGTCTTCAACGACAGCCCGGTGAAGCGGTAGTCGTTGACGACATGCTCGCCGACCGGCATCGGCGGCAGGTTGGCGTCGGGTTCGTCGCGCCGGCCCGCGCCCGCCACGTGGTCGAACAGCGGCAGACCGGCGGCATCGCTGGCAAGCGCGCGCGCCGCCCACAATGCCCCGCGCCGGTCGAGACCGACCGAGCGGAAGGCATCGGCGTCGGCCAGACGCTCGATGGCACCCGGCCCCAGGCCGGAACGCAGCCATAGGTCGCGCAGCGAATCGAAGGCGCCGCCGGCGCGCGCGGCCACGAGGCGCTCGGCGTCGGCCTGCGAAAACCCCTTGACGAGCCGCAGGCCGAGGCGAACGGCATGGGTCGAGCGGATGACATCCTTCATGCTGGCGTGAGCGGGTGCGAGGCGTGACCCAACAGACTCGCCGGGCGTGCCCGGCTCCAGCGTGCAGTCCCAGTCCGAGTGGTTGATGTCGGCCTCGCGGATCTCGACGCCGTGCTCGCGCGCGTCGCGCACGATCTGGGCCGGGGCGTAGAAGCCCATCGGCTGGGCATTGATGAGGCTCGCGGCGAAGACGTCCGGATAACGGCACTTCAGCCAGGCAGAGGCGTAGACCAAGAGGGCGAAACTCGCCGCGTGGCTTTCGGGGAAGCCGTATTCGCCGAAGCCCTCGATCTGCCTGAAGCAGCGCTCGGCGAAGTCGCGGTCGTAGCCGCGCGCGGCCATGCCCTCGACCATCTTGCGCTGGAAGGTGTGGATGGTGCCAACGCGGCGGAAGGTCGCCATGGCGCGGCGCAGCCTGTCGGCCTCGCCTGGTGTGAAGCCGGCCGCGACGATGGCGATGCGCATCGCCTGTTCCTGGAACAGCGGCACGCCCAGTGTCTTGCCCAGCACCTGCTCAAGATCCGCGGAGGGGTATTCCACCTTCTCCCTGCCCTGCCGGCGGCGCAGGTAGGGGTGCACCATGTCGCCCTGGATCGGGCCGGGGCGGACGATGGCGACCTCGACCACGAGGTCGTAGAAGCAGCGCGGCTTCAGCCTCGGCAGCATGGTCATCTGGGCGCGGCTCTCGACCTGGAAGACGCCGAGCGAATCGGCACGGCAGAGCATGTCGTAGATGCTCGTCTCCTCGGCGGGGATCGTGGCGATGGTGAGTTCTTCGCCGTAGTGGGCCGCGATCAGGTCGAGCGCCTTGCGGATGCAGCTCAGCATGCCGAGTGCGAGGATGTCGATCTTGAGGATGCCCAGCGCGTCGAGATCGTCCTTGTCCCATTCCACCATGGTGCGGTCCTGCATGGCGGCGCGGGTGATGGGCACCACCTCGTCGAGGCGGCCTCGGGTGATGACGAAGCCGCCAACGTGCTGCGACAGGTGGCGGGGGAAACTGATGATGTCGCGGGCGTGGGCGATGACCTGGGCGCTGTCGCCAGCGCTCGGATCGAGGCCGCGGCGGCGGAAGTCGTCGGCGCTGACGGCGCTCGACGACCAACCCCAGACCGTGCCGGACAGCCCGCTGACAGTGTCCTGCGACAGGCCGAAGGCCTTGCCGACCTCGCGGATGGCGGAGCGGGCGCGGTAGGTGATGACGGTGGCGGCAAGGCCTGCGCGCTCGCGGCCGTATCTTTCGTAGATGTACTGGATCACCTCCTCGCGGCGCTCGTGCTCGAAGTCGACGTCGATGTCGGGCGGCTCGCGGCGTTCCGGCGAGATGAAGCGCTCGAACAGCAGGTCGGCGCGGTCGGGGTCGACCTCGGTGATGGCGAGGCAGAAGCAGACGGCGGAATTGGCCGCCGAGCCGCGCCCCTGGGCGAGGATGCCGCGCGAGCGGGCGAAGCGGACGATGTCGTAGACGGTCAGGAAGTAGGGGGCGTAGCCAAGCTCGGCGACGATGGCGAGTTCATGGGCGATCTGCGCCTCGACCCTGGCCGGGACGCCTGCCGGGTAGCGGGTGGCAGCACCTTGTTTCGTAAGCGAAACAAGTGCCTCCTGCGGGCTCGCGTATCCCTTGACCGGCTCGTCGGGATATTCGTAGGCCAGCTCGTCGAGGCTGAAGCGGGCGCGGCTCACGATCTCGATGCTGGCAGCGAGCGCTTGCGGGGCGTCGCGGAACAGGCGGGCCATTTCCGCCGGCGTCTTGAGGTGGCGTTCGGCGTTGGGGGCGAGCGCGCGGCCGGCCTCGCGCAGGCTGGTGTGCTCGCGGATGCAGGTGAGGATGTCCTGCAGGCGGCGGCGCGAAGGCGCGTGGTAGAGCACGTCGCCGGTCGCCAGCAGGCCGGCGCGGCAGTCCTGCGCAAGAGCCAGCGATTCGGCGAGCCGGCGCCGGTCGGCGCCGTCGTGTCCCATGCGGGCGGCCAGCCAGACGTTGCCGGGGAACGCATCGGCGAGCTGGTTGAGGACGCCGCGTGTGCCGATTGCGCCCGGCGCGGGCAGCAGCGCCATCAGCAGCCCCTCGCCCCATGCCAGCAGATCGCTGCGCAGCAGTCGGCAGTCGCCCTTCTCGCCGCGCATGTTGCCGGCGGTCAGCAGTCGGCAGAGCCGGCCCCAGGCGGCGCGGTCGGACGGCCAGACCGCGACGTCGGGCGTGCCGTCGCAGAAGACGAGGCGGGCGCCGGGCAGGGAGCGCAGGCCGGCTGCCTTCGCCGCAACATGGGCGCGCACGCTGCCGGCTACCGTGTTGCGGTCGGTGACGGCAAGGGCGGCAAGGCCCAGCGCGCGGGCGATGGTTGCCAATTCCTCCGGGTGCGAGGCGCCGCGCAGGAAGGAGAAATTGGAGGCCGCGACCAGTTCGGCGAAGGCGGGGGCGGCAGGGGCTGGTGCGCTCATGCGAAGATGCCGTGCAGGAACCAGCGCGGCGGCGCGGGCAGGCGATCTGGACCGGGCACCTGCGAGGCGGTTGCGGGCTCGGTGAGCCCGGCAAGTTCGGCAAGGGGAACGGTCCCCGCGTACAGCCCCTGGCGGAATATCCAGTACCGGCGGCCCGCGGCATCCTGCAGGCGATAGTAGTCGCGGGTCGCGGCGTCGGGATCGTCGTCGGGGGCGGTCCACCACTGCGCCGCGATGCGCTCGGGGCCTTCGCAGGCAGCGACGTCATGCAGCACGCGCCGCCAGCGGAAGCGCGCAGGCGGGCCATCGGGCACGTTGGCGATGACCTCGACCGGCTCGGGGCGGTCGAACAGGCGCAGCGGGCGCAGCAGCAGGCCTGGCGTCGCGGCGTCGCGGGCCGGCGTCTCGCGCGACCAGCCCGGCACCGCGTGCGGGGCGCAGCGAAGCGCGGCATGTTCCGGCACGTGGCTGTCGACGGGGGCAAGGCGGCTGACCCGCGCGCGTCCGAAACGCGCGCCGAGCCGGTCGACGAGCCGGTCGACCTCGGCGTCCTCGTCCGCCCCATGCGCGCGCCGGGTGTCGGCGGGGACAACCGACTGCTGGACGGGCTGCAGCGGGCCGGTGGCGATTGCCGCGACGCGGACGAGATCGATGCCGAAGCCGGCTTCGATGGCTTGGCCGTCGCGCTCGATCAGGCGGGCGAAGAGGTCGCACAGCTCGGCGGCGTCGCGGTTGGGCCGGCTGGTGGCAAGGGTGCGCAGCGCCAGCGAGCCGTCGACCCGGTAGAAGGAAAAGCGCAGCACGCGCGCGCCTGCGCCGGCGCGCTCCAGGCTCTGCGTCAGGTGGCCGAGCAGGCGATAGACGCAATCGAGCAGGCCCTCGAGCAGCAGCATCGGTTCGGCGAAGGCGCGCTCGGCCATGAAGGCCGGTGGGGGTTTTCGCGGGGTGACGGGCTCGCCGCGCAGGCCGCAGAGTTCATCGAGCCGGTCGGCGAGGCCCTGTCCGAAGCGTGCAGCGAGCGGCGCACGCGGGCGGTCGAGCACGTCGGCGATGGTGCGCAGCCCGAGGCGGCGCAGGCTGGCGAGGGTAACGGCATCGATCCCGGTCACCGCAAGCGGCAGGGGGTGCAGCGCGGCGCGTTCCCCGCCAGGGACGACGATGCGCGGCCTGGCATCGTGCTGCGCGCGCGCCAGCGCGCGGGCGGCGGCGGGCCAGCCGGCAATGGCAACGCGCACGTGCAGCCCCTGCGCCGACACGCGGCGGGCAAGGTCGCAGGCCAGCGCCGCCTCGCCGCCGAACAGATGCGCGCAACCGGTGATGTCGAGCAGCAGGCCGGGTTGGCAACTGTCGATGGCGACCAGCGGGGTGGAGCGGTCGCACCATGCGGCCAGCCGGCGCAGCAGGCACGCATCGGCAGCCGGATCGCACGGCACGGCGGCGAGGCCCGGGCACATGGCGCGCGCATCGGCCAGCGCCATGCCGGGCACAAGGCCCATGGCGAGGCCTGCCGCATCGACGCAGGCAAGGCGCACCGCGTTGCCCGCCGTCTCGACCGCGGCGAGCGGCCCGGCGCTTGCGGGCGCGTCAGCCGGTTCGCTGCCGGCATTCGCGGTCTGGCGATCGCGGTGCAGTCGGTCGGTCGCCAGTCGCGGCAGCCACAGGCAGAGAATGCGTTGCGCGGGCGCTGGCCTGGGGGTGGCGTTCATCTGCAGCACTACCTCGGGCATCGATCCGGGTGTCGGGGATACGAGCATCTGGGATACGGGCATCGGAAATGCCGACATCGGAGACTTGCGCGAATTCCCGCGCCTGCGGGTTCCAGCCGAGGCGCCAGCGCCCGCAGGGGCCGGCGCGGTTGCGCGCAAGGGCGACGTCGATGACGGGCGGCGGCAGGGCGAAGGCGGGCGGGCCGCGCTCGTGGCGGCGGCGCGCAGCGGCAGCGACCTGGAAGCGGGTGCGCGCGGCGGAAGCCTCCGGCGGGCCATGGCGCAGCAGCAGCACGAGATGGCCGCCATGGCCGGCGCGCAGGGCGAGCCGGCGCGCGGCGGTCAGCGCATCGCCGCCGTGCGGACCGCCGGTCTCGGCGAGCACGGCGACGGGAACATGGCAGGCGAGCGTCTCCTCAACAGCAGCAAGCACGTCGCGTGCCTTGTGCAGGTGAACGCAGACGAGGCGGCCGGGATCGATGCCGAAGGCGAGCAGGCCTGGGCCATACCACTGCCCGTGCTCGCGCGCGCAGGCGGCATCCTGGATCACGAAGGCCGGCCCGGGCGCGGCTGCGAGCGCGCGGGCAAGACACCCCAGCGCAAAGCCGGCGGCGGCACCGGCGTCACCGGGCGCGGCGGGGTGGATGTCGTGCACGCAACCAAGGGCCAGGCCGCGCCGCCCGCTGCCGCCAAGGGCGCGGTCAAGCCCGCCGGCGCCGAGCGGCACGGCGCGAACGCCGGGCTGGCCGGGCTTCCGCATTGCCTGCCCCGAGGGACCTTGCCCCGAAGAACCCGAATCCTCGATCCGCGCCACGGCACGGCGCAGCTGCGTCAAGTGCCGGCTGGCGGGCATCGATTCTGATCCGAAACGATCCATGCCGTTTGTCCTCGCTCGACATGTGCGGCAGACTTGCAACCTGCCGGGCACGTGTCTTGAATATCGAAAATGTTCTTGTTATGTTCCGTTATGGATTCCAGCGAAGCTCGGCGGAGTCAAGCGGGTGGATCCGGGCCTTGAGGAAATTTCCGCCAAGGGCAGGAAGAACCCTGCGCGCCAGGGGGGATCGGTCATGCCACACGAAGATGCAGGGGCGTCATTGCCCGATCCTGCTGCCGGGGCGGGTGCGCGGTTCCGCGCGATGCACGGCGGGCCGGGCGCCTTCGTGATCCCCAACCCGTGGGACATCGGCAGTGCGCGCATCCTCGCCTCGATGGGCTTTTCGTGCCTGGCGACGACGAGCGCGGGGCTGGCGTTCTCGCTCGGCCTGCCGGAGGGCCAGGTGTCGCGCGAAGCGGTGCTGGCGCATTGCCGGGCACTGGTGCGGGCGGTCGACATTCCCGTGTCCGCCGACCTCGAGAAGGGCTTTGGCGACATGCCGGAGGAGGCCGCGCAGACGATCGCCGCGGCGGCGCAAACAGGCCTTGCCGGCTGTTCGCTGGAGGACCATACCGGCGATCCCGGCGATCCGATCTACCCGTTCGATCTTGCCGTGGCGCGCGTGGCCGCGGCTGCAAGGGCGGCGCGCGCGCTGCCCGGCGACTTCGTCTTCACGGCGCGCTGCGAGAACCTGCTGTGGGGGCGAGATGACCTCGGCGAGGCGATCGCGCGCCTGCAGGCCTACGAGGCGGCGGGCGCCGACGTGGTCTATGCGCCGGGGCTGCACGATCTCGACGCCATCGGCCGCGTGTGCGCGGCGGTCCGTGTGCCGGTCAACGTGGTGATGGGGATGCCGGGCGCGGCATTCACGCTCGACGAGCTGGCACAGGCCGGGGCGAAGCGAATCAGCGTCGGCTCGGCCTTCGCCCGCCTCGCCTATGGCAGCCTGCTGCAGGCAGCCGGCGAGGTCCGCACGCGCGGGTCGTTCACCTTCGCCCGCGGCGCGGCATCGTTTGCGACCCTAGACGGTATCTTCAAGGCCGCCGAGGACCGCATGCTGCCGAAATAGGCGGGCCGACCTGCCGGAACCTATTCGCTGAGCTGGTCGAAGGCTTCCAGAGCCTCGGCGCCGTAGATCATCGAGGGGCCGCCGCCCATGTAGACGGCAACAGCGATGGTCTCGAGGATTTCCTCGCGGGTCGCGCCATACTTGGCGGCCGCCTTGGCGTGGAAGGCGAGGCAACCGTCGCAGCGTGCGGCGATGCCGATGGCGAGCGCGATCAGCTCCTTGGTCTTGGAATCGAGCGCGCCCCCGGCGATGGCGCCGCGCGCGACCTCGGCAAATCCCTTGGCAACGTCGGGAATGCCCTTGCGCAGCCGCGCCATGCGCTCGTTGGTCTGGTCGACGAAGCCGCCCCAGTCGGTAACCGCCATCGTTTCTGCTCCTGCTGGTGAAAGTGTCGGACAACACGATTTCCCGATGCGCTACTGCGCGCCATGACCCCGGTCAAGCCGCAAAAACACGTGCATCGACGTCGCGTCCGTTCTCCCTACCCGCCAAACAGGCTTGCCCGCAAAACTCGAAAATCCATCCATTTCCGCCAGGGAAGCAACCATGCTGGAAATTCATGGCCGCATTCTTGTCGTTTTTGGGTGAGCATCGTTATATTGCGATGCAACATCGCCGTCTGGGGAGACGCTGATTCGGAGGGTCGACATGCAAGGGAGATACGCATGGACGACCGGAACAACGATCATGCCGCAGGCGGTGCCATCCGGCGCCTGTGGGCTACAGAAACTCCCGCCTTGCGGGCACATCTGGCGCGCCTGGACGCGGAAAACCTGCGGCTGCGGTTTGCGGGACATGTTTCGCCTGCCTACGCGGATACCTATGCCAACGATGCCCTGAGGCGTGCCATCGCCGTCTATGGCTGGTTCGAGAATTCGACCCTGCGGGCAGTGGCGGAGCTGCACGGGCCGATGTTCTCGCATACCGGAGAGGCGGCCTTTTCCGTCGAGCGGAACTATCAGGGGAGGGGCATCGGGACTTCCCTGATGGGTCGCATCGTGCTCTACGCGCGTAACCGCGGCATGCGCAACCTGGTGGTATCCTGCCTGTCGGAAAATTCGCCGATGCAGAAGATCGCGCGCCGGCACGCCGCAGACATAACGTTCCACACCGCGGAGAGCGTCGGCACACTCGATCCGGGACTTCCCACCGGCCTGTCGATCCTGCGCGAGGCGATCGCCGAAGGGCACGGTCTGGCCAAAGCCGTTCTAGATGTTCAGGCCAGCAGCATCGTGAATTACCTGGCACCGCGCTAGCAACGCGTCACGAATGGCGACGAAGTCGTATAAATGCGTATCCAAACCGGAGTAATTCTGAATAACAGAAGCATCACGATAAATTAAATCTTGCGTGGCAGCATGCCCCGGTCGAATCCAGGGAGACATGACATGCCGCTTTCCGGAAGATCCGGTTCCGCCGCGCGAAAAGCATTGAGCGGCCCGCATGTCTGTTCTCATGTCGGCACCCAGCTTCTGACGATCGCAAAGGCGGCACTTGCTGACGCCTGCCGAACGAAGGGCGGATCGATCAGGGCAGAGGAAATCGAATCGATCCTCGATCTGATCGCCGCCCGGCCGGAAATCTTCTCCCTCTACACGGGCCAGTATTCCGCTTGCGCGGATATTCATCACGCGGGGAAGTTCACCCAGATCGATGCGCCGGCCTTTGTCCGTTTCATCCTGCGCTCGTTCTGTCTGGACATCGTCAGGGACAGCTTCGGCGACCAGATCGGGCGTGCGGGCAACGGATGGGCACGTCACTTCCTCGACGGGATGATCGATCATGTCGAGACCCGTGCCGCGCCAGGATTCTCGGACAATCTGTACAAGCGCTATCGCGCACTTGCCCTGACGAACGGACGAGTCCTGGGAACGTCGACCTTTCATGACGACCACGCAACCCACGCCATCCTCCGTGAAGCCCTGGAAGCGATTTCCGCCGAAACCGACGCGCACGAGGCCTTCGCCGATGCCGTGAACGCGGCAATCGGAAAGGCCCTGCACCTGACGGGGCCCTCGCCGCTGAAGGTAACGAACGCGGACCTTGCGGGGTTCCTCGCCAATGTGCGCAAGAACAGGACGAACTGCCATTTCCGCAGTGCCGTGCTGGCACGGCCCAGGGCGCGCAGAAGACACGCGACACCGGCGAGCGGCGGCAGAGCCGCCTGAGTGTATCGAAAACGCCCCGGCTGTGGACGAAGCCCGTCGCCGGCACGACATGACGGCGCCGATGGCGGCGCGGCGCACATCAGAGCTGGCGTGCCAGCATCATCTTCTTGATCTCGGCGATCGCCCTGGCCGGATTCAGACCCTTGGGGCAGGTCTGCGTGCAGTTCATGATGGTATGGCAGCGATAGAGCCGGAAGGGGTCTTCCAGGTTGTCGAGACGTTCGCCGGCCGCCTCGTCGCGGCTGTCGATCAGCCAGCGGTAGGCCTGCAGCAGGATGGCGGGGCCGAGATAGCGGTCGCCATTCCACCAGTAGCTGGGGCACGACGTCGAACAGCAGGCGCACAGGATGCACTCGTAGAGGCCATCCAGCTTTTCGCGGTCCTCGTGCGACTGTTTCCATTCGCGCTCCGGGGTCGGAGAGGCGGTCTGCAGCCACGGTTCGATCGAGGCGAGCTGTGCATAGAAGCGGGTCAGGTCCGGCACCAGGTCCTTGACCACTGGCATGTGCGGCAGCGGGTAGATCTTCACCGGGCCGGAAATCTCGTCCATGCCGCGGGTGCAGGCGAGCGTGTTCATGCCGTCGATGTTCATCGCGCAGGACCCGCAGATGCCCTCGCGGCAGGAACGGCGGAAGGTCAGTGTCGGGTCGACGTTGTTCTTGATCCAGATGAGTCCGTCGAGAACCATCGGTCCGCAGTCGTCGGTGTCGACGTGATAGGTGTCGACGCGCGGGTTGGCGCCGTCGTCCGGGTTCCAGCGGTAGATTCGGTATTCCCGCGTGTTTGCCGCGCCCGCCGGCTTCGGCCAGGCCTTGCCCTCGGTCATCCGGGAATTCTTCGGCAGGTTGAGCTGGACCATTCTGTTACGCCTCTCGCAGGGACGCCATGGCATGTTGCAGCGCCGCAAGCGTTTTAGGCCCGGATGGCGCGGAAGAAAAGCCCGCCTTTGTGCGCATCCGCACGAGTGCGGCTACTGCGCGGCGCATCGTTTGGGCGTATTGACCATGAACATCGCCGCTTCGGAAATCTCCTGCACGGACATGCCGCTGCGCACCGTGGCAGCGGTTGCCTGATCCTGCGACACCATCGCGGCCACCAGCGCCTGCTGGGCGTCGCTGAGCTCGCTGGCGGCGGTTTCGGCGATGCAATCGCATCCCCCGGCGCCGAGGTTCAGCTGGATGGCGCATTCGGCGCGCAACGTGTCCACCGCGCCCTGGTCGGCCACTGCGGGTCGTGCGACGCTGGCGAGCAGGGCAATGCCGGCGAGGCCTGCGCCCAATGTCATCCTGTTCAGATCGATCATCATGACACCTCCCGAGGTCGTGTAGCGATGCGCCGGCGGGCGCCCGCGATCCCGAAAGCCTAGCCGAGCGGGCCGGAACCGCCAAATCCGGCACAGGAGGGCAGATCCCGAAGCAGCCGCCAGACAATGCCTGCCGCATGTGACGCTTGGCGCGCGGCGGCAGGACAGGCTACCCTTGCCCGCATTGCAGGTGCCGTTTGAACGAAAGACGAATCGGGGAACGCCATGGGCCAGCAGATCATTCTCACCATCGTCGCCAGCGACCGGCCGGGTCTCGTCGACGTGCTGTCGAGCGCGGTGGAGGCGCATGGCGGCAACTGGCTCGCCTCGTCGATGGCGCGGCTGGGCGGCGAGTTCGCCGGCATCGTCGAGGTGGACGTGCCCGAAGCGCAGCGCCAGGCGTTCGAGGCGGCCTTGGCCGGCCTGTCGGCGCAGGGCATCGAGGTCAGCGTGCGCAGCGAGAGCCAGCCGCAGGGCGGACAAGCCGGCGGGCACGCGGCTCACCTGATGTTGTCGGGCGTCGACCATCCCGGCATCGTGCACAACGTGTCGCACGTGCTGGCCGAACACGGGGTCAGCATCGACGAGCTGCACACCCGGGTCTTCATGGGCTCGATGTCGGGCGAGGCGCTGTTCGAGGCGCAGGCGGAGATGGTGCTGCCGGACGGGTTCGACGCCGGTTCCCTGCACGAGGCGCTGGAGGCGATTGCCGGCGACCTGCTGGTCGAGATCAGCCTGAAGGTGGATTGAAGCCGCGCCCACGGTGCGGGCCGGGGTTTCAATACGCCCACAACCTGCGCCCCAGCGTGCGGTCGTAGTAGATGATCTGGTCAAAACGGCCCGTCCCGTTCACTTCCAGCAGCGTCGGCGTATCGCTCAGCAGCGAAACGCCCAGCCCGGCCTTTCGATCCGCAGGCGGCAGGCCAATAGCCTCAAGAAGCGTGGGGAAGACATCGACGGGCGAACTCGGCCGCACCGCGACACCTGCCGGAATGCCTTCCCCGGATATAGCGAAGAACAGGCGCCGGTCCTCGATGGCCAAATCGCGGAAGAGTTCACGTTCAAGCGAAATATGGTCGCTCTGAAGCACGACCACCGTATTGGCAAGCAAGCCCTCCTGCTCCGCTGATTCGAGCATGCGGGCGACCAGGGAATTGGTGCAGGCGATGGCCTGCAATATGCCTTCAAGGCCACCGGCAATGATCTTGCCGTGCGTACATTCGGGAGAAACATAGCCGTCCGGTCCATGTCCGCCGATGGTCTCCACCACGAGCCCGAAGGGAACATCGCCCTTTTGCAGGTTTCTCAGCGTCGACAGGACTGTAGCGAGAACTGCGCTGTCATGGGCCCCCCAGTCCGACGCGTGGCCGGGATAGGCGGCAAGGATTTCGCTTCCGTCGATGATGCGCTTGAAACCGTGACCGAGGTAAAGCTTGTCGATGCCGCCGAACGCCGAACTGGCGCCGATGATGAAGGTGAGTTCGTAGCCCCGCGGCGCCAGCAGATCGCCGATACAGATTGCGTTCGGCAGGAAGGCACCAAGGCCTACGGCGCCGTTCACGGTCGTGTAGCCGACGGGAAACAGCGGGACGCCACAGAAGGCCGCCGTCATACCGGCGACGGACCACCGCGTGTGGGCGATCTGCTGCATGCCGATTGCGGCGAAGCCGTGGGCTTCGATCGCCGCGAGCGGCGCCATCACGCGAGCGAGTTCCGGCTTCATCAGGAAGGTCCGCTCGGTGCTCTCCAGAAAGATGTGCAGGAAGTTGCGCTGTTCCGACTGCTTCTCGGTCAGGACCGGCTGGACGTATTGGCGCGACAGTTCGCTGCGCACAGCGCTAGCGGCCGGATTCAGGATGTCGGCGAGTTGCCACACGGCGGGGTTTGCCGTCAGCAGCACGGTGGCCAGCGCTACGTCGGAGCGCCAACCCAACCCCAGCCTTGCCGATATCCCGGTGAGACCCAGAATGACGAGGCCGAACCCGAGGAGGGCGTTGCGCGAACGAGCAACGGCGTCCCATACCGCACGTGAGCTATCCATGCCCGCGACGATATGAAAATGGATCACGTTCCAGTCGAACCAGCCGAACTCGGTCCGAAAATGGTACCAAAACCCGATCAGCAGCAGGGCAGAGACGGAGAATGCCATCCCGGCTGCCCGCCGCTTGTGCGTTTCGAACCGCAGGGACACCGGCAGCAGGACGACGCAAATCCCCAACGCAATCGCGACCGCCACCGAGTCCGACCAGCGGAAATGATGGCGCAGCAGATGGGCAATGCCCGCGCCGACTGCTATGCAGGAAAAAACGAGGCCGGGAGAGCCGCGAACGGCTTTCCAGACCCGTATCGGAATGTTGTTCACCCTAACCCGCCATGCGCGTCTCACAGGTCACGATTATCCTAGTCAGGAACGGCGCAAGATCGCAAACGTGATCGATTCCAAAAAGTCGGAACGGGATGGGACGGTTCCGTTCTTGGTGCGGGGCGGCGATCCGGCAGGACCGGCCTGCGGCGCGCAGTGGTTCTACCGGTGGGGGGCGCGACGAACAGGGTGCCCGCCGGAGGAAAATCCGAAGGGCCGGGCCTGCCTGATTCCGGCGGCGTCCGGCTCGACCGGATTCGTGGCCCGATCAAACGGCTTGAAGCGAGCAAACCGCAGCCATTTTCCTGTTCCGCCGGGATTGTGGTGTATTGCCCGCCGGCTCTGTTACGAAGACTTGGAAGTATTCAGACTTCCTGCGCCCTTGCGCCGCGCGTCCAACCAGAACGCCTCCGGCCATTTCGCCGCCAAACAGTGCTCCTGATCAAGTCCGGACCCTAGTACACCCGCGCCTTGGGTTCGATGTAGGCGATGTCGTTGGACATCGTGTAGCTATGCACCGGCCGATCGCCGATCGTCACCTTGCGCTTGTCGTCGTCTGCCCAGGCGAGCGTGTGCTTCATCCAGACCTTGTCGTCGCGGTTGGGGAAGTCCTCGCGGGCATGCGCGCCGCGAGATTCGGTGCGCTGGGCGGCGGAATCCATGGTGACGACGGCTTGCGAAATCAGGTTGTCGAATTCCAGCGTCTCGACCAGGTCGGAGTTCCAGATCAGCGAACGGTCGGTGACGCCCACGTCGTCCTTGCCCGACCAGACCTTGCGGATCTTCTCCTGACCTTCCTCGAGGATCTCGCCGGTGCGGAAGACGGCGCAGTTCGCCTGCATGGTCTTCTGCATCTGCATGCGAAGCTGCGCGGTCGGCGTGCCGCCATCGGCGTTGCGGAACCGGTCGAGCCGGTCCACCGCCAGCGACCCTGCATCGGCGGGCAGGTCGCGCGGCTTGGCGTCGCGCTCGATGACCTCGGCGCAGCGCAGGCCGGCGGCGCGGCCGAAGACGACGAGGTCGATCAGCGAGTTCGACCCGAGGCGGTTGGCGCCGTGCACGGACACGCAGGCGGCCTCGCCAACGGCCATCAGGCCGGGAACGACGGTGTCGGGATTGCCGTTCTTCGAGGTCAGCACCTCGCCCCAGAAATTGGTCGGGATGCCGCCCATGTTGTAGTGCACCGTCGGCAGCACGGGGATCGGCTCCCTCGTCACGTCGACGCCGGCGAAAATCTTGGCGGATTCCGAGATGCCGGGCAGGCGCTCGTGCAGGATCGCCGGGTCGAGGTGCTCGAGATGCAGGTGGATGTGGTCGGCTTCCTTGCCGACGCCGCGGCCCTCGCGGATCTCCAGCGCCATGGAGCGCGAGACGACGTCGCGCGAGGCAAGATCCTTGGCCGAGGGGGCATAGCGCTCCATGAAGCGCTCGCCTTCGGAATTGGTGATGTAGCCGCCCTCGCCGCGCGCGCCCTCGGTGATGAGGCAGCCGGCGCCGTAGATGCCGGTGGGGTGGAACTGCACGAACTCCATGTCCTGCAGCGGCAGACCGGCGCGCAGCACCATGGCGTTGCCGTCGCCGGTGCAGGTGTGCGCGGAGGTACAGGAGAAGTAGGCGCGCCCGTAGCCGCCGGTCGCCAGGATGACCATCTTTGTGCGGTAGCGGTGCAGCGTGCCGTCTTCCAGGTTGAGCGCCACGACGCCACGGCAGGCGCCGTCCTCGTCCATGATCAGGTCGATGGCGAAATACTCGATGAAGAACTGCGCGTTGTGCTTGAGTGCTGCGCCGTAGAGCGTGTGCAGAATGGCGTGGCCGGTGCGGTCGGCGGCCGCGCAGGTGCGCTGCACGGGCGGGCCGTCGCCGAAGTTCTGCATGTGGCCGCCGAAGGGGCGCTGGTAGATCCTGCCGTCCTCGGTGCGCGAGAAGGGGACGCCGTAGTGCTCCAGCTCGTAGACCGCGGCAGGTGCCTCGCGCACCAGGTACTCGATGGCGTCCTGGTCGCCGAGCCAGTCGGAGCCCTTGACGGTGTCGTACATGTGCCAGCGCCAGTCGTCGGGGCCCATGTTGGACAGCGAGGCGGCAATGCCGCCCTGGGCGGCAACCGTGTGCGAGCGGGTCGGGAAAACCTTGGTGATGCAGGCGGTCTTCAGCCCCGCCTCGACGCAGCCGACGGTAGCGCGCAGGCCGGAGCCGCCGGCGCCGACGACGACGACGTCAAAGGTGTGGTCGACGAAGGGATAGGCCCTGCCTCTCGCGGACGGGCCGGAGCGCGCCGTGCCGCCCACCCCCTTCGATCCCGGCTTCCTGGCTGTTGCGGACTTGGGCGAAGTGGCCATGCGCCATCAGCCTCCGAATGCGAGTTTGAGTACGGCCAGCACGCCGACAAGCCCGACAGCGGCACAGAAGAAGATGTTGGCGATCAGCGCCGCGATCCGGGTGCCCTCGGCGGGAACGTAGTCCTCGATGATGACCTGCATGCCGAGCTTCATGTGGACTACGCCCGAGACGATGAACAGGATCAGCATCGCCGCGACCAGCGGGCTGGATACGCGCGCGGCGAACTCGGCCTGCGTGGAGCCAAGGCCGCAGATCACGAACCAGACGAAGCCGAGCACCAGCGGCACGTTGGCAACGCCCGTCAGGCGCTGTTTCCAGAAATGGCCGGTGCCCTCTCCGGCAGAACCGAGGCCACGGACGCGGGAAAGGGGAGTGCGCATAGACATCTTCGTCGCTCCTTCAGCCCATGACCGCGTAGCCGATTACCCAGGCCAACAGGGTCAACGCGACGGAACCACCGAGGGAAGCCCAAGCAACCTTGCTGGCGGTGTGCTTGTCGAGCATGGCGCCGGTGTCCCAGATGAAGTGGCGGATGCCGCCGAGCATGTGGTGGAACAGCGCCCAGGTGTAGCCGAACAGCACGAGGCGGCCGAGAAACGAGCCGAGCAGGTTCTGCGCCGTGTCAAAGGCGGCGGGCCCGCTGGCTGCGCTGGCAAGCCAGCCGATGACGATGAGCGTGCCGAAATAGAGCGCAGCCCCGGTTATGCGGTGCACGATCGACATCGTCATCGTGATGGCAGGCCTGTAGATCTGCAGATGCGGCGAAAGCGGACGTGCGTCGGCGCCGCCGCCTGTCCGGCTGTTTCCTGACATGGAATTGCGGCCTTTTCGTTTGTTGCAAGGCGCAGATTACGCTGGCGTTCAATACAATCAATCCGCCAAAGGGTCAAAACCGATATTGCGGTGCAACAGCTCGGGATATTGCGATCGCGGCGACGCGAAACCGCATACCCGATTCCCTCTATGCGGGTATTACAGATACAATTCTATTCATGGTAGTATTAACTTGTGAATTTCATGTCTTTCTCGTTCGAAACGGCCGATCGAGCGAAGATTTGTTAACGCTTGCCTGCCCCTATTCAATCAATTGTATCGGTTTCTTTGCTTACAACCTGACCAGAACGGGGAGGTATTTCGCATGGGTCTGGGGTCCCTTACGGTCAACAAGAAGATCGGCCTGACTTTCGGTTTGTTCCTGCTCGTGGCAGGGGGGGCCGGCGTTCTTTCGCTCAACTCTGCCGAAGAGGTCGGCGACAAGGGGATTCGGCTTGGCGGCGAGCATGCCCCTCTGGTGGAAGCGGCGAAGGAAATCAAGCTGACGGCCACCGAGGCGCACCGGGTTTTCGAGGAAGTGGTACATGGCGCAGGCGAATCAGGCGTCGACAAGGTCTGGACGCTGCTCGACGAAACGCGCTTTTACGCCAGTGCGATGCTGGAAGGCGGGGAAAAGGACGGCATGCACTATGCGGCTTCCGACGATCCGGCCATCCGCGAAATCGCGCAAAAGATCCTCGACGAGGAAGTCAACTTCCGCGCCATCGCCGAGATGCGGTATTCGGCCCTGGCCGCAAGCCAGGGTGTCGGCAGCGAAGCGGACATCAAGTTCGATGCGCTCTATGACGACCTGATCGGGAGAATCGCGGAGTTTGCCGCAAGCCCCCTCCTGGCGAGCGACGCGGAGGCACAGAAGCAGGCCGGCGTGGCGCGCTATTCGCTTGCGCACGGCCACCTGCTTGTCGCGGAAATCCTAGGCGGCGACGAAGGCGAGTTCTTCGGCGAGGCGACGGAAAACTTCCAGCAGGCGCAGACGGCGCTGCAGGCGATCCCCGCCTATTCCTTGGCGCAGGAGCGTGATGCGATCGTGAAGCTGATCAGTGAACTCAGCGCCAGTGCAAGCGACCGCTATGCGAGCGCCCAGTCGGGCGTCGGCGATGGTGTCACGGAGATGTTCGACCAGTCCTTCGACACATTCCTTGCGCTTGCGGGCGAAGCGGAAACCATCGTTCACGACAAGATGACGCGCAGCATCGCGTTCCTGCAGGACGCGCGCGATCGCGCACGCTTCATGGCGATCGCCTCCTTCGGCGCGCTGCTTGTCCTGGTGATCGCGGGCAGCTTCTACGTCAACCATTTCGTTTCCCGGCGCCTGCGCGGGCTTGCGACGGCTGCGCGTGCCTACGCCGATGGCGAACTGGATCACCCGATGCCGGCATGGCAGTCAGGCGACGAGCTCGGCTGGCTGCGCGAGAGCCTGGAAAAATTCCGTGGCGCCATGCAGGCCCAGGTGGACCTGTCGAAGAAGATCGCGGAAGAGGAAAACCTTCGCAACGAGCAGCAGCGCGAACTCCTGCGCCAGACCGCGGAGGAGTTCCAGGCCAAGACGCAGTCGTTCTTCGACGCACTCGAATCGGTCGCCGGAGATCTCGTCGAGGCGGTGGATGTGCTCGAGAACGAAACCGGAAGCGCCAACACCATCACTTCGGAAACCGCGAATGCCTCGTCAAGCGCGTCGGCAAACGTGCAGACCGTTGCGGCGGCAGCCGAGGAGCTGAGCGCCTCGATCGGCGAGATCGTGCGCCAGATCGGGTCGACGTCGGAGGTCGTCGGCCAGGCGACCCGGCACACGAAATCAACGACGGAGAAGGTGACCAGCCTGTCGCATGCCGCGCAGAAGATCGGCGAGGTGGTGACGCTGATCCAGGACATCGCCGAGCAGACCAACCTGCTGGCGCTGAACGCGACGATCGAGGCGGCACGCGCCGGCGAAGCCGGCCGCGGCTTCGCCGTGGTGGCCGCGGAGGTGAAGGACCTCGCCACGCAGACCGCCAAGGCGACGGAGGAAATCGCCGGCCAGGTTGCGGCCATCCAGTCGTCGACGCAGGATGCCGTGCAGGCGATCGAGGAGATCGGCCGCACCATGTCCGATATCGATTCGCACACGTCGACCATTGCCACCGCCATCGACCAGCAGGGCAGCGCCACCGGCGAGATCAGCCACAACGTGCAGGAAGCGGCGAGCCGGACGGGCGAAGTGGCGGCAAACATGGAGACGATGGCGCGCGCCATGTCGAGCGTGACCGACACGACGTTGCGCGTGCGCGAGAGCACGAGCGAGGTCAACCGCGACGCGGCTCAGTTGCGCCAGGCGGTCGACGCGTTCCTGAAGCAACTGCAGGCCGCCTGAGGAAGGGGCGCGCTCGTCCGGAGATGGATGATGATCACGGGCCGGATTGGCCCGTGGTCATGGCCGTGACCGATCCCGGATCGTTGGATCGGAATGGTACGGGCGGCCGGCTTCCACTTGTCCTCATCCCGCGCTAGTCGCGGCGCGGCATCAGCACCCAGTAGTCGAGATCGAGGACGACGGCGGGATCGTAGGTGGTGCCCTCGACAAACAGCGGGAACCCGGCGCAGGGCAGGTTCTTCGTCCCCACCGTGCGCAGGCGCAGGGCGCCGATGCCGTCGCGGCCGTGGATGGTATGCGTGTCCAGCACAGTGGACCATGCGTAGATCGTGTCGCCAGCAAAGGCAGGCGAGACGTGGCGCCCGCCGTTGATGCCGGCAATGTGGAAGGCGTTCGCAAGACCGTTATAGGACAACGCGCGCGCCATCGAGATCACGTGCCCCCCGTAGACCAGCCTGCGGCCGAAGCGGCTGGAAGATTCGGTGTGCTGGTTGAAGTGCACCTTCGCGGTGTTCTGGAAGGCGCGCGTCGCGATCTGGTGCTCGGCCTCCTCGATGGTCATGCCGTCGACGTGGTCGATGTGCTCGCCGGGCTGGTAGTCCTCCCAAAAATGGCGGCTGCCCGACAGATGATGGTCCCAGGCGCCAGCGTCGATGAAGGGCACGGCATCGCCAAGCTGGTCGGGCGCGAGGTGTGCCGGAAGCACCGGCACCACGGCTTCGGGCGCCGGCGAAGCAGCGTCGCGCTTCTTGACCATGACCCAGCGGATGTACTCCAGCACCGTGTCGCCGTGCTGGTTGATACCGCGCGAACGTACGTAGACGATGCCGCTGTCGCCCTTCGACGTCTGCTTGACGCCAATGACCTCGGAGATCGCGTGCAGGGTGTCGCCGGGATAGACCGCGGCGAGAAAGCGGGCGTCGGCATAGCCGAGGTTGGCGATGGCGTTTAGCGAGATGTCCGGCACCGTCTTGCCGAAGACGACATGGAAGACCAGCAGGTCGTCGACGGGCGAGCGGTCGTAGCCGATGGCTTGCGCGAAGCTGTCGGCGGACTGCACCGCGAAGCGCCCGCCGTAGAGCGCGGTGTAGAGCGCGGCATCGCCGCTGGTCACGGTACGCGGCGTGGCGTGGCGGATTTCCATGCCAACATGGAAATCCTCGAAGAAGTTGCCGGAGTTGGTCTTGCTCATTGCTGGTCTCCGCGTTTGGCGATCGCCTCGGCCATGGCGACCGTGCGTCGGGCCATTTCGCCATGCATCAGTTCGACCATGCGGCCGTCGACGGTGATGACGCCCTTGCCGGCGTTTTCGGGAAGATCGAAGGCGTCAATGATCTTGCGTGCCGCTTCCACCTCCGCATCGGCGGGGGCGAAGACGCGGTTGGCGCCGGCGAGCTGGCCGGGGTGGATCAGCGTCTTGCCGTCCATGCCAAGGTCGCGGCCGTGCTCGCACTCGGCGAGGAAGCCCGCCTCGTCGCGGAAATCGTTGTAGACGCCGTCGAGGATGGCAATCCCGTAGGCGCTTGCCGCGGCGACGCAGGTGGAGAGCCAGGCCAGCATGCCGACACGACCGGCCGCAAGCCGCGCACCGGTTTCCTTGGCAAGGTCGTTGGTGCCCATGACGAAGGCGGACAGGCGTGCGCCCTGGTCGGCGGCGGTGGCGGCGATCTCGCGCGCATTGAGCATCGCCAGCGGCGTTTCCATCATCGCCCAAAGCCGGATCGACCTGTCGGCGTGGCCCATGTGGCCGGTCAGCGTGAAGATGTCCGAGGCCTGCGAAACCTTGGGCGCCAGGATGGCGTCGGGGCGCGCGGCAACCGCGGCGGCGAGGTCGTCGCGTCCCCACGGCGTGTCGAGCCCGTTGATGCGGATTACCACTTCGCGGTGGCCGTAGCCGCCCTGGCGCACCGCATCGCAGACCTGGGCGCGCGCAGTTTCCTTTGCATCGGGGGCGACGGCGTCCTCAAGGTCGAGGATCAGAGCGTCCGCGTCGAGGCTGCGCGCCTTCTCGAGTGCGCGCGCGTTGGAGCCCGGCATGTAGAGGACGCTGCGGCGCGGCCGAATGGACATCAGGGGTTTCTCCAGGAAATTTCCGAAACAGGCACCCGGCGACCACAACGGCGCGGGCAGGTTGAGAACCCTATTCGGCTGAAACACCTTGTGCCACTGTCCATTGGGCCAATTCTTGCGGCGCTTCGCCGCGCATGACGAGATCGGAGGGCAGGCGTGCGGCCGGACGGATCAAATGGAGCGACGATCGTACGCGGGGAGGCGGCGTCGCGTCCTGCCTTTGCGGCACCGCCCGCGGAGATTGTAGTGACATGAGCCAGGCTTGCGTCATCGTCGTCAATTCGCTGGTGGCGCGCGGCCGCGTTGGCGCGCGCGCGCAGCTGTTCGCGCTGGAACGACTCGGCCTGGAGCCCTGGTTCCTGCCGACGGTGACCCTGCCGTTTCATCCCGGCCACGGTGCGGGAACACGCATCCTGCCGGATGAAGCCGGCTTTGCCGGGCTCGTCGACGATCTCGCGAAAGGCGACCTGTCGGGTGCGCGCGGCGTGCTGACCGGCTACCTCGGCGCGGCATGGCAGGTGCCGCACGTGCTGCGGCTGATCTCGGCGGTGCGCGAGGCAAGCCCGGATGCGCTGGTGTGTTGCGATCCTGTCATCGGCGACGAGGGCGGGCTCTACGTCGGCGAGGAGCTGGCGCTGTCCGTGCTGGAGAACCTCGTTCCCACCGCCGACCTGGTGACGCCCAACCGGCACGAGCTTGCGTGGCTGACCGGGCATCCGGTTGCCACCAACACGGACATCATAGAGGCGACCTCCGCGCTGGCGCCGCAGAGCGTGCTGGTGACGTCGGCGCATGCGATGATGCGGGGCAATGCCGCCAGCCTGCTGGTCGAGGGCAAACGGGCCTGGCTTGCCGAGGCGCGCGCGATCGCCTCCCCGCCGCATGGGGCTGGCGATCTCACTTGCGCTGTCTTCATGGCGTTGCGGCTCGCTGGCGGCAAGCCGGACGCGGTGCTTTCGCGCACGGCGTCCTGCGTTCACGATGTCCTCGCCGCAACAGGCTCCGGAGCGCCGGAGATGGCGCTGGTCGCCGCGCAGGACCGTCTCGTCGCACCACGCATGCCGGTGTCGCTGCGCACGCTGGCGGCGGCGGTGTGAGGTGACGGCGCGCGCGGAGACCTGGGTCGCCGGCGTCGACGGCTGCCGGTCGGGATGGATCTGCGCCCTGATGCAGGTCAGCGAGGGCCGGCCGGTGTACGGCGAACTGCGCTTCGCCATGGACTTCGGCCGGGTGCTGGGGCTGATCCCGTCGCCCGCCGTCATCGCAATCGACATGCCCATCGGCCTGCCGGAGAGGACGGCGCCGGGTGGCAGGCCGCCAGAACGCGCCGTGCGCGGGTTGCTTGGCGAGCGCCAGTCAAGCGTGTTCGCGATTCCCTCGCGCGCTGCCGTGTATGCCGGGGACTATCGCGAGGCCTGCCGTGTTGCGCTGGAAACGTCCGATCCGCCTCGCAAGGTCTCCAAGCAGGCGTTTCACATCTTCCCGAAGATCCGCGACATCGATGCGCTGATGACGCCGCAGCTGCAGGCGCGTGTCCACGAGTGCCATCCCGAAGTCGCGCTGATGCAGGCCAACGGAGCTCCGGCTCCGCTGCCGAAGAAGGTCATGAGCCGCCCCAATCCGGTCGGCGTTCAGTGGCGCATTGATTTTCTCAAGGCCAGGGGCATTCCGGAAAAACTGTTCACCGACGCCTTGCCGCGCGGCATCAGGCATGGCCGCGACGACATTGCCGACGCGGCCGCCTGCGCGCTCACCGCCTGGCGGATCCTGGAGGGCCGGGCCGTACGGTACCCGGCCGAACCGGTGCGCGACGGGCGCGGTCTCGACATGGCGATCTGGGCCTGAGCGGCTGCCAGGCTTGTGCAGTGTGAGGGCGCGCCACGCACCGAGGCGTTCAGCCGCCCATTCCCGCATCCGGCGGGCGGTTGGCATGCGAATTGGCGAATTCCTCGAGGTCGCGCTGCGCCACCCGCCATTCCCGCCCGAACTTGACGGCGCGCAGCGTGCAGTCGTGGATCCAGGCGCGCACCGTTGCTTCGCGCACCTTCAGCAGTTCGGCCACCTCTGCGACGGTCAGGAATGGCTTGGATAACACGGCGGAATCCTCCGTGAGGACGAGTTCTCGGGGCATGAACGAAAGCTGTTTATGATGCCTGACATATTTTGATGATTGTTTATTGACGTCAAGAGATGTTTACCTACGTAAGGCTCCGATCACCGCCGTTCAGTGTCGAGCGGCCAACATTCCTAGTCTACACTGGAGCAGCTGCAATGCCGAAGATGCCGTCCTTCGCCTTCATCAAGCACGAGGCGGCGGGCGGAATCATCCTGCTGATGGCTGCGGCGCTGGCGCTGGCGCTCGACAACTCGCCGCTCGCCTGGGCCTACGACTCGCTGCTGTCGACCACGCTTGCCGTCGAGGTCGGCGAACTGGCGGTCAGAAAACCGCTCCTGCTGTGGATCAACGACGGGCTGATGGCAGTCTTCTTCCTGCTGGTGGGCCTGGAAATCAAGCGCGAGATCATCGAGGGCCGCCTGTCCAGCCTCAGGCAGAGCGCGCTGCCGCTGCTGGCTGCCATCGGCGGGATGAGCGTGCCCGCGGTCATCTACACCCTGTTCAACCATTCCGACGCGGAAGCGATGCGCGGCTGGGCGGTCCCCGTCGCGACCGACATCGCGTTCGCGCTCGGCATGCTCGCGTTGCTGGGTTCGCGCGTGCCGGTGTCGCTGAAGGTGTTCCTGATGGCCCTTGCCATCATCGACGACCTGGGCGCCATCGCCATCATCGCACTGTTCTTCACCGAAGACCTTTCAATGGTGGCCCTTGCGCTGGCGGGCATCTGCCTTGCGGTCCTGTTCGCGCTCAACCGCCTCGGTGTCCTCCAGACAGCGCCCTACGTGCTCGTCGGCATCGTGATGTGGGTCTGCGTGCTGAAGTCTGGCGTCCATGCGACGCTTGCCGGCGTCGCGATCGCGCTCGCCATTCCCCTGAAGGCGCGCGACGGCTCGGGCAAATCGCCGCTCAAATCGCTGGAGCATGCCCTGCATCCGTGGGTGGCGTTCGCGGTCATGCCGCTATTTGCCTTCGCCAATGCGGGCGTCAACCTGTCCGGCGTGTCCCATTCCGACCTGCTCGGGCCGATCCCGATCGGCATTGCGCTTGGCCTGTTCCTCGGCAACCAGATCGGCATTTTCGGCTTCTCCTACGCCAGCGTGCGGCTGGGCATCTGCGAAAAGCCGGCCGACATCGGCTGGCCGGCCATCTACGGGGTCTCGCTGCTTGCCGGCATCGGCTTCACCATGAGCCTGTTCATTGGCACACTCGCCTTCGCGTCGCCGGAACACGCCACGGCGGTGCGCGTCGGCGTACTCGCGGGATCGACGATGTCGGCCATCGCGGGCCTGCTCGTCCTGCGCCTTGCGCTGCGCGGAAACGAGGTTCATCAACCCGCTGCGCAGGCGCGGGCCGCGTGAGGACGCGAGCCACGAACAAGGGACAGACAGTATGAAGCACATGCCTGGTTCTCTCTTCGAGGGATATGTCGCGTTCAAGTACGGCCGGTTCCGCACCGAGCGAGCCCGCTATCATGAGCTAGCGAAGAAGGGGCAGAAGCCGGATGTCATGATCATCGGCTGTTGCGACAGCCGGGCGGCGCCGGAGATGATCTTCGACGCGGTACCAGGCGAATTGTTCGTGGTGCGCAACGTCGCCAACCTGGTTCCGCCCTATGCGCCCGACGGCGAGTACCATTCCACCTCGGCGGCGCTCGAATACGCGGTGCAGGTGCTCAGGGTCGGGCACATCGTGGTACTGGGCCACGCGCGCTGCGGCGGCATCGCGGCGGCGCTGCAGGAGGACAGCGAGCCGCTGTCGCCGGGTGACTTCATCGGCAAGTGGATGTCGCTGACGGAAGCGGCGAAACAGGATCTCGTCAACCACGCGCCGGTGGCACCGGAAAGCCGCACGGAAACGATGGAAAAGCTGTCGATCCTGCGGTCGCTTGAGAACCTGCGCTCGTTTCCCTGCATCTCGATCATCGAGGAGCGCGGGCGAACGGCCCTGCACGGCGCCTATTTCGACATCGAGACGGGCGTGCTGTCCTGGTACGACCGCGCATCGGGCTGGTTCCGCCCGGTCGAGGTCGGCCTCCAGCCGCCGGTTTGAATCGGCAAGACGAAATGCAACGGGCCGGATGAGGGTTCATCCGGCCCGGAGCGGGAACCATTCGAGCTGGCACGGTCAGGCGGCCTTTTTCATCAGCCCGCGGTTGATGAGGGTCTCGGCGATCTGCACCGTATTCAGTGCCGCGCCCTTGCGCAGGTTGTCGGAGACGACCCACATCGCCAGCCCGTTCTCGACGGTTGCGTCCTCGCGGATGCGCGACACGAAGGTGGCGAAGTCGCCGACGCACTCGACCGGCGTCACGTAGCCGCCGTCCTCGGCCTTGTCGACGACCATCAGGCCGGGCGCCTCGCGCAGGATGTCGCGGGCTTCTTCTGCGGTCACCGGCTTCTCGAACTCGATGTTGACGGCCTCCGAATGGCCGACAAAGACGGGCACGCGCACGCAGGTGGCCGTCAGCCTGATCTTCGGGTCGAGGATCTTCTTGGTCTCCGCGACCATCTTCCACTCTTCCTTGGTGAAACCGTCTTCCATGAAGACGTCGATGTGCGGAATGACGTTGAAGGCGATCTGCTTGGTGAACTTCCTCGGCTCCGGCGACTGGGCGACGAAGATGCCCTTGGTCTGGTCCCAGAGTTCGTCGATGGCGTCCTTGCCGGCGCCCGACACAGACTGGTAGGTCGAGCAAACCACGCGCCTGATGCCGAAGGCGTCGTGCAGGGGCTTCAGCGCGACGACGAGCTGGGCCGTCGAGCAGTTCGGGTTGGCGATGATGCCGCGGCGGTTGTTCTTCGCCATGTAGTCTTCCAGGACGTGGGCGTTCACTTCCGGGACGATCAGCGGCACGTCGGCGTCGTAGCGGAAGCACGACGAGTTATCGATGACGATGGCGCCGGCGGCGGCGATCTTCGGGCCCCATTCCTTCGACACGGCGCTGCCCGCCGACATCAGCGCGAAATCGATGCCGGTGAAATCGAACTGCTCGAGGTCGCGGCACTTCAGCGTGTGATCGCCGTAGGAGACCTCGACGCCGAGCGAACGGCGCGAGGCGACCGCGAAGACCTCGTCTGCGGGGAACTCGCGCTCGGCGAGAATGTTCAGCATTTCCCGGCCCACATTGCCGGTGGCGCCGACGACGGCAACCTTGTAGCCCATTGGTCGCTCCAATTCCTGGTCCAGAAAACGCGTCTTCATTCCGGGTGCGTTGCTGGTTGGTCCTGCCGCCCGCTTGTCGCCACCTGGTGTGGCGGACGCCCCGGACCGCGGGGCGGATTTGCGGGTGAGGGCGGGGAAATCAGGCGCGCGCGGCCGCTGCGCCGGTTTTGGCCGGCGTTTTCGTCGTCGTGGTCGTGGTGACGAAGCGGGTGCGCATGTCGATCAGATCCCTGTCCAACGGCGCGATTAAGCCGAAGACGGGGGAAAATGCAAGCGGCACTAACCGCCGCGTGTGCGCATTTCCTGCCGCCGCATGGGCATGGCATCGATCAGCGAGAAAAGTTCCGGCAAGGTGACAGGCTGGTTCCAGCGCCCCTTCACGGTGCCGTCCTTGCCGACCAGAACCGCCTCGAAGCCGCCAGGCGGAGCGGAAAGCGCGGGCATTCCCGCCGGCGCTTCGCCGAAGATCGGCAGGACCGCATCACGCGTGCCGGCAAAGACCACCATGTCGCGCTCGGCGAGGCCCGGTTCGTCGGCGCGCAGGATCTGCTTCTGGCGCGCCAGCGCGATCTGGTCGAGACGCTGGACGCGGATCACCAGGACGCGGCTCTTGCCGCGATAGGCCGCAAGACCCTCCGCGAGCCCGGCGGAGAATGCCGGAACGCCGGACAGCAGCAACGCCGCGCAGATCGCGGCAAGCAGCTGCAGCCCGGCGTTGCGACCGTGTGCGAAAACGTTCAGCCGAGCTTCACCAGCTCGGCGATGATGGCGTCCGTCATCTCGGTGGTGCCCATGGCGTTGCCGCCGTCGGCGATGTCGCCGGTGCGCGCGCCGGAACCCAGCGCGCCCGCGATCGCGCGGTCGAGCATGTCGGCTTCCTCGACCAGGCCGAACGAGTAGCGCATGCACATGCCGAAGCTGGCGATCATGGCGATCGGGTTGGCGACACCCTTGCCGGCGATGTCGGGAGCCGACCCGTGCACCGGCTCGTAGAGCGACTTGCGCTTGCCGGTCGCGGCGTCGGGCAGGCCGAGCGAGGCGGACGGCAGCATGCCGAGCGAGCCGGTCAGCATGGCGGCGACGTCGGACAGCAGGTCGCCGAACAGGTTGTCGGTGACGATGACATCGAACTGCTTGGGATTGCGCACCAGCTGCATGCCGCCGGCGTCGGCCAGCATGTGCTCGAGCCTGACGTCGCCGAAACCCTCGGTCTCGTAAACGTTGGTGACGACTTCCTTCCACAACACGCCGGAACGCATCACGTTGTGCTTTTCCATCGACGTGACCTTGCCCGAGCGCGTGCGCGCCAGCTCGAAGGCCATGCGGGCGATGCGGGCAATCTCGCCGGTGGTGTAGACCTGCGTGTCGACGGCGCGCTTCTCGCCGTTCTCCAGCGTCACGATTTCCTTCGGCTCGCCGAAATAGGTGCCGCCGGTCAACTCGCGCAGGATCAGGATGTCGAGACCCTCGATCAGTTCCTGCTTCAACGACGAGGCCTTGGCGAGCGCCGGATAGCAGATGGCGGGGCGCAGGTTGGCGAACAGGTCGAGGTCCTTGCGCAGGCGCAGCAGGCCGGCCTCGGGGCGCTTGTCGTAGGGCACCTTGTCCCACTTCGGCCCGCCGACAGCGCCGAGCAGGATGGCGTCGGCGGCGAAGGCCTTCTCGACCGCGGCCTCGCTGATCGCCTCGCCATGGGCGTCATAGGCGCAGCCGCCGACGAGGTCGCGCTCTGTCTCGAACTTCGTCGAGCCGTTGGCGCTGAACCATTCGATGATGCGTTCGGCGGCGGCGGAAACTTCCGGGCCGATCCCGTCGCCGGGAAGAAGAAGGATGTTCTGGCTTGCCATGTGCGATCCGTCCAGGAGTGTTGGGTTGAGCCGTGTGGCGCGATGGGTATCGCCGCTGCGTGAGGATGGCAAGCGCACGCGCGCGCATGGGTGCATTAACATTGCGGCACGGCCGCGCTTGTCGGAGCGCGCGGCGGCGACATATCCTGCGCGCATGACGCACGGACCGGCACACGAGAACCGCGACGAGAAACGGGTGCGCGAGGCCCTGCGCGACCTGGAACGGGCGGAGAGCGGCGGCGAGGTGATCGCAACAAGCGCGCTGAAGCGTGCGGCGGAGGGGACGCTCGCGCATTTTGCGGCAAGCGACGCGGCCGGCGAGGACTGGACGGAGGTCTGGGGCCGGCGGATCGCGCGGGGCGCGGCACTGGTCGCGCTGATCCTGCTGGCAGCGTATCTGGCCGTCACCTACCTGTAGCGCGCAGACGCAGGGCGCAGGCGAACCAACGGCAGGACTGGCATGGCGCAGCTCGACCGCGAACACGACTGGACCCACAGGGCGGCCCCCAGCCTCGAGGATTTCGAGGTGATGGCGGCGGAAGCCTTCGTGCGCCTGCCCGGCCAGTTCCGCGACCTGTGTGGGACGATCATCATCCAGATCGCCGACTTTCCCGACGATGAGGTGCTCGAGGACCTCGGCCTGGAATCGGCCTACGACCTGCTCGGCCTGTTCCAGGGCGTGGGGATGAGCGAGGGCGAGAGCGTGCCGCATACGGGGCAGATGCCGAACATGATCTGGCTCTACCGCCGGCCGATCCTCGACTACTGGTCGGAATACGAGGACACGCTTGGCGACGTCATCACGCACGTGCTGGTGCACGAGATCGGCCATCATTTCGGCCTCAGCGACGACGACATGGAAGCCATCGAGCTGGCGGCGGGCGACTAGCCGATCCCCTTCAGGCTAAATTGCAGGGCGCGCGACACTGGTGCTTGTGTCTTGCCGCGCGCTTCTGTTTATTGCGCGCAAAGCCGGCGCACCGGAAAGGCTGCGCCGGGAGCCTCCATCTGCGGGACGGAAACGAGCATGGACAAGTTCACCACGCTGACCGGCGTCGCGGCGCCGATGCCGATCACCAATGTCGATACCGACATGATCATCCCGAAGCAGTACCTGAAGACGATCCAGCGGACGGGGCTGGGCAAGGGGCTGTTCTCGGAAATGCGCTACAACGAGGACGGCAGCGAGAACCCGGACTTCGTGCTCAACAAGCCGGCCTACCGCAAGGCGCAGATCCTTGTCGCGGGCGACAACTTCGGCTGTGGCTCGAGCCGCGAGCACGCGCCGTGGGCGCTGCTCGACTACGGCATCCGCTGCGTGATCTCGACGAGCTTCGCCGACATCTTCTACAACAACTGCTTCAAGAACGGCATCCTGCCGATCAAGGTCAGCGCGGCGGAACTCGACAAGCTGATGGACGACGCCAACCGCGGCGCCAACGCCACGATGACCGTCGATCTGGAAGCGCAGGAGATTCACGGCCCCGACGGCGGCACCGTTCGCTTCGATCTCGATCCCTTCCGCAAGCATTGCCTGCTGAACGGCCTTGACGATATCGGTCTGACGATGGAAAAGGCCAAGGCGATCGACAGCTACGAGGCGCACCTGGCCGAGGACCGGCCCTGGGCGTAATGCCCCGGGGCATGCCCCCTCAGGCCTTGATCAGCCGCAATCCCTTGTCGAGCACGCGCAGGACGCGGGCGAGATCGTGCCCGCGCTTCAGCACCTGGCCGCCAGCGGAAATGACGCTGTAGGCGCCCTGGCGGCGGGCAAGTTTCGGCGTTTTCTCGATGCGGTAGATGGGCATCTCGCTGGTGCGCCGGAAGACGGAAAACACCGCGCGGTCGCGCAGCAGGTCGATGGCGTAGTCGCGCCATTCGCCATCGGCGACCTTGCGCCCGTAGACGTTGAGGATGTCGGTCAGTTCACGTCGGTCGAAGGATATGCGCTGCGGTTCGGCCCGGCTATTGGAGGATGCGGCAGGTTCGCCATTCCTGCCGCCGGTGAAAACTATGGGCTCGCCGTCGTACACGCACGCCTCCTCGACTCGCAGGCTCCGATTTGCGCGCAGTGACACGCAACCGGCACCGGCGAAATGATCGCCCGATCGTGGCGTGCAGCGCAAGTCCCGTACCGGGCCGAAGATTCAACAAATCACAAATTTGCCCGATTCCGGCCCTTGCCCGGCCCGATTGCGGGTTTGCAATGCCTTCGTTGCCTCGAAGGCCCGGTTCGGTGCGAGGCCGCGGAATTCTTCAGCCCCCCAGCCCCTTCCGGGGCCAGGCATTTCGAACCGGGCCGACTTTTCCTGCAGGCGGATGCGTTTTCCCGTACCTGTCAGGGAAAGTCGTACGGGCGGCAACGCCCGACACCGGTTTTCAAACTGGTTTGTCCCCCATATCTCCTTCAAGGCCGGCTTGCCGGCCTTTTTTCTTGTCATTTCTCGGAATTTGCCGGGCTCAGCAAGACCCGTCCAGAACGGCCGCGGCGCGGACCGGGCCGGGAGCCTGGTGTTTCGACGGCTGCACCATGACGGCGCATTTCATGTCGGCGGCCTCCGGCAAGCTGTCTCGCGGGTAGGCGAAGCGCTGCGTGCCGACATGGAGTTCTCCCAGCGCGTACATCGCACGCACGACATTCGAGTAGCGGATGGTGCGGCCGGCATTCTCTCCGCGCCCGATGGCGACCGTTTCCTCGCCAGTGAAGACGACGAGCCAGACGGTTGCGGGTTCCGGCAGGGAGCCGGGTTCGGCATTCGCGGTGATGGTGAGCGCCTGCGGCCCGGCCGAGATGTCGAGGCCGATGCCGTCCGGCCCGGTGCGCGCCGCTGCGAGCGCGGCAAGGACTTCCGCGCGCCGCGATGCGACAACGTCGATGGCGCCGTTGATGATCGCCTGCGGGGTGTAGATCGAGCGCGCCTGCAGGGCGCGGGCGTAGCCGCGCTGGCGCGCTGTGTTGGCCGGGCTCGCCAGCGTGTCCTTCCAGCCCAGGTAGTCCCAGTAGTCGACCGGCAGCGTCAGTGCGAGGACGTCGTCGCGCCGGGCAAGCTCGTTCCACAGCCTGTCGGCGGGCGGACACGACGAGCAGCCCTGGCTGGTGAACAGTTCGGCGACCGCGACCGGGGTGTAGGTGCCGGCGCCGGCCGCCGGTGCCAAGACTGAAAGTGCGAGCGAGCACAACGCCGCTGAAAGGACGATGGCCGGACGTGGCAGGCGGGTTCTGACAAGACGCATCGCGGCGGTTCCCGTTTCGCATCGGCCATCGGGCCGTTGCAGAAACCTAGCGCGGCGGAGCATCGCCTGCCCGTCACATGGCGTCACCCTTGCGTGAGCGCGCGGTGAAGGCGGTGCCGGCACTGGAAAGCAAAAGGCCGGCGCGGGTTTTCCCGGCCGGCCCTTGCGTTCCGCGATGCCTGCGTGCGTCAGGCGGCAAGCCCGCGCAGCACGTAGTGCAGGATGCCGCCGTTCCTGAAGTAGTCGAGTTCATCCTCGGTATCGATGCGGCAGGTCAGCGGCACCGACGTCTTCTTGCCGCCGGCCATGGTGATCTCGGCGTTCACCGTGCAGCGTGGCGTCAGCTTGTCGAGACCGGCGAGCGAGACGGTCTCGGCGCCGGTCAGGCCAAGCTTCTGCCAGCTGTCGCCATCCTTGAAGACCAGCGGGACGACACCCATGCCGATCAGGTTGGAGCGGTGGATGCGCTCGAAGGACTGGGCGATGACGGCGCGCACGCCAAGCAGGCGGGTGCCCTTGGCGGCCCAGTCGCGGCTGGAGCCGGTGCCGTATTCCTTGCCGGCGAAGACGACCAGCGGCACGCCCTCGGCCTCGTACTTCATCGCCGCGTCGTAGATCGGCATCTCATCGCCGGAGGGATAGTGCTTCGTCACGCCGCCCTCGACGCCTGGCACCATCTGGTTCTTGATGCGGATGTTGGCGAAGGTGCCGCGCATCATCACCTCGTGGTTGCCGCGACGCGCGCCGTAGGAGTTGAACTCGCGTTGCGGGACCTGGTGCTCGCTGAGGTAGGTGCCGGCAGGGCTGCTGCCCTTGATGGAGCCGGCCGGCGAGATGTGGTCGGTGGTGATGGAATCGAGGAACAGGCCGAGGATGCGGGCGTTGTTAACGTCCGTTACCGGGGCGGGCTTGAGCTGGAGATCCTCGAAGTAGGGCGGGTTCTGGACGTAGGTGGAGCCCAAGTTCCACTTGTAGGTGGTGCCGCTGCCGCCCTCGACCGCCTGCCAGTCGGCATCGCCCTTGAAGACGTCGGAATAGCGCTTTGCGAACATCTCCGGCGTGACGCTGGAGCGCACCAGCGCGGCGACTTCCGCCGTGCTCGGCCAGATGTCCTTGAGATAGACCGGCTTGCCAGCCTTGTCCGTGCCGATGGGATCGCGCGCCAGGTTGATGTTGAGCGTACCGGCAAGCGCGTAGGCGACGACCAGCGGCGGCGAGGCGAGCCAGTTGGCCTTGACGTCCTGGTTGACGCGGCCCTCGAAGTTGCGGTTGCCCGACAGCACCGAGCAGGCGACGAGATCGTTGGCGCTGATCGCCGCCGAGATGTCCTCGGGCAGCGGGCCGGAATTGCCGATGCAGGTGGTGCAGCCGTAACCGACGAGGTTGAAGCCGAGCGCGTCGAGATCGTCCTGCAGACCAGCCTTGGCGAGGTAGTCGGTGACGACCTGGCTGCCCGGCGCGAGCGACGTCTTCACCCACGGCTTGACCTTGAGGCCCCTGGCGTGGGCGTTGCGGGCGAGCAGGCCGGCACCGATCATCACCGAGGGGTTGGAGGTGTTGGTGCACGAGGTGATCGCCGCGATCACCACGTCGCCGTGTCCGAGGTCGAAGTCCTGGTTGGGAACCGCAAACCGCTTCTTCGCGTTGCGGGTCTTGCCGAACTCTTCCTTCAGCGCGGTGTCGAAGACCTTCTTGGCGATCTTCAGCGGCACGCGGTCCTGCGGACGCTTGGGGCCGGCGATGGACGGCTCAACGGCGCGCAGGTTCAGTTCCATCACGTCGGTGAAGAGCGGATCGGGGGTGCGCTTCTTGCGGAACATGCCCTGGCGCTTGGCATAGGTTTCGACGAGGGCAACGCGGTCTTCCTCGCGCCCGGTGGCCTTCAGATAGGCCACTGTTTCGGCATCGATGGGGAAGAAGCCGCAGGTCGCGCCATATTCCGGCGCCATGTTGGCGATTGTCGCCTTGTCCTCGAGGCTCAGATTGTCGAGGCCGGGACCGAAGAACTCGACGAACTTGCCGACGACGCCCCGCTTGCGCAGCATCTCGGTGACGGTGAGCACGAGGTCGGTGGCGGTGACGCCTTCCTTCAGCTTGCCGGTGATCTTGAAACCGATGACCTCGGGAATCAGCATCGAGATGGGCTGGCCGAGCATGGCGGCTTCCGCCTCGATGCCGCCGACGCCCCAGCCGAGCACGGCAAGGCCGTTGACCATGGTGGTGTGCGAATCGGTGCCGACCAGCGTGTCGGGATAGGCCACGGTGCGGCGGCCGTCCTTCTTCGTCCACACGGTCTGGGCGAGGTATTCCAGGTTGACCTGGTGGCAGATGCCGGTGCCGGGGGGAACGACGCGGAAGTTGTCGAAAGCTCCCGAACCCCAGCGCAGGAACTCGTAGCGTTCCTTGTTGCGCTCGTATTCGCGCTCGACGTTGAACTTGAACGCCATGCCGTTGCCGAAGGCGTCGACCATGACGGAGTGGTCGATGACGAGGTCGACGGGCACCAGCGGGTTGATCTTCTTCGGGCTGACGCCGAGCTTCTTCGTCGCGTCACGCATCGCGGCGAGGTCGACGACGGCGGGGACGCCGGTGAAATCCTGCATCAGCACGCGTGCGGGCCGGAAGGCGATCTCGCGGTCGGACTTGCGTGCGGTCAGCCAACCTGCCATTGCACGGATGTCGTCGGCGGTGACCGTGCGCCCGTCCTCGTTGCGCAGAAGGTTCTCCAGCAGCACCTTGAGCGAGAAGGGCAGGCGGGAAATGCCGTCCAGGCCGTTCTTCTCGGCGGCGGCGAGGCTGTAGTAGGTGTAGGTCTTGCCGGCGGCCTTGAGGGTCTTGCGGGATTTGAAACTGTCAAGCGAAGTTGTCACGATGATCTGTCCCCAATATCAGCGGTCTGACTGTGCGACGGGGGCGGCGAGCAAATCCGGCGCTGCCGATGATGCGCCGGCCAGTGCGGCGCGCCGTGCCCTGCAACACCTGCCGGCATCCCGTCTGCCCGGGCGCGGGGAGCGCTTATACGGGCGTTGCGGGAACTCTGACGGCTGGTCGCAGGCGGCGCGCTGGCGACTCGGGCCTCCAACTGCGCGCCTTATAGTGAAATTCGCAAGCCATCGCCAGTGAGCCCAAAGTCGTGTCTCTCCAGCCAGACCACCGATATGCCGAGCTTTGCCTGACGGGCCGGGGTCTCGCCTGCGTGCGTGGCGGGCGGCGGGTGTTCCACGGGGTGTCGTTCTCGGTCGAGGGCGGCCATGCGCTGGCGCTGCGCGGGCCCAACGGGGTCGGCAAGTCGTCGCTGCTGCGGCTGATCGCGGGGCTGGTGCGCATGGATGCCGGCACGCTGGAACTCGCCGGCGGTGCGCCGGACGTTCCGCTCGGCGAACAGGCGCACTACCTCGGCCACCTCGATGCGCTGAAACCCTCCCTGAGCGTGATCGAGAACCTCGGCTTCTGGGCAACCTTCCTGTCCGGACGGGAGGCGGCGCGCGAGGACCTCGAAGCCGCGCTCGATGCGGTCGGGATCGGCGATCTCGCCTCCCTGCCGGCGCGCTACCTTTCGGCGGGCCAGCGGCGCAGGCTGGCGCTGGCGCGACTTGCCGCGGTGCGCCGGCCGGTGTGGATGCTCGACGAGCCGACTTCCGCGCTGGATGCGGACGGCCAGCGCCTGCTGTTCGCGCTGGTTGGCGCGCATCTTTCGTGCGGCGGCATCGTCGTCGTCGCGACGCATGTCGACCTGCCGTTCGCGACCACGGTGCTGGCGCTGGAGGCGATGCGATGACCGCGCTCAAGGCCCTGTTCGCACGCGAGCTGGCGCTGGCGGTGCGCATCGGCGGCGGTGCGCTGATGGCGGTGGTATTCTTCCTGATCGTCGTCACCGTGATTCCCTTCGGCGTCGGCCCCGACCTCAACGTGCTGGCGCGCATCGGCCCGGCGATCCTGTGGATCGGCGTTCTGCTCGCCAACCTGCTGGCGATCGACCGGCTGTTCCAGGCCGATCAGGAGGACGGCTCGCTGGACCTGATCGTGATGTCGCCGGTGCCGCTGGAAATGACGGTGGCGGTGAAGGCGCTCGCCTACTGGATGACGACCGGGCTGCCGCTGACGCTTGCCGCGCCGCTGTTCGGCATGATGCTCAACGTGCCGCCGCAGGCGCTGGGCGCGATCTGCCTGACGCTGCTGGCCGGAACGCCGGCGCTGACCTTCATCGGCACCATCGGCGCGGCGCTGACCGTGGTGCTGCGGCGCGGCGGGCTGCTGTTGGCGATCCTGGTGGTGCCGCTGATGATCCCGGTGCTGATCTTCGGCATCTCGGCGACGACGGCGGTGATCACCGGGCCGACGCCGTTCCTGACGCCGTTCCTGATCCTCGTCGCGCTATCGCTGTTTTCTCTGGTGCTGGGGCCGTTGGCCGCGGCCGCGGCTCTGCGGGCGAGCCTCGACTAGGGCAATTCGCGCAGAAGTGCGTGCGGTTATCCGCCAGGAATTGCGTGAAAACGAAAATGTTCCGGGACGCGCGGGGATGCCGCAGCCTTGCGCTGCCGCGGGGGGCTTCTATCTACGGGCGCTCTTGGTGTAACAGTCTGGCTCGCATTGCGGGGGCGGGGAAACAGACGGTGGAGTGGAATCTTTCATGGGCCTGACCGACCTAGCCAACCCGACGCGCTTCATGAGCTACAGCGCGCGTATCATCCCGTGGCTGTGGGCGCTCGCGGTGCTCGTGCTCGGGTTCGGGCTGTACATGGCGCTGGTCGTGTCGCCGGAGGACTACCAGCAGGGCGCAACCGTGCGCATCATGTACATCCACGTGCCCGCCGCCTACATGGGCATGGGCGCCTACACGCTGATCGCGATTTCCTCGATCGGCACGCTGGTGTGGCGGCATCCGCTGGCGGATGTGTCGGCGCGTGCGGCAGCGCCGATCGGCGCTGCCTTCACCTTTGTCGCCCTTGTCACCGGCTCGCTGTGGGGCAAGCCGATGTGGGGCGCGTGGTGGGTGTGGGACGCGCGGCTGACCTCGGTGCTGGTGCTGTTCCTGATGTACCTCGGGCTGATCGCGCTGTGGCGGGCGTTCGACGATCCGGCGCGCGGGGCGCGCATCGTCGCCATCCTGGCGCTGGTCGGCTTCGTCAACATCCCGATCATCAAGTATTCCGTTGAGTGGTGGAACACCCTGCACCAGCCGGCGAGCCTGATGCGCCGGGACGGGCCGTCGATGCCGCCCTCGATGCTGGTGCCGCTGCTGGTGATGCTGGCGGGCGTCAGCGTGCTGTTCGTCGCCATGCACCTGTCGGCGATGCGCAACGAGGTTCTGCGCCGGCGCGTTCGCGCCATGCAGATCACGGCGGCGCGCGCCGCGGCGACGGCCGGGGCCTGAGGGGGGCGACAATGGAAATTCTGTCCAGCCTCGGCGATCATGCCGGCTTCATCGTGGCCGCCTATCTCGTCACCTTCGTCGCCATTGGTGCGCTGATCGTGTGGATCCGCATCGACGGGGCGGCGCAGAAGCGCGCTCTCGACGCCCTGCAGCGGCGCGGCTTCCGCAGGCGCGCCGATATCGGCGTGGATGTCGACATCGATGCGGATGACGAGGAGACGGCGCCATGAACCAGACCCTGTCGCGCGCGCTGATCCTCATCCCGCTGGTCGTCTTCATGGGGCTGGCGATCCTGTTCTATTTCCGGCTCGGCGCGGGCGACGCCTCGCGGGTGCCCTCGGCGCTGATCGGCAAGGAGGCGCCCGCGTTCTCGCTTGCCGCGCTCGACGGCCTGACGAACGAGAACGGTCCGGTGCCCGGCTTCTCGCGCGCCGACCTAGACGGCAAGGTGAGCGTCGTCAACGTGTGGGCGTCGTGGTGCGTGCCCTGCCGCGAGGAACATCCGTTCATCGAGGAACTGGCCAAAGACGACCGGTTCACGGTGTATGGCCTCAACTACAAGGACAAGGACGAGAACGCCCGCCGTTTCCTTGGCCGATACGGCAATCCGTTCGACGCGGTCGGCGTCGATGCCAACGGCCGCGTCGGTATCGACTGGGGCGTCTACGGCGTGCCGGAGACCTTCATCGTCGACCGGGCCGGGCGGATCGCCTACAAGCACGTCGGCCCGATCAACGAGAAATCGTTGCGGGAGGTGATCCTGCCGAAGATCGAGGAAACCCTGGCCAAGCCCGCGGGCTGATCCGCGGGGCTGCAACCGGGAGGCATCCGCATGGCCATTTCGCCGCGCTTCACGAAATCCGTACCTGGCGGTGACAACCGCGCGCGGCGGGTGTGCGACCACTGCGGGTTCGTCGCCTACGAGAACCCGCGCGTCGTCGTCGGCTCGGTGGTGCGGCACGGCGAGACCGTGTTGCTGTGCCGGCGCGCCATCGACCCGCGAAAGGGCTTCTGGACCATTCCCGCCGGCTACATGGAGCTGGGCGAGACACCGGATGCCGGCGCGCGCCGCGAGGCGCGCGAGGAAGCCTGCGCGGTGATCGAGACCGGCGAATTGCTCGCCGTCTACACCATCGCGCGGCTCAGCCAGGTGCAGATCTTCTACCGCGCGAACCTGATCGACCCGGCGATCGCGGCCGGCGAGGAAAGCCTCGAAGTGGGCCTGTTCGGCTGGGACGAGATCCCGTGGGACGAGCTTGCCTTCCCCTCGGTGGCCTGGGCGCTCGCCCACGAGCGCGAGGTGCATCTCGGAAACGCGCAGATGCCGTTCGCCAACCCGCCCGGCGAGACGGGCAGCATGTCGGAGTAAGCGCAGTCAGGCGTGATCGGCTTCTTCCAGCGCATGCCGCTTCAGCAGCGGCAGTTGCGCCAGCGAGAAGGCGAAGGTCAGCGGCATGATGCCGAAGACCTTGAAGCTGACCCAGGTGTCGGTCGGGACGTTGCGCCAGACGATCTCGTTGAGGATCGCCAGCACGACGAAGAAGCCGATCCAGCGGACGGTGAGCTTGCGCCAGCCCTCGTCGTCGAGGGCGAAGACGGACGCGAAGACGATCTTCAGCAGCGGCCGGCCGAGCGCCAGGCCGGCGCCGAGGATCGCGGCGAAGCACAGGTTGACGATGGTCGGTTTCAGCTTGATGAAGGTGTCGTCGTGCAGCCACAGCGTCAGCCCGCCGAAGACCAGCACGAAGACGCCGGTGACCAGCGGCATGACCGGCACGGTGCGCATGCGGATGTAGGACACGGCAAGCGCCAGCGCGGTTGCCGCCATGAACGCGCCCGTCGCCCAGAAGATGCCGGCCTTCCAGTTGGCAATGAAGAAGACGACAAGCGGCCCGAGCTCGGTGACGAGCCGCAGGCCGTGGTCGGCGTGCGCCGGCTGCCGGTCTCCGGTGCTCACCGGTCCTGCTCCAGGGCATCGGCGCCGGCGATGGCGCGGGCGAATTCGGCCGCGTCGAACGGCTGCAGGTCGTCGACGCCCTCTCCCACCCCGATGGCGTGAACGGGAAGCGCGTGCTTCGCCGAGATGGCGACGAGGATGCCGCCGCGTGCGGTGCCGTCGAGCTTGGTCATGATGAGGCCGGTGACGCCGGCGACGTTGCGGAAGATTTCCACCTGCTGCATGGCGTTCTGCCCGGTCGTCGCGTCCAGCGTCAGCAGCACGGTGTGCGGGGCGGTCTCGTCCTTCTTGCGGATGACGCGGATGATCTTTTCGAGTTCGGCCATCAGGTCGGACTTGTTCTGCAGGCGGCCTGCGGTGTCGATCAGCAGCACGTCGGCCTTGTCGGCCTGCGCGATGTCGAGCGCGTCGAAGGCGAGGCCTGCGGCATCTGCGCCGATGTCGCGGGCGATGACGGGGGCGCCGATGCGCTCGCCCCAGATCTTCAGCTGTTCGACGGCAGCGGCGCGGAAGGTGTCGCCGGCGGCCAGCACGACGGACTTGCCGGCGTCGCGGAACTTTGCCGCGAGCTTGGCGATGGTCGTGGTCTTGCCAGTGCCGTTGACGCCGACGACGAGGATGACATGTGGTTTCTTGCCTTCGTCGATCGCCAGGGGAACCGCGACGGGTTCCAACGTGCGGGCAACTTCTTCGGCGAGAACCGCGCGCACATCGGCGTCGCTGATCTCCTTGTCGTAGCGGCCCCTGGCCAGCGCCTCGGTGATGCGCATGGCGGTGTCGACGCCGAGGTCGGCGGCAATCAGTACGTCCTCCAGTTCCTCCAGCATCGCGTCGTCGAGCTTGCGCTTCGAGACGATGGAAACGAGGCTGTCCTTCAACGCCGACGACGAGCGCGACAGGCCTGAAGTGAGCCGCCTGAACCACGAAGTCTTCGGTTCTTCGGGTTTGGGTTCTGCAGGTCCGGCTGAAGGCTCAGGCTCCGGTCCTGGCTCGATTTGCGGCTCGGCAGCGGGCGCGATTTCCGGGTCGGGTCGTGGGGCCTCGGAAACGAGTTCCGGTTCAACCACCGGCTCTTCGGGCAACGCCTCGGCCGGTGGTTCGGGCTCAGCCTGAGGTTCTGCCTCAGGCACTGCCTCGGGCAGGGTTTCGGGCGCGATCCCGGCGGGCGGCTGCTCGACCGCCTGCCCGGCAACCTCCGGCTTTTCCTCTTCGCCGGATTCCGGCGCGCGCTTGCCGCCGCCGAACAGGCGCTTGAAGAACCCTCCGCGCTCGCTCATGCCGCCGCCCGCGTGCTGGCGATGAACATGCGCCCGTCGTGACCCGACAGCACGGCCGGGACGAGCGCGCCGGGCAGGCCGGCATCTTCGGCGAAGCGGGCCTCGGTGAACTGCTCGGTGCGGCCGATGCCGGGGCGCTCGACGAGGATCGTGGCGGGCGAGCCGACGCGCGCATCGAGATGGCGGCGCAGCGCGGCGTCTCCGGCTTCGCGCAGCCGAGCGGCGCGTTCCTTCACAAGGTCGCGGGGAAGCTGCGGCATGCGGGCCGCTGGCGTGCCTTCCCTGGCCGAGAACGGAAACACGTGCAGATGCGTCAGCCCGCATTCGCCGACGATGTCGAGGGAACGCTGGAAGTGCTCCTCGGTCTCGGTCGGGAAGCCGGCGATCAGGTCGGCGCCGAAGACCATGTCCGGGCGTGCCTTGCGTGCGTCCTCGCAGAAGCGGATGGCTTCGGCGCGCAGGTGGCGGCGCTTCATGCGCTTGAGGATCAGGTCGTCGCCGGCCTGCAGCGACAGATGCAGGTGCGGCATCAGGCGCGCTTCGGTGGCGATGGCATCCATCAGCAACTCGTCGACCTCGATGGAATCGATGGAGGAGATGCGCAACCGCTTGAGTTCCGGCACATGGCGCAGGATGTCCTTCACCAGCCGCCCGAGGCGCGGGGTTCCCGGCAGGTCGTCACCCCACGAAGTGAGGTCGACGCCGGTCAGCACGACCTCAGCGTAGCCGTTCTCGACGAGGCGACGCACCTGCTCGACCACGACGCCGGCGGGCACGGAGCGCGACGGGCCGCGCCCATAGGGAATGATGCAGAAGGTGCAGCGGTGGTCGCAGCCATTCTGCACCTGCACGAAGGCGCGCGCCCGGTCCTTCAGCCCGTCGATCAGCACCGCCTTGCCGTTGCCGACGAGATGGCCTGCCGTCTCGCGCACACTCATGATGTCGTTGACGAAGATCTTTGCGTCGCTTGCCGCGCCGAAATCGGGCGCGTAGCGGGACGGGTCCGCTTTCTCCGCGTTGCCGATGACGAGGTCGACCTCGTCCATGCCGGCGAAGGTCGCCGGCTCGGTCTGCGCGGCGCAGCCGGTGACGATGATGCGCGCGTGCGGGTTCTCGCGCCGTGCCCGGCGGATCGCCTGGCGCGCCTGGCGCACGGCCTCGCCCGTCACGGCGCAGGTGTTGACTACGATCGTGGCTGCATCCGCGCCCGCCGTCTCGCCGGCGCTGCGGATCAGCTCCGACTCGTAGGCGTTGAGGCGGCAGCCGAAGGTGAGCACGCGCGGGCCGGCGGTGGTGTCATGCTCGCACGTCATGCCGCGGTCTCCGGCAACAGGCTCGCGGGGATCGTGCTTTCGTAGTCGTAGGTGACCGGGCCGGTCATGATGACGTGGTCGTCGCTCTCGCGCCATTCGATCAGCAGTGGTCCGCCCGGCAGTTCGACTGTGACCTTGCGCCCGGTCAGCCGCTTGCGTGCCGCCGAAACGGCAACCGCACAGGCGCCACTGCCGCAGGCGAGCGTCAGCCCGGCGCCGCGCTCCCAGACCCTGACGCGGACAGTGTCGCGGTCGAGCACCTGGGCGAGCGAGATGTTGGCGCGATCGGGGAACACGGGATGGTTCTCCAGCATCGGCCCGATGGCGGCGAGATCGTGCGCATCGAGATCGTCGGTGAAGAACACGGCGTGCGGGTTGCCCATGTTGGCGACGGCGGGGCTGTGCAGCACCGGCGCGTCGATGGGGCCGACCTGCAGCTCGATGGCGCGGGTGTCGCGGAATTCCTCCGCCAGCGGGATCTGGTCCCAGGCAAGCTTCGGTGCGCCCATGTCGACGCTGACCGTGCCGTCATCGTTCAGCGTGCAAGCGAGGCAGCCGGCAATCGTCTCGACGACGACGTCGCGCTTGCCAGTCTCGTGCGCGACGATGTCGGCGATGCAGCGCGTCGCGTTGCCGCAGGCGCCGGCCTCGGAGCCATCCGGGTTGAAGATGCGCATGAAGACATCCGCGCCACCCTTGCCCGGCATCAGCGCGATGAACTGATCGCAGCCGATGCCCGTCTCGCGGCCGGCGATGCGCGCGATGTCGGCGGGCATCAGGCCGAGCGGACCCTGCCGGGCATCAACGATGATGAAATCGTTGCCCAGTCCGTTCATCTTGCGAAACGGGATTTCGCGCTGCGTCAATTCGGTCTGTCCTCTTGCGCGGGGTATCAGGCCCTGCTTGGGCGTTATATGGCTGATCGGACGGCAAAAAGCGAGGTCCAGCCGCGATGCGGTTTGACGCTGGCGGCAAGTCGCTGTAAAAGCCGTCGCGAAATCGAGACAGATCGAATTCCGTCTCCGCCGCCCGGTCCTTTAGAGGCCGGGAGGTCAACGCCCGCCAGCGATGTTCGCCCGCGGGCGCTATTTCCGTTTGGGGTTTGCCGCGTGACGGTGCGGACCCCATCTGGGAGAGCGATACGCGGATCTGTCACGGGAGCGAGACATGGCGACGCTGAGGCTTGAGGATTGTGTGAACGATGTCTGTCCGTGGTCGGGGAACCCGGTCGCGGCGGATTCGCTCGTGCGCTACCGCGGCAAGATCGTCGGTTTCTGCAATCCCGGCTGCCGCGACAAATTCGGCAAGGCGGTCGGCATGTTCGACGAGCTGATCGACGCTGCCGGCGAGGGAAGGGAAGACGGCGATGTTTGAGAGCCTTTCCGACCGCCTGAGCGGTATCTTCGACAAGCTCACCAAGCGCGGTGCGCTGTCCGAAGCCGATGTCGCCGAAGCGCTGCGCGAGGTGCGCCGGGCGCTGATCGAGGCCGACGTGGCGCTCGAGGTGGTGCGCGGCTTCGTCGAGCAGGTGCGCGAGAAGGCGGTCGGCGTCGAGGTCATCAAGTCGGTGACGCCGGGCCAGATGGTCGTCAAGATCGTCAACGACGCGCTGGTCGACATGCTGGGGCGCGACCCCGCACCGCTCAGCCTGAACGCCGCGCCGCCGGTGCCGGTGATGATGGTCGGCCTGCAGGGCTCGGGCAAGACGACGACGACGGCGAAGATCGCCAAGCGGCTGTCGGAGAAGGGCTTTGGCGGCAGCGCGCGCAAGGTGCTGATGGCTTCGCTCGACACGCGCCGGCCCGCCGCGCAGGAACAGCTGAAGGTGCTCGGCGAGCAGACCGGCGTCGCCACGCTGCCGATCGTCGCCGGCCAGACGCCGGTGCAGATCGCCAGGCGGGCGATGGAGGCGGCCCGGCTGGGCGGCTACGATGTGGTGCTGCTCGACACGGCGGGGCGCACGCACATCGACGCGCCGCTGATGGCCGAGATGGTCGAGATCCGCGACGCCGTGAACCCGCACGAGACGCTGCTGGTCGCCGATGCGCTGACCGGCCAGGATGCGGTCAACCTCGCCAAGAACTTCAACGAGACGGTCGGCATCACCGGCATCGTGCTGACCAGGCTCGATGGCGACGGGCGCGGCGGTGCGGCGCTGTCGATGCGGGCCGTCACCGGCAAGCCGATCAAGCTCGTCGGCGTTGGCGAGAAGATGGACGCGCTGGAGGACTTCCACCCCGAGCGCGTCGCAGGCCGCATCCTCGGCATGGGCGACATCGTCAGCCTCGTTGAGCGCGCGGCCGAGACCATCGACCAGGAGAAAGCCGCCCAGATGGCCCGCAAGATGGCCAAGGGCGCGTTCGATCTCGACGATCTTTCCGACCAGCTCAAGCAGATGCAGAAGATGGGCGGCATGTCCGGCCTGCTCGGCATGATGCCGGGCATCGGCAAGATGAAGAAGCAGCTTGCCGCCGCCAATCTCGACGACAGCATCATCACCCGCCAGACGGCGATCATTTCCTCGATGACGCGCAAGGAGCGCGCCAACCCGAAGCTGCTGAACGCCTCGCGCAAGCGGCGGGTCGCGGCCGGCTCCGGCACCAAGGTCGAGGAAATCAACAAGCTGCTGAAGATGCACCGCCAGATGGCGGACATGATGAAGATGCTCGGCGGCAAGAAGGGCAAGGGCCTGATGGGCGGGCTGGGGTCCATGCTCGGCATGGGCGGCGGCATGCCCGACGTTGACCCGGCAGAACTCGAACGCATGGCCAAGGCCGGCGGCGCGGGCGGTCTGCCAGGCCAGATGCCGAAGCTGCCCGGCGGCCTCGGCGCAATGCCTGGCGGTCTGCCGCCCGGGCTTCCCGGCCTTGGCGGTGGCGGCGGATTGCCGCCCGATCTCGCCCGCATGCTGTCAAAAGGCAAAAAGAAATAGGGGCAAGAAGAGATTGCCCTTCAAGCCAGGCAAGATTTCGAACACCAAGACGCTCACAGACACGCAAGACAAACTGGAGAACCAAAGATGTCCCTGAAGATCCGTCTCGCCCGTGGCGGCGCCAAGAAGCGCCCGTTCTACTCGATCGTGGTTGCCGATTCGCGCTCGCCGCGCGATGGCCGCTTCATCGAGAAGATCGGCACCTACAACCCGGTGCTGCCGAAGGACTCCGGCCAGCGCGTCGTGCTCGACGTTGAGAAGGCGAAGTCCTGGCTTGGCAAGGGTGCGCTGCCGACCGACCGCGTCGCCCGCTTCCTCGACGCCGAAGGCCTTATGAAGCGCTCGGCGCGCAACAACCCGAACAAGGCCCAGCCCGGCAAGAAGGCGCAGGAACGCGCCGCCGAGAAGGAAGAGGCCGCGAAGGCGGCAGCCGAGGCCGCGGCCGCACCGGCCGAGGAAGCTCCGGCCGAAGCGGCTGCCGAAGCGCCGGCTGAAGAGAACGCCTGACCCCGGCTCCACGGTGGACGGCAAGCAGCTCCTGGTTGGCGAGATCGGCGCACCGCACGGGGTGCGGGGCGCCGTTCGCGTCAGGAGCCACACGGCCGACCCGCAGGCCCTGGCAGACTACGGCCCGCTCGTCACGACTGACGGGCGGGTTCTGCATGTGCGCAGCATCCGGCCCGACAAGAGCGTGGTCATCGTCGCCTTCGACGAGGTCAGGGACCGCGACGGCGCCGAGGCGCTGAAGGGCGAGAAGCTCTACGTCGCGCGCGATGCGTTGCAGGCGGACGACGAGGACAACAGCTACTTCCATGCCGACCTGATCGGGCTGGAAGCCGTCGGCACCGATGGCGAAGTGCTGGGCCTGATCATCGCTGTTCATGATTTCGGCGCCGGCGACCTGCTCGATGTCGAGGTCGCGGACGGCCCCTCGGTGCTGGTGCCCTTCACGCGCGAGGTGGTGCCCGAGGTTGACCTGAAGGGGGGCCGCGTGGTCATCGATCCGCCGGCGGGGCTGTTCGACAAGCCGCAGCCGCGCCGCACGAAACGCCGGCGCTCGCCGAAGGCGGCGGTAAAGGCGCAGCCCGACAAGCCATGACGTGGAAAGCCACCATCCTGACACTCTACCCGGAGATGTTTCCCGGCCCCTTAAGCATTTCGCTCGCCGGCAAGGCGCTGGAGGCCGGCACCTGGGCCTGCGAAACGGTGCAGATCCGCGATTTCGGCATCGGCAGGCATCGCACGGTAGACGACACGCCGGCGGGCGGCGGGCCGGGCATGGTGCTGCGCGCCGACGTGCTGGGCGCGGCGATCGATGCCGCATGCCTGCCGGACGATCCACGCCCGCGACTCGTGATGACGCCGCGCGGGCGGCCGCTGACCCAGGCGCGCGTGCGCGAATTGAGCGCGGGGGCGGGCGCGGTGATCGTCTGCGGGCGTTTCGAAGGCATCGACGAGCGGGTGATCGCGGCGCGGCGGCTTGAAGAAGTCTCACTCGGCGATTTCGTGCTGTCGGGCGGCGAGGTCGCGGCGCTCGCTTTGCTCGATGCCTGCGTGCGCCTTCTGCCCGGCGTGATGGGCGCGGACGTCTCCGGCCACGACGAGAGCTTCGAGCGCGGCCTGCTGGAATATCCGCAGTACACCCGCCCGCAGGTGTTCGAGGGGCGGGAAATCCCCGCAGTGCTGACATCGGGCGACCATGGCGCGGTGGACAGGTGGCGGCGCGAACGCGCGCTCGCCGACACCCGCGAACGCCGGCCCGATCTTGTCTGCGGCGATAACGGGAAGGCGCACGGCGAGCCGGCCCGAGATTCGCATGCACGCGGTATCGACAAGCGGGCACGCCGTGATGTATAGAGCGCGCTTCCAAAGGGCCGCCTGAGAGGGCAGCGCGCCTTTTCGCACGCCAAACTCGCAAAGCGGCAGGGACCGGGCGGAGTGACCCGGCCCGCGAGACAGACAACTGCGACGATTGCCACGTCCCGTCCGCCGTCCGCGCGTTTGATCGCCGGGCTGGAGCGTTCGGAACCTCTGGACGCCGCTCAAGAAGACCTGGTGAACGACATGAATATCATCCAGCAGCTCGAGGCCGAGCAGGCCGCCGCCCTTGCGCAAAAGCGTCCCGTCCCCGAATTCCGCCCCGGCGACACCGTGCGCGTGAACGTGCGCATCGTCGAGGGCCAGCGCACCCGCGTGCAGGCCTACGAGGGTGTGTGCATCGCGCGCTCCGGCGCCGGCCTCAACGAGAACTTCACGGTGCGCAAGATCTCCTACGGCGAAGGCGTCGAGCGTGTCTTCCCGGTCTATGCGCCGGTCATCGAATCCATCGACGTCGTGCGCCTCGGCAAGGTGCGCCGCGCCAAGCTCTATTACCTGCGCGAGCGCCGCGGCAAGTCGGCGCGCATCGCCGAGCGCCAGGACACCCGCAACAAGGGCAAGGCCACGGCGGGCAAGTCGGCGAGCGGGCCGCTGTTCACCGCTCCGAAGGGCGCGGCCGACGACCTGAAGAAGATTTCCGGCGTCGGCGAGGTGCTGGAGGGCAAACTCAACGCGCTCGGCATCACCACCTACGAGCAGATCGCCAACTTCTCCGACGAGGACATCGCCAAGGTCGACGAGGCGCTGGACTTCAAGGGCCGCATGGAGCGCGAGGACTGGATCGGCCAGGCGCGCGCCTTCATCGCCGAATCGACGCAGGACGAAGTTGCCGCGCAGGCCGAAGAGGCCGAGGCGGGCGAGGAAGCCAAGTCCGAGTAATCCTTCGGCCCACGGCTGGAAAGCGTTCAAGGGCGGCCCCGCGAGGCCGCCCTTTCTCGTTTCGCAGGCTCCTGACGCGAGGGTCTATTCCACCACGCCGACGATGGGGCCCATCGGGAAGGCGCGGTCGGAGCGGCCGACTTGCGGCGCGTGCAGGCTGGAAATGGTGCCGTCGAGGAACAGCGCGTCGTCACAGCCCAGGCCGTCGCGGAACAGCGTCGCGAACTGGTGGAAGGTGACGAAGCCCTTCGAGATCGCGAAGACCGCCGTCTTGCCGCTGTCGCGCACGCCGACGCCGTTGCGGCGCTTGCGCGAGGTGGAGTCGGGTAGGAAGCGCGGGTGCAGCCTGCCATTGACCACCAGCATCGGCCCGGACTGGGTGGCGTAGGCGGGCTTCCTGCCCGACCTCAGGAAGGCCTTCGTCTCGCTGGCGCCGGCGCGCCCGCCGCCGAACCAGAACACGCCGTTGGGCAGCATGTGGAAGTTGCCGGGGCCGGGGTTGGTGTTGGCGCGCTTCAGCGTATGCCCGTTCTCGATGTAGAGCCCGACGGGGGAGAGGTCTTCGTGGTACATGCCGGCGTTCATGGCGAAGGCGAGCCGCTGGCCGGAGGCTTCAAGGTCGGCGATCAGCGGCGGGAAGCGGCCGTAGGGTTTGCCATCAGGGTCGTCGAGGAACAGGCGCATGTCGGCGCGCGTGACGTCGACGGTGCAGACGATGGCGGATATCTCGCCATGGCTGCGCTCGCCGCAGGCGACGGGCGGTTCCGCCGCTGCGGCGGGCCCGCACGCCGCGAAGACGATGGCCAGAAGGACACAGACAAAACGCATGCTTCTCCTCCTTGCCCGTGTTTCGTGGCAGTCCTGCGGCGGCATCCTTGACCTCGCGTGCGAGTTGCCCCCATATCGGCGGCGAAATCAACAATGTCCGACTTTCCGGGAGCATTCACGCCCATGAGCGCGCCGCGTACCCTCTACGACAAGATCTGGGACGACCACGTCGTCGACCAGCAGCCCGACGGCACGTGCCTGTTGTACATCGACCGCCACCTCGTGCACGAGGTGACGAGTCCGCAGGCCTTCGAGGGCCTGCGCATGGCGCACCGCAAGCCGCGCGCGCCGGGCAAGACGCTCGCCGTCGTCGACCACAACGTGCCGACCACGGACCGCAGCAAGGGCATCGACGACCCGGAATCGGCGCTGCAGGTGGATACGCTGGCGAAGAACGCGGCGGAGTTCGGCATCGACTATTTCGACGAGCGCGACGAGCGCCAGGGCATCGTCCACATCATCGGGCCGGAACAGGGCTTCACGCTGCCCGGCACGACCATCGTGTGCGGCGATTCGCACACCTCGACGCATGGTGCGTTCGGCGCGCTGGCGCATGGCATCGGAACGTCGGAGGTGGAGCACGTGCTGGCCACCCAGACGCTGATCCAGAAGAAGGCGAAGAACATGCGCATCACCGTCGATGGCAAGCTGCCCGACGGCGTGACCGCGAAGGACATCATCCTCGCCATCATCGGCGAGATCGGCACGGCGGGCGGCACCGGCCACGTCATGGAATACGCCGGCGAGGCGATCCGCGCGCTGTCCATGGAAGGCCGCATGACGGTGTGCAACATGTCGATCGAGGGTGGTGCACGCGCCGGCATGATCGCGCCCGACGAGAAGACCTTTGCCTACATCAAGGACCGTCCGCGCAGCCCCACCGGCAAGGCGTGGGACATCGGGCGCGCCTACTGGGAGACGCTGCCGACCGACGAGGGCGCGGCCTTCGACGTCGAACTGAAGCTCGACGCGGCCAACCTGCCGCCGCTGGTGACCTGGGGCACCAGCCCGGAGCAAGTGGTGTCGATTTCCGGCCGCGTGCCGGTGGCCTCCGACATCGCCGACGAGAACAAGCGCCGCGCGGCGGAACGCTCGCTCGCCTACATGGGGCTCTCGGGTGGCGAGAAGGTCACCGACATCGGCATCGACAAGGTGTTCATCGGCTCATGCACCAACGGGCGCATCGAGGACCTGCGCGAGGCGGCGCGCATCGTCGAGGGCAAGACGGTCAGCGGTCGCGTCGGCGCGCTGGTCGTGCCCGGCTCCGGCCTCGTCAAGGCGCAGGCCGAGGCCGAAGGCCTCGACAAGATCTTCCTGGCGGCGGGTTTCGAGTGGCGCGAGCCTGGTTGCTCGATGTGCCTTGCCATGAACGCCGACAAGCTGAAGCCGGGTGAGCGCTGTGCCTCGACGTCGAACCGCAACTTCGAGGGCCGGCAGGGCTTCAAGGGGCGGACGCATCTGGTTTCGCCGGCGATGGCGGCGGCCGCGGCGATTACCGGTCACTTCGTCGACGTGCGCGCTTGGCCGTCGGCCTGACGCAAGCCGTCCGGCGTGAATGCAAAGACCCCGGGAAGCGATTCCCGGGGTCTTGTCTTTCACCGACTGATCTTGCCGTGGGCGGGATCAGCGCCAGCGGTAGCGCGGGCCGCAATCGAAGCCGACGTGCACCCGCATGCGCTTCCAGCCGTGGCGCGTCCAGTGCCACTGGGTGCGGTAGACCGGCTCGCAGTGGTTGCGCAGGCGCTGGAAGCGGTGCTGGTTGAAATGGCGATGGCGGTGCATGCCGCCGTCGTTGAACTGGACGCCCCAGCCGGGGCCGTGGATGCCGACGCTGACCGAGGCTGCATCGGCGGTCTGGGTGGTGGCTGCCGTTCCCGCGACTGCGAGGAAAGTGGCGGCCAGCATGGGGACGATAAACTTGCGCATGGCTTCTCTCCTTTTTCCTGGCGTGGCGCGGGTTGGTCTGGCTGCGCGTCACGTCACGGCGGGGAGAATGCGCGCAGGTGCTTGAACCGACACTGAGCGTGCCATTCATCTGGCGTTCAGGATCGCGGGCTCGGGTTTCAGGCTTGTGGCGGGGGATGGTCCGCGCCGCCGCCAAGTGCGCGCTGCATGATGGTGATGTTGCGCCATTCGCCGAACTTGAAGCCGACGTCGCGCAGGGTGCCGACGTGTTCGAAACCGGCGGCGGAATGCAGCGCGATCGAGGCCGGGCTGGTGTCCGAGCGCGATATGATGGCGATCATCTGCCGGAAGCCCGCCTGCGCACAGCGCGCGACGAGCGCCTCCAGCAATCGCCCTCCGACGCCCCTGCCGCGGGCGGACGAGTCGACGTAGACGGAATCCTCCAGCGTGAAGCGATAGGCGGCGCGGCGGTGGTAGGGGCCGGCATAGGCGTAGCCGAGCACGCGGCCGCCTGCTTCCGCGACGATATAGGGGAAGTGGCCGGCGTGCAGCGTCTTGAAGCGCTGCGTCATCTCGGCGAGGTCGGGCGGGTCGATCTCGAAGGAGGCCGAACCGTTCGTCACCTCGTGGCCGTAGATGGCCGTGATGGCGGGCAGGTCGGCGATGGTCGCGTCGCGGATGGCGAGAGCGTCGGGTTGCGGCTTGGACATGGCGCCGTGTACGGTCAGGTTTGGCGGGGCGGGTGATACGAAAAAGGCCCCGGCGCGATTGCCGGGGCCTTCAAATCTAGCAGAAACCTCTTGCCTATTCGCGGTTGCCGAACAGCTGCAGCAGCATCATGAACAGGTTGATGAAGTCGAGGTACAGGCGCAGGGCACCCATGATTGCCTTGCGGCCGGCAACCGTGCCGTCGTCGCCGACGTAGTACATCTCCTTGATCTGCTGCGTGTCATACGCCGTCAGGCCGGTGAAGATGAGCACGCCGATCACCGAGACGGCGAACTGGATCGCCGAGGAACCGATGAAGATGTTGACGAGGCTGGCGATGATGATGCCGATCAGGCCCATCATCAGGAACGAGCCCATCCCCGACAGATCGCGCTTGGTCGTGTAGCCGTAGAGGCTCATGGCACCGAAGGTGGCGGCCGTCAGGAAGAAGACGCGCACGATGCTCTCGCCGGTGAAGACGAGGAAGATCGAGGACATTGACACGCCCATGAGCGCGGCGAAGCCCCAGAACGCCATCTGCGCGCCGGCAACGCTCATCGTGTGGACGCGGGCCGACAGGAAGAAGACGAAACCGAGCGGCGCGAGCATGACCACCCACTTCAACGGGCTTGCGTAGAGCGCGTAGCCGAAGGAAGTGAGCTGGCCATTGCTGACGGCTGCGACAGCGGTGCCCAGCGCGGCAACGCCGGTGACGGCAAGGCCGACGGCCATGTAGTTGTAGACCCGCAGCAGGAAGCTGCGCAGGCCTTCGTCGATCATGCCGGCCTCGGCGCGCGTGGCGGAGCCGAAACTGGGAACGGCATTCCGGTTCAGGTCGGACATTGGTAAACCTCACGAGAGTTGGACAAACCTTCGCCGAATATGGGGGGAGTGTTCCCGCAGGACAAGCACCCCGGCCCCGAAACCGGCATGGCGAACATGAATTTTGCTTAATGTTCCGGACGGTGGCACTCAGTTCGCCGACAGCGAGCGCAGGAACGCCGCGTGCTTCTGGCCGAGCGCGCGCCAGGTGCCGGCAAGTCCGAGCGCCACGGTTAGGATGACCGCGCCCGTGGCGGCGGTGGCCGCAACTGAGGTCTGAAACGAAAAGTCCATGTCCATCACCCGGGTGACGATCAGCCAGGCGATCAGGGTTCCGGCAGCGACGGCGAAGACGGCGGTTGCCGCGCCGAGGACGGCGAATTCGGTCAGGTAGACCGCGATCAGCCGCCGCCGCGTGGCACCGAGCGTCTTCAGGACGACGGCGTCGTAGATGCGGAAACGGTGGCTGGAGGCGAGGGCGCCAGCGAGGACGAGGACGGCTGCGACGAGCGTCACGCCGCTGGCCGCGCGCACGGCCAATGCCAGCTTGGCGACGAGGCTTGAAAATGTGTCGAGCGCCTCCCTGACGTGCACGGCGGTGACTTCGGGAAAGCCATCGGCGATGGCGCGCATCAGGTCCGCCTCCTGGCGGTCACGATCGGGCGCTGCGAAGGACACGGTTGTGAGCATCATGTGCGGCGCGCCGGCGACCGCGCTGGGCGAGAAGACGAGCACGAAATTGATGCCAAGGGTTTCCCACTGGACGGTGCGCAGGTTGGCGATCGTCGCCGTCAGGTTTCGGCCAAGCAGGTTGACCGTCACCGTGTCGCCGATGGCAAGGCCGAGTTCACCGGCGAGCTCCGCCTCGAAGGAGACCAGTGGCGGACCGGAATAGTCGGCCGGCCACCAGTCGCCGGCGACCACGGTCGAGCCCTTTGGCACGTCGCGCGCATAGGTGATGCCGCGATCGCCGCGCAGCACCCACTGCGCCTGCGGCGGCGCGGGGTAGCCGTCGGCGGGCAGGCCTTTCAGCGAGACGATGCGCCCGCGCAGCATCGGCACCTGGTCGAGGTGCGCACCCGGCGCGGTGGCGCTGACTAGGTCGGTGAACGCAGCTGCGCGGACAGACGGGATGTCGATGAAGAAATAGTCGGGGGCATTCTGCGGAATTTGTTCGTTGAGCCGGCGGTTGATGTTGGTCTCGATCAGCGCCAGCGAGACCAGCAGGGTCAGGCCGAGACCGAGCGAAAGAACGACCGTTGGCGTCAACGCGCCCGGGCGGTGGATGTTCGCAATCGCAAGCCGCGCGGCCATGGCGTGCAGGTGCGGCGCGCGGCGCGCGGCGGACATCAGGCCGAGTGCGACGACGCGCAGGAAGACGAAGCCGGCCGCCGCCGCTGCGACGAAGATCGCCGCGATCGCCGGTTGGCGGGCGAGCGCGATGGCGAGTGCCGCGATCGCCGCGATGCAGGCGAGCGAGCCGAAACGATAGGCCAGCGGCGCCTTCGCGGCGTGGCGGGCGACATGATCGCGGTACAGCGCGCTGACGGGAACCCGCCGGGCGCGCCCGAGGGGACCGAGCGTGAAGGCGAGCGCGGTCAGCCCGCCGTAGAGCGCGGCGATGGCCAGCGCGCCGGGATAGACGGCGCCCTGGCCTTCCGGCAGGGGCAGGAAGGCAGCCAGCCACGTCCGTGCTGCGAGCGGCGCGGCGGTGCCGAGCGCAAGTCCGATGGCGATGGCCAGTGCGCCCAGCAGGAGCACCTGTACCAGGTAGATGCGCGTCACCAGCCCGCCCGGCGCGCCGAGCGCCTTCAGCGTGGCGATGGTCGTTCGGCGGCCCTCGACGTGGGCGCGCACCGCGTTGGCGACGCCGACGCCGCCGACGGCGAGCGCGGTCAGGCCGACGAGGGTCAGGTAGTCGCGGAAGCGGCGGATCTGGTCGGCGACGCGCGGGGCGGCGTTGTCGCGGCTGCCGATGTTCCAGCCGGCCTGCGGGAACTTCTGCGCCGCGGTGGAAATCGCCGCGCGCAGCGCCGCCTCGGAGGTGTCGCTCAAGCGCACCGAGTATTGCCAGCGCACCAGACTGCCGGGGCGGATGAGCCCGGTTTGCGCGAGGGCATCGGGTGCGAGCATCACGCGCGGCCCGAAGGTGAGGCCACCGGAGAGGCGGTCTGGTTCGCGCACGATGGTGTCGCGGATGACGACGGGCATGCCGCCGATCTCGATTTCGTCGCCGACCGCCACGCCGAGCCGGCTCAGCAGCGATGGCTCCACCGCGATACCCCAGCGCCCGTCCATCTGCGCGAAGAGGCTTTCGCGCGGCGTCGCGCCGGCGAGATCGAGACTTCCGTAAAGGGGATAGGCATTGTCGACAGCCTTGGCTTCCACCAGTACCTGGTCGGAATGGTCGGGCAGCCGGGCCATGGCGCGCATGGAGATCGTCTGCGAAACCGTGCCGAGGCTCGCAAGCCACGCCCGTTCGTCGTCGCCGGCGGTGCGCTGGGCAAGGCGGAAGGAAATGTCGCCGCCGAGGATCGACTGGCCCTCCTGCTCGATCGACGCCGTCAGCGCGCGGGTCAGCGAACCGACGGCGGCAATGGCACCGACGCCGAGCGCGATGCAGGCGATGAAGACCGCGAAACCGGAAAAGCCGCCGCGCAATTCGCGCAGCGCCAGTCGCAGTGCCAGCGGCAGGCGGAGCATGGCGGACTTCACTTCGCCGCCTTCCTTCTTCGCGGGCCTGGCGTCGGTTCGTCGGAGACGATCATGCCGTCGGCCATGCGCACCACGCGGCTGCAACGCCTGGCGAGCGCCTCGTCGTGGGTGACGAGCACGAGGGTTGCCGCGCGCTCGCGGTGGGCGGCGAAGATCAGCTCGATGACCTGTTCGCCGGTCGTACCGTCGAGGTTTCCGGTCGGCTCGTCGGCAAACAGGATATCCGGGCGGGTAACGAGGGCGCGCGCCAGCGCGACCCGCTGCTGCTCGCCGCCGGAAAGTTCCGCCGGATAGTGGCCGGTGCGCGCACCCAGCCCGACCGCCTCGAGTTCTGCGCGCGCGCGCTGCCAGGGATCGCCAGCACGGGCGCCAAGCTCGAGCGGTATGGCAACGTTTTCCAGCGCCGTCATGGTCGCGATCAGGTGGAAGGACTGGAAGACGATGCCCGCGTGCGCGCCTCGGAATCGCGCCAGCGCGTCCTCGTCGAGGCTGCCGATGGGCGTGCCGGCGACCTCGATGGCGCCCGAGCCGGCGGGCTCCAGGCCCGCCATGGCCATCAGCAGGCTCGACTTGCCCGAGCCGGATGGACCGAGGATCGCCACCGATTCGCCGGCATCGACGTCGAGGGTGATACCGCGCAGGACATGCACCCTGGCGCGCCCGCTGCCGAGATGGAGATGCACGTCGCGCAGGCTGATCGCAGGTCGGGTCAAGTCGAGTCCCTTGCTTGGAGGTGCTGGCGCCGACGATCCGCGATTGTCGGCGTGCGGGGTGTGGCGCTGGCGGATGTGCCCTACATATGGCTCAAAGCCGGCGTGTCCAAGCGGGCGGGCGAACAAGGAGCGGTTGAGAGCGTGGCGACGATCTTCAGGATGCTGGGCTGTCTCATGCTGATGGCACTCTTCGCGCTGCCGGCCGAGGCGCGCACGCTCAGTATCGTTGCTTTCGGCGACAGCCTGACGGCCGGGCTCGGTCTTGCGCCCGGCGAGGCGTATCCCGACCGGCTGCAGGAGGCGCTGCGCGCGGCGGGACATGACGTCTCGATCGCCAACGCCGGGGTATCCGGCGACACGGCGAGCGCGGCGCAGGCACGCGTCGACTGGTCGGTGCCGGAGGGAACGGATGGCGTGATCCTGGTGCTGGGGGGCAATGACATCCTGCGCGGCATCGACCCGGAAGTGACCCGCAAGGCGCTGTCGGCGATCCTGGCGCGGCTGCAGGAGCGGGAAATCCCGGTCCTGCTTGCGGGCATGCGCGCGCCGGCGAACCTGGGCGATGACTATGCGCAAGCCTTCGACGCCATCTACACGGACCTTGCGCGCGAGCACGACGTGGTCTTCATGCCGTTCTTTCTCGATGACGTGGCGACCGACCCGCGGTTCAACCAGAGCGACGGCATCCATCCAAGCGAGGCGGGCGTCGCGGTGATCGTGCGCAACCTGCTGCCCTATGCGGCCGAATTGATCGAGCGGGCGGAAAAATCGGGTTAAGGTCGAAGGCGATACCGATTCGCGCCATTCCCGACGGGAGCGGTCGCGCTGATGACCGGGAGGAGCGCCATGCCGCGTCTGTTCGTCGGCCTCGAGATCCCTTCAGATATCGGTGCGCTCATATCCGGCCTGCGCGGCGGGCTTCCCGGCGCGCGCTGGATCGACGTCGCCAACTACCACATCACGCTGCGCTTCATCGGCGACATCGACGAGCGGACCGCCGCCGAGGTCGCCGACACGCTGTGGGACATCCATCGCGCGCCGTTCACGCTGACGCTGCGCGGGGTGGAGAGCTTCGGCAGCCGCAAGCCGCACTCGATCTTTGCCGCCGTCGAGGCCTCGAAGCCGCTGATGGCGCTGCAGGCCGAGGTCGAGCGGCGCATGCAGCGCATCGGCCTTGCGCCCGAGCAGCGCCGCTATACGCCGCATGTCACGGTGGCGCGGCTGCGCGGCGTTTCGGGCGGCGCGGTGGCCGGCTACCTGGGTACGCGCGGGCTGTTCCGGGCGGGTCCCTTCACGGTGCGGCGGTTCGTGCTGTTTTCCTCGCGCGCCAGCCAGGGCGGCGGGCCCTATATCGTCGAGGAGGCCTATCCGCTGGAAGCCGGGTCGCCGCAGGCCGAGTTGCAGCAGCACGCATGAGCTGCGGTCTTCATCCAGCCAACCCGAGGCGAGCATGAGCATGCGGCTTGGCGATGCGCAGCGGGCCGAGGCGATGGCAACGTTGACGCATTGGCGGCCGGTTGCCGGGCGCGATGCCATCGCGCGCGGCTTCCGATTCAGGACTTTCAACGCCGCCTTCGGCTTCATGACGCGGGTGGCGCTGGCCGCCGAGAAGATGGACCACCATCCGGAATGGTCGAACGTCTACAACCGGGTGGAAGTGACCCTGACTTCGCATGACGCGGGCGGGCTAACCGCCCGCGACATTGCGCTGGCGCGCGAAATGGACGCGATCGCCGCCGAAATGGGCGCCAAGGCATAGGCAGGATCAGCGCGGGGCCAGCCGCAACGCACCGTCGAGGCGGATCGAGGTGCCGTTGAGCATGTCGTTCTCGCAGATGTGGCGGACGAGCGCTGCGTATTCCGCCGGGTCGCCGAGGCGCTGCGGAAAGGGCACGCCGGCGGCCAGCGATTCGCGCACCTCGTCGCTGAGGCTGTCGAACATCGGTGTGTGGAACAGGCCAGGCATGATCGACATCACGCGGATACCCTCGCGCGACAGGTCGCGCGCCATCGGCAGGGTCATGCCGAGAATGCCGCCCTTGGAAGCGGAATAGGCGGCCTGGCCCATCTGGCCGTCCTCGGCGGCGACGGAGGCCGTCATGACGATGACTCCGCGCCCGCCGTCGGCAGTCGCCGGTTCAAGCGTCGCCATGCCGGCGGCGGAAAGTGCTGCGACGCGGAAGCTGCCGGCGAGGTTGACGTCGATGACCTTAGCGAACAGGTCTAGGTCGTGGGCGGCGATGGCGCCCGTCTTGCGGTCGCGGCTGACCGTCTTCTGGCCGGCGACGATACCGGCGCAGTTGACGCAGATGCGTTCCTGGCCATGGGCGGCGCGGGCAGCGGCGAGAGCGGCCTCGACGCTTGCCACGTCGGTGACGTCGCAGCGCGCAAAGACGCCGCCGATTTCCGATGCGACGCCCTTGCCGCGTTCCTCGTTGAGATCGAGCAGGGCGACCCTGACGCCGGCGGCGGCAAGCCCGCGCGCCGAAGCCTCTCCGAGCCCGGAGGCCCCGCCTGTCACCACTGCCGAAATATCCGAACCCAGCTGCATCTTCTCACCCCGATCAACGTTGCTTCATGGCATGTGCGACACGCTATAGCGCGGTCACGCGCGGGCGAACAGCCTTGCGGGCGGCAGGACCGGGTCCCACATTTGCGACGGATTGGCGCATTGCGGGACGTGGCGATGAACGACCGAGAGATACCGGAGTGGATCCGCCGCATCATCGGCGAGGCGGCGGCGCGCCCGCAGGCCATGCGGCGCAACGCGGCGCGCGTGCGCGACGGCTTCCGCGCCAAGATGAAACGGGTCGCCCGGCGCATTCCCTTCGCCGAAGACCTGCTGGCGGCCTACTACTGCGCGCTCGATGGGCAAACGCCGACGCGGATGCGCGCCACCCTGCTGGCCGCGCTCGCCTACTTCGTGCTGCCGCTCGACGCGATCCCCGACTTCCTGCTCGGCTTCGGGTTCACCGACGACGCCACCGTCCTGATGGCGGCGATCTCGATCGTCGCCACGCACATCACCGATACGCACCGCGAGGCTGCCCGCAGGGCGCTCGATGACGACATCGACGTGGTCGATATCGACATCGTCGACCTGACGGGCGAGGATGCGACCGGCAGCGAGGACGAGGGTCCGCACCGCAAGGCGTAACCCGTGTCGCGGATTTCGATCAGGGGATGAGGACGATCTTGCCGCGCGCCTCGCGCCGCGCGATGACTTTCAGCGCCTCGACGGCCCGGTCGAGTGGAAACGACCGGTCGACGGGCGCGGCGATGCGGCCCTCGGCGGCCCAGGCGAGGATCTGCGCGTGGTTGGCGCGCGCGATCTCGGGCTCGACATCGACGAAATGGCCCCAGAATACGCCGCAGATGCACATGCCCTTGAGCAGCGCCAGGTTGAGCGGCACCTTCGGGATGTCGCCGGCGGCGAAGCCGATGACGAGGTAGCGCCCCTTCCACGCGGTGGCGCGCAGGGCGGGATCGCAATAGTCGCCGCCGACGGGATCGTAGATGACGTCCACACCGCGGCCATCTGTCAGATCCTTTAGGCGGTCCTTCAGAGATTCGCGCGAATAGTCGATCAGCGCATCGGCGCCATGGCGCCTGCAGAAGTCGAGCTTCTCCGGCGACGAAGCGCAGGCGATGACGCGGGCGCCCATCACCTTGCCGAGCTCGACGGCGGCAATGCCGACCCCGCCCGACGCGCCGAGCACGGCCAGCGTTTCGCCAGCCTGCATCGCCGCGCGGTCCTTCAGCGCATGATAGGTGGTGCCATAGGTAACGAGCAGGCCGGCGGCGGCCTCGAAATCGAGACCGTCGGGCAGCGGCACGACGCGGCCGGCCGGGACGACAACCTCCTCACGCGCGGCGCCCCAGCCAGCATAGGCGGCGACGCGGTCGCCGACCGCATAGCCCTCGACACCCTCGCCGACCTCGGAGACGGTGCCGGCAAGCTCGGCACCCGGCGAGAACGGCAGGTCGGGCTTGTACTGGTAGCGGTTGGCGATGATGAGCGTATCGAAGAAGTTGAGCGCGCAGGCGCCGACGCGGATGCGCATCTCGCCCTTGCCGGGGCGGGGAACCGGGATGTCCTCGACGACGAGGGCATCGGGCGGTCCGAACGTCTTGCACAACACGGCCTTCATGTGGCGTCTCCCTGCCTGGCGGGTAGGTCATGAACTCACAAGAGAGATGGATTTGGCGGTGAAATGGCAAAAAGAGACAAGGAAGCGCGTGAAGAGCGGGCCATCTGCCCGGTCGAGCGCGCTGACACAGTCGCTTGCAGCCATTTCGTCGCCCGCAGGATATGGCGAATTTGCCCTCCGACTGCGTTACAAAGCCTTGAAGACCATTTGGTTTCCTGCGGCTTCGCGCCTTGTCGGCAACCAAATTCGCTCATGCCAAATCCCATCGCCTTTATGAGTTCATGACCTAGTCTGGCTTTGCCGACGTGGCTTGCCGTTGCGTGGGGTTTTCGCGTAGCACGGATCGGCGTGCGCGGGCGAGGGTGGAGGCTGCGACTTGTGACGAATGACGGTTCGCAACGGCCGAGGGGCTATTTCGGCGTCGGCGTGGAGGGTATCTCCAAGGCGATGAACCTCGGCAACCTGATGCGCTCGGCGCATGCCTTCGGCGCGAGCTTCTTCTTCACCGTCGATGCCCGGCGCACGCTGGTGCGGCCGAAGTCGGACACTTCGCGCACGCCCGAGCAGGTGCCGCTGTACAACTGGACGCACGTCGAGGCGATGCAGCTGCCGATCGGCTGCTCGCTGGTCGGGGTCGAGCTGACCGAGGACGCCATCGACCTGCCGAGCTTCGGCCACCCGCGCCGCGCGGCCTACGTGCTGGGGCCGGAACGCGGATCGCTGTCGGCGGAGATGCAGGCGCAATGCGACCACATCATCCGCATCCCGACCGCGTTCTGCATCAACGTGGCGACGGCAGGGGCCATCGTGATGTACGACCGGCTGCGCGCGCACGGGAAGTTCGCGGTCAGACCCGTGCACGAAGGGGCACCGAGCGACCCGGTGCACGAACACGTGCACGGCGGGCCGCGCTACCGCATGCAGCGGCAGGCGGAAATCCGCGAGCGGGCTGGAAAGGACAGCAAATAGATGGGAAATTGATCCCGCCGTCACGAATTGTTACGGATTGTCAAATTCTTGCCCGCATCTTCGGGCACCCAGACGCCGGCGGACAGGTGCGGCGCTCGAAATCCTGTCCGCGTTCATATATCCCCTCGGTAGCGACCCCAAGGACGATTCGGTTTGGCACGCATGATTTCCATGAACACAATGTCCATCCGGCTGGTGGCCGGCATTGCCCTTGCGATCTGCGGCTGGATCCAGACCGCCGGCGCGCAGCAGCAGATGAACGCCGTGGCGCAGGAGCGCGACTGGGCGATCTTCGTCGGCCAGGAAAACGGCAACAAGGCCTGCGCGGTGGTTTCGCAGCCGAAGGTCGTCAAGCCGGACGGCCTCACCCGCGGCGACATTTATTTCTACGTCACCATGCGACCGGCCGAGGGTGTGCGCTACGAGATTTCGGTGAAGACCGGATACACCTACTGGTCGGGCAGCGAGACCACGGTCGCGATCGGCGACAACAACTTCAAGCTGTTCACCAACGAGGACTGGGCCTTCACCGACAATGCGGCTGAAGAGGAGCGGCTGGTCAACGCCATGCGCGCCGGCAGCTCGATGGTGGTCACCGGCAAGTCGTCGCGCGGCAACACCACGATCGACACCTATTCGCTGCTCGGCATCACCGCGGCGCTGGCGCGTGCCGCTAAGGAATGCGGCTGACGCAGCAAGGTTGCCGGCTGGCAATCGCAATCCCACATCAGTAAGCCCCGGCTGCCGAGGCCGGGGCTTTTGTGCTAGTGAACCGCATCGGACCTGTCGCAGCCTGCATGGGTCCTGGCAAGCAAGCGAACAAAGATGACCACTGCCCTCGACATTTCGCGCGGCAATCCGAATGCCCCGCGCATCGATACCGCCAGCGCTGGCGAAGATGGCGCGCGTGCGCTCCTCGCCGGCCTGACGCGGGCAGAGCTTGCACGCGAACTGGCCGGGATCGGCGTGCCGGAGCGGCAGTTGCGCATGCGCGCCAACCAGCTGTGGCGCTGGATCTACGGGCGCGGCGCGACGGATTTCGCCGACATGACCGACATCGCCAAGGGCCTGCGCGGTGATCTGGCGGCGGCCTTCGACATCGCGCGCCCGCAGATCGTCGCCGAGCAGGTTTCGACGGATGGCACACGCAAGTGGCTGATCCGCATGCCTGCGGTCGGAGGCCAGGCGCCGGCGGACGTCGAGACGGTCTACATCCCAGAGCATGACCGGGGCACGCTTTGCATTTCGAGCCAGGTCGGCTGCACGCTGACCTGCACCTTCTGCCATACCGGCACGCAGAAGCTGGTGCGCAACCTGACCGCGGGCGAGATCCTCGCCCAGATCATGATCGCGCGCGACCGACTCGGCGATTGGCCGGGCGGCACCCGGCCGACCGATGCGCCGGTTCCCGATGCCGAGCGGGCGATCTCCAACGTCGTGCTGATGGGCATGGGCGAGCCGCTGTACAACTTCGACAACGTCAAGCAGGCGATGCTGATCGCCTCGGACGGCGAGGGCCTGTCCGTGTCGAAGCGGCGCATCACGCTGTCGACGTCGGGCGTTGTGCCGATGATCGAGCGGGCGGGCAGCGAAATCGGCGTGATGCTGGCGATCTCTCTGCACGCGGTGCGCGACGAGTTGCGCAACGAGCTGGTGCCGATCAACCGCAAGTATCCCCTGCGCGACCTGCTCGAGGCCTGCCGGACCTATCCCGGCGTGTCGAACGCGCGGCGCATCACCTTCGAGTACGTGATGCTGAAAGGGGTCAACGATTCGCTGGCCGACGCGAAGGAGCTGGTGCGCCTGCTGAAGGGCATTCCGGCGAAGATCAACCTGATCCCGTTCAACCCGTGGCCGGGCACGGCCTACGCCTGTTCCGACTGGGAGACGATCGAGGCCTTCGCCGATGTCGTCAACCGCGCCGGCTACGCCAGCCCGGTGCGCACGCCGCGCGGGCGCGACATCATGGCCGCCTGCGGCCAGCTGAAGTCGGCCAGCGAGCGCATTCCGGCCTGGAAGCTGCGTGGCGAAACCGGCCACGAGCACGCGAAAGCCTGATGGCGCTGCTGCGCATCATCTGGCGGCTTTTCGTCATGGTATTTGCCTTTGCCGTTTCCGCGTTGGCAGCCGTCGCGATCTCGGCGGGCAGCGTCATTTCCGCCGAGGGCATGCCCAGCCTGAGCGAACCCATCTTCGATCTCGCTGGCAAGATTGGCCTGATCGGCCTGGCCGGGATCAGTGCGATCGCGGTTCTGGGCGGCCCGATCGCGCTCTTCGCGGCCCTCCTTGGCGAAACATTCAGGTTCAGGAGCTGGATCTACTATGCGCTGGCCGGCGGCCTTGCCAGCGCCTCCGGCCTGATCACGCTGGGCACCGAAAGCTTCAACCAGAATGCCGTCACGGCAGCGATCGCGTCGGGCCTCGTGGCGGGTCTCGTCTACTGGCTGATCGCCGGGCGCAACGCGGGTTTCCTCAAGGATTTGCCGCGCTGACAGCGGCTAGAGCATTTTCATTGTCTCCTGAAACACGAAAATGCTCCAAGCCCTTGTTTTCACGCAATTCCGAACGGAAAATCGCACGCACTTTTCCTGGAACTGCTCTATTCCGCAGCCTCGGCGCGAAGCGCAGGGCCGCTGCCTGGCACATCGAAGGGGCGGCATTGCGCGGGCGCCCCGGCGCGGGCGACGACGACATGGCCTGCCGGTACCTCGGTCCAGTCCGATGACTGGTCGTCGAGCGGCTCGGAGACCACCATCAGCCCGTCAGAGCCTTGCAGGAAGTACAGCGACGGGGCGTGTTCGTCGCTCGACCAGCGGAAGGCATAGAGCGTCTGGCCGTCGCTCAGCGCGGCGGTGAAGCGCAGCGGCGATACGATGTCGGCTTCGCGCATCATGGCGCAGACCTCGCCGAGGACACGGGCGACCTCGGTGACTGGATCAACGCCGGAGCGGTCGGGCGCGGCGGCAAGGAAGATCGCCTCGCTGTCGGTGGTGCCGCGGCGTGCGCCGTAGGCGCAATCGGGGATCAGCGCCTCGACCCTGCGGCGGATGCGGTCGTAGCCGCCAATCTGGCCATTGTGCATGAACAGCCACCGGCCGAGCGCGAAGGGATGACAGTTGGCCCGCGTCGAGGCGGTGCCGGTGGAGGCGCGCACGTGGGCGAAGAACCGGCCCGAGACGATGTGGCGGCACAGCGCCTTCAGGTTCTCGTCGCTCCAGGCCGGCAGGACATCACGGTAGAGGCCGGGCGTTTCGTGGCTGCCGTACCAGCCGATGCCGAAACCGTCGCCATTGGTGCCGGTCTTGCTGCGGGTGGCGTGCTGGCTCTGCGCGACGAGGGAATGCTCCGGCTCGATGACGAGCCTTTCCAGCGCGATCGGCGCACCCGAGTAGGCAATCCATCGGCACATGCGCAGGCTTCTCCCCCGTATTGCCGCCGTCTAGCGGCGTGCGTGTGTCCGCGCGTCCATGTCGGCGCACATCCGGCGCACGATCCCGCTTGCGGTCTTCTCGAAGGCGAACGGCAGGATGGCATGCACCATCGCCGCGCCGCCTGCGGCGAACATCAGGACGCCGAACCTGGCGGCGAACGCCATGTGCTCGAAATAGCTCTCGCCGACCGTTGCCGGATGGCGCTGAAAGGCATCGACGACACGTGCGATCATGGTTCTTCCTCCTGGACTGCTGTGCCGCGAGCGGCGGCAACTGCATTCCAGTCTGATCCCGACCGGTTGGGAATTGCGCCCGAATCTCAAACGATTTCCTGACCGGGGGTTACATACATCCCACACAATGGTTAAGAAAGCGGGATATTTTTTCATCAATCATCCAGTCGAGGCGGACGATCGACCATGCTTGACAGCCACGACCGGCGCATCCTCGAGGAAATCCAGCGCGACGCTAGCCTTTCGATCCAGGACCTGGCCGATCGCATATCCCTGTCGCGCAACGCCACGTGGCGGCGGCTGCAGAAACTGGAAGAGGACGGCTACGTGCGCGGACGTGTGGCGCTGCTGGATCGCGCCAGGCTTGGTCTCGACCTGATGGTGATGATCGCCATACGCACCGATACCCATTCCGCTGACTGGCTGAAGCGGTTTCACGAGGCGGTCCGCGCGATTCCCGAGATCACTGGCGTCTATCGGATGAGCGGCGACATCGACTACCTGCTGCAGGCGGTCGTGCCGGACGTCGCCGCCTACGACCGGCTGTACAAGACGCTGATCGGGCGGATCGAGTTGTCCGATGTTTCCTCCAGCTTCGTCATGGAGGAAATCAAGGCGACGACATGCCTGCCGCTCGGGTACTCCTGACCTGCGGAGCGCCTTTCGGGTTGTGCCTCATTTCGCCTGGGCCAGCAGCAGCTTGGCGGCGAACCCGCCCATCACCCCGGCCACGGCGTAGTCCAGCATGCGGGTCGCGCGGCGCGAACCGCTCAGCCATGCGCTGACGCGCTCGGCGGCAAACAGGAACGGCAGGATGACAGGGACAGAAACGGCGATGTAGCAGATGCCGAGAAAGAACAGCTTGCCACCGGCATGCGGATCGGCGGGGCTGACGAACTGCGGCAGAAAGGTCACGAAGAACAGGATGATCTTCGGGTTCAGCAGGTTGATCATCAATCCCCTCATGTAGGCGCGCGACACCAGTGTGTGCCGTTCTGAGCCGCGCTCGCGGCTGATGCCCGAGCCGTGGCGCAGGGCTTCCCACGCCAGCCATGCAAGATAGGCAGCGCCGATCCATTTCAGTGCAAGGAACGTCTGCGGCGAGGCCGCGAGCAGGGCCGACAGGCCGAGAGCCGCGATGGCCGAATGGCCGAGCAGCCCGGTGCAGGTGCCGGCGAGCGCGGCAAACCCGGCGCGGCGGCCATTGGCGACGGTCTGCCCCAGGAACAGGGTCAGGTCTGGGCCGGGCGTGGCGGCAAGGATCACGACCGCAATCGCGTAGGCGGCCAGTGTCGGTGCGGCGGGGATGAATTCGAACATGTGGCTGGCCGGGGCGCCGATGTGTCAGATGATCGTGTCGTCGTGCCCTGCCTGAGTATCCGGCACCTGCGAACGCGTGCCGCGCGGGGCCCATGACAGTGCCTGTTCCAGACGGTCGTCACCCCAGAACAATTCGCCGTATTCGGTCACCAGCGTCGGCGCCCCGAAGATGCCGATGCCCTGTGCCTGATCGGTTTCCCGCCTCAGTGCCATCTTGATGTCGGGGCTGGCGGCGGCGGCGAGGACGGCTTCCGTCTCAAGGTCCATCTGGCGGATCAGCGGTGCCAGCGTCTCGGGATCGGAAATGTCGCGGCCCTCGGCGAACTCGGCCGCAAACACTGCCCGGCAGAAGGCGGGAAGCTTCGATTCATCGAACGCCCGCACCGCGAGCGCCGTACGGGCGGCGAGCAGGCTCGTCTGCGGGAAGGGGTCGGGCTGCATCAGCGGCAGGCCGCGTTCGCGCGTCAGGCGCTCCATGTCGCGCCACATGTAGCGGCCCTTGGCGATGTAGATGTTGAAGGGCGAGGTCTTCCAGCCCAGCGCGGCGAAGATGGGGCCCAGCAGAAATGGCCGCCACGCAACGGCGATACCTGCCGCTTCGGCGGCCTCCTCGATGCGCATTGCCGTCAGATAGGAATAGGTCGACGCGAAGTCGAACCAGAAATCGATTCTCACCCGCGGTTCAGGCTTGATCATGGCGCTCCCTCATTCGCGCATGACAGGTATTCCCCTACGTCATGCAACATAGCATGCGGGGAACAACCGGAAAGCGATTTCTCCTGCAACCGGAAGGCAAGGGGTGTGGTCAGTCGATGTGAAACGCGCACAGCTGCCCACTGCCGCGAAACGATCGGGCGGTGGTCGCAAAGCAGGTCTGGCCGACGATGCGCCCGGCGGCGATCTCGGACGGCGGCTGAATCGCCGGCGACACCAGGAGAACGGGGCCTGGATCGCCTGGATACCACGGCCTGGTCATCTCGAAATGGTCCTGCGGCGGCTCACCGCGCTGTGCGTAGGCCTGCATGCGCAGGCCAGAATCACGCAAGTAGTAGGCCATCGAGGCGCTCAGCGGGCGGCCGATGAACACGACGGAGCCGATGCCGCGCCCGGTCGCGATTCGCTGCACGTCACGGGCAACATCCGACCAGCCGGAGAGCTTGGCCAGTTCGCCGGCGAAGGGGTCGGTCCTGACGCGCCCGACCAGGGTTCCCGACGCGGTCATGGCGGCGAGGCAGACGCCGGCGATGAGGAGGGTCGCCACGGCGGAACGGCGCGCTTTGCGCTCCACCATGACCGCGGTGACCAGTATGGCGAGCGCGGGAAAGGCGGTGGCGGCCCAGTTGCCGTTGGCCTTGGCGATCAGGGCCTGCACGTCGAAGAGCAGGAAGATCGGCATGGACAGGAAGAACAGGAAGCGATGGCGTGCGTCGGCCAGGTATCGGGGCAACGCGAGCAGGACGACACCGAACCATGCGAAGGGAACCGGCCCGATGATCGCCGCTTGCGCGAGGATGAACTCCCCCAGGCCGCGGATATTCGGGAACCTGGAATAGAGCGCGGCATCCTCGACCGTGTGCGACACGGTCACATTGCCGTGGTTCAGGATCCACAGGGCGTTGGGGACAAGCAGCAGCGCGGCGGCTGCAAGGGCGGCAAGCGTGCCGGGGTGCCAGAGCAGGCTGCGCTTGCCGGACGTCGCCAGCGCGTAGACGACCAGACAGGCCGGCTGGAACAGCATCGCGTACTTGGCATTCGCTCCGAGCCCGACCATGAGCCCCCAGGCGAGGCCGCGCCACAGCGTGGGCCTTTCGACGAAGCGCCACAGCGCGAAGAGCCCGAGCGACCAGAAGAAGAGCAGCGGCACGTCGGTCGAGATGAGCGTCGAGGACAGCGATATGCCCGGCATGGTCAGGTAGAGGACGCCCGCCCAATAGCCCGTTCGCGTTCCGAACATCCGCGATGCAAGCGCCAGAACGAGGAGCGAGGACGCGGCATGGAACAACGGTGCGGGCAGGCGCACGCAGAACTCGCTGTCGCCGCATACCGAACCGGCAGCTGCGATGACCCAGGCGAGCAGCGGCGGCTTGGAGAAGTAGCCAAAGGCCGGCTCCTGAGCCCAGGCCCAGTACTGCGCCTCGTCGTAGAACAATTCGGCGTGCGAGACGTACAATCCGGCGATGCGGATTGCCGTGACCGCAACCAGGATCGCAAGAAACGGCACGGCATCGGACCTTTCGTGGGTGCCGCTGATGCCGGCACGGGGATCGCGCCGGCGCGGCCAGGTTTCTTCCAGGCGCACCGGGCGTATCCGCGCGGGGGCCGGGCAACCGGTTAGCGGATGGAGTAAAATTTAGCAAATCTGCATGTGATGGGCGCGCTCCCCCCTTGCTTATCACCACACATCGTGCAATGCCGCCGCCTTGATCCGCCTGTATCCGTGCCTGAACCAATGACTTCCCCTGAATCGACGCTTCAACCCTTGCCGACCTGGCAGCCCTCCGCGTTCGGCGTCTTCGCGATGCCGAAAGCAACGCTGGCGCTGACGGGGTTTTGGTGTGCCCTGACCATCGCCTTTCATAGTCTGCCTGGCGTCGATATTGCCGTCTCGCGGCTGTTCCAGGATAGCGCCTGCGCTGCCAGAACGGTCCAGAACTGTCCGGTCTTTCCATTGGCGACGAACGCGACCCTGGCGTTTCTGCGGCAGTCGATGCATGTGCTGCCGGCGGTGGTCGCAGTGGCGCTGCTCGGCTGGTATGCGATCCAGTTCCTCGCGGGGCGCACGCTTGCCGATGCCAAGATGCGCGCGCATGCGGTGCTGGTGCTCGGCTTCGCGTTTGGGCCTGGCGTATTTGTCAACGGATTGATGAAAGCACACATGGGCCGGCCCCGTCCGCACGAAACGGACCTGTTCGGCGGCGCACTTCCGTTCGTGCCGGCAGGCGAGTATTCGACCTATTGCACGTCGAATTGCTCCTTTGTTTCCGGGGAGGCATCTGGCGCGTTCTGGCTGCTGGGGCTGCTCGCGCTGGTTCCGCAAAAGAGCCGGCGGGCTGCAGCATGGGTGCTGGTTCCCGCCGCGCTGTTCTTCTCGCTGCTGCGTGTGGCGTTCGGTGCACACTATCTGTCAGATGCACTGCTCGGAGGACTGTCGAGCATCGTGATCCTTTCGGTGCTTGCGCTGGCGCTCGAACAGGCGTGGCGGCTGCCGCGGCGCCTTCTGCTACCGCGCTGCGGCTTGTAACGGGCGCGCAATCGGGCTTATCTGCCGCCGGAATTCCGGCAGCCCGAGAACGGTGCGCGCCAGACACAGCAATGGACACGAGAATGAGCAAGACCGGCGACGTCAAGAAGGTCGTGCTCGCCTATTCGGGCGGGCTCGACACCTCGATCATCCTGAAATGGCTGCAGACGACCTATGGCTGCGAGGTGGTGACGTTTACCGCCGACCTCGGACAGGGCGAGGAACTGGAACCGGCGCGGCGCAAGGCGCAGATGCTGGGCATCAGGGAAGAGAACATCTTCATTGACGACCTGCGCGAGGAATTCGTGCGCGACTTCGTGTTCCCGATGTTCCGCGCCAACGCGGTCTACGAGGGCGTCTACCTGCTCGGTACCTCGATCGCGCGGCCGCTGATCGCCAAGCGGCAAATCGAGATCGCGATACAGACCGGCGCCGACGCGGTGTGCCATGGCGCCACCGGCAAGGGCAACGACCAGGTCCGCTTCGAGCTCGGCTACTACGCGCTGAAGCCAGACATCAAGATCATAGCGCCGTGGCGCGACTGGGAGTTCAAGTCGCGCACCGACCTGATCGAGTTCGCCGAGAAGAACCAGATCCCGGTGCCCAAGGACAAGCGCGGCGAGGCGCCGTTCTCGGTCGACGCCAACCTGTTGCACTCTTCTTCTGAAGGAAAGGTGCTCGAGGACCCCAACGAGACACCGCCGCCCTATGTCTACCAGCGCACGGTCTCGCCGGAGGAGGCGCCCGACAAGCCGACGATCATCGAGATCGGCTTCAGGAAGGGCGATGCGGTTTCCATCAACGGCAAGGCGATGAGCCCGGCGACGCTGTTGGCCGCGCTCAACGACCTTGGCCGCGACAACGGCATCGGCCGCCTCGACCTGGTCGAGAACCGTTTTGTCGGCATGAAGTCGCGCGGCGTCTACGAGACACCCGGCGGCACCATCCTGCTGACGGCGCACCGGGCGATGGAGTCGATCACGCTCGACCGCGACGCGGCGCACCTCAAGGACCAGATCATGCCGCGCTACGCGGAACTGATCTACTATGGTTTCTGGTTCGCGCCCGAGCGCGAGATGCTGCAGGCGCTGATCGACAAGAGCCAGGAGCGCGTCGAGGGCACGGTTCGCCTGAAGCTCTACAAGGGCAATGTCATCGTGGAGGGACGCGAGAGCGCGCAGTCGCTGTATTCCGACGAACTCGTCACCTTCGAGGACGATCGCGGCGCCTACGACCAGAAGGACGCCGAGGGCTTCATCCGCCTCAACGCGCTGCGGCTGCGGACGCTGGGCATGCGCCGCGACCGCGGCTGAGGCAGGCATCGCGACGATGCGCCGGCCGCTGATCTTGGTTGCAGTGGCCGCCGTGCTTGTGGCTATGGCGGCGGTTGCCTGGCAGGCGTTCCTTCGCCCCGGCGAGATCGTGGTCCTGCGGGCCGCCGCGGGCGAGCGCTCCGGCGACGCCTTTCGCCTGATGAGCGAGATCGGCGAGGTGCTGGCGCGCCACAGCGACAGTGTGCGCCTCGATGTTGTCGAAACGGCCAGCAACAGCGAGAACCTGACGCTGGTGCAGGCTGGGACGGTAGACCTCGCGGCGATCCAGAGCGATGCTCCCGCGGTCGTCTCGACGCGGCTGGTCGCGCGACTGTTCGCCGATGCCTTCCTGCTGGTCGCCTGGGCCGACAGCGGTATCCTGACGCCTGCGGACCTGGCGGGAAAGCGCATTGCCCTGCCGCCGCACGCAACCTCCGAGCAACGCGCCTTCTGGGCGGTGGCCGACCACTACGACATCGACCCGCTGTCGCTGACGCGGCTGGCCCTGCCGGCCGAGGAGGCACTGGCGCGGATGCTGAAGCGCGAAGTGGACGCGGTGTTCCTGGTGCGCTCGCTGCGTGATCCGGTCGTGCTGCGCTTCTTCGAGGACGCCAAGCTCGTGCGGCGCGGCGCGCTCAGGGTCGTGCCCATCGACCAGGCCGAGGCGATGACGCTGAAGCGCCCGTTCCTGCGCGCCAGCGAACTCGTGAAGGGCGCCTTCGACGGCTCCCCGCCCCTGCCGCCGGCCGACATCGTGACGGCCGGCATGGACCGCCTGCTGGTAGCCGCGGCCGGCGCGCCCGAAGAGGCGGTGGCGGAGTTGACGCGGGTGATGATGGAGCAGCGACTCGATCTCGCGTTGCGCACGCCGCTGGCTGCGGCCATCACCGCGCCCGGGCGTGGCGATGCGGGGCTGCCGCTGCATCCAGGCGCGGAGCGCTACTACCTGCGCGACGAGCCCGGCTTCCTGCAGGAGAATGCCGAGCCGATGGCGCTGATTGTGACGCTTGCCGCGATGCTGGTCTCGGGCATCATGGCGCTGCGCGCGCGGCTGATGGCGGACCGCAAGAACAACGCCGACAAGTACAACCACGACCTGCTCGTGCTGTCGCAACGCGCGCGCGACGCCACCAGCACGGGCGAGCTTGCCGCCTGCAAGGCGGAACTGACGGCGATCCTGGAGAAATGCGTCATCGACCTCGATACGGACGAGGTCACCGAGGCAGGATTCCAGTCGTTCTCGTTGCTGTGGGAAGCGGTGCGCACGGTGATCGAGGACCGCCAGCGGGAGGTGTCGCCGGCGAATTGACCGCTCATGGCGGCGCGGGTCGCGAAATTGCCATGCGTGCCCTATCTAGAGACGGTGCAACGCAAGCAGCCTGGGCCGTGCCTGGGGCCTGCAGTATCGAGGACAAGCTTTCATGTCGTGGTCGATCTCGCTGGGTCGTGTGTTGGGGTCGGACATCCGCATCCACCTGACCTTCCTGCTGCTGCTGGCGTGGATCGGCATCGCGCAGTACCAGGCGGGGGGAACCGCCGCTGCGGTCGACGGCGTGGCGTTCGTCATCGCCATCTTCACCTGCGTGACGCTGCACGAGCTGGGCCATGCGGCGGCGGCGCGGCGCTACGGCATCGCGACGCCGGACATCACGCTGCTGCCGATCGGCGGCGTGGCGCGGCTTGAACGCATCCCGGAAAACCCGCGCCAGGAGATCGTGATCGCGGTGGCCGGGCCGCTGGTCAACGTGGTAATCGCCGCAGTGCTGATCGGCATCCTTGGTGCGCGCTTCGATCTTGCGTCGCTGACGACCCTCGAGGATCCCGGGCCGAACTTCCTTGCGCGCGTCGCTGCGGTCAACGTGGTGTTGGTGCTGTTCAACATGATCCCGGCGTTTCCGATGGACGGCGGGCGGGTGTTGCGCGCCCTGCTGGCGATGAAGCTGAGCCGCATGAAGGCGACGCTGCTGGCCGCGCGCATCGGCCAGGCGATTGCCTTCGGCTTCGGCTTCCTGGGTCTGACGAGTGGCAATCCCGTGCTGCTGCTCGTCGCCGTATTCGTCTATTTCGCCGCCGCCTCGGAAGCGGAAGGCACCAGCCTGATCACCACGGCGCGCCGGCTGAAGGCGCAGGACGCGATGATCGTCTCCTTCGAGGCACTGGGTCTGAACGCGACCCTCGACGATGCAGCCGGCGCGCTGCTGCGCACCACCCAGCACGAGTTCCCGGTCGTCGACGGTGGCGGGCGGCTGCGCGGCATGCTGTTGCGGCAGCAACTCGTCGCCGCGCTCGCCGCGCGCGGCGGTTCGGCGCCGGTGATCGATGTGATGGACAAGAACGTGCCGTCGCTGCCGGCGGAAACGCGTCTCGACCGCGTGCTGGAGGCGATGCAGAAGGCCGGCAGCGCGACGGCGGCACTGGTCGACGCGGACGGCAAGCTCGCCGGATACATGAGCCGGGAGAACCTCGCCGAGCTTTCCATGCTGGCGGCGGCAGACTGGCACGGCGAGGACCGCGCGCGGAGCTGAGCCAAGGAAACGACTTGGCGCTTTCGCTGAAGCGAAAAAGACGCTACACGCTGCGCAACCGCGGGGCGCGACGCCCCGGCAACCCCCGGAAAGCAAAATGAACCTGCGAAACATCGCCATCATCGCGCACGTCGATCATGGCAAGACGACACTGGTGGACCGGCTGCTGCAGCAGTCCGGCACGTTCCGCGCCAACCAGAAGGTTGCCGAGCGCGCGATGGATTCCAACGACCTGGAGCGCGAGCGCGGCATCACCATCCTTGCCAAGGTGACCTCGGTCTTGTGGAAGGACACGCGCGTCAACATCGTCGACACGCCAGGCCACGCCGATTTCGGCGGCGAGGTGGAGCGCATCCTCAACATGGTCGACGGCGCGATCGTGCTGGTCGACGCCGCCGAAGGCCCGATGCCGCAGACGAAGTTCGTCGTCGGCAAGGCGCTGAAGGTCGGGCTGAAGCCGATCGTGGCGATCAACAAGATCGACAAGTCCGACGAGCGCCACGTCGAGGTCATCAACGAGGTGTTCGACCTGTTCGCGGCGCTGGACGCCACCGACGAGCAGCTCGACTTCCCGATCCTCTACGGCTCGGCGAAGGACGGCTGGATGGCGCTGAAGCCGGAAGGCCCGCGCGAGGACATGTCGCCGCTGTTCGACATGGTGCTCGACCACGTGCCGCCGCCGCCGGCCGAGGAAGGCCCCCTGCGCCTGCTGGTGACGACGACGCAGTCCGACCCCTACCTCGGGCGCATCGTGACGGGACGCATCACGTCGGGCACGGCGCGGCCGAACATGGCCGTGAAGGCGTTGGCGCGCGATGGTTCGGTGGTCGAGCAGGGACGCATTTCCAAGCTGCTGTCGGCGCGCGGCCTGGAGCGGGTCGCCATCGAGGAAGCGGGCGCCGGCGACATCGTCTCGATCGCCGGGCTGGCCGAGGTCAACGTCGCCGACACGATCTGTGATTTGTCGGTGGAAACCGCCCTTGCCGCCCAGCCGATCGACCCGCCGACGCTGTCGATGACCTTCCGCGTCAACGATTCGCCGCTCGCGGGCCGGGAGGGCGACAAGGTGCAGAGCCGCGTCATCCGGGCGCGGCTGATGCGCGAGGCGGAAGGCAACGTCGCGCTCAGCGTGTCGGATTCGCCCGATGCGGACGCATTCGAGGTCGCCGGGCGCGGCGAACTGCAACTCGCGATCCTGATCGAGACGATGCGCCGCGAGGGCTTCGAGATGGGCGTGTCGCGGCCGCGCGTGCTGATGCACAAGGGCGAGAACGGCAGCCTGGAGGAGCCGATCGAGGAAGTCATCATCGACGTCGACGAGGACTACTCCGGCATCGTGGTGCAGAAGCTTTCCGAGCGCAAGGCCGACCTCGTCGAGATGAAGCCGTCGGGCGGCGGGCGCACGCGGCTGGTCTTCCACGCGCCGACGCGCGGGCTGATCGGCTATCACGGCGAGTTGCTGTCGGACACGCGCGGCACCGCGACGATGAACCGCATCTACCATGGCTATGCGCCGTTCAAGGGCGAAATCAGCGGCCGCCATACCGGAGTGCTGATCTCCAACGGCGACGGCGAGGCGGTTGCCTATGCGCTGTGGAACCTGGAGGACCGCGGACCGATCATGATCGATCCGGGCACGAAGGTTTACCGCGGCATGATCGTCGGCGAGCACACACGCGACAACGACCTCGAGGTCAACGTGCTTAAGGGCAAGCAGTTGACCAACGTTCGGGCCGCCGGCAAGGACGAGGCGGTGCGGCTGACCCCGCCGAAACGGCTGTCGCTGGAAGCGGCGCTTGCCTACATCGACGAGGACGAGCTGGTCGAGGTGACGCCGAAATCGATCCGCCTGCGCAAGGCGATGCTCGACCCGCACGAGCGCAAGCGCGCCAGCCGCAAGAAGGAAGCCGAAGCAGCTGCCTGAGCGGTGGCGGCGGGGAGGCTGCGAGCGTACCTGGCTTGTACCACCCGCGCCGCAGGCGAGCCGGCATGGCGGCCGGGGTTCCGGCCGTCGCGGATTTTATCCGAAAACCGTTGCGCGGGTTCGGGGAAGCGCTTTACGCTTCCCCCATGGCGACGCTGGCAATCGATATCCGGCATCCGAGAACGGCCGATGCTGCCGGCCTGGCGGCGGTCTTTGACGCTGCCTGGGCGCAGGCCTATCGCGGCATCATCCCCGACGTCGACCTGAGGCGGATCGCGGCGCGGCGCGGCGAAGCCTACTGGAGCCACGTTGCCGACAGTGCGGCGCGGCAGGTGCTGGTACTGTCGGTCGACGGCGCGGCGCGCGGCTATGCCTCGTTCGGCGGCAACCGCAACCAGCGCATGCCGGCGCAAGGCGAGGTCTACGAGCTTTACGTCGATCCGGTCTGCCAGGGCCTCGGCTTCGGGCGCGCGCTCTTCGACGCGGCGCGGCGGCGGCTGTGTGCGCGCCGGCACCGTGGCCTCGTGGTATGGGCGCTGGCCGGCAACGAGAGGGCGGATGCCTTCTACCGGCGCGCCGGCGGGCACGTCGCGGCCGAGGACCGGATCTATTTCCTGAGCCGGAACTATCGTCGCATAGCCTATCTGTGGCAGTAGCGGCATAAAGCTGCACGGCCCGACGTGTCCGAATACAACCCGTCTGCGCGAGGAGATACTACGCATGCGCATCGATGCGATCGCGATCGGGATCAATCCGCCCGAGGACATCAACGTTATCATCGAGGTTCCCGTTGGCGGGGAGCCGGTGAAATACGAGATGGACAAGGAGGCGGGCACGATGTTCGTCGACCGCTTCCTGTACACGCCGATGCGTTACCCCGGAAACTATGGCTTCGTGCCGCATACGCTGTCCGACGATGGCGACCCGATCGACGTGCTGGTACCCAACGAGCGCCCGATCATTCCCGGCGCGGTGATGAACTGCCGGCCGATCGGCGTGCTCATGATGGAAGACGAGAGCGGGCTCGACGAGAAGCTCGTCGCAGTGCCCTCGGCGCACCTGACGCGGCGCTACGACGGCGTTCATTCCTACGACAATCTGCCCGAGATCACGCTCAAGCAGATCGAGCACTTCTTCAGCCGCTACAAGGATCTGGAACCCAACAAGTGGGTGAAGATCAAGGGCTGGGAAAACGCCGCGCATGCCCGCCGGCTGATCATGGAATCGATCGCGCGGGCGAAGGCGAAGGCTTAAGCGCTTTCAGCCGGTCCGGCGAATGCATGCAGTGAAGAGCCGGGGATGCAGCATGCCTGCTTCCTCCCCGGACATGATTGCCTACTGCGACAAGAGCTTTCAGCCGGCGATCACGCTTTCGAAGTCGACGCCCGCGCGCTGGCAGGCGGCCTGAAGCGTATTGCGCAGCAGGCAGGCAATCGTCATCGGCCCGACGCCACCGGGAACCGGGGTGATGGCGCCGGCAACCTTCGCCGCCTCGCCGTAGGCAACGTCGCCGACCAGCTTGGTCTTTCCCTCGCCGCGCTCGGGCGCCGGCACGCGGTTGATACCGACATCGATGACGGTCGCGCCGGGCTTGATCCAGTCGCCCTTGATCATCTCGGGGCGGCCGACGGCGGCAACGAGGATGTCGGCGCGGCGGCAGGTCGCGGGAAGATCGGCGGTGCGCGAGTGGGCAATCGTCACGGTGCAGTTTTCACCGAGCAGCAGCTGCGCCACCGGCTTGCCGACCAGGTTGGAGCGGCCGACCACCACGGCCTCAAGGCCGGACAGCTTGTCGTGAACGCTCTTGACCAGCAGCAGGCTGCCCAGCGGCGTGCAGGAGACCAGCGCCGGCATGCCCGACGACAGCCGCCCGGCGTTGAGCGGATGGAGGCCGTCCACATCCTTCGCCGGATCGATCGTGTCGATCACCGTCTGCTGGCTGATCTGGTCGGGCACGGGAAACTGCACGAGGATGCCATCGACGTCCGGATCCTTGTTCAGTGTCCTGACGAGGTCCAGCAAATCGGCCTCGGACGTGCTGGCGTCCAGTTTGTGCTCGATGGAGCGCATGCCGACCTCGACCGTCTGCTCGCCCTTGTTGCGCACGTAGACCTTGCTTGCCGGATCCTCGCCGACCAGCACCACGGCCAGCCCCGGAACCCTGCCGGCCTGCTTCTCGAAAGCCTTGACCGCCCTTGCGATGTCGGCGCGCAGCCCGGCGGCAACGCTCTTTCCGTCGATGATGCTGGCGGTCATGGTTTCCTCCCTCTCGAGTGCCGGACGGCGAAGCGCGCCCCGGCGATACGTTTTCGTGTTTCATGCCGGCAGCGACGAGCGTTCGCAAAGCGTCGCCGCCAGGTCTCCCGGTGTGCCCGCAACTGTCAGGATCTTGACGCGCGCCGTCGTTCCGCGCGCGACCTCGACCGTCGAGGGTGCGACGCCGAGCCATTTGGCAACAAGCTGCGCCACCGCCTTGTTGGCCGCGCCCTTATCGGCAACGGCGCGCACGCGCACCGCCAGCACGTCGGAACCGTCGGACAGGGTCTGCGGCCCGTCGACGCCATCGCGCGCCGCCTTCGGCGTGACGCGCAGGCGCATGCGCAGCCCGGCGGGCGTGGCCTCGGCGTATGCGGGAAGCGGGTTCACGAGTTGTGTGGTTATGGATCAGAAGACGAGCCGGATGATGACGCGCTGCAGGAAGATCAGCAGCAGGATCAGGATCACCGGCGAAATGTCGATGCCGCCGAGATTGGGCATCATGCGGCGGATGGGCCGCAGGGCCGGCTCGGTGACGCGCCACAGGAACTCGGCGATCGAAGCGACGAACTGGTTGCGCGTGTTGACGACGTTGAAGGCGATCAGCCAGCTCAGGATCGCGGATGCGATCAGGATCCAGATGTAGAGATCGATCGCGATCAGCGCGACTTCGGCGAGCGACGAAACGATTGCGGTCATGGCGGCCCCGGTCGGCAGGTTGCACGATGTCACACCGCCCGAGCGCGGTGCATCAGCATGTCCTGACAGTTAGCGGGCCACGCCGCCCGCCGCAAGTGGAGCAGATGCATGCGCGCCTTGCTTGACAGCCCGGCAGGCGCGGACGTAAATGCGGCCTCCAAAGCGTTGGGGCCGTAGCTCAGTTGGGAGAGCGCGTCGTTCGCAATGACGAGGTCAGGGGTTCGATTCCCCTCGGCTCCACCATTTTTCCGCTTGTTCCGCTCATGGCAGTCGCGCTTGCGCTCACCGCCTGTGCGCTTTCGCCCGGGAGTCAAGTCGGGCGCATTGGTCGCAAGTCGAGACGCCTTCTCTCGCCACCACCCTTTCCCCTTAGATCGCCGATTGTGTGGCGTGCGCGCCGTTGTGCGTACACCCGAAATCCGCGCGGCGGCCGCGTGGGCGCGCAGGCGAGAACGATCCGACATGACCGGGAAGATGGAAGAGGGAGAACCGGTACTCCAGGGGTACGCGGTTCCGGTTCTCCCCCGACAAGACGAGCTGACTACGCACAACCTGATGCCAGCCTGACATCGGGGTTGCAAATCGTCTGCCAGACGCGCCTAGACGACATCTTGTAGTGTCGCGCGTTTGAGGCGGCAAATCGTGTGGGAGTCCGCGGCCGGACATGCAGCCCGACTCGCATTCTGCGAATGGCGATTCGCAAATTGCGACTCACATAGCCAGAGCGGCATGGGACGGAAAGCCGGCATCCGACCTTCTTCATCCCGCCCGGCTTTCCTGAAACCGGTCACGTTCATGATCACGGGCCGGCGGGGCCCACGATGGTCGTGGTCTACTCGGCGGCCGCCTTCAGCGCGCGGGTGTCGCTGGCAAGCCAGCTGTCGAGAAAGGCCTCCAGCCAGCTGTCGACCTGGTCGTCGTACATCAGCCGGCCCATGATGTGGGCCTCGCGCGGCTGGGCGCCAGGCAGTTCCAGGCGTTCGGCGCCCTTGGTCGTCCAGCGGTGCACCATCGCGCGGGTCACCTCGGGGTGGAACTGGATGCCGAGCGCGCTCGCGCCGACGCGGATTGCCTGGACGGCGAAATCGCCATCGGCTTCGGCAATCAGGGTGGCGCCGGAGGGAACATCGAAGCCCTCGCGGTGCCATTGGTAGACGTGGCTTGGCCAGTCCGGGGTGAGGCTGCGGCCCGCCTCGGTGGCGCGGATGGGGTAGTAGCCGATCTCGGCGCGGCCTTGCGGATGCGGCTTCACGTTGCCGCCGAGCTGGCGCACCAGCATCTGCGCGCCAAGGCAGACGCCGAGGAATGGGGCGTTCTGCTTGAGGGCGCGGCCGATGAGGTCGATCTCGTCGGCGAGGTAGGCGTCGGTGTCGTTGGCGCTCTGCGGGCCGCCAAAGATGATGACGCCGGCGTGTTCGTCGAGACGCTCCGGCAGGGGCTCGCCGAGGCAGGGACGGCGGACGTCGAGGGCGAGCCCGCGCGCGGCGAGTTTCAGCCCGATCCGCCCCGGCGTCGAGCGGGGCTGGTGGACGACGATCAGGATACGGCCGGCGGGGCCGGGTCTACATGGCGCTGAAGCCGCCATCGAGCTTTATCTCCGAACCGGTCATGTAGGCGGATTCGTCGCTGGCGAGATAAACCGCGGCATGCGCGACGTCCTGCGTCGTGCACAATCGGCCAAGCGGGGCCGCCTTTGCAAGTTTCCCGCGCTGTTCGTCGCTCACTTCCTGGCGCGGCCCACCCTTCGAGAACACGTCCTGCAACAGCGCAGTGTCGATGAAATAGGGGTGGATCGAGTTGCAGCGGATGTCGTTGCCGCCGCGCGCGGCGTGCAGCGCCGTCGACTTCGTCAGCATCCAGACGCCGGCCTTGGCGGCGTTGTAGGCGGCCAGGTTCGGCCCGGCGATGATGCCGGCGATGGACGACAGGTTGACGATCGAGGCTGGCTGGCTCTCGCGCAGCAGCGGCAGCGCCAGGCGGGTGCCCAGGTAGACCGAATCGAGGTTGACCGACATGCCGCGGCGCCAGGTATCGGGCTCGACGTCCTCCACCGAACCGGGCACCCAGATGCCGGCGTTGTTGACGAGCACGTTGAGGCCGCCGAGCGCATCCCTGGTTGCCGCCAGCGCCGCGCGCCACGAGGCCTCGTCGGTGACGTCATGCGCGCAGGCATGGACGTCGCCGAGACCAGCGAGGCCGGATTTCGCGCTGGCCGCGGCATCGGGGTTGATGTCGGACAGCATGACGCGTGCGCCCTGGCGCAGGAATTCCGCCGCGATGGCGCGGCCGATGCCGCCGCCACCGCCGCTGATGAGCGCCAGCTTGCCGGCAAGCCTTGGCTGCATGGTCATTCAGTCTCCTTGCGGACAGGTGGCCGGGTCATTCCTCGGTGTGGTCCCGCTCGACCATCTTGCGCAGGCGGATGCGCTCGCGCGAGGGGACGTGCAGCAGTTCGGCGATGCGCCACAGGGCGTTGTCCTCGAACTCGTGCACGGTGCCGTCGGCATAGACCATTTCCCAGAGCATTTCGACGATGCGGGCGCGCCCGTCGGCATCGAGCCGGCGGTTGAGCACGCTTGTGAAGGTGTAGAGATCGACAGCCTCGAGGCTGCTCTTGCGGGCTGCCTCGACAAGTGCCGCGGTCTGGCCGGGATCGAGCTCGAAGCGATCGGCAAGCACGTCGCGCAGGCGCGCCTTCTCGGCATCCTCGACGATGCCGTCGACGGCGATGACGTGAAAGGCCAGCGCTGCGGCGGCGAGCTGTTCCTCGTCGGGCGTGTAGCCGGGAGCGGCGGACTTCCCGCCATCGGCCAGGTCCTCGATGAACCGTGAAATCGACTTGAAGATCGACATCGTACAACTCCCCGCCCGCCGGTCCGCCTTTTCGCTGAAGACAAACCAGAAGCAATCAGATGACAACCCATTCGTCCAGCCTCGGGGCCGGAATGACCGCGTAGGCGGCGCGCCTGTCGGAAATTCCGAAGGACACCAGCAGGTCGCCGTGGAACTCGGTCATTCCAATTGCGTACTCTATGCCCCTGCGCTTGAGAAAGAACGGGTCGCTTGTTTCCTCGAGTTCAAGATCCGGTTTCAGCACCACGAAACGGTGTCGATAGTAGGATTTTCCAGTGTCGGTCGACCAGCTGTCGTGAACGAGCGCGATGTACCTGTCGCGGAAGGGAATGAACGGGGTGCCCCCCCTGATTGCGAACCGGTTGCTCTGCGGCAATTGTCCGGAGTGGATAACGAGCTTTCCTTCCTCGAACCTGAAAACGACCAGTGGGTCGACCGAGTAGACGATATGGAGCCGGCCGCCGGAAACGAGCGGTATCCAGTTCTTTTCGACCTGTGCACCGATCGGCGATTCCAGCATGTGGCTGTCCGCGATACGGTCGCCGTCGATCCGGAACAGCGCCTGTTTCGTGTGGTAGTCGCCGGTTTCTTCCATGCGGACGGCCGCCCCGAGGCCCCACAATTGGCCGTTCCACGGGAAGAGGCGGATATCCTCGACGGCGTCCGGGCGATGCGCCGGATCGTTGCGAATGGCTCTATCGTCGATCCGGGCCACGCGAGGCGGTTCGGCGAGGTTCTCGAACACATGCAGGTAGTTCGTGTTCATGTGCCGGGCGCCCGCATAGCGGCGCATCGTCCCGTCGTTGGCGACGACGATATTGGCGGCTCGGGAACAGAAAACGAGCTCGTTCCGGAATCGGCAGACGGAGGGATTGAAGAGCGGGAAAGGTTCGTCGGCGGGCTGGGGAATCCTCGATATCGCTTCATCACGCAGCAGGACGGGCGTCAGGAGGATGTCCTGCCTCGATGGCGGTTCGAGAATGCCGCGAGGCGCCGCTTCGGCACTGGCGGTTGCCGGGCTCCGGTCGGTGCCCCAGAAAGTGCGCCACGCGCGAGATAGCCGGCTCATGCGGCCGCACTCCTGCTTGTATACCGGTACTTCGGCAGGAGATTCCGAAGGATCGCCGACACCCGTCGCGACATGCGAGCCGCGGCACCAGTTCGGCTATACGTCCGCCCTCGCTGACGTGAAGCCTGGCAGGCCGCGCCGGATCATTCGAATTCCATCTGCTCGAACACGCGGCCGGCGTTCTTGGTCGCGAGTTCGTCGAAGGTGTCCAGTCTGGCATAAGGCGACTGATCGACATAGTAGGCGCTGGCCAGATCGCCGCCACCGTCGATGTGCTCGCGGATCTTGCCGCGCAGGTAGACGAGATAGTCGTGCGTGTACAGGCGCACCTGGTCCATGTTGGTCGGATGGCCGTGGCCGGGGATGACGTACAGCGCGCCGAGCGGCTCGAACTCGTTTTCCCACGTCTCGACCCAGCCGGCGGTGTCGGTCTCGGCGAAGATTGGCGGCATGCGCTCGTGGAAGGCCATGTCGCCGGCGATGACCAGCTTCTGCTCGGGCAGCCAGACGGAGATGTCGCCGGGGCTGTGTGCGGGGCCGAGGTGCAGCACCTCGATGTGGAAGCGGCCCAAGTCTATTACTTTCTTGTCGGAGAAGGTCTCGGTGGGCCCCTGGATGAAGGTGCCCTCGGCGCGTTCCTTGTTGTACTCCTTCATGCCCTGGAGGATCTGCGCCTCGGTGTGGTGGAACTCGGCGGCCGCGTCCTCGTGGGCGAGGATCGGCACGCCCTGTTCGGCCCAGTAGCTGTTGCCGAGCATGGCGTGGCCCTGGCCGTTCTCGTTGATGACCAGGACGACGGGCTGGTCGGTGATCTTCCTGATTTCCTCGTGCAGCGCCTTGGCGAGCAGGTAGGCGGCGCTCCCGTTGACGACGACGACGCCCTCGCCGGTGACGATGAAGGAGAGATTGTTGTTGTGGCCGGCGTTCTCGTAGGTGCCGGGGCCGGTCTGGCCGATCGCCGACCAGACGCCGGGGATCACCTCGACGGGATAGGAATAGAGCAGCGAGGCGGGATACTGGTCGGGGATCGCCTGGTTGGCGGCGGCCGGCGACAGCGCCGTCGCGCCCATACCCGTCATCATCGTGACTGCGAAGATCGCGCCAAGGCGCCACGCGCGCCGCGAATGCCCTGCCATGCCGGCCTCCCGTTTTATATTCGTTTCAACGAATACGATGCCGCGCGGCAGGCGCGGTGGCAAGCGAAAAGGGTAGTTCGGCATTCCGCCGGTGAACGACCTGTCTCGAACAGAGCCTCGGAAAAGGATGGTGCCGCCAGGGTGACTCGAACACCCGACCTACGCATTACGAATGCGCCGCTCTACCAACTGAGCTATGGCGGCCCAGGCACCGTGTGTCCCGCATCGCCGGCGATTGCCGCGGATGCCACGGCCTCGACGTGCGTGTTGAGGGCACATAGCGCCGCGCGGCCTGCAATGCAAGCGGCTTGGCGGCCAATGCCTTGTCATCGGCATGCCCAGGGGATGCCCCGACATGCGCAGTGAACGCCTTTTTCCGCCCTGCCGGTTCAGAATATGCCGAGCCACTTGCGGCCCGGCTCGTCGCCTTCGGCTTGCGGACCGGGGTCGTCTGGGGCGTGCGGCACGATGACAATCGCCTCGGCGTCCTTGCCGAGATCGTCCGTTGCCTCTTCCTCGCTGCCGTGCGACTGCGCGTCCAGCTGTTGGGTGTCCGACGATGACAGGTCCGGCGATTCGGCGGTGGCGACGTCATGCCGGCGCGCTTCCTCGCCGGTGCTGGCGACCTTCGTGTCGGCGGCGGGTTCGGCGGCGGCGGTCTCGCCGCGCGAGATCGCAGACGGCTCGCTTGCCGCGGCGCGCTGGCTGACGTCGATCATCAGCGGTTCGGCCACGCCGTCATCGGCCCCGGCGCGTGCTTCCAGCACGGCGGCCTGCGGCGGGGCGAGGTCCTCGTCGGGGACTTGCCATGTGAAAGCGTCTAGCCGGCCGGTGACGGGAGACGCCGGCGCCCAGGCATCGGAGACGTAGCCGTCGGCAACCCAGGCAGGGTCCCTCGGGGCGCGGATGGCGCGCGCCAGCCATTCGCGCACGCGGCCGAGATCGCCGTGCTCGCCTTCCTCGATCTCGGCCATCAGCAGGCAGACGCGGCGGCTTGGCGAAGCCTTCAGCAGCGGCGCCAGCGCATCGCGCGCGTCGCCCCAGGCAAGCGCCTCGATGGCGGCGTTGGCGATCGCGATCGCCGCTTCCGGGTCACCCGGCGTCTTGCCGGCGAGCGCCTTCACCCGCTTGAGGCGGTCGCGCACCGAATCGCCGCTGCGCACGTGGGCGTAGACGGCGGCGAGGCCGGGATGGGGGGCGAGCTTCCACGCCTTTTCGATCAGCGAACTGGCCGGGCCCAGCCGGCCCTCCGCGGCGAGCAGGCGGCCGGCGATCTCGGCGGCGGGCACGAGGTCCGGCGCGAGCTTGACGGCTTCCTGAGCCGCGGCGGCAGCGGCGGCGGGCTCGCGGTCTTCCAGCGCCTGTGCCCTTGCGGTCAGCAACACGGCCTTGAGGCGGCGGAACCCGGCCTTCTCCAGCAGACGGCTGGAGTGGTTCTTCTGCAGGCGTTCGAGTGCTGCGTCCCAGTTGCCCTCGGCGACGCGCGCGGCAAGGGCGGCCTCGGCTGCCCAGGCAAGCGAAGGCGAGCGGCTGACCGCCTCGTCTGCGAACCGAGCGGCGGTCGCGCTGTCGCCCTGCCGCTGCGCTTCCACGTAGAGACCGTGCAGGCCGAGCAGGGCGGTATCGGGGGCGGCCAGCATGTCCTGGAACGCCTTGCGCGCGCCGTCTATGTCGCCGGACAACTGCGCCGACTGGGCGCTGAGCAGACTGACCAGCGGCTCGCCCGCCAGCAGCTTGCGCGCCTGGCGCGCCTCCGACAGGGCAAGCGCCGCATTGCCCGCGCCGACCGCGATCATGCCGCGCGACAGGGCCTCGTATCCGTGTACGCGGCGACGGTTCCGGAAATAACCGCCGATGGCGCGCGGCCCCTCGACGATCCAGCGGTAGAGCGTCCAGCACGCGATGATGAAGCCGCACAGCGCGATCAGCGCCAGCATCATCGCCATCATGCTGGTCTGGATCTCGTAGCCCTGCCAGGTCATCACGACATGGCCGGGCCGGTCGGCAAGCCAGGCGAGACCGGCGCCGAGCGCCAGCACGCCGACGAGATATGTCAGGACGCGAATCATGCGGCGGCCGTCCGTATGTCTGTCTTGCAAAAGATCATGACGCGCCCTTCAGGCTGGCGACGATGTCGCGGCCGACCTGCGACACGATGGCGTCGGCCTCGGCCTTGCGCGACAACATGTTGCCCCAGTCGCCACCGGCGACGCGGGCTGCCGCCGGCAATGCATTCCACGCCGCCAGCGCGCCGGCGTAGTCGCCATCGGCAAGGCTGGTCTCGATGCGCGCGACGACGGCCTCCGGGCTGTCGCCAGCCAGTTCTCCGACCGGGCGGATGGTGACGATGCCGCGCACGCCGTCGACGAGTTGCGCCACGATGCCGGCGTCGTCGCGCTTGTGGGCGGCGGCAAGTACGTCGCGGAGGATTGTCTCGAAGCGGCCGGAGAGCTGGCGCTGGGTCGCCACGCCCGCGTCCGCGAGGGGATCGAGCCGCGACAGCACCGCGATGTCGCCGGCAAGCGCGCGCAAGGCCGCCAGTTCGGTGGCGAACGGTGCGCCGCGCGAGATGGCGTCGCGCAGGTCGGCGAGCGCGAGTGCCGTTGCCGCGGCGGCAGATGCATCGCCGCCCGCAGCGCCGCCGGCGGCCGCCAGGCGCTCGGCAAGGCCAGCGACCTGCCCCTTCAGCGCGGACAGGCCGGCGCCTGCTTCGCCGGCAAGCGAGCGGGTCTGCTCGGCATAGCCCTTCAGCCCGGCGAGCGCGGCTTCGAGAGCCGCGATGCGCGTCTCGTCCCACTGGCCGCTCACGCCTGCGGCCTGCGCATCCTTCAGCGCCGCGACATCGGTCTGCAGGGCCTTGATCGCAGCCTCGAAACCGGCGATCGCTTCGGCGGGTGCACCGTTGACGCCGCTGGCTGCGATGGCCTCCAGGCGTGTCTTGAGATCGGCTGTCTCGCCCTGCAGGCGGGCGAGCGCATCCTTCGAGGCGCCGAGTTCGCTGCGCAGCGGCGCCAGCGCTGCGTCGACGTCCACCGGCGCGGGAGCGGGCAGGGCGAGCTTCTCAGAGATGCGGGCGAGTTCGACGGCGGTGTCGGCCCAGTGCGTCTCCAGCGCATCGATCCGCGCGGCAAGTTCGGGAGGAATAGATGCCGGCGCCTGCGGTTCGGCGACGAACTGGCCCGCGATGAAGTTGACGGCGAGCGCCGCCACTGCGCCGGTTACGCCGGCGCCCAGATAGCGGGCATAGGACATCAGGTTCGCCGCGGATGCGGCCGGCTTCGATTCCGGCCCCTTCGGCGGCGGCGTGGACGATGATTTGCGGCTGCCTGCAGCCGGGCCATCCGAAGCGGCCTTGCCGAAGGCGGCATCTCCCGCGGTTTTCGTCGCCGCACCAGCCGCCCGAGCGGGCGTGTCTTTTTCAGCACCGGCATCCGCGGCCGCGCCAGCGGCGTCCGGCGGCGTTGTCGCGGAGGTCGCCTTCACCTCCTCGGCCTTCAGGTCGATCGTCGGCGGCTTGACCGGCTTGTTGGTCCGGCGGCTGCCGGGCTTTGCATCAGCCATCTTGTCCTCGTTGTCCGGATGGGCGGCGTGCGTCCGCATCCGCTCGATTGTTGTCGCCCGTGCATCCGCTGCCCTGGCAGCGGATGCGCTCGATACAGGCAAGAAGAGCCGATTCGTCCGGCGATTCTGCGACGAGGACGCGCTCGGCGGGAATTTCGTCGGGTAGCATAGCGGCGATGGCGGGCGAAAGACAAAGGAAACGGGTTTTAGCGCGCGCCAGCGCAGCGGTCTGGTCGGACGCGGCCCTGAAGAAGGCCTGGGCGGTGCGGGCGGAGTAAAAAAGCACCGCGTCGACCCGGTCTTGCGCAAGGCTTTCGGCAACCGCTTCGGGAAACCGCGTCGCCTGCTCGGCGGCATAGCCGATGACCCGGTTTACCGTGTAGCCGCGGCGCTCCAGCTGTGCGTCGAGATCGCCGGTGGTGTCGCGGCCGCTGACATAGAGCAAGGCGCCGCCGCCGGGCTTGACGTGCCGGGCGACGAAGGCGGCGAGTACATCGGCCCCGCCGGGCGTCGAAGGCACATGAATGTCGGTAAAGCCGGCTTCGCGCGCCGCTTCTGCCGTCCGCTCGCCGACGGCGAAAACCGCGTGCGCGGCGGAGTTTTCTGTCCCGCGGCTCTTGCACAGGAGGCCTGCGGCGTGCGCGGCGTTGGCGCTGGTCAGTAGAAGGGCCTGGAAATCCGCTGCCGGCAGCGCAGGCGAGAGCATGCGCACCTCGATCATCGGCGCGAGAAGCACGTCGTGGCCCGCCGCGGCGAGGCGGTTTGCGGTGCGTTGTGCCCCGGGCAGCGGACGCGTCACCACGATGCGCATGGCGGCACGCTCACGTGGCCGTGCGGACCGCCGCCATGAACTGCGGGCCTGCCTCGTCGAGGATGGTCCTGCCGACCTCGCGGCCAAGCTCGGCCGCCTTGCCGATCTCGCCGTCGAGATTGGCTTCGACGGCCTTGCTGCCGTCGGGCATGGCGACAAGGCCATGCAGGCAGATACGATCGTCGCGAACGCGCGCGAGACCGGCGATCGGCGTGCGGCAGGAACCGTCGAGGAGCGACAGCAGCGCGCGTTCGGCGGTCAGCTCGGCGCGCGCGGCGGCGTCGTCGATCGGCGCCAGCAGGGCGGCGACGCGTGCGTCACCTATGCGCGATTCGACGCAGACGCATCCCTGGCCGAGCGCCGGGGGAAACAGCACCTCGCTCATCAGGTCGCGGGCGCGATCCGCAAGCCCCAGCCGCTTTAGGCCGGCGAAGGCGAGAAGCGTGGCGTCCACCTCGCCGGCCTCGAGCTTGTCGAGGCGGGTGCCGACGTTGCCACGGAAACTGATGACGCGGATATCCGGCCGCATGCGGCGGATCAGCGCCTGCCGGCGCAGCGAGGCGGAGCCGACCACTGCCCCGCGCGGCAGGTCCTTGAGGCGCTCGGCATGCGGCGACAGGAAGGCGTCGCGGACGTCCTCGCGCGGCAGGAATGCGCTCAGTTCCAACCCATCGGGCAACTGGGTCGGCATGTCCTTGGCCGAGTGGACGGCGATGTCGATGGCGCCGCTCGACAGCGCTGTCTCGATCTCCTTGGTGAAAAGCCCTTTTCCGCCGATTTCGGAGAGAGGACGGTCGACGATGCGGTCGCCGGAGGTGCGGATGACGTCGATGATGATCTCGTCTGCGGGCACGCCGTGGGCGGCGACGAGGCAGGCGCGGACATGTTCGGCCTGCCACAGGGCAAGCGCGCTGCCGCGCGTTCCGATACGCAGGAAGGGAGTTTGGGGCACGGGGGAAGCTCGCTTGCAGTATGGCGCTGGTGGACGCGGGCGACTATAGAGGAGACTGACGTCCCGACGGAACCCGCCCGCGGGAAAATGCGCGAGCGCTGCAGAGGTGCCGTCCCCACGGTTAATGATTCATGAAGATCCTGGGACTGGAAACAAGCTGTGACGAAACGGCTGCCGCCGTCGTTTGCCGAGGCGACGACGGGCGCGCGACAATCGTGTCGAACGTGGTCCTGTCGCAGATCGCCGAACATGCCGCCTTCGGCGGCGTCGTGCCGGAGATTGCCGCACGCGCCCATGTCGAGGCGCTCGACCATGTCGTCGCCGCTGCCCTCGATGAGGCCGGCATCTGTCTCGCCGAAGTCGACGCAATCGCCGCGACGGCGGGGCCGGGCCTGATCGGTGGGGTCATCGTCGGGCTTACGAGCGCCAAGGCGCTTGCCTGGGCGGCCGGCAAGCCGGTCCTGGCGATCAATCATCTGGAAGGCCATGCGCTAACCGCGCGGCTCACCGATGCAACCGCGTTTCCCTACCTGCTGCTGCTGGTTTCCGGAGGCCACACGCAACTGGTCGGCGTGCTCGGCGTGGGGCAATACGAGCGGATCGGGACGACGATCGACGACGCGGTCGGTGAAGCCTTCGACAAGACGGCGAAGCTGCTCGGGCTCGGCTATCCCGGCGGTCCCGAGGTGGAACGGCGCGCGGCAAAGGGTAATGCCGGGCGGTTCGACCTGCCGCGGCCGTTGTTCGGGCGCGCCGGTGCGGATTTTTCCTTCGCCGGACTGAAGACAGCGGTGCGGATGGCGGCGCAGGCGGCAAGCCCGCTGGTGGAGAGCGATGTTGACGATCTTGCGGCCAGTTTCCAGGCCGCGGCAGTGGATTGCCTGGCCGACCGCACGCGCCATGCGCTGGAAATGAACGGCGGAACGCCGTTCACCGCACTGGTCGCGGCCGGAGGCGTGGCCGCCAACCGCGCGGTCGCGGTGACGTTGCGGGCGGTCGCGGACGACTTCGGCCTGCCGCTCGTGGTGCCGCCGCTGGCGCTGTGCGGCGACAACGCGGCGATGATCGCCTGGGCGGGCGCCGAACGGCTGGCCATGGCTGACGGCGACATCGGACGTGGCGACATGGATGCGACGGCGCGTGCGCGCTGGCCGCTCGGCGAACTCGAGCCACCGGGAAGGGCGGCGGCATGAATAGCGTCGGCGTCATCGGCGCGGGGGCGTGGGGCACGGCGCTGGCGGTCGCGGCGCGGCGTGCCGGGGCGCGCGTGCGGATCTGGGGACGTGACCGGGACGTTGTCGCGTCCATCAACCGTACCCACCGCAACGCCGCGCGGCTGCCGGCGATCGCGCTGCACCCGGATATCGTGGCGAGCGCGGAGCCAGCGGACCTCGCTGCTTGCGACATGGTGCTGCTGGCAGTGCCTGCGCAACAGGTCCGCAGCGTGTGCGCCATCTTCGCCCCTGTCTTGGCTGCGGACATCGCCGTCGTCATCTGTGCCAAGGGTATCGAGCGCGGATCGCGGATGGCGATGAGCGCCGTGGTGGGCGAGGCGCTGCAGCAGGCGCGTATCGCCGTCCTCTCCGGGCCGAGTTTCGCGGTCGATGTCGCGCGCGGCCTGCCGACCGCGGTGACGCTTGCGTGCAGCGATGGCGACCTTGGCCGTTCGATCGCGGAGACAATCGGTTCGATGACGTTCCGCCCCTACTATACGGACGATGTCACCGGCACGGAGATCGGCGGCGCGGCCAAGAACGTCCTGGCGATTGCAGCCGGCATCGTTGCCGGCAAGGGGCTGGGCGCCAGCGCCAGCGCGGCATTGACGACGCGCGGCTTCGCCGAACTGGCGCGGCTGGGGCTGGCGATGGGCGCGAGGGCGGAGACCCTGTCGGGTCTTTCCGGCCTCGGCGACCTCATCCTGACCTGCGGCAGCCTGCAGTCGCGCAACATGGCCTTTGGCCATGCGCTGGGCACGGGCAAGAGCGTCGAGCAGGCCATGGCGGCGGCGACGGCGGTCAGCGAGGGGGTGTGGACAGCTTCGGCTCTTGTCGAACTGGCCGGGGAAAAGGGCATCGAGATGCCGATTTCGCAAGCGGTCGACGACGTGATCGGCGGGCGATCGACGATCGACGATGCGATCCGAAACCTGCTGGCACGCCCGTTCAGGGCGGAGTCCGGCTGAGGATCGTGCGCACAGCGGTGTTGATCGCGGCGGCAATCGCGGCGAACAATGCCGCGAGCGCCACAATGGCACTCAACCAAGGACCCGCAAAGGACGACCCGATGCTTTTCGCCGCCGTTTGCCTCGACAAGCCCGACAGCCTGCAGATCCGCATGCAGACACGCCCCAGCCACCTCGACTTCCTCAAGGCGCACGCGCATTGCATCCCGATTGGCGGGCCGCTGCTGATGGACGATGGCGAGACACCGAAGGGAAGCCTGCTGGTGGTGGAGGCAGATGACGCGGCGGCGGCAAGCGCTATCCTCGACCGGGATCCTTACGCGCTCGCCGGTCTGTTCGCGTCGGTCACGCTGACGCCGTGGAAGTGGGTGGTCGGTGCGCCGGCCGCCTGAGGGTCGGCGAGGGCGGGCCACGAACGCATCAACGCGCGAAGAAGCGCGGCTCCACCTGGCCGGTCAGTTCGAGGTATTTCTGCATCACCAGCAATGAAATGATCAGTTCGTCGGCCTCGTTGCGGAAGGGCAGGGTGTAGGCATTGGCGGCGGCAACGATCGCCTTCGCCTCCGCCGGGTGTGCTTCGTAGTAGGCGATCTTGTCGTCGAGATCCGCGAAGTCGTCGCGCAGTTCGACGTAGTGCACGCCAGCCTGCAGCGTGCCCTCCATGTACCAGGTCTCGATGGTCGGCCGCGGCATCAGGCACAGCGAGTTCGACGACATCACCCACTTGAGGTTGGTGGCGACATCGACGCCCTCGACGGAGAGAATGTAACGGAACCCGAACTGTTCGCGCATCGACACGAAGGGCTTGGCGGGAATCGGGTCTGGCTTGCGCGTGTTGTGGCCGATGTCGTGGCGAGGGTCACCGTTGAACCGCTCGACGAGGGTGCGGCGCAGGGGGTTATTGAAGTCGCCGCGCCAGACCGCGCGCGGCTGCTTATCCTCGAAGGCGACGGGATCTACCGGCCACTGGAAGTGGCGGAAACTCTCCAGTTTCATGATGATGGAATTGGTGTTGTCGCCGAGCGGGCGGCTTTTCACCAGTGTCGGCACATCGGGTATCCAGTGGATGTCGCCGAACAGCCAGCTGGCCAGGATGTCGTCCCCGAAGTATTTGGAGATCTTGCGGAAATCGTAATAATAGTAGGTCTTGTCCAGCGGCATGGCGCGGACCTTGCGGGCGCCTTCCAGGCCGATCGGCCCGCTGAACTTGTTATAGTAGTCGACGCGGGACCGGATGTGTTCGGGGATGCCTTGCGCCTCGAGCCTGCGCAGGATGGGCTCCAGGCGCGCGCGCAGCAGAAAACCGGGCGCCAGATCGCGCGCGATGCCGGCGCCATAGTAGGCGAGCTTGCCGAACTTCTTGCGCCGCCAGGCAGGCGAGGTGATGTCGGGAAAACGCATCGCGCGATCCTGTTTGCCGTGACCGGCGGGCCGGTTCGTTCCCGCTGGCCGCAACATGGTTGAGATTGCCCGGTCCTGCCACTAGCTTCTCCGGCGTCCGGCTGGTCGATGGAGCATGTGCCCGATGAACTACTGGTTGTTCAAGTCCGAACCCTTCAAATGGTCCTGGGAGATGCAGAAGGCCAGGGGCAAGGCGGGTGAGCAATGGGACGGCGTGCGCAACTACCTGGCGCGCAACAACATGCGCGCCATGAAGCTCGGCGACCGCGGCTTCTTCTACCATTCCAACGAGGGGCTGGAGATCGTCGGGATCGTCGAGGTTTGCCGCGAGGCGCATCCCGATTCGACGACCGATGACCCGCGCTGGGAATGCGTCGACATCCGGGCGGTGCGCGACATGCCGCGGCCGGTCTCGCTGAAGGAGATCAAGGCGACGCCCGAATTGCAGGAGATGTCGCTGGTCACCTCGATGCGGCTCTCGGTGCAGCCGGTGACCGAGGCGGAATGGAAGATCGTCTGCCGCATGGGCGGGCTGGAGGCGGATTGAGCGCGAGCGAACCCGCGGAGCTTCTGCATCCGGTTGGCCGCGATGCAGGCCGCATGGACGCGTTCATCCTCGCCAATACCGCCATCAGCGTGCCGCCGCACGTTCCCGAAATCCGGCTCCGGCTTGCCAGCGAAGCCTTCGGCCTGTGGCAGCGCACCGAGGAGGAACTGGCGACGCTCGGCCTGCCGCCGCCGTTCTGGGCCTTCGCGTGGGCAGGCGGCCAGGCGCTGGCGCGCTACCTGCTGGACAATCCCGGTGTCGTGCGCGGACGCGAGGTCATCGACGTCGGCACCGGAAGCGGCCTTGCCGCGATTGCCGCGGCGCGGGCTGGAGCGCGGCGTGTACACGCCTGCGATACCGACGCGTTCGCGCAGCGTGCAGCGAGCCTGAACGCTGCGGTCAATGGCGCGGCAATCACTGTCTGCGGCGAGGACGTGCTGGCGCGCAGCCCGTTCGATCCGGCAAGTCCGTTTGCGACGATCCTTGGCGCGGGGCCCACGGTCGTGCTGCTTGGCGACCTGTTCTACGAACCGGCGCTGGCGCGCGGCATGCGGAACCTTGCGGAGCGGCTTTGCGCACGGGGGCATGGTGTCTTCGTCGGCGATCCCTCGCGCGCCTACCTGCCGCGCGACGGGGTGCTGCATGAACTCGCGGTCTACGAGGTGCCGGTCACGCGGGCGCTGGAAGACGCCGAGGTGCGGCGCAGCGCGGTATACGAGTTCCGCCACAAGGATTTTGCATAAGCGCTCAAAATCGGTCTACTGGTACCGGCGAGGTGCTGGTAAGATCGCGCGTCGGGGGTGAGACCGGGGTTTGTGATGGCATTTTCCGGGATGAATTATCTTGCGGTCCTGGTCGCGGCCGCGGCCGGTTTCGCGACCGGTGCAGTGTGGTACGGTCTTTTCGGCAGGCGCTGGGCGGCGGCGCTCGGCAAGGTGCCGGAGGACATGAAGCCGACGGCATTTCCCTTCATCGTTGCATTCGCCGCGGAAATCCTGATGGCCTTCATCCTCGCCGGTCTGATCGGGCATATCGGCACGGCCAATGTCTTCAACGGCGCGGTTTCGGGCCTGCTCGTGTGGGCGGGGTTCGTGGCGACCACGGTCTCGGTCAACAACGCCTACCAGAATACCCCCGTGGCGCTGCCGCTGATCGATGCCGGCCACTGGCTGGCCGTGCTGGTCGTGATGGGGCTGGTGATCGGGGCCTTCAGCGCCTAGGGCAGTTCGTGCCGCAGCGTCAGTCTACCGCCAAAGTCGTAACCCTCTGCCCGTTGCCCGGCGGGTGGCCTGTCGCGCATAATCGGCCTGGATTTTCCCGAATGCGCAGCGCAAAGCGGCGCGGGAGGGGGGCTATTGGCTGTTTCGCGTCATCCGCCGGTCACGTTTCCGGTCCTGGGTATCCGCCGCAGCCGACAATGAAAATCGCCTTGCTTGGCGTGGGGAGGTAACACCATGGAACATCACGTTTATCCGGTTTCGGACGATTGGGCGAAGCGGGCCTGGGCCGACAACGCCAAGTACCTGGAGATGTACAAGGCCTCGGTCGACGATCCGGAAGCCTTCTGGCGCGAACACGGGCAGCGTCTCGACTGGATCAAGCCGTACACGAAGATCAAGAACGCCACGTTCGGCTACCCCGACGTCTCGATCAAATGGTTCGAGGACGGGACGCTGAACCTCGCCGCCAATTGCACCGACCGGCACCTCGCAAAGCGCGGCGACCAGGTGGCGATCATCTGGGAAGGCGACGATCCGAAGGACGACGCGAAGATCACCTATCGCCAGTTGCACGAGCAGGTCTGCAAGCTGGCCAACGTGTTCAAGGCGAATGGCGTCAAGAAGGGCGACCGCGTCACCATCTACATGCCGATGATCCCGGAAGCAGCCTACGCGATGCTTGCGTGCGCGCGCATCGGCGCGGTGCATTCGATCGTCTTCGGCGGCTTTTCGCCGGATGCGCTGGCGGGGCGCATCCACGACTGCGATTCCAATTTCATCATTACCTCCGATGAAGGCATCCGCGGCGGCCGCAAAATCCCGCTGAAGGCAAACACCGATGCGGCCATCAAGATCGCCGAGAAGGATGGCGGGCGCGTGGACAAGGTGATCGTCGTCAAGCGCACCGGCGGCGACGTCAACATGCAGGCGGGGCGCGATGTATGGTACGAGGAGGCGATGGCCGCCGCCTCGGCCGATTGCCCGGCAGTGGAAATGAACGCCGAGGATCCGCTGTTCATCCTCTACACCTCGGGCTCGACCGGCAAGCCGAAGGGCGTGCTGCACACCACCGGCGGCTATGGCGTGTGGGCGTCGATGACGCACCAGTACGTCTTCGACTACCACGACGGCGATATCTACTGGTGCACCGCCGACGTCGGCTGGGTCACCGGCCACAGCTACATCGTCTACGGACCGCTGGCCAACGGTGCCACCACGCTGATGTTCGAGGGCGTGCCCAACTACCCGTCGATGTCGCGGTTCTGGGAGGTCTGCGACAAGCATCAGGTCAACATCTTCTACACCGCGCCCACCGCGATCCGCGCGCTGATGCAGGCCGGCGAGGAGCCGGTGAAGAAAACCTCGCGCAAGTCGCTGCGGCTGCTCGGTTCGGTCGGCGAGCCGATCAACCCGGAAGCCTGGGAATGGTACCACCGCGTCGTCGGCGACCACCGCTGCCCGATCGTCGATACCTGGTGGCAGACCGAGACCGGCGGCATCATGATCACGCCGCTGCCGGGCGCAACCGCACTGAAGCCCGGCTCGGCGACGCGGCCGTTCTTCGGCGTGCAGCCGCAGCTCGTCGACAACGAAGGCAAGCCGCTCGAGGGGGCGACGGAAGGCAACCTGTGCATCACCGATGCCTGGCCCGGCATGATGCGCACCGTCTACGGCGACCACGAGCGCTTCGTGCAGACCTACTTCTCGACCTACAAGGGCAAGTATTTCACCGGCGACGGCTGCCGCCGCGACGAGGACGGCTACTACTGGATCACCGGCCGCGTCGACGACGTCATCAACGTCTCCGGCCACCGCATGGGCACCGCGGAGGTGGAGTCCTCGCTGGTCGCCCACGAGGCGGTGTCGGAAGCCGCCGTGGTCGGCTATCCGCACGACATCAAGGGGCAGGGCATCTACTGCTACGTGACCCTGATGGCGGGCGTCGAGCCGAGCGACGAGTTGAAGAAGGAACTCGTCGCCTGGGTGCGCAAGGACATCGGCCCGATCGCTTCGCCCGACAAGATCCAGTGGGCGCCGGGCCTGCCCAAGACCCGCTCGGGCAAGATCATGCGCCGCATCCTGCGCAAGATCGCCGAGGACGATTTCGGTGCGCTCGGCGACACATCGACGCTCGCCGACCCGGGCGTCGTCACCGATCTCATCGACAACCGGCAGAACAAGAAGGGCTGACCGCAGTCCGGAAGAGAAATCCGGGAGGATATCGGGAAGCCCCGCGGGACGACTGCGGGGCTTTTTTCTTGAACGCCTGATGAATGGCCGGTTCCGCTTGCATTCAGGCGCGGTGACACAAGATGACATCAATGACAGCCCCGAGGAGGCAACGATGTCATCCACGAAACTGATCGCCGCGGCGCTCATCTCGCTTGCAACAGTCAGCACCGCTCTTGCCGGACAGGACGTGGCGGCGCCGCAGGATGTGCCGTTCAAGGTCGAGAAGGCGCAGCTCGCGATCAAGTCGCCCGGGGTCAACGTATGTCCGGCAAACGCAAGGATGTCCGGCTGGATCTTCACCAACAAGGCGGGTCCGGTCACCTACATGATCGTGCGCAAGGGCGGCCAGGTCGGCGCGCCGCAGACGATCCAGGCGATCAAGGGGCCAGCCGGCTACGTGGCGAGTTTCACGAACACCTTCGAGATACAGAACGCCATCGCCGCCGAATACCGCATCCTCGTTTCCAATTCCGGCGGCATTGTCTCCAACTGGGCGCCGCTGAAGGCTAGCTGCAAGATCCAACTCGGCGGCTAGAGCGTGGTCTGCTCAAGTTGAGCGGACTTGAGCACCTGGAACAGGCTCACGGCATCGGCTCCGGGGTGCACCTGCCGCGGGATGGCATGCATGTGGATGCACCGCATCCGTGGGGTCCTCCCCGTCGGTGCAGTCGCAGCGCAACAGTTGGCGGGAAATGACGCGATTTCGCCGCGCGTGAACCCGGAGTTCACGATTGCCCTGGCAACTTCGGCTTGCCCGAACGGCGGAAAATCGTTCATAACCGCGAGGTGCGGCGCAGAGAATCGTTGGCTCTGGCGCGGCGCTCGTCCCCAGACTACGCGAGGCAGCATCGGACATGGTTCGTTTCATCCGCTATCTGACCGTAATCACAGCGCTGTTCGTCGGCGCAACCCTGTTGGCTCCGGCGCCGGCCGAAGCGCGCAGCACGGTAAAGATTTCCACGCAGTACTCGCCGGGCACCATCGTGGTGCGCACCAGCCAGCGCCGGCTCTACTACGTGACGGGCCGCGGAACCGCGATCAGCTACCCGGTTGGCGTCGGCAAGGCGGGCCGTCAGTGGTCTGGCCGCACGCGTGTGGCGCGCAAGGTGGTCAACCCAGCTTGGATCCACCCCTATGACAAGCAGCGCCGCGTGGTGCCGCCGGGGCCGCGCAACCCGCTTGGCGTGCGCGCCTTGGCGCTGGCGCATGGGCAGTACGCCATCCACGGCACCAACAATCCCCGCTCGATCGGCGGCGCGGTCTCGCTGGGGTGCATCCGGATGTACAATCAGGATGTGCTGGACCTGTATTCGCGGGCGCGCGTCGGTACGCCGGTCATCGTGACGCGCTGAACGCGGCATATCCGGCAAGAAACAGGCAACGGCGCCCCTCGCGGGCGCCGTTCTAGTATGCAGCGACCCCGGCGCCGGGGCGTCGCGGGTCCGATGCGCCGGCCAGAAGCCCCTCGTCGATGATCATGATCGATTGCACGGAGCCGGCCGCGCGGCTGGTCTTGACCGTGTGCCCCATGCGTTCGAGCAGGCGCGCGGTGTCGGGACTGACGCCCTTCTCCAGCCACAGGATGTCCGGGTACCACTGGTGGTGCATGCGCGGGAACGCGACGGCCTCGGCCGGGTTCATGCCGAAGTCGACCATATCGGAAACCACCTGGGCGACCATCGAAATGATGCGGCTGCCGCCGGGTGTTCCGGTGACGAGCCTGAGCTTGCCACCGGTGAAGACGAAGGTCGGGCTCATCGACGACAGCGGGCGCTTGGCTGGCGCGGGCGCGTTCGCCTCGCCGCCGATCAGGCCGTAGGCGTTGGGCACGCCGGGGGCGGCGGCGAAATCGTCGAGCTCGTTGTTGAGCAGGACGCCGGTGCCCTGCGCCACCTGGCCGAGCCCGTAGGAAAAGTTCAGCGTATAGGTGTTGGCGACGGCGTTGCCGAACCTGTCCACCACCGAGAAGTGGGTCGTCTGCTCGCTCTCGTCGCGGGGCAGCGTGCCGGCGGAGATATCGCTGGAAGGCGTCGCGGTTCGCGGATCGATCCCTGTGGCGCGCGCCTTCAGGTATTCATCGTCGAGCAACGCCTCGACGGGCACCGCGACGTGGTCGGGGTCGCCGAGGTACGTCGCCCGGTCGGCATAGGCGCGGCGCATGGCCTCGGCCAGCAGATGGTAGTGCAGCGCCGAGCCGGCACCGGCGCCGGCGAGGTCGAAGCCTTCCAGCATCTTCAGGATCTGCAGGATGTGGATGCCGCCGGAACTGGGCGGCGGCATGGAAACGATCTCGTGGCCGCGGTAGGTGCCGCGCACCGGCTCGCGCAGCTTCGGCTTGTAGCCTGCGAGATCATCCACGGTCATGACGCCGCCGGCATCGCGCACCGACGCGGCGATGCGTTCGGCAATTTCGCCAGTGTAGAACGCTTCCGGACCACCCGTCGCGATGGCGCGCAACGTCAGACCCAAATCCTTCTGCACCAGCCGACTGCCGGGCTGCGGCGGTTCGCCGTCGGCGGTGTAGAAGATCGTTCGCGTCGAATTGAAACGCGTCAGCCGCTCGGCTGCAGAGGCCAACGACATGGCAAGGTCGTCGCTGACGGTTATCCCGGTCCCAGCGAGCGCCGCGGCGGGCGCAATCAGGTCCGCGAGGCTGAACTTGCCCGAGCCGTAGCGTGCGTGGGCGAGTGCGAGGCCGGCCACGGTACCCGGGACGCCGACGCCAAGCCCGCTATCTCGCGACAGCTTCGGGTCGGCCTTGCCGTCCGGGGCGAGGAACATGTCGCGCGTTGCTGCCGCCGGCGCTGTCTCGCGGTAGTCGATGGCAACGGTTTCCCCGCTTTCGGCGAGATGCACGAGCATGAAGCCGCCGCCGCCCAGGTTGCCGGCGCGCGGCAGGGTGACGGCGAGCGCAAAGGCGGTCGCGACCGCCGCATCGACTGCGTTGCCGCTGCGCTCGAGGATGGAGAGGCCGATCTGGCTGGCGGCCGCCTCCTGGCTGGCGACCATGCCGTTGCGCGCATGGACCGGATGGAAGCGCTCATTGCCGGTGATGATCGGCATGACGTCGGCGCGGACGGGCAGCGCCGCGAACGCGATTGCGAGCGCGACCAGACCGGTCAACAGGCTCTGGAACATCCCGGTCGAGCGATCGGGTTTCATGGCGGTTGCCTCCTTGCGCCGTGGGATATGGAGCGGGATGTCCGGCAGGCTACAGCATCCCCGCAAAACGAAAAGGGCGGCCTGACGGGGCCGCCCCTTTCTCCGCGTTTTCCGCGCCTGCTCAGGAGGATAGGCGCAGGTTGCGGATCTCGATGGCGATCGCCTCGAAGGCATTCTTCAGCGCTTCGCCCGTCGTGGCGTTGAAGTAATGCTGCGTTTCGGAGGTCGCGCACTTCTTCAGCAGGTTCTGGGCCGATGCAGGGGCCTGGAAGGCGACGGAATAGATGATGACGCCCTTGTCCTTGGCCTCCTTGCAGACTTTCTTGGCCTGCGCGCCCGAAGCGCCGTTGCCGTTGACGTACCAGGTGTTGAACTGGCCGTCGGTCATCAGGATCATGACCTTGATCAGGTCCTTGGTGCCGTAGGCGGCGGGCTTGGCGGTTGACGGCCAGACATCGTTCCAGCGCGGCGACAGCAGGTACCAGCCCCAGGCGATGCCGAGGTGACCGGCAGTGGACCCGCCAGCGGTGTAGCTGTCGATGCCGCCGATCAGCGCCGTGCGGTTCGAGGTCAGCGGCGCGATGGTCACCGCCGGGCAGGCCACCGTCGTCTGGAACGGGGCAAGCTTGGGCGGCGTGTCGTCGAAATCGCCGAGGCCATCGCGCTCCACGACGCACTGCTTGGCCGCATCGCCGGTGATGCTGGCAGCGAAGGCACCGACGTTGACGGAATGGTTGTAGGGGGCGAGCGCCATGCGGACCTTGTCGCTGGTCGATCCGTCCTCGGGCAACAGGATTTGGACGACGCCCTTGGCGGCGGATTTCAGGTCGGCGATCTTCTGCCCGCCCATGGAACCCGTCACGTCGAGCACCATGGAGAGCTCGACGGTCAGCGTGTTGTAGTTGACCGAGGCGTTGACGCTGAAGTCGAGGGTCGACAGGCCGACGAGCCCGCCGAAGGATGTGTCCGAGATGCCCGTCACATTGCCCTGGACGCGGCCGTTGGTCTTGTCGAGCGTCGCTGTGACGGCCTGGATCGTGGCGCCGCTGATGGAGGTTTCGGCAAGCAGTTCGCCGAACACGCTGCTGACGCGCGACTGCACGTCGGCTTCTGCGAGGGTGCCGACCGAGAGTTCACGGCCTGCGCTCAGCAGCGCGGCATCGAGAACCGATGCGACCGTGGAGCGCGCGCTGGAGGCACGACCGTAGTCGATGCCGATCCCGACGACGATCAACAGGGCCGGCACCAGCATGGCGAAAAGAATGGCGACGGCGCCGCTGGTATCGCGCAGCAACCGACGCAATGTTCCGAAAAATCGATTCCGCAGCATGGCAGGTCTCCTTCCGGCCATGGCGGGATGCAGGTTGCCCAATGGCAACGCCAGTGCCCCGCAAGCACGGCCAAGAGGAAGGTGTGTCCGCAGGCCGCAAATGTCCAAGGGCATGCTTGAAGTGCGTTAGCAGTGCGTAACTGCATTCCTACAGCGAGCCGCAATGCGCATTCTCTGCAATGTTCGAATGTTTGCGTTTACGGTTCGGTCATCTCCATGACCATCGCGTTAACGCGCCCCGCGCAATTATCTTTCTCGCGAATGCAGGGCCGGCCGGTGGCGGCCGCTCAGAAATCCGTTGCCAGTCCGCCGACTTCCCAGTCGCCGTAGCGCACCGGCTCGGGCCCATCGCGGCCGTTGATTTCACGCGGGCGCGGCGGGTTCCCGGCATCCGCCGCAGCACGCCTCGCCTCGGCCTCGGCGCGTGCGCGCTGCGCCGCTTCGGCAATGCGCTGGCGGCGGAAGTCCTCGGTCGTGGTTGCGTCGTCTGCGCGGGTCACTTCAATGCCCTTGGTGCGCTGCGGGATGGCCACCATATAGGGCGCAATTCCTTTCGCAAACCCGGCTGCCGCGATACGCGCGGCCGAAGTGGAGCAACGAGACATGAACTACCTGAAGACCGGCATGCTGCTCGCGGCGCTGACAGGGCTTTTCATGGCGATCGGCGCGGCGCTGGGCGGCCAGCAGGGCATGGTTATCGCCTTCGTCGTGGCGCTGGCGATGAATGCCTTCAGCTACTGGAATTCCGACAAGATGGTCCTGCGGATGTATGGCGCGCGCGAGGTCGATGCGCGCACCGCGCCGGAGCTGCATCACATGGTTGGCGAGCTTGCGCGCAATGCCGGGCTGCCGATGCCGAAGGTCTACGTCATCGACAATCCGCAGCCGAACGCCTTCGCGACGGGCCGCGATCCCGAACACGCCGCGGTGGCCGCGACGACCGGCATCCTGCACACGCTGTCGCGCGAGGAACTCGCCGGGGTGATGGCGCACGAGCTTGCGCACATCAAGAACCGCGACACGCTGATCATGACGATCACAGCGACGATCGCCGGCGCGATCTCGATGCTTGCCAACTTCGCCATGTTCTTCGGCGGCAACCGCAATTCCAACAACGGCGGCGTCGGCATCGTCGGCACCATCGCCATCATGATCCTCGCCCCGCTGGGTGCGGCGCTGGTGCAGATGGCGATCAGCCGCACGCGCGAGTATGCCGCCGACCGCATGGGCGCGCAGATCAGCGGCAACCCGATGGCGCTCGCCGCAGCACTCGAGAAGATCGCCGGGGCGGCGCACCGCGTGCCCAACATGGCCGCCGAGCGCAATCCCGCGACCGCGCACATGTTCATCATCAATCCGCTTTCCGGCCAGCGCATGGACAACCTGTTTTCCACCCACCCCGACACCGGCAACCGGATCGCGGCGCTGGAGACACTGGCGCGCGAGATGGGCGGGCGCGGAGCCGCCAGTTCCGGCGGCGCGGCGAGTGGACCGTGGGGCCGACCGGGGCCGCGTCCGGGCGCTGGCCCATGGGGCTGACGCAGGCAAGCGCCACGGCGCGGGATTGACCTTGGCGTGCAGATGGGATCGGTTGCGGCGCGCCGTGCGATAGCCGCGGCTCCATCCGTCTCCCCGCAAGGCTCCCGATGAACCAAGGTCCGTCAGAACGCCGCAAGCCGCCGACCCGGCAGACGCCGGGCCTTGCCGCGCGCCAGATCGCCGCGCAGGTGGTCGATGGGGTGCTGCGACAGGGCAAGCCGCTCCACGAAACGCTGGAGGGTGACCGCGCGCACGGCGTGTTCCGGCATCTCAATGCGCGCGACCGCGCACTTGTCACGATGCTGTGCCAGACGAGCCTTCGCCAGCTCGGGTTCCTGCGCGCCGTCCTGGCGCGGCGCCTCGACAAGGCGCTGCCGCGCCGTGCCGGGGCGACGGAGGCGATCCTGCTGGTCGCCGCCGCGCAGATCTATTTTCTCGATACACCCGCGCATGCCGCCGTCGACCTCGCCGTTCGCGATGCGGCTGGCGACCGTAACGCGCGGCATTTCCGCGCACTGGTCAACGCGGTGCTGCGGGCGATTGCCGCGGACCGGGAAGCAGCGGCGGAAGGGCTGGACGCACTTGAACTGAACACTCCGGCCTGGCTGCATGCGCGCTGGCAGCGCCAATACGGGGCCGAGGTGGCGCGGAACATCGCGGCAGCCCATGCGCGGACGCCGCCGCTAGACCTGACGGTCAAGTCGGATGCGGATGGCTGGGCGCAGCGCCTTGGCGGTATCGTGCTGCCAACCGGAAGCGTGCGCATCGCCGATCCGCACGGCAGCATCGAACGGCTAGAGGGGTATGACGCCGGCGCGTGGTGGGTGCAGGACGCAGCTGCGGCACTGCCCGCCCGCCTGCTCGGCGACGTGGCCGGCCTCGACGTTGCCGATCTCGCGGCGGCTCCCGGCGGCAAGACCGCGCAGCTTGCCCGGGCGGGCGCGCGGGTCACCGCGGTCGACCGGTCGCGGACGCGAATGGCGCGGCTTGCGGAGAACCTCGCACGCCTGAAGCTTGATGCCACAACCGTCGTTGCCGACATTGCGAAATGGCAGTCGGGCAAGAGCTTTGACGCCGTGCTGCTCGACGCGCCGTGTTCGGCCACCGGCACGATCCGCCGGCACCCCGATATTCCCTGGCTGCGCAGGGACGGCGACTTCAAGGCGATGCAGGCGGTGCAGTCGGCGCTGATCGGGCGCGCAGCCGACCTGCTGAAACCGGGCGGCAGGCTGGTCTATGCAACCTGCTCGCTGGAGCGCGAGGAGGGCGAGGGGGCGGTTGCGGCCGCGCTCGATGCCGGCGCGCCGTTGCGCGTCGAGGCGATCGGGAGCGCGGAACTGCCGGGCCTGGCCGGGGCGGTCACGCCGGACGGCTACCTGCGCACGCGCCCCGACATGGCCTTCATCGGCAGCAATGGTGTGGAACATCCCGGCATGGACGGCTTTTTTGCAGCCCGGCTCATTCGCTGCTGATATCGGCAGGGCTAGGCTGGTGTGGCGATTCGCGGTCGCTGGATACCGATCGGAGGCTCGGACGGGACATGTCCGGCATTGGACGCAGCAGGAGTGCGGGCAAGGTTGCCGTCGGCAGGACCGCGGCGCTGCTGGGGGCAGCGCTGCGCCATGACCTGTGGCGGGCGCGGGCGCGCGTCCTGCGCAGCAGGCCCGTTTCGCTTGCGGCGGGGCGCGGTGCAGCACCGCTGCGGATCGCGCCGCCGGACATCCGGGCCGCCGATCCGGCGATCGCCGGCGAGTTCTACGCCGGACGCTACCCGCTCGACGGCCATGTCGTCACCTCGGTGGGTGGCGAGAGGCCCTTCGACATGCCAGATACGCCGGCCGACTGGCGCAGCGCGCTGCATGGCTTCTCCTGGCTGCGGCACCTGCGGGCGGCGGGCAGCGATGTTGCCGCCGCCAAGGCGCGCAGCCTGGTCGCCGACTGGCTCGACGGCGGGCAATATGCCGATCCGCTGGCCTGGGGTGTGGAAACGACGGCGCGGCGTGTCATCTCCTGGCTCAGCCAGGCGCCGATGGTGCTCGATGGCGCCGACGACGCGTTCCATGCGCGGTTCCTGCGCAGCCTTGCTCACCAGGTCATGTTCCTGAAGCAGGCGGGCGCCGGAGGGCCTGCCGGCCAGCCGCGGCTTCTCGCCGCGATCGCCTGTGCCATGGCGAGCCTGTGCATGTCGTCGAAACCGGTCTGGCGCGAGCGTGCGGGCCGCAGGCTGGGCGCGGAGATCGACCGGCAGGTCTACCGCGACGGCGGCCATGTCAGCCGCGATCCCTCGATGGTGGCGGAAATCCTTCTCGATCTCATTCCGCTGCGCCAGACCTATCTCGCCAGTTCCGTCGATCCGCCGCTGCGGCTGATGAACGCGATCGAGCGGATGATGCCGATGGTCCGTTTCTTCCGGCATCGCGACGGCATGCTGGCGCGCTTCAACGGCACCGGCGCAAGCTCGACCGCCGACCTGGCGACGCTGCTGGCATATGACGATTCGCGTGGCGAGCCGCTGCGCAGCGCGCCGCACTCGGGTTACCAGCGGCTGATCGGGCTGGGCGCGACCGTGGTGATGGATACGGGCCTGCCGCCGCCGGCGGAGTTGAGCGGACACGCGCATGCCGGCACGCTGGCATTCGAGTTTTCAAGCAATGCCGGACCGATCATTGTCAATTGCGGCGCGACGCACCGGCTGGGATCGCGCTGGGCGGAGGTCTGCCGGGCGACCGCGGCGCATTCCACGGCGACACTCAACGACACCTCGTCGGCGCATTTCGCCTCTCGGCCGTGGATCGTAGAACGCTTCGGCGCGGCGATCGTGGACGGGCCGCACCACGTCGGCGCTGAGCGCGCGGACGGCAGGGACTACCAGGAAACGCGCGCCAGCCACGACGGATACGCGGGGCGATTCGGGATCGTGCACGGGCGCAGCATCGTGCTTGCCGAGGATGGCACGCGGCTCGACGGCGCGGACACCTTTGCATCCAGTGCATCCAGCGAAGGTGCTGCGGACGCGCGCTTCGCTATCCGCTTCCACCTGCACCCTGGCGTGCAGTGCAGCGTGACGGCGAGCGGCGGGCTGCAACTCCACATCGGCCGGCAGGTCTGGCAGTTCCTCGCCGATGGCGGCGTGCTGACGCTGGAGGAGAGCGTCCACGTCAACGGCCCGGAGGCGCCGCGGCGCACGCAGCAGATCGTGCTGTCGGGATCGTGCCTGCAATGCCCGGACGTCTACTGGTCCTTCGTGCGCAGCGATCATCGCGGCGCGCAGCCCGAAGGGCACGCCATTGAAGATGCAGCCATGCCGGGCACCGAAGCGGACGCCGCCGCTGGCTACGATACAGGTGCCGACCCGGAGGATAGACCTTCCGACCATTGACCTTGGCGTGCCGGCAGGCGACAGGCTTGCGCAACAAGGCCAAGCGCCACGCACCGAACAGGGACCAGGAACCATGCAAGACATCGTCAAGATCAGCCGCGCGCTTATTTCCGTGTCCGACAAGGAGGGGCTTCTGGCGTTTGCCGGCCGACTGGCCGCGGCGGGTGCGGATATCCTGTCCACCGGCGGGACGGCGCGGGCAATCGGCGAAGCCGGCATCGCGGTGCGCGACGTCGCCGACGTGACCGGATTCCCGGAAATGCTCGACGGGCGCGTCAAGACGCTGCATCCCGGCGTGCATGGCGGCATCCTCGCCGACCGCGCGAAGGAGGCGCACATGGACGCGATCGCGGCGCACGGCATCGCCCGCATCGACCTTGTCTGCGTCAACCTCTATCCCTTCGAGCAGACGATCGCGGGCGGGGCGGATTTCCGCAAGGCGATCGAGAATATCGACATCGGCGGGCCGGCGATGATCCGGGCGGCGGCGAAGAACCATGCCGGTGTGGCGGTCGTCGTCGACCCGGCCGACTATGCCGGGCTGCTGGCGGAGATCGAGAGCCATGGCGGCGTGACAAGCGAGACGCGGCGGCGGCTGGCGCACAAGGCGTTTGCGCGCACCGCCGCCTATGACGCGGCGATCTCGAACTGGTTCGCCGAGGTGCGCGGCGACGAGACGCCGGACTATCGCGCGCTCGGGGGAAAACGCGCGCAGAGCCTGCGCTACGGCGAGAACCCGCACCAGACAGCGGCCTTCTACCGCGCCGGGACGCGGCGCGAGGGCGTGGCGACGGCGCGCCAGCTGCAGGGCAAGGAGCTGTCCTACAACAACATCAACGACACCGACGCGGCGTTCGAGCTGGTGGCGGAATTTGACGCGGGCGAAAGCGCAGCCGTCGCCATCATCAAGCACGCCAACCCGTGCGGGGTGGCAACCGGGGCGAGCCTGGTCGAGGCCTATCGCGCCGCCTACGACTGCGACCGCACGAGCGCCTTCGGCGGCATCGTCGCGCTGAACCGGCCGCTGGACGCTGAAGCCGCGAAGGCGATCACCGAGATCTTCACGGAGGTCATCATCGCGCCGGGTGCCAGTACGGAGGCGGCGGCGATCGTCGCGGCGAAGAAAAACCTGCGCCTGCTGGTGACGGACGGCCTGCCGGACCCGGCCGAGCCCGGCGTCTCCATCCGCACGGTCGCCGGGGGCTTCCTGGCACAGAGCCGCGACAACGGCCGCATCGGCGCGGGCGACCTGAAGGTGGTGACGAAGCGCCAGCCCGACGCGCGCGAACTCGCCGACATGCTGTTTGCGTGGCGGGTCGCCAAGCACGTCAAGTCGAACGCCATCGTCTATGCGCTGGACGGCACGACGGTGGGCATCGGTGCCGGGCAGATGAGCCGCGTGGACTCGGCGCGCATCGCCGCGCGCAAGGCCGATGATGCGGCGGAAGCCGCCGGGTGGGCCGCGCCGCGCACGAAAGGCTGCGTCGTTGCCTCCGACGCCTTCTTCCCCTTCGCCGACGGCCTGCTGAGCGCGGTTGCGGCGGGTGCGCGCGCCGTCATCCAGCCCGGCGGGTCGATGCGCGACGACGAGGTGATCGCGGCTGCCGACGAAAACGACATCGCCATGGTGTTCACCGGCATGCGCCATTTCCGTCACTGAAACCGAACGCAATCCGGGGAAGATACCATGCTGATGACCACGACCCATACGATCGAGGGGCACGCGATCGTGGAATACGCAGGCGTCGTCACCGGCGAGGCGATCCTCGGCGCCAACATCTTCCGCGACTTCTTCGCCTCGGTCCGCGACATCGTCGGCGGGCGTTCGGGCGCCTACGAGAAGGTGCTCAGGGAAGCGCGCGAGACCGCCCTTGCGGAAATGGCGGCGGAGGCGCGGGAGCGCGGCTGCAATGCCGTGATCGGCATCGATCTCGACTACGAGAACGTCGGCGCCGACGGCGGCGGCATGCTGATGGTCTCGGCTACGGGAACGGCGGTGCGGATCGACTGACGCTACTCCCCGGCAGGCTCGGCGGCCGGGTAGGGAGTTGCCGCGAGCAGGGCCATGCCGAGCGCCAGGAACACGATGATGACGGCCATGCCGAGACGCGCCGATCCGGTGGCGGCGGTGATGCTGGCGACGGTGAAGGGGGCGAGGAACGAGGTGGCGCGCCCGGCGAGCGCGTAGAGGCCGAAGTAGCGGCCGGCGTCGGCAGGCGGCACGCTGCGCGCGAGATAGGAGCGCGAGGACGCCTGCACCGGGCCGAAGGCGAGGCCGATCAGCAGGCCGAATACGATGTAGGCCTTCTCCGCCGCCGTGGCGTAGAGTTCGCCGGAATCCGCCGTATCGAGCGCGACGAGACCGAACGCCGTGTAGCCCGGTCCCGTCGAGACGATGCCGAGGGTAGCGACGACGAGCGCGGCAAGCGCGAGCAGGACGACCGTTTTCGATCCGGCGCGCGTGTCGAGGACGCTGGCGATCATGTTGCCGGCGATCGCGGCGAGGTTGAGGATTATGCCGTAGAGGCCGATCTCGAAGATCTTCCAGTCGAATATGGCGGCGGCGAAGGCACCGCCCAGCAGCAGCAGGGCGGCTACGCCGTCCTGGTAGATCATGCGGGCGACGAAGAAGCGGAAGATGCCGGCATGCCGGCGCGCCTCGCGTAGCGTCGCCGCCAGTTCGCCCAAGCCGATTCGCACGGCGGACGCCAGCGGCCGGATGCGTCGGACGTCGGGCGTGAACGCCATCATCGGCAGGATGAACAGCAGATACCATGCGGCCGCCAGCGGGCCGACCGCCCGGTCGCCCTCGAAGCGGGCGGGGTCGAGGCCGAAAGCCGGTTCGAGTCCGAGAACCGTGCGGCCGGTGTCCGGGCTGGCCGCGACGAAGGCGACCACGAACACCAGCAGGAGGAGGCCGCCGAGATAGCCGAGGCCCCAGGCGATGTTCGAGATTCGTCCCAGATCCTGCCGGGCGACGAGTTGCGGCATCATCGAATCGTTGAACACGATGGAGAATTCCGCCGCCATCGTGGCCAGCGCGAAGAAGGCCAGCGGCCAGATCACGGGGCTTCCCGGTATTGCCCACCACAAGGCGACGAGCGAGCCGATCTTGATGACCGCAAGGCCGGCGATCCACGGCTTGCGCGGGCCCGCGGCATCGGCGATCGATCCCAGGACAGGCGACAACAGCGCGATCACGATGCCCGCTGCTGCAGCCGCGTAGCCCCACAGCGCCTGTCCCTGGGCAGGATTCTCGGCAACCTGCGAGACGAAGTAGGGACCGAAGATGAAGGTGGTGACGACCGTGAAGAAGGGCTGCGCGGCCCAGTCGAACAGCATCCAGCCGGCGAGGCCGAGCCGGCCGACCCTGCCGGGTCTGGCTGAGGCTGCATCCATGCCGGCTTCCCCGCGGCCGCCCGGTTCAGTCGCGTGCGAGATCGGCGAACAGGCCGGCGGCGACAGCAAGCTTGGCGACGGTGAGTTCCGACTGGTTGAGTTCCTCCAGCGCGCTCCTGACGCGGGCGATCACCGTGCCGTGGCTTGCTTGCCACTTCTCGATTGCCGCAGCGCCCTTGCCGCCACCCTGCACGAGACGGGCGGTGATGCGGCGCTGGGCCACGGACATGGCATCGATGGTGCGCGAAAGCGCGATGCGTTCGTAGTAGTCGTCGAGGCGCAGGTCCTGCGCCTGGCGGATCAGCGGGCCGATCGAGAACATCTCGCCGATGGCATAGAAGGTCTCCGCGGCGGCGAGCAGGCTCGCCCCGGTGTCGTCGGCGACGCGGATGATGTCGGGGGCGCGCGACAGGAACAGCAGGCCGGCGATGTGGCCTGCGAGCGGCGCCGGCAGGCCTCCGGACACCAGTTGCTCGCGGCGGCGTTCGACCATGTTCCGGAATGCCGGGGGCAGCAGCTTGTCGAGAGCCCTGGCGATGGTTTCGATGCCCTTCTGGAAATGGGCGACCTTGTCGGCCAGGCCGCCGGTGGTGTCCTCGTTGCGCAGGAACCAGACCACGCTTGCGGTCAGAAGATCCTCGATTTCCGCATACAGCTCGAGCTGCAGGCGGCCACCGATCATGTTGTCGAGCTTGTCCAGCTCGGTGTTGAGCGCGGTCATCTGGAAGCCGTCGCGGGCAAGCGCGAAGGCGCCGGAAATCTCGTCGACGCTGGCGCCGGTCTCATCGCGCACGCGCGCCAGGAAGGTCGGGCCGCCACGGTTGATCATGCTGTTGGAGAGCATCGTGGCGATGATCTCGCGGCGCAGGCGGTGGTTGGCGATGGCGTCGGGATACTTCTTCGACAGGGCCGGCGGGAAGTAGCGGCCGAGTTCGCGCCCCAGATAGGGGTCGTCGGGAATCGAGCTGGCGAGCAGCGATTCGTAGAGGTCGATCTTGGCGTAGGCAAGCAGGACGGCGGTTTCCGGCCGGGTCAGGCCGATGCCGCGCGCCGCCATGTCGGCGATCTGTGCGTCGCTGGGCAGGTTCTCGACGTCGCGGTCGAGCTTGCCGCGCTTTTCCAGGCCTCGCATCAGGCGCTGGGCGAAGCCGAGGTTCTGGCGCGCGCGGCGTTCGTCGAGGCTGAGTGCGAGCGTCTGCAGGTAGTTGTTGCGCAGGCACAAGCCGGCGACATCCTCGGTCATCGAGGCGAGGAACTTGTTGCGTTCCGGGATCGTCAGCTCTCCGGCGCGCACGACCGTGCCGAGCGCGATCTTGATGTTGACCTCGAGGTCGGAGGAGTTGACGCCGGCGGAGTTGTCGATGGCGTCGGAGTTGACGCGTCCGTCCTTGCGCGCAAACGCGATGCGGGCAAGCTGCGTCATGCCGAGGTTGGCGCCTTCGCCGACCGCGGTGACGCGCAGGTCGTCGGTGCTGATGCGGATGGCGTCGTTGGCGCGGTCGCCGACCTGGTCATCCGTCTCCTGGGGGCTGCGCACATAGGTGCCGATGCCGCCGAACCAGAGCAGGTCGGCCTTCGCCGACAGGATCGCCTTCATGACGTCCTGCGGCGTGGCCGTCTTGCCTGATAGACCAAGCAGGGCTTTCATCTCCGCCGAAACGGGGATCGCCTTGTCGGCGCGCGAGAAGACGCCGCCGCCCTTCGCGATCAGTTTCGGGTTGTAGTCCTTCCAGCTCGAGCGCGGCAGCTCGAAAAGGCGCTTGCGTTCGGCAAAGCTCTTCGCCGGGTCGGGATCGGGATCGATGAAGATGTCACGGTGGTCGAAGGCGGCGAGCAGGCGGATCTTCTGCGACAGCAGCATGCCGTTGCCGAAGACGTCGCCCGACATGTCGCCGACGCCGACGACGGTGAAGGGCGTCGTCTGGATGTCGATGTCCCTCTCGCGGAAATGCCTCTTGACGGCTTCCCACCCGCCGCGCGCGGTGATGCCCATCTTCTTGTGGTCGTAGCCGGCGGAACCGCCCGAGGCGAAGGCATCGCCGAGCCAGAACTCGTGGCCTTCGGAGATCGCGTTGGCGATGTCGGAGAAGGTCGCGGTCCCCTTGTCGGCGGCAACCACGAGGTAGGGGTCGTCGCCGTCGTGGCGCACGACCGAGGATGGTGGCTCGATGCGGTCGCCCTCGATGTTGTCGGTGATGTCGAGCATGCTGCCGACGAACAGCTTGTAGCAGGCGATGCCTTCCGCCTGGATGGCCTCGCGGTCGGCGCCGGCGGGCATCTGCTTGGGCACGAAGCCGCCCTTGGAACCGACGGGGACGATGACCGCGTTCTTCACTTGCTGGGCCTTGACCAGGCCGAGCACCTCGGTGCGGAAGTCCTGCGGCCGGTCGGACCAGCGCAGGCCGCCGCGGGCGATCTCGCCGAAGCGCAGGTGCACGCCCTCGACGCGCGGCGAATAGACGAAGATCTCGCGCAAGGGGCGCGGCTCGGGCATCGCCTCGACCTGGCGGCTGGCGATCTTGAAGGCGATCGTGTCGACCGGGTGACCATGCTGGTCGGTCTGGTAGAAATTGGTGCGCAGCATGGCGCGAACGATGTTGGCGAAGCGGCGCACGATGCGGTCGTCGTCGAGGCTCGGCACGCTTTCCAGCGCCGCCTCGATGCGGGCCATGACATCGGTCTCGGCCTTTCCGCGGGGCTCGCCGGTCTTCAGGCCAAGGGCCGTGTCGGGCCGGAAGCGGGCATGGAACAGGTCGACGAGGTGGCGGGCGATCGCCGAATTGCGCAGCAGCGCCTCCCACATGTAGTCCTGCGAGTAGGCGATGCGAACCTGGCGCAGGTAGCGGGAGACGGCGCGCAGCATGGCGACATCGCGCCAGGCTAGGCCGGCCCTGATCACCAGGCCGTTGTAACCGTCGTTCTCGGCACGGCCCTGGATCGTCGCCATGAAGGCGTCGGTGAGGAGGCCGCCGTAGGCGTCGATGTCGACCGGGCTCGCGTCGGCGCGCTCCAGCACCATCTCGTGCATGAAGATGCGGCCGGGGTCCGGTTCGCCGGAGCGGTCGATATGGAAGGAGCGTTCGGAAATCACCCGGAAGCCCATGTTCTCCAGGATCGGCACGCGTTCGGACAAGGGGATCGGATCTGCGAGGTTGAAGACCTTGAGCAGGATCCTGGCGGCCGTGTCGCCGGCCTCGTGCGGCAGGAAGCGGATGGCGAGCGGATTGCCAACGGTCAGCCGGTCGACGACCTCGATGTCCTCGACGGCCTGCTGGGCGGGGAAGGCCTCCTGGTAGGCGATGGAGAAGGCGTTGCGGTAGCGCTCGGCGATGGCGAGCGCGGTCAGCGGTTCGTGGTGGCTCTTCAGGGCATCGTCGATGGCGTCGCGCCAGGTGCGCGCGATCTCGGCGACCCTGGCTTCGAGGCCGGCCTGTTCCGGATTGGGCGTTTCGCCCTCGCTCCTGCCAATCACGTAGTGAACGCGCGCGAGCGTGCCTTCCGGGAAGGAAGGATAGTAGGACGAGACACGCCCGGCGAAGACCTCGGCGAGGTGGTTGCCGATCTTGCGGCGCACCTCTGAATTGTAGCGATCGCGCGGAACGTAGACGATCGCCGAGACGAAGCGGTCGAACTTGTCGGCTCGCACCAGCACCCGGATGCGCGGGCGCTCCGAGAGGTGGTGGATGGCAAGCGCGAAGCGATACAGCGTTTCGGAATCGATCTGGAACAGTTCGTCGCGCGGGAAGGTGTCGAGAACGTTCTGCAGGCCCTTGCCCGAATGGCTGGACGGGTCGAAGCCGGCCATTTCCATAACCTGGGCGGCCTTGCGGCGCAGGTAGGGAATCGAGCCGACCGACTTGTTGTAGGCGGTCGAGGTATACAGGCCGACGATGCGCAACTCGCCGACGAGGTTGCCGCCAGCATCGAACTTCTTGACGCCGATGTAGTCGAGGTAGACGCGGCGGTGGACGGTCGACTTGACGTTCGCCTTGGTGACGATCAGCGGCACCGGCTGGTTGAGGAAGGCGCGGATCTCGGGCGTGTAGGTGACGAACTCGCGGCCGCGCCGCAGCACCTTCACCTCGGGATCGCGCAGCAAGCCGAGGCCGCCAGCCTCGCCATCATCGACATGCTCGATTCGGGCCTGCTCGGTGGTGGCCGAGAAATCGTACTGGCGCATGCCCAGGAAGGTGAAATTGTTGTCGCGCAGCCATTCGAGGAACTGCACCGCCTCGGCGATCTCTTCCACGGGGATCGGCGGCGGGGCGTTGCGGTAGTCGGCGATGGCCGCGTCGAGATGGGCGAGCATCGCGCGCCAGTCGGCAACGCACTTGCGCACATCCGTGAAAATGCCCTGGAGGGATTTCTGCAGGTCGCGGCGCAGGAGGTCGGAATCGATGCGCGCGACGTGGATGTGAATGCAGCTTTCCGGCTGGCCGGCGGATTTCCCGGCACGATTCCAGACCCCTTCGATCTGCTTGAGCTTGCCCTTCGCGTCGCGGACCGCGGACATGATCGGATGCAGCACGAGGCGCACTTCCAGCCCGCGCTCAGTGAGTTCGGCCATCGCCGAATCGAGCAGGAACGGCATGTTGTCGTTGATGATGTCGATGACGGTGACGGCATCGAGCGCGCCGCCCTCGCGCGGCGATTCGGGATTGCGGACCTGGACGAGCGTCGCGCCGGGGCGGTGCGCCTCCAAAAGTGCGCAGGATTCGCGCGCCGTTGCGGCGAGTTCCTCGGGCGAATAGGCCGACAGGTCCTCGTATGGCGCCTTGGCGAACAGCGCCGCCGCGAAGTCCGAGCTGGCGGTGTCGGCCTTTCCCTTGCCGGACAGCCGGGCAATGGTTGCCGCAACGAGTGCGCCGCGCTTGTCGTCGTCAGGATCGCGCATCTTGGCATTCCCCACTTGTTCAGGGTTCTTTCGCCGGAAAGCGGCGCCTTGTGCTGGCGCCTTGCGACTGCTCGTGGCAGATCGGATGCGGCGAACGGAGACCCTGCATTTCCTCCCGTTCCGGCCGACAGTGTTGCGCGTTGGCTTGGCGCTTGTCGAGATGGCCTGGAACCTTGATCGGCTGCTAGGATGGGACAGAACTACGAACAAAGTGTCACGAACCGGGAAGCGGAGACCCATGAACAAGCCGAATGCGTCCGAACCTGCCATCGCCCTGAACCTGGAGCAGGAAGCGCCGCTGAGCGAACGCCAGGAAGCCTATTTCGCAAAGTGCCAGGAAAAGCTCGGGATGATTCCCAACGTGCTCGTGGCCTACGCGTTCAACCCGGTGAAGCTGCAGGCCTTCGCCGACATGTACAACGACCTGATGCTGGGCGATTCGGCGCTGTCGAAGCTCGAGCGCGAGATGATCGCCGTCGTCGTTTCGTCCGCGAACCGCTGCTTCTACTGCCTGACCGCGCATGGCGCGACGGTGCGCCAGCTATCCGGTGACCCCAAGCTCGGCGAGCAGATGGTGATGAACTGGCGCGCCGCGAAGCTCGACGCGCGGCAGTACGCCATGCTGGCGTTCGCCTGGAAGTTGACGCGCGAGCCCGACGCCATCGAGGAGGGTGACCGGCAGGCGTTGCGCGATGCGGGCTTCAGCGATCGCGACATCTGGGACATCGCGGCCGTCGCCGGGTTCTTCAACATGTCGAACCGCATCGCTGCGGCTTCCGACATGCGCCCCAACGACGCCTATCACGCCCTGGCGAGGTAGGGCCGGGCCGGCGGTCAGCCGCGCACGAAGGCGGTGCGGCTTGCCTCGACGCGGGCGGTGATGAAGTCGATCAGCTCGGTGACGCGGCGCAGGCCGCGCACGTCGGCATGGCTGACGATCCAGTAGCTGAGGGTCAGCGAGACTTCGGGCAGCACAGGCACGAGGCCGGGGACGTTCGCCGCGGTGTAGTCGTGCACGATGCCGACGCCGCCGCGCGCCAGCGCCTGCATCTGGCCGACGATGCTGGCGCATTCGAGGACCTGCCTGCAGCGGTCGAGGAAGGGCTGGCCGTAGTCGAGCGCGGGCGACCAGATCAGGTCCTGGACGTAGGTGACGAACAGGCACTTGCGGAGGTCGTCCATCGTCTCGACGGGGCCGACGCGATCGAGGTAGGCGCGCGACGCATACAGGCCGAGGGTGTAGTCGGTGAGCTTGCGGGCGAACAGGCGTCCCTCGGTGGGGCGTTCCAGCGTGATGGCGATGTCAGCCTCGCGCTTGGACAGCGAAAAGCTGCGCGGCAGGGGCACCAGCTGGATGCGCAGTTCGCGATGGGCTTCGGCCATCTCGGTCAGCAGCGGCGCGAGAAAGAAGTTGCCGAAGCCGTCCGGCGCGCCGATGCGCACGGTCCCGGCAAGGCTGACATCGCCCTGGCCAACAGCGGACTGCGCCTGCATGGCGTCGGATTCCATGCGCTCGGCGATCGGCAGCAGGCGTTCGCCGGCGGGGGTGAGGATGACGCCGGAGGTGTGGCGTTCGAACAGCGTGGCGCCGAGATCGGCTTCAAGCGCACCGATCCGGCGGCTGGCAGTGGCCTGGTCGAGGCCGAGCTTGCGCGCGGCGCCGAGAATCTGCCCGGCCCGCGCCACAGCCAGAAAGACGCGCAGGTTGTCCCATTTCATGATCGTATATTCCGCATAGCGGGTTCGATGGATTGCGCATTTCCAATTGCGAAATTGCAGAACATACTTGAAGCACGAAATTTCAGCGCGCGGGAGGATTCCATGCAGGAGATCGGGCATTTCATCGGCGGCAAGAAGGTTGCCGGCAAGAGCGGGCGGTTCGCCGACGTCTACAATCCGGCGACCGGCGAGGTGCAGGCGAAGGTCGCGCTGGCCAGTCAGGCGGAGGTGCGCGCCGCTGTGGAGAACGCGGCTGCCGCGCAGCCGGAGTGGGCGGCGCAGAACCCGCAGAAGCGGGCGCGGGTGATGATGAAGTTCGTCGACCTGCTGCATCGCGACATGGACAAGCTTGCCGAGGCGCTGTCGCGCGAACACGGTAAGACGCTGCCCGATGCCAAGGGCGACGTCATCCGCGGCCTCGAGGTGGCGGAGTTCTGCATCGGCGCGCCGCACCTGCTGAAGGGCGAGTTCTCGGAAGGCGCAGGGCCGGGCATCGACATGTACTCGATGCGCCAGCCGCTCGGCGTCGTCGCCGGCATCACGCCGTTCAACTTCCCGGCGATGATCCCGATGTGGAAGTTCTGCCCGGCGATCAGCGCCGGCAACGCCTTCATCCTGAAGCCGTCCGAACGCGATCCGTCCGTGCCGATCATGCTGGCCGAGCTGATGCTGGAAGCGGGCGCGCCGGCCGGCATCCTCAACGTCGTCAACGGTGACAAGGAGGCCGTCGACGCGGTGCTCGACGACACCGACATCCAGGCAGTCGGATTCGTCGGATCGACAGCGATCGCGCACTACGTCTATTCGCGTGGCTGCGCGGCGGGCAAGCGGGTGCAGTGCTTCGGCGGCGCCAAGAACCACATGATCATCATGCCCGACGCCGACATGGACCAGGCCGTCGACGCGCTGGTGGGTGCGGGCTATGGCGCCGCCGGCGAGCGTTGCATGGCGGTCTCGGTCGCGGTTCCCGTCGGCGAGGAGACTGCCGACAGGCTGATCGCGAAGCTGGCGCCGCGTGTGGAGAGCCTGAAGATCGGGCCCTACACGGCCGGCGACGACGTCGATTTCGGCCCGCTGGTGACGAAGGATGCCTATGCCCGCGTCAAGGGACTCGTCGACCGCGGCGTCGCGGAAGGCGCCAAGCTCGTGGTCGACGGCCGCGACTTCAAGCTGCAGGGCTACGAGAACGGCAACTTCATCGGCGGCTGCCTGTTCGACAACGTGACGAAGGACATGGACATCTACAAGACCGAGATCTTTGGCCCGGTCTTGTCGACGGTGCGCGCCAAGACCTACGAGGAAGCGCTCGGGCTGGCCATGGATCACGAGTACGGCAACGGCACGGCGATCTTCACCCGCGACGGCGATGCCGCGCGCGACTTCGTCAGCCGGGTCAACATCGGCATGGTCGGCGTCAACGTGCCGATCCCGGTGCCGCTGGCCTACCACACGTTCGGCGGCTGGAAGAAGTCGGGCTTCGGCGACCTCAACCAGCATGGCCCCGACTCCTTCCGGTTCTACACGCGCACCAAGACGGTCACCGCGCGCTGGCCCTCGGGCATCAAGGACGGGGCGGAGTTCGTCATCCCGACGATGAAGTAGGCCGTCGCCGGCCTTGGCCGGGTGAAACAGAGCGTAACAACAGTTTAACCACGGGCTGGTCGGTGCGGTTGCCCCGACCGGCCCGTTGGCTTATTTTCGCCCCGCCGGGGGGTCGGCATGTATTCGGGGAATTCTGTCTTGCTGTTCAGGACCATCGCCATCGCGGCGACTGCGCTGATGCTTGCCGGCTGCGGCAACTCCATGTCGCGGCGCATGCCGATCCAGATGAACCCGGCGCCGACCGCGCCGGTGGCCAGCGAACAGCTCGCGCCGCCGTCGGGCATGGCTCAGCAGCCCGGCGAATCGGCTGCCATTTCCAATCCGGCACCACAACCCAGCGCGCAGCAGCCAAGCTCGGTCGCAACCACGGGGGCGCCGCCGGCCAAGGAAGACCTGCTCGGCCAGTGGACGATCGCGGATTCCACGTCGAGCTGCCAGCTCAACGTCTCGCTGACCGGCTGGAGCGGCGGCTACCGCGCCTCGACGCGCAATTGCACGAGCGAGGAACTGAAGAAGATCGGCGCCTGGAACATCGAGGGCAGCAATGTCGTCCTGAAGGACCAGGCCGGGCAGCCGCTCGCGGCGCTGGCGCGCACCGGCGAACGGCGGTTCGACGGCTCGCTGGCGATCGGCGGCGCGGTGGCGATCCTGCGCTGAGGCCGCCGCGCTTTCCTTTCAGACAATTGATTCGATGCGACTGGACAACGCCCCCGTGGACCGGTTCATGTTGCAGAATCGGCCGTGGGCGGGTCACGTGCCGGCGTGACGGGGGGTCTGCATGGCCGAATATCGACTGCACTGCTTTGCCCAATCGGGAAACGCCTACAAAGCGGCGTTGCATCTGGAGCTTTCCGGGGCGGACTGGGAACCGGTCTTCGTCGACTTCTTCAACGGCGAGACGCGGACGTCGGAATACCGCCGCGTCAATGTCATGGGCGAGGTGCCGCTGCTCGAGCACGCCGGCAGGACGCTGACCCAGTCCGGCGTGATCCTCGACTACCTGGCCGGGACGACGGGGCGCTTCGGACCGGCCAACGACGATGAAAGGCGCGAGATCTGGCGCTGGATCCTGTTCGACAACCACAAGCTGACGAGCTACCTGGCGACGCACCGCTTCCTGCACCATTTCACACAGGGCGCCGACCCGGCCGTCCTCGGATTTCTGAACGGCCGGGCGAAGGCGGCGCTCAAGGTCCTCGATTCGCATCTCGACGGGCGCGACTTCGCGGTTGCCGGGCGGGCGACGATCGCCGACCTGTCGATGGTGGGCTACATGTACTACGGCGACGAACTCGGCATCGACGTCGACGGGGCGTTCGGCAACGTCGCGCGCTGGCGCGACCGGATTTCCGACATGGCGGGCTGGAAACACCCTTACGACCTGATGCCCGGCCATCCGCTGCCGCCGCGCGGCCAGACCGTCAGTTCATAAGGGGGACGACATGGCAACAGTGAAGCTGCTCGCGGACAACGAGATGGCGCCGGAGGCGCGGGCCGTCCTCGACGATATCCGCAAGACCCGCGGCACCGATTTCATCAACAACTTCTGGCGCGCGCTGGCGCACGACCCGGCGTTGCTGAAGCGCACCTGGGAGAGCATCAAGCAGGTGATGGCGCCGGGTGCGCTCGACCCGCTGACCAAGGAAATGCTGTACATCGCGGTGTCGGCGACCAATGGCTGCGACTACTGCATCCATTCGCACACGGCGTCGGCGCGGGCCAAGGGCATGAGCGATGTCATGCTGATGGAGCTGATGGCGGTCGTCGGCATGGCCAACGAGACCAACAGGCTTGCCAACGGCCTGTCCGTGCCGGTCGACGCCGCCTTTCGGGTCGGCGAGGACTGAGCGGCGCATGAACCTTGCGGGACGCCTGGCTTGAGCCTTCGCGAGACATATGACCGGCTGGTGGACGCAGGGACGCTGGAGCACGACGATGCTCAGGAAGCGCTGATCGGCCGGCTTGAGCGGCTGGAGCGCGCCATCGTTGCGCAGGAGGCGGCGCGGATGGGGTTCCTGTCGCGCTTCCTGCGCAGCCGCCATGTCGTGCCCGACGTGAAGGGGCTCTACATCCACGGTGCGGTCGGGCGCGGCAAGTCCATGTTGATGGACCTGTTCTTCGCCGGCATCGAGCACCCGGCCAAGCGGCGCGCGCATTTCCACGACTTCATGGCCGACGTGCACGAGCGCATCCACGCCGAACGACAGCGCGCGAAGGAAACCGGCGGCGGCGACCCGATCGGGCCGGTGGCCAACGCGCTTGCCGACGAGGCGCGGCTGTTGTGCTTCGACGAGTTCTCGGTCACCGACATCGCCGACGCGATGATCCTGGGGCGTCTGTTCACCGTGCTGTTCGAGCGCGGCGTGGTTCTGGTCGCCACCTCCAACACGGCGCCGGAAAACCTCTACCACAAAGGCCTCAACCGGCAGCTCTTCCTGCCGTTCATCGAGCTGCTGGCAAACCAGGTCGACGTCTTCGAGCTCGATGCGCGCACCGACTTCCGGCTGGAGAAGCTCGCCGGGGCGCCGGTCTACCACGTGCCGGCGGATGCGCGCGCGCGCAAGGCGCTCAATGCTGCGTTCGAGCGGCTGTCGGGGGTGAAGCGAGGCGAGCCGGCGCAAATCCCGGCGAAGGGACGCAGCATCGCGGTGCCCCAGGCGCATGCCGGGGTGGCGCGTTTTTCCTTCGACGCGTTGTGCGACCGGCCGCTGGGGGCTGCCGACTACATCCGCGTCGCGCGCGCCTACCACACCATCATCGTCGACACGATTCCCGTCCTCGATCCCCCGCAGCGCAACCAGGCGCGGCGGCTGGTGTGGCTGATCGATGCGCTCTACGAGCGCAAGGTCAAGCTGATCGCGTCCGCCGAGGCCGAGCCGCACGAGCTCTACGTGGAAGGCGATTTCGCCAACGAATTCGAGCGCACCGCCTCGCGCATGATCGAAATGCGCGGGCAGGACTACCTCGCCGCCCCGCATGGCGGGGAAGGGGGCGACAAAGGACCGGATTCGCCCATTGGTGAACTTGAACACGAGGCGCAACAAGCGTAAGCCAACGGCGCTTTATTTCCTACGCATGCGGCGTCGCGGCGGCGCCGCGAGGCCCTTGCGGACCCAGCTTCGACCGCCCGATCCGGCGGCAAGCACGTCCTGACCGTCCAACCACCGGGGAATTCTCATGGCGCGACCCAAGATTGCACTCATCGGCGCCGGCCAGATCGGCGGAACGCTCGCCCATCTGATCGGCTTGAAGGAACTCGGCGACGTGGTGATGTTCGACATCGCCGAAGGCATCCCGCAGGGCAAGTCGCTGGACCTCGTCGAATCCTCGCCCGTCGATGGCTTCGACGCGGCGATGACCGGCACCCAGTCGTATGCCGACATCAAGGGCGCCGATGTATGCATTGTCACCGCCGGCGTGGCGCGCAAGCCGGGCATGAGCCGCGACGATCTCCTCGGCATCAACCTCAAGGTGATGGAGCAGGTCGGCTCCGGCATCAAGAAATATGCGCCGAACGCCTTCGTCATCTGCATCACCAACCCGCTGGACGCGATGGTGTGGGCGCTGCAGAAGTTCTCCGGCCTGCCCAAGCACATGGTGTGCGGCATGGCCGGCGTGCTCGATTCGGCGCGCTTCCGCACCTTCCTCGCGCAGGAATTCGATGTCTCGGTGGAGGATGTCTCGGCCTTCGTGCTGGGCGGACACGGTGACACGATGGTGCCGCTGACGCGTTACTCGACGGTCGCCGGCATTCCGCTCACCGACCTCGTCAAGATGGGCTGGATCACCAAGAAGCGGCTTGAGGAGATCGTCCAGCGCACGCGCGACGGCGGCGCTGAGATCGTCGGCCTGCTGAAGACCGGTTCGGCGTTCTACGCCCCGGCTGCCTCGGCCATCGCGATGGCGGAATCCTATCTGAAGGACAAGAAGCGCGTGCTGCCGTGCGCGACCTACCTGAAGGGTGAATACGGCGTCTCCGACATCTACCTCGGCGTGCCGACGGTGATCGGCGCCAAGGGCATCGAGCGGGTCATCGAGATCGACCTGAACCGGACAGAGAAGGCCATGCTCGACAAGTCGGTGAAGGCTGTGGAGGGCCTGTGCGACGCCTGCCGGCAGATCGTGCCGGCGCTGGGCTAGGGGCTGATACGGGCGGCGCGCCGACGCCAGGCGCGCCCGCCATGCGGCGACTGAAAGGGAGGCACGCCAGCAAATGAATATCCACGAGTACCAGGCCAAGGCCGTGCTGAAGTCCTACGGCGCGCCGGTGGCTGCCGGGGTTGCCGTGTTCTCGGCGCAAGAGGCGGAAGCCGCCGCGAAGTCGCTGCCCGGCCCGGTCTATGTCGTCAAGACGCAGATCCACGCCGGCGGGCGCGGCAAGGGCAAGTTCAAGGAGCTCGGACCCGATGCCAAGGGCGGCGTGCGCGTCGTCAGGTCGGTCGACGAGGTGAAGTCGAACGCCGCCGAGATGCTCGGCAACACGCTCGTCACCAAGCAGACGGGACCGGCGGGCAAACAGGTCAACCGGCTCTACATCGAGGACGGCGCCGCGATCGCGCGCGAGCTGTACCTGTCGCTGCTGGTCGACCGCGGCACGGGCCGCGTCGCCTTCGTCGCCTCCACCGAGGGCGGCATGGACATCGAGACGGTCGCCGCCGAGACGCCGGAGAAGATCCTCACCCTGCCAATCGACCCGGAATCGGGCGTCACCGACCTCGACGCGATCAGGCTCGCCGAGGCGCTGAAGCTCGAAGAGCCTGCCAAGAGCGAGGGCATGGCGCTGTTCAAGACGCTGTACAAGGCGTTCACCGACAAGGACATGAGCCTGCTGGAGATCAACCCGCTGGTGGTGCTCGAAGACGGGCACGTGCGCGTGCTCGACGCCAAGGTGTCGTTCGAGAACAACGCGCTGTTCCGCCACCCCGACATCGCCGAGCTGCGCGACGAGACCGAGGAAGACCCCAAGGAGATCGAGGCGTCGAAGTACGACCTCTCCTACGTCGCGCTCGACGGCGACATCGGCTGCATGGTCAACGGCGCGGGTCTTGCCATGGCGACGATGGACATCATCAAGCTGTACGGGGCGGAGCCGGCCAACTTCCTCGATGTTGGCGGCGGCGCGACGACCGAGAAGGTCACCGCGGCGTTCAAGATCATCACCGCCGACCCGAACGTGAAGGGTATTCTCGTGAACATCTTCGGCGGCATCATGCGCTGCGACATCATCGCCGAGGGCGTGGTGACGGCGGTCAAGGAAGTCGGCCTGAAGGTTCCGCTGGTGGTGCGGCTTGAAGGCACCAACGTGGAACGCGGCAAGCAGATCATCAACGAGAGCGGCCTCAACGTGATCGCCGCCGACGATCTCGACGATGCGGCGCAGAAGATCGTCAAGGCGGTGAAGGGGTAGTCCGGTGCGGCTTGCCGGAACGGCGACAGCGATTGCACTGTGGGCCTGCGCGGCAACGCCTGCGCTTGCCTCGGCGCCTGACGGCGGCGCGTTCGTGGCAGCGTTTGCGCAGGCCTGCGTGCCGCAGCGCATGTCGTATCCGGGAACTGTCGACCAAGCGAAGTCCGTTGGCTGGTCGGACGCGGCGACGGGCGCGCATCGCGAGCTCGACGCCGTGCTGTCCGCCGCCGACAGCGAAACCACGGAAATGGCCAAGGACGGCTGGACCTTCGAGCGCGCCTCGTTGTCGCGCGTGATTGCCGGGCGGACGCACTACCTCGTCGTGACGCGGGTGCATGCGCCGCAGATCATCACGCTGATCGGCTGCTATCTCTACGATTTCGACGCCAGCGAGGAGATCGACCCGCAGCCTGTGAGCGAGCTGATCGGCAACCCGATCGCCCGCACGATCGAGGACAAGGGCCTGGTGCAATACACCTGGGGGCCGAACGTCGAGGCCCTGCCGCGCACGCTCGACACCAACCTGTCGTTCATCGCCGACGACAGCCCGCACAAGGCGACGACGGGCTTTTCCGGCCTGGTGCTGAAATTCGAAACATCCGAACCTGATCCTGCCGACGGGCAGGCAAAATCCGAATAGGGGGCCAAGGTCCAATGTCGATCCTCGTCAACAAGGATACCAAGATCATCGTGCAGGGGCTGACCGGCAAGACCGGTTCGTTCCACACCGAGCAGGCGCTGGCCTATTTCGGCACGCAGATGGTCGCCGGCATCCACCCCAAGAAGGGCGGCGAAAAGTGGACGGCCGGGCCGGGCGCGGGCAAGGCAGCCGGCAAGGAGCTGCCGATCTTCGCGACCGTCGGCGAGGCGAAGGAAGCGACCGGCGCGACGGCGACCGTCGTCTACGTGCCGCCGGCGGGTGCCGCGGCCGCCATCATCGAGGCGATCGACGCGGAGATTCCGTTCATCACCTGCATTACCGAAGGCATCCCGGTCCTCGACATGGTCAAGGTGAAGGCGCGGCTGGAAAAGTCGAACTCGCGGCTGCTGGGACCCAACTGTCCCGGCATCCTGACGCCGGAAGAATGCAAGATCGGCATCATGCCGGGCTCGATCTTCTCGAAGGGCTCGGTCGGCGTCGTGTCGCGCTCGGGCACGCTGACCTACGAGGCGGTGTTCCAGACCACCAATGTCGGGCTCGGCCAGACGACCGCGGTCGGCATCGGCGGCGACCCGGTCAAGGGCACCGAGTTCATCGACGTGCTGGAGATGTTCCTCGCCGACGAGGCGACGAAGTCGATCATCATGATCGGCGAGATCGGCGGCTCGGCGGAAGAGGACGCGGCGCAGTTCCTCGCCGACGAGGCGAAGAAGGGACGCAGGAAGCCGGTGGTCGGCTTCATAGCCGGGCGCACGGCACCTCCCGGGCGTACCATGGGCCATGCCGGCGCGGTGATTTCCGGCGGCAAGGGCGGGGCGGAAGACAAGATCGCGGCGATGCAGGCGGCCGGCATCGCAGTGTCGCCATCGCCGGCCCGGCTCGGCGTGACGCTCGCCGAGGTATTGAAGGGCTGAGCGAATAAGACAATATGGCATGAGACAGCCGAAGATGCGCGCGTAAGTTCGGCCTCATGCGTCAATTGCCCGGCACGGGGTGTGCCCGGCAGAGATGACCGGAGAGACCATGTCTCGCGAAGACAAGAATGCGGCCCTGGCCAGCACATCCTTCCTTTACGGATCGAACGCGGCCTACATCGAAGATCTCCATTCACGATATGCCGAGAACCCGGCCTCGGTCAGCGAGGAGTGGCGCGAGTTCTTCGCGGCGCTGAACGACAGCCGCGAGGACGTCGCGGGCGAGGCGCGCGGCGCCTCGTGGAAGCGCAGCGACTGGCCGGTGCAGGCCAACGGCGAACTGGTGGCGGCGCTCGATTCCGACTGGCGCGGCATCGAGACGGCGCTCGGCGACAAGATTCGGGCAAAGGCGCAAGGACAAGGCGTCGAGCTGTCCGCCGACCAGGTGCAGCAGGCGACCCGCGATTCGGTGCGCGCGATCATGATGATCCGCGCCTACCGCATGCGCGGACACCTGCATGCCAACCTCGATCCGCTGGGCATTGCGGCCGCCAAGGACCACGAGGAACTGCATCCCTCCAGCTACGGTTTCAGCGAGGCCGACTACGACCGGCCGATCTTCATCGACCACGTGCTGGGGCTGGAGTTCGCCACCATCACGCAGATGCTGGCGATCCTGCGGCGCACCTACTGTTCGACGATCGGCGTGGAGTTCATGCACATCTCCGATCCGGCGGCGAAGTCGTGGATCCAGGAGCGCATCGAGGGGCCGGACAAGGAAGTCAGCTTCACCGATATCGGCAAGCGGGCCATCCTCAACAAGCTGGTCGAGGCGGAAGGCTTCGAGAAGTTTCTCGACGTGAAGTACACGGGCACCAAGCGGTTCGGCCTCGATGGCGGCGAAGCGCTGATCCCGGCGCTCGAACAGATCATCAAGCGCGGCGGCAATCTCGGCGTGCGCGAGATCGTGCTGGGCATGGCCCACCGCGGGCGGCTCAACGTGCTCACCCAGGTGATGGGCAAACCGCACCGGGCGCTGTTCCACGAATTCAAGGGCGGATCCTGGCAGCCCGACGAGGTGGAAGGCTCCGGCGACGTGAAGTATCACCTCGGCGCCTCCTCGGACCGCGAGTTCGACGGCAACAAGGTTCACCTGTCGCTGACGGCCAACCCGTCGCACCTTGAAATCGTCAACCCGGTGGTGCTCGGCAAGTCGCGCGCCAAGCAGGACCAGATGAGCCCGCTCGACCCGGTGACGGAAACCCGCGACCGTTCCGGCGTGCTGCCGCTGCTGTTGCATGGCGACGCTGCCTTCGCCGGCCAGGGCGTGGTTGCGGAGTGCTTCGGCCTGTCGGGGCTCAAGGGGCACCGCACCGGCGGATCGATCCACTTTATCATCAACAACCAGATCGGCTTCACCACCAACCCGCGCTTCTCGCGCTCCTCGCCGTATCCTTCCGACGTCGCCAAGATGATCGAGGCGCCGATCCTGCACGTGAACGGCGATGATCCCGAGGCGGTGGTCTTCGCCGCCAAGATCGCGACCGAGTTCCGCCAGCTGTTCGCCAAGCCGGTGGTCATCGACATGTTCTGCTACCGCCGCTTCGGCCACAACGAGGGCGACGAGCCGGCGTTCACGCAGCCGATCATGTACAAGAAGATCCGTTCGCATCCCTCGACGCTGGAGATCTACGCGCAGCGGCTGATCGACGAGGGCGTGGTGACGAGCGCCGACGTCGAGAAGATGCGGTCTGATTGGCGCGACCACCTGGAGCAGGAGTTCGAGACCGGGCAGGCCTACATGCCCAACAAGGCCGACTGGCTCGACGGCAAGTGGGCCGGGCTGAAGGCGGTCCGCGACGATGGCGACGCGCGCCGCGGCAAGACCGGGGTGCCGATCGACACGCTGAAGGAGATCGGCCACAAGCTGACGGCGATCCCCGAAGGCTTCCACGTCCACCGCACCATCCAGCGGTTCCTGAAGAACCGCGAGGAGATGATCGAGACGGGCGAGAAGATCGACTGGGCGACCGGCGAAGCACTTGCCTTCGGCAGCCTGATGCGTGAGGGCCACCTGGTGCGGTTGTCTGGCCAGGACGTGGAGCGCGGCACCTTCTCGCAGCGCCACTCGGTACTCTACGACCAGGAGGACGAACACCGCTTCATCCCGCTCAACGCGGTCGGCCGCAACGGGGCGCGCTACGACGTCATCAACTCGATGCTGTCGGAAGAGGCGGTGCTCGCCTACGAATACGGCTATTCGCTGCAGGAGCCGAACGGGCTGATCGCCTGGGAGGCGCAGTTCGGCGATTTCGCCAATGGCGCGCAGGTGGTGTTCGACCAGTTCCTGTCGTCGGGCGAGAAGAAGTGGCTGCGCATGTCGGGCCTCGTCTGCCTGCTGCCGCACGGCTACGAGGGGCAGGGGCCGGAGCACTCCTCGGCGCGGCTGGAGCGCTACCTGCAATTGTGCGCTGAAGACAACTTGCAGGTTGCCTACTGCACGACGCCGGCGAACTACTTCCACGCCCTGCGCCGCCAGCTCAACCGCGACTTCCGCAAGCCGCTGATCCTGATGACGCCGAAGTCGCTGTTGCGGCACAAAAGGGCGATCTCGCGGCTCGAAGAGATGGGCGAGAACACGAGCTTCCATCGCGTCCTGTGGGACGATGCACAGATCGTGCCCGGTTCAACGAAGATCAAGCTGAAGCCGGACAACAAGATCCGCCGCATCGTGATGTGCACCGGCAAGGTCTACTACGACCTGTTCGAGGCGCGCGAGGAGCGCGGCATCGACGACGTCTACCTGCTGAGGCTGGAGCAGCTCTATCCCGTTCCCGCCAAGGCGCTCGTCCAGGAACTCGCCCGCTTCCGCAATGCGGAGATGGTGTGGTGCCAGGAAGAGCCCAAGAACATGGGCGCCTGGACCTTCATCGAGCCGAGCCTGGAATGGGCGCTCAGCCACGTCGAGGCGAAACACAACCGGCCGCGCTATGCTGGCCGACCTGCGTCCGCGGCGACGGCGACAGGATTGATGTCGAAGCACCTGGCGCAGCTCAACGCGTTCCTGGACGAGGCGCTCGGCGAGTAGGACCACGCAGCCGGGCCGGCGGTCCGGAACGAACTGAAAAATGCAATCGAAAGGCTCCGGAAGGTCATGGCCACTGAAATCCGCGTACCCACCCTCGGCGAATCGGTTGCCGAAGCGACCGTGGGGCAATGGTTCAAGAAGCCCGGCGACGCGGTGAATGCCGACGAGCCGCTGGTCGAGCTGGAAACCGACAAGGTGACCATCGAGGTTCCCGCGCCAGCATCGGGCACGCTCGCCGAGATCGCCGTCGGCGACGGCGAGACGGTCGAGGTCGGCGCGCTGCTCGGCATGCTCAGCGAGGGTGCCGGCGCTCCGGTGGCGAAGCCGGCGGAGAAGCCGGCCGCGAAACCTGCCGCAGCAAAGCCGGCTGCGGCCCAACCCGCGGCGGGTGCCAAGGCGGGCGTCGCTTCTCCGGCCGCCGCCAAGATCGCCGCCGACAACAGCGTCGATGCGGCAGGCGTTGCCGGCAGCGGCAAGGGCGGCCGCGTGACCAAGGGCGATGTGCTCGCCTACGTCGCGGGCGGCGCTGGCGCCGCGGCGAAACCGGCTGCGTCCGCGCAGGTGCGCGCGCCTTCGGCGCCGGACGATGCCTCGCGCGAGGAGCGCGTACGCATGACCAAGCTGCGCCAGACGATCGCGCGCCGCCTGAAGGAGGCGCAGGACACGGCCGCCATGCTGACCACCTTCAACGAGGTGGACATGACGAACGTCATGGCGCTGCGCAAGCAGTACAAGGATGTCTTCGAGAAGAAGCACGGCGCCAAGCTCGGCTTCATGAGCTTCTTCGTGAAGGCGGTGGTGCAGGCGCTGAAGGACGTGCCGGCCGTCAACGGCGAGATCGACGGCACCGATCTGGTGTACAAGAACTACTACCACATCGGCGTCGCGGTCGGCACCGACAAGGGGCTGGTGGTTCCGGTGGTGCGCGATGCCGACATGCTCAACCTGGCCGAGATCGAGACGACGATCGCCGAGTACGGCGCGCGCGCGCGCGATGGCAAGCTCGGCATCGAGGACATGCAGGGCGGCACCTTCACCATCTCTAACGGCGGCGTCTACGGCTCGCTGATGTCGACGCCGATTCTCAACGCGCCGCAGTCGGGCATCCTCGGCATGCACAAGATCCAGGAACGCCCGATGGTGGTGAACGGCGAGATCAGGGTGCGCCCGATGATGTATCTCGCGCTCAGCTACGACCACCGCATCGTCGACGGCAAGGAGGCGGTGACCTTCCTGGTGCGCGTCAAGGACTGCATCGAGGATCCGCAGCGGCTGGTGCTGGACATCTGAGCCGGGAAATCCCGGTCCGGGAGGCTCAACGGTGAGCACAGACCTTGCCATGCTGATCGCCGCGTGCGTGCTGGCGCTGGTGCAGATCGGGATCTACGGCATCTTCGCCATGCGCCAGCTCGGCGTCGTCTATGCGGCGGGACCGCGTGACGAGGAGAGGCCGATTACTGGCGTCGCGGGGCGGCTGAAGCGGGCCTACCAGAACCACCTGGAGACGCTGCCGCTGTTTGCCGCCGGCGTCATCGTCGCGCATCTCGCCGGCGAGGCGAATGCGACGACGGCACTGGCTTCGCAGATCTATGTTGCGGCGCGTGTCGCCTACGTGCCGCTGTATGCGTTCGGCATTCCGCTGCGGTCGCTCGCCTGGGGCGTCGCGACCGCCGCGATCGCCGTCATCTTCGTCGTCGCGCTCGACTGATCGCGCTGCGGCGGACACGAAAACTCAAAGAGGCAGTTCAATGGCTGACATTTTCGACCTCATTGTCATCGGATCGGGCCCTGGCGGCTATGTCTGCGCGATCCGCGCCGCACAGCTCGGCATGAAGGTCGCCGTGGTGGAGAAGCGGGCGACTTTCGGCGGCACCTGCCTCAACATCGGCTGCATCCCGTCGAAGGCGCTGCTGCACGCATCCGAATTGTTCGAGGAAGCCGGCCACGGGTTCGAGGCGCTCGGCATCAAGGTCGCCGCGCCCAAGCTCGACCTGAAGGCGATGATGAAACACAAGGCGGACGTGGTCGACGCCAACGTCTCCGGCGTCGCCTTCCTGTTCAAGAAGAACAAGATCGCCAGCTTCATCGGCACCGGTTCGATCGCCGCGCCCGGCAAGGTCGTCGTGACGCCAGAGAAGGGCGATCCGCAGACGCTGGAGACGAAGGCCATCGTCATCGCCACGGGTTCGGATTCCGCGCCGCTGCGCGGTGTCGAGATCGACGAGAAGCAGGTCGTCACCTCGACCGGTGCGCTGGAGCTTTCAAAGGTTCCCGGTCACCTCGTCGTGGTCGGCGCCGGCGTCATCGGGCTGGAGCTCGGTTCGGTGTGGCGGCGGCTTGGATCGAAGGTGACGGTGGTCGAGTTCCTCGACACGGTGCTGCCGGGCATGGACGGCGAGGTTCGCAAGCAGTTCCAGCGCATGATGCAGAAGCAGGGCATCACCTTCAGATTGTCGTCGAAGGTGATGGGCGTCGAGAAGAAGGGCAAGGCGCTGAAGGTCAGCGTCGAACCGGCGGCGGGCGGCGAAACGGAAGTCCTCGATGCCGACGTGGTGCTGGTCGCCATCGGGCGTGTGCCGCACACCGCGGGCCTCGGGCTGGAAGCTCTCGGCGTGAAGACCGACAGCCGAGGCCGCATCGAGACGGACGCGCATTTCGCGACCTCGGTTTCCGGCATCTACGCCATCGGCGACGTCATCGCCGGGCCGATGCTCGCCCACAAGGCTGAGGACGAGGGCATCGCGGTCGCCGAGATGCTTGCCGGTCAGCACGGCCACGTGAACTACGACACCATCCCCGGCGTTGTTTACACCCACCCGGAGGTTGCCACCGTCGGCAAGACCGAGGAGCAGCTGAAGGAAGCCGGCATTGCCTATCGCGCAGGCAAGTTCCCGTTCACGGCGAACGGGCGGGCCCGGGCGATGAACGCCACCGAAGGCTTCGTGAAGTTCCTCGCCGATGCGACGACCGACGAGGTGCTTGGCTGCCACATCGTCGGCACCGGCGCCGGCGAGATGATCCACGAGGTCTGCGTACTGATGGAATTCAAGGGGGCATCCGAAGACCTCGCCCGCATCTGCCACGCGCACCCGACGATGTCGGAAGCCGTGCGCGAAGCCGCGCTCGCCGTCGACAAGCGCCCGATCCACATGTGACAGGCTGGCCTGTGACAGGCTGACCTGCGCCTGCCTGCCCTCGACAATTCATGCGATTCGGCGGTTCAGGAATTCGCAGGCGCCGGAGGCGTATCGACGGCGATGCCGATCAGCCGCCATTCGTCGCCGTTGCGGGAAAACAGCATCTGAAACGTCACTTGCAGGGGCCGGGTCGGGAAGATCCCGGCCATTCTCAGCATGCCGCGCTGGTCGATCGTCGGCGGCAGGGTGAACTGTGGTGCGATGACCGCCACCGGGGCGAGGTTGAGATTGCGCCCGCGCAGGTCGGCGAACTGCTCGGCCAGCCGCGCGGCGCTGTTGGCGTCGCGGAACCCCGGCGCGGCGAGATCGCGGAACACCGTGTAGTTGCCGGTCCGGTTGGCGTCGTTGAGGGCGGATAGCGTCGTGCGCACGAGAATAGCAGCGCCGGCGTTATCGATGGGAGCCGGCTCTGCGGCTGCTGCGGTCTGCTCCTGCACCGGCTCGGCGGTGGCGAGTGCGAATGTCGCGGCCGCGACCGCTGCGGCGATAAGCAGGTATCTGGTAACGCCTGCGATGGCGGGAAAGCGGGAGCGGGAAGGAAGCGCGCCTACCATGCGATCGTCAGGCCGAGCCTGCCTCCCACGGTTCCCCGCTCGACGCCGATGCCCAGCCCGCCGTTGACGAACATGTTGTCGGAGACGCGGGCGACGGCGCCGAAGGCGAAGGCGTTCTGGCCCTCGAACGTGCCCCAGTTGCCGGAGATCGCGAAGCGTGCATCGCCCGGCAGGCTCAGGCCGCCGGCCAGCGCCAGCGCCATGGCGATGCCTTCGGAATTGTCGGCGACGGCGGAGCGAAGCGCGGCGGACTCACCTTGCAGCGTGGCGATGTCCATGGAGTTGGTGCTGATGGCCGCGGTGTTGGCCGAGATCCCGGTGGCATTGCTCGCAATCGCCGCCGTGTTGGTGGCGATGTTGTTGGAATTCGTGGCGATGTTGCCGGCGTTCGCCGTCATGGCAGCGGTGTTCGTGCCGATGGCGGCCGAGTTGGTGTCGACCTGACCTTGCAACGCGCCGCCGTCGCTGGCGAGATTGCCGTCCGCGTCCGTCGTGACGACGCCGGTCACCGGCCCCTGTGCGGAGGTGCTGGCCGCCGACGTGATGCCCGGCGCGGTGTAGGTGTTGGTGGCGGTGCCAAAGACCTGCTGGTCGGCGCGGGTCGTCGTCGCGCCGTGGCCGAAGGCGGCCGAGTTGGCATGCGTTGCAGACGCGATGCCGCCGATGGCGGTGGAGTTGAACCCGGTGGCGCGCGAGTCGGAGCCGATGGCGACATTGCGCGTTCCGTCGCCATGAGCATCGGCGCCGGTGAAGTTGCCGCTGGAGGGCAGATCGCCGCCAATAGCCACGTTGGCGCTGTTGTCGCCGGAGGCGCGTGTTTCTGTACCGACGCCGGTATTGCTGCTGCCATTGCCACCGGCGATGACGCCGAAACCGACCGCGAGGTTGCGGCTGTCGTTGCCGGCGGAAATGTTGAAGCCCAGACCGATGGACGTATTCGCCGAGCTCGCCCCGGAGGCGATGGCGTTCGTCCCACACGCGAAGTTGCTGCCGCCACCGCCGGCAGATGCAAATTCGCCGCTCTCGCCGGCATCGGCGCTGTCGCAGACGAACACCTGGGCACGCGCCTGGTCCGGTGCACCTAGGCCACCACACAGGCCAAGGACCGAAAGCACGATCGCACGCAGGAGCAACCTGGCGACAAAGATGGTCCGTGACCGTTTCATATGCAGTGCCTCCCGTCCCGACACTGAAACGCAAATGACGTTCAGGCGCCGGCGGACCGAGAGAGCATCTCGACGCTGCCAGGGGTGCTGCCGGCCAGGTCGAAGCCTATCGGCAATGCGGATCGTTGGAACGACCGTGCCAGACAAAGACTCGTTGCATGACATGCAAGGTGGACGGGAAGCGCGCGTTCAGCTCCAGTCGAGCGAACGTGCTGCGTCAAGCGCTGCCTTCACCGGCGCTGCATGCGGGCGGCCTGCAACGGTGACGATGCTGACGGTGCGATAGACTTCCGGTTCGATGACCGGCCGCATCTCGATATCGGCGATGAGCGGCAGGTATTGCGGCATCAGGGTGATGCCGAGGCCGGCTGCCACCATCGATTGCACCCAGTCCTCGCGTTCGCTCATGAACCGCATCTGCACCCCCTTGTAGGGTGCCGGCACGCCGAGGCGCGCGAAGTTGGACGGAAACTCGCAATGCAGGCGCTTGATGTACGGCTCGCCGTCGATCTCGGCGAGCGGCACCGCGTTCATCGCGGCGAAGCGATGACCCGGCGGGAAGGCAACGAAATAGAATTCCCTGTAAAGTTCGTTTGCGCGCAGGGGATCGGCATATTCCGGGCGGGTGGCGATGGCGACATCGAGTTCGCCCTCGGCGAGCGCGCTCTCGAGTTCCTCGCAGTTGGCTTCCCAGACGTGCAATTCCAGTTCCGGAGCCTGTTCGCGCAAGCGGCGCAGGTAGGCGACGAGGCGGCTCGATGCCATTGTGGAGACCACTCCGAGGCGCAGCCGTGTGTCCGCGGCGGAAAAGCGTTCGGCTTCCCTCACCGCCCGGTCGGCGGCGTTGCGGGCTTCCGACAGATGCCGCTGCATCAATCGGCCGAGATCGGTGAGGTGGGTGAGATGGCGTTCGCGGCGGAACAGCTGGCCGCCGAGCTCGTCCTCCAGCGCCTTGATCGCGCGTGTCAGCGTCGGCACCGCGACATCACAGGCTTCCGCGGCGCGGGTGAAATTGAGGGTGCCGCACGCGGCCAGGAAATAGTCGATTTGGCGCAAGTCCATCGGGCGCGGATCCAGCTTGACGGTCTGCGCAAACTCTAGTGCGTCCGAGCCGGATTCCGCCACAGGAAATTGCCGACGCGGCGATTGCGCCTGCCAGATGGTGGCGCCACATTGCCCCGGTAGCGTGGCCGGACTTGCGGGGCAGACACGAACCAACTGTCGGTCCGGAACGATCCGGGCCGCCGGGTGCAGTCTTCTGAACGCGGACGGACGATCCGCCTACTCGGTCGCGGTTGCCTGCGGCGCCTGTGCGGTCTGCAGGGTGGTGTCGTCCGCCGCCGTGTCCGCAGTCGCTGTCTGCTGCGGGGCCGGCTTGGTCTCGGGCACCGGCGTTGCGTCCTGCGCCGTTGTCAGCGAGGCCTTGTGGCCCCAGCTGCATTCCGCCGAGGCGGCGGCCGCGAAACCGGCGAGGCCGGTTCCCAGGATCGCGAGTGTCAGCAGTTTCCTCATCGCGGTTCATCCTCATTGCATGGCATGGTGGCCTGGCCGAACATGCCGGTTCACAGGGAACACGTCGATATGCCCGGCTTGGGTCAAGCCGGCAGGGACGATGGTAAGGCAGGCTCGTACAATGTCAAAAAACGTTTTCGTGCGCCTGGGGTTCGCGTTGCTGTCGCTGCTGTGCCTGGGCTGCGCGGCGGCGCTCACGATGATCGCCTACGAACTCGTGCACCGGGTGACCGGTTCGGCGCGGGCGGGTCAACTCGCCGGCGCGGCGGTGATCGCGGTTCTCGGCGGCGGGCTGGCGCTGGTGTTGCGTCGCCGGGCGGGAAAATAAGCTGCGGACGCCTGCCTCAGGCGCGCGGGTGCGCGGCGCGATAGACGGCGACGAGGTGGGCCTCGTCGATGTCGGTATAGATCTGGGTCGTCGACAGGCTGGCATGGCCAAGCAGTTCCTGGATGGTGCGCAGGTCGCCACCGTTCATCAGGATGTGCGTTGCAAACGCATGACGCAGGGCATGCGGCGTCGCCGACTCCGGCAGGCCGAGCGCGCCGCGCAGCCGTTGCATGGTCCGCTGGACGATGCGCGGATTGAGCGGTCCGCCCCTTGCGCCGAGAAACACTGGCTTGTCTGTATCGACGGCGTAGGGGCATAGCCGGCGGTATTCGGCGATCGCCGCGCGGACCACCGGCAAAACGGGAACGATGCGCGTCTTGCCGCCCTTGCCGGTGATGCGCAGAGTATCGCCGCCCGCGTCGGCCTGTCGGGCGGTCAGCGCCAGCGCCTCGGCGATGCGCAGGCCGGCGCCGTAGAGCAGGGTGAAGACGGCGATGTCGCGCGCCTCGATCCAGGGCTCGCCGGTCTCATCGAGGCCGATGCCGGCGCAGATGTCGGCGGCGTCGTCGGCCGAAACCGGCTTGGGCAGGGTGTGCGGCAACTTGGGGCCACGGATGGCCGTGAGCGCCGCCATCTCGATGCCGCGGGTCTTCAGCAGGTGACGCGACAGGCTGCGCAGCGCCGATAGCGCGCGCGCCAGCGAGCGGGCACCGATGTCGTCGCGCCGGCGCATGGCGAGGAAGGCGCGGATATCGGTAACGCGGAGGGATGCCAGATCGGCGAGCGCCGGTGACTCTCCGAGATGCTCTTGCAGGAAAGCGAAGAACTGCGCCGCGTCGCGGCGGTAGGCTTCCAGCGTCTTCGGCGCGAGCCTGCGGCCGGTGGCGAGCGAATCGAGCCACTGCGCGGCAGCCTCGGCAAGGTCGCTGCCGGCTGCAGAAAAGGATGCGGGCTGGATTGGGGTGCTTGCGGGCACTGTCTCCTCCGTGTTCGGGAGAGACAGTGTCGCCCGGCCAGCGTTGAAACCGGATTAAGACGGCATGCGGCGTGTTGCGACCGGCGCGCTCGCCACTGTCAGAGGATCGTCTGGCCGGTCTTCGCCCAGTCGGCGGTGAAGGACTCGATACCCTTGTCGGTGAGCGGATGCTTGAGCAGCCCGCGCAGTACCGCCGGGGGGATGGTGGCGACGTCAGCACCGGCCAGCGCGCTGTCCTTGACGTGGTTGGGCGAGCGGATCGAGGCGGCGAGCACCTGCGTCTCCAGCGCGTCGTAGTTGTCGTAGATGACGCGGATCTCGCGGATCAGCTCCATGCCGTCGAGGCCGATGTCGTCGAGCCGCCCGATGAAGGGGGAGACGAAGGTGGCGCCGGCCTTGGCGGCGAGCAGGGCCTGGTTGGCGGAAAAGCATAGCGTCACGTTGACCATCGTGCCGGCGTCAGACAACGCGCGGCAGGCCTTCAGCCCGTCCCAGGTCATCGGTACCTTGATGGTGACGTTGGGCGCGATCTTCGCCAGCTCGCGCCCTTCCGCGATCATGCCGTCGGCATCGAACGCCGTCACCTCGGCGCTGACCGGGCCGTCGACCACCTTGCAGATTTCCGCGATCGTGGTCTTGAAATCGCCGCCCGCCTTGGCGACGAGGGAGGGATTGGTGGTCACCCCGTCGAGCAGGCCGGTGGTTGCCAGGTCGCGGATTTCGGTGAGGTCGGCGGTGTCGATGAAAAATTTCATGGCGCTGGTCCCGGCGTGCGCGTTGCGGTTCGTTGCGCCCTGTTTAAACGATCCGTGCCGAAAGGGTAGCCTCGTGCGGAGAAAAGACGCGCGAATCGCCCGCTGCGGGCGCGGCGCGGGAACGAGGCCAGACATAGCGTGAGTGCAGCAACCGTCACCGTGCAATGCGCCGTCGCCGTCGACCAGGCCTACACGTATCTGGTGCGAGACGGGATGGAGCTTGCCCCCGGAGACATCGTCGCGGTGCCGCTTGGTCCGCGCGAGGCGTTGGGCTGCGTGTGGGACGAGCCGGCGGGCCCGGTCGATGCGAGGAAGCTGCGGCCGGTTTCGGCGCGCCTCGATGTTCCGCCGCTGAACAAGCGGCTGATGGAGTTCGTCGACTGGGTGGCGCGCTACACGCTCGCCGAGCGCGGCATGGTGCTGAAGATGGTGCTGCGCGCGCCCGACGTGCTGGCGGCGGAAAAGCCGGTTACCGGCGTCGTGTGGCACGGCGAGGTTCCCGAACGCATCACGCCGGCGCGCAAGCGGGTGCTCGAACATCTGGCGGAACAGGCCGTGTGGCCGAAGTCGGCGCTTGCCGATGTCAGCGGCGTTTCGCCGGGCGTCGTCGACGGGCTGATCGATGCGGGCGTGCTGGAGCGCACCGACCTCACCATGAAGCCGGTGATCGCGCAGCCGGACCCGGAGCACGCCAGCGCCGGCCTCAACGCAGACCAGGCGGCGGCGGCTGGCAAGCTCGCCGAACGGGTGCGCACCGGCACCTTCGGCGTCGCGCTGCTCGACGGGGTGACCGGCTCGGGCAAGACCGAGGTCTATTTCGAGGCGATTGCCGAGGCCTTGCGCTGCGGGCGGCAGGTGCTGGTGCTGCTGCCGGAAATCGCGTTGACGCAGGATTTCCTCGACCGCTTCGCGCGCCGGTTCGGGGCGCCGCCGGGTGAGTGGCATTCCGGCGTGTCGGGCCGGGCGCAGGCGCGGGTGTGGCGCGGCGTTGCCTGCGGCGAGGTGCGCGTGGTGGCCGGGGCGCGCTCGGCGCTGTTCCTGCCGTTTGCCGACCTCGGTCTGATCGTCGTCGACGAGGAACACGACCCGGCCTTCAAGCAGGAGGACCGCGCCAGCTACCACGCCCGCGACATGGCGGTGAAACGCGGCCACATCGGCGATTTCGCGATCATACTTTCGTCGGCCACGCCATCGGTGGAAAGCCGCGCCAATGCGGACGCCGGGCGCTATGCCCACGTCCATCTGCCGGAGCGCTTCGGCGGCGCCGCGATGCCGGACATCGGCCTGATCGACATGCGCGAGGGGGGACCCGAGCGCGGGCGTTTCCTCGCCCCGAAGCTGGTGGAAGCGATCGCGCAGGCCTGCGATGTCGGCCAGCAGAGTCTCGTCTTCCTGAATCGGCGCGGTTACGCGCCGCTGACGCTGTGCCGGCGCTGCGGGTTCCGCTTCGAGTGCCCCAATTGCACCGCCTGGCTGGTCGAGCACCGGTTCCGGCACAGGCTGGTGTGCCACCATTGCGGCTACGAGCGCCCCGTGCCGCCGGCGTGCCCGAATTGCCAGGCGACGGACAGCCTGGTCGCCTGCGGCCCCGGCGTGGAGCGCATCGCCGAGGAACTGGCCGAGTTCTTTCCCGACCAGCGCATCGCCGTGCTGTCGAGCGATCTCATTCCCGGTATCCGGGCCATGCGCGCGCTGCTGGAAGAGATTGCCGCGGGCCGTGTCGACATCGTCATCGGCACGCAACTGGTGGCAAAGGGTCACAATTTCCCGCTGATGAGCGTGGTTGGCGTGGTCGATGCCGACGTGGCGCTGCAAAGCGCCGACCCGCGCGCGGCCGAGCGCACCTACCAGATCGTCAGCCAGGTCGTCGGACGCGCCGGGCGCGACGGCACGCCGGCTCGCGCCTTCATCCAGACCTACGTGCCCGACAACCCGGTGCTGCAGGCGATCGTCGCGGGCGACCGGGAAGCCTTCTACGCGCGCGAGCTGGAGGTGCGCAAACGCGCAGGGATGCCGCCGTTCGGGCGGCTCGGCGCGTTGATCGTCTCAGGCCGCGAGCGGCAGGGCGTGCAGGCCTACGCGCGGGCGCTGAAGGGGGCGGCGCCGCGGATAGGCGAGGGCGAAATCCTGGGGCCGGCGGAAGCGCCGATCGCCATGATCCGCGGCCGCTACCGGATGCGCTTGCTGGTGCGCACGGCGCGCCACGTGGACCTGTCGGGGCTGGTGCGCGGATGGCTCGCGGCCGCCCCGCCGCCGACCGGAGGCATCCGTGTCCAGGTCGACATCGACCCGGTATCGTTTCTCTAGCGGCAACGCTCGGCGCAAGGCGATTGACGGCCAATCGGGCTGGCGGGGAGTTTTGCTTGCGCACAGGGCCCCACGGTGTGTTGCACGCCCAATATGAGTGTGCTAGGTCCCAGCGCGTTCTTGCAGCGGGGGCTGTTTCCGGCGTGCATCCGGCTTGTCGAAAGCCAAGTGCACCGGGAAGCACCGAAGCAGGCCGGCCGGGGCGATACGGGGGCGATGACCCCCACGCCGAACGGCCGCAGGCAGGAACCGCAAGGCGTCAACATCCAGGCCGATGACTTGGATCCGAAGCCGCGGCACCACCCGGCCGGCACCAGCCGAAGCCAAGGGGCCGGTGCTGCAACAGCATGCGGATCGGCGAAACGGCCTCGAAATCGAGAGAGACACGCAGCGTGGACGACTCGATCGTAAGCGGCGTAGCCGGACGGTACGCGAACGCTCTGTTCGATCTTGCCAAGGACTCGAAATCCGTGCCCGCCGTGGCGAAGGATCTCGACGGCTTTGCCGAGATGCTGGACGCGAGCGACGACCTGACCCGGCTGGTGCGCAGCCCGGTCTTCAGCGCCGAGGATCAGATCCGGGCGCTCGACGCGGTCCTGGCCAAGGCCAAGATCGGTGGACTGACAGCGAATTTCCTGCGGCTCGTGGCACGCAACCGGCGCCTGTTCGCCGTTGCCGACATGATCCGCGGTTTCCGCGCGCTTGTCGCCGCGGACAAGGGCGAGATGACCGCAGAGGTCACCAGCGCCCAGAAGCTCACTGCCGCTCAGGCAAAGTCCCTGCAGGCTGCCCTCAAGTCGGTCACCGGCAAGACGGTCGCTCTGAGCGAAACGGTGGATGAATCGATCATCGGCGGCCTTATTGTGAAGGTCGGCAGCCGGATGATCGACACCTCTATCCGCACCAAACTGAATTCTCTCAAGACACGCATGAAAGAGGTCGGCTGATGGACATTCGGGCCGCTGAAATCTCCACGATCCTGAAGGATCAAATCAAGAATTTCGGCAACGAGGCGGAAGTCTCGGAAGTCGGTCAGGTTCTTTCCGTCGGTGACGGTATCGCCCGCGTCTATGGTCTGGACAACGTCCAGGCCGGCGAGATGGTCGAGTTCCCCGGCGGCATCCGCGGCATGGCGCTGAACCTGGAAGTCGACAACGTCGGCGTCGTGATTTTCGGCTCCGACCGCGACATCAAGGAAGGCGACACCGTCAAGCGGACCGGCGCAATCGTGGAGACGCCGGTCGGCAAGGAACTGCTCGGCCGCGTCGTCGATGCGCTCGGCAACCCGATCGACGGCAAGGGCCCGATCAAGACCAAGGTGCGCAACCGGGTCGACGTCAAGGCGCCCGGCATCATCCCGCGCAAGTCGGTGCACGAGCCGATGCAGACCGGCCTGAAGGCGATCGACGCGCTGATCCCGATCGGCCGCGGCCAGCGCGAGCTGATCATCGGCGACCGCCAGACCGGCAAGACGGCGGTGGCGCTCGACGCCATCCTGAACCAGAAGTCGGTCAACGCGACGGGTTCGGAATCGGAGAAGCTGTACTGCGTCTATGTCGCCATCGGCCAGAAGCGTTCGACGGTGGCGCAGTTCGTCAAGGCGCTCGAGGAGCGCGGCGCGCTCGAATATTCGATCGTCGTTGCCGCCACCGCGTCCGACCCGGCGCCGATGCAGTACCTGGCTCCGTTCACCGGCTGCACCATGGGCGAGTATTTCCGCGACAACGGCATGCACGCGCTGATCGTCTATGATGATCTGTCCAAGCAGGCCGTCGCCTATCGCCAGATGTCGCTGCTGCTGCGCCGTCCGCCCGGGCGCGAAGCCTATCCCGGCGACGTGTTCTACCTGCATTCGCGCCTTCTGGAGCGCGCGGCGAAGATGGGCGACGACCACGGCGCGGGCTCATTGACGGCGCTGCCGGTCATCGAGACGCAGGCCAACGACGTGTCTGCCTACATCCCGACCAACGTGATCTCGATCACCGACGGCCAGATCTTCCTCGAGACCGACCTGTTCTACCAGGGCATCCGCCCGGCGGTGAACGTCGGCCTGTCGGTGAGCCGCGTGGGCTCGGCCGCCCAGATCAAGGCGATGAAGCAGGTCGCCGGCACTATCAAGGGCGAACTGGCGCAGTACCGCGAAGTCGCGGCCTTCGCGCAGTTCGGCTCCGACCTGGATGCGGCAACGCAGAAGCTGCTCAACCGTGGCGCGCGCCTGACCGAACTCCTGAAGCAGCCGCAGTTCTCGCCGCTGAAGGTGGAAGAGCAGGTCGCCGTGATCTTCGCCGGCGTCGAGGGCTATCTCGACAAGCTGCCGGTGGACAAGGTCGGCAGCTTCGAGCGTGGCCTGCTGGCGCACATGCGCGACGGTCATGCCGCACTCCTCGACACGATCCGCGTGGAAAAGCAGCTGAGCGACGATACCCGCACGCAGCTGAAGGCCGCGGTTGATGCATTTGCAAAGACTTTTGCCTGAGCGCGGCACGAGCCGAGCTGAAAGGCACAGAGCGGAGGCGACATGCCGAGCCTGAAAGACCTACGCAACCGCATCGCCTCGGTCAAAGCGACGCGGAAGATCACCAAGGCCATGCAGATGGTCGCGGCGGCCAAGCTGCGCCGCGCGCAGACCGCTGCCGATGCCGCGCGCCCCTACGCGGAGCGCATGAGCACGGTGCTGGGCTCGCTGGCAGCCGGCATTGCCGGCCAGCCGGGGGCGCCGGAACTGATGGTGGGGACGGGCAGGGACGATACGCACCTGCTGGTCGTGTGCACCGCCGAACGCGGGCTGTGCGGCGGCTTCAACTCCTCGATCGCCAAGCTGGCGCGCGACCACGCCAACGCGCTGATGCGCGAAGGCAAGACGGTCAAGCTGATGTGCGTCGGGCGCAAGGGGCATGACGTCCTGAAGCGGCTGTTCGGCAAGCAGATCGTGGATGTCGTCGACCTGCGCGGCGTTCGCCAGCTCGGCTTCGGCGAGGGCGAGATGATCGCCGAGAAGGTGCTGAAGCTGTTCGAGGCCGGCGAGTTCGACGTCTGTACCCTGTTCTACTCGACCTTCAAGTCGGTGGTGTCTCAGGTGCCGACGCAGTTGCGCCTGATCCCGGCGCAGTTCGATGCCAACGAGGGCGGCGCCGGCGTCAATTTCGAATACGAACCCGACGAGAACGAAATTCTCGCCGACCTGCTGCCGCGCAATGTGGCGGTGCAGGTGTTCCGGGCACTGCTGGAAAACGCGGCCGGCGAGCAGGGCGCGCGAATGTCTGCGATGGACAACGCGACGCGCAACGCGGGCGACATGATCGACAAGCTGACGCTGAGCTACAACCGCCAGCGCCAGGCACAGATCACCAAGGAACTCATCGAGATCATCTCGGGCGCGGAAGCGCTCTGAGGACAGCTGATCAGGGGAAAGACCGATGGCAGCGAAGAAGACAACGGCAAAAGGCAAGGCGACCGGACGTATCCGTCAGGTCATGGGCGCGGTCGTGGACGTGCAGTTCGATGGCGAACTGCCGCCGATCCTGAACGCCCTGGAAACCGACAACGGCGGCAACCGGCTGGTCCTGGAAGTGGCGCAGCACCTCGGCGAGAACACCGTGCGCACGGTCGCCATGGACACCTCCGAGGGTCTCGTTCGCGGCCAGCCCGTGGTCGATACCGGCGCACCGATCGCGGTGCCGGTCGGTGACGGCACTCTGGGCCGCATCATGAACGTCATCGGCGAGCCGGTCGACGAAGCCGGCGCGATCCCGCACGACACCAAGCGCGCGATCCACCAGCCGGCGCCGGAGTTCGTCGAGCAGTCGACGGAACAGGAAATCCTCGTCACCGGCATCAAGGTCGTCGATCTGCTGGCGCCCTACGCGAAGGGCGGCAAGATCGGCCTGTTCGGCGGCGCGGGCGTCGGCAAGACCGTGCTGATCATGGAGCTGATCAACAACGTCGCCAAGGCGCACGGCGGCTACTCGGTGTTCGCCGGCGTTGGCGAGCGTACCCGCGAGGGCAACGACCTCTATCACGAGATGATCGAGTCCGGGGTGAACAAGAAGGGCGGCGGCGAGGGTTCCAAGGCTGCGCTGGTTTACGGCCAGATGAACGAGCCTCCCGGTGCGCGTGCGCGCGTCGGCATCACCGGACTGACGGTCGCCGAGCACTTCCGCGACCAGGGCCAGGACGTGCTGTTCTTCGTCGACAACATCTTCCGCTTCACGCAGGCGGGCTCGGAAGTGTCGGCGCTGCTGGGCCGTATTCCTTCCGCCGTGGGCTACCAGCCGACGCTGGCAACCGACATGGGCGCTCTGCAGGAGCGCATCACGACAACGACGAAGGGTTCGATCACCTCGGTGCAGGCCATTTACGTGCCCGCCGACGACCTGACCGACCCGGCGCCGGCGACCTCGTTCGCGCACCTTGATGCGACGACCGTGCTGTCGCGCGGCATCGCGGAAAAGGGCATCTATCCGGCGGTGGATCCGCTCGATTCGACCTCGCGCATGCTGGAGCCGCGCATTCTCGGCGAAGAGCACTACAACGTGGCGCGCCGCGTTCAGGAAATCCTGCAGCGCTACAAGGCCCTGCAGGACATCATCGCCATTCTCGGCATGGACGAGCTGTCGGAAGAGGACAAGCTCGTCGTGGCGCGCGCGCGCAAGATCGAACGCTTCCTGTCGCAGCCGTTCTTCGTCGCCGAAGTGTTCACCGGTTCGCCGGGCAAGCTGGTGGCGCTCGAAGACACCATCAAGGGCTTCAAGGGCCTTTGCGACGGCGAATACGATCACCTTCCGGAAGCTGCCTTCTACATGGTCGGCACCATCGAGGAAGCGATCGAGAAGGCGCAGAAGCTCGCTGCCGAAGCGGCCTGACGCGGCATCCTGACGGGAGAGGCTGAATGGCCGAGACGCTGAAATTCGAACTGGTGTCGCCGGAGGAGCTGCTGCTTTCCGGGGATGCGTTCGAGGCAACGGTACCCGGGGTCGAGGGCGAATTCGGCGTGCTGCCGCGGCACGCGCCGTTCGTCTCGGCGCTGCGCACCGGCATCCTGACGGTGAAGATGGCCGACGGCTCGACGCATGAAATCCTCGTGCGCGGGCTGGCGCAGGCCGGCCCGGATGCGCTCACCGTTCTGGCGGAAGTCGCCGTGCGTGTCGGCGACTACAATGCCGAGCAGGTCGCCAGCGACATCCGCGACACGGAGGAAGATGTCCGTGACGCGACCGACGAGACGACGCGCGTCAGGGCGGCGACCCGGCTGAAGCACCTGAAGGACATGCAGGACGTGATGCAGGCGCGGCACTAGGGTCAGCAGCCGTGCGCGGCTGCGCGCATTGCGATCCTGATTGCGAGATGATGAAGGGAGCCCGAAACGGCTCCCTTTTTCGTTTCGCGGTTGCTCTAGGCCACGAGGTGGTGGAACGCCTGCACGACCTGTTCGTAGACGCCGCGCTTGAAGGGCACGACGAGGCCCGGCAGCGAGTCCATCTCGGCCCAGCGCCATTCGTCGAACTCAGGCTTGTGGTGCCCGCCACCAGGACTGGCGACGTCGATCTCGGATTCCTCGCCGGTGAAGCGCAGCGCGAACCAGCGCTGTTTCTGGCCGCGATAGCGCCCCTTCCAGCTGATGCCGATCAGATCGGGCGGCAGGTCGTATGTGAGCCAGCCGGGGGTCTCGGCGACGATTTCCGCGGAGGTGACATTGGTCTCCTCGAAGAGCTCGCGGGAAGCCGCCGTGCGCGGATCTTCCCCCTCGTCGACGCCGCCCTGCGGCATCTGCCACCAGTTGCCTGGACCCTCTGCGTCGGTCTCGTGGTCGGTCCTGCGGCCGACCCATACCTGGCCGCGGGCATTGAGGAGCATCACGCCAACGCACGGGCGGTAGGGCAGGCGGGTGGGGTCGATGTCTGTCATGATCGTTCTTGTCGGAAGGTGCCGGGAAGGCAATAAGACGGTCTCAGCGATGGATCGAAACGCACTGCCTCACATAGGCCCGCTCTTGAGGAGCGCGGTAAGCGGGACGATCGCGATCTTACGCTGCTCAAGAACACTGATCCAGTCTTCCAGCGCGGCGATCGTGCCGGGCAACGCGCTTGCCACGCCGATCGCGTAGCCACGGTCGGCGGCAATCTCCATGAGGTCGGCCAGGGCGGCGTCGATCGCGTCGCGCGTGGCCACGGCGTCTATGACCTTGTCGGCGGCCAGTTGCGACAGGCCAATGCGCTCACCGAGGCTGGCCGACCGGCTTTGCGGCGCGGCGCCATCTTCCAAGTAGAGGATGCCCCGGTTGCGGATTTCGTTGAGGACCGGGCGCAGCGCGGTTTCGTCGGTGAGGAATTTCGCGCCCATGTGGTTCATCACGCCGACATAGCCGACGAGGCGCGCCATCGTCCATTGCAGGCGGTCGATGTTCTGGCGCTCGGGCAGGCTCGACAGCAGCGTATGCGGCCCGGGGTCGTTGTCGGGGTAGTCGTAGGGTTCGAGCGGAACCTGGAGCAGCAGCTCGTGGCCCTCGGTGCGCGCAACGCGGGCGAGACGGCGCAGGTCGCGGCCGTAGGGCGCAAACGCGAAGGTGACCTCTGGGGGCAGGCGGCGGATCGCGTTTTCCGTACCCGCGGCAGAAAGCCCGAGGCCGGAGACGACGAGGGCGATGCGCGGCTGGCCGGAAGCAAGCGGCGGCGCGGGCCGCGCGTAGGCTTGCAGCGGCCGGCGCCCGTCGGCGCCGATCTTCGGCAGAAGCCCGTTGCGGGATTCCTCGACGAGATCCCGGTCGCCGTCGATGGCACCCGAGATCGGGTCGGAGACGATCACGCCTCCCCCCGGCATGTCTCCGGGAAGCAGGACGGTCACCTGGCCCTCCGGGGCGGAGCCGCCCTGCGCCGGATCGCCGGTGCGGATGTCGGGTGCGGCATTGCCGCCGCCGGCGCGATCGCCGGGCTGATCGAGCGAAACGACGGTGCGGGGCTGGCCGCCGAGCGGATCATCGACAACCAGCGACCAGCCGACGACGAAGGCAAATACCGCACACAACAGGGCAAGCAGAACCGTCAGCGGGGTCAGGGAAAACGCCCTGGCGCGCAGGTCTGCCGCGAGGTTACGAAGTGCTGCTGCCGCCTGTTGTGCCGCCATTGGCCTCTTGCCGTGACCAGCCGCCGGCCGGACAGCCGGCCGCCAGCGCCTTCAACCCGGACCGGCGCGGCCGCCGCAGCCGCGCTTCGCCGTCAGTTCTGCTTCACCGCGCGATCGGGATCGGGCGGGAACATCGCGTGCTTCTCGGTTCCGCGCAGCAGCGACAGCGCGTATTGCAGCTGCTTGTCCTTGTCGCGTTCGCGCGGCACGTAGCTGGAAGAACCCGACTTCTCCTCGCCATCGCCGGTCAGATGGCCGGGCAGGCTTGCCTCGCCGCGGGTCTCGGCGTCCTTGAGTTCCTCGGGCAGGTCCTGCGTGATGACGATATCGGGCTCGATGCCCTGGGCCTGGATGGAGCGGCCGCCGGGCGTGAAATAGCGCGCCGTCGTCAGCTTCAGCGCGCCGTTGTTGCCGGCCAGCGGGATGAGTGTCTGTACGGAAGCCTTGCCGAAGGAACGCGTACCGACGATCGTGGCGCGGCGGTGGTCCTGCAGCGCACCGGCGACGATCTCGGACGCGGAGGCGGAGCCGCCGTTGATGAGCACCACTATAGGCAGGGCCTTGACGTAATCGCCGGGGCGGGCGTTGCGACGCTCGACCTGGTCGGGTTCGCGGCCGCGCGTGGAGACGATTTCGCCACGGTCCAGGAACAGGTCGGAAACGAGCACGGCCTGGTCGAGAACACCACCGGGGTTGTTGCGCAGGTCGATGATGTAACCCTTCAGGCGGTCATCGGCGATCTCGCCGCGAAGGGTGTCGATGGCCTTGCGCAATTCGGTTTCGGTCTGTGCGTTGAACTGCGAGATGCGGATGTAGCCGATATCGTCCTCCGGCTGGTTGCGCACGGAACGCATGCGGATCGTGTCGCGGATGACGGTGATCTCGAGGGCTTCCTTGTTCTCGCCGCGCAGGATCTTCAGCACGATCGGTTCGTTGACCGCGCCGCGCATCTTCTTGACCGCGTCGCTCAGCGTCATGCCCTGGACGGGCGCGCCGTCGAGATGGGTGATCAGGTCGCCGGACTGGATCCCGGCACGGAAGGCTGGGGTGTCCTCGATCGGCGAGACCACCTTGACGAGGCCGTCTTCCATGGTGACCTCGATGCCGAGGCCGCCGAATTCGCCGCTCGTCGATTCCAGCATCTCGCGGTAGGACTGCTCGGTCAGGTAGGCCGAATGCGGATCGAGCGTCTGCAGCATGCCGTTGATGGCGCCCTCGATCAGCTTGCCGTCCTCGGTCTCCTCGACATAACCGGAGCGGACCCGCTCGAAAATATCCCCGAACAGGTTCAACTGCTTGTAGGTCTCCGAATTGGCCGCGTTCGCCGGGCCCAGCGACAGATACGACTGGGAAGAGAGCAGCGTGATGCCGGCTCCCATGGCAACGCCCATCAGAACGAGGGAAATCCTGCGCATCAACCATTCACTCCGTTCGCATCGTCCGCCCACCAGGGTTGCGGATCGATCGCGCGCCCATCCTTGCGGAATTCGATGTAGAGGACCGGCTGGATCGGTCCACCACTTGGCACGACGGCGCTGGCAAGCGCAAGCGTGCCCATCTGACCAACCGGTTCCCCAGCCAACACAAATTGCCCAACCTCGGCGTTCACCGTCTCCAGGCCGGCCATTACAACATGATACCCGTCGCCAGCGTCGATGATCAAGAGTTGGCCATAGCTGCGGAAGGGACCCGAGTAGGCGATCCAGCCGTCGCTGGGCGCCGTCACCTGGGCGCGGGCGCGCGTCGCGATGGACAGCCCCTGCGCCTTGCCGCCGTAGGTGTCCGGCGAGCCGTATTCGCGGATGATCGCGCCGGCGGCCGGCAGTGCCAGCATGCCGCGGGCGGACGAGAACTTGACAGCCGGGCGCAGCCGGCCGGTGTCGCGCAGCGCGGCTCCGGCGTCTGCCTCGGGCCTTTCCATGGCAGGTGCGGCAGCCACCCTGCGGGCGGCCTCCTTCTCCAGCGCGGAAAGCAGCGACTGCAGGTCGCTGGCGCGCCCGGCCAGTTCGTCGGCGCGCTTGCGGGCGTCGTCCATCGCGGCCTGCCGGGAGACCGCCTCGCTGTTCTTGGCTTCCAGCAACGCCGACAGGCGAACCTGCTCGTCGCCCAGATTTTCCGTCTCCTGCGCAAAGCGCTCCCGTTCGGCTGCGATATCCTGCTTGACCTTGACGAGCGCTGCGAGATCGCGCGACAGCGCCTCGGTGTCGTGGCGCAGGTCCGGCACGACGGCGCCCAGGAGCATGGCGCTGCGCACCGTCGCGAGCGCACTGTCGGTCGACACGACGACGGCGGGCGGCGGGCGGTGGCCGAGTTTCTGCAGCGCGGCCAGCAGCACCGCCAGCACGTCGCGGCGCTCGCCCAGGCTGGCGCGCAGGTCGCGTTCCTGGCGTTCCTGTTCGGCGAGCCGCGCCTCGGTTTGCAGGATGGCGTTCTCGTAGCGCTTGATGCGCTCCGCGGTGGCGATCAGGCGGGCGTTGATCTCCGAGCGGTCGTTCCTGATCGTGTCGAGTTCGGCCTCGATCTCGCGCAGCTTCTCGCGCTGGCTCTCGAGGTCCGCGTTGACCGCCTTCAATTCGTCGCGCGCCTTGTCCGGGTTGGCCTCGTTGTCCTGTGCGGCAAGCGCCGGCATGGCGCCGGCAAGGACGAGGGCAAGCAGCCATGCGCCAACTGCGTGACGCGGCGTGCTGCCGGCCACGGCAGGTACAGACGAATCATTGCTGCAGCCGCGTGTCATGGGACGCAATCCTATCGGCCGCCGCGTTAACGATCTGTCAACCACGTTCGCCGGCCGCTGCCACATGCAACCGCGCGAGCGTGGCAGCGATAAGGCGCGCAGGAGACTATTCGAGGGCTGGCGAGCGTCGGGTGAAAGCGCAACCGGCTCAGGCGCGATGGTAGGGATGGCCGGACAGGATGGTCGCGATGCGGTAGAGTTGTTCGGCGAGCATGATGCGCACGAGGCGATGCGGCCAGGTCATGCGGCCGAAGGCGATCCTTTCATCGGCTTGCGCGAGAAGCGCGGGATCGAGCCCGTCGGGGCCGCCGATCACAAAGGCGGTCTCGCCCGTGCCGCCGTCGCGCCAGTCCGAGATCTTCCCGGCGAGTTCGGTGCTGGAGACCATGCGGCCGCCCTCGTCGAGGACGACGAGGCGGTTTCCACCATCATTCAGCTTTGCGGCGATGGCCGCGGCTTCCTCCGCCTTGCGCCGGGCCGCAGCGGGGTTGCGACTTTCGTCGAGCTCGACCGTGTCGCCCAATGATAGGCCCAGACTGCGTCCCGCCGCGGCGAAACGGTCCAGGTAGTCGGCACAAAGGGTGCGTTCGGGGCCGGACTTGAGCCGGCCTACACAGATCATTCGGACACGCATGACGATCCAGCCGGACCGCAGCGGCGGCCCGTCCATTGATGCCTGGCGACGCCTAGTGCGTCGCCTGGTCTTCCAGCGCCGGGGCCGCCCACATCTTCTCCAGGTTGTAGAAGCTGCGGACCTCGGGGCGGAAGATGTGCACGATGATGTCGCCGGCGTCGATCAGGACCCAGTCGCAGGTCTCCTGGCCTTCGCTCGGCACATTGCCGTAGCCATGGTCCTTCAGGGCGCGCAGGAGCTGGTCGGCCACGGCGCCGACATGGCGGTCGGAGCGGCCGGACGCGATCACCATCGCGTCGGCGATGGCGGATTTTCCGGAAAGGTCGATGGTGACGATGTCTTCGGCCTTGGCGTCGTCGAGCGCCGAGACGACGAGATCAAGAAGGCCGGCTGCCGGCGCTGCGCCGGTGGCCGGACCCTTGGCGGGTGCCGCTTCGATGGCGCCGCCGATGGTTTGCTGCTTTGTCAGGAACCCTGTCTCCATGTGTCAGAACGATGTGACGTCTCAAAGCTGCGCGTCCGCACCATGCCATGTGCCGAATCACCGGCTTGCGCGTGCATGCAAGGTGTTCCGGCGGAAGGCTGGTGGCCGAAATCGTGCTTGTTCACCGAAGAGGCGATGGCATGGTCACCGCGAGACGGCAAGCAATACGGACCTGAGGGCCTGGCCGCAGATCGTGTCCGGCTCGTGCCGTATGACCGTCCGCCTGAGCGTATCACGCCGGGCGATTTCTCCATCGCGATTGCACGGTGCCGGGACCGTCCCGGCGCGTTCAGGATATGGCAATTGCCATGACCGTTTCAATACGCTTCAAGAGGTTCATTTCACGAGGCTTTTCTCGCCATGCCCGCGCCAGCATCGCGAATCTGCGTTGATGACAGGGGATTCAATGGTCCGCGCAGGAACACCCATGCCGGCGGGTGGCATTCGGCGAGCGCGTCCGCATCGCGCTGGTCGAGGCGCGCACCGGCAAATGCACGCGCGGCGGGGGAGGCCAGCGCGGGCAGGGTGAAACCGGGCCGGTCGACGACGCAGATCGGTACGGTGGCGGCGATCTGGCGCCAACCGTGCCAGCGGTGGAAGCCCGCCAGGTTGTCGGCGCCCATGACCCAGACGAAATGGACGAGGGGCAGGCGGCGCTTCAACCACGCGAGCGTGTCGAGGGAGCGTGAGACGCCGATGTCGGCCTCGATCGACAGCACCTCGATTGCCGGAATGCGGGCAAGGCCGCGCGCTGCCGCGATGCGTTGATCGAGGCCTTGCAGCTCGGCATGCGACTTGAGGGGATTGCCGGGCGTCACCAGCCACCATAACCGGTCGAGGTCAAGCGCGCGCAGCGCGATGCGGCTGACGTGAAGGTGGCCGGCGTGCGGCGGGTTGAACGAGCCTCCGTACAAGCCGATGCGCATGCCCGGCTCTGTGCCCGGCAGGGGCGGCCAGGCGGACGCGCTCGATCTTGCCGGCGTGCGCATGCGATCTCGCGTCAGGGACGTGTCTGGCCGGTGCCGCGCACGCGGTACTTGAAGCTCGTCAGCTGTTCGACGCCGACGGGTCCGCGTGCATGCATGCGCCCGGTGGCGATGCCGATTTCCGCCCCCATGCCGAACTCGCCGCCATCGGCGAACTGGGTCGAGGCGTTGTGCATGACGATCGCCGAATCGACGATCGCCATGAAGCGGTCGGCCGCGGCCCGGTCATCGGTGACGATGGCGTCGGTGTGTTGCGAACCGTAGGCTGCGACCCAGTCGGCCGCCGCGTCGAGACCGTCGACGACGCGCATGGCGACGATGGGGCCGAGGAATTCGTGACCCCAATCTTCCGGCGAGGCGGGTATGGCGCCCGGCACTGCAGCGCAGACAGCCGCATCGCCGCGCACCTCGCAGCCCGCCGCGATCAGCGCCTGTGCGATCGGCGCGACATGGGTGGCGGCCACCGCCTTGTCGACCAGCACGCACTCGGCGGCACCGCAGATCGAGGTGCGGCGCATCTTGGCGTTGACGACGATGTCAACGGCCATCTGCAGGTTTGCGGCGGCGTGGACGTAGACGTGGCAGATGCCTTCCAGGTGGGCGAAGACGGGGACGCGCGCCTCTTCCTCGACGCGTCCGACAAGGCCCTTGCCGCCACGCGGCACGATGACGTCGATGTTGCCGTCGAGGCCGGCAAGCATGGCGCCGACGGCATCGCGGTCGGCAACCGGGACGAGCTGGATCGCCTCGCGTGGCAGGCCGGCTGCCTCCAGCCCGTCCTCGAGGCAGGCGTGGATCGCTCGCGCTGCGTTTAGCGCATCGGAACCGGAGCGCAGGATCGCCGCATTGCCGGCTTTCAGGCACAGCGCGCCGGCATCGGCGGTGACGTTGGGGCGGCTTTCGAAGATGATGCCGATGACGCCGAGCGGGGTACGGACGCGCTCGATCTTCAGCCCGTTCGGGCGATCCCATGCGGCGATCACCGAGCCGACGGGATCCGGTAGTGCGGCGATCGCCTCGACTCCGCTGGCCATTGCCTCGATGCGGGATGCGTCGAGCGTCATGCGCTCGATGAAGCTGTCGGCAAGGTCGCGACGGCGGGCAGACGCGATGTCGGTCTCGTTGGCGGCGAGGATTTCGCCGGCGCGCGCGCGGATGGCGGCGGCCATGGCGTTGAGGGCGGCATTGCGGCTTTCACCGGAGGATACCGCCAGCACGCGCGCGGCGGCGCGCGCGCTGCGCCCGATGCGCGCCATCAATGCGCCGGTGCTCCCGGTTTCCGCCCCGTGGCTGCGCTTGCGGGCGTCCATGTGTCTCACCCTTCGCTGTCGGCCACCGGGCTTGCGCCCAGCGCCATGTCGTCGCGGTGTATCATTTCGCTGCGCCCTGCGTAACCCAGCAGGGCCTCGATCTCGGCGGAGCGCCGGCCGGCGATGAGGCGCGCGTCGGCGTCGTCATAGGCGGTCAGACCGACACCGAGCAGGGTGGCGTCCTCGCTGCGGATGGCGACCGTGTCGCCGCGCTCGAAGCGGCCCTCGATGCGCTTGACGCCGGCGGGCAGCAGGCTCTTGCCGGCACGCAGCGCGTTGCAGGCGCCGGCATCGACGAAGACCGCGCCGCGCGGTTCCAGTGTCCCGGCGATCCAGGCCTTGCGGGCGGCGACCGGGCTGGCGACCGGCGCAAACCATGTGCTTCGCGCGCCGGCATCGATGCGGTGGATCGGGCCGGTCTCGTGACCGGAGGCGATGACGAGGGTGGCGCCGGCGCCGGTGGCGATCTTGGCGGCCTCGACCTTGGTCTGCATGCCGCCGCGCGAGAGCTCGGACCCGGCGCCCGAGGCCATGGCCTCGATTTCCGGCGTGATCGTCTGCACCTCGGCAATGAAGCGGGCGCCCGGGTCGCTTGCCGGCGGGGCGGTATACAGGCCGTCGACATCGGAAAGCAGCAACACGAGGTCGGCGCTGACCATGGTGGCGACGCGAGCGGCGAGGCGGTCGTTGTCGCCGTAGCGGATCTCGCTGGTGGCGACGGTGTCGTTCTCGTTGACCACGGGGACGGCGCGCAGGCGCAGCAGGTTGGCGATGGTGGCGCGGGCGTTGAGATAGCGGCGACGCTCCTCGGTGTCGCCAAGGGTCAGCAGGATCTGGCCGGCGACGCGGCCGGTGTCGCCGAGCGCCTCGCTCCAGGCGCGCGACAGGGCGATCTGGCCGACGGCGGCGGCGGCCTGGCTCTCCTCGAGCTTCAGCTTGCCGCGCGGCAGGCGCAACACGCTGCGGCCGAGCGCGATGGCGCCGGAGGACACGACGAGGACGTCGGCGCCATTGTCGCCGAGGGCCGCAAGGTCCTGGGCGAGCGCGCCGAGCCAGTCCCGGCGCAGACCCGTCTGCTGGTCGACGAGCAGGGATGAGCCGACCTTGACGACGACGCGCCGGAACGGCGCGAGGCGTCCGGAGATCGGGGACCGAACCTGCTTGTCGGTGATCTTTTCGGGCATCGTGCGTGGTCCGCGATCAGGGCTGCCAGGGCTGGTCTTGGGTGGGATCGGCGGCGCGCTCGGCATTCTTCTCACGGCCGATCATCGTCGCCAGCCGCCGTGTCAGTTCGAGCATGCCCTCGCCGGAAACGGCGGAGACGCGCGCCACCCTGCTTCCCGTTTCCGCCTCCAGCAGTTCGGCCTGCATGGCGACGAGTTCGGGGTCGAGGGCGTCGCATTTCGACAGGGCGACGATCTCCGGCTTTTGTGCCAGTTCGCCGTCGCCATAGGCCTCCAGCTCGCCGCGCACGGTGCGATAGGCGGCTGCGGGATCGTCGCTGGTCACGTCGACGAGGTGCAGCAGGACGCGGCAGCGCTCGACGTGGCCGAGAAACGCGTCGCCGAGCCCTGCACCCTCGTGCGCGCCCTCGATAAGGCCGGGGATGTCGGCGAGGATGAATTCGCGGGCATCGACGTAGACGACGCCGAGGCCGGGATGCAGCGTCGTGAAGGGATAGTCGCCGATCTTCGGGCGGGCGGAGGACACCGCCGACAGGAAGGTCGACTTGCCGGCGTTGGGCAGGCCGACGAGGCCAGCGTCGGCGATCAGCTTCAGCCGCAGCAGGATGGTGCGTTCCTCGCCGGGCAGGCCGGGATTGGCGTTGCGCGGCGCCTGGTTGGTGGCGTTCTTGAAATGGGTGTTGCCGAAGCCGCCGTTGCCGCCGCGCGCGATGAGGACGCGCTGGCCGATCTCGGTCAGGTCGGCGATCTCGCTTTCGTCCTCGGCGTCGAAGATCTGGGTGCCCGCGGGGACGCGGATGACGGCATCGGCGCCGCCCGCGCCGGTGCGGTTCTTGCCCATGCCGTGCACGCCGCTCTTCGCCTTGACGTGCTGCTGGTAGCGGTAGTCGATCAGGGTGTTGAGGCCTTCCACGCACTCGGCCCAGACGTCGCCGCCCTTGCCGCCGTCGCCGCCGTCTGGCCCGCCGAACTCGATGAACTTCTCTCGCCGGAACGAGACACAGCCCGGTCCGCCGTTGCCGGCCTTCACGTAGACCTTGGCCTGGTCGAGGAACTTCATCGCGAGATCTTTCGTACTCTGGGTCCGCGCCCCGGGCGCCGATCCGGAGTTCATAGCCGAATGGGGCGTCCGGGGCGAATCGTCTTGCGCCGGGCGTGCCGAAGGCGCCGCCTCAGGCGGCAGCCCATGATTTCAGCCCCTGCCACGTCCGCCGCGTCAGGCGAAAGGCGAAGATCGGAACCACCGCGCCATCGAAGCGGGATTCGATCATGTCGAGACCGGCGTACTGGAAGCCGCATTTCTCGATTACCCGGCGCGAGGCGGCGTTGGCGACGCGGCACCCCGCGCCGATCACCGCGCAGGGGGACGCGGTGAAGACATGATCGATCAGTGCATGCGCGGCTTCAGTCGCGTAACCGTTGCCCCAGTGCTCCTGGCCGATCCAGTAGCCAAGCTGCGGCAGGTCGAAATCCTCCATCTGCCCGCAACCACAGGCACCGACGATTTCGCCGGTCGCGGCAAGCGTGATGACGAAGGCGCATTCGCTCGCCTGCGGGGCGTTGACCGTGGCGATCCACGTGTCGGCATGGGCGCGGTTGTAGGGGTGCGGCATGCGGGCGAGCCAGCGCGACACTTCGGCGTTGTTGGCCTGCGCCGTGATGGCATTGGCGTCGGCCGGCATCGGCCGGCGCAGCACGAGCCGCTTCGTCGCCAGTTCCTCAACGCCTCGCAACGCGCCCGCGCAGATACTTTCCGCCTCGTCACTCCCGCCCATGTCGTCCTCCATCAGGTCGGCCGGCCCACCCGATGCGGGGCCGAAAAGAAAACCGGGAAGATGGCGATCCATCCTCCCGGCTCACATGACCTGCTGGTCGAGGGTTCGCCGGGGCGATGATCGCCGGCGAACCCCTATGTCGGCTCGCCGTTATTCGGCCGCGTTCATCGGTCGTACGCTGACGAACGTGCGGCCATTGGCCTTGGCCTTGAACTCCACCGTGCCGGCGGAGGTCGCGAACAGCGTATGGTCCTTGCCCATGCCAACGTTCTCGCCGGGATGCCACTTGGTGCCGCGCTGACGGATGATGATGTTGCCGGCGATGACGTTCTCGCCGCCGAACTTCTTGACGCCAAGGCGGCGGCCAGCCGTATCGCGACCGTTGCGCGAGGAACCGCCTGCTTTCTTGTGTGCCATGACTTTAGCTCCTTAGAATCCCGTTCGCCCTACTCGGCAGACTTTTCGGCGGCCTTCTGATCGACCTTGGCGCGCGGCGGCTTGCCGGCGAGAAGTTCCCTGGCCTGCTCCACCCATTCCTCGCGCTCGATGCGGCCGCGCAGGTTGAGTTCGGCGTCGAAGCGCTCGATGTCGGCGGCGCTCCAGCCGGCGATCTGCTCCCAGCTGGTGACACCGGCGGCTACGAGCTTCTTCTTGATCGCCGGACCGACGCCGGCGATCAGCTCGATGTCGCCGCCGCCTGCGGACGTCGCAGCCTCGGCCGCCACGGGCTTGCTTTCGGCCTTCGGCGCTGCCTTCTTCGCCGCTGCCTTGGGCTTGGCGCCGCCGGTGAGGATCTCGGTGATCTTCACCATGGTCAGGTGCTGGCGATGACCGCGCTTGCGGCGCGAATTTTTGCGGCGGCGCTTCTTGAAGGCGATGACCTTGGGGCCGCGGGTTTGCTCGACCACTTCGCCAGCGACCGTCGCACCTTCGACGGTCGGCGAACCGATCGTCGCGTCGGCGCCTTCGCCGACCATGAGAACGCTCTCGAACGCGATGATATCACCGGGCTCGCCGGCGAGCTTCTCGACCGAAATCACATCGTCGGCTGCAACGCGGTATTGCTTGCCGCCGGTCTTGATGACAGCGAACATCGTATACTTCCTTCTCGATCCGCATCCTGTGGCGCCGCCACGCGTACCGGCCAAGCCGGCGGGACGGTCTTCGATACGGCGGAAACCCCGCCTGAAGCCTCGGATAGCGCCTTTTGCGCAGCCAGCCATTGGCAAGCTGCAAAGCCAAGCGCCGGGTTATACGGATCGCGGACGCAAAGTCAATGTGGGTTGCTCTCGATTGCGCAGGCGCGTTTGCGCGGCAGCGGCCGGTTTGCTTCGGCGGCGGACTTGAT
>JACKJK010000007.1 GCA_020637985.1 Rhodobiaceae bacterium
GCGAAAACGCGATGGTTTCGCGATCGGGATGCGGGCGGTGCTGGCAAGGGAGCGTGGTGATGACTGCAAACGGGGAAGTGGTTTCAGCGCCGCGCGAGGTGCGTTTCGATGCCGGGCGGCATCCGCGTGCGAAGATCGGCTACGTGCTGCTGGCGACCGAACAGACGGTTCAGGACGACGTGGTGTCGCTGTGTCCGGACGGCGTCGGGGTGCATTTCGCGCGCGCGGCCATTCCCGATTCCATCACCAACGAGACGCTGGCCGCGCAAGCCGACCTGCTTGCCGATTGCGCGTCGACGCTGCTGCCGGACGGTTCGCTGGACGTCGTCGCCTATGCCTGCACCTCGGGCAGCCTGGTGATCGGCGAGGAGCGCGTGCAACGCGAACTCAACCGCGGCGCGCCCAACGCCCGTGCGACATCTATCATCACCGGCGTCATCCGGGCGCTGCGGCAGGTCGGCGCGCGGAGCATCGTGGTGGCGACGCCCTACCTCGACGAGGTCAACACGCGGGAGAAAATCTATCTGGAGCGCGCCGGTTTCGACATCCTCGACATCCAGGGACTGAACCTCGAACGCGACAGCGACATGGTGCGCGTCGCGCCTGATTACATCGCCGAGTTCGCCCTGTCGCTCGACCGGGCGGACGCGGACGCGATCTTCGTGTCCTGCGGGGCGCTGCGCAGCCTCGACGTCATCGGCTCAATCGAGCGCAAGGCGGGCAAGCCGGCGATCTGCTCCAACCAGGCGATGATCTGGGACACCTTCCGGCTGGCCGGAATCGAGGACCGTTTCGAGGATTACGGGTCGCTGCTGCGCGATGCCTGAATTCGGCTGCCGGGGCAGCGGTTGCGGCGAATTGCGTTAAACACGTTCATTCATCATTAACCACGTTGCTTTCGGCGCACGCGGCTCAATGTTCCTTGTCGGGATAGGCAAGGGCTGCGGTTTGCGCCACTATAGCGCGCGGCGGACCTGAAAATTGTCGATTTGTATCAGTCGCGTGGTCCCGCCAGATGTCCGGAACGATCTTCCTTGAAGCCAGCGAGCTTTCCGTCCTCGAGACCGAGGGGACGGTGATCGTACCGATCCTGCGCACCGGCGATCTCAGCCTGCCGGTCAACATCATCTATGGCGTAACGCCGGACAATGCGACGCAGGGCGTCGACTACGTCGACACCGACGGCACGGTGCGCATGGAGGCCGGACAGGACCGTGTCTACGTACCGGTGACCATCCTCGACGACGGGCTGTCCGAGCCCACCGAGAGTTTCGTCGTCTCGATCATCAACGTCGACAGCGGCATGCTGCTGTTTCCGCGCACCGCGCGCGTCAGCATTCTCGACAACGAGAACCCGGTCACCGACCCGGTCGATCCGCCGCTGGTGTCGGACTACGACGTGGCCGACACGGTGATCGCGTCCGGGCTTGTGCAGCCGATCGCGCTGGAATTCGCACCGCACGACCCCTCGCTGATCTACATCGCGGAGAAGCGCGGCATCATCAAGGTCTTCGACCTCGACACCGGCACCGTCACGGGCACGTTCCTCGACATCTCCGCGCAGGTGAACAACATCGCCGATCGCGGGCTGATGGACATCGCGCTGCACCCGGACTTCGCCAACAACCCTTATGTCTATGCCTTCTACGTGGTCGACCCGGCGGATTCGGCCACGCAGGGCGGCAACGCGGGACTCGATGGCGGCGGCAACCGCTTCGCCTACCTCATGCGCTACACGGCGGATGCCGCCGACAACTACGAGTCGGTGGTTCCCGGCAGCGGCGTGGTCCTGCTCGGCGGAGCCGGGCAGACGCTTGCCGACATCAGCGGCGGCGGGGCGATCGACAGCACCAATCCCGGCAACGTCAACGTGCGCGCCTCCGACATCGATGCGGCGACGGGGCAGTACATCCGCGACTACATCGCGGTCGATTCCAAGTCGCACGCCGGCGGCTCGATCGCCTTCGGCCCGGACGGGGCGCTCTACGTGTCTACGGGCGACGGGGCGTCGTACAATTTCGCCGACCCACGCGCGGTCGCGGTGCAAAGCCTCGACAGCCTGCGCGGCAAGATCCTGCGCATCGACCCGCTGAGCGGGGACGGGCTTGCCGACAACCCGTTCGCGGCCGCCGGCAGCGACCTCACCGACAACGCCGCGAAGGTCTGGCAGCTTGGCCTGCGCAACCCGTTCTCGATGGGTTTCGACCTCAATGGCAACCTGTTCATCACCGAGACCGGCTGGAACACCTACGAGGAGATCAACAGCGCTGGCGCGGGCGCCAACTTCGGCTGGCCGTACTACGAGGGCGGCGACAACGGCACGCTGGTGCAGACCAACGGCTACAACACGCTGCCTGGCGCCAGCGCCTTCTACCAGCAGGTGGCGAGCGGGGCGATTACCGTAACGCCGGCGTTCCGCGCCTTCGCGCATGCCTCGAGCGCGCCGGGCTACCAGGTGCAGGCGATCACCGGCGCCGACACCGTGCTCAACTCGCCGCTCTATCCCGACGCGCTGCGCAACCACTACATCTTCACCGACGTGTCGCAGGGCGAGGTCTTCGCCGTCGACGTCAACGACCGCCAGGACGTCAAATTCCTGTTCAAGACGGCAAGTGGGCTTGCGCCGGTCTACTTCCGCCAGGGACCGGACGGCTACATGTACTACGCCAACATCGTCACCGGGCAGGTCGGGCGGCTGATGATCACCGACCCGGACGCGCCGCCGACGGACGCGCCGTCCGCAGGCATCCTGACGGCGGATTACTTCTCCGCAAGCGGGGCGACGGCGCTTGCCGGCGTCGACTTCGGCGCCACGCCGGCGTTCAGCGAGGAGGTGACGCAGGTCCAGCAGGCTGCGGGCACGGGTAGCTTCTACGCCGGCGGGCCGGTCGACAACTTCGCCGCACGCTACACCGGCACCTTCTCGATCAGCACGGCGGGCGGCCACAGCTTCCACCTGACCAGCGACGACGGCTCGGCGCTATTCATCGACGGACAAAGGGTGATCGACAACGACGGCCTGCATTCCGACCGCGAGCTGTCGGCAACGGTTACGCTGGGAGCCGGCAGCCACACGATCGAGCTGCGCTACTTCGAGGCAACGGGCTCCGCGACGCTCGATCTCGACTGGAGCGGTCCCGGCTTTGCGCGCCAGCCGATGCGCTTCCTCGGCAATCCCGACGGTGATCTCATCGCCGCCGTGGCGGCGGAAAACATGACCGTCACCGACATTGGCGGCGACCGCCAGACCTGGCAGGAAGTCTCCGACATCGACGCGATCGGCGGCGCGGCGCTGAAGGCGCTGGGGCAGGCAGGCGAAGAGGCGCGCGTCGAGGTCAGTTTCGCGAAGGCCGAGACCTACACCGTGTATGCGCGGGTGCGCGGTTTCGACGGGGGATCGGACTCGATCTACGGGCAGTCGGCGCTCGACGGCGCGGCGAACCGCGCGGTGCACTTTGCGGGCGATGGCAATTTCCGCTGGGTCGAACTCGGGGCCTACACGGTGTCGGCGGGCGGGCTGCTTACGCCGCGCACCATCGCCGTTGGCATTCGCGAACTCAACGCCGAACTCGACGCGGTGATCGTGCATGCGCGCTCGGGCCTGACCCAGGGCGAACTCGACGCGCTGGCGCGCGGGCAGGCGACGTCGCCCGGCGTCGGGCTGGTGGCGGTGATGTCGGGCGAGGATCTCGCGGTCTCCGACATCGGCGGCAACGGGCTGACGTGGCAGCCGGTGGCGACGGGCGGTGCGTTCGGCGGGGCGGTTCTGAAGGCGCTGGGCGAAGCCGGTGAGACGGCGCGCGCGACGGTTAGTTTCGCGGAGGTCGGCGAGTATACGCTCTACGCCCGCGTGCGCGGCTTCGACGGGGCGTCGGATTCGATCTTCGTGCAGAGCCAGCTTGACGGGGCGACGGACCAGGCAATTCACTTCACCGGCGACGGCGCGTTCCACTGGCTCAAGGTCGCGCTGTTCCCGGTCGCGGCGGGTGAGACCGGCACCGCGCACGAGATCGTTGTTGGCCTGCGCGAACTCAACGCCGAGCTCGACGAGCTGGTGCTGCATGCACGCGGCAACCTGCAGGCGAGCGAGCTCGACGCGATCGTGCTCGCCGACACGCCGGGCGTTGGCGACGGACTTGTCGCGGTGGTCGCGGCGGAGGACATGATCGCCGATGACGCGAACGGCGACGGTTTCACGTGGCAGGCGGTGCAGGCGGCCGGTGCCATCGGCGGCGGGGCACTGAAGGCCAACGGGCAGGCCGGCGAGGAGGCGCGCGCAGACATCACCTTCGACGAAGCCGGCACCTACACGCTGTATGCGCGTGTGCGCGGCTTCGACGGAGCGTCGGACAGTCTCTACGTGCAGTCGGCGCTCAACGGGGTTGCCGACCAGGCGACGCACTTCGCGGGAACCGGCGAATTCATCTGGATCGCGGCGGGCAGCTACACGGCGGATGCCGGCATCATCGGCGTTCCGCAGCGCCTGTCGATCGCCATCCGCGAGGCCAATGCCGAGGTCGACGAACTCGTCGTGCATGCGCGTTCCGACATGACGGGCGCCGAACTCGACGCGCTGGCCATCGCCGCGCACGCGGGCCACGGCGGCGGGTCAGGGCGCGTGCCGACAGTCAACCTGAGCCAGGCGACGCTGCCGGTGACGATCAACCTCTACGACGTCAACGCGGCGCCGACGGCGGAGGGCCTCTTCCTCAATGCGGTCGGGGGACCGGGCGACGATACGCTGATCGGCAACGCCATGGGCAACATCCTCGACGGGCTTGCCGGCGCCGACATCATGGTGGGCAGCTTCGGTGACGACATCTTCGTCGTCGACAACTCCGGCGACATCGTCGCAGACGAGCCGGACGGGGGCATCGAGCAGGTCAATTCGAGCGTCTCCTTCACGCTCTTCTCGCACCTTGAAAACCTGACGCTGCTGGGCAGCGACGACATCGACGCCATCGGCAACGAGCTCGACAACATCCTGATCGGCAACGCCGGCAACAACACGCTCGATGGTTTGGCCGGAGCCGACACCATGGTCGGCAACGCCGGCGACGATATCTTCGTCGTCGACAATGTCGGCGACACGGTTTCCGACCTGGCGAGCGGCGGCGGCACCGACCAGGTCAACAGCTGGGTCAGCTTCGCGCTGGTCGACCACATCGAGAACCTGAGCCTGCTGGGGACGTCCGACATCAACGCCATCGGCAACGCGCTCGCCAACGTGCTGATCGGCAACTCGGGCAACAACACGCTCGACGGGCTTGGCGGGGCGGACACGATGGTGGGCAACGGCGGCGACGACATCTACGTCGTCGACAACGCCGGGGACATCGTTTCCGAGAGCCCGGGCGGGGGCACGGACCAGGTCAATTCGAGCGTCAGTTTCGTGCTGTTCGCCAACATCGAGAACCTGTCGCTGCTGGGGTCCGGCAACATCAACGCGACGGGCAACGAACTCGCCAACACGCTGATCGGCAATTCCGGCAGCAACGTCTTCCTAGGCAACGCCGGCAACGACCTGATGATCGGCAATGGCGGCAACGACACATTCGTCTTCGGCGACGGCTGCAACGACGACACGATCACCGACTTCTCCGGCGGCGCGGGACTAGGCGACCAGCTGAACGTCGCGGCCTTCGGCTTTGCCGACTTCAACGCCGTGCTGGCCGCAGCCACGGACATTTCGGGCGCGGTCGTCATCCAGCTCGACGCCGACGATTCCATCACGCTTCAGGGCGTCGCCAAGGCCGACCTCGCAGGCGATGATTTCGTGCTGGTGTGACTTCCAGAAACTGGAAGTTGCCGCGGGAGCTTACCCGCAAGTAAAGTCTCTTGCAGGTTTTTCGAAGCCGGCGATGCAGGCTGCTGGAAGATGCCGCCTGACCAGTAGGGCGAGGAGCGGATCCACATGGCGATCTACGAGTACTGGTCCGATGTCTTCGACTTCGAGTCCGCGGCGCTGGTTTCGCAGTCGGCAAGCCGCATCGTGTATGCCAACGGCATCCTGAACTCCGACGGCACGCACACCGCCGATGGGACCTTCACCGTTCTCAATGGAACCTTCACGGAGTCCGTCGCCACGGCAGGGTTCGACCAGGGCACGATCACCTCGATCGTGCGTGAAGGCCCGCTCAACACCACGCTGGTCACCGTCACCAACAATCTGCCGACACTCGACCACTTCACGACCCTTCGCGACGAGACCGAAGGCCTGCGCTCGCAGCTGGACTGGTTCTACTTGTCCGAACCCGTCGACGCGACTTTCTCCGCCACGCGCTACACACTGGAGTTCGCCGACGGGACCTTTGCGTGGTTCAACGGAACTGGCTTGCCGACGGCGCCGGAAGACGGCGACATCGGCTCGGTCACCTCGGTCGAGCACCGCACTGCGGGTGGCGTTCTTATCCCTGCCGACACGGTCGATCTGTCGTCTAACCCGAAATCGCTCGGCTATCTTTCCAGCCTCATCTTCTATCCAGGCACGATCTATCAACTCGATCTCTTTGACAGCGGGCAAACCTTCGTCTCGTCCGCCCTCTCCGGCGACGAGATCGACATGCACGGCGGGGCCGGCAACGACACGTTTACCGGCAGTGCGGCCGACGACCACATGCAGGGGGAAGGGGGTTCGGACACGGCGACGGGTGGTGGCGGATCGGATTCCTTCCACCAGGACATAGACGGCTATGTCAATTTCAACGGCGGATCCGATGCGGACCCGGACGAGCTCGGCGTAACCAACTCCACCGGGACGAGCAGGTCCCTGCAACTGGTGCCCTACGATACGGGCAATCCGTCAGCCTTCGACATCCTTGCCAAAACACCGTCTTCCACCCCGGTCGCCTATGGCGTCGATGTGGAGGTGTTCTCCTTCAGCATGGGTGACCAGGGCGACACGTTCACCGTGTCCGGGGATTTCGGCAACACCGGCCTTTCGACGTTGTACGTCTTCGGCGGAGACGGCAACGACACGGTTGATCTGTATGGGCAAGGTCTCTTTGTCATTGTCAGCGGCGGTCTCGGCAACGACACGATCACGGACAGCGCGGGCATTCCCGGCCAGGCGAGCCTGAACGGCGACGAGGGCGTCGACACCATCACCGCGAATTCCAACTTCTCAACTGTGTTCGGCGGCGAGGGCGACGATATCCTAATCAGCAATGCCGCCGGAGCGACCCTGAGCTATATCAGCGCGCCCGGCGCGGTGACGGTCAACCTGTCCACGAACACTGTGAGCGGCGGGGACGGCAACGACGTGATCTCCGGTTTCCGCAACGTTTCCGGCAGCGACCTGTTCGGCGATCACCTGACCGGGAATGCATTCGCCAATACGATCGGCGGCAAGGGCGGGGCCGATACTCTGATCGGCCTTGCCGGCAACGACATCCTGATCGGCGGGGCCGGCATCGACACCATGATCGGTGGCACGGATGACGATACCTACAACGTCGAGGAAACCGGCGACATCGTCTCGGAGGCTCCGGGCGAGGGCACCGACCTGGTCGAGGCCACCGCGACATTCACGCTGCCCGACAATGTCGAGAACCTGACACTGAAGGGCAGCGGCGTCATCGACGGCTTCGGCAACGGCCTGGCAAACGTGCTGATCGGCAACTTCCAGTCGAACCTGCTCGTCGGCGGCGGCGGTGCGGACGTCATTGACGGCAAACAGGGTGCCGACACGATGGTTGGCGGGCCCGGCGACGACATCTTCATCGTCGACGACACGGGAGACACGGTTTCCGACGGCGCCGGCGAGGGAACCGACCAGGTCAATTCCTATGTCGGGTTCACGCTGTTTGCCAACCTGGAACATCTTTCGCTGCTGGGGACGAGCCACATCAACGCCATCGGCAACGATCTGAACAACAACCTGTTCGGCAACTCCGGCAACAACACGCTGGATGGACTGGCGGGCGCCGACACCATGATCGGGGGGCTGGGAAACGACATCTATGTCGTGGACGATGTCGGTGACAGCGTCTCGGATTCTCCCTCCGGCGGGACAGACCAGGTCAATTCCTACGTGTCCTTCACGCTCTTTGCGTATCTGGAGAACCTGTCGCTGCTCGGCACGGCGAACATCAACGCCATCGGCAACTCCGAGAACAACATCCTGATCGGCAACGCCGGCAACAACACGCTCGATGGTTTGGCCGGAGCCGACACCATGGTCGGCAACGCCGGCGACGACATCTTCGTCGTCGACAACGTTGGCGACACGGTTTCCGACCTGGCGAGCGGCGGCGGCACCGACCAGGTCAACAGCTCGGTCTCTTTTGCACTCGTCGATCACATCGAGAACCTTTCCCTGCTCGGCAGCGGCAACATCAACGCCATCGGCAACGCGCTCGCCAACGTGCTGATCGGCAACTCGGGCAACAACACGCTCGACGGGCTTGGCGGGGCGGACACGATGGTGGGCAACGGCGGCGACGACATCTACGTCGTCGACAACGCCGGGGACATCGTTTCCGAGAGCCCGGGCGGGGGCACGGACCAGGTCAATTCGAGCGTCAGTTTCGTGCTGTTCGCCAACATCGAGAACCTGTCGCTGCTGGGGTCCGGCAACATCAACGCGACGGGCAACGAACTCGCCAACACGCTGATCGGCAATTCCGGCAGCAACGTCTTCCTAGGCAACGCCGGCAACGACCTGATGATCGGCAATGGCGGCAACGACACATTCGTCTTCGGCGACGGCTGCGACGACGACACGATCACCGACTTCTCCGGCGGCGCGGGACTAGGCGACCAGCTGAACGTCGCGGCCTTCGGCTTCGCCGACTTCGCGGCGGTGCAGGCGGTGACGACCGACACGGCAGGCGGCGCGCTGATCCAGCTCGACAGCGACGATTCCGTGACGCTCCAGGGGGTGCTGAAGGCGGACCTCGTGGAGGACGATTTCATTCTCGTCTAGGGTTCATCGTGATCGGGCGCTGAGAATCAGATCGCCCGGCGGGAGCAGGGCATGCGTCCAGGAGACGGCGCGTTCAGGCAGCGTTCATGTGGGCAGTGGTTTCGTACGCCACATAACGGCCATGAGCGTGTCGCACTGCGCACATGATCGAAGCTGATTCTCTCTGGCCATGACGAACGCCCCCGCGCATTCGGTTTGTCGGGCGACGCGCGATCCCTTCTGGAGACTGGAATGAAACGACGCATCCTCACCACTGCAACGGCCCTGGCGCTTGTGTTTTCCCAGGCTGGCACGGATCTGGCTCCCGCCTTTCTCGGCGCAGCGCCCGCGCATGCGGCCTCAGGCGATATCAACTTCCAGCCGCAACCGGAGCCCGAGCCGCAACCCCAGCCGGCGCCGCAGCCGCAGGCCCAGCCCGAACAACCGGCGCCCGTGCAGCAGACGGAACCCGCGCCGCAGCCCCAGCCGGAACCGGCGCCCGTGCAGCAGGCAGAACCCGCGCCGCAGCCTCAGCCGGCGCCCGTTCAGCAGGCACAGCCACAGCCGGCCCCGGCCTTGCAGCAGCCGCAGATGCAGCAGGTGATCCAGCCGCCAGCCGAAAAGCGCAGGCGCAAGCCAGACGGGCAAACGGCGGACCAGGTTCCCATGCGCCAATTGCAGCCGATGCCACAGCCGATGCCCCAGCCGGCTCCCGTCACGATTGGCACCCCAACCCCCGCGCCGCAGCCGGCGCCCTCCGTGGCTGCACCGATGCAGCAGGTCATCGAGCGGGCGCGCCAGCAGCCCACCACCGTGATCCCCGACAGGATTACCGACCAGCAGCGCGCCGAGCTCCAGCGGGCCGAGAAGGCGCGGCGCGAGGAAGCGCGCCGGCGCCGCAACGAATTGCTGGGTGCAGCGGCTGTCGGTGCAGCGGTTGGCGCGCTGGTGCCGTTGCTCGGCGGCAAGATCGTCGAGGACCAGGGCGACCGCTTCGTGGTCGAGCGCAATGGACAGATGTACGTGCGCCGCGACGAGAGCGCGCGGTTGCGCGGCGATGGTGCGCGCGTGCAGATCGATCAACTGCGTGGCGGGCGCACCCGCGAGACCGTGCTGCGGCCCAATGGCGTGCGGATCGTCACCATCCGCGATGCTGGCGGCTATGTCCTGCGCCGCAGCAAGATCCTGCCCAATGGCGCCGAGATCGTGCTTGTCGACCAGCGCGAGGACGCCGGCAACCGGCAGGTCAACTACGGGCAGGCGTTGCCTCCGCTGCGCCTCAACGTGCCGCGCGACCAGTACATTGTCTCGGGTGCGATGGCCGACCGCCGGGCGGTGCGCGACACCTTCATGGCGCCGCCCGTGGAGCGACTGCAATCGCGCTACACGTTGCGCGAAGTGCGCGAGAACGAACGCCTGCGCGAGATCGTGCGCCGCGTCGATCTCGACTCCATCACCTTCGATACGGGCAGTGCGGCGGTGCGCCAGTCCCAGGTGCCCTACCTGGCCGACATCGCCGGGGGCATGCTCGACGTCATCAACCGCAATCCCGGCGCGCTGTTCCTGGTCGAGGGACACACGGACGCGGTCGGCTCGGATCTCTCCAACCTGATGCTCTCGGACCGGCGCGCGGAGACGGTGGCACGCATCCTCACAGACGGCTTTGGCGTGCCGCCGGAGAACATCGTGACCGAGGGCTATGGCGAGCAATTCCTGAAGATCTACACGCAGGAGGCCGAACGCCAGAATCGCCGCGTGACCGTGCGCAACATCACGCCGCTGTTGTCTTCGGCACAGTAATTTCCGGATGCAACAGAATCCGCCGCGGCGATCCCTTTCGCCGCGGCGCAGTTGCAACTAGTGTGCGGCGGAGCCGGTGGCGCGCCGGCAGGATGAATCCTCTTGCCGGGTTGGCGACATGGCGGACGTGCTGTCCTACGATTTCATCATCGTCGGTGCCGGATCGGCGGGCTGCGTGCTTGCCGAGCGGCTTTCGGCGAGCGGCCGGCACAGCGTGCTGGTTCTGGAGGCCGGCGGCAGCGATCGCCGCTTCTTCGTCCAGATGCCGCTTGGCTACGGCAAGCTGTTCTACGACCCCGCGGTAAACTGGTGCTACCGGACGGAGCCCGATCCGGGGCTCGGCGGGCGGCGCGACTACTGGCCGCGCGGCAAGCTGCTCGGCGGCTCGAGCGCGATCAACGCGATGGTCTACATCCGCGGCCACCGGTCCGACTACGAGGACTGGGCGGCGGCCGGCAACCCGGGCTGGGGCTGGCCGGAGGTTCTCGCCGCCTACAAGGCGATGGAGGACAACGAGGCCGGCGCGGACCAGTGGCGCGGGCGCAGCGGGCCGTTGTTCGTGTCGGCGAACGATCGCGCGCGCCATCCGCTCTACGAGGCCTTCGTCGCGTCGGTGCAGGCAGCCGGCCTGCAGGCCAATGCGGATTTCAACGGCGCGCGGCAGGAGGGCGTCGGTGGCTACCAGCTCACCGTGAAGGATGGCATCCGCATGTCGGCGGCGCGCGCCTTCCTGCGACCGGCGATGAAGCGAGCCAACGTGCGGGTGCTGACGCGGGCGCTTGTGACACGCATCGTGATGGATGGGCGGCGGGCGACTGGTGTTGCCTTCTCGCAGGGCGGACGCGCGCAGGTCGCGCACGCCAAGCGGGAGGTGATTGTCTGCGGCGGGGCGATCAACTCGCCGCAGCTGCTGGAACTGTCGGGCATCGGGCAGGGCGAACGCCTGAAAGGACTTGGGATCGACGTTGCCGTCGACAACGCGAATGTCGGCGAGCACCTGAACGACCATGCCGGGCTCAACTACACGTGGCGGATGAAGAACGCGACGCTGAACGAGGAGTTGCGGCCGTGGTGGGGCAAGCTGCGGCTGGGCGCATACTACCTGCTGACCCGGCGTGGCCCGCTTGCGCAATCGGTCAACCTCGGCGGCGGATTTTTCCGCACCGATCCCGCCAAGCCGCGGCCGAACATGCAGCTCTACATGCAGGCGTTTTCCACCCTGATGCCGAAGGAAGGCGAGCGGCCGATCCTGACTCCGGACCCGTTTCCGGGGATGTCGCTGGGGCTGTCGAACTGCCGCCCGACGAGCCGCGGGGACGTGCATGTCCGCAGCGCGGACGCCAGCACGCCGCCCAGCATCCGGGCGAATGCGCTGTCCACCGACGAGGACGTCGCGGAGATGCTGGCGGCGGTGAAGTTCCTGCGCCGTATCGCGGCGTGCGAGCCACTCGCCTCGCTGATCGCCGAAGAACTCAGGCCGGGCCCGAGCGTTCGCAGCGACGATGAGATGATCGCCGATTTCCGGGAGCGCAGCGGCACCGTCTTCCACCCCTCCTGCACCTGCCGGATGGGACCCGATGCGACCAGTTGCGTGGTCGATCCCCGGCTGCGCGTGCATGGCGTTGACGGTCTGCGGGTGTGCGATGCCTCGGTTTTCCCGACGCTGATCGGCGGCAACACGAACGCGCCGGCCATGATGGTCGGCTGGAAGGGGGCGGAGCTGATCCTGGAGGATGCGCGCAGGTGATGTGCGGCTATTGGCCGTATCGCGCCGCCGTCAGACCATCGAAGGAAATCTCGGGGACCTTGCCCGTCACCGCGTCGGCAACGGCGCGGCCAGAGCCGCAGGCCATCGTCCAGCCGAGCGTGCCGTGGCCTGTGTTGAGGAACAGGTTGTCGTAGCGGGTCGGGCCGATCACCGGGGTGCCATCGGGCGTCATCGGGCGCAGGCCGGTCCAGCCCTCGGCCAGAGAGACATCGCCGCCATCGGGGAAAAGGTCCGTGACGACGTGGCGCACGGTGTCCGTCGCGGTGCCGCCCAGTTTGGCGTTGTAGCCGATGATCTCGGCCTGGCCTGCGACGCGGATGCGCTCGCCGAGCCGGGTGACGGCCACCTTGTGGGTTTCGTCCATGATGGTCGACTGCGGCGCGGCGTCGGGATCGGTGACGGGCAGGGTGATCGAGTAGCCCTTGATTGGATAGATCGGCAGGGCGATGCCGACGGTCCGCAGCAGGATGGGTGCGTAGGGGCCCAGCGCGCAGACGTAACGGTCGGCGATCTCGCGGCCGGCATCGGTCATCACCGCGCCGATGCGGCCGTCTTCCAGTTCGAGGCGGTGGATCGTGACGCCGTAGCGAAAACGCACGCCGAGCTGCGAGGCCTTTTCGGCGAGCGCCAGGGTGAACATCCGGCAGTCGCCGGTGCGGTCGGCGGTGAGACGCAGGCCGCCGACGAACTTGTCCGACACGCGCGCAAGCGCTGGCTCTGCGGCGATGCAGCCGTCGTGGTCGAGCACGTCGAAGGGGGAATCGTATTCCGCAAGCACGTCCTGGTCGGCCTTCGACGCCTTGACCTGCTTTTCGGTGCGGAAAAGCTGCAGCGTGCCTTGCTCGCGCTGGTCGAAATCGAGCGTCACCTCGCCCATGAGGTCGGTCAGGCAGTCGCGGCTGTAGTTGGATATGCGGACCATGCGGCCCTTGTTGGTGCGATAGGACCGCTCGTTGCAGTTGGCGAGCATGCGCAGGCCCCAGGCCCACATCGTCGGGCTCATCAGCGGCCAGATGAACAGCGGGCGGTGACGCATGAACAGCCACTTGAGGGCCTTCATCGGGACGCCGGGGGCGGCCCACGGCGAGGTCATGCCATAGGAAAGCTCGCCGGCGTTGGCGAAGCTCGTTTCCATGCCCGGTCCGGCCTGGCGGTCGAGCACCAGCACCTCGGCGCCCTGGCGGGCAAGGTAATAGGCAGTCGTGACGCCGACGACACCGGCACCCAGGACGATGACCTTCATGCATGCCTCCTTCTTGCCGCCACCGGCGCCCGCACGGGCGGGTCTCAGGCCTCGCGGATGTCGCAGGCCGCCATCACCCACGCCAGCACGTCTTCCTCGCGCGCCGGCAGGTCGACGGCAAGTCCGCCGTGGAATTCCGCCCAGTCGCCAACGTATTCGTCGCGCACGCCGACGAGGACCGGGATGCCTGTCTCGATCGCGAGCTCGATGGAATCGCGCAAGCCCCGGCCGGCGGTTTCCGCCTTGCCGAACCGGTTGACCAGCAACAGGCGGGCGCCGGAACGCAGCGCTGCCCTGGTCTGCTCGGCAATCCGCGTCAACGCGTCCCAGTCCAGCCGGCAGCCGCGCGCCTCGCGGCCGCGATCCTCGGATATCGTGAAGTGCCGGCCAGCGGCGAGATCGCGCACAAGCATCGGCGGGCAGCAGTCAGGATCGGCATCGGGCACCGCTTCCTGCAACAGGCCGGCGACAGGAACGCCGCGGGCCTCGAGCCGCCTGGCGACTTCGCCGAAAATGGCGTCGACGTTGCCGCCCTTGGGAAACACCACGGCGGCGACGCGCACGACGCCGTCGCGGGCCAGTTCCTCGCGCACCTTATGACGCGGGCGGTCAAGCATGTGAATTCACTCCTGGCGTCCGGCGATCAGAAATCGAAGAACGCTGTTTCGCGCTCGCCCTGCAGGACGATGTCGAAGACATAGCGGTTCCTTGCCGCCGGGTCGATGCATGCGACAAGGCTGTCGCGCGCCACCTTCGTCGGCACCGCCTTGAGGACCGGATCTTCGGCGTTGGCGTGGTCCTCGTCGGAAAAATAGAGCCGGGTATGCAGGTGCATGTTGATGCCGCGCGCGAAGATGAGCACCGAGATGTGGGGGGCCTGCATGCGCCCGTCGCGCCAGGCGAAGCGGCCTGGCTTGACGGTCTCGAAGCGATAGAGGCCGGTCCTGAAGTCGCAGGCCGTGCGCGCAAACCCGGCGTGGCCGGTATCGAACTTGCCATTCGCGTCTGCTTGCCAGATCTCCAGCACGGCATCGCGCACCGGCTCGCGGTCGCCGTCGTAGACGGTGCCCTCGATGACGACGGTTTCGCCCTTCAGTCCGGTGATCCAAGGCTTCTCCTGGCTGCGCAGCTTGAGGCCGGCGGCGGCGGGAAGCATGCCGATGTGGACATAGGGACCGGCGGTCTGCGACGGAGTTTCCCTGAGCGGCTCGACCGGCATGTCAGTTGCCCTCCGGACGGTTCTCGAAATATGTCGAACGCTGGCCGCGCAAGACCATGTCGAAGCGGTAGGTGAGGCTGTCGAAGGCGGTCTGGTTTTCCAGGTCGAGGCGGGCGACCAGCATGTCGATCGCCTTGGGGTCGGCGATGGTGTTGACGATCGGGCAGAGCGGGATGAGCGGGTCGCCCTCGAAGTACATCTGCGTCACCAGGCGCTGCGCGAAGGCGTGGCCGAAGATGGAAATGTGGATGTGGGCCGGGCGCCAGGCGCAACCGTTGTTGCGCCAGGGGTAGGGGCCGGGGCGGACGGTCCGGAAGTGATAGCGGCCCTGCTCGTCGGTGATGCAGCGACCGCAGCCGCCGAAGTTCGGGTCGAGCGGGGCGACGTAGTTGTCGACGACGTGGCGATATCGCCCGCCGGCATTGGCCTGCCAGACCTCCAGCAGGACGCCGGGTTGGGGTCTTGCATTCTGGTCCAGCACCTGACCGTGCACGACAATGCGCTCGCCGATCGGGTCGCCGCCGGTGGCGTAGTTGCGCAGCAGGTCGTTGTCGAGTTCGTCGAGGCTGGCATGGCCGTAGACGGGGCCGGTCAACTCGCCTTCGCCGCCTTCCAGGCTGATAAGATGGCGGCGCGGCGAGCGCAGGACGCTCGACTTGTAGCCCGGGGCGTATTGCGGCGGGTGCCAGTCTCGGTCTCTCGTGTAGAGATCCGGGCGGGACATCGCTTCCTCTCGGTTTTTCTTCCACGCATGGCGGCGGAATGACCGGTGCGCGGTGTTTGCCGGCATCTTGGGTGATTTCACATACTGCGGCAAGCGGGCAGCATGACGCGGCAGTCGTTGCGCGCGCGCAAGTGTGCTATCGGGCGAACATGAACATCTGGCGCACCATTGGCCGCTGGTTCGGCTACGACATGTTCCGGCTTGAGCGCCAGGCGCGCATCGAGACCCACTTGGCTGCGCTGTTGCCGAAACTCGGCGTCAACGTGGTGGTCGATGCCGGCGCCAACACGGGGCAGTACGCGCGCAGCCTGCGCCGTCTCGGCTACCATGGCCGGATCGTGTCCTACGAACCGCTCGACAGCGTTCACGGGCAACTCGCCCGTGCCGCGCAAGCCGACGCGCAATGGACAACCAGGCGGCTGGCGCTGGGCGCAAGCGGCGGGAATGCGACGATCCGCATGAGCCCGGATACCAGCTGGTCGTCGATGCGGGGGTTTTCCGCGTTCGGCAGCCGGCGCTTTGCCGAGCAGGACTGCAACGCCGTGGAGGAGGCAATCGAGGTCGTGCGGCTCGATGCGGACTTGCCGGAATTGATCGCCGATATCACGGAACCGCGCATCTACCTGAAGATGGACACGCAAGGGTTCGACCTGGAGGTGTTCAAGGGGGCTTCGGGGCTGCTGGACAGGATCGTCGCGTTGCAGGCGGAGGTGGCGTTCCAGCAGATCTACGAAGGTGCGCCGGGATATCGCGAGGCGCTCGCGACCTTCGAGGAAGCCGGATTCGCCGTGACGGGGATGTTTCCGGTGAAGCGCGACCGCAAGTCGCTTCGGATGATCGAGATGGATTGCGTCATGCGCCGCGTGGAGACCGACTGAGCCGATGCGGATCGCCTTCTACGCGCCGTTGAAATCGCCAGAGCACCCGGTGCCGTCTGGCGACCGCCAGATGGCGCGGCAGATCATGCGGGCGCTGCAGGACGGCGGGCATGACGTGCGGCTTGTCTCGCAGCTGCGCGCCCATGCCGCCGAGCCCTCGCACGTGGCGCTGGAAGGGCTGAAGCGTGCGGCTGCCGAGGAGACGGCGCGCATCCTTTCGGAACATGCCGCGCCGGGCGCATGGCGGCCGGAGCTCTGGCTGACCTATCACAACTACTACAAGGCGCCGGACCTGATCGGTCCGGAGGTCGCGCAGGGGCTCGCCATTGCCTACTGCGGGATCGAGTCCTCGTTTGCCCGCAAGCGGCGGTCGGACGGCTGGGCGGACTGGTCGGCGGCGGCGGAATTCGGCATGCGCCGGGCGCGGCTCAGTTTCTGGCTGACCGATGTCGACCGGCAAGGTCTGTCGGAACTCGTCCCGCAGGACCGGCTTGCCGCGATGCCGCCGTTCATCGACGCTTCCGGCTTCGCGGACGTCTCCTCGGCCGGGAATCCCGAAGGCGGGCCGGTGCGCTTCGTCACGGTGGCGATGATGCGCGCGCGCGCCAAGCTCGACAGCTACCGGTTTCTTGCCGAAACGCTTGCCGGTTGCGCGGACTTCGACTGGACACTGGACATTGTGGGGGACGGACCGGAGCGCGGAGCGATCGAGACGCTGTTTTCGCCTTTCGGCGAGCGGGTGCGGTTTACCGGAGAGCTTGACCGGGCAGGCGTTGCGGGGCGGTTTGCCGCCGCCGATGCGATGCTGTGGCCGGGCTTCAACGAGGCCTACGGGCTGGTCTACCTGGAGGCGCAAGCGGCGGGATTGCCGGTCGTCGCGCTTGACCGCGGTCCGCAACACGAGGTCGTCCGGGCCGGCGTCACCGGACTGCTGACGGCGAACGACCCGGCGGCTTACGCGGATGCGGTCCGCGCGCTGGCCGGCGATCGCGGACGGCGGCAGGGAATGGGGCAGGCAGGCGCCAGCTTCGTTCGTGAGGACCGGACGATCGAGGTGGCCGCACGGCGCTTCAATGCCGCCTTTGACACCCTCCGTTCGGCGGGAGCAGGTCGGTCGAAGACAGCCGGTTTCCCGAAAGCGTCGGCGATGCTCGACCTGATCGGCGAAGCGGGGCGCCAAATACGGTTCTGGCTGCGCGACGACGATGCGGTCGCGCCGACGCACCAGTTGGATCGCCTGCTCGAAACGGTTTGCGGGCGCGGACTGGCGCTGACGCTGGCCGTGATCCCGCGGTATGCGACCGATGCGCTTGCCGAGCGGTTGAAGCCAGAACCCCGCGTCGGGATCGCGACGCATGGGCTTGCGCACATCAATCATTCGCCAGCGCACGAAAAGAGCAGCGAGTTCGGTGCCGACAGGCCGCAACATGAGGTCCAGGGCGATTTGCAGGCTGGCGTCGCGCGCATGCGGGCCTTGTTCGGTGAACGCTTTGCTGACCGTGTCCTGCCGCTGTTCGTGCCGCCGTGGAACCGCATCGACGCGCGCTTTCACGGTGTGCTTGCCGATTGCGGCTACGAGGCGCTCTCGACCTTCGGTGCCAAGGGCGAAGTGGCGGACGGCGGTCTCAAGGCCATGCCTGTCCACCTCGACATCATGGACTGGTCGAAGCGGGCAGGGCGGGAGGCATGCGACATCGATGCGGAACTCGCGTTATTGCTGGACCAGCGGTTCGACAGCGGAAGTGACATGCCGGTCGGCATCCTGACGCATCATCTTGTGCATGACGAAACGGCATGGAGCGTTCTGGCCGGGCTCGCCGGGCTATGCGCAGGCCATCCGGCTGCCGGGTGGCTCGACGTGCGCGACGTTCTCGCCGGCGGGCTTGCCGATCAGTAGAGGCGCGCGATCGCGATACTGCCGCTCGTGCCAGGGACAGCCACATCGCGTTGCTCGATCGCGCGCTCGCTGCTGTAACCCTGTCTGCGGGCGACTTGCAGCAATTCGGCGGTCGCGAGCGCGGTGGACCCGAGTTCCTTGTTGAACTTCTCCAGCTTTGCGCTGAGGTTCACGGCGGGTCCGATGACGGTGAATTCCAGCCGTTCGTTGCTGCCCACCGCGCCGAAGACGATCTCGCCGCTGGCGACCGCCATGTTGATGGTCGCGGGATCAAATCCGCCTTTGTCTCCGCTTTCCAGCTTCCAGCGTGCGATTTCCTCGACGATTTCGTCGATGGCACGCAACGCATTGGCGGCAAACGGCGTGTCGTCTGCGGAGGTGCCGAAACTCGCCATGATGCCGTCGCCCATGAACTTGTCGATGGTGCCGCCGTTGTGCCGGACGATCGGCACGATGCGGTCATGATAGACCGACAAGACACGCACCACATGGCTCGGGTCCATCTTCGCGGCCAGGCTGGTGAAGCCGCGAATGTCGATGTTGAGAACCGCCGCGTTGCGGGTCACGCCTTCGCCGGCGCTGATTTCGCTCTCGGCGTCGCGGATATGACCGGCCACGCCGGGATCGAAGAAGCGCGACAGCTCGCGCGCCGCCATCTGTTCGCTGACCGCCTCGATCAGCAGGCCGCGGCCACGCCGGACCGCCAGCGCCAGAATCAGCGTAACCGAAAGGATGGTGATGATCTTATCGAACTCGGCGCCGATGAGGATCGAGTTCGTGGTCATGTAGGTAACGAAGTTGCGTGTCACCATCATGTGTTCCGCCCCGATGACGACGGCATAGCCGACGAGCGTTGCCCAGCCGAGGATCGCCGCGATCCCCGCCGCGACGACGAAGCGGGCCTGGAAACGCAGTGCCCTCAGCGCAATGAAGATGAAGACGTAGAGCAGGGTCGGCGCCTTCAGGTAGAACGAGGGAGGCTGCTGGTACTGGATGTGGAAGCTCCAGATCATCGCCATCAGCAGGCCGATGTCGACGAAGGTCATCGCGTAGACGACGAAATCCGGCAGCTTGTAGCGCACTGCCAGCGCCAGGCCCGCGATTGTGAAGACGGCGTAGGCAGCAAGCACGTAGGGAACCGGGGAGAACGCGGTTCCCGCGTCGGTCTTGGGCGAGAGCGCATAGAGCGCGCCGAACACGGCGACCACGGCCAGTTGCAGCATGCGCACGAGAACTTCGCTGCGTGCGTCGTGGCTGTCGATTGCCCGTTGCACGCGCTGTGGCAAACGGTCGAGATCCTGGCGTGCAAGAAGGTTCGACAGCATGGATGCGCGTGTCGCCGGCAGCGCACGATGATCCGTTTCGGGCATCCGCCGTGTGCTCCTCAGGTGATGGGCCATGCCATGATCGCCACTCCGCCCGGTGCGGGTGCGCAGCGCAGACGCAGGATGTGGCGCGCGCCGCAGCCGGCGCCAGTCAAGTGACCGTCACGCCCCTTCAGGCTTGCGTGATGGCTTGCACTTCCGGTCAACTGCCGCGTGCGGCCAGTTCTGCCTGGGCGGAATAAAGCTCGTGCGTGGTGCGCGCGAGGCGGTCGGCGAGGACGCGCATCACGCCAATCGAGACCGCCGGGAAGTCGGACAAGAGGCGGATGAAGCGTTCCTTGGTGATCTTCAGCACGTCGAGATCGCCTGTCGCGCGGACGGTTGCCGTACGCGGCACGTCGCACAGGATCGCGATCTCGCCGATGATGTCGTTGCGCCCGAGCGTGGCGACGACCTGCTCGTCATCGTCGCTGCGCACGACCACGTCGGCCTTGCCGTTGATGATGACGTAGGCTGCGTCGCCCGTATCGCCCTGGCGCATGACGACCTGGTCAGACGCGTAGCGCAGGCGCTCCGACGCCAGGACGAGCAATTTCAGCTTGTTCGTATCGATCTGGGAAAACAGCGGGATCCGCCGCAGCAGTTCGACTTCATCCATGATCGACGACATTCGAGACTTCCTTCCCCTGCAACTTCCCACGCCGCTCTTTTTTATAGTTGGTCGATCGTGCCGGCCGGTTCAATCCGTCATTCGCCGGAGGCCGGTCCATGTGTCCACGGCCTAGTGCAACAGGCGGGCGAAATACCCGCCATTCTTCTTCAGCTCCTGCGGGTTGCCGTCCTCGATCAGGATACCATCCTTGAAGACGAGCACGCGCCCGAAATCCTCGGCCATGCGTGGCTGCGAAACGACCCAGATCAGGCCGAACGGCTTGTCCTGCTTGCCGGCTGCGAGATCCATGATCCGCTTCTGCAGCGTTGCCTGGGTGCGCGGATCAAGCCCGGCCAGTCCGCGATTGAACAGCAGGAGGTCGGGCTTCTTGATCAGCGCGCGTGCGACGTTGACCTTCTGGCGCTGGGCCTGGCTCAGTCGCTTGCCGGCGGTGCCGACGTCGAAATACAGGCCGGCGCGGCGAATGGTCCTGTCGAGGCCGAGATCGGCGAGGATTTCCAGCACGAGCGCGCGGATGCGCTCCGGCGCCTCGGCAATGCCGCTGGCGATCCTGCCGAAGATGACATTGTCCTCGATCGAGGCCGCGGTGTTGTAGGCGGCGGGATCGTAGAAGGCGATGGCGCCTGCGAGGTCTTCGGGATAGTTGTCGCGAAAGGCCTTGCGGGCGGCCACGATGTCGGCACGCAGGTCATCGTCCAGCAGTCCGAAGCGGTGGCGCGGCTCGGCGTAGAGGAACGGCAGCTTCAGGAACATGTCGCGCAGGTCGGCCGGGGCGCCGGCGAAGGACGCTTCGCCGAGGCGGGTGAGCGCTGCCTGGTAGAGCCCCATGTCCTCGGGGCGGAAGAAGTCGAACTGGTCGAACAGCGGATCGTCGGCGGACACATCGGCGAAGAGTTCGTGCATCGTGCGCGCGATCTGCACGCCGATCGCGAACAGCTTCTCGTCGAGCCCGGTGTCGGCGAGAATCTTGCGCGCATAGGGGTGGGCATAGGCGCCGGCATCGAGGAATTCCTTGCCGGTGGCGCGTCCGAAGAAGAGGTTTTCGGCGATCGTCGCCTCGGAATTGTAGCGATCGGGATCGAAGGGCTCCACGTGCGCCGACAGGCCGCTGTCGGACAGCTTCTCGCGCATCCGGGCGCGGGCGACGAGGATCGAATCGGCCAGTTCGGGAAAACGTTCGGTATCGACGCTCGACAGCAGGCCGAAGTCGTGGATGTCGCCGTCCATCTCGACCAGCGCGAGCAGGTCCAGCACCCGCTCGATCAGGTCGTCCATGTCGCTCACGCCGGCTGACTCGTAGTCGATCCAGTCGTCATCGATGTCGAGCGGCGTGTTGCCCGACAGCAGCGTTTCCGTCTGGGCGAGCAGTCGTGCCTGGCTGGCATCGTCATCTTCGGCTGCCGGGCGCGGGCGCAGGGGCGCGTGACGCAGCGTATAGATGATGTTGTCCAGCAGGCTTGTGTGGGCGAGGAAACCGTCGCTGCCAACATAGGCGATGCGGCGCCCGGTGATCGCTTCGGGCAGGTTGTTGAGTTGGCGCCCGGCGACCTGCACGGACCCCGAGGTGATGGGAACGAGGCGCGCCAGAGCTTCCACGAAGGTCTCCGCGCCGGAGTTGACGCCGCCGATGACGCCAATGTGTTCGCCGACATCGGCCGAGAAGGCGGCCCGCTCGATCAGCTTGGCACCGGAATCGTCGGTCACCGCGAGGTTTGCGACCTCGATGCGGCCGGTCAGCGGCGGCACCGGCTCGCTCTGCGGTGCCTGCAGGCTGGAGTCGACCATCGCGTCGACGCTGAACTGTTCGGCGACCTGGGCGTATTTCACCTGCACGTCGACGCGCTGCTGGTCCCAGTCGATGAGCTCCTTCACCGGCGAGGGCAGGTCCTTGTAGGCGGCGATGACTGCGACCAACTGGCCGATGTTGATCTCGCCGCGAATGGCGAGGTAACCACCGATCGAATAGAACAGGAAGGGGGTGACCTGGGCCAGGAAGTTATTGATAAACTTGATGAAAAACTTCTTCTGGTAGTACTCGTAGCGGATCAGGAAGATCTTGCCGAGCCGGCCGGTGATCTCCGAGCGCTCCCAGTTGGAGGTGTCGTTGGTGCGCACCGCCGCGACGCCGTCGACGATCTCGCCGACGCGGCCGGAAAGCTGCCGCGCCGACAGCTGGCGCTGCTTGGCGAGCTTGATGAGGATGCGGCGCAGGCGCGGGATGAACAGCGTCTGCACGATGACGATGCCGGCGGCCACCATGCCGAGCCACAGATCCTGGAACAGAATGAAGCCGAGCGCGGTCAGCGCCTGGCCGCCGAGGAAGACCGGCAGGACGAAGGCATCGCCGATGAAACCGCCGAGCGGTTCCACCTCGTCCTTGATCATGGTGGAGACTTCGGCCGCCTTCATCTTGCGGAACTGCGGTATCGGGAATCGCAGGACGCGGTCGACCAGTTCGTAGCGCATGCGCCGCAGCATGCGTTCGCCGAGGCGGCCCTTGTAGGTGTTGATGTAGAACTTGAACAGGCCGTTGATGCAGACGAGCAGCAGGAAACCCGCGCTCAGCAGGGCCAGCGCGCCTGTGCGCGTCAGCTGGACGCCATCGTAGAGAACGATGTCGGTGAAGGGGGCAGTGATGGTCAGGTAGGTCTGCGTCGTTTCCGCCGTCTCGAATCCGCGCCCCTGGATCGGACCGTTGACGATCTGCTTGGGCAGGTCGAGCGCCAGGAAGTAGGTCGGCATCGAGGCGAGCACGATGAACAGGATCCACACCTGTTGCGCCCTGGTGTGTCTCCAGATGTATCTGGCCAGCGACGGCTCCATCTCGTCTGGTACGGACGGATGATCCTGCATCGGTGAGTGCGTGCCCCGTTTTCCGGCGCCTAGCCGGTTTCCGCATCGGCAACGACCATGCAACGACACGCGCCAAAGGGCAATGGCGCAAGTGGGGCGCGATTTGCGAATAATTGCGGAATTGGTGTGTGTTTTAACCGCGAAGTTTCGCGAGGATGCGGGCGGTTGCCGACGCGCCGTCGAGCGACAGGTCGATTTTTCCGACCGGGGCGGCGATCGCGTCGAGCGCGGCTTGGGCCAGCGAGGCGCCATCGAGCGCCGTTTCGCGGACGACGGCGGCGCGTCCGGCTGCCTGCAGGGCTTCTGCTCGCACGGTCTGTTCGGTCTCGCCGCCGGCGGCGAAGGGGATGAGAACCGCGGGGCAGCCGGCGACAAGGATGTCGGCGACGGTGTTGTAGCCGGCCTGCGAGATCGACAGCGCACAGCCGGAAAGGCGGGTGGCTAGCGCGTCGATGAACGGCACGATGGCGACATTGTCGCCCGCGCTGGCGGCAATGCGTTCGCGGTCGGGCGTCGGCATGTTGGGGCCGGTCGCGAGGATGAAGCGGAGGCGCGCAAGGCGGGGGTCGCGCGCCGCCTCGGCCGCAGCCTGCAGCAACGCCGCACCGACGGCGCCGCCGCCCGCAGTCACCAGCACTTCGTTCGTCGGTGCGATAGCGTCAGGGCGGGGCGGGGCGACGATGCCGGTGTGGAAGACCGGTGGCGCGATCTCGCCGGCGAGCGGGAAGGTGTCGGCAAGACGGGCCAGGCGCTCGTCGCCGTGCACCAGAACAGCGTCGAAGTGGCGGTTGAGGATGTCGACCGTCTCGCGGTCGCGTCCGGGCTTGCGGCCTGCCTGCAGGATGTCGCGCACCGAGCAGCACACCAGGGTGCGGCCGGTCGCCGACAGCATCTCGACGAAGGGCGCCAGTTCGAAGCGCACCTGCCGGCGGCCGAAGGGGTAGGCCTCGATGATCGCGATATCGGGGGCGATGTCGCTTGCCGCCGCCAGCAGGGCGTTGCGCCGCGCTGCCTTGTAGGCCTCGTCGACCGGGTGACCATCCGCGTCGGCAAGGCCGGAAAAATCCGAGCTGGATGCCTTGATGGGGGGCAACTGCAGTGCGCGATAGGGCGTGTTCGCCAGCGCTGCGACCGGTTCGCCGCCGGAAACGAGGGTGACGGCGAAGCCTGCTTCATGCAGGGCGTCGCAGATGCGGCGCGCGCGGTAGAGGTGGCCCATGCCGAGCAGGTGCTGGACGTAGAAGAGGACCCGCGCGCTCATGCCGCCCCGCTAGTGTTCTGGCGCGACAGGGCCTGCCTGAACAGGCCGATCAGTTCCGCCGACGTGCGGTCGTGGTCGAAGCGCGTGCGCACCTTTTCCTCGCCTGCCATGGCCAGGCGCCGGCGCAATTGCGGGTCGCGGATCAACCGGGCCAGCGCCTCGGCGAGGGCGGCTGCGTCCTCGGGGGGACACAACAGGCCGGTGCGCTCGTGCTCGATCAGTTCGGAAACCCCGGAGACGTCGGTTGAAACGCACGCAAGCCGCTGGCTCTGGGCTTCCATCAGCACATTGGGCAGGCCGTCGCGGTCGCCGTTGCGGGCGATGCGGCAGGGCAGGGCGAAGATGTCACTGTCCCGGTAGGCCGCGAGGACCGCTTCCTGCGGTTGCGCGCCGCGCCAGTCGATGCGCTCGGCCAGGCCCAGTTCACACGCCTGAGCCTTCAATGCCGCGAGGCGTTCGCCGCCGCCGATGTGGGTGAGGCGCCAGTCGCAGTCCGCCGGCAGGGCCGCGAGCGCTGTCAGCAGCAGGTCGAACCCCTTCTTCTCGACGGCACGGCCGACGGCGAGGATGTCTACCGGACGTTGCGGTGCATCTGCAGAGCGTTGCGGGCTCGCAAAGCGGTCGAGGTCGATGCCGTGGTAGCTGAGATGCACCCGGTCGGGGACTGGCGAGAGGGAGGCCAGGTGGGCGTGGCCGCTGGCGGTGCAGGTTACGGTCCAGCGCGTGTCGGCGAGCTTGCCGGCGAGGTCCCAGTCAGGAGACGTCCAGATGTCCTTGGCGTGCGCCGAACAGGTCCAGGGCAAGCCGGTCATGATGCTGGCATAACGCGTGGCGCTCGCCGGTGTGTGGATGAAGTGTGCATGCAGCCAGCCGATGCGCGGAGCGATTTCGGCGGCCAGCACGCAGGCCTGCCCGAAGCGGCGGCCGCGGTTCGGCGTGGGGTCGCGCAGGAAATCCGTCGCGAAAGTCCGCAGGGCTTTGCGGAAGCCTTGCAGCCGGGCGCAGGCGCGCAGCGCGCGGGCAACCCGCAGGGGCTCCTGGTACAGGTATTCCGGCAGGTAGGTGACCGGAGCCGTGATCTGGCGGTGGATCGGGTGCACGGCGTTGTCGGTGGGCCGGCGCAACGAGACGATCTCGAGGTCGAAACCGGCCTTCTGAAGGGCGAGGATTTCCTGCGCGATGAAGGTTTCCGACAGGCGCGGATAGCCCTTCAGGACGACCGCGATGCGACGGCCTGGCGTCTGCCTTGCGTCGGTTTCGGCCACGTGCGCCCCGGTCACAGACCCGCGCCGACGACGCTCAGATCATTGCGGCTGAGGCGCGAGAAGTGGTCGCCGACCAGGTCGCAGATCAGGTCGAGCCCGTCGAGGGCGAGCGGTTGGGTCGCCTGCGAGGGACGGTTGCGCGCAGGCAGCCGCTGCAGAGCCTTGGCGAAGCGCACAGGGTCTGCGGCTTCTTCGGGCAGCAGCATGTCGACGATGCCCATTTCGGCGGCGCGACGGGCGCGGATTTCCTGCTCGCGGCGCGGCCGGGTGCGCGGCACGATCAGTGCCGGGCGGTCGTAGGACAGGATTTCGCAGAACGTGTTGTAGCCGCACATGCTGACGATGCCGGTGGCGTTGGCCATCAGGGTCTCGGCGCGGTTGTCGAAGTCGATGATCGTGACGCCAGGCAGAACCGCAGCGCGCTTGTGCAGGCCCTCGCGGTCGCCCGTCTTCATGAAGGGGCCAAGCAACAGCACCACCGGCTGGTCGAAACCGCTTGCCGCCTCGCGCGCGGCCAGTACCTGGTGCATCAGCGGAGCGCCGTCGCCACCGCCGCCGGCGGTGACCAGCAGGTAGTTACCGGGCAGGGGCTGGCCATGCAGCGTCGGCGTCGCCTTGCCGGTGCGGTCGAGGTAGCCGGTGTAGGTGACGCGCCGTTCCATGGCCGCGGGGATATCGAGCCCGCTCAGGGGGTTCCAGAAATCCTTCGGTCCATACACCCAGACGTGGCTGTACAGCTCGGACATCTTGCGGACCATCTCGCTGCGTGTCCACTCCTTGGCCAGTTGTTCGGGCGAATCCATCACCTCGCGCAGGCCGCAGATCAGGGTGGTGCCGCGGCCGCGCAGCATGCGCAGCGTCGTTTCCAGTTCTCCGCGCAGGCCCAGCGGCTCCTTGTCGACGATCAGCAGGTCCGGATCGAAGGAGGCCGCGGTATGGTGGATCACCGCACGGCGCATCTCCAGGGTATCCGCGAGGTCGATGTGCTGGTCGAGCGAGGTGTAGTCGCCGTTGTGCAGCTTGATGACGCTGGGAATCTTCACGAAGTCGACGCGGGCGCGGAAGTCGAAGGCGCCGGCGATCGGCGAGCCCGAAATGATGAGCACGAGGATGCCGTTGAAGCGCTCGACGAGCGCGTGCGCAATGGAGCGGCAGCGGCGCAGATGCCCGAGACCGAAGGTGTCGTGGCTGTACATCAGCACACGGGCATGTCCGCGGCGGGTCATAACAGGGCCTCTTTAAAACGCATTTCCCCGCAGTCGGCTCGCCTGGACATGCCGGTACATGCCATCGCCCGCCGTTCCCGGTGTCCACCACGTGGTGCGACACCGCGAAAGCGGTCCGAAACATTCCAGACAGAACCCCCGTTCTGAGCCTCTTCTAGCACGAATGCGGTGGCGTGTCGCGGTCGAGTTGACACGGCGAATCGCAAGCGCGCCCAGCGTGCCGCGAGGCGTGCAAACCCGGTCACGGCAGGCCTATTTGTAGGGATCTGCGGCATCGCGCAGGCCATCGCCGAGGAAGTTGTAGGCAAGGATCACCAGGATCACTGGAACCACGGGCAGCATCAGCCAGGGGTAGAGCGCGACCACGTTGATATTCTGCGCCTCGGTCAGAAGGACGCCCCAACTGGTCACCGGCGGGCGCAGGCCGAGGCCGAGAAAGCTGAGCGCCGTCTCGCCGAGGATCATGGTCGGGATCGAGATCGTCGCGGTGGCGATCAGATGGCTGATGAAGCCGGGGATGAGATGGCGGCCGATGATGCGCGACGTGCTCGCCCCCATCAGTTGCGCGGCCAGGACGTAGTCCTCCTCGCGCAGCGCCAGCAGTTTGGAGCGTACCGCGCGGGCAAGCCCCGTCCAGTCGAGCAGGCCGAGAATGACGGTGATGGCGAAGTAGACCACCAGCGGGCTCCACGTGACGGGCATGATCGCGGCCAGCGCCAGCCAGAGCGGGATCGAGGGAATCGACTGGATGACCTCGATCACGCGCTGGACAATCATGTCGACCCAACCGCCGTAGTAACCGGCCAGTCCGCCGATGATGATGCCCAGGGTGAAACTGATGGCAACGCCGACGAGCCCGATCGTCAGCGAGACGCGCGCGCCGAAGATGATGCGCGAGAGCATGTCGCGGCCGAGCCGATCGGTGCCCAGCAGGAATACCGTTTCGCCCTCGGGCGCGCAGAACAGGTGCGTGCTGCCCGCGATGAAGCCCCACATCTCGTAGGGCTCGGCGGTGCAGAAGAAGCGGAGCGGGTGAACCTTCTGCGGGTTGAGCGTGTATTCCCGCTTCAGGTTGTCCATGTTCAGCTTGTAGTCGGAGCCGTAGACGAAGGGCCCCCTGAAAGAGCCCTCGTGAAAGAAATGGATGCCCTGCGGCGGGTGATAGATGCTTTCGATGTGGCGGGAGTCGAGCTTGTAGGGCGCCAGGAACTCCGCGAAGATTGCCACGAAGAAGAGAAAGCCGAGAAACACGCCGCACCATACGGCGACCTTGTGGCGCTTGAATTTCCACCACATCAGCTGCCACTGCGAGGCGAGGTAGATGCGCTCCTGCGCCGGCGTCAGGGCCTCGATGGTGCGCGGATCGAATGGTGCGGTGTTGACGAAGTGCGGCAGCGCCTTCGCCGCGGGAGGGGTCAGTTCGCTCATTTCGTGCTGCCTCCCGACAGGCGTATGCGCGGATCGAGGAAGGCGAGTGCGATGTCGGAGATCAGGACGCCGATGACCGTGAGGATCGCCAGGAACATCAGGAACGAGCCGGCCAGGTACATGTCCTGGCTCTGCAGCGCGTTGATCAGCAGCGGGCCGGTGGTTTCCAGCGACAGGACGATGGCGACGACCTCGGCACCCGAGATGATCTGCGGCAGGACGGAGCCGATGTCGGCAATGAAGAAGTTCAGCGACATGCGCAGCGGGTACTTCATCAGCGCCTTGAAGGGGTGCAGGCCCTTGGCGCGCGCCGTCGTCACGTACTGCTTCTGCAGTTCGTCCAGCAGGTTGGCGCGCAGGCGGCGGATCATGCCCGCGGTGCCCGACGTGCCGATGACGATCACCGGGATCCACAGGTGCTCGAAGATCGACCTCAACTTGGCCCAGCTCATCGGCTGATCGAGGAATTCCGGCGCCATCAGGTGGCCGATGGACGTGCCGAACCAGCGGTTGGCGAAATACATCATCAGCAGGGCGAGCAGGAAATTCGGCGTGGCAAGGCCAAGGAGGCCGACGAAGGTCAGGCTGTAGTCGCCCCAGCTGTACTGGTGGGTGGCCGAGTAGATGCCGATCGGGAAGGCAATGAGCCAGGTGAAGATGATGGTGACGAAGGAGACGAGGATGGTCAGGAACAACCGGTCACCAACGACATCGGCGACGGGAAGTTCGTAGGCGAAGGAATAGCCGAAGTCGCCGACGAACCAGCCGCCGAGCCACTGGAAATAGCGCTCCACGGGCGGCTTGTCGAAACCGTATTCCTCGCGCAGGAAGTTCAGCCGTTCCTCGTCGACCTTCTCGCCCTGGGCTTGGAGCTCGGCGACGTAGCTCTCGAAATAGTCGCCCGGCGGCAGCTCGATGATGGTGAAGATCAGCGCACTGGTTATCAGCAGCGTCGGGATCATGATCAGTACGCGCCGGAAGATGTATCGCAGCATGGTCGGGCGCTTTCCTGTCAGGACGGCTGCGAGCCGGCAGGCTCGAACCAGAAGGTATCCGGCATGTAGATGCCGAAATAGGCACCCGGATCATAGGTGAACAATCCCTCCACGGGCACGTTGTGCAGCCTGTTGGAGACGACGACCGGCTGGTAGCAGCCATTTATGACGCCGATGGAGAAGACCTGGTCGGCGTGAATCTGCAGCATCTCGTGCCAGATGGCGGTACGTCGCGCCACGCTGCCCGCCGCCAGCCACTCATTGTAGAGGTCAAGCAGACGCTGCGCCTCGGGCAGGGCAGGGGCTTCGCCGGATTCTCCGTCGGACTCCGCATGCAGGCCCCAGGCCGGCCACTGCAGCTGCTGCTGGGTCGTGGGTGCCAGATCCGACGGACTGAGGTCGGGTGTCGGCAGGGCGTTGTCGTAGCCGCCCCACACGGAAATCATGGTCTGGCCGGCGAAGACGCGGCGGCGGAAGATGTCGCGCTGGGAGGCGCGCGGATAGATCTTGATGCCGGCGGCAAGCCAGGTGTCGTGGATCAACTGGATGACGTCGGATTCCTCGGTGCTTTCGCCGGCCGAGGCGACGATGATCTCCATGCGCCGGCCGTCGGGAAGCAGCCGCACGCCGTCGCGGGCCCGCTTGTCGAGGCCCATCTCGTCGAGCAGCGCGTTGGCCTTCGCCAGGTCGAAACTGGCCCAGGCGGTTGCGTATTGCCGCTTGAAGAGCTTGCTTTGCGGCAGCACGGTGTTGCCGCTTTCGCGCGCCAGCCCGTAGTAGATCGCCTGGTTGATCTCGTGGCGGTCGATGGCGAGCGACAGGGCGCGGCGGAAGCGGACGTCGCGAAAGACGTCGCGCCAGACCGGGTCTTCGTAGTTGAGGTTGGGGAACAGCGCGATCTGCGCGCCCTTTCCAGTCTCCCAGAGGCGGACAGAGTAGTCGTGCTGCTTTTCCGCCGCCTTCAGGAAAGTGTAGTCGTCGAACCGGATGTAGCGGGCCTGGAGATCGGCCTCGCCGGTCCCGGTCTTGGCCGGGATGAGGCCGGTCGACCCCATCGAAAGGATCACCGAGTCGATGTAGGGCAACTGCCGGCCATGCTGGTCGACGCGGTGGTAGTAGGGATTGCGCTCGAAGACGAAACGCTCGGCGGGCGGAGCCGTGATGTTGCGCCACGGCAGCAGCGTCGGCAGGTCGGGATTTTCGGGGCGGTAGCTGCGGGCCATGCGGGTGTGCAGCGAGGCCCAGTCCTTGACGCCTTCGGCTGCGACCATTTCGTCGAGTTTCGCGGCATCCTGGTACTTCACGTGGAACTGCTTGAGGTAGTGCGCCGGGACCGCGACCTCGAGCGGGCGGGGCCCGGCGAGCGCGGCAAGGAACAGCGGATTGGGCTTTTCCCAGATGAAGCGTACGGTTGTCTCGTCGACAATCTCCAGGCGCGGATCCTCGCCATGCGGGCGCATCTCGGGCGGGAAACCGCCGCGCGCCAGCTTCTTGTTGCCGGCGACGTCCTCGAACCAGTAGCGGAAGTCCTCGCTCGTGAAGGGGTGGCCATCGGACCACTTGTGGCCGGGGCGCAGGTGCATGGTGAAGACGCGGTCATCCTCCACGTCGATCGACTGCAGGATATCGGGTTCCAGCTCGAAATCGGCGTTGAAGGCAACGAGGCGGGCATAGGAAAAGATGGTCATCATGCGGATGTCCTTCTGATCCTTCATCAGCATCCGCCACTGGCCGCCGTAGTCGCCCGCTTCGCCGCCGGTTTCGGCAAGATCGATGACACGCGGAACCGCCGGCAGGCGCTGTTCGAGCGGCGGCAGCGTCCCCGCCGCGACCATCTCGGCCAGCATCGGCGATTCCTTCACCGCCAGGTCGGGCGCCGCGGAAGCCGGGGTGCCGGCGAGCCCCGCAACGAGGGCGCCCGCGGCAAGGCAGCGGATCAACGGCTTCAGCATCTCGCGCATCACGCGACCTCCGAGGCGGACGTTCCGGCGCGCACCAGCACCGAGTGCCCGGGCTCGACTTCGAGGAACTGCATCTGCGCGGCGGCGCCATCGGAGCCGAGCGGGCGGTAGATGTCGGCCCAGCCGGTGCCGTCGCCGCCGGGACGCTGGCGGATGCCTTCGAAGTCGAGCGGCCTGTCGAGGTCCGGGTAGGGCACGGCATCGAGCAGGGCGCGCGTGTAGGGGTGGCGGGGATTGCGGAACAGCGTGGAGCGCTGGGCGACCTCGACCAGCCGCCCCTTCCACATCACGGCGATGCGGTCGGCCATGTAATCGACGACCGCCAGGTTGTGCGAAATGAACAGATAGGTGAGTCCAAGATCAGCCTGCAGGTCCTTGAGAAGGTTCAGGATTTGCGCCTGCACGCTGACGTCGAGCGCGGATACCGGCTCATCGCAGATGATCAGCCTGGGATCGAGCGCGAGCGCACGGGCGATGCCGATGCGCTGGCGCTGGCCGCCAGAGAATGAGTGCGGGTAGCGCGACAGGTAGCGCGGGTCGAGGCCGACCTGGCGCATCAGCTCTGTAATGCGATGCACTTGTTCGGCGCGGCCGCCGATGCCGTGGATGGCCAGCGGCTCGCGCAGGATCTCCATCACCGTCATGCGCGGATTGAGGGAGCCGAAGGGATCCTGGAAGATCATCTGGATGTCGGAGCGCGCCGTCTTCAGCGCCTCTCCCTCCAGCGCCGTCAGTTCGACGGGCTTGCCCGAAGCGCCGGCATAGGTGACGCGGCCGGAATCGGGCGTCACGGCGCGGGTGATCATCTTGCTGACCGTGGTCTTGCCGCAGCCGCTTTCGCCGACGAGGCCGAGGCATTCGCCGTGCGCGATCTCGAAACTGACGTCGTCGACGACGCGGACCGATTCCTGCGATCCGCCGGAAAAGAAACTGCCCTTCTTTATACTATAGGACTTGACGATGTTCTCGACGCGCAAAATGGCCGGTGCCGACGGCGCGGGCTCGGCGGGCTTCTTCTCCGGTTTCGCCGGCTTGCCGCCCTTCGTCGCGGCATCCGGGCCGGACGCGCGCAGCGAGACCAGGCGTTCCCCCGGCTGCATGTCGAAATGCGGGACGGCGGCCAGAAGAGCCTTCAGATAGGGGTGCTGCGGCTTGCGGAAGATGTCCTCCACGGGGCCGGCTTCCATGATCTCGCCGTGATAGATGACGACGACCTCGTCGGCGACGTTGGCGACGACGCCGAGATCGTGGGTGATCAGCAGCATTGCCATGCCGAGTTCGGCCTGCAGGTCCTTCAGCAGCGCCAGAACCTGCGCCTGCACGGTGACGTCGAGCGCGGTCGAAGGCTCGTCGGCAATCAGCAGCGCCGGGCGGCAGATCAGCGCCATGGCGATCATGGCGCGCTGGCGCAGGCCGCCTGACAGCTCGAAGGGATACATGTCGTAGGCGCGGTGCGGATTGGGGAAGCCGACCCGTTCCAGCATCTGCTCCGTTTCGGCGCGCGCTGCCGCGCCGCGGATATCGGTGTGCAGGACGAGGGCTTCCTCGATCTGGTTGCCGATGGTGTGGACCGGCGACAGCGAGGTCATCGGCTCCTGGAAGATGATGGAGATGCGCCCGCCGCGGATACGGCGCATCAGCTCGCTGGACTGCGGCAGGGAGGCGATATCGGTCACCTCGCCATCCCTGGCGGGATCGGAGAAGGCGATCTCGCCGCCGGTGATCGAGCCGTTGCGCGGCAGGATCCCCATGATGGCCTGGGAAATCACCGATTTCCCTGACCCAGATTCGCCGACAAGCGCAACGACGGAGCCTGGCCGGATGCGCAGGCTCGCGCCCTTGACGACCTCGTGGGGTTCGCCCTGCAGGTCGAAGGCGATGCGCAGGCCGCTGACGGTCAGCAGGTTGCCGCCGTTGGGCCGGGCGTCGGGCGAGGCTGCGCCCCTGCCTTGCGGTTTCGGTTTGGTCTGGGTCTGCAAGGGTGGTTCCGGTCTCTGGCTGTTGACGCCGGGCCGCGCGGCCCCTGCTGTTCGACGTGATCGTTCTTCTAGCGGGTGTGATGTGACCCCGAAGATGACTTAAAGGCAAGCCCCCGCGCGGCGGGCTGTGCGTGCCGGGCGCATGCTGCTGCACCTGCGCCACAGGGCCAGGTGACAGGGCAGCCTCACGTGCGCGCGATGAATCTATAATGTACGGATGCGCGTCCGCCCTGGTGCCTGTCTGTACGGAATCGATTCCGTTGCCGTGTCGGGGCGCGGCGAGTCGGCGCCGGAGCAAGCGATTCCCGGCGCCGAAGCAAGCGACTCAGGTCAGCAATTGCGCTTCAAGCGGGCGGGGAAGGTTAACGAAACCCTGCGGAAATGCGCCCGAGGCGCCAGAAATGCCGAATTTTCGATTAATAATGTCCGCGAACGGCCAGCTCGGCCCCCTGCAACGTTGTCGAAAAGACACACCCCCCGGAAAAGGCGGGCAGGAGAGGGCGGCAGGGCGTTTTGCCTGTTGAACGGCAAGGGCGCATCGGTATGTTGCTCTCAGCGACACCGGGGACCCGGATTGTCGTGAACGCCTGACCAGAGGCAGTTCCATCGGGGGCAAACTCTAGCGGGCTAATTCACGGGGAATTGGGGAAACCCTTCCTTTCATAGGCTCAGCGGCTCGCCGCGGTGCTCGAAAGAGAAGAAACCTGGTCCCTTATTCGTTTTTGACTGGAGGTCAGGATGAACAAGTTCAAAACCCTTCTCCTCGGCACCGCTGCGGCAACGATCGCGGCGACCGGGGCAATGGCCGCTGACGCCCCGATGGGCCGTGAGCCGGTCTATCGCTGCGAAGCCACTGGCTTCATCGAGCTGCCGGGCACCGACGTTTGCTTCAAGGTCGGCGGCTGGGCCCGCTTGATCGTTTGGGCGAAGGACGACGGTGCAGGTGACCTGACACTAGACACCGTTGGTGGCGACGATTTCGGCATGGAGACGGAAGCTCGCATCAACTTCGATGCGCGCCGCTCGACCGACCACGGAACCGTCCGTGCGTTCATCGAATTGAACGCAACCAACGACGACGGTAATTCAGGTAGCACGTTCGGCCTGCGTCACGGCTTCGCGCAGCTCGGCAACTGGGTCTTCGGTAAGACCTGGTCGACCTACCTGCACGGCGCTTCCGACCCCAACGGCACCTGGCTGTCGCCGATCGCTCACACGATCCGCATCGACCAGATCCGTTACACCCACTCGGTTGGCAACGGCCTGACCCTGTCGGTCGCCATCGAAGACCAGGCGTATGAAGATCAGGGTACGACCCGGGTGCTGACTGGTGCCCCGCCCACTGGCGCTGTGACCGTCAATGCTAATACCGGCAACGGTGGTTCGGGCGAGAATAATGTCCCGACGATCGTCGCGAACATCAACTACGCCAACGGCGGCTGGGATGCACAGCTTTCGGGCGCGGTTAAGTTCAACGAGTACTCCGACGGCTCGAGTGAAGTTGGCTACGGTGTCATGCTCGGCTTGGCCGGTGAGCTCACCCAGGACCTAAACTTGGTGTTGAAGGTCAACTACACCCACGCCAATCCGTCTTACGCTTTTGACTGGATGGGTGATGCTGCTCCTGCGAGTACGGGTATTGGGGGAATGACGACTGGTGATGACCATAACCAGTTCGGCATCATGGGCGGTATCGCCGGCAGCCTGTCCGACAGGGTCAGCTTCCAGCTTGCCGGCTTGTGGGGTGATGAGGATAATAACGGCAGCACCCAGGCAGGCGTGTATAATATTGACCAGCAGCTCTGGGGTGCCAACGCCCTCATTCAGTACCAGGCCGCTTCGGGCTTCGACTTCATCGGCGAAATCGTCTACCTTGACATTGACGATAAAACCTCTGCAAACGCCGACTCGGACGCCTTCTACTTCTTCGGCCAGGCTCGCGCCCGGTTCTAAGAACGGTACGTCTGACACTCTCTGGAACCCCGGCGGGCAACCGCCGGGGTTTCTTTTTGTCTGGCGCCTGCCGGCATCCGGTGGCGGGCAACCGTCTCGTACGGAGCCGCCGGGGTTTCTTTCATATTTGACTTTCCGGCGCTCTTTTCCGGCGCTCCATTGCGTGCAACCGCCGGGGATATCGGACTTTCTGCCCGGTTGGGCCGATTGCACGACATCGATCCTTCCAGCTTGTGGCCCGGCATTGCCGATGGCTGTCCAATGCGCCGCCGCATGCGTTCAAAGCGGGCGAATCGCCGCGTGCCGCCGTATTCACCGGAGCACAGATGCGGTTCTTGAAGCCGACTCTGGCAAATCCGGCCCGATACGGCCCGGATTCGTGGGCTTCCTTGACATGCCAGCGGGGCAGGGGTTTGCTCTTCGTAACGCGGCGATTCATCAAGCAAAGTCCCGGTGATCCGATACCGATTGACGTTTCGGGGCAGGTTCGAGCCGGCAAGCCGGATTGCCGGTCGCGCCCCGCAAAGGGGGCGTGGGATGCGGCGCGATGGATGTGATGCGTTCAGGGCTCGGTGTTCGAATGCGGTTCATGTGATGAAGCGCAGACGATTCGTTTTTTTCAGGCGAGGGGAGTGATGCCCATGTGTCAGCCGTGGAAATGGTTCCTTGGGCTCCTGCCTCTGGCGCTCGTGGCGCTGCTGGCGCTCTATTTCAAGCCGGACCCGATCCAGGCCGACCTTTCCGTGCGCAGTTCCCAGGATCTCTCGACCGCCGGGCACGGCTGGGCCAGCGTGACGGTCGATGGACGCGAACTGACGCTGAGCGGAACCGCGCCATCGGAAGCCGCACAACTTTCGGCACGCGAGGTCGTAGCTGGCATCTGGGGCGTGCGCACCGTCAATGACACAACGAGCCTTCTGGCGCTTGCAGACCCGTTCGTATTCAAGGCGCGCCTCGAGAACGGGCGGGTGACGTTAAGCGGCAACGTGCCGTCGACGGACGCGCGCTCGCAGTTGTCATCGGCGGCAAAGGCCGTCTTGCCTGGCGCTGAAATCGATACACAGGGGCTTGCCGCCGCGCGCGGCGTTCCAGGCCTCGATGAGTGGCGGGCGGCGACGTCGTTTGCACTGAAGCAGCTTTCCGGGCTCGCCTCTGGCGAGGTGTCACTCAACAATCTCGCCTATTCGATCATCGGCGAGGCGGCGAGTGCGAAGAGCTACGAATCCCTCATCAGCGACCTTGATGCGCTGCCGAAGGGAGTGACGCTGGCCGCCGAATCGGTGACGGCGCCGGTCGTGTCGCCGCACAGGCTCGATGCTGCCTACGACGGCAAGGTGCTTGAGCTGTCGGGCGTCGCACCGGATTTCGCGGCGCGCGATGCGCTTCTCGCCGCAGCGAAGACGTTACTTCCGCAGGCTCGCATCAAGAGCGAAGTCGCGATTGCCGGCGGCGGGATCGAAAGCGCCACGTGGAGCAGGGGCACCTCCTACGCGCTGCAACAGTTCGCCCGGATGAGCAAGGCGACGGCCAGCCTGGAGGACGGCAAGCTGTCGATTTCCGGCGAGGCCGCGAGCGTCGAGGACTACGAATCAGTGCAGGCCGCGCTTGCAGCGGTGCCGGCCGGTATCGAGCTGGTCAGTGCCGACATTCTTCCAGCCGCGGCCGATTCGTTCGCGTGGACCGCTTCGCTCGACGACAGCGGGGTGATGCTTGGTGGGTTTGTGCCAAGCGAGGCGGCGCGTGCGGCAATCGCGGAAAACGCGGCGAAGAGTTTCCCGGAGATCGTGATCGGCAACAGGATGCGCGTCGCGAAGGGGCCCGACGAGGCCAGCGACGACGCATGGGTCGCGGGTTCGGGCTTCGCGCTGGGGCAGCTCACCCATCTGGAGGAAGGGCGCGCGGTGATGACGCCCGGCAGCCTGTCGCTGAGCGGCACGGCGCGCACGCCGGAGGATTTCGACGCCGTCAACGCGGCGCTGGCGCTGCTGCCCGAGGGGTTCGATCTCGGATCGAACAGCGTCCTGCCTCCGATCGTCGATCCGTTCACCTGGTCGGCGACGCTGGCGAACGATGGGGTGACGATGGATGGCTATGCGCCGACCATCGCGATCCGCAATGGTCTCGTCGACGTCTTCGGCGACGCGCGGCCGGGGACAGAGGTGCGTTCGACGGTGAAAGTCTCGCGCGGACCGCTGGCTGGTGCGCGTTTCAGCGAAGTGGCGGGCTTTACGGCGAGGATGTTCGCCCTGTTCAGCGATGGCGAGGCGCGCCTTGAGGGCGACGTCTACTCCCTGAGCGGCACGGCACGCGATGTCGACGCCTTCAAGGCCGCGAAATCGGCGCTGGAAAAGCTGCCGGCCGATGTCAAGGCGGGCGAACTGTCCGTGACGCCCGCGGCAATCGGGGTCCTGTCATGGACGGCGACGCGCGACCAGAACCAGATCGTTCTCGACGGCTTCGTGCCGTCGGAGGCTGTGCGCAAGAGCGTCGTCAAGGCAGCAGAGCAATCGGTTCCCGGCGCGGTGATCACCGACAGGATGGAGGTCGCGTCAGGAGGGCCGGAGGCGGCGATCTGGGGCAATGCGACGGCGTTTGCGCTCAAGCAGCTTGGCCGCATGACGCGCGGACAGGCCCGGCTCAGCGGATCGGATTTCTCGCTGGAGGGAATCGCGCCGGATTTCGATGCCTATGACGGCATCCTCGCGGATGTGCCGGGCGCCATGCCGGGCGGGCTGCAACTGGTGCGCGCCGACATTCTGCCGCCGTCGTTGTCGCCCTATGTGTGGGGCGCAAAGCGCGACCAGGCTTCGCTGACGCTGCATGGCCACGTTCCCAGCGAGGCCGTGCGCGCAGAGATCGTCGCCTTTGCCCGCGAGCGCTTTTCCGCGCTAGACGTCAAGGACCAGACGCGGCTGGCATCGGGCGCACCCGAAGGCATGGTGCAGGCCGTCGGCGTCGCATTCGGCGCACTCGGCAACCTCGATGCCGGAGCGGTATCGCTGGTCGACCGCCGCCTGACGCTGACCGGGGACGCGCCCGACGAGGAGGCGCGCGGGGCCGCGGAGGAACTCATCTCCAAGCGGCTGCCGACGGGATTTGCGGGAACGAGTTCCATTCGCATCGTCGCACGTGCGCCCGACCCCGCGCCCAGCCACCCCTCGCAGCCTCCGCAGGCACAGGAGTGCCAGGGCAGGCTGAACGAGGTGATGGCGGGCAACATCATCCAGTTCGAGGTCAACGAGGCGACAATCCGTTCCGAAAGCTTCGGCGTCCTCGATCGGCTGGCCGAGGTCGCCAAGGCCTGTTCGGGCTTCTCGATCGAGGTTGCCGGGCACACCGATTCCGATGGTTCGGAGGAGTACAACCAGAAACTGTCGCAAGACCGGGCCAAGTCCGTGGTGCGCTACCTGGTCAAGGCGGGTGTTTCCGAGGAGCGGTTGAAGGCCGTCGGCTATGGCGAAAGCAAGCCGATCGCGTCAAACGACAACGAGGCGGGCAAGGCACGCAACCGCCGCATCGAATTCAACATCATCCAGTGAGGCGGCCACATGTTGTACATGATCTCCCAGCTCTGGTTTTTCGTTCTGCTGGCGCTGTTCGTCGGCATCCTCACCGGCTGGATAACCAGCAAGCCGCGCTGAAATCGACAGGCAGGGCCATTAGTCCCGGGGAGTAGACGATGAATATCCTGGTTTTCCAGACGCTGTTGCTGTTGCTTGCCGCCTTCATCATCGGCTGCCTGCTTGGCTGCTGGATGCGTCGCTTCCTCGCGGCCGAAGAGGCGGCGGAACATGCGATCATGCCGTCCGCGGCGAAGAAGGCGCCTGTTGCAGACACCGAACCGGTGCCGGAGCCCGCACCACCAGCAGAGCCGGCAAGGGCCGAGGAAAAGCCGGCCGAGAAAGCCGCTGCAACGGACGAGAAGCCGGCGGAGGAGCCGGCGCCGCCGGCAGCGCCGGTGATGTCTGCACCCGAACCGACGCCTGAGCCGAAACCCGATGCTCCGGCCTCTGCGACGGCCGGCGAACTCATCAAGGTCGAGGCGAAGGGCGACCTGCGCGGCAGCCAGCCGCTCGGACTGAAGTCGCCGCTCGGTGGTACGGCCGACGATCTCAAGCGCATCCGCGGCATCGGCAAGGTCAACGAGACCAAGCTCAATGGTCTCGGCATCTGGCATTTCGATCAGATTGCCGCGTGGGGCAAGGAGCAGATCTACTGGGTCGACGACTACATCGCGTTTGCCGGCCGCATCGAGCGGGAGGACTGGGTCGGGCAGGCCAAGGTTCTCGCAATCGGCGGCGAAACGGACTTTTCGAAGCGGGTCGAGAAGGGCGAGGTGCCCTCGTCGGAGGGCGGTGCGCCGAAGAAGCCGAAGGGGTGAGGGCGTGGCGCGTTGATACCATGAAGCCCGGCTCGCGCCGGGCTTTTTTCTTGCCCAACTGAGGCGGCGTTCAGGTGCTGGCCTCGATGAATTGCGCAATCCGGCGCAGGACGGGCGGCTCGACGAGCAGCGGCGCATGTCCGCTGTCGGGCACGGTCGCGCTTTGCAGGTCCGGATGGCGGCGGTGCATCTCTGCCACGGTCTCCGCTGTCAGGATATCGGAGTGTTGGCCCCGCAGGACGAGCAAGGGCACGTGCGCCAGCGAGGCGAATTGCGCCCATATCGGTGGTGGCGACACGCTGAGATCGAGCTTGTCGAGCGGCTTGAGAAGGTTCGGGTCGTAGTCCGGGACGATACGGCCGTTCTCCTCGCGGTAGATCTTCCTGGCGAGCGCGTGCCATTCGGCATCGGACAACGCAGGGTAGAGACCTTCCCACATGCGGCGCAGGGCGTCTGCCGCCTCGTCCCAGCCGCGGGCAACCGGGCGCTCGCGCATGTACTGGCGGATGCGCAGCAGGCCTTGCGCCTCGATCTGCGGCCCGATGTCGTTGAGAACCACGGCGCGCAAGCTGGCGGGGCGGGCAGCTCCCATCAGCATGCCTATGAGCCCGCCGCGTGACGTGCCGACGACGGCAACGTGTTCCAGCGCCAGTGTGGTCAGCAGGTCGAGAACATCTGCGAGTTCGCAGGCGAGCGAGTAGTTTTCCCAGTTGCGGTCGTGGTCCGAGCGCCCGCGCCCGCGATAATCGAGCGCGATGACGCGGCGTTCATGGCCGGGAATGGACGAAAGGAAGGACGCGAGCTCGTGGAAGTCGCGTGAATTGCGCGTCAGGCCCGCAAGGCACAGCACGGGCGTGCGCGCGCCGTGGCGCGGGCCGTAGTCGGAAAAGGCCAGGCGCAGGCCGTCCTGCGCGATGAACGAGCGTTCTTCGAACGGCGCATCGGTCGAGCCATCCGGCAGGGCAGGCGCGACCCCGGCTGCCGGAGCGGCTGCGGCTGCTTTCCTGCGGGGCGTCTTCTTGCGTTGCGCGGGCCGGGGTTTCGCATCGGCGCGTGCGGCTTGCGTCAATTCGTAGCTCCACGTTGCAGGTCGCGCGCAAGCGCGACGCGGGCGGGCGTACCGGGCAGCAGCGCGCGGTAGACCTGGAGGTTCTCCATTACCCGCTGCACGTAGTTACGGGTTTCGGTGAAGGGGATCAACTCGACCCAGTCGATGGGATCGACGCGCGGGTCGCGCGGGTCGCCGAAACGGGCGATCCACTTGTCGACGTTGCCCTTGCCGGCGTTGTAGGAGGCAACCGCCAGGATATAGGAGCCGTTGAACTGGCCGATGCGCTCGCCGAGATAGGTGGCACCGAAGGTGGCGTTATAGGACGGATCGCTGGCCAGTTTCTGTGGCGAATAGCGGTAGCCGTTGCGCTTGGCGATGCCCTTGGCGGTCGCCGGCATCACCTGCATCAGGCCGCGGGCGCCGGCCGGACTGCGGGCGCTAGCGTTGAATTCGCTTTCCTGGCGCGAGATGGCGTAGATCAAAGCGATTTCCGGCAGGTTGGAGCCCTTCAGGCGCGGCACCGTGCCGACGGGGAAGGCATGCCGCTCGAAGGGCAGGCCGTCCTGGGTTGCCTTCTTGCCGATGCGCACTTCCAGGTGGGTGAGGTCGAGCGCGCTGGCGCGGCCTGCGAGGTAGGCGATGTCTCCGGCGTCGGTCAGGCGTTCGCGCAGGTCGTAGAAGAAGGTGCCGAGATACTCCGTCTCGCCCAGTTCGTGCAGCAGGATGACGGCCTGCATCGGTGCGCTGGCGGCAAGGCGGCGGTTTGCCGGCGGCTTGGGCGGGATGCGGATTTCGCTTCCGCCGAGCGTGTTTATCGCGAGCTGGCCATAGTAGGTGGTCGGGAAGGCCGCTGCCGCGCGGAAGTGGGCAGTCGCGTTCGGGTTTCCCGCAGCGTGCAGGGCGCGGCCCATCCAGTAGTGCGCGCGCGAACGCGAAATCGGCGTGCGCGCCAGCTTCACCGCGGTGTCGAAATGGCGCGTGGCGGTGTTGGCGTCGCCGATGAAGCGCAGCGCGATCCAGCCGGCGTGGAACTCGGCCTCGATCTGCAGCCATTCGGTCTCGGCGGCGTGGCCGGCGGCGACCTGGTAGGCAAGGCGCGGCTCGCCGGCCTCCAGCGCGCTGCGGGCGGCAAGGCGGCGTTCCACCCACCATTCGTCGCGGTCGACGAGCACCTTGGGGTCGCGCGGGGCCTTGAGCAGCATGCGGGCGGCGTCGAGTTCCTTGCCGGTGCGCCGAAGCCACTGGATGGTGATGAACTGGTAGGCGGGATCGGAGCGAAGGCTGCGCGGAACCGCGCTCAGCGCCGCACCGGCATTCTTCGAGCGCTTGTTGACCGCAACCCAGGCCTCGGCGAGCTTCTTCTGGCCGGCATCGAGATAGGACGCGGCGCGCAGGCCCTCGGCGTTGCGCTCGTCATAGAGCAGCACGCGCATGCGCAGCGCGGAGTCAGCCGTGCCGAGATAGCTGCCAAGCTGGCGGGCGGCGTGTTGCTCGCCCTTCTCGCCGAAGGATTCGCCGGTCCGCCAGGCAGTGCGGATGATGGCGGCCGCTTCCTTCTTGCGCCCGGAGGCCTGGTAGGCGAGCGCCAATGCCAGGTGGCCTTCACCGCTGACCGGCGGAAAGGCGCCGAGAACCTTCAGGGCGGCGGTCGCGGGTACGTCCTGCTCGATCAGCGCGGCTTCCATGCGCGCCTGAATGCGTTCTGTCGGCCAGTCGCGGTGAGCGGACAGGAAAGCGGCATAGTCGGAGACGGCGATGCCACCGCGCGCCTGGCGCAGGATGATGTATTCGACGACGCCACGCGCCACCGGATGCGACATGCCCGCGGCGATGGCGCGCGCGCCGGAAAAATCGCCCTTGTCGATGAGGGCGATGGCTTGCTTGACGCGGCCCTTGTCGGCGCGGGAAATGTCGCCGGCGCGCGTCGTCTGAGGCGTCCAAGTCTCGACAGGGCGGGCTGCAGGGGCCGAAGCCAATGCGGCGTTGGTGGCGCGCACCGGCTTGCGCGGCGGCAGCGGAATGGCTTGCGGAACGGTTACCGCGCTGCCCGGCGCGGCATGGCGGATGAGGTCGGCGATCGTGTTGGGAGACGTCTGCTGGGCGGCGAGATTGGCACGCGGCAGGGAGATGCATGACAACAGCACGCCGACAAGCGTTGCCTTGGCGAGATTTTTCGCTGCGGAGAGGATCATTTCGGGCACCGGTGTCTCTTGTCTCGCGGTTCAGCCGCAGGAACCCGCAACGCTCGCGACTAGACCCGTGTCTATCACGTGGGCATGGCGCGCCGCGCGATCAACCCCGCGTAGCGGGCGATTGTGGACGGAATTGTGGTTGCGCGTGCGATGAACTGTTCTGTGCAGCAGAATACCGGGGCAGGGTTAGCGAAGGGTTTCGTTCGCGAGCGCCACAAAGTCAGCCCGGCGCGTTGCCGTGTGCAAGTTATGGCACTATGCTCGCGCCCCGTTTTGACGCCGTTTTTGGGGGCGTCTCATTTTCTGTGGTGCATGACATGACGTTTCACGGTTCTAATCCCGCTCTCATCACGCCGTTTCGCGATGGTCGGATCGACGAAAAGGCCTTTGCCGATTTCGTCGAGTGGCAGATCGCGGAGGGCTCGCATGGCGTCGTTCCGGTCGGGACGACGGGCGAATCCCCGACGCTGAGCCATGCCGAGCACAAACGGGTGGTGGAACTGTGCGTCGAGGTGGTCGCGGGCCGGGTGCCGGTGATCGCGGGGGCGGGATCCAACAACACCCTTGAATCGGTGGAACTGGCGCAGCACGCGCAGAAGGTCGGCGCCAACGCGGTGCTGGCCGTGTGCCCGTACTACAACCGGCCGACGCAGGAAGGGCTCTACCAGCACTACCGCACGCTGGCGGCCTCGGTGGACCTGCCGATCTTCGTCTACAACGTGCCGGCGCGCACGGTGACGGACATCTCGGTGGATACGCTGGCGCGGCTGTCCAAGGAGTGCCCGAATATCGTCGGCGTCAAGGACGCCACGGCCAAGCTCGACCGGGTGTCGCTGCAGCGCATCGCCAGCGGCACGGATTTCATCCAGCTGTCGGGCGAGGACGCCACCGCGCTTGCCTTCAACGCGCACGGCGGACGCGGCTGCATCTCGGTGACGGCCAACGTCGCGCCGCGTCTGTGCGCGCAGTTCCAGGAGGCCACGCTTGCCGGCGATTTCGCCAAGGCACTGGAACTCCAGGACCGGCTGATGCCGCTGCATAAGGCGCTGTTCCTGGAGACCAGCCCGGCGCCGGTGAAGTACGCCTGTTCGCTGCTCGGCAAGTCGCTTCCCGACGCGCGCCTTCCGATCGTGCCTTGCTCGGACGGCGTCAAGGCGGAAGTGCGTGCGGCAATGGTGCATGCGGGCCTTATCAACGGCTGATCGAACGGCCATATAGCCAGCATGGCAAACAAGACGCGCATCGAGGCGCGCCGCAACGTCGCGGAAAACCGGCGGGCGCGCTTCGACTACGAAATCCTCGACACCTATGAGGCGGGCCTGTCGCTGACGGGCACGGAGGTGAAGTCGTTGCGCGAGGGCAGGGCGACGATCAACGAGTCCTATGCCGGCCCCTCGGGCGAGAGCCTGTTCCTGTTCAACGCCTACATCCCGGAGTACGAGGCGGCCAACCGCTTCAACCACGAGACGCGCCGGCCGCGCCGCCTTCTCCTGCACCGGCGCGAGATCAACCGGCTGATCGGCGCGGTGCAGCGCGAGGGCATGACGCTCATTCCGCTGCGGCTCTATTTCAACGATCGCGGGCTTGCCAAGCTGCAACTGGCGCTGGGCAAGGGCAAGAAGACCTACGACAAGCGCGAAACCGAGAAACGCCGCAGCTGGGAACGCGACAAGGCGCGCATCATGCGCGAACGCGGCTAGGCGTAGCGAGGGGGAGAAAGCATATGTCGATGACGTTCGAATTGCCGGAAGGGCTGCCGGCTCCCGAGGATGATGGCGGCGCGGTGCATCTGGCAGGCATGGCGATGCCGAGTGTGGCCCTTCAGGCGACCAGCGGCGAGAGTATCGATCCCTCAAGGCTGGAAGGTTGTACCGTCATCTATGTCTACCCGATGACGGGCCGTCCAGGCGTGCCGCTTCCCGATGGCTGGGACGGGATTCCCGGTGCGCGCGGCTGCACGCCGCAATCGTGCGGCTTCCGCGATCACTTCGCCGAATTGCAGGCGCTGGGCGTCGACTGGGTCTATGGCCTTTCGACGCAGGACAGCGACTACCAGCGCGAGGCGCATGACCGGCTGCACCTGCCGTTCGAACTCCTGTCGGACTCAGATTTCGCGTTGGGCGATGCGTTGCGCCTGCCGGATTTCGAGGTCGAGGGCAAACGGCTCTACAAGCGCATGGCGCTTGTGCTCGACGGGGCGCGCATCCGGCACGTGTTCTACCCGGTGTTTCCGCCCGACAGCAACGCGGGCGACGTCATCGCCTGGCTGTCGGAAAACGCGACCTGATCTCAGCCGTCGATGTGCTCGCGGATGCTCCGCAGGACGTTTGCGAACATGGGCGGCGTCAGGCGCTTCGTCTGGGTGTTGTAGCGCGAGCAGTGGTAGCTGTCGAAAAGCGTGACACGACCAAGGTCATGGCGCGCGCCGTGGGCAAAGGGCGCACTCTTCAGCGGCGTTTGCGTGGTGCGCAGCACGGCTTCATGGGCGATGCGGCCCAGCGCGAGAACCGCGCGCAGTTCCGTCATTTCCGCCATCGTCGCGGCGAAGAACGGCCGGCAGGCGGCGGCTTCCTGCGGCGTCGGCTTGTTCTGCGGCGGCACGCAGCGCACCGCGTTGGCGATGCGGCAGTCCACGAGGCGCAGGCCATCGTCGGGGCGGCGATCGTAAGTGCCGGCCGCAAAGCCGGTTTCCAGCAGCGTTTCGTAGAGCAGGTCGCCGGCATAGTCGCCGGTGAAGGGGCGGCCGGTCCGGTTCGCCCCCTTCAGCCCCGGTGCAAGCCCGACGATCAGCAGGCGGGCATCCGGGGCGCCGAAGGAGGGAACCGGCGCATTGAAGAAGTCCGGGAACGCGCGCTCGTTCGCTGTGCGGAATTCGGCAAGGCGCGGGCACAGGGCGCAATCCGGCGGCGGCTCAGCCAATGGCCCGGCCGCTGGGCCGGTCGCCGACCGCGCGCTTGCTGGCGGTGTCATCGGTCCGCGAAGTCCTCGCTGCCGTCTGCATCGTCGAAATCGTCTTCATAGGCTGAGGCCGCTTCCTCGCGGCGGTCGCGGCGCGGCGGCCGGTCGGCCTGCGGGCGCCCGATGGTCTCCGACAGCGTGGCAAGCTCGATGAAGTGGTCGGCCTGGCGGCGCAGCTCGTCGGCGATCATTGGCGGCTGCGTCTTCAGTGTGGAGGCAACCGTCACCCGCTTGCCCTTGCGCTGGATGGCCTCGACCAGGGAGCGGAAGTCGCCGTCGCCGGAAAACAGCACGACATGATCGACGTACTGGGCCATCTCCATGGCGTCGACCGCAAGCTCGATGTCCATGTTGCCCTTGACCTTGCGCCGCCCCGACGCGTCGGTGAACTCCTTCATCGGCTTGGTGATGACGGTGTAGCCGTTGTAGTCCAGCCAGTCGATGAGCGGGCGGACGGAGGAGTATTCCTGGTCCTCGGCGAGCGCGGTGTAGTAGTAGGCGCGAATGAGCTGGCTGTTCTTCTGGAACAGGCTGAGCAGGCGGCGGAAGTCGATATCGAAACCGAGGCCGCGCGCGGTGGAATAGAGGTTTGCGCCGTCGATGAAGACGGCAATCCGCTCGGCATTGCTGAAATTCATTGTTGTCTCTCCGGGCCGTTCGCGCGCGGCGCGGATGATGTCCGCGATGGCGCGAGGGGGCGGCTGTGATTGCAAGTATCTGCCTTCAAGTACCCGATTGCAGAATATCCGTTTCGCGGCAAATGCGCAGGTCGACTGCGTGTGCATTGCGCGCAGCTATCGTTTCGCAAATATCGCATGGTTCGATCAAGTCGGCAGATAGGACGAGTGGCCGTGGCGGCAAGATTGTCCTGTCATCACGGCCGAAAACGGGCCGGCACTCCTGGCAATTGACGTAGGCCGGCGGACGCAATTGCTTGCAAGACCGGGCCGGAATTGCCTTTTTGGGTTGCATGCAGGTCGAAACGCGCCTATAGGCAACCTTCGACTTCCGAACAAGCAGGAGACTGGCACGATGGCGCGCGTCACCGTGGAAGATTGCATCGACAAGGTCGACAACCGGTTCGATCTCGTGTTGCTTGCCGGCCACCGCGCCCGGATGATCTCGTCCGGCGCCCCGATCACGGTCGATCGTGACAACGACAAGAATCCGGTCGTGGCCCTGCGCGAAATCGCAGACGAGACGCTGTCGCCGGAAGATCTCAGGGAAGAGCTGATCCATTCACTGCAGAAGCATGTCGAGGTCGATGAGCCGGAGCCCGAGATGGCTCCCCGCCTGACGTCCGACGATGCCGCGGAAGACGGAACGCCGCTCGACACGGTCGATCTTTCGGAAGACGAGTTGCGCCGCGCGCTGGAAGGCCTGAAGCCGCCGGAGCGCGACGACTGAGTTTTTGAAGATGCCGCTGGCGGACGAGTGCTGCCGCGGCGGGGCGGCGGAGATGCCCGCACATGATGCGGCAATACGAACTCGTCGAACGGGTCGCGCGCTACAATCCCCATACCGATGAGCAACTGCTCAACAAGGCCTACGTCTATGCGATGAAGGCGCATGGGTCGCAGACGCGTGCGTCGGGCGACCCCTATTTCTCGCATCCCCTGGAAGTCGCGGCGATCCTGACAGACCTCAGGCTCGACGACGCGACCATTGTCGCCGCGCTGCTGCACGACACCATCGAGGATACCGACGCCACGCGCGACGAGATCGACCGGCTGTTCGGCAAGGAAATTGGTGCCCTCGTCGAGGGGCTCACGAAGATCAAGAAGCTGGATCTCGTCTCCAAGCGTGCGGCGCAGGCGGAGAACCTGCGCAAGCTGCTGCTGGCGATCGCCAACGATGTGCGGGTGCTGCTCGTCAAGCTCGCCGACCGGCTGCACAACATGCGCACGCTGGAGCATGTGCCACCCGAGAAGCGGGCGCGCATTGCCGAGGAAACCCTCGACATCTACGGCCCGCTCGCCGGGCGCATGGGCATCCACTGGATGCGCGAGGAACTCGAGGACCTGGCGTTCCGCACGCTGCAGCCGGATGCCTACCAGCTCATTTCGGTCCAGCTGGAGCACCGGCGCGAGCAGGCAGCCCCGGTCATCGCCGAGATCGAGGCGGCGCTGCGCAACAAGCTGGCGGTGGCCGGGATAAACGCGCAGATCAGCGGTCGCGAAAAGCGTCCGTATTCCGTGTGGAGCAAGATGGAGCGCAAGGCGATCTCCTTCGAGCAGCTGTCCGACATCTTCGGGTTCCGGGTGCTCGTCGAGGATATCGCGGCCTGCTACGCCACCGTTGGCATCGTGCACACGACGTGGGCGATGGTGCCGGGACGCTTCAAGGACTACATCTCGACGCCGAAGCAGAACGACTACCGGTCGATCCACACGACCGTGCTGGGGCCACGCCACCAGCGTGTGGAACTGCAGGTGCGCACCCGCACGATGCACGAGATCGCCGAATACGGCATCGCCGCGCATGTCCTCTACAAGGACGCCGAGGCAGACAAGGAGGGCAAGAAGACCGCCTCCAGGCCTGCAAGACCCAACGGTGGCGCCGAGAAGGGCGGGTTTTCCGCCGTCGACTCGAATGCCTATCGCTGGCTGCGCCAGCTGATCGAGATGCTGGCGGAGGGCGACACGCCGGAGGAATTCCTCGAACATACCAAGCTGCAGCTGTTCCAGGACCAGGTCTTCTGCTTCACGCCGAAGGGGCGGGTGATCTCGCTGCCGCGCGGGGCCAACGTGATCGATTTCGCCTATGCCGTGCACACCGACGTCGGCAACAATGCCATCGGCTGCAAGATCAACGGGCGGCTTGAGCCGTTGATAAGTCCGTTGAACAATGGCGACGAAGTGGAGGTTCTGACTGCAAAAAACCAGACTCCTCCTGCCGCCTGGGAGTCGCTGGTGGTGACGGGCAAGGCGCGTCAGTCGATCCGCCGCGCGGCGCGTGCACAGATCAGGGCGCAGTATGCGGGGCTCGGACGCAAGATGCTCGAACGGGCCTTCTCGCGCGCCTCGCGCACCTACAGCGACGAACGGTTGTCGGCGGTGCTGTCGCGGCTTGGCCAGTCCAACGCGGAGGATGCGCTGGCGGCTGTCGGGCGTGGCGAGATTCCGCCAGCCGACGTGATCCGTGCGATCTATCCCGACCATCGCGACGAAAGCCGCAGCCGCGACAAGGCGCAAGTGGCGGAAGAAAACCGCGGCGAGGAGGGCTGGTTCGGCCTGCGCCGGTCGATGAGCCTGAAATTCCGCTGGCCCGGACGCGGCGGGCGCGATGCGCCCGCCGAAGAAACGAAAACGGGGCCGGTCGACCAGCGGGCAATCCCGATCCGCGGCCTGCACGGCGAACTGCCGGTGCGGTTTTCGCCGAAGGGCGGCGCGGTGCCTGGCGACAGGATCGTCGGCATCATGACACCGGGCGAGGCGATCACCATCTATCCGATCCAGTCGCCGGAACTGAAGAACTTCGATGACCAGCCGGAACGATGGCTGGACGTGCGCTGGGATATCGATGCGGACAATCCGGACCGGTTTCCGGCGATGATTTCGGTGCGCGCGCTCAATGAACCGGGATCGCTGGCCGAAATCGCCCAGATCATCGGCGAGCAGGACGCCAACATCGACACGGTGACGATGGTGATGCGCGCGCCCGACTTCACGGAGATGGAAATCGCGCTCGAGGTATGGGATTTGAAACACCTTAACCGCATCATGGCACTCCTGAAGAGTGCCTCCGTGGTCAACGCGGTGCGGCGGGTGAACGGCTGAGGCAGGGACAAAGGCGAACATGAAAGCGGACGAGGCGATCGACATCTTCAGGCAGGCGGACGCGATCCTGGAAGGGCATTTCGTGCTGTCTTCGGGGCGCCACAGCCCGGTGTTCCTGCAGAAGGCCCGGGTTTTCATGTATCCCGACCTCACCGAGCGGCTGTGCAAGGGGCTGGCAGACGCGATCCGCGCGGCGGGCCATGATGTCGAGCTCGTCGTATCGCCGGCGCTTGGCGGCCTGATTCCCGGCTACGAGACCGCGCGCCAGCTAGGGGTGCCGGCGATCTGGGTGGAGCGCGAGGGCGGCGAGTTCCAGTTGCGCCGCGGCTTCGAGATCGCGCCTGGAACGCGGATCGCGATCGTCGAGGACATCGTCACGACCGGTCTTTCGAGCCGCGAGACGGTCGATTGCGTGCGTGCGCTCGGCGGAAATGTGTTGTGCTGCGCTTGCCTGATCGATCGCTCCAACGGGCAGGCCGACCCCGGCGTGCCGCTCGTTTCGCTCGCAGCGATGGACGTTCCAAGCTATGCTGCCGACGAAGTACCTCCCGAACTGGCGGCGATTGCTCCGACGAAGCCGGGCAGCAGGCACCTGAGCGGCGGAAAGGCCACGGCATAAGGCGATGATTCTGGGCAGGCGCGACAAGGAACCGATGCGACATCGCGTGCGCGTGGCCGTGTGGCCGCGCCGTTCGTGGTCGCGCTCGGTCAACTATGTCAAGAAGCGCGTGATGCGCCTTCGCGCGACGCCGCATGCCATCGCCGCGGGATTCGCCGCCGGCGTTGCCGCCTCGTTCACGCCGATGATCGGCCTTCACTTCATTCTGGCCGCGGTTATCGCGTGGCTGAGCCGGGCAAGCATCGTCGCCTCGGCGCTGGGAACCTTCGTCGGCAACCCGCTGACGTTCCCGTTCATCTGGGGCGTCACCTATGCGCTCGGCGAGAAGATCGTGGGCGCCGGCGGGGCGCATGGCAGCCCAGTCGACCTGCACAAGTATCTGTCGTGGTCGGAGTTCTCCTTCGAGGCCGTCTGGCCGCTGTTCAAGCCGATGCTTGTTGGCGGGCTGATCCTGGGGACCATCTCCTGGATCGCCTTCTATTTCCCAATCAAGGCCCTGGTAAGCGGTTACCAGGCCCGGCGCAACGCGCATTTCGCAAGCAAGGCAGAGGCGCCGGTACGCGAAGCCGCTCCGGCGGCCGAGTAGCGAATTTCCACCTTGCGAGGACCGGTCATGGCGACTTTCGGCGGCTATCTCAGGCTTGGCGTCAACATCGATCACGTTGCGACGATCCGCAATGCGCGCGGCGGGCGCTTTCCCGATCCGGTGCGCGCGGCGCAGATCGCGGTGCAGGCCGGCGCCGACGGCATCACGGCGCACCTGCGCGAAGACCGGCGGCATATCTCCGACGACGATATCGCCCGGCTCGTGCGCGACATCGACAAGCCGCTGAACTTCGAGATGGCGGCGACGCAGGAAATGGTCGACATCGCGCTCAGGCACAAGCCGCATGCCTGCTGCATCGTTCCCGAAAAGCGCGAGGAACGCACCACCGAGGGCGGGCTCGATGCTGCTGGCGCGCACAACCGCCTGGAGCCGATCGTGCGGACGCTGCGGGAATCCGGGTCTCGCGTCTCGCTGTTCCTCGAACCCGATCGCGCGCAGCTCGAAGCGGCCGTGGCGCTTGGCGCACCCGTGGTCGAGCTGCACACCGGGCGCTATTGCGAACTCGACATTGCCGGGGAGATCGCCGAGCGCGATCGCGAATGCGGCCGCATCGGGGATGCTGCAGCCTACGGCGCGTCGCTGGGGCTGGAGATGCACGCCGGCCACGGGCTGACCTTCGAGACCGTCGGGCCGATTGCCGCGATCCGCGAACTGGCCGAACTCAATATCGGGCATTTCCTGATCGGCGAGGCGATCTTCATCGGCCTGGAAGCGGCCATCCGCAAGATGCGCAACACGATGGACCGGGCGCGCGCGCAGGCGGCTGCATAGGTCCGCCGACGCCCATGATACTCGGCATCGGCAACGACATCATCGACATTCGGCGCATCGAGCGCACGCTCGAGCGGCATGGCGAGCGCTTCACGGACCGCATCTTCACCGAGCTGGAGCGGGCGAAGTCCGACCGGCGCAGGCTTCGGGCAGCCTCCTACGCCAAGCGGTTCGCCGCCAAGGAGGCCTGTTCCAAGGCGCTGGGAACGGGGATCCGGCGCGGCGTCTACTGGCGCGACATGGGCGTGGTCAACCTGCCGTCGGGCAAGCCGACGATGCGGCTGACCGGCAATGCGCTGGTCCGGCTCAACGAAATGGTTCCGCCCGGCCACCGCGCGCAGATCGACCTGACCATCACCGACGATTTTCCAACCGCCCAGGCGATCGTCATCATCTCGGCGATACCCGAACATCTCGCCATCTAGCCGCCGCATTGAACCGACACCAAGAGCGTTGCGATGTCAGGGAAGGCAACGCGGCGGTTGGCGCCGGCAGGGCTGGCGTTGCCGGGTGCGGCACGAACCGATATATCGGCAAGCGAATGCGGTGGACGTGCAGGGAATCGCTGCTTGCCGAACGTGGCGGAGAACAGGTGGAATGAGCGTGGCTGACAGCAAGCGCAAGCAAGAAGGCGGCATCGGCGAGACGATCCGTATCGTGATCCACGCGCTGTTGATCGCGCTGGTGATCCGGACCTTCCTGTACCAGCCGTTCTCGATTCCCTCGGGATCGATGAAGTCGACGCTGCTGATCGGCGACTACCTGTTTGTCTCCAAGTTCAGCTATGGCTATTCGCGCTACTCGTTTCCCTTCGGCCCGCCGATCTTCACCGGCCGCGTCCTGGCGGGAACGCCCGAGCGCGGCGACGTCGTCGTCTTCAAGCTGCCGCGCGACAATTCGACGGATTACATCAAGCGCGTCATCGGGATGCCCGGCGACCGCATCCAGGTCATCGGCGGCATCGTCCACATCAACGGTGTGCCGGTGAAGCGCGAGCGCCTTGAGGATTATGTCGAGCTGGACGGGCGGGGAGGCGAGGTGTCGGTGCCGCGCTACCGCGAGACATTGCCGAACGGCAAGACCTATACGGTGCTCGACCTCGTCGACAACGGATATGCCGACAACACGCAGGAATACGTCGTCCCGGAAGGCCACTTCTTCATGATGGGCGACAATCGCGACAATTCGACCGACAGCCGGTTCCTCAACATGGTCGGCTACGTGCCGTTCGAGAACCTGGTCGGGCGCGCGGAAATCATCTTCCTGTCGCTCGAGGACGGCTCGCGGTTCTGGGAATTCTGGAAGTGGCCGACCTCGATCCGCTGGGGCCGGCTGTTCTCGGGCGTGGAATGAGTGTCGACGCGTCGGCCGTCAGCCGCCTGACCGGCTACAGCTTTTCTGATATCGCGCTGCTGCGCGAAGCCCTGACGCATGCGAGCGCGGTCGCCGGAAGCGATGTCGCGACATACCAGCGGCTGGAATTCCTCGGTGACCGTGTGCTGGGGCTCGTCGTCGCCGACATGCTGTTCGCCGAGTTTCCCGGCGCCGACGAGGGCGAGCTTTCGCACCGGCTCACGCAACTCGTGCGGCGCGAGACCTGCGCCAAGGTCGCCAAGGCGATCGGCATCGGCAAGCACATCCTGCTCGGCGAGTCCGAACGCCGCACGGGCGCTGAACGCAACCGCGGTATCCTCGCCAACGTCTGCGAGTCAATCATCGGCGCCATCTACCTCGATGGCGGCTACGCGCCGGCACATGACTTCATCGCCGCCAACTGGCGCGAACTGATGCTGGAGCCGGATCGGCCGTTGCGCGATGCCAAGACGATGCTGCAGGAGTGGGCCCACAAGGCCGGGCACGGCGTGCCGGTCTACAAAACCATGCACCGCGAAGGCCCGGACCACGCTCCGGTGTTCGAGATCGAGGTGTCGTCTGACGGGCTTGCCCCGCAAAGCGGCTCGGGGACGTCCAAGCGGGCCGCCGAGCAAGCCGCTGCGCAGGCGATGCTGGAGCACGCGGGCGTGTGGGACGCAGCGGACGAAAGCAAGGATGGCGGACGATGAGCGAAAGCCAAGCGCCCAGCGAGCCGGAAACACTGGCGGGTTTCGTCGCCCTGATCGGGGCGCCCAATGCCGGCAAGTCGACGCTGGTCAACGCGCTCGCAGGCACCAAGGTGTCGATCGTCACGCACAAGGTGCAGACGACGCGCGCGCTGATCCGCGGCATCTATGTCGAGGGTGCCGCGCAGGTGGTGCTCGTCGACACGCCGGGCATCTTCACGCCGAAACGCCACCTGGAGCGGGCGATGGTGCGCACCGCCTGGCGCGGGGCGGCGGATGCCGACCGGCTGGCGGTGATCGTGGACGCGCGGGCTGGACTGACGCCGGAGGTCGAGGACCTGTTAACGCGGGCGGGCAAGGTGGCGCATCCGCGCGATCTCGTTCTTAACAAGATCGACCTGGTGGCGCGCGAAAGCCTGCTGGCGCTGGCGCAGGCGGCCAATGCGCACTGCGAATTCGAGCACACCTACATGGTGTCGGCGCTGAAGGGCGGCGGCATGGACGACCTGCGCCGCGGGCTGGCCGCGGCGATGCCGAAGGGGCCGTGGTTCTATCCCGAGGACCAGGTGTCTGATCTGCCATTGCGCGCGCTTGCCGCGGAGATCACGCGCGAGAAGCTGATCCTGCGCCTGCACGAGGAGTTGCCGTACCGATCGAGCGTCGAGACAACGGCGTGGAAGAGCCTGCGCGACGGCTCGGTGCGCATCGAGCAGACGATCTACGTGGAGCGCGAAAGCCAGCGCAAGATCGTGCTTGGCGAGAAGGGCCGCACGATCAAGGCGATCGGGGAAAGCGCGCGCGCGGAAATCGCCGAGGCCGCCGAGACGCCGGTGCACCTGTTCCTTTTCGTCAAGGTGCGCGAGAACTGGTCGCAGGACCCGGAGCGCTATCGCGAGATGGGGCTCGATTTTTCCGACGGCTGAGCCATGGAATGGAGCGACGACGGCGTCATCCTGGCAACCCGCAGGCATGGGGAAACGAGTGTCATCGTCGAGGCGCTGACGAACCGGCACGGGCGGCATCTCGGCATCGTCAGGGGCGGGCGGTCGCGGCGGCTGCAGGGCGTTCTGCAGCCCGGCAACCGGGTGCGGCTCGTCTGGCGCGCGCGTCTTGAAGACCATCTCGGCACCTACCAGGTCGAGCCGCTGGAAGAGCGCGCGATGGACCTGATCGCCAGCCGCACCGCACTTGCAGGCTTCATGACGATTGCCGCGCACGCCAGGTTGCTGCCGGAGCGCGACCCCAACCCGGACCTCGGCGAATTGTTCGCGGCGACGCACGACCTGCTGGCCGGCGAGGGGGCCGGGCTCGCGGTTGCGCTGTTCGAGCGCGACATGCTGTCCGCCCTTGGCTTCGGGCTCGATCTGGACAGTTGTGCCGCGACCGGTTCGCGGTCGGACCTCATCTATGTCTCGCCCAGGAGCGGGCGCGCCGTCAGCGCACAGGCCGGTGCGCCGTACGCCGAGCGGCTGTTTCCGCTGCCGGCCATCCTGCGCGAGGACGGCTGTGCGCCGGGGCCGGGCACGAGCCGGCAGGCGCTCGGCGATGCATTCTGCATCACCGGGCATTTCCTGGCGCGCCATGTCTGGGGACCACGCGCGATTGCGCCGCCTGCTGAACGCGACCGCTTCATCGCACTGGTCTGCCAGGATTCGTCGATCACGGATTCTTGAGATCGGTCAATGCGTGTCTAGGCGATAGGCTGGAAGGTGCAGAAGACAACACGGGAGGATACGCCGATGGGACGCATGACAGCCACTGTTGCAGGCGTTGCACTGGCCGCCACAGGGCTTCTGGCGGCACCTGTGAGTGCAGCCGACGATCTCGTTACCGTCACGACGAAGGACGCGCCCTTCGCGACGGTGGCGCAGGACCTCAACGACGCCATCGTCAATCGCGGTTTCAACATCGACTACCACGGCTTCATCGGCGACATGCTGAAGCGCACGGCAGGCGATGTCGGGGCGACGAAGGAACTTTATTCCGACGCGGAGTTCTTCACCTTCTGCTCGGCGGTCGTGTCGCGCCGGGTGATGGAGGCGGAGATCGGCAACATCGCCTATTGTCCCTACGTGCTGTTCGTCTACGAGGACGCGGCGATGGCGGGCACGGTGACGGTCGGCTTCCGCAAGCTGCCGGCAGGCGGCGGGCGCGACGAGGTCAACACGCTGCTCGAGGAAATCGCCAAGCAAGCCGCCGGCGGCATGTGAACGCCCGCTGCAAGCTTGCCGGCGGGCGAGGCTTGAGTTACCCCGGTTCGCATGGGTGACACGCCGATTCTCGACGATGGCGGCATAGAGCCGATCGGCCTGCGCGAGGCGCTCGAAGAGCGTTACCTCGCCTATGCTTTGTCGACCATCATGCACCGGGCGTTGCCGGACGTGCGCGACGGGCTGAAGCCCGTGCATCGGCGGCTGCTTTATGCGATGCGGCTATTGAAGCTCGACCCCGACCAGGGCTTCAAGAAGTGCGCGCGCGTTGTCGGCGACGTCATCGGCAAATACCACCCGCACGGCGACCAGTCGGTCTACGACGCGCTGGTGCGACTGGCGCAGTCCTTTGCCCAGAGGTATCCGCTGGTCGACGGGCAGGGCAACTTCGGCAACATCGACGGCGATAACGCGGCCGCCATGCGCTACACCGAGGCGCGGCTGACGGAGGTCGCCAGAATCCTGCTCGACGGTCTCGACGAGGACGCCGTCGACTTTCGTGAGACATACGACGGCGAGGACCGCGAGCCGATCGTCCTTCCCGGCGGCTTTCCGAACCTGCTCGCCAACGGTTCGCAGGGCATCGCGGTGGGCATGGCGACTTCGATCCCGCCGCACAATGCCGCCGAGCTTTGCGACGCTGCATTGCTGCTCATCGAAAACCCGGATGCGACGACGGCAGAGCTTGTCGAGCGCGTGCCGGGGCCGGATTTCCCGACCGGCGGCGTCATCGTCGAGCCGGCCGGGCAGATCCTCGAAGCCTATGAGACCGGGCGCGGCGGTTTTCGCGTGCGGGCGCGCTGGCACAAGGAGGATACCGGGCGCGGCACCTATGTGATCGTGGTCACGGAAATTCCATACCTGGTGCAGAAGTCGCGGCTGATCGAGAAGATCGCCGACCTCATCAACGAGCGGAAGCTGCCGCTGCTCGCAGACGTGCGCGATGAGTCCGCAGAAGACGTGCGCGTGGTGCTCGAGCCGAGGAACCGCAGCGTCGACCCGGACCTGCTGATGGCCTCGCTGTTCCGGCTGACCGACCTTGAATCGCGCATCTCGCTCAACATGAACGTGCTGACGCAGGGTCGCATTCCCAACGTCATCGGCCTGAAGCAGGTTCTGCGGGAGTGGCTCGACCACCGCCGCGAGGTCTTGCTGCGGCGGGCCGGGCACCGGCTCGAGCAGATCGCTAAGCGCCTCGACGTGCTCGAAGGCTACCTGATCGCCTATCTCAACCTCGACGAGGTGATCCGCATCATCCGCGAGGAGGACGAGCCCAAGGCGGTGCTGATGAGCACGTTTTCGCTCAACGACACGCAGGCAGAGGCGATCCTCAACATGCGGCTGCGCTCGCTGCGCAAACTTGAGGAAATGGAGATCCGCCGCGAGCACAAGTCGCTGTCCGGTGAGCAGCGCGACCTGAAGGCCCTGCAACGCGACGAGGGGCTGCAGTGGCAGCGCATCGGCGCGCAGATCGCCGAGGTGCGTGGCAAGTTCGGGCCGGAAACCGAACTTGGACGGCGGCGCACGACCTTCTCCGAGGCCGGTGACACCGATCTCGCCGACATCCAGGAAGCGATGATCGAGCGCGAGCCGATCACGGTGGTGCTGTCGGTGAAGGGCTGGATCCGCGCGCTGAAAGGCCATATCGCGGATGTGTCCGGGCTGCAGTTCAAGGCCGGCGACGAACTGGCCTGCGCCTTCCACGCGCAGACGACCGACAAGGTTCTGCTGTTTGCCGAGGACGGGCGCTTCTTCACGCTGGCGGCAGACAAGCTGCCGGGCGGGCGCGGGATGGGCGAACCGGTCTCCATCATGGTCGATTTCCCGGAGAACGCCTGCGTGGTCGCCGCCTTCGTGCACGATCCGGCGCGCAAGCTGCTGGTAGCGACGTCGGAGGGGCGCGGCTTCACGGTGCCCGAGAAGGACGTGGTTGCGATGACCCGCAAGGGGCGGCAGGTGCTCAACGTCGCCGCCGGTCAGGCGGCGCGCCATTGCGTGCCGGCGGCTGGCGGCCATGTCGCGGTGCTCGGCGAAAACCGCAAGCTCGTCATCTTCCCGCTCGACCAGGTGCCGGAAATGACGCGTGGCAAGGGTGTGCGGCTGCAGAAGTACAAGGACGGCGGGGCTGCCGACCTGCGTTGCTTCACCGGCGAGCAGGGGCTGAGCTGGACGGATTCGGCGGGCCGTGTGTTCACCCGCAGCCTGGAGGAACTCGCCGACTGGTGCGGCGAACGCGCGCAGGCCGGGCGCATGGTGCCGAACGGCTTCCCGCGCGCCAATCGCTTCGGGCCGGGACCGCTGGACGGGCTGCCGGTGAAAAAGTGATGCCGGGCTTGTGTCTGACGAGGTGTCAGGCGGCGGGTTTCGCCGTTGCTGCGGCTTCGCGTTGCGCTTCCTGAGCGTTGCGCGGCAGATGGACAGTGAATGTCGAGCCCTTGCCGACGGTGCTTTGCAGCTCGATGCGACCGCCATGCATTTCGACGAATTCCCTCGACACATTGAGCCCCACGCCCGTGCCGCGATAGCCCTCGGACGTGCGGGCGCGGAAGAAGCGCTTGAACATGTGCGGCATGTCCTCCTTGGGAATTCCCACGCCGCTGTCGCTCACCGAAACGCGCACTTCCCCATCGGTCAGCGAACCGGTGACCTGAATGGTCTTGTTGTCGGGTGAATATTTCACGGCGTTCGACAGCAGGTTGGTGAAAACCATGTCGAGCAGGTTCTTGTCGGCGAACATGTCTTCGGGAAGGGCATCGATGTCGACGACGAACTCGTACTCCGGAGAAATCTCCGCCTGTCTTTCGCAAACCTCGCGGACAAGATCCCGCAGATCGCAGGTTGCCGGGTTCATGCCTATGTTCCCGGCGTCGAGACGGGTGGTGTAGAGCGTCAGGTCGATCAGCCCTGTCAGCCTCAGGATGGCGGAACGCACCTTCTCCAGCCGCGTGGCGATCTCCTCGGGCGCCGCCTTGTCCTTGCGCCGGATCAGCCGCTGTGCGGATCCGTCGATAATGGCGAGCGGCGTGCGGAACTCGTGGCTGACGAGGGACACGAACTTCTGCTGCAGGAGGTTGTATTCCTTTTCCTTGTCGAGCGCTTCCTCCAATTGCTGGGACTTTTCCTGCACCTGTGCCGTGCGCTCATCGACGAGTTCCTCGAGCTGGTTGCGATAGCGTTCCAGTTCCTCCTCTGCGGCCCTTCGCTCGGTGACATCGCGCGCATTCACCAGGAATCCGCCAATGCCGGGCACGGAAAACGCGTTCTTCTTCGTGCAGATAATCGTGCGCCAGGTACCGTTCTTGTGACGGAACCTGAATTCCTCGGCGACGTTAGCATCGGGTGCTCGAAGTGCCTCCTCCAGTGCGCTCCGTCTCGACGAGACGTCCTCCGGGTGGGTCAACTCGAGGATGTCACGGCCGATCAGTTCTTCCGGCTCGTAGCCGAGAATGGTCCTCACTGACGGGCTGAGATAGCGGTATATTCCGTCTGCATCGACAATGGCGATGATGTAGGTGGCGTTTTCCAGGATCGAGCGGAAGCGTTCCTCGCTTTCGCGCAGGGCCTTCTCGGCATCCTTGCGCGCGGTGATGTCGACATGGGTTCCGACCAGCCGCACAGGAATCCCGTTTACTTGCGCCAGGAATGCGCGCGACAGGATATCCACCCACGAACCGTCCTTGTGGCGCATGCGGAATTCCGTATCGAAGCCGTCGGCAACTCCATTGATGTAGTCTTGCACCGCTTCCAGGACACGGTCCTTGTCTTCGGGGTGAACCAGCTTCGCCCACGTGTCGAGACTTGGTTCCAGTTCGTCCGGCTTGTAGCCCAGCATCGAACACCAGCGCGGCGAGTAGTAGACGTCGTTGGTTTCGAGGTTCCAGTCCCACAAGCCGTCGTTTGCGCCGCGCATGGCAAGGGAAAAGCGGTTTTCGCTGCGCCGCAGGGCCAGTTCGGATTCCTGCTGTTTTGTGACGTCCTGCCCTGAGCCCCGATAGCCGAGGAATTCGCCGTCCGGGCCGAAAACCGGCTTTGCGCTGACCTCGATCCAGTAGGGCGCCCCGTCATCCTGGCTGATGGAATAAAGAAGTTTCCTGTAGCCCTCTCTTGCTTCGACAAGGGCGCGGTGGGTGCGCAAGGTCTGCTTGTCCGCGTCGAACCCCGGCAAGTCCATGCGGTTCATTCCGATCAGTCTGTCGGCAATGGGGGCGAGCGGCGCGGGCACGTTTTCCGAAACAAAGGTGAACCGGTCATCGGCATTCGTTTCCCAGAACCAGTCGGCCGCAACTTCGGCAAAATCCTGGAACCGCTCCTTGGCCAGGCGCAACGCATTCTCGGCCACCTTTCGTTCCGTGATGTCATGCATCATGCCGTGCATGCGCAGTGGCGTGTGCTTTTCGTCGAAGTCGACTTCGCCGCGGGCGTGGATCCAGCGCACCTCTCCGGCAGACGTGATGATCCTGTGAATGACGTCGTAGGAGCCGTCTGCCAGCGCGCGCTTGACCGCGGCGCCGACCTCCTTGCGGTCGTCAGGATGAATGAGTTCGTAGTAGGCTTCGCGGGTGTGGCTGAAGCGCTCGGGGGTGGTGCCGAAGATGCGCAGCGCCTCGGCGGACCAGGTCATCTCGTCGGTGACGAGGTTCGAGACCCAGCTGCCGACATGGCCTATGCGCTGGGCGGTTTCCAGGTGGTCGCGGCTTTCGCGCAGCGCGTCCTCGATCTCACGGAAGCGCTGGCGTTCATGGCTTTCCACCTGCAATTGCGCCCGGAAGTGTCGCCGCGAGCGGCGCTGGTAGTATCCGATCAGCGCCATGGCGGTGCCGCCGAACACGACAGGCAGGATGTAGCCGCGCCAATGCAGCGGATCGACGCCGAGGATCAGTTTCTGGGACAGGGAAATCAGAAACAGAACGCAGGCGCCGAACACGAAACACAGGGATTCCGACAGCCACGGGCGGTCGCTCCAGTGTCCCGATTCCTCTCCAGGGTGGTTCAGGTGCATCTGCGTCTCTGCTGTTGCGTACGCCCAACTCGCGCGCGCATTTCCGGTGCCGGGTCATGGCTCCGGGCCATGATAACCGGGATTGCACATGGAAATGCATCAAATTCCCTCAAGGCTGAACGAAATATGCTCGTTAAAGTTGAAAAATTCTTTTCGACTCCTCATGCCGATGTCCGCCCGCCCGGATATCAGGTAAACGTCAGGTCGGTGGTGAATACCGGTTCGTCGAGCGCGCCGAGCGGCTCACCGTCGGCGTCGACCTCGCGCCAGCCGCCAGGCAGCAGGTGTTCCTGCGGGCCGAAGCGGACCTTGTAGTCCATCTTGCGCGAGCCGCGCACCCAGTAGCCGAGGTAGACGAAGGGCAGGCCGCGGTTCTTCGCGCGGCGGAGGTGATCGAGGATCATGAAGGTGCCCAGGCTGCGCCCCTCGATCTCCGGATCGAAGAACGAATAGACCATCGACAGCCCGTCGGAGAGTTCGTCGGTGAGGGCGACCGCGACCAGTGGACCTTCGCCCAAGCCCGTTAGCCCGCTGTCGGGTCCGCGCCGGCGGTAGGCGATGAGGCGGGTGTTGACGGGGGTGTCCTCGACCATCATGCCGTAGTCCAGTACTGACATATCGGCCATGCCGCCGCCTTCGTGGCGGGCGGCGAGATAGTCGCGAAACAGCGCGTACTGCTCGGCATCCGAATAGGGGCCGCGATCCTCGCCGACGAGGTCGCGGTTGCGCTTGATGATCCTGCGGTGGGTGCGCGAGGGCTCGAATTCACCGGCGCGGATACGGACCGAGACACAGGCACGGCAACCCTCGCAGGCCGGGCGGTAGGCGATCGACTGGCTGCGCCGGAAACCGCCCTGGGTCAGGATGTCGTTGAGTTCAGGCGCGCGTTCGCCGGCAAGCTGGGTGAACACCTTGCGTTCGTAGCGCCCGGGCAGGTAGGGGCACGCCGAAGGGGCGGTCAGGTAGAACTGCGGTGCGCCGGTTGTGAATTCGCTCATGGCGATACTGTCGTGAAAAGATTGTGGCGATTCAAGCGCATCCGCTCCACCGGACCTCACATTGTCAGCACCATGGGCGCGGTCAGCGTGAAGGTCAGCCACAGCAGCAGCACGAGCGGAACGCCGGCGCGCAGGAAATCGGAAAACCGGTAATGCCCCGGCGCCATGACGAGGAGGTTCGTCTGGTAGCCGATCGGGGTGGCGAAGGAGCAGTTCGCCGCCAGGATCACGGTCATCACGAAGGCATGCGGGTTCAGCCCCAGTTCGAGCGCCGCTGTGACGGCGATTGGGGTGAACAGCACGGCGGTCGCGTTGTTGGACAACACGTTGGTGAACACGGCGACGAGCAGGAACAGCGCGGACAGGAGGATGACCGGCGGCGCGCCGGAAAACAGGGCGACGATGCGGTGGGCTACGACGGCGGCTCCGCCCGTGGCCTCAAGTGCTGCCGCCATCGCCAGGGCGGCGCCGACGAGCAGGTAGATGCGCCGGTCGACGGCGCGTGCGGCCTGGCGGACATTGAGGCAGCCGGCGAGGATCATCGCCAGTGCGCCGGCGAGCGCGGCAAGGACCAGCGGCAGCAGTTCGGTCGCGGCCAGCGCGACGGTGGTCGCGAAGATGGCGAGCGCCCAGCCGGCGCGGTTGGTGATCGGGATCTCGGTTGCGGACCATTCCAGCAGGATGACGTCGCGATTGAGCCGCAGCCCCGCGATATCCTCCCGGTGGCCGCCAAGCAGCAGCACGTCGCCGGCTTCCAGGCGGATGTTGCCGATGCGCACGCGGGTCATGCGGCTCTGGCGCTGGAAACCGAGCACGAAACAGCCCGTGGTGGCGGAAATGGCGGCCGCATCGACGGAGCGGCCGACGAGGCGGGAGCCGGGCGCGACGACGGCCTCGGCGAGCATCACGTGGTCGCCGCTGAAGGGCAGCGCCTCGTCGTCGGACAGCAGGTCGGGATTGATGAGCTGGCCGCGGCCGCGCAGGGCCTGGGCAAGGACCGTGCGCGTCGCGGCGACAATGACGGTATCGCCGGGCGACAGCGTGATGTCCTCGAAGGGTGGGAGGATGTTGCGCGGCCCGCGCTGGATCATCAGCACGGTCATGCCCTTGAGCTGTGCGAACAGACCCGCGGCGGAGGTCGCGCCGACCAACGGGTGACCATCGGCCAGCATGATGCGCGCGACGAACTGGCGGCCTGAGGCTTCGCTTCCGGCAACGTCCTGCACCAGCGTGGCACGCGGCTTCAGCAGGCGCGGCATGACGAACAGCACATAGGCAAGGCCGATGGCGCACAGGGGCAGGGCGGCCGGGGTGATCTCGAAGAAGCCGAGTGGCGGCAGGCCGAGGTCGCGCGCGACGCCGGCGACGAGCAGGTTGGTCGACGATCCGATCAGCGTCAGCGTGCCGCCGAGGATGGCTGCAAACGACAGCGGCATCATGAAGCGGCTGGAGGCGATGCGGGCGCGCGAACCGATTGCCGCGAGCACCGGCAGCATGATGACGACGAGCGGGGTGTTGTTCATGAAGGCCGACAGGATGCCCGCGGAGACGAGGATCAAGCCGATCGTTGCGCGCGGGCTTGCCGCAGCCTTCACCCCCAGCCGGCGGGTCAGGCCGTCGACCGCGCCGGTCTGGTAGAGACCCTGTCCGACCACCAGCAGCGCCAGGATGGTGATGAGCGCGGGGCTGGCGAAGCCGGCGAGAAGCGCTTCCGGGCCAACGATGTCGCCTCCAGGCCCCGGCAGCGGTGCGACCTGGAACAGCAGCAGCAGCGCGGTAACTGTGGCAAGGGCCGCGACCTCGATGGCCACCCGCTCCATCGCGAACGCCACCATGGCGGCCGCGATGATCGCGAAGGTTGCCAGCATGTGGGGTTCGCTTGCCAATCCCGAGCCTCCGGTCGTTGCCGGAATCAAGCATACAGGATTTCGCGCCGAGGCTTGTGCAAACTGCGGCCGCTGGCCCTAAACCGGTTCCTGTTATGCAGGATCGGAGCCCAGCACCGGGTCGAGCCGCATCACGCGCATGCCCTGCGCCATCAGTGCGTCGCGCACGCGTAGCGCGTGGTGCTCGTCGCGGGTCTCGACGGTGAGGTCGACGGTGGCGCCGGTCGCAGGAACGTTCAGCAGCATGCGCTGGTGCGACACGTCGAGAATGTTGGCGCCGGTCTCGCCGACGATGGTGGCGATGCGCCCGAGGATGCCGGGGCGGTCGCGCACGGTGACGCGCAACGAGACGATGCGCTGCTGTCGCTCCAGCGCGCGCACGGTGATGGCCGACAACATGCGCGGATCGATGTTGCCGCCGCACAGGATGAGGCCGACGCGCCGACCGGTGAACCGGTCGCGGTTGGCCATGAGCGCTGCGAGACCGGCCGCGCCGGCGCCTTCGGCCATCGTCTTCTGGACGGCGAAGAAGGCGTAAATGGCGGCCTCGATGGCGTCCTCGTCGACGAGGATGACATCGTCGACGAGGGCGCGGGCGATGTCCACGGCAATCGGGGACAGGCGGCGCACGGCAATGCCCTCGGCGAGCGTGTCGCCGCCGCAAGTGGCGGTTTCACCGCGCAGCGCGGCATCGAGCGCGGGATAGAAGATCGACTGGACGCCGTGGATCTCGATTTCCGGCCGCAGCGCATTGGCGGCGGTCGCGACGCCCGAGATCAGCCCGCCGCCGCCGACGGGGACGAGGATCGCGTCGAGGCCGGGCGCGTCGGCCAGCATCTCCAGCGCCAGCGTGCCCTGGCCGGCCATCACGGCGAGATCGTCATAGGGGTGCACGACGACCAGCCCGCGCTCGTCGACGAGGCGGTGCATGACTGCCTCGCAGTCCTGCACGTTCTCGCCTTCCAGCACGATTTCGGCGCCCCAGTTCTCGGTCGCGGCGACCTTGGAGAAGGGCGTGGTCTTCGGCATCACGATGGTCGCGGCGATGCCGAGGCGTGCGGCATGGCGGGCGACTGCCTGGGCATGGTTGCCGGCCGACATGGCGACGACGCCGCGGGCGCGCTCGCTTTCGTCGAGCAGCGCGAGCCGGTTGGCCGCGCCGCGTTCCTTGAAGGCGTTGGTGACCTGCAGGTTCTCGTACTTCACGAAGACTTCGGCGCCGGTCAGCATTGACAGGCGCGGAGCGGGCACGCAGGGCGTGTGCAGGACCGCGCCGGCGATGCGTTCGCGGGCGGCCTCGATGTCGGAAAGGGCGAGTGGGAGCGTGCTCATTGCGTGCCTGCCGGGTCCGGTTTTCGCGCTGCCGGCAGCGCCAAGATCGCGGCCGCCTGCAGCGGAGTTCAGATCAGCCCATCCCTGAGCATGCGCGCGGCGCGCGGGGCGAAATAGGTCAGCACGCCGTCGGCGCCGGCGCGGCGGAAGGCGAGCAGGCTTTCCACCATGGCGCGCTCGCCATCGATCCAGCCGTTCTGCGCGGCGGCCTGGATCATCGCGTACTCGCCCGACACCTGGTAGGCGAAGGTCGGCAGGCCGAAGGCATCCTTCAGGCGCCAGATGATGTCGAGGTAGGGCATGCCCGGCTTGACCATGATCATGTCGGCGCCCTCGGCGATGTCGAGCTCGGCCTCCATCAGGGCCTCGGCGCCGTTGGCCGGGTCCATCTGGTAGGTGCGCTTGTCGCCCACCAGCGTCGCGTTGGTGGCGATCGCGTCGCGGAAGGGGCCGTAGAAGGCAGAGGCGTACTTGGCGCTGTAGGACATGATCTGGGCGTGCTCGAAGCCGTTGTCGTCAAGCCCTTCGCGGATGGCGCCGACGCGCCCGTCCATCATGTCGGAGGGCGCAATGATGTCGGCGCCGGCGTCGACCTGCACCAGTGCCTGCTCGACGAGGCGGGCGACGGTCTCGTCGTTGAGGATCGTCGCGCCGGCCATGACGCCGTCGTGGCCGTGCGAGGTGTAGGGGTCGAGCGCGACATCGGTGACGATGCCGACCTCGGGGGCTGCCTGCTTGATGGCGCGGCAGGCGCGGCAGACGAGGTTCTGCGGGTTGAGTGCCTCGGAGCCGAGTTCGTCGCGCAGGCCCGCGTCGGTGTTGGGAAACAGCGCGATCGCCGGAATGCCCAGCTTCACGGCTTCCTCGGCGGCCTTCGCGGCGTTGTCGACCGACAGGCGCTCGACGCCGGGCATCGAGGTAACCGGTTCGCGCACGTCCACGCCCTCGGTGAGGAACAGCGGCCAGATCAGGTCATTGGCCGACAGGCGCGCCTCGCGCACCATGCGGCGGGCCCAGTCGGTGCGCCGGTTGCGGCGCATCCGGCGGCCGCCGGTGATGCGGCTGACATCGGCCTTGTCGGCGGCTGTGCGATTGCGCGACTGCATGTTCATCGGACTATCCCTCGGCGATTTCAGGAAAACTTCTAGCAGCGATCGGCGCGCGCGGCCAACGCCGTTTTCCTCCATACGCGATCGGTGCGGTCCAGCAGGTACAATGCGGGTTTGCGTGTGCGGACGTTGACGCGCCGCCTGCGCGCTTCTAAGCGTGACTGGCAGAAGCAAGCGGGTCGGCGGACATGGATTTTTCGCTTTCGGAAGAACAGCAGGCGTTCAAGGACGCGGCGGCAGCCTTCGCGGCGGGCGAGATGGCACCGCACGCGGAGGATTGGGACCGCAACTGCGTCTTTCCAGTGGAGACCCTGCGCGCGGCAGCAGCGCTGGGTTTCGGCGGCATCTACGTGCGCGAGGACGTTGGCGGTTCGGGACTGGGGCGGCTCGACGCCGCGGTGATCTTCGAGGAATTGTCGAAGGGCTGCACGTCGACCTCGGCCTACATGTCGATCCACAATATGTCGGCGTGGATGATCGACTCGTTCGGCAGCGCTGAGTTGCGGCAGCGTTTCCTGCCGGGCCTGACATCCATGCAGACATTTGCATCCTATTGCCTCACCGAACCCGGCGCGGGTTCGGATGCCGCGTCGCTTGCAACACGCGCGGTGCGCGACGGCGACCACTACGTGCTCAACGGGCAAAAGGCCTTCATTTCCGGCGGCGGCGCATCGGACGTCTATGTCTGCATGGTGCGCACCGGCGAGGCGGGTCCGCGCGGAATTTCCTGCATCGTCGTCGAGAACGGCACGCCGGGACTGTCCTTCGGTGCGCAGGAGAAGAAGCTCGGCTGGCACAGCCAGCCGACGGCAGCCGTCATCTTCGAGGACTGCCGGGTGCCGGCCGCCAATCTCGTGGGATCGGAAGGCGAGGGTTTCAAAATCGCCATGGCGGGCCTCGATGGCGGGCGCATCAACATCGCCGCGTGTTCGCTGGGAGCGGCGCAGGCGTGTCTTGACAAGGCGGTCGCCTACATGGGCGAGCGCAAGCAGTTCGGTTCGCAGCTGAGCGGGTTCCAGGCGCTGCGCTTTCGCATCGCCGACATGGCGACGGAACTGGAGGCAGCGCGGCTGATGGTGCACCGGGCGGCGCAGAAGCTCGACGACAACGCGCCCGACAAGACCGTCGCAGCCGCGAAGGCCAAGCGTTTTGCCACCGACGTCGGCTTCAATGTGGTCAACGAGGCGCTGCAACTTCACGGTGGCTACGGCTATCTCGCCGACTACGGAGTGGAGCGCTACCTGCGCGACGTGCGCGTGCATCAGATCCTGGAGGGCACGAACGAGGTGATGCGGCTGATCGTGTCGCGGGACGTGTTCGGCCAATGAGCGCGACGATCGAGCATGACGAGGTTCTCTTCGCGCGCGAGGGCTGCGCGGGGATCATCACGCTGAACCGACCGAAGGCCCTGAACGCGGTCAGTTCGGGAATCGTGCGCGCGATGCGGGCACAGCTGGAGGCCTGGAAGGACGACGCGGGCGTGCGCCACGTCATCATCAAGGCGGTGCCGGGGCGGGCGTTCTCGGCCGGCGGCGACGTGCGCCAGCTCTACGACTGGGGCAAGGCGCACGACCCGATGGCGCTAACGTTCTACGGGTCGGAGTACCAGCTCAACACCTGCATCAAGCACTATCCCAAGCCCTACATCGCGCTGATCGACGGCATCGTCATGGGCGGCGGTGTCGGGGTTTCGGTGCACGGATCGCACCGGGTCGCCGGTTCGTCGTTCCTGTTCGCCATGCCGGAAACCGGGATCGGGCTGTTTCCCGATGTCGGCGGCACGTATTTCCTGCCGCGGCTGCCGGGCGAGATGGGGACCTACCTCGGCCTGACCGGTGCGCGGATCGGGGCAGCGGATGCGCTTGCGCTCGGCATCGCCACGCACGCTGTGCCGTCCGAACGGCTGGCAGCGCTGGAATCGGCGCTGACGAAAACGACGGACATCGACACCTGCATCGCCAACTACGCCAGTCCGCCCGGCGAGCCGAAACTGGCGCCGATGCGCGTGGCGATCGACCGCTGCTTTTCCGGCGACAGCGTGGAGGACATCGTGGCGCGGCTCCAGGGCGACGCGCAGCAACCGTTCGGTGCCGACACCGCGGCGATCATTGCGGCGAAATCGCCGACGAGCCTGAAGATCACGTTGCGGCAATTGCGCGAAGGCGCGAAGCTCGATTTCCGGGAATGCATGCGGCTCGAGTATCGTATCGTGAACCGTGTGCTGGAAAATGCCGAGTTTTTCGAAGGCGTGCGTGCCATCATCATCGACAAGGACAACACGCCGCACTGGAACCCGGCGCGGCTGGAAGATGTCGATGCGGCCGCGATCGAAGCCTATTTCGCGCCGCTGGGGGACAAGGAGCTGGACCTGCCGTGAAGGCGCGCCGCGCATTCCGATTTTCCGAGGAGCGCCCGCTCGGGCCCGTCGCCATGCTGTGGGCGATGCGGCTGCTGGCGCTCGTCTATCTGTATGACGGGCTGTCTCACTGGGCGATCATCCTCGGTGCGGGGGGCGGGCCGGACGGGTTCGAGTCGATGGCGATCCAGTGGCAGGTCGTGACGGTCTATTTCGCCATCCTGATGGTGATCGCCGGCGTCGGGCTGTGGTTCGCGTCGGGCTGGGGCGTGGCGACGTGGCTGTTCGTCGCGGTGACGGAAATGGTGATGTACATCGGTTTTCCCGACCTGTTCGGCGAGGACTGGTGGACGGTGGGATTCAACGCGGCGTGCATCATCGTCTATATCGGCTTCGCGCGCTGGGCCGGATCGCCGGAAAACACGATCGCGCGCTACACGGTTCCGCAAGATTGAGATCGGAAAGCCGTCTGCCGCGCGGTTGAACGGAAATGGGCTGGGCCTGGGAGGCACATCATGGCGAAGATCGGTTTCATCGGACTGGGCAACATGGGGCTGCCCATGGCGCTCAACCTGCTCAAGGCCGGGCATACGGTGAAGGGCGCCGACCTGAGCGCGGCGCGCATGGCGGACCTTGAAGCCGCGGGCGGTGCCGCTGCGGGAAGTGCGACGGATGCGGCAAGCGGCGTCGACGCAGTGGTGACGATGCTGCCGTCGGGGCGCGAGGTGGCGATGCTCTACCTTGGCGACGGTGGCCTGCTTGCCGCAGCCGACAAGGGCACGCTGTTCATCGATTCCTCCACCATCGATGTGGAAACCGCGCGGAAGGTCGCCGATGCGGCTGCCGCGGCGGGCCAGAAGATGGTCGATGCGCCGGTTTCCGGCGGCGTTGGCGGCGCGCAGGCGGGGACGCTCACCTTCATGGTCGGCGGGCCGGACGCGGACTTCGCCGCCGCGAAACCGTTGCTGGACGTGATGGGCAAGACCATCGTGCACGCCGGCGGCGCCGGCAACGGCCAGGCGGCGAAGATCTGCAACAACATGCTGCTCGGCATTTCCATGATCGGCGTCTGCGAGGCCTTCGTGCTGGCCGAGAAGCTGGGGCTCGACCACCAGAAGCTGTTCGACATTTCCTCGACCGCGTCGGGCCAGTGCTGGTCGCTGACCACCTATTGCCCAGTACCCGGGCCGGTGCCGACGTCGCCGGCCAACCGCGACTACCAAGCCGGATTTGCCGCGGCGATGATGCTGAAGGACCTGAAGCTGTCGCAGGACGCCGCCTCCCACGCGGGCGCCGCGACGCCGCTGGGGGCCGCGGCCTCGCAGGCCTACGGGCTGTTCGTGGGCGCCGGCAATGGCGGGGTCGATTTCTCCGGCATCATCCGGTTCCTGCGCGGTGCGCAACAGGATGCTTAAGGAAAAGCTACCCGGGGACAGAAAAAAATAACGGTATTCTGATTCATCGCATTTTAATCGTAAGCCTTAAGCCGACCTTCAGTCCGACCCTCTAGTGTCCTCACCAGAAGCGGGGAAACATCCGCTCAACAACAGTGAGGCAAAATATTATGGACGCGATGATCGGCGTGGCAGCAAATGCCAACGTCGAGGATTTCGGTGAAGACCTTCGTCCGAAATACCTCGAAGCGCTTGCACTCATCGAACGGTTGCACCGTCGGCTGCTCGATGTCATCAAGGACGAATTCGACCGCAAGGGGCGCGACGACGTCAACGCGGTACAGGCGCTGCTGCTCTACAATATCGGCGGCAAGGAACTGACCGCCAGTGAACTGCGGGCGCGCGGCTACTACCTGGGCTCGAACGTTTCCTACAACGTCAAGAAGCTGGTCGAACTTGGCTACCTGCATCACCAGCGCTCGACGGTGGATCGCCGCACGGTGCGAATCAGCCTGACCGAGAAGGGCAAGGCGGTCCGCGACATTATCTCCCAGCTCTACGAGCGGCACATGAAGTCGATCGACACGGTCGGCGGGCTGGGGCACCCGGAATTCGCCGGACTGAACAAGTCGCTGGGCAAGCTCGAGCGCTTCTGGACCGACCAGATCCTCTACAAGCTTTAGGTTCCGCAGGCTGGCGATTTCAAACTGAGGCGTCCGCGAAAGCAATTTCGCGGACGCTTTCGCGCGCCCGGTTCGTGGGCGATCGGGCGATATCCGGCGAAATTATCCGGTCTTGCCGCATTGAGGCCACGAAGCGGGGCGAAAGACATTCGAGCTTCAGGCATATCACTTGTACTGCGTACCGGGCCAATCGGATTCCGGCGATCGCGTATTTCCTTGAGGCCCGGCGTTCAGGGCCTATATTGGAAACGAGATCTTGAATCAGCCGGCGTTGTGGCCCGCGCATACGGCGCCGGGCATGCAGGCGCGGGAATTGCATTTCGGCAAGAATGCTGCGGCAAGAATGCTGCGGCGGGAATGATGCGGCGGGAATGATGATGTACGACCGGAACGCCCCTGTTTCAGGCGGATTTCGCACTGTCATGGTGCTGGCAGCGGGGCTCGTTGCCGGACTGCTGGCGGCTTCGCCAATGGCGGCAATGGCGGGCGGGCGGGGAGATGCGTCCGAGATCATCGTCGACTACTCGGCAAGCGGGCGCCAACAGTACGACGCCACGTCCCGGGAACTGGAAGCGCGGCTGGCAGCGACGCCGCCGATCCTGTCCCAGCAGACGATCTATTTCACCCAGATCGCCATCAAGCGCTACGAAGATATCGCTGCGGCCGGCGGCTGGCCGCAAGTGCAGACGAAGGACGTGCTGCGGCTTGGGAACAATTCCGCGACGGTTGCGCAACTGCGCCGGAGGCTGGTCGCCAGCGGCGATCTCGATCCCGGCTACAGCCTGTCGCATTTCTTCGATTCACCGTTGCAGACGGCGGTTCGCAATTTCCAGCTCCGGCATGGCCTGTTTACCGACGGCGCGGTGGGACGCGAAACGCTCGCGGCGCTCAACGTTCCCGTCGAGGAGCGGCTGAAGCAGTTGCGCACCAACCTGGTGCGGCTGAGCGCGATGGGCGGCGACCTCGGCCAGCGCTACGTGATGGTCAATATCCCCGGTGCGGAGATCGAGGCGGTCGAGAACGGTGCCGTGGTCACTCGCCACACCGCGATCGTCGGCAAGATCGACCGGCCGTCACCGCTGGTGACCAGCCGCATTTCGCAGATCAACTTCAACCCGTTCTGGCACGCTCCCAAGAGCATCGTGCAGAAGGACATCATCCCGCGCATGCGCGAGGATCCGACGTACCTGTCGAAGTACCGCATCCGCATCTACGACCAGTCAGGCAACGAGATCGACCCGAGCATGGTCAACTGGCAGTCGGAGGAAGCGGTGGACTACCTGTTGCGCCAGGATCCGGGCGAGCTCAACTCGATGGGTTCGATCCGAATCAATTTCGCCAACAAGCACTCGGTCTACCTGCACGACACGCCGCAGCAGTCGCTGTTCGGTTCCAACTACCGGTTCCATTCGTCAGGCTGCGTGCGCGTGCACGACGTGCGCAAGCTGGTCTCGTGGCTGCTGGAGCCCAACGGCAACTGGACACCGCAAATCGTCGACGCGACGATCGCGTCGGGCGAGCGCATCGACGTCAGCCTCAGTGTCCCGACGCCGATCTACATGACCTACATCACGGCGTGGGGCACGCCCGACGGGATCGTGCATTTCCGCCCGGACGTCTACAACCGCGATGCGGCCGGAGATCTTGCGCTTTCGGGGCAGGATTCCTGACCACCGCATGGCGGGCCGGGGCAATCCTCCTTCGGTGCGGCCTGGCGGCGCCTCGAACGGGGGCGGGATCATCATCGAAATCATTCCGGTCGGGCGCATGGTCCGGGTCATCGCCGTGGATGCGGAAACCGGAATCGAAACGACCATCGTAGGGCCTGCCAATGCGGCGCGTGCCGACCTGGAACGGGTCGCGGTGCGCAAGCTGCGGATGATGCTGGCGCGCGGTTCATCGGCGTCCTGAGCTATCCTGCCAGGCGGCTTTGCCGGGCCTTGCCTGCACAAGGGCAGGAACACGGCCCGGCCGGGACTTTTCATATTTCCCGGCACAAGTCCTTTCCCGCCTGGAAAAATCGTCGCACGCGCTTTGCCGCCTGTTGCGCTTTGTGATAATGCGGCGATCCTTCGTGTTTGCCACGCTGTCGTTCAGGTCGGAGCGTGGCCCATGCGCCATTCCAGCAGGAAGTTCCAGACGATGTCCGATTTCTTCAAGGCCGATCTTGCCCAAACCGATCCCGAAATCGCGGAGGCGATCCATGGCGAATTCGAACGCCAGCGCGACGAGATCGAGTTGATCGCTTCTGAAAACATCGTCTCCAAGGCCGTGATGCAGGCGCAGGGCTCGGTGATGACGAACAAGTACGCCGAGGGCTATCCCGGGCGGCGCTACTATGCAGGCTGCGAGCATGTCGACGTCGCCGAGGCGCTGGCCATCGAGCGCGCCTGCAAGCTGTTCAGCTGCGGCTTCGCCAACGTGCAGCCGCACTCGGGATCGCAGGCCAACCAGGCGGTGTTCATGTCGCTGATGCAGCCGGGCGACACGTTCATGGGTCTCGACCTGTCCTGCGGCGGCCACCTGACGCACGGTTCGCCGGTGAACCAGTCCGGCAAGTGGTTCCGACAGGTTCCCTACAAGGTGACGCGGGACACCCACCGCATCGATCTCGACGAGGTGCGCGACCTGGCGCGCAAGGAAAAGCCGAAGGTCATCATCGCCGGCGGCTCGGCCTATCCGCGCGAAATCGACTTCGCGTCATTCCGCGCGATCGCCGACGAGGTTGGCGCGTCCTTCATGGTCGACATGGCGCATTTCGCCGGCCTCGTCGCCGGCGGGGCGCATCCCAACCCGCTCGATCACTGCCACGTGGCGACGACGACCACCCACAAGACGCTGCGCGGCCCGCGCGGCGGCATGATCCTGACCAACGACGAGGCGCTGGCCAAGAAGATCAATTCCGCCGTCTTCCCAGGGCTGCAGGGCGGCCCGCTGATGCATGTCATCGCGGCCAAGGCGGTGGCTTTCGGCGAAGCGCTGCGGCCGTCGTTCCGTGATTACGTGGCGCAGGTCGTGGCGAACGCCAAGGCGCTCGCCGAGGCTCTGCGCGCCGACGGGATCGATCTCGTTTCCGGCGGCACGGATACCCACTTGGTGCTGGCGGACGTGCGGCCGAAGAAGGTCACGGGCGTCGCCGCCGAGCAGGCGCTGAAGCGCGCCAACATCACCTGCAACAAGAACGGCGTTCCCTTCGACACCGAGAAGCCGACCGTCACCTCCGGCATCCGTCTGGGCAGCCCGGCGGGCACGACGCGCGGCTTCGGCGCTGCCGAGTTCACCGAGATCGGGGCGATGATCGCCGACGTCATCAATGGACTTGCGGCGAGCCGCGATGGCGACAACGGCGCGGTGGAAGCGCAGGTGCGCGAACGCGTTGCGGCTTTGACCAAGCGCTTCCCGATCTACGATCTTTAGCGAGCCACGCGCGGGCAGATGTACCCCGCGCAGCAGGCCAACCGGGATTTCACGATGCGTTGCCCGTTCTGCGGAAGCCAGGATACACAGGTCAAGGATTCCCGGCCCACCGAGGACAATACGGCGATCCGCCGACGGCGGGTGTGCCCGGATTGCGGCCAGCGCTTCACCACCTTCGAGCGCGTGCAGCTTCGCGAACTGACGGTGGTGAAGAACAATGGCCGGCGCGTGCCCTTCGATCGCGACAAGCTCCTGCGGTCGATCCAGGTGGCGATGCGCAAGCGCCCGGTCGATTCCGAGCGCATCGAACGGCTCGTCTCCGGTCTCGTGCGGGCGCTGGAAAGCATGGGCGAGAGCGAGATCCCGTCGGCCAGCATTGGCCGCATGGTGATGGAGTCGCTGGCGGAGATCGACCAGGTCGCCTACGTGCGCTTCGCCTCGGTCTACAAGAACTTCCACGAAGTGAAGGATTTCGCGGAGTTCATCGGCTCCATGCCGGGCGACGAGGACGATGTCCCGGCACGGCGCAAGAGCCCTGATCTTGACGACTGACGAACAGTTCATGCGCATCGCGCTGCGCCTTGCGCGGCGCAATCTCGGGCGGGCATGGCCGAACCCTGCGGTGGGCGCGGTCCTCGTCGCGCCGGGCGATGGCGCAGCCGCCGATATCGTGGGACTGGGCGCGACGGCTGCCGGCGGGAGGCCGCATGCCGAGCGCATTGCCGTCGACATGGCGGGGGAGCGCGCGCGCGGCGCGACCTGTTACGTGACGCTGGAGCCGTGTGCCCACCACGGCCGCACGCCGCCATGCAGCGATGCGCTGATCGAGGCCGGTATCGCGCGCGTCGTGGTCGCGATTGCCGATCCCGATCCGCGCGTCGGCGGGCAGGGGATAGCGGTGCTGCGGGCGCATGGCATCGCGGTGACCTGCGGCGTGATGGCGCAAGACGCGGCGTTGCTCAATGGCGGCCACATCCTGCGCGTGCGCGAAGGCCGGCCGTTCGTGACGCTGAAGCTGGCGCTGACCGCCGACGGATTCATTGCCGGCGCGAACCATGGGCAAATCGCCATCACGGGCGAGGAGACCCGCACCTACGTGCACATGATGCGGGCGCGCCATGATGCCATCCTGGTCGGGCGAGGCACGGTCGCGGCGGACGATCCGGACCTGACCTGCAGGCTGCCGGGGATGGCGGAACTCTCGCCGCTGCGGGTTGTGCTCGACAGCGGTCATGCCATGGCGCCCGAGGCCGCGATGCTGCGCGACGGTCCGCCGGTTTGGGTGATCGGGGCGCAAGACTGCGCGAAAGCCGCGGCCCTGGAAGCCGCCGGCGCGCGCATTCTGCCCGTCGCAGCGTCCGGCGGGCGTCCGGCGGTGGCGGCTGTCCTGCAGCGGCTCGCTGCCGAGGGGATCACGCGGCTGATGGTTGAGGGCGGCGGCGAGGTGGCGGGAAGTTTCCTGTCAAGCGGGCTCGTTGACGAGATCGTGCTGGCGCGCGCGCCGCGGCGCCTTGCCGCGATCGCGCCGCAGGCAGGGCCGGGATATGGCGTCGTGTTGCCGCACGAAGATGCCGCCGCGGGTGGCTACGAGCAGAACGACCGCTTCGCCTGCGGGGGCGACGAGATTACGGTCTTGCGCCGGCGCGGGCTTTGCGCGCATCTGGTGGCGCTTTCGGGCATGGACGAGGTCCGGAGCCTGAAAGCAGAAAGCGGGTAGTGCATCATGTTCACCGGCATCATTACCGACGTGGCGACGGTCGTTTCCAGCGAGCCGTCGCCGGCTGGCCGGCGCATGGTCATCGCCAGCGCGTATGATCCCGACGGCATCGACATCGGTGCCTCGATCTGCTGTTCGGGCGCCTGCATGACCGTGGTCGAGAAGGGGCGAGACGCGGCCGGGAGGGGATGGTTCGCCATCGACGTGTCGCCGGAATCGCTCAAGCGCACCACGTTGGGAACCTGGCAGGCCGGGCGGCGGGTCAACCTGGAACGCTCGCTGGCGATGGGCATGGAGCTGGGCGGGCACCTTGTAACCGGTCACGTCGACGCGGTGGCGCGCGTCGCGGAACGTACCGACGAGGGCGGTACGGCGCGGTTCGTCTTTTCAGTGCCGCACGAGCTGGCGCGGTTCATCGCCGGGAAGGGATCGGTGGCGCTCGACGGCACGTCGCTGACGGTCAATGACGTCGACGGAGTGACCTTCACCGTCACGCTGATCCCGCACACGCTAGAGGTCACGACCTGGGGCGAAAAGCGCGCCGGCGACGAGGTCAACCTTGAGGTCGACCTCATGGCGCGCTATGCCGCTCGGCTGATGGAATTCGACACCCCGCCAGGCGCGCGCGGCGCGTGACTACCGGCACACTGGATACGCTGCATGACCGACCGACTGCTGATCATTGAATCGCCCTACTATCCGCAGTTCACGGACCCGTTGCGCGAAGGCGCGATGGCCGCGATCAAGGCGGCGGGCGCGGTTGCCGACACCGTCTCGGTTCCCGGCGTGCTGGAAATTCCGGCGGCTCTGTCGATGGCGGTTGCCGCCGCGCAGCGCGGGCAGGGGACGGCCTACGATGGCTATGTGCTGCTGGGCTGTGTCATTCGCGGCGAAACCAGCCACTACGACATCGTCGCCAACGAATCCGCGCGCGCGGTGATGGATCTGGCCGTGACACATCAGCTCGCGGTCGGCAACGGCATCCTGACGGTCAATACCGGCGAGCAGGCCAGGGTTCGCTCCGATCCCAAGCAGAAGAACAAGGGCGGGGACGCGGCGCGCGCGGCGCTGGCCATGATCGCATTGCGCAAGTGCCTGGCGGGGCTTGCCTGATGACCCGCGAAGCCTCTCCGCCGAAGGACAAGCCGCGCAAGGGCGCGTCGCGCGCCGGCAACAAGCGCACGGCCGCGCGCCTGGGCGCGGTGCAGGCGCTCTACCAGATGGACATCGCCGGTGGCGATCTTCCCTCGACGCTCGCGGAGTTCGAGGCGCACCGGCTCGGCCGCGAACTCGACGGCGAACAGTATGGCGACGCGGATGCCGCCTTCTTCCGGGATCTGGTGACAGGGGTTGTGCGCGAACAGCTGCGCATCGACCGGCTCGTCGACCGCGTCCTGCAGACTTCCTGGCCGCTGAAGCGCATCGACCTGACGCTGCGCAACATCCTGCGGGCGGGGTCCTACGAGTTGCTGTATCGCAAGGACGTGCCGGCGCGCGCGGCGATAACCGAGTACGTGGACGTGGCGCACGGGTTCTACGAGGATGACGGTCCGCGGCTGGTCAACGGCGTTCTCGATTCGATCGCCCGCGAGGAGCGCGCCGACGAAGTGAGCGCGAAACGCGCAGGCACGTGATGCGCCGGTGGTGCAGATGTTCGACGAAGACGATTTCATTCGCAGGTGCCTGCGCCCGCTTGCCGCGGTGCCCGGTTCGGCCGGGTTGACGGACGACGCCGCCGTCATCGATTTCCCGGCTGGCGAGAGCATCGTCGTGACGACGGACATGATCGTCTCGGGCGTGCATTTCCCGCGCGACGAGAAGCCTGCGCTGGTTGCCGCGCGGGCGCTGCGGGTCAACGTGTCCGATCTCGTCGCCAAGGGCGCCGACCCGCTCGGATACCTGCTGCAGATTTCCGTGCCGGCCGGCACGGGCGACGGCTTCGGCGACGATTTCGCTGCCGGGCTTTCCGCGGACCATACCCGCTACGGGCTGAAGCTCTATGGCGGCGACACCGCGGTCGTGCCCGAGGTGGCTCCGCTCGGCGTCGCGGTGACGATGTTCGGCTCGACGCGGGGCGAGCGCGCGCCACGGCGGTCCGGCGCGTGCCCTGGCGACGTGGTCTTCGTCAGCGGCGACATCGGAGATGCGGCGCTCGGCCTGATGGTGGCGCGTGGCGACCCGTTCCCGGACATCGGCGCCGGGCATCTCGATTACCTTGAGGCGGCGTACCGGCTGCCGCGGCCCCCGTTCGGCCTGCAGGGCGCGATCCGCAAGCATGCGCGCGCCGCGATGGACATCTCGGACGGGCTGGTCGGGGACCTTGCGCGGCTGTGCCAGACAAGCGGCGTGTCCGCTCGTATCCGCGCCGAGAAGGTGCCGCTCAGCGCCGCCGCGAAGGCAGCCTGCGACAGCGACCCGCGCCTGATGAAGCTTGTCTTGACCGGCGGAGACGACTACCAGTCGATGGTCATCGTCCCGGTCGACCAGTCCATCTCCTTTGCGCGTGATTGCATGACCTCCGGTTTTCCGGTCAAGGCCATCGGCACCTGTGGCGACGGGCCACCGGAGGTGGTCGCGATCGGGATGGACGGGCAGCCGATGTCGTTTGCACGGACGCGATACACTCACCGCGGCTGAGCCGCTTGCGGCTGAGCCGCCAGAAGAACCGGAGCAGGTGCCTTGGCCGAAGCCGCCGTCATGGACGACCATGTCGTCGACGACACCATCGCCAAACGCAACGCGATCGTGCTCGCCGGCGGGCAGATGCTGGGCGGTGCGTGTTCGACGATCCTGATGACCATCAGCGGCATCATCGGGACAACGCTGGCGCCGCATCCCTCGTGGGCGACGGTGCCGATCACGGCATTCGTGCTTGGGCAGGCGATGACGACGCTGCCGGCGGGCATCTACATGCGCCGGCTGGGGCGCCGTCTCGGCTTCATGATCGGATCGCTGTTTGCGGTCGCCGGCGGGCTGACCTGCGTTGCCGCGCTGATCTTCGGGCGCTTCGACGTGTTCCTGCTGGGGACGGCGCTGTGCGGCTGTTTCCAGGCGCACGTGCAGTACTACCGGTTCGCGGCGGCCGACACCGCCAGCGCCGCCTTCCGCCCCAAGGCGATTTCCTGGGTGCTCGTCGGCGGCGTCGCGGCTGCGATCCTGGGGCCGCAGCTCGTCATATTCAGCCGCGACCTGCTGGCGCCGGTGACCTTTGCCGGCTCCTTCATGGTGCTGGCCATCCTCGCCACCATCTCCTTCGCACTGATGACGCAGGTGCGCGGCTCGCGGCCGCGCGCGCGCGGCGGTCCCAGCGGGCGGCCCTTCAGCGAGATCCTGCGGCAGCCGCGACTGGTCGTCGCCATCGCCTGCGGCATGATCAGCTATTCCCTGATGAGCCTCGTGATGACGGCGGCGCCGATCGCGATGCTGGCCTGCAATTATGGCGTCGCGGACGCGGCGCTGGCGATCCAGTGGCATGCGCTCTCCATGTTCGCGCCGAGCTTCTTCACGGGCCACCTCATCAACCGGTTCGGCAAGGAGCGGGTGGCGGCAACGGGCATGGTGCTGCTGGCCGGCTGCGGGATCGTGTCCCTGTCCGGGGTGGATCTGGCGCATTTCTGGGGAGCGCTGATTCTGCTCGGGCTCGGCTGGAACTTCGGCTTTGTCGGCGCAACCGCCATGGTGACCGACTTCTGCCGGCCCGAGGAGCGCAACAAGGTTCAGGCGCTCAACGAGTTCTGCGTTTTCGCCTCCGTCGCCACCGCCTCGTTCATGTCCGGGCGATTGCTCGACCTTTTTGGCTGGGAAACGGTCAACATCGCCATCTTCCCCGGCGTGGCAATCGCGCTGGTGCTGATTTTCCTGCTTTTGCGCCATACGCGGACAAACCCGCACGCGGCCTAGCAGCGGGCAGCGGCGGCACAAACGCCTATTAGTCCAATTGGCAGGTGCCGGCGCGGCGTTGGCGGTTGCTTCCTCAGTAGAGTTTTGGCAATGTCCGCGCCGACCGAAGGTCCGGCGGGGGCGGGACCACGGCGGATGCTGTCCGCCCGAAGGTTTCTGCCAATCGTTCGGCGGTCCGCGTGCCGTTGGAACCGGCACCTACTTTCGGCACAGGATTTGCCGGACATTCCCTCCTGTACGCCGACATTTCACGTATTCACTCAAGGGTTGGACCCATGTCTCTCGCTATCTGGGCTATCATCGCCTGCGGCGCGCTGTCGATCGTGTACGGCGTGTGGGCGATCAAGTCGGTCACGTCGGCTGATGCCGGCACGGACCGCATGAAGGAGATCGCCGGCGCGATCGCCGAAGGTGCGCAGGCCTACCTGCGCCGCCAGTATTTCACCATCGCCGTGGCCGGCGTGGTGATTTTCATCCTCGTGGCGTTTCTGCTCGGCATTCTCGTGGCCATCGGCTTCGCCATCGGCGCCATCCTGTCGGCTGCTGCCGGCTTCATCGGCATGAACGTGTCGGTGCGCGCCAATGTGCGCACCGCTCAAGCCGCGACGAAGTCGCTGGGTGCCGGTCTTGAGATCGCGTTCCGCTCGGGCGCCGTGACGGGGCTGTTCGTGGCCGGACTGGCGCTGCTCGGCGTCACCGTCTACTTCGGCATCCTGACCGGCCCGCTGGGCTATGCGATCGACAGCCGTACGGTGATCGACGCGCTGGTCGCGCTCGGCTTCGGCGCCTCGCTGATCTCGATCTTCGCCCGTCTCGGCGGCGGCATCTTCACCAAGGGTGCGGACGTTGGCGGCGACATGGTCGGCAAGGTCGAGGCCGGCATTCCGGAGGACGATCCGCGCAACCCGGCGACGATCGCCGACAACGTTGGCGACAACGTCGGCGACTGCGCCGGCATGGCCGCTGACCTGTTCGAGACCTATGCCGTGACCGCGGTCGCGACGATGGTTCTCGCGGCCATCGCCTTCACCACGCCAGAACTGAAGCTTGCTGGCATGATCTATCCGTTGGCGATCGGCGGCGCTTGCGTCGTGACCTCGATCATCGGCACCTTCTTCGTCAAGCTCGGCGCCAACAATTCTATCATGGGCGCGCTCTACAAGGGCTTCATCGCCACGGCGGTGCTGTCGCTGGTCGCGTTGCTGCCGGTCACCATGCTGGTCTTCGGCGGTCTCGACGTTGCGATGACCACCACGACGGGCGCGAGCTTCACCCCGATGAGCCTGTTCCTGTGCGGCGCGGTCGGCCTGATCGTCACCGGCCTCATCATCTGGATCACGGAATACTACACCGGCACGGGTTTCCGCCCGGTGCAGTCGGTTGCCCAGGCCTCGGTCACCGGCCACGGCACCAACGTCATCCAGGGGCTTGCGGTGTCGCTTGAATCGACGGCGCTGCCGGCGATCGTCATCATCGCGGGCATCATCGCGTCGTTCAACCTGGCCGGCCTCTACGGCATTGCCGTTGCGGTCGCCACGATGCTGGCCCTTGCCGGCATGGTCGTGGCGCTCGACGCCTTCGGCCCGGTGACTGACAATGCCGGCGGCATCGCCGAGATGTCGGGCATGCCTGCGGAAATCCGCGACACGACCGACGCTCTCGACGCGGTGGGCAACACCACCAAGGCGGTGACGAAGGGCTACGCGATCGGTTCGGCGGGCATGGGCGCGCTGGTGCTGTTTGCCGCCTACACCCAGGACCTGAACTACTTCGTCTCGCATGCGAGCGAGTACACCTACTTCCAGGGCGTCAACGTGTCGTTCTCGCTGAGCGATCCGTATGTCGTGGTCGGCCTGCTGTTCGGCGGCCTGCTGCCATACCTGTTCGGCGGCATGTCGATGACCGCCGTCGGCCGCGCCGCGCAGGCGGTGGTCGAGGAAGTGCGCCGGCAGTTCAAGGAAAAGCCGGGCATCATGGAAGGCAAGGAGCGGCCCGACTACGGGCGTGCCGTCGACATGCTGACGCGCGCGGCCATCCGCGAGATGATCGTGCCGTCGATGCTGCCGGTTCTGTCTCCGGTCGTGGTGTTCTTCGTCATCAACATGATCGCCGGCAAGTCGGCTGCGTTCTCCGCGGTCGGCGCCATGCTGCTCGGCGTCATCGTTACCGGCCTGTTCGTCGCCATCTCGATGACGGCGGGCGGCGGTGCGTGGGACAACGCCAAGAAGTTCATCGAGGACGGCAACCACGGCGGCAAGGGCTCGGAAGCCCACAAGGCCGCGGTGACCGGCGACACGGTTGGCGATCCCTACAAGGACACCGCCGGCCCGGCCGTCAACCCGATGATCAAGATCACCAACATCGTGGCCCTGCTGCTGCTGGCGATCCTGGCGCACTAGCCTTGCAATGGGAGATGGCGCGGTCAGCCAATGACCGCGTCGTCGCCCGGCGGGCCGCGGCAAGGCGGTTGCGAACAAACAAAACCCCGCGGGCGCTGGCTCGCGGGGTTTTTCGTTCGCTCGTTGCGATCGCGCGCGGGCAGCGATCCGCCAGGTCAGCGACCGCCGGCGGGATTGCGCATGCGGCTTGCGCGCAGAACCTGCTGGAGGAAGGTCAGTTCCTTGCCAGTGGTCGCGGTCTTGCGGCTGATGAAATCGAACACCTTGCCGTCCTGCAGCCCATAGTGGGCGATGCGCGAGACACGGTCGTCGAGGTCGAAATAGACGGCCAGCACCTGCTGGTCGACGACGCGCGGGCGCAGGAAGGCGGTCTGCTCCACCCTCTGCGAGATGTAGTAGTAGACCTCGCCGTCGAAGGTCCCGGTGGTCGAGGGCGTGCCGAGCACGAAATCGACCTGGTCCTTGCTGGCGCCGATGGGAACCTGCTCGAGCTGCTGCTGGGAGAACATGTAGCCGTGCTGACGGCTTTCCTTCAGCGACAGGTTCGGCGCCTGAATGGAGGGCGCGCGCATGTCCGACAGGTTGAGTGAACCGGGGCGGGGCAGGGAGGGCATTTCGGAGCACGCCGCCACGGACAGCGCGAGGCCTGAAACGCAGAGTACGGAGCGGAAAAGGCGGCCGGAGGTGTTCAAGATATCCACAAACGCACCATTCAAACTGCTATTGCTTGCTGCCGAAACGGTTGCGCGATGGCTTTCGAGTCCGCAGGCAAGGATATGCCGTATCTTGGACGCTCACCATATGCAACCTGCCGCCCCGAAGTTCATGTGATGAAAGCCGACATGCTCACGACGATCCTTCGCCGACTGTTTCGCGCCAACGGTCCATCATCGCATGGCAACGGTTCCGATTCCGTTGCCGAACGCGTGTACGGTTCAATCGTGGCGCAAGCGCGGCAACCGGCATTCTACGCGCAGTGCGGGGTGCCGGATACACCGACGGGGCGTTTCGAGATGATTGTGGCGCACGCGGCGCTGGTGTTCCGCAGGTTCAACGCATGCGGCGAGCAGGAAGCGGGACAGGCGGTCTTCGATCTGTTCTTTGCCGACATGGACCGCTCGTTGCGTGAACTTGGCGTCGGCGACCTTTCCGTGCCAAAGCAGATCAAGAAGATGGGGCAGGCGTTCTATGGCCGCGCGGGCGCCTATGCACGCGCCCTGGATGGCGGCAACGAGGCGGCGCTTCGCGAAGCGGTGGCGGCAAACCTGCTGGCGACCTCGCCTGACAGGGACGCCGTCGAACTCAACGCGGCACGGATCGCGGCCTATCTCGCGTCGGTGCAAGACGTGCTCACAGCAACCGACCCGGCGCGCATCCTTGCCGGCGAGATCGACTGGCCTGGGGCGCCGGACGGCACATCACGGGAGGAACCGGACGCATGACGAAGACTCAGGAGCATGCCGGACGCCACGAGCGCATCAGCGCGTTCGATGCCGTTGTCCCGGTGAGCGTCATTCCGCGCGCGGGGCTTCAGGTGACGTTCACGGCGTCAGCGCAGGAACTGGACCGGCTCAAGGACGACCTCGGGCTGGCCCGTGCGGACGCGGTGAGCGCGGAGCTTGAGATTCGTCACTGGCGCAAGGGCGGCGTGGTCGTGTCGGGACGCGTTCAGGCCGAATTGTCGCAGGTCTGCGTCGTCACGCTGGAGCCGGTTCCGGCGCGCGTCGATGAAGACGTCCTGTTGCGTTTCGTGCCGGAAGAAACGCTGGAAGAGGCCAGCGCGAGCGTTGCGGAGAGCGAGGCGGAAGACCTGGAGGTGCTGCCGGATGGCGTGGTGCAGGTCGGGGCGATCGTCCGCGACACGGTGGTGCTTGCGCTCGATCCCTATCCGCGCGCACCAGGAGCGGAATTGCCGGATGCGGCTCGCGACGATGACGCGACGGCTTCGCCGTTCTCGGTGCTGGAAAAGCTCAAGCCGGGGAGATGAAACGGGTTGCGGCGACACGGGAATTTGCCGCTTGTGTCGGCAATGTGAATTGCTATTGTCCGCACGCCCGCGGCTGGGGCCGGTTGACCCGTCGGGTTATGTCGGGCATTTCTCATCGTTTGGGTCAGGGCATCGGTGAGGGGGCGATGACACCTGGCGGGGGGCGGTTGCCTCGCGGCGCTGCTTCGGACGTTCAAATCCCTTCGGTCGAGCCTTGATACGCAGACATGCCAGGTCCTCTGACGATAGCCATCGACGCGATGGGCGGCGATCATGGTCCGCAGACCGTGGTCCCGGGGTGCGCTCTGGCGCGCGACCGGCGGCCCGAAACGCGCTTCGTGCTGTTCGGTGACGAGGCCCTGATCAGGCCGCAACTGGATCAATACCCGAAGCTTGCCGCGGTCTGCGAGGTCGAGCATACCGACGTGGCGATCCGCATGGACGACAAGCCGAGCCAGGCATTGCGCAAGGGCCGCTGGCGCTCGAGCATGTGGCTGGCGCTCGACGCGGTGCGTTCGGGGCGCGCGGCGCTGGCGGTGTCGGCCGGCAACACCGGCGCGCTGATGGCGATGTCCAAATTCTGCCTGCGCACGCTGGCGGGGGTGGAGCGGCCGGCGATTGCCGCCATCTGGCCGACCATGCGCGGCGAGAGCGTGGTGCTGGATGTTGGCGCTACCATCGGTTCTGACGCCAACCAACTCGTCGATTTTGCGGTCATGGGCGAGGCGATGGCGCGCGCCGTCTTCGGCATCGACCGGCCGACGGTCGGGCTTCTGAACATCGGCGTCGAGGAGGTCAAGGGCCTCGAGATGATCAAGGAAGCCGGGCGCATCCTGCGCAATTCGCAGTTGCCCATGCACTATGCCGGCTTTGTCGAAGGCAACGACATCGGCAAGGGCACCGTCGATGTCGTGGTCACGGAAGGGTTCACCGGCAACATCGCGCTGAAGACGGCGGAAGGCACGGCCAAGCAGATGGCCGAGTATCTGCGCTCGGCGATGAACCGCAGCGTGTTGTCGCGCATCGGCTACCTGTTCGCCAAGTCGGCCTTCGATACCCTGCGGGCGAAGATGGACCCCAGGAAGGTGAACGGCGGCGTGTTCCTGGGCTTGAACGGCATCGTCATCAAGAGCCATGGCGGGGCCGACGCGGAAGGATTTGCCAGTGCGGTGACGCTCGGGCGGGATATTGCAGCCAACGACCTCATAGCCAAGATTACCGATGATCTGGAACACTATCGCCGGGATCAGGATCTCAACGTGAGGATTGCCGGAGATATTGCTTCGTGAGTTCCATTCGGTCGGTCGTGCGCGGCACGGGCTCCTATTTGCCTGCGCGCGTTGTTACAAACAATGATCTGGAGAAGATCGTCGCCACGAGCGACGAGTGGATTCGCCAGCGCACAGGCATCACCGCACGGCACATGGCTGCTGAAGGCGAGTACACCTCGGACCTTGGTACGGCAGCTGCGCGGGCTGCGCTTGCGAATGCAGGGCTCGATGCATCCGATATCGACCTTGTGCTGCTGGCGACGGCGACGCCCGACCAGACCTTTCCGGCTTCGGCTGTGACGATCCAGGACAACCTCGGCATCCGCGGCGGTTTCGCGTTCGACATGCAGGCGGTGTGCTCGGGCTTCGTCTATGCGGTGTCAAACGCCGATGCGCTGCTCAAGGCGGGGCTTGCGAAGCGTGCCCTCGTGATCGGCGCCGAGACCTTTTCGCGCATCCTCGACTGGGAAGACCGCACCACCTGCGTTCTGTTTGGCGACGGGGCGGGCGCGGTGGTGCTCGAGGCCGTCGAGGGTGGTGACCAGGGGGTTCTGTCCTGTGACTTGCGGGCTGACGGACGTTTCCGCGACAAGCTGTTCGTCGACGGCGGGCCCTCGACGACACAGACGGCCGGGCACCTGCGCATGGAGGGCCGCGAGGTTTTCCGGCAGGCGGTCGGGCTGATCCACGACGTGATCGACGGGACGCTGGCCAAGGCCGGAATCACAGCTGACGACCTCGACTGGTTCGTGCCGCACCAGGCCAACCGGCGCATCATCGATGCCACGGCGCGCAAGTATGGCTGGCCTGAGGAAAAGATCGTGGTGACGGTGGAAACCCACGGCAACACCTCGGCCGCATCGGTGCCGCTGGCGCTCGACACCGCGGCGCGCGACGGGCGCATCAAGCGCGGCGACCTCGTGCTGATCGAGGCGCTGGGCGGCGGCTTCACCTGGGGGGCGGCGCTGATCCGCTGGTGAGGCGTGGCGCAGTCCGTGCGCACAGGCCACAATCGAAAAAAATCGCTGCCGCGCCGCCATTTGCTCCACGCGGTGCGTTGACCGCATGCGGCGGGCTTCCTACCATGCGCCGCCTGCCGTTGGGGCGGGGGGCAAATCGTTTGCGCGGTCAGGCATATGGCGGAGGTCTTTCAGATGACGGGGCGGACGATCACGCGAGCCGATCTTTGCGAGGCGGTTTATCGCAAAGTGGGGCTTTCGCGGGCCGAATCGGCCGAACTCGTCGAAATGCTGATCGATGAACTGATCGAAACCCTCGAGAGAGGGGAAAACGTCAAGCTGTCGGGATTCGGGTCATTCATGCTTCGCGACAAGGCGGAGCGAATCGGCCGCAATCCGAAAACGGGTGTGGAGGTGCCGATCGCGCCACGCCGGGTGATGGTGTTCAAGCCCAGCCCGGTGATGAAGAACCGCATGAACGGCGGCGAAGGCGACGACGAGGAGTAGGGTCCAGCGGGGGAGCGCGCGTCACAGGTCATGACCGAAAAAGGTCCGGACGCATTCAGAACCATCAGCGAGGTCGCGGAAGACCTCGATGTGCCGCAGCATGTCCTGCGCTTCTGGGAGACGCGTTTTTCGCAGATCCGGCCCATGAAGCGCGGCGGTGGGCGGCGCTACTATCGCCCCGACGACGTCGACCTGCTGCGCGGCATCCGCAAGCTCCTTTATGGCGATGGCTACACGATCAAGGGCGTGCAGCGCATCCTGAAGGATCGTGGCGTCCGCCATGTCATCGCCATTGGCCAGGGGCGGGATCCGGACCTGGAGGAAGGAACAGCCGCGCCGGCCGCCGCCGCTGGGCAAGGCGAGGCCGCGCCAGCGCAGCCGCCAGCCGCCACGGCCGTGCCGCAGCCCGCCGCAGTGCCGGTTGCCGCACCAGTACAGTCCGCTCCTGCGCCGGCGGGATCCGTGCCGGCTGCGGCAGAGGCGCCACAAGCGGCCGTGCAGCCATCACCGCCACCTGTCGCGGAGCCTGCCGCACCACAGCCGGCGACAGCACCGCCAGTTGCCGTAACGCCGCAGCCGTTCACGCCAGTGGCGCAACCACCGCAGCCAACACAACCCGTGGCGCCAACGCAGCCGGCGCAGCCGGTGCAGCCTGCGCCGGTGCAGCCTGCGCCGGTCAGCCCGCAGGCTGACCATGCGCAGCCCGTTGCGCGGCCGCAGCCGACACCGCGGCCCGGCGAGAACGATTATTCGGCACTGCCGAGGCTGGATTCGCTGAGGATGTTCGCGCATGACCGGGTCGGGGCCGGCTCGGGTGGCGGCCAGGGGGCCACGCCGGGAGCGGGGACCCTGCCGGTGTCTACGGCCGCGCAGTACGCGGACCGTCCGGGCAACGGGTATGACAGGACGCCATTGCCGGTCAGGCCGCCGGTCGCCGTTCCAGCGGTCGGGACGGTCGGGCAATCGTTGTCCACGGATGACATCCGTCGGCTGCAGGCGGTGCTGTACGAACTGAGCGAATGCCGGCAACTGTTGACCGAGGCGCTGAAGCGCTAGATCAAGCGCATTTCAGCCGGTGTCGCGCGGACTGATGCAGTCCGCGTTCCCGGGGAATTCGGCTTTGCCGGTGTCTCATGTGAATTTGGTCGGAGCGGCAGGATTCGAACCTGCGACCCCCAGTCCCCCAGACTGGTGCGCTAACCGGGCTGCGCCACGCTCCGAACCGAGGCGAGGGATTACCCGCTTGGCCCGGACAACGCAAGCCCGCGCGGGCAAACATCGGCAAGGAAACGCGGGCCGGCCGATCGCGCATGCTCGCTGTTCACAGCGCGCGCGCGGCTTCGAGCACGGTTTCGGCGTGACCGGCGACCTTCACCTTGCGCCAGATCCCGCGGATGGTTCCCGTCGCGTCAATCAGGAACGTTGCACGCTCGACCCCCATGTACTTGCGGCCGTACATGCTCTTTTCCACCCAGACGCCGTATGCGTTCAGGGCATTCTGCTCGGGATCGCTCGCCAGTTCGACCTGGAGAGCATGCTTGTCGCGAAATTTCGCATGTTTCTCGACGCTGTCGGGGGAAACGCCGAGCACCGCCGTCTTCGCCTTGCGGAAATCGCCGACCAGGGCCGTGAAGTCGATTGCCTCGCGGGTGCAGCCGCTGGTGTCGTCCTTGGGATAGAAATACAGCACGAGGCTGGCGCCGGCGAAATCGGCCAGCGAGACCGTGCGCCCGGCATCGGTCGGCATCGAAAAATCGGGGGCCTTGTCACCAACTGCGGGCATTGACGTCATATGGCCTTCCTTTCGTCCGTTTTATGGGGTGCGATAGATGGTTCGTGATGCGTCGCATCACCGGGGATTCGAGAATCGCGGCTTGGGCAAGCGCCCGATTCACCTTATCCAGCAAGAAGGCCGGGACCGGTGAACAATCTGCGTCTCGATGTTTCTATAATGGTGCGTATGCGCGTTGCGGCAAGGCGTGGCGAGCGGGGTGGATACGGGTTTGACAGCACACGACCGCAGGCCCGATAACGCGCCGGATGGGCAAGCCGCCCGCGCGGGCGCCAGCGCCCGGCCGGGCGCAGCGCTGCCGGTTGGCATGCCAGGCGCCGGCGAACGCCAGGCCGCGGTGCAGGCAAACCGCGCACAGCCGGAGTCCGGGCAGACAACAGCCGGGCAACCGGGCGTGCAGCCAGATGACGCGACACCGCAATCCAAGCCCGACGCTGAGAATGAACCAAGGCTCGGACTGGCACTCGATGCGATCACGAGTGGGCGGATGCGCGTTCTCGACAGGTTCGCCAAGTTGCCTGCCCCGGTCCGCTATGTCGGCTACGGTATCGGCGGTCTCGTGGTCGCCTGGTGTATCGTGCTGGCGCTGGTCTATCTGCGGCTACTGTTCGGACCGGTGTCGATCGACGGTTTTGCGCCGCGCATCGCCGCTGCGGTCGAAGCACGGCTGCCGCCGGGATTTCAACTCGACGTGTCGGGAGCCGACATCGAGCGGGTCGGGGCGGGTTTCGGCGTTCGCCTTACGGATGCCCGGGTGCGCGATGCGCAGGGCGCGCCGATGTTTTCCGCGCCGGCAGTCACGGTTGGATTCAGCCTGTTGTCGTTTGCCTCGGGCGATATCGCGCCGCGAAGCCTGATCCTTTCGGCTCCGAACATCTCGCTGATCGGCGGCGGCGAGGCAACCGGCACCCTGAACGCGGCTGACATCGTCGCGATCGCGTTCGTCGTCCTCAATCCCGATGGTGGCATCGAGGAACTCGACGTCACCGAGGCAACGGTTTCGGCGGCAGGCGAAGGGGTGCATCTCGAAGGTGTCCATGCACGGCTGTTCGCCGAGCACTCCGGTTCAGGTCCTTCCTCGATCGCGCTCGAGGCGAGAGGCGGACTGACGCCGCAAAGCGAATGGGCAGCCAACGGTCGTCTCGTGCGCCGGGACGACGGGGGGATTTCCGGCGAGCTCGCGTTTGCCGACCTGGTGCCCGATGCGTTGTTTCCTGCGACCACGGCTGGGCCACGCAGGATCGCGGCGGAAACCCCGGTATCCGGCCAGGTGTCTTTTGCGACGCTGATCGACGGGACGCTGGCTGACGCCCGGTTCGACATCCTGATCGGCGCCGGCCGGATCCAGGCTGGCGACGATGTATCCTTCAAGCTCGACGAGGCGCGCATCTCGGGGAGCTGGGATGCGGCCCGGCGCGTGATGAAGATCGCGCCGTCGCGGTTTCTCGCCGGGCGCAGCCGCGCGGTGCTGGGCGGCGAAATCGCCTTTCCCGACAACCGCTCGATGTCCTACGGAACGGTGCCGATCGGGCTTGGATTCACCGATGTACACATCGCCACGCGCGAGGACGCCGAACCCGTCGTGATCGATGCCGTGGTGTTCGACGCGGTCTACGAGATTGCGGCCCGGCAGGTTCGCGTGGGCCGCTTCGACTTTCTCGCAGGCGATGCCTCGATTTCGATGCTTGGCTATCTGCGCCAGGCGCCCGGTTCGCCCGGCATCGCGCTGCGCGGGGAGGCAGCCCGCATGTCGATGGATGTGTTCAAGTCGCTCTGGCCGGAGGGGGTGGCGCCGGCGACCCGCGACTGGCTGATGCGGCAGGTGCACGGCGGCGACATCGTCAACGCGACGGTGAACGTGAGCATCGAACCCGGAGAGCTGGCGGCTGTCGGGGGGCTGGCGAACCTGTCCAGGAACGCAGTTTCCGTTACCTTCCGCATCGAGGATGCCGACTTCGGCTATTTCTACGACCTGCCGGCGATCCGGAGCGCCACGCTGGACGGGCGCTGGACGCCGTCGAGTTTCGAGCTTGAGTTTGTCGGCGACAAGGCGCGTATCGACCTCCCGGCGAGCGGGCCGGTGTTCGTGACCGGTGGCAGCTACATGCTGCGCGACACGCGGGTCAATCCGGTGCAGGCGGAACTCGAGATCCTGACCCGCGGACCGCTGCCGTCGCATCTGCTGCTGCTCGACCATGACCCGCTGAACGTGCCGACGTCGCGTGGAATGGACATTGCGCAAACCGCGGGCGATGTCGCGATGCGCATGACCATGGACATGCCGATCCGCGAGGGGCTGACCATCGCCGACACCGGTCTCATCGTCGATGCGACGATCACGGGCTTGCGCTTTCCCGCCAGCCCCGAGCAGGTGATCGAGAAAGGCGATGTAACGCTGACCATCCGCAATGGCCTGTTGCGGGTTTCGGGAGAAGGGCAGATCGACGGCGTGAAGGCCGACCTCTCGGTGAGCGAACCGATCTATGGCAACGCGGGAGAGTCGGAACGACAGGTCAGCCTGATCCTCGATGCCAAGTCGCGCAAGGCGCTAGGCCTCGATTTCGGCGATTTCCTGCAGGGTGAATTCCCGGTCGTGATGAACGAACTGGACGAAGGCAGGCGGCGCGTTGAGGCGGATCTGAAAAACGCGCGGCTGTATCAGCCAGCGGTCGGACTCGACAAGCCGCCGGGCTCTCCGGCGACCTTCGCGGCCATTCTGTCGCCCGACGCCGAAACCGGCGGCACGCGGCTGAGCGATATCCGGCTGAGTGGACGCGAGTTGTTCGTGACGGGTTCGGGACTTGTACGCGCGAACGGACAGATCGCCGCGCTCGATCTCGACACGTTCCGCCTGCAGGGTGACGATTCCGCGCGCATGAGCGTGCGGACGGACAAGGGCGGCAATTTCAACGTCGAGATCGAGGCCGTGCGGTTCGACATGCGGCGCGTGCTGGACAACGCCAAGACGGGCGGGCTTGCGGAAGGCGGGGCGCGCAGCGGCGATACCCGGCGCTACAAGGTCGCGGCGGTGATCGGCTCGGCGCGCGGCTACAACGGCGAAATCCTGCAGAGCGTCGACATCGACCTCGACATGAAGGGAGACGACATCCGGTACATCAAGATGACCGGTGCATTCTCCGACAATTCGACGATGCGTTTCGAGATCGCGCGCCCTGCCGCCCGTCCCGATCCGGTGATGAGCGTTTCGGGAAACAATGCCGGGCGCCTGTTGCGCTGGCTCGATCTGTATTCGCGCATCAACGGCGGCCAGATCGGCATGCGCGCGACGCTGGGCAAGAATTCAGGCGATGCGCGGGGACGATTCCAAATCGTCAATTTCGCGATCGACCGCGACCCGAGCCTGTCGACCCTGATCGACCGGACGGGTTCGCTCAGGGGGGACCCGTCGTGGCAGGAGGCCAGCCGCAACGCCCCGAACACGGCGAACATGGGGTTTGACGAGTTCTACGTCGATTTCGCGCGCGCGCGCGGCATCTTCGATTTCCGCCACGGTGTGCTACGCGGCCCAGCGGTTGGAGCTACGTTCGACGGGCAAGTGGACTTCACGGGCCGGCGCGTGGCCGCTAACGGAACCTATGTGCCGCTCTATGCGATCAACAACTTCTTCGGGCGCGTGCCGCTGCTGGGCACGATCCTGGGCGGGCGCAGCAACGAAGGATTGATCGGGGTCAATTTTTCCGTCGCCGGCGACCTTGCCAGGCCGACGCTGACGGTGAACCCGGTTTCGGCGGTCACGCCGGGCATCTTCAGGCTGCTTCTCGACGCACCCTCGCGCTCGATGCAGAGCGGCGGCCAGTCTCCGCAACCGGGCAACAACGGGGTTAGTCCCGACCGGTTCGATCCTCTGGCGCAACAGCCAGGTCGCTAGAACAGCCAGAGGCGCTGCCCTGTCAGGCGGGGCGGATCAGCACGTGCCGCTTCTTGCCCATCGACAGCTTGATGACACCGTCGTCGCCAACATGCGAGCGGTCGAGGACCATCGTTGCATCCGAAACCGCGATGCCGTTGACGCGCACCGCGCCGGACACGACCGCCCTGCGCGCCTCGCTGTTGGAGGCTGCAAAGCCGGCCTGGACATTGGCTGTCAGCAGGCCGATGCCGGCATCGAGGTCGGCCACGATGGTCGGCAGGCTTTCCGCGATTGCACCTTCCTCGAAGGTCTTGCGGGCGGTTTCGGCGGCTTGTTGCGCGGCAGCGCGGCCGTGCGCCATGGCGGTTGCCTCGTTGGCGAGGATCTTCTTGGCTTCGTTGATCTCGGCACCGTCCAGCGCGCCCAGGCGGGCGATCTCGTCGAGCGGCAGCTCGGTGAACAGCTTCAGGAAGCGCTCGACGTCGGCATCCTCGGTGTTGCGCCAGTACTGCCAGTAGTCGTAGGGGCTCAACTGGCCGGCGTTGAGCCAGACCGCGCCCGACGCGGTCTTGCCCATCTTGGCGCCAGAGGCCGTTGTCAGCAGCGGGCAGGTGAGGGCGAAGAGCTGCGCTTCTTCCATGCGCCGGCCCAGATCAATGCCGTTGACGATGTTGCCCCACTGGTCGGAGCCGCCCATCTGCAGCGTGCAGCCGTAGCGCCTGTAGAGCTCGACGAAGTCGTAGGCCTGCAGGATCATGTAGTTGAATTCGAGGAAGGACAGCGGCTGCTCGCGGTCGAGGCGCTGCTTGACGGATTCGAACGAAAGCATCCGGTTGACGGAGAAATGGCGGCCGACATCGCGCAGGAAATCGATGTAGTTGAGGCCGAGGAGCCACTCGGAGTTGTCGACCATCAGCGCGTCGTTGCCGTTGCCGCCGAAGGTGACGAACTCGGAGAATATGCGCTTGATGCCATCGATGTTGGCCTGGATCGCAGCATCGTCGAGCAGACGCCTGCTTTCATCGCGCCCGGACGGGTCGCCGACGCGCGTCGTGCCGCCGCCCATCAGGACGATCGGCCGATGGCCGCATTTCTGCATCCAGCGCAGCATCATGATGGAGACCAGCGAGCCGACATGCAGGCTTGATGCTGTGGCGTCGTAACCTACGTAGGCGGTGACCGTTCCATTCACGAATGCGTCATCCAGCGCTTCTGGTTCGGAGGCCTGGTGGATGAAGCCGCGTTCTTGCAATACGGTAAGAAAATCAGATCGATAGGTCATCGGGTATCGGTGCGGTTTTGCAGGGTGGCGAAATCGGGCAAAGCAGTTTGGCCGCCTGCCAGGTTGACCGACATTTTATAATCCGGCTTAGTTCATCGTGCTCGGATTTAGCCTGTCGGAAGTCGTTCCGGTAGCGTCTAGCGGTCTGATTGCGCATGAGCAAGGGGCAATGCGGGAGTCATGGGAGCCAATCCTGTTCGCCTCGCAGCGGGGATGATGTCGGGCACGTCGATGGACGGCGTCGACGTCGCGCTCGTGGAAACCGACGGCTGCACCATTTCGCGCTTTGGCGGCACGCTGTCCGTCGCCTACAACGAGAGCGAGCGCGCGGTGCTGCGGCGGGCGCTCGATGATGCGCGCGCCATCACCGACCGCGGCATGCGGCCGGGCAAGGTCGGCAGGGCGGAAAGCGTTGTGACGGATCGCCACGCCGAGGCAATCGAGATCCTGTGTGCCGAGCAAGGGATCAGTCTTTCCGAAATCGACATCATCGGGTTTCACGGCCAGACCGTGCTGCACAGGCCACAAGCGCGGCTTACAGTGCAGATCGGCAACGCGCGGCAGCTGTCATCGCGCCTCGGACGCCCGGTGATCTCCGATTTCCGGGCAGCCGACGTTGCCGCGGGCGGCCAGGGCGCACCGCTGGTGCCCGTCTTCCATGCCGCGCTGGCGGAGACGGCGGGACTGGCCAAGCCGGTGGCGTTCCTCAATCTCGGCGGCGTGGCGAACATCACCTATATCGGTGCTGACGGTGAGCTGATCGCCTTCGATACGGGGCCTGCGAACGCGCTGCTCGACGACTGGGCGCTGACGCATACCGGTACGCCTGTCGACCTCGACGCTCGGCTCGCGGCGCGCGGCCAGGTCGACCGCGACCGGCTCGCGCGGCTGATGGATGACCCGTATTTCGACGCGCCGCCGCCCAAGTCGCTCGATCGGGCGCATTTTTCGGCTCGCAGTGCGGACGTCCTCGGCGGACTGGCTGCGGAGGAGGGCGCGGCGACGCTCGCGGCATTCACGGTGGAAAGTGTCGCGGCTGCCTTGCGTTTCCTGCCGCAGCCGCCGGTGACTTGGATCGTTGCCGGCGGGGGAACGCGCAACCCGGTCATCATGGGCGGTCTCGAAGCGCGCCTGGGCGTGCCGGTCATGGCGGCGGATGCGTGCGGCTTTTCCTCCCAGTACATGGAGGCGCAGGCCTTCGCCTATCTCGCCGTGCGCAGCCTGCACCGGCTGGCGATCACCTTTCCGGGCACGACCGGTGCCCCAATCCCGCTGAATGGTGGTTCGCTGACACGCCCGTGACGGTGGGGACTGCCGGGCGGCGGCGTTCGCGCAAGCGCTATTCGCCAGCCAGTTCCGCCTCGATGGCAGCCAGGCGATCGGTCAGGTAGCTGTCGCAAACGCCCAGCAGTTCCTCGCCCTTGTCGGTGAAGAAGTGGTTGGCGTCCGGGATGGTCTCGTGACTGATGGTGATGCCCTTCTGGGTCTTCAGCTTGTCTACGAGGGCCTGCACGTCCTTCTGCGGCACGACCTTGTCGGCATCGCCATGCACGATGAGGCCCGAGGAGGGGCAGGGCGCGAGGAAGCTGAAGTCGTAGAGGTTCGCCGGCGGGGCGACCGAGATGAAGCCCTCGATCTCGGGGCGGCGCATCAGCAGCTGCATGCCGATCCAGGCGCCGAAGGAGACGCCGGCGATCCAGCAGGCGCGGGAATCCGGATTGAAGGACTGCAGCCAGTCGAGCGCGGCGGCAGCATCGGACAATTCGCCCAGGCCGTGGTCGAATTCACCCTGGCTGCGGCCGACGCCGCGGAAATTGAAACGCAGGACGCCGAAGCCCTTGCGCTGGAACATGTAGAACAACTGGTAGGTCAGCGGATTGTTCATCGTTCCGCCGAACTGGGAATGCGGATGCAGGACGATGGCGACCGGCGCATTGCGCGTCCTGGGCGGCTGGTAGCGCCCCTCGATACGGCCGGCGGGTCCGGTGAAAATCACTTCAGGCATCTAGACTCACTCACGTATTCGTTGCCGGCCCGCGCGGTCGTGAAGCGCGGGTGCCGGAAGGAGGCCCGGCGCGTTCCTTGACACCCCATGGGCCGCTACCTAAAACCAGTTTAGAATTATTCGAAACTGTAGACCGAATGACCGGTCTGGCTTTGCGCAGAGGCGGTTGATAGCACGAAGCGCGCGGGCGATTGCAAGAAAAACCGTATTTCGCAGCCAGTACGAAGCCGCGCTCCTGAAATGGCAAGCGTTTGGGCGCCGGGCAAGAGTTGAGGGATACGGGGACGCAAGGGCGGGTAATGGGCCGACGACGCATCTACCTCGACGACAATGCCAGCGCCCCCCTGCGCGATTGCGCGCGCGAGGCCGCCGTCGCCGCACTGGCATTGTACGGCAACGCGTCGAGCGTGCACGCGGAAGGCCGTGCGGTGCGCCGCGCCATCAACGAGGCGCGCGAAGCCGTTGCCCGGCTGGCACAGACGCCAGCCTCCAACGTGGTCTTCACGTCTGGCGCCACGGAAGCCAATGCCATGGCGCTCGATCCGGCGGCGAAAGTCGGCGGCAAGGCCGTGACCCACCTGCTCATTTCCGCCATTGAGCACCCATCCGTCCTGTGCGGCGGGCGGTTCGCTCCGCAGCAGCGTGTTGTATTGCCCGTTGATGGGCAGGGTATCGTCGCGCCGGCTGCCGTGGAGGCGGCCCTTGCCGCGCTGCCCGATGACGCGGTGGCGCTGGTCAGCGTGATGGCGGCCAACAACGAGACCGGCGTCGTTCAGCCCATCGGCGAGATCGCCGACATCGTCCATGCCGCGGGCGGCGCACTGCACTGCGACGCAGTGCAGGCGGCCGGCCGGCTCGATCTCGGCACTGCCACGGAAGGCGCGGACATGATTTCGCTTTCGGGCCACAAGATGGGTGCGCCGACCGGTGTCGGGGCGCTGGTCTTGCGCGGTGACCGCATGACGTTCGGCAAGCCGCTGATCGGCGGTGGCGGGCAGGAGCGCAACCGGCGTGCGGGAACCGAGAATGTTCCTGGAATCGCGGGCTTCGGCGCTGCCGCCCGCGAGGCGGTGCTGGAAAGTGACGTGTGGAGCGAGATTCTCGTGCTGCGGGAGTGGATCGAGGATCGATTGCGCACTATCTCGCCAGACGTGGCGTTCGTGGGGGGCGCTGGCGCCCGGCTTCCCAACACGATCTGCGCCGCGCTTGCCGGAGTGCAGGCGGAGACAGCGGTGATCGGCTTCGATCTCGCCGGCGTCGCCGTCAGTTCGGGATCTGCGTGTTCGTCGGGCAAGGTCGGCCCCAGCCACGTGCTTGAAGCGATGGGTGTGGCCGACGATCTCAAGCGCGCGGCGCTGCGGATCAGCCTGACGCGGAATACGACGCGCGAGGAGGCCGAGGCCTTCGTCGCGGCATGGGAGAAGATTTGCGTGCCGGCTGCGGCAAGACAGTCCGCGGCGTGAGTTGAGTTGATGGTTGCGGTCCACCGCGGTCCTTGAAACCGCGAGCGGAAGGAAAACGGAATGCCAGCGGTCCAGGAGACGATCGAACAGGTCAAATCGATCGACGTCGACAAGTACAAGTACGGCTTTACCACCGACATCGAGATGGAGAAGGCCCCCAAGGGCCTGAGCGAGGATGTCATCCGCTTCATCTCGGCGCGCAAGCACGAGCCGGAATGGATGCTCGAATGGCGGCTCGACGCCTACAAGCGCTGGCAGACCATGAACGAGCCCAAGTGGGCCAAGCTCGACTATCCGAAGATCGACTTCAACGACATCTACTACTACGCCGCGCCGAAGGGGCAGGACGGGCCGAAGAGCCTCGACGAGGTCGACCCGGAGTTGCTGCGCACCTACGAGAAGCTCGGAATTCCGCTCAAGGAGCAGGAGATCCTCGCGGGCGTGCGCAAGGCCGACGAGCCGAGCAAGCTTGACGAAGAGGCCGGCGGCGACCGGCCCTATGGCAAGGTCGCCATCGACGCGGTATTCGACTCCGTCTCCGTCGTCACCACCTTCAAGGACGAGCTCGCCAAGCACGGCATCATCTTCTGCTCGATCTCCGAGGCGCTGCGCGAGCACCCCGAGCTCGTCAAGCAATACCTCGGCTCGGTGGTCCCTGTCAGCGACAACTACTATGCGACGCTGAACTCGGCGGTGTTCTCCGACGGGTCGTTCGTCTACATCCCCAAGGGCGTGCGCTGCCCGATGGAGCTGTCGACCTATTTCCGCATCAACGAGATGGACACCGGGCAGTTCGAGCGCACCCTCATCATCGCCGACGAAGGCTCCTACGTCTCGTATCTGGAGGGCTGCACCGCGCCGATGCGCGACGTCAACCAGCTGCACGCCGCCGTGGTCGAGCTGATCGCGCTGGACGATGCCGAGATCAAGTATTCCACCGTGCAGAACTGGTATCCCGGCGACAAGGACGGCAAGGGCGGCATCTACAACTTCGTCACCAAGCGCGGCGATTGCCGGGGCAGGAACTCGAAGATTTCCTGGACGCAGGTGGAGACCGGTTCGGCGATTACCTGGAAGTATCCGAGCTGCATCCTGCGCGGCGACAACAGCCGGGGCGAGTTCTATTCGATCGCGGTCTCCAACGGCTACCAGCAGGTCGACAGCGGCACCAAGATGGTGCACTTGGGGCGCAACACGTCGAGCCGCATTATCTCCAAGGGCATCGCGGCGGGGCGCTCGCAGAACACCTATCGCGGCCTCGTCTCGGCGCATGCCAAGGCAACAAACGCGCGCAACTTCACCCAGTGCGACAGCCTGCTGATCGGCAACGACTGCGGCGCGCATACCGTGCCCTACATCGAGGCGAAGAATTCGTCCGCCACCTTCGAGCACGAGGCGACGACCTCGAAGATCTCCGACGACCAGATGTTCTACTGCCTGTCGCGGGGACTGGGCGAGGAGGAGGCGGTGGCGCTGATCGTCAACGGCTTCGTGCGCGACGTCATCCAGCAACTGCCGATGGAATTCATGGTCGAGACCCAGAAGCTGATCGGCATCAGCCTGGAAGGCTCGGTCGGCTGATGAAGACCGACGGCATCGATTTCTGGACGGTGGCGACGCCGGTCACCGGTCTGCTGGTCGGCTTCGTGGTTGCCGGCGAGACCGACAACTTCTGGGCGCCGATCATTGCGGCCTTCCTGGGCGCGGGCGCCGTGCGCGGCGTCCAGTACCTGGCCGAGAAACGCGAGAACTGAAATTTCCGGATGAACGGCGAAAGCCGGCAAGAGGACGAACAATGCTTGAAATCAGGAACCTGCACGCGCGCATCGCGGAAGACGGAACCGAAATCCTGAAGGGTGTCGACCTGACGATCGAGGCCGGCAAGGTGCACGCCATCATGGGGCCCAACGGCTCGGGCAAGTCGACGCTGTCGAACGTGCTCGCCGGCAAGGACGACTACGAGGTCACGGAAGGGTCCGTGCTGTTCAAGGGCGAGGATCTGCTGGAAATGGAGCCCGACGAGCGGGCGGCCGCCGGCATCTTCCTGGCCTTCCAGTACCCGGTGGAGATTCCCGGCGTCGCCACCATGACCTTCCTGAAGGCGGCGATGAACGCGCAGCGCAAGGCGCGTGGGCAGAACGAACTGACGACGCCGGACTTCATGCGGCTCGTCAAGGAGGCGTCGGGCAAGCTGCAGGTGTCGCAGGAGATGCTGCGCCGGCCGCTCAACGTCGGCTTCTCGGGCGGCGAGAAGAAGCGCAACGAGATCCTGCAGATGACGCTGCTGCAGCCTTCCCTGTGCATCCTCGACGAGACCGATTCCGGCCTCGACATCGATGCGCTGCGGCTGGTTGCCGAGGGTGTCAACGCACTGCGCGGGCCGGAGCGCTCGATGCTGGTCATCACCCACTACCAGCGCCTGCTCGAATACATCGTGCCGGACGTGGTGCACGTCATGTCGAAGGGCCGCATCGTGAAGACCGGCGGCAAGGAGCTGGCGCTGGAACTTGAAAAGTCCGGTTACGCCGAATTCGTCGACGCCGCCTGAGGCGGGCTGCATGACGCATATTCCCGAAAAGTTGCATACTTTTCGGACAAGGATATGCGGCTCAAGAGATAGGCAACAAGCATCTTCGGCTGTTCCCGGCGAGGATGCGAAGGCTGATAGAAGGCAAGGTAGGCATGAACGTTCAGGTTCAGCGCGTCGAGACGCCGGCGGAACTCAAGCTCGCGTCGCAGTTCGCCGAGCGCAAGGACGCATTGGTCGGCGCGGACACGCTCGGGGCCGGTCGCGCGGCGGCTTTTGCGCGTTTCGAGGCCGTCGGGCTGCCGCACCGGCGCGTCGAGGAATTCAAGTATACCGACATGCGCGCACGGCTGCGCGAGGTGGCGGACGCAGGCGAGACGCAGGTGACGCTGCCCGATGCGCAGGGCGGCGTCAGGGTGACGTCGCTTGCCGAAGCGCTGGCCAGCGACGGCGCGGCGATTGCGGAGCGCATTGCCGAGCGCTTCACCGGCTTTGACAGTCCGCTCCTTGACCTCAACGAGGCGTTCGCCAGCGCCGGCGCGGTGATCGACATCGCGGCGGGTGCGAACGTTGCCGAGCCGGTGCGCGCCGGATTCGCGCATCCCGCCGGCAAGCGCGGCGACAGCGTTGCGCTCTATTCGGTCGGCTCGGGCGCGTCGGTCACGCTCATCGAGAAGGCCGGATCGGCGGACGGGGGCGCTCAGGGCGGCCACGTCAGCCATGTCGATGTTGCCGACGGCGCAAAGGTCACCTTCATTCGCCACGTGGATGCTGGCGCGCAGGGCGTGCATTCGGGCGGCCTTGCGGTGACGGTTGGGGCGAACGCCACCTTCGACCTGCTGCTGGTGGTTTCGACCGGCGAACTGGTGCGCACCGACATCGGATTGCGCTTCGTCGGCGGGGATGCGGTTGCCAACCTGCGCGGACTGCATCTTGCCGGCAGCACACGGCATGTCGACACGACGCTGTTCGTCGATCATGCCGAGCCCGGCTGCGTCAGCCGCGAGCTGTTCAAGTCGGTACTCGACGACAGGGCGCGCAGCGTCTTCCAGGGCAAGATCCTGGTGCGCCAGAAGGCGCAGAAGACCGACGGCAAGATGATGGCGCAGGCGCTGATGCTGTCGGACGACGCGGAAGCCGATTCCAAGCCGGAGCTGGAAATCTATGCCGACGACGTGCAGTGCGGGCACGGCTCGACCACGGGCCGGGTTGACGACACGCTGCTGTTCTACCTGATGGCGCGTGGCATTCCGAAGCGCGAGGCGACGCGCATGCTCGTTTCGGCCTTTGCCGGCGAGGTCTTCGACGATCTCGACGAGGCGGTTGCCGAGGAATTTTCCGCGGTTGCCGAGGAATGGCTCGAACGCCACCTCGCCTGAAGGAGCGCGATGCAATGGGCGCGAACGGGTACGACGTCGAGGCCGTCCGGCGGGATTTCCCGATCCTGTCGCGCGACGTCTACGGCAAGCCGCTGGTCTACCTCGACAACGGCGCCTCGGCGCAGAAGCCGCAGGCGATGATCGATGCGGTGACGCAGGCCTACAGCCACGAGTACGCCAACGTCCACCGTGGCCTGCACTACCTCTCGAATACCGCGACCGATCACTACGAGGCAGCGCGCGAGACCGTTCGCGATTTCCTCAATGCGGGCTCCGTAGACGAGATCATCTTCACGCGTTCGACGACGGAGGCGATCAACGCGGTCGCCTATTCGCTCGGTGTCGGCGAGATCGGCGAGGGCGACGAGATCGTGCTCTCCATCATGGAGCACCATTCCAACATCGTGCCCTGGCACTTCCTGCGCGAGCGCAAGGGCGCGGTGCTGAAGTGGGCGCCGGTGGGCGACGACGGATCGTTCGACTTCGAGGCGTTCGAGGCGCTGCTTTCGCCGCGCACGAAACTCGTCGCGATCACGCAGATGTCGAACGTGCTGGGCACGGTGGTGCCGGTCGGCGATGTGATCGGCGCAGCTCACGCGCGCGGCATCAAGGTACTGGTCGACGGGTCTCAGGCAGCCGTGCACATGCCGGTGGACGTCGCCGCGCTCGACGCCGACTTCTACTGCTTCACCGGGCACAAGGTATACGGGCCATCCGGCATCGGCGTGCTGTACGGCAAGCGCGACCTGCTGGCGAAGATGCCGCCGTTCCTGGGCGGCGGCGAGATGATCCGCGACGTGACCCAGGACATCGTCACCTATGCAGGGCCGCCGCACCGCTTCGAGGCCGGCACGCCGCCGATCGTGCAAGCCATTGGGCTTGCCGCCTCGCTCGCCTACATGGATCGGTTGGGACGCGACAACATCGCAAGCCACGAGGAAGCCTTGCGCGCCTATGCGCACGAGCGGCTCGGGGCGATGAATTCGATCCGCATCTTCGGCACAGCGCCGGGGAAGGGCGCCATCGTCTCCTTCGAGATGTTCGGCGCGCACGCCCACGACGTGGCGACGGTTCTCGACCGCGAAGGCGTTGCGGTGCGGGCCGGCACGCACTGCGCGCAGCCGTTGCTGGAGCGCTTCGGCGTGACCTCGACTTGCCGCGCCTCCTTCGGTCTCTACAATACGCTGGAAGAGATCGACGTGCTTGCGGGCGCGCTCGAAAAGGCGAAACGGATGTTCGCGTGATGGAAGACAACCCGTATCTGATCGCTACAGGTGATGGCGGGGACGAGACCGCGGCCCCGGCGTCCTCGGCGTCCTCGTCGTTGCCGCAAGAGGAATTGACGCGGCTGACCGATGACATCATCGGGGCGCTGAAGACCGTCTACGATCCTGAAATTCCCGTCGACATCTTCGAACTGGGACTGATCTACAAGATCGATGTCGACGACGACCGCAACATCAACATCGACATGACACTGACCGCGCCGGCGTGTCCGGTCGCCGGAGAGATGCCGATCTGGGTCGAGGATGCCGTCAACTCGGTGCAGGGCGTGGGGCAGGTTCGCGTCAACATGGTGTTCGACCCGCCCTGGGACCCCAGCCGCATGAGCGACGAGGCGCGCGTTGCGCTCGACATGTTCTGATCGCGCTGGCTGCGGGTTTCATGGTGCCGTCGGGCGCCCAGATTCACACAAGGTTGGCGCCTGCGGGCGGCAATCGGGAAAACAAGCGTTTCGAGGGACCACATGACAGTCGCAGCGCGGCCCAGGCCGAAGGTGGTGACGCTCACGGATGCCGCGGCAAACCGTGTGCGCGAGATCATCGCGAACTCCGGCAAGGAGATCGCGGGCCTGCGCATCGGTGTGGCGAATGGCGGCTGCGCCGGCATGTCCTACACGATGGACTATGCGAACGCAGTGGAGCCGGGCGACGAGGTCGTCGAGGACAAGGGCGTCACCGTGCTGATCGACCCGAAAGCGGTGCTGTTTCTGCTCGGCACCGAGATGGACTACCAGACGACCAAGCTTTCCTCGGGGTTCGTGTTCAACAATCCGAACCAGACCGGGGCATGCGGCTGCGGGGAATCGGTATCGATTTCACCGGCGCAGGGCTGACGCCGGCATATTCACTGGACATGCGATGCCAGGCGCATCGCGCGGTGTCTTCATGCCGGTGAATGCGGTGTTGTGCGGTGGTGCCAGGGATCTCGCTCAGGCGACCTTGTCGAAATCCGCCTCGGACAGTTCGTCCTCTCCGGTAAGCCGGTTGCGGCCATCGCGCTTCGACTTGTACAGGGCGGCATCGGCGCGCGCGATTATCGAATCGGGCGTGTCGTTCTTCCGCATGACCGCGATGCCGAAGGACATCGTGATGCGACCCAGTGTTTCGCCGGTCGAGCGCTTGACGAGTTCCTTCTTCATGATCGCGATGCGAACCTGTTCGGCGACCACGCGCGCGGAATCGAATGATGCCTGCGGCAGGATGATGCCGAATTCCTCGCCACCGTAACGGGCGGCGATGTCGCGCCCCTTCACGGTCTGCTTTAGCGTCGCGCCGACCAGCTTGAGAACCTGGTCTCCGGTCTGGTGGCCATAGACGTCATTGAAACGCTTGAAATGATCGATGTCGCACATGACAAGACAAAGGTCGGAGCCCTCGGCGATTTCCGACGAGATGAGCCGTTCCAGCGACTGGTCGAAATGCCGGCGGTTGGCGAGGCCGGTGAGCGGGTCGGTGATCGTCTCGGTGCGGACCGCCTCGAGATTTTCCTTCAGGTCGGAGATCTGACTGCGCGATTCCTGAAGCTGCTTCTCCAGAGCGTTGTTGCGCTCTTCCATCTCGCGGGTGGCGAGCAGGACGCGCTTGACGACTGCACGGGCCTTGTCGGGCGAATCCGCGTCAGACAGCGAGTTTGCCGCCGTCGTCAACTGCTTGCCGTAGTCGCCGACGGAGCCGCTGCTTTCCTCGATGCGACCGAGCAGTTGGGAAATCTCCTCGGCCATCTTGTTGCTGACGTCGCCGAGCCGGTCGCTGAGATTTATTGGCGATACGAACTCGTCGTAGAACCGGTCGAGCATCGCATTGTCGATGGCGCCGTGCCGATCAAGGGCCGCATTGATGGCCTTGTTCAGCTCCCGGTTGTATCCAGCCGAGTAGGTGTACCAGAGTTCGTAGTTTCGGGGGTATGCGGGATTCTCGTTCTTTTTCAAGAACTTGATCGCATTCTCACCATAGCCGATCGTTCGGGTGAACTCGGCCTTGTCGGTTTTCGCCGCCATCAAATCTGGCCCTTTGCCAATGCGGTTGTGTCCGCAAATGTCTGCGCAAAAGTGCCATAGACCGTCTAATTTTCAGTTAATTGCCGCAACGGTATTCACAGGGGCTACGCGCTAGCCCTTTGCATGCCGCGTCGGGCGAAGCAGGAACGCCGGGACGTGATCTGCCTGGCCGAAGGTCGTTTCCGCGCGTTCGGCATCCGCATTCTGCTCGGATTTCCGCTTACCTTGCGGACGTTCGCGCACTGGTTGTGCGCCTTCATCGGGTGCCCGCTTGCGGGTATCCGAAGAACCGGGCGGATTTGCCGCAGGTTCCGAATGTGGCTTGGGTCCGCGTGCTGGCTGCTCGCCGGTCTTCGAGCGCCCGGTTCGGCCGCGACGTCTGCGGCCAGCAGACGAATCGGATTTCTCCGATTCCGCCTGTTCAAAGGCATCGACGTTCCTGCGCTCGATGTTCACCCCGATGAGGTCCTCGATGCGCTGCAGGGACCCCAGGTCCTCGGGTGCGCACAGGGCCACGGCGACGCCTGCGCGACCAGCGCGCCCGGTGCGGCCGATGCGATGGACGTAGTCGTCGGGATGTACGGGCAGGTCGTAGTTGAAGACGTGGCTGACCTTCGGGATATCGAGACCACGGGCGGCGACGTCGCTGGCAACCAGGATCGGCACTTCGCCGGAGCGGAAGCTTTCCAGCATTGCCATGCGCTGGTGCTGGTCCATGTCGCCGTGCAGGGCGCCGGCGTTGAAGCCATGCCGCTTCAGCGAATTGTGGACGGTGGCGACGTCGCGCTTGCGATTGCAGAAGACGATGGCGTTCGAGAGGTTCTCCGCGGCGCGGATCTGGTCGCGCAGGCAGGCACGCTTGTCCTTTGGCGAGCCGCCGCAGGCGACAACAGATTGCGCGACCGTCGCGGCGGTCGAGGCAGGACGCGCAACCTCGACGCGGACCGGATCGCGCAGGAACTGCGTCGTCAGCCGGGTGATCTCCGGCGCCATGGTGGCGGAGAAGAACAAGGTCTGGCGGCGGGCGGGGACGAGCTTGCAGATGCGTTCAATGTCGGGAATGAAACCCATGTCCAGCATGCGGTCGGCCTCGTCAATGACGAGGATCTCGACACCGGTCATCAGCAGCTTGCCGCGCTCGAAATGGTCGAGCAGGCGGCCGGGCGTGGCGATCAGCACGTCGGCGCCGCGATCGAGCTTCTTTTCCTGTTCGTCGAAGGACACGCCGCCGATGAGCAGGGCGACGGTCAGCTTGTGGTTGATGCCGTAGGTGTTGAAGTTCTGCTCGACCTGGGCTGCGAGCTCGCGGGTCGGTTCAAGGATGAGCGTGCGCGGCATGCGGGCGCGGGCACGGCCGGATTCGAGCCGTGTCAGCATCGGCAGGACGAAGGATGCGGTCTTTCCGGTTCCCGTCTGGGCGATGCCGATGACGTCGCGCTTGGCCAGGACTTCCGGAATGGCCTGGGCCTGGATCGGTGTCGGCTCGCTGTAGCCGGCCTTTTCGACGGCGGCGAGAACGCGCTCGCTCAGCCCAAGATCAGTGAATTTCATCAAGTTCGATTTCGTCATGTTGTCGACCGGCGTCGATGCCTGGTCGGGCGTCAGGATGTCCGGAACGCGGTTCTTCGGAGATACGGCTCGGTTCCGAGCGACTCGAGTTTCGGATGGCGACGCGGCCAATGCGATATGCCGGAACTGCAATCGGGCGAGTACGCGATCCGTTTTCCCGTTGCCCCGCAATTCGGGGTACGTGACCGGGATGTTGACACCGGGAATATGTAGAACAGTCAATGATGTCAAACAACTTCGCGCAAATGTGCCCCAAATCATGCCCGGTTGGTAAAAACAGGAGCTGTTTTGCGAGGCACGGGGCAAAAGCGGTGCGTGGCTCGCCTGGCGGATCGGTGCCGGTTATGATGCCGCCACCATGGTGCCGGGGAGGCAGGAATGAAGGATATCGTGTTCGTGCCGGGGCTGCTGTGCACGCAGGCGCTGTTCGCTCCCCAGATCGCGGCCCTGCCTGAAGGTTGGCGGGCGCAAGTCGCCGACCATCGCCGCGACGACAGCATGGAAATGATCGCGCGGCGGCTGCTCGACGATGCGCCGGAGCGCTTCGTGCTCGCCGGCCTGTCGATGGGTGGCTACATCGCCTACGAGGTGTTGCGGCAGGCGCCGCAGCGCGTGCGCGGCCTTGTCCTGATCGACACCAGCGCGCGCGCCGACCGCCCCGACCAGGTGGCAACCCGTGAGAGCCTGATCGAGCTGGCCCACAGCGAGGGCATCTCGGCGGTCGTCAACAGGCTCATCACGGTGTTCATCGCCGAAAGCCGGCAGGGCGATGCCGAACTGACCGGGACGATCCGGGCGATGGCGGCGGAAACCGGCGTTGCGGCGTTCGAGCGCCAGCAACGGGCGATCATGGGGCGCAGCGACGCCCTGGCGACGCTGGCGCGCGTTCACTGCCCGACGCTGGTGATGGTTGGCGACGAGGATGCGCTGACGCCGCCCAAGCTGGCACATGAGATTGCCGATGCGGTGCCGGGCGCGCGGCTGAAGATCATCGAGGGCTGCGGCCACATCGCGACGCTGGAGCGTCCCGGTGCTGTCAACGAAGCGCTGAACGCCTTCCTGGCGCACATCTAGGGCGAGGCTGCGAATCTAGACGTCCAGTTCCTCGGCGAACTCGGCGCGCTCCTGGATGAAGCGGAAGCGGGCGTCCGAATTGGTGCCCATCAGGTCGGCAACGACGGTGCGGGTCTGTTCCAGTTCGTCCTCGGCGACCTCGACGCGCAGCAGCGTGCGCTTTGCCGGGTCCATCGTCGTTTCCTTCAACTGGTGCGGCATCATCTCGCCGAGGCCCTTGAAGCGGCCGATCTCGATCTTGCCGCGGCCGTTGAACTCGCTCTTCAGCAGTTCGTCCTTGTGCAGGTCGTCACGGGCATAGAGCGTCTTGCCGCCCTGGCTGATGCGGTAGAGCGGCGGCACGGCGAGGAACAGGTGGCCGTTGTCGATCAGGCGCGGCATCTGCTTGTAGAAGAACGTGATCAGCAGAGACGCGATGTGGGCGCCGTCGACGTCGGCGTCGGTCATGACGATGATGCGTTCGTAGCGCAGGTCGTCGTCGCGGTAGTTGTTGGCGGTGCCGCAGCCGAGCGCCTGGATCAGGTCGGCGAGCTGCTGGTTGGCGGCCAGCTTGTCGCGCCCGGCACTGGCGACGTTGAGGATCTTGCCGCGTAGCGGCAGCACGGCCTGGGTGGCGCGGTTGCGCGCCTGCTTGGCCGAACCGCCGGCGGAATCGCCCTCGACGATGAACAGCTCGGTGCCTTCCTTGGAGTTCGCCGAACAGTCCGACAGCTTGCCGGGCAGGCGCAGCTTGCGCGTCGCCGTCTTGCGCTGGGTTTCGCGTTCCTGGCGCCGGCGCAGGCGCTCCTCGGCGCGCTCGACGACCCAGTCTAGCAGGCGGGTCGCCTGCTGCGGGCGCGCCGCCAGCCAGTGGTCGAAGGCGTCCTTGACTGCGTTCTCGACAATGCGCGAGGCCTCCGCCGTGGTCAGCCGTTCCTTGGTCTGGCCCTGGAACTCCGGCTCGCGCACGAAGACCGACAGCATGATGCCGGCGGACGCCAGCACGTCGTCGCTGGTGACGAGGCCGAGCTTCTTGTTGCCGGTCAGTTCACCAAAGGCCTTCAATCCCTTGAGAAGGGCGAGGCGGAGTCCGGCGACATGGGTGCCGCCCTCGGGCGTGGGCACCGTGTTGCAGTAGGAATCGACGAAGCCGTCGCGCCCGCCGAACCAGCAGATCGCCCATTCGGCGCTGCCGCCGCCGGCCTGGCGTTCGCTCTTGCCATGGAAGAAATCGTCCGTGACCAGCGTCGCCTTGCCGACCTCGCTGGCGAGATAGTCCTTCAGCCCGTCGGGGAACTTGAAGGTTTCCTGCGCCGGGATGTCGCTGCCGGCGACCAGTTCGGGGTCGCAGGACCAGCGGATCTCGACGCCGCCGAACAGGTACGCCTTGGAGCGGGCCATGCGGAACAGCCGAGCCGGCTTGAAGCGCGCGCCCTTGCCGAAGATCTCCGCGTCGGGATGGAAGCGAACGCGGGTGCCGCGCCGGTTCATCACGTCGCCGAGGAACTCGAGCTTGGTCGCGGGGCGGCCGCGCGAATAGAGCTGGCGGTAGAGCTTGCGACCGCGCGCCACCTCGACCTCGAGGTCGTCGGAGAGCGCATTCACGACCGAGACGCCGACGCCGTGCAGGCCGCCCGACGTTTCGTAGACCTTGGCGTTGAACTTTCCGCCGGCGTGCAGCGTCGTCATGATGACTTCCAGCGCCGAACGGTCCTTGTACTTGGGGTGCGGGTCGACGGGGATGCCGCGTCCGTTGTCGGACACGCTCAGATAGCCGTCGGCGTCGAGATTCACCTCGATGACGCTGGCGTGGCCCGCGACGGCCTCGTCCATGGCGTTGTCGATGACCTCGGCGAAGAGGTGGTGCAGGGCCTTTTCGTCGGTGCCGCCGATGTACATGCCGGGGCGACGGCGCACGGGCTCAAGTCCCTCCAGCACCTCGATGTCGGCGGCCGTGTAGGCGTCCTCGGCGCCGCCGGTGCCGGTTGCCGCGAGTTCGGACGCGTCGGCCTTGGCAACGGACGTCTTGCGCGCTGCGTCCTTGGCGACGGTCTTCAGTTTCGAGACGCTGTCTTCAAGCGCGGCAAAAAGGTCGTCGGAATCGCTCATGAACGCGGCGGGCCCCCGGCAAGGTCTGGCTGCAAGTCTGGTATCGAATCAAGGCGATTTTGGCATGCCCGACCTCTGGAGGCGACTGCTTCGCGGCTGGATGGGAACAAGGGCCGCGGCAACGCAATGGCTGCGGCCCGAGTTTGCAGGAACATGGCGCAGGCTTGCCGGTCGGGGCCGGGAGGGCGGCAACCGGCAGGCCAACTGCCGCCCGCGGAGCGGCCACGAAGTGGCGGAAAACCGCCGTTTTCGAGGGAGGCTGCATTTTTGCGGAAAGAAATGTCGTGCGCACGACCGCTCGGTAACGATCATTTTACAGCCTTGGGGCGATAACGGTTGCCAAGGCCGATCGGGGGCGCGGCGTAATCAGTCCGGCGTAAATCGTACCGACCCGTGCGTATGGCCTTTGTCTTCCCACCTGCGCCGGAACGCGGGATTGGCTCCGGCATGGCAGACCCGACGGGAAATACCCGGCGCAGCCGCACGCAAGCGGCGCTCGAGCGCGCGCCGTGGCAGATGCCGTCCGGCCTGGCATTGCTCCTGCTGACAACACTGTTTCTCCTCGCCTGAGCCAGCAACCGGCTCGCACATGCATGTCGCGACGGTTATGATCGGGGGGCAGGGTGAGGCTCCCTGCGTTGCCTCCTTGACCATTTTGCAGGTGCGAGAAACCCCGTGAACAGTCCCGAGACGTTGCTGCGCGCATTGTTCGACGCGGCCGTTGGTGCAGCTCTTCCGGCGCGCATCATCGCCGCCAACATGCCCGAACCACCAGCCGGCCGCACGGTCGTCGTCGGTGCCGGCAAGGCGTCGGCCGCGATGGCGCAGGCCTTCGAGGCGGCATGGACGGGGCCGCTGGAGGGCGTCGTGGTGACACGCTACGGGCACGGCGTGCCGTGCGAGCGCATCCGCATCGTCGAGGCGGCCCATCCGGTGCCCGACGCCAATGGCCTGCAGGCGGCAAAGGACATCCTCGCCGCAGTCAGTGGACTGGGCGCAGACGATCTCGTCGTGGCGCTGATTTCCGGCGGCGGTTCGGCGCTGCTGACGGCGCCGGCGGACGCGCTGACGCTGGCCGACAAGCAGGCGGTGAATGCAGCATTGCTGCGCTGCGGAGCGCCGATCGGTGAAATGAATTGCGTGCGCCGGCACCTCTCCGCGATCAAGGGCGGGCGGCTTGCGGCAGCGGCTGCGCCGGCAAAGGTCGTCACCATCGCCATCTCGGACGTGCCGGGCGACGATCCGGCGGTGATCGCGTCCGGGCCGACGGTCGCCGACCCGACGACGTCGCGAGACGCGATCGCGCTGCTGGATCACTACAAGCTCGATGTTCCGGCAGCGGTGCGCGGCTGGCTCGACAATCCCGCGTCCGAAACGCCGAAGCCCGACGACACGACGTTTGCGCGCTGCGCGTTTCGCATGGCGGCGACGCCGGCGATGTCGCTGGAGGCAGCGGCGGAAATCGCGCGCGAGGCGGGGATCGAACCGCTGGTCCTGGGAGATGCCATCGAAGGGGAAGCGCGCGAGGTTGGCGCCGAGCATGCACGGCTGGCGCTGCGGCTGAAGGCCGAGGGGCGGCGCTGCGTGCTGTTGTCGGGCGGCGAAACGACGGTCAGCGTGCGCGGGCACGGGCGTGGCGGGCGCAATGCGGAATACCTGCTGGCGCACGCGCTGGAACTTGCCGGGGCCCCTGACATCTGGTCGATCGCCTGCGATACGGACGGCATCGACGGATCGGAGGACAACGCCGGGGCCTGGTGCGGACCGCAGACGCTTGCAGCCGCGCGCGCGGCTGGCGCGGACCCCGAGGCAATGCTCGCCAACAACGACGCCTATTCGTGTTTCGAGGCCGCCGGCAGCCTTGTCGTCACCGGGCCGACACTAACCAATGTCAATGATTTCCGGGCAACATTGATACTCTAGCCACGCACAGCAATCGCGGCGCGACCGCCAAACGGACGGAAGACATGAGACGCATACGCAAGGCCAAGATCGTTGCAACGCTGGGGCCGGCGAGTTCGGACGCCGCAACCATCGCGCGTCTGTTCGATGCAGGCGTCGATGTCTTCCGGCTCAATTTCTCGCACGGCACGAAGGACGACCATGCGCAGCGCATGAAGATCCTGCGCGACCTCGAAGCCAGCACCGGGAGGCCCATCGCGGTGATGCAGGACCTGCAGGGGCCGAAGATCCGCGTCGGAGCGCTGAAGGACGACGGCTTCCGCATCCAGGCCGGCGAGACGGTGCGCTTCGTTCTGGAGGGCGGCGACGGGACGGCGCAGGGCATTCCGCTGCCGCACCGCGAAGTGTTTGACGCGATCGCGCCGGGTCACGCGATGCTGATCGACGACGGCAAGCTGCGCCTGAAGGTGACGGGGCTGGGCAACGACTGGATTGAGGCAGAGGTCATCATCGGCGGGCCGGTCTCCAACCGCAAGGGCGTCAACCTGCCGGATACGCTTCTGGCGCTTTCCCCGCTGACGCAGAAGGACCGGGCCGACCTTGCCTTCGGCATGGAACTGGGGGCGGATTTCGTTGCGCTGTCCTTCGTGCAGCGCGCAGCCGACGTCATGGAATGCCGGCAGATCATCGGCAACGAAATCGGCATCATCTCGAAGATCGAGAAGCCCAAGGCACTGGACGATCTCGCCGGCATCGTGGCGCTGTCGGACGGCGTCATGGTGGCGCGCGGCGACCTTGGCGTGGAAATTCCGGCCGAAGAGGTGCCGGCGCGCCAGAAGGATATGATCCGGTTGTGCCGGCGGGCTGGCAAGCCGGTCATCATCGCCACGCAGATGCTCGATTCGATGGTCGCGGTGCCTTCGCCGACGCGGGCGGAAGCCTCCGACGTGGCGACCGCGATCTACGACGGGGCGGACGCGGTGATGTTGTCGGCGGAATCGGCGTCGGGGAAGTATCCGGTCGAGGCTGTCGCGATGATGGACCGCATCATTACCTCGACGGAGAACCACGACGCATATCGCGCGGCGATGGATTCGCTGGAACTCGATATCGAGCAGTCGGTCGAGCACGCGATGGCGGCTGCCGCGGCCCTGGTCGCCGAGACCATCGACGCCTGCGCCATCATAGCCTTCACCTCAAGCGGGACGTCGGCGCAACGCGCCGCGCGCGAGCGCCCCGACATGCCCATCATCGCGCTGACGCCGCAGCTGCGCGTGGCGCGCCAGATGGCGCTGCTGTGGGGCGCGCACTCGGTGCAATCCGACGATGTCGCCGGCTATGACGCCATGGTGGAGGAAGCGGTGCGCCAGGCTCGCCAGGAGGGCTTTGCGAAGGAAGCCGAGCGGATCGTCATCCTGTCGGGCGTTCCCTTCGGCACGCCGGGTTCGACGAACAACCTGCGCGTCGCGACGATCCCGCGCGACTGAGAACGCCCATAAAAAAAGCCCGGCTGACAGGGCCAGCCGGGCAGGGCGGAATGCATGGCCGCGAGCGCGGCCATGCGAAGATTTCGGATCAGACCGAGTAGTACATGTCGAACTCGACCGGATGCGGGGTGTGCTCGAAGCGGATCACCTCGTCCATCTTCAGGTCGATGTAGGAATCGATCTGGTCGTCGTCGAAGACGCCACCGGCCTTCAGGAAGTCGCGGTCGGCGTCGAGGCTGTCGAGGGCCTCGCGCAGGCTGGCGCAGACGGTCGGGATTTCCTTCAGCTCTTCCGGGGGAAGGTCGTAGAGATCCTTGTCCATGGCGCTGCCGGGATGCAGCTTGTTCTTGATGCCGTCGAGGCCGGCCATCAGGAGCGCGGAGAAGCACAGGTAGGGGTTCGCGGAGGGATCGGGGAAGCGAACCTCGACGCGCTTGGCCTTCGGCGAAGACGTGTAGGGAATACGGCACGACGCCGAGCGGTTGCGGGCCGAGTAGGCCAGCAGGACGGGGGCCTCGAAGCCGGGGACCAGACGCTTGTAGGAGTTGGTCGACGGGTTGGTGAAGGCGTTGACGGCCTTGGCATGCTTGATCACGCCGCCGATGAAATAGAGGCAGTTCTCAGACAGGTCGGCATACTGGTTGCCGGCCATGACGTTGTCGCCCTTGTTCCAGATCGAGAAGTGGCAGTGCATGCCGGTGCCGTTGTCGCCATAGACCGGCTTGGGCATGAAGGTCGCCGACTTGCCGTAGGAGTGCGCAACCTGGTGCACGACGTACTTGTAGATCTGCATGCTGTCTGCGATGCGGGTCAGTGTGTCGAACTTCAGGCCAAGCTCATGCTGGGCAGCGGCCACCTCGTGGTGCTGCTTTTCGACGGTGACGCCCATGGACGTCATCACGGTCAGCATCTCGGAGCGCATGTCCTGGGCGCTGTCGATCGGCGGAACCGGGAAGTAGCCGCCCTTGGTGCGCGGACGGTGGCCGAGGTTGCCGCTCTCGTACTCGGAGCCCATGTTGGAGGGCAGTTCGATCGAGTCGAGCTGGAAGCCGGTGTTGTAGGGATCGGAAGAGAAGCGCACGTCGTCGAAGACGAAGAACTCGGCTTCCGGGCCGACATAGACGGTGTCGCCGATGCCGGTCTGCTTGAGGTAGGCCTCGGCCTTCAGCGCGGTGGTGCGCGGGTCGCGGTTGTAGGCCTCGCCGGTGCCCGGCTCCAGGATGTCGCAGAACACGGCCAGAGTCGACTGGGCGAAGAAGGGGTCGATGTGCGCCGAAGCGGTGTCGGGCATCAGCGTCATGTCGGACTCGTTGATCGCCTTCCAGCCGGCGATCGAGGAGCCGTCGAACATCACGCCCTCGGCGAACATCTCCTCGTCGACGATGGTCATGTCCATCGTCAGGTGCTGGAGCTTGCCGCGCGGGTCGGTGAAGCGCAGGTCAACGAACTTGACGTCGTTTTCCTTGATCATATTCATTACGGATTTGACAGACATATCTCGACACCTCTTCGTTTGACAGGTTGTCTGTTGGTTGTTTCTGGTATCTTCGGGTTTGATTTTTTTTGGCGTTCAGCGGCGTGTCAGCCCTGCCGGCCCGGCTCGGCGGGCCAAAGGGCTTGAGGCAACCGTCAGATTGCTTCCGCGCCGCGTTCGCCGGTTCGGATACGGATTGCTTCCTCGACCGCGGAAATGAAGATCTTGCCGTCGCCGATGCGCCCGGTCTGGGCCGACTGCTGGATGGCCTCGATCGCCTTTTCGACGTCGGCATCGTGCAACACGACCTCGATCTTCACCTTGGGGAGGAAGTCCACGACATACTCGGCGCCGCGATAGAGCTCGGTGTGGCCCTTCTGGCGCCCGAACCCCTTGGCTTCGGTGACCGTGATGCCCTGCAGGCCGATTTCCTGAAGGGCTTCCTTCACTTCATCGAGCTTGAAGGGCTTAATGATCGCCTCGATTTTCTTCATTGACGGCCATTCCTCCTGTACAGCGCAGCGCAGGCCTTCGCCGTGGCTACGCGAAGGACCAAAGCATGACTTGTGCCAACTGCGATCGGCGATGAATAATCGAGAAAAAACAAATCGTTAATATATTGCAGATTGCATCCGGGCCTGACCGGGCGGGAGATGGTGCCGAAAAATTATGCAAATGCATCTTTTATCGGCAGTTCCGATCGGGCCGTCAGATCGACGCAGGCCATGGTGTTGCACAAGCATGAGGCAGGCGCGATCAATCGTAAGGCGAGGCTGGCACCGTGGGGGGCGGCGGATTGTCGGCGGGGCGGGAGAGAGCCGGGCATGATGGACGAGGCTAGCTGCAAGGCGGTCCTGCTCACCAACGACGAGATGGCGCGCGCAGATGCCGCAGCGATTGCGGGCGGCACGCCGGGACGCGACCTGATGGAGCGGGCAGGGAGCGGCGTCGCACGCGCCGCGCTGGCAAGTTTTCCGCATGCGTCGCGCTGGCTCGTGCTGTGCGGGCCGGGCAACAATGGCGGCGACGGTTTCGTCATCGCGCGTCACCTCAAGGCTGCCGGGCGCGCTGTCGATGTCGCATGCCTGGTCGATCCGGCTGCACTGAAGGGTGACGCGGCGTGGGCGCGCAGCACCTGGGATGGGCCTGTCGGCGGGTTCGATGCCGTGGCGGCGGAGGGGCACGAAGCCATCGTCGACGCAGTATTCGGGGCAGGGCTGGCGCGTTCGCTGGAGGGGATCGCCCGAACGGTTCTCGAACGCGCCGCAGGCACGGGCTGTCCGATCGTTGCGGTCGACGTGCCGTCCGGCGTCGATGGCAGCAGCGGCGCGGTTCTCGGCTATGCGCCGCGCGCCGAGCTGACGGTGACATTCTTCCGCAAGAAGCCGGCGCATTGCCTGTATCCGGCGCGCGGCATGATGGGGCATGTCCAGGTGGTCGACATCGGCATCCCGGACTCGGTCCTCGAAGCGATCGGGCCGCGCACTTTCGAGAACTCAACCGAGCTCTGGCGCGCGGATTGGCCTGCGCTGGAGGCGAGCGGCCACAAGTATCACCGCGGCCATGCCGGCATCGTCAGCGGCGGCATGGCGCGCACCGGCGCGGCGCGGCTGGGCGCGCGCGCTGCGCTGCGGGCAGGCGCCGGACTCGTCAGCGTGCTGTCGCCGAAGGATGCGCTGGCCGAGAACGCCGCTCACCTGACGGCGGTCATGGTCAAGCCCGTGGACGATGTCTCGATATCGGCGGTCATCGCCGATGCCCGCATCAACACGGTCCTCGCGGGTCCGGGGCTCGGCACCGGGCACGAGCAGGCGCGGATGCTGGAGCGGGTTGCCGGTGCGGCGGCACGCGGGCGCTGCCTGCTGGTTCTGGACGCCGACGCGCTGACGATCATGTCGGTTTCGCGTGAGGCGTGGCGCACACGGCTGCCGACGGACACGGTAATGACGCCGCACGAGGGGGAGTTCGGGCGGCTGTTCCCGCATCTGGACGCCAGGACAACCGCGGCATCGCGGCTCGAGCGGGCGCGCGCGGCTGCGGCCTTGAGTGGCGCCATCGTCGTGCTGAAAGGGGCGGACACGGTTATCTCGGCTCCTGATGGGCGTGCCGCGATCAACACCAATGCGCCGCCGACGCTTGCGACGGCGGGTTCCGGCGATGTGCTCGCCGGCATCATCGCCGGGCTGCTGGCGCGCGGCATGGACGCATTCGATGCGGCGTGCGCCGGCGTTTTCCTGCATGGTGCGGCGGCGCAGGCGTTCGGTCCGGGGCTGATCGCGGAAGACCTGCCGGAGATGTTGCCGAAGGTGTTCGCATCGCTGGACCTTTGCTGATTGGCTATATATAAGCCGCCAGCGAACCGGCGGGCGTGGTGGAACTGGTAGACACGCGAGATTTAGGTTCTCGTGCCTAACGGCGTGGGGGTTCAAGTCCCTCCGCCCGCACCAGTCCCGGACACCAGCCGGACAGACATTGCCGCATGGCGCAGCCCAAGGGCGACCGCGCCTTTGCGAAACCGAAAGACCGCAAGAGAGAAACAATGCAGATTACCGAGACCCTGGCCGAGGGCCTGAAGCGCGAACTGAAGGTCGTCATCCCCGCCAGCGAACTGGGCGGCAAACTGTCGGAGCGGCTTCAGACGCTGAGCAAGCAGGCCCGCATCAAGGGTTTCCGCCCCGGCAAGGTGCCTGCCGAACACCTGCGCAAGGTCTACGGCCGTTCGATCATGGCCGAGATCATCCAGGAGACGGTGCAGGAATCGGCGCAGAAGGCCGTCGACGAGCGTGGCGAACGTCCCGCCCTGCAGCCGGTCATCAATTTCAGTGAGGACAAGGACGAGGTCGAGGCGGTGATGTCGGGCAAGGCCGACCTTGCCTATGCGATGGAATTCGAGATCATTCCGTCCTTCGACGTCCCCGATCTTGCCGCCATCAAGCTCGAGAAGCGCGTCGCGGCCGCAAGCGATGCCGACATCGACGAGGCGCTGGCGCGCATTTCCGAGCAGAACAAGGCGTATACGCCGCGCCCCGCCGGGGAAGCCGCGCAGGCCGACGACCGCGTCACCATCGATTACGCCGGCAAGCTCGACGGCAAGGAGTTCGGCGGCGGCACCGAGCAGGGCGCGCAGCTCGTGCTTGGCTCCAACACCTTCATCCCCGGCTTCGAGGACCAGCTGATCGGCAAGAAGGCCGGCGACAAGGTCGAGGTGAAGGTGACGTTCCCCGAGAACTACCAGGCGAAATTCCTGGCCGGCAAGGACGTCGTCTTCGATGTCACCGTGCACGAGGTGGCATCGCCGAGCGAGGCGCCCATCGACGACAAGTTCGCCGAACAGCTTGGCATCGAGTCGCTCGACAAGCTTAAGGATGCGTTGCGCGAGCGCATCGAGCACGACATCGGCACCCGCACCCGCGAACTGCTCAAGCGCGATCTTCTCGACACGCTCGACGACGCCGTGAAGTTCGATCTGCCTGGAGGCCTCGTCGACCGCGAATTCGACTCGATCTGGGGCCAGGTCACGGGCGACCTGGAACGTTCGGGTGCGAGCTTCGAGGACGAGGGCACGACAGAGGAAGAGGCGCGCGACGATTACCGCAAGCTCGCCGAGCGGCGCGTGCGGCTCGGCCTGCTGCTGGCCGAGGTCGGCAAGAGCGCCAATGTCGAGGTCAGCGAGGACGAGTTGCAGCGCGCGCTGATCGAGCGCGTGCGCCAGTACAAGGGCCAGGAACAGCAGGTCTGGGAGTTCTTCCAGAAGACGCCGGGCGCCATCAACGAGATCCGCGCGCCGCTGTTCGAGGAAAAGGTCGTCGACTACATCATCGAGCGTGCCGAGGTGAGCGAGAAGACGGTGTCGCGCGAGGAACTGTTCCACGATCACGATCACGATCACGATCACGATCATGACCACGATCACGGGCATGAGAAGCCGAAGAAGAAGGCGCCTGCCAAGAAGAAGGCCGCCGCGAAGGACAAGTCCGCGGAATAGCGCAAGCGTTGTACGCATATCGCCGGGCCGGCGGCTGTGCCGCCGGCGGGAGTCAGGCTGCGCACCTGGCGCCGCAGTTACGCCTTGTTCACCTTCCATGGCGAACTATATGCGCGCGTATCCGAATCGCATTTGATGGAGCCCGATTCCGCTGCAGGGCGGGTTGGGCGTTTTCGTTTGCGCGAGGCGGCAGGTTCAGGCCGCGGGACGCAGGGCTGCATCCGCCGGGAATTTCCGGCAAACCCAGGACAACAGGACACCCATGAAAGATCTGGCCTCATACTATACGAACACGCTCGTGCCGATGGTTGTCGAACAGACATCGCGCGGGGAACGCGCCTTCGACATCTATTCGCGCCTGCTCAAGGAGCGGATCGTGTTCATCACAGGGCCGGTCGAGGACCACATGTCCTCGCTGTTCGTGGCGCAGCTGCTGTTCCTGGAGTCGGAGAACCCGAAGAAGGAGATTTCCGTCTACATCAACTCGCCTGGCGGCGTCGTCACCTCGGGGCTTGCGATGTACGACACCATGCAGTTCATCCGCCCGCCGGTCGCCACGCTGTGCATCGGCCAGGCGGCGTCGATGGGTTCGCTGCTGCTGACGGCGGGCACCGAAGGGATGCGCGCGGCGCTGCCGAACGCGCGCGTCATGCTGCACCAGCCCTCGGGCGGCTTCCAGGGCCAGGCGTCGGACATCGAGCGCCATGCCCAGGACATCATCAAGATCAAGCGCCGGCTCAACGAGATCTACGTCAAGCACACCGGCAAGGACTACGAAACGATCGAGACGACGCTCGACCGCGACCATTTCATGACGGCGCAGGAGGCGAAGGATTTCGGCCTCATCGACAGCGTCGTCGAACAGCGCCCGGCCGATGCCGGAGACGAGAAGAAGGGCTGATCCGGTCTCGTTGAGGCCACAGCCAGCCATGGCGGGAAGGGGCAAGAGCGTTAATCGTATCTTGATCTTCGCGCCCCTAGCATGATTGCATTCCCGCATGCGGGTCGTGCACTATTTGTTTCATACGCATGACACGGGCGGAAGCCGGGGCATCAGGCACCTGTCCGGCCCGCGCCGATCGGAGAGACCGAGATGAGCAAACAGTCTGGCGGCGATTCCAAGAACACGCTCTACTGCTCGTTCTGCGGAAAGAGCCAGCACGAAGTCCGCAAGCTGATTGCCGGGCCGACGGTGTTCATCTGCGATGAATGCGTCGAGTTGTGCATGGACATCATCCGCGAGGAGAACAAGACCTCGCTGGTGAAGTCGTCCGACGGCGTGCCGACGCCGAAGGAGATCATGGCCGTTCTGGACGACTACGTCATCGGCCAGAAGATCGCCAAGCGGGTGCTTTCGGTCGCGGTCCATAACCACTACAAGCGTCTCAACCACGCGGCCAAGAATGCTGACGTGGAGCTTGCCAAGTCGAACATCCTGCTCGTCGGCCCGACCGGGTCTGGCAAGACGCTGCTGGCGCAAACGCTGGCGCGCATCCTCGACGTGCCGTTCACGATGGCGGATGCCACGACGCTGACGGAGGCCGGCTACGTCGGCGAGGACGTCGAGAACATCATCCTGAAGCTGCTGCAGGCGGCCGACTACAACGTCGAGCGCGCGCAGCGCGGCATCGTCTACATCGACGAGGTCGACAAGATCAGCCGCAAGTCGGACAACCCGTCGATCACCCGCGACGTGTCGGGCGAGGGCGTGCAGCAGGCGCTGCTGAAGATCATGGAAGGCACGGTTGCCTCGGTGCCGCCGCAGGGCGGGCGCAAGCATCCGCAGCAGGAGTTCCTGCAGGTCGACACGACCAACATCCTGTTCATTGTCGGCGGCGCATTCGCGGGGCTTGAAAAGATCATCTCGCAGCGCGGCCGCGGCACGTCGATCGGCTTCGGCGCGGAGGTGCGCTCCGTCGACGACCGGCGCACCGGCGAGATCTTCTCCGAGCTTGAGCCCGAGGACCTGCTGAAGTTCGGCCTGATCCCCGAATTCGTCGGCCGGCTGCCGGTCATCGCGACGCTCGAGGATCTCGACGAAGACGCTCTTGTCACCATCCTGACCGAGCCGAAGAACGCGCTGGTGAAGCAGTTCCAGCGGCTGTTCGAGATGGAGAACGTCGAGCTGTCGATTTCCGACGAGGCGCTGAAGGCGATCGCGCGCAAGGCGATTGCGCGCAAGACCGGCGCGCGCGGCCTGCGCTCGATCATGGAAGGCATCCTGCTCGACACCATGTTCGAGCTGCCAAGCCTGGAAGGCGTCGAGGAAGTCGTCATCAGCCCGGAAGTGGTCGAGGGCAAGGCAAGCCCGCTGTACATCTACGCCGACCGCAAGGAATCGCGCGAGACGAGTGCGTGAGCGAACCGCGTGCGTCCAGCCGTGCTGTGCGCAGGCGGTTGATGCGCCGGCCTTGACGAAGCGCCCTCGCGTTTCCACTTACCCACGTGAGTTCCGGTGCGTGTTCATGGGACGGTCCGAAGGGCCGCTGTCATGACACGTGACCGGGCGCGGCGGTACGCCGGATGATGCGCCATCGTGTCGCCGCAGTTCACCATCCAAATCGGAACAAGGTCCGTTGCCCGGCCCGTGTCCCGGTTTCAACAGGTTCTGGAAAAGTTCGCCGGGCTTGTTGCGCTCAGGTAGGCGTGCCGCGGAGCGGAGCCTAGACTTGAGGCAACACAGTCGCGTCGAATCGCGGGATTTGCGGGCGAGGCCACTCGCCGGCCCTTCCCGGAACCCGCTTTGATCGAGAACAGGGCGTCTGAAGCAGATCGCGCGTAGAATGCGGCGCTGCGAGACGGCCCAACGAAAGGAACGATGCCCCATGTCGGACGACATCCAGACAAGCGGTGCGGCCATGCCTCCCGAGAACGCCTTTCCGGTGCTCCCGCTGCGCGACATCGTCGTCTTCCCGCACATGATCGTGCCGCTCTTCGTCGGCCGCGAGAAGTCTATCCGGGCGCTGGAAACGGTGATGCGGTCGGAAAAGCCGATCCTGCTCGCGACCCAGAAGAACGCCAGCGACGACGATCCGTCGCCTGACGCGATCTACGAGGTTGGCACGCTGGCCTCGGTGCTGCAGTTGCTGAAGCTGCCGGACGGCACCGTCAAGGTGCTGGTCGAGGGCAAGTCGCGCGCGCGTATTTCCCGCTACACCGAACAGGAAGCCTATTTCGAGGCGGAGGCCGAGACGCTGGACGAGCAGCCCGGCAAGCAGGTCGAGGTGGAGGCGCTGGCGCGCTCGGTGGTCGCCGAGTTCGACAACTACGTCAAGCTCAACAAGAAGGTGTCGCCGGAAGTCCTCGGCGCGGTGTCGCAGATCGAGGATCACGCCAAGCTCGCAGACACAGTCGCCTCGCATCTTGCCGTCAAGCTGCAGGACAAGCAGGCCATCCTCGAGATGACCAGCGTGCCGGAGCGGCTGGAACACGTGCTTGCTCTGATGGAGGGCGAGATTTCGGTGCTCAACGTCGAGAAGCGCATCCGTACCCGCGTCAAGCGGCAGATGGAGAAGACGCAGCGCGAGTACTACCTCAACGAGCAGATGAAGGCGATCCAGAAGGAACTCGGCGACGACGAGGGCCGCGACGAGTTGTCGGAACTGGAAGAGCGCATCGAAAAGACGAAGCTCTCCAAGGAAGCGCGCGACAAGGCGCGCGCGGAGATGAAGAAGCTTCGCCAGATGAGCCCGATGTCGGCGGAAGCGACCGTGGTGCGCAACTACCTCGACTGGATGCTGTCGATCCCGTGGGGCAAGAAGTCGCGCGTCAAGAAGGACCTCGGCCTCGCCCAGGAGGTGCTCGATTCCGATCACTACGGGCTGGAGAAGGTCAAGGAGCGCATCGTCGAATACCTCGCGGTGCAGCAGCGCATGAACAAGCTGCGCGGGCCGATCCTGTGCCTGGTCGGGCCTCCCGGCGTCGGCAAGACGTCGCTCGGCAAGTCGATCGCCAAGGCGACGGGGCGCGAGTTCGTGCGCGTGTCTCTCGGCGGGGTGCGTGACGAGGCGGAAATCCGTGGCCACCGGCGCACCTATATCGGCTCGATGCCCGGCAAGATCATCCAGTCGATGAAGAAGGCCAAGACGGCCAACCCGCTGTTCCTGCTCGACGAGATCGACAAGCTCGGGCAGGACTTCCGCGGCGATCCGTCGTCTGCGCTCCTCGAAGTGCTCGATCCAGAGCAGAACTCCACCTTCATGGACCACTACCTGGAGGTCGAGTACGACCTGTCGAACGTGATGTTCGTGACGACCGCGAACACGCTGAACATCCCGCCGGCACTGCTCGACCGCATGGAGACGATCCGCATCGCCGGCTACACGGAAGACGAGAAGGTCGAGATCGCGCGTCGGCACCTGCTGCCACAGTCGATCAAGGAGCACGGGCTGCACTCCAAGGAGTTCGCCATTACCGAGGATGCGCTGCTGACGGTCATTCGGCGCTACACTCGCGAGGCCGGCGTGCGCAACCTGAAGCGCGAACTCTCGACGCTGGCGCGCAAGTCGGTGAAGGAGATCCTGACCGACAAGAAGAAGTCGGTGAAGGTGACCGACAAGAAGCTCGAGGACTTCCTCGGCGTGCCGCGGTTCCGCTATGGCGAGGCGGAGCGCGAGGATCTCGTCGGCGTTGTCACCGGGCTTGCCTGGACGGAGGTGGGCGGCGAACTGCTGACCATCGAAGGTGTCATGATGCCCGGAAAGGGCAAGATGACGGTGACCGGCAACCTGCGCGACGTGATGAAGGAGTCGATCTCGGCTGCCGCGTCCTACGTGCGCAGCCGCTCCATCGACTTCGGCATCGAGCCGCCGCTGTTCGACAAGCGTGACATCCACGTCCACGTGCCCGAGGGCGCGACGCCCAAGGACGGCCCCTCGGCGGGCATCGCGATGGTCACCGCGATCGTCTCGGTGATGACCGGCATCCCGGTGCGCAGGGATGTCGCGATGACCGGCGAGATCACGTTGCGTGGCCGCGTGCTGCCGATCGGCGGACTGAAGGAGAAGCTGCTGGCGGCGCTGCGCGGCGGGCTGAAGCGGGTGCTGATCCCCGAGGACAACGCCAAGGACCTGGCTGAGATCCCGGAGAACGTGAAGAACGGTCTGGAGATCATTCCCGTCGGGCGCATGGAGCAGGTGCTGGAGGCGGCGCTGGTGCGCATGCCCGAGTCGATTTCCTGGGATGAGAGTGCCCAGGCGAAGTCCGCGGAATCCGCCGAAAAAGGTGCTGCGGCGGGCGACGAGGACGGGGCTGCTTCGCTCGCCCACTGAGTCGGTACTGACGCTACGTTATGCGACCCGCGGACCTCGGTCCGCGGGTTTTCTCTTTAAATCAATGAGTTATTCGGTTTGCGGGAGCCTTAACCATTCGTTAACCATTTCAGGGACGTAATCGGCGCCGGCACCGAAAACCGTTGGAAACCATGGCTTTTCGCGCCTTTCGGGCCGGCAGTGGGCCGGTCTGCGCTGAACAAGGAACAACGCTATGAACAAGCAGGAACTGATTTCCAAGGTCGCCGAGACGTCCGGCATGAAGAAGAACGAAGCCGCGAATGCCGTGGAAGCGATGATCGAGGCCATTGCGGCGTCGCTGAAGTCGGGCGACGATGTGAAGATCGCGGGCTTCGGTTCGTTCCAGGTCGCCGAGCGCGCCGCATCCGTGGGCCGCAACCCGCGCACCGGACAGCCGGTCAGCATTCCTGCCGCGAAGACGCCGAAGTTCAAGGCCGGCAAGGCGCTCAAGGACATGGTCAACGCCGCCTGACGCAGGCGACAGATTTCGTGGATCACGGGGGCCCGCGCGGCAGACGCCGCGCGGGTCTCTTCTTTTTACGGTGCGGGCAATCGGGCGCTTGCAGGGCAGGTGCCCAAGAGGCTAGTGAAAGCGCATCGGGCGGTTAGCTCAGTTGGTAGAGCGCCACGTTTACACCGTGGATGTCGGGAGTTCGAGCCTCTCACCGCCCACCACCATTTCCGCTGTAGCATCAGCTACTTACTGAATTCTCTAGCGTTTTTCAAGGCCCATTGCTACAAAATGGGGCTACAGAATGCGCAGGGGAATTCGTTGGCGGATGCCATATCTGTATCGGCACAAATCTGGAATCTGGTGGTATCGCAGGGGGACTCCCGGCGACATCAAGGCCAAGAAGCAAGAGTTGGCCGATCTGGGTATCGGCGTCACACGGGAATTTATTAGGTCCCTAGAGACCCGCGATGAACTGCTTGCTAAAGAGAAATCGTTGATGCTCAACGATGAGATTGAGGCGACTTGGCGAAGTTGGCGGGATGCACTTCGTGATGGGCCTCAGGCTTTGACCCATCGGGAAATCACGGCGCTTGCCGGTGCAGCCGCTTCCGCAATCCTATCCCGATATGAGGATGAGCCGAATCTCGCACCAAGGCCGCCTCAGGATTGGCTGAACTTCGCTTACTCGATGCTGCCACTTATAGCTCCACCTACGTTGGTTTATATGGGCGATCCGCTTGAAGGCTTCGCGGAAGAGATCAATGCGGTGCCGACTGGGGAACTGGCGCAGTTCATTCGGAACGAAAAGCCAAGAGCCGCGCCGTGGCGAAAGGCTTGGCTAGAGGCTCTTGAGCGAGTGATGCATGCTCACTACCTCAGTCTAGGAACGCGAGAGGCCGATGCACTTCTTTCCGCCCGTATGCTTGTTGTCTCTACCGATGCCAGAGGACGTCTACAGGATGCAGCAGCGCGTTTCGTGGCGGAGGCTTACAATACCCTAGGAGATCGCCTCGAAGGCCGCTATGGCCGCCCTGAGTGGCAGCAAGAGCTGCCTCAGGTGGACACCAAATCGAAACGTGATGCGGGACAGGATGCACTTTGGACATTTTCCGGCATCATCGACGATCTAGAGGCTAGGGTTGAGAAGGGAGCGGCAAAGCGTCGCTCGCCCAGTACCTTCAAAAAGTACCGGCGCATTTGCAGAGAGTTTCGGCAATGGCGCAATAGCGACAATGCTGCGACCGTGACTCCCAATGAGGTCAGCGCGTGGGTCTTATATCTGGCCGAACAGTCCATTAAGAAGACCACGTTAGTGGACAAGGTCGAGGCCATTAGGTCGGTCATCGAGTGGGGAAGGAAGGCTAGCCATCGGACCCTGTTTCCAGATGGCAATCCGGTAGACCATGTTGAGCTGCCAGAGAGGGAAGTGCGGGATAGCGCCAAGCGCACCTATACGCTGGAGCAGGCGCAAAGGGTTCTCCTTGCAGCCCGTCAGCAGAACCTGTCATACAGGCGCTGGATGCCGTGGGTTATGGCCTACTCTGGAATGCGGGTAGGTGAGGTGGTCCAACTTGAGGCGGAGGACCTAGTGGAGTTCCGGGGGCACTGGTTCCTGACTGTTCGGGATGACGGAGCAGCAAGGACAACTAAGACCTCAAAGGCACGGATCGTTCCGCTCCACCCCGATCTTGTACGTGAGGGCTTTGTGGATTTCGTTCTGAGTGTTGGGGCAGGCCGCATATTCGATGGCACTAGGCACCAGCAGAACCTTGGCGAGTGGATTAGAGGGCAGGTGCTGACAGGGGAAAAGAGCACTCCGGCACCGAACCACGGCTTTCGGCATCTGCTTGATGATTTGCGTCTCGGCGTTATGGGTGACGATGCCTACGCAATCATTTCAGGACGGGCACTGAAGACTAGTTCGGCGCTATACGGCAAGAGCCGTGAGATGTGGGTTAGACTCGCTGAGGAAATGAATAGGCTACCATCTCTGATCGACGAGTTGGCACTGACACGGTCGGGGTAAGGCGTCTTCTGTGCGGAAGGTGGGGGTGCCTTGAAAAGCGCGAAGCAGTTGAAGAGCGACATGATATACGCCGGGGCATTGAGGGCTTAAGGGAAGGCTTGCAGGAGCGGTTGCGCGAGTAGGGCGGCCATAACAATGGCTAGCGGCTATTCGCAACCAACTCAGCAAGCTCCTCAAGGCCAACTATCCGCAGGCCGTATTTCTTTATTAGCCAAGAACGGTTCCCGGGCCCGAAAACGGACTTTGGATTGCTCCTACCTTGGTCCTCTGTGCATACTAAATCCATCTGGTAGCCAATACTGGCGGCCACAGCATCGCCGTCTGCCCATTCGGCAAAAGCACGGTCAATCTCTCTCTGTTCATCGTCCTCTGCTAGCGACAGATACTCGTAGTACGGGCGAGCCGGACCGCTAGCGCGGCCTTTGATCCGTTCGGCTATGGCATCGAGCTGTGCTTTACCCGCACCTCTGTTTTCGATTTCCCGGCATGCTGCCCCCATGGGGTCTAAAAGCGTGCCGTAGATGTCAGCTCTTTGCTCGGGGGTAAGAGGTATCCGCCAATCATCTCTGTCGATTTCTGGTGGGCGAGCGGTTGCGAGCCGCGATTGAGGGAGGAGAAGGAATCCAAGCGATATTGCCTCCTCAAGTGCATCTCGGAGAACGCCGGGTAGACCGGGATGGGCGGTGCTCCGACCACCAATAGTGACCCGAAACCCGACGGAGCCATCGTCGTTAACGCGCTCTTCGATCTTGATCGCATCTTCGGCCCTGGCTTCCAGATAGGAATACCTGCCACCACGGCGGATTGCTTCTAGCGTTGCAACTGTCTCGCTGATGAAACCCTTTATGGTTCCTGCCTTAAGCGCCGCGTTTAGAGCCAGTAGGGCGGCATGGTGCGGTGCCTTAGGGAACTGCTGAGGCCTAACCACCTGCTGCCAACAGTTGGTGTCGAAGAGAACCTTCAATCTATTCAGCCTCGAAATCTCTAGCTTTGCACGCTGAAAATCCCACTTTATGGGACATCGGTTGCGGATCGACACACACGGATCGTTTCATGCAGCGAGGGATATTTTTCCAACAACATCCTCGTTCGCTCGAAATCCAATGCGTCAAACATCGGCGGGTCAGGCGTCCATGTTATCGCCAAGCGAAGCCCCATGCATGCTGTGTGGATAGCGGCCTGTCTTTCCCAGATCAAATAACCGAACAGCGCCAATATTAATGCAAGGATAATTCCGCAGCGGCGACGGACGTCTCGCATCAATAAGGCTTTACCGGGCGAAGAATATAACGAGCCCATAAGCGAAATTGCGAGCAACCCGCCACCAGCCACTGCGAATGTGAGTACAGTGCTTGGGTTCATAGATTTTCTCGCTTGTGAGCAGATTCGTGCATGAGATATCCGACACCCGAGGTACTCAATAACCGCTATTGTTTTGCAAGTCTCGCCAGAGTGCTGCGAGATGCTCCCGTTGCGTCGATTATTTCCCGCCAACTATCCCCTCGTTTCAGCATTTTCACAATTGCCGCATTACGCTTCTTATCGGCAGGACGCCCCCGATACTTCCCCGCCGCCTTTGCCCGTTTAATGCCCTCAGCCTGTCGCCTAAGTCGATCCTCATAGTCCTTCCGCGCGATAGCCGCGAGCATGTCGAGAAGCATCCCATTGACGGCCTCCAGCATCCGCGCGGTGAAACCATCTTCACCAGCGCTAGCCATGCCCCAAGAGGTCGGTAAGTCCAGTGCGACTATCCGCACCTTGCGCCCCTTGATCTTCTCCTTGAGCTTCTCCCAGTCGTCCTCCTTAAGGCGGCTCAGGCGATCTATCTGCTCGGTGAGGAGAATGTCGCCTTCTGCGCAGTCGGATAGCAGTCGAAATAGCTCGGGGCGCTTCAGTGACGCCCCGCTCTCGTTCTCCGCGTAAAAGGCTGCGATCTTCAGGCCGCGCTCATGGGCGAAGCTCTCAAGTCGCTCTCGGGCGCGACCAGCATCTTGCTCTTCTGTGGAGGCGCGAAGGTAGGCACGAACGAACATAGCGGAACTCCTATAGTTCGTTTTATATGGTTCTCTATATATCAGTTCAATTAGAGTAGTGTCAATATTTCGGATGAACTCTCTAAGGAGGCCTCACGGATGGTTCGCCAGAACCATACCTTATTGACGGCCATAGACCGCGCAGGTTTCCGGCTGCATTCTAGGTTTCACTCAATGGCTGAGGTGGAAGCGGATGAGCGAAGAAGCGGAAATCAGAGAGCACGTTGAGGCGGCGTTGAAGCTGGTAGAACAGGATGCCGATCGGCTAGGAATGATCGGCTTTCATCTCTCTTGCATCCTCGTGGAACTCGAAGACCTCACTTCCCTAGCGGCACCCGGACAGGTAGAAATCTCATGAACTCCGCGTCCAATGTGGACCCGGTAGTTTATATCTCCCCGCCTGCCACGGGGGGAAACGCAACCGCTGACATCTACGTTGAGTGTCTCGCGCGACTGGGCCTAATTTTCCAACCGGGAATCCTCGCGGGAGCCTTGGCGGCCCTACTGCTCGTCCCGTGGAGCATAGGTTCCTCGCTATCCCAGCAGGCGGTCGCCGTTGTGAGTGGCATTGCGGGAGTGCGGGACGGCGATGGTATCCTCTTTTGAGACGCGGAGGTGAGGCTTCAGGGGATCGCCGCTCCTGAAGACCGCCGCGACAAAAGAGAACCCGGAGGACCAGAATCCTCTGCCAGTCTGCGCCGACTTGTTACTGGCCGGTTTGTTATCTGCCACCGTGATGGCACCTCAACGAGGGGGCGCCCGGTCGGAGTGTGCTACCAAGACGGGCAAGACTTAGGGCGATTTCAAGTTGAATCGGGGCAGGCCTATAGTGGATTGCGGTCAATGAAATATTATGAAGTAAAGCAGCGACGCCTCTTGCTGGAAGCCAAAACGGTATCGCTTTGGGCCGAGCCTCTTAGAGTACCAGCCTACGCCTCCTGTCGCTTTCCTCGCTAGATCATTGAGCTGCGCGCGATGTGAATCGTCAGGCACATCGAGGTCAATCCTGTGCCACATCAGCCCATCAGATTCTCGTACCGATGTTGTCTGGTAGCCACTGCTCATAGAAGTTCCTCCGGGAGCGATCTGCGGAATGCTTCGTTGCAACGGCTTTGACTATCCCATCACCATCCCTTTACCCGCCGGGGAACTCCTCATGACCTCCTAGCGACCGTTCCGGCGGTGCGGACGCCTGCACGCAAAGACCACAGCCATTCCTTGTGTCCATCGCGGCGGATACCTCACGGACATCTCGACGGTGCGGAGCATGTGCTTGCGGTACGGGTGACCGGCCCCGGAGCGGAAGTCGCGTGGTCTGTACGGTATGTGCCCAATCACATTGAACACGGACTGAGGAGCCTCCCCTGAGGGCATCTCTTCAGGATCGCTCATTGATCCGATGTGACGCGTGAGGGGCCTTCCCGAGACGCCCCCAATGCCCTCCCAATGACTGCCCGGCTTGATGACCCTCCAAGTTCCTCCAGGTCTTCCATCATGACCTCCACACGGGGCACCGAGCGATGGAAGGTGTGGTCACTAGGCCGGGGCCTTAAGTGGGTCCATGAGGTCTGTCCTTGAGATGGATGGGTTGCTTCGCTCCTCCTCCCCATCCTTCCTCTTGGTGACCGGGGCACCGCAGCGCCTCCCTCAAAGCCCCTAGAGGCGGGGAGGATGGTGGTCTCCCCAGCCTCTTTGAGGAGGAAGGCTCAGGTAGACCCTTAGAGAGGGAGCCTTGAGGCCCCCTGTTCATATACGGTGGGACCGCTCCTAGCTGCGCCGCCGAGACCCGCCGCCCCTCGGCGCTTCCCGCGATGCAATCTCGCTTTGTTGCCCCTTTACGAGGAGCCGTGGCGTAGGGAGCCTTGAGGCCCCCCTTGTTCTTATACAGCGCCTTTGCCCCGGCACCGATTTTTCTAGGCCCGGCTCACGGAGCTTTCTGCGCAGCCAGACCGCGTGCAGCCGCTGGAAGCCGGCCCCTCAGATGGCCTCTGGAAGCCCCTAGGAGGCCCGCTGGCGGGCGCATGCTCGAATGGCGGGAGCGGGCTCACCGAGACGACAAACGCCGCGTATGGCCCGCGCTGAGTCAGCATTCGGCAGCGTGCCTGACGGGCGACTGCGAACGCGGTTCCGGCGATGTTATCATGCCCCCAATCGGGCCGGGGATGTGGAGATGAATTGGGTCTGGCTGGTGGTCGCCGTGTTCCTGTTTGCCGTCTCCCCAGCGGCGGGCGATCAATGCCCAATCCCGATAGAGACCATCAAGGCCCAGATGATCGCGGAGAGCATAGGACGGTATCCGGGGACGTGCGCGTGTCCGTATCAGAGCGACCGTGCGGGAAGGCGGTGCGGGAAGAGGTCCGCATGGAACAGGCCGGGAGGATATGCCCCCCTGTGCTTCCCTTCGGACATCACGCCGGACATGGTGAGGGAGTTCTGCGACGGCGTGGTGCGGTTCCGTCAGGGGAGTTAGCGGTGGGGGTGGAAGAGGTGGAGGAGCGCAGTCGTGCCACGCCCCTCCCGTTTGTCCCTAGGCTAAGTCCTGCCGACGAAGCACACTGCGAAGTGCACCGGGCCTAGCCATGCAAGGCGGGTGTCGTATTCATCGTCCCACCTGTCGGTCCCTACCTGCCAGTTCTGGAAGTCCATGAACGGACACCATAGGGAAATCCCGAAGTCGTAGCCGAATACGCGGACGGTTCTCATGCGTCTTCACCTGAGACTGCGATACCCGCTAGTTCCGCAAGGTCTTTGCGTGTGGTCCTACCCGTGCGTTCCATCTCTAGGACGGCAAGCAGCCGGTCGAAGTTGTCGAGGTAGGCATCAACACAATCATCTTCCAGCGGCGTTCCACCTTCCTGACGCTCACGCGCAAGGCGTTCGACGTGGTGGCGTACTTTGTCGATTGCCATCTTCTCCGGTTTGCCGGCCCCCAGAAGCGCTAGGTTTTCGGGGCGAAGATCATTGGCTAGGTCCAGTGTGGTTGCCGCTTCATGTGGTCCGGCAGCCGCAATGATCCGCGCTACGGGCATAGTGTCTGTCGCTGCATCTCTGGGGCAGAATTTGACGTAGACCTTGGGGATCGGCTTCGCGAAATTGGAGTTGGTAGCGAATGTGTGCCCGTAGCGGCAAGCCTCTGCGAACGTGGCAAGCGCCGCAACAGTAAGGGTTATTGCCTTGCGGTGCTTCTTGCCGAATACGGCGACTGCGGATCGGGATTGTGGTGGCAGTGGGCACTCATCAGGAGCGACGAGCGCCGCAACGCCAAAGGTCCGGGGGAGTGAATCAATCACTCTCATTGGGTCCCGAAAGACGATTTCAGGGGTCAAGAGCTTCGTGGTACCGTGCAGTTCCATGTTGCTAGCTTCCTCTTGCTACAAAGGTCTGCTACAAAACGGAAACCATAGGCCAAGAAAACTATAGTGAATTCAATGGCATGTGGGGGTATGGATGGAATTCGAGCCTCTCACCGCCCACCATTTCCCGACGCCTTTCGGGTTGACGGGAAGGCGCAATCGCGAAAGTCCCCGTAGCGGGCGCGTGCTGCTTGACTAAGCCTGTGCGCTGCCGTAAACCGCAGGCCTTCGCGTCGGCCGGATCTGAAGGTCGATCGATCGCGGGGGTGTAGCTCAGTTGGTTAGAGCGCCGGCCTGTCACGCCGGAGGCCGCGGGTTCGAGTCCCGTCACTCCCGCCACCTTCCTCCCCGAAATCGGTGATTGGCTTGAAACGCATTTCGCGCTTGCGCCCTGATGCGCGCGCGGAAGGCTTCGGCGGCAATTGGTGCATGGAGCGCATTCGGCTCACGTCGAACGGACCTGGGCGACAGGGGATGCTCGGAAGACCGGATGTGGAGCGAGGTCCCGGCGCTAAGGCGGGTCGGCCCGAACGCAATGGGCGCTAGGCTGCCGCGATCGACAAGGTCGTGCCCGCGGCGTTCAGCGCCTGGGTGATGTCGGGCGGGGGCGGGCGGTCCGTCACCAGTTCGGCGAATCCGTCGAAACCGCACACCTGCACCAGCCCCTGGCGGCCGAATTTGCTGTGGTCCGTCACGACGAGGCTGTGCTGGCCGCGCGACAGGACCATGCGGGCGAATTCCGCTTCTTCCAGGTCGTAGTCCATGACGCCGGTGGAGGCGTCGACGGCGCCTGTCGAGATGATGGCATGGGTGACCGCGAAGCGGCTGATGAAATCGATTGCCGAGACGCCGAAGGCGGCGCCTGAATCGCTGCGCAACTCGCCGCCGGCCATGTAGACCTTGTTGCCGTTGACGGTCGCCAGCGTGCGGGCGATGTCGGAGGAATTGGTCACCACGGTCAGGCGGCGGTGCGACAGCAGCTCGCGCGCCAGGAAGCTCGTGGTGGTGCCGGTGTCGAGCATCACCGAATCGCCATCGCGGATGCGCGCGGCGACCGCCCTGGCGATGAGGCGCTTGGCGGGGGCGTTCTCGCGCATGCGCCGCTCGAAGGGTGCCTCTCCGCCCTGGCCTGCGAGAGAGACCGCGCCGTGCATCTTCACCACGGTGCCGAGATCCGTCAGCGGGCGTACGTCGCGGCGCACGGTTTCGGCGGACACACCCAGCCTTCCGGCAAGATCGGCGATCGTGATCGTGCCTTGCTCGTTGAGGAGCTGGAGGATTTCGCCGTGGCGTTTGGACAGCATGGGGCGCTCCGGGTGGACGCCATGTTTGTATGCACTTGATGCCTATTTGACAATCAATACGGGCACAAACGGTCAACAAAGCCAAAAAAAACCACAAGCCGCGATTGACAGGGTGCGGAGATGCGCATGACACTGACACCTGCACGATGAGAAGAACGGACGCAGGCCTTGCTCGGCCGCAGGGCCGTATCGTTGCAGGGGAACCAACGGCAGATCATTTCGGCGGGCGGGACTTCGCGCGCCAGGGCAGGAGGACGGACATGCAGACAGGGACATTCATCAGGCGTACGGCCACGGCGCTGGCGCTGACGGCGGCGATGGCGCTGCCGAGCGGCGCTTTTGCCGCGGCCGAATCCAGCGATCCGATCAAGCTGACGCTGCACGACTGGACCGGGCAGCTGATCACCACGCAGCTGATGGGCGAAGTGCTCAAGAAGGCCGGCTACAACGTGGAATACGTGCAGGCCGACTATCTCGCCCAGTTCGCGGGCCTTGAGTCCGGCGACCTGCATGTCGCGATGGAGATCTGGGAGACCACGGGTCGCGACGCGATGGACGCCGCAACCGCCACCGGCAAGGTCGAGAACCTCGGCCCGACGGGCATGAAGGCCAAGGAAGAGTGGTGGTATCCCGAGTACATGAAGGAGAAGTGCCCGGGGCTGCCGAACTGGGAAGCGCTGAAGGACGAGGCCTGCGCGGAAGCCTTCGCGACGGCGGAAACCGCGCCGAAGGGCCGCTATCTCGGCGGCCCGGTGACCTGGGGCGGCTATGACGACGAACGCGTCGAGGCCCTGGAGCTTCCTTTCGAGGTGATTCACGCGGGCACCGACGCGGCACTCTTCGCCGAGCTGGAGAGCGCCTACCAGCGCAAGGCGCCGATCATGCTGTGGATCTATGCGCCGCACTGGGCGCCTGCCAAGTACAAGGGCGAATGGGTCGAGTTCCCCGAATACACCAAGGAATGCTATTCGGACCCGAAGTGGGGCTCCAACCCGGACGCGCAGTATGACTGCGGCAAGCCGTTCGGCGAGATCTGGAAGGTGTCCTGGGCCGGCCTGAAGGACAAGTGGCCGGGCGCGCACAAGGCCATCACCGCCTTCACCGTCAACAACGACGAAATGGGCGCGATGATCTCCGCCGTCGACCTCGACGGCAAGACGGTTGACGCCGTGGTTGCCGACTGGATGGGCGCCAACGAGGCCCGCTGGTCCGCCTGGATCAAGTAGGCCGCCACGCCGACTTCAGACCGGGGCCGCCTTGTACGGGCGGCCCCGGCACAAGCCACCTTACTGCGCGCCTTCCCGGTCTGCGATCTGCGGATGACGGGAGAGCTGTCCGCAAAACCGCGCGCCGCGGCGGAACCAGACCATGAGCGAATCCGAAGCCAAGCTTGTATGCCGCGACGTGTGGAAGGTGTTCGGCGACGGCGCCGCGCAGTTTCTCCGCAGCCATGCCGGCAAGGCGACGCATGACGCGCTTGTCGAAGCCGGTCTCGTCGGCGCGGTGCGTGCGGCCAACATGGAAGTGCGGACCGGCGAGATCTTCGTCATCATGGGACTTTCCGGCTCGGGCAAGTCGACGCTGGTGCGCTGCCTGTCGCGGCTGATCGAGCCGACGGCGGGGGAAATCCTGTTCAAGGGCGAGAACCTGCTGGCGGCCAGCGACAAGCGGATGATCGAGATCCGCCGCCACCAGATGGGCATGGTGTTCCAGCACTTCGCGCTGCTGCCTCATCTCGACGTGCTTCACAACGTGGCGTTCCCACTCGATGTGCAGGGCGTGGCGCGGGACAAGCGCGAGGCGCGCGCGCGCCAGATGATCGAACTCGTCGGCCTCGCCGGCAAGGAGGGCTTCTTCCCGCGCGAACTCTCCGGCGGCCAGCAGCAGCGCGTCGGCATCGCGCGTTCGCTCGCGGTGGAGCCGGAACTGTGGTTTCTCGACGAGCCGTTTTCCGCGCTCGATCCACTGATCCGGCGCGAGATGCAGGACGAGTTCTCCCGCCTGCAATCGGTGCTCAAGAAGACCATCGTGTTCATCACGCACGACTTCGACGAGGCGATCCGGCTGGCAGACCGCATCGCCATCATGAAGGACGGCGAGATCGTGCAGGTCGGCAAGCCCGAGGAAATCGTTTTGGCGCCGGCGACCGACTATGTCGCGGAGTTCACCCGCAACGTGCCCAAGGCGAAGGTGGTACGGGTCCGCTCCGTGATGAAGCCGGCGACGGGCCGGATGCCCAGGGACAGCGTCTCGCCGCTGGCGACGATCGCCGATGCGGCGCCGCTGTTTACAGGCCGCGTGACGCGGCTCAAGGTCGTCGATGATTCCGGGCGCGAACTCGGCGTGCTGGAGCGCGCCGACGTCGTCGACGTCATGATGCGGGGCTGAGGCCATGGGCGCGCCGGCTCAAGCGCAGAACAATACCCAGCCCGGCGAGGCGGAAGCGTCCGCTCGCCGCCGGCGTGGCGCCGTGCTGGCCTGGGGCGTGGCAATCGCCGCGTTCGTCGTATTCTGGCAGTTCGGCAAGCCGCTGGCGGCGTGGGCCTTCAAGTATCCCAAGGCCTACGCGATTCCCGCGCAGGCGTGGATCAGCTCCGGCATGAAGTGGCTGCTGAACGAGGCGACGTTCGGCCTGTTCACGTTTCTCGATCTCACCCGCTTCACCGCAGCCATGATCGACATTCCCTACAAGCTCGCGCTCAGCCTGCTGTCGACCGGCTTCCTGCAGGGGCAGGGATCGGGCGCGGTGCAGTTGCTGCCGCCGGTTTCGTGGATCGCGGTGATCGCGATCGTTGCGCTGCTCGGCTGGCATGCCGGCGGGCGCAGGCTGGCGCTGCTGGTCGCGGGCTGCTTCGCCTTCCTCGCCATGTTCGGGCAGTGGGATAGCGCCATGGTGACGCTTGCCTCGATCCTGGTGGCGGTGCCGATCGGCGTCGTGCTGGGGCTGCTGCTCGGTATCGTCGCCTACCGCTGGCCGGCGCTGGAGCGCGCCATCATCCCGCTGCTCGACCTGATGCAGACGATCCCCGTCTTCGCGTATCTGGTGCCGATCCTGTTCCTGTTCGGGTTCGGGCCGACGGCGGCGGTGGTGGCGACGCTGATCTACGCTCTGCCGCCCATGACGCGGGTGACGATCCTGGCACTGAGGCAGGTGCCGTCCGAAGTCATCGACCTTGGCAACATGGTCGGCTGCACGCCGCGGCAGATGACCTGGCGGGTGATGGTACCGTCTGCCAAGGACAGCCTGATGGTGGGTGTCAACCAGGTCATCATGCTGTCCCTCAACATGGTCATCATCGCCTCGATGATCGGTGCCGGCGGGCTCGGCTTCGATGTGCTCGCCGCCCTGCGACGGCTCGATATCGGGGCGGGGCTTGAGGCCGGCATGGCGATCGTGGCGCTGGCGATCGCGCTCGACCGGCTGAGCCAGGCCTACGCCTACCGGATCGCCAAGCCGCATCACGAGACGGCCGCGAACAAGGGGTTCGTCGCACGCCATCCCTATACGGTGGGCGCGCTCGCCTTTGTCGCCGTGACCATGGCGATTGGTCTCGCCGTTCCCGCCGTCCAGGACTATCCGGATGGCCTGAAGGTTTCCACGGGACCGTTCTTTTCCGACGTCGTCGGCTGGATCAACGTCAACTTTTTCGACGTGCTGGAAGGCATGAAGAACGCGCTGCTTCTCAACGTGATGGTGCCGGCCAAGCGCCTGCTGCTCGATCTGCCGTGGTTCGGCGTCGTGGTGCTTCTGGCGTTCGCGGGCTACCGGCTCGGCGGGTGGCGGCTGGCGGCAACGATCGGCGCGCTGTCCTTCCTCATCGCCGCGACGCGGCAGTGGGAAAAGGCGATGATCACCGTCTACCTGTGTGGCTCCTCGGTGGTGCTGGCAGCGCTGATCGGCATCCCGATCGGCGTCCTCGTTGCCGAGCGCGACCGCGCGTGGCGGGTGGTGCAGGTCATCATCGACACGCTGCAGACCCTGCCGTCCTTCGTCTATCTGATGCCGGCGGTGATGCTGTTCCGGGTCGGCGATTTCACGGCGATGATCGCGGTGGTCGCCTACGCGGTTGCGCCGGCGATCCGTTACACGGTCCTCGGGCTGAAGGGCGTCGATCCGCGCCTCATCGAGGCCGGCAAAGCGATGGGGTGCACGCCGTGGCAGCTGCTGAGCCGGATCCGGCTGAAACTGGCCTTTCCGGAGATCATGCTCGGTCTCAACCAGACGATCATGTTCGCGTTGTCGATGCTGGTCATCACGGCGCTGGTGGGCACGCGCGACCTCGGCCAGGAGGTCTATATCGCGCTGACAAAGGCAGACACCGGGCGCGGCCTCGTCGCGGGCCTTGCGGTCGCCTTCATCGGCATCATTGCGGACAGGCTGATATCGGCGGGGGCGCGGCGGGTGCGCCAGAGCCTGGGACTGGCTTGAGGGGGAGGGCGCATGACCGCGGCGGAAGAACGCATCGCACGGCTTGGCTGCTGGAACGGCAGGCTTGAGATTTCACCGCTGAAGGGCGGGCTGTCGAACGAAAGCTACATGGTCGCCGATGCGGGCGGTCGCCATGTCGTGCGCTTCGGGCGCGACTTTCCGTTCCATCATGTCTCGCGCGAGCGCGAGGCAATGGCGGCGCGCGCAGCGCATGCCGCCGGGTTCGCGCCGGCGGTGGAACACACCGAGCCGGGCGTCATGGTCTGCGCCTTCATCGAGGCGAAGACGCTGGACGCCGCCGATGTGCGCGCCAATCCGGAGCGCATCGGAACCTTCGTGCGGCGTTTCCACGAGGACATGCCGCGGCACGTATCGGGGCCCGGTTTCATGTTCTGGGTCTTCCACGTCATCCGCGACTACGCGCGGACACTGAAGGCCAACGACAGCCGGATGATCCCGCGCCTGCCGGAATTCCTGTCGCTCGCAGCCGAACTGGAGGAAGCGCAGGTTGCGATGCCGATCGTCTACGGCCATCACGACCTGCTGCCGGGCAATTTCCTGGACGACGGCGAACGGCTGTGGCTCATCGACTTCGAGTACGCAGGTTTCGGGACAGCGACCTTCGATCTCGCCGGCGCGGCTTCCAACGCGGAGATGGACGAGGCGCAGACGAGCCGACTGCTGACCGCCTATTTCGGCCATGAACCGGGCGCCGATTTCCTGCGTGCCAACGCCGCCATGCAATGCGCCTCGCTGCTGCGCGAGGCGATGTGGAGCATGGTGTCGGAAATCTTCCTCGACGCGCCGGGCGCCGACTACGTCGCCTACACCACCGAGAACCTGGAGCGCCTCGATGCGGCGCTGGCCAGCTACCGCGCCAGATACGGGGCCATTTCCAAATGACATTGCCATCCCACGCCCAGATCGTCGTCATCGGCGGCGGAATCATCGGCTGCTCGACGGCCTATCATCTCGCCCGTGACCACAAGTGCGACGTGGTGCTGCTCGAGCAGGGCAAGCTGACGTCCGGCTCGACATGGCACGCGGCAGGCCTTGTCGGGCAATTGCGTTCATCCGCATCGATCACGCGGGTGCTGAAATACTCCGTTGACCTGTACAAGACTCTCGACAAGGAAACGGGGCTGGAGACTGGCTGGAAGATGACCGGCTGCCTGCGACTTGCCACCAACCAGGACCGCTGGACCGAGTATCGCAGGCTGGCCACCACCGCGAAGAGCTTCGGCATGGAGATGCACCTGCTGTCTCCCGGCGAGGTCAAGGCGATGTGGCCGCTGATGGACACCTCCGATCTCGTCGGCGCCAGCTGGCTGCCGACGGACGGGCAGGCGAGCCCGTCGGACATCACCCAGTCGCTCGCCAAGGGCGCGCGCATGCACGGGGTGAAGATCTTCGAGGATACCCGCGTCACCGGCTTCGACATGAAGGACGGTCGCATCACCGCGGTGAAGACGGCGCAGGGGGCGATTGCCTGCGAGAGCGTCGTCAACTGCGCCGGCCAGTGGGCGCGCCAGGTCGGCGACATGGCCGGCATCAACGTGCCGCTGCAGCCGGTCAAGCACCAGTATGTCATCACCGAGAAGATCGACGGACTTGCAAACGATGCGGCGACCATCCGCGATCCCGACCGGCGGACCTACTTCAAGGAGGAGGTCGGCGGCCTGGTGTTCGGCGGCTACGAGCCGAACCCGATTGCCTGGACCACCGGCGACGTGCCGAACGACTGGGAGTTCCGGCTCTTCGACGACGACTACGAGCACTTCGAGCAGCACATCGAGCAGGCGATTGCGCGCGTGCCCGCGCTGGAGAAGACCGGCGTCAAGCAGATGATCAACGGGCCGGAGAGCTTCACGCCGGATGGCAACTTCATCCTCGGCTCGGCGCGCGAATGCGCCAACATGTATGTCGGCGCGGGCTTCAACGCCTTCGGCATCGCGTCGGGCGGCGGGGCCGGCTGGGTGCTGGCCGAATGGGTGGTTCGCGGCGAGGCGCCGCTCGACCTGTGGGTCGTCGACATCCGCCGCTTCTCCGAGCTGCACAAGGACCGCAAGTGGGTCTGCGACCGCACGCTGGAGGCCTATGGCAAGCACTACACCATCGGCTTCCCGCACGAGGAGTACGAATCCGGACGTCCCTATATCGTCTCGCCGCTCTACGAGCGGCTGAAGAAGCACAATGTCGTGTTCGGCTCCAAGCTCGGCTGGGAGCGGCCGAACTGGTTTGCGCCCGAAGGCATGGAGGCGAAGGACGTCTATTCCATGGGTCGGCAGAACTGGTTCGCGCCCGTCGGCGAGGAACACGCCCATGTGCGCGAGGCGGTCGGCATCTTCGACCAGTCGTCGTTCGCCAAGTACGAGATGACGGGGCCGGGCGCGCTTGCCGCGCTCGACTGGATCTGCGCCAACAACGTCAGCAAGCCGACGGGCCGGCTGACCTACACCCAGCTTCTCAACTCGCGCGGCGGCATCGAGTGCGACCTCACAGTGGCGCGGCTTTCGGAGGAACACTTCTACATCGTCACCGGCACGGGCTTCCGCACGCACGACCTTGCCTGGATCGCGGACCATGTGCCGGAGGGATGCGACGTCGCGCTGAAGGACGTGACGGAGGATTTCGGCACATTGTCGCTGATGGGGCCGCGTGCGCGCGACGTGCTGGCCGCGGTCGCGGACGCGGACGTCTCCAATGAAGCGTTCCCGTTCGGCCACGTGCGCGAGATCGGAATCGCCGGCCACACGGTGCGCGCGCTGCGCGTCACCTATGTCGGTGAGCTTGGCTGGGAACTGCACATCCCGATCGGCGCGACGGGGGAGGTGTTCGATGCGCTGATGGCGGCGGGCAAGCCGCATGACCTGAAGCCCGTTGGCTACCGCGCGCTGGAATCGCTGCGGCTGGAAAAGGGTTACCGGGCGTGGGGCTCGGACATCACGCCGAACGATACGCCCTTCGAGGCCGGGCTCGGCTGGGCGGTGAAACTGAAGAAGAACACGCCCTTCATGGGGCGCGACGCCGTAGAATCGAAGACCGGCAAGCCTCTGACGAAACGCCTCGCCGGGTTCACGGTCGACGATCCCGACGCGGTGCTTGTCGGGCGCGAGACGATCCTGCGCAACGGCGAGCCGGTCGGATACCTGACCAGCGGCGGCTACGGCTACACGATTGGCAGAAGCGTCGGCTATGGCTACGTGCGCAACGCCGACGGCGTCGACGACGATTTCCTGCTGAGCGGCGACTACGAACTGGTCGTCGCCAACGAGCCGGTACCGGCGAAGATCGGGCTGGAACCTTTCTTCGATCCCGACAACTCACGCGTGAAGGGCTGACACATGGGCTTTGCGGCGGACAGGCATGCGCGCATCATAGTCATCGGGGGAGGCGCGGTTGGCTGCTCGGTCGCCTATCACCTGGCGCGGGCGGGCGAAAAGGACGTGCTGCTGCTGGAGAAGGCACAACTGACGCAAGGGTCCACGTGGCACGCGGCGGGGCTGGTCGGACAGCTGCGGACAAAGCGCGCGCTGACGCGGCTGATGCAGAACTCGGTCGCGGTTTACGACCGGCTCGAAGGCGAAACCGGGCTCGTCATCGACTGGAAGAAGGTTGGCTCGCTGCGCCTTGCGGCAAGCGAAACGCGCTGGAGCGAAATCCGCCGCTCGATGCAGCTTGCCCGGAGCTTCGGCTTCGAGTGCCACAGCCTGAGCGCGGCGGAGGCCAAGGCGAAGTTCGACTACATCGACCCGAAGGGTGTCGTCGGCGCGGCGTTCATCGAGACCGATGGGTACATCGACCCGTATGCGCTAACGCAGGCCTACGCCAAGGCGGCGCGCGACAACGGCGCGAAGATCCAGGAAGGCGTGCTGGTCGAGGACATCGTGCGCGAGGGCCGGCGCGTCGTCGGCGTCGTCACCAATGCCGGCAACATCGGCTGCGACATCCTCGTCAATTGTGCCGGGATATGGGCCAAGCGCATCGGCGAGATGCTCGGCGTGCCGCTGGCGGCGGGCGCCGTCGAGCACCAGTATTTCGTCACCGAGAAGACGCTGGATTTCCCGAAGAACCTGACGACGCTGCGCGATCCCGACCACAACTTCTATCTCAAGCCGGATGTCGCGAGCTTCGCCATCGGCGGCTGGGAGGAAGGTACGAACGGGTGCTGGCGCGGACGCCCGCCGTTCGATTTCGGGCGCGAGCTGTTCCCGCCCAACATGGACCGGCTGGAGCTGTTCGCGCTGCCGGCGGCAGAGCGCCTGCCGATCCTCAACGAGACCGGCATACAGACAATCATCAACGGGCCAATCCCCGTTTCCGCCGACGGCGAGCCGATCATGGGGCTGGCGCCGGAACTCGACAACTTCTTCGTCGCCTGCGGCTTCACCGCCGGCATCGCGGCATCGGGCGGGGCGGGCGAGGCGATGGCGAACTGGATCATCCATGGCGATCCGGGCCTCGACCTGTGGCCGTTCGACGTGCGCCGCTTCGGTGCGCCGCATGCGCAGGCGCGCTACCTGGAGGAGCGCGCCATCGAGGCCTATGCCGCATACTACAAGGTGCACTGGCCGGCCGAGGAAGGGCATGCGGGCAGGGGCCTGCGCCGTTCGCCGCTGTACGACATCCTGAAACGGCGCGGCGCGGTATACGGCTCGCGCTTCGGCTGGGAGCGGGCGAACTGGTTTGCCGTCGGCGGCACGACCAGCAGCGAGACGCCGAGCTTCGAGGGCAAGCCGGGCTGGTTCGACGCGGTGGGGGCGGAGGCGCGCGCCATCCGCGAGCGCGTGGCGCTGATCGACCAGACGTCGTTCTCCAAGTACGAAATTTCCGGACCTGGCGCGCGCGACGCCATGCAGAAGATTGCCGCGGGCGACCTGTCCGGCCCTGCCGGCAAGGCCGTCTACACGCAGCTGTGCAACGCGCGCGGCGGCATCGAGGCGGACGTGACGCTGGTGCATCTTTCCGACGACCTCGTCTGGCTCGTCACCGGCTCCGGTTTCGGCGTGCGCGACAGCGCCTGGGTGCACGCCCACCTGCCCGACGGCGTCAGCATCCGCGAGATCACCAACAGCATTGCCACGCTCAATATCTGCGGGCCGCGCTCGCGCGACGTGCTGCAATCGGTCAGCGACGACGACCTGTCGAGCGACGCATTTTCATTCCTCGCAGCGCGATGGATCGAGATCGGAAACGCGCGGGCGCTCGCCGTGCGCATCGGCTATGTCGGCGAACTGGGGTGGGAGCTCTACATCCCGCAGGAATATGCCGCACAGGTCTACGAGACGCTGCTCGACGCGGGAGAAGCGCATGGCATCGTCGATGCCGGATACAGGGCGATCGAAAGCTGCCGGTTGGAGAAGGGCTATCTCTACTGGTCTGCCGACATCACGCCGTACACCAGCCCCTACGAGGCCGGCCTCGGATTTGCTGTTGCGCTCGACAAGGGCGACTTCATCGGCCGCGACGCGCTCGTGAGAGCGAAGTCGGAGGGCGCGAAGCGCAAGCTGGTGGCGCTGGCAGTCGAGGGATTTGCGCCATTTCACAGCGGCGAGACCGTCGTCGTCGAGGGCAGGCCCGTGGGGCAGCTGACCAGTGCGGGCTACGGCCATCACCTCGGCAAGACGATCGGGTTTGCCTACCTGCCGGCGGAGATCGCCGGGCTGAACGGCTGCCAGATCGAGGCGTTCGGCAAGGCCTGGGACGCGGTGCGGGGCCCGCGTTGCCACTACGACGCGAAGCAGGAGAGGTTGAAGTCATGAGCGACGATATCGACGCGCAGGTGAAGGCGGCGGTCGCCGCGGTTCCGGAGCTTGCGGCGAGCGGCGCGCAGCCGCAGCGCCTTGGCGGTCTGACCAACCTGGTGTTCCGCGTCGGCGACTACTGTCTGCGCATCCCCGGCAAGGGGACGGAGGAATACATCAACCGCGCACATGAGGGCATCACGGCGCGCGCCGCAGCGGCGGCTGGCGTCAGCCCCAAGGTCGTGCATTTCGACGAGACAAGCGGGCTGATGGTGACCCGTTTCATCGACGGTGCCGCGACCATGTCACCGGAGACCTTCAAGTCGCGAAATGGCAGTCCGGCGCGGGCCGGGAAGGCGTTCCGCAAGCTGCACGACTCGGGCGCCAAGTTCCCGTTCCGCTTCGAGTTGTCCGCGATGATCGACGACTACCTGAAGATCCTGTCGACCAAGGACGTGGCGCTACCCGACGGCTATCACGACGTGGTCAAGGAGGCGGAGAGCGTGCGCGCCGCGCTGAACGCCCGTCCGCTGCCCAATGTCGCCTGCCACTGCGACCCGCTGTGCGAGAACTTCCTCGACACCGGCGACACCATGTGGATCGTCGACTGGGAATATTCCGGCATGAACGACCCGATGTGGGACCTTGGCGACCTGTCCGTGGAAGGCGGGTTCGACGCGGCGCAGGACGAGGAGATGATCCTGGCCTATTTCGGCGGCGAGCCGCGCCCCGCCGACCGCGGCCGCATCGTCATCTACAAGGCGATGTGCGACCTGCTGTGGACCCTGTGGGGGCTGATCCAGCTCGCCAACGACAACCCGGCGGATGATTTCCGCGCCTATGCCGACGGGCGCTTCGCGCGCTGCAAGGCGCTGATGGCAACACCCGATTTCGCACGGCACGTACAAGCCGTCGCGCGGGGAGCGTAAGCTTCAGAACTTGCGGGCGAGGAACAGGTGGCCTGGCACCGGCGCGCCGTCTTCCATGCGCACGTCGATGTCGGCGACGAATATGGTGTCGATGCCGGCGGCGGCGAGCGTGTCGTTGATGTAGAACGGGTCGTGCGCGAAGCGGTGGTTGGCGTTCACGACGTATGGTGCGTCAGCGAATGCTTCCTGCTCCAGCGTTTCGGTTGAAAACGCGAAGGTGCCGCCGGCGTTCAGGCGGGCGGACACCGCAGCGAAGAACTCCGCGATGTCGCCAAGATAGGGAAGGACGTCGGCGGCGACGACGAGGTCCCAGTTGGCTTCCTCGGTCTCTTCCTTCAGGAAGGACACGATCTCGGCGATGTAGAGGTCGTCGTAGAGGTCGCGTTCGGCGGCCTTCTCGATCATCTCCTCGGAAATGTCGACGCAAGTGCGATTCCGCGTCATGTCCTGCAGCGCGACGGCGCAGAGCCCGGTGCCGCAGCCAAGGTCCAGCATGCGACCGTAGGGTCCCGGCGCGTGTTCGCGCATCGCCTGGGCGATCAGGTTGGGAGCGTCGTAGCCCAACTGATCGACAAGGATACTGTCAAAGGCCTCCGCATGCTGGTCGAACAGCGTCGCCACGTAGGCGGGCGAAGCGCGCAGCGGCGTTGCGCCACGGCCCATGGCGGCAAGGCGAACGGCGGCGCCGCCGCAATCGGCGGGATCGATTTCCAGAACCTTGCGCCACGCGATGGCCGCCTCGTCCAGCCGTCCGGCCTTCTCGAGCTTCAGTGCTCGATTGTAGGTGCGCTCCAGTGCATCGAAATCCGTGTCCTGCATGACAATCGCGCCGGGCGCCTCTCAGCTTGCTTCGCTGTCGCGCTTGAACGCCGCCTCGACGTCGCGTTCCAGCTCTTCATGCAGGTCGGGATACAACAGGAGGCGGGCAATTGCCACGTCGGTTGCGCTCGCGCTGCCGAGGCCTTCCTGCTTCAACTTCGCCAGTGCATCCGCCGTCTCGGCGCGGTCCCCCAACCGGTAGGCCACGGCGGCGCGCAACAGCAGGAAGTTCACCTGGCGGTTGGAGCCTGCCCGGTTGATCAGGTCGAGGGCGGCGCGGAACCGCCCTTCAACATAGGCATGATAGGCCGGCCCGATATAGCTCCAGGCGGGCGGGTTCGGATTGAGCGTCCAAGCGCGCTGGATCAACGCGATTCCGGTTGCCCAATCGCCGTATGTCAGGGCCAGCTTCTGGCCGTAGTCCGCCAGCAGGTCGGAATCGTTGGGGTTGTTCTCCAGCGCTGCCCTACCGATGTGTTCGAAGGATTCCCGGTCGCCCTGGTAGACGGCGATGGTGAACGACGCCTGGGCGGCAAGTGCCGAAAGCGGGTCAACGTCCATGGCTTGCCGTGCATAGTCGGCTGCCCGCTCGACCGGGTCATAGCCTTCGCGCTGGTTGTACTGGTAGCGGTATTCATCGAGCGTCACGAAGGCGAGCGCAGCCAGGCCTTCTGCGTAGTCCGGATCTGCTTCGAACGCCCGCTCCAGGCAGTCGCGCAGTTTGGCGTGTTCGGCGGCGCTGAAGCTGCGCCAGTAGACGTACGTCCGCATGACGCACTGGTAGGCGGCAAGCGACGCGGTCGTGTCGCGGCGTGAGCGTTCCTGTTCCAGACGCCCGATGATGCCACCGGGAGGCGCGACGGCCAGGGCGATCGCGCGGGCGATTTCCCGCTGGATGTGAATCAGGTCGGTGGCACTCAGCGTCGCGTTGAAGGTGTCTGCCCAGATGACGGTACGGCTTCTCACGTCTTCCAGTTGCGCCGAGACAGCGAGCTTGTCGCTGCTGCGCCGCAGTTGGCCGACAATGCGGTAGTCGCCGGGCGGCGAGGTCTTGCCAATCGCCCCGGCACCCGAGTTGCCCGCGGACGGCAATGCACTGCCGGCCACGACGACCAGCCAGCGGAAACGGGCGACTTCGGCAATCGTGTCCACCGTCAATCCCGCCGCCAGGACATCGTCTTCCGGAGCCCCCGTGATGTTCGCGAAGGGCATGGCGATGATCCTGGGGCCATGCATCTCGAGCGCCAGTTCGACCTCGGCAAGCCTTTCCCTCGCGGGGTACAGGGCCCAGTGGGCTGCAAATCCCGCAATGGCGCTGGCTGTGAGCAGCACGAGGAGAAGATATGGCGACGCAAGATCTGCCGATATCAAACGATCGCGGGGGCTTGCCCGATCCGCGGGCTTTTCCGCAACGACGAACGCTGGCCTGTAGCTGCCGCGTTCCAGGACGATGCGGACGGGGTCGTCGGTACCTTCGGTTGCGTAGTAGAGGTCGAGCGCCTGGCGTAGCCGTGCAACCTCGACACGCACGATGCTGTCGGAAGCGGGATCGAAGTCGTCGGACCGGCCCAGCACGTCGGTTGCGATGGCATAGGCCTTGATGCGTGCGCCGTCGCCGGAGACTTCGCGATTGACCACATATTCCAGGATGGAGCGCGCACGTTCGGCGTTGGCAAACGCCGCTCCGGAGAGAACGCGCGCCAGTTCTTCCTCGATGTCTGCGCGCTGAACCGGCATGCGCACCTTCCCATCGGCAACAGGTATCGGATGCGTCCGTCAGTGTCTTACTATCGGTGTATACGCCTCAGATCGATTGCCGTTTCATACAGCATAACACCTTCCGTTGCGTCATAACATGTTAATTCGCTGTACGTGCTGGCGCGCCTGCGCGAGTGGCGCTACGAGGCCGCCAATCGACCCGGCCTGAAGCCGGGACGGATGAGTCGGATTGCGGCAATCCGGCCATTCGCGTTTGCGGCAAGAAAACCAACGCGTTCGCATCTGCTTGCGCGCCTGCATTCGGTGGAATTGCAGGCCTGACGCATTATTTGGCGTTGCGCGAGATTGCGTGTTGCGTTGGTTCGGAAAACCGACGAGGAAACAAATTGACTAGGACCATGTACAAGCCAGAACCGCCCTTGGACGGGTGTGAAGGCAACGCCAACCTCGACCATACGATCAGCGAACTCGCCGAGCGTTTCGGGGTGACGATGCGCACGTTGCGCTTCTACGAGGAAAAGGGGCTGCTGAAGCCGAACAGGCGCGGCAATCGCCGCCTCTATTCCATGCAGGACGTTCATGTCCTGTCCGACATCGTGCGGATGAAGGAGATGGGCCTGAGCATCACGTGCATCCAGTCCATCATGAAAACCGTGCGTTCGGGGAATGTCGAGACGGCTCGTTCGCGCCTGCTCAGCGAGGCTCAGATGCGGCTCGTTGATATCGACAAGGAAATGGAGTTTCTGCGTATCGCACAAGATGCGGCGCAGCGCGCGGCACAGGACATTTCCGCCGGCGAGAGGTGGTTCAAATCCGCATGACGCCTTTCGTGCGGCGCGCGTTGCGAAGAGTATGCTTCTCATGGAAACCCGGTTGCCGACGAGGCTGCCGGGTTTTTTTATTGCTTACACGCAAATGCGTGTTTGTTCGGATGGTTTGGAGTGCCGGCGACCTTGCTCTGGTGCAAGGGACGGGGTAAGGCTTGCCCCGTATTCGAGTCCTCTTTCGGCCAAGCTGAGGAGGGGCGTTGGAAATCGACCATGGCAATCCGGCAGCGATGCACATAGCGGGCCTTGCGGATTGCGAGATGACCATTCGGACCTGTCATGCCTGAGCTGTTGCACGACTACCTTCCGATCGCCGTTTTTCTCGGCATTTCCGCAGTGATCGCCCTGGCGCTGATGGTGTCGCCGTTCCTGCTCGCGGTGAACAACCCCGACAGTGAGAAGGTGGCCGCCTACGAGTGCGGTTTCCAGCCGTTCGACGATGCGCGCATGAAGTTCGACGTGCGGTTCTACCTCGTTGCGATCCTGTTCATCATCTTCGATCTCGAGGTCGCCTTCCTGTTTCCGTGGGCGGTTGCCTTCGGCAAGCTGGGCTGGGCCGGATTCTGGTCGATGATGGTGTTCCTCGGGGTGCTGACGATCGGGTTCGCCTACGAATGGCGGAAGGGGGCGCTGGAATGGGATTGATCGATCCGGCGGGAAAGCCGCTGGTCGCGCCTGCCGCGACCGGGGCAATCGATCCGCGCACCGGCCGGCCGGTCGGGGCGGATGATGCGTTTTTCGGCGAGATCAGCGCCGAGCTCGCCGACAAGGGCTTCATCGTCACGGCGACCGACGAGCTCATCAACTGGGCGCGCACCGGCTCGCTGATGTGGATGACGTTCGGGCTTGCGTGCTGCGCGGTCGAGATGATGCAGATGTCGATGCCGCGCTACGACTGCGAACGCTTCGGCTTCGCGCCGCGCGGCTCGCCGCGCCAGTCGGACGTGATGATCGTCGCGGGAACGTTGACCAACAAGATGGCGCCGGCGCTGCGCAAGGTCTACGACCAGATGCCGGAACCGCGCTACGTGATCTCGATGGGCAGCTGTGCCAACGGCGGCGGCTACTACCACTATTCGTACTCGGTGGTGCGCGGCTGCGACCGGGTGGTGCCGGTCGACATCTACGTGCCGGGGTGCCCGCCGACCGCCGAGGCGCTGCTCTACGGCGTGATGCTGCTGCAGAAGAAGATCCGCCGCACCGGCACGATCGAACGTTGATCGTGCGTCGGTACGCGGACTGACCGGGACTTGAGGGACTGCGGGAACGATTGAGCGATGGATGAGGCACTGAAAGACCTTGCCGGCTACCTCGAAGGCGTCCTGCCGGGCGGCGTTTCGGCGGAACTTGCCTATGGCGAGCTGACCCTGTTGGTCACGTCCGGTGGCCTGATGAAGGTGATGCGGCTGCTGCACGACGATCCGCAGTGCCAGTTCGTGTGCATGATCGATGTCTGCGGCGTAGACTATCCCGGCCGCGAGAAACGTTTCGATGTGGTCTACCACCTGCTCAGCCCGAAGCAGAACCAGCGCATCCGGGTCAAGGTGATGACCGACGAACAGACCCCGGTGCCCAGCGTCACCGAGATATGGCCGGGGGCGGACTGGTTCGAGCGCGAGGCCTACGACATGTACGGCATCCTGTTCACCGGCCATCCCGACCTGCGGCGGCTGCTCACGGACTACGGTTTCGAGGGCTATCCGCTGCGCAAGGACTTTCCGCTCACCGGCTATGTCGAGGTGCGCTACGACGACGAGGCCAAGCGCGTCGTCTACGAACCGGTGAAGCTCAACCAGGAATTCCGGAACTTCGACTTCCTGTCGCCATGGGAAGGCACCGACTACGTGCTGCCGGGCGACGAGAAGGCTTCCGGCGGACCGGCGAAATAGGGCTGCGAAAGGCGACAGATGTCCGAGCACGACGTCCGCAATTTCACGATCAACTTCGGCCCGCAGCACCCGGCCGCGCACGGTGTGCTGCGCCTGGTGCTGGAACTCGACGGCGAGGTGGTCGAGCGCGTCGACCCGCACGTCGGGCTGCTGCATCGCGGCACCGAGAAGCTGATCGAGTACAAGACCTACTTGCAGGCGGTGCCGTATTTCGACCGGCTCGACTATGTCGCGCCGATGAACCAGGAGCACGCCTTCGCGCTGGCGGTGGAAAAGCTGCTCGGCGTCGAGGTGCCCATCCGCGGCCAGCTCATTCGCGTTCTCTACTCGGAGATCGGGCGCATCCTGTCGCACCTGCTCAACGTCACCACGCAGGCGATGGACGTCGGCGCGCTGACGCCGCCGCTGTGGGGCTTCGAGGAACGCGAGAAGCTGATGATCTTCTACGAGCGCGCCTGCGGGGCGCGCATGCATGCGGCCTACGTGCGCCCCGGCGGCGTGCACCAGGACCTGCCGCAGCAGCTGATCGAGGACATCGCGGCGTTCTGTGATCCGTTCCTGAAGGTCTGCGACGATCTCGAAGGTCTCTTGACCGACAACCGCATCTTCAAGCAGCGCAATGTCGATATCGCCACGGTGAAGCTTGAGGACGCCTGGGCGTGGGGCTTTTCCGGCGTCATGGTGCGCGGCTCGGGCGCGCCGTGGGATCTGCGCAAGAGCCAGCCCTACGAATGCTACGCCGACATGGAGTTCGACATCCCGATCGGCAAGAACGGCGACTGCTACGACCGTTACCTGATCCGCATGGAGGAGATGCGACAGTCGGTCCGCATCATGCGCCAGTGCATCGAGCGGCTGCTGTCGACAAGCGGGGCAGGGCCGGTTTCCTCCATCGACGGCAAGATCGTGCCGCCCAAGCGCGGCGAGATGAAGCGGTCGATGGAAGCGCTGATCCATCATTTCAAGCTCTATACCGAGGGCTACCACGTGCCGGAGGGCGAGGCTTATGCCGCCGTCGAGGCGCCGAAGGGCGAATTCGGCGTCTATCTCGTCTCCGACGGCACCAACAAGCCCTACCGCTGCAAGATTCGCGCGCCCGGTTTCGCACATATCCAGGCAATGGACTTCCTGTGCCGCGGCCACATGCTGGCGGACGTGTCCGCCGTCATCGGTTCGCTTGACATCGTGTTCGGGGAGATCGACCGGTGAGGATGCTGCAGCTTTCCTGCCTTGCCCTGCTGATCGGCATGCTGGCTCTGACCTGGACGTTCGGCGCGCCGGTGTGGCTGTCTGGGCTGCTGGCATTCGCCGTGGTAGCGCTGCTGGCCGGTCTCGAAATCCGCCACTACCGCAGGACCGGCGAGGCCTGCGGCGCATGCGTGCGCGGCTCGGGCGTTGCTGCATCGATGCTCGTCGCCGGCGCCTTGGTGTTTTCCGCGGCGCCGGGCCATGCCCTGCCGGCCACCGACCTTTCGCCTAAGGGGTGCGCGCTGATGCCGGTGGACTGCGAGCTGCTGATCGAGAATTCGGTCATGTACAACGCGGTCTATGACGGTACGAGCACGATGTATTCGCTGCCGAAACGGTCGATACGCTACCGCCTGGCGCGCTGGCTGCACGCCTATGTCTACGACCTGAAAAGCTGCGAAAAGCCGAAGGAAAAAGTGCGTCAGATCATCGGCGGCATCGAGTCCTTCGACCAAACCTACGACATCCTGGCGCCGATTCACGCGGTGCCGGGGTCGGTGTGTTACATCCGCAAAAGCGCGAGCTGATATCCATGTCCGTCCGCCGTCTGCACCACGAGCAACCTGCTAGCTTCGCCTTCACGCGCGAGAACCTCGCCTGGGCGAAGCAGCAGATTGGCAAGTATCCGAAGGGCCGCGAGGCGAGCGCGGTCATCCCGCTCTTGTGGCGCGCGCAGGAGCAGCACGAGAACTGGCTGCCGGAGCCGGCCATCCGCTACATCGCCGACATGCTGGGCATGCCCTACATCCGCGTGCTGGAAGTGGCGACCTTCTACACGATGTTCCAGCTCGCTCCGGTGGGAAAGAAGGCGCATGTGCAGGTGTGCGGGACGACGCCGTGCATGCTGCGCGGGGCCGAGGACATCAAGGCCGTTTGCAAGCGCCGCATCGCCGAACACGCGCACGAACTTTCCGCCGACGGCGAATTCTCGTGGGAAGAGGTCGAGTGCCTCGGGGCCTGCGTCAACGCGCCGATGGTGCAGGTGTTCTCCGACACCTACGAGGACCTGACAGCCGAGAGCTTCGAGCGGCTTCTCGATGCCTTCGCGCGCGGTGACAAGCCGCAACCGGGGCCGCAGATCGACCGGCAGTTCGCGGCCCCCTTCGGCGGCGACACGACGCTGACGACGCTTGCCGGCAAGGCAGCGGCCAAGGCGCCGGCGAAACCGGCGGCCAAACCCACAGCGAAGGCGCCGGCAAAGGCAGCCCCCGTCGCGGCCTTGGCGGCACCGGCGCTGAGTGCCGACGATGCGGCGCGTGCAGACGCCGCGGGCAAGAAGCCGCGCATGATGAAAGCCCCGCGCAAGGCGGGCGCCGACGACCTGAAGATGATCAAGGGCGTAGGCCCGAAGCTGGAAGGCGTGCTCAACGGGCTCGGCATCTTCCATTTCGACCAGATTTCGGCATGGAAGCCGGAAGAGGTTTCCTGGGTCGACGAATACCTGAAGTTCAAGGGCCGCATCGTGCGCGACGACTGGATTGCGCAGGCGAGCACGCTCGCCGGGGGCGGCGAGACGGAATTCTCCAAGCGGGTCGCCAAGGGCGAAGTCCCGTCGAGCAAGCGGTGAGGTAGGGACAGGTCATGCTTGCAGACAAGGATCGCATCTTCACCAATCTCTACGGGCGCGGCGACTGGGGCCTGAAGGGCGCCATGGCGCGCGGCGCGTGGGACGGCACCGCGAAGATCATCGCGCGCGGACGCGACGCCATCATCGACGAGATGAAGGCCTCGGGCCTGCGCGGGCGCGGCGGAGCCGGCTTTCCGACCGGCCTGAAGTGGTCGTTCATGCCCAAGGAGATCGGCGAGCGCCCACACTATCTCGTTGTCAATGCTGATGAATCCGAGCCCGGGACGTGCAAGGACCGCGACATCATGCGGCACGATCCGCACCTGCTGATCGAGGGCTGCCTGATTGCCGGTTTCGCGATGGGCGCGCATGCCGGCTACATCTACGTGCGCGGCGAGTTCATCCGCGAGCGCGAGCGCCTGCAGGCGGCCATCGACCAGGCCTACGAGGCCGGGTTGCTCGGCAAGAATGCGGCGAAATCCGGCTGGGACTTCGACCTCTACGTGCACCACGGCGCGGGCGCCTACATCTGCGGCGAGGAAACAGCGCTGCTGGAGAGCCTTGAAGGCAAGAAGGGGATGCCGCGGATGAAGCCGCCGTTCCCGGCCAACATGGGCCTGTACGGCTGCCCGACCACGGTCAACAACGTGGAGTCGATCGCGGTCGCGCCGGACATCCTGCGCCGCGGCGCGTCGTGGTTCTCGGGGCTCGGCAAGCCGGGCAACACGGGCACCAAGCTGTTCTGCATTTCCGGCCACGTCGAGCGTCCGTGCACCGTAGAAGAGGAAATGGGCATTCCGCTGCGCGAACTGCTCGAGAAACATTGCGGTGGGGTGCGCGGCGGCTGGAAGAACCTGCTCGCGGTCATTCCGGGGGGCTCGTCCGTGCCGTGCCTTCCCGCCGACGTATGCGGCGACCTGCCGATGGACTTCGACACGCTGCGCAACCTGAAATCCGGTCTGGGGACGGCGGCGGTCATCGTGATGGACAAGTCGACCGACATCGTGCGGGCGATCGCGCGGATTTCCTACTTCTACAAGCACGAGAGCTGCGGCCAGTGCACGCCGTGCCGCGAGGGCACAGGGTGGATGTGGCGCGTCGTCGACCGCATGGCGCGCGGCGAGGCGCACAAGCGCGAGATCGACATGCTGCTCGAGGTCAGCCACCAGGTCGAGGGACATACGATCTGCGCGCTTGGCGACGCGGCGGCCTGGCCGATCCAGGGGCTGATCCGCCATTTCCGACCCGAGATCGAGCGGCGCATCGACAGCTATACGGCCAATGCCGGTGCCGCGCCGCTTGCGGCGGCCGAATGAGGGAAACGAAGGGGCATACATGATGTTCGCTTTTTCCCAGGACTGGACGAACCGCAGCCGCGACGCCGAGTGCGGGCTGTTCGGCGTCGACGCGATGAATTCCGTGGCAGCGCTTGCCTGCCTGCCGCTGACGGCGGCCGTGACGACGACCGCGGCGATGGCGACGGGCGGATTTGCCGTGATGCTTGGCTGGCAGGCGGTCATGCTGCGCTCGCTCGAGGGCTCGCCTTTCATGTCCGCCTATGCGCATGGCGGCGGCCGGGGCAAGGCGGCGGACGTGGCGCGCCAGCCAGTCGCGGAAAAGCGCGCCGTGGAGGCGCCACAAGCGGCATTGCCAGCCAGCGACACGGTCGCGCGCCCGTCCGGGCTGGAGGCGCCGCGCGGCCAGGCCGACGACCTGAAGCGCATTTCCGGCGTCGGGCCGAAGCTGGAAATCGTGCTCAACGACCTCGGCATCTACCATTTCGACCAAATCGCCGCGTGGAGCGCGGGCGAGGTGGAGTGGATCGACGACTACCTGAAGTTCAAGGGCCGCATCGAGCGCGACAAGTGGATCGCGCAGGCGAGGCGGCTGATGGAAAGCGTGACGGAATAGGATTGACGCGGGCAGTGCGGCTGCCGGCGCACAAGTAGACCTGAACGGGAAAGGCATCGATGGCCAAGCTGATCGTTGACGGGACGGAGATCGAAGTCCCCGCGGAGCTGACGCTGCTGCAGGCGTGCGAGGAAGCCGGCGCGGAAATCCCGCGTTTCTGCTACCACGACCGGCTGTCGATCGCCGGCAACTGCCGCATGTGCCTGGTCGAGGTGAAGGGCGCGCCGAAGCCCGTCGCTTCGTGCGCGCAAGCCGTGCGTGACCTGCGTCCCGGCCCCAACGGCGAGCCGCCGGAAGTGCTGACGAAGAGCCCGCTTGCGAAGAAGGCGCGCGAAGGCGTGATGGAGTTCCTGCTCATCAACCACCCGCTCGACTGCCCGATCTGCGACCAGGGCGGGGAATGCGACCTGCAGGACCAGGCGATGGCCTATGGCGTCGATACCTCGCGCTACTCGGAAAACAAGCGCGCAGTGGAAGACAAGTACATCGGCCCGCTGGTGAAGACGATCATGACGCGATGCATCCATTGCACGCGCTGCATCCGCTTCATCACGGAGGTGGCCGGGTGTTCCGACCTCGGCGCCATCGGGCGTGGCGAGGACATGGAGATCACCACGTATCTTGAAAGCGCGATGCGCTCGGAGATGCAGGGCAACGTGATCGACCTGTGCCCGGTCGGCGCGCTGACCTCGCGACCCTATGCGTTCACCGCGCGGCCGTGGGAACTGACGAAGACGGAATCCATCGACGTGATGGACGCGCTGGGCAGCAACATCCGGGTCGACGCGCGCGGGCGCGAAGTGATGCGCATCATGCCGCGCGTCAACGACGACGTGAACGAGGAATGGATTTCCGACAAGAGCCGCTTCATCTGGGACGGCCTGAAGACGCAGCGCCTCGACCGCCCCTACGTGCGCGAGGACGGCAAGCTGCGGCCTGCAAGCTGGCAGGAAGCTTTCGGTGCGATCGCGGACAAGGTGAAGGCTGCGGCGCCCGGGCGCATCGGCGCGATCGCCGGCGATCTTGCCGCGTGCGAGGACATGTTCGCGCTCAAGGACCTGATGGGCAAGCTCGGCAGCGCCAACATCGACTGCCGTCAGGACGGTTCGCCGTTCGATCCCGCGCAGGGGCGCGGTTCCTACCTGTTCAACGCGACGCTGGCCGGCGTCGAGGAGGCGGATGCGATCCTGCTGGTCGGCGCGTGGCCGCGCTGGGACGCGACGGTTCTGAACGCGCGCATCCGCAAGCATTGGCTGGCGAGCGGCGTGCCGATCGGGCTGATCGGGGCGGACAATCCCGACTTGGCATACGACTACGACTACCTTGGCGCAGGCGCGGACACGCTCGGCGAGCTGGCCGAGGGCAAGGGCGCGTTCGCCAAGGTGCTGAAGAAGGCGAAGACGCCGCTGATCATCGTCGGCCCCGGCGCCTATGCGCGCGACGACGGCGCGGCGGTGCTGGCGCTGGCGGCGAAGGTCGCGGAAGGCTGCGGCGCGGTGAGCGGAGACTGGAACGGCTTTTGCGTGCTGCACACGGCGGCAGCGCGCGCCGGCGGGCTCGATCTCGGCCTCGTGCCGGGCAGCGGCGGCCTCGATGTCGCCGGCATGCTGAAGCCGGCTGCGCTCGACGTGCTGTTCCTGCTGGGCGCCGACGAAGTTGCCATCCCGCAAGGGCACGGTGCGTTCGTCGTCTACATCGGCACGCATGGCGACCGTGGCGCGCATGGCGCCGACGTGATCCTGCCGGGCGCTGCGTACACGGAGAAGTCCGGCACCTACGTCAACACGGAAGGCCGCGTGCAGGTCGCCAACCGGGCGACGTTCCCGCCCGGCGACGCACGCGAGGACTGGGCGATCCTGCGGGCGCTGAGCGATCCGCTTGGACAGCGCCTGCCTTACGATTCGCTTGCCGCCCTGCGTGCTGCCATGCGTGATGCTCATCCGCATCTTACCGAGACGGACGCCGCGCCGGCGGCGGAGGCAGGCGGCGTCGCCGCGCTCGCCAAGGGCAAGGGCAAGGCGAAGGCCGCAGCGTTCGCGCGCGGCACGGACTACTACCTCACGAACCCGATCTGCCGGGCAAGCCGGGTCATGGGTGAACTGGCGGCACTGGCCGCAAGCGGGCAGGGGGCGACGGGCACCGATGGCTGAATTCTGGACCGACTATGGCTGGCCGGCGACGGTGATGGTGGCGCAGAGCGTCGCGCTTCTCGTGGGGCTTCTCGTGCTGATCGCCTACCTGCTGCTGGCTGACCGCAAGGTGTGGGCGGCGGTGCAGCTGCGCCGCGGGCCCAACGTGGTCGGCGCCTTCGGGCTGCTGCAGTCGTTCGCCGACCTGCTGAAGTTCGTGCTCAAGGAGCCGGTCGTGCCGGCGAGCTCGAACAAGGGTGTGTTCCTGCTGGCACCGCTGGTGAGCTGCATCCTGGCGCTGGCGGCATGGGCCGTGGTGCCGATCGCCGATGGCTGGGTGATCGCCGACATCAACGTCGGCATCCTGTACATCTTCGCGATATCGTCGCTCGGGGTCTACGGCATCATCATGGGCGGCTGGGCGTCGAACTCGAAGTATCCGTTCCTGGGGGCGCTGCGCTCGGCGGCGCAGATGGTGTCCTACGAGGTCTCCATCGGTTTCGTCATCATCACGGTGCTGCTGTGCGTCGGCTCGCTCAACTTGAGCGAGATCGTCAATGCGCAACAGACCGGGCTTGCCGACAAGATCGGCCTGCCGTGGCTGACCTTCCTGAACTGGTTCTGGCTGCCGCTGCTGCCAATGTTCGGGATCTTCTTCATCTCGGCGCTTGCCGAGACCAACCGGCCGCCGTTCGATTTGCCTGAGGCAGAATCCGAGCTCGTCGCCGGCTTCATGGTCGAATATGCCTCGACGCCCTATCTGCTGTTCATGCTGGGCGAGTACGTGGCGATCACGACCATGTGCGCGATGATGACCATCCTGTTCATGGGCGGGTGGCTGCCGCCGCTCGACATCGCGCCGTTCAACTGGGTGCCGGGCATCTTCTGGTTCGTGTTCAAGGTGTGCCTGGCGTTCTTCATGTTCGCCATGGTCAAGGCGATGGTGCCGCGCTACCGCTACGACCAGCTGATGCGGCTGGGCTGGAAGGTGTTCCTGCCGCTGTCGCTGGCGATGGTCGTGATCGTGGCCGCCGTGCTGCAGCTGACCGGGTGGGCGGCATGAGTGCAGGTCTTGTCGGGGGCCTTTTCGGGCTCATGATCGGGCTTGTGGATTACGTCGTTTTCGGACTGTTGATCCGGAAACTCGAAACGAGCAGGGCCCAGGCCGTGGCGGCCAAGGCGCTGAACATCGCGCGGATTGCGCAGCTGATCGCGTTTCCCGCGGTCGGGTACTGGATCGGAGCGACGCTGTTCTAGGCCGTTTGGCCGTCGGCGTCAGGTGGAGTTGAGGCATGGCAAGACTGGACCAGGCAGCCAGGTCGATTTTCCTGAAGGAATTCGTGTCGGCGTTTTTCCTTGCGATGCGCTATTTCTTCAAGCCGAAGGCGACCATCAACTATCCCTTCGAGAAGGGGCCGATATCCCCGCGCTTTCGCGGCGAGCATGCGCTGCGCCGCTATCCAAACGGCGAGGAGCGCTGCATCGCGTGCAAGCTGTGCGAGGCGATCTGCCCGGCGCAGGCGATCACCATCGAGGCCGGTCCGCGGCGCAACGACGGCACCCGGCGCACGACACGCTACGACATCGACATGGTGAAGTGCATCTATTGCGGCTTCTGCCAGGAAGCCTGCCCGGTCGATGCCATCGTCGAGGGGCCGAACTTCGAGTTCGCGACGGAGACGCGCGAGGAACTGTTCTACGACAAGGACCGGCTGCTCGCGAACGGGGACCGCTGGGAGCGGGAAATCGCGGCGCGGATCGAACTGGATTCGCCCTACCGCTAGGCGGGGCATGCGCGGCATCTGCCGCGGCGGCGCAAGCCGCGAAGGACTATCGGGTTCCGCCGCACGCGAGTGGCAGGCGGGGCAGGGGATAACACCACGCGCACACCCGGCATGGGGGGCGCATCAGTGACCGGAAAGAGGCCGTGGCGGGAACCGCCGGCGGCCGATCGGGGGCAAGGCGAAATGGGTCTGGCAGCGGCATTCTTCTATCTCTTCGCCGGCGTGCTGATCGCGTCGGCGTTCATGGTGATTGCCGCGCGCAATCCGGTTCATTCGGTGCTGTGGCTGATCCTGGCCTTCTTCAACGCTGCTGGGCTGTTCCTGCTGCTGGGGGCGGAATTCCTGGCGATGATCCTCGTCGTCGTCTACGTCGGCGCGGTGGCGGTGCTGTTCCTGTTCGTCGTCATGATGCTCGACATCGATTTCGCCGAACTGCGGCAGGGCTTCCTGGAATACGTGCCGATCGGCGCGGTGATTGGGGCGATCTTCCTGGTCGAACTGCTGCTGGTGGTGACCACCTGGATCTTCTCGCCGGAAGCGGCGGCGCAGGCGCAGGTTCCCATCCCCGGCGACATGTCGAACGTGGCGGCGATCGGGCAGGTGCTCTACACGAAATACATCCTGTTCTTCCAGCTTTCGGGGATGGTGCTGCTGGTCGCCATGATCGGCGCCATCGTGCTGACGCTTCGCCACAAGGCGGGCGTCAAGCGGCAGGACATCTCGGTGCAGGTTGCGCGCAATCCGGCGACCGCGATCGAGGTGCGCAAGGTCGAAAGCGGCAAGGGCATCTGAGGCAACGGGTGGAAAAATGACAATCGGGCTTGGCCACTATCTGTCGGTTGCCGCGGCGCTGTTCACGCTGGGCGTTCTCGGCATCTTCATCAACCGCAAGAACATCATCGTCATCCTGATGTCGGTGGAACTGATCCTGCTGTCGGTGAACATCAACTTCGTGGCGTTTTCCTCGTTCCTGAACGACCTCGTCGGCCAGGTGTTCGCCATGCTGATCCTGACGGTGGCCGCCGCAGAGGCTGCCATCGGGCTGGCCATTCTCGTCGCCTTCTTCCGCAACCGCGGGTCGATCGCGGTCGAAGACGTCAACATGATGAAGGGGTGAGGGCGCCGGCATGCTGACTGCAATCGTATTCCTGCCGCTGCTCGGCTGCCTCGTCGCGGGCCTGCTGGGACGGGTTGTCGGGCACCGCGGCGCGGAGGTCATCACCTCGACGTTTCTGGTGATCGCGGCGGCGCTGTCGTGGATCGTCTTCATGCAGGTCGGCCTGGGCGAGAAGGTGCACCATCCCGCGATCGTACTGTTTCCGTGGATCGAATCCGGCACGCTCGACGTGCAGTGGTCGCTCAGGCTCGACACGCTGACGGCGGTCATGCTCGTCGTGGTGACGACTGTGTCCTCGCTCGTGCACGTCTACTCGATCGGCTACATGCACCACGATCCGCACCGCGCGCGGTTCTTCGCCTACCTGTCGCTGTTCACCTTCGCGATGCTGATGCTGGTGACGGCGGACAATCTGGTGCAGCTGTTCTTCGGCTGGGAGGGCGTGGGTCTCGCCTCCTACCTGCTGATCGGCTTCTGGTACAAGAAGCCGTCGGCGAACGCGGCGGCCATCAAGGCCTTCATTGTCAACCGCGTCGGAGATTTCGGCTTCGCGCTCGGCATCTTCGCGGTGTTCGTGATGTTCGGCACTGTGGAGTTCGACACGATCTTCGCCAATGCCGCCTCTGCGGAGCACACGACGATCCACTTCCTGTGGCGCGAATGGGACGCGATGACGGTGATCTGCCTGCTGCTGTTCATGGGGGCGATGGGCAAGTCGGCGCAGTTCCTGCTGCATACCTGGCTGCCGGACGCCATGGAAGGTCCCACGCCGGTCTCGGCGCTGATCCATGCGGCGACCATGGTCACCGCCGGCGTCTTCATGGTGGCGCGGCTGTCGCCGCTGTTCGAGCTGTCGCACACCGCGTTGACCGTGGTCACGCTGGTGGGTGCAATTACAGCGTTCTTTGCGGCGAGCGTCGGGCTGGTGCAGAACGACATCAAGCGCGTGATCGCCTATTCGACCTGCTCGCAGCTCGGCTACATGTTCGTCGCGCTGGGCGTCGGTGCCTACGGCGTCGGCATCTTCCACCTGTTCACGCACGCCTTCTTCAAGGCCCTGCTGTTCCTGGGCGCCGGCTCGGTGATCCATGCGGTTTCCGACGAACAGGACATGCGCCGGATGGGCGGGCTGTGGCGGCTGATCCCCAAGACCTACGCGATGATGCTGATCGGCACCCTGGCGCTGACCGGGTTCCCGCTGACGGCGGGCTATTTCTCCAAGGACGCGATCGTGGAAGCCGCCTTCGCGGGCGAGAACGCGGCGGCCGGCTTTGCCTTCGCGATGACGGTGATCGCGGCGGTGTTCACGTCCTTCTATTCGTGGCGGCTGGTGTTCATGACCTTCCACGGGCGCCCGCGCGCCAGCCAGGAGACCATGAGCCACGTGCACGAATCGCCGCTTGTGATGCTGGTGCCGCTGTTCGTGCTGGCGGCCGGCGCGCTGCTGGCGGGCTTCGTATTCAAGGACTACTTCATCGGCCACGACCACGAGCACTTCTGGCATGGCGCGGTCTTCATGGCCGAGGGCAACGAGATCATGGAAGCCTTGCACCACGTGCCGGCATGGGTCATCTACTCGCCGATGGTGGCGATGATCCTCGGCTTCGTGATGTCCTACATCTTCTACATCGCCAAGCCGTCGCTGCCGGGTTCGCTGGCGGCGCGCCACGAGCTGCTGTACCGCTTCCTGCTCAACAAGTGGTACTTCGACGAGATCTACGACGTGCTCTTCGTGCGGCCGGCGAAATGGCTCGGGCGCTTCCTGTGGAAGCGCGGCGACGGCATGGTCATCGACGGCTTCGGGCCCGATGGCATCGCGGCGCGTGTCGCCGATGTCACCGCCCGCGTCGTGCGGCTGCAGAGCGGTTACCTCTATCACTATGCGTTCGCGATGCTCATCGGCGTCGCTGCGCTCATCACCTGGTACATGTTCGCGGGGAGCGCGCACTGATGTCCGGCTGGCCGATCCTCTCCGTTATCACCTTCCTGCCGCTGGTTGGCGCGGTCTTCGTCGCGCTGATCCGCGGCGACGACGAGGTCGCGCGGCGCAACGCTCGGTTCGTCGCACTTTGGGCGACGCTGATCACGTTTGCGCTGTCGCTGCTGATCTGGGTCTATTTCGACCCCGCCAGCAAAGACTTCCAGTTCGTCGAGGAAATGCCCTGGCTCGGCGGCGCAATCGCCTACCGCATGGGCGTCGACGGCATCTCGATGCTGTTCGTGATCCTGACCACCTTCCTGATGCCATTCTGCATCCTGGCGAGCTGGGTCTCGGTGACGAGCCGCGTGAAGGAATACATCATCGCCTTCCTGGTGCTGGAAACGCTGATGATCGGCGTCTTCTGCGCGCTCGACCTGGTGCTGTTCTACCTGTTCTTCGAGGGGGGCCTGATCCCGATGTTCCTGATCATCGGCGTGTGGGGCGGCAAGCGGCGGGTCTACGCCAGCTACAAGTTCTTCCTCTACACGCTGCTGGGATCGGTGCTGATGCTGGTCGCCATGATGGCGATGTACTGGGAAGCCGGCACGACGAACATCGTCGAACTGCTCGACCACGGGTTCCCAGCCGGCATGCAGACCTGGCTGTGGCTTGCGTTCTTCGCCTCGTTTGCGGTGAAGATGCCGATGTGGCCGGTGCACACCTGGCTGCCTGACGCGCACGTGGAAGCGCCGACGGCGGGATCGGTGATCCTGGCCGCCATCCTGCTGAAGATGGGCGGCTACGGCTTCCTGCGCTTCTCGCTGCCGATGTTCCCGCTTGCCTCCGACATGTTCGCGCCGCTGGTCTTTTCGCTCAGCGTGATCGCCATCATCTACACCTCGCTGGTGGCCATGATGCAGGAAGACATCAAGAAGCTGATCGCCTATTCCTCGGTCGCGCATATGGGCTTCGTGACGATGGGCATCTTCACCGGTACGATGCAGGGAATCCACGGCGGTCTGTTCCAGATGCTGTCGCACGGCATCGTTTCGGGCGCGCTGTTCCTGTGCGTGGGCGTCGTCTACGACCGCATGCACACGCGCGAGATCGCGGCCTATGGCGGTCTGGTCAACCGGATGCCGCTCTATGCGGCGGCCTTCATGGTGTTCACCATGGCCAACGTCGGGCTGCCCGGCACGAGCGGCTTCGTCGGCGAGTTCCTGACGTTGCTTGCCGCCTTCGAGGCCAACACCTGGGTCGCCTTCTTCGCGACATTCGGCGTGATCCTGTCGGCTGGCTATGCGCTGTGGCTGTACCGGCGCGTGATCTTCGGCGAACTCGACAAGGATAGCCTGAAGGCGATCCTCGACGTCGACAGGCGAGAGATCGCGATCCTGGCGCCGCTGGTGCTGCTGACCATCCTGTTCGGCGTATATCCCGGCCCGATCCTGGATGTGACGGCGGTTTCGGTCGAGCATCTGGCGCAGGGCTATCAGGATGCACTGGCGGCGGCGCAAGCGGCCGTGCAGACGGCGGCCGTCGCGGCGCAGTGATTTACACGAGAACGGATCGACACGATGTCTAGCACCGTCATTACCCAGGACATGCTCATCATCATGAGCCCGGAGCTGCTGCTCGCGATCGGCGCGATGGTGCTGCTGATGATCGGCGCCTTCCGGTCCGACGGCGGGCTCGGTATCGTCACCGGCGGGGCCATCGCGATGATCATCACCGCTGCCGCGCTCGTGAACCTGATGCATGTGGGGGACACGGAGCTGTTTGGCGGCAGCATCATCATCGACGGGTTTTCCCGCTTCATGAAGACGCTGATCCTGATCGGCTCGGGCGTGGCGCTGATCATGTCGATCGACTGGATGCGGTCGGCGAACATGGACCGGTTCGAGTACCCGGTGCTGATCGTGCTGGCGACGCTCGGCATGCTCATCATGGCGTCGGCGGGCGATCTGATCGCGCTCTACCTGGGTCTCGAACTGCAGAGCCTGTCGCTGTACGTGCTGGCCTCGATCCAGCGCGATTCGACGCGCTCGACGGAAGCCGGCCTGAAGTATTTCGCGCTTGGTGCGCTGTCGTCGGGCATGCTGCTCTATGGCAGCTCGCTGATCTACGGCTTCACCGGAACCATCAATCTGGCGCAGATCGCCACCATGGCCGGGCACGAGGGCGCCTCCGTGGGGCTCGTCTTCGGGCTGGTGTTCCTGATCGCGGGGCTCGCGTTCAAGGTGTCGGCGGTGCCGTTCCACATGTGGACGCCGGACGTCTACGAGGGCGCGCCGACGCCGGTCGCCGCCTTCTTCGCGGCTGCACCAAAGGTCGCAGCGATGGCGCTGTTCGTTCGCGTGCTGATTTCCGGTTTCCCGACGATGACGCCGGAGTGGCAGCAGATCATCGTGTTCGTGGCGATCGCGTCGATGGTGCTGGGCGCGTTCGCGGCGATCGGCCAGCGCAACATCAAGCGGCTGATGGCCTATTCGTCGATCGGCCACATGGGCTACGCGCTGGTCGGGCTTGCCGCCGGCAGCGAGGGCGGCGTGAAGGGCGTCATCATCTACATGGCGCTTTATGTGGCCATGACGCTCGGCGCCTTCACCTGCATCCTTGCCATGCGGCGCGGCGATGCGGCGGTCGAGGAGATCGACGATCTCGCCGGCCTGTCGCGCAGCAATCCGCTGATGGCCTTCGTGCTGGCTATGCTGCTGTTCTCGCTGGCAGGCATCCCGCCGCTGGCCGGCTTTTTCGCCAAGTGGTTCGTATTCAACGCTGCGGTGGAGGCCGGCCTCTACGCGCTTGCGGTGATCGGCGTGCTGGCGAGTGTCGTGGGTGCCTACTACTACCTGCGCGTCATCAAGATCATGTATTTCGACGAACCGGCGCCGGCCTTCGACAGGATGTCGGGTGAGCTTTCGACTGTTCTGGGCATCAGCGGTGTCGTCGTGGTGCTGTTCTCGATCTATCCAGCGCCGCTCGTCTCGATGGCCGCCGAAGCCGCCAAGGCGCTGTTCTGAGGCCGCACGGCAGCATCGGCAGCACGCGATCGCGCAGGAGCGAGGCGATGCGCGTCATCCGCTTCGAAAGCATCGATTCCACCAACGCCGAAGCCAGGCGCCAGGCAAGCGCAGGTGCCGCCGGGGGCCTGTGGATCGTCGGGGGCGAGCAGACGCGGGGGCGCGGACGGCGCGCGCGCCTGTGGGTCTCCGAGCCGGGCAACCTCTATGCCAGCCTCCTGCTACGGCCTGACCGCGCCGTAAGCGATCTCGGCGGCTATGCGCTTGTTGCCGCGATCGCCCTGCATGATGCGGCTGTCGAGGTTGCGCCGCAACTGGCCGGGCGGGTTCAGTTGAAATGGCCGAACGACCTTGTATGCGACGCGGGGAAGGTCGCCGGCATCCTGCTGGAGAGCGAAGCCGACGCGGCGGGCCGGCCTGTGCTTGTCATCGGCTGGGGGGTCAACTGCGCGCACCATCCCGATGCCACGGACTATCCATCGACGGATTTCTCGGCGCTTGGCGTCCCGCTTGCTCCAGAGACGCTGTTCGAGGCGCTTGCGGGCGCTTTCGCGCGGTGGGACGAGCACTGGGCGGGCGGGGGCATGGCAGCCATCCGCGATGCCTGGGTTGCGCGCGCACGCGGGCTCGGCGCGCCGATCGCGGTGCGGCTTGCGGAGCGGACGCTGACGGGGATCTTCAGCGGGCTGGATGACAATGGCCGGCTGCTGCTGGAATTGCCGGACGGCGAGATGACACGAATTTCGGCCGGGGACGTGTTCTTTCCGGCGCCGAGCGGAGCGGGGTCGCATGACTGACGAACTGGTTTTCGTGCCGCTGGGCGGGGTCGGCGAGATCGGCATGAACCTGGCGCTCTACGGCTATGGACCGGCGCACGACCGGCGCTGGCTGATGGTCGACTGCGGCATCGGTTTTGCCGACGCGGCATCGATGCCCGGCGTCGATGTCCTCATGGCCGACACCTCCTTCATCGAGGAGGAACGCGGTTCGCTCGAGGCAATCGTGCTGACGCATGCGCACGAGGACCATTTCGGCGCGCTGCCGGACCTGTGGCCGCGGTTCAAGGTGCCGGTCCATGCGACCGCCTTCACCGCGGCGCTGCTGGAAGCCAAGATCGCGGGGGAGAGCGGGACACGCCAGGTGCCGGTCAAGGTCGTCCCGCCCGGCGGCAGGTTCGAGGCCGGTCCGTTCAGCGTCGAGTTCGTCACGGTCGCCCACTCGATCCCCGAGCCGAACGCGCTCGCGATCACCACGCCGCTGGGCACGATCGTGCATTCCGGAGACTGGAAGATCGATCCCGACCCGGTGATCGGCGGGCCGATCGACGAGGCGCGCTTCAGGGCCATCGGGGCGGCGGGGTGCCGCGCGCTGATCTGCGATTCGACGAATGCGCTTCGCGAGGGCGTATCGCCGTCGGAAAGCGAGGTGGCGGCGACGTTGCGCGAATTGATCGCGGCAGCGCCGAACCGGGTCGCGGTGACCTGCTTTGCCTCCAACCTGGCGCGCATCCGCTCAGTCGCGGAAGCCGCCGTCGCCGCCGACCGCCATGTCATCGTCGTCGGGCGCGCCATGCAGCGCGTCATTTCGGTGGGGCGCGAGCTGGGCATGCTGGACGGTCTGCCGGCGTTCCTCGACGACAGCCAGTTCGGATACCTGCCGCGCGACAAGACGCTGCTGCTGTGCACCGGCAGCCAGGGCGAGCCGCGCGCTGCCCTGACGCGAATCGCGGCCGGCAAGCATCCGACCATCGAACTGTCGCCCGGCGACCAGGTGATCTATTCGGCGCGCATGATTCCCGGCAACGAGCGCGGCATTGGCATTGTGCTCAACGGGCTGGTGCGCGACGGCATCGAGGTGATCACCGATCGCGACGGCCTGGTGCATGTGTCCGGGCATCCGCGCCGTGGCGAACTGGAGCAAATGTACGAGTGGCTGTCGCCGCAAGTGGCCGTGCCGGTGCACGGCGAGGCGATGCATCTTGCCGCCAACGCCGAGCTGGCGCGCAGGAACGGCGTCGGCGAGGTGGTGACCTGCTTCAACGGCGACATGATCCGCCTTGCGCCGGGGCCGGCTGCGAAGATCGACGAGGTGCGCTCGGGCCGCATCTTGCGCGATGGCAAGGTCATCGTCGGCGAGGAGAACGAGGCGCTGAAGGAGCGTCGGCGGCTGGCGTTCGCGGGCCTGGTGTCGGTTGCGTTCGGCCTCGACCAGACGGGCGAAATCGGTGCCGACATCGAAGTCGAGCTGGCTGGCGTTCCCGAAACCGGCATCGATGATGTCGACATAGCCGATCTCATCCTCGACACGGTGGAGGAGGTCGTTTCCGCCCTGCCGAGGGCGCGCCGCCGGCGCGCCGAGGAGGTGCGCGAATCGGTTCGCCGCGCGGTGCGCCGCCAGGTCGAAATTCACTGGGGCAAGAAGCCGCGTGTACAGGTCTTCGTCATCGAACTATAGCGAACCGACAGGAGAGGAAGTGGCATGATCGGACGTCTCAACCACGTGGCCATCGCGGTGCGCGATATCGCGAAGGCATCGGCGGTCTATCGCGACGTGCTTGGCGCGCAGGTGTCCGACGTCGTGCCGCAACCCGAGCACGGGGTGAACACCGTCTTCATCACGCTGCCCAACACCAAGATCGAGCTGCTCGAACCGCTGGGCGATCATTCCCCGATCGACAAGTTCCTTGAACGCAACGCCGACGGCGGCATCCATCACATCTGCTACGAAGTCGACGATATCATCGCTGCACGCGACCGGCTCTTGGAACGCGGCGCGCGGGTGCTTGGAACCGGCGATCCGAAGATCGGTGCGCACGGCAAGCCGGTGCTGTTCCTGCACCCGAAGGACTTCTGCGGTACGCTGGTCGAACTCGAACAGGCGTGAGGCACCGGCAATGAGTTTCACAAGCGCGCTTGCGATCTATTTCATCGTCTGGTGGCTGACGCTGTTCGCGGTATTGCCGTTTGGTGTGCGCACGCAGGCCGAGGCCGGCGAGGTGGTGCCAGGCAGCCCCGAAAGCGCACCGGCGCGGTTTGCGTTCTTTCGCACCGTGGCGATCACCACGGTGATTTCCGCCATCATCTTTGCCGGCGTCTATTTCCTGCTGACGAGCGGCTGGATCGGCCTCGACGACATTCCGCTTTTCAGGAGACCGAACACGCTCTGAGGGCACGGCGATCCGCGAACCCCGCCGCCTGGCCCTCGGGAAGGTGCGCAAAAAAAAGCAAGGCGCGAGCGCCTTGCCGCTTGTTCAACCAGTTATGTCGTAAATTGCGGACCTGTTCAGCAGCCCGTTGCCCGTTAGCTGCCTGCACTTGCCCATTCGGGCACTTGTCAGAAAACGTCTCCTCCCGAGACTTGGACCGCTCTCCATTGCGCGTGCAGCAAGAACCGCTGCCAGCCGTCTGTTCTTATGCGGCCATGATACCTTCAAGCGCCGCTTTTTCAAGCGCGCAGGGGTGGGTCTTGTCTTTTTCTTCCGGTTCGGCTTTGTCTGCCGGGACTGGCGCCATTCTCGACATGTTCGGATTCCCGATGAGACTCTCCAACTATTTCCTGCCCACGCTCCGTGAGACGCCCGCAGAAGCGGAAATCGTATCGCATCGACTGATGCTGCGCGCCGGCCTGATCCGCCAGGAAAGCGCCGGCATCTACGCCTGGATGCCGCTCGGCTTGCGGGTGCTGCGCAAGATCGAGCAGGTCGTGCGCGAGGAACAGGACCGGGCGGGCGCCATCGAGCTGCTGATGCCGACCATCCAGTCGGCGGACCTTTGGCGCGAGAGCGGGCGCTACGACGACTACGGCAAGGAGATGCTGCGCATCCAGGACCGGCACGAGCGCGACATGCTGTTCGGGCCGACCAACGAGGAGATGATCACCGAGATCTTCCGCGCCAGCGTCAAGTCGTACCGTGACCTGCCGCTGAACCTGTACCACATCCAGTGGAAGTTCCGCGACGAGGTACGGCCGCGATTCGGCGTCATGCGCAGCCGCGAATTCCTGATGAAGGACGCCTATTCCTTCGACCTCGACAAGGATAGCGCGCGCCATTCCTACAACCGGATGTTCGTCGCCTACCTGCGCACCTTCAAGCGGCTGGGGCTCACCGCGATCCCGATGAAGGCCGAAAGCGGGCCCATCGGCGGCGACATGAGCCACGAGTTCATCATCCTCGCCGACACCGGCGAAAGCGAGGTGTTCTGCGACAGGCAGTTGCTCGGCCTGCCGACGCCGCCGATCGACGTCGATTTCGGTTCGGACCTGAACCCGCTCGTCGAAGAGTGGCTGTCGTTCTACGCGGCGACGTCGGAAATGCACGAGGATGGGCGTTTCGAGGCAAGCGTGCCGGAAGACCGGCGGGTCAGCGCGCGCGGCATCGAGGTCGGCCACATCTTCTATTTCGGCACCAAGTACTCCGAGCCTATGGGGGCCAAGGTGGCAGGGCCGGACGGCGAGGAACGCCCCGTCCACATGGGGTCCTACGGCATCGGCCCGTCGCGGCTGGCCGCTGCGATCATCGAGGCGAGCCACGACGATGGCGGCATCATCTGGCCGGCGCCGATCGCGCCGTTCGATGTCGGGCTGATCAACCTGCGCGCCGACGACGCGGGAACCGGTGCGGCCTGTGAAGCGCTCTACGCGGCGCTGGAGGCAGCCGGCGTCGAGGTGCTCTACGACGACACCGACGCGCGCGCCGGGGCGAAATTCGCCAACATGGACCTGATCGGCCTTCCCGTTCAGGTGGTGGTCGGGCCGAAGGGCCTTGCGGAGAACACAATCGAGGTGAAGACCCGTGCCGGCGGAGAACGCAAGTCCATCCCGCTCGATACGGCAGCCGCCGAGGTTGAGGGGATGGTGAAGGCGGCAAAGCAGGCCTTTGCGGTCTGAACGCCTGTTGCAGGGCTGGTAACCGGGAACCGTTGACATGGCCGATCAGATGCTCGAGCAGGCGGTCATCCGCAAGCCGCCCGCTGTCGGCCCGGCGATGGCGTTCGGCACCTTCGAGCGGATGCTGGCGGGGCGCTATCTCAGGGCGCGGCGCAAGGAAGGCTTCATTTCGGTCATTGCCGGGTTTTCGTTCCTCGGGATCATGCTCGGGGTTGCGACGCTGATCATCGTCATGGCGGTGATGAACGGCTTCCGCAGCGAACTGCTGACCAAGATCCTCGGCATGAACGGGCACATGGTGGTGCAGCCGATCGACCGCGTGCTCGACGATTACGACGAGGTGGCGCGACGCATCGCCGCGGTCGACGGGGTACGGCACGTCATGCCCTTCGTCGATGGCCAGGCGCTTGCGTCCACGCAGACGCAGAACACCGGCGTGGTGGTGCGCGGCCTGAGCGAGGCGAGCCTGAAGGGCCTGAAGGCAGTCGCCACCAACATCCGCCAGGGAACGCTCGACGGGTTCGATACCGCCGAGGGGCTGGCGATCGGCACCCGGCTGGCGCAGCAACTGGGGCTTTCAGTCGGCGACAAGCTGACGCTGGTTTCGCCACGCGGCACCGTGACGCCGTTCGGCACGACGCCGCGGGTGAAATCCTATCCGGTCACGGCGATCTTCGAGATCGGCATGTCGGAATACGATCTCGCCTTCGTCTTCATGCCCATCGGCGAGGCGCAGCTCTACTTCAACCAGGAGGGGCTGGCGACGGGAATCGAGGTCTTCGTGACCGATCCCGACAGCATCGACAGCTATCGCATCGGCGTCACTGCGGCGATTGACCGGCAGGTCTACATTTCCGACTGGCGGCAGCGCAACCGGTCGTTCTTCTCCGCGCTCGAGGTCGAGCGCAACGTGATGTTCCTGATCCTGACGCTGATCGTGCTGGTCGCCGCGCTTAACATCGTGTCGGGCCTGATCATGCTGGTGAAGGACAAGGGGCGCGACATCGCCGTGCTGCGCACCATGGGGGCGACGCGCGGCGCGATCATGCGGGTGTTCTTCATGACGGGGGCCTCGATCGGCACGCTGGGCACGCTCGCCGGCTTCCTGCTCGGCGTGCTGGTGTGCCTGAACATCGAATCGATCCGCCAGTTCACCGCGCGGCTGACGGGAACCGAGCTGTTCTCGCCGGAGTTCTACTACCTGTCGCAACTGCCGGCGGAAATGGCGCCCGTCGACGTCATCGCCGTTGTCTCGATATCGCTGCTGCTGTCGTTCCTGGCCACGCTCTATCCGGCGTGGCGCGCGGCGCGGCTCGATCCCGTCGAGGCGCTGCGCTACGAATGAGGGACCGGGCAGGCGCGATGGATGCGAGAAACACCACGATGGCGCTGGTCATGTCGGGCGTGCGCCACGGCTACAAGACCGGGGCCGGGCGGCTGGATGTTCTGAAGGGCCTCGATCTTGCCATCGGCAGCGGCGAGATCGTCGCGCTGGTCGGACCATCGGGCGCCGGCAAGTCGACGCTGCTGCACATCGCGGGTCTACTCGAAAAGCCGAACGCCGGCTCGTTGGTCGTCAACGGGCGCGAGTGCGGCAGGCTCGGCGATGACGAACGCACGGGCGTGCGCCGCCGCGACCTCGGTTTCATCTACCAGTTCCACAACCTGCTGCCGGAGTTCTCGGCGCTGGAGAACGTCGTCATCCCGCAGCTGATCGCCGGGCGCGGGCGCCGCGAGGCGCGCAAGCGGGCGGGCGAGGTGCTCGGCTACCTCGGCCTTGGCGAGCGTCTGGAACATCGCCCGGCGGAGCTGTCGGGCGGCGAGCAACAGCGCGTCGCGATCGCGCGCGCCGTCGCCAATGCGCCGCGGCTTCTGCTGGCGGACGAGCCGACCGGCAACCTCGATCCGCATACAGCCGACAGGGTGTTCGAGATGTTGCTGCGGCTGGTGCGCGCGTCGGGACTTTCGGCGCTGATCGCCACGCACAACCTGGAACTTGCCGCGCGCATGGACCGGCGCGTGACGCTGGAAGACGGCAAGCTGATGGAGATCTAGGGATATGACGAACGCCGCGGCGAGGGGGCGATGAGCGGCCGGTTGCGGAGCTGGGCCGGGAGGCTTCGCCGCGATGCAACGGCACTCTATCTTGCCGCGCGCGATCCGCGCACGCCGCGTGCGGCGCGCTTCATCGCCATCGCGGTCGCAATCTACGCACTGTCGCCGATCGATCTCATTCCGGATTTCATCCCGGTGCTCGGCCAGCTCGACGATCTCCTCATCGTGCCGCTCGGCATCTGGCTGGCACTGAAGCTAATCCCGGACGAGGTGATGGACGAGCACCGGCGCGCGGCCGAGGAAGTCGTCGATGCGCCCGGCGGCATCGCGGCGACGCTTACAATCGTCCTGCTGTGGCTTGTCGGCGTGATCCTCACCGGCTGGATCGCCATCCGGCTGTGGCGCATTCTCGCAAGAATCTGATTTTCAGCGACTTTCTTGCGTCGGGCTGGCTGTTGACAAAAAGAACAAAACATGAACATATAGATCATGGATGTTTCGAGCAGGGGAGTGACGAGTATGCGCGAGGCGATCTGCGGACTGACGCTTGAGGACGGCGCGGCCTTCGTGGCGCTGGTCGCCTTCGCGGTGACGACCCTGACCTGGGGCGGATACCTGTCGCTGACCGGCATCTGAATGGACATACCCACAGGCGCCGTACGTTTTTCGCCGGCGGGCTGGATGGGGAGTAAGCGAATCCACTAGGCTCGGCGCATGACGGGCCGGGCAGGGCGGACGAACCTGACGGTCCGGTTTTCGATCGGTTACGAGGGCTTGGGTCGCAGCGCATGTCGCCACCATTCATCCACCTGCGCGCGCGTTCGGCCTATTCGCTGCTGGAAGGCGCGATCAAGGTTCCCAAGCTGATCGACCTCGCGGTACGCGACCGCATGCCGGCGCTGGCGCTGACAGACCGGCACATGCTGTGCGGGGCGCTGGAGTTTTCCGAAAGGGCGGCGGCGGCCGGCCTGCAGCCGATCATCGGGTTGACGCTCGGCGTGGCGTTCCGCGAGGACGTGGGGCGCGGGGGCGCGGACGCCACCGGCAAGGCGATCCGTCCGGTTGCGCTGCTGGCCGGCAACGAGGCCGGCTACGGCAACCTGATGGCGCTGTCCTCGCGCGCATTTCTCGACACCGATGCGCAGGAGACGCCGCACGTCGGGGAAGACGTGCTGGGCGCGCATGCCGACGGCCTCATCGCGTTGACGGGCGGGGCGGGCGGTCCGCTCGGTGCATTGCTGTGCGCGGGACAGGAGGGGGCCGCGCGGGCGCGGCTTGCAGGCCTTGCGCGTCAGTTCGGCGACCGGCTCTATGTCGAGGTGCAGCGCCACGGGCTTGCGGCCGAGCGTGAGTGCGAGGCGGCGATGGTGGATCTGGCCTACGACCTCGGCCTGCCGATCGTCGCGACGAACGACACCTATTTCGCCGAGCGTGATGACTATACCGCCCATGATGCCCTGCTGTGCATCGCGCAGGGGCGCATGATGGCGGATACCGAGCGCCCGAAGCTCACTCCGGACTTTCATTTCAAGCCGATGCAGGCGATGGCGGAGCTGTTCGCCGACCTGCCCGAAGCCCTCGACAACACGGTCGAGATCGCGCGCCGCTGTGCCTTCCGGCCGGTGACGCATCCGCCGATCCTGCCGCGCTACACTCCGGCAGGTGCGGATGCGAGCGAAGGCGTCGACGAGGCAGGCGAATTGCGCCGGCTCGCGCGCGACGGGCTGGAGGTACGGCTTGAAGCGCACGGCCTGGCCGATGGCTATTCCCGCGAGGACTATGCCGAGCGCCTCGAATTCGAACTCGGCGTCATCGAGGGCATGAAGTTCCCCGGCTATTTCCTGATCGTCGCCGACTTCATCCGCTGGGCCAAGGAACACGATATCCCGGTGGGGCCGGGCCGCGGGTCGGGCGCCGGTTCGCTGGTCGCCTGGTCGCTGACCATCACCGATCTCGACCCGATGCGCTTCGACCTGCTGTTCGAGCGCTTCCTCAACCCCGAACGCGTGTCGATGCCCGACTTCGACATCGACTTCTGCCCGACCGGGCGCGACGACGTCATCGCCTACGTGCGCGAGCGCTACGGCGCCGACCAGGTGGCGCAGATCATCACGTTCGGAACGCTGCAGGCGCGCGCGGTGGTGCGCGACGTGGCGCGCGTGCTGGGCGTCCCCTACGGCCAGGCCGACCGGTTGTCGAAGCTGATCCCGGCCAACCCGGCAAACCCGGTGACGCTGAAGCAGGCGATCGAGAGCGAGGACAAGTTGCGCGAGGCGCGCGACGAGGACCCGACGATCGCGCGGCTTCTCGACATCGCGCTGCGGCTCGAAGGGCTGTACCGGCATGCCTCGACGCACGCAGCCGGCATTGTCATCGGCGACCGGCCGCTGACCGAGCTGGTGCCGCTCTACAAGGACCCGCGCTCGCCTATGCCGGCGACGCAGTTCAACATGAAATGGGTGGAGCCGGCGGGGCTGGTGAAGTTCGACTTCCTCGGGCTGAAGACGCTGACGATCATCGACGTCGCGGTGAGGCTGATGCGCCAGCAGGGCGTGGAGGTCGATATCTCCGCGCTGCCGCTCGACGACGCGGCAACCTACGACATGCTCTCGCACGGCGACACCGTCGGGGTTTTCCAGCTGGAATCGGGCGGCATGCGCAGCGCGATCATGGGCATGAAGCCGGACCGCTTCACCGACATCATCGCGCTGGTGGCGCTGTATCGCCCCGGCCCCATGGACAACATCCCGACCTACAACGACCGAAAGCACGGGCGCGAGGAGCCCGACTACATCCACCCGCTCATCAAGCCGTTCCTGGAGGAGACCTTCGGCGTCATCGTCTACCAGGAACAGGTGATGCAGATCGCCCAGGAACTGGCCGGCTACAGCCTCGGCGAAGCCGATCTGCTGCGCCGCGCCATGGGCAAGAAGATCGCCTCGGAAATGGCCAAGCAGCGCCCGCGCTTCGTCGACGGGGCGCTCGAGCGCGGCGTCGACAAGGCGAAGGCGCAGCAGATCTTCGACCTGCTGGCAAAGTTCGCCGACTACGGTTTCAACAAGTCGCACGCGGCGGCCTATGCGCTGGTCGCCTACCAGACCGCCTGGCTGAAGGCGAACCACCCGGTTGCCTTCCTCGCCGCCTCGATGACGGTGGATGTCGGCAACACGGCGAAGCTCAACGACTTCCGGCGTGAGGCCGCGCGCATCGGCGTGACGGTGCTGCCGCCATCGATCAATGCGTCGGCGGCCGATTTCACCATCGACGGCGAGAACCGCATCCATTACGCGCTCACCGCCATCCGCAACGTCGGCCGGCAGGCTGTCGAGCATATCGTGGAAGCGCGCGGCGACAGGGCGTTCGCGAGCCTTGCGGATTTCGCACGGCGGATTTCGCCGCGTTTCGTCAACAAGCGCGCGCTGGAGAGCCTGGCGGCTGCCGGTGCGTTCGACTGCATCGAGGTGAACCGGGCGCGCGTGTTCGCCTGCGCGGAGGCGATCATGGCGATCTCCGCGCGTTCGGAAGAAGGCCGCGTCGGCGGCCAGAACGATCTCTTCGGCGAAGCGCGCGAGGACGACCTGCCGCATGCCGGGCTGGTTGACTGGCTGCCGGCGGAACGGTTGAGCCGCGAGTACGAGGCGATCGGATCGTTCCTGACAGGCCACCCGCTCGACGCCTACGGTCCGGTGCTGACGCGGCAGGCGGTGACGTCGGTGCGCGAGTTCGAGGCGGGCGCGCAGGCGGGCACGGCGGCGGCGCGCATCGCCGGCATCGTCGTTGCCAAGCAGATCCGGCGCACGCGCAACGGGGGGCGGCTGGCGGTGATCGGGCTGTCCGACCCCAGCGGGCAGGTGGAGTGCGTGGCGTTTTCCGAGGCGCTGGGGGCATGGGCGCACCTGACGGAGATCGGCACGCCGGTGATCGCCAACGTCGTCGTCGACCGGGGCGGCGACATGCCGCGCTACCGCATCCAGGACCTGAAGAGCCTTGAAGATGTCGCGGCGCGGCTGAGCCATACGTTGCACATCCACGTCGCCGACGCGGGGGCGCTCGACAGCATCCGCACCCGGCTTACCGCGAAGGGGGACGGCGAGGTGAGCCTGTTCCTTCGCCTGGACGGCGAACAGGAAGTGCAGATGCGGCTCGGCAGCCGCTATGCGGTGACGCCGCAGCTGGCGGCCGCCATCAAGGCCATTCCGGGCGTCGACGAGGCGGTCTACCAGTAGCGATTGGGGCAGGCCCGGAACGGTGCGCGATGCGGCTTGCTTTCGCGGCGCAGCATCCGTATAAGGCCTCGCATTCCGCATGCGGAGTTCTTGGTCGCAGCAGACAGACAGCCCTGCTGCCACCTTCCGGTGCCTCCCGCCAGCGCGCGGCGAGGTCATCTCCGCAGGGGTTCAACCGGACAAGGAGACATAAGAGCCATGGCTCTGCCAGATTTTTCGATGCGCCAGCTGCTGGAAGCCGGCGTTCACTTCGGCCATCAGACTCACCGCTGGAATCCGCGCATGGCGCCGTACATCTACGGCGAGCGCAACAACATCCACATCATCGACCTGTCGCAGACGGTTCCGCTGCTGCACCAGGCGCTGAAGCAGGTGTCGGACACCGTTGCCGCCGGTGGGCGCGTGCTATTCGTCGGCACCAAGCGCCAGGCGGCCGATGCGATCGCCGATTCCGCGCGCCGTTCCGCGCAGTACTTCATGAATGCCCGCTGGCTCGGCGGCACGCTGACCAACTGGAAGACGATCTCCAATTCGATCCAGCGGCTGCGCAAGCTCGAGGACCTGCTTGGCGGCGAAGCGCAGGGCATGACGAAAAAAGAGCGCCTGAAGATGACGCGCGAGCGCGACAACCTGGAGCGCGCGCTGGGCGGCATCAAGGACATGGGCGGGCTGCCCGACCTGCTGTTCGTCATCGACACCAACAAGGAAGCCATCGCGATCAAGGAAGCCAAGCGGCTGAACATCCCGGTCGTCGCCGTGCTCGATTCCAACTGCAGCCCTGCCGGCATCGATTTCCCGATTCCGGGCAACGACGATGCGGGCCGGGCGATTTCGCTGTATTGCGACCTGATCGCGCGTGCCGCCATCGACGGCATCTCGCGCGGCCAGTCGTCGGCCGGCATCGACCTGGGTGCCTCCGTCGAGCCGGTAGCAGAGCCGACGATCGCCCCTGAAGCGGCGCCCACGACCGTGTCCACCGAGGCCGGCGCCATCGAAGAGGTTCCGGAGATGGCCTTCGAGCGCCTCGAGGCTCCGCGCGGCGCGCCGGACGAGCTGACGCGCATCACGGGGCTTGGGCCGACGCTCGAGCAGAAGCTGAACGAGGCCGGCGTCTTCCATTTCTGGCAGATCGCGGCGATGGGCGAGGCCGAAGGCGAGGCCATCGAGGAACAGATCGGCGCCAAGGGCCGCATCAAGCTCGACGCCTGGCGCGACGAGGCACGCAAGTTCCTCGAAGGCGCTGCCTGACGCAAGTGCCGCCCGATGCCGGCGCGTCCCGAGACGGGATGTGCAGGTGCGTTTGGGCGGATGATTTCGACGGTGTCGGCCCGCGGTGATCGCGGGCTGCTGCCAATGCAGGGCAACCGGCGGGCAAGACCCGCCGGTCCGGCAACAAGATGCTATTCGGAGACAATGACATGGCCAACATCAGCGCAGCGATGGTGAAGGAACTCCGCGACAAGACCGCGGCGGGCATGATGGATTGCAAGGCGGCGCTGACGGAGACCGGCGGCGACATGGAAGCCGCGATCGACTGGCTGCGCGCGAAGGGGCTGGCGAAGGCCGCCAAGAAGGCCGGCCGCGTGGCTGCCGAAGGGCTCGTCGGCGTTGCGGAAGGTCCCGGTGCGGCAGCCGTCGTCGAGGTCAACTCGGAGACCGACTTTGTTGCCCGCAACGACCAGTTCCAGGACATGGTGCGCAAGATCGCCGAAGTGTCGCTGGCCAATGGCGGCGATCTCGACAAGACCGCGGCCGCGGCTTTCCCCGGTGCCGGCAAGTCCGTTGCCGACCACGTCACCGAGATGGTCGCGCAGATTGGCGAGAACATGAACCTGCGCCGTGCGGCCGGGCTGAAGGTCGGGCAGGGTGCGGTTGCCACCTACGTGCACAGTGCAGCAGCCCCCAGCCTTGGCCGCATGGGCGTGCTCGTCGCGCTTGAATCCACCGGCGATGCCGAGGCGCTGAAGGCGTTCGGCAAGCAGGTCGCAATGCATGTCGCGGCGACTGCGCCGCTGGCCGTTAGCGCAGCCGAACTCGACCCGCAGGTCGTCGAACGCGAGCGCGCGGTGCTGATCGAGCAGGCGCGCGAGTCCGGCAAGCCCGAAAACATCATCGAGAAGATGGTCGAGGGCCGCATCCGCAAGTTCTACGAGGAAGTCGTGCTGCTGTCGCAGCCCTTCGTGATCGACCCGGACGTCACCGTCGAGAAGGCTGCGAAGGCAGCCGAGGCGAATGTCGGCGCGCCGATCAAGATCGTCGCCTTCGAGCGCTTCGTGCTCGGCGAGGGCGTCGAGAAGGAAGAAAGCGATTTCGCCGCGGAGGTTGCCGCGGCGGCCGGCGCCTGAGCAAGGCCCCGGCGGCCGGGCGGGCAAGGCGGGAGGCACGGAGCCTGACATGAACGCAGTTTCCGGTGGCAAGCGCGACAGGCGCGTCCTGCTGAAGCTGTCCGGCGAGGCGCTGATGGGCAATGCCGGGCACGGCATCGACGTTGCCACCGTCGCGCGTTTTGCTTCCGACATTGCGGCAGCCCGGCAGGATGGCGTCGAGATCGCCATCGTGGTGGGCGGCGGCAACATTTTCCGCGGGCTTGCCGCCTCGGCGTCCGGGCTCGACCGCACCACCGCCGATTCGATGGGCATGCTGGCCACGGTGATGAACGCGCTGGCGCTTGCCGGTGCGCTCAACGATGCGGGCTGTCCGGCAGTCGCCATGTCGGCGATCCCGATGGATACCGTCTGCGAGGCCTATGCGCGCCGCCGCGCGGTGGCGCATCTGGCCGCCGGGACGGTCGTGGTCTTCGCCGGCGGTACCGGCAATCCCTATTTCACCACCGATACGGCGGCCGTGCTGCGCGCCGCGGAAACCGATTGCGACGCGGTCTACAAGGCGACCCAGGTGGATGGCATCTATTCGGCCGATCCCAAGAAGGTTGCCGACGCTGTGCGCTACGACACGCTGACCTACGACGAGGTGCTGGCGCGCAATCTCCAGGTGATGGACGCAGCCGCGATCGCCATCGCGCGCGACAACACATTGCCGATCGTGGTCTTCTCGGTCGCCGGCGAGGGGGCGATCTCCAATGCCATCGCCGGCAAGGGACGCTCGACCCGGGTCAGTGTCTAGACGCGGATGTCCAGACACAGGTGTTCAGACACAAGTGTCCGGGGCACGGGCGCTTGGACCGTCGGTGAGCAAGACACAGCGGGTACCTTGTGGAACGAGGCCGCGGCGGGGTAAACGGTAAGTGGGGGCTTCGTTCCGGTGAGGGACGTGAATTCCGGAACGCCAGTGCGGGGAGAAGAACAATGAGCCGAGCGGTCGATATGGCTGATCTGAAGCGGCGCATGGACGGCGCGGTGCAGTCGTTGCGCGGCGAGCTTGGCGGGCTGCGCACCGGGCGCGCCTCCGCAAGCCTGCTCGATCCCATCCACGTCGATGCCTACGGCGCCTCGATGCCGCTCAACCAGGTCGGCACGGTTTCCGTTCCCGAAGCGCGCACGATCAACGTGCAGGTGTGGGACCGCGGTCTGGTCGGCGCGGTGGACAAGGCGATCCGCGAATCGAGCCTCGGGCTGAACCCGGTCGTCGAGGGGCAGCTGCTGCGCATCCCGATCCCCGAGCTCAACGCCGAACGGCGTCAGGAACTCGTCAAGGTGGCGCACAAGTACGCGGAAGATGCGCGCGTCGCGGTGCGCCATGTGCGCCGCCATGGCATCGACGAGGCCAAGAAGGCGGAAAAGGACAAGGCGATCAGCGAAGACGAGAGCCGCAACATCGCCGACGAGGTCCAGAAGCTGACCGACGCGGCCGTCGGCGAGATCGACCAGATCCTGGCGGTGAAGGAAAAGGAAATCACCCAGGTCTGAACGTGGGCGGGCTGGCGGAGGCGGGCGATGCGTGAGGAGGCGGAAACGCGCGCTGCGGTCCCGGAGGCCGGCAAGATGCCGCGCCATGTCGCCATCATCATGGACGGAAACGGCCGCTGGGCGGCCGAGCGGGGCATGCCGAGGACGTTCGGCCACAAGGCGGGCGTCGAGGCCGTGCGCCGGTGTGTGCGCGCGGCAATGACACGAGGCATCCGCTATCTCACGCTGTTCGGGTTCAGTTCCGAAAACTGGTCTCGCCCGGAGGCGGAAATTTCCGACCTTTTCGCCCTTCTGCGCCGCTTCATCCGCAAGGATCTTGCCGAATTGCACCAAGCGGGCGTGCGCATCCATGTGATAGGCCGGCGGACCGGGCTGCCGGACGACATCGTGCGTCTCCTGCAGGAAGCCGAGACGCTCACCCGTGACAATGCGGACCTGGAACTCGTCATTGCTTTCAACTACGGCGGGCGCAGCGAGATCACCGATGCGGCGCGGCGGATCGCTCAGGCGGTGGCCGATGGGCGCATGCGGCCGGAAGACATCGACGAAGCGTGCCTGGAAAGCCAGCTCGACACGCACGGGTTTCCCGACCCGGACCTGTTGATCCGCACCAGCGGCGAGGCGCGCATATCGAATTTCATGCTGTGGCAGTGCGCCTACTCGGAGTTCGTGTTCCTGCCCGTGTACTGGCCGGATTTCGACGATGCCGCGCTGGACGCGGCACTCGGCGAGTTCGCGCGCCGTCAGCGCCGGTTCGGCGGCGTCGCGGCGCAGGCCTGAGCGGAGCAGGCGGATGCAGCAGCCAACGCCCGGCAACCCGCCTGAAGCCAAAAATGCACCTGCGGGTGCGGGCAAGACCAGCGATTTCAGGGCGAGGCTGATATCGGCCATCGTCCTGCTGCCGCTTTCCATCGGCGCGCTTCTAACTGGCCAGCTTCCCTTCGCCGTGTTCGTCGCCGTCGCCTCGACACTCGTAATCCGCGAGTGGGTCCGGATGGTCAATGTCACGCAATCCGTGCCTGCCGTCGTCGCCGGCACGGCCGCGGTGTGGCTGGCCATGACGGCGATTTTCGTCAACTGGACGAGCCTCGCGTTCGGGGTTCTCGCGGCGGGCGCGCTGATCGTGGCCGCGCTCGTGCCGCTACGGCGGGTGTGGGCCGGTGCGGGAGTTTTCTACGCCGGGCTGCCGGCGCTTGGGCTCGTTCACCTGCGCGGCCTGGAGCACGGGCTTGCGGCTGTGATCTTCATTTTGGTCGCCGTCTGGTCCACCGATATCGGTGCGTACCTGGGCGGCCGCGCGATCGGCGGGCCGAAACTGTGGCCGGCCGTTTCGCCGAAGAAGACCTGGGCCGGCTTCTTCAGCGGGCTCGTTGCCGCTGCGGTCGGCTGCCTGATCGTGGTGACGGTCGCCGGCGCTGCGGCAACTTATGGTGCTGGCATTTCGGCGGCACTGGCGCTGGCCATCGTGCTTTCGCTGGTCGGCCAGTTCGGGGACCTGTTCGAATCCTTCATGAAGAGGCACTACGGGGTGAAGGACTCCGGGACGCTCATCCCTGGGCATGGTGGCGCCATGGACCGGCTCGACAGCATCATCTTCGCTGCCAGCCTTGCCGCGCTGCTGGCGATCGCGGCAGGCCTTCCGCGCGTTTTCGCGCCGTTTTCATGGTCGATATCATGAGCGCGCGCGCCATCACCGTCCTCGGCGCGACGGGTTCGGTCGGCAGCAGCACGCTCGATCTCGTCGCACGTGGCGGGGAACGGTTCACTGTCGATACGCTGACCGCGCATCGCGATGCGGAAGGCCTGGCACGGCTTGTCCGGTTGCACCGGGCGCGACACGCGGTCATCGCGGACGAATCCTGTCTTGGCGAGCTCAAGGCGTTGCTGGCGGGCACCGGCACCAGCGTCGCTGCAGGGCCGCAGGCGCTGTGCGAAGCGGCCGAACGTCCGGTCGATCTCCTGATGGCCGCGATCGTCGGCGTGGCGGGACTTGCGCCGACGCTTGCCGCGATCAGGACGCAGCGGATCGTGGCGCTCGCCAACAAGGAAACGCTCGTTTGTGCCGGGGCGCTGATGATGGGCGAGGCGCGGCGTTGCGGGACGGCGCTCATTTCCGTGGATTCCGAACACAGCGCGCTGGCGCAGGCGCTGGGCGGCCCCGCATTTCTTGCCAATCCGGATTTCTCGGACGTCGAGGAACTCATCATCACGGCGTCGGGAGGCCCTTTCCGCGCGCTGCCGACGCCCGACCTCAAGCGCGTGACGCGCGAACAGGCGCTGGCGCATCCGGTGTGGTCGATGGGCGCCAAGATCTCCATCGATTCGGCGACGCTCATGAACAAGGCGCTGGAACTCGTCGAGGCGCGCCACCTGTTTGCCGTGTCGCCGGAGCAGCTGAAGGTGCTGGTCCACCCACAGTCCATCGTGCATGGGCTGGTCCGCTATCGCGACGGTTCGGTGGTGGCGCAGATGGCGCAGCCGGACATGCGCATTCCGATTTCGCAGGCGCTGGCCTGGCCGGGGCGCATCGAGACGCCGGCGGCGCGGCTCGATCTCGCCGCGCTCGGCCAACTGACGTTCGAGGCGCCCGACGAGGCGCGCTTTCCGGCGTTGCGGCTGGCGCGCGACATGCTGGCGGGCGATGGCGGCGCGGCGGCCATCGTCAATGCGGCCAACGAATACGCGGTATCGGAATTCCTTGCAGGCAGGATCGCCTTTCCGGATATCGTCGATACTTGCATTGCGACGCTGGATGCAATGGGCGAAGCAGGCGTTGCCGCGCCGTCCAGCCTCGAGGAAGCGCTCGAGATCGATGCGCAGGCGCGGCGGATCGCGGCCGCGCGCGCCACCGTGTTGTGCCGGCGCAGCGCATGAGCGCGGGCGGCCGGCGGTAACCACGTTCGCCGTTTGGCGCGCCATCGCGGGGGCGGCCAGCGCCGGGGCGGGCGAATTCTGATAGTGTCATCAATCGGCTGGACAGTCGCGGGCAGCCGCGGAGTGAGCCGGTTTTTCACCGAGGATGGCTGCGGGTGGCAACGAGCCCGAAAAATGCCATTTATGGATTGCAGTCAGGCATGGGAAGACAGGTCGGCCAGTCGGGCCGGCGTTTTGGAAAAACGGGAAGAATCGCATCGTGATTGAGATGATTTCGGCATGGGGCAGCAGTCTGCTGGGCTATGTCCTGCCGTTTCTGTTCGTTCTGACCATCGTCGTTTTCTTTCACGAACTCGGCCACTTCCTCGTTGCGAGGTGGTGTGGGGTCAAGGTCGATGCCTTTTCGATCGGTTTCGGGCCCGAGCTGTTCGGCTGGAACGACAAGCACGGGACGCGCTGGCGTGTCGCCGCTCTTCCGCTGGGCGGCTACGTCCGCTTTCACGGCGACGACAATCCGGCGAGCGCTGCCGACAGTGAAGCGCTTGCGGCGATGGGCGAGGAGGAGCGCAAGGTCAGCTTCCACGGCAAGCCGCTGGCGCAGCGCGCGGCCATCGTCGCTGCCGGGCCGATCGCCAATTTCATCCTGGCCATCGTCATCTTTACCGGCCTGTTCTCGATCGTTGGCCAGTATGTCACCCCGGCGCGGGTCGACACGGTACAGGCGGGAAGCGCCGCCGAGCGCGCCGGCATCATGGTTGGCGACCTGGTGGTGTCGATCGACGGGCATCATGTCGAATCGTTTGCCGACCTGCAGCGCATCGTCTCGGGCAGCGCCGGCAAGGACCTGATGATTGCGCTTGATCGTGGAGGCGAACGCGTCGAGGTGACGGCAACGCCGGACCTGCGCGAGATCGAGGATCGCTTCGGTAACGCCCACAGCGTCGGCATTCTCGGCATCTCGCGGCAGACCGACGAGGCAGACGTGACGCTGGTGACCTATTCGCTTCCCGAAGCGGCCTGGCGCGGCGTCAAGGAAACCTGGTTCGTGATCGACAGGACGCTGAGCTTCATCGGCGGCATGGTCACCGGGCGCGATGATGCCTCGCAGCTCGGCGGGCCGATCCGCATCGCGCAGATTTCCGGCGATGTCGCGCAGGTGGGTTTCGGCGCGCTGATCAGTCTGACGGCGATCCTTTCGGTCAGCATCGGCCTGCTCAACCTGTTTCCGATCCCTATGCTCGACGGTGGGCACCTGCTGTTCTACGCGGTGGAAGCCGTGCGCGGGCGGCCGTTGAGCGAGCGGGTCATGGAGATGAGCTTCAGAATTGGCCTTGCGCTGGTGCTGATGCTCATGCTCTTTGCCACGTGGAACGACCTGACGAATCTCAAGGTATTGGGATGACTTGCGATTGGCCGGGCGTTGCGCGATTGCAACGGCGGGTCAGGAACGGCGGCGGGGGCCGCCAATGAGGTTTGCGGCGGGACGGATTCCGGCTACAAACCTGTTTGAGTTGAAGCGACTCGGAATGTGGGGTGGTACGCCTGTGTTCCGGGATGTGGGGTCAAAACGGCGGGATTTCGAACTTGATCCGGAGAAGCTCCAGGCGAAAATGGGTCTTTGACCTGTTTTCCTGAAGTTTCGGGTGTGTTTCGACCCAAAGTGTTTGCAACGGTTTGCTTCGTTGCTCCGGGCAAGGTCCGGAAATATGCGAGGCAAGGTGCGTCAAAGAGAAGGTCAGATGATCGCAGAGATCGAAAACCCGGAAGCGACGTCCAACGGGATGCAGGTGGTCGGCGCGCAATTCGCCGCTGCCGCAGCCCGCTTCGTGACAACCTGCCTGATGTTGCTGGCGCTCGTGGCCGGGGCGGTCAGCCTTTCGCCGGCGAGCGCGGCGGCGCAGACCATTTCCGCCATCGACGTGGAAGGTAACCGGCGCGTCGATGACGACACGGTGCGTTCCTACGTGACGATGTCTCCCGGGCAGCGCTACAGCGAGTATGCGGCCAGCGAGTCGGTCAAGGCGCTGTTCCAGACCGGCCTGTTCGAGGATGTCACGATCGGCATGCGCAGCACGCGGCTGGTCGTCACGGTCGTGGAAGCGGCACTCATCAACCGCGTCGTGTTCGAGGGCAACAAGCGGCTCGAGGACGCGGTTCTGGCAGCCGAGATCGAATCGCAGCCGCGCGGCATGCTGACCCGCGCGAAGGTCCAGCGCGATACCCAGCGCCTGCTGCAGCTGTATCGGGCGATCGGGCGTTTCGGCGCGCGCGTTGAGCCGAAGATCATCGACCTGCCCGACAATCGCGTGAACCTCGTCTTCGAGATCGACGAATCCGAGAAGACCTCGATCGCGCGCATCAATTTCGTCGGCAACGTGGCGTTTTCCGATCCGCAGCTTCGCGATGTCATCACGTCGCGGCAGCAGAGCTGGCTGAGCTGGCTGAAGACGACCGACATCTACAGCCCCGAGCGGCTCGAGGTCGACCAGGAGATGCTGCGCCGGCACTATCTGAAGAACGGCTATGCGGATTTCCGCGTGATCTCGGCCGTGGCCGACCTCGATCGCGAGCGCAACGTCTTCTACATCACCATCACGGTGGAGGAGGGCGAGCGTTACAGCTTCGGCATGGTCGAAGTGGAATCGAACGTTCCCGATGTGGATCCGGAATCCCTGCGCGGCATCGTGATGACGCGGGAAGGGCGCATCTACAACGCCGAGCTCGTCGAGAAGACAACGGAAGAGCTGACGATCGAACTGGCGAAATCCGGCTATGCCTTTGCCCAGGTGCGCCCGCGCGGAGATCGCGACGCGGCGTCGCTGACGATCGGCATCACGTATGTCATCGACGAGGGGCAGCGCGCCTATGTCGAGCGCATCAACATCCGTGGCAATACGCGCACGCTCGACAGCGTCATCCGTCGCGAATTCGACTTCGCCGAGGGCGATCCCTACAACCGCGTGCTCGTCGACCGGGCACGCCGGCGCCTTGTCGCACTGCAGTACTTCGAGAAGGTGAGCATCACCAACGAGCCGGGCTCTTCGCCTGACCGCGTCATCGTCAATGTCGACGTCATCGAGCAGCCGACGGGCGAGTTCTCGGTGGGTGCCGGCTACTCGACGGCTTCGGGGGTCATGGCGAGCCTGTCGATCGGCGAGCGCAACTTCCTCGGCCGCGGGCAGAAGGTCAACTTCGCCGTCGGTGTCGGCGAGAGCAAGCAGACCTACGAGTTCGGTTTCACCGAGCCCTATTTCATGGGGCGGAGGTTGAGCGCCGGCTTCGACGTCTATTCGCGCGAATACAAGAAGTCCGACAACTACGATTACAACCGGAGCGACCTCGGCGGAAATATCCGCTTCGGATTGCCGCTGAACGAGAATCTGCGCCTGAACCTGACCTACCAGCTGTTCCAGCGCGAGATCACCGATCCGGGGCCGACAGCGTCGACGGTCATCGTAAGTTCTGTAGGCACCTATCTGTATTCGATCGGCGGATACGAGTTCGTCTACTCGACGCTGGACAATCCGGTGCGGCCGCGCAACGGCGTGATCGCGAAGTTCGGTCAGGACCTGGCGGGCTTGGGTGGCGACGTCCACTACATCTCGACGGAAGCTTCCATCTCGCATTTCCATGAAATCCGGCCGCGGCTTGTCTCGATGCTGCAGGCGAAGGGGCGTTATATCACGGGATGGGACGGCGACGCGGTGCTGCCGATGGATGCCGGGCTCAGCACAATTCGCGGATTTGAATCGATGGGTCCGCGCGATGCGACGTCCGGGGACGCGCTGGGCGGCAAGTTCTACGCTCAGGCGACTGCCGAACTGCAGTTCCCGCTACCGGTGTTGCCGCAGGATCTCGGCTTCTCGGCGGCCGTGTTCGCCGAAGCTGCCGTCCTGACCGGGTCGGATGCGACCGGAATCACGCTTCAGGATGACTCCTCGATCCGTTCGTCGGCCGGCTTCAGCATCCTGTGGGATTCGCCCTTCGGCCTGCTGCGCGGCGATGTCGGCTTCCCGATCACCAAGGAAGACTACGACAAGACGCAGCTCTTCCACTTCGGTGCCGGCACGCGCTTCTAGCACACAGCCGAAACAGTCATGGAACGGCCCGCACCGCGCGGGCCGTTCTTCTTTTTCGGAACCGTGGCGTCGATTGCTTCCAACTTGGATGAAAGCCGGATAGAAAAGGCACCTTGTCGCCGGTTTCAATGTCGCCGGTTTCAATGTCGCCGGTTCCAATGGCGTGCCGGGCAGCCTGGAGGCCGCTCGGCGACGAGACCGGCTCGGTATGAGTCCCTGTAACGCGAGACGCCCTCCGCGATGTCCTTCTTTGCCCGAAAAGGCCCTTTTTCGCTGTCCGAACTGGCGGAACTGGCAGGCGGTTCGCTGGAACGCGGCGAGGCCGGGCGGGCGATACAAGACGTCGCGAGCCTCGCCGAGGCGGGGCCAGACGACGCGACGTTCTTCGCCAATGTCGCCTATCGCCAAGCGCTCGAAGGCAGCAATGCGGGCGTGATCCTCACCCGTGCGGCGCTGGCCGAAAACGTCGCACCGCACATTCCCCTGATCGTGTGCAAGGATCCGGTGCAGGGCTTCGAGGCGCTGGTGCGAGCCTTCTATCCCGACGCGGGGCGTCCGCTTGGCGTGCACGAAACCGTGGGTGTGTCTGCGCAGGCCCATGTGCATGCGGCAGCGACGCTGGAAGACGGCGTCGTTGTCGAGGCGGGTGCCAGCATCGGCGCGCGAGCCGAGATCGGTGCTGGCACGCGTATCATGCCCGGTGCCGTGATCGGTGCGGATGTGCGTATCGGGCGGGATTGCTCGATCGGGGCGAATGCCTCGGTGATCCATGCGCATATCGGCGACCGGGTCATCCTGCATGCGGGCGTGCGGATCGGGCAGGACGGATTTGGCTATTCGCCGGGTCCGCGTGGGCTCATGAAGGTGTTCCATGTCGGCAAGGTCGTGATCCAGAACGACGTCGAGATCGGTGCCAATACCTGCGTCGACCGCGGCGGGGTGCGCGACACGATCGTCGGCGAGGGAAGCAAGATCGACAACCTGGTGCAGGTCGCCCACAACGTGGTCATTGGCCGCCATTGTGTGATCGCCGGCAGTTGTGCGCTGGCTGGCAGCGTGACATTCGGCGATGGCGTGATGCTGGGCGGCGGCGCCATGGTCAACAACCACGTGAGCGTGGCGAGCGGTGCCCGCATCGCCGCGTTGAGCGCGGTGCAAAATGATATCGACGCCCCCGGCGACTGGGGTGGGGTGCCGGCGCGACCGGCACGCGAATGGATGCGCGAGCACTACATGATACTGCGGATGGCGCGCGAGCGGATCGAGGCCGGAAAGGCACGTGCCGGCAAGGGGGAAGGGGAACGCAACGACAATGACTGACGCCGAGAACGGAAAATTGCTGGATCCTGCGGACATCCAAAGGATCATGGCGCTTCTGCCGCACCGCTACCCCTTCCTGCTCATCGACAGGATCATTGAGATTCGCGAGAACGCGTCGGGGATCGGCCTGAAGAACGTGACGGCCAACGAACCGCACTTCACCGGGCATTTTCCGGGCCAGCCGATCATGCCGGGAGTGCTCATCGTCGAAGGCATGGCGCAGGCCGGCGGGGCGATCGCGCTCGCGCTTGGCGACCCGGAGGTCGAGCAACGGGTCTATTTCATGAGCATCAACGAGGCCAAGTTCCGCAAGCCCGTCGTGCCGGGCGACACCCTCTACTACCATCTGCGGCTGCTGCAGCGGCGGCGCACCGTATGGCGGTTCGCCGGTGTCGCGAAGGTCGATGGGGAGACGGTCGCGGAGGCGGAAATGACCGCGATGATCACGGATGCCGTCTAGGCTGCATCGGAACACCGCCCGGGGGCGTTACCCCGATCATGCGCAGCAAGCAAGGCCAGCATCGAGAACATGACAAAGATCCACGCAACGGCAGTCGTCGACCCATCCGCGCAGCTCGGAGAGGATGTCGAGATCGGCCCCTTCTGTGTCGTCGGTGGCGACGTCCAGCTTGGCGATCGCGTCAAGCTGCGCAGCCATGTCAGCGTTGACGGCCACACCGTGCTCGGGGAGGGGTGCGATGTGCATCCGTTCGCCGCGCTTGGCGGCGCTCCGCAGCACCTTGGATACAAGGGCGAGCCAACGCGTCTTGAGATCGGCGCCGGCACCGTGATCCGCGAAAGCGTGACCATGAACCGTGGCACGGCGAATGGCGACGCGGTGACCCGGATCGGCAAGAACGGCTTCTTCATGGCCTATTCCCACGTTGCCCATGATTGCATCGTCGGCGACGGCGTCGTGTTCGCGAACTCAGCGACCCTTGCCGGACATTGTCACGTCGGCGACGGTGTCATCATCGGCGGGCTTTCGGCGGTGCACCAGCATTGCCGCATCGGCACCGGCGCGATCGTCGGCGGGGTGTCCGGGGTCGCCAAGGACGTCATTCCCTTCGGTTCGGTGCTTGGCGCGCGCGCCGAGCTCGGCGGGCTCAACATCATCGGCCTGAAGCGGCGCGGCTACGACCGCCAGGCGATCCACGACGTGCGCAGCGCCTACAGGATGATCTTCTCGGGGTCGGGGACGCTGCAGGATCGCGCGCATCTCGCCGAGGAAGCATTCAAGGGCAGCGAGCTGGTGCAGCTGATCGTCGATTTTCTCAAGTCCGGTTCGGGGCGTGCCTTCTGCACGCCGCGCGACCTGGAGTGAGGCTGCCCGTGGTCGTGCGGCAGTGCGGATGAACGACAGTACACAAGGCGCCGGGCGGATCGCGCTGGTCGGCGGAGAGGGAGAGCTCCCCGGGGTGTTGGCGCAAGCCGGCCGCAAGGCTGGAGCGGACCTGCTCGTCTATGCGGTCGAGGGGCTGTACAACGCCGGACTTCCGGCCGACTGGAGCTTCGGCATCGGCGAAGTCGGGCGCTTGAAGAAGCAGCTTCAGCGCGACCGGGTGACACGGATTGCGGTGTCCGGACGCTTCTACCGGCCGGACTACGGCGCCGTTGCGTGGGACATGGGCGCGGTCGCGGTGTTGCCGCGTATCCTGAAGACCGGTTTGAGCGGCGACGACAACGTGACGCGGACGATCATGGGGATCGTCGGCGAATGGGGCGTCGAGATCGTCGGACCGGATGCGATCGCGCCGGGCTTCGTTGCCCGCGCGGGCGCGATGTCGCGCCGCAAGCCGGGGAGGGCGCAGCTTGCGGACATTGCCTTCGGCGCGGAGGTGATCGCCGGGCTTGGGCGTTTCGACATCGGCCAGTGCGTTGTCGTGCACGGGCATCGGGTCATCGCCGTCGAGGCCGCGGAGGGCACCGACCAGATGATCGCACGCGTAGCCGATCTGCGCAGACAGGGGCGCTTTCGCTCCAAGCCGCCCTGCGGCGTGCTCGTGAAAATGGCCAAGCCGCAGCAGGAACTGCGAATGGACATGCCCGTCGTCGGGCCAGATACCGTGCGCCATGCCGCCGAGGCGGGGCTTGCAGGGATCGCGGTTTCCGCCGGCAGGGTGCTGCTTGCCGATCCGGACGCGGTGCGCGCCGCGGCAGACGAAACCGGAATTTTCGTGACCGGGGTCGAGGCGGAGGGGGCGCGGGGATGAGCGGGCGTTCGCTGCGGCTGTTCATCATCGCCGGCGAGGAATCCGGCGATCGCCTCGCAGCGGACCTTGTAGGCGAGCTTGCGCAGCGGTTCGACGAGGTCGAGGTCACTGGTGTCGGCGGGGACCGGCTCAGGTCATGCGGGCTGCAAACGCTGTTTCCCATGCAGGACATCTCCCTGATGGGGATCAGCGCGGTGCTGGCGCAATTGCCGCGCCTGCTGCGCCGCATGTCGCAGGCGACGGACGCGGCCTTGCGCTACAAGCCGGATGCCGTCGTGCTGGTGGACGCTCCGGACTTCAATCTGCGCGTGGCCAAGAAGATCCGCGCCGCGAACCCGGCAATCCCGATCATCAAGTGGGTGTCTCCGACCGTGTGGGCATGGCGGCCGGGACGCGCGGCGGCGATGCGGCCCTACATCGACCATCTGCTGGCGCTGCTGCCTTTCGAGCCGGAGGTGCATCGCGACCTCGGCGGTCCGCCATGCACCTACACCGGCCATCCGTTGTTCAGCCGGCGCGCGGAATTCCGCCCCGCCAGGGGGGAACGCGTTCCCATCGGGCAGGCCGATCCAGCCCGTCTCCTGGTTCTTCCGGGAAGCCGGCACGGTGAAATCAAGGCGCATGCCGGCGTGTTTGGCGAGGCCCTGGGATTCGCCAAGGCGCACGGGGCGCGTTTCGAGGTCGTCGTGCCGACGTTGGCGCGGCTGGAATCCGATGTGCGCGCAGCCGTGTCCGGCTGGCCGGTTCCGGTCGAGGTGGTGGTTGGCGAGGACGCGCGCAACGCCGTCTTCCGCAGTGCGCATGCCGCGCTCGCAGCGTCCGGCACGGTGACGCTGGAGCTGGCGCTGGCCGGCGTGCCGATGGTCGTCGCCTACGAGCCGGACCGGATCATCAAGGCGTTGAGCGGCTTCATCCGCAGCTGGTCGATCATCCTGCCCAATCTCATCCTCGGGCGGCCGGTCATCCGCGAGTACCTCGGTCACCAGTTCCGACCGGACATGCTGGGAGCGGCGCTTGCAGCCCTGCTGCACGACACGCCGGAGCGCAGGGCACAGATCGAGAGCTTTTCCGAACTCGACAGCGTGATGGATACCGGGGCGCGTACACCAGCCGAGGTCGCAGCCGATGCCGTGCTGGCCACGATCGATGCGCACAAGGGCGGCGACAGGGCGGCCGCGACGCCTCAGGGGTAATACGCTCTTCGTTGAACGAACAAGCAAAGGCCGCGACGGGGACCGCCGCGGCCTGTTGTGTTCACAACGGCAACGTGCCGCAGGGGACCTACTTGCGTGAGGTGATCGGCACGTAGTCGCGGCGCGTCGAGCCTGTGTAGAGCTGGCGCGGCCGGCCGATCTTCTGCTTGGGATCCTCGATCATCTCCTTCCACTGGGCGATCCAGCCGACCGTGCGGGCGACCGAGAAGAGCACCGTGAACATGGTGGTCGGAAAGCCGAGCGCCTTCAACGTGATGCCGGAGTAGAAGTCGATATTGGGATAGAGCCGCTTCTCGATGAAGTACTCGTCGTGCAGGGCGATGCGCTCGAGCTCCAGCGCGACATCGAGCAGCGGGTCGTCCTTGATGCCGACCTCGGCGAGAACCTCGTGGCAGGTGCGCTGCATGACGCGGGCGCGCGGATCGTAGTTCTTGTAGACGCGGTGGCCGAAGCCCATCAGGCGGAAGGGATCGTCCTTGTCCTTGGCGCGTTCGATGAACTCGGGAATGCGGTCGACGCTGCCAATCTCCTGCAGCATCTCCAGTGCCGCCTCGTTGGCGCCGCCGTGCGCCGGGCCCCACAGGCAGGCGATGCCGGCGGCGATGCAGGCGAAGGGATTGGCGCCCGAGGAGCCGGCAAGGCGCACCGTCGAGGTCGATGCGTTCTGCTCGTGGTCCGCGTGCAGGATGAAGATGCGGTCCATGGCGCGGGCGAGCACGGGATTGACCTTGTACTCGTCGCAGGGGACCGCAAAGCACATGTGCAGGAAGTTCGCGGTGAAATCGAGCGAGTTCTTCGGGTACATGAACGGCTGGCCGATCGAGTATTTGTAGGCCATTGCCGCAATGGTCGGCATCTTCGCGATCATACGCACGCTGGCGACCATGCGCTGGTAGGGATCTGCGATGTCGATGGAGTCATGATAGAAGGCCGACAGGGCGCCAACGACGCCGACCATGACCGCCATCGGGTGCGCGTCGCGCCGGAAGCCGGAAAAGAAACGGGTCATCTGTTCGTGAACCATCGTGTGATGGGTCACGCGGTTGTCGAAATCCGCCTTCTGGCCCTGGGTCGGAAGTTCGCCGTACAGCAGCAGGTAGCACGTCTCGAGGAAGTCGCCGTGCTCGGCGAGTTGCTCGATCGGATAGCCGCGATACATCAGGATGCCTTCATCGCCGTCGATGTAGGTGATCTTGGATTCGCAGCTTGCCGTGGAGGTGAAGCCGGGGTCGTAGGTGAACATGCCCGTGTCGGCGTAGAGCTTCGAGATATCGATGACGTCGGGACCGACGGTGCCGTTCATGACCGGAAGGGAATTCGTCTTCGAGCCCACTTCCAGCTTTGCGGAATTGTCACCCATTTCTCTTCTCCCCTTGTTGTGCTGCAGAACGCCCGGCGAGGCAGCAATCCGAGTGCTGCGGCCCGCTTGCGGCATGTGCTGTCAACGCGCGAATTCGGCGCGACTACCGTGAACAAGGTGCGGCGGGCGAGGGAGCGTTCCGAAGTCCAGAAAATACCGCAATTGGGGTATCCGATTTGCCCCCGCGCCGCAAGCTAGGCAAAGGTTCTATGGCCATTAGCCATGGCGTCATTTCGGCCTCGCCTGGTCGGCGATACGGCCAAGACTTTCCTTGCGCCCGAGCACGATGAGGACGTCGAAAATCCCCGGCGAGGTGGTGCGGCCGGTGAGCGCGGCGCGCAGCGGCTGGGCCACCTTGCCAAGCTTGAGTTCGTTGGCCTCTGCGAATTCGCGGACAGCCTGCTCCAGAGCCGCGGCGTCCCATGTGGCGAGCCGTTCCAGGCTGGCGTGAAGGCCGGCCAGCATCGCGCGCGCCTCGTCGCCGAGCAGCGCCAGAGCCTTGTCGTCGCAGCTGAGAGGGCGCGTGGCGACGAGGAAGCCGGCCGCGTCGACCAGTTCCGTTAGCGTGCGGGCGCGTTCCTTGAGGCCAGGCAGGGCCGAGCGCAGCGCCGCGCGGGCCTTGGCGTCGAGCCTGCCGGCGAACGCGGGGCCGCCGGGCAGATGCGGCAGGGTGTCCAGCAACAGCGCCATCAGCTCGTCGTCGGGCGTTGCGCGCATGTAGTGGCCGTTGAGGTTGTCCAGCTTGACGAAGTCGAAGCGGGCGGCGGACTTGCCGATGGCGTCGAGATCGAACCATTCGATCATCTGTTCGGTGGAGAAGACCTCGTCGTCGCCGTGGCTCCAGCCGAGCCGGGCGAGGTAGTTGCGCATCGCCTGCGGCAGGTAGCCCATCTCGCGGTAGGCCTCGACGCCGAGCGCGCCGTGGCGCTTGGACAGCTTGGCGCCGTCGGCACCATGGATCAGCGGGATATGCGCCATGACGGGCACCGGCCAGCCGAGCGCGACGTAGATCTGGCTCTGGCGTGCGGCGTTGGTGAGGTGGTCGACGCCGCGGATGATGTGGGTCACGCCCATGTCGTGGTCATCGACGACGACGGAGAGATTGTAGGTCGGGGTACCGTCGGAACGCAGGATGATGAGATCGTCGAGATCCTTGTTGGCGAAGGTGACGGTACCCTGCACCCTGTCGGCGATGACGGTCTCGCCATCCTCCGGTGAGCGGAAGCGGATGACAGGGGGGATGCCGGTTGGCGCGTCGGCGGGGTCGCGGTGGCGGCAGCGGCCGTCGTAGCGCGGCGGGCGGCCCTCGGCCATTGCCTTCTCGCGCATCGCGTCGAGTTCCTCGCGCGAACAGTAGCAGCGGTAGGCGTTGCCGGTTTCCAGCAGGCGCTCGACGACGACCTTGTGGGCGTCGAGCCGGGAAAACTGGGATACAGGTTCTCCGTCCCAGTCGAGACCCAGCCACTTCAGACCGTCAAGGATCGCCGCGACGGCGGGCTCGGTGGAGCGCTGGCGGTCGGTGTCCTCGATGCGCAGCAGCATCCTGCCACCGGTGTGGCGGGCATAGAGCCAGTTGAAGAGCGCGGTGCGCGCGCCGCCGATGTGCAGGAAACCGGTCGGGGAGGGGGCGAACCGGGTGACCACGGGTGTGGCAGTCATGGACGGGAAGCTCCAGGGTGCGTTTGCGCCAGACAGGCCAGGGTCGCGGCGCGCGATTGGTGCCTTGAGACCACGGAATGGCTGCGAATTCAACCGCCGCGGCACTGCGTGCCATCGTGACCGTGGCGCCGGTTCCTGATGAGAACAAGCTGGACTAGGCTGAGGCCATGGAACCGCGCCCGAAGGACAGATGGCCGGAACTGAAGGCCGTGACTGCACCACCGCCGGTGCGGCGGCGGCGTTTCAACCTGCTTGCCTTGCGGATCGAGGCAACGCGCGCACTCGACAAGGCGCGCGCGGAGCCGTTCCACCTGTTGCTTGCGGAGCAGGACCGCTGGTTCCTTTGGCTTCCGGTCGCCCTTGCCGGCGGTGTGTGCGTCTATTTCGCGGTTCCCGGCGAACCCATCCTGCCGGCACTCGCGGTCGCAGCACTCTCCCTTACACTTGCGGCGTGGAACGTGCGCGACGCCCCGGTCGGGTTCGCGTTCACTGCCGCCTGCGCCTCGATCCTTGCCGGCATGGCGCTGGCCTCCTGGGAAGCGCACCGGGTGCATGCGCCGGCGATCGCGATGCGGACGGGGCCGGTCACCGTGCTCGGCGAGGTGCTTTCCGTGGAGCGGCGCGATGGCGGCGCGGTGCGCTACCGGCTGCGGGTTTCCTCCGTTTCCGGAGTGGGGAAATCACGATTGCCGCAGCAGGTCACCATCACCTGGCGCGGCGAGGGGGAGGCGGTCGCGGCGGGAAGCCAGGTGCGGGCGCGCGCGATCCTGATGCCGCCGCCGCAAGCGGCAGCGCCCGGCGCCTTCGATTTCGCCCGGCGCGCCTACTTCGAAGGGCTCGGCGGCGTCGGCTTCGCGCTGGGTGCCGTCCAAGCCGTGCCGCGCGAACACCCTGCGTCATGGCGTTTTTGGTGGGCGGCCGCAACAGAGCGCATCCGCGACGGGGCGGCGGCACGTATCCGCGTTGCCCTGCCGGGATCAGGCGGCGAGGTGGCGGCAGCCCTGATCGTCGGCAAGCGAGGCGGCATACCGGAAGCGACAACGCAGGCCTTGCGGTCGGCAGGCCTCCAGCACGTCCTGGCGATTTCCGGCCTGCACATGGCGCTGGTGGCGGGGTCGGTCTATGCCGGGCTGCGCATGCTGTTGGCGGCGCTTCCCGGCCTCGCGCTGCGCCACCCCATCCGCAAGGTCGCCGCGGTTGCCGCGCTTGTTGCCGCCGCCGCCTATCTGGTGCTGTCGGGCGCGAGCGTCTCGGCGCAACGGGCGTTCATCATGGCCGCGGTGATGTTCCTGGCCGTGCTCGCCAGCAGGCCAGCGATCACGCTGCGCAATGTCGCCATCGCGGCGGTCATCCTCATCGCCATGCATCCCTTCGCGGTGACTGAAGCGGGTTTCCAGATGTCGTTTGCCGCAACCATCGCGCTGGTGTCGGTGTTCGAGACGCTGCGGCGCCGGAGATTGACCGCCGGCCGGCCTGTTCACTACCAGCCGGGGATGGTCCGCAGGCTGCGGACCGGGCTTGCCGTCGTCGTGCTGACCGCGCTCGTTGCCGGTCTCGCGACCGCGCCATACGCGGCCTTCCACTTCAACCGGATTGCACCCTACGGCCTTCTCGGCAACGTGCTCGCCATGCCCGTGGTGAGCCTCGTGGTGATGCCGAGCGGTGTCCTCGCCGGGCTGGCGATGCCGTTCGGGCTGGATTCCGCGCCGCTGTGGATCATGGGCAAGGGTATCGCCGCGGTGGAGGCGATTTCGGTCTGGGTCTCGGGCCTTCCCGCTGCGAACCGCAACCTGGCAGCATTCCCGTCGTGGGCGCTCGTTCTCATCACCGCCGGGATGCTGTGGGGGCTGCTGTGGCGCGGCCGCTGGCGCCATGTCGGCGGAACGATCGGTCTTGCCGCGGGGCTCGCCACCGCCAGCGCCGGGCACCCCCCTGACGTGCTGATCGACAGGGACGGCGGACTTGCCGCGATCAGAACGCAAGCAGGGACGCTCGCCTTTGCGGCGCGGCGAAAGAGCGGCTTCGTGATCGAGACCTGGCTACGGCGCAGCGGCGATCCGCGCGAGGAAGCCGAGGCTCTCGACGCGGTGCAGCGGTGCCGGAGCGCGCCTTGCCGCGTGACAGCGACGACGGCAAGCGGGATCGCGCTAACCGTTTCGGTGCAGATGCGCGGCGAGGACGTTGGTGATGCGTGCAGGGGCGCGGACATTGCCGTCCTGGACATGACGAGCGTCGACCAATCGAGCATCCCGGATGCGGGCTGCGAGGGCACGCTAGCCGTGACGCGGTCGATGCTGGAGGAACGCGGCGCGCTGGCGATCCGCGTTCGGCGAAACAAAGGCCGGCCGCCCGAATTCACGCTATCGGGGGCAAACGACGGATCGGCCACGCGGATCTGGCGCAGCCCGTAACAGGCGCTCAGTAGCGGCGGAAGAGACCGGCCAGCTTGCCTTGGATGCGTACCCGGTCGGGACCGAAGATGCGGGTTTCGTAGTTCGGGTTCGCCGCTTCCAGCGCGATCGAGGCGCCCTTGCGGCGGAAGCGCTTGAGCGTCGCTTCCTCATCGTCGACAAGCGCGACGATGATGTCGCCGGAATCCGCGCTTTCGCCCTTGCGGATCAGCACCGTGTCGCCATCGAGGATGCCTGCCTCGATCATCGAGTCGCCACGCACCTCGAGCGCGAAGTGGTCGCCGGTGGCGAGCATGTCGGCGGGCACGGAGATCGTGTGAGAATGGGTCTGGATCGCCTCGATCGGCGTGCCGGCGGCGATGCGGCCCATAACCGGAATGGCGATGGTTTCGCCGTGATCGACTTGCGGCGCGGCGCGGCGCTTGCCGAGCCCGCCCTCGACCACGTTGGGCGAGAAGCCGCGCGCCCGCGGCGCCATCGACGGCGATATGGCTTCGGGAAGCTTGATGATTTCAAGCGCGCGAGCGCGGTGGGGTAGGCGGCGGATGAAGCCACGCTCCTCTAGTGCGGTAATGAGCCGGTGGATGCCCGACTTCGAGCGCAGGTCCAGCGCCTCCTTCATCTCGTCGAAGGATGGCGGAACCCCGGTCTCCTTGAGGCGCTCGTGGATGAACATCAGGAGTTCGCGCTGCTTGCGTGTCAGCATGGGTCCGGCTCCGGCCTCTGGCTGCCGGCTTCCCGCATCGTCGCCCAGCTCAGGACCGTGCGAAGAGGGAATCGGCATGTACAAATCAAGAACATGATCTACATGTTCCAGACTTGTTCCGCAAGCGTTAATGTTCCGTAAATGTTCGGGCGGGCCGGTGCGATATTCTCAGCAACCGGGTTCCAGCGGCAGATAGTGGCAGGGCGTGCCGGCTTTCGCCGCGGGCGCATGCGGCGGGCGGACGATGAGCGCATGGGAGCGGGCAAGGGTCGCCAGCATGGAGCTGTCCTGGCGCGAGAAGGGCGCCGCGACGAGACGGCCGCCATGGTCCTCGAGCGTTGCGCGCAGATGGTCCTGGCGCTGGTCGTTTTCCGCAAGGTCCGCGCCGAGTTCGGCTTCCAGCAGCGATTCCGTGGCGGGCAGGCCGAGCAGCGCACGTGCCATGGGCACAAGAAAGATGCGGGTACAAACCAGCGCCGAGACAGGATTGCCGGGCAGGCCGATGAAGACCTGCCTGCCGCGCCGGCCCATCATCAGTGGCTTGCCCGGACGCATGGCGACCTTCCAGAAGCCGATTTCCACGCCGAGTTCCTTCAGCACGGGCTGGACGAGATCGTGATCGCCGACGGAGGCACCGCCGGTGGTGACGATGACGTCGGCTTGCGCGTCGATGCCCTCGTTGAGCCTGGTTGCGATCTCCGCCTTGTCGTCGGGCGCGATGCCTAGATCTGTGGCGGCTGCGCCGGCAGCGCACACCATCGCCGCGACGCCGTAGTTGTTCGACGCGACGATCTGGTCGGGTCCGGCTTCCTCGCCGGGGAGCACCAGTTCATCGCCGGTCGCCAGGATAGCGAAACGCGGCTTGCGGCGAACCGGCACCTGGGCGTGGCCCATGGCGGCGGCGAGCGCCAGCGTCGCGGCACCAAGCCGCGTGCCGGCTGGCACTAGTTCGTCTCCGGCGGAAAAATCGAGGCCGCGCGGGCGCACGAAGCGGCCACGTGCGGTTGCCGGTACGCGGATGGTCGTGCCGTCCGTCTCGACGTTTTCCTGCATGACGATGGTATCGGCGCCGGCGGGTAGCGGCGCGCCGGTGAAAATGCGCACCGCTTCGCCTTCTCCGACTTCCCCGCCGAAGGCATGGCCGGCCGCCGACTGACCGATCACGCTCAGTTGCGCCGGCGACGTCACGTCCTCGCCGCGCACGGCATAGCCGTCCATCGCCGAGGTTGCCCAGGGCGGTTGGGTGCGCAGCGCGGCAAGCGGGGAGGCGACGACGCGGCCAGCGGCCTCGATGATCGGCACGGTCTCGGTGCCGGTCGGCTCGATGCCGTCCAGCATGCGCGCGAGCGCCTCGGCGACGGGCAACAGGCTCATTTCGCCGTCCCGCCGTCGGCGCGGAAATCGCCGGACTTGCCGCCGGATTTCTCCAGCAGGCGGATGCTGGAGATCGTCATGGCGCGGTCAACGGCCTTGACCATGTCATAGATCGTCAGGCAGGCGACGGAAGCCGCCGTCAGCGCTTCCATCTCGACGCCGGTCTGGCCGGTCAGCTTGGCGGTGGCGACGACGCGGATGGAACTCGTCGCCATGTCGGGCTGCATGTCGACGGCAACCTTCGACAGCATGAGCGGATGGCAGAGCGGGATCAGCTCGTGCGTCTTCTTGGCGGCCATGATGCCGGCAATGCGGGCGACAGCGAGCACGTCGCCCTTCTTCGCCTCGCCCGACAGGATCAGGTCGAGGGTGAGCGGCTGCATGGTGATGCGGCCTTCGGCAACGGCGACGCGCTCGGTCATCGCCTTGTCGCCGACGTCGACCATCTGCGCCTTGCCGGAGGCGTCGACATGGGTCAGCTTCGCTGCGGTGTCGCTCATGGCGCGTCAGCCGGCGGAACGAAGGTGCGCGCTGGTGCCGGTGCCAAGCAGGGCTCGGGTCGCGGCCGTCACGTCGGCCTGGCGCATCAGGCTTTCGCCGACCAGCAGGGTGTGGATGCCGCAGGCCGACAGGCGCTCGACGTCGTCGGGCGTGAAGATGCCGCTTTCGCCGACCAGCAGGCGGTCGTCGGGCACGAAATCGGACAGCCGCTCGCAGGTTTCCAGCGAGGTCTCGAAGGTGCGCAGGTTGCGGTTATTGATGCCGATCAGCGGCGAGGACAGTTCCAGCGCGCGCTCAAGCTCCAGCTCGTCATGGACCTCGACCAGCACCGACATGTTCCAGCGCAGCGCCTCGGCTTCCAGTTCGGCGGCGGTCGCGTCGTCGACGGCGGCCATGATGATGAGGATGCAGTCGGCGCCCATCGCGCGCGCCTCGGCCACCTGGTAGGTTTCGTACATGAAGTCCTTGCGCAGGACGGGAAGCGAACAGGCTGCGCGCGCGGCGACGAGGTATTCCGGCGCTCCCTGGAACGACGGCGTGTCAGTCAGCACCGACAGGCATGCGGCACCCCCGGCCTCGTAGGCGCGGGCGAGCGCGGGGGGGGCGAAATCTGCACGGATCAACCCCTTCGAGGGGCTGGCCTTCTTGATCTCGGCGATCAGCGCGGTCTGGCCCGCCTCGATTCTCGCGCGCAGGGCCGCCGTGAAATCGCGCACGGCGGGGGCAGAGGCCGCGGCATCCTCGACAGCCTTGAGCGGCCGTACAGCCATGGCCGCGGCGATCTCCTCGCGCTTGTAGGCTTCGATCTTGCGCAGGATGTCGGCCATCGGCGGCAAGCCTTTCGCTGTGGCTGAGCAGGATGCGTCAGCCGTTGGTGACCTCGATCAGCCGTCCCAGCCGCTCCAGCGCAGCGCCGGAATCGATGGCTTCGGCCGCCAGCACGACGCCGTCGGGCAGTTTCTTCGCCTTGCCGGCAACGACGAGCGCGGCACCGGCGTTCATCAGCACGATATCGCGATAGGGACCGCGGTCGCCGTCCAGAACGCCGCGCAGGGCGCGCGCGTTGTGTTCGGCATCGCCGCCCTTCAGGAATGCGGGATCGGCGATCGGGATGTCCGCGTCCTGCGGGCCGATCTCGAAGGTCGATATCTTGCCGTTCTCCAGCGAGGCGACCCAGGTCTGGCCGGTGGTGGTGATCTCGTCGAGACCGTCGCTGCCATGCACGACCCAGACGCGCTCGTTGCCAAGCTGCTTGAGCACCCGGGCGACCGGCTCGACCCATTCGCGCGCGAAGACGCCGATCAGCGCGCGCTTGACGCCGGCGGGGTTCGACAGGGGGCCGAGCAGGTTGAAGATGGTGCGGGTGCCGAGTTCCACGCGCGTCGGCCCGACGTGTTTCATGGCGGCGTGGTGGGCGGGGGCGAACATGAAGCCGAGGCCGGCCTCGGCGATCGCCTCGGCGATCTTCTTCGGCCCGATCTCGATGTTGACGCCGAGTGCCGCGAGCACGTCGGCTGCGCCGGACTTCGACGACAGCGCGCGGTTGCCGTGCTTGGCAACGGGGACGCCGGTTGCCGCCACGACGAAGGCCGCAGCCGTCGAGACGTTGAAGGTCCCGCTGCCGTCGCCGCCGGTGCCGACCACGTCCATTGCGTCGTCGGGGGCCTTCACGCGCAGCATCTTGGCGCGCATGGTCTCGGCGGCGCCGGTGATCTCGTCGACGGTCTCGCCGCGCACGCGCAGCGCCATCAGGAAGCCACCGATCTGGCTCGGCGTCGCCTCGCCGGTCATCATGATGTCGAAGGCGGTGCGCGCGTCCTCCAGCGACAGGCTCGCGCCGGTCGCCACCTTGGCGATCATGTCTCTCATGTTGCTCATGGTTTCTCGATAGCCGACTGCGAGGTGAATGGCCAGACGATACCTCAGGCAGGCACTTTTGCGTGGGCTGCGACGATGTCGAGGAAGTTGCGGATCAGCGCGTGGCCGTGTTCCGACGCGATGCTCTCGGGATGGAACTGCACGCCATGCACGGGGTGCTCGGCATGGCGCAGGCCCATGATCGTTCCATCGTCTGTATGCGCATTGGCGCTGAGCGTGTTGGGCAGGCTCTCGGGTGCGACCGTCAGCGAGTGATAGCGCGTCGCGGTGAAGCGGTCGGGCAGGCCGGCGAAGACGCCGGTGCCATCGTGCGAGATAACGCTGGTCTTGCCGTGAAACAGGGCGCCTGCGCGCACCACCTTGCCGCCGTAGACCTGGCCGATGGTCTGGTGGCCGAGGCAGACGCCGAACAGCGGGATGTGCGGTCCGGCCTTTTCCACCAGTTCAAGGCAGATGCCGGCCTCGTTGGGGGTGCAGGGGCCAGGCGACAGGACGATGCCCTCGGGGCGTTTTTCCATCACCTCGGCGACGGTGATCTTGTCGTTGCGATGCACTTCGACCCTAGCGCCCAGTTCACCGATGTAGTGAACGAGGTTCCAGGTGAAGCTGTCGTAGTTGTCGATCAGGATGATCATCGATCCTGTATCCCGCTCATTGGCCCCGTCCAGCGCTTGAAGCAAAGCGTACCGCTTCCTCGGCGGCGCGGAACAGCGCCTTGGCCTTGTTGACGCATTCGGCCTGCTCGGATTCGGGAACCGAATCCGCAACCACCCCGGCACCGGCCTGGACGTACATGGTGCCGTCGCGCACGATCGAGGTGCGCAGCACGATGCAGGTGTCCATCTCGCCGTCGGCGGTGAAATAGCCGATGGCGCCGGCGTAAATGCCGCGCTTTTCCTTTTCCAGCTCGTCGATGATCTGCATCGCGCGCACCTTCGGGGCGCCGGAGACGGTGCCTGCCGGGAAACCGGCGATCAGCGCGCTGATGGCGTCGTGGGACGGATCGAGCGTGCCCTCGACGTTGGAAACGATATGGATGACCTGACTGTAGTACTCGAGGAAGAACTTGTCGGTGACGTTGACGGTGCCGATGCGCGCGACGCGGCCGACGTCGTTGCGGCCCAGATCGAGCAGCATCAGGTGCTCGGCGCGCTCCTTGGGGTCGGCGAGCAGTTCCTCGGCGTAGCGGCGGTCCTCGGCGGGCGTCGCGCCGCGCGGACGGGTGCCGGCGATCGGGCGGATCGTCACCTTGCCGCCACGCACGCGCACGAGGATTTCCGGGCTCGATCCGACCACGGCGAAGTCGTCGAAATCGAGGAAATAGAGGAAGGGGGCCGGATTGACGCGGCGAAGCGCCCGGTAGAGCGCGAAGGGGGGCAGCGAGAACGGCGCCTCGAAGCGCTGGCTCAGCACGACCTGGAAGATGTCGCCGGCGGCGATGTACTCCTTCGCCTTGCGCACCATCTCCATGTACTCCTGCGGCGAGGTGTTGGAGACGGGCTGGCCGGTGGCCGCGGCGATGTCGGCGCCGGTGACGGCGGACTTGTCGAGCGGCGTGTCGAGTCCTTCCACGACGGCGTTGAGGCGATCGATCGCGCGTGAATAGGCTGCATTCGCTGTGAGGCCGTCGCGCGGGCGCACGGGCGTCACCACCGTGATCTCGTCGCGCACCGCGTCGAAGACGACGACGGCGGTCGGGCGCACGAGGATGACATCGGGGGTGCCGAGCCGGTCGGGATTGGCGGGGCCGAGATCTTCCATGAGGCGCACGGTGTCGTAGCCGAGATAGCCGAAGATGCCGGCGGCCATCGGCGGCAGGCCCTCGGGCAGGTCGATGCGGCTTTGCGCGATCAGCTTGCGCAGCGCCTCCAGCGTCGGCTCGGCGCAGGCGGTGAAGGCCGTCGCGTCGGTCAGTGCCTGCTCGTTGATCTCGGCGTCGTTGCCGTTGGCGCGGAAGACGAGGTCGGGGCTTAGCCCGATGATCGAATAGCGCCCGCGCACGGCGCCACCTTCCACCGATTCCAACAAGAAGCACCCGGAGCGGCCCGCAGACAGCTTGAGCATGGCGGAAACCGGCGTTTCGAGATCGGCGACGAGGCGTGTCCACACGACCTGCGGCGAACCTGCGTCGTAGCGTGCCTCGAAATCGCTGAATGCGGGTTCGACGTTCATGTGCGTGCGCCTGCTACTGCGTCTCGCCGAGAATGCGGTTGAGGATTTCCGGGTTGACCTTGACGCCATACTCTTCGCGCAGGCCGGCCGTGTACTGAGCGAGGATGTCGTTGCTCTGCGCCAGCGACAGACGCTCTGTGGCTGCCTTGGCGAGTTCCGATTGCGGGTCGGCCGGGGGAACCGTGGAGCCGGCCATCATGAAGACGATGCGGTTCTTGCCGTCGGCTGCTGCCGCCTGCGCGGCGCCGCCCTGCGGCAGCAGGAAGAGGCGCGAAACAGCGGCTTCGCCGGCAGGTCCGGAGGTGTCGGTGCGCTTGAGGCCGCCCAGCGTTGTGACGGAGCGGTGATAGCGGCTGGCCACGGCGGTGACGGGTTCGCCCTTCGAAATGGCGTCCACGGCGTCGGTTGCGGCCTTCTCGAGCTTCGAGGTTTCCTCGCTCTGCTTCCAGGCGGCGACTGTCTTGCCGCGCACCTCGTCGAGCGTGCGGTCGCGTTTTGGCTCGATGGCCTCGACGTCGTACCAGGCAAAGCTGCTGCCGCGCAGCTGGATCGGATCGTTTTCAAGGCCAACGTCGCTCTGGAACGCCTCGCGCAGCAGGACGTCGGCAGCCGGGATGGTGGCGACCGGATTGCCGTCCTTGTCGAGGCCGGCGGCATCGACGGCGTCCACCGCGATCAGGTCAAGCTTCTTGGCGGCGGCGATCTCGGCGAGCGTCTGGCCTGCGGCGCGGGCATCCTCGATGGCGTCGTGCAGGTCGAGTACCTCGCCCTCGGCGCGGCTGAGCTGGAGCGCGGCGATGATCTCGGCCTTGACCTCCTCGAAGCTTTTCTCGGTGCCGGGCTCGATTGCCGAGACGGTTGCCAGCACGAAGCCGAACTGCCCCTCGATGACATCGCTGACGGTGCCGGCTGCGAGCGCGAAGACGGCATCGGCGACCTTGGGATCGACGATGCCGTCGCGGGTCACCGTGCCGAGCTCCGTCTCGCCGTCCTTCAGGCCACGCGCGGTGGCGATGTCGTCGAAGGTCTTGCCAGCGCGGATGTCGGCAAGGGCAGCATCGGCCTCGGCGCGGTCCTGGAAGACGATCTGCCGGACGGTGCGCCGTTCCGGTGTCTGGTAGCGGTCCTTGCGGCTTTCGTATTCCTGGCGTGCCTCGTCGTCGGTGATCTCGATGGTGGGGGCAAGCTTGCCCGGCTCGATGGAGATGATGGCGAGCTTGCGGTACTCGGGGGCGGCGAATTCGCCCTTGTGGGCGTCGAAGTAGGCCATCAGGGCAGCCTCGTCGGGCTCGCCGACCGGATCGAGGTCGTCCGCGCCGATGACGAAGTAGTCCATGGCGCGTGTCTCGTTGGCATAGGTGTTGACGGCGTCGAGCAGGGTCTGCGAGGGGGCTGCGCCGCCGCTCAGCGCGTTGCCGATGGCCTGGCGCAGCAGGGTTGCGCGCCTTTCGGCGACGAACTGTCCTTCCGACTGGCCTGTCGCGCGCAGCACCTGCACGAAATAGCCGCGGTCGAAGGTGCCGCCCGGAGTCTGGAACTGCGGGTCGGTGGTGATCGCGGTCGCCACCGCGTCATCCGACATGTTGAGGCCGAGACGGCGCGCGTTCTCGTCGAGCGCAGCCTCGGTGATCATGCGGCCCAGCACCTGTGCATCGACGCCCAGCGCACGTGCTTCTTCCAGCGTCAGCGGGCGGCCGAGACGGCGGCCGAATGCCTGCATCTCGCCCTGCAACTCGTAGCGGTAGCGTTCGCCGCTGATCTCCGTCTTGCCGATCGTCACCATTGCGTCGCCGCGGTAGCCGCGGAACACGTCCGCTATGCCCCAGACCGCGAAGCTGAGCACGAGCAGGGAAAGGAAGAGCTTGGCGACCCATGTGCCAGCGCCCCGGCGCAGTGCGTCCAACATCGGTTCTTGTCCTTCTTGCGGTCTTGAAGCTGCGGCCGTGTCGCACGCATGGTTGGATATGGTTCCGAACGGCTGCCCGGAAAGCGGCGCATAGTATGTTCGGGGTGCGTCTACAACAAGGCACCGGCGACGGCAAACGCCATCGCGCATGCGCGTTGTTGCCCTCAAACGCGCGACAGGGTTAAAGATGCGCGCAAATTCGCAGGAGTCGCATTGCCATGATCAAGCCGCTGGTCGCCGGGAACTGGAAGATGAACGGCCTGCGCGCCGGATTGCCGGTCATATCGGAGATCGCCCAGGCTGCAGCCGCACTGTCGCCGCATGTCGACCTTATGATCTGTCCGCCGGCGACGCTCGTCGCCTCAGCCGCGCAGGCTGCCAAGGGCACGCTGCTGGCGATCGGCGGGCAGGACTGCCATGCCAAGGCGTCGGGCGCGCACACCGGCGACATCTCGGCACAGATGCTGGCCGATGCCGGGAGCAGCGCCGTGATCGTCGGCCATTCCGAACGCCGCGCCGACCATGGCGAGGACGATGCAACGGTGCTCGCCAAGGCCGAAGCCGCGCTCGGCGCCGGGCTTGTCGCCATCGTCTGCGTGGGCGAGACAGAGGCCGAACGCAAGGCGGGGAAAGCGGTTTCGCGCGTCATGTCGCAGCTTGCCGGCTCGCTGCCGGGCAACGGCACCGCTGCAACGGTGATCGTTGCGTACGAGCCGGTCTGGGCGATCGGCACCGGCCTGACGCCGACGGTTGACGACGTCGCCGAGATGCATGCGGCGATCCGCGAATACCTGGAGGAGCGGTTCGCCAGCAAGGGAAGCGACATGCGCATCCTGTATGGCGGATCGGTCAAGCCGTCGAACGCCGCCGAACTGATGGGCGTTGCCAATGTCGACGGTGCGCTGGTCGGCGGAGCCAGCCTGAAAGCCGCGGATTTCCTCGGGATCGCGAACGCCTACGCCTGACGCCGCCGCCGAAAAAGGCGGCGCTTGCCAACGTCTACCCTTGACGCGGGGCTGTGGAAGCGTCAATTCATCGCCAAACTTTCGCGGCGCACGTCGAGATGTGCGCCGGACAGGGTGTCGAGCAGCCGTCTGGCCGCGATGCCCGCAAGCGGATTCAACAAGAGCATGCAAACAGTCATCATCGTCATCCACCTGATGGTCGTCGTGGCGCTCATTGCCGTCATCCTGCTGCAGAAGTCGGAGGGCGGTGCGCTTGGCATGGGCGGGGGCGGCGGCGGGAATTTCCTGTCCGGGCGCGGCACCGCCAACGTCCTGACGCGCACGACCACGATCCTGGCGGCGGTTTTCTTCGCCACCTCCTTCATCCTCACCATTCTGGCGAACACCGGCGGCGGTGGCTCCATCCTTGATGGCGCCGGCGTGCCGGCCGCGCCTTCGGCGCCGTCCGGTCCGGCGACGACCGACGACCTGCAGAAGCAGTTGCCGGGGGCAGGCGACACGGGCAGCGGCCCGCAGGTGCCGATCTCTCAATAGGCGGGTAATCTCCGGGGCGCCCTTAGAGACGCCCTGCTGTCTCTGTGGGGCCGTGCAGGCACCGCATTTCCCGCCTCGTGCGGGGAAACGTGCCCGTTGCCGGGCCCGTTATCAAAAAAGATGTGGCGAAGGGGATTTTTGACTCCCCGAATCGTTCGTTGAGGCGTTATTCAAAAAGTCCATGGCGCGGTACATTTTCATAACCGGCGGCGTGGTCTCCTCACTCGGGAAGGGTCTTGCGTCAGCCGCACTGGGTGCGGTGCTTCAGGCACGTGGCTACAAGGTCCGTCTGAAGAAGCTCGACCCCTATCTCAACGTCGATCCGGGCACGATGAGCCCGTATCAGCATGGCGAGGTCTTCGTCACTGACGACGGCGCGGAGACCGACCTCGATCTTGGCCACTACGAGCGCTTCACCGGCGTTCCGTGTGCGCAGTCTGACAACATCACGACTGGGCGAATCTACCAGGACATCATCGCGCGCGAACGTCGCGGCGACTACCTGGGCGCGACGATCCAGGTCATTCCGCACGTCACCGACGAGATCAAGAAGTTCGTGGTTTCCGACAATGGCGATGCGGATTTCGTGCTGGCCGAGATCGGCGGCACTGTCGGCGACATCGAGGGCCTGCCGTTCTTCGAGGCGATCCGCCAGCTGGGGCAGGAACTGCCGCGCGGCGATGCGATCTTCATCCATCTGACGTTGCTGCCGTTCATTCCGAGCGCCGGCGAACTGAAGACCAAGCCAACGCAGCACTCGGTCAAGGAGTTGCGTTCGATCGGCATCCAGCCGGACATCCTGCTGTGCCGCTGCGACCGGCCGATCCCGAAGGATGAGCGGCGCAAGCTGGCGCTGTTCTGCAACGTGCGCGAAAGCGCGGTGATCGAGGCGCTCGACGCCGATACGATCTACGCGGTGCCGATCGCCTACCACGAGGCGGGGCTGGACCGGGAAGTGCTCGATGCGTTCGGCCTGGCGAGCGACAAGGCGCCGGACCTTGGCAAGTGGGAAGAGATCGCCGAGCGCATCCGCAACCCGGAAGGCGAGGTGACGATCGCCATCGTCGGCAAGTACACCGGCCTGAAGGACGCCTACAAGTCGCTCAACGAGGCGCTGATGCATGGCGGGATCGCCAACAAGGTGCGCGTCAACATCGAGTGGATCGAGTCGGAGATCTTCGAGAAGGAGGACCCGGCGCCGTTCCTGGAAGGCGTCGACGGCATACTCGTGCCCGGCGGTTTCGGGTATCGCGGCGCGGAAGGCAAGATCAAGGCGGCGACATTCGCTCGCGAGCGCGACGTTCCCTATTTCGGCATCTGCTTCGGCATGCAGATGGCGGTGATCGAGGCGGCACGGAACCTTGCCGGGGTCGGCGAAGCCAATTCGACGGAGTTCGGCCCGACCAGCGAGCCCGTCGTCGGCCTGATGACCGAGTGGGTGCGCGGCAACACCCGCGTCGAGCGCGGAGCGGCGGACGATCTGGGCGGCACGATGCGGCTGGGCGCCTACCAGGCGCGGCTCGGCGAGGGCTCCAAGGTCGCGGAGATCTACGGGGGCTGCGACATCTCCGAGCGCCACCGCCATCGCTACGAGGTCAACACCACCTACCGCGAGCGTCTGGAGGCAAAGGGCCTGAAGTTCTCCGGCATGTCGCCGGACGGGTTGCTGCCGGAGATCGTCGAGAAGGAGGACCATCCCTGGTACATCGGGGTGCAGTTCCACCCGGAACTGAAGAGCCGTCCGTTCGATCCGCACCCGCTGTTCCGGTCGTTCATCGAGGCGGCGGTGGCGCAGAGCCGGCTTGTCTAGTGCAATGAGCGCGCCGCGCGGCATCGACCATCTCGTCCTGCCGGTTTGTGACCTCGATGCGGCGCGGGCGACGTATTCCGGGCTCGGCTTCACCTGCACGCCGGAAGCATTCCATCCATTCGGGACGAAGAATTTCCTCGTGCAGTTGCAGGGCGCGTTCCTGGAAGTCCTGGCCGTCCACGACCGCGGACTCTATCCGCCGCAGGGGCCGGAGGATTTCAGTTTCCCGCGCTTCAACGACGGCTTTCTTGCCCGCCTCGGCGAGGGGTTTTCCATGCTGGTCATGGATTCGCGCGATCCCGGCGCAGACCGCGCGGCGTTTCTCGACGCCGGTCTCAAGGTGCACGCGCCATTCTCCTTCGGCCGAGACGCCGTGCTGCCGGACGGATCGAGCGCGCGGGTCGGCTTCGACCTGACCTTCGTTTCCGATCCCGGCCTGCCGGACTGCGGGTTCTTCACCTGCCGCCAGCAGCATCCGCCGGAACTGTTCTGGAAGCCGACCTACCAGCGCCATGCCAATACCGCACAATCCGTGCGTTCAGTCGTGCTGGCGGGTGAGGGCTGGACCCAACACCTCGCATTCCTTGCCGGCTTTCTCGGCGTCGAACCTGCGATTGCGAACGACCACGCGCGTTTCAAGACTGCGCGCGGCGATGTCATTGTCTGCGAGCCGGCGTTTGCCGATGCGCTGTTCGGATACAAGGTTGCCGGGGAGGCGATGCGGCTCGCCGGCTACGAGATCGGCGTCGCGGACCTGGCGGCCGCAGCGGATATACTGACGCGCAATGGCATTGCGCATGTGGCCGGTGCGAACGGCCGCCTGTGCGTCGATCCGGCTGCGAGCCACCGCGTGGCGATTGCCTTCGCGGCGTGATCGTGTCACGAGGTGACACCTCACGACGACTGCACGTACAGACAACCGGAAGCCTTGCCTTGAGCCAGTCCTGCAAGACCGTATCCGTCGGCGGTGTTTCCTTTGCCAACGACCGCCCGTTCGCACTCATCGCTGGGCCTTGCGTGCTGGAGAGCAGGGAGCACGCGCTCGACATCGCTTCGTCGCTGAAGGAACTGTGCGAGGAACTTGGCGTCGGGCTCGTCTTCAAGACGTCGTTCGACAAGGCCAACCGCACCAGCCTGAAATCGGCGCGCGGCCTCGGCCTCGATGCGGCGCTGAACGTCTTCGCGGAGGTGAAGTCCCGGCTCGATGTGCCGATCACCACGGACGTGCATCTGCCGGACCAATGCGCCGAGGCAGCCGAGATCGTCGACCTGTTGCAGATCCCGGCCTTCCTGTGCCGCCAGACCGACCTGCTGCTCGCGGCAGCCGCCACCGGCCGGCCGGTCAACGTCAAGAAGGGTCAGTTCCTGGCGCCGTGGGACATGGAGAACGTCGTTTCCAAGATCACCGAAAGCGGCAACCCGGACGTCATGGTGACCGATCGCGGCACCAGCTTCGGCTACAACACGCTGGTCAGCGATTTCCGCGGCCTGCCGATCATGGCGAAGGGCGGTACGCCGGTCATCTTCGATGCCACGCACTCGGTGCAGCAGCCGGGCGGGCTTGGCGGCACGTCGGGCGGGCAGCGCGAGTTCGTGCCGGTGCTGTCGCGTGCTGCCGTTGCCGTCGGGGTTGCGGGTCTCTTCATCGAAACGCACGAGGATCCCGACAACGCGCCGAGTGACGGCCCCAACATGGTGCCGCTTGCGCAAATGCGTGGATTGCTCGAGACGCTGATGGCGTTCGACAGGGTTTCGAAAGCGGGTTGAAGCGAGTCCGGGTGCCGGCGCTGACGTGCGCTGGCTCCTGCTACTCCCGTCAGGCGGCCTTCGCTTGCGCGTTGCCCGCTGCGTTCGCGTCCTGAGCGGCTTCGCCTGCCATCTCTGTCTCGTCCCTGCGTTCGGGGCCACCGTAGGTCGGGTCGGCGCCCAGCCGCCGATCGAGCGGGCCGCGGCGCAGCGACAGCAGGAACTCCTTGACTTCCGTCGACAGGGTATCGGCCTGGGCGATGAGGTTCTGCGAGGCATCGAAGACGTTGCCCGCCAACTTGCCTGTTTCCTGGCTGGACACGGACACGTCGTGGATGTTGCGGGTCACTTCGCTTGCGCCAGCGAATGCCTGGTCGACGTTGTGGGCGATTTCCTCGGTGCGCTGGCGCTGGCTTTCGATCGTGCCGACCGCTTCCCCGGTGAGGCCCGATATCTCGGTGATGGTTTCGGCAATCGTGCCGATTGCGGCGACTGCTTCGGCGGTCGCCGCCTGGACGGCGCCCACGTGTTCGGAGATCTCGCTTGTGGCGCGCGCGGTTTGCGAGGCGAGGGCCTTGACCTCGCCGGCGACGACGGCGAAGCCCTTGCCCATTTCGCCGGCCCTGGCGGCCTCGATGGTGGCATTGAGCGCCAGCAGGTTGGTCTGCTCGGCAATGGCGTTGATCAGGTCGACGACTTCGCCGATGCGCGCGGCCGCGTTGTCGAGGCCACGCATGGTCTCGTCGGTCTTGTGAGCATACTGCACGGCCTGCTCTGCGATGTGCGCGGACTGATTGATCTTCTCGGCGACCTGCTGGGACGACGACGAAAGGTCGTCAGCAGCCCGCGACACGCTCTGCACGTTGGTGGTTGCCTGTTCGGCTGCCGCGGCGACGGCGGTCGCCAGCTCGCTGGTGTCCTTTGCGCCCTTGTCGACGGATTCGGCCATTCCGATCATGACGTTCGAAGACTCCGCGATCGAATCGGTGACCGCGCGGATGGCGTTCTCGAAACGGGTGGTCGAGGTGTTGACCTCGCCGATGCGCGTTTCCACGACGGCCATGGCGCCATTGATGATCGACGCGCCGGATGCGAGTGCGCCTGCGAGGCCTTCGGGAAGGATGCGGCGAAAATACTTGTGATTGCGGACAGCGCCCATCACGGCCGTCGTCTCGCGGATGTAGGCATCGATCCGGTCGACCATGTCGTTGATGGCGTAGTGCAACTCGGCCAGCTCACCGCCATCCGGTACGATCACGGTGCGGCGTTCGAAGTTGCCCTTGGAGATTTCGGCACAGTAGTCGGCGGCCTCGGCGATGACCTTGCTGGCCCGCCCGGCGAAGACGAAACCGGCAATCGCGGCAAGCGATGCGCCGGTCGCGGCAAGCAACGCGATCGACTGCCATCCGAGCCAAAGCGACGACGCGGTCGTCAGCGCGCATGCGGCGGCAAGGGCAAGGGCGAACTTCGCCTTAGAGAGAGAAGATGAGTTCATCATAGGAACGGGCCTTTGACCTGACGATGTCGTTGAGATGGGCGTAGGACTTCTGGAGTCCCGACTTCGCGTTTTTTTCCGAGTTCTCGATGGCCAGAAGCTCGGCGTATAGCGGCTCGATCACATTCGAGATGACATCGCGGCGCGGCACGCGGCGGTTGGAATGGTAGCCGACCACATTGTGGGCGTTGTCGAAGGACGGGGTGACGTGGGCGAAGACCCAGTAGTAGCCACCGGATCTGGCGAGGTTCTTGACGTAGGCGAACACTTCGTCGCGTTTCTCCAGCACGTCCCACAACAGCTTGAACACCGCGCGCGGCATGTCGGGATGGCGGATGATCGAGTGCGGCTGGCCGATCAGCTCGGCTTCGCAGTAGCCGGCAATCCGGGCGAACGTCCGGTTGGCATAGGTTATCCGGCCTTTCAGGTCGGTTTTGGACACGATGATTTCCGACGTGTCGAACGTCAGTTCGCTGTCCACAGGTTGTGTTCGTTTCATGGGCCTGCCGTTTCAAATGACGTGGAGGTCGGGGCTTCTGCATCTCGCATTCCAATGTCACTCTCGACCCTTTAGCGAATGTTAATCATGCGACAATTTGAGGGGCGTAAGTATTTGATCGGATTTTCTCCATATATCTCATAAGTAGAGAAATATACGTTGATGCAACGATCAGTTATTATTTTCTAACATGAGTTGTATTTTTCCCGCTCAGGTGGCTTTCTGTTAGCGGGATGCAATGCGGATGCGGGCGTCTCGCGGAGGCGTCCGCCGGTTGCGGCATGAGCGGGCTGCAATCGACGCGCTTGCAAACGCACTGCCGTTCGGCAAGCTGGCGCATCGACGGCTCGCTTGAGGGCGCTCTTGAACAGGATTCGGTTGCGCGGTGCGTCTCGATCTCATCCTTGCCCTGAGCCTTGCAGGCCTAGGCAGCAACATCTCGTTGCGACTTGTCGACCCGCTGGTGCCGACGATTGCCGGCGAGTTCGGCCTCTCGGTGGCTACCGTGGCCACGCTGGCGACGGCCTATGCGCTTCCATACGCGATCTTCCAGCCGGTGCTTGGCCCCGTCGGAGATGCCATCGGCAAGTCGCTGCTGATCCGCGCCAGCCTGATCGTGCTGGCAAGTGGCCTCGTGGCGTGCGCGCTGGCGCCGAATTTCCCGGCGCTTGTGATGGCGCGGATGGTCTGCGGGATCGCGGCGGGCGGCATCATACCGGCCGCCTTCGCGTTGATCGGCGACCGTATTCCGATGGCCGAGCGGCAGCTTGCGATCAGTCGTTTGTTGCTGCTGATCTTCATTGCCCAGATCGCCGGGGCCGGCGGGGCAGGGGCGCTGTCGACGGTATTCGGCTGGCGCGGCGTGCTGCTGACGGCGGCGCTCGTGACGGGAAGCGTCGCGCTGGTGACCTTTTCCACCTTCTCGCCGCGCCCGGACGCGGTGCGCAAGCGGCCTTCACTGAGCGGTGCGATCGCCGGCTACCGGGAGGTGTTTTCCAATCCGATCGCGTTGCCGCTCTACCTGCTGACGGCGGTGGAGGGGGCGTCGGTGTTCGCCACGCACCCCTATGTGGCTGCCGTCCTGCACCGGCGCGAGGGCGTCGGCGCCTTCGAGGCCGGCATGGTGATCGGCTCCTTCGGGGTCGGGGCCCTCGCCTATACCTTGTGCGTGCAATGGCTGCTGGCGCACCTGGGTCCGAAGCGCATGGCGGTCGTCGGCTCGTCGGGGGCCGGGCTCGCCCTGTGCCTGTTCGCCCTGGGCGGCGACTGGCGGGTGGACTGCGTTCTGTTCTTCGCCTTCGGGTTTGCCTTCCTGATGCTGCACAATCCGCTGCAGGCGGTCGCGACGGAGGTCTCGACGAAGGCGCGCGGCTCGGCGGTGGCGATGTTCGCGCTCGCGCTGTTCCTGGGGCAGGCGATGGGGCCGCCGATCTTCGGCTTTGCATCGGCGCTTGCCGGCACGACGCCGATGATCATCGTCGAAGCGGCGATCATCGCGAGCCTTGGAGTGGTCGCGGCGCGGCGAATATTCGCCAGCCATGTTCAAGGCTGAGCCCCGGTCGCGCCTTTCTTCCGGCGACGCCTTGATTGTGCGATAGAAGCTTTCGATAAGAGGCCGCAAAGCGCCTGCGCGCCAGAACCATCGAACCGCCCCATATGAGGACCTGCCCAATGACCGAGATCATCGACATCCACGCGCGCGAAATTCTCGACAGCCGCGGCAACCCCACCGTCGAGGTCGACGTCATTCTCGAAGACGGCTCGATGGGGCGTGCCGCGGTGCCGTCTGGCGCGTCGACCGGTGCCTACGAGGCCGTCGAATTGCGCGACGGCGGCAACCGCTATCTCGGCAAGGGCGTGCAGAAGGCGGTGGACGCGGTCAACAGCGAGATTGCCGAGGCCCTCGTCGGCTTCGATGCAGAGGACCAGGTCTCCATCGACGGTGTGATGATCGAGCTCGACGGCACCGAGAACAAGAGCCGGCTCGGGGCAAACGCCATTCTCGGCGTGTCGCTGGCGAATGCGCGCGCGGCTGCTGATGCCTGCGCGCTGCCGCTCTACCGCTATGTCGGGGGTGTCGGCGCGCGGCAGATGCCGGTGCCGATGATGAACATCATCAATGGCGGTGCGCATGCCGACAACCCGATCGACTTCCAGGAGTTCATGGTGATGCCGGTCGGCGCGCCGACGCTGGCTGAGGCGGTGCGGATGGGCGCGGAGATCTTCCACACGCTTCGCAAGGGTCTGAAGGACGCCGGCCACAACACCAATGTCGGCGACGAGGGCGGGTTTGCACCGAACCTCTCGTCGACGACGGCGGCGCTCGACTTCATCATGAAGGCGGTGGAACAGGCCGGCTACCGGCCAGGCGAGGACGTCATGCTGGCGCTCGACAGCGCATCGACGGAATTCTTCAGCGACGGCAAGTACAACCTCGCCGGCGAGGGACGGCTGCTTGGCGCCGAGGAGATGGTGCGCGTCTACGAGGACCTCGTCGCGAAGTACCCGATCATCTCGATCGAGGACGGCATGGCCGAGGACGACTGGGAGGGCTGGACTGCGCTGACCAACGCCATCGGGGGCAAGGTGCAACTGGTCGGCGACGACCTGTTTGTCACCAATTCGCAGCGACTGAAGGATGGCATCGCCATCGGCGCCGCCAACGCGATCCTCGTCAAGGTCAACCAGATCGGCACGCTGTCGGAAACGCTCGATGCGGTGGAGACGGCGCACAAGGCCGGCTACCGGGCGGTGATGTCGCACCGTTCCGGCGAGACAGAGGATTCCACCATCGCCGACCTCGCGGTCGCCACCAACTGCGGCCAGATCAAGACCGGTTCGCTGGCGCGTTCCGACAGGCTGGCCAAGTACAACCAGCTGATCCGCATCGAGGATGAGCTTGGCGAACAGGCGGTCTATCCGGGAATGGATGCCTTCGCCGGCCTGAAGCGCGGCTGATGCGGGCGCCGGCCGCAGAGCGGGCGGCGAGCCGCGAACCGCTCCGGACACGGCAAGAGCACACGCCATCACGCCCGGTCACGAACGCGAGAGTTCACGCCGAGTTTGATTGGATGTGATCGCGGCGGGGTCCAACTGTTCTCCTGCAGGGCGCGCCATGCGCCGGAAACGCAGCCGCCAACGAGGCGGCGGCGAAAAGCAGGAGAACGAATTCGATGACCACTCATGTCAAGACCGCCGCGTTCGCGGCTGCCGTCACCGCCGCGCTCGCGCTCAGCGCGTCCAACACCACGCCCGCCAAGGCCGCCGACATGGAGAAGTGCTACGGCGTTGCGCTGGCCGGACAGAACGACTGCAAGACCAGCGCCGCGGGCGCAACCTGTGCGGGTTCCTCGAAGGTCGACTATCAGGGCGACGCCTTCAAGGCCGTCCCGAAGGGGACCTGCACCACGATGGAACTGCCCGGTAACCGCATGGGCTCGCTGGAGCCGCTGGACCGCGACCTGCCGGCGTCCTGATCGGCCGCGTCGCAGTTTCCTCCCAGGACAAGGCGGGACATCGGATGAGCCGATTTCTGACCTCCCCGCGCCCGATCCCGGCGAAAGCCGGGGTCGGGTTCAAGCCCGAACACGCCGAGGCGATCTTCGCAGAGGAGACGCCGTCCGCCGCGTGGTTCGAGGTGCACGCGGAAAACTACATGGGGGCCGGCGGGCCGCCGCACGCGACGCTGAGTGCGCTGCGCGAAAATTTCCCGCTGTCCATCCACGGGGTCGGCATGAGTATCGGTGCCGAGCGGGGTCTCGACCGCGAGCACATCAAGCGGCTTGCGCGCGTCGTCGAGCGCTACGAGCCGGGTCTCGTCTCCGAGCACCTGGCCTGGTCGACGCATGACACCCATTACCTCAACGACCTTCTGCCGGTTCCCTATACGCAGGAAACGCTCGACCGGGTCGTCTCGCACATTGTGCAGATCCAGGACGCGCTCAAGCGGCCGATCCTGCTCGAAAATCCGTCAACCTACGTGCGTTTCGAGACGTCGACGATGAGCGAACTCGACTTCATCAAGGAGGTTGCCCGCGCTGCCGGCTGCGGTCTCTTGCTCGACGTCAACAATGTCTTCGTCTCGGCAACCAACCACGGCTACTCGCCGGAGGACTACGTCGACGGTTTTCCGCTCGACGCAGTCAAGGAAATCCATCTCGGCGGGCATGCCGAGCAGCAGGACGATCTCGGCGCATCGCTGCTGATCGACACCCACGACCGCGAGGTGGTCGATCCGGTGTGGACGCTGTACGAGCGCGTCATCGCGATGACCGGCGCGCGGCCGACGCTGATCGAATGGGATGCCGACCTTCCGGACTGGCCGGTGCTGTCGGCGGAAGCCGCGCGCGCCGGGGCGATTCTTGAGCGGCTGGGTTCGCGGCAGACCAAAGAGGAGTGCGACGATGTCCGCGCAGCCTGAAGCGGGCTTGACCGGCACAGGGCTGTGTGAAGCAGGGCAGGGGCAGGATGCGTTCACGCGGGCGCTTCTGGACCCGGATGTCGCGGTGCCCGCGAACATCGCGCGGTTGGCCGATGGACGCGTCGCGGCCAGGCGCTTCGCCGTCTACCGCAACAACGTCATCGTCAGCCTGACGGAGTATCTCGCGGCCAGCTTCCCGACAGTCGCCGGGCTGGTGGGCGAGGAATTCTTCGCCGCCATGGCGGGTGTCTTCATCCGGCATTCGCCGCCCGTCTCGCCCATCCTCGCGGAATACGGCGGCGGGTTCGCCGATTTCATCGCGGGGTTCGCGCCGGCAGCCAGCGTGCCCTACCTCGCCGATAGCGCGCGACTAGACAACGCGCAACGTGTTGCCTACCACGCCGCCGATGCCGAGCCGGCCGGGGGCGATACGCTGAAGCGGCTGGAGACGACGGCGCCGTTTGCGCTGCGTCTCGTCTTGCATCCTTCCCTTGCGGTCGTGCGTTCTCGCTGGCCGGTCCTGTCGATCTGGCAGGCCAACCGCGGTGAGCGGTCCGGCGCGCTGCCTGAAGGCGGCGAGGACGTGCTTGTTCTGCGCCCGCGCCTCGACGTCGCGCTCTATCGCCTGGCGCCGGGGGCGGTGGCCTTCATCGGTTCGATCCGGTCCGGTTGCGTCCTCGGCGATGCGGCGGAGGCCGCGATTGCCGACAGCGATGCCTTCGATCTCGCCGAAACACTGGCGCTGCTGATCCGCGAAGGCGCCATCATCGACATCACGGCGGATTGAGCGTTTGCCGTCCGCATTTCCTGCCTCAACGCCAAAGGGGGATTCCATGCTCGCGCCCATTTTTGCAAGGCTCGTTGCGCCGTATGCTCCGCTCCAGCGCCTTGCCGATCGCTTCGCGCCATGGGGCGTGTGGGCGCTGGCGCTGGTCGCGCTCTGGCTGCGTTTCCAGGCAGCGCTGCCGTTCTGGAAGTCGGGGCTGACGAAGTGGAATGGCGACACGGTATTCGACAAGCTGACAGGCTTCGACCTGTCCGGCTCGGTCGGATACCTGTTCAGCGAGGAATACAAGATCCGCCAGTTCGGCGGCGAGATCGCGCTGCCGTTCCCCGATCTGCTCGGGCTGCTGGCGAGCCTTGGCGAAGTCTGGCTGTCGGTCCTGGTGTTCATCGGCCTGTTCACCCGTCTTGGCGCCCTTGGCCTGTTCGGCATGACCATCGTCATCCAACTGGTCTACCCGGAGGCGTTTTTCTGGACACACGCCAGCTGGTTCGCGGTGCTGATCCTGGTCTTGCTGGTGGGTCCGGGGCGCATCTCGCTGGACTGGCTGGCAACGCGCTTGCTTGGGAGCGCGCGGCGCGCCATGGCCTGACGGGGCAGGCGCGGACGTGTCGGCGCAAAGCCCGAGGCCCTTAAGCAAAGATTCAACAAAGCGGCCCATTGTCCCTGCCGTGGCCGCGCGAGGCGGCCCGTTCGCACGGCCTGCGCCGAACGCAGGCACCCGGTTGCAGGGACGGAACGCTCATGCCCCACGGCCGCGCCGTAAAGAAACGCCGTCTTCGCGTCATTCTTCCCTTGGCGGGGCTCGTGGTCACCGCCTATTTCGGCTGGCATGCCTATCACGGGGCGCATGGCCTGCTGGCGCGCCAGAGCCTGATGCGCGAGGAACTGCGCCTTGCCACCGAGATCAAGGGATTGCGGGCGCATCGCGAGGCGATCGAGCGCCATATCGCGCTGCTGAAGCCGCAAAGCCTCGACCCCGACTATCTCGAGGAACGGTCGGTTTCGCTGCTCAACTTCATTTCGCCAGACGTGCGGGAACTGAAGCCGCAGACTGACGCGGGGGCGTCACGCGCGCCATAGCCGCCGCGCAGGTGCGGTTGGCAATTGCTCACACTGAATGTTTAACCGATTTTTGGTTTACACGTGTTTTCGTCATATGCATCAATTGGTTAGTGCATTGCCTGCCACCATGTAGTATGAAGGTGGCGGGAGGGGACCTGGCCGGTCATACGCAATCGGCGCCGGGCGAAGAAAAACGGCGCGCGTATCAGCATCGACAGGTTGATCGGCTTTTGCCTGCCGGCCGCAGGCATACCTTTGTCTCGCCCTCCTTTGCGGCTTGCCGCCATCCGGAGTTTCCGGGCGGCCGGCGTTCACAAAGAAGGATGTTCCGATGGCACAATCGCCCAAGGCAGGCACCCGAAAGTCCGCTGCGAAGAAATCCGACGCAAGGAGCAGGGCGAATGGGCCGGCGCCATTGTCGCGGGACGAGGAAACCGAGGCGTACCGGATGATGCTGCTGATCCGGCGCTTCGAGGAGAAGGCCGGCCAGATGTACGGCATGGGCCTGATCGGCGGCTTCTGCCACCTCTACATCGGCCAGGAAGCGGTGGTCACGGGCGTGCAGCTTGCGATGCGCGAGGGCGACCAGGTCATAACCAGCTATCGCGACCACGGCCACATGCTGGCTTGCGGAATGGAAGCGCGCGGCGTGATGGCGGAACTGACAGGGCGCCAGGGCGGCTACTCCAAGGGCAAGGGCGGCTCGATGCACATGTTCTCCGCCGAGAAGGCCTTCTTCGGCGGCCACGGCATTGTCGGTGCGCAGGTGTCGCTGGGGACCGGACTTGCCTTCGCCAATCGCTACCGCGACGACGGCAAGGTCTCGCTCACCTATTTCGGGGACGGCGCGTCCAACCAGGGACAGGTCTACGAGAGCTTCAACATGGCCAAGCTCTGGAACCTGCCGGTCGTCTACGTCATCGAGAACAACAAGTACGGCATGGGCACGAGCATCAACCGCTCGTCGTCGACCACCGACCTGTCGCAGCGCGGCGCCTCCTTCGGCATTCCCGGCGAGCAGGTCGACGGCATGGACGTGCGCGCGGTGAAGGAAGCGGCCGAACGCGCCATCGAGCATGCGCGCTCGGGCAAGGGGCCTTATATCCTGGAGATGCTGACCTATCGCTACCGCGGCCATTCGATGTCCGACCCGGCGAAATACCGCTCCAAGGAAGAGGTGCAGAAGATGCGCCAGGAGCACGATCCGATCGAGCAGGTGAAGGCGCGGCTGCTGGCGGAGCATTCGGTCTCCGAGGACGAGCTGAAGGGCATCGACAAGAAGATTCGCGAAATCGTTGCCGATGCCGCGGACTTCGCGCAGATCGACCCGGAACCGGACGTCTCGGAACTGTGGACGGACGTGCTGAGATGAGCCTTCGGCGATGTCTTCCGGATTCGATGCCTACACCGCGGCGCTCGCGCTTGGCGTGCTGCTGGTTTTCGACGTCTTCTTCTGGCTCGTCGCAGCGACGTTCATCCGCCGGCTGTGGCAGTTCGCGCACTGGCGGGACAGTGCCGCCGAACGCCAGCGCGTGGCGATCGAACGTGAAGCCAGGCACGGCCCCACGCCGTTCTGGCTGAAGGCACTACGCGTCCTCCTGATCGTGGCGCTCGTCGCGATCCTGGGGACGAAACTTTGGATGCGCCTGTCCGCCGGTTGAGGCGAGGCGAACGAGAAACAGATGAGGGGTCCATGCCCATCGACATTCTGATGCCCGCGCTTTCGCCCACCATGGAGGAGGGCACGCTCTCCAAATGGCTGAAGTCCGAGGGCGACACCATCTCCGCCGGCGATGTCATTGCAGAGATCGAGACCGACAAGGCGACGATGGAGGTCGAGGCGGTCGACGAGGGCGTGCTAGGCAAGGTGCTCGTTCCCGAAGGCAGCGAGCACGTCAAGGTGAACACGGTCATCGCCGTGATCCTCGGCGAAGGCGAGGACGCAAGCGCGCTGAATGCGGCATCGGCTGCGGCGGCGCCGCCTGCGCCCGCGCCAGCCCCCGCCGCCGCGCAAGCGCCGGCTGCCCCGCCCGTCCAAACGGCTCCGGGCGCTGCACCACAGGCGCCGGCGCCGGCCGATGCGGAGGTTCCGGACGGCACGCCGATGGCCGACTTGACGGTGCGCGAGGCGCTGCGCGACGCGATGGCCGAGGAGATGCGCCGCGACCCGGACGTCTTCGTGATGGGCGAGGAGGTCGCCGAATACCAGGGCGCCTACAAGATCACCCAGGGCATGCTCGACGAGTTCGGGCCGCGCCGGGTCATCGACACGCCGATCACCGAACACGGGTTTACCGGTATGGCGGTCGGGGCGGCGATGACCGGGCTGAAGCCCATCGTCGAGTTCATGACCTTCAACTTCGCCATGCAGGCGATCGACCACATCATCAATTCCGCCGCCAAGACGCTGTACATGTCGGGCGGCCAGATGGGCTGCTCGATCGTGTTTCGCGGCGCTAACGGGGCGGCGGCGCGGGTCGCGGCCCAGCACAGCCAGGACTATGCGGCGTGGTACTCGCAGATCCCCGGCCTGCGGGTGGTGGTGCCGTGGTCGGCGGCGGACGCCAAGGGCCTGCTGAAGGCGGCGATCCGCGACCCCAATCCGGTCATCTTCCTGGAGAACGAGATCCTCTACGGCCACACCTTCCCGGTACCGCAGGTCGAGGACTGGGTGGTGCCGATCGGCCGCGCCAAGGTGGTTCGCACCGGCGATGCCGCGACGATCGTCTCCTTCGGCATCGGCATGACCTACGCCATGAAGGCGGCGGACGCGCTGGCGCAGGACGGCATCCAGGCCGAGGTGATCGACCTGCGGACCATCCGCCCGATGGATATCGATACGGTGGTGCAGTCGGTGAAGAAGACCGGCCGCGTCATTTCCGTCGAGGAGGGCTGGCCGCAGTCCGGCGTCGGTGCAGAGATCGGCATGCGGGTCACCGAGCTTGCCTTCGACTGGCTGGATGCGCCGCCGGTTCGGGTGTGCGGCAAGGACGTGCCGATGCCCTATGCGGCGAACCTCGAAAAGCTCGCCCTGCCGAACGTCGACGAGGTCGTCGCGGCGGTGAAGAGCACGCTGTACCTGTGAATATCCGCGCGGCTTGACGCCGCCAAACGGAAGCGAAGCCAAGATGCCGATCAATATTCTGATGCCCGCGCTGTCGCCTACGATGGAAGAGGGCACGCTCGCCAAGTGGCATGTGAAGGAGGGTGACAGCGTCACCTCCGGCGACGTCATTGCCGAGATCGAGACCGACAAGGCGACCATGGAAGTGGAAGCCGTAGACGAGGGCAAGGTCGGCAAGATCCTCGTTGCCGAGGGCACCGAGCACGTCAAGGTCAACGAGCTGATCGCCGTTCTGCTGGAAGAGGGCGAGGACGCGGGCGCGATCGCGTCGGCGCCAGCGGCGGCTGCACCGGTGGCACCAGCGCCAGCGCCTGCCGCTCCAGCGGCGGCTCCAGCCGCGGCCGCGCCTGCTGCTGGGACGGCGCTAACTCCGGCTGTGCCCGCTGCTCCGGCGGCAGTGCCGTCGTCTTCGGGCGGGCGTGTGTTCGCCTCGCCGCTGGCACGCCGCATCGCGAAGGAGAAGGGTGTCGACATCGCCTCGATCGCGGGCACGGGTCCGCACGGGCGCATCGTCAGGAAGGACGTCGAGGCGGCGATATCCGGCGGCACGGCAAGGCGTGCCGGTGCGCCTGCGACAGCCGCTGCTCCGGCGGCAGTTGCTGCGCCTGCGGCTTCGATGGCAACCGGTCCGTCGGATGCGCAGGTCATGAAGATGTTCGCGGATGGCTCTTTCGAGGTCATTGCGCACGACAACATGCGCAAGGTGATTGCGCGGCGCCTGACGGAAGCCAAGTCGACCATCCCGCATTTCTACCTGACCGTGGACTGCCAGATCGACGCGCTGCTGAAGCTGCGCGGCGAGATCAACGCCGCAGCACCCGGCAAGGACGGCAAGCCGGCCTACAAGGTGTCGGTCAACGACATGGTCATCAAGGCGCTGGCGAAGGCGCTGCGCGCGGTGCCCGACGCCAACGTTACGTGGACCGACGCCGGCATGCTGAAGCATTCGAAGGTCGATGTCGGCGTTGCGGTTTCGATCCCTGGCGGGCTCATCACGCCGGTCGTGCGCGACGCGGATGTGAAGCCGCTGTCGGTCATGGCGAACGAGATGAAGGACTTTGCGGGCCGGGCGCGCGAGCGCAAGCTGAAGCCCGAGGAATACCAGGGCGGCACGACCGCGGTGTCCAACCTCGGCATGTTTGGCGTGAAGGATTTCGCAGCGGTCATCAACCCGCCGCACGCAACCATCTTGGCGGTCGGGGCGGGCGAACAGCGCGCGGTGGTGAAGGACGGGGCCGTCGCGGTCGCCACCGTGATGTCGGTGACACTGTCGACCGATCACCGCGCCGTCGACGGCGCGCTGGGCGCGGAACTGCTGGATGCCTTCCGCCGATACATCGAGAATCCCATGGGGATGCTGGTCTGAGAGCCGGCGCGCCACGATGCGAGACGTGCTGGAAATCCTGGGTCTGCTCGGGCTTCCGGCGGTGATTGCCACCATGCTCCTTGCGCGGATGGGGAAACGCAGGCAAGAGCGGCAACCGGACGACGGAGACGATTAGCCAGGCTTTGCGCTGGCGCAACGGATACGGAATTGCCCGGCCTAGGCTGGATGCGTTCAGTCCAACCAGGCAGAACAGCCGAACAGACAAGAAACAAGGAGGGCATCGATGACCCACACGCCGCACGAACTGCACGAGGAATTCCCGGAGCACGCGGAGCGCATTCACGAGTTGAAGACGAGCAATGCGCATTTCGCGCATCTCTTCGACACGTACCACGAGATCAACCGTGCCGTTCATCGCGCCGAAACCGACGTCGAGCCGACGGACGATTTCCACCTCGAGGACATGAAGAAGCAGCGGCTTCTTCTGCTCGATCAATTGGCCGAAATGCTGCGGGGCTGACGCTCCGGACATCGATACGGCGCGGGGCGCGGCCCCGCGCTGCAACCCGAAGGCAGGATGCAGGACATGGCCGACAGTTACGACGTGATCATCATCGGCGCCGGGCCGGGCGGCTATGTCACCGCCATCCGTTCTGCGCAGCTTGGCCTGAAGACGGCGATCGTGGAGCGCGAGCACCTCGGCGGCATCTGTCTCAACTGGGGCTGCATCCCGACGAAGGCGCTGCTACGGTCAGCCGAGATCTACCACTACATGCAGCACGCCAAGGACTACGGGCTGTCGGTGCAGGGCGCGTCGTTCGACCCGGCTGCGGTGGTGAAGCGTTCGCGCGGCGTTTCGGGACAGCTCAACGGCGGCGTCGGCTTTCTGCTGAAGAAGAACAAGGTCGACGTGATCTGGGGCGAGGCGAAGATCACCAGGCCCGGCGAGGTCGTCGTCTCGAAGACCGCCAAGCCGGCCATGCAGCCGCAGAATCCGGTGCCCAAGGGCATCAAGGAACCCGGCACCTACACGGCCAAGCACATCATCGTGGCGACCGGCGCGCGGCCGCGCGTCATCCCAGGCATCGAGCCGGACGGCAAGCAGATCTGGACCTATTTCGAGGCGATGGTGCCGGACGCCATGCCGAAATCGCTGCTGGTGATGGGTTCGGGCGCGATCGGCATCGAGTTCGCCAGCTTCTACAAGACCATGGGCACCGAGGTGACGGTCGTCGAACTGCTGCCGCAGATCATGCCGGTGGAGGACGCCGAGATCGCGGCTATCGCGCGCAAGCAGCTGGAAAAGCAGGGGCTGAAGATCATCACCGACGCCAAGGTGTCGAAGGTCACGAAGAGTGCAACCGGCGTTACCGCAACCGTCGAGACGAAGGACGGCAAGAGCCAGGAGATTTCGGCCGAAAAGCTGATTTCGGCAGTCGGCGTCGTCGGCAACATCGAGAATCTCGGTCTTGAAGCGCTCGGCGTGAAGACCGACCGCGGCTGCGTGGTGGTCGACGGCTTCGGGCGCACCAACGTTGCCGGCATCCATGCCATCGGCGATGTCGCCGGTCCGCCGATGCTCGCCCACAAGGCAGAACACGAGGGCGTCATCTGCGTGGAAAAGATCGCCGGCAAGGACGCCCACCCGATGGACAAGCTGAAGATACCTGGCTGCACCTATTGCCATCCGCAGGTCGCGTCCGTGGGCCTGACGGAGGCGAAGGCCAAGGAGGCCGGTTACACGGTGAAGGTCGGGCGGTTCCCGTTCATGGGCAACGGCAAGGCGATCGCGCTCGGCGAACCGGATGGTCTCATCAAGACGGTGTTCGATGCCAAGACCGGGCAGCTGCTCGGCGCGCACATGGTGGGCGCGGAAGTGACCGAGCTGATCCAGGGCTTCGTCGTGGCGATGAACCTGGAGACGACCGAGGAAGAGCTGATGCACACGGTCTTCCCGCATCCCACGCTGTCCGAAATGATGCATGAGAGCGCTCTGGACGCCTACGGCCGGGCAATCCATATCTAGGCTCGCGTGCTGCGCTGCGTCGGCGGGGCACGGCAGACAACCGAGGAAAGGATTTTCGCCATGGACGCCAAGTCGCTCCTCATCTTCCTGCTCATCGGCCTTGTCGCAGGCTGGCTCGCCAGCTTCATCGTCGGCGGGGGCGGGCTGGTGCGCTACCTGCTGACCGGTGTCGTCGGGTCCTTCGTCGGCGGCTGGCTTGCCGCGCAGTTCAACATCCGCCTTGGCCTTGGCAGCGCGCTGGCCGAGCAGATCATCATCTCGACGGCGGGCGCGATCATCGTCGTGCTCGTCGCGCGCATGCTGGCCTGATCGCGCGGGGGGATTTCATGGTCACGGTTGTCGACACGGTTTCCGGCAAGCCGGAGCGGCCGCGCCATCCCGAGAAGGCGCACCGGCCCGACAATCCGATCCAGCGCAAGCCGGAGTGGATCCGGGTCAAGGCGCCGGGATCGCCGGTCTACAACGAGACCGCGAAGATCGTGCGCAGCAACAAGCTCGTCACCGTCTGCGAGGAAGCGGGCTGCCCGAACATCGGCGAGTGCTGGTCGAAGAAGCACGCCACTTTCATGATCATGGGCGAGGTGTGCACGCGCGCCTGCGCCTTCTGCAACGTGCGCACCGGCCTGCCGGACGCGCTTGACAGCGACGAACCGCAACGCGTCGCGGACGCCGTGCTGAAGCTCGGGCTCGAACATGTCGTGGTCACGTCTGTCGACCGCGACGACCTCGAGGACGGCGGGGCGCGGCACTTCGCGCAAGTCATCGGCGCGATCCGGCAGGCGAGCCCGAAGACGACCATAGAGGTGCTCACGCCGGACTTCCTGCGCAAGCCGGGTGCGCTGGAGGTGGTCGTCGAGGCGAAGCCGGATGTCTTCAACCACAACCTGGAAACCGTACCGTCGCTCTATCTGACGGTACGGCCGGGCGCGCGCTACTTCCACTCGATCCGGCTGCTGCAGCGGGTGAAGGAACTGGACCCGGCGATGTTCACCAAGTCCGGCATCATGGTGGGGCTGGGCGAGGAACGGAACGAAGTGTTGCAGCTGATGGACGACCTCAGGGTCGCCGACGTCGACTTCCTGACCATCGGGCAGTACCTGCAGCCGACAAAGAAGCATCACAAGGTGGCGCGTTTCGTGCCGCCGGAGGAGTTCAAGTCCTACGAGACGATCGCCTATGCCAAGGGTTTCGCGATGGTCTCTGCGAGCCCCTTGACGCGCTCCTCGCATCACGCCGGCGACGACTTCGCGAAACTGCGCGCCAGGCGCGCGGGCCAGCTTGGCGCGGCACCGTGATGGCGCCAGCGCCTTTCCCGGCATGAAGCGATTCGAAACCCGACACACGGTCGCGCATTCTGCCGACGACATGTTCGCGCTCGTCGCGGACGTCGAATCCTACCCGAAGTTCGTGCCGCTGTGCTCGGCGCTGCGCGTGCGCAGCCGCAAGAGCGATGCAACGGGACGAGAACTGGTCGTCGCGGACATGACGGTCGCCTACAAGCTGATCCGCGAGACCTACACCAGCCGCATCCTGCTCGACCGCGCCGGGCTTGCCATCGACGTGTCCAACATCGACGGGCCGTTCAAGCTGCTGGAAAACACCTGGCGCTTCGTGCCGGTCGACGAGACGTCCTGCGAGGTTGCCTTCACGCTGGCCTATGCGTTCAAGAGCCGGACGTTCGAAGCCGTCGCGGGGCTCGTCTTCGACAAGGCGTTCGGGCGGTTCCTGGAAGCCTTCGAGCAGCGCGCCGATGTGGTCTACGGGGTCCGCGCCTGAACGCGGTTGCAGACAGGCTCAGTCCGCTTCCGGCTTGGCTGCCGACTTGGCAGCTTCGAGCAGCATCTTGAGCGCCTGCTCCGTGCTGGCATCGCGGATTTCCGCGCGGCTTTTCGGCCCGTAACGTTTTTCGACGTGCACTAGGCGGCTTCCCGGCCCGCAGCAGACGAAATGAACCGTGCCCACCGGCTTTTCGTCGCTGCCGCCGGCGGGGCCGGCGATACCGGTGACGGATACGGCGAGTTCGGCGCGCGAGCGATTGCGCGCGCCTAGCGCCATCTCGCGGGCGACCTCCTCGCTGACCGCGCCGTGCTCGTCGATCAGTTCCTCGGCGACATCGAGCATCTCGACCTTGGCGCGGTTGGAATAGGTGACGAAGCCTCGTTCGAACACATCCGACGAACCGGCGATTTCGGTCAGGGCAGAGGCAATCTTGCCGCCGGTGCAGGATTCCGCGGTCGCCACCATGAGATGGCGCGAGCGGCAGGCGAGGATGAGTGCGCGGGCGAGCGGTTCGTGGCGGCTTGGCATGGCGTCAATCTTCACGTGGCAGCGCCACGGTGGCAAGGGTCATCGCGGCGATGCCTTCGCGCCGGCCGGTGAAGCCGAGACGCTCGGTCGTCGTGGCCTTAACGGCGACGCGCGCAACGGGGAGGCCGGCGATTTCGGCGATGCGGGTGCGGATGGCGTCGCGGACGGGGCCGATCTTCGGCTCCTCGCACAGGACCGTGGCGTCGAGCAGGCGGATCTCTCCGCCGCGTGCCTGCACGCGCTCGACCGCGTGGCGCAGGAAGATCGCCGAGTCGGCGCCCTTCCATTGCGGATCGCTCGGCGGGAAGTGCGATCCGATGTCGCCATCGGCCAGAGCACCGTAGATCGCGTCGGCGATGGCGTGCAGCAGGACATCGGCATCGGAATGCCCCGACAGCGCCTTGTCGTGCGGGATGCGCACGCCGCCGAGCACGACATGGTCGCCGTCGACGAACCTGTGCACGTCGAAGCCCTGGCCGGTCCGCGTTTGCATGGCATTGCCTTCCGAAAGCTGCGTCTCGGCGCGCTCGAAATCCTCGCGCGTCGTGATCTTGAAGTTCCGACCGTCGCCGGCAACGGCGCGCACGGCAAGACCCGCCCATTCGGCAATCGAGGCGTCGTCGGTGAACTGCGTGCCGGAAGACGCCGCGGCGCGGCGGTGGGTGGCAAGGATGTCGGCGAAGCGGAATCCTTGCGGGGTCTGCGCCGTGGCAAGCGCACTGCGGTCGATCGTGGCCACGACCGTCGTCCCGCCTTCAAGCCGTTTCACGGTCTCCGGGACCGGCATGACGGGCAGGGCGGCGGGGGCATGTTCGAGTGCTTCGACGACGCGGGCGATCACTTCGGCGGAGACGAACGGACGCGCGGCGTCATGGATCAGCACGAGGTCGGGCGCGTGAGTATCCTTGGCGAGAGCTTCCAGTCCGGCCAGGACGGATTGCTGGCGCGTGGCGCCGCCGATGACGGTTTCGCAACCGTCCGCAGCATGCCCAAGGCCGGCGAACAGCGCATTGTCGCCCGCACCGATGACGACGATGATCCTGTCGATGCCGGGAATGCGCGCAAAGGCTTCGAGCGTGCGGGCAAGCACCGGGCGGCCGGCGATGGAGCGGTATTGCTTGGGCAGCGTATCGCCGCCACCGGTGGCGGCGCGCGTTCCCTTGCCCGCTGCGACGATGACGACAGCGATGCGGCGCGGGGCAGGGGTGGTGTGCGGTTTCATCATGCGACTGCCTTAGCGCCTGACGGCGCATAACAGAAGCGCCAATCGGCATTTCGCCTGCAACTGTCATAGCGGGCGTTCACCATGGTTGCCATGTGCTTTCGCGCGCGTCGTCGGCGAGTTGCCAGTCGGCCGATTTGGCTATAAAAGAGGCATATTCCCTTTTGCATAATTCCTATGCAATCCGTGTAATTGTTTCCGGGAAGGTATCACCGCCGCATGAGGATCGGGCCAATCGAGGTGGATGCGCGCGCGATCCTCGCGCCGATGTCGGGTGTGACCGACGCCCCCTTCCGGCGCCTCGCACTGCGGCTGGGCGCACCTGTTGTCGTCTCGGAAATGGTCGCCAGCGAGGCGCTGTGCGTCGACAACCCGGAAATGGTGCTCAAGTCGCAGTCTGCCGGTGCCGGGTTGCACGTGGTGCAGATCGCCGGGCGCGAGGCACGCTGGATGGGCGAGGCCGCGCGGCGGCTCGCGGACAGCGGCGCCGACATCATCGACATCAACATGGGCTGCCCGGCGCGCAAGGTGACGAACGGCTATTCCGGCTCGGCGCTGATGCGAACGCCCGAACACGCGCTGCAACTGATCGAGGCGACGGTGGCGGCGGCCGGCAAGGTGCCGGTCACGCTGAAGATGCGGCTTGGATGGGACCGGCAGTCGATCAATGCGCCGCAGATCGCGCGCGCCGCGGTCGATGCCGGCGTGCAGGCGATCACGGTGCATGGGCGCACGCGCTGCCAGTTCTACGAGGGCGAGGCCGACTGGGCCGCCGTGCGCGCGGTGCGCGAGGCCGTCGACGTGCCGCTGACGGTCAACGGCGACATCCGCTGCGCGGACAGCGCGCGTGCTGCGCTCGCGGCGTCGGGGGCGGATGCGGTGATGGTCGGGCGCGGCGTCTACGGGAAGCCATGGCTGGTTGGCGATATCGAGCGTGCGCTGCGCGGCCCTGAGGGCGCGAAGCAGACTGTCGACGCAGGGTTCGTCACGGAACTGGCCGGCGAACACCATGAGGCGGTCCTCGCGCATTATGGCGAGGCGGTCGGCATCCGAGCCGCGCGCAAGCATATGGGATGGTACCTCGATACGCTTTTCGGCGCCGAACGGGTGAAGCGGGATGTCGTTCACGCAGCACGCCGCAAGGCATTGATGACCGAGACGAAGGCGTCGAACGTCCTGCCGACTTTCCGGGCTTGCGTGGACGACGCGCTGGCACGCCCGTTGCCCGGTGACCATCGGGAGGCCGCCGCATGAGCGTGCAGACACACGACAGGAACGGCAGGGCCGGCGACATTCCATCCCTGATCGCCGATTCCATCGTCAACGCACTGCCGTTGCCGGCGATCGTGGTGGCGCCGGATGGCCGCGTCAGTTTCGCCAACGATGCGGCGGAAGCCTTCTTCGAGGCGAGCCGGACGGTCCTGCAGCGCAACAGGCTCGACAATTTCGTGCCGTTCTCCAGCCCGATGCTAGCGCTGATCGACCAGGTGCGCGACCGGCTGACGCCGGTGCATGAATACAAGGTCGACCTGACGACGCCGCGCTCGGCGGGCCAGCGCATCTCCGACATCTACGCCGCGCCGCTTCCCGATTGGCCGGGCGCGGTGATCCTGCTGCTGCAGGAACGCTCGATCGCCGACAAGTTCGACCGGCAACTGACCCACCGCAGCGCGGCGCGCAGCGTCACCGGCCTTGCGGCCATGCTGGCGCACGAGATCAAGAACCCGCTGTCGGGCATTCGCGGCGCGGCGCAGCTGCTGGAGGCGACCGTGAGCGAAAGCGACCGGGTACTGACCCAGTTGATCCGGGACGAGACGGACCGGATCGTCAAGCTGGTCGACCGCATGGAGGTGTTCTCCGACGAACGCCCGATCGACCGCGAGCCGGTCAATATTCACCGCGTGCTCGAACACGTGCGCAGGATCGCGGGAACAGGCTTTGCCAGGCACATCCACTTTGTCGAAAGCTACGATCCGTCGCTGCCGCCGGTGTGGGGCAACCGCGATCAACTTGTGCAGGTCTTCCTGAACCTGGTGAAGAACGCTGCGGAAGCGATCGGGCCGGATGCTGACGAAGGCAGCATCGTGCTCACCACCGCGTTCCGGCCGGGCATCCGCCTTTCCGTTCCCGGCACAAGCGAGCGCGTCTCACTGCCGCTGGAGTTCAGCGTCAGCGACAACGGGCCGGGTATCGCGCCGGAGCTTCTTCCACACCTGTTCGAGCCGTTCGTGACCTCGAAGACCTCCGGCTCGGGGCTGGGGCTTGCGCTGGTTGCAAAGATCATCGGCGACCACGGCGGCGTCATCGACTGCGAAAGCGCACCGGGACGCACGAAGTTCCGCATCCTGCTGCCGAAGTATCGTGGCCAGGAGTCCGCGAGCGACGACCCCGGCGACGAAATCGTGAAGGACTGAGCATGCCCAGCGGGACGATCCTGGTTGCCGATGACGATGCGGCCATCCGAACGGTGGTCAACCAGGCGCTGTCGCGCGCCGGCTACACTGTGCGCGCGACGGGAACGGCGTCGACGCTGTGGCGCTGGGCCTCGCAGGGCGAGGGCGACATCATCATCACCGACGTGGTGATGCCCGACGAGAATGCGTTCGACCTCATCCCGCGCATACGGCGGGCGCGTCCGGGCCTGCCGATCATCGTCATGAGCGCGCAGAACACCTTCATGACGGCAATCCGCGCTTCCGAACTGGGGGCCTACGAATACCTGCCCAAGCCGTTCGACCTGAACGAACTGGTGTCCTCGGTCGGCAGGGCGCTGTCGGTGCCGCGGCCGCGCAGCACGGCGGCCCGCGAGGAGGACGGAGAGGCGATGCCGCTGGTCGGCCGATCGGCGGCGATGCAGGAAATCTACCGCGTGCTGGCGCGGCTGATGCAGACCGACCTCACCGTGATGATCGCCGGGGAATCGGGGACCGGCAAGGAGTTGGTGGCGCGTGCCCTGCACGACTACGGAAAGCGCGCGCGCGGTCCGTTCGTCGCCATCAACATGGCGGCGATCCCGCGCGACCTCATCGAGTCCGAGCTCTTCGGGCACGAGAAGGGCGCCTTCACCGGTGCGCAGACGCGCAACGCCGGGCGATTCGAACAGGCCGAGGGCGGCACGCTGTTCCTCGACGAGATCGGCGACATGCCGATGGACGCGCAGACGCGGCTACTGCGTGTGCTGCAACAGGGCGAATACACAACCGTGGGCGGGCGCGTGCCGATCCGCACGGACGTGCGCATCGTGGCGGCGACCAACAAGGACTTGCGCCAACTGATCCAGCAGGGCCTGTTTCGCGAGGACCTGTACTACCGGCTCAACGTGGTGCCGCTGCGGCTGCCGCCGCTGCGCGAGCGCACAGAGGACATTCCCGACCTGGTGCGCCATTTCTTCGCGGTGGTCGAGCGCGAGGGAATGGCGCGCAAGCACATCGAGCAGGCGGCGCTCGAACGGATGAAGGCCTACTCGTGGCCGGGTAACGTGCGCGAACTGGAAAACCTGGTGCGCCGGCTGACGGCACTCTATCCGCAGGACACGATCACGGTCGGCATCGTCGAACAGGAACTCAGCAATGCCGACCCGGCGCAGCCGCCCACCGAACCACAGGGCGACGAACCGCTTTCGGCCTTCGTCGAGAGGCACATGAACGCCTATTTCATGCAATTCGGCTCCGCCTTGCCGCCGCCCGGCCTCTACCACCGGGTGTTGCATGAGCTGGAGGCGCCGCTCATCAGCGCCACGCTGGCGGCGACCAACGGCAACCAGATCCGCGCGGCGGAACTGCTCGGCTTGAACCGAAATACCCTGCGCAAGAAGATCCGCGAGCTGGATATTCCGCTATTGCGCGGACACCGGTGATGAAACCCGGCCACACCTGTGCCATATTCGCAACAACAGGTGTGAAGCGGCCCGCAGGGAATCGGGCTATTTGATCCGCGCTCCCAAACCGGCGGGCGGAACGGGTGGATTTGGTGCTTGTGAAACCTGAACAGCATGGCGACGGCGCCGGCAGGCGGCAGCAGGGTGCGGTGCGGCAGGGTGCGCCTGCTTCGCCGACCGAGGGCCGGCCGCGGGCGAAACCAGCCGGTGCGCCGGGACCCGCGGTTGCGCGGCGGCGCAAGGATGCCCGTCCGCTGCGGCCCGGCAGCCTCAAGGACCGCATCTTCTCCTATCTCAGCGCCATCGTCATCGTGCTCGCGGTGGTGTCGAGCACGATCACCTTCGCGGTCTTCACTGGCCTGACGCCGGTCAAGCCGACCGCCAACACGATCACCATCGCGGTGTCGGTGAACTTCGTGCTGGTCGCCGCGTTGGTGATCCTGATCGCGCGGGAGGCCTACCGACTGGTGTCGGCGCGCGTGCGCGGTGTTGCCGGTTCGCGCCTGCACGTGCGCGTCGTCGGGCTGTTTTCCATTGTCGCCGCGGTGCCGGCCATCCTGGTTGCCGTGGTCGCATCGATCACGCTCGACCAGGGCCTCGACCGCTGGTTCTCCGACCGCACGCGCGCCATCGTCCAGACCTCCATCTCGGTCGCCCAGTCCTATTTGCGCGAGCACGGCCAGGTGATCCGGGCCGATGTGCTGGCCATGGCCAACGATTTCGACCGCACGCGCGAAATCCTGCTGGTCGATGCACGCCGGCTGCAGGACTTCCTCAACGCGCAGGCGAATGTTCGCGCTGTTGCCGGCGCCTACCTGCTGAAGCGCGACATGACCATCGCCTACAAGGCGCGCACGGCAGACGAGCGCGAATTGATCCTTCCGCCGCCCGATGCCGTCGCCAAGGCCGACGAGGGGGCCCCGGTCATCATCGCGCCGGGCAAGAGCGATCAGGTGGGCGCGGTGATGAAGCTCGCCAACTACGACGATCTCTACCTGTTCATCGCCCGCACGGTAGATCCGCAGGTGATTTCCTACTTACAGGTGACGCAGGCCAATGCGGCCGAGTTCCGGCGCCTGGAGCAGGACCGGTTCGGCGTGCAACTCGCCTTCGGCCTTGTCTACGTCGGCTTCGCGCTGGTGCTGATGCTGTCGGCGATCCTGCTCGGCATCCGCTTCGCCGACCGGCTGGTGGCGCCGATCCGCAACCTCATCGATGCCGCCGACCAGGTCGCGCACGGGCACCTCGACGTCGTCGTCCCCGTGCAGAAGGCGGAGGGCGATCTCGACATGCTGTCGTCGACCTTCAACAACATGACCGGCGAACTGCGCACCCAGCGCAACGAACTCCTGCGCGCCAACACGATGCTCGACGGGCGGCGGCGCTTCATGGAAGCGGTGCTGTCCGGGGTCACGGCGGGGGTCATCGGCGTGGGCCGCGAGGGCAAGGTCACGGTGATCAACCGCAGCGGCGCACGGCTGCTGGGGGCGGGACGGCATGTCGGCCAGCCGATCGTCGACGTGCTGCCTGAGATCGCGGCGATGATCGCGCAGGCGGAAGCGCAGCCGCGGCGGATCGTGCGCGGCGAGATCAACTTGACGCGCGACGACAAGGACCGCACGATCGCTGTGCGCGTATCCTCCGAACAGGCCGATCCGAACGATCACTCGCTGGTCATAACGCTCGACGACATTTCCGACCTCGTCACGGCGCAACGCAGCGCTGCCTGGGCCGATGTCGCGCGGCGTATCGCGCACGAGATCAAGAATCCGCTGACACCGATCCAGCTGTCCGCCGAGCGGCTGCGGCGCAAGTACGGCAAGGTGATCGAAACCGACCGCGAGGTGTTCGAACAGTGCATCGCGACGATCGTGCGGCAGGTGGGTGACATCGGCCGGATGGTGGATGAGTTCTCCAGCTTCGCGCGCATGCCCAAGCCGACGTTTGCCATGGACGACGTGGCCGATATCGTGCGCCAGACGGTCTTCATGATGCGCGTCGGGTATCCGGAGATCGAGATCGTCGCCGAGAACGCCGACGAGCCGCAGGTGGTGCGCTGCGACCGCCGGCTGATCTCGCAGGCGCTGACGAACGTCGTGAAGAACGCGACCGAAGCGGTTTCGGCGGTTGCCGACGACGAACGCGGGGAAGGGGGGCGGATCGTCGTCGCCCTCGAAGTCCGCCCGGAGTGGATCGACATCACCGTGACGGACAATGGCATCGGGCTGCCCGCGGAGAACCGCGAAAGGCTGCTCGAACCCTACATGACGACGCGCGAGAAGGGGACCGGCCTGGGGCTCGCCATCGTCGCGCGGATCATGGAGGAACATGGCGGCAATGTCGGCCTCGAGGATGCGCCGGCGGTGATGAATGGCGGGCGAGGGGCCATGGTGCGCTTGCGGATGCGCAACGAACGCACAATGTCAGGTGGACCCGCCGCGGAAGGTGCTTCGAATTCTCCTGCCCGACCGGCTGTCGCCGAGCCGGCCTGAATACGTACGCGAAGAGCAACAAGAAGGCATTTCATGGCCAAGGACATTCTGGTCGTCGATGACGAGGAAGACATTCGGGAGCTGGTATCCGGCATCCTCGAGGACGAGGGGTTTAGCGTCCGCAAGGCAGGCAACAGCGATGCCGCGCTGGGACTGATCGGGGAGCGGCGGCCGTCGCTGGTCTTTCTCGACATCTGGCTGCAAGGAAGCCGGCTCGACGGATTGCAGCTGCTTGAGCTCGTCAAGTCCAAGCACCCGCATCTGCCCGTCGTGATGATCTCCGGACACGGCAACATCGAGACGGCGGTGAGCGCGATCAAGTCCGGCGCCTACGACTACATCGAGAAGCCGTTCCAGGCAGACCGGCTGGTGCTGATCGCGCAGCGCGCGCTAGAGGCTTCGCGGCTGCAGCGCGAGGTGCGCGACCTGCGCGAGCGCTCGACGGACAGCTACGAGCTGGTTGGCGACTCGACGGTGATCAACCAGTTGCGGGCGACCATCGATCGTGTTGCGCCGACCAACAGCCGCGTGCTGGTCACCGGCCCGTCCGGGGCGGGCAAGGAACTCGCCGCGCGCACGATGCACGGGCGCTCGAACCGGTCGACCGGGCCGTTCGTCATCATCAACGCGGCAGCCATCACGCCAGAGAATATGGAAGCGGCGCTGTTCGGCATCGAGGAAGAGGGCGAGATCAAGCGCATCGGCGCGCTCGAGGAAGCCCACGGCGGCACGCTGTTCATCGATGAGATCGCCGACATGCCACGCGAGACGCAGAACCGCATCCTGCGCGCGCTGACCGACCAGAGCTTCCAGCGTGTTGGCGGGGCCGGCCGCGTGCAGGCGGATGTGCGCATCGTCTCGTCCACCTCGCGCGACCTCGAAGCGGAAGTTGCTGAGGGGCGATTCCGGCAGGACCTGTTCCACCGGCTTGGCGTGGTGCCGATCCGCGTGCCGGCACTGTCGGAGCGGCGCGACGACATCCCGGCGCTCATCAAGTTCTTCATGGGCCAGATCTCGCGTTCCAGCGGCCTGCCTCTGCGCGTCGTCGGCGACGACGCCATGGCGATTCTGCAGGCGCACGACTGGCCCGGCAACGTGCGCCAGCTGCGCAACAACGTGGAGCGGTTGATGATCCTGGCCGGCGGCGACGCGGAAGCGGTCATCACGGCCGACATGCTGCCGTCGGAGGTCGGAGAGACGCTGCCGCCGGTGCCGGGCGGGGCGCGCGCCGAGCACCTGATGTCGATGCCGCTGCGCGATGCGCGCGAAATCTTCGAACGCGAATACCTGACCGCGCAGATCAACCGCTTCGGGGGCAACATCTCGCGCACCGCAGAATTCATCGGCATGGAGCGCTCCGCCCTGCACCGCAAGCTGAAATCGCTCGGCATCGGCTAGGAGCGGCGTCGAGCGCGACACCGTGTTCCGGTTGACACGCCTGCGGGCGTGGTCTTTACCAGCGCGGGCCGGCACCGGGTGCCGGTGCCGCATTTTGAGTCACTTGCAACACATCCGGTGAGCGCGATGCTCGACAAGACCTATGCCCCCGACACCGTCGAGGGACGCATCTATTCCAAGTGGGAAGACAGCGGAGCATTCCGCGCGGGTGCCGGCGCGGCGCCGGGAGGTGACAGCTTCTGCATTGTCATCCCGCCTCCCAACGTCACCGGTTCGCTGCACATGGGGCATGCGCTCAACAATACGCTGCAGGACATCCTGGTGCGCTTTGAGCGCATGCGCGGGCGCGACGTGTTGTGGCAGCCGGGCACGGATCATGCCGGCATCGCCACGCAGATGGTCGTCGAACGCCAGCTCGCGGAGAAGCAGGAACCCGACCGCCGCGAGATGGGCCGGGAGGCTTTCGTCGACCGGGTCTGGCAGTGGAAGGACGAATCCGGCGGCACAATCATCAACCAGTTGAAGCGCCTCGGCGCATCCTGCGACTGGTCGCGCGAGCGCTTCACGATGGACGAGGGGCTGTCGAAGGCGGTCCTGAAGGTATTCGTGGCGCTTTATCGGGAAGGCCTGATCTACAAGGACAAGCGTCTCGTCAACTGGGACCCGAAATTCGAAACCGCGATTTCCGACCTCGAAGTCGAGAACATCGAAGTCAACGGTCACATGTGGCATTTCAAGTATCCGCTGGCCGGCGGCGAGACCTACGAATACGTGGAGAAGGACGACGACGGCAACGTCACGCTGCGCGAGACCCGAGACTATATCTCGATTGCGACGACGCGCCCGGAGACGATGCTCGGCGACGGTGCGGTGGCGGTGCATCCCTCCGACGAGCGCTACCGCGCGATCATCGGCAAGCTGTGCGAGATCCCGGTGGGGCCGAAGGAGCACCGCCGCCTGATCCCGATCATCGTCGACGACTATCCCGATCCGAAGTTCGGTTCCGGCGCGGTCAAGATCACTGGTGCGCACGATTTCAACGACTACGCGGTCGCGCGCCGCAACGATATCCCGCTGTATCGCCTGATGGACGCCAGGGCGCATATGCGCACTGACGGCGCGCCGTACGCGGAAGCCGCGGCCGAAGCCATGGAGATCGTGAGAAGGGGCGGCGCGCCTGACGTTCGCCACGTCGACACGATCAATCTCGTGCCCGACGAATATCGCGGCCTCGACCGACTGGAAGCGCGCAAGCGCGTCGTGGCCGACATCGACGCCGAGGGCCTGATGATCCTGGTCGAGGACAAGCGGATCATGCAGCCGTTCGGCGACCGCTCGAAGGACGTCATCGAGCCGATGCTGACCGACCAGTGGTTTCTCGACGCGGAAACGCTGGCCAAGCCGGCGATCAAGGCCGTCGAGGACGACAGGACCGTCTTTGTTCCGAAGAACTGGGAGAAGACCTACTTCGACTGGATGCGCAACATCCAGCCGTGGTGCATCTCGCGGCAATTGTGGTGGGGGCACCAGATCCCGGCCTGGTATGGCCCGGACGACACGGTCTTCGTTGCAGAGGACGAAGAAGAGGCGCTCGACGCGGCCATCCAGCACTACCTCGCCGGGGAAGGGCCGTGGAAGGCGTGGGTCGAGGAGCAGCTCGAGAACTACAATCCCGGCGCGATCCTGACGCGCGACGAGGATGTGCTCGACACCTGGTTCTCGTCGGCGCTCTGGCCGTTCTCGACGCTCGGCTGGCCCGAGGAGACCGCCGAACTGCGCACCTACTACAAGACCGACGTGCTGGTCACCGGCTTCGACATCATCTTCTTCTGGGTCGCCCGGATGATGATGATGGGGCAGCACTTCATGCACGAGGTGCCGTTCCACACGGTCTACATCCACGCGCTGGTGCGCGACGAGAAGGGCCAGAAGATGTCGAAGTCGAAGGGGAACGTGATGGACCCCCTCGACCTGATCGACAAGTACGGCGCGGATGCGCTGCGCTTCACGCTGACCGCGATGGCCGCGCAGGGCCGCGACATCAAGCTGTCGGAAGCGCGTGTGCAGGGCTACCGCAACTTCGCGACCAAGCTGTGGAACGCCTGCCGCTTCGCGGAGATGAACGAGTGCCGGCGGATTGCCGATTTCGATCCGCTCGCCGTTTCGCACCCGCTGAACAAGTGGATCATCGGAGAAGTCGCGGTCGCCTGCGAGCAGGTCACCGCCGCACTTACCGGCTACCGCTTCAACGATGCGGCGGGTTGTGCATACCGGTTCATCTGGAACACCTACTGCGACTGGTATCTGGAGCTTGCAAAACCGGTGCTGACCGGACCCGACGAAGCGGAGAAGGCCGAAACCCGTGCCACCGCGGCGTTCGTGCGCGACGAGATGCTCAAGATCCTGCATCCGATGATGCCGTTCATCTCGGAGGAACTGTGGGAGCGCGTCGACAATGGCATGGCGCGCGAAACCCTGCTGATGCACACCCAGTGGCCCTCGGGCGGCGAGGCGCTGGCGGATCGCGCGGCCGGCGCAAAACGGGAAATCGACTGGGTCATCGAACTGATTTCGACAATCCGGTCCGTGCGCACCGAACTGAACGTCGCGGCGGGCGCCAAGACCGACCTGGTGGTCGTCAATGCGTCGTCTGCGGCCAAGGGCGCGATCGCCCGCAACGAGGACTCGCTGATGCGCCTTGCCCGCATCGAGGCGCTGTCCTTCGCCGATGAGGTGCCGCAAGGCTGCGTACAGGCGGTTGTTGGAACCGAGACCATCGCCCTGCCGCTGGCAGGCCTCGTCGATGTCGACGCCGAAAAGGCGCGGCTTGCCAAGGAGCAGGGCAAGCTCGACAAGGAGGTCGCCGATATCGCGCGCAAGCTCGACAATCCGGGCTTCGTGGCGAATGCGCCGGAAGCCGTCGTCGAGGAACAGCGCGAGCGGCTGGCCGAGGCGCGTGAGCGGCTCGGCAAGATCGGCAAGGCGGTGGAACGGCTGGCCGCACTCGGCTGATACCGGCGTGCCCGTTCACGCGGGCACGCGTTGCCCGCGGTCGGGCGGCCGGTGTGTGTGGCCGTGGTGCAACAGCCTTTACCATTCGCACAAGTTGCCCGGGCTTTGCCCCAAAGTGCCCCGATTGCGCCATAAATCGGCGCGTAAACCCCTGTAGCTATTTGATCAGGTAGCGGATCGGCGCTCGCACCGGGCTTTCGTGCGGTGCGCCAGGGTTTGCTCCGCGTCGCGTCATCGGAGCCGTTGTTGCAGGCGTGCAACGCTTGCGCGCGAACGGCGCGAGGCTCGGCGAGCCGCCTTGAAGTCGGCCTTCGCCGCATGGCAGATCATCGGGCAGACAGCGGAAAACCGCGCGTATGGCGTGGTTGCGTATTGCGTAGGGGACCAGCGTCAATGGACGCCAAGACATTCGACAAGAGCCGTTTGCCGAGCAGGCATGTGACGGAAGGGCCGGAGCGCGCGCCGCACCGCTCGTACCTGTATGCCATGGGGCTGACGGAAGAGCAGATCCATCAGCCGCTCGTCGGCGTGGCAAGCTGCTGGAACGAGGCGGCCCCCTGCAACATCGCGCTGATGCGCCAGGCGCAGGCGGTCAAGAAGGGCGTCTCGTCGGCCGCCGGCACGCCGCGCGAGTTCTGTACCATTACCGTCACCGACGGCATCGCCATGGGCCACCAGGGCATGAAGGCGTCGCTGGTGTCGCGCGAGACGATCGCCGATTCCGTCGAACTGACCATGCGCGGGCATTGCTACGATGCGCTCGTCGGCCTTGCCGGCTGCGACAAGTCGCTGCCGGGCATGATGATGTCGATGGTGCGCCTCAACGTGCCGTCGATCTTCATCTACGGCGGCTCGATCCTTCCCGGCACCTTCCGCGGCCGTCCTGTGACCGTGCAGGACGTGTTCGAGGCTGTCGGTCAGCACTCCGTCGGCAACATGGACGACGAGGCGCTGCACGAACTGGAAATGGCGGCGTGCCCGTCGGCGGGCGCCTGCGGCGCGCAGTTCACCGCCAACACCATGGCATGCGTCAGCGAGGCGGTCGGCCTGGCGCTGCCGTATTCCTCCGGCGCGCCCGCGCCCTATGAATTGCGCGATGCGTTCTGCATGGCCGCCGGCCGGCAGATCATGGATCTCGTGCGCAAGGGTATCCGCGCGCGTGACGTCGTCACCCGCGAGGCGCTGGTCAACGCGGCCGTCGTCGTGGCGGCAACCGGCGGCTCGACCAATGCCGGCCTTCACCTGCCGGCGATCGCGCACGAGTGCGGCATCGATTTCGACCTGCTCGACGTTTGCGAAATCTTCAGGCGCACGCCGTATATCGCGGACCTGAAGCCGGGCGGCAAATACGTCGCCAAGGATCTGTACGAAGTCGGCGGCATTCCGCTGGTCATGCGCACGCTGCTCGACGGCGGCTACATGGACGGCAGCTGCCTGACGGTGACCGGACGCACGATGGCGGAGAACATGGCCAGCGTGAAATGGAACGACCAGCAGGACGTGGTGCGTCGCCATGACGACCCGATCACGCCGACCGGCGGTGTCGTCGGCCTCAAGGGCAACCTCGCGCCCGATGGCGCCATCGTGAAGGTTGCTGGCATGTCGAAGCTCACCTTCACCGGGCCGGCGCGCTGCTTCGATTCCGAGGAAGAGTGCTTCGCCGCCGTCAAGGCGCGCCAGTACAAGGAAGGCGAGGTTCTCGTCATCCGCTACGAAGGCCCCAAAGGTGGCCCGGGCATGCGCGAGATGCTGGCGACGACCGCCGCGCTCTACGGCCAGGGCATGGGCGGCAAGGTTGCGCTCATCACCGACGGGCGCTTCTCGGGCGCGACGCGCGGCTTCTGCATCGGCCATGTGGGCCCGGAGGCCGCTGTTGGCGGGCCGATCGGGCTGCTGAAGGACGGCGACATCATCGAGATCGATGCAACGGCCGGCACGATGAACGTGCGCCTGTCGGACGATGAACTGGCCAAGCGCCGCGAATCCTGGGCCCCGCGCAAGACCGACGCGACGTCGGGCGTGCTGTGGAAATATGCACAGGAAGTCGGCTCGGCGCGCGCTGGCGCGGTGACGCATCCCGGCGGTGCGGCAGAGGTGAAATGCTATGCTGACGTCTAAGCGTCTCATAGCCGGCGCGTTCGCGCTCGGCCTTGCGGTGCTTTTGAGCCCGGCCGCGGTGCACGCGTCGGGCGAGCAACCGGAACTGACCGACGACATCGGTCCGGTGAAGGCGTTCCGGATCGGCGCGCGGGCTTATCTATCGGGCGATTTTCTGTATGCGCTGAAGGCGCTGGAGCATGCCGCCAAGCGCGGTCATGCGATGGCGATGTGGAAGCTTGGCAAGATGTATGCCGAAGGCGACGGCGTTGCCGAGGATGACCAACGCGCCTTCGACTACTTCCGTGAGATCGCCAACGCGCATGCCGACGACAATCCGCATTCGCAGTTCGCCAGCGTCTATTCCAACGCCTTCGTGCAACTGGGCAACTACTACAAGTCCGGCATTCCGGGCACCAAGGTGCCGCAGAACTACGGCGAGGCGGCGCGCATGTACATGCACGCGGCGACCTACTTCGGCGATCCGGACGCGCAGTACCAGCTCGCACGCATGTATCTCGACGGCAACGGCGTGCCGCGCGATCCCGCGCAGAGCGTGCGCTGGCTGTATGCGGCGGCCAAGAAGCAGCACGTCGGGGCACAGGCGCTGCTCGGCGACCTGCTGATTTCCGGTGCCGACGTGCATCCGCGCCCGGTCGAGGGCCTGAAATGGCTGCTAATCGCCAAGGATCGTGCCGGGCCGGCCGATCGCGACTGGGTGCTGGCGCTGCACTTCAAGGCGATGCAAGCGACCACTCAGGACGAACAGGTGCAGGCGCAGGTCGCCGCGAGCGCCTGGGAATCCGACCCGCAGTAGGGCTTCGCGTCGAGGCCCCTGCCTGCCTTCAGACTTCCAGTTCTATGATAACCGGCACGTGGTCCGATGGCTTTTCCCAGCCGCGCACGTCCTTGTCGATCGTTGCGCCGACGAGCCGGTCGGCGGCCTGCGGCGACAGCAGCAGGTGGTCGATGCGGATGCCGTTGTTCTTCTGCCAGGCGCCCGCCTGGTAGTCCCAGAACGAGTAGGCGCCGCCGTCCGCATCGCAGGCGCGGTAGGCATCGGTCAGGCCGAGGTTTTCCAGTTCCCGGAACAGCGCACGCGACTGCGGCTGGAAGAGCGCGTCGTCGCGCCAGTTTTCCGGAAAGCGCGCGTCCTGCGGCATCGGGATGACGTTGTAGTCGCCGGCAAGCACGAAGGGCTCCTCGAACTCCAGCAGTGCCTGTGCGCGGGCGATCAGCCGCTTCATCCAGTCGAGCTTGTAGTCGAACTTCTGCGTGCCCAGCGGGTTGCCGTTGGGCAGGTAGAGGGAGGCGATGCGAACGGCCCCGGTGTCGGTCGATACGGTCGCCTCGATATAGCGGGCCTGTTCGTCGCTGGCGTCGCCCGGCAGTCCGGTCGCGATGTCCTCCAGCGGCCGCTTGGACAGGATCGCCACGCCGTTGAAGCTCTTCTGGCCGTGGGTCGCGACGTTGTAGCCGAGCCGCTCGATGGGTGCGCGCGGAACGTTGTCGTCGAGGCTCTTCAGTTCCTGCAGACAGACGACGTCGGGCTGGCGGTCCTCCAGCCACGCGCACAGGTTGTCGATGCGCGACTTGATGCCGTTGACGTTCCAGGTGGCGATCTTCACTCGGGTCGGCCTTCCTATGCGCGCACCGCGCGGGTCAGATCGAAAAGCTGGTGCCGCAGCCGCAGGATGCGGTCGCGTTCGGATTGTGGACCTGGAAGGACTGGCCGATCAGGCTGTCTACGAAATCGATCTCGGACCCCTCCATGTACATCAGCGAGACCGGGTCGATCAGCACCGTTGCCTCGCCGCGCTCGATGACGAGATCGTCGCCGGCGCGGTCCTGCACGAGATCGAAGCCGTACTGGAAGCCGGAGCAGCCGCCGCCGGAAACAGAAACGCGCAAGGCGGTTCCTGCCGGTTCGCCGGCGACGATTGCGGCGATACGGCGCGCGGCGCTATCACTGAGGGTCACGGGCTGGGTTGTGCTCATCGGTTTGCCTGAGTGAAATCCTGTCAGGTGGCGCTACAGACCATGACGGCGACAAAGATCCTGAATCGCCGCCAGTACTTCGCGCTCAAACGTAGGTGTGTTGCGGCTTGTGTCAATCGTCGCTGGCGGATAGGCCAGAGGGCGCGGCGGGATACCCGACGCAAACACCTTTCTCGCACTCAGAGAGACGTTGCCTGTGCCGGAGTCCTTCTACACGCGGGCCGCCCATGCCTCGCTGGCCGAGAACAGCCGCGGACGCCTGGTGCCGGAGCCGGCCAGCCCTACGCGCACGCCCTTCCAGCGCGACCGCGACCGCATCATCCATTCCGCCGCGTTCCGGCGGCTGCAGTTCAAGACCCAGGTCTTCGTCTTCCACGAGGGCGACCACTACCGCACGCGCCTGACGCACACGCTGGAGGTGGCGCAAGTTGCACGATCACTTGCGCGCGCGCTCTGCCTCGACGTCGATCTTTCCGAGGCGATCGCGCTGGCGCACGATCTCGGCCACTCGCCGTTCGGCCACGCCGGGGAACGCGCGCTGGACGCGGCGATGCGTGATTTCGGCGGCTTCGACCACAACGCACAGTCGCTGCGCATTGTGACGCGGCTGGAACGACGCTATGCCGCCTTCGACGGGCTGAATCTGACCTGGGAGACGCTGGAGGGCATCGTCAAGCATAATGGCCCGATCCGCGATGGCGCGGGCATGCCGGCAGGCGCCTACGCGGGCAAGGACATTCCCGGCGCCATCACCGAGTTCGACGCGCAATTCCCGCTCGATCTCGCCACCTATGCATCCGCTGAAGCGCAGGTCGCCGCGCTGTCGGACGACATCGCCTACAACGCGCATGACGTCGACGACGGCCTGCGGGCCGGACTGTTCGAACTTGACGAGATCTGCGCTGAGGTGCCGCTGATCGCGCGCATCGTCTCAGCTGTCGATGCGGACCATCCGTGGCTCGACCAGCACCGGCGTATCCACGAGACCTTTCGCCGGCTGATCACGCAGGCCATCGAATCCGTGCTGGAACGGACGCAAAGGAATGTCGAGGCCTTGCGCCCGCGCACTGCCGACGATGTGCGTGGTTGCGGGGAGGCGCTCGTTGCCTTCGATGATGCCATGCGCGACGAGTTGCAGGTGCTGCGCGGCTTTCTCTTCAAGCGGATGTACCGGCACGCGCGCGTCAATGCGGTGATGGCGCAGGCCGCCGGCGTCGTCGACGACCTGTTCGGCCGCTTCATGCACGATCCCGCGCTGCTGCCGGAAGAATGGGGGGCGGGGATCGGCGAACTCGACACGGCGCGCCGGGCGCGCCGCATTGGCGACTATATCGCCGGCATGACGGACCGCTACGCGCTTGCCGAGCACCGCAGACTGTTTGACCGCACGCCGGATTTGCGTTAGGCGGCGACAGCCTTTCGCCTGCATTGCGTCCGGCTCAATCGGCGTGGCCCAACCGGGATGAATTCATGGACGTTTTCAAGGATTTCACGCACCGTGTGACGGTCGCGGTCGAGACGCTGGCGCGCGAACTTGATGTTTCGTTACCGCAGGATCTGCGCATCACGGTGGAGCCGCCGCGCGATCCGGCGCATGGTGACATCGCGACCAACGCGGCGATGCTGCTGGGCAAGGTCTTCGGCGCAAAGCCGCGCGACCTGGCAGAAGCGATTGGCGAACGGCTTGCCGGCGGCGACGTGACCTCCGTCGAAATCGCCGGGCCGGGCTTCATCAACCTGCGCCTGGCGCCGTCCTACTGGCTTCGGGTGCTGTCGGCCGTGGTCGACGCCGGCGAGGTCTATGGCAACTCGACCATGGGCGGGGGCGAGCGGGTCAATGTCGAGTATGTCTCGGCCAACCCGACCGGGCCGATGCATGTCGGCCACTGCCGCGGCGCGGTCGTCGGGGATGCGCTGGCGAACCTGCTGGAAAAGGCTGGCTACGACGTCACGCGCGAATACTACATCAACGATGCGGGCGCGCAGGTCGATGTGCTGGCGCGCTCGGCCCACATGCGCTACCGCGAGGCCTGCGGCGAGGCCATCGGGACGATCCCCGAGGGTCTCTATCCCGGCGACTATCTCAAGCCGGTGGGGCAGGCGATCCGCGAACAGTTCGGCGAATCACTACTCGAAAAGCGCGAAGCCGAATGGCTCGAGCCGGTGCGCGAAACCACCATCCACGCGATGATGGAGATGATCCGGGAGGATCTCGCGGCGCTTGGCATCGTGCATGACGTGTTCTTTTCGGAACAGACGCTGACGCGCGGCAGCGAGGGCGATCTCGTCGCCGAGACGATTGCGGACCTGCGCCAGCGCGGCCTCATCTACGAGGGTCGCTTGCCGCCGCCCAAGGGGCAGTTGCCGGACGACTGGGAGGATCGCGAGCAGACGCTGTTCCGCGCCACGGAATTCGGCGACGACGTCGACCGCCCGCTCATGAAGTCCGACGGCAGCTACACCTATTTCGCCAACGACATCGCCTATCATCGCAACAAGTACCTGCGCGGTTTCAGGCGGATGATCGACGTCTGGGGCGCCGATCACGGCGGTTACGTCAAGCGCATGACGTCGGCCGTGAAAGCGATCAGCAACGGCGAAGCGGGCCTGGAAGTGCGGCTTTGCCAGCTGGTCAAGCTGTTTCGGGCCGGTGAACCGGTACGCATGTCCAAGCGCGCCGGCGATTTCGTGACGCTGCGCGACGTCACCGACGAGGTGGGGCGCGACGTCGTGCGCTTCATGATGCTGATGCGCAAGTCCGACGCGCCGCTCGACTTCGACTTCGCCAAGGTGGTGGAGCAGTCGAAGGACAATCCGGTCTTCTACGTCCAGTATGCGCATGCGCGGTGCAAGTCGATCTTCCGCAATGCCGCAGACGTCTTCGCCGGGATCTCGTTTCCCCTGATGCCGCTTGCCGGCGGGGAGCTCGAAAGCATCGCCCACGAGGCGGATCTGGCACTCGTGCGCAAGCTCGCAGAATTCCCGCGGCTGATCGAAAGCGCGGCGGAATCCGGCGAGCCGCATCGCGTGGCGTTCTACCTGTATGACCTCGCCAGCAGCTTCCATGCCCTGTGGACACAGGGCAAAGACATGCCACAATTACGGTTTATTCACGAAGATAGCGAACAAATGACTATAGTTCGCTTGCATCTCGTGGCTGCGGTGACTGCGGTCGTGGCAGCCGGTCTGCGGGTCCTGGGGGTAAGGCCGGCAGAGGAGATGCGGTGATGAACGCGGCCGCAGGGCCTTGGGACGGTGTCGCTGCTTGGGCACGGAGGACGTGTTCGCGGACCGGTTCCTGAAAGGCGCGTCCTGGCGGCCGGGCGATGACGGGCAGGCATATGGCCCGGCACGCCTGTGCATGAGGATTTGCGTATGACGCACGATCGACCGCATGGCGGAACCGACACGCTGTTCGAGGATCTCGAACGCGAACTGAGCAGCGAGCCGTCGCGGGGCGGACGACCTGAAGCCGACTCCGATCCGCTCGCGGAACTGGCGCGGCTGATCGAACAGAACCGCGGCCCCGCCTCGGCCCCGCGCATGCAGCCGGCCGCCGCGCCGCAGCCGCAACCTGCGGCCGCGCATCAGGGCCAGCGTCCGCAGAGCTCCCAGGCCGCGCGGCCGCAGGCGGCACCCAGGCGGCACGAGGATGAACTGGCCGCGGAGCTGGAAGCATCGCTGCGCGACATGGATTTCTCCAGCGAGGGTGATCCCTTCGCCCAGCCGGGCGACGTCTCGGCTGACATCGTTTCCGCGCCGAGCGCCAGCAGGCAGCAGGCGCGCCCGCAGCCGCAACCGGCACCAGCCGCCACGCACACGGGCCTGCCGGGAACCGAGGCGCCTGCGGACGACGACCCCTTCGCGAGCCTAGAAAACTCGCTCAAGCGGGCAACCGATGCCGTGCACTCTGCCGCGCAGGGCGATCGCGCGAAGGCCTATGCCTCGGCGATCGGCAAGCCGCATTTGGCATCGGACCCGTATGCACATGATCCCGCCTACGCCGCCGCGGGAGAACCGGGCATCCACTACGAGGACGGCGCGCCGGAATTCGAGGAAGACGAGCAGGGCTCGCCCTACGGTGACGAAGATTATGAATATGACGAGGCTCCGCGCTCCAAGCGCGGCGTGTTCATCGTCGGGGTACTGCTGGGCCTTGTCCTCGTCGGCGGCGCGGCGGCCTATGGGTTCAAGTCGTTTTTCTCCGATGATGCGGACATCCCGGTCGTGCGGGCCCAGCAGGAACCGGCGAAATCCATGCCCGAACCCTCAGGCCAGGATGCCCAGCAGCAGGGCAAGCTCGTCTACGATCGCATCGGCGGCACCAACGATGACCCGGCGAGCAACCAGATCGTGCCGCGTGAGGAGCAGGTTGCCATCGGCACCGATGGGCGTCCGATTCGCGTGATTTCCGGCGAGGGGGCGCCGCCCGCGCCGTCTGCCGGCGCGGAAGGCGAGGATGATCTCAAGCGGGTGCGCACACTGACCGTGCGTCCCGACGGACAGATCGAGACCCCGCCGCCGGCACCCGAACCGGCGCCGATGCCGCAGCCGGTACAGGCGCAGCCCGAGCCGGCGAATTCGACAATTGCACTTGCTCCGCAGCCGGTCGCACCGTCGCCGGTCGCGACGAACTCCGGTGGCAACCAGCCGGCCTCTCAGCTCGATGTCGTTCGCCAGAATGCGCAGCGCGAGGCGCAGCAACAGGGCGTGCCATTGCCGCTGACGCGTCCGGCACCGGCGACCGGCGGCCAGGCGCAGACGCCGGTTGCCGTTGCGCCGATCCAGATTCCTGCCGCGCCGACGGCGCTGCAGCCGGCGCCTCAGCCGCGCACGAACAGCGTCCGGGTCAGTGGGCGTGGGACCGACGACGCGGCGGCGATCGTCATTGGCCAGGCTCCGCGGCAGCCCCAGCCCGTGATTCAGGCGCAGCCGCAGCCGCAACCCAGCTTGCCTGTAGCCGTTGCCCCGGCGCCGGCCCCGACAGCACAACCGCGCGCGACGCAGCAGATTGCCGCGGCGCCGGCGACAAGCGGCGGATACGTGATCCAGGTTGCGTCCAGCCCCAGTCAGTCTGACGCCGAGTCGGCAATTTCGCGGGTGCAGGGACGTGCAGGTGGCGTCGTCGGACGTTATCAGCCGCAGGTGCAGCGCGCCGATCTCGGGACGCGTGGCGTGTTCTATCGCGCCGCCTTTGGCCCGGTAGCCAACAAGAACGAGGCGATCAACGCGTGCAACCAGCTAAAGTCGCGCGGTATCGATTGTTTCGTGCGCAACTGAGGGCGGTGGCGAGATTGCCCAGGCTGTGCAAAGGCGGCGGCGTCGCTTGACGCTGCCGCTTTGGCGCGTCTAATCCCCTTGTGAGCATTTTTTCTTACATCAGCGGCGTGGGCGGCCTGGCGTTGAGCGCGCAGGAGCGCGTGCTGTTCGAGGAGCGTCCGCCGTGGGGCGCGATCCTGTTTGCGCGCAACATCGAGACGCCGGAGCAGGTGGCGGGGCTTGTCGCCGACATCCGCCAGGTGCTCGGTCGCGCGGACGCGCCGGTGCTGATCGACCAGGAAGGGGGCAGGGTGCAGCGGCTGCGCCCGCCGCACTGGCCGGCATATCCTCCGGCCAAGCTGTTCGCCGACATCTACCGCAATGACGCGCGAAGCGGGCTGCGGGCCGCCTGGACGGGCGGCCGGCTGATCGGCGAGGACCTGCATGCGCTCGGCATCAACGTCGATTGCCTGCCTGTCGCGGACATCGGCTTTGCACAGACACATGCTGTGATCGGCGACAGGGCCTACGGGGACAACGTCGAGCAAGTCGTGGAACTTGCCGCGGCGGCGGCCGACGGCCTGATGCAGGCCGGCGTCCTGCCCGTCCTGAAGCACATCCCGGGGCATGGGCGGGCGACGGCGGACAGCCACCTCGAACTGCCGGTGGTGCGCGCGTCGCACGAGGAACTGGCGGAAACCGACTTTGCCGCCTTCGCCGGCCTGCACCACCTGCCGATGGCGATGACGGCTCATATCGTCTACGCGGACATCGATGCGGAGTACCCGGCGACGACATCGGCCAAGATGATCGGCGAGGTCATTCGCGGCGAGATCGGCTATGATGGCCTGCTGATGAGCGATGACCTGTCGATGAAGGCGCTGAAGGGTCCTTTCGACGAACGCACCGCGCAGGCGCTGGAAGCGGGCTGCGACGTGGTCCTGCACTGCAACGGCGACATCGAGGAAATGCGGATGGTCGCCTGCGGGGCGTGTGTGCTTGGCGGAGAAGCGGGCGCGCGCGCGCGCCGCGCGCTGGACGCGGCGAACCGAATCGCCTGCGATACGAGTGCGCTGCGCGAAGCCTTCGCCGCGCTGACCGGATATGGCGAAGTGACATGATGCCCGTCGATTTCCAGGAAGACGCCGGTGCGCCAGCGAAAACCATCGATGACGGCAGCGAGGCGCTGATCGTCGATGTCGCCGGCTTCGAGGGGCCGCTCGACCTGCTGCTGGCGCTGGCGCGTGCGCAGAAGGTGGATCTTGCCCGGGTATCGATCCTGGCGCTGGCCGAGCAGTATCTTGCATTCGTGCAGGAAGCGCGCCGGCTGCGGCTGGAACTGGCCGCCGACTACCTGGTGATGGCGGCCTGGCTCGCCTATCTGAAGTCACGGCTGCTGCTGCCGGTGCCTGACGACGACGAGCCGAGCGGCGAGGAACTGGCGGAGGTGCTGGCTTTCCGGCTGCGGCGGCTGGAATCGATGCGCGAGGCGGCCGCCAAGCTGATGAACCGCAACCGGCTCGGCCGCGAAGTTTTCGCCCGCGGCATGCCCGAGGGTGTGACGGCGATCCGCCGCAGCGCCTGGGACGCCGACCTGATCGACCTGCTGAAGGCCTATGCCGACAGACGGCAGAAGGCGATGCCGCGCGTCTATACCCTGGGCGTGCGGCAGGTGTGGTCCCTGATGGACGCGCGCGAAACCCTGACCCGGCTGATCGGGCCGGTTGCCGACTGGACACCGATTGACGTGCTGCTGTCGACCTGCCGGGGGCAGGGGGCGGAACGCGGATCGGTGATGGCGAGCGGCTTTGCCGCCAGCCTCGAGCTTGTGCGCGAGGGCAGGGCGGAACTTCGGCAAGACCGACATTTCTCGCCATTGATGGTACGATCGGCGAAGGGCGGGCAGGTCGGCGGACCCGGGAGCGCGTGATGGCGGACGACAACCAGAGGCGGGGCGCCGCGGCGAAGGCCGAGGACAGCGTGCGGTCAAACGTGACGATCTTCGCGTCGCGGGGAGATCAGTTGCGCATGGTCGAGGCGCTGCTGTTTGCCGCGAGCGAGCCGCTCGACGAAGCGTCGATTGCCGCGCGCATGCCCGAGGGCGCGGACGTTGGCGCGCTGCTGGGCGAACTGAAGGACGACTATGCCAAGCGCGGCGTCAACCTGGCGCGGGTGGGCGAGGGGTGGCGGCTGCGCACCGCCGACGATCTTGCCTTCCTTCTGCGCAAGGAGCAGGTCGAGCAGAAGAAGCTGTCGCGCGCCGCACTGGAGACGCTGGCGATCATCGCCTACCACCAGCCGGTGACGCGCGCGGAGATCGAGGAAATCCGCGGCGTGTCGATCAGTCGCGGCATACTCGACGTGCTGCTGGAAACCGGCTGGATCCGCATGCGCGGGCGCAGGCGCACGCCTGGCCGGCCGGTTACCTACGGGACGACGCCATCCTTCCTCGACCATTTCGCGCTGGAGAACATCCGCGATCTTCCCGGTGTCGACGAACTGAAGGCGGCCGGATTGCTGCAGACAGAAATGCCGGCGGATTTCGCCATTCCCGCGCCAGAGGACCAGGATGCGCTGGCGCCGGACGAAGACCCGCTCGACGACGAGGCGATCAGTTCGGAAATGGCGGCGGTTGCCGAGAGGGATGCGTCCGAGGGCTCTGCCGGAATCAGGTCCGGCGACGCGCCGGGCGATGCTTCGGACGAAAACGACCAGGATTAATCTTCTTTCCGCTGCCGCCTTTTCATTCGCCGCCACGGCGTTACCTTGGCAATGACACGCGTGGATGGCATCTGCGCTAGACGAAAGTCCGCTCGGCCGGCACGGCGGACAATATTGGGCGTCCCGCGTTCGACATGTTGAGTACACGCAAGAACACCGCTGAAGCCGCGCCGCCGCGCAGCCACCCCCCGCGCACCCGCGCCGGGGCGGCGATTGCCGCCGAGGTGAATTTCCGTTCGGTCCAGCATGCCTATGGCCGCACGCCGTCCCTGCGCGGCATCGATCTCGATGTCGCACCGGGCGAAGTCGTGTGCCTGCTCGGCCCGTCGGGGTGCGGCAAGTCGACGCTGCTGCGGCTGACCGCGGGGCTCGACGACCTGGTCTCCGGCCACATCGTCATCAACGGCCGGGAGGTTTCCGGTCCGCGCTACACCCTGCCGCCGGAACGCCGCGGCGTCGGCCTCATGTTCCAGGACTATGCGCTGTTCCCGCATCTCAACATCCTGGAAAACGTGATGTTCGGCTTGCGCGGGCTGGCGCGCGAGGACGCCGAGCGCGAGGCGCGAAACGCGCTGGCGCGGGTCGGCCTGGAGACTTACTGGAAGGACTATCCGCATGCGCTGTCGGGCGGGGAGCAGCAGCGCGTCGCGCTGGCCCGCGCCATCGTTCCGCGCCCCAGTGTGCTGCTGATGGACGAACCGTTTTCCGGTCTCGACAAGCGTCTGCGCGACTCGGTGCGCGAGGAGACGATGTCGGTGCTGCGCGAAACGCGGGCGACCTCGATCCTGGTGACGCACGATCCCGAGGAAGCCATGCGCATGGCCGACCGGATCGTCCTCATGCGGGCCGGGCGCATCGTGCAGGCGGGCACGTCGCACGATCTCTACCACACCCCCATCGACCTGCAGGTGGCCCGCTTCTTTTCCGAGATCAACGTGGTCGCGAGCGTGATCGAAAACGGCATGGCGGTGACGCCGGTCGGCAGGTTTCCCGCGCCCGGGCTTCGCACTGGCGCGGCAGCGAACGTATGCATTCGTCAGCAGGGGATCTCGTTGACGCCGCAGCATCCCGCGCAGGGCGGCGCAGCGGAAGCAGGGTTTGCCGCGCGTATCGTGTCGCGCCGTTTTCTCGGCGAGGTGGATGTCGTCGAACTGGCGGCGGAGGGACTTGACCAGACGCTGACCGCGCGGGTGCGCGGGCTTCGTGCCGGCGGGCCAGGCATGGAGGTTCGCGCCAGCATCATGCCCGCCGACGTGCTGGTGTTTGCCGCAAATGAGGGGTGAGTGCCGCGCTGCTTGTTGCGGCAGTGGACACTGCCCTATATCTTGCCCCACAACTTCTCAACACGGGTACAAGGAGTATCGGTCATGGCACCGAGTTGGTTTCAGATTGTGATTGTCGTCGCGCTGCTCGTCCTGCTGTTTGGGCGCGGCAAGATTTCCGAGCTCATGGGTGACGTCGCCAAGGGTATCAAGAGCTTCAAGAAGGGCATGGCCGACGATAGCGAAAGCGCCGCGGAGGAAGCGGAAGCCGAAGTTTCGCGCACGATCGAGCATCAGGCTTCCGACACCGTGAAGCCGGCCAAGGCGAAGACCAAGGCCAGCTAGCCCCGAAATAGCCCGGCGCGCCAGAGCGGTCCGGCTTTCCGGAGCGCGCGTCAGGTCAGGCCAACAGGCGACCCGCATGTTCGACATCGGCTGGAGCGAGATGCTTGTGCTTGCCGTGGTCACGATCCTCGTGGTCGGACCGCGCGACCTGCCGCGCATGCTCAGGACCGTCGGCCAGGCGGTCGGCAAGGTTCGGCGCATGGCCGGCGAGTTCCAGAGGCAATTCAACGACGCGCTGAAGGAAGCCGAGCTCGACGACATCAAGAAGGGCATCGACAGCGCGCGCAACGCGATCCCCACCAACCCGGTCAAGGCGGGGCTGAAGAGCCTCGCGAGCGCTGGCGACGACGTGAAGTCGGCGATCGAGAAGCCGGCGGCGGCAGCCGCAGCGACGGCCGCGAGTGCGGCCTCTCAGGACGCTGGCAAGGCAGTTGCCGGGGTGTCCGAGCCGGAACAGGACAAGGCGGCCGGGACGGCTGCGGACGCCGGCAAGCCGGGCGAAGCCCAGAACGCGTGACCCAGAGGACCGGCAGCGGCAGACGATGAGCAGCGACGACGAGGATATCGAGGGCTCGAAGGCTCCGCTGATCGAGCATCTCATCGAGCTGCGCCAGCGCCTGATGTGGGCCATGCTGGCCTTCGTGGTGTGTTCCATCGGCTGCTTCTTCTTCGCATCCGACATCTTCAACCTGCTGCTCAAGCCCTATGAATGGGCGGTTGGCGACCGGCGCGAGCTGGAACTGATCTACACCGCGCCGCAGGAGTATTTCATCACCCAGCTGAAGCTGAGCGTGTTCGGCGGTTTCTTCATCTCGTTCCCGATGATCGCCACCCAGCTCTACAGGTTCGTGGCGCCGGGCCTCTACAAGCACGAGCGCAACGCGTTCCTGCCCTATCTTGTCGCGACGCCGATCCTGTTCCTGATCGGCGCCTCGCTCGTGTTCTTCATCATCATGCCGCTGGCGCTGACGTTCTTCGCCAGCATGGAGCAGACGGGCGGCGAGGGGCTTGCGCGCATTTCCCTGCTGCCCAGGGTCAGCGAATACCTCGGCCTGACGATGTCGCTGATCCTGGCCTTTGGTATCTGCTTCCAGCTGCCGGTCATTCTCACGCTGTTGGCGCGCGCCAACCTGATCACCGCGGATACGCTGCGCAAGGGACGGCGATATGCCGTCGTCGCGGTGTTTGCCGCCGCGGCCGTCCTGACGCCGCCGGACCTGTTCAGCCAGACCGGCCTTGCGTTGCCCACGCTGCTTCTCTACGAAGCATCGATCCTGGCGGTTCGCCAGGTCGAGAAGCGGCGCGAGCGCGATGCGGCTGAGGCGGAAGCGGAACTGTCCTGAAGCCGTCATTTCCTGAACCTTGCGCCGGGATTTCGCTGTCGTCCGCAACGCGGTGACCGGCGGCTCAAGCGGACGTTCGAGATGCACGATATCAACCTGATCCGAGAAAACCCCGCCGCCTTCGACGCGGGGCTGGCCAAGCGCGGCGCGGCGGCGGAAGCCGAACGCCTGATTGCGATGGACGAAAAGCGGCGCGCCCACATCAACGCGCTGCAGGGCCTGCAGGAAAGGCGCAACGCCGCCTCGAAGGCGATCGGGCAGGCCAAGCACAGCGGCGACGAGGCGAAGGCCTCCGCGCTGATGGCCGAAGTGGCGGACCTGAAAGCGCAGATCCAGGACGGCGAGGAGGCCGAGCGCAGGCTCGTCGCCGAGCTCGACGCCGCGCTCGCGGCGATCCCCAACATGCCGCTGGACGACGTTCCCGTCGGCGCCGACGAGCGCGATAACGTCGAGCTGCACCGCAGCGGCGACAAGCCGGCGTTCGATTTCAAGCCGAAGGAGCACTTCGAGATTGGCGAAGGTCTCGGGCTGATGGATTTCGAGACGGCGACGAAGCTGTCGGGCGCGCGGTTCGTCGTGCTGAAGGGCGCGCTGGCGCGGCTGGAACGCGCGCTGGCGCAGTTCATGCTCGATCACCACACGACGACCAACGGCTACACCGAGGTGAACCCGCCGATCCTGGTGCGCGACGCGGCAATGTTCGGCACCGGGCAGTTGCCGAAGTTCAAGAACGACCAGTTTGAGGCGCTGGTCGACCTCGAAGGCATTCTCGATGGCATAGATTCCGCCGAATCCGCGCAGGCGGCCCGCGATGCGCATGCCAACGGCGGCAACCGGCGCTGGCTGATCCCGACGGCGGAAGTGCCGCTGACCAACCTGGTGCGCGAACAGATTCTCGACGATGCGCAACTGCCGCTGCGGTTCACGGCGTGGACGCCGTGCTTCCGCGCCGAGGCAGGCGCTGCCGGGCGCGATACGCGCGGCATGATCCGCCAGCACCAGTTTCCCAAGGTGGAGCTTGTGTCGATCACGCGGGCCGAGGACTCGGTGGGCGAACTGGAGCGCATGCGCGATTGCGCCGAATCCGTGCTCAAGGCGCTCGGGCTGCACTACCGCGTCGTGACGCTGTGCACTGGCGACATGGGCTTTGGTGCGCGCAAGACCTACGACATCGAGGTCTGGCTGCCCGGACAGGATGCCTACCGCGAGATTTCGAGCTGCTCGGTGTGCGGCGAGTTCCAGGCGCGACGCATGGGCGCGCGCTACCGCCCGCAAGGCAGCAAGAAGCCGGCCTACGTGCACACGCTGAACGGTTCCGGGCTCGCTGTCGGGCGCACGCTGATCGCCGTGCTGGAGAACTACCAGACCTCCAACGGCAGTGTCACCGTGCCGGAGGCGCTGCGGCCCTACATGGGCGGCCTGGAGCGGATTGCGTGAACCGCACGCGGCGCACGGGCGAACGAGAGGCAGGCAGATGCGAATCCTGATCACCAACGACGATGGCATCCATGCGCCGGGCCTCAAGTCGCTGGAAAAGATTGCCCGCGACATTTCCGACGACGTCTGGGTGGTGGCGCCGGAATTCGACCAGAGCGGGGTGTCGCACTCGCTGTCGCTCAACGACCCGATGCGGCTGCGCGAGATCGGGCCGCGGCACTTCGCGGTCAAGGGCACACCGACCGACTGCGTCATAATGGGCGTGCGCCATATCCTCGACGCCAAGCCCGACATGGTGCTGTCGGGCGTAAACCGCGGCCAGAACCTCGCCGAGGACGTGAAATATTCGGGAACTATCGCCGGTGCCTTCGAAGGCGCCATTCTCGGCGTGCCGGCGATGGCGCTGAGCCAGGCCTACGGGTTCGGCGGCGGGCGCGGGGTCGACTATGCCTGCGCCGAGGCGCACGGGGCGCGGGTGGTGCGCACGTGCCTGGACGCCGGGCTGCCGCTCGACTGCGTCGTCAACATCAACTTCCCGGATCGCGCACCCGATGACGTCGCCGGCCTGCAGGTCGTGCGCCAGGGGCGGCGCGACCAGAACCTGCTGCGCATCGACGCGCGCCACGACGGGCGGGGCAACCCCTACTACTGGCTGGCGTTCGAGCGCAAACGCTCGACGCCTGCGCCGCAGACAGACCTGCATGCGATCTACAACGGCTACATCTCGGTCACGCCGCTGAAGCTCGACATGACGGACGAGGCGTTGCTCGGGTCGCTCGCGGAAAAGTTCTAGAACAAAAACCGGCCCGGCCCTTCGGGTTTGCGTCCGGTGGGCGCCCGGTTCGTCGCGGCCCGTGCCCGTAGAACCATTACGCGCCGCGGGTCGCTGCTGCCGGATCGCCGCACCGGGCGGCAAGCAGAACTGTTTCAATTCGGTCGGTTTTTGCTCTGGCGGCAAGAGGAATCGCCGTTATCCTGCCGCGATGAGCGATTTCACGGACGAGTTGACCGGCGACAGGCGCGCAGGGGTCGAAATGCGCGCGGAACTTGTCATGCACCTGCGCGCGCGCGGGATCGGCGACGTGCGCCTGCTGGCGGCGATCGAGCAGGTGCCGCGCGACCAGTTCCTGCCGCGCCGCTTCGCCGCCTTTGCCTACGACGATCGGATCATCCCGATCGCCTGCGGCCAGACGGCCAGCACCGTGCACGAGGCAGCGGAACTGGCGCTTGCCGCGCGCATTGCGCCCGAGCACCGGGTGCTGGAGGTCGGGACCGGCACGGGCTACATGACGGCGATCCTGTCGCGGATGGCGGTGCACGTGTTT
>JACKJK010000008.1 GCA_020637985.1 Rhodobiaceae bacterium
TCGATGTCGTTTTCCAGGTACATGAGCTGGACGGCGAGATAGACGCGCTTGGCGGGGCTGTCGGCGATTTCCGGCGTCAGGATGTCCTTTTCGCGCAGGATCGCGGCTTCGCCCTCGATATATAGCTTGGTGCGGTGCTCACCATTGGTGACGACGGCGTTGCCGATGATGGTGCGTTCGCGGGGTTTGAGTTCAACCTTGAGCACCATGGCTTTTCACCGGTTCTCGAAGATCCATCGGTTGAACCAGCATGGCGACGTATGGTTAACGTTTGGTTAACAAACGGCACCGGCGCGGCGGTGACGCAAACACGAAAAGCCTTGGCGCACAAAGAAAAGGCGGGGCCCGAAGGCCCCGCCCAATGATCGATTGAACTGTTCCAAATTAGGACACACGCCACGCCGAAATCGATTTCAGAGGGCCTCCTATGGGAAGTCATATATGCAGAGGACAACCTTTCCCGCATGTGCCGGGTCCGGGTCAACCTCGAGAATCTGGTTTACGATGTCGCCGTGGTTTTCGATGCAGTCCAAAGCCCCCTTGAAATACGCCTCTTGATTCGCCCGACCAGAACCGGCGGGCAGGTTCAGGCAAACAAGACCTGTATGCAACGGCTGGCCAACATAGCAGGGCGCCTGGCTCGCGCTGCCGGATCTCGGTCGGAAATCGTCCGAGTTTCGAGTGACGAGCGTCCAGTCGCCGTCGATGATCGCCTTCATGAGCTGGTGGTCTTTCCAGCCGGTCATGCCCCGACGCGTTACATGTGCGCTCTCCGGGTGGCCAGCCGCCACGGCCATCTCCGCCAACACAACGGACAAGCACTCGTCGATCAGGAATTTCAAGAGTGCTTGACCCGGTTTAAGCCACGTCCGTCAAGTCGACGGTTTTCTCGCAGAAGAGACGACGGCAACTGGAGCCCGCACGAGGTCGCCCCGTCCGCGGATGTGCCTTGGCGTAAAGCACTGCGGCTTCGACGTCTTTACGGCTTAGAGCCGGGAAATCCTCCAAAGTGATCTCCAGGCCGTCCGAGGAAAGCGCATCAGCAATTTCATGGACGCTGATCCGTGTTCCGCGCACAATGGGAATGCCGCCTCTGACCTCCGGATCTTCAACGATGCGGCGGAGTGCATCGGCCCACTTGTTCAGTCCTGCCATTGCCGCGCTCACTGGATCGCCCAACGAGATCATGACACAGCCGCTTTCAAATCGAAGCAGCTTCGCATGCTCAGGTTCATCGCGCAGACGAGGCCAATTTTCCTTGGCGAATTTTTCGATCATTCGCATGGCCTCTAACCTCATGCCCTTGCTCAACTTGGTGCCGTCCGATGCCCCGAAACTCACCATAGGCACCGCGAAAGCGCGGATCGCACGGCGTGTTCCTACTTTGACGCACACTGACTTGGGCAGCACGGCATCATCGATCAGGCGATTGATCTGACGTGCTGAAACCCCGGTCGCCACAGCGGCCTCGTTGATCAGAATCGCTTTGCTGGGGGCAATCTCTGTGACGGTTGAGGTCGGCAATTAAATCTCCTCAAAAACGCATCCGACTTTCGGATGGATATAATGTAGACTACGCAGAACCGCACTTCAACGCATTCCTCCTGATTCCCCGCGCTGCCCCCCCCCGGATCTCTTTCCTTCACACATTGAACGGTGCCTAGCTTTGTGGCCGTTTGCTTCCGCAATTTTTGTGACAAGCAGGCCGTGATGGGCAAAGCCAATTTCGGCGTCGACTTGATAGGTGTCGTCGATCATCGAGCGGGGCCATCCGACCATTTCCGGGTCAGCATGCGCATATGGTCTTCCATATCGTCATGGGTCTCTGCCGGGGATGGGTTCGTGTTGCTGCCGCGCCTGATCAGGATCACCCAATCCAGCAGACATCCAAGGGCCTGATACATCACAGCCCATCGGGGGAAGGGTTTGCCTCTTTGCCATTGTCGCAGGCCGAGTGCGCGCCAGCCCTGGTAGACGGCCTTCAGGAGCGCGCGCTTGTTGAGACCCTCGTTGCGCATTGTCCGCACGGCGATGTGGCCATCGGTGAGCTGCATGCGTTTCGGCAAATCGCCATTGATGAGCAGGGCCATCATCAGCGCGGTCTGGTCTTCCGGAATGCTGCGGAAGCGGGCGATATCGAGCAGCCCGTCGTCGCCAAAGACAGACGCTTTCCCGCTCGCTGCGGTATGATCTCGATCTAGATCTCGATCTAGATCGTGATTGGGATCATGTGGTCTTGGCGCCTCCAGCCCGTTCGTTTCGCTCGCGCCGTAGGGCCGGTGGTACTGCCGGTGGTGCTGCCGGCAGCAATGCCGGCGATCGAGCTCGGATTGCAGAAGCAGCTGATCGCGTAGCTGACACAGGTGCTGGAAACGCTCTGCTTCCTCGCGGTCTCTTGGTCCGATGATGCGGACGCGCTCACCAGGCTCGATGACGATGTCTTCGTGATGCGGGAAGCGCTCGGGTTCCGGCTCGCCCTTTGCCGCGGCAGCTTCGTACTCGCTGCGGATAGAATCGCGGATGTTCCGCCAGATCTCATGCTCGGCTTCCAGACACAGCCGTTCCTGCTCCATGGCGGCCTTGATTGTTTGCAGGATGTCGCTTTGCGCCCGCGCATTGCCTTTCAGGGCAGAGGCGAGCTGCGCGCGGATAACCGCTTCAATCGCATCCATGTCGGTGACCACACCGCCCTCGCGCACACTGATTGGACGGCGCACCTGTCGCAGGAAGAGTTCATGGAAGAGGGAGAGTGCCGTGGAGGGCTCAACGGCTTGCTTCTTCCGCGGTCTGCCATTCGGATTGCCCGACTGGCCGGTCTGGAAACGCGTGTTGATCGGCGGGGACTTGTAGCCGATGGGTTTGGCAGGGACCTCGACACGTGTTGGGTCCGCAAACTGCGGACGATTGCCGAAGACGAGCTCATTGCGGATCTCGCGGATCTGCTCGCTCGACAAACGACCGCCCTCGGGGCGGCTTGTTGCGGCAGGCTTGCGGTCCTCCCGATCGCTCATGTGCCCCTCCGCATCCAGGGCGATCGATGCTGTGCGGAGTTTCGCCCCTCGGCCAAGCTCTTCCCGGCCGGTGCGGAGGCCTCGGCAGGAGCCTCGAGAGGCGTCTCAGCAGCTGCACACCGTAGTGGACGGTTTGTCGCCGCTCCACGACTTTCGCCCGCGGCAGCGCCATCGCGCTGTGAGGCCGGGTCCGCTACCAGCCGCTGGTCTGCGACCTCCTCGAAGGTTCCGCTGTCTGCATGCAGCGCCTGCTTGCCCGTGAAGGCCTGCCAGCGGCGGATGATCGTGTCGCAATAGGCGGGATCGATCTCGATCACGCGTGCAATCCGTCCGCAGCGCTCCGCGGCGACAAGTGTCGAGCCGGAGCCGCCGAAGATGTCGAGGACGATCTCGCCGCGATGGCTGCAATCCTTGATCGCGTCCTCGATCAGGGCGACCGGCTTGACGGTCGGGTGCATGGCAAGCTGGACCATGCGATCGCGTCCTGTCGCATTGATCCCGGCATAGTCCCAGACATTGGTGCGATAGCGGCCGGTATCTCCGAGGCCGAAGGTATTGGTGTGTGGTGCAGAGCCCGTCTTGAAGACGAAGACGAGCTCGTGCTTGGAGCGATAGAAGGTTCCCATGCCGCCATTGGTCTTGTTCCATACGCACAGGTTCTTCAGTTCCGTAAAGACGGAATTGCCGGCGGCCAGAACCTCGCCCATGTGGCGCCAGTCCATGCACACGAAGGCGATCGCTCCGTCGCGCATGCTGCGGGCTGCATTGCCAAGCGTCGTGGTGAGGAACGCAGTGAAGGCGTCGGCGCTCATCTCCCCGGAGGCTTCGGCGAAGTCGTGGTGGCGGACACTTCCAAGGCCGCAGACATGGCCGTCGATGGGCACGTTGTAGGGCGGGTCGGTGAACACGAGATCGGCAGTTGCATGCCGACCTGATGCATCTGTCATCAACCGATCGAGATCGGCTTCGGACTTTGCGTCCCCGCACAACAGGCAGTGGCGCCCGAGATGCCAGAGATCGCCGGCCCGCGACACGGTCGTGTCGGCCATTGGTGGCACGAGATCTGCGTCGTCGGCGGTCTCGGATACCACGGACGATGCCTTGGCTTGTCCGACCGTCAGATCGATCTCGGCGGCTGAGAAGCCGGTCAGGCTGATATCGAAGTCCAGATCGATGAGCGCTTCCAACTCGCCTGCGAGAATCTCCATGTCCCAGCCGGCATTCAGGGCGAGTTTGTTGTCAGCAAGGACATAGGCGCGTAGTTCATCTGCCGTGAGATGGGCAAGTTGGAGTGTCGGAACCTGATCGAGCCCGAGCAGCCTGGCCGCTTCCACCCGTCCGTGGCCTGCGATTATGACGCCTTCTGCGCTGATCAGCACCGGATTGGTGAACCCGAAGCGGGTGATGCTGTCGGCGATCTGGCGGATATGTTTCTTCGTATGGGTGCGTGCATTGCGCCCATAGGGCTTGAGAGCCTCAATCGCGTGCCATTCGATGTTGGGGTGGTTGGCCGGTGGGCGCGGCGACACCTCGCCATCGGGAGACGTTCGCTGGGAACGTGCCCCGCCAGGCTGGATACATTCACGACGAGCTGTCGCATCGTCCGGAGCGTTGCGATCAGTCTGCGCGTCGACGCGCGGCTCGCCCGCAGGTGATGCTGGTGGTGAGAACTTGGACTTGGTCATAGGGGAACCTCTTCGCTTGATCGTCCGATTTGGCCACGTCGCGACCGCACGCTCGGTGGTTTGGTTTGAGCTGCCTCGAGCAACGCAACAAAGCGGAGGCAACAAGTCTGGCGAAACCGACTCAACGCGGTCACTTCAGGACGCTGCCTCCAACCAGTGGCGGAACGGGTTAACGCGAGGCCGAAACGCCGATCTGTTCCCCGCTATTCCACGCCGGCCGGGGGAAAAGCCCGGCAATTGCCCCTCGGCCCTTGCGATTGCTCCGATCAGCACGTGCTGGAAACGATCCCCGTGAGTCGTTCGGCGTCGGCAGTCGACCACGACGGCAGGAGGAAGTTCAGGGTGCCAAATGGCACCTGGCGCCACATGGCGCCGGGAACCAAACTGCACCGAGTGCCAGATGGTACCGAGTGCCAGATGCCGGGGGTCTGCGATGCCCGGAGGAATCAGCATTCGCAAATCGGTCGACTATTGGCGCAATGGCAGAGCCGGAGCGTCACACGCGAGCGGTCTATCCGCTGCCATTGCGCTGGCTATTGGGTTGACTGCTTCGCCATAGCAAGCGATGACCGCCCCACGGGTGAGGGCGAACCATTCGCCCGGGCAACCGGGCGGCCGCTCGACGGTGTAGCCGCTGGCAGCCGAGAGGGGACCGCGGCCCTCCGTCCTCACCCTGGTTTCCGTGCGAACGCAGTGAAGGCACTTCGGTGACACCGGTTCGGTGACACCGGCTCGGTGCGACCGCTTCGGTGGCACGGTCGCGGCCTACTGTCGGCTGTCAAACAAGTCCCAGCCAAACCAGCCGTCCGCGTCCGCCGTCAGGATAAAATACCGGTTCGGGTGACTTCGCCGCCGCATATTGCTGCCCACCCGAATACCCACCAGACGCTTGGCGGGAATACGCTCTCAAACTGGCGCAGAAACCCAGTCTTCGTGACTGAGGCGAATGCGAACAATCAGCACCCCGCCGCCATCCTCGATCAGATAGACAATGAGATGCGTCTTGTGCGGATGCACGCGAACGGGCGGTGAGATTTCTGCGCACTCACGGGCGATCTCGGGTGAAGCTGCGATGAGGTCGAAGACTTTCCCTAGCTCCCGGAAATAACGCTCAGCCTGCGCCGGCCCGAACAGGGCGGCTCCCTGTCGGAAGATGCCAATGAGATCGTCTTCCGCGGCGCGGGTGAGCCGATACCTCACAGTCAGCTGCGCGTCCTGCCCGATAGGCCAGTCTTGGCTGCCTGCAGCAACGCGTCCATCGAACGCGAGCCGGGACCGCTTGCAAGTCCCTCATCTACCAGCGCTTGCATGGCCGCGATTTTACCGGCGCGTTCCTGGTCTCTGCGGATCAGATCGCGCACATAATCGCTGACGTTGGCATACCGCCCGGACACTGCTTGGGCCGCAACCCATTCCTTCATCGGGTCGGGAAGCGAGACATTCATCGTCGCCATGGCGAACCTCCTGGTTGCGCCATTGTCGGAAATTGGCAAAGTTTGTCAACGCTCCGATGTGTAACTATGACCCGCCCGCAGCGCAACGAACCGCCCGCGCACGCCCATGCGCACACCGTGCATGGGACTTGAGCGTTCCGCCGCCGCAAGCTATGTCGGCTTCAAGGGTGCGGGTGAACCATTCGCCCGGGCAACCGGGCGGCCGCTCGACGGTGTAGCCTCTGGCAGCCGAGAGGGGACCATGCGGCCCTCCGTTCTCACCCTCCCTTTCCCTCGAGACCGTTCCTGCAGCCGCGGCCATGCCGGTCGCGCTCTTGGCCGCGTTTGGGTGAATGCCCGACGGCGAATGCCACTTGTGTTCCCGGTCCGGCTGCGCGGCCGAGCGCTATTCGATCATCGATCGACACGGCTGGAAACGGCGCGACGCGGGTCGCTGTTCGAACGAAACGCAATCCCAGGTGGCCGACTGACAACGTGATTCTGCAAACTGGCACGATATCAACACGATCCGGCAAAGCGATCCCAAGACCCGGCAATCCGATCCCGCAAATCGGTACTAGGATCCCACAAACCGGCAATCCAATCCCGCGTGACGACAACGCGATCCCGCGAAGCGACAATCGAATTCCCTGATTTCTGCGCAGCAAGGAGCTGTGCTGCTCCATGCCGTAGAGATGATTCCGCTAAAGGTCTGAAACAGCGCGATAATATACCTCAAGTTCAGGAACGGCACCCGAAAACGCGGTCTGCACGTTCTGGCCGACAACAGGGAATAACAGGAGACTGGTTCGCTCCCACCTGCCAACACAGCCACCCAGTCCGGGCATTTGCGGCCCTGAACGGGGCCTCCCGCAAAGCTGCCGACATTTCATGGGTTTGCGCGGACGCGGAGACGGGCGGGGTCATTCTCCGCCCTCACTTCCAGCGCAATTCTCCGCTTTCCCCGCACCATTTCTCTGCTGGGTCATTCCGGAATCATGGCTCGCGTCACATACACTGACGTGGACGCGGCCGCCGTCATAGACAACTTCCTGCGACGCATTCATGCGACGCAGCGGCATGCGTGCCGGTATGCCGACCGAGATGACTGCCAGGCTGCAGGCACTGGAGCGCGAGAACCGCGAACTGCGGCAGGCCAACCAGATTCCACTCAAGGCGTCTGCGTATTTTGCTCAGGCGGAACTCGACCGCTCAATGAAGCGATGACCACCGTCAGTGATGAGTATCGCGAGGAGTATGGGGCCGCCCCGAGGACGGGCCGGATGTTCGCTTTCGTCGCCCGCAGCGCCAGGCCGATATGCCAGCTCGATCAGGAGGCGATGCCCAGATAGCTCTTCCTGACGTTGGGATTGTCGCGCAGGCTCTCGGCTGTTCCCTCGAGCGCGATCCGTCCCGTTTCCATGACGTATCCGCGCTGGGCAAGCCCAAGTGCCAGCCTGGCGTTCTGCTCCACAAGGATGATCGTCCGGCCGCCGACATGAATCTCGCGGATGATCCTGGCGATCTGCTGGCACATCACGGGCGACAGGCCGAGCGAAGGCTCGTCCATGAGGATGATACGCGGCGCGGACATCAGCGCCCGCCCCATCGCGACCATCTGCTGTTGTCCCCCGCTGAGCGATCCCGCCATCTGGGACGAGCGTTCCCTGAGCACCGGGAAATACCCGAACACCATCTCCAGATCGCGTGTGACACCGGCCTTGTCGCTGCGCTGGAATGCGCCCAGCTCGAGATTGTCGGCAACCGACATGTGCGGAAACAAGCGCCTTCCTTCGGGAACATGCGCGATGCCCAGCGCGTTGATCTTTTCGGGAGCCAGACCGGCGATGTTGCGGCCATCGAGCAGGATCTCGCCGACCGCCGGGACCGATAGCCCCGAGATGGTGCGCAGAAGGGTTGTCTTGCCGGCACCATTGGTGCCGATCAAGGTGACGATTTCCCCATCGTGCACCTCCAGGGACGCATCGCGGACGGCCGTGATCTCGCCGTAACGCACCGTGACCGAGGATAGCTTAAGCAACGGATTCCTCCGAACCAAGGTAGGCCTCGATGACCTGCGGATTGCGCGCGATCTCGCGTGGCGTTCCCTCCGCGATCTTCTTGCCGAAGTCGAGCACCGTGATCTGCTCGCACAAGTTCATCACCGTGCTCATGTCATGTTCGACGAGCACGATCGTGATGCCGCGCTCGTCGCGCAACCTGCGGATCAGCTTCGCCATTTCCGCCGTTTCCACCGGGTTCATCCCGGCGACGGGTTCATCCAGCATCAGTACCTTTGGCTCCGTCGCCATCGCCATGGCGACATTGAGCGCGCGCTGATAGCCGTAGGGCAGGTTGTGCGCGTCCTGGTCGACCCATTTTGCGAGACCTATGAACGACAGGATTTCCCTTGCCTCCCGTTCGGTTTCCGCCTCGACGCGCGAGCCGGTGCCGAAGATCGCCTGCAGCAGGCTTTCACGCGCGTGCAGGTGGCGGGCGATCATCACGTTCCGCAGCACCGAGAAATGGCCGAAGAGCGCGGTTCTCTGGAACGTGCGCACCACGCCGAGGGCGGCGATGTCGGCAGGATCTCGTCCACAGATCGGTTCACCTGCGTAAAACACCTGTCCAGACGTCGGTTTAAGGACGCCACTGATGAGATTGAAGGAGGTTGTCTTGCCGGCCCCGTTGGGGCCGATCAGCCCCCTGATCTCACCCTTGGCAACCTCCATGTTCAGCTTGTCGACGGCCGCCACCCCGCCGAAGTGCATGGAAAGATCGACTGTTTTCAGTATTGCCGTCATATCGTCTATCCCCCCTCCGGCTGCTCCGACTTCGGACCGCGCCAGCTCCGGATCCTGGAGGTCAGCGATTCCAGACCGCCAGGCAGGAAAATGAGGAAGAAAATCAGGATGGCGCCGAAAAGCAGGGGGCGCCATTCGAGAAGCGGCCTTGTCAACTCGAACACGACGGTCATGACGGCCACGCCGAGGAAGGGGCCCCAGAAGGTCGCCGTGCCGCCGACAACGACCCAGATCACCAGATAGACCATGGTTCCGATGTCGAAGTTCTTTGGGTCGATCGCACCCAGCCGGTGCGCCAGCAAGGCACCGGCGATACCGGCAAAGAACGCTCCCGTGACGAAGGCGATCGCCCGGTAGCGGTTGACCTTGATGCCGATGCTGCGGGCAAGGTCTTCATCCATGTAGATGGCCTTCATGACGTCGCCGACCAGCGCGGCACGATCAATCCGGTAGAGGACCCACAGCGACAGTCCGACGACGGCAAAGGTCAGGTAATAGTACGGTGTGGCGAAAAAGAAATCGATGGTGCCCAGTTCCGGCGTCGGGATGTTGATCATGCCCCTCGGGCCGCCGAAGGGAACGTGGAACTTGACCCAGGTCAGGCGCACGAACTCGCCGATCGCGAAAGACGCGATGAAGAAGCCGAAGCCTCTCGTGCGCAAAAGCGGGAAGACGATGATCGTGCCGATCACTGCAGCCGCGACTCCGGCAAGCGGCAGCCCGAGCCAGAACGGCCAGCCCAGGAGTTTCGCGGCTAGCGCGGTGGCATAGGCTCCCACGCCCATGAGAACGACATGGCTGAGCGACCAGTCTCCCGTCGTCGTCAGCAACCGGTAGCTGCTCGCCAGCAGCAGGTTGATGAAGAACAGGATGATGATCTCGAGGTGGTATTCACCGACCAGCCAGGGTGCTGCGAGAGACAGGGCGCCAAACGAAAGGAACAACAGATACCGCATCGCGCCGCCCTACTGCCGCACGCGGCCGAGCAAGCCGCTTGGTTTGATCACCAGCACGATGGCCATGAAGGCCACGCCGACCATGGTCGCGACCACGGCATCGAACAGCGTGGTGGTGAAGGTGTGAATGAAGCCGAGCAGGAACGCGGCAAGGATCGCGCCCTCGATACTGGCCATGCCGCCGACGATGACGATGACGAACGCCGTCACGATGATGGAATGACCCATGTAGGGCGTGACGGCATGGATCGGCGCCATGAGCGCGCCCGAAACACCGGCAAGGCCGCCTGCGATCGCCATGGCAAGGGCAGCCATGCGATTGTTGCCAATGCCGTTGAGGGCCGCAGCTTCCGGGTCCTGCGCGCAGGCGCGCAGCCCCTTGCCCCACTTGGATCGCTGCAGGAACAGCCACAGCGCCCCCATCATCGCGAAGGCGGCGGGGATGACGATCAGCCGCTGCCAGCCCAGGCGCACCGGCCCCAGTTCGGCGACCTCCATGTACGGCGTGGGGATCGACCGCATCAGGCCGACACCCCATGTCTGCCCGGCCAGCACCTGGAGGATGAGGGCCAGGCCGGCGGTCGCCATGAACCCCGCCAGCACGTTGCCGCGCGTCTTGCGGAATATGAAGCGCTCCGCCAGCAGGCCAAGGACAGCGACGATGGGAAAGGCGGCGAGCACCGCAAGCGGAAACGGAACACCCATCAGTGCATAGAGCACGTAGACGACGTAGGCGCCGACCATGAAGAACTCGCCATGCGCGAAGTTCGCCATCTGCATCACGCCGAACGCGAGCGCGAGGCCGACCGCCACGGTGGCATAGATCGACCCCAGGACGACCGAGTTGGCAACGGTCTGGAAAAAGGTTGCTGCATCCATCAGGTGGATTTCCCGGAAATCATCCGATCTGGTGACGGGGGATCGGGCTGAATCCCTCCGGGCGGGAGTCAACGCCCGCCCGGACGGTTTCGATCGATATGCGCCCGATCAGGCGCGCTGATCCCACATCTGCCCCTTGTCGCGGACCACCTTGATGATCTGCTCCTTGCGCGCGGCGAACCAGTTGTCGAAGCGGACCTGCGCCTGGATGCGTTTGGTGCCTGCCTTCACCTCGTTGATGGGGATCGGCGGCGACAGCATGTTGTCGATGCCCCACATGTCCGTGCCGCTCATCACGGCTGGGCCGAGGATGGTCGGGATCTGCGCTTGCGAACGCAGGGCCCCGAGGATCGCATCGGGATCGAACGAGCCGGCGAGTTGCGCGCCCTGCGCCCAGACCCTGAGAAGGATCACGTGGTCCCAGTCGATGCCGGTGATGTTGCGGTGGACATCCTCGGGTGCTCCCGGACCATAGCGACCGAGCCATTCGTTGTAGAATTGCGCCTGGAAGGAGGGCTCGCCCCACCACGGGTCATCGAACAGCGGGAAGCTGTCGACGGCGCCTTCGAGGTAGTCGACCGGCACCTTCTGGAGGATGGATTCGGTATCGAGGTAGTTGGCCGACACCTTGCCCTTGAAGCCCTGCAGGTAGAGCTGCTCGATGATCAGCGCAACGAAGGTCGGATAGGAAAGGTTGAGGCTGACCACGTCCGGATTGGTTGCCAAAATCGCGGTGACGATTGGGGCGAAATCCGTGGTCTCGATGGCGTAGTGCTTGTCGTAGACGATCTCCCAGCCGTCCGCCATCGCGGAGCCGACTTCCCACGCCTGGCAGGTCTGGCCGATGGTGTCGTCCTGGGAGCATACCGCCCAGCGCGAAAGGCCGGGGTTCGTCAGCTTGTGGTAGAAGGGCCGCAGCATGTCGATGCGCGGGGTGACATCGCCGCCTGCCAGGAGGTAGGGCCGGTCTGGCTTGATGTCGGTTGCGATCAGGCTGCCATAGATGACCTTCGACTTGGTCAGGAACGGATGCGTCGCGTCGGCCGGGTTGCCGCCAATGGCGCTGATGAACTTGACCTTTTTTTGCAGCACCAGTTCCTTGGCGCCCTGCAGGGCCTTGCTGCCGACGGCCTCGTCGTCGAAGGCATGCATCTCGAGGCGATGGCGCTTGCCGCCAACGAGCAGGCCGCCCTGCTTGTTCACCTCGTCGATGAACATCTGGTTGCCGGTCAGGCCGGGCAGGCCCCACCCTGCGTCAGGCCCCGACAGCGCAGCCAGGAATCCGACATTGATCGGCTCGCCTTCAGGCTCGCTGCCGGTCGGCGTTTCGAGCCATGCTGCCTCCGCGCGACCGATGAACGACATCATCGCCGTGGCTGCAACCGGAAGGCCCGCCGCGAGCTTCAGGATATCTCGACGATCCATGACCTTGTCTCCCCCCTTTTTATCAGTCCCGGCAAGGCATGGCCGCCATGCGGTATACGTCCCTCCGGAATTGCGTCAGTCCGCTTGTTTGCACCCCTGCATAGTCACGTCTTGTGCGCCGCACCCGCAATCTTTCGAAGGGGGGGAATTGCCATCCAAAAGCAGGAGATATCGCACGATTTGGGAGCGATATACGCATCGCGACTGCGCTGTGGGAGCGCGAGCGGGGCGGGCCGCAAGATTGCCAAGCGGCCACAACAGGCGTTTGATTGAGGCAGGAATTCGCCTGTTCGCCGAGGCACAGGATCCTGGGGTGCACCCTCCGCATGGATAACGCCGAGAACCTTTTCGAGACCGTCGCGAACTACACCTACGACTGGGAGACCTGGTTCTCCGAGGACGGCAAGGTGCGATGGATCAATCCGGCCGTCGAGCGAATGACCGGCTATTCGATCGAAGAGTGCATGGCGATGGAGGACTACCCGGCGGGCCTTACCCACCAGGAAGACCGCGGCAGGATCATCGACCTGCTTGCCTCGGCCCGCTCGGGCAGCAGTGGCAATGACGTAGAATTCCGCATCCTGCGGAAGGACCGAAGCACCGGCTGGGCCGCGGTATCCTGGCAGCCCGTCCACGACAAGCGGGGCGGCGCACTCGGCTTCCGGACCAGTGTGCGCGACATTACCGAGCGAAAGCGGACAGAAGAATCCCTGAAGCGCGCGAAAGCGGAAGCGGAGCGCGCCAACTCGGCGAAAACGCGCTTCCTGGCAGCCGTCAGCCACGACCTGCGCCAGCCCCTGCAGGCCATTTCGATGTATCTGGCCGCGCTGAAGCGCGCCAATGACCAGACCCGGCCGGCCATCTGGCAGCACATGGAGCTGTGCCTGAACAACTGCAACGAACTGCTGGACGATCTCGTCGACATTTCCCGGCTCGATGCGAACGTGGTCGTCCCGCAAATTCGCACGGTCGCCATCGCGGATATCCTCGAGACGCTTGAGCGAAGCATGCGCAGCAGTGCCGAGAAGGAGTCGCTGGACCTGCGCGTCATCCCATGTTCGGAATTCGTTCTGAGCGATCCCGCGGTCCTGACGCGCATACTGCAGAACCTTGTTTCGAATGCGATCCGGTATACGAAGTCGGGCAAGGTGCTCGTGGGTTGCAGGAGGCGGGGAAGCCGTCTGGAGGTGCAGGTCTGGGATACGGGTATCGGGATATCGACGGACGAACTCGACCATGTCTTCGAGGAATTCTATCAGATCGACAATCCGCAACGCGACCGGCGTCGCGGGGTGGGCCTGGGTCTTGCCATCGTCCGGCGACTGGTGGACCTCATCGACGCCAGTCTGGGCGTCAGATCGAAGCCTGGGCAAGGATCGGTATTCTCTGTCGCGGTTCCGGTCGGCGATCCGGCCAGCGGAACGCATATGCCTGCGCGCGCCGCATCTCCCCTGCCTGAGCTCGAGGGAGTCAGGATCGTTGTCATAGATGACGAATCCAGCCAGTTGCGCGCCATCGATCTCATGTTGTCTGCGCATGGTGCAGCGGTCATGGCGGCGGCGGATGCGACCGGCGCGATTGCCGAACTGGAGCGGTCCGGCGGCTTGCCTGACCTCATCATTGCCGACTACAGGTTGGGAGAAGGCGCAACCGGCGCACAGGCGCTGGAACAGATACAGGGATGGCTCCAACGGCCAGTGCCGGGAATCATATTGACGGGCGACACAGAACCGCAACGCATTTCCGAGGCCGAGGCAAGCGGCTACCGTTTGCTGCACAAGCCGATACACGCGGACAAGCTGGTCGAGGAAATCCAGGCACTGCGCGGCGCCGCCGTCTGAAGCGGCGAGCTACAGCGGGCCGGGGAAACGGTTCCTGCCCGCCGTCGATCTCGAAGACGTCTATCGGAAACCTGACCGGGTGGCATTTGCCGTTCCTGCGCTAACGCGCCTGCCAGGTCACATTGGGGGAGATGCCGCATGGGGGACGCAAAGGGACTCCACACACCTCTTTGCAGCCTGTTGGGCTGCCAATATCCCATCCTTCAAGCGGGGATGGGTGGAGTTGCGCGTTCTGAACTGGCGGCGGCGACATCTGCTTCGGGCGGCTTCGGCTGTCTCGGGATGGTTCGCGAACGACCGGAATTGATAGCCAGGGAAATTGCGGGGGTCCGTGAGCGCACCGAAAAGCCGTTCGGAGTGAACCTCATCCCTGCGGCAACCGAACGCACGCTGTTCGAGGAAGAACTCGCCGCGTGTCTCGACGCAAATGTCCATGCCTTGATCTTCTTCTGGGACGTCATTCCCGAGGCGGTCGAAAAGGCCAAGCGCGCCGGGTGCCGCGTGCTCTATCAGGTAGGGTCCGTGCAGGCAGCCATCGACGCGCAAGCGGCGGGGGCGGACGCGGTAATCGCACAAGGCGTCGAAGCGGGAGGACATGTCCACGGCGAAGTGTCTTCGCTGGTCCTCCTGCCCCAGGTCGCGCGCGCTCTCGGAATTCCGGTCGTGGGGTCAGGCGGTTTCGCCTCGGGGGCAAGCCTCGTCGCGGCGCTGGCGTTGGGTGCCCAAGGCATACATTGCGGCACGGCGTTCCTTGCGACGCCGGAATCGTTTGCCCATGACGTTCACAAGAACAGCGTGATCGCCGCCGGCTCAAGCGATACGGTTCACACCGATGCATTCGCCATAAACTGGCCGCCGCGTTCGCCTGTAAGGGTGATCGCCAGCGCGGTAACAGACAGCCTTCAGGGCAGGTTGTGGGGTCATACACCCGATGCGATCGGCCGCGAGGTGATCGGCGAAGAAGAGGGGCGGCCGATCTATCTGTTCAGCACTGATTCTCCGCTGCAATCGATGAGCGGGGAGCTGGAACGTTTTGCGCTTTTCGCCGGACAGGTGGCGGGGCAGATCGATACGATCAAGCCGGTCCGCGAGGTTATTGCTCAGATAATGTCGGATGCCGCGGAAATCCTGGCGTCCCTTCAAATGAAGGGTGTCGCTGATTGACCTTGCCGGGTCGCCAATTGAAGCGAAGGGCAATTCTCAAGGGGAGTGCAGGCGGTCAGGATACCCGGGCGGGCATGCCTCGCGGCCAACCCAAATCCGCAGCAAGCAGGGCGGCCTGCGTGCGGTTCTGCGCGTTGAGTTTCCTCATGATCACCTTCATGTGCGCCTTTACGGTACTTTCAAGCACACCCATATTGCGGGCGATTTCCTTGTTCGACAGCCCTTCGACCATCAGCGCGAGTGTATCGCGTTGGCGCAAGGTCAATTGCCGCAACGGGTTGTCCGACGGTAGGCTATCGAGCTTTCGAGTCATCTCGTCATCGGCGCCGGTGTTGATCTGACCGATGGCCGCTAAAGGCAGGAACACCTCGCCGGCGAGCACAAGCGAAGTCGCGTGGTGCAAGATCTCTTCGCTGGCAGACTTCGGGATATACCCGCGCGCGCCAAGATTGACGCACTTGATGATGTCCGATGGCTCCACGTAGGCGGACAGCACCACGAACCGAAGGCCAGGATAACGGTCGACGAACCTTCGTATACCCTGCACGCCGTTCATGCCGGGCATCGCAAGGTCGAGAAAAATCAGGTCATAGCCGGGGTCTTCCTCGAGCCGCACCCACGCTTCGTTCGCATCGCTTACAGCCGTTACCTCAGGCGCATTGAAGATCGTGGAAAGCAGAAGTCTGAAACCGTGGCGAAACAAGTGATGATCGTCAGCTATCAGTACCTTCAGGTGTCGCGCACCAGTCTGAATATGCGATGTATCGATATGCGCTACGCCAACCATCCAGCCTCCGCAGGAAGTTCCCGCGCTCCTTGGAAAAAATCGCCCGGCACTCCAAAAGTACACCACTAATCGCCGGGTGATGCCATACCTCTAACGAGGCATGTCTTCCCCCCAATACACCGTCGACACCCACCGCTCATCGTCGGAAAGTTTCCTGCGGGGAAAGAATGTCCTCCCTCAGAAAAACAATGGCGATTGCGGAGCCGTGACTTCCCGCAAGACGATCAGGGTTAGCGGGGAGGAAAGGGAAATCACCAAGGTGGGAGGAAACGGCTTGATGTCTGCGAAGAGCGGTCAAAGCTCCGGTTCCGCGCGTTCAGGCGAGGATGCCGGAAAGGCGACGGGGGCAAACAGCGAAAGAATCGAGTCCATGTACCGATCCGACCGGCTCGGGGCCTGGACTTTCGTGGCCGTCCTGTGGGTCACGGTGTTGTTCGTGCTCGTCATGATCTGGCAGGTGGTCGACGACGGGACGATACGCGCCGTCCTCGCGGTCGCTGCTGGCGCCCTGTTGCTGTTCAACACGGCATCCATCGGGGCCATGGTCAAGCACTACGAAGAGGACAAGGAGTTCATCTACGGGCTCGACATCCATCATCTCGACGCCGCGCGTGCGGCGCGCCGTAAATAGGGGGTGGTCATGGCGAAATATTCACCGCCGAAACAGGGCAAGGCCGGGCAGGTATTCGACTCGCTGTTCCTTCTGGCGCTTGTCTACATCACGCTCTTCGCGCCGCTCGTCCTGGGTCTTACAGGCGGTGGCACGACCACGCAAACCGTCGACCAGCCCACATGGGAGGCGCTTGGCCAGAACGAGGTGATGGCCAAGCAGTGGGAGCACCTGGGCTATACGCCCGAGACCGCAGCGGAACTCATCACGACGCGTTTCGACTACACGATCAACCCGGTGGCGCTGATCGTCACGGCGATCGTCATCATCGGCTACTTCGTGTTTCTCATCCGCTTCTCCGACAAGGAGTACAGGCAGGTGATCGCCGAGCGCTTCGGAAAAGACAAGTGAGGGTGGAGCTATGGATTACTGGAACATCCTCGAATACGGGGCCTGGGCAATATCGTTCGTGCTGTTCGGGTGGATGCTTCTCGATGCTTTCCGCGTGAACCGCGATTTCGAGGAAGAGGTGCTCACCTCGTCTCGCGAAGGAGAGCTCGAACTGGTCACAGAAAAACACGACATCGATTGATCGGGGCAGCGGGGACAAGATCATGGCAACTGAAGCCGTAGCGGGGCAGGCGCCCCAGAGAATTTCCCTCTTGCGGGTACTGGGACCCGCTCACGTCTGGGCCTTGGGCGTCGGCATTGTTCTTGTCGGCGAGTTCATGGGCTGGAACTTTTCCGTCGGCAAGGGCGGCGCGATGGGATCGCTCATCGCATGCTGGATCATCGGGCTGCTCTATACCTGCGTCGCCATGATCGATTCCGAGGTCACCTCGACGGTCGCCGCGGCGGGCGGGCAATACGCACAGGCAAAGCACATCATCGGACCGTTGATGGCGTTCAATGTCGGCCTGTATCTCGTCATGGCCTACACCATGCTGGAGGCTGCCGACGCACTCGTTGTCGGCGACCTCCTGGCGGCAGTGGCCGGCGAGCTCGGTCACGATTCGCTGCATACGGAGCCATTCGTGGTGCTGACCATCGCGGTGCTCGCATGGCTGAACTATCGCGGCGTGTTCGCAACCCTGACGGTGAACTTCGTGATCACGGCGGCGGCGTTCCTGTCGATCGTGATCCTGTTCGTCGGCGTGCAGCCGTGGAAGCCCGGCGAGATGCTTCAGCACAGGGAACTCCTCACCGATCTGCCCTACGGATGGATCGGCGTGATCGCGGCGTTCCAGTTCGGCATCTGGTACTACCTCGGTATCGAGGGGACGTGCCAGGCCGCCGAAGAGGTGCGGTCGCCGGCGCGGTCGCTGCCCTACGGCACGATGAGCGGCATCATCACGCTGCTGATCGCCGCAAGCCTGACCTGGTACATCGCATCGGGCCTTCTGCCATGGGAGTATCTCGGTCAGGCCGCGACGCCGCTGTATGACGCGGCGCGGGTCACGGGAAGCACCTATTTGCAGGTATTCCTGTTTGTCGGCACGATCTTCTCCGCCATCGCGTCCGCAAACGGCTGCATCAACGACGCCTCCCGTTCGTGGTTTTCCATGGGGCGCGATCGTTACATGCCGCTGTGGTTCGGCGCGGTGCATCCGCGCTACCGCACGCCCTACCGGGCGATCCTGTTCCTGATCCCCATCGCGGTGAGCTTCGCATTCACCGGGCTTCTCGATCAGGTCATCACGTTCTCGATCCTGTCCGGCTTGCTCGGCTACACCTTCATGCCGATCAACATGTGGATGTTCCGCAAGAAGTGGCCTCTGGACACGATCCGGCGCGGATACGTGCATCCGTTCCATCCGCTGCCGGCGGCCGTGCTCCTGGCGCTTTGCGTGGCCACCTACTTCGCGACGTTCCTCGGCTACGGGGCGCAGCTCCTCGCCATGATGGCCTTCTACATCGTGGCGTCGCTGTGGTTCGCGTTCCACCGCTACAAGTATGTCCGGCGTGGCGACCAGTTCTCCATGCCGTGGCCAAAGCCGCGCGGCTATTGAGGGAGGCGGAGATGATTGAAAGTATCCTGTGTGCCACCGATGGCTCGAAGGTTTCGCACAAGGCCGTGGAGTTCGCTCTTGCGCTGGCCAAGACGATGGGCCATCCGGTCACCTTCCTGTCGGTCGAGCGGGTTTCCGCGTCCTCTGCCACCAGTTCTCCGTTCTGGGATTCCAACGTCCTCGATGCGGCGGATGCCATTACCCGGGCCGAGTTCAAGGCGATCGGCGACACGGCGAGAAAAGCCGGCGTCAGCGGTGTCCACTTCATCACCGTTCAGAGCAAGGACGTGGCCGGGGCCATTGCCGCCTATGCCAGCGAGCATGGCCACGACCACATCGTCATGGGTTCGCACGGCGTCACCGGTGTGAAATCGCTGGTGCTCGGTTCGGTCGCCCAGAGCGTCGTGGCCGAGGCGTCGGTGCCGGTCACGATCGTGCGATAGCAACCGGCAGGGAACGGCGGGCAGCTTGGTTTCGCTTGTCTGGATCATCGGTGCGGCAGGAACCATCTGGCTGCTATATGTCTACTATCGCGACCAGAAGCGGACCCGGCTGCGCCGGGCCCGCTTTCTTAATGCCTGCGACGGCATCCTGGATGCCGCGTTAACCACCTACGATGCCTTCGGCTATCCGAAGATGAGCGGGCGTTATCGCAACCTGCCGGTCACTGTCGAGGTGGTCGTCGATGCGGTAGCAGTCCGGAAGCTGCCGTCGTTGTGGCTGAAGGTCACGCTTATAGCGCCTGTCGCCGTCGCCAGCGTCATTGACCTCATGATGCGGCCGAGCGGAACGGAATTCTATTCACCGTTCGAAGATCTGCCGCAACGCGTCGAGACGCCAACCGACTGGCCGGAACGTGCGGTCGTGCGCACCGACGATGCCGACCAACTGCCGGGCCTGCAACTTCTCGCCGGACATGTGGGTTTCCTCGAGCATCCGCAGGCAAAGGAACTGCTGATCTCGCCGAAGGGTGTCCGTATCGTCTGGCAGGCCGACGAGGCGCAGCGCGGCGACTACCTTCTGCTTCGGCAAGCCCGGTTTGATCGCGAACATCTCGAACCGGAAGTCTTGCGGGACCTGATTGAGCGCTGTATCGCGATACGTGACGGGCTTGCGGAAACGCAGGACCGGGGGCAGGCACCGCGCCGGAGGTCCGCATGACAAGTCCGACGACTTCGCGTCAGGCCAAGGCCGCCAGGCGCCCCCTTCATCCGCGACTGGTATTGCTGCTGGCGATACTCTTGCCCGGAGCAGGGCACGTCGCCGCCGGTTCGCCGCAGCGAGGCCTCGTGTTCGTCTTCTTCATGCTGCTGTTCGGCTGGATCACATTTCATTTGACGACGCCGGAACACAGCATTCTCGGCCGCTATGCAGGTGGCCTCTTCATCTACGCGATTTCGCTCACCGACGCCTACAAGCTCGCGCGCATTGCGTGGGAAACGTCGCTTGGTCGCCATCGTGCGTAGGCGACTGGTTGGAGAGCGATGGTCGCATCACCGGTATGCCCTTCGATTGCCTCTGAAGAGCGATTTGAATGGCCCCTGGATTCGTAGATACCTTCTTCCCTGATTTTGAGGCAGGGAGGCCATCACGGTGAAAGTCGGTTTCTGAAACGATTCCAAGCGGCATGCGGTGACTCAGATTGCCGAGCGGGGCTATCCGGTTGCGGAAGTTTCGCAGCGTCTGGTGTAAGCCAACATTCGTTTTGCGCGTGAAAGAAGAAATCCTCGGAGCCATCGGGCAGTGACAACGAGGGTGCCGATTCTAGATGACTGAACACTCCGTTAGCTGATGGGGAATTCGCTGGTCGGAATGGCGAATTCAGAGGTGGTGCCGGTTTTTGAGACAGGGGCATAAGGTGGATCGCCCGATGAGAAGGACGATCCAGCATGAAAACCGCGACCACATGGGCCACACAGCCCCCGATTGACCTTTGCAGACACACCATGCGTCAGAAGATCCCGTTCGCCTTCTGCAAGGAACGAACATAGACGACGATCTTGCCGACATCCTGTTCTGTGACACCGGGAACGGCGGGCATGTTCCCGAATGGCCAGTGATGGGCGCGGACACCGTTCCTTGCCGCGAGTTGGAAGGCCAGATCCCCGTGATGGTTCGGCTCGTAGATCTTGTGAACCAGCGGGGGGCCGGCATCCGCGGTGCCGGCCGCATTGGCACCATGACACTCGGCGCAATTGGCGTCGAACAGTGCTTTTCCGGCCTGTGCTTGCCCGGTCAGGACAGGCACGACCACGTTCACGGACGCCGTTTGCGAACCGCCCCTGTTGCCGATGAAGCGATAGGCGGCAACCGCCGCTGCGGCAGCCGCAACAAGGATGAAAATGGTTCGCGCATTCATCAGCCGGTGATCCGCTTGGCCTCGTAGCCGCCCGCCTTGATGGCATCGGCCAGCTGGGCGGGGCTGAGGTCCGAGATGATCTCGACGGTCTTGCTTTCGAGATCGACTACGACCTTCGCTTTCGCATCGGCGGCCAGCGCCGCCTTTTCGACAGCAGCCTTGCAGTGCTCGCAACTCATGTCTGGAACTGAAAATTTCACGGCCGGCTCCATTGCTATCCGGATTTGAACATTGCGGGCTGGAAGATGACCCTTCCATTTACTGGAAGGTCAAGCGCCAACGGATTCCACGCTGCGGCACTCACCCGGCGGCAGCCGCGCAACATGCGGCCCGCGTGCGACGCTGGCGGTCGCGCGCGGGCCTCATGCCCTGTCAGTTGGCCTTCTCGAGGGCGCGAACGCCGTACATCCCGTCCGCTCCCTTCTCCAGCATGATCATGACCTTGTCACCTTCCGAAACGCCTTCGATCTGGGCGCCTTCCAGCAACGGCAGGTCCATGCGCATGGCCGGCCAGCCGATGTCGGGGATCGGGTCATGGCTGACGTTGACGCTCTTTTCACCGATGGTGTGAAGCTCGCCGGTGGCGTGAACGCCCTCGGCCATATTGGCGTGGCCGCCATGTTCATGGCTGGTGCCGGATGCTGCCGCGCTTGTGGCAAGAGCGGTGGAGAAGGCGAGGGAAAGAAGAAACTTGCGCATTCTGTTTTCCTTTTTTGAAGTGAAGTTTGGTGGCGTGTGAATTGAGATGCCGGGGATCATTCCGCCGGCACGGGGGGTAAAGCCGCGATCTTCGACAGCGCATGGTTGATCCGCGCGATTTCGAAGCCTTTCCAGATGACGAAGACCGAGGGAATCACCAGCAGGGTGAGCAACGTCGCCGTCGCCATGCCGCCGATCATCGGTGCTGCGATGCGCTGCATGATTTCCGAACCCGTGGCGGTACCGAACATGATCGGGATCAGGCCTGCGAAGATGGTGGCCACCGTCATGATCTTGGGCCGCAGCCGCAGCAGCGCGCCCTCGAACACGACCTCCTCGATGTCCTGGCGTGTCAGCAGCCGCATCTCGGTTTCGGCCGTTTCCAGCCGCCGGTTCCAGGCAATGTTGAGATAGAGCAGCATGACGATGGCGGTTTCGACAGCCACTCCGGCAAGGGCGATGAAGCCGACCAGCACCGCGACGGAAATGTCGAAGTCGAGATACCAGATCAGCCATACGCCGCCTGCAAGCGACACCGGCAGCGCCAGCAGGATGACGGCAACCTCGATGACGCGGTTGAACGCCATGAACAGCATCAGCGTGATGATCAGCAGTGTGGCTGGTGCGACGAGCACGAGCCGCGCCTGCACACGCTCGATATATTCATATTGCCCCGACCAGCTCAGCGAGTAGCCCGGCGGCAGTGTCACGTTGCTTGCAACGACCTGGCGGGCCTGGTTGACGTAGCCGCCGAGGTCGCGCCCGGAGATATCGATGAAGACGAAGCCGGTGCGCCGCGCGTTTTCCGAGCGGATCATGCCGGGACCATCGACGATGCGTACCTCGGCAAGCGCCTCAAGCGGCAGGTGCGCCCCCGACGGGGTGACGATTGGCAGTGCACGCAGCCGTTCCGGACTGTTGCGCCAGTCCTGCGGGTAGCGAAGGTTGATCGGGAAGCGCTCCAGTCCCTCCACGCTTTCGGAGACCTGCATGCCGCCGATGGCTGTCTGCACCACTTCCTGCACGTCGCGGATCGACATCATGTAGCGGGCCGCCGCGTCTCGGTTGACATCGATCTCGATGAAGCGGCCCCCGACAGGGCGTTCGGCATAGGCGGAGGCCGTTCCGGGAATGCCGGCGACCGCGCGTTCGACTTCGACCGCGATTCTCTCGATCACATCGAGATCGGCACCTGTGACCTTCACGCCGACCGGTGTCTTGATGCCGGTTGCCAGCATGTCGATGCGGTTCTTGATCGGCTGGATCCAGACATTGGTGACGCCTGGAACCTGCACGACCTTGTCGAGCGCGTTGCGGATACCCTCCATCGTCATGCCCGGGCGCCATTCCTCGCGCGGGCGCAGCTGGATGGTCGTCTCGATCATGGTCAGCGGCGCGGGGTCGGTTGCGCTGTCGGCGCGGCCGAGCTTCCCGTGCACGGTCAGAACCTCGGGCACGGTCGCGATCATGCGGTCTGTCTGCTGCAGAACCTCGCGCGCCTTGCCGATGGAAACGCCGGGATAGAGCGAGGGCATGTAGAGGAAATCGCCTTCGTTCAGTTCCGGCATGAACTCCGTGCCGATGCGCTGCATTGGCCACCACATCGACACGACCACAGCACCGGCGATCAGCACGGTAGCCCAGGGCCAGGCGACGGCAGCGTCGAGGAAGGGGCGGTACATGGCGATGCACAGGCGGTTCAGCGGGTTGCGCTTTTCGGGAAGGATGCGCCCGCGCACGAAATAGCCCATCAGCACGGGGACGATGGTGATCGACAGGATGGTCGCGGCCGCCATGGCGTAGGTCTTGGTGAAGGCAAGCGGCTTGAACAGCCGCCCTTCCTGGCTCTCCAGCACGAAGACCGGCAGGAAGCTGACGGTGATGATGGCCAGCGCGAAGAACAGCGAGGGGCCGACCTCGGCGGTGCATTCCGCCACGATCCGCCAGCGGTTTTCCCGCGTCACGGTTTCCTTTTCCATGCGCCGGTGCATGGCCTCGATCATGACGATGGCCGCATCGACCATGGCGCCGATGGCAATCGCGATGCCGCCGAGGCTCATGATGTTGGCGTTCACGCCCTGCAGCTTCATCACCAGCACCGCGCCGAGCACGCCGAGCGGCAGGAAGAACAGGATGACCAGCGACGAACGGACATGCAGCAGGAAGGCCGCGCAGACGAGCACCACAACCAGAAACTCTTCACCGAGCTTGCCGCGCAAATTCTCGATTGCGCGCTCGATCACGCCGGAGCGGTCATAGGTGGTGACGATCTCCACGCCATCCGGCAGGTTTGGCTTGAGCTCCGCGAGCCTGTCTTCCACCGCGCGGATGGTGGAAAGGGCGTTGCCGCCCCAGCGCATGATGATGACGCCGCCGACCGCATCGCCTTCACCGTTGAACTCGCCGACGCCGCGCCGCATCTCTGGCCCCAGCCGCAACTCGGCGACATCGCCGAGCATTAGCGGCGCACCGCGCTCGTTGACCATCAGCGGAACGCGCGCAAGGTCGGCCAGCTCGTCGACATAGCCCGTGGCGCGGACCATGTATTCGGCTTCACCCATCTCGATGACACTGCCGCCGGTCTCCCGGTTCGACGCCTCGATGGCCGCGCGGACCTTTTGTAGCGGAATGCCGAAGGCGCGCAGCTTGTTGGGATCGACGACGACCTGGTACTGCTTGACCATTCCGCCGATGGTTGCGACCTCGGACACCCCTTCGATGGTCTGAAGTTCGTATTTCAGCCACCAGTCCTGAAGCGTGCGAAGTTGCGCCAGGTCGTGGCGACCGGTCCTGTCGATCAGCAGGTATTGGTAGATCCAGCCGACACCCGTGGCGTCCGGTCCGAGTTCAGGCGAGACGCCGTCGGGAAGCCGCGACTGGACCTGGGCGAGATATTCCAGCACGCGCGACCTTGCCCAGTAGAGGTCGGTGCCGTCCTCGAAGACGACATAAACGTAGGAATCCCCGAAGAAGGAAAACCCGCGCACGTCTTTTGCACCCGGTACCGCGAGCATGGCCGTGGTGATCGGATAGGTGACCTGATCCTCGACGACCTGCGGTGCCTGTCCGGCATAGGGCGTCTTGATGATGACCTGCACGTCGGAGAGGTCGGGAATGGCGTCGATCGGCGTTTCACGCGCCGCCCAGATGCCGGCAACCGCGAGCATGAGTGCCAGCACGATCACGATGGCGCGGTTGGCGATGGACAGGCGGATGATTGCGGGGATCATGACCGGCCCTCAGAAACGCCTGTCAGCGTGAGCGAGAAATCCGGGTTCTGTCGAAGTAGGATCTCGATCTCGGCCTGCAGGGGCAGCGCATCTATGTCGATGCCTTCGGCAACGGGAAAGTCCATCGTCATGCCAGGCATTCCGATATCGGCGAGCGGGCCGTGGGTGATGTTCGCCGTCCTTGCCTGCGCGTTGACGCTGTTGATCGTCCCGATGACTTTCATGGGCGGTTCGGCTGGCGTCGCGGCGGCGAGAACCATCTGTCCGTCGGGGGCAATGCCGATCGTCACCTGGACGGGGCCCGCAACGAGGCTCTCCGCGCTCAGGTCTTTCGCCAGCGGGAAATCCATCGTCATGCCGGGCATTCCGATTTCCTTCAGCGGGCCGTGGGTGATGTTTGCCGTCCGGCTGGCTGCATCGACGGCATTGATGGTGCCGTCGGTTTGCATCAGGCGCATCGGCTCTGGTTCAGACTCGGGCTCAGGCTCAGCCGTGGGGCTGTCCATCTTCGTCTGCTCCCGATCCGCTTGCTCCATGCCGGCAGGGCGCACACCGGTGATTACGAAGGTGCCGCTATCGTCTTTCACCAGGTCGAAGCTGACCGGCTGATCAAGCGGCACGGAGGCCGTTTCGACACCGCGCACGGGCATGTCCATTTCCATGGCGGGCCAGCCCAGTTCGGGGATCGGGTCATGGCTGAGGCTCAGCTTGCCGTCGCTGGTGATGGCCTTGACGATGCCGGTGCCGACCGCGTCGATGCCGTCGTCGGGGCGCAGTTCGTGCACCGCCAGCAAGCCATCGGCCCCGCGCACGGCGGAGAATTTGACCACCTTTCCGGTTTCCAACCTGTCGAAAGAAACATCGGCCGTCAGGGCAAAGCGCGTCGTCATCGCCGGCCAGTCGAGGCCCGCGATGGCATCGTGTGCGATCTCCGCGATGCGCCGCCCGCCATCGAGGCGCACGAGCGTCCCTTTGCCCGTCGCGGGTTCTTCCCGGGTGGGCGCCATGCGCAGCAGGCCTGCGTTGAGCGCGCTCTCGCTGTCGATGAGGAACTGAGCCGATGCGACAACCTCGTCGCCGGGGGCCAGGCCCTGGACGATTTCGGTTCGTCCGCCACCGCCGAAACTGTCGTTCAGGCCGGTGGTAACGAGCCTTGGCTTGAAGGTGCCATCCGCCTGCTTGAGGATGACGCGCTCCGCGCGGCCCGTGCGGATCACGCTCTCCATCGGCACCGTCAGCGCCTCGCGGGTGTTCTCCGGCACCAGCTTCACCTGCCCGTACATGTTCGGCCGCAGCACGCCTTCTGCGTTGTCGAAGCTGAGGCGGATCGGCAATGTGCGCGTGGTGCGGTCGAGTTCGGGGTAGATGTAGTCGATCGTGCCTTCGAAGACCCTGCCCGGCAGGTGTTCGAACTGGGCCGTGGCCGTCTTGCGCGACGACAGGCGGCCGATGTCGCGCTCGAACACATCGACCAGAAGCCAGACCTCAGACAGGTCGGAGATCGTCATGGCGCGCACGTCGGGCTTGAGGAACATGCCGTCTGCCGCTTCCAGCGCGGTGACGACGCCGTCGCGGGGGGCGAAGACATTGAACCCGTCTGCTGCTGCGTCGAGGGTGGACATCCGGTCGATTTCGCGTTCCGGGACGCCGAAATTGCGCAGCTTCTTGCGGGTTATCTCGATTTCCAGGCTGTCGTTGCGGCGTATCGCGCGCAACAGCTCGGAACTCGCAACCGTCACCTCGGGGGCGTATATGGTGAAAAGCACATCGCCCTTCGCGACGCGGTCGCCGATCGCGCGTACGCCCAGACGTTCGATCCAGCCTTCGACGCGGGTGTGGATGTGGCTTGTCAGGTGCTCGTTGTAGCGCACGAACCCGACGGTCTCGATGGAGCGTGCCACCTGTTCCATGCGGGCAACGGCGGTGCGCACGCCGATGGCGTTGATCTCGGTGCCCGAGAGCTTGACTTCGGCAGGGTCGCCGCCGGCCTCCTCGCCCTCGTAGACGGGTATCAGGTCCATGCCCATTGGCGACTTCCCCGGTCCGTCACGGCGAAAATTCGGGTCCATGGGCGCGACCCAGTACAGGATGTTCGGGCCCGTGGACGCGCTTTCGGGCACGCCGAGCTGAAAACGTTCAAGGGCAATGCCGCCAAGGAAGGCTGCGGCGACGAGCAGGGTTGCCAGGGCAAGGTATCGGCCACGCATTGCGCTCCATCCATCCGGATTTGCCAGCCTAAGCGTCCAGCCGGTGCGCTACCGGCCGGATCGGGGGCTGGTCGTCAATACAAGGGTGACGGGATCGGGAGGGAGGCTATCGCGGTGGGCGTTCCAGCCCGGGGGCTGCGAAGGCAAGGGCGCATTCGGCAAGTGCGGGGCCGTAGGACATGCTGCGCGCTACGCCGGTCATTGTGTGGAATACCGGAACGATATCAGCTGCCTGGCACATGGCCGCACAGCACGACAGGTCAGCGTTGACCGGGTTGCCGTCCGGCGCATGGCACGGGCGCGGAGTACCGGCCTGCTCGGCTGTCGCGTCGTCATGGCCATGCGCGCTGGCTTCGTCTTGATGGTGGGCATGCGGGGTGGCGGCCGTCGCCATTGAGCCGGCGGCCACTGCGGCGTGGCCATGATGCGAACCGCCCGCCGAAACAGCGGCGGACGCCTGGAAAGCCGACATCGCGACCCACAGGGCAACCAGGCCGCACATGGCAAAACGCTTCAGCATTCCCGCTAGAAAGCCCATTTGTTTTCCGCTGGCAAGATAGATCGCAGATTCGTGATGGTCTGGCGCTGATTGCCGCACGCGGGACCTCGCGGCAAGTCGTCGCCAGGCGAGCCCTCAGGGGTGTTTTATGAAAGTGCCGTTGTTGAGTTCACGGAAGGCTTGCCGCAGTTCGTCCTCGGTGTTCATCACGATGGGACCGTGCCATGCGACGGGCTCCTGGATCGGTCGGCCGGTCATTAGCAGGAACCGGATGCCTTCATCGCCTGCCTGGACTGTGATCTCGTCGCCTGCCCCGAAACGCACCATGGTGCGGTTGCCGGTCATGTCGCGGACGTTCAGTTCCGTTCCGCGGTATTCCTTCTCGACCTTGATCCCGACGGGATCGCTGGCATCGCGGAACGTGCCGGAACCCGCGAACACATAGGCCAGCGCGTTGGCCCGCGTATCGACAGGCAGTACCTTGCGGCACCCGGCCGGCACGCTCACGTCGAGCAGCATCGGATCGGCCGCTATTCCGTCGACCGGCCCCGTCTTGCCCCAGAACGATCCGATGATGACCTTGACCAGCGTGCCGTCATCGTCGCCCTCGATCGGGATGTCGCTGCTCGCCACATCCTGATAGCGCGGGGCCGTCATCTTGAGGGATGCCGGCAGGTTGGCCCAGAGCTGGAACCCGTGCATCTGGCCCTTGGCGTTGCCCGAGGGCATTTCCTGGTGCACGATTCCCGAACCTGCGGTCATCCACTGGACGCTGCCCGCGCCAAGCAGCCCCCGGTTGCCGAGCGAGTCGGCGTGCTCCACCTGGCCCTCAAGGACGTAGGTGATCGTTTCGATCCCGCGATGGGGGTGCCAGGGAAAGCCCTTCGAGTACAGCCGCGGCTCGTCGTTGCGGAAATCGTCCATCATCAGGAACGGATCGGTCAGCGACGGGTCGCTGAAACCGAACACGCGATGCAGATGGACGCCCGCGCCCTCCAATGCTGGTTGTGCCTTGCTGGTGGCCGCGACCGGTCTGAACGTCATGGCATGCTCCGTCTGTTCTTGCGCCAGCCCTTGGCTCTCGTCTTCTGCGGGCATCCGGGCTCGATGGAAGATAGGCATCCGTTCCCGGCGCGCCAGTGCCCGGGATTGCCGGGCATCGCGCTGCGGCCCGGCAAGGTCCGGCCGCGCTCCGCCGGCAGGCATACATGGACCTCACCTGAAAAGCAGGTCCGGCAGCCAGGTCGCCAGGGCAGGGAAGGCGAAGATGAGGACGAGCGCCAGGATCTGGATCGCGATGAATGGAATGACGCCGCGGTAGATGTCCGCGGTGCGCACTTCGCGCGGGGCAACGCCGCGCAGGTAGAACAGCGCAAACCCGAACGGCGGCGTCAGGAACGAGGTCTGCAGGTTGATCGCGATGAGGATTGCGAACCAGACCGGGTCGATGTCGGATTGCAGGATCACCGGTGCAACGATCGGCATGACGATGAAGACGATCTCGATGAAGTCGAGGAAGAAGCCGAGGACGAAGACGAGGACCGAGACGGCGATCAGCGCGCCATGGGTGCCGCCGGGAATCTGCTCCATCACATGGGCGACGATCGCGTCGCCGCCGAGCGAGCGGAAGACCAGGGACAGGAAGGTCGCCCCGATCAGGATCACGAAGGCGAGCGTCGAGACCCGCATGGTGCCGGCGAGAACCGCGGAAAGCTCGCCGGCGCGCGCCAGCACGAGCAGGGACGCGACCATTCCGAGCGCCAGCATGAGCGACGCCGCCAGCGCGATGGCGATGAAGGCGCCGTTCCAGGCGGTGATGACATCGAGCGCCATGCGCAGGTCGGCGGATGCCCGGCAGACCGGCAGCAGAAACGCGCCGAGGATCGCCGCCGTGACGATGCGGCGCAAGCCAGGCATCGGCGGGAGGCCGCGCTCGCCATCGCCGCGCGACAGCCTGCGCGCGGCCAGCAGGAGCGCTCCCGCCGCGCCGACGCCAGCAGCCTCGGTAGGCGTGGCGATCCCCGCCAGGATCGAGCCGAGCACGGCAACGATCAGCGCGAGCGGAGGCACGAGCGCTTCGAGGATCTCGGCGCGCGAAGCGCCTGCGCCGCCCTCCTCGGTGGGCATGGCGGGACAATCCTGCGGGCGCAGGATCCCGATGATGAACTGGTAGACCATGTACAGGAACGCCAGGCCGAAGCCGGGGATGAGCGCCCCGGCGAAGAGATCGCCGACCGACACCGGATCGGGCGCGAAATTGCCGATCTCGCGCTGCGCTTCCATGTAGGCGCCGGAGAGCTGGTCGCCGAGGAACACCAGCACGATCGAGGGTGGAATGATCTGCCCCAGCGTGCCGGCCGCGCAGATCGAGCCGGCGGCAAGCGACGGCCTGTATCCCATCGCGAGCATCGTCGGCAGGCTGAGCAGACCCATGGCCACGACCGTGGCACCGACAATTCCCGTCGATGCCGCCAGCAGCGCGCCAACGAGCGTCACCGACAGGCCGAGGCCGGCCGGCAGCCCGCGAGAGACCCGCGCCAGGCTGACGAGCAGATCCTCCGCGACCCGGCTGCGCTCCATGATCACGCCCATCATGATGAACAGCGGCACGGCAGTCAGCACCTCGTTGTACATCGCGGTGCCGTAGATGCGCGATGGGATCGCGGAAAGGAACGAGATATCGAACAGGCCGACGAGTGACGCGCCGAGCGAGACGATCAGGGCGGCGCCGGACAGCGCGAATGCGACCGGAATGCCGGTCAGCACCGCACCGAAGGCAACCGCGAACAGGAGTGCGCAGAACAGCGCGGCGAGGCTATCCATGGCCGTCCGCCCGCTTCCAGCCCTGCTCCAGGTCCCCGCTGAAAAGCCGTATCAGGATCGCGATGGCCTGCAGCGCGACCGATACCGCGAAGACCAGCAGCATCGTCTTGAGCAGGAACACCGCCGGCAGGCCGCCGGATTGCCGCGACCCTTCCAGCGTCGCCCAGGACCGCGCGACATAGGGCAGGCCGAGCCAGAAGATCACCCCGGCGACGGGCATGACGAAGACCGTCAGCCCGACAAGGTCGACGATGTGCCGCGCCCTCTGAGACATCGTCGAGTAGAAGACGTCGACGCGGACATGGCCGTTTTCCCGCAGCACCAATCCGGCTCCCAGCAGGAACGTGGTCGCGTGCGCGTAGATCACGCTCTCCTGCACGGCGATGATGCCGTAGCCGAAGGCATAGCGCGTCACGACCGAGAAGACCTGCGCCAGCAGCATGACGAGCGCGCACCCGCCGGCGAGCGTGCCGAGGGTCTGGTTGATCCGGTCGACCAGGGTCACGAACCGCATGAGGGTCTCCAGCCCGATTGACCGCGGCGGCACAGGCCGCTGCGGGAAACTCCGCAAGTCTACGGTCTCGAGCCGTTCCGGCGAGAGAGCGCGCGCGAAGGTATGCCTGCCCGGGCTGTTCCGTCCAGTTCGCGGCTTCGCCGCGATCGATCATGACCTTGTCCCGATGCGGCTGCAATTTCACCGCGCGCGTCTTCGGGCACAGCGCGCGCGGGAATGTCGCCATGCAGATTCCGCTGCGGGGGCTGATTGAAAGTCCATGCTGGACAACTGTGCCGATTGTATGTATGCAATATGTATACATTCATGCGGTCTCGTTGAGGAACCTAAGGAGAGGACCGAATTGGCTGACAGCGGGAAAAGCCCGAAGGCGCGCTTCTACGGCGACTTGAGGATTTCGATCCTCACGCTCGACCTGCGCCCGGGGGCAGACCTGGACGAGGCGCGCCTGGCGGAGAAATACGGCCTGTCGCGCACCCCGTTGCGCGAGGTTCTGCGCGAACTGGCCGGCGAGGGCTACGTGGAACTGCGCGAGAACCGCGGCGCGCGGGTCTCCGACATGTCCTACACGACGCTGCGGGATTTCTTCCTTGCCGCGCCGATGATCTACGCGGCCATCCTGCAGCTCGCCGCCCGCAATCGCACCGAACGGCAGATCGGCGAGCTCAGGCTGGCGCAGCGGGAATTCGTGTCCGCGCTGCGCAAGGGGTCGGCGGTGGACCGCACGCTCGCCAACAACAGGTTCCACGAGATCACCGGCGAGATGGCAGGCAACATCTACCTGCTGCCGTCCTTCAGGCGCCTGCTGATCGACCATGCGCGCATCGGCATGACCTTCTACCGGCCCGCCAACAACGAGATGGCGGAAAACCTCTCCCTGGCCAGCGACCAGCACGAGGAGATCATCGAGGCGATCGCGGCCGGCGACGATGCGCGCTCGGCCAGGCTGGCGGAGGAACACTGGAACCTTTCGCGCGGGCAGATCGAGCTGTTCGTGACTCCCGCGGGCCTAGAAGCATCGCTCGGCAGCGCTGGTCGCCCCCAAGAGAAATCCGCGTGAGTTGAAAGCATGACACCGATCTTTCGTTTCGAAGGCATCTACACGCCGCTGGTCACGCCGTTCGCGGCGGACGGGGCGATCGACCACGATGGGCTTGCCGACATCATCGAATTCCTGATCGAGAAGGGTGTGCACGGCCTGGTGTCCGGCGGCTCCACCGGCGAGAACTATGCCCAGAGCCTCGCCGAGCGGCTCGATCTGGCGCGGTTCAGCAAGGAACGCATCAAGGGCCGCGCGCAGTTCATCGTCGGCACCGGCGCCATGCTGACCGACGACAGCATCGCGCTGGCAACGGCTGCGCGGGAAATGGGCGCCGACGCCATCCTGCTGGCGAGCCCGCCTTACGCGGTGCCCACCGAACGCGAGAACGCGCTCAACGCGCTGGCGATCGACAAGGCGGCGAACCTGCCGGTCATGCTCTACAACTATCCCGGCCGTACCGGCACGATGATGGGCGACGAGTTCCTCGACCGCGTCGGTCGCTCGCGCAATTTCTGCGGCATCAAGGAAAGCTCCGGCGACATCAACCGCGTCCACGTGCTGGCGCGCGACTACCCGCATATCCAGCTCGGCTGCGGCATGGACGACCAGGCGCTCGAATTCTTCGCCTGGGGTGCGCCGTTCTGGGTTTGCGGCGGATCGAATTTCCTGCCCGAGGAACACATCGCGCTGTATCGCGCCTGCGTGCTGGAAAACGATTTCCGCAAGGGCCGGCGCATCATGTCGGCGATGATGCCGCTGATGCGCGTGCTCGAGCAGGGCGGCAAGTTCGTCCAGACCATCAAGCATGGCGTCACCCTTGCTGGCATCGACACCGGAGCGATCCGCCGGCCGCTGAAGGGGCTGAACAAGGACGACAAGCGCGAACTCGAACAGGTGGTTCGGGTGCTGAAGACAACGATTGCCGCAATCGTGGCGGAGGGCTGAGCAATGGATCTGCTGACACGTGAAGAATACGTCGCGCTCGCCTCGGGCCTCGATCTGCCCACCGGCGCCTTCATCGACGGGGGCTACAGGCCGGCGATCGGCGGCGTGACGTTCGAGACGGTCAACCCGGCAACGGGAGAGAAGCTGGCGGACATCGCCGCCTGCGACGCCCGCGATGTCGACTTCGCCGTGGAGAAGGCGCGCGAGGCCTTCGAGGACGGGCGTTGGTCGAAACTGCACCCTTCGGCGCGCAAGGACGTGCTGATCCGGCTGTGCAAGCTGATGACCCGCAACCGCCGCGAACTGGCCGTGATGGAATCGATCGACAGCGGCAAGACGATCTACGATTGCGAGACGGTCGACGTGCCGGAAACCATCCATTGCCTGAAATGGCACGCCGAACTGATCGACAAGATCTACGACCAGGTTTCGCCGGCCTCCGACAACCATCTCGCGCTTGTCGTGCGCGAGCCGGTCGGCGTCGTTGGCCTAGTCCTGCCGTGGAACTTCCCGCTGCTGATGCTGGCCTGGAAGATCGGCCCGGCGCTTGCCGCGGGCTGTTCGGTGGTCTTGAAGCCGGCGGAGGAAACCTCGCTGACGGCCCTGCGCGTTGCCGAACTGGCGCTCGAGGCAGGCCTGCCCAGGGGCGTGCTCAACGTGGTGCCCGGCGGCGGGGCGGAGGTTGGCGAGGCGATCGGCCGCCACATGGATGTCGACATGGTCTCCTTCACCGGCTCCACCGTGACGGGGAAACGGTTCCTGTCCTATTCGGCCGAATCCAATGCCAAGGAAGTGGTCCTCGAGATGGGCGGCAAGAACCCTGCCGTTGTCATGGATGACGCGGAAAACCTCGACCGGGTCGCACAGCACATTGTCCAGGGCGCGTTCTGGAACATGGGCGAGAACTGTTCGGCGTCCTCGCGCCTGATCGTCCATCGGGCGGTCAGGGAAGAGCTGCTCGCCCGCATCGAAAGCCATGCCCGGCAATGGAACGTCGGCGATCCGCTCGACCCGCGCACGCGGCTCGGCGCGCTTGTCTCGAAGACCCACTTCGACAAGGTCTGCGGCTATCTTGAAAAGGCGCAGACCATCCGCATCGGCGGCAAGACCCATGACGGGGCGTTCGTCGAGGCGACCGTTGCCGAAGTGCCGGACAACGGCGACGTGCTGGCCCGCGAGGAGATCTTCGGCCCGGTGCTTTGCGTCATCACGGTGGACAGCTTCGACGAGGCGATCTCGGTGGCCAACGACACCGACTACGGCCTGTGCGCCTCGCTGTTCACCGCCAATGCCAAGCGCGCCATCCGCGGCGCACGCATGCTCCGGGCGGGAACCGTCACCGTCAATTCCTTCGGCGAGGGTGACATCACCACCCCGTTCGGCGGCTACAGGCAGTCCGGCTTCGGCGGCCGCGACAATGGTATACACGCGCACGACCAGTACACGCAGCTGAAGACGATCTGGCTGGACCTGGCCGACGACGAAGACGAGGCGGTCGCTTGAACGCATACAAGGCGGCGCGGCTTCCCATCCATCGCGGACCGGCCGCGTGGAACGCCATTCTCGGAGCGCAGGACGCGCCATGCCTGCTGGATGAAGACCGGACCGCCGATGTCGTCATCATCGGCGCGGGCTTTGCCGGCCTGTCTGCGGCACGGAGGATCACCCAGCTGGAGCCCGCGCTTCGGGTCGTGGTCCTCGACGCAAGCCGCATCGCCGAGGGCGCATCGGGCCGCAATTCCGGCTTCATGATCGACCTGCCGCATGAACTGACGTCGGACGACTATGCCGGGGCGGGGACTGCGACGGATCGCGACGTCATCGCTCTCAACCGGCAGGCGATTGCCTTCGCTCGCTCGGCGGTAGAGGACTACGGCATCGACCGCAATTTCTTCGACGAATGCGGCAAGATCAACGGGGCGGCCGGCGAACACGCGCATCGCCACAACCTGAGTTACGCGAACCATCTCGCCGGACTGGGCGAGGCGCACGAAATGCTCGACGGCAAGCAGATGCAGGCCATCACGGGCAGCTCGCACTATCTCGCCGGGCTCTACACGCCGGGCACCGTCATGCTACAGCCGGCAGGTTACATTCGCGGACTTGCAGCCGGCCTGCGCAAGTCAGGCGTCGCGATCTTCGAGAACGCGCCGGCTACCGGTTTCGAGCGCACCGGCAACGCGTGGCGGGTGACGACACCCAGAGGCAGCATTGGGACTGAGCGCATTGTTCTCGCCAACAATGGCCACCTGGAAAGCTTCGGCATCGAGCGCGGCAGGCTGATGCAGATCTTCCTCTATGCCTCGATGACTGAAGAGCTGGTCGTCGACGCGCTCGCCCGTCTCGGCGGCAATCCGCGCTGGGGCATCACGCCGTCCGACCCGATGGGAACTACCATGCGCCGCATCGACGCCGGCCAGGGCGGCAACCGCATCGTCACCAGGACCTGCGCCGCCATGCGCCCTGGCCTGGCGGCGAGCGAAAGCGACGTTGCGCGCTTCGCGAAGGTGCACGAGCGCAAGTTCGCGCAGCGCTTCCCGCAGCTTGCCGGCGTACGCCAGCAATTCAGCTGGGCGGGGCATCTGTGCCTGACGCTGAACGGTGTCTCGGTCATGCGCGAGATCGACGGGGGCGTGTTCTCGGCCTGCGTCCAGAACGGCCTTGGGACCGCGCGCGGCACGCTGACCGGTATCGGCGCGGCCGAACTTGCGCTCGGCAAGCAAGGCGACATCACCCGGCACTTCGGGTCCCAACCGCGCCCCAATCGGCTGCCGCCGCAGCCCTTCGCGGCGATCGGCGCCAATGCATGGATGCGCTACAAGGAATGGCGGGCGGCCGACGAATAGCCTTCGGGTCTGCCGGACTTCGCTGACGACCGGCCCGCGCGGGGGTTCAGGCGCCCGGCGTGACGTCGTCCTCAAGCGCGTATCCCGCCAGCAGTTCGTCGACAAGGGCCGTCGCCTCGTCCCACTCGTAGGTGCGCAGGCTGTGGCCGCGGGTGACGAACTGCGCGCCGGCGTAGAACATCTCGTACTGCGTGTGCCGCGAGCCGAATTCCGTGCCGACCGCGTCCCAAAGAGCTTTCAGGAACTTCGTGCGTTCGCGCGGCGACATGGCGTCGGAACGCTGGGTCTTGTCGATGATGCGGGCGAGATCGGCATCGGCGAAATCCTCGACCGACGAGGGCAGCATGATGAGCGACCCGCCGGCCAGCTCGCGCAGCTTCTCGACGACGCGCGGGTAGAGCTCCTGGCTCAGCACCTGCGCGGCATAGACCTGCGAGCGTTTCGGCAGGAACCAGTCCCCGCGCTGCTCGCCGTTCGCCTCCATGCCCGCCAGCATGGCGTCGATCATGTTGGCCTGCGCGGCGAGATGGCCGAGCTGTTCGCCGACCGAGGGGATGGTGATCGTGCCGATCGTCTCCGCCAGCCGGCGCGCCAGCCCGACCAGGAAGCGCATCTTCACCGACAGCCGGATCTGCGCCTGGTAGTTCTGGAAGATGTGACCGGGCGTGTCATGGAATTGTGCCCGGCACATGTCGACGTTGCGGTGCACGAAGACCCGGTCCCACGGCACCTTGACGTCGTCGAAATAGATCAGCGCGTCGTTCTCGTCGAAACGCGACGACAGCGGGTTGTCGAAGATGGAGGCCGCCGCGGCCTCGTAGGACTTGCGCGACAGCACGCGCAGGCCTTTCGCATTCATCGGCAGCGCGCAGGAAAAGGCGAGGTTCTCCTCGCCGGGCTTCAGCGGCTGCAGGTTTGCGACGAACACCTCGTTGGCCATGATCGAGCTGGTGCCGAGCATCTTGGCGCCGCGGATGGTGATGCCGGTTGAATCCTCGTCGACGATACCGGCGACGAGGTCCTCGTCCTGCTCGCCCCAGTTCTTCGACCGGTTGGCCTGCGGGTTGATGATGACGTAGGTCAGGAACAGGTCGTTGGCGCTGGCGAAGCGGTAGTAGTCCATGTAGGCCTTCGCCCGCTTCGGGTCGTAGGCTTCGAACACCTCGATGCCCATGATCTGCCCGGTGACGGCCGAGGCCAGGTGATCGGGCGAGCGGCCCAGGAAGCCGAACGACAGCTTTGCCCATTCCTGCAGTGCCTTGCGCCGGGCGACCATCTCCGCGTGGTTGCGCGGCCTCTGCCAGGCGCGGTTGACCCGCCGGTCCGTCCACTCCGGGCGGAAGGTCATCCGCTCGACGTTGGCTGGGTCGGCCTGGTAGTCGTAGAGCGCCGCGGCCGCCTTCACGGCGTTGCGGAAGGCCGGATGCGTGGTGACGTCGTCGACCAGCTTGCCGTCGATGTAGACCGTGCGCCCGTCGCGCAATGATGCGATGTGTTCGGCCCCGGTGCGTGTCTCGCTCATCTCCGCCGCTCCCTCTCGAATGCCTGCGTCCTGCAGCCTTGTTCCGGATAATTACCTAACAAGAGAAGCTATTCAAGAAGGCTATCGGATGTTAGGTGTTGCTCGGCGACCTGTGTCTTGGCGCCAATCGGGCGATCCGACGGCGACAAGCGGTTGCAGCAAGAAGAGGGCGAGCTGACATGGCGTCATCCGGCGAAACGGGGCAGGGGCGACCCAGCGCCCGCAAGAGCGGCAAGGAGCGCGCCTTGCCGCTGACGGTGTCGCGCAAGGAGCTGCTGGCGGGCGGCAATGACCATGCCTTCCGCGAACTCGTCCACGAGCTGTTCGCCTTTCTCGCCCGCCACGAGGAAATTCGCTCCGGCCACGCGCGCTTCATCGGGCTGCGCGGCATCGAGTACACGGTGCTGATTTCCATCGCCCATCTCGCCGCCTACGGCGACGTCAACGTCAAGACGGTCGCCGACCACCTGCACCTGTCCGGCGCCTTCATCACCACGGTCACAAGCCGTCTTGCGGGCGAGGGACTGGTGGACAAGGCGTCCGATGCAGCAGACGGCCGCCGCGTCAGGCTCGCCGTCACCGACAAGGGCTACGCGTTGCTGGAGAAACTGGCGCCCGTGCAGCGCCAGGTGAACGATGTCGAGTTCGGCAGCCTCGATCGCGTGGATTTCGACAACCTGCTGGAAATCGTCAGGAAGCTGGTCGACAGTTCCAGCCAGGCAGTGGCGCTGCAGAAGTACCTGCTCCAGGTCGCGGAGTGAGTGTTCGACGGCGACGCGCGTGAAGCGCGCTTGAGATGCGCATTGGACACGGTCAGGGGAGGGCGGCATGCGCACGGCAATCGTCAACATCGGTCATCTCGTCACCGGCGATCTCGACGCGCCGGTCGGCACCGCCGACACCATCCTCATGGCCGACGGACAGATCGAGCGCGTCGGCACGGCGAGCGCCGACGAGCTTGCCGCCTGCGACGTCGTCATCGACGCTGACGGCACCACCGCCGCGCCGGGGCTGATCGATTCCCACGTCCACATAACCTTCGGCGACTACACTCCGCGCCAGCGCACGGTCGGCTTCCTCGAAAGCTACCTGCACGGTGGCGTCACGACCGCGATCACCGCGTCCGAGGTGCATGTGCCCGGCCGTCCCAAGGACCCCGACGGCGTCAAGGCGCTCGCCGTCGCAGCACTGAAATGTTTCCGCGACTACCGCCCCGGCGGCATGCGCGTGCACGCCGGTTCGGTGATCCTCGAACCGGGCCTGACGGAGGAGGATTTCGCCGACCTCGCCCGCCAGGGCGTATGGCTCGCCAAGGCCGGCTTCGGCGGCTTCGCCAACCCGTCCGAATATGCCCCCTATGTCCAGATGGCACGCCGCCACGGCATGATAACGACGATGCACACGGGCGGCTCGTCGATCCCCGGTTCCGCCGGTATCTGGGCCGACCACGTGCTGGCCAGCAACCCGCACGTCTCCTTCCACGTCAACGGCGGGCCGGTCGCCATTCCCGATGCCGACTTCCCGCGCCTCGTCGACGACTCCGACATCGCGCTGCAGGTATGCACCGCCGGCAACCTGCGCACCACGCTGCTGGTCGCCGGCCTGCTCGCGAAGAAGGGCCGGCTCGACCGCCTGCTGACCGCGACCGATACCCCGACCGGCAGCGGCATCATGCCGCTCGGCATCCTCTACACGATCACCCATCTTGTCGCGCTCGGTGGCATGGAGCCTGAAATCGCCATCGCCACCGCGACCGGCAACAATGCCCGCACCTACCGCCTCGACAGCGGCATCCTCGCACCTGGCCGCGACGCCGACGTCATTCTGCTCGACGCCTGCGCCGGCGGCTCGCAGGGCGATGCGATGAGCGCCATCCGCAACGGAGACATCCCTGCCGTCGCTGCGGTCGTGACGGCCGGCGTGCCGCGCTTCGTCGGCCGCAGCCGCAACACGCCTGCCGCCATCCGGCAGGTCCGCGTTGCGCAATCGCGCGTCCTCAACGATTTCTCCGGCGCTGCCCACTGAGCTTCGTCGGCGGTCGCAGAGTTCCGCTTTATTCGGGCGGGCGAAAAGGGCAGTGTTCCGGGAATTGGCATCGCGCCGCAAGGCCAGCAAGGGGGTGTCGGCATGTCGGTTGAACGGATAGAGGCACTCGTCGTCGGTGGCGGCCAGGCGGGACTGGCCATGAGCGAGCACCTGGGCAAGTGCGGCGTGCCGCACCTGGTGCTCGAGCGCGACCGCATCGCCGAGCGCTGGCGCTCGCAGAGGTGGGATTCGCTGGTTGCGAACGGCCCGGCCTGGCACGACCGCTTCCCCGGCATGGAATTTTCCTGCGATCCCGATGCCTTCGCGCCGAAGGAGGAGATCGCCGACTATTTCGTCGCCTATGCAGAGAAGATCGGCGCGCCCATCCGCTGCGGCGTCGAGGTGACATCGGTCGGGCGGCTGCCCGGCCGGCCGGGCTTTCGCGCCGAAACCTCGCACGGGCCTGTCGAGGCCGATTTCGTCGTCGCCGCGACGGGACCGTTCCAGAAGCCGGCCATCCCGCCCATCGTTCCGGCCGATGCCGGCGTGATGCAGATCCATTCCGCCGACTATCGCAACCCCGCCCAGTTGCCGGATGGCGCGGTGCTGGTGGTCGGCGCGGGGTCTTCGGGAACGCAGATCGCCGACGAGCTGCTGCGTGCCGGCAGGCAGGTTTACCTCTCTGTCGGTCCGCACGACCGCCCGCCGCGCAGCTACCGCGGCCGCGACAACGTCTGGTGGCTTGGCGTGCTCGGCAAGTGGGATGCGGCGACACCGCCTGCTGGCGCCGAACACGTCACCATTGCCGTCAGCGGTTGCCGCGGTGGCGAGACCATCGACTTCCGCCGCCTCGCCGGGCAGGGGATGCGGCTGGTCGGGCTGACGGCGTCGTTTGCTGGCGGCACGATGCGCTTCGCTCCCGACCTCGCCGACAATATCGCGCGCGGCGACGCAAATTATCTCTCGGTGCTGGACGAGGCCGACGCCTATGTCGCCCGCAATGGCCTCGATCTCCCGGAGGAGCCCGAAGCCCGCGTCGTCGGACCGGACCCGGACTGCATGACCAACCCGATCCTGGAACTGAACCTGGCGCAGGCCGGCGTCTCCTCGATCATCTGGGCGACCGGCTTTGCGCAGGATTTCGGCTGGCTGAAGGTCGGCGCCTTCGACGAACACGGCCGGCCAAAGCACCAGCGCGGTGTCTCATCCGAGCCCGGCGTCTATTTCCTCGGCCTTCCGTGGCTGTCGCGGCGCGGTTCGTCCTTCATCTGGGGCGTGTGGCACGACGCGAAATACATCGCCGACCAGATCTCCATCCAGCGCGGCTACCGGGCCTACCGCCCGTCCGCCTGACCGGCAAGCATCACGAGGACCTGCCCGCATGGCACACACACGCATCCGCAAGTTCAATACCAAGGACACCTACCCCGAGCAGAAGCTCGACAACGACCTGTGCCAGGCGGTGGTGGCGCGCGGCCGCACGGTCTTCCTGCGTGGCCAGATCGCCCAGGATCTGGAAACCCGCGAAAGCCTGCATGTCGGCGATCCCGGCGCCCAGGCGGCCAAGGCGATGGCCAACATCAAGATGCTGATGGAGGAGGCAGGCGGCGGCATGGAGCACGTCTGCCGCGTCGTCGTCTATCTCACCGACATCCGCCACCGCGAGGCGGTCTACCGCGAGATGGGCAAGTGGCTGAAGGGCGTCTATCCGGTTTCGACCGGCCTTGTCGTCTCCGCGCTGGCGCGCCCCGAATGGCTGGTCGAGATCGAGGCGACCGCCGTCATACCCGACTGAGCATATTCCCGAAAAGTTGCAGACTTTTCGGACCAGAATATGCGCCAGGAAACACAGGCGATTGGAGCCGGCACTTGATCGAGAGAATGTTCCCCGCGATGGGATGCCAACCATGACCTTCTCGCTCGTCGCCCGCTGCGCGGACACCGGCATGTTCGGCGTTGCCATCTCCTCGTCCTCGCCGGCGGTCGCCGCGCGCTGCGCCTATGCGCGCGCCGGCGTCGGCGCGGTTGCGAGCCAGAACGTCACTGACCCCGCGCTCGGCCCCCTGGCGCTCGACGTCATGCAGTCCGGCAGGAACGCGGCGCAGGCGATCGCGGAGGTGAAGCGCCTTGGCCGCTTCATCGAATACCGGCAGGTGCTCGTCGTCGATGCGGCAGGCGGCACCGCCATACACTCAGGGACGCAAGTGCTGGGCAACTGGGGGCAGGCGCGGGGCCGCGATGTCGCCGCCGGCGGCAACCTGCTTGCCGATGCCGACGTGCCGCGCGCCATCGTCGCCGGCTTCGAGCGCGCCACCGGCCATCTCGGCGACCGGCTGGTCGCGGCGATGCGCGCCGGTCTCGCCGCGGGCGGCGAGGCGGGCCCGGTGCATTCCGCCGGCATGCTGCTGGTCGACAAGGTCAGCTGGCCCGTCGCCGACCTGCGCTGCGACTGGAGCGAGGACTGCCCCGTCGAGGCGCTCGCAAACCTGTGGGACATCTACAGGCCGCAGCTCGACGCCTACGTCCAGCGCGCGCTCGATCCGCGCGCCGCTCCGTCCTACGGCGTGCCGGGCGACGAGTAGTCTGGAAGAAAGCCGCAAACGGGATATATCCCGGCGAAGGGCATGGCCTGTACGCCCCAAATCCCGCTACAACGCGGGGCATCCGGCACCGCCAGATTCGCAAGGACGCGATATGACATCGACACGCGAAATCCTCGAAGCGCTCATCGGCTTTGCCTCAGTCAGCACCGACAGCAATCTCGACATCATCGGCTGGATCGAGGATTTCCTGCAGCGCGGCGGCTTCGACTGCCACCGGGTCGGCGATGCGACCGGTCTCAAGGCGGGCATCTACGCGGTGGCCGGTCCGAAGGGGCCGGGCGGCCTGCTGCTCTCGGCGCATTCGGACGTGGTGCCGGTCGAGGGCCAGAACTGGACCCGCAAACCCTTCCGCCTCACCGAAGATGATGGACTGCTCTACGGCCGCGGCACCACCGACATGAAGGGCTTTCTCGCCTGCGCGCTCGCCGCAGCGGCCCAAGCAGCCGGCACGCCTTTGAAGAAGCCGCTGAAGCTTGCCATTTCCTACGACGAGGAGATCGGCTGCGTCGGCATCGCCGACATGATCGCCAGCCTCGAACCGGGCATCGGCCTGCCGGAGTGCTGCATCGTCGGCGAGCCGACGTCGATGCGCGCCGCGATCGGCCACAAGGGCAAGGTCTTCCTGCGCGCCACCTGCCACGGCACGCCCGGCCACACGGCGATGGCGCCCGACTTCCTCAATGCGCTGCATCTTGCCGCCGACTTCATCTCCGCCCTGCGCGACATCCAGACGCGCATCGAGAAGTCCGGCCCGCGCGACCCCGCCTACGCCATTCCCTATTCGACGGTGCATGCCGCACGCCTTGCCGGCGGCGTCGCGCTCAACATCGTGCCGGAGCGCGCGGTGCTGGATTTCGAGGTGCGCCATCTGGCGAGCCACGATCCGCGCACGATCATTGCCGACATCGAGGCGGCTGCGGAGGCCATCGCCGCCCCGCACCGCGCCCGCTTTCCCGATGCGCGCATCGAGGTCGAGGTGGTCAAGTCCTATCCCGGCCTCGACACGCCCGCCGATCATCCCTTCGTCGCCACGGTGTGCGACGCCGCCGGCGGCGTCGAGACCACCAAGGTCGCCTACGGGACGGAAGCCGGCTACTTCGCAGGGTTGGGCATCCCGACCGTTGTCTGCGGCCCCGGCGACATGGACCAGGGCCACAAGCCCGACGAGTTCGTCGCCGTCAGCCAGCTTGCCGCCTGTGACGCGATGCTCGCGCGGCTGATCGAAAAGGTCTGCCGCTGATACAGCCTCCCCGAAGCTAAGCCTTGCCGAAGCCGCCGCCGCCCGGCGTCACCATCAGCACCTCGTCGCCTGGCTGCATGTCGAGCTTGCGCCCCGCCGCTGCCGGCTTGCCGTTGATCTCGAAGCGTCCCGGCGCTCCCGCACTGCCGCCATCGAGTCCTTCGGCACCGTGCATGACGCGGCTCGGCAAGGTGTTGAGCTGCCACGCCCGGTCGGTGCGCATGCGGTAGCCGATGCGCTGGCCAAGCCCGCCGGGCTGGCGGCCGGCTCCCCCGGTGCCAGGCTCCAGTTCCTTGCAGGTGAAGACGATCGGGTAGCTCGCCTCCAGGATCTCGATCGGCACCGCCGAGACGCCGGTCGGGTAGCAGATCGCCGACAGGCCGGGCTTGGACGCGCGTGCGCCCATGCCGCCGGAATAGTTGAACATCGAGCTGGTGAAGGCCCGGCCGCTGGCGTCGCTGCCGTGGATCTGCACCGTCCACACCGCGCCCGAACCTTCCGCGACGACTCGGTCCGGTGCCACCTGCGCCAGCGCCTTGAGGATCGGGAAGGGCACGTACATACCGACCACGTGGCGCGCGTTGACCGGGGAAGGGTAGCGCGCGTTGACGATGCAGTCGTCGGGCAGCTTCAGCTTGATCGGGGCGAGGCTGCCCGCGTTGTTGGGCAGGTCCGGGTTCAGCGTCGAACGCACCGCGAAGGTGGCGTAGGCGTGGGTATAAGCCGGCACGACGTTGATGCCGAGCCGGCTTGCCGGCCACGAGCCGGCGAAGTCGATCGTGATCTCGCCGGCGTCTGCGTCGATCTCGACGGTCGCCTTCAGCGTGATCTCCTCTCCGCCGGGCACGTCGAAGGTGGAAACGCCGGTGAACGATCCGCCCTTCAGCTTGCGGATCGAGTTGCGGGTGGCTTCCTCCGAGCGCGCGATGATCTCGTCGGCGAGCGTCTCGATGTCGTCGAGCCCGTAGCGGTCGCACAGCGCGTTGAGCCGCTGCGCCGCGATCATGCCGCTGGAGACCTGCGCGCCGAGATCGCCGAGCAGCGCGTCGGGCGTGCGCACGTTGCGCTTGATGATGGAGAACAGCGTGTCGTTCGGCTTGCCCGCCTCGTAGAGCTTCAGCACAGGGATCCACAGGCCTTCCTCGTGGATGTCGCGCGCCCCGGCGCCAATGCCATAGCCGCCAATGTCGGTATGGTGGATGGTCGAGCCGGCGTAGCCGATGATGCGATCCTCGCGAAAGATCGGCGACAGCACCGTGATGTCGAAGAAGTGCCCCGCCGACATCCAAGGGTCGTTGGTGATCAGCACATCGCCCGGCTTCAGCGTGCTCGTGTCGATGTCGTTGAGCAGGTTGCGGGCGGCAGCGGCCAGCGAATTGATGTGGCCCGGCGTGCCCGTCACCGCCTGCGCCACCATGCGCGCGCGCGCGTCGAACAGGCCGTTGGCGAGATCGCCCGCCTCGCGCACGATCGGGCTGAAGGCGATGCGCTGCAACGCGCGCGCCTGTTCCGAGACGATGCCGATCAGGTTGCTCCACAGGATCTGCAGCTGTACCCCGTCCATCACGCGGCCTCCGTGTCCCGGTTGGCGAAAAGGCTGCCGTCGTGATGTACCCTCAGGGTCCAACCGGGCAGGACGAAGATGGTGGTCTCGCGTTCCTCGACGATCACCGGCCCGGCGATCTGCTGTTCGGGGCAAAGCGAGGTGCGCTGGTAAACCGGCACCCGCGTCGCGGCACCGCGCAGATGGACGGTCCGCTCGCCCGGCGCTGCCTGCGCGGTATCGCCGTCTGCGGCGGCGCCACGCTGCGGCGTCGGTCCGCTCGCCGTGGTGCGCCAGTTGACGATCTCGATCGCCATGCCGTCGAGCTTCAGCCCGTATTGCGCCGCGTATTCGGTCTCGAACAGTTCGCGGATCGCATCCGGCTCGCGGTTCTGGCGCGGGTCGAAGGGTAAGTCGATGCGCACCTCCGACTGCTGGCCGAGGTAGCGCAGATCGACCCCGTGGCGAAAGCGGATGTCGGCGTTGGCGATCCCGGCCTCGCGCAGCGCCTGCGTGCCCTCCGCGACCATGTCGTCGATGGTCGCGGTGACCGATGCCCAGTCGATCGCGTCGAGCAGCACCACGTTGGAGCGCACCAGGTCGATCTGCGCCGGCGTGACCAGCGTCCCGAACGCCGACAGCACGCTGGCGAGCGGCGGGTAGATGACCTGCGAACTGTCCACCAGTTCCGCCACCATGCAGGCGTGCACCGGCCCTGCGCCTCCGAACGCCAGCAGCGGCAGGCCGCGGTAGTCGATGGCGCGGTCGGTGGCATGCGTGCGCGCCGCCGATGCCATCTGCTCGCACACCACCTCGAACACGCCCCAAGCGGCCTGCTCGCGGCTGAGCCCCAGGCTCTTGCCGAGCCCTTCCAGCGCGGCGCCTGCCGCATCGGCGTCGAGCATCATGTCGCCGCCAAGGAAGCGGTCGGGATCGATGATGCCGAGCACGACGTCGGCGTCGGTGACGCAGGGGCCCGTGCCGCCACGTCCGTAGCACACCGGTCCCGGTTCCGAGCCGGCGCTATCGGGTCCGGTCTTCAGCAAGCCGAGATCGTCGACCCGGGCGATCGAACCGCCGCCAGCCCCGATCTCGATCATGTCGATGGACGGCACCGTGATCGGCATGCCGCTGCCCGGCTTGAAGCGGTAGCGCCGGTCGACCTCGAAGGTGCTGGTGACCAGCGGCTCGTGGTTCTGGATCATGCACGCCTTGGCCGTCGTGCCGCCCATGTCGAAGGAAATCAGGTCGGGGATGCCGTAGAGCCGCGAGAAGTAGCAGGCGACAAGCGCGCCGGCCGCGGGGCCCGATTCGATCATCCGCACCGGGTGCAGCCCGGCGCGTTCGGCCCCCAGCACGCCGCCGTTGGACAGCATGATGAGCGGTTGCTGCGAGAAGCCGCGCCGCTTCAGTTCGTCCGCGAAGGCCGTCAGGTAGGGCCGGGTGATCGGCACCGTGAAGGCGTTGATGGCGACCGTCGAGGTGCGCAGGTACTCGCGCATCTGCGGCGCGATCTCGCTCGACAGCGACACGTGGATGGACGGGGCGACCTCGGCGAACACCTCGCGCACGCGCGCCTCGTTGGCGCCGTTGCGGTAGGCGTTCAGCAGGCACACGGCGACCGACACGATGCCGGCATCCGCGCAGCGGCGCGCGATGTCGGCGATCTCCGCGTCCGCTGCGGCCTTCTCCACCGTGCCGCCGGCGAGCACGCGCTCGTCGAGCGTGAACGTGCGTTCCGCCGGAATCAGCGGCTCGGCGAACTCGATCTGCGGATCGTACATGTCGTAGCGGTGCTCGTCGCGGATGTAGAGGATGTCGGCGAAGCCCTTCGTCAGGATCAGGCCGGTCGGCGGTCCCTTGCGCTCGATCAGCGCGTTGGTGACCACGGTCGTCGCGTGCACCACCACGTCGTCCACGTCGGCAGGGGCGATGCCGGCGCGCCCCAGCACCAGGTCAACGCCGCGAAACAGGCCTTCGAGAAGGTTGGCATGCGTCGACAGCGTCTTGTCAACGAAGCTGCGCCCGTCGTCGGCGAGCAGCACCGCATCGGTGAACGTGCCGCCGATGTCGATGGCCAGTGCGTAGCGGGTCATTCAGGGGTCTCCGGGGATCCGAGGTTCGCCGAAAGGGTGCGCGCGGCTGAAACCACGGCGTCTATCTGTGCCTGCGTGGGAGGGGATGGCAGCACCGCCATGGTTCCGGCGATGGTGATGGCGGCGGTAAAGCGCCGCCCGGCGGAATAGACGGGCGCCGAGACGGCATTGATGCCGGCGAGGGTTTCCGCGGCCCCGTCCGACCAGCCGTCCTGGCGCACACGTTCGACGCGCGCCCTGAGTGCTGCGAGCCTCACCGTATTTTCGGGCCCGCCGAGCACGGTCTCTACCTTTGCCCAGCAATCCGCCTCGCCGAAAGCGAGCGCAACCTTGCCGGCGGCGGAAGAGTGAAATCCCAGCAACGTGCCGGGGGTCGTGACGATCTCGACCGGCGAGTGTGCGCGCACGAGATCCAGCACGCGCATGCCGTCGGCCTCGGGAGAGGCCATCGCCGCCGTCAGGCCGGTGGTCTTCGACAGCTGGATCAGCATCGGGCGCGCCTCGGTCAGCAGGTCGGTCTTGTCGGCGATCGCCTGCCCGAGGTGGAACAGCTTCAGCGACAGCCGGTAGCGCTCGTTGTTTCGATCCTGCAGCACGTAGCCGATCAGCGCCAGCGTCCGCAGGAACCGGAACACGCGCGGCTTGGGCATGTCCAGCCGCCGTGCCAGCACCGACAGCTCGACCGGCTTGCCGATCGCCACCATTTCTTCCAGAACGCGGAACGCGACCTGTGTCGACTGGTTCATCGACGCGTCGAGCGGTTTCATCTCCTTGCTGCTCCTCGCGCTGGGGCAACAACAGGCGTGCGGCCGATTGCTGCAAGGCCGCGCCATGGCTGTCCGGCCGGTCTAGCCATCGTCTGCAAAGTCCGCTTCCTGGTAGGCGGTCAGGTGGCGGTAGTCATCGCGGACCGGGGCGAAGACATCGAGGTTGATCGCCGTCTCGTCCCCCACCGGTTCGCCGCAATGCACGACGTCGGGCGGGATTCGAAGCACCTCGCCGGCGCCGACCTCAACGACCTCGTCGCCAACCGTGAAGCGCACGCGCCCGGCGATGATGTAGGCGAGCTGCTCGAACGGATGGGAGTGCGGACGCACCTCCATGCCCGGCTCCAGCCAGTTCATCACCATCAGCGCGTTGTCGCCGCGAAACGCTGTCCGCGTCACCCCGGGCCGCACGGTTTCACGCGGCAGGTCGCGCCAGCGATAGACCTTCGCCTTGCCGCCGCTCATCGCGGCGCCCTGCAGCTTTTGCGAGGCTTGTTGCGTCCAGTCTGGAGCATGTGTTCCTCCGGAAATGCACCGTTTCAATATTTGAAATGATCTTTTGTCATCTGAAATGCTCCGAAATTCTGGACACGAGTCGGGTCGGTGTCAAATCCTTGCTTGGCACCGTGCAGGTCGCGGTTTCGGAAACGCCGGGAGTCCCGCCGGGAAACCAGATTTCGCGGGTGTGCGGTGGGCGCGGGTGCGCCGGCAGGGGTCTGTCGGGCAAGATCCGTCAGGTTGTATTGTCGGACGCCTGGCGGGTGGCGAAGAAGCGCCGGATCAGCACGTAGAACAACGGCACGAACAAGACGCCAAGCACGGTTGCGGCAAGGGTGCCACCCAGCACGCCGGAGCCGATCGCGTTGCGCCCCGCCGAACCCGCTCCGGTGCTCAGCACCAGCGGCGTGACGCCGAGCGTGAACGCCATCGAGGTCATCAGGATCGGGCGGAAGCGCTGCCGCGCCGCCTCGCGCACGGCGGTATACATGTCCTCGCCGGCCTCCTGCCGGGCGCGCGCGAACTCCACGATCAGGATCGCGTTCTTGCCGGTCAGCCCGATGGTTGTGAGGATCGCCACCTGGAAGAACACGTCGTTGGAGTAGCCGCCCAGCCACGCCGCGGCCAGCGCGCCAAACACGCCGATCGGCATCGCCAGCATGACGGCGGCGGGGATCGCCCAGCTCTCGTAGAGCGCGGCAAGGCTGAGGAATACGACCGCCAGCGACAGCGCGTAGAGCAGCGGCGCCTGGCCGCTCGACTGGCGTTCTTCCAGCGACAGTCCCGTCCACGACAGGTCGTAGCCGCTTGCCAGCTGGCCACCCAGGCGTTCCATCTCGTCCATCGCCGCCCCGGTCGCGACGCCGGCACCCGGCGTGCCCTGGATCTGCATCGCCGGAACGCCGTTGTAGCGGTACAGCCCTTGCGGGCCGAAGCGCCAGTTGCCTTGCGCGAAATTGGAGAAGGGCACCAGCCCGCCGCTGGCATTGCGGATGCGCCAGCGCTCGATGTCGGTGGGGTCGCGCCGCGCGTCCGCCTCGCCCTGCACGTAGACCTTCTTGATGCGGCCGCGGTCGACGAAATCGTTGACGTAGCGCCCCGCCCAAGCAACGGCCAGCAGGTTGCTGACCTCGCTCGCCGTCACGCCCATGGCGCCGGCCTTGCGCCAGTCGATGGCGAGATTGTACTGCGCGGCGTCCTCCAGTCCGTTCGGCCGGATCGAGCCGATCAGCGGGCTCTCCTTGCCCATGCCGAGCAACTGGTTGCGCGCGCCGAGAAGCTCCTCGTGGGTCTGCCCGGCGCGCGCCTGCAGGTAGACGTCGAAGCCGCTGACGTTGCCCAGTTCGCGCACCGCCGGCGGCACCACCGGGAAAACGAAACTGTCGCGGATGCCGCCGAGCGCCCGGAAGGCCCGCCCCGCGATCGCCTGCACGCCCTGGTCGGGGCGCGCGCGCAACGCCCAGTCCTTCAGGCGCACGAAGCCGATGCCGACGTTCTGCCCGGACCCCGCGAAGCTGAAGCCGACGGCGGTGAACACCGCCTCGACGTTGTCGCTTTCCGTTTTGAGGAAATGCGCCTCGATCTGCTGCATCACCTTCAGCGTGCGTTCGGCCGTGGCCCCCGACGGACCCTGCACGAAGACGAACATGATCCCCTGGTCCTCGTTCGGCAGGAAGCCGGTCGGCGTGCGCATGAACAGCCCCGCCATGCCGGCGACCAGCGCCAGGTAGACCAGTGCGACCCGCACCGGCCTTGCCGTGATCCACGACACGCTGCCCGCGTAGCGCCGCGTCAGGCCGGAAAAGGCGCGTTCGAACCAGCCGAACAGACCACGCTTGGCGTGATCGGCATCGTGCCGCTTCAGCATCGCCGCGCAGAGCGCCGGCGTAAGTGTCAGCGCCACCACCACCGACAGTGCCATCGCCGAGACGATGGTGATCGAGAACTGCCGGTAGATGACACCCGTCGAGCCTCCGAAGAAGGCCATCGGCACGAACACCGCCGACAAGACCACCGCGATGCCGACCAGCGCCCCGGTGATCTGGTCCATCGACTTGCGCGTTGCCTCGCGCGGGTCGAGGCCTTCCTCAGCCATGATCCGCTCGACGTTTTCCACCACGACGATGGCGTCGTCGACGAGCAGGCCGATCGCCAGCACCATCGCCAACATGGTCAGCGTGTTGATCGAGAAGCCGGCCGCCGCCAGCACGCCGAAGGTGCCGAGTAGCACGACCGGCACCGCCAGCGTCGGGATCAGCGTCGCGCGCAGGTTGCCGAGAAACAGCAGCATGACGAGGAAGACGAGACCAATGGCTTCGAACAGGGTCTTGACGACTTCCTCGATGGAAATGCGCACGAAAGGCGTCGTGTCATAGGGGACCGTGTAGACGACGCCGTCCGGGAAGAACGCCTTGAGTTCCTCCATGCGCGCCTTGACGCGGTCGGCGGTGTCCAGCGCGTTGGCGCCGCTGGCTAGCTGGATCGCCATGCCGGCGGCCGGACGACCGTCGTAGCGCGCGATCGTCTCGTAGCGCTCCGCACCGATCTCCACCCGCGCCACGTCCTTCAGCAGCACCAGGCCGCCGTCGGTCTGCGCGCGCAGCACGACCTGCTCGAAGTCCGCCGGCGTCTGCAACAGCGACTGCGCCGTGATGACGGCATTGATCTGTTGTCCCGGCACCGTCGGCAGCGAACCGAACTGGCCAGCCGAGATCTGCGCGTTCTGCGCGGAGACCGCCTGCACTACGTCCGCGGGCGCCAGCTCGAAGGCCGCGAGCTTGGCCGGGTCGAGCCAGATGCGCATGGCGTAGGGCGAGCCGAACACGCGCACGTTGCCGACGCCCTTGATGCGGCTGATCTCGTCGACGAGGTTCGACGCCAGATAGTCCGACAGGTCCACCTGCTCCAACCGCCCGTCCTCGGAAATGAGGCCAATCACCATCAGGAAGCCGGCCGAGGACTTGCGCACGCTGACGCCCTGCCGCTGCACGATCTCAGGCAGCAGCGACGTCGCCTGCGCCAGCTTGTTCTGCACCTGCACCAGCGCGATGTCGGCGTCCGTCCCCGTCTCGAAGGTCAGCGTCACGGTCGCCGATCCGGCCGACGTCGAACTGGAGCTGAAATACCGCAGCCCGTCGAGACCGGTCATCTGCTGCTCGATCACCTGGGTGACGGCGTTCTCGACCGTCTCCGCCGATGCGCCGGGATAGCTCGCCTGCACGCTCACCGATGGCGGTGCGATTTCCGGGTATTGCGACACCGGCAGCGCCATGATGGACAGCACCCCGATCCCCATGATGAGGATCGCGATGACCCAGGCGAAGACCGGGCGGTCGATGAAGAAGCGTGCCATCGGGGCCTTTCCGGTCAGCTGCCGGGCGACGCGCGTTCGTCGGGCGCGACGCTGGCGCCCGGCCGCACCTTCTGCAGGCCCTCGACGATGACCCGGTCGCCGGGGGCGAGGCCCTCTGTGACGATCCAGTCGTTGCCGCGCGCCTGCGAAACCGCGAGCGCCTTCTGCTCCACCGTGTTGTCGGCCTTGACCGCGAACACGGTCGGGCGCCCGCGCTGGTCGCGCTGCACGGCTTCCTGCGGCACCAGGAACACAGCGTGCAGCACGCCCTGCGGCATGTCGACCTGCACGTACATGCCCGGCAGCAGCAGTCGATCCGGATTGGGGAACTCCAGCCGCAGGGTCACGACGCCGGTGAGTTCGTTGACGTAGGGGTCTGCCGCTGTCAGCGAGCCGACGTGTTCGTAGGTTCCGCCGTCGGCGAGCTTGAGCGACACGTCCTGCGCCGCGCCTTCCAGGCGCTTGGCAACGATGCCGCGGCGCCAGGCGATCAGTTCGGCTGCCGACTGCGTGACGTCCACGAGCACGGGGTCGAGCGTGCGGATCACCGCCAGCGGTTCGGCCTGGCCGCTGGTGACCAGCGCGCCACGCGTCGTCAGCGAGCGTCCGATCACGCCCGACAGCTGTGCGCGGATGGTGGTGCGTTCGTAGTCGATCTCGGCGGCCAGCTGGTCGGCCTTCGCCACGTCGACGGCGGCCGACGCCGTTTCCAGCGCGGCCTGCGCCTCGTCGAAGCTGCGCTCGCTGGCCACCTTGCGCTCGATCAGGACCCGCAGCCTGTCCGCTTCGCGTTCGGCCGCGCGCAACTGTGCTTCGGCTTGTGCGACCTGCGCCTTAGCGGCGACGACGCGCACGCGGTAGGTCTCGGGATCGATCCTGTAGAGTTCGTCGCCGACCGCGACGTCGCCGCCTTCGTCGAAGAGGCGCTCGGTGATGATGCCGCTGACCTGCGGGCGCACCTCCGCCACGCCGGACGCGACGACACGGCCGGGCAGGGTGGCCGTCAGCGTCACGTCCTGCGGCTGCAGCGTCACCACGGTCACTGGCTGCGGTGGCGGCGCGCCCTGGGCAAGGACTTGTGCGGGAAGCGTCAGGAGGGCGATGACAGACGCAACGCGCCGGATTGTCCTGATCGTCAGCATGGGCACTCCTGGTTGACCGGTCCCCACAGCAGATACAGCCGGCACCCCTGCGCGGCAAGGCGCATCGTTTCGGCAGGTCTTGCCGGAAACCGATCCGTTCAGATGATTGGCGGCTTCCTGCGGCCCAGGATCAGGTCGCGGGCGTTGCGAATGCCGATTTCGATGTCCTTCGCCCAGTAGCGAAGCGTCATCGACGCGCCATTCGCGAATGGCGGGTCGATCCGCCTGTCGAACCGGCGGTCGAGCCTGCGCCAGTACGAAAGGTCGAAGCTCTCGGCCATCTCGAAGTAGGTCCGGTACCAGATCCGTCCCGCCCAGGTGTCGACGTTGCGGCCCATGCGCCGCGAGTTCCTGCCGAGAAGCCCGCAGGCGTCGCCGAAATAGTGGATGGCGACCGCGTCCGCGAGGCTGGTGCGGCGAAAGCACTCGTCGGCGGGGCAGTTCCATTTCTCATCCGCCAGATGATGCGAGTGTTCGCCGACCAGCGCGTTGACCAGCATTTCGTCCATCAGCGGCGGCCTGAGGTCGCGGCCCGCTTCCATGGCGCGTGCCCAGGCGTTGAGGAAGGAGTCGCCCCTGGGCCGGGCGATGCCCAACACGCCGATGTTGATGTCGATGCCCTCGCGCACCAGCCGGTCGACCGCCCGCTCGTAGATCTGCGGCGCCAGCAACGGGCGCACGTCGTCCAGGAACCCCTTGCGGTTGTGCTCGCGCGGCGTCTGCGGCGTGCCGTCGATGCCGAAGGCCGGGGCGTGGAAGCGGGTGACCAGCACGCCCTCGCGTTCAAGCGGTTCCCACAGCGCGTCGATCGGCCCGCGGAACACGATGTCGCTATCGAGCGACAGGGTGGTCGGGTAAGGGCTTGCCTCGAAGATGCGGTGCCGGTCGAACGACCGGCTCAGGCGATCGAGATAGACGACGTCCACGCCAAGCGCTTCGACATCGCGTTTCAGCCGGTCGCTGTGCGCGTCGGGCTTGAGGAAGACGGTGACCGGCCCGTCGTAGTGCTTGCGAAGCGTATGGATCGACACCAGCAGATGCAGCGCGTAGCCGGTTCCGAAATTGAAATAGACACAGCCGCGGCGGTTGTCGCTCATGGTTGGTCTTCCCGGTTTGCGCTGTTCCCCGGCGACTGCCGGCTGGCGTCCTGCCGCAACGGATGTTCGGTCGGGTCGCTTGCATACAGCCTGCCGGGAAGGCCCCGCAAGGCCCGGTCGGAGATCAGGCGGCTCCCGCCGGCTTGCCGGCACGAAAACCGGTCAGCCGCGGCGGCGAGGCGCGCCTGCCGCTGCCGCGTTTCGGCATGGCCGGCAGCACGAAGCCCTGCTGGTAGGCGGCGCGCGTGATCAGCCAGGCCTTCATTGCCGCACCGGCCAGCACCACGACGATGCCGCCCATCGGCGGCACCAGGGCAAGCAGCACGATCCCGGCAGCCATCGCCGGAACGTACAGGCGGCTGGCCTCGATCAGGCACATGCGGGCAGCCGGCGGGATCCGGTGCGCCCGTGCGCCGGCGACCAGCCACATCCAAGCACCAAGCGCCACTGCGCTTGCGGCGGCGCCGATGCCGGCGACCCAGCCGGCGGGATTGATGCCGGGGAGGGCTTCCGCGACGGCGAGGTAGAGGCCCGCGCCCTCTGCCAGTCCTGTGGCGACGAGAAGCGGCGGCATCGGCTTCGCGCGCCACGCCGGGATGCCCTTGGCGGCGTGCAGGATACGCGCCTGACAATAGAGGAAGGCAGCGGCGGCGACACCGATCAGCGCGGCAAGCAGCATCGATACGCCGATCAGCAGCGCCAGCCCGATCAGCGGAAACATGACCGCGACCACATAGATCTCCCGGCTCATCCACGAGGTCTGCGGCCGGCGGATGGCGTTGAGGAAGCGGCTCTTGCGGCCGATCTTCAGGAACACGAAGAAGAGCCCCAGCGAAATGATCGCGGCTCCCGCAACGAGTAGGGCCTTCGCAGCCATCGGCGTCACCAGCCCGCCGAGCATCACCGCGCAGGCAACCAGCAGGAAGCCGGACCCCAGCCCGCCGAGAATGAAGTTCATCGCCGCGCGCATGTCCCAGAAGGTCTGCAGCCTGCCGGCCAGCGGATCGGTGCCGGGCGCGGGCGCGTCGGCGTGGGCGGCGGTGTCCTCGAGCCCATCAATGCTGCCCGGCACGTCGTAGAGATACCTGATCTGCGGATCGGTCTTCAGGAAGTCGTTGATCTGGAAAGTGTGCCCCCGCGCCAGCTGCGACACCTTGCTGTCCGCGTCGTTGAAATCCCCGAAGGTGATCGCCTGCGCGATGCAGGACGCCGAACAGGCCGGCGTGACCTCCGAATCCACGCCCGGCGTCAGGCCGCGATCCTTGGCCTCGTCGATCCGGTCGATGCAGAAGGTGCATTTCTGCGCCACGCCGAGGCGTTCGGGGTGGGCGGCGTGCTGCTCCTGCACGGTCGGCCTGCCGTAATAGAAATCTGCCTCGTGCGCGATGGTGCGTGCCTGGTAGGGGCAGGCAACGGCGCAATAGGCGCAGCCGATGCAGGTGTCGTAGTCCATGACGACGAGGCCGTCGTCGCGCTGGAAGGTGGCGCCTGTCGGGCACACCGGCACGCAGGGCGGCTCGGCGCAGTGCTGGCAGCCGACGACGAGGAAGAACCGCGACACGTCCGGGTAGCTGCCCTGCTCAACGTCGAGCACCGAACGCCACTGGATACCGGGCGCGGTGTCGTTGGCGTGCTTGCAGGAGATGGTGCAGGTCTGGCAACCGACGCAGCGGTTGACGTCGACGACCATGCCGTAGCGCGGGGTATGGGCGGTCTGCGTCACGCGCGCCTCTTTCTCTTCGCGCTCTGGTCGGGATCGCGCTCGACGCGCACCCGCGTGATGTCCGAGCCGCTGCCGGTGGAGTCGGTCAGCGACAGCGCCAGCGCGGTTAGCGAATTGAGGCTCGGCAGGTTGAAGTCCTTCGCCACTGGCGTCGCCCAGTGGTCGAACTGCCCGATCATGACGATGGTATCCGGGCGGATGCCGTTGCGCAGCACCGCGCGCCCGCGCGTCACGCCCGTTGGCGAGGTGATCAGGACCCAGTCGTTATCGGTGATGCCGGCCTTCGCCGCAGTTTCGGGGTTCAGGATCACGCCGCGGTGGCCGGCGACGTTGTTGGCGACCTCCCGGATCATCGGCAGGCCGACGTTGGCGCCCCAGGCGTATTGCATCGAGCGCGCCGTCAGCGCCCACAGCGGGAAGTCGTCCGGGTCCTTGCCGACCTCGCGGATGTGGTCGATCCAGATGTCCGGGAACGATACATACGACGGCATCGGCTCGTATTCGTCGAGCTGGGTGTCCCACCAGTTGACGCCGGCCTCGTGCAGCCGATTGGCCAGTTGCCGCCCGTGCCGGTAGACACGCTCCTGATAGGGCAGCTCGAAGCGCAGGCCCTGTTCGCGCAGCGTCTGGGCGAGGAACCAGTTGGTTTCGGGAAACTCGCGCAGCATGTAGCCTTCGCGCCTGAACCAGTCGAGATCGCGCACCTCGGCCCCGTTCGAGACTTCGTGGCTCGCCGCCTTCGCCACCTGTCCCCAGATGTCCTCGACGCTCGGCTGGGCGTCGGCGGGCAGCGAATAGTCGTAGGCATCCGTCTTCAGCTTGATGCCGGCCGAGCCGCGGTTGATCGCGGCGACATATTCCTTCAGCAACCCGGCGCGCCTGGCCAGTTGCGTGGCGATCTCCGTCATGTCCATACAGTCGACAGTCTTCTTGCCCACCGGCTGGCGGATGCCCCAGCCCTCCTTCTTCCAGAACGCCTGCATCATCTTGGTGTTGCCCACGCGGATCAGTTGCAGGCTTTCCAGATCCGTCGCCTCGGGCAGCAGGATGTCGGCCATGTAGTTGGTCTCGTCCTGCGTGTAGGCGAAGGCGACGGTGAAGGGGAACTCGGCGATGCGCTCGGCCACCTCCGGCGCGTTCCACGACGAGATCGACGGGTTGGTGCGGTAACAGAACCAGATGTCGGGCTTGGTCGCCGTCGGCCAGTTCTCCGGCTGCTCCTTCTGGAACAGCCACGGCAGGTGCGCCGGCCCCAGCGCCGGCGACCACGGGCTGTCCGCGGCGAGAGGAACCAGCGTGTTGTAGGCGTTGCGGATCTTCGGCTTCGGCTGCCAGCCGTTGCGCGAGGTGTCATTGAACGGGAAGTGCATGAACCCGTCCTCGCCGTGGCGCACGCTGTCGGCGCGGTAGTGCGCCGGGCGCACCAGCTTGACGTTGGTGCCGAGCAATCCGCCGGGCACCTCCAGCGCGCCGACAAGCACGGCGAGCACGGTGCGCGCCCACGTCGTCTGGTATCCGCCCCAGCCGTTGTTGACGCCCTTGCCGAGCATCACCGCCACCGGGCGGTAGGGGAAGGTGCGCCCGTCGATCTCGATGGTCTCGCCGATCGATGCATGGGCGAGGTATTCATCCGCGATGCGCCGGATCGTGTCGGCGGCAATGCCGGTCTTCTCCTGCGCCCACTCCGGAGAATACGGCCGGACATGTTCGATCAGCTTCTCGAAGGCGGTGATGCCGGGAATGTCCTCGTGCGTCCAATCCTGACCGTCCGGCCCCTTCTCGACGCCGCTGACCTTGCCTGCGCCGGTCAGCGCGGGCTGGATGCCGTCTGTGTTGTAGGGCACCGCCTTGCCGATCTTCTCGTCCCACACCAGCGGCTCGTGGCTGCCGGGATCACGCAGGAAGAAGCCGTTCGGCCCGAGGAGATAGGGCGAGTTGCTCATCTCGCTGAGATACGCAACGTCGCAGACTTCCTGCGGGTTACGCTCGATCAGGATGCGGTGGATCAGCGCGAAAAGGAACGCCGCGTCGGTCTTCGGCTTGATGGGAACCCATTCGCCGGCCAGCGCCCCGGTGACGGACAGATGCGGCTCGACCTGGATTCGGCGCAGGCCGTGCGCGCGCGCGTCCGCCTCGCGCCACACGCCGACGACACCGCCGGAGGCTTCCACGTTGGAGCCGCAGTTGATGACGAACTTGCAGCGCGGCACGTCCGGCGAGACGATGAAGGCACGGTGCCAGAGTTCGCCGTAGAGATGTTCGGAATGATAGCACTTGACGCCCTGTCCGGCGCCGAAGCCGAGGTCGACCGCGCCCCAGGCCGACAGGAAGGCGGGAAAGGTTCCCATGTACTGGGTCGGCGTGCCGCCGCCGCCGAAGCTGGCGGCCACGCGCGGATAGCCCGCCTCGTCGCGCAGGCCCTTGTCGCGCACCTCGCGCAGCTTGCCCGCGACGATGTCGAGCGCTTCGTCCCACGAGATCGCCTGCCAGCCGGGATCGTGCTCGCGCCCCTTCTCCGGGTTGGTGCGCTTCATCGGCTGCTGCACGCGGTTGGGATTGTAGGTCTTCTGGATCAGCCCGTAGGCCTTGACGCAGACGCGCCCGTCGGCCGGGTGCTTGCCCTCCAGCGTGTAGTTGGATTCAACCCGCGTCGCGATGCCGTCCTCTTCCTCGACGCGGAGCAGATCGGGCCCGGCGACGCACTGATAGCAGTAGACGGGCTTCTTGGTCCGCTCGTTCTGCGGCTTGTAGGAACGGCTTCGCGCGCTCATGCGTCGCCTCGCGCAAGGTGGCACTTCGGGTGCCGAACGGTAGGGCAGGTGGTTCACTTATACAATCGAAATTGCAGTAGGCGGCACCAAAGAAGCGGATCCATCGCCCATTGCGGGGACCCGTGGGATGTTTTCTCCGATCACTGCCGCTGACAGATTGACCGCAATTTCAAAAATGAACTAATTTCGGGTTCCGTATTGTCCTCGGAGGTGGATTTGCATGACGAGCGCGCCTGACACGCTGATACGCGATGTGACGATCGACGCCGACCGCGTGGTCACCTTCATGGGGCCGGACCTCCGGGTCTATGGCACGCCTTTCATGCTGGCCGACGCCGAGATGGCCTGCCGCGACCTGCTGCTCGCCCACCTCGGCGAGGGCGTCGACAGCGTCGGCGTCGGCGTCCAGCTCCAGCATTCCGGCGCCGCGATCGAGGGCGACACTGTGCGCGTCCACACCCGGCTCAAGTCGTTCGATGGCCGCAAGGCGGACTTCCAGGTCGAGGTCTTCCGCGGTGATGCGCTGATCGGCAGCGTTGGTCACCAGCGCGCCGCCGTGCCGCTCGACATGTTGAGGAAGCGCGTCGCCTCCCTCGTCCCCGGCAAGGCCTGACGGAAAGCGCACGATGGTCGAGCCGTCCTACGTCCAGGGGCCTTCGCATCCGCCCCTTCTTGAAAGGACGATCGGCGCCGCTTTGCGCGACACCGCCACGCGATTTCCCGGCAACCTCGCCATCGCCAGTCGCTTCGAGAACCGCCGGCTGACCTTCGCCGAATTCGACGCTGCCGTCGACGCGGCAGCCCGCGCTCTGCTGGCGCTGGGTGCCAGCCACGGCGACCGGCTGGCGATCTGGAGCCCGAACCGCACCGAGTGGCTCGTCATCCACCACGCGGCGGTGCGCATCGGCCTGATCGTCGTCACCGTCAACCCCGCCTTCCGCGCCGACGAGATGGCCTTCGTGGTGGCGGATTCGCAGGCCCGGTTCCTGTTCGCCGCACCTGCCTTCCGCAGCTATTCCTACGCCGACGCCATCGCTTCGCGGCGCGGGCGGCTGGAAGATCTCGAACACGTCGTGATCTTCGCGCCGGACGCCGCGCCATGGATGGCGTGGCCGGACTTTCTTGCGATGAATGGCGGCGTCGACGCGGACCGGCTCGCCGCTGCCGAGGCAGGTGTCGATGTCCATGACGCCTGCAACATCCAGTACACCTCCGGCACGACGGGCAAGCCGAAGGGCGCGCTGCTCACCCACTACAACCTGCTCAACAACGGACATTTCGTCGGCGAACGCCAGCGGTTGACCGAGGCCGATGTGATCTGCCTGCCGGTGCCCTTCTTCCACTGCTTCGGCATCGGGCTCGGTGCGCTCGCCGCCGTCACCCATGCCAGCGCGCTCGTGCTGCCCTCGGAGAGTTTCGATCCCGTCGCCAGCCTCGAGGCGATCGCGGCGGAAGGATGCACCGCCTTCTACGGCGTGCCGATGATGTACATGGCGCTGCTCGATCACCCGGCCTTCACGGAGCACGATCTGTCCTCGCTGCGCACCGGCTGCATGGGCGGCGCGCCATGCCCGATGGAGACCATGCGCCGCGCGGTGGAACGCATGCACATGGACGAGGTCACCGTCGTCTACGGCATGACGGAGACCTCGCCGATCTCCTTCCAGACCCTGCCCGACGACAGCAACGAGGTGCGCGTGTCGACGGTCGGCTCGATCCACCCGCATCTGGAATGCCGCATCGTCGATCCGGCCAGCGGCGAGACGGTGCCGCGCGGGACCAGCGGCGAACTGTGCATCCGCGGCTATTCGGTGATGCGCGGCTACTGGCGCAACGAGGAGGCGACGCGCCAGGCCATCGACGCCGACGGCTACATGCATTCCGGCGATCTTGGCGTCATGCGCGACGACGCCAACGTGCAGATCGTCGGGCGCATCAAGGACACCATCATCCGTGGCGGCGAGAACGTCTACCCGCGCGAGGTGGAGGAGTTCCTGCTCACCCTTCCCGGCGTCTCCGAGGCCTACGTCTTCGGCCTGCCCGACGACAAGTACGGCGAGATCGTCGCCTGCTGGATGAAACCCTCGCCCGGCGCGGGCCTCGACGCCGAGGCGGTCCGCGCCGCCTGCCACGGCCGCATGGCGACATACAAGATCCCGGCGCTGATCCGCGTGGTCGACCAGTTTCCCACCACCGCCAGCGGCAAGGCGCAGCGCTTCCGCATGCAGGAAATGGAACTGGCCGGCGAGTTGCCGCCCGGCGGTGTGCCGCAATGAACGCGCGCGCGCCGGCACTGGCCATCGTGGCAGGCGAGGCGCAGCGCGCCGACCGCGCCGTGCCCGCAGGCTTCGCGCGCAACTGCACCATGGGCGACACCATCACGCTGCTGACGCGGCCATGGGCGTTTCTGATCCTGCGCGAGGCCTTCTTCGGGGCGCGCCGCTACTCGCAGTTCGTGCGCCGCCTTGCCATCCCCCGCGCGACGCTCGCCGCAACGCTCGCGGCCCTCGTAGACGAGGGCCTGCTGGTCGCCGAGAGCCGCGGCGAGGACACCACCTGGAAGAACTACCGGCTGAGCGACAAGTCGCGCGACCTCTTCCCGGTCTTTCTCGGCTTCATGTGGTTCGGCGACAAATGGCTGGGCGACGGACTGCCGCCGCTTGCGCTGTTCCACAAGGCTTGCGGTTCGTGGTTCTCGCCGAGGATCGTGTGGGCCGAGACCGGCGAGGCCGTCGATCCCAGGGGCATCGCGGTCAAGCTCGCGTCCGACTACTGGCAGCGTCCGTCGGTAATCCAGCCGCGCCGCCGCCGGGTCCCGGGCGAAGGCGAACATCCGCGCCGTCGCCCCTGTTCGGTGGAGCGCCTGTTGTCCATCGTCGGTGATCGCTGGACGTTCTTCATCCTGCGCGAGTTCTTTCATGGCAACACGCAATTCCAGGACTTCCTCGACAACCTGCCGATCTCCAGCAGCATCCTGGCCGGGCGGCTGCGCTATCTCGTCTCCGCCGGCTTCATCGAACGTGGCGACGAACGCGCCCGGTCCGGTTACGCGCTTACCCGCAAGGGACTGGACATCTACGGGCCAATGATCCTCATGAAGCACTGGGGCGATGCCTGGCTGCGCGACGGCAAGAGGCCGACGATGCAGTTTGTCGATGCGCGCAACCGCGACGAGCGAACCGCGGTCCTCGTGTGTTCGTCCTGCGGCGAGGCGCCCGACCCGCGCGACGTCGCCTATCGCGCAGGATACGATCTCGAAGATGGCTGACGCGGGCTGCGGCATGGCCCCCATGCCGAGGGCGCAGTTGCGCGCAGCGCATGCCTGGAGTGAATTGGAAAGATGATGTCCGCGACGCTTCGCCGGGTTGGAGAAATGCATGAGTGATATCCTGTGCGAACGTCGCGACGGCTGCGCGATCGTCACCATCAATCGCCCCGCCCAGCGCAACGCCATGACGCTGGCGATGTGGCGCGGGGTGGGCGAGAAATTCCGCGAACTGGACGCCGATGCCTCGGTGCGCTCGATCATCCTGACCGGTGCGGGAGAGGACTTCTGCGCCGGTGCCGACATCGGCGAATTCGCCGACGTGCGCGACGACACCGCACAGGCCGTTGCCTACGAGGAGGCGGTCGACTTCTGCTGCTCGGCGATCGCCGAGGCTGGCAAGCCGGTCGTCGCCGCCGTTCGCGGCTATTGCCTCGGCGGCGGCGCGCATCTCGCCATGTCCTGTGACTTCCGCTTCGCGCACGAGAAGACTGTGTTCGGCATTCCCGCCGCGCGGCTGTCCATCGTCTACGGGGTGCAGGGGACCCGCAAGCTGCTGGCTCTCGTCGGACTGACCGAAGCCAAGCGCATCATGTATTCGGCCGAACGCTTCGACGCCCAACGTGCGCTTTCCACCGGTTTCATCGACGAGATGTCGCAGGACCCGCTGAAGGCCGCGACCGCGTTCTGCCGCAAGCTGTCGTCCAGCGCGCCGCTGTCGATCCGCGGCGCCAAGTACATCCTCACCAGCACCGCGCTCGGCACCTTCGAGACCGCCGAGGCCGACCGCCTGATCGACAGGGCCGCCGCCAGCCACGACTACCGCGAGGGCCGCGCCGCCTTCGCCGAGAAGCGCCCGCCGCGCTTCAGGGGAGAGTAGGGGAGATGCGTGCATTGCGGTCGAGGCCGCTTGCGGAGTCCGCGGCATGAAGCCCGCGGCATTCGAATACGTGCGCGCGGCGAGCCTCGCCGAGGCGCTCGCGGCACTCGACCACGACGATGCCAAGGTCATCGCCGGCGGCCAGAGCCTCGTGCCAATGATGAATTTCCGGCTCGCCCAGCCCGCCCGCCTCGTCGACATCAACGCCATTCCCGACCTGAACCGCATCGAGGATGCCGGCACCCATGTCGTGATCGGGGCGCTGGTCCGCCATGCGCAGGCGATGTGTTCCGATCTTCTCGCCGCGCGTTTCCCGGTCGTTGCCGAGGCGATGGCCCATGTCGCGCACCTTGCCATCCGCAACCGCGGCAGCATCGGCGGCAGCCTCGCCCACGCCGACCCGTCCGCCGAATGGCCGCTGGTGGTTGCGCTGCTGGACGGAGAAATCGTCGTCGCCGGTCCGGACGGCGAACGCACCGCTGCGGCCGAGGATTTCTTCGTTGCGCCGCTGGTCACCGATCTTGCCGAGGACGAGATCGTCGTCGCCGTGCGCCTGCCCGTGCCGCCGGCGGGATGCGGCATGGCCTTCGACGAGATGTCGCGCCGCGCCGGCGACTTCGCCATCGTTTCCGCCGGTGCGCTGGTGCGCGTCGAGGACGGCGTATTCGCGCAAGTGCGTCTCGCGCTCGGCGGTGTCGGTGACGGCCCGGTGCGCGCACGCGCCTTCGAGGACGCCCTGGTCGGCAAGCCGGCGACGCCGCAGGCCATCGCCGGGTGCCTCGATTTCGCCGTGGAAGACCTGGAGCCAGAAAGCGACCTGCACGCCTCCGCCGAATATCGGCTGCACCTTGTCGGCGTGCTTTCCGGGCGGGTTCTCGAACGCGCGCTCGCCCGTGCCTCGGGAAGCGCATCATGAGCCGGCGCGTCGACATCGCGCTGACCGTCAACGGCGAACCGGTCACCGAGAGCATCGAGCCGCGCATGCTTCTGTCGGATTTCCTGCGCGACCGGTTGGCCCTGACCGGCACCCACGTCGGCTGCGAGCACGGCGTGTGCGGCGCCTGCACCGTCGAGATCGACGGCGTGAGCGCGCGCGCCTGCATCACCTTCGCAGTGCAGGCCGATGGCTCCGACATCCGCACCGTCGAGGGCCTCGGCACCATCGCCGGCATGGACCGGGTCCAGCAGGCCTTCCGCAAGCACCACGCCCTGCAGTGCGGCTATTGCACGCCGGGCTTCCTGATGACCGTGCGCGACCTGCTTCGCAACCATCCGCTGAAGACCGACGACGACATCCGCGACGGCCTGTCCGGCAACATCTGCCGCTGCACCGGCTACGAGCACATCGTGCGCGCGGTGCGCGAGCTTGCCGACGAACGCGACGGGGTGCGTGGCGATGACTGAGCGCGCGTTCCCCTCCGCATCCGGCCTCGCCGAGACGCGGCCGAAGTATGTCGGCAAGCCGGTGCAGCGGCTGGAGGATCCGCGCCTGCTCACGGGCGCCGGGCGCTATGCCGCCGACATCCGGCTCGACCGCATGGTGCACGCCGCGTTCGCGCGCTCCGACCAGGCCCACGCGCGCATCGTCTCCATCGACACCGACGCGGCGCGCGAACTCCCCGGCGTCATCGGCGTCTTCATGGCGCAGGACTTCCCCGATCTGCCGGCCATAATCGCGCCCTCGCGCATGCGCGACTACCGCGCCACTGCCTGCGCGCCGCTTGCCCGCGACAAGGTCCGCTACGTCGGCGAACCGCTCGCCGTTGTCGTCGCCACCGACCGATATATCGCCGAGGACGCGCTGGCGCTGATCGCCGTGGAATGGGAGCCGCTGGACGTGGCAGCGGACCCCGAAACCGCGCTTGCCGGGGATGCGCCGCTGCTGCACGAGGAGCTTGGCACCAACCTGCTCTTCGAGCGCGTGTTCGAGACCGGCGAACCCGACGCCGCGATGCGGGATGCGCCGTTGCGGGTGAGCGGGCGTTTCCGCATGCACCGCAAGTCGCCGCTGGCGATGGAGCCACGCTGCTACGTCGCCGAGCCCGACCGCGCCCGCGACGCCCTGACGCTGTACGGCTCGACGCAGGTTCCCGGCATCATCCGCGATGCGCTGACCGGCCTGCTCGGGCTGCCCGGCAGCCGCATCCGCGTCGTCGCGCCCGACGTCGGCGGCGGCTTCGGCGGCAAGGGATCGCTGTACCCGGAAGAGATCATGGTCTGCGTCCTCGCCCGCCGTCTTGGCCGCCCGGTCAAGTGGACGAGCGACCGCCTCGAAGACCTGACATCGACCAGCCAGGGTTTCGACGAGATCATCGACGCCGAACTCGGCTTCGACACCGATGGAAACCTGCTGGCGCTGACCGGCACGGTCGTCGGTGACGTCGGCGCCTACTCGATCTATCCGTGGACGGCGGCGCTGGAGCCGGTGCAGGTGGTGAGCTTCCTGCCCGGCCCCTACCGCATCCCGCACTACCGCGGCGCGGTGCGCGGCGTCGCCACGCCGAAGCCGCCGACCGGTCCCTACCGCGGAGTGGGGCGCCCGGCGGCCGTCTTCGTCATCGAGCGGCTGATCGACATGGCGGCGGCGAAGCTCGGCATCGATCCCGCCGACATGCGCCGCGCCAACCTCGTGCGCGCAGGCGAGTTTCCGCACCGCATCGGCTCCGGCCTGGTGTGGGACCGCTCCGGCTTCATCGAGTGCCTGGATGCCGCCTGCGAAACGGTCGGCTACAACGAACTGCGCACCACGCAGGCAGAAGCGCGCGCCGCCGGACGTTGGTTCGGCATCGGCATCGCCTCCTATGCCGAGCTGACCGGCATCGGCTCGCGCATTTCCGTTGCGCCCGGCATGCCGATCAACACAGGCACCGAGACGGCCAGCGTCCGCATCGATTCAACCGGCGCCGTGACGGCGGTGTTCGCGGTCGCCTCGCACGGCCAGAGCCTGGAGACGACGCTCGCCCAGATAGTCGCCGAGGAACTCGGCGTGCGACCGCAGGATGTGCGCATCGTGCATGGCGACAGCGCCGCCACCTCGCACGGCACCGGCACCTACGCCAGCCGCAGCGCGGTGCTTGGCGGCGGCGCGGCGATCCTCACCGCGCGCACCCTGCGCGACAAGGTGAAGCGCGTCGCCTCGCACTTGCTGGAGGCCGGCGTCGAGGACATCGAGACGGGAGACGGCCACGTCTTCGTGCGTGGCACCGATCACGGCGTCAGCTTCGCCGAGCTGGCGCACGCCGTCTATTCCGACATGAAGGCGCTGCCCGCCGACAAGCGCGAGATCCTCGAGGCGATGGAGACCTTCGATCCGGTCACCGGCACCACGGCGTCGGCGACCCACATCGCCGCGGTCGAGATCGACCCGGGCACGCTTTCGGTGCGCATCCACCGTTACGTTGTTGCCGAGGACTGCGGACGGCTCATCAATCCGCTCGTCGTCGACGGCCAGGTGCACGGCGGCGTGGCGCAGGGCATCGGCGCCGCGCTGCTGGAGGAACTGCGCTTCGACGAGGCCGGCCAGCTGCTTACCGCGAGCCTTGCCGACTACACCGTGCCGAGTGCAGTCGAGGTTCCGTCGATGGAAGTCACACACGTCGAGACCGAGTTGCCCGGCAACCCGGGCGGCTTCCGTGGCATGGGCGAGGGCGGAGCCATCGGTGCGCCGGCGGCCATCGCCAACGCGATTTCCGATGCGCTAGCGCCGCTGGGTATCGAAGTCAGCGAACTGCCGGTGACGCCGGAACGGCTGTTCCGCCTCGTCCAGGCCGTTCTGGGAAAAGGAGGAAGGACATGATCCACACCAATCTGATCGTCCCGGTGAGCGAACTGCTGGCGCGCCAGGCGAAGACCTTCCCCGGCAAGGTCGCGTTCTCCGACGCGGCGCGCGCGATCACCTACGCCGAACTCGACCGGCAGACGGAAAACCTCGCCACCCGGCTGCGCGCCGGCGGGCTGGAGGAGGGGGCAAGCGTCGCGCTGTGGCTGCCCAATTCCGTCGATTGGGTTGTCGCGTGTCTGGCGACCATCCGCGCTGGCGGCGTCTGCGTACCGATCAGCTACGACTCCACGAAGGGCGAGGTCGCCTACCGGCTGGAGGATGCCGCCTGCGACGTTGTCGTCACGCGCCCGCAGCAGGCCGCAACGCTCGACGCCATCGCCGCCGATGGCATTGCGCCCGCGACCCGTGTCTTCGCCGACACGGATACGCCGGACGCCAGCCTGTCACTGGACGAGATGTGCGCCACGCCTGCCGACGGCGTTGCGCTGGAACCCGACGACATCGACCGTGTCGGCTACCTCGTCTACACGTCAGGCACCACCGGCCGCGCCAAGGGTGTGCGGCTCACCACCCGCGGCATGCTGTGGGTCACGGCGGCCTGCTGGGTGCCGATCTGCGGACTTGGGGCGGACGATCGCGTCCTTTCGCCGCTGCCGCTTTTCCACTCCTACGCGCTCAACCTTTCGGTGCTCTCCATCCTCGCCGTCGGCGCCAGCGAGCACATCATGGAGAAGTTCTCCACCCACGGCGCGATGGATGAACTTGGCCGCGGCGGCTACACCTTCATGCCCGGCGTGCCGACCATGTTCCACTACCTGCTGCTGGCGGCGAAGGAGGCCGGCTCGAAACCCTTCGCCGGCGTGCGCCGCTGCGTCACCGCCGGCGCCATCATGCCGGCCACCTTGAACAACGAGTTCGAGAGCTACTTCGGCGTCGAACTGCTCGATGGCTATGGCATCACCGAGACCTCGACGATGGTCACCATGAACTGGCCGGGGTCCCACCGCGTGCCGGGTTCCTGCGGCCTGCCGGTGCCGGGCCTTGCGGTGCGCATCGTCGACCCGGCGACCGGCAAGGACGTCGCGTTCGGCGACGAGGGCGAGCTGATCTGCCGCGGCCCCAACCTGATGCTCGGCTATCACGACAAGCCGCAGGAAACCGCCGCCGCCCTGCGCGACGGCTGGTACCATACCGGCGATCTCGCGCGCAGCGACAAGAGCGGCTTCCTGACCATCACCGGCCGGCTCAAGGAACTCATCATCCGCGGTGGCCAGAACATCGCGCCCGCCGAGATCGAGGAGGTCGTCGTGCTGCTCGACGAAGTGCGCGATTGCGCCATCGTCGGCGTCTCGCACGAAACGCTGGGCGAGGTGCCGGCCGCCTTCGTCGTGGCGGAGGCCGGCGCGTCGATCGACGTCGACCGCCTCAGGGCGCATTGCCGCGAACGCCTGTCCGCCTACAAGGTGCCCGACCAGGTCCACGTCGTGGAGGAGATCCCACGCACCGGTTCCGGCAAGATCATGCGCTTCAGGCTGCGCGACCTGGTCGACAAGGCCGGCTGAAAGAGTCACGCTGATACGAAACCCGAGGAAGATGACATCTTGTGAGACACGGTCTCGAAAGATGCGTTCCTGGAAGTTGCCACCGAGGAACATGCGAAAATGAATCCCTTCACCTTCAACACCACGCCGTCGATTGTCTTTGAAACCGGCGCGGCCAAGCGCCTGGGCTCCATCGCCTGCAAGAAGCTCGGCGGTAACCTGCTGTTCGTCACCGACCCCGGCCTGCGCAAGCTCGGCCTGTGCGACCCCGCGCTCGCCTCGCTGGAAGAGGCCGGTGCGCGCGTCACCGTGTTCGATTCGGTGGAGGCCGATCCCTCGCTGGCCACGCTGATGAAGGCGGTGGAGGCCGGCAGGGGCGTCACCGGCGTGATCGGCTTCGGCGGCGGCTCGTCGATGGACGTCGCCAAGCTCGCAGCCCTGCTGCTCGGCTCCGGCGAGAACCTCGACGAGGCCTGGGGCGTGGCGCAGGCCAAGGGGCCGCGCCTGCCGCTCGTGCTGGTGCCGACGACCGCGGGCACCGGTTCGGAGGTGACGCCGGTATCCATCATCACCGTCGGCGAGGAGGAAAAGCGCGGCGTGTCCTCCGCAGTCATCCTGCCCGACATCGCGGTGCTCGACGCCGAACTGACGCTCGGGCTTCCCGCCCACATCACGGCGGCGACCGGCGTCGACGCCATGGTCCACGCCATCGAGGCCTATGCCTCGAAGAGCGCCAACAACAACCCGCTGTCGAAGATGCTGGCCCGCCAGGCGCTGCAGCTGCTCGGCGCCAACATCGAGACGGCTGTCTTCAAGGGCAGCGACACGGCAGCCCGCGGCGCCATGCTGCTCGGCTCGATGCTGGCGGGGCAGGCGTTCGCCAATTCGCCGGTCGCCGCGGTGCATGCGCTCGCCTATCCCATCGGCGGCACCTTCCACGTGCCGCACGGGCTGTCCAACGCGCTCGTTCTGCCGCACGTGCTGCGCTTCAATGCGCCGGATGCTTCGCATCTTTATGCAGAGATCGCCGCCGACGCCTTCCCCGCGCTTGCCCGCGAGGAGGGCACGCAGGCGCGCTGCGCCGCCTTCATCGAGGAGCTCGCCGGCCTGTCGAAGAAGCTAGGCATGGAGACGACGCTGCGCGAGGTGAAGATCGGCAAGGAAGCGTTGCCCAAGATGGCCGCCGACGCCATGAAGCAGCAGCGCCTGCTGGTCAACAACCCGCGCGAGGTCTCCGAGGCCGACGCACTGGCGATCTATACGGCGGCGTGGTGATGGCGCGACCCGAGCCCGGCAAGCGCAGCGACTACCGCGCGTTCTACGAGATCACCACACGCTGGAGCGACAACGACATCTACGGCCACATGAACAACGTGGTTCACTATGCGTTGTTCGATACCGCCGTGAACGGCTGGCTGATCGGGCAGGGCGCGCTCGACATCCACGCCGGCGAACAGATCGGCCTGATCGTCGAGACCGGGTGCCGCTACTTCACCGAAATGGCCTACCCCGACCCGGTCACCGCCGGCATCCGCGTGGCGAAGCTGGGGACGTCGTCGGTGCGCTACGAGGTCGGGCTGTTCCGCGGCGACGACGCGACGGCGGCAGCGGAGGGGTTCTTCATCCACGTCTACGTCGACCGGAAGACCCGCAAGCCAGCGCCGCTCAACGACAGGCTGCGCGGCGTGCTCGCGGGGGTCGTTCATGTACCCGGGTAGCTAGACCTCAGAGCTTCGCGATGAACTCGCAGAGGGCGGCGCGGCAGTCCTCCGGCTTCTCGATCTGCAGCAGGTGCCCGACGCCTTCCATGCCGAGGTAGTCGTAGCCGCCTTCGTGCGCCAGCGCGTGATTGGCAGGCCCGGTGGGCGGTCCGCCGCGCCCCTGCGGATCGGCGCCGATCAGCTTCGCCGGTACACCGAGCGCCTCGGCGCTGGGCCACAGGTCGAGGGTCAGCGCGGCAAGATAGATGGAGGCTTCCAGTTCACGCACACAGCTCAGCCTGAAGCCGCCCGCGCCATCGTCCTTCAGCACCGCGCGCGCCATGTCGGCACGCGCCTGCGGCAGCCACTTGGCGCTGGCGCGCGCTTCCGTGTAGGCGGCCTCCAGTTCGGCGGGCGAGGCGAAGCGGTCGGGCCGCTCGCAGGCCCATTGCACCAGCTTCAGTTCAAAGCTGCGCATCGCCTCGTACAGCGCGTGGTCGCGCGGCGGCACGCTCGGCGGGTCGTAGAGCACGAGCGCATCGTACGGCGAGCCGAGGTCGACGGCGTTCTTCATCGCCGCGCGCGACGTCATCGAGTGGAACACGCCGACCGCCGTCGCCTTGCCAAGCCGGCTTTCGACCTGCTGGTGGATGGTCGTCAGGTCGCGCGCCATCTGCTGGTAGTGGTGCCCGTCGGCGCCCGTCGTGACGTTCTGCCCGTGGTTGCGCATGTCGAACAGCACCACGTCGAAATCGGCGATCAGCGGTTCCCAGAACACCCGGTAGCCGTCAACGGCGAAGCCGTTGCCGTGCGAGATGTAGAGGCGCGTGGCGCCCGGTTTTGCATGGTGGCGGACGACGATTTCGGCGCCGTCGTCCATCGTCACATCGAAGCTGTCATGCTGCATGCGTGTGCCTTTCCGCTGTGTTTGAAGCGCCGGGTGCGCATTGATTGATATCCGGTTGCCGAGCCCGTCAAGGCGACACGCGAGACCGGTCATTTTGTCTGCCCGCGGATGAAACTTTCCTTGACCCGCCAGTCGTGATCGGTGAAAATTTCACCTGAAAATCCGGATACTTAGCAACGGCGGTGCCGCATTTCCCGGAGAATGGAATCCAATCTGGGCAGCTGGCCGCGGCAAATGGCCAGCCACCCCTCGAGAGCCCGCTCGCCGCTGCCTTCGCACACCATTTCATATCTGCCGAAATCCCAACCACGGAGACCCTGCAATGAGCATGGCGCACGACGCCCCGGCAATCGAAACCCACGAGCACGATGGCTTCCGCGTCGAGATCCGGGAGGCGCGCGGTGACATCATCCTCAACCGCCCGCCGCTCAACGTCATCACCATGCCGCAGCGCCGCAAGCTGCGCCTGGCGGTCGAGCAACTCGACAGCGACGAGCGCATCCGCGTCATCGTGCTGCGCTCGGAGGGGGAGAATTTCTCCAGCGGCGGCGACATCCGCGGCTTCCTCGACGCCTCGCCCGAAGCCGTTGCCGAACTCGGCGACAATGTTGCCTCCGTTGCGCGGGCGCGGAAGCCGGTGATCTGCGCCGTGCGCGGCTTCTGCTTCGGCGTAGCCTTCGAGACGGCGCTGGCCTGCGACTTCCGCATCGCGTCCGAAACCGCCCGGTTCGCGCTTCCCGAGATGCGCATCGGCATGATCCCCGGCTCCGGCGGATCGGCGCGCCTGCTGCACATGATCGGCATCTCCCGCACCAAGGACATGGTCATGCGCTCGCGCCGCATCTCCGGCAGGCAGGGCGAGGCCTGGGGCTTCATCACCGAGTGCGTCGAAGACGCGGAGCTGGAAAAGGCGACCGACAGCCTGGTTGCCGAGCTGGTCGGCTTCTCGCCGCTCGCCCAGCGCACCATCAAGCGCGCGCTCAACATGGGCCAGCACCTCAGCGTGGAAGGCGCGATCGAGCTGGAGGGTGCCGCCTATGGCCGGCTGCGCTCCTCCAACGATTTCCGCGAGGGGGTCGAGTCCTTCTTCGAGAAACGCAAGCCGCACTTCACCGGCTCCTGATTGAACGGCTGGCCGTCGCGGGTGATGCGTCACGATGAAGTGTCACACGCGTCGCGTGTCACGGGTGGCGTGACAGCCAGTCCTCGATCGCCGCCATCACCGCGGTCGGGTTTTCCAGCGCGCTGATGTGGCCGGCTTCGGGGATCACCAGGTGCTCGCCGCCCGGAATCTTCGCAGCCGCCTCCGCCAGCGCTTCGGGCGGCGCGCCCTTGTCCTTGGCCCCGCCCAGCAGCAGCGCCGGCACCGGTATCCTGTGCAGGTCCGGCCCGTAGGCCAGCGTCTTCAGCGCCTCGCAGCAGCCCTCGTGGCCGACCGTGTTGGTGGTGCGGATCATCTGGCGGACGCGGTCGAGAACAGGCGGATTCTTTGCCCGCGTCTCCGGCGTGAACCAGCGCTCGATGGTCGATTCCACGACGCCTTCCATGCCCTTGTCGCGCGCCTTGTCGATGCGCGACTGGAAGTAGGCGGCATAGTCCGGCGGCGCGTCGGGGCGAGAGTCGCAGGCAATCAGCGTCTTCAGTCGTTGAGGGTGATGGATGCCGAGCCCGTAGCCGATCATCCCGCCGATGGAAAGCCCGATCCAGTGGCTCTGCGTGACGCCGAGCTGGTCCCAGATGCCGAGGACGTCGTCGATGAGCATCGGGAAGGAGTAGGGGCCCGGCACCGCTTCGCTCTTGCCGTGGCCGCGCTGGTCGTAGCGCAGCACGCGGTAGCGGTCAGACAGCGTCGCGGCGATCTCGTCCCAAAGCGTCAGGTTGTTGGCCAGCGCATGCGCCAGCGTCACCCACGGCGCGCCCTCGGGTCCTTCCACGACGCAGTTGAACGTCACGCCATTCGAGCGGATTTCCATCTTTCCTGCCTGCTCCGTTCCCGGTCTGTTGGCGTCCGAACGCCTACTTGTTTTCCGCCACGTAGGTCAGTTCTTCCGAAATTTTCAGCTCGACGAGGACGTTCTCTTCTTCGGACTCCTCGCACAGCGTCGAGCGGTGCGCGATGCCGCGCGGGATGAACAGCATGTCGCCGGGGCGCACGATGCGCACGCCCATCTCGGTTTCCCAGCGCAGCGCGCCCTTGACGCAGAAGATGATCTCGTGCGCGTCCGAATTGCGGTGCCAGAAACCCATGTCTTCCTTGCTGCGCTTCGACAGGTCGATCTTCACCGTCTTGGCGTCGTACATGCGCAGCGGCTTGCCGTCGGCCAGCCCGTAGTTCGACGGCTGGAACTTGTCGTCGAAGATGTTGAACAGCCGCAGCGCCTCGGCGTTCTCCAGCACGCCGCCATTGATCATCGGCGAGGTGTCGCGCTGCAGCACCACGTTCTTGCCGTCGATGGTGATGAGCTCGCGGGTGGGAAGCTTGGACATGGGGGTTCCTCCATCGGTAGGGACCGGCTAGACGCGGCCTTCATGCAGTGAAAAGCGGATGATGCCGTCGTCGCCGACATGGCGGTCGACGACGCCCTGGAACAGCAGGTGGTTGAGGTGCGCCAGCGCCTCGCCCATGGCGAAATTGACCTGGTGGCCGTCGAGTTCGCGCTTGAACAGCGGCGCCAGCAGTTCGCCCGCCGAGCGCGCCTCGTGGCCCTTCAGCAGCGCAATCACTTCTTCGAGGCGTTCGTCGTGGTGATGCTTGAGTTCGGCGATGCGCGCCTTGCCGTCATGAAACGGTTCGCGGTGGGAAGGCAGCACGAAGGTCTCGTGCGTGACGATCTTGTCCAGCCGGTCGAGCGATTCCAGGAACTCATGCAGCGGGTTGGCCAGCGGCTCCCACGGCCAGACGCTGACATTGGTGGTGATCTTCGGCAGGATCTGGTCGCCGGCGATGAGGATGTCGTCGCGCGCGTTGTAGAGCGTGGCGAGATCGGGCGAATGGCCCTGTCCGGTCGTGATCAGCCAGTCGCGCCCGCCGATGCTCAGCGTCTGGCCGGAACTGATCCGGTCGAATCCTTCCGTCAGTTCGACGCCGCTGTCGTAGAGGACCGTCTCGGAGCGGTAGAGGTCGACCAGTTCCTTCGACGCACCGTTCTGCGCCCAGAACTTGGCGCGCAACTCGAAGTCGTCGCTGTACAGCGACTTCAGCGCCGCGTTCGCCGCCATCCATTCGAGCTGCGTCATCTGCGGGCGCAAGGCCCAGCGGTCGCAGATGAACCGGCAGTTGCCGATATGGTCGGGATGGAAATGCGTCACGATCAGCCGCGTCACGCGCTTGCCGCCGAGAACAGCGTCCCATGCGTGTTCGAGGCGTGCGTGCGTGTCCTCGTCGCAGAACCCGCAGTCGATCATGGTGTAGCCGTGGCCGTCTTCCAGCAGCCACAGGTTGACCGCCCGCAAGCTGCGGAAGGGGACGGGCACCGTGACCCGCCAGATCCCCTCGGCCAATTGCACCGGTGCCGGATACTCGTCCGCTCCGTTGGCCTTGTGCGCTGTCGGCGTGGCGGTCATTGAGCCGGTGCCCCCTTGCTTGTCCTTGCCCCGCGCAGTTCCGCCGCGGCCTCCATGATCGCTTTCATCAGCCCGGCATAACCGGTGCAACGGCAGATGTGGCCGCCGAGCACGTCGCGGACCTCGTCCTCGTCCGGGTTGGGATTGCGCGACAGGTAGTCGGAAAACGACATCAGGATACCGGCGGTGCAGAATCCGCACTGCAGTGCGTGGTGCTTGCGGAAGGCGCGCTGCAGCGCGTTGAGCGCGTCCTTGCTGGCGGCGAGCCCCTCGACGGTGTCGATGCGCCGTCCCTCGGCCTGCACCGCGAGCATCAGGCACGAGCGCGCCGCAACGCCGTCGATGCGCACCGTGCAGCAACCGCACACCCCGTGCTCGCAGCCCACGTGCGTGCCCGTCTGGCCGAGTTCGCCGCGCAGGAAATCGGTCAGCAGCATGCGCGGCGTTGCCTCACCGCGCACGGTACGACCGTTGAGTTCGAAGGTCACCGTGACCTTCTCGTTGGTGTTCACGCGGAGCATGCGCGCACCTCTCCGATCAGTTTTGGCGCAATGCGCCGCACCAGGTCGCGGCGATAGCGTGCGCTGGCATGCACGTCGTCGTAGCCGCCGAGTTCCCACGCAAGGTGCCCGATGCGTTCCACGACGTCGACGGATGAAAGTTCCGCGCCGATCTCGATGCAGCGCGGCGTGTCCGTGACCCCGCCGACGCCGATGCGCACGCTTCCTCCACCGCTTGCCACGGCACCGACCGAGACAATGGCGAAATCGCCGTGCCGGCGCGCCACCTCGCGGAAGGCAGCCCCATTGGCGCCAACCCCGGCGGGGAAACGCACCGCGGTGATGAGTTCGTCGGCGCGGCGGCCCGTCTGCAGCATGCCGGTCTGGAACTGTGCCGCGGTCAGCCGGCGCTCGCCGGAGGCCGAGCGCAGTACGACCTCGCCTCCAAGCAGTGTAAGGCTCAGCGGCAGCTCGGAACTGGGGTCGGCGTGCGCGATGGACCCGCACACCGTACCGCGGTTGCGCGTCTGGAAATGTCCGACCCAGGGCAGGGCCCTGGCGATGAACGGCGCCTGCTCGTCAAGCTCCGGCCAGGCCAGCAGTTCGGCCTGCGTCACCGCCGCGCCGACCTCGATCATGTTGCCTTCGAGGCGGATGGTGCGCAGCTCCTCCAGCCGCGAGATGTCGACGAGAACGCTCGGCTCGACGAGCCGCAGGTTGAGCATCGCCATGAGCGACTGCCCGCCGGCCAGCACGCGCGCATCGCCGCCGTGTGCGGAGAGCGCCGCGACCGCCTCGCCGACGCTGTCGGGACGAAGATATGTGAACGGCGCCGGCTTCATGACTTGTCTCCGAACAGCCGCTTCAGCCACGAGGATGCGCCCGTCGATGGCGCCTCGGGCGCGGTCTCGCGCGGTGGCGTCTTGGGGGTAGCGTCGGCGGCCGCTTCATCCGATGCCGTGCCGGCCGGCGCGGCTGGTTGCGCGGCATCTGCGGCCGCTGCGGCCTTCCCGTTCTCCCCGCCGGTTGCGACCCGCCCCAGCCGCTCGAAGAACTCGCCGATGATGAGTTGTGCCGCGCGGCGGATCATGCGCCCGCCCACGGACGCGACCTTGCCGCCGACATCGACGCCGTAGGTGTAGCCGATGCGCGTGCTGTCCCCTTCGCCGGCCAGCGTCACGCGGCCGCGTCCTTCTGCCTTGCCCAGCGGGCCGGAAAGGGTGCCCGAAAGCTTTGCCGCACGGTGTTCGACGAGGTCGCTGAGGTGCACGTCCGCCGTGAAGCGCCCGCGGATCGGTCCGACGCCGAGCGAAACCTCGGCGCGGTAGTGGTTCTCGCTGACGGCCTCCACCGCGTGGCAGCCGGGGATGATCGCCTTCAGGCTCTGCGGATCGAGCAGGGCATCCCAGATGGCGGCCGGGTCGGCCTTCACCACCACCTCGCCGTCGCCGGTAATGGCGCCGGTGATTGCATCCTTGTCGGCCGGGACTTCGGCTGCCGCTGGCGCGGCGGCCTTGAGGTCGGGCGGCGGGGCGGGTTCCGCGCCCGCGACGATGGCGTTGAGCCGGTTCGGCGTGATCGGCAGCGGCACGTCGCGCACGTTGAGCGCATCGGCCACCGCGTTGGCGATGCACACCGGCGTGCTCATGCAGTTGCCCTCGGCCAGCCCCTTGGCGCCGAGGGGAGTGAACGGCGACGGCGTCTCGATGTGCAGCAGTTCGACAGCGGGCACCTCGCACGCCGTCGGCACCAGGTATTCCGCGAAGGTGCCGGTTTCCAGCGCGCCGCTCTCGTCGTAGGTGATCTCCTCGTACAGCGCGCTCGCCAGCCCCTGCACGAAGGCGCCGTGGATCTGGCCTTCAGCCAGCAGCGGATTGATGAGAGCGCCCGCGTCGTGCATCGACACGTAGCGGTCGACGCGCACCTGCATGGTGACCGGATCGATCTCCACGCCGCACATGTCGAACACGAAGCCGTAGGTGAGCGAGGTGTTGATCTCGTCCTTCGCGGTCGGCGGGGCGAGTTCCGGCGGCGACCACACCGCCATCTCGCTCAGGCCCGGATCGTCCTCGTCGGGCATCATCACCGGCGACCAGTGCGCCGTACCGGCGATGCGCCCGAAGGCAGCACCATTGTCCGGGTTGGAGCGCGAGTAGACGCGCCCGTTGCCGAACACGATGTCGTCGACGAGGGTGTTGAGCTGCTTGGCGGCGATGCGCGCCACCTTGTCGCGGATGCGCTGCGCCGCGATGTGCGCGGCAACCGCGGTGCCCGGCGAGAAGCGGCACGAATAGGTGCCCGCTGCGATCGACCACTGGTCCTTCTGGGTGTCGAGTTCCAGGTTGATCGAGATGTCTTCCGGGTCGATGCCGAGCTGGTCGGCGACGATCTGCGAGATCGCCGTGGCGTGGCCCTGTCCCTGCACGGTCAGGTCGGCGGTCACCGACACCGTGCCGACGGCGTCGACATTGACGGTGACCATGGACACCGCGCCGTTCTTCGGCCCCTGCCGCTCGCGCACCTGCGCCGGAAGGATGGTGCTCAGGTAGCCCATGTTGGACATGCCGGGCTCGACCACCGTGGCAAAGCCGATGCCGTAGATGCGGCCCTGTTTGCGCGCCGCCTCGCGCCGCGCCAAGAGATCGTCGAGGCGCCCGTCGCCCAGCGCCGTGTCGATGGCGAGCTGGTAGTCGCCGGAATCGTAGAGCGCGCCCGCGCAGGTGCGATAGGGAAAGCTGCCGGCGGGGATCAGGTTGCGGCGGATGACGTCGAGCGGGTTGAGGTCGAGTTCCACCGCGATGCGCTGCATCAGCCGCTCCAGCGCGAGATAGAGCTGCGGCCCGCCGAACCCGCGCACCAGCGCCGCGGGCATCTTGTTGGTCAGCACCACGCGGTTGGTCATCGCAAGATTGCGGATGTCGTAGGCGCCGGTCGTCGCACCGTGCATGCGGTACAGCGGCCCCGGCATCGGCGCGCGCAGGTAGCCGCCGTAGTCGTCGAGGTTGTCGAACCTGAGCGCCGTGACGCGGCCGTCCTTCTCCACCGCGGCCTCGATCTTCGTGACGCGGTTGGGGCAGGAGTTCGCCGCCTGCAGATGCTCCAGCCGGTCCTCGACCCATTTCACCGGCCGCCCGGTGATCTTCGAGGCGAGCGCCATCAGTACGATGTAGGGAAACACCGATAACTTGATGCCGAAGCTGCCGCCGCTGTCGGCGGGAATGCGCAGCCGCAGCTTCGTGCCGGGAACGCGCAATGCGCGCGCCATCACCGGGTGGATGCTGAACGGCCCCTGGAAATTGGCCAGCACGTCGTAGCTCTCGTCGCCGCGCAGGTAGTTGGCGACGACCACGAAACACTCCATCGGCGTGTAGCTGCTGCGCGGGTATTCGACCTCCAGCGACACCGTCCGGTCGGCTTGCGCGAACGCCTTGTCCGGCTCGCCGTAGACGAAGTCGCGCACCGAGAGTTCGTTGCCGCCGGCAGCCGGATGCAGCACCGGCGCATCCGCCTTCACCGCCTCACGCGGGTCGATCACCGCCGGCAGCGGCTCGTAGTCGACCTCGATCAGGTCGGCGCCGTCCTCGGCGATGTAGCGGTCATCGGCGACGACGAGCGCCACCGCCTCGCCGACATGGCGCACGCGTTCGACCGCCAGCGCCCACTGGTCGATCGGTTGCTTCAGCACCACCAGGAAGGGATCGGACAGCGCCCGCACGTCCTCGCCGGTCAGCACCGCGTGCACGCCAGGTAGTGCCAGCGCCTTGCTGGTGTCGATCGAGCGGATCATCGCGTGCGCATGCGGCGAGCGGACGACAGCGCCATGCAGCGTTCCCGCCGCCACCGGCATGTCGTCGGCATAGCGGCCCGCGCCCATCAGCAGCGCCGCATCCTCGCGCCTGGACACGCTGCGGCCGACCCAGCGCGGTGAGTCCGCCGCGGTCTCGGCAGCTATTTTCGCATCCGGATGCGCATTTTCAGACGTGGCGTTTGACAATGGTGAAATCGTGCCAATTTCATGAAAAGACGAGCGGAGCCATCAATCAAGGTCGTCAGCGAACATGCTGGAAAGGCGTGTCCGATGCCGCGCTCAACCCTGACAGCGAACGCTAGCATCGCTGCACAGGGTGGTAAACCCGTATTTCGCATCAAGCTACCAAAATGGTTGTGAACACGCTGCCTGCAAGGCTATGGTGTGTAAAAGAAACGGGAGCGCGCGGTCTTGTTCGTGCGACCTGCGGGATGAATCGTTGTTGGGATGATCGCTGAAGGTGCGGACGTGGTTCTTGCGGCAGAAGGATTGCGCGAAGCGGGTGTGACGATCGATACGGTCACGCTGGAAGACATCGCGCGCATCGTCGAGATCGATGCCCAGGTGACGGGCTCCAGCAAGGCCGACTTCTGGTATGGCTGCTACGCGCGCCAGAATACCGATCCAAAGTGCACATTCCTGGTCGCGCACCGCGACGGCGAATTCGCCGGCTGCACGATCGGCGCGATCCAGGCCTGGGAGTTCGGCTCGCCGCCCTGCGGCTGGGTCGAGGTGATGTTCGTCGCCCCGCAGCACCGCAATGCGCACGTTGCGACGGGGCTCTTCGAGGCCGTCGTCGACTATTTCCGCAACAACGGCATCTACACGGTCCGCACGATGCTGCACATCGACGATCATTCGCTGATCTCGTTCTTCAGGATGCAGGGGATGGCGGCCGGCCCTTATATCGAGCTTGAAATGCAGGCGGATTGAGCCGGCGGCGGCCGGTGGCGACACGCGAGGTCTGGATGAAGCTGCAACAGGGAACGATATGCGCGATCCTCGCGGTCCTGCACATGGCGTCGCGGCCCAACCAGCAGATTCCCGCCAGCGAGATCGCCGAGATCTACGGGGTATCGCAACATCACCTCGCCAAGGTGTTGCGCACCCTTTCGCTGGCCGGAATCGTGGAATCGACTCGCGGCCCGGGTGGCGGCTGCAGCTTCATCGGCGATGCGCGCAAGATCACCCTCTACGACATCATCCGCTTGTTCGAATCGGGCTGGTTCTCGGCCTATCCCGGCGAACCGCACGGCCAGACCGATGTCGCCGAGGAGCTCTATCGCGTCGTTGGCGAGGTGGACCGCCATACCGCGGCGACGCTGCAGTCGGTCACGCTGCAGACGATCATCAACAACGCCTTGCGCACCGCGCGCCGCCGCGGTCACAAGGCCATGGTCGCCGAGTAGCGCAGGCCGCCGCCGCCCGGCGGACTGCCGTGCGGCGCGCGCAGGAACGCGCTTCGCAATCTTTTATCGCCGCTTGCGTTGCGCTAATTTGGAAATCACCACTTGACGGGCAGTGGAAAGCGAGATGGAATAAATTCGCAATCTGATACCAATTTGCCGTTTGGTGGTCGCCAGCGGCAAATGCGATGCGCCTGAAACCAACAATTCTCGGCCCGGTATGGTGCGCAATGGGAGGAATGAAATGACCCTGACTCGAAAGATTTCCAGCCTGCTGGCTGGCATCGGCATGCTTGCCGCTGCCAGCGGTTCGGCTGTCGCGCAGGACAAGACCGTGAAGGTCGGCCTGCTGACCGACTACAGCGGTGTCTTCGCACAGCTTGCCAAGGACATCGAGGACGCCTGGATGCTGGCGCTCGAACAGCGTGGCGGCAAGGTCGCCGGCTACACCGTCGAGATCATCAAGGAAGATTCCGAGAACAATCCGCAGGCCGGCGTCCAGAAGGCCAACAAGCTGATCAAGTCCGACAACGTCGCGATCTTCGGCGGGACCATCTCGTCGGGCGTCGGCATCGCGCTCGCCGGTGTCGCCGACAAGGAAAAGACCCCGTTCGTCGCGGGCTTCGCGATCGCCGACGCGCTGACCGGCAAGTTCTGCAGCCCCTACGTGGCGCGCACGTCCTTCTCCGCCAATGCCCTGCAGGCGGCGACCGGAGCGTACTGGGCCAAGAAGGGCGTCAAGACGGCCGTCTTCATGGGCCCTGACTACGCGGCTGGCCAGGCCATGCTGGCCGGCTTCAAGAACGGCTTCGAGGCTGCCGGCGGCAAGGTGGTCGAGGAAATCCTCACCCCCTTCACCAAGACCAAGGACTGGGGGCCCTCGCTGCTCAAGGCCCAGCAGACCGGCGCCGAGATCATCTACACCTTCTATGCCGGTGCGGAAGCGGTGCAGTTCGTCAAGCAGCATGCCGCATTCGGCATGAAGGACTCCATGCCGCTGCGTGGCGCCATGTGGATCTATGACGAATCCCTGTGGGATGCCATGGGCGGCGCCCAGATCGGCGGCATCCACGTCACCAACTACACCAACGCGCTCGAGACGCCGGCCGCCAAGGCCTTCCAGGACGCCTTCAAGGCCAAGTATGGCCGCCTGCCGGTCGCCTCGAACGCCATGGGCTACACCAACGCGGTGGCGATCTTCGACGGGCTTGCCAAGGCGATCGAGGACAACGGCGGCAACCTGCCCGAGGACAAGGCGAAGATCATCTCTGCCCTGGCCTCGCTGAAGCTCGACAACGACCCGCGCGGCCCGGTCAGCTTCAACAGCTCCAACAACGCCATCCAGCAGGAGCTCTACATGGTGCAGATCGTCGACGGTCCCAATGGTCCGCACCAGGAGCTGATCGACACGCTGCCCTACGGTGAAGACCTTCCCGGCTGCAAGATGTAAGTGACGAAACCGGCGGCGGCGCGCGACCTGCGCGCCGCCGTGTCTTTTGCTTCGATTTCCCAGAAAAAGCGCTGAGAGGGGCGGCAGCGTGCCATGACGTTCTTCCTCTTCAATCTCCTGAACGGCCTGCAGCTGTCGATGCTGATCTTCCTGATGGCCATCGGCCTGACGGTGATCTTCGGCTTGATGGACATCCTCAACCTCGCCCATGGCGCCTTCTACATGATCGGCGCCTACTTCGGTTACGTCGTGTTCCAGGCGACCGGCAGCTTCTGGATCTCGCTCGCCATCGCGCCGCTGCTGCCGCTGGTGCTCGGCTTCCTGCTGCAGTACTTCGTGCTGCAGCCGCTGATCGACCGCGGCCGTTCCGCCCATCTCGACATGGCGCTGCTGACCTTCGGCCTGCTGTTCTTCGTCATCGGCCTGATCGATTTCATCTTCTTCGAGACGCTCGGACTCACCTTCATGAGCATCGACAAGCCGGCCGGCCTCGATTCCTACATCAACATCGGCACCTTCTATCCCTCCTACCGGCTGTTCATCATCGCGGTCGGCTTTGCCGTCGCCCTGCTGGTGTGGGTCGTGCTGGAGCGCACCGTCATCGGCGCCGTCGTGCGCGCCGGCGTCGACGACCGCGAGATGGTCCGCGCCATGGGCGTCAACGTCTACTTCGTCTTCGCCGCCGTGTTCGCGCTGGGGTGCGGGCTGGCCGGTCTCGCCGGGGTTGTGGCCGGAGCGGAGCTGTCCATCGACATCAACATGGGCGTGCAGATCCTCATCCCGACGCTGGTGGTCGTCGTCCTGGGCGGGCTTGGCTCTGTGAAGGGATGTTTCTATGGCGCCATGATCGTCGGGATGACGGAGACCCTCTCGCAGGCCTACGTCCCGGCGCTGGCCCTTTTCGCCACCTACATGCTGCTGGCGGCGATGCTTGTCTTCCGCCCGCAGGGTTTCTTCGGCCGCGCGCCGAAGACCGTCTGACCGGCAGGGCCCCGACATGCAGGAAACGACCGAGGAAAACTGGGCCGCCAGCGTCGACACGGACTCTTCGCGCCACGATCCGCTGGACCGAACGGCGCTGCGCGACCAGCGCAACTTCCTGGTGATCTCGGCGATCGGGCTCGTCGTGCTCGTCGTCGCACCGCTCGTCGTCAGCGACTTCTATGTCTCGCTCCTGACCGAAATTCTCATTTTCGGTCTTCTGGTGAGCGGGGTGAACCTGCTGCTCGGCTATACCGGGCTGGTCTCGCTCGGCCACGCCGCCTTCATGGGCATTGGCGCCTACACCACCGCGATCGGCACCTCGCTGCTCGATTTCCCGGTCTGGGCGATGATGATCTGCTCGGTCCTGGCGAGCTTCTTGATCGCCTATGGCGTCGGCATCCTCAGCGTGCGCACCAAGGGCGTGCAGTTCCTGCTCATCACGCTGGCCTTCGGCGAGATGTTCCACGCCATCGCCGAGAAGAGCCGCGTCACCGGCGGTGACGACGGCATGACCAACATCCCGCGCATCGACCTCGAATTCCTCGGTCTCGATGCCGACCACGACCGCGTCTTCTATTTCTTCGTGCTGGCCTGCTTCGTGATTGCCATGGCGGTGCTGCGCCGCGTTGTCGTCAGCCCCTTCGGGCGCGTTCTCGTCGGCATTCGCGAAAACGAGAAGCGCATGCTGGCCGTCGGCTACACCGCCTTCCCCTACAAGGCGCTGGCCTTCGCGATCTCGGCCACGCTGGGCGGGCTGGCAGGTAGCCTGTGGGTGCAGCACGGGTTCTTCGTCAATCCCCACCTGATGACCTGGCAGATGTCGGGCGAGGCGCTGCTGATGGTCATCATCGGCGGCTCGCAGGCCTTCTTCGGTCCGCTGCTGGGCGCTGCGTTCTACGTGCTGACCAAGGACTTCCTGTCCGATCTCACCGAAGCCTACCTGCTGTTCTTCGGCCTGCTCTTCGTGCTTGTCGTCGCCTTCTTCCACGGCGGTCTCGCCGGCTTCGCCGCGACGCTCGCAAGACGCATGCGCCGCGGTTCTGCCAAGCAGGAGGGCGACCAGTGAGCCAGCTTCGCGTCTCCAACATTTCCAAGAGCTTCGGTGCGCTGCGCGTCATCGATACCTTCGACCTAAACCTGAGCGCGGGCGACCGCCATGCCGTCATCGGCCCCAACGGCGCCGGCAAGACGACGCTGTTCAACATGATCTCCGGATGGATTCCGCCCGATACCGGCACCATCGAGATCGAGGGGCTCGATGTCACCGGCCATCCGCCCGAGAAGATCACGCAGTCGGGCCTTGCCCGCTCGTTCCAGAAGAATACGCTGTTCGACGGCCTGACGGTCGCCGAGAGCCTGCGCCTCGCCGTCCAGGCGCACAGCCCGGTGCGGTTCAACTTCTTCCAGCCGGCCCGCCGGTTCGGTGGTCTGCAGCAGCGCGCCCATGAGATCGCCCGGCAGATGGAGCTCGAGGACGTATTCGAAAACGAGGTCCGCACGCTTTCCTACGGCCAGAAGCGCCAGCTCGAGGTCGGCCTGGCGCTGGCCTGCGAGCCCAAGATCCTGCTGCTCGATGAACCCGCCGCCGGGACGTCGCCGGCCGAACGGGCGACGCTGGTGCGCCTGCTGACCACCTTGCCCGACAACATGACGCTGCTGCTTGTGGAACACGATATGGACGTTGTGTTCGGTGTCTGCACGCAGATCACGGTGCTCAACTACGGCCGGGTCGTCGCGTCGGGAACGCCGGAGGAAGTGCGCGCCGATCCGGAAGTCCGCGCCGCCTATCTCGGCGAATCCGCCGGTCATGGGGAGGCTTGAGGGGCATGAGCAGGCAACCGGCCAAGGGCAGGGCGAAGACGGCGGCGGCAAAGGCGCCGGCACGCAAGACGGCAACGAGCAAGACTGCCGCAGCGCAGGAGACCGCGCCGGCGAAGGTCAGGCCTGCCACTGAGCCGCTATTGTCGGTCGCCGACATCCACACTTACTACGGCGACAGCCATGTGCTGCAGGGGATATCCTTCGATGTTCATCCCGGCGAGTGCGTCGCGCTGCTCGGCCGCAACGGCGCCGGCAAGACCACGACCCTGCGTTCCATTGTCGGGCTGACGCCCGCGCGCAGAGGCCAGATCCGTCTGGGTGGCTCCGACATCGTGCGCTGGCCGACCCATCGCACCATCCGACACGGCATCGGCTACGTGCCCGAGGACCGCGGCATCTTTTCCTCGCTCACCGTCGCCGAACATCTCGATGTCGCGCTGTGGGCCGGCAAGCAGTCGGCGTCCCGCCGCGACGAGGTGCTGAAGATATTTCCGCGCATTTCCGAGCGCATGGAGCACTACGGCCAGCAACTCTCCGGCGGCGAGCAGCAGATGCTGTCGATCGCCCGCGCGTTGCTGACCGATCCGCGCCTGCTGATCCTCGACGAGCCTTCCGAGGGCCTCGCCCCGATCATCGTCGAGGAGGTGCGCGACACGCTTGCACGCGTCAAGAAGGCCGGCACCTCGATCCTGCTCGTCGAGCAGAATGTCGCCATGGCCCTGGCGCTTGCCGACAGTGTCGTCGTTCTCTCGCAGGGCCGCGTCCAGTTCACCGGCACGCCGGCCGAGCTGGAGAAACAGCCGGAAATCAAGGAAACATACCTGGGTATTGCCTGACGCATCGCCTCGTTCGAGCGGCAGGACATGCAAAGGGGAAAGACGACGATGGACGCGCCGATCTACAGCGCCGAGTGGAAGGCTTGGCAGGACCCCGAAGTCCCCGAGTTCTTCAACCCGACGCAGGTCATCCTCGACCGGCATGCGAACGGCGCCCTGGCGGGCAAGACCGCCTTGGTCGTCGACGATGTCCCGGTCACCTATGCAGGGTTGCTGGAGGAGGTCAGCCGCGCCGCCAACGGCCTGCGCGGCCTGGCGCTGCCGGTCGACTCGCGCATCCTGATCTTCGCCACCGACAGCCGGGCGATGATCGCGACCTGGTTTGGTGCGGTGCGCAGCGGCGTCGTGCCCGCCGGCATCTCCGAGCTCTACAAGGCCCACCAGCTTGCCTATTTCCTGCGCGACACGGCCGCCACGGCGCTGTTCATCGACGAAGCCCAGTTCGACAAGCTCGCCGAGGCTGGCGACGATCTCCCCGACACGCTGCGCAAGGTGATCGTCAACGGCACGGTGGCCGACAGCGGCTTCCTGGCCGCCCGCGGCATCGAGGTCGTCGCCTACGCCGACATGGTCGCCGGTCAGGCAGCTACGGCCGCTCCCGTTCCCCGCCACCGCAACGACGTCGCCTACATGTTCTATTCCGGCGGCACGACCGGCACCGCCAAGGGCATCACCCATCTGGCGCACGATTTCGTCATCGTGCCCGAACGCCACGGCCTGTGGTGGGAGTATTCGAGCGACGACATCGTCTTCGCCACGTCGAAGAAGTATTTCACCCACGGCCTGTGGCCGGGGCTGCTGATCCCGCTCTACTGGGGCGGGACCAGTATCGTCACCGCGCAGCCGCCGCGCGCCGACATCGTCACCGACATCGTCGAGCGCCACCGCCCGACCAAGCTGATCACCGTGCCGACGGTCATCAAGATGTTGCTGGCGCATTTCGACACCATGGATCGCGAGCCGCGTTTCGCGTCCGTGCGCGGCGTCTACTCGGCCTCCGAGAAGATGCCGCCCGAGGTCTTCGAGCGCTGGCATGCGCGCTTCGGCGTCGAGCTGATGGACAGCATCGGGTCGTCGGAGGTCACCTACGAGTGGATCGCCAACCGCCCCGGCGACTTCCGCCGCGGCTCGCTCGGCAAGCCGGTGCCCGGCGTCGAGATCCGCCTCGTCGATGACGACGGCAACGATGTCACCACCCCCGACACGCCGGGCGAATGCTGGGTCAGGTCGCGCACCGCCTGTTTCTTCTACTGGCGCAAGTTCGACGAGACCAAGAACACCTTCCAAGGACCATGGGTGCGCACCGGCGACCAGTTGCAGTTCGATGCCGACGGTTACTTCTGGTTCGCCGGCCGCTCAAATGATGTCTTCAAGGTCAAGGGGCTGTGGGTCTCGCCGATCGAGATCGAGGCGGCGATCACCCGCGACGAGCGCGTGCTCGAAGCCGCTGCCATCGGCATCGACGGCGACGACGGGTTGACCAAGGTGAAGGCCTTCGTCGTGCTGAAGGCTGGCGTGACGGGCGACGACGCGCTCGCCGCCGACCTCAAGGAGCGCGTGCGCGGCGAGGCCGGCGGCTACAAGGTGCCGGAGACCATCGCCTTCGTCGACGAACTGCCGCGCACCACGCTGCAGAAGATCGACCGCCGCGCCCTGCGCGACCGCGAAGCCGCCGCGAAATCCTGATCCGCGATCGAAAAGATCCTTGACTCTCGCCTTCGATCAATTAGCTTTGATTAAAAGCAATTATACGAAAGAAAACCCGTGAGTCAGCAAAGCGCGATGGATGGCCTGCGGTCGCAAGGCGAATTGGCGCAAGCACTGCCCGCCCGCCCGCTCACGGTGTCGCGCGGCGCACTGCTCGTCGGCGGCGACGACAGTCGTTTCCGCCATCTGGTTCACGATCTGCTCGCCTTCTCGGTCCGCCTGGAAGCCGTGCGCGCGAAGTTCGGTGCCCATATCGGGCTGACCGGCCTGCAATACACGATCCTGATTTCGGTTCGTCACCTGCAGGGCGCCGACGGTGTTGGCGTAAAGGCGCTGGCCGAGCATATCGGTTTGTCCGGGGCCTTCGTCACCATCGAGACCGGCAAGCTCATCCGTATGGGCCTGCTGCGCAAGCGCGCCAACCCGGATGACCGCCGCCGCGTACTCCTTTCGGTGACTGGCGAGGGCGAAGCGCGCCTTGCGCGCCTGGCGCCGGTGCAGCGCGAAATCAACGACGCCATCTTCGAGCCGCTCGATGCCGCGCGGTTTGCGGCGCTGTGCGACATCGCCGCCGCGCTGCGCAGGAGTTCCGACCGCTCGCTCGCATTGTCCGCCTACCTGCTCGGCACGGGCGAGGAGACGAAATGACCGGCCGCCACACGGAGCCCTTCGATCCGGGCGCCTTTCGCAACTGCCTCGGCCAGTTCCCGACCGGCGTGTGCATTGTCACCGCGAAGGGGGAAGGCGAGCCGGTCGGCATGACCATCAGCTCTTTCAATTCGCTGTCGCTGGATCCCCCACTGGTCCTGTTCAGCATCGGCCGCAACGCGCAGAGCCTTCCGGCCTGGGAAGCAGCCCCCGGCTACGCGCTCCACGTCCTGTCGCAGTCGCAGGACGACCTGTCGAACCGCTTTGCGCGCGCCGCCTCCAACAAGTGGGAAGGTGTCGCCTATACCGCGGGCCTGCACGACGCGCCGCTATTGGCCGGTGCCGTGGCCGTCATGGAATGCGCTGCCCACGCCTGCCACGACGGAGGCGACCACCTGCTGTTCATCGCCCGCGTCGAGCGCTTCCGCGTCCACGCCGACCGCAACCCGCTGGTGTTCTGCAGGGGGCGCTACCGAGAACTCGGAACCACCAACGAACGGGCCGACCTGTGGCCCCTCGATATCCACTACTGAAACGCGACCGCACGAAACCCGCACCGCCGGGCTGCCAGGGGAGTGAAAGACATGATCAAGACAGGTGCACAGCATACCGCCTCGCTCCAGGACGGGCGCGACGTGCTGATCGACGGCAAGCACGCCGGCGACGTCACGGTGCATCCCGCCTTCCGCAACGCCTGCGCGACGGTCGGCGAGATGTACGATTTCCAGGCCCGCCCGGAGAACCGCGACCTGATGACCTACGAGGTCTCCGGGACCGGCGACCGCGCCAACCGCATCTGGCAGCTGCCGACCAGCCGCGACGAACTCGTCGAGCGCCGCCGCGCGCTGGAAGCCTGGGCCGGCGTCCATTGCGGTTTCCTCGGCCGCTCGCCCGACCACGTCGCTTCCTGCATCGCCGGCATGTACATGGGGCGCGAGGTGTTCGAGGAGTACGACAAGGCGCGCGCCGGGGCGCTGGCCGATTACTACCGCTACGCGCGCGACAACGAACTCTACCTCACCTACGTTATCATCAACCCGCAGGCCGACCGCTCCAAGGGTGCGCACGAGCAGCAGTCGAAGTTCCTCTCCGCCGGCGTCGTCGACGAAGACGCCGAAGGCCTGACCATCCGCGGCGCCAAGATGCTGGCCACCGCCGGCATCATGGCCAACGAGGTCTTCGTCACCTGCATCCAGCCTCTGGGCAAGGGCGAGGAGCCTTACGCGCTTTCCTTCGCCATCCCGATGAACGCCAAGGGCCTGAAGATGCTGTCGCGCAAGTCCTACGAGGCGGACGCGCGCAGCGTCTACGACAGTCCGCTCGCCAGCCGCTTCGACGAGAACGACGCCGTCCTCTACTTCGACGATGTCAAAGTGCCGTGGGAGCGCGTGTTCATCAACCAGAGCACCGAGATGTGCAACAAGCAGTTCCATGCGACGCCCGCGCACGTCTACCAGAACTACCAGGCCCAGGTGCGCCTGATGGTCAAGCTGCGCTTCATGACCGGCATCGCCCGTCGCATCGCCGAGGTCAACGGCGTCGTAGACTTCCCGCAGGTGCGCGAGACGCTGGGCACGCTAGCCGCCCAGTGCGGCATGGTCGAGGCCTGCGTCAACGCCATGGAGGCCAAGGGCCATCAGCGCGGACCCTATTTTGTGCCCGATCGCCACATGCTCTACACGGCGTCGGTGCTCAGCCAGCAGCTCTATCCGAACTTCATTACCACGTTGCGCGACCTCGCCGGAGGCGGCCTCATCATGCTGCCGTCCTCGATCGCCGACTTCGGCAATGCCGAACTGGCCGACCTGATCGGCAAGACGCAGCAGTCGCCGGCCGCCTCTTCGGAAGGCCGCGTCAAGTTCTTCAAGCTGGCCTGGGACGCCATCGGCTCGGAGTTCGCCTCGCGCCACACCCAGTACGAGATGTTCTATTCCGGCGCCACCTTCGTCACCAAGAACCACAGCTTCCGCACCTTCGATTGGGGCCAAAGCGCGGAGATGGTCGACCGCATGCTCGACAGCTATTCTCTGGATGAGGAACTGGCCCGTTTCAACGCCGCCGCCGAGTGAGGACCGACACCCATGGCCATCGACAAGGAACACCTGGAATTCCACGCCGTCGACATGAGCACCGGCTGGGAGACCCCGCCCGGCTATCCCGCCGGCATCCAGCAGAAGATCCTCGCCGGCAAGCTCGACGAGACCGGCAAGACAGGCAACCGCACGCGGCTGCTCCGGTTTGCGCCGGGCGTCTTCACGACCAAGCCCTTCGTGCACGACTACTGGGAGGAGGTCTATCTCGTCTCCGGCGACCTGACCGTCGGCAACGATGAGAACGGCGAGGGCGGCGAAAGCTTCGCGCCCAACACCTACGCCTGCCGCCCGCCCGGCGTCTACCACGGGCCCTTCAGGTCGAACGGCGGCTGCATCCTGCTGGAGACGCACTACTACGACGAGACCTGACTGGCTTCGCCTGTAAGGCTTGCCCGACAGGTTTCAACTGATCGGTCTCACCTCACAGGTTTCACCCGTTGGGTGCCGCCCATTGGGCGCTGCCTGTCACCCTTCGACCGGCAGTTCGTCGACGGCATAGCCATGCGACAGCCGCCGGTCGAGGACCGGGTCGACCAGCTCGAACGAGAAGTGTTCTGCGGGCCGGATGCCGCCGATGGCCGCCAGCGTGCCGCACATCATCACGTCGCCGTCGGCAAAGCCGCCGCCTGCGTCCTCGATGTCGAACAGGCTGATGAGGTCCTGCGGCGAGCGCATCTTCGCCACCGGGCCTTCCTGGTAGACGACGCGGTTGTTGTTCTCGCGGATGTAGGCGCGCAGGATCAACTGGTCCCAGTGGGCCGCCACCTCGCTGTAACGCCAGAACGCCGGCGCGATCGGCTTGTCGCAAATCTGCTTGGCAATGGTGATGCCCTGCTTTTCCAGTTCGCGGTCGGTATGGTCGGAGCCAACCCCGACCCAATCCTCGCCTCCAAGCCGCGCGATGACGAATTCCGCCTCGCCGCTGGTGTTCGAGCCGGTCACCTCGATGCGGTCGCCGGTGGTCAGCCGCGAAACCGCGTTGCGGTAGAAGATCGGCGTGCGCGCGGGGCGCGGGATGCCCAGTTCCTCTAGTTCGCGGATGTGCGCTTCCATCGCCACCGTGTCGCGTCCTGTCCACCCGGCAACGATCAGCCGGCGCACTGCCAGCCGCGTCTCGCGGTCCCCGGCGAGCGGTTCGAGGATCACCGGCAGGATCTTTTCGGCATGTGTCATCTGGTCTTCCGTTGCGGTTTGGCGCGGCGGCGCCGATGTGTTTGGCGAGACGATAGCGGACGCAAACAAACTCAACAACGTCTCGGGTACAACGATACACAGCCGGCATACGCAGGCCGCAATTGCCATTTGCAGGGTTTGGACCCTAGGCTGCCTGCATGCAGATCATCGACGCCCATCATCATGTCTGGGACCTTGCCGCCAACTACCATCCCTGGCTGTCCGACCGGACGGTGCAGTTCCGCTATGGCGACTACACGGCGATCAGACGCGACTACCTGCCGGCTTATTACCTTGAGGACACCGCGGGCTTCGACGTCATCGGAAGCGTCTACGTCGAGGCAGAGTGGGACCCGCGCGATCCTCTCGGCGAGGTCGAGTGGGTCGCCGAGCAGCGCGAGGTTTACCGCCTGCCGAGCGTCATGGTGGCGCAGGCCTGGCTCGACCGCGAGGACGCCGAGGATGTCCTCGCCGCCCACGGCGCCACGCCCTTCGTGCGCGGCATCCGCCACAAGCCGCGCGGCCGCGACCTCGGCGAGGCGATCGATGCCGCCTTGCCCGGCTCCATGGGCGATCCGGCCTGGCGGCGCGGCTACACGATGCTCGCGGCGAACGGCCTGAGTTTCGACCTGCAGACGCCGTGGTGGAACCTTGCCGAGGCTCGCCGGCTTGCCGACGATTTCCCCGACACCTTGATCGTCCTCAACCACACCGGCCTGCCTGCCGACCGCAGTGCCGAAGGGCTGGGGGGCTGGCGCGAGGCGATGTCGCTGTTTGCCGGCGCCGAAAACGCCGCGCTGAAGATTTCCGGCATCGGCCTGCCGGGCAGGGCATGGTCGGTTGCCGACAACCGCCGCGTCGTGCTCGACGCCATCGACATCTTCGGTCCCGGCCGCTGCATGTTCGCCAGCAACTTCCCGGTCGACAGCCTGGTTGGCAGCTTCGCAACGATCTTCAACGGCTTTCTCGAGATCACCGCGGACTTCGATGCATCCGAACGCACCGCGATGTTCGCTGGCAACGCCCGCAGGCTCTACCGCATCGCCGACGCCGACCTGCGGCAGGGGTAGGACGCAACGCGCGTTCACAAGGGGAGGGGAAGACATGAGCACGGAACGGTTCGGCGACTCGGCGCGTATCGGCCTCGTCGGTCTCGGTATCATGGGCGCTCCGATCGCCCAGCGCGTTCGCGAGAAAGGCCACCCGGTCACCGCGTGGAACCTGGAGCCCGAGCGTTTCGAACTCGTCCGCGACGACGGTGTGGTCTGGGTGGATTCGCCAGCCGATGTCTGGGCGGCCTGCGACGTCGCCTTCGTCTGCGTGCTGGGCGACCCGGCGCTGGAAGGAGTCTGCCTTGGCGAGCGCGGATTCGCGCGCGGCGGCAAGGGTGCGCGGATGCTCGTCGATCTGTCTACCTCCTCGCCGGAGGCGACGCTGCGCATTGCCCGCGACTTTGCCGCCGCGGCGGGGGCGGGCTGGGTCGATGCGCCGATGTCCGGCGGGCCGCTGGCCGCGCGCGAGGGCAATCTCACCTTGATGATCGGCGGCGAACGCGAGGCCTGCGACGCCGTCATGCCACTGCTGTCGCTGATCGCATCGAACGTCACCCGCATGGGCGATCTCGGCGCCGGCCAGACCGCGAAGATCCTCAACCAGGCGATCGTCGGCGTGAACTATGTGCTGATGGCCGAGCTGCTGAAGACCGCGACGGCTGCCGGCATCGACCCCGCGTTGCTGCCCGGCGCGCTGAAGGGCGGCATGGCCGACAGCACCATCCTGCAGCGCATCTATACCCAGATGGTGGCGCAGGACTTCGATCCCCCGCGCAGCTACGCCCGCCAGCTCGACAAGGACCTGAAGTCGGTGCTGCATTTCGTCCACGACCTGGGCCTCGACCTGCCGGTGCTCGAAACGGCGATCGCGCGCTACCGCGGCTGGGCGCAGGACGGCAACGAGATGCGCGACAGTGCCTCGGTGTCGCGCGCCTATGGCGTCTGAAGTCAAGCCGCGCGCCGCCTGCCTCTGCCATCATTGCCCGTGCTGCCGCTGGTCCGGGCGCTTTGCGCCCGAACCGATTTGCGTGCGCGCGCCAAACGCGGCAGCATCGGCCCAACCGGGGGAAGATGCGCGATGAACAGGCACGACGATCTCGGCACCAACCGCTGGCGCCGCTTCGATGACTGGGACGAGCGGCCGCTCAGGCTCGACAACTTCGCCAGGGACGATCCCGCCAACGGCTTTTCGGCCATGAAGGGGGCGAAGGACCCAAAACCGTCCGTCGCGGTCGAGGGCGGGCGCATCACCGCCATGGACGGTACCCCGCAGGCCGACTTCGACATGATCGACCTGTTCATCGCCCGCTACCATCTCGATCCCGAGATGGTCGGGGAGGCGATGGCGATGCCGTCCGCCGAGGTCGCGCGCATGCTGGTCGACATGAACGTCCCGCGCGAGCGCCTGGTGAAGCTCGCCCACGGCATGACGCCGGCCAAGCTTGCCGAGGTCGTCGCGCATCTGAACGCCATGGAGATCGCCTTCGCCTACGCCAAGATGCGCGCCCGCGCGACGCCGGGAAACCAGGCCCACGTCACCAACGCCAAGGACGATCCCCTGCAGCTTGCAGCCGATGCCGCCGTCGCGGTCGCCTTCGGATTCGACGAGATCGAGACGACGATGCGCGTCTCGCGCAATTCCTGGTCGAACGCGCTCGCCTGCTGCATCGGCTCCAGCGTCGGGCGTGCCGGCACCCTGTTCCAGTGTTCCAGCGAGGAGGCCGAGGAACTGCAGATCGGCATGGCGGGCTTCACCTCCTATGCCGAGACGGTGTCGGTCTACGGCACCGAGAAGTCCTTCATCGATGGCGACGACACGCCGTGGTCGAAGGCGTTCCTCGCCGCGGCCTATGCCTCGCGCGGCATCAAGATGCGCTGCACCTCGGGCGCGGCGGCCGAACTGCTGATGGGCTTCCACGAGGCCAAGTCGCTGCTCTACCTGGAAGCACGTTGCCTGTGCATGCAGCGCGCCATGGGCGTGCAGGGCACCCAGAACGGCGGCATCGACGGCGCCCCGCTGGCGTCTGCCATCCCCGGCGGCGTGCGCGAGTTGATGGCGGAAAACCTGATCGCCGTCTGGCTCGATCTGGAGTGCGCTTCGGGCAACGACGCACGCTCATCGGAATCGGAGATCCGCATCGGCGCCAAGATCCTGCCCTTCCTGATCGCCGGGTCCGATCTCATCTGCTCGGGCTTCGGCTCGATCCTGAAGTACGACAACTCCTTCAACCCGTCGTCCTTCAATGGCGAGGAACTGGAGGACTACCTCGTCCTGCAGCGCGACTTCGAGGCCGACGGCGGGCTGACCCCGCGCAGCGAGGACGAGTTGCTGGCGATCCGCAAACAAGCCGTCGATGCCATTGCCGCCGTCTTCGAGGAACTGGACCTCGGCAGCCCGGACGCGGACATGAAAGGCTCCGTCGTCGTCGCGTCGGGGTCGGACGACACGCGCAGCTACCTGCCCGGCGACGTCAGCAAGATCAGCGCGGCAATCTCCGGGCGTGCCATCACCGTGCTCGATGTCATCCGCGCCCTGCACAAGCGTGGCTTCGTGGAGGAGGCCGAGAACCTGCTCTTCCTCGTCAAGCTGCGCCTGTCCGGCGACTACCTGCAGACCTCCGCCGTCATCCGCGACGGCAAGGTGATCTCGGCGATCAACGACCCCAACCGCTACGACGGGCCGGGCTCCGGCTACCGGCTGAGCGAGGCGCGCCGCGCCGAGATCTGCGCCATCCGCGGCGAACTCGACCAGCGCGAGGTGTTGCGCGCCGAGGCGACCTTCGAGAAGGCCGAGAGCGGGCGCATCGCCTATCGCAACATGGGGCCGGCGCAACGCGGCAGCGACGCGCACGAGATCGTCGTGGGGCTGAGCCCCGCCTTCGGCACGCAACTGTTCCGCACGCTCGCCGGCCATTCGCTCGCCGACGTGCTGCGCGCGCTCGGCGACGGCATCGTGGAAGAAGGCGGCAGCGTGCGCTTCGTGCGGTTTCTGCACACGGCGGACACCTCGTTCCTCGGCCTCAGCGCGGCGGGCCTTGCCGGCTCCGGCGTCGGCATCGGTCTGCAGGCCAAGGGCACCGCGGTGATCCACCACCGCGACCGCCTGCCGCACAACAACCTGGAACTGTTCTCCAACGCACCGATCACCACGCTGGACCACTATCGCGGTTTCGGCCGCAACGCGGTGCGCTATGCGAAGGGACTGGACGTCGAGCCGGTCGTTGTGCCGACTCGCGGCGAGGCGTTGGGCGCGCGCTTCCACGCCCGCGTCGCCCTGATCTACGCCATCGAGACCGGGCTGACGCGCGACGGCGCCGCGCCCGAGGACGTCGCCGTCGAATTCATCAGGGGCAAGGGGAGGGCCGGCGCATGAGCCGCAAGCTGGACATCGCCGACTATCCGTTGGCGCAGACGCAGCCAGGCGAGGTGAAGGGCGCGCGCGGCCTCAGCCTCGATGACATCACGCTCGACGCGGTCATCGCCGGCAAGGTCGAAATGGACGACCTGCGCATCACCGCCGATGCCCTCAACGCGCAGGCCGAAATTGCCGAGGCCGCAGGTCGCGCGGCGCTTGCCGGCAACTTCCGCCGCGGCGCCGAGCTTTCCCGCGTGCCGCAGACCGTCATCATGCAGACCTACGAGCTGCTCCGCCCCGGCCGCGCGAAGGACCGCCAGACGCTGCTGGACGCTGCCGAGCGGCTACGCCGCGACCATGGCGCAGAACGCATGGCCGCCTTCGTCGAGGAGGCCGCCGAGGTCTATGAACGCCGCGGGCTGTTCACCTTCCGCTACTGAGTTATCGACGACACCGAAAGAGGATGCCGATGAGCTGGAAAACCGCCTACCGCTCGATCTACTACCAGGGCGCGCCCGAACCCGACGACATGGACCTGAAGCCGGCGCAAACCGCGCTGCTCGTCATCGACGTGCAGAACACCTACCTGGAACGGCCGGACCGATCCGGGCTGAGCGGCGCGGAGCTTGCAAGCTACGACGCCTGGACGCCCTTCCACGATCGCATGAACACCCAGGTCATCCCGCGCACCGCGGCCCTGCTCGCCGACTGCCGCAAGGCCGGCATGGAATGCATCTTCGCGCGCATCGCCACCTACACGCTCGACGGGCGCGAGCGCTCGCTGTCGCAGAAGATGCCCGGCTGGAACAACCTGCTGCTGCCCAAGGATCAGCACCCCTCCCAACTGGTGCCCGAACTTCAGCCAGTGGGTGATGAAATCTGCATCATCAAGACGACGGACTCCGCGCTGACGGGAACCAACCTGCGCCTCATCCTGCACAACATCGGCATCAGGAACGTCGTGTGCTGCGGCATCTTCACCGACCAGTGCGTCTCCTCGACGGTTCGCAGCCTCGCCGACGAGAGTTTCAACGTCATAGTACTTGAGGATTGTTGTGCTGCGGGATCGCAGGAATTGCACGACAAGGAGCTTGAGATTCTAAACATGATCTATTGTCATGTGATGTCTAGCGACGAACTGAAGGGGATGATGGGTCAGTAATGATGGGTGCGCGGTGCGCCGCAGCGGGTGTCAAGTCTCGTCCGTCTCCGGTCAAGCTCGCCATTTGCGGTTTGCGCCACCATCAAATCTCGTCCCCGGTTCAGGTCTTCGGAATTCCGTGCACAGAGAAAATCCGGCATGGGTCTTGCTAGGAAAACCCCGGCGGCCAGCGGGCTCGGGCCCAGGGCCAGACGGCCAGAGAGAGAAGGAAGGGAGCAGAACATGTTTCGCATGAACAGGCGCAATTTTCTGCAGCAGACAGGCGTATGGGCAGCCGCGGCCGCGGCGTCCTCGGTTCCCACGCTCGGCTATGCCGCGCGCGACAAGGAACTGAACATCTATTGCTGGGAGGGCTACAACTCCGACGACGTGCTCGACCCGTTCCGCAAGGAATTCGCCGCCACCGTGCGCGCCGAGGGCCTGACGTCGGACCCCGACGCGGTAAACCGCCTGCGGGCCGGCGAGACGAAGGTCTGGGACCTCATCAACCTCAACAATCCCTGGGCGCGCGAGATGATGTACCCGGAAGGGCTCATCAAGCCGATCCCGCGCGATCGCTTCGAGCCCTACTATGAGAAGATGATGACCCAGTTCCATCCGCCTTATCCGTGGGCGATGGACAAGGAAGGCAAGGAACTGCTCGGCATGACGCAGCGGTTCGGACCGTTCAACTTCGTGGTCAACACCGACAAGATCAGCCAGGCGACGGCCGAAGATCAGGGCTTCAAGCTGTTCCTCGACCCGGCGATGAAGGGCAAATACGGCATCCTCACGTACGACAACTGGAACATCTACCACATGTGCGTGGCCGCCGACATTCACCCCTTCAAGAAGCACACGAAGGAGGAGATGACGAAGTTCGGCGAGATGGCGAAGCAGATCTTCAACGGCGCCAAGAACCTCACCGACGACCTCGTGCAGATGAACCTCGCGCTCATCAACGGCGAGATCGACGCCTACTTCACCGGCGGCACCTACACGGCCTCGCCGGCGCGCTTCGATGGCGCCAAGAACGTGCGTGGCATCACGCCGAATTCCGGTCCGATGGATGGCAAGGGCGGCATCGTCTGGATCGAACTCACCTCGGTGGTGAACAACCCCGATCCGTCTCCGCTCGCCGAGGAATTCCTCGCCTATGTCCAGCGCCCCGACGTCTCCAAGAAGGTGGCGTTCGCCGAAGGGACCTACAACCCGGTTACCCAGATGGGCGACAAGGATGTGCTGGCCTCCTTCGACGCCGACGAGCTCGACGCGATCCAGTGGGACACCCTGGAGCAGGAGATGGCCAACTCGGTCGACTACGACATCAACCCGGACTACGCGGAGATGTACGAGCTGTACTCGGCGGCCAAGCGCGAGCGCGAGGGTTGATCCCGCGCGCCTGCGGCGCCGTGGAGTAGAGTGAGCGGAGTATTTGCGGAGGGACCATGAGCGAAGACGGTTCGGCATTTCTGGAGCTGGACGGCATCACGAAGAAGTTCGGCAGCTTCACGGCTGTGCGTGACATCAGCCTGAAGATCCGGGAAGGCGAGTTCTTCACGCTTGTGGGCCCCTCCGGCTCCGGCAAGACGACGATGATCCGCATGCTGGTCGGGATGGAACGCCCGACCGGCGGCGAGATGCGCCTGCAGGGCAAGGTGCTCAACGACGTGCCGGCCAACAAGCGGCCGACATGCATGGTGTTCCAGTCGCTGGCGCTGTTTCCGCACAAGTCGGTCGGCGAGAATATCGAGTTCTCTCTGAAGATCGCCGGTGTCGACCCGATCCGCCGCCGCCGCAGGGCCGAGGAGTTGCTCGCCCAGCTGCGCCTGCCGGTGGAGTACTACGACAAGGGCGTCAACCAGTGTTCCGGCGGCGAGCGCCAGCGCATCGCGCTGGCACGCGCGCTCGCCTTCGACCCGCAGATCCTGTTCTTCGACGAACCGCTGTCGGCGCTCGACTTCCGCCTGCGCAAGACGCTGGAAAAGGAACTGAAGGACATCCACAAGGAAACCGGCAAGACCTTCGTCTACATCACCCATTCGCTGGAAGAGGCGATGGTGATGTCGGACCGCATCGCCATCATGCGCGACGGCGGCATCGTCCAGGTCGGCAGCCCGCAGGAAATCTACAACCGGCCGGTCAACAAGTTCGTCGCCCAGTTCATGGGCGAGGTGAACACCATCGCCGTGGAGAAGGCCAGCGCGCGCACCGTGCGCGCAACCGCGGATGGATCGACCTTCCAGGTGCCGGGCATGCCGGCAGGCTTCGAGACGGGCTTCCTCATCATCCGTCCGGAGGTCATGAAGATCGGCAAGGCGGCCGAGAAACTGAAGAACAAGGTGAAGGGCGTGGTCTTCAACGACTATGCGCTGGGCTCGCGCATCCAGTACCAGGTGCGCAGCGATGCGCGCGACGAACACTGGCTCGTCGAGCGGCTGCAGGACGACCCCTACGAGGGCCATGTCGACGACAAGGTGACGATCGGCTGGCAGCCGGCGGATTCCATCCTGGTGAGCGAATAGACCATGAGCGCATCGGCAAACGATCAGGTGAGTTGGCTGCGTCAGCCCGGCGTCCTCGCGGCGCTGCCGGCGGCGATCTTTCTGCTGCTGGGCTTTGCCGGGCCGCTGGTGATGGTCTTCGGCTACAGCTTCATGCCGGCGCGCAGCTTCTCGCTGCTGCAGGCCCCGACGCTGGAAAACTACGTCTCCGTGGTTTCGGAGAGCTACTACATCTCCTTCGCCTGGTCGGTCAGCCTGGCGGCGCTGACCGTGCTGCTGCTCTTTCCGATCTGCTACCCCGTCGCCTACGGCATGGCCAGGCTGTTCGGCAAATGGGCCAATCTCGTCACCGTACTGATCGCCGTGCCGCTGCTGATCTCGGAGAACATCCGCCTGTTCGGCTGGGTGCTCGTGCTGGTCAAGAACGGCATCCTCGACGGCTCGCTGCAGACGCTGTTCGGCGCCTCCGCCTCCGGCCCGCTCTACTCGGTTCCGGCAATCGTTCTGGGGCTGGTCTACGTCTACCTGCCGTTCATGCTGTTCCCGCTGGTCATCGGCATCTCGATGGTGCCGGACACGCTCAAGGAGGCGGCTTCCGATCTCGGAGCCAGCCGCTGGCAGATCTTCCGCGAGATCGAATTGCCGCTGTCGATGCCGGGTATCCTGATCGGCGGCATCCTGACCTTCATCCTGGCGCTCGGTTCGCTGGCGGAATCGAAGATCCTCGGCGGCCAGGCGATCGTCATGATCGCCGACGACATCGAATCCGCCTTCACCTTCGCGCAGAACTGGCCCAAGGGCTCGGTGCTCTCGGTGCTGCTGATCGGCCTGTCGGGCCTGATCGTGTTCGCCTTGTTCCGGCGCATCGATCTCGACCAGATCATCGGGCGGCGGTGATGCCATGAGCGCCAGCCAGAGCAGCCGCACGACAAGGTCCCTCATCGTCATCTGGACGGTGACGGTGATCGCGTTCCTCTACATCCCCATGGTGGCGGTCGCGCTCGCGTCCTTCTCCAAGCAGCGCTACTTCCGCTTCCCCATCTCGCGCTGGACGACCGAGTGGTACACCAAGACCTTCGAGTCGCTGTCGGTGCGCGACCTGCTGTGGACCTCGCTCAGCGTCGCCGCCCTGGTGACGGTCTTTTCCGTCCTGCTCGCCTTCTTCGGCGCACTCGCCTTTGCCCGCTACGACTGGAAGGGGCGCAAGCTCTATCAGCGCCTGGTGCTGCTGCCGATCTTCTTCCCGCAGGCCGTTCTCGGGCTTGCGTTGCTGCTGTGGTTCTCGGTGCTCGACGTCACCACCAGCTGGCAGACGGCGGTGTTCGCGCACATGATCTGGATCGTGCCGATCGTCATCCTCATCATGTCGATCCAGGTCTACAGCTTCGATCCGGCGCTGGAGGAGGCCGCCTTCGATCTCGGCGCCACCCGCTGGCAGGTGCTGCGCGAGGTCACCCTGCCGATCCTGTCGCCCGGCATCATTTCCGGCGGCACCTTCGCCTTCCTGTTGTCGTGGGGCAACTTTCCGCTGTCGCTGTTCACCACCGGCGCCGACCAGACCGTGCCGGAATGGCTCTACGCCAAGATGGTCTCCGGCTACACGCCGATGGTGCCGACGCTGGGAACGCTGACCATGTCGGGCGCGGCGATCCTGATCCTCGTGATCTACCTGGTCTGGATGGCGCTCGGCGCGCGCCGCCGCGCCCGTATGGCCACGAACGACGAATAACCTGCGCCAGGCAGGCCCAACACGAAGACCGAAAAGGGGAGGTAATCGATGCTGACATCCATTTCAGGCAGATCCGTCATCGTCACCGGCGCCAGCAAGGGCATCGGCAAGGGCATCGCGCGGGTCTTCGCCAACCAGGGCGCGAAGGTCATGCTGGTCGGTCGCAACGGCGATGCCGCTGCCGCCGCGGCAAAGGAAATCGGCAACGGAGCGATTTCTTTCGCCGCCGACGTCGCCGACTGGGACCAGTCGCAGGCCATGGCGAAGGCCGCAGCCGACGCCTTCGGCGGCATCGACATCCTGTGCGCCAACGCCGGCGTCTATCCGCAGACCAAGATCGAGGACATGGACCCCGCAGAGTGGGACCTCGTCATGGGCACCAACCTGCGCGGCAACTTCCTGTCGGTGAAGGCCTGCCTGCCATACCTCAAGAAGTCCGACCAGGGCCGCGTCGTGCTGACCTCGTCGATCACCGGGCCGGTCACCGGCTTCCCCGGCTGGTCACACTACGGCGCCTCGAAGTCCGGCCAGCTCGGCTTCATGCGCACCGCCTGCATAGAGCTTGCCAAGTTCGGCATCACCATGAACGCGGTGCTGCCCGGCAACATCATCACCGAAGGGCTTGAGGGACTTGGCGACGACTACCTCGCCACCATGGCCGCTTCCATCCCGCTGAAGAAACTCGGCATCGTCGAGGACATCGGCAATGCGGCATTGTTCCTGGCGTCCAAGGAAGCCAACTACATCACTGGCCAGACGATCATCGTCGACGGCGGCCAGATCCTGCCTGAATCGCTGGAGGCGCTGGAGTAGAGCGCTTTACCGAAAAGCGTGAAGCGGTTTTCGGACAAAAAGCGCGACAAGACAAAGGCTGACGCGGTTTGCGTGTTTCACGTCGGACGAAAACCGCTTCAGGCGGTTAACCCGCCAGCAGCGTGTCGCGCAGCGTGCTGGGCGAAGTGCCCGACCAGCGCCGCACGGCGCGCGAGAAGGCCGACAGCTCGGAATAGCCGAGCAGGAAAGAAATCTCCGAAATCGGCAGATGGCGCTGGCCCAGATAGGTCAGCGCCATTTCCCGGCGCGTGCGCTCCACGATGTCCTTGAACGAGGTGCCCTGCTGGGCAAGCCCGCGCTGGATCGCCCCCGTCGACATGCGCAACTCGTCGGCCACGCTCTCAAGCGAGGGATAGCCCTCGGGAAGCCGCGCCCGCACCGCCGCGCGCACCCGGTCGCTCAGCTCCGCTGGGCGGTCCTTGCGTTCGCCGAGTTGCTGCAGGCAGATGCGCATCAGCGCCATCAGCTTCGGGTCGCCGTGCGGCATCGGCCGTTGAAGCAATTCGCTGCGAAACAGCAGCGCGTTGTAAGGCTGCGCGAAATAGACCGGCGCGCCGAAGGCGCGCTCGTGTTCGTCGCAATCGACCGGGCGGGCATGCTCCAGATGCACTTCCTCCGGCGTCCAGCCCGAGCCGAGCGCCTCGCGCATCACGTTGAGGAACATGCCGAGCGACAGTTCGGCGTCCTGGCGCCGCTGCATGATGTCGGGCGCCTCGATGCGGTATTGCAGCGCCATCAGGCCGTTCTTCGCCCGCCCCAGCCGCATCGACGACTGCTCCTGATGATAACCGAACAGGCCGACCAGGTTTTCAAGCGCGCTGCCCAGCGTCGGCGAGGACACCGCCGCGTAGCCCCACAGGCCAAGGTCGCGCGGCTGGAACTGGTTGCCGAACCACAGCCCGAAATTGTCGAACCTGGTGCGCTTGGAGGCCTGCTCGAACAGCGTGCAGAAATCCGACAGACGCAGCTTCAGCGTTGTCTCGCCGGCCATCTCCGGCGAGATGCCCGAGTTTCCGAAGATGCTGTCGATGTCGCCGCCGTGGCGCTCGATGAACGTGACGATACCGGTCGCCGCCGCCGCCAGGATGGCCGGCTCCACACTCGCGCCGCCGCGCGCCTGCATGGCGAGTTCGCTCATCAACCGCCCCTGCACCCCTCAACGGGCCATTGCGGCCTCGTTCGCCGGCCTTTCCGGCCGGAATTTGGCGGAGTGTTGCACGTGCCAGCCATTGCAGGCAAGGCGATGTGCCGGCTGTGCCCCATCATGCGATCTCCACGCCGGCGCCCGCCGATGCCATCGCCTCGGCCAGTTCTCCGTCAGGCTGCATGTCGGTGATGAGCGTGATGGCCGGGTTCCAGGGGCCGTAAACGGTGAGGGAAGGGCGGTTGAACTTGCTGTGGTCGGCAAGCACCAGCGTGCGTGCCGAACGGCGCATCATCGCGCCATAGGTCAGGCCGGGGCCCATCGCCGCGTCGTTGGGTCCTTCCACCGTCAGGCCCGACGCTCCCAGCACGGCGACGTTGGCGCGGAAGCGCTGCAATGCGTCGATCGTGTCGGCGCCATGGATCAGGCCCTCGCGTCCGTCGTACTGTCCCGGCAGCATCAGGATCCTGATGAGCGGATTGACCGACAGCGCCAGCGCGATCGAGAAGGCGTGCGTGATGACGGTCAGGGGTTGTTGAACCGCCGCCAGCCGGTGCGCGAAATGCAACGTCGTCGCGCCGCCGCCGATCATCAGGATGTCGTTGGCCTCGATGCCGGCAACCGCGGCAGCCGCGATGCGCTGGCGTTCGGGAACCATCAGTCCCTCGCGCTCGGCAAGCCCCGGTTCGTAGACCACCGGGCGCATGGCGCCGCCGTAGGTGCGGTTGATGAGGCCGCGCTCGTCGAGTTCTGCAAGGTCGCGCCGGATCGTTTCCGAGGAAACGCCGAGCCGCTCGGCCAGCTCTCCGACGCGCATGGCGGGATAGAGCCGCAGGTCGGCGATGATCTGCTCCTGCCGTCCGCTCTTGCCGCTGCGCCGTGGCGTCTCGCCGTCCATTGTCCCCGCACCGCCCCTTCCGTGGCTGGCCCGCGCATTGCGCATCAAGCCACATGCATTTGACCGGATTCCAACAAGGATAGTCAAACCATGACCGATGAACAACATGAAATGCCCACTTTACAACATTTCAATGTTGCGATACGGTCATAAAAATTGGCAAGTCGATCAAAGAGGCTCCCATGTTCGATTACGGCCTGTTCCGCTTCGAGGACAAGCAGGACCTGTTCGTCAAGGCGATCCGGTTCTGGAATCCGGACAAGACCAAGTTCTGGCAGGATGTCGGCGTCGACCTGGTTATCGACAGGCGCGAGGGCTATTGCCTCTACGACATGTCCGGACGCCGCCTGATCGACCTGCATCTCAACGGCGGCACCTACAATTTCGGCCATCGCCATCCCGAGATCGTCGAGACGCTGAAGGGTGCGCTCGACTACTTCGACATGGGCAACCACTGGTTCCCGTCGGTCGCGCGCGCCGCGCTGTCGGAAGCGCTGGTGAAGTCGGCGCCGGGCATGAAATACGCCATCTTCGGTGCCGGCGGCGCGGAGGCCGTCGAGATCGCGCTGAAGAGCGCGCGATACGCCACCAAGCGGCGCAAGATCGTCTCCATCATCAAGGGCTACCACGGCCATTCCGGCCTGTCGGTTGCGACCGGCGACGAGCGCTTCACCAAGATCTTCCTCGCCGACCGGCCCGACGAGTTCGTCCAGGTGCCGTTCAACGACATCGCCGCCATGGAGCGCGTGCTCGCGGGCCGCGATGTCGCCGCCCTCATCATGGAGACGATTCCCGCGACCTACGGCTTCCCGATGCCCAACGAGGGCTACCTCAACGCGTGCAAGGCGCTGTGCGAGAAGCATGGCACCATGTACATCGCCGACGAGGTGCAGACCGGCCTGATGCGCACCGGCGAGATGTGGGGCTTCCAGACCTACGGCGTCGAGCCGGACATCTTCGTCACCGCCAAGGGGCTGGGCGGCGGCATCTACCCGATCAGCGCGGCGGTGGTGAACGAGAAATGCGGCGGCTGGCTCAACGAGGACGGCGCCGCGCACATCTCCACCTCCGGCGGTGCCGAGCTCGGCTGCATCGTCGCCTACAAGGTGATGGAGATGCTGCAGCGCCCCGAGCTTGTCTCCAATGTGCATTCGGTGACGCGCTTCTTCGCCGAGGGCATGGCCGAGATGATGCAGCGCCACTCCGACATCTTCGTCGGCGTGCGCCAGAAGGGCGTCGTTCTCGGCCTCGAGTTCGACCACCCGGAAGGGGCGGTCTCGGTGTCGCGGGCGCTCTACGAGCACGGCGTGTGGGCGATCTTCTCCTCGCTCGACAAGCGCGTGCTGCAGTTCAAGCCCGGCGTCCTGCTGAGCGCCGACATGTGCCAGGAAATCCTCGACCGGTTCGACGCCGCGATGCCGCGGGCGCGCGAACTGTTGCGTCAGTTGCCGAAGGCCGCGTGAAGCGGGGAGGGACTTGAGTGATGGTTGAGACCGCGAACAAGCCGTTGCTGGTAGTGCCGGACGTCATCCGGCAGACCGCGTCCATGAAGCTCGACGGCGCGCGCTGGGCCGCCGCCAAGCTGGCCAGGACAGGCCGCGCCGACATTGCCCGCATCGTCGATGCGGTTGCCGCAGCCGGCCATGCCAAGGCGCGCCACTACGCCGAATGGGCCGTGCGCGAGACCGGCTACGGCGTCGTCGAGCACAAGATCATGAAGAACGAGGCCTGCTCGAAGGGCGTCGTCGATCTCTACCGCGACGAGGACTTCGTCACCCCGCGCATCGATGCGTCGCGCAAGATGGTCGAATTGCCGCGTCCCGCCGGCGTCGTGCTGGCGCTGGTGCCGGTGACCAACCCGGTCGCCACCGTGTTCTTCAAGACGCTGCTGTCGCTGATGACGCGCAACGCCGTCCTGCTGTGCCCGCACCCCGGCGCGAAAGAGGTCTGCGTCGATGCCGCCAACACGCTCGCCGAGGCGGCGAAGGCCGCCGGCGCGCCCGATGGCGCCATCCAGGTCATCGAGGAGCCGACCATCCCGCTGATCGAGTACCTGATGAGCGATGAGCGCGTCGACCTCATCGTCGCCACCGGCGGCCCCGCCGTCGTCAAGGCCGCCTACCGCTCCGGCAATCCCGCGCTTGGCGTCGGCCCTGGCAACGCCCCGGTGTTGGTCGACGGCACCTCCGACATCAAGCTCGCAGCGCAACGCATCGTCGCCTCCAAGAGCTTCGACAACTCGATCCTGTGCACCAACGAGTCCGTCGTGCTCGCCTTCGAGGCGATCGCCGACAGGCTGCTCGCCGAGATGAAGGCGTGCAAGGCGCATATCTGCACGCCCGAGGAAACGGCGAAGGTCCGCAAGCTGCTGTTCACCGATACGGGCTTCAACGGCGCGGTGATCGGCAAGGACGCAGGCTGGATCGCCCGCGAGGCGGGTTTTTCCGCCAACGGCGCCAAGATCCTCGTCACCCCGGTCGACCTCGTCCAGCCGGAGGAAAAGCTGGTGCGCGAGAAGCTCTGCCCGGTGCTCGCCTTCGCCCGCGTCGGCGGCATCGACCAGGCCGTTTCCTGCGCCCGCTCGATGATGCGCAAGACGGGCCGGGGGCATTCGGCGGCCGCCCACTCCAACGACGAGAACAACATCCTCGCCTTCGCCGCCGCCGTTCCCGCGCTGCGCATCGCGGTCAACGCCGGCTGCTCGCTGGGCGCTTCGGGCTTCGAGACCAATCTCGGCCCGTCGATGACCATCGGCACCGGTTTTGCCGGCGGTTCCTCGATCGGCGACAACCTGACCCCGCACCATTTCGTGCAGTTCGCGCGCATCGCCTACAACAAGGAGGCCAGCGTCTCCTTCGGCGCCTTCGAGGGGCGCGACCCGCTCAACCTGCCGCGCGCGGCTGCGGGCCCCGTCGTCCAGCCGCAGCTGCAGCTGCACAGCGGCGGCCTCGACGCCGACGCGATGCGCCAGGAACTGCGCAAGATCATCCTGGAAGAACTGAACGCCGTACTCGCGGCCTGAGGCACCCATGGCAACCCTGCGCTCCTTCATCTTCATCGACCAGCTGCAGGCGCAGACCATGTGCTATCTCGGTACATGGATCCGCGGCTCGCTGCCGCGCACCGGCATGGCTGCCCAGATCATCGAGGTCGCGCCCGGCCTCGACATCGAGCCGCTGACCGACACCGCGCTGAAGGAATCCGAGGTGCAGGGCGGCATCCTCGTCGTCGAGCGCCAGTTCGGCTACCTGGAGTTCCACTCGCGATCGACGTCGGCGGTGAAGGCTGCGGCCGATTCCGTGCTGCGCGCCCTCGACGTGACGGCGGCCGACGCCATGCGTCCGGAGATCCTGGCTTCCAAGATCGTCACCCGCATCGATCCGCTGCACGCCTTCCTCATCAACCGCAACAAGCTCGGTTCGATGATCCTCGCCGGCGAGACCCTGTTCGTGCTGGAGACCCAGCCGGCGGCCTACGCGATCCTCGCCTGCAACGAGGCGGAGAAGGCGGCCAACATCAAGATCGTCGACTACCGCATGATCGGCGCCACCGGCAGGCTCTACCTGTCGGGCACCGAATCCGAGATCCGCGCGGCAGCCAGTGCCGCCTGCGATGCGCTGGAGATGGTGGCATGAGCGATGCCGAACTGAGAGCCATGGTGCGTGACGTGTTGCGCGAGGCGCTCGCCGGCCGCGCCGGCGGCGCCGGGCAGGCGGCGCGCAAGCCCGCTACCGCGGCACCGGCAAGGTCTGCCACGGAAACCGTGGCGATCGCCAGCGATGCCGATCTCGCCGGCTTCGTGCGCCGGCTGGTTGCCCTGATGGACAACCCGGCAAGCGCTGCCGCGTTGCGCTCCGGCCAGTTGAAGTTCACGCTCGCGGCCAGCCACAAGCCGGCAGCGCAGGCCGCCACGCCTGCCGCCGTTGCGCCTGCCGGCGCGAGCGTCGTGCTGGACGGCACGGTGACCGAGGCGAAGATCAACAAGTGCGCCGGGGCCGGCAGCGTGATGCTTGCGCCCGACGCAGTGATCACGCCGCTGGCGCGCGACCGGGCCCGCGCGCTGGGCCTGAAAATCGAAAGGAAACGCTGATGCTGTGCGCAACCGTGACGGGCCGCATCTGGTCGACCAAGCGGGTCAGTGAAATGCCCGCGGGGACCATTCTCGACGTCGTCGTCGACGGGTCCTCCAGCCATCTTCTTGTCTTCGATCCGCTGGGTTGCGGCGAAGGCGAACGTGTCATCGTGGCGACGGGGTCCGTCGCTGCGGCCTGGTTCCCGGGCAAGCCGCCCCCTATCGACGCGCTGGTCATCGGCATCGTCGACGAGGCGTCCGTGCCCGCCGGAAAATCCAAGTAGATCACCCTGAAAGGAGGGAGAGATGTCCAGCAACGCAATCGGTATGATCGAAACCAAGGGCTACGTGGCCGCACTCGCCGCCGCCGACGCCATGGTCAAGGCGGCCAACGTCACCATCATCGGCCGCGAGGAAGTGGGCGACGGCCTGGTCGCCGTGGTCATCAACGGCGATGTCGGTGCGGTCAAGGCGGCCACCGAAGCCGGTGCGGAAGTCGCCGGTCAGGTCGGCCAGCTCGTCTCCGTGCACGTCATCCCGCGGCCCCACTCCGACGTTTCCAAGCATTTCACCGCGCCTTCGGGCAAGTGATCCTGCCGCAAGGAGGCGCAAGGTGGCTGCCAAGCAAGAAAAGCCAGCCGCAGGCGCGGCTGGCGCCCGGCGCGGCGAGCTGCGGGTCTACCTGACGGTCGAGGACCTGCAGCCGCAGTTCGCCGCCTACATGGGCACGCCGACGCGCGCGCGCGGCTATCCCCCGCTCGCCGGCCAGCATGCGCTCATCATGGAGGTCGCGCCGGGATTGATGATCGAACGCGTCATCGACATCGCGCTCAAGGCCGATCCCGACCTTGAGCCCGGCATCCTCTTCGTCGAGCGCCAGTTCGGTATCCTCGAACTGCACGGCGATGATGCCGCCAAGCTGCTTGAGGTCGGCAGCAAGATCCTCGACGGTATCGGCCTCACCGAGGGCGACCAGCTCAGGCCGAGCATCCTCTACACCGATGTCATCGAGGACATTTCCGACCAGCACGCGGTCATCATGAACCGCAACCGGCAGGCATCCATGATCATGCCGGGCGAAACCCTGCTGATCTTCGAGATGGTGCCCGCGCTCTATGCCGCAATCGCCGCCAACGAGGCGGAGAAGGCGGCCCCCGGACTGACCCTCGTCGATTGCCAGATGATCGGCGCGGCGGGCCGGCTCTATCTGTCGGGCAGGACGGACGACGTGCATCGCGCGCGCGAACGCATCGAGACCGTGCTCGGCGCCATCGGCGGCCGCGAAACCTGATCGCGGCTGCAACCGGCCTGTCAATTCGCCATTGCCTGTTGTCAAGTCGCACCCCCGGCTGGCAGATAGCCTTTTCGGGCTGTTTGCAGGAGAGGAGGGGTGCGACATGGCCGGGCAGAACGACAGCTTCGATTTCGACGCGTTGCCGCATGAGCGTCAACTGGAGATCCTTGCGGACATCAGCGTAGCCGCGCTCGACAGTTTTCCGCTTCCCTCCGGCTGCTCCGTCGACCTCATCAACCTGTCGGAGAACGCCACCTACAAGGTCGAGGCGCCCGACGGCACCCGCTGGGCGCTGCGCATCCACCGCGACGGCTACCATTCCGACGTCGCGATCGCCTCCGAGATCGCCTGGCTTGTCGACCTGCGCCGCAAGAACGTCGTCACCACGCCGGTGCCGGTTCCCGGCCACGATGGCGAGGTGATCCAGAAGGTGCCGCACGCCGCCCTGCCGCGGCCGCGCAACGTCGTCGTCTACGAATGGGAGAGCGGCAGCGAGCCCGGCGTCAACGAGGACCTGCGCAAGCCCTTCGAGGTGCTCGGCGAGGTCACCGCGCGCATGCACCAGCACGTCAGGAGCTGGCAGCGGCCGACCTGGTTCGAGCGCCTGACGTGGAACTTCGAGACCAGCCTCGGCGACACGCCGCACTGGGGGCGCTGGCGCGACGGCATGGGCATGGACGCGGCCAAGGAGAAGCTGTTCGGCGAGACGGTCGACCTTATCGGCAAGCGTCTCGCCGCCTTCGGCCAGTCCGGGGACCGCTTCGGCCTGATTCACTGCGACCTGCGCCTTGCCAACCTGCTGGTCGACGGCAGCGAGGTGAAGGTCATCGACTTCGACGACTGCGGTTTCTCGTGGTTCATGTACGACGCCGCGACCCCGGTGTCCTTCTACGAGCACCTGCCTGAGGTGCCTGACCTCATCCGCCACTGGCTGATCGGCTACCGTCGCGTCATCGACCTGCCGCAGGCCGACGAGGACGAGATCCCGACCTTCGTCATGCTGCGCCGGCTGTTGCTGGTGGCGTGGATCGGCAGCCACTCGGAGACGGAACTCGCGCAGTCCATGGGCGTCGAATACACCGCCCAGACCGTCGACCTGTGCCGCAAGTACCTGAAGGACTTTGGCTGACCGGTCAGTCGGCTCAGTAGATCGCTTCGCCGCCGTCGAGTACCAGCGCGTGGCCGGTCATGAAGGCCGACCTGTCGGAGGCGAGGTAGACGATGGACTCCGCGATTTCCTCGGCGCTCGCCCAGCGCCCCAGCGGGATCTTCTCCTTGACGTAGGCCTCGATCGCCGCGCGCCCGCCCATCTGCTCGATGAACGGCCCGTTGAACGGCGTGTCGACCCAGCCCGGGCACAGCGCGTTCACCCGCACGTTGTACTTTCCGTAGTCGACCGCGACCTGCCGCACCATGGCGATCACCGCGTGCTTGGAGGTGGTGTAGGCGATCATCTCGTGGTCGTAGAAGACGCCGGAGTTGGACGACGTCACGATGATCGAGCCGCCGCCTTGCGCGCGCATGTGCGGCATGGCGAGCCGTGCCGCCATGAAGTGGGCGCGAACGTTGACCTGCCAGGAGGCGTCCATGCCCGCCGGTTCGACCTGTTCAAGCGTGCCGGCGACCTGGATGCCGGCATGGCTGTGCAGGATGTCGAGGCGGCCGTGCTCGCGCGCCGTGCCGTCGATCGCCTGGGCGAGCGCGTCGTCGTCACGCACGTCGAGCACATGCGCCTCGGCCTTGCCGCCGACCGTCTTGATGAACTCGAGCGTCTGCGCGCAGCCCTCCGGCGACATGTCGAGCACGACCACATGCGCGCCCTCGCGCGCCAGCGCGATCGCGCCGGCCTGGCCGATGCCCGATCCGGCTCCGGTGACGATCGCCACCCTGTCGTTCAGGATGCCCGTAGCGCTGGCCGCCATGTCGCATTCTCCTCTCGTCTGCCTGCGCGGATCGTAGCGCCGGCATGCGGGAGCGGCAACGCCGCCGGCGTGTTCAGCCTTCCGGCTGCAGCAGGTGGCCCGCTGCCGCAGCCTTCAGCGTGGCGATGACGACCGTGGCGATGATCGCGCTCGCAAGCGCAAGCAGCACCCAGCACGCGATGCCGAGCAGGGGCAGCGGATGGGCGTGGTAGAAGGACGTCACGGCTACGGTGAAGGCCGCGCTCGGGAAGGTCCACGCCCACCACGACATGGCGAACGGGATGCGCGCGAAGGCAGGCGCCATCGCCGCCAGCACCAGCGCCACGAAGACCGCCAGCCCGAGCGTCGCTGTTGCCGCCGGGCCGTAGCCGCCGCCTAGCACGTTGAGCGCGATGGCGCCGACCGCGGGCGGCGCCAGCAGGATCACCAGCGTCGGGCGCAGCCGTTCCGGCAGCGCGGGGCCGCTGATGATGCGGTTGAGGATCAGCGGCTGGATCAGCGCCCACAGCAGCGCGCCGACGCCGAACAGCATCCAGGACAACGTCTCGTAGCCAAGCCGCGCGCCGAACACCGGCGCCAGGATGTTGCCGACCAGCGGGATCAGCAGCGGTGGCGTCAGCGCCGCGGCCTCCTGCGGCGACGCCAGCAGACGCCGCACCGTCCACGCGCCGATGCCAAGATGACCGGCGACGGCGATGAACCACAACCCGCTTGCCGCACCGTGCGAATAGGGGATCAGTCCACCCGCGGTGATCATCACGCCGATGGTGATGGCGCCGGCGAAGGCGGCGCGCACCGGGTGCTTCAGGTCGCCGCCGATCGCCTCTGGATGACGCTGGGCGCGGACCACGTGCAGCGCGGCGACAACAACCCAGATCGCGGCGGCAAGCGCCAGCAGGGCCTCGCCGATGAAGGTCGGCGCGCCGAGCACCTTGCCGGCTTCGCGCCAGGCAAGCCCCAGTCCGCCGATGCCCATCGGCGCCGCGAACAGCGGAAGAGGCAGATGCTGCAGACCATGTCCCATGTGCGCCTCGCCGGTTGGCAATGTACCGCCCGCGCCGGGAGCTTCGTCCTTGCTGCGTTTCATCGAACCTCTCCCGTCCGTACTGCCCCGCCATCGCCCGAGGCGTCGGGGTTGTCGATCACATATTCAAAAATTCTTATATATTAACTCGTGGCCGCCGCAATAGCGTTCAGTACGGATCGCGGGGACCGTTCGCGGTGTGCTGGCGCGCACCGCCGCAGGCGAAACGAGGCTGGAACCGGCCCGGTGCAGGTGCTAACACCATCCCCAGTGTGCCGCGGTGTCAATCGGCCGGAAATGCGCCGGACGTCCGCGGCTTCAATATCCCACGGAGGAACGATCCATGGCCGAACTCAAACTGCGTGATGCTTCCCTCTTGCGCGACCGCTGCTACGTCAACGGCGAGTGGATCGCGGCCGCCAGCGGCAAGACCATCGATGTCAGCAACCCGTCGACCGGCGAACTGGTCGGCAAGGTGCCGTCGCTGTCGGCCGAGGAGACCCGGCTTGCCATCAACGGCGCCGAGGCCGCCCGCGCCGACTGGGCCTCGTGGACCGGCAAGGAGCGCGCCGCCGTGCTGCGCAAGTGGTTCGAGCTCATCATGGCGAATCAGGAAGACCTCGGTGCGCTGATGACCGCCGAGCAGGGCAAGCCGTTGGCCGAGGCCAAGGGCGAGATTGCCTATGCCGCGAGCTTCATCGAGTGGTTCGCCGAAGAGGGCAAGCGCATCTACGGCGACACCATCCCCGGCTTCACCCGCGATCGCCGCATCGTCGTGCTCAAGCAGCCCATCGGGGTATGCGCCGCCATCACGCCGTGGAACTTCCCCGCCGCAATGATCACCCGCAAGGCGGGTCCGGCGCTCGCCGTCGGCTGCACAATGGTCGTCAAGCCTGCAAGCCAGACCCCGCTGTCGGCCCTGGCGCTGTGCGTGCTTGCCGAGCGTGCCGGCCTGCCCAGGGGCGTGCTGTCCTGCGTCACCGGCTCCGCCGGTGTCATCGGCGGCGAACTGACCTCCAACCCGGTCGTGCGCAAGCTCTCCTTCACCGGCTCCACGGAGATCGGCAAGGTGCTGATGAGCCAGTGCGCGCAGACCGTGAAGCGCACCTCGATGGAACTGGGCGGCAACGCCCCCTTCATCGTCTTCGATGACGCAGATCTTGATGCCGCCGTGGAAGGCGCCATCGCGTCGAAGTACCGCAACGCCGGCCAGACCTGCGTCTGCGCCAACCGCATGTTCGCACAGGCTGGCATCCACGATGCCTTCGTCGACAAGCTCGCCGCGCGCGTCAAGAAGCTCAACGTCGGCGACGGCTTTGCCAGCGGCACCGAGATTGGCCCGCTGATCGACGAGAATGCCGCGTCCAAGGTCGAGGAGCTGCTGGGCGACGCGGTGGCCAAGGGTGCGCGCGTCGCCATCGGCGGCAAGCGCCACCAGCTTGGCGGCACCTACTTCGAGCCGACCGTCGTTGCCGGTGCGACGCCCGACATGCGTATCTTCCAGGAAGAGATCTTCGGCCCCGTCGCCCCGGTCGTGCGCTTCGACACCGACGAGGAGGCGGTGCGCCTCGCCAACCAGACGGAATTCGGCCTGGCCGCCTATTTCTATGGCCGCGACATCTCGCGCGTCTGGAAGGTCGCCGAGGCGCTCGACTTCGGCATCGTCGGCATCAACCAGGGCATCATCTCCACCGAGGTCGCGCCCTTCGGCGGCATGAAGGAAAGCGGCAACGGCCGCGAAGGCTCCAAGTACGGCGTCGAGGACTACCTCGAGGTCAAGTACCTCTGCATGGGCGTGTAGCAACGGGCACCGGGGGAAGGCATTCCTTCCCCCGGCCTGCTGGCGGCCCGCGCAACCCATCCGCCGCGGATGCACAGTGCGTTCTTGTGCAATCACTGGACCGCAAGGCGGCGCGCCTGTACAAGCATCGAGCCTTGCAACGCCGGGAGATTCGCTCTTGTCGCAGTATTCAGGGCGGTATGTTACCGCCTCCGCAGACATTACCTTCGAGAAATTCGATGGGGAGTACGTCGTCCTGAACCTGGCGACGGGAAACTACTACGCCCTGTCGCCATCGGCCTCCGTCCTGCTGGATGGCATCCTCGCCGGTCATGACGTCGCGGGCATGCTCGCGGTGCTTGGCGAGGCAGACGGCGGGGCCGCCGCCTATCACGACCTCTTCGGCAAGCTGCTGGCGAACGAACTGGTTGTCGCCGATGCCGCGCAACCCGCGACCGAACCGGACGCCACCTGGCGCGATGCCGCGCGCGGCGTCTGCGGCGACCCGACGATCGAGGTCTTCGAGGATCTCGCGCAACTGATCCTCGCCGACCCGATCCACGATGCCGCCGAGGAAGCCGGCTGGCCAGTCGCCCGCACCGGGCGCTAGACCATCATGCAATCCCCGGCCTCCGTCGGCGCTGCGGCGGTGACGCTTGAGACATTGCCGGCATTCGCCGCAGGCGCCATCGCTGCCGCAGCATCGGTGATCCACCAAGGCATCCCGCTGGAAACGCTGCCGCTCGCCGGCCTCGATCTCTCGGTCCACGGCGCCGACGCCGCATACGCCGTCGCCTCCCGCGTCCGCCTCGCGGTGCGCCGCACGGGCGGCCACGCAACGTCTGATGCCGCGGTGCTGCTGGTCAGCGCCGGGCAGTACGGCTTTCCGGCGCCGCCGGTGCTCACCGGGACGGGCAGCCACATGCGTGCGTTCGAGGCGGCGTTGCGCGACACGCAGCTGCGCGCCGAGTACGGTTTCGATCACCGCCTGTGGAACATCTACGACACGAAGAAGCGCATCGGCGTGCAGTGGACAACCGCGCCCGGCGCCCTGCCACCCTGGGAGAGCGGGGCGCCGCTGCGCGCCTTCCTGCACTGGTTTCATGCCGATGCCGGACGGCGCCTCGTCCATGCCGGAACGCTCGGCCTCGCCGGTCGCGGCGCGCTGCTCGTCGGCAAGGGCGGGTCGGGCAAGTCCGGCACGGTGGTCGCGGGTCTGTGCCATGGCCTGGAGAGCGTCGGCGACGACTACGTTCTGGTCGATGCCTCCGGTGGCAGGCTGCGGGCCTTCCCCGTTTTCGAGACCCTGAAACAGGATGCGGCCGGGCTGCGGCGGCTGGGAATATCGGACGCGATCGGCATGGGTGCCGGTCCCAACTGGCAGGACAAGTACGAGTTCACCTGCCGTGAACTCGGCAAAGCGGGGCTCGCGACCGATCTCGACGTGCGCGCCATCCTCGTCCCACGGCTGGCCGGCGAGGCGCATGCCACGCGTATCGAACCCGTCTCGCGGGCGCGCGCCATGCTTGCGCTGGCGCCCAGCGGCCTGTTCCAGATGCCCGGCGAGCGCGACAGCGGCGTCGCCGTGTTTGCCGATATCGTGCGCGCCCTGCCATGCTATTCTCTCGACCTTGGATGCGACCCGGCGGAAGTCTCGGGCTGCATCGCGCAATTCCTGGACGCATTGCCGTGACCAAGGTCAGTATCATCATGCCGGCCTACAACCGCGAAACCTTCATCGGCGCGGCACTGGAATCCCTGCTGGCGCAGTCCGATGCCTGCGATCTCGACATCCTCGTCGTCAATGACGGCTCCACCGATGCGACCGCGCAGGTGGTCGAGGCGATCGCCGGCAAACATGGCCGGGTGCGCATGGTGACCACCGAAAACGGCGGCGTGGCGCGCGCCCGCAACATCGGCCTCGACAACCTGCCCGACGATTGTGAATTCGTGACGTTTCTCGATTCCGACGACATCTCGCCGCCCGGCCGCCTGGCCAGCGACCTGGCGGTCTTTGCCGAATATCCCGGCACCGACTTCACCTACGGGTTTGTCACGCTCGTAGACGACATCGACCCGCAGACCCGCGAGCCCTCCGCCGGCGCCCGGGTCGAACGGCTGCGTGGCATCAGCTTCAGCGCGGCGCTGTTTTCGAGGCCGTTCGTCCCACGCGTCGGGCGGATCGACGAAAGCTTCCTGCATGCCGAGGATACCGACTTCCTGTTCCGCGCCTTCGAGATCAGCCGCAACTGCGTGATGACGCAAACCAACACGGTCTACTATCGCCGCCATGCCGGCAACATGACCCTCGACACCGCGACCGGGCGCAAGCATTTCATGCGCGCCATGCACCGCTCGATTCAGCGCCGCCGCGCCGATCCGACACTGCGCGTGCCCGATCAGGTCTTCGGCATCGGCTTCGAAGACGGGGTTCGCCGCGATGTCTGAGCATGCCTATGGCGTCGTGATCCCGGCCTGGAATGCCGCCGCGACGATCGGCGAGTGCATTGCCTCGATTGCCGGCCAGAGCGTTCCTCCGCGCGAGATCATCGTCGTCGACGACGGTTCCACCGACGATACCGCAGCCGTTGCGGCAGCGGCCCACCCTCTGGTGCGCGTCATCGCCCAGGAAAATCGCGGCTGCGGTGCTGCGACGAGCGCCGGCTTTGCCGCGTGCGGATTTCCCTGGCTGGCCTCGCTCGACGCCGACGATGTCTGGTTGCCCGAGAAGATCGAACGTCAGTTCGCGCACCTTGATGCAAACCCGCGATACGCCGGCGTTTGCTGCAACATGGAGCTGTTCCGCCCCGACGGCGAGGTTCTGGGAACCCGCGAGGCGTGGTCGCGCTCGACGATGCTGCTGCGCCGCGAGGTCTTCGACACGGTCGGCGAAATCATCGACCCGCCCGGCATGCGCGGTGATATCGTCGACTGGCTGGCGCGCGTCCGCGAGGCGGGCTTCGTCATCGCCATGATGCCGCAGGTCCTCGCCTGCCGGCGCGTCCACCCCGGCTCCCTGTCGTTCGGGCGTGACGAGGAAAGGGACCGTGGCTACCTGCACGTCGCCCGCCAGGCGATCCTGCGCCGCCGCGCCGCTGCGCGGGAGACGTGAACATGCTGGCTGCCGTTGCCGCCGCCATGCTCCCCACGCTGCGCTCCGCCTTTCCCATCGGCGCCCACGACCAGCTGATCCGTGCCGCGACCGTTCCCGACGAGGATGAGGCCCTGCGCGTCGCCTTGCGCTGGCTTGCCGAAAACGACATCGATGCGGTGACCTTCCGCGAGCACCGCTTGCTCTTCGCGGTCATGGACCGCTTCGGCACACGCCTTGCCGGCCATGCCGCCTATCCCCGCCTCGTCGGGTTGCAGCGCATGCTGTGGTCGCGCGCGGCGATGGGGCGGCGCGAGGTGGAGCCGGCATTGGGCCGGCTGGTCGCCGAGGGCGTGCCGGTGCTGGCGATCAAGGGGGCGGCGCGCATCGCCTCGAACCGATCAAACGCCCGCGCCCGTTCCGGATGGGACACCGACATCGCGGTGCCGCGCGGGCGCATGGGCGATGCCTTCGACGTGCTCGTCGCCGATGGCTGGACGCCGCGCGGTGGGCCGAGCCCCCACTACGTGCGGACCCACCTCGGCGTCATGCGCAGCCTCAACCTCTACCGTGGCCGCGTCGGTGATATCGACTTGCACGGATCGCCCTTCCACCCGGGCCACGGCGGCGAACGCGAGGACGAGGCCCTTTGGCGGCGTACCGTCCCGGCGCGTCTCGACGGGCATGCCGTGCTCTGTCCGGCGCCCGAAGACAGCCTCGCCATCGCCATCGGCCATGGCGGCATCAGCGCGCATGAACACAGCGACTGGATGGTCGATGCGGTTGCCTTCATGTCCGCGCCGGAATTCGACTGGGACTTCTTCATGCAGATCGCGGATGCGCGTTCGCTGCAAACGCCCGCGGCAATCGCGCTTGCCTACCTGGCGGGGCAGTGTGATCAGCCCGTGCCTGCCGGTGTTGTCGCCACACTGGAGGAGGCGGCGCGTTCAAGTCCGCTGGCGCATGTCGCCGGCCACCTGCTGGCGCGCCCGCGCGAACGCGAAGGCCTCGTTGGCCGCCTCGCGCGCCGCGCGGTCGAGAAGTCGCGAAAACGCGCGTCCCAACGCGCAGATCCGTTGCCGCCCGACCGTTGCCTGCGCGTGCGTCGCGGTGCTGCCCCGCCCTTGCAGGTTTCGGCGCCGCTGGTGACCGAGCACGCCCTTGAATTGCCGGCCGACGGCCGCGTTGGCGGAGCATGGCATCTGCGCGCCGTCATCCAGGTGCCGGTTCCATCTGTGGCGCGGCGCATCGAACTGGAAGTCAACACGCCGGACTTCCATCTCGCCCGCGTCCGCGCCCGCAAGTGGGACCGGCGCGCCGGGACGCTTGTCTTCAGCATCGAGGGTATGCTGGACGTGCCGGAGCAGGCGGCATCCGTGATCCTCCAGGCGCGCCCGGCCAGGCTCGTTAGGCCGCAGGACGGGCCGGCCCATGCGGCGCGCTACGCAGCCTTGCCGTTCCGTGTGCTGGCTGCCGAACTGACGCGCACCGTCTCCCGCTGATCGCGTCTTCTAGCGTAGTCAGCGCTCGGGCACGAACCCCTTCAGCCTGAGTCCCGTGGCGCGAGAAACCTCGAACGTCCCGATCACGGCTCCACGATAGTGCACATCGATCGAATCGAGTTGCGTGATGTCGGTGAATATTTCGTGCAGGTTGCCCATGCCGACCTCCCGCGCGCTGCAGAAATAAAGTCCGTCGCGGCCGTCGAGCGACTGCAGCTCGCGATCGGCCAGCAGCGCTGCGCCCTCGGCCCGCGCGCGCAGAGTGATCGCCGTCAGGTCGATGACCGGCGTGCCGCGAAGATGAAATGAAAGCGCCGCCGCGTGCCGCCTTCGGCACGTGAAGAAGGCGCCCCTGCCGGCTTCGGGATAGTCCTTGAGCCGGACCGACAATTGTCGGCCAAGGTCAGGCCAGCCGTACAGGCGCAACTGGGCGACCGCGATCTTTTCGCCCAATGCCTTGCCGAAGCGCCCTGCATCGAGCCGCGCGAACACGCCTTGCCCGAGCGCTGCGATGACGCCGATCCCCAGCGAAAGGGCGATGCAGGGCGCGATCGCGCGGCGGGTAAACCGCCACACGCGGTCCTTCGGCATGGCAACCAGCATCGCCGCGATTCCGATCACCGCCGGTGGATAGCCCGGCAACAGATCCTGCGGATGGACCTCGATCACTAACGCGACGGTGAAGAAGAAAGCAAACACCACGCCCGACTGGACCTTCAGGAAACGCAGCGGTTCGCGCCAGCTTTCGGGCGTGCTGCCCAGCGGCGCGAACAGGAAGGCGATGAGCGGAACGAAAAGCAGAAAGGCGGTGCCCAGGGCCTGTTCGAGCAGTGCCTCGAGCAGCTTGATTGGCCCAACGTTGAAGCCTTTCACGCTTCGTTGCGCGATTTCGTGCGTGATCGTCGCCCAGGAATGATCCGCATTCCACAGTGCGAAGGGCAGGGCGACCGCGATGGCTGCAATCAGGGCAAGCCAGGGCCCCGCCCGCCGCAGGCTGGCGCGATGGGCGGTGCTTGTGGCGAGATGGACGATGAACGCCGGCAGGATGAGGATAGCACCAAGCTTGCTCATGGTGGCCACGCCCAGCGCCGCGCCGCAGAGGAGCCAGTCGACCGGGCGCTGGCGCTCGACGGCAAGCCAGAAAAAGGTCATGGCGGCGAGCGAGAACGTCAGGGCCGGCGCGTCGGGAACCATCAGCACGCCGCTGGCCTGCATGAGCGGGATGGCGCAGGCGAGCAGAAGGGAAAGCCGCGCCACTTCGGCGCTTGCAAACAGGCGTCTTGCCAGCGTGTGGACCAGCCCCAGCGTCGCTAGCCCGCAGATGAGCGATGCCATGCGCAGCGCGAGTTCGCGGTGGATGGTCCCCAGCCAGTCGAACGCGGCGATCATCCAGGCCACCATCGGAGGCCCCTCCCGGTAGCCCGTCGCCAGATGCTGCGACCAGCCCCAGTATTCCGCTTCCTCGTTCAGCGCAGGAAAGGTCACCGCCACCCAGACCCGCACGACGAGCGACGCCGCAATGCAGGCGATCAAGCCCTTCCTGCTGTCGATGGCCATGGCCGCTAACCTCCCGATCGTCGTCGGGGTTGCTGTCTCCTTCGCTTGGTGGTGAGTATGACGGTGCAGCCGGGCGGGGCAAATGACATTTGGCAATGCCCGGCGCGCCCCGCGCTGTCGATGCTTGTGCGACCGCCCATTTCTGCCGGAGGATCGATGCTGATCGAACGAGCCGACTTCCAGGACCTCGCAGCCCTGGCCGCGCATCGCCAGCGCCTGTGGGAAGCGCAGCGCGACTACGTCGCTGCACACTCCCCGCTGCACATCCGCGCCTGGGGCAAGCATCGCCCGCCCGCGAAACTGGACGCGCTGGCAGACCTGCCGTTCACCACCAAGGAGATGCTGCGCGACAGCCAGCGCGTCCATCCTCCTTTCGGCGATTATCTGGCGTCTGCGCCCGACAAGGTCTCGCGGGTGCACCGCACCTCGGGGACCACGGGCACGGCGATGAATCTGGGCCTGTCGGCGCGCGATGCGCACGAGACGGCGGTCGTCGGCGCCCGCGCGCAGGCCGCCGGCGGCCTCGGCCCCGGCCACCGCGTCGTGCATTGCCTCAACTACCGCCTGTGGATGGGCGGCTTCACCGACCACACGACGCTGGAGGCGACGGGCGCCACGGTCATCCCCTTCGGCATCGGCGACACGCAATTGCTGGTGCGTACGATCCAGGAGCTGGGCATCACCGCGATTTCCTGCACGCCGTCCTATCCGGCCGTTCTGGAGCGCGTCATCGTCGAGCATTTCCCCAGTCTCAAGCCGCGCGACCTCGACCTGAAGCTCGGCCTGTTCGGCGGCGAGGCCGGCCTCGACAATTCCGATTTCCGCGCCCGGCTGGAGGCGACCTGGGGCTTTGGCGTGCGCAACGCCAACTACGGCGTCTCCGATGTTTTCTGCAATTTCGCCGGCCAGAGCGAGGTCGATACCGACCTGCACTACATGGCGCTCGACATCCTGCACCCGGAACTGGTCGAACCGGCGACTGGCGCCGTCCTGCCCTGGGCGGAAGGCGAACGCGGCGAACTCGTGCTGACCCACGTCAGCCGCGAGTGCCAGCCGCTGGTGCGCTTCCGCACCGGCGACATCATCACGCTCACAGGAACGGGCAAGGCGCGCTGCGGGCGCACCGCGCCGCGCTTCCGCGTCGTCGGGCGCAGCGACGACATGGTCGTGGTGCGCGGCATCAATGCCTTCCCGACGCAGGTCGCAGCCGTCATCAACCAGTTCGCCGAATTGTCGGGCGAATACCGCATCGTGCTCGACGGGCCGGGGCCCTACGACGTGCTGCCGGTGGAAGGGGAAACCGCCCAGGGCGAGACACCGGGCGACGCGCTCGCCGCGGCGCTCGAAACCCGCATCAAGCGCGAACTGGGGGCGAGCGCCAAGGTGACGCTCGTGCCATTCGGTACACTGCCGCGCACAGAAGGAAAGACCCGCCGGGTCATCAGGAAGGACAAGCCATGAGCGATACGGTCATCAGCACCAGCCTCGGCGACGGCGTTGCGAAGATTTCGCTCAACCGTCCGCACCGGCTCAACGCCATCCTGCCCGAACTGCTCGACGATCTCGTCGCGGCTTTCGATGCCGCCAACGCCGACGATGGCGTGCGCGCCATCGTGCTGACCGGCGAGGGCAGGGCGTTCTGCTCCGGCGACGACCTCAAGGACTTCGAAAGCCAGGTCTCCGACGAGGCCGGCACCACGGCCTATGTCGAGCGCATCCAGGACGTGACGCGCGCCATGGTCTATGGCGCCAAGCCGGTCGTCGGCGCCATCCGCGGCTGGGCCGTCGGCGGCGGGCTGGAATGGGTCATCAACTGCGACTTCGCCATCGCGGCGAAGGGCACGCGCTTCTTCTTTCCCGAAGTGTCGTGGGGCCTGTTCGTCACCGGCGGCGTCACCGAACTGCTGCCGCGCATCGTCGGCCTGCCGAGGGCGCGCGAGATGATCCTGTTCGGCGAAAAATTCGACGCCGACCAGGCGCATGAATGGGGCCTGGTGCGCGAAGTCGTCGCCGACGAGGAGCTGATGGACACCGCGGTCGCGCTGGCGCGGCGCATCGCCGCGCTGCCGCCGGGCCCGGTGCAGAACCTCAAGCGCATCCTGTCGCGCCGTGCCGGCAGCGGTCTCGACCAGGCGATGGCGCAGGAAACGGCGGCGACGGTGCGCGGCTTCCTCGATCCCGGCACGGCGAAGCGGATCGCAGCCTTCGGCTGATTGGTCGGGCAAAGAGCGATTTCAGGAAAAGTGGGTACCGGTTTTCCGTCCGAAATCGCGACAAACAGAAAAATCACTACTTGCTGGTCGCGACGAACACGCCGTCCCAGTTCTTGGGCGGCGGCGCTTCGCGGAACACCGCGATGCGCGTTGCGTAGATGTCGAGCAGATCGCTGACGCCGAACCTGCCGGCATGCTTGCGCGCCGACTTGATCGCCTTTTCGGCTCCGCTCCAGTCCTGCTTGCGGTAGTGAGCCAGCATGGCCGCGCAATCCTCCCGCAGTGACTGGAACTCCGCGTCATCCGTCACGTCCTTCTTGCCGACGACGGTGAACACCCGTTCCGGTTCCGCCTTGCCCTTCACCGCGACGAGATCGACCTCGATGATCGCGAAGTCGTCGCCCGCGAGTTCCGCGGTGCGCGCGCCGAACAGGATGGCGACGCCGTAACCCTTGGTCTGGCCCTCCAGCCGTGAGGCGAGGTTCACATTGTCGCCGAGCACCGTGTAGTCGAACCGCAGGTCCGAGCCCATGTTGCCGACGACGTTGACGCCGGTGTTGAGGCCGACGCCGATGGCGAGCGGCTTTGCCGGCGAGCCGTCCGGCGCGGTCTCGGTCTTGAGTTGTTCGTTGAGGGCATTCTGTGCGTCGATCATGCCGAGCGCGGCCGACAGCGCCATCTTGGCATGGTCGGCATGTTCCAGCGGCGCGTTCCAGAACGCCATGATGTTGTCGCCCATGTACTTGTCGATGGTGCCGCCGTTGTCGACGACGACCCGCGACAGCGGCGTCAGCAGCCGGTTGATGAGGTGGGTGAGTTCCTGCGGATAGGCCTTGTAGGCCTCCGATATCGAGGTGAAGCCGCGCACGTCCGAGAACAGGATCGTCATTTCCTTGGTCTCGCCGCCGAGGATCAGCTTGGAGGGGTCGCGGGCCAGCTGTTCCACCACGTCGGGCGACAGGTACTGGCTGAAGGCGCTGCGGATCTCGCGCCTGCGCGATTCTTCCTGGATGTAGTTGAAGAACACCAGCGACGCGAACACCACCACCGAGGTGATCAGCGGGAAGGTGGCGTCCAGCAGCAGCGAATCGGTGGTGAAGAAATAGTAGGTGCCGAACAGGATCGCGCAGTTGATCGCGGTGCCCGACAGCAGCGTCACGACCGCCGGCATCAGCGGCACGGCGACGATGATGAACAGCCCCACAAGCAGGGCCGCGAGCAGTTCCGCCGCGAGCGTGTAGTTCGGCCGGAATATGTGCTCGCGCGTGAAGATGTTCTCGATCAGCTGTGCGTGGATCTCGACGCCGGGCATCACGGGATCGAGTGGCGTCGCCTTGATGTCGTAGAGACCAAGCGCCGACGTGCCGATCAGCACGACCCGCTTGCCAAGGCGCGCCAGTGCCTGCGCGTCGCCGGCGAGCACATCCGCCGCCGAGACGTAGCGGGCGGGGTCGCTCTTCGAGAAGCGCACCCACAGCCGCCCGTTGGCGTCGGTCGGGATGTTGATGCCTGATACGCCGACCGATGAAATGCCAGCCTCGTCGGTGCGGATGAGCAGCGGGCGCGAACCGCCGACTACCCGCAGCAGTTCCACCGATAGCGTCGGGAACACCTCGCCACGTGCCATCACCGCAAGCGGCACGCGGCGCGTGATGCCGTCGACGTCCGGGTTCACCGTCAGCACCGCCTTGCTGGCGGCCGCTTCCTGCAGCACGGGCACGTTGTGCAGCAGGTCGCGGTACTTCAGCATGTAGGGACGTGGATCACTGCCGATCGTCGCCAGCGGCGGCCCCTTCACCTCGACCGTGGCGCGGTCCAGGTCGCGGTGGTAGCCGGACTGGCCGACCACCACCATGCGGGCGCGCCTGAAAGCGTCGGCCAGCACCTCGTCGTTGCTGGGCAGCACTTCCAGCCGCGCCACCGTTTCCGGGTCGAGGCCGCGCGCGAAGCTGGCGAAGTTCTTCGGCGAGGTGCGATCCTCCTCGGCGAAGATGATGTCGATGCCGATTGCCGCGGCGCCCGCGCCAGCGATCCTGTCGATCAGCGCCGCGACGACGGTGCGCGGCCACGGCCACTGGCCATGGCGCGCGAGCGCGGCCTCGTCGATGTCGACGATCATCACCGGGCGGTTGGGGTTATCGTTGGGCGCCAGCCGCTGGAGCAGGTCGAAGCCCTTAAGCCGCAGCACCTCGACGGGCACCGGATCCCAAATGCGCAGCGCCAGCATCGCGCCCAGCAGCACCAGCCCGACGAGGCGGACGAGCTGGCTGCGCTTGAACAGCGCCCGGAAGATTTTCCCCAGCATGCCTTCAGGCCCCGCCGCGCGATTGACGCATCAGGTGATCGTCACCGTGCTGGTGTTGGAGGCGTCGTCATAGACGAACGTGATGCTGCCTGCCGATACGGTTGCCAGCAGCGCCACGTCGACGAAGCCGAAGGCCGTTCCCATCCCGTCGTAGTCGACACGCACTGTGGTATCCCCGCCCGCCTGGACGGCCTGCAAGTAGTCGGTCGTGTTGGCCGGAAGGAAGGCGGCGTCGAGCAACCCGGCGAGGTCGAGCTGATCCTGCGCGAGGTTGAAGTCGTTGATGACGTCGACCGCATCGACATCGCCCGCTTCCCACACGAAGGTATCCAGACCGGCGCCGCCGGTCAGGCTGTCGGCACCGGTGCCGCCCTGGATGATGTCGTCGCCGTCCTTGCCGTCGATGTCGTCGATGCCGGCTTCGCCGCGCAGGCGGTTGGCCTGGCTGTTGCCGATGATCATGTCGGCGAACACCGAGCCGCGAATGTCCTCGACGTCGAAGGCTGCATCGGTGTCGCCGAAGGTGTCGAGGATTTCGAAGGCATCGAAGATCGAGGAATGGGCGCTGACGACGATGCCCTGGAATCCGCCGTGGTTGTGCTCGTTGTGGTAGCTCGCCTCGTCCTCACCCTGGCGGCCGTCGAAGGTATCGTCGCCGGCAAGCCCGACGAAGCGTTCCACCAGCCCGCCGGTGTTATCGCTGCCCATCAGGCTATCGACGCCGCCGGTTCCGCGCAGGTCGTTGATGTTCTGGAAGGTGGTCGTGGCGACGGGCGTCGACGGGCTGGCCGTCTGGTACAGCTGCGCCAGTCCGGTGAGGATGTCCATGTTGACGAAGTGGGTGTTGTCGTACTGGCCGTAGTCGAGCCGGTCCCAGCCGCTCAGGCCGTCGACGTAGTCGTTGCCGTAGTAGGTGCGGAAGCTCTCGAATTCGTCGTTGCCGCCGCCGATCAGGATGTCGTCCCACTGGGTGCCGAACACCGCCTCGATGCCGACCAGGAAGTCGACGTTGCCGAAGGTGTCGTAGCCGGTCGCCGCGGCAAGATCGACGATCACCCCCTGCGGATTGCCGATCGGCAGGTCGAGGTAGGCCTGCGCGTAGATAACGGTCTCAAGGTAGTAGTTGACGATGTCGAAGTTGCTGCCGCCGTCGCCGCCGATGAGGATGTCGTTGCCGTATCCGCCAACCAGCACGTCGTCGTCGTCGCCGCCGTCGAGATAATCGTTGCCTTCGCCGCCACGTAACTCATCGTTGCCGGCGTCTCCAAAAATCGTATCATTCCCGCCGAAATAGCCGTCGATATATTGCGCGTGAGCATCGCCGAGAAGGTGGTCATCGCCTGCCCCGCCGTGCAGAATATCGTCGCCGCCTGCACCGGTCAGATTATTATCACCAGCATCACCGGTGATATCATCATCCCAAATTGAGCCGATGACATTTTCAATATTGCGAATCAGATCAGTACCGCCATGGCCGTCGTTCGCGACCGTGCCGGCCGACAGGTCGACATCGACGCCGTTGGGCGAGGACCAGAACTCGATGCGGTCCATGCCGCCGCGCCCGTCGATGAAATCGTCGCCGGCAAGACCGCGGAACCGGTCATTTCCGGAGGAACCGAGCAACTGGTCGTTGTACTGCGAGCCGACGAGCCGCGTTGTACCCAGGAACGAGTCGAAGCCCGAGGTCGCGATCGCGAGATCGTTGGCGCTCGCGTAGCTGACCGAAGTGATGTTGGCGTTCGTCGCAACACTGGTCGTGAAGGCAGTGTTGTTCACATCCATAAGTCCGGTCGTCAGGCCGGTTGCGCGGCCGATCTCGAGGTCGCCGTGAATGCCGGTCATGCCGTCGCCACCGTCGCTGGCGAACTGGTAACGGATGGTGACGAGCGGAGTGCCGGAAATGACGACCGTATCGTCGCCGCCGGAAAGCCTGAGGTCGATCGAATTGCCGTTGAGACCCAGGAAAGTGGTGTCGACGTAGATCGTGTCGTCGAAGCCGCTGTCGATGATGGAAGAGAAGTTGGTGGCGGCGTCGTCAAAGTTGCCGCCGTCTTTGATGTAGAAGGTGCTCGTCTCCGCCGTGCCGCCGTTGACGCCGTTCGGCGTGAAGACGTGGAAGCTGGTCGTCAGGTTGGCGATGATGCCCTGCGTCTGGTCGGAATAGTCGAGCATGAAGCCGTCGAACCAGCCAAGCTTGCCCGTCAGCGTCTCGCTGTCGGTGTAGCTGAAGGTATCCGCCCCGTGCCCGCCCTGTGCGCGGACGAACCCGCCCGACGCGGTGATCGTGTCGCCGTCGAGCCCGCCATAGACGAGGTCGATGGCGTCCCACGTCGCTTCCGTGCCGCCGGAATCGATGATGTCGGCGCCCGACCCGCCATGGATGATGTCGTTGCCGCGGAAGGTTCCGTTGCCGTCGCCGGAGATGATGTCGGCGCCGCCTTCACCATAGATCGTGTCGTTGCCGCCGAAGCCGGAGATCGTGTTGGCGAAACTGTCGCCGGTCAGCGTGTCGTCGAAATGCGAACCGTAGATGCCTTCGAAGCCGGTCAGCGTATCGGTGTCCCCGAAGCCATCGTCCAGCGTCTGGCCCGTCAGCAGGTTGGCATCGACGCCGCCGTAGGAGTGCTCGTAGCTGACGATGTCCATCGTCCCGGCGCCGCCATCCAGAGCGTCGTTGCCCGCAAGTCCCTGTATCACGTTGTCGTTACCGTCGCCGGTCAGCGAATCGGCCAAATGCGTGCCGACGATGTTTGCCACGCCCGCGAACGTATCGGCGGTCGCCGCATTGTCGGTGTCCTGACCCGATTGGGTCCCCAGATCGACGGTCACGCCGGCAGTGTGGAACTCGTAGGACACCGTGACATTGCTCGCTCCGCTCGCATCGACACTGTCCTGCCCGCCGGTGAGCCCGATGACGATGTCGTTGTAACCGACCTCGAACAAGTCGTCGTGCTGGCTGTCGAGAACCATGTCGGGAATGCCGCCGAGTGCATCGTTCCAGCCGTATCCGTCGATAATGTTTTGCGCAAATGCGGAGAAGCCAAGCGCGCCCCCGAAGTTGCTTGAACCAGAAGTAAGATTCGCGAAGATGCCCGCCGGATCATTCTGGTAACTGATGACCGACCGATCGTATCCCTCACCCGCGGGGCGAACATCCCAGAAGCTGTCGCTCCCGTCGCCGCCGATCATGATGACGTACCCGCCCTCGTAATAGAACACATCCGTGTCATCGCCGCCGTCGAGAATTTCCGGCCCTGCAATCCAGTCGTCGATGCGCGATGTCGGTCCTACCCCGCCGGCGTCGTTGCCGCTGTAGAGGATGTCATTGCCGGCCTCACCGTAGATGTGGTCGGCGCCGTCGCCGCCGATCAGGATGTCGTCATCGGCGCCGCCATGCATCTCGTCGTGGCCATCGCCACCCCGGATGGTGTCGTCGCCAGCGTCGCCGAACAGCAGGTCGTTGCCACCGAAGCCGCCGTCGTTGAAATCCGGATCGCCCTGGTCGCCATAGATCGTGTCGGCCCCGCCGCCGCCGTGGATCTCGTCGTCTCCGGCGAGGCCAAGCAGCACGTTGTTGTTGGCGTCGCCCGTGATCATGTCGTTGAACCGGCCGCCCGACACCTGCTCGATGTTGAGCAGGATGTCCTGTCCGCCCTGGCCGTCGTCGCTGGCAAATTGCGCCGATAGGTCGACCGTCACGCCGGAGGAGGCGGAGGTGTATTCGGCACGGTCGCCCGTGCCGCCCCTGCCATCGATGTAGTCAAGACCGGCGCCGCCGCGCAGGCGGTTGTTATTGGCATCGCCGAACAGGATGTCGTTATAGGCCGATCCGACAAGCCGCATGGCGCCGCTGAACGCGTCGTAGCCGGAGGTTGCGTTGGCGAGATCGGTCGATGTTGTAAAATATGCCGATGTGATGTTGAAGTTGTACACAACCGCAACAATAAGGAACGGGTTGCCGATTTCGTTCAGCAGTCCCGCTGTCACGCCCGTTGCCCTGCCAAGTTCGAGGTCGGCGTAGACGCCGGTGTCAACGATTCCCGAACTTGCCTGAGCATAGCTGATACGGCCCGTGACGCCGCTCTCGAAGGTCACGTCGTCGTCGCCCGCCGTCAGTCGTACCTCGAACCAGCTGCCCTGGCTGTTGGCGTAGTTCGCCGCGACATGGATGACGTCGTCATGCGTGCTGTCGAGCAGGCCATGGATTCCGGCGATGCGGTCGATGTTGCCGAAGCCGTCGTGGATCTGCCCGGGTTCGACAACAGTGCCCGACAGGGTCTGCTGGCTGCCCGTGGCCTGGTCGTCGATGTTGGCGAGGATTCCCGAGGTCGAGGTCTGGTAGCCGACAAGCGCGATATCCGCCCGCGTGCCGTCGCCGCCGGCATACAGGGTGTCGTTGCCCGGCCCGCCGACCATCAGCACCGAGCCGCGCGGCGAGACGAGCGCGTCGTCCCCACCATCGCCGACGAGTTGCTCGCGGTCGGCGCCGAAATCGCCGAACGGCGTACCGCCGCCCCAGATCAGGTCGCGTCCGGCATCGCCGGAAATGTCGTTGTAGCCGCCGTTGCCGATCAGCACGTCATCGCCGGTCGTTCCGGTCAGGTTGAAGTCGCCGAATGCTCCGGGCTCGACGGTGACCGCCACGATGCCGGCGTCTTCCGCGCCGCTGGCAACGGTAGCCTTGTAGGAGATCAGGTCCGTTCCCGGCCCGCCGTAAATCGCCGAGTAGGTCGCCTGGCCGCTCGAGGCGTCGATCTCGACCAGGTTGCCGTGCTCGCTCCAGAAGCGGATGTCGCTGGTGAACGGCAGGACCGGGGCGGTGCCGAGATCATTGGCCAGCAGGTTCGCGGTGCCCGTACCGCCGATGGCGAGTTGGGCGGAATCGGTCACCGCCTCGACTCCGGTGAACGTACCGTTGATCGTGATGGTGATCGTGTCCGCCGTTGTGCCGCCGAGGCTGTCTTCGACCTCGACCTCGTAGGCGAGCGTCACGAACTCGCCGCTGGCCAGATAGGTGAACAGTGCGGCTGCCGCCGCGAAGGTCCACGTGGTCGAGAACGCCGCCGGGGTGCCGCTCTGCCCGGAGAAGCTCATCAGTGCCTTCAGCGTGGCATCGTCGACGCCGGAAAGCCCGCCCGTGGTGCCGCCGCGCGTCACGTTGAGTACGGTGATCGTGTGCGCCGTCTCGTTGGTATCGGCATCGGAGGTGACGAGCGTGCCCGTCGCATCGACCGTGTCGCCCGGCACGTCGGTCTCGGTGTCGGAGCCCGTGAAGTCGGACGCCACCTCGACGACGGGGTCGTCGTTTGTCCCTATGATGGTGATCACCACGTCCTGGGAGGCGGTGCCGCCGGCGCCGTCGGACAGGTTGACCGTGTAGGTGACCTCGAGCGTCTCGCCGTCCGCAAGGTAGTCGAAGGCGTCCGTGCCCGCATCGAACGTCCAGTTGACGGTCCCCGTCGTCGAGACGTTGTCGATCGCCGTGCCCGACTGCGGCGAGAACATCGCCAGCAGTGCGCCGTTGCTGGTGCCCGACGCATTGCCGGAGGTGGCGACCGTCACACCGGTGATCGAAACGGTTTCGGATGTATCCGGGTCGGTGACGAAAAACGAACCCGTCGTCGACAGCGCGCCTTCGGTCTCGTCCAGCGTCTCGACGACATCGGTCGGCGGAATGACGGCATCGACCGCCACGTAGCCGCCCTGACCGTCAGGCGCGAAGACGTAGACTGAGCCGGTTTCCGCGCCGCCGTCATCGTCGAAGTAGGAACCGACCGTGACGACGCCGCTGTCGTTGATGGCAACGGACTGGCCGAATTGATCGCCCGCCGCCGCATCCGGCGCCACGATCTTGATTGCTGCGAGGTAGCCTCCGGAGCCATCGGGCTGGAAGATATAGGCCGAACCGGATTCCGAGCCGGCGTCATCATCGATGTAGGCGCCGACAACGACGGTGCCCTGTGCGTTGATCGCGACATCGATCCCGAAACTGTCGTCTGCCGCGCCGTCCGGAGCGATAAGCTTTATCGGAGCGTTGTAGCCGCCGACGCCGTCCGGGACGAAAACGTAGACCGAACCGGATTCAAGGCCGTTGTCGTCATCCAGCATGGCGCTCGCGACGATTACGCCATCTTCGTTGATGTCGAGGTAGCGGCCGAAATCATCGTCAGGCGCGCCATCGGGGGCGAGCAGCTTGGTGACGAAATCATAGCCGCCCGCGCCATTGTCCTCGAAGACGTAGACCGAACCGGAACGAAGTCCGTTGTCGTCGTCGTTGAACGCGCCGATCGCGATCGTGCCATTGTTATTGATCGCCGTCGCGTGCCCGAAGAACATCGCCGCGACAGGGTCCGGGGCAACCAATTCTATTCCCGCGTTGTATCCACCGGAGCCGTCAGGAACGAAGACGTACGCTGCGCCAGGATCGGTATTTGTCGTCACATCAGTGTGCGCACCGGTGACGACAACGCCCGCATCGTTGATCGAAACATCTGTCCCCAAGCGGCCTGCCGGCTCGCTTGTCGGGGCGGTCAGCTTGACGGGGGTGAGATATCCGCCGGAACCGTCCGGATTGAACACATAGACGGAGCCGTCGTCGGTCCCGTCGATATCATCGAACGGCGCGCCGATGGCGATCGTGCCGCTGGAATTGATGTCGGCCGAATAGCCGAAAACATCATCGGCGTTGCCGAGCGACGGCAGCAGCTTGATGGGCGCTGCATAGCCGCCCGTGCCGTCCGGCACGAAGACATAGGCCGAGCCTGTCTTGACGCCGCCGTCCACGTCATTGGGCGAACCCGTCACGATGATGCCGGAGTTTGAAATGGCTACGGGATCGCCGAACCAGTCGCCGGCGGCCGCGTCCGGCGCCGTCAGCTTCTCGCCGGCCAGCAGGACTTGCGGCGCCGTGCCTGTTTGGATGACCGTGATGTTGACGGACCCCGTGTCACCCAGCGCGCCGCCGGACCCGGCCGCGCTCTGGTCGTCGACGGTGATGTCGAGCGTATCGGTGCCGCTGAAGTTGTTGTCGGGCGTGTATTGCAGGTTCGCCAGCGCTGCATTGATGTCGGTCTGCGAAGCCGAGAACGCCAGCGTTCCGTCGCTGCCGTCGCTGTCGGTGAATGAAAGCCCGGTCGTTGCGCCGGTGAAGGCAAGATCGCCGTTGCCGACACCCAGCATCACCAAGATCGGGTCGTTTCCCGCATCGACGTCGGTGATCGAAAGCCCGGAGAAGGTGCCGCTGGTGCCCGCATCGACGATGAGCCCGACCGACGTCGCGGTGACGGTGATGTCGTAGCCGGGGTTGCCGCCGAACGAGGCAAAGATGTTGTAGCGCAGCGAGGTGTCGTCGCCGCCGGTCACTGTGTAACTGTCGACAATCTGGTCCGGGTAGGCGCTCGGCGCGATGCGCAGGACGACGCCGGCAAATGGCGCGAGCGCGTTGCTGGCCCCGTCGAGCAGCGTGAAGGTGAACCCGCCCTGCGGCAGTGCGGTGACGTCGAGGGTGACGATATCGCCGGCCTGAAATCCGCTGACGGTTGGGGTCGTGTATCCGAAGCCCGAGCCGAAAACGACAGGTCCGGCATCGAATGCGCCGGTATTGACGGCCGCCACGCCAGCCGACTCCGTGCCGCCGATGACCGGAGCGTCATTGACCGCAAGAACGTTGATGTCGAAGCTCTGGCTGGTCGCCTGCGCCCCGCCTGTCCCCGACGAGCCGCCGTCATCGACATCGACCTGCAAAGTGTCAGTGCCGTTGAAGTCCTGGTCCGGCGTGTAGTCGATGGAGGCTGCAAGCGCCGCGGTGACGTCGGTCTGGCTTCCGGAGAAGGAGAGCGTGTCGGTGCCTTGCCCGGTGATGCCGGTCAGCGCACTGGTATTCGTCCCCGACGTGAAGTCCAGCGTGCCGTGTGCGACGCTCAGCGTCACCGACAGCGGATCGCTCCCCGCATCCACGTCGCTGATCGCGATGCCGGAGATGGTGACGGTAGTGTCTTCGTCGGTTTGGATCGACGAACTGGCATTCTGAAGCGCCCCCAGGGCGAGGTCGAAAAACCCGACACCACCGAGAGTGTTAGGTATGACCGAGAACTGCCCGGAACCGTCGTTGAGATAGGTTGCGGTCGCCAGTGATTCCGAGCCAGCGAGGAAGTCAATATCGCCGTCGCGATCGACATCGCCGACGGCAATCGATCGCAGTTCACCGGTGGTTGGGCGCCAGCTCGCCGACAGCGAGAACGCGCCACTCCCGTCGTTCAGCCAAACCTGAAGATAACCGTCGTTCGTTCCGAATACGGCATCCAGATCGCCGTCGTTGTCGAAGTCGGCAAACTCGAAATCCAGCGCCCCTTCGGCACTCAGGGCGAAAACGAACTGGGCCCCGGACAACGCACCGGAGCCATTGTTTAGGACCGTGTAAGTCGTATTCGTGTTGAAATCGGTAAATGCCGCATCTGTCCAGCCGTCTCCGTTGATATCCCCCGCGCGCAGGAACATGCCGGACAAAGATTGTGTGACGGAGAAATTTCCGGACCCGTCATTTGTAAAAACAACGCTCGAGCTGGGATAGCTTCCGACGATAATATCTAAATCCGAGTCATTATCCAGATCGACCATGTCGACATATGAAGAACCACTTGCCGCAATTAATGTTTGACTTGATTTAGAGAACAAGCCGCTCCCGTCGTTGAGCCATATTTCGACTTCAGCTGAACTAAAAGTGCGTGGGAGTGCGGCGTCCAGATCCCCGTCGCCGTCAATATCACCTAGCGCGACATCCTGGACGTCGGCTCCACCAACGGATTGGCCGGTGGAAACGAGCGTGCCACTTCCGTCGTTCAGCCAGACGGTACTCGGTCCAAAAAAGCGATAAGCAACGAAAACGTCCAAATCACCATCGCCATCGAGGTCGCCCAGCGCGCTGCTTCGTCCCTGATTGTGCCCTGCCACTCCGTCAAGTGATTGCGAAAACGTGAAGTTGCCGCTTCCGTCGTTGAAATAGCTTTGGTCCACGCCATCGTGCTTCACGCCGATAACATCGAGGACTGGTAAAGTCGGAGGAATGACCACCGGCGCGTCGTTCACCGGTGTCACGTTGACGGTGCTGGTGATCGTGTTGCTGTCGAGCGCCGGGCCGTATTCCGTCTCGCCGTCGTTGACCGCGAACGAGATCGTGCGCGCAAGCGCGCTTGGATCATCTGACGTGTTCTCGTAGGTGACAGCGCGCAACGCCGCCTGGAAGTCGGCGACCGTCGCGTTGGTGCCGGTCAGCGTCAGCGTGCCCGTCGAAGCGTTGAACGACCCGGTGATGTTGGCGGTATCGGTGAAGGCGAGCACATCCTCGCCCTCGACGTAGTTTGCCGTGATCTGCACCGTCGCACTTCCAAGCGTCGCGTTGTCGACGTCGGAAAGCGTGATGGTGGTGTCGATCGCCGTCGGCGCATCGTTCTCGGTGTAGCCGAGCGTCGCCCCGCCCCCGGCGACGGGCGCGTCGTTCACCGGCGTCACGTCGATGAAGCTGAGGGCTGCCGCGCTGTCGAGTTCGATCGGCGCGACCACCGGTTCGCCGTCGTTGACGATCACCGTCACCGTGCGCTGCGCGTCGCTGGGGTCTTCCGAGGCGTTCTGGTAGGTGATTGTGCGCAGCGCCGCCTGGTAGGCCGCAAGCGTCGCGCTGCCCGACAGCGTCAGCATGCCGGCCGAAGCATTGAACGAGGCGGTGATGGCCGAGGTGTCGTTGCCGCCGATGTCCTCGGCATAGGTGTAGGCGAGCACGTCCTCGCCCTCGACATAGTTGGCGGTGATCTGCACCCGCGCCTCGACGATCACCGGGTTGTCGACGTCGTTCACGGTGATCGTGGCGTCGAGGATGCTGGCCGGGTCGTTCTCGGTATAGGCCAGCGTCGCGCCCGCGGTTGCCTCCGGGGAGTCGTTGGTTTCCGGATTGTCGTTGACCGGGATGATGTTGATGACGAACTCGCCGGTCACCGTCTGGCCGTTGCCGGTGACGGAGAAGGAGATGCCGCCGCCGTCGTCGTCGTTCAGCGTCGGCGTGTAGAGCATGCCGTTGATGGCCGCGCGCACTGCGGCGATGGGACCGCTGAAGGTGGCACTATGAAACGCCTGCGTCGACAGGATCACCGTGCCCGGCGTCACCGCGGCGCCGTCGATCATCGTGAAGTGGAGCTGCGCGATCGAGGCCAGCACGAAGGTCGATTGCGCCTCGATCGTGATGGCCACCGAACTCGGCCCCGACAGCCCGAAGCCGGTGAACACGGTCGGTGTATCCTCAAGGATCGTCGGCACCGGCGGCAGCGTCAGCTGCGGACCGGGCAGGGCGGCGCCCTCTTCCTCGCCCCCGCCGCCTTCCTGCTCGCCGCCGGTGGTGCCTTCGCCTTCGCCGCCGCTGCCGCCGCTGCCGCCGCCGTTCAGGCCGCTGTCCGTGTTGATCCCGTCCGGGTTGCCGAAGCCGCTGCCGGGCTGTGAATCGCCATCCTGTCCGTTGTCCCCACGCGACTGGTTGTAACTCGTCGTAAGCTGGTTGACGGTCTGGGTGATCAGCGCGCGCTCTTCCGCTGTCAGGTCGCTCAGCGTGGCGTCGTTCGAGCCCGCCACCAGCGAGGCGATCTGCCCGATCTGCCCGACGGTCAGGTTGAGCAGCACCTCGTTGGTGTCGTTGTTGATGATCTGGATCAGGCCACCTTCGCCGTCCTTGACGTCGGTGACGAGGGCGACGCGCAGGTCGACGCCGGCGAACTGGATCACGGCGGAGGTGCCGCGGATGCCAAGCGTGGCGACCGGCGTCGTCACCTCCATGTCGCCGTTGGGCGCGATCTTGCCGGAAACCACGGCGAGCGTGCCCTGCAGCAGGCCGACCAGCATGTTCGATTCCGCGCCGGCCGGGTTGTAGACGTAGTCGTCGAGCGTCATCCGCCCGTTTTCCGACAGCGACAGCACGCTCTCGTCTGTGAAGGCGATGGCCGCCTCCGATCCCTCGCCTGTGATGATGACGTCGTTCTTGAAGACCTTGTCGCCTACTGACAGCGTGTCGGTGGTGCCGTCGGCGCGCTGGACGGTCACCGTGCCATTGGCGGTCACGACCCGGCCGATTGCCTCGGCGGTTCCTGCGTCCGCCTGGCCCGTTTGCGCCAGCATCAGCCCCTTGCCGGCCTGCGCCAGCGTCGAGACCATGACGGGCGTCAGCGAGAAGCCGCCGGTTCCCACGATCAGCGGCGCCTCTGGCGAGTCGAAATAGCCGCGCACCACGAACAGGTCGCCGTTTTCGAGCCGGATATCCAGGTCGCCGCCGTCGCGCGCGAACTCGGCGTGGGACAGCTCGATACCGGCGGCGAGTTGTGCCCGTCCGCCATCGATGCCGACCATGGACTGGGTTGGCACGCCCGAACCCGGCCCGGCTCCCGTTGCGCCAAAGTCCATTTGCGTGGTTCGCGCGGCCATGTCGTCTTCCTCGAGGTCTGCGCCGGCCGCCTGCTATGCGGCCATGTCCGGGGCGGTCCCGGGGCGTCCCTGTCGCCGCTCTCCCTTCTTGCCGCGGGGGAGATTCGGCCTTGCCGTACCGGCAACTCGCGATTTTCTATGCGTTATGGCCGGAACGAATTGGCTTTTCCGCGTTGGATATGCGGCGGAATTCACATGTTCCGAGCGACATATATGGCACACCCGCAATCTGCCGTCACGATATCCGTATAAATATATACCACTTCGACTCGACCAGCGGGTAACCATTTGTTAACGATTTTCGCGATGGGGCGTCGTGGCGGGCAAGCGTCCGCCATGTTTTTTGTCGACTGGGTGGGAAGGCGGTTGGCCAAATTGCTGCAGGAAACCGCGTTTCGTACCGCTTCCGCGTGCGCATCCGTGCGCCGTGCGCGGAAGACGGCGAGCTTGCGGCTGCGTGCCTCCGCCGCATCGACGCTGGCGGCGTCCCTCCTTGCTCTTCTTGCCGTTTTGCCGAGCGCTCCTGCCGGGGCGATGAGCCTTCGCGACGCGGTCTCGCGCGCCGTCGAGACCCATCCGCGCGTCAACGCGGCCCGCGCCGACCGGCGCGCCAGCGGCTACGAACTGCGCATCGCCCAGGGCAACCTCTATCCGACGGTCAGCCTGTCGGCGGACGCCGGCGGCCAGTACATCGACCGCCCCGAGAGCCTCGACCCGGACGAGAACCATGACTGGCGCGGCCGTCGCCAGGCGACGCTGAGCGTGCGCCAGGTGCTGTTCAACGGCCACCAGCGCGCCAACGAGATCTATCGCGCCGCCGCCGTCCTCGATGCCTCCGCGCTGCGCGTTCTGTCGGCCTCCGAGGTGCTCGGGCTCGACGCGGTGGAGGCCTACATCGACTATCGGCGCCATTCGCGCCTGCTCGAACTGACGCGGACCAACGTCGAGCGCCACGAGACGATACTCGGGCTCGTGCAGCAGCTGGTCGGCGGCGGCAAGGCGCCGGGCTCGGATGCCAACCAGGCGCTCGAACGCCTTGCCGGCGCGCGCGCCGTGCGCGCCCAGGTGGAGCAGGCCTTCCTTGAGGCGCGGGCCAAGTTCAAGAAGGTGATAGGCGTCGAACCCGGCCAGACATCGCCGGTCGCCTATCCGGCCAACTTGCCGAAGTCCGCGCGCGCTGCCGTCGAGATCGGCGTGTCCGGCAATCCGGCCCTGCGTGCTGCGCGCGTGCGTTCCGACGCCGCCCAGTTCGAGCTTGAACGCGCCAAGGGGAGTTATGCGCCCACCATTGCGCTTGAGGGTTCGGCGACCTACGGCTACGACCTCAACGGCGTGGACGGGCGCAATGCCGATGTCAGCGGCCGCGTCACACTGAACTGGGACCTTTTCGACGGGCATGTTCGCAAGAACCGCGAGCGCGCCCTCAGCGAACGCCTGACGCAGCGCCAGCTGGAAGCCGACGACCAGACCCGCGACATCGCCGAGGCCATCGAACGCGCGTTCGCGGCCTATGTGACCGGCAGCACGCGCCTTGCCGCGCTGCGCGAGCAGGTCGGCGCCAACGACCGCACCGTCGTCGCCTACCGCGAGGAATATCAGCTCGGCAAGCGCAGCCTGCTCGATCTGCTGGATGGCGAAAACGCCCGTTTCAACAGCCAGTTCCAGTTCCAGAGCGCGGCTGCCGTCCACTATTTCTCGGCCTACCAGTTGCTCGCCCACATGGGTCGCCTGCTGTCGACGCTCGGCGTGGCCGCCCCGGCCGAGGTGATCGCCGATCACGTTGAACAGACCCAACGCAGTCTGTTCCACGTCGATATCGAGCCGCTGCGCCAGTAGGCGCATTTACCCGGATACGTGTTTTTGCGTGGTCGGGGGACGATTTTCCGCGTGTGCTGTGCCATGCTGTGCTCCAGCCGCAGCGCGCAGGCGCGTGCCGGGGCGAAGCGGTTCAGGTGGTGCGTAGCGCGATGGATGCCAAGGTGAGCAAGGCCAGGGCCCGCGACGACGCGGACACGGCGGGGGAGGCCGACGACGGCTCGGCCGATCCGTTGCTCGACTGCCTCGGTTTCGTCGCACGCCATTTCGGCATCGCCTTTTCGCCTGCCGGCGCTCTGAGTGGCCTGCCGCTGGCGACGGGGCGCCTCGACATCGCCAGTTTCCCGCGCGCCGCCGAACGCTTCGATCTTTCCGCGCGTGCGCTTTCCCGCAACGTCTATGACATCCCGGCCATGGTGCTGCCGGCCATCGTCCTCATGCGCGGCGGCGATGCCTGCGTCCTCACCGAGGTCAACAAGCGCCGCCATCGCGCCAAGATTCATTATCCCCACGAAGGTGCCGGCACGCGCGCCCTCGCGCTGGAGAAGCTCGCCGAGGCCGCCACCGGCGAGGTCATCTACATCACCCCCGTCGGCTCGCCGACCGGCGAGGATTTCTACGAGGGAACGACCCGCCAGGCGCGGCGCGGGCACTGGTTCTACGGCCCGGTCCGCCGTTCATGGCGATCCTGGATACAGGTGATCTTCGCGGCCCTGATGATCAACCTGCTCGGCCTCGCCGTGCCGTTCTTCATCATGAACGTCTACGACCGGGTCATCCCGAACCTCGCCATTCCGACGCTCTTCGCGCTGTCCGGTGGCGTCGTCATCGCGCTCGTCTTCGACATGCTGCTGCGTCAGGTCCGCGCCCAGGTTCTCGACCGCGCCGGCCGCCGGCTCGACATGGGGCTCGCCGCGCGCCTCTTCGACCACCTGATGCGCCTGCGCATGAGCGTCCAGACGGTCGGCACCGGCAACCTGGCGAGCCAGATGCGCGAGTTCGACACCGTACGCGAGGTGTTCACGTCCCAGACCGTTGTCGCCGCAACGGATTTCGTCTTCATCGGCATCTTCGTCTTCGCCATCTGGACCATCGTCGGGCCAATTGCCTGGGTGCCGATCGCCGCCATCCCGCTGGTGCTGGCGATCACGCTGCTGATCCGCGTCCCGCTGGCGCGCGCGATCTCTGTCACCCAGGACGAGGCCAACCGCCGCCATGGCGTTCTCGTGGAAAGCCTCGTCGGCATCGAGGCGATCCGCGCAGCAAACGCCGAGGGCGTGATGCAGCGCCGGTGGGAGGACGCGGTCGCCTCCAGCAGCCGCGCCGGCGCCTCCATCCGCATGTGGTCGTCGCTGGTCATGCACCTGACCGCGCTGGTGCAGCAGTCCGTCGGCGTCGTCATCATCATCTGGGGCGTCTTCCTGGTAGCGGAAGGGCAGATAACCGTCGGCGCGCTGATCGCCACCAACATCCTGGCCGGACGCGTGCTAGGGCCCCTCGCCAACATCGCCATGACCCTGGTGCGCGCCCAGCAGGCGCTGAGCGCGCTGCGCGGCCTCAACCGCATGATGAAGCTGGAGACCGAGGCCGGCGAACGCGCCCAGGCGCGCGACGACACCGGCGCGGCGATCACCTTCCAGGACGTCACCTTCGCCTATCCCGGCGCCACGCGGCCAGCGCTGGAAAAGGTCGGCTTCACGATCAATGCCGGCGAGCGCGTCGCCATCATCGGACGTATCGGCTCCGGCAAGACCACCGTCGGCAAGCTGCTCGCCGGCTTCTATCAGCCGAACGAGGGCTCGATCGTCGTCGCCGGCAGCGATACCCGCGCCCACAACCCGGCCGACCTGCGCGCCATGGTCGGCTACGTTGGCCAGCAGCCGGAACTGTTCTCCGGCACATTGCGCGACAACATCGTCATGGGGCGCCCGCAGGCCTCCGACGAGGAGATCGCCCGCGTCGTGCGCCTCACCGGCATCGAGCGCTTCTCGGCGTCGCATCCGCTAGGCCTGATGATGCCCATCGGCGAACGCGGGCTGGGGTTGTCGGGCGGCCAGAAGCAGGCTGTCGCCATGGCCCGCGTGCTGATCCGCGATCCCGAAATCCTGTTCCTCGACGAGCCCTCGGCCGCCCTCGATACCGCCGCCGAGCAGGCGCTCGTCAGCGAACTGGCGCGCATCGCCGATAGCGGCCGCACGCTGATCGTCTGCACGCACTCCGGCGCCCTGCTGTCGGTCGTCGACCGCGTGATCCTTGTCGAACAGGGCAAGGTCGTCGCCGACGGGCCGCGCGAAAAGGTCGAGGAAATGCTGAAATCGAAGGTCGCCGCGCACCGCGCCGCCGCCGGCGGGAAGGGCAGGCCATGAGGGCGCGCGAGGACTTCGCCTTCGCCAACGACCCGCGCGCGGCGATGCAGTCGCGCCGCGGCGACGGCGCCTGGCTGCAGCTTCTGGTCATCGCCGCCCTGCTCGCCAGCGCCGTCGCATGGGCGCGGTTCGCCGTCGTCGAGGAGGTGACGACGGGGGGAGGGCGCGTCATCCCGTCCTCGCAGACCCAGGTCGTGCAGACCCCGGAGAGCGGCATCGTGCGCGCCATCAACGTAGCCGAGGGCGACATCGTCGAGGCCGGCCAGGTCCTCATCGAGATCGACGACACCAGCTTTGCCTCGCGCCTTGGTGAATTGCGCTCACGCAAGAACGCCATCGAGGCCGAGATCGTCCGCCTGACCGCCGAGGCGCACGGCGAGGGCGAGCTGTCGTTCCCGCGCGAGCTGCAGGGCGCCGCCCCGCGCGAAGTCGCCGCCCAGCTTGCCGCATTCCTCGCGCGCCAGTCGAAGCTGCGCGGCGAGCGCGAGATCCTCAACCAGCAACTGGTCCAGCGCGAACAGGAAAAGGTGGAGTTGGAGGCCACTCACACCAAGCTGAAGGCGACCATCGTTCCGCTCGAGCGCGAGCTCGAACTGACCCGCAAGCTCGCCGCGCGCAACGTCGTGCCCGAGGTCGACCTGCTGCGGCTGGAGCGCCAGTACGCCGAGGCCGCCGGCGAACTCGCCATCCTCGAAGCCTCGCTGCCGCGCGCGCAGGCCGCCATCACAGAAAGCCGTACCAGGCTGGAGACAGTCGAGGCCGCCTTCCGCGCCGACGCGCGCGAGCGCCTGGCCAAGGCCATCGCCGACCGCTCGGTGCTTGAGGAATCCGAGGTTGCCGCAGCCGAACTTGTCCGCCGCACGCAACTCACTGCCCCCGTGCGCGGCATCGTCAACAAGATCAACGTCTCCTCGATCGGCGCGGTGTTGCAGCCCGCCGTCGACATCGTCGAGATCGTGCCGCTCGACGACGCGCTTTTGATCGAGGCACGCATCCGCCCGCAGGACGTCGCCTTCATCCACCCCGAGCAGGCCGCCAGCATCCGGCTGACCGCCTACGACTATTCCGTCTACGGCGATCTCGCCGGCCGCGTCGAGCGCATCGGCGCAGACACCCAGACGGACGAGCGCGGCAACCCGTTCTACCGCGTCATCCTGCGCACCGAGGACGGCGGGCGCACCCGCAACGGCCGCGAACTGGAGATCATCCCCGGCATGGTCGCGACCGTCGCCATTCAGACCGGCAGCAAGACAGTCTGGGACTACCTGATGAAGCCCGTGCTGAAGATCCGCAACGAGGCCCTGCGCGAACGCTGAGGACCGACACCCGCCAATCCCTGTTTCGCCCTGCCGAAAGCCGCGCTATGAAGGCGAGCCAGAGCGGGATGAGGAAAAGCGGATACCGGTTTCCGCCCCATGCCGCTCCAATGATCTGGAATGGATCACGTTCATGATCACGGGCCGATTCGGCCCATGATCATTGTGATCCAGGCGGGAGAGCTGCATGAAGACCGGTGGACACCTGATCGTCGAGTGCCTGGAAGCGCAGGGCGTGGAGCGCATCTTCTGCGTGCCCGGCGAGAGCCATCTCGACGTGCTCGACGGCCTGCACGACAGCACAATCGAAACGATCATCGCCCGCCACGAGGGCGGCGCGGCCATGATGGCGGAGGCCGACGGCAAGATGACCGGGCGTCCGGGCGTCGCGCTCGTCACGCGCGGCCCCGGCGCGACGAACGCCGCCTGCGGCATTCACGTCGCGGCGCAGGATTCAACGCCGATGGTCCTGCTCGTCGGCCAGATCGGCCGCGCGATGCGTGGCCGCGAGGCCTTCCAGGAAGTCGACTACCGCGCCTTCTTCGGCTCGATGGCCAAGTGGGTCGACGAGATCGACCAGGTCGACCGCATCCCCGAAGTCATCTCGCATGCCTGGCATGTCGCCATGTCCGGACGCCCCGGTCCCGTCGTGCTGGCGCTGCCGGAGGACATGCTGCGCGAAGCAAGCGACCGCCTGGCCGGCCCGCGCGTCGACGTGGCCACTCCCGCGCCCGCCCAGCCCGACATCGCCCGCGCCCTCGTCATGCTGGAGCAGGCCGAACGCCCGATCGTCATCGCCGGAGGCTCGCGCTGGACGAAGACCGATGCCGCCCGGCTCGCCCGCTTCGCGGAAGCCTGGGACCTGCCCGTCGCCTGTTCCTTCCGCCGCCAGCAGCTGTTCGACCCCGAACACCCGAACTACGCCGGCGACGTTGGCCTTGGCATCAATCCGGCGCTGAAGGAGCGCATCGCGAAGTCCGATCTCGTGTTGCTGATCGGCGCGCGCTTTTCGGAGAACCCCAGCCAGGGCTTCACCCTGTTCGACATTCCCGCACCGCGCCAGCGGCTGATCCACGTCCATCCGGGCGCCGAGGAACTGGGCCGCGTCTACGTGCCCGACATCCCCGTGAATGCGGTGCCGGGGACTTTCCTCACCGCGATCCTTGAATCCACGCCGCAGCGGGTTGCCGGCGCGCATTGGCCGTGGGCGCGCCAGACCGTTGCCGCGCATCGCGACTATCTGGAGTGGACCGAGCGGCTGCCGGCTGGCGCCGGCAAGGTCACCATGTCGGCGACGGTCTCGCACATGCGTGAGGCGTTGCCGCGCGACACGATCCTCACCAACGGCGCCGGCAACTATGCCATCTGGCTGCACCGCTTCTATCGATACGGCGGTTTCGGCACCCAGCTCGCGCCGACCTCCGGCTCGATGGGCTACGGCCTTCCCGCCGCCGTTGCAGCCTCGCTGCGCTACCGCGACCGCACGGTCGTGTGCCTCGCCGGCGACGGCTGCTTCCAGATGACCATGGCCGAGTTCGGCACCGCCGTTCAGTCCGGCGCGCGGATGATCCTCCTCGTCTGCGACAACGCGACCTACGGCACCATCCGCATGCACCAGGAGCGCAACTACCCCGGCCGCGCCAAGGCGACGCATCTTGCCAATCCCGATTTCGCCGCCCTTGCGCGCAGCTACGGCGCCAACGCGATCACGGTCAGCGAAGACAGCGCGTTTCCCGACGCGCTGGCGCAGGCGCGCATCCACCCCGGCGTGACGCTCATCCACCTGCGCCTCGACCCGCGCGACCTCTCCCCGACCATGCGCCTGCCGGCGTGACAAGCGCGGCACCAGAGGAAACTTCAGCAATGCCGATCCCGGTTCTTGTCGAGTGTATCCGCGGCGGCACGGTGGAAAGCCGCCACCGCGGTTCGCTTGCCATCGCGCATGCCGACAGCGGCATCCTGCTCTCCATCGGCGCCACCGACACCCCCGTCTTTCCGCGCTCCTCGGTCAAGCTCGTCCAGGCGCTGGCGCTGGTCGAATCGGGCGCGGCCGACCGCTTCGGCTTCTCCGACTACGAACTGGCGTTGGCCTGCGCCTCGCATGCCGGCGAGCCGCGCCACGTCGAAACCGCGCTCGGCATTCTCGACCGCGTCGGCCTTGACATCGGCGCGCTGGCTTGCGGGCCTCACTGGCCGGCACGGCCGGAACTCGTCGCCGCGATGGGGGCGTCCGGCATCGAGCCGACGCGCGCCCACAACAATTGCTCCGGCAAGCACTCCGGCATGCTTGCCTTCGCCGTGCACGCGGGGTTGGATCCTGCCGGCTACGAACGCCGCGACCACCCCGTGCAGCAGCGCATCGGCGGCATCATGACCGATGTCTTCCTCACCGACATGGGCGACGTGCCCTGCGGTGTCGACGGCTGCTCCTTGCCCACGCTCGGCGTCTCGCTGTCGGCACTGGCGCGCGGCTTTGCCCGGCTCACCGGCGATGCCGCGATCGCGGTCGAACGCCGCGCCGCCGCGGACCGCCTGATGCGCGCCTGCATGAGCCAGCCGCATGCCGTCGGCGGTGTTGGCAAGTTCGATACCGAGGTCATGCAGGCGTTCGGCGGGCGTGTCTTCACCAAGATCGGCGCCGAGGGCGTGCATGTCGTCGTCTTCCCGCACCTGAAGATTGCCGCCGCCGTGAAGATCGACGATGGCGCCGCGCGCGCATCGGAAGTCGTCGCGGCTGCGATTGTCGCGCGTTTCGCGGTAGAGAGCGCAGAGGACGACTCGGCGATCGCCGCGCGCGTCTGCCCGCCGCTGCACAACGCGGCGGGCATCGAGGTGGGCCGCCTGCAACCGGTTGCCGCGCTCGTCAACGCGCTGGCGACCTTCGGGTAGCGCATCATCCGACCGGAGCGCAGCGAGGATCGACAAGATGATGCGTGCAGGAGAGCATCATCCGACCGGAGCGCGGCGAGGATCGACAAGATGATGCGTGCAGGAGAGCATCATCCGACCGGAGCGCAGCGAGGATCGACAAGATGATGCGTGCAGGAGAGCATCATCCGACCGGAGCGCGGCGAGGATCGACAAGATGATGCGTGCAGGAGAGCATCATCCGACCGGAGCGCGGCGAGGATCGAAAAGATGATGCGGGAAACCGCGCGTCACTTCTTCAGCGTCCGCGCGAAGGAGACGATCGCGTCGACATCGGACAGCTTCAGGTCCACCGGTGCGGCAACATACGGCTGCTCGAGCGGCGGCGCGATGCCTTCCATGCGGACCACCGCCGGGTGCGGGCGGCGGGTGTAGAAGGTCGAGAACCGCTCCTCCCAGCCGGGAATCGCGTTCACCAGCAACGGAAACGACGGCGTCGAGGAAATGCCGCCCATCGTGTTGAAATCGCCGATCACGTGACAGCGGCTGCAATGCGCCTGCGCGATCTCGCGCCCGCGCGCGGCGAGGTCTTCGGCGTTGGCGGTGGCGCCCGCGCCGGCCCACACTGCCGGAACCAGAACCAAACCCGCTGCAAGGTGTTTGAAAGCTGCCTTCATGCCAGCAAGGCTAGCGGAAGTCGCGCCGCCCTGCCAACCGGCCACCTGCAGCCTCGTCCGGCTTGGGGTTCCACCGTGCGCCCTTGCACCCCGATAGCCGCGGCTTCATTGTCGCTGCAGGTCGAAGCAATGGGGGCCCGTGATGCGACGTTCAGCCGGGACTGTGTTGGCGCTCGCGCTGGCGTTCGCTTTTCACGTACAGGCGAGTGATCCGGCCGCCGACGAGCCGACCGCCCGCGAACTCGACGCCGAGGAGATCGTGCCTGCGTTGTTCGATGTCGCGTCCGGCATCGTCTATCGCTCACCCGGCGCGATGGACCTGCTGCTGGAGGATGGGTCCGGCGTGACTGCCAACGATGTCGCGGTCGTCCTCGTCGCGCCCCCCGGCACCACGCTGGCGCAGTTCCTCGACGCAGCATCTGCTCAGCCCCCGCTCACCGGCGACAGGCCGTGGTTCGCCATGGTCTCGATGGAGGCCGGCGAAGTCCTCTATTCGCAGCTGGCCAACTGCGGCCGGGACACACTGGCAAACGGCATCGTCTGCCTCGTCCCGGACGACGGCGGCTCCTTCCACCTGTCGCGCGCCGACGCGCCGGACACGCTTCGGCTGTCGTCCATCGGCGGCTTCAGCGTCAGCGATGATCCATTGTCCGGCGGCGAAGCGGAAAGCCTGCGGCTCGCGGCACCGCAGGGTGCGCCTTTGGTCCTCCACCTGCCGCTGTTCACCTACTGAGCCGGCCGGCGATGCACGAAAAAACCCGGCCCCCTTGCGAGGGCCGGGCGATGGCCGATGGCGACGCAACGCTCTACTGAACCTTGAGCACCAGCCGCTTGCCCTTGGTCAGCTTCACTGGGACCTGCTGGCCCTCCACGTCGAGCGTGTAGGTGCCGGGCGGGAAGGGAATGTCGTTGGTGCCCGACGTCAGCTTCAACACGTCCTTTCCGGCGCTGTCGCGCAGCATGTAGTAGAAGCTGCCGTCCTTCTCGATCTTCAGCCGGCCAGGCTTGAGTTCCAGCGTCTCGCCTTCCTTCAGCGCGATGCCGGTCCACGCTGCCTCGCCAAACAACACCGTGTAGGTGCCCGCCGGCAGCGGCATGTCGGCATGGCCCGAGGTCAGCTTCTCGACCGCCTTGCCGGTCTTCTCGTCGATGACGACGTTATAATAAGGGTCGGCCATTGCGAGCCGCGCCGGCGTCAGCACCGTCGTCTCGCCTTCCTTCAGGTCGACCCGCCACAGCGCGCCGTCGCCGAACTGCACGTCGTAGGTGCCGGGCGGCAGCGGCTGTTCCGGTGTGCCGTCGGTCAACTTGATGAGCTCCGCGCCGCTCTCGGGGTCGAGCACCTCGTTGTAGTACGGCCCCTCGATGCGCAGCCGCGCCGGGGTGAGCACGGTGGTCTCGCCCTCGCGGACCTCGATGCCGCGCCACAGCGCGGCGCCGAACGCCACGTCGTAGCGCCCGGCGAGCACCGGGAATTCGCTGTGGCCGTCGGTCGCCTTCTCGACCTGCGCGCCGGTCTCGGGATCGAGCACCTCGGTGTAGTAGGGACCCTCGATCTTCAGCCGGCCCGGCGTCAGCACGGTGCGTTCGCCGCCGGTGACCTCGACGCTCTTCAACCACATGTTGTCGCCGAACTGCACGTTGTAGATGCCCGGTGGCAGGCTCGCGACCGGGTTGGAGTCGGTGATCTTGGCGACCTGCTCGCCGGTCTCCGCGTCGACGACCTCGTTGTAGTAGGGGCCGACGATCTCCAGTTCGCCGGGGATCGTCTTCGGCACCGTGATGACGACCACCTCGTCTTCCGGTTCGGCTTTCGCCGCTTCCACCAACCCCTCGGCGAGGTCGGCGGCCGAGGCCGCATCGAAATACTGTCCGCGCCCGGCCCTGGCGATGCACTGCAACTGGCTGCGCGCCTGGTAGTCGACGTCGAAGCCGATGGCGTGGATGGTCAGTTCGGCGTCGGCCTCGGCAAGCTTCTTCGCCAGCAGGCAGGGATCGCCCTCGCAGGTTTCCTTGCCGTCGGAGACGAGCACGATGACGCGTTTGCCCGGCTCGCCCTTCAGGTCGTCTGCGGCAAGCCCGAGCACGTAGGTGATCGGCGTGTAGCCCTGCGCCTTTAGCCCGTCGGAGTTCGAGGTGACCGCGCCGCGCACGGCGTCGGCGGTGCCGAAGGGAACCAGCAGCTGGGTATCCTCGCAATTGTGCTCGCTGCGGTGCGACTGGTGCCCGTAGGCGCGGAACGATAGCCGCGTGTCGCCCGGCATCGCCGCGGTCAGCTCGTGCACGGCGGCCTTCGCTGCATCGATCTTTGCGGTTCCGTCGCCCAGCCGCCCGTTCATGCTGCCGGACGCGTCCAGCACCAGCGCAACGCTGCGCTCGGCAGCATGCGAAACGGATGCGGTGGAAACGAGCGCGGTCGTTGCAAGGCTCACAATGGTGCGCAGAAACATGACGTGTTGCCTCTCTGTGTCTCCCGGCTTGCCGCCGGTGTGCCGTTAGGGATGGGTATTCGTGCGCGCCGCCGCAACCTTTGCTGGCCTTTACCACTGGCGCGATGGTTAGCGGCGCATTACCCCCATGCGCGCATGCCCGTTGCCGTGACGGTTGCAAAACCGTATTTTGCAGCGCAACAGGCATTCGCTGCCGAATGCGCAAGACCGGGAGAAACGCCATGACCGCATGCATCGTCGGCTGGGCCCATACGCCCTTCGGCAAGCAGGATGCCGAAACCGTCGAGGGACTGATCGTCCGTGTCGCCAACGCCGCGCTCGAGGATGCCGGCATCGGCCCCGATGACGTCGACGAGATTGTGCTAGGGCACTTCAACGCCGGCTTCTCGGCGCAGGATTTCACCGCTGCCCTCGTGCTGCAGGCCGACGACAAGCTGCGCTTCAAGCCGGCGACGCGCGTCGAGAACGCCTGCGCCACCGGCTCCGCCGCCGTCCACCAGGGCATCCGCGCGATCCGCGCGAACGCCGCGCGCGTCGTGCTCGTGGTTGGCGTCGAGCAGATGACGCGCACCCCCGGCCCGGAGATCGGCGAGATCCTCAAGAAGGCATCCTACATCGCCGAGGACGGCGATATCCCGGGCGGCTTCGCCGGCATCTTCGGCGTCATCGCCGACAAGTATTTCCAGCGCCACGGCGACCAGTCCGACGCGCTCGCCATGATCGCCGCGAAGAACCACAGGAACGGCGTCCACAACCCCTACGCCCAGATGCGCAAGGACCTCGGCTTCGATTTCTGCCGCGCCGAGAGCGACAAGAACCCGAAGGTCGCCGGCCCCCTCAAGCGCACCGACTGCTCGCTGGTCTCCGATGGCGCGGCCGCGCTCGTGCTGACCGACGTGAATACTGCGCTCGGCATGAAGCGGGCGGTCGCCTTCCGTGCCGCCGCCCATGTGCAGGACTTCCTGCCGATGTCGAAGCGCGACATCCTCAAGTTCGACGGTTGCGCGCAGGCCTGGGCAAAGGCGCTGAAGCAGGCCGGCGTGACGCTCGACGATCTGTCCTTCGTCGAGACCCACGACTGTTTCACCATTGCCGAACTGATCGAGTACGAGGCGATGGGTCTTGCGGGCGAGGGCAGGGGCGCCGACGTCATCCGCGACGGCATCACCGCGATCGACGGCAAGCTGCCGGTCAATCCCTCAGGCGGATTGAAGTCGAAAGGCCACCCGATCGGCGCCACCGGCGTCTCGATGCACGTGCTGACCTCGATGCAGCTCACCGGCGAGGCCGGCGACATGCAGCTCAGCGCGCCGAAAATCGGCGGCATCTTCAACATGGGCGGCGCCGCGGTCGCCAACTACTGCTCGATCCTCGAACGGATCAGGTAGCCGCATGATCCCGAAAAGTTGCAGACTTTTCGGACAAGATCATGCGCAATCGGGAAAGCCCGCAGATCTGCGAAAAGTTGCAGACTTTTCGGACGAGATCATGCGCGGAAATGAGGCAAGTCACCCAAGCGTGTTCTGCGCCAGCGTCAGGTGCGGGTAGCGGCCCGCATCAGACGCCAGCAGGTCGCCGGTGACCGCCGCGTCGTGGTCGAAGCCAGCGATCGCCGCCTTCCTGGTGCCGGATACGAGATTGCCGCGCACGAGCGCCTTGCCGGCACCCTTCACCACCGACACGCCGATGCCGTAGTCGCCGCCGCGGATGACGTTGTCGCTGGCCACCACGTCGTTGAGATAGCGCCCGTAGCCGAGCACCAGTCCAATCCACGGCGCGTTCTCGATGACGTTGCCGGAGACCACTGTGTCGGCTTCCGCAGCGATGCCGATGCCATAGGCCTGCGGTTCGCCTTCTAAGCGCGAAGGATCGCGGTAGAGGTCGCGCACCACGTTGCCGGTGACCGTGGCGAGCCTGCCGCCCTCGTTGTAGTTGGTGATCGAGATGCCGGTCGAGGCGCGGTCGACGATGTTGTTGGCAACGACAGCGCCGGAGAATCCGAACTCGACGAAGATCGCCGTTTCGCCGCTGCGCGTGGTGTTGTTGCCGACGATCTGGCAGTTGGCGCCGGCGTTGTTGCGCACAGCCGACAGCGCGCAATCGGTGATGCGGTTGTTGGCGGCGACCACGTTGCCGGCGCGGTAGATGTTGATGCCGTTGCCCCACTGGCCGTTGCCGCCGGAGCGGCTGCCGATGCGCGCGATGCGGTTGCCGGTGACGATCGTGCCGTCCTCGCCCGGCGCGCTGCGCCACACCAGGATGCCATTGTCGCCCATGTCGCGCACGTCGTTGCCATCGATCCGCAGGCCAACGGAATCGAGCGCAAGCAGCGCGTTGTCCAGTCCCTTCTCGAACAGGTTGCCGGTGATCTCGCCACCGCAGCGGCTCAGCTTCAGCATCGGCCGGATCGCGGCTCGGAAACTGCAGTCGCGGATGCGCAGGCCCGCGCAGTCCTCCAGCATCACCATGCCTGTGCGATTGTCGGCAGCCTTGAACCGGTCATCGAAATCGATTCCGGAAATCGCCGCGTCGCGCGCCCCGCGCGTGGCCAGGATCGGGGCTTCCCCCTGGCCCAGCATCGAGGTCTGGCCGCGCGCGCCGGCAAGATGTCCCCCGGCCGGCAGCTCGATGCGGGTCGCGACATACCGCCCCGGCGGCAGGAACAGCGCCTTGCCCTGCCGCGCGGCGGTTTCCAGCGCCTGCGTTATCGCCTTTCCCTGGTCGGCCCAGGTATCGGGCTGCACGCCAAGCAGTTCGCCGTCGAGCGCCGCCCCGTTGGTGACCAGGGCACGGGCGTTGCCGGGCAGGCTTGCCGCGGCGCCGACCGCACCGGCCATGGCCAGCAGCGTGCGGCGCGAAAGGACGTTGGTGTGCGTGTCGGGCGTCTTCGGTGTGGTTCTCATCGGGACAGAATCCTTCTTCCGTCCCTGCTCGCGGCAAGCCGCGTGCCAATCCCGCTGTCCCGATTTCGCACAGGCGGAACATGTCCTGGACGGTTGCCGCCTCCCGGCTCGGGCTTTATGTAGATTGCCGGGGCGCGCCTGTTTGGCAGGGTTCCCCTCCGCGTGCCGGGAGCCCTGGCTCAAGGTTCGCGGCGACAGTCCTTCCGGTGTCGCACCGCTGGATGGCAGAAACTGATTTCAACGATGCGCAACAGGATTTAAGTGGCCATGTCCTTCGAACTTCCGGAACTGACCTACGCTTACGATTCGCTGGCCCCGTACATGTCCGCCGAGACGCTCGAGTTCCATCACGACAAGCACCACAAGGCCTATGTCGACAACGGCAACAAGCTGCTGGCCGGGTCGGGGCTTGAGGGCAAGAGCCTCGAGGACGTCGTGCGCGGCTCCTTCGGCAAGAACGCCGGCCTCTTCAACAATTCCGGCCAGCACTACAATCACATCCACTTCTGGAACTGGATGAAGCCGAACGGCGGTGGCGACACGCTGCCTGCATCGCTGGAGAAGGCGATCAGCGCCGATATCGGCTCCTTCGACGAGTTCCGCGGCAAGTTCATCGAGGCGGGCACGACCCAGTTCGGCTCCGGCTGGTGCTGGCTGGCGGTGAAGAGCGGCAAGCTCGAGATCATGAAGACGCCGAACGGCGAGAACCCGCTGGTGCACGGCGCAACGCCGATCCTGGGCTGCGACGTGTGGGAGCACTCCTACTACATCGACTACCGCAACCGCCGTCCGGACTACCTCGCCGCCTTCGTCGATCACCTGATCAACTGGGAATACGTCGAGGAAATGTACCGCAAGGCCACCGCCTGAACGGCTTGACTGCACTGGTCTGGGGCGGGGCGTTTCGGGCAACCGGGCGCCCCGTTCGCATTCGCGGCGCGGCGCTCACAGGCTTGTGATTGCACAAGGGCTGCAAATCTGCGGCAGTGTGATCTGCATCAATTTGCATTAGAGAATGCGAATATAAACAGGTGCCGGACTCCTCGGCTGGGCCTCGTGGGGCATGCGAGGGGGTGGCGAATTTCTTGAACGGGAGACAGTCATGCAGACCAACGTTGGAAGCGTCGATCGCATCGCGCGCATCGTCGTGGGTATCGCTCTGTTGGCATTTGCCTTCTTCGGGCCGGCCGACATCGGTTGGAAGTGGGTCGGCTACATCGGCATCGTGCCGCTGGTCACCGCGCTGCTGGGCTGGTGCCCGGCCTACACCATCCTGGGCGTCAGCACCTGCCCGGCGAAGAAGGCCTGACGCGCGAGCCCGACGTCAGTTGGCGAAAGCAAACGGCCCGTCTGGTTCAGATGGGCCGTTGTCGTTTGTGCCAGCCTTGCTCTGATATCAGGAATGCGCCCAGTCCCAGTAGAGCTGGCGGGCGCGCGCATAGACCGGCCCCGGCTGCAGATCGCGCTCATCGATCCGGTTGATCGGGCTGACCTTCAGATAGTTGCCGGTCGAGAACAGTTCGTCGGCCTGCCGCAGTTCCTCGTAGGTGATCGCGCGCTCGTGAACCGTGTGGCCGTCGGCGCGCAGCAGCGCGATGACGCGCTGGCGGGTGATGCCATTCAGGAACGTGCCATTGGGCACGGGCGTGTGCACCTCGCCGTCCTTGGCCATGAACAGGTTGGCGGTCGCCAATTCGGCGACATTGGCCAGCGAGTCGAGAACCACCGCGTTGTCGAAGCCCTTCGCCTGCACCTCGCGCAGCGCGCGGCCCGAGTTGGGATAGAGGCACGCCGCCTTGGCGTTGACCGGCGCGGTCTCGATGGTGGGGCGGCGGAACGAGCATTTCGTCACCGAAAACCCGGTCGGCTCGGGCATCGGCGCCTCGTACATCGTCAGGCAGAAGCGCGTCGATTCCGCCAGCGGCGGCACCGAGACGTAGCCGCCTTCCTCCGCCCAGTACATCGGCTTGATGTAGAGTGGCGTTGCGCCGTCGAACTTCGCCAGTCCCTCCTGCACCAGTTCGAGGATTTCGCCGGTCTGCATGATGGCGTTGAGGCCGAGCGCGCCCGCCGAGTTCTGTACCCGCGCGCAATGCCGGTCGAGGTCCGGCGTCACGCCCTCGAAGGCGCGAGCGCCGTCGAAGACGCAACTGCCGAGCCACAGCCCGTGCGTGCGCGGGCCCACGATGCCCGGATTGCCTTCGAGCCACTTGCCCTCGATCCAGGTCCAGGTCTTCGACAGTTCAGCCATCGCGCGGCGCCTCCATTCGTTTCGCCTATCCAAGTCCCGCGGCCTCTCAAGGTCAATACAATCCCGGCTGGGGCGTGCGCGCAGCAGCCATGCGGTTGTGCATGTGCGAAGCAACCCCACGAAGATGTGAATTGCAGGTGGCGGGATACTGGCCACGATTGCAATTGCGCTGGGAGCGTCTGGCGAATCCGCCATGCCTGTATTGCGGGCGATACGCTCCCATGCTCCGGTTTGCCCCCAATTCCCTCAAGGAGAATTCACGTATGATCCGCAAAGTCTCGATTGCCCTGGGTGCCCTGGCGCTTGCCGGCGGCATCGTCGCCGCGTCCGCCAGTGACGATCCCATCGCCAGCCGCAAGGCGATGATGAAGAACACCGGGGCCTCCATCGGCGTCATGGGCAAGATGGCCAAGGGCGAGATGCCCTTCGATGCAGTCCAGGCGAACCTCGCCATGCGCGCCATCAACAATGCCGCGATCGGCGTCGTCCACCTCTTCCCGGCTGGCTCGGAAACCGGCGGCGACACCGAGGCCGCGCCGAAGATCTGGGAAGACATGGCCGGCTTCGTCGAGAAGGCCAAGGCCATGGAGGACGTGACCGCAGATGCGATCGCGTTCCCCGCCGCCAGCCTCGACGACCTCAAGGAGCAGCTCGGCAAGCTCGGCGGCACCTGCAAGGGCTGTCACGAGGGCTACCGCATCAAGAAGAGCTGAGCCGAACCGCCCGAAGGCTTGACACGTCGCGCCGACGCCGGAGACTGCGCAGGATGAAACGGCTGTTCAGGTTGTTCCTCCTGCTGGCAGTTGCCGGCGCCGGCGTGTTCTGGTGGCTGACGCAGCCATCGCGTCTCGATGCGCTGCCCGCGTCGATGCAGGGCTATGCCGGTGACCGCGCCAACGGCGAACTGATGTTCTACGCCGGCGGCTGCTCCTCCTGCCACGCGGCGCCCGGCTCCGACGACAAGACCCGCCTTGCCGGCGGCGTGCGTCTGGACAGCCCGTTCGGCGCCTTTGTCGCGCCCAACATCTCGCCCGACCCGAAGGACGGCATCGGCGGCTGGAGCGCGCTCGACTTCGTCAACGCCATGACGAAGGGCGTGTCGCCCGGCGGAAGCCACCTCTACCCGGCGTTTCCCTACACCTCCTACCAGCGCATGAAGCTGCAGGACCTGCTCGACCTGAAGGCCTATCTCGACACGCTGCCCGCGGTCGCCGGCAAGGCGCCGCCTCACGAGGTCGGCTTTCCCTTCAACATCCGTCGCGGCCTTGGCCTGTGGAAGCTGCTCTATCTCGATGGGCAGAGGTTCCAGCCAGACCCCGACGCGACCGATGAGGTCAACCGCGGCGCCTACCTGGTCAACGGGCCGGGGCACTGCGGCGAATGCCACACCCCGCGCGACCTCATCGGCGGACTTCGCACCGACAAGTGGCTGGCCGGCGCTCCCAACCCGGAAGGCAAGGGGATCATCCCCAACATCACCCCGCACGAGCAGGGTCTGGCCTCGTGGTCGAACAAGGACATAGCCTACGCGCTGGAATCAGGCTTCACGCCCGACTTCGACAGCCTCGGCGGCTCCATGGGCAAGGTCGTCGGCAACACGTCGCACCTGGGCGCGCAAGACCGCGACGCGATCGCCGCCTACCTGAAGTCGCTCCCGCCGCTGCCGAACGGTTACAAGGCGAAGCAATAACCGCGCCTCAACCCTTCGCCAGTTCGTCCATGATCCTGACCCACGAGCGGATGCCGCGGTGGAAGCTCTTCAGGTTGTATTTCTCGTTGGGCGAGTGGATACGGTCGTCGTCGAGCGCGAAGCCGATCAGCAGCGTGTCCATGCCAAGCTTCGCCTTGAAGTCGCCCACGATGGGGATCGAACCGCCAGAGCCGATCAGCACCGCCTCTCGCTTCCACTCGTCGGCGAGCGCACGCCGGGCCGCGGCAAGATGCGGGCTGTCGAGCGCCACCTGCAGGGCGGCGTTGCCGCCGCCGTCGGGCGAGAACTCGACCTTGCAGTCGGCGGGCATCTGGGCACGCACGTAGGCACGGAAGTTGTCGACAATCTTCGCAGGATCCTGATCGCCCACCAGCCGGAAGGTGACCTTGGCGCTGGCCATCGACGGGATGACGGTCTTCGAACCGACGCCGGTGTAGCCGCCGATGATGCCGTTGATCTCGGCTGTCGGGCGCGCCCAGATCAGTTCCAGCACGCTGCGGCCCTTTTCGCCGGCGGGGATCGACAGCCCGACGTCGCCGAGGAATTCGCTCTCGTCGAAGTCGAGCCCGTCCCACTGCGCCTTGATCTCGGCGTCGAGGTCGCTGACCCCGTCGTAGAAGCCTGGAATCCGCACCCGCCCGGTGTCGTCGTGCAGGCTGGCGATGATGCGCGCGAGAAGCCGGATCGGGTTCATCGCCGCCCCGCCATACATGCCCGAGTGCAGGTCGCGGCTGGGGCAGGTGACGAACATCTCGTCATGCACCACGCCGCGCAGCCGCGTCGTGATGGCCGGCGTGTCGGCGTCCCACATGCCGGTGTCGCAGACGAGCGCCACGTCGGCGGTCAGCTCCGCCTGGTTGGCTGCGAAGAACGGCGCTATGCTCTTGGAGCCGGATTCCTCCTCGCCCTCGAGCAGGATCGTCACCGGCAGCGGCAACTCGCCGTTCACCGCCATGTAGGCGCGCGCCGCCTCGATGAAGGTCATCAGCTGGCCCTTGTCGTCGGAAGACCCGCGCGCGACGATTCGCTTGCCGGCCGGCGTCTCGACGATGCGCGGCTCGAACGGGCCGCTCTCCCACTTCTCCAGCGGGTCGGGCGGCTGCACGTCGTAGTGGCCGTAGAACAGCACGTGCGGCCCCGCGCCGCTGCCGGGTTTCGGCCCGCCATGCGCCACCACCATCGGGTGGCCGATGGTATCGCGGCGCGCGGCGTCGAAGCCGATCGATTTCAGGTCGGCGGCGAGATGGTCCGCGCAGGCGACGCACTGGTCGGCGAAGGCCGGGTCGGTCGACACCGAGGGGATGCGCAGCAGCGCGAACAGCCGTTCCAGACTTGCATCGAGATCGGCATCGACCCGGGCAAGTACGGCGTCGAGATCGGACATGGATTGTCTCCGTCAAAGTGGTTCCCGGAACGGCGGAAACGGCCTTGCTTCCGCAGTTGCGTCAAGCGGATTGGCGGTCAGCGCAGCAGCGAGCCGAGCACGCCGCGCAGGATGGCCTTGCCGAGTTGCGTGCCGACCGAGCGCGCGACCGAACGGCCCGCCGATTTCAGCACCGCGTCGGCGATGGAGTCGCTGCGGCTGGACCGCGAGGAGCGCGACGACGACCGCTTCTTCGCCTCGCGTTCGAGCCTTGCCAGTTCCTTCTCGCGCGCTTCGCGCTCCTCTGCCGCGCGTTCTTCGCGCTCGCGCTTCTCGGCACGCTCGGACAGGATCTCGTAGGCCGATTCCCGGTCGATCGGGCGGTCGTACATGCCGCGCACGGGGCTGTCGTCCATCGCTGCCGCGCGTTCCTTGAAGTCGAGCGGGCCGATGCGCGAGGCTGGCGGGCGGATCAGCGTGCGCTGCACGATCGAGGGCACGCCCTTGCCGCCGAGCGTCGAGACCAGCGCCTCGCCGACGCCGAGCTGGGTGATCGCTTCGGCGGTGTCGAAGGCCGGGTTCTGGCGAAACGTATCGGCCGCCGTCTTCACCGCCTTCTGCTCGCGCGGGGTGTAGGCGCGCAGCGCGTGCTGGATGCGGTTGCCAAGCTGCGCCAGCACGCTTTCGGGAATGTCGAGCGGGTTCTGCGTGACGAAATAGACGCCGACCCCCTTGGAGCGGATCAGGCGGACGACCTGCTCGATCTTGTCCATCAGGATCGGCGGCGCCTCGTCGAACAGCAGATGCGCCTCGTCGAAGAAGAACACCAGCTTCGGCTTGTCCGGGTCGCCCACCTCGGGCAGTTCCTCGAACAGTTCCGACATCAGGAACAGCAGGAACATGGCGTAGAGCCGTGGCGCCTGCATCAGCTTTTCTGCGGCCAGCACAGAGATGAAGCCGCGTCCGTCGCGGTCGATGCGCATCAGGTCGCGGATGTCGAGCGCCGGTTCGCCGAAGAACTGCTCGCCGCCCTGGTTCTCGAACATCAGGATCTTGCGCTGGATCGTGCCGATCGACTGCTTCGACACGCTGCCGTAGTCGGAGCGGATTTCCTCGGGCCGGTCCACGATCTCCTTCAGCAGCGCCTTCAGGTCCTTCAGGTCGACCAGCAGCAGGCCCTCGTCGTCGGCGATCTTGAAGGCGATGTTGAGCGCGCCTTCCTGCGCTTCCGACAGGTCGAGCATGCGCGATAGCAGCAGCGGCCCCATCTCGGTGATGGTGGTGCGGATCGGATGCCCCTGTTCGCCGAACAGGTCCCAGAAGATGACCGGGGAGGGGGTGAATTCCATCTCTCCCAGGCCCACCTCCTTCGCCCGCTTGGCGATGAAGTCCTTCGGCGTTCCAGCTTCCGCGATGCCCGACAGGTCGCCCTTTGCGTCGGCGCAGAACACCGGGACGCCCTGCGCGGCGAAGCCCTCGGCCAGCACCTGCAGCGTCACCGTCTTGCCGGTGCCGGTTGCGCCGGTGACGAGGCCGTGCCGGTTGGCGAGTTTCAGGTCGAGAAACTGCTGCCCCTCGGGGCTGGCACCAATGAGAACCGAATTTTCCTGCATGTCGGGCTGTTCCTCCGCCGCCGCTGGCGGCGTTGTCTGGCGTGGGGATCGATGTGCCCCTTATAGGCGCTTCGCGGGGCCGCGGAAACCGCGCCGGTGATACCTTTTGCCCAGACCCGATCGGTTGCATGCCGTTTGCCGCGCGTGCGATATACTGCGCCTGCGAAGGCCGCGCGCCGGACCGCGCCGTGGCGACAACGCAAACCGGAGGATGGGGCACATGTTCGAGGAACTGATCGCGCGCCTGGTCGCCAACGTCGGCATCAGCGAGGAACAGGCCGGCAAGGCCATCAAGGTCATCCTCGGCTTCCTCAAGCAGGCCGGCCCCGCCGACAAGGTCAACGAATTGTTCGAGAAGATGCCGGGCTCCGCCGAACTCGCCGGTTCCGGCGGCACCGGCGGCATGTTCGGCGGCGGCATGATGGCCGCCATGGGCGCCATGGGCCAGCTGCAGGCAGCGGGCCTGGGCATGGGCGAGGTGCAGGGGGTGACCCGCGAAATCGTCGGCTATGCGCGCGAGAATGTTGGCGACGACCTCGTCAACGACATCGTCAGGTCGATACCCGGCATCGGCCAGTTCGTGTGAGGTGACGTGACCGATGAACGCGCTTAACCTCGATGCCAGCAACCTGTCCGGCCGCTTTCCCGTTTCCGACGAGGCCGGATGGCGGACGCTCGTCGACAAGGCACTCAAGGGCGCCGACTTCGACAAGGCCCTGACGAAGGTCACGCGCGACGGTCTGAAGATCCAACCGCTCTATACGCAGACTTCCGATGCGCAGGCGCGCCCGTCGCGGGCAGTGACCGGGCCATGGACATTTGCGCAGCGTGTCGATCATCCGCACGACCACGAGGCGGCCGCAATGGCGCTCGCCGATCTGGAAGGCGGCGCTGACGGCCTGGTGCTCGTCGGCTTGGGTGGCGTCGGCGCGCGCGGCTTCGGCTCGCGGTCGCTGAAACTGGCCGACCGGATCGACGGTGTCGTTCCCGAGTTCGTCCGTATCCGCATCGATGCCGGGGCACAGGCGCCAGCCCTTGCCGCTGCAGTTGCCGAACTGGCTGCGCGCCGCGGCGACGACGACGCGGTGCTGCATGTCGACTTCGCTTTCGATCCGCTGGCCGCGCATCTCGCGACCGGCGCGGCGGTACCTTCGCGCGAAGGGCTGGGTGCTGCGCTCAAGGCGTTCGCGGATTTCGGCTTCGGCGGCACGTCGATCACGGGCGACGGACGCGTTGTGCACGATGCCGGCGGCACGCCGGCGCAGGAATTGGCCTACGTTCTGTCTGCGCTCGTCGAGGGTCTGCGCGCCGGCAGCGCGGCCGGTCTCCACATGGCAGACCTTTCAGGCCGCGCGCTCGCAATTCTGTCGGCTGACGTCGACATCTTTCCCGGCATCGCCAAGGTGCGCGCCATGCGCCTTCTGTGGGGGCGCGTGCTGGAGGCGTCCGGCCTTCCGGATGCGCCTCTGCGCATCGAGGCCGAAACCGCCTGGCGGATGATGTCGCGCGTCGACCCCTACGTGAACCTTTTGCGCGCCACCGCCGCCGTTTCGGCTGCCGGTCTTGGCGGTGCCGACGGCATCACCGTCCTGCCGCACACGCTGGCGCTCGGCTTGCCCGACGGCTTTGCCCGTCGCGTCGCCCGCAACATCCAGAACGTGCTGGTCGGCGAGTCCAACCTGCACCGCGTCGCCGACCCTGCTGGCGGGTCCGGCTACATGGAAGCAATGACCCGCGATCTCGCCGAAGCGGCATGGAAGCTGTTCCAGCAGATCGAGGCCGAGGGCGGCGCCATTGCCTCATGCACCGCCGACAGTTTCCCGCAGAAGGTCGCGCAGGCTCGCGCCGCACTTGAAAAGGATATCGCCCGGCGCAAGGAACCGATCACCGGCGTTTCCGAATTCCCCAACATCGCCGAGAAGGCGCCGGACGTGCTGATGCCGGCACCGAAAGACGCGGCGACTGGCCCGCTTCCCGCCATGCGTCTTGCAGCGCCCTTCGAGGTGCTGCGCGACAAGGCGGACGCCGCGAACGAGCGCCCCACCGCCTTCCTCGCGGCCATCGGTAATGTACCCGACTTCAACGCCCGCGCCATGTTTGCCGCCAACGCGCTGGCCGCTGGCGGCATCGCGGCGAAGGCCGGAGAGGGCGGAACCGACGCCGCCGGCATCGCGTCCGCCGCGCGCCAGGCCGGCAGCCCGCTCGCCGTGATCTGTTCGTCCGATGCGCTCTATGCCGATCACGCCGTGGCGGTTGCGACCGCGTTGAAGGCGGTCGGTATTCGCGAGGTCTGGCTGGCGGGACGCGGCGGCGATCAGGAAACCGCGCTCAAGGAAGCCGGCGTTTCGCGCTTCATCTTCGCCGGCTGTGATATTCTTGAAATGCTCGGAGCCGCGCACGCGGCATTCGTGAAGTAGGGAAGGGCTGCATCGATGAGCGGATTGCCCGATTTCACCAAGGTCGATTTCGCCGCGCACGGCGAAATGCCGCCAGTCGACACGCCTGCGTGGGAAACGCCGGAAGGCATCGAAATCCCGGCGCGCTACGAGGCATCCGACCGCAACGGCCTCGACTTCCTCAATGCCTGGCCCGGCATCGCGCCCTACCTGCGCGGACCGTACCCGACCATGTACGTGCAGAAGCCGTGGACGGTGCGCCAGTACGCCGGCTTCTCGACGGCAGAGGATTCCAACGCCTTCTACCGCCGCAACCTCGCCGCCGGCCAGAAGGGCCTGTCCATCGCCTTCGATCTCGCCACCCACCGCGGCTACGATTCCGACAACCCGCGCGTCATGGGCGATGTCGGCATGGCGGGCGTCGCGATCGACTCCATCTACGATATGCGCACCCTGTTCGACCGCATCCCGCTCGACGAGATGACCGTGTCGATGACCATGAACGGCGCCGTGCTTCCCGTCATGGCGCTCTACATCGTCGCGGCCGAAGAGCAGGGCGTGAAGCCGGAACAGCTCGGCGGGACCATCCAGAACGACATCCTCAAGGAGTTCATGGTCCGCAACACCTACATCTATCCGCCGGAGCAGTCGGTGCGCATCATCGCCGACATCTTCGCCTACACGGCGGAGAACATGCCGCGCTTCAACTCCATCTCGATCTCCGGCTACCACATGCAGGAGGCCGGCGCGACGGCGGACCTGGAGCTTGCCTACACGCTTGCCGACGGGCTGGAATACGCCCGCACCGGCGTCAAGGCTGGCCTCGACATCGATCGCTTCGCGCCGCGGCTGTCGTTCTTCTGGGCGATCGGCATGAACTACTTCATGGAGATCGGCAAGATGCGCGCCGCGCGCATGATCTGGGCGAACCTGATGCACGGTTTCGCGCCCAAGGATCAGCGCTCGCTGAGCCTGCGCACCCACTGCCAGACCTCGGGCTGGAGCCTGACGGCGCAGGACGTGTTCAACAACGTCACCCGCACGGCCATCGAGGCGATGGCCGCGACCCACGGCCACACCCAGTCGCTGCACACCAACGCGCTCGACGAGGCACTCGCCCTGCCGACGGACTTCTCCGCCCGCATCGCCCGCAATACCCAACTCTTCCTGCAGCAGGAATCGGGCACCTGCCGGGTCATCGACCCGTGGGGCGGCTCGTACTTCGTCGAGAAGCTGACGCACGATCTCGCCGCCAAGGCGATTGCCCATATCGAGGAAGTCGAGGCGATGGGCGGCATGGCCAAGGCGATCGCTGCTGGCCTGCCGAAGCTGAAGATCGAGGAGGCCGCCGCCCGCACTCAGGCGCGCATCGATTCAGGCGAACAGCCGGTCATCGGCGTCAACAAGTACCGCGTTGCCGAGGACGCCCAGATCGAGATCCTCAAGGTCGACAATTCGGCTGTCCGCACCCAGCAGGTCGACAAGCTCAGGCGCCTGCGCGCCGAGCGCGATCAGTCTGCTGTTGATGCAGCCCTCGATGCGCTTTCGAAGGCGGGTGATTCAGGCCGCGGCAACCTGCTGGCGCTCGCCGTCGATGCCGCGCGGGCCAAGGCGACCGTCGGCGAGATTTCCGGCGCGCTGGAGCGCGTCTGGGGCCGCCACACCGCCGAGATCAAGTCGATCTCCGGCGTCTACCGGCGCGAGGGACAGGGCATGGCAGACCAGATCACCCGCATCCAGGAACTCGTCGAGCAGTTCGTCGAGGACGAGGGCCGCCGCCCGCGCATCCTCGTCGCCAAGGTCGGCCAGGACGGCCACGACCGCGGCCAGAAGGTCATCGCCTCGGCCTTCGCCGACCTCGGCTTCGACGTCGATATCGGCCCGCTGTTCGCAACGCCCGAGGAAGCCGCGCGCCAGGCGATCGAGAACGACGTCCACATCGTCGGCGTGTCGTCGCTCGCTGCGGGCCACCTGACGCTGGTGCCGGCGCTGCGCGATGCGCTCGCCGCAGAAGGCCGCCCCGACATCATGATTGTCGCCGGCGGCGTCATCCCGCCGCAGGACTACGATGCGCTGAAGGAAGCTGGTGCTGCGGCGATCTTCCCGCCCGGCACGGTGATCGCGCAGGCCGCCGAAAGCCTGCTGCACGACCTCAACCGCCGCCTCGGCCATGCGCAGGAAGCGGCGGAGTAGTGCTGACGTTCAACGTCTTGCTGCGTGAAGCTGGTCTTGATCCAAAGAGCGTACGGCTATTCCGGCATCAGGAAGACTTGAGACGACGCGGCGAGGAGTGGAAGACGCGTCCCACACCTTACCACCTCTGGACGAGCGATCCGGAGGAATTCGCTCATTTCCAGCGTTGGCAAAACCGCAGTAGACGGATCGACCAGGGACAGACGCTGGCGTCCTTTGTGGTAACCCCGGAAAAGGACAACCTCTTTGTTGGTTGTTGGAGAAGCGATGGTTGGGAGTTTGTAACGGCGGACGAGTATGGAAACTACTATCCGAAGGGCCATCCCGAGGTAGTGCGCCACGATTTCGTCAGGACTAGCGAACTCGAACAGTACATCGGCCGGCTGAGTATTGAATGGGGTACTGGTACACGCGCCGCCCTCCAGCACGCTGCCCGCAACGAAAAGCCTATAGCCGAAATCAGGAAACAGTTCAGAGAACCGAAGTTTCCCGGTTACGCGAGGTTTCTCTGCAGGATCGGCGACCTGCCTGCTCTCCCCGCAGCATGGCAACAGGTTCTGGCTGCCAGCCAAGGGGTGTACCTGCTGACGAGCCCAAAGGGCGAACAATATGTAGGTGCAGCCGTGGGAGCCGATGGCCTGTGGGGGCGGATAGCAGGATATGCAAATTCAGACCAAGGCAATGTTGGGCTGAAGGGCAAACCGCTTGCCGACTTCACTGTGACGATTCTCGACACCGTTCCGACTTCGGCGAAACCAAAAGACGTTCTCGAACTCGAATTGCTATGGAAAAGCAAACTGGGCAGCCGCGCCCATGGGCTAAGCCACGACCCTGCAGCCCGAATCTTCGGCCTGAACTGGAACTGACCTGCGTTCCGCCCTTACGCCTTGCCCTGCGTGAACTTGTTGATCTGGCCGACGACCCACAGCGCGATGGGGATCGACACGACGAAGCCGGCGGCTGCCGCGATCATCATCATCTGGCCCGACTGCGCCAGCGGCCCCGCGGTCTCGCGGATCGCAAGCCCCAGCACCAACAGGCCGGCAATCACCGGCGCGACGAAAATATAGACGATCAACTTGAGCATATCCGGCCTCTCCCCCAGAGAAATCGCAAGTGCGCCGAACATAGGCTCTGGCACCACGGACGATTTGAGAAATGTCAAACCGCCTGCCGCGTCCGGCATGAGCAGATGAATTGAGTTGACGGCATCGGGTTGCCGGGGGCATCGATTGATCTGCGCCGCGCCCTGCGGCGCAGGGGAGGAATCACATGCGCCTTGCGTCTCTTGTCCGTGCTGTCCTTGCCGGTGTGGCAGGCTTGTTGCTGTGCGGCTGCATCCTGTCGCCGGAACCGCTTCTCGATGCCGCAAGCGCTGTCACGCCGCTGTCCGCCGGCACCTATCAGGCGATGGCGCGCCAGGACGACGGCACCTTCGCGCCCGAAGAAGACAACGTGCAGATCGAGCTCAACGGCAACGTCTACACGATGATCGAAGGCGAGGACCGGCTCGATTTCACGCTGCACGAGGCGCCCGGTGGCCTGCTGATCGGCATGACGACGGACAAGGACACCAGTGAGACCGGCTACGCCGTGCTGCGGCTCGATGGCAAGGAAATCGTTTTCTGGGCAGCCGTCTGCGAGGTCGCCGAGGACGGCGGAATCGTGGAAAAATATCCCGGAATCGAGACCGACGGGCTGAGCTGCACCATCCCCGACCGCGACACGCTGGTCGCCTTCCTGAGCGACTATGCCGCCGTCGCGCAAGCCGATTTCCGCTACGTCCCGCTCGGCCAGTAGCGACCTTACTAATAGGTCAACTGACGCATACGTCAGTAGGACACCCTTGTTCAGAACGGCAGCGGCACGTTCGCCATGCCCGCGCCCGGCATCATGCCTCCGGCGGCGCGCGGCATCTGCATCACCTGAAGTCCGGGCGGCGGCGCGAACAGGCTTGCCTCCTGCGGCGAACGCTCGATCTCGGTCATCGTCGCGGAGAACCCGTCGCCGATGGTGCGCACCGGGATGCCGTCGGCGGTGACGCAGACCTGCGCGTCGTAGGCGAGCCAGATCGTGCAGGGTTCGCCGCTGACGGTGTCGGTCTCGCTCGTCGGCTGGCCTTCCAGGTCGAACTTCCTGCCGGTTTCGACCTGCATCGCCATGCCCGGCATCATCGCCGACCACATCACCATCGAGCCGGCGTTCATGTCGCGGACCATCGTCATCGGCTGCCCCTCGGCCATCATCTCGATGCGCATCTTGCCGAGCGCGCTGGAATAGCTGATGCGTGTCGGGCCGCTGCCCGCCGGCGTGCCGGAGACCTGCCAGGCGGCGGTGAAATCGGTCTGCGGCTTCGGCGCCGGCTCGGCGCGCGCCGCGCCGGCGCTTGCCAGCAATGTTGCAGCCGCGAGGCAATGCAGCGGGCGGATCCGTTTCATTCCGTGTACTCCCCTCCTGCGGGCAGCGCGTGCGTGCCCGTCGCCGACACATGGGGACCGCCAAACCGCATGTCCAGCCGCTTGCGTCTGGCCGCGAGCCTGATATTGGATGGCCGCCATGACGAACACGACGACGAACCTTGCGCGCCTCTTGGTGGCCGCCTTGTGCGCACTCCTTGCCGGTTGTGCCGGCCAGTCGACGCCGCTGGACGGATCGGGCGCCATCTCGACCGCGCCGGCCTCCGGCCTCTACACGCTGACGGCGTCGAATGCAGGTCCGATCACCCCCGCGACGCCCTATGGCACCGCGTCCATCGCGAAACTGTTTCCCGGCCGGCAGAGCCAGTCCGTCCAGATCGCCGACGACGATCGCACCTTCTACGCCGTGGCGATCTTCGAGAACGGCCTGCAGACGATCGCCGTCGAGCCGAACGGCTCGAACTCGGCGATTGCCGCGGTACACGGGCTCGGTCCCGACGCCGCCGGGCCGAATGGCGAGCGCATCGGCATGAGCTTCGACGAGATCGGCATGCGCGCGTCGGGTTGCCGCGCCGGCAACGGGCTGTGGGCCGGCATGCCAATCTGCCCGGCGCGCGGCGCCTCCAACGTCACCCTCGTCTTCGATCCCGGACCGGGCAACACCGGCGCGCCCGGCCAGCTGCCGCCGCGCGGCGCCATCGGCAAGTCCCGCCTGACCCGGATCGTCTGGAAGCCGGCCTGATGTCCCCCCGCCTGCCGGACCCGCAGGAGCTTGCCAGCCGTCTTGCCGGCGGCGAACGCGCCGCACTTGCGCGCGCCATCACGCTGGTGGAATCGACCCGGCCGGAACACCGGCGGATCGCCGCCGAGCTTCTCCAGGCCTGCCTGCCGCGCACTGGTCATGCGGTGCGCGTCGGCATCACCGGCGTGCCCGGCGTCGGCAAGTCGACCATGATCGACCAGCTCGGCACCGACCTGACGGCCGCCGGCCACAAGGTCGCCGTGCTCGCGGTCGACCCCTCGTCGAGCCGCACCGGTGGTTCGATCCTCGGCGACAAGACGCGCATGGCGCGGCTCTCGGTCGACGCGAACGCCTTCGTGCGGCCCTCGCCGTCGGCGGGCACGCTGGGCGGGGTTGGCGCGCGCACGCGCGAGACCATGCTGCTGTGCGAGGCCGCAGGCTTCGACGTCGTGCTGGTCGAGACCGTCGGCACCGGCCAGTCGGAAACCACCGTCGCCGACATGGTCGACACCTTCCTGGTGCTGATGCTGCCGGGCGCCGGTGACGAGTTGCAGGGCATCAAGAAGGGCGTGCTGGAGCTTGCCGACATCATCGCCATCAACAAGGCGGAGGGCGGCAACGCCGACCGCGCGCGCCTGGCCGCTGCCGAATACATCGCCGCGCTGAAGATCCTGATGCCGCGCGTCAGGCAGTGGCAGCCGCCTGTGCTGACCATCTCCGGGCTCGAAGGGCAGGGGCTCGACGCATTGTGGAAGGACGTCCTGCGCCACCGTGAGGTGACCACGGCCGCCGGTGCATTCGCAGCCACCCGCGCCGACCAGCAGGTCAAGTGGATGTGGGCGATGCTGGAAGACCGCGTCCTCGGCCGGCTGACCCGCGACCCTGAAACGCGCGCGCGCATCCGCGATCTCGAGGCGCAGGTGCGCGCGGGGGCGACGGCTGCGACCTACGCGGTGGAGGAGATCCTCGCAGGGCAGGGCGGCTGACCGGAATGGCAGCCCGCCCGCGCCTGCTCGTCACCGGCTTCGGCGCCTTTCCCGGCGCGCCGGAAAATCCGACCGAAAGCCTCGTCAACGATTCGCGCATGGCAAAGGTGGCGCGGCTGAAGGGCGTCGAACTGATCGCCCAGGTGCTGCCGGTGGAATACGCGCTGCTCGACGAGTGGCACGACGCGCTCGACATCGTCCGGCCCGACGCGATCCTGCATTTCGGGCTGGCCGCGAGCGCCGAGACGATCCGCATCGAGACGCGGGCGTTGAACAACGCAGCGACATACAGGGTAGACGCTGCGGGCCGGCTACCGACGCGCAGGCTGCACCCGCATGGTCGCGCCGTCCTGCGCGCGAACGTGCCCGTCGACGGGTTGATGCAGGCGATCCGGGCAACCGGGTTGTTCGTGCGCCGGTCGCACGACGCCGGCGACTACCTGTGCAACGCGATCCTGTATTCCTCGCTTGCCTGGTGCGCCACCCGGCCCGGCGCGATGGCCGGGTTCATCCACGTACCGAGGCAGAGCGCGGAGGATCTGCGCCCCGCCTTCGAGGCGTCCATTGGCGCGCTCCTCACGCGCGTCGCTTCGCCTCGAACCGCTCCATCGCCCGGCTGAACAGCGGTGCCAGCGCCATGATGGCAAGCCCGATAGGAAACAGGCTCCCCGCGATGATGTTGAAGGACTGCAGGTAGAGTCCGACCGGCTGGCGAAGGATGAAGAGCGCGAATACGCTCTCGATGGCGATCAGCACCGCTGTGGCGATCACGCCCAGCGCGAGCAGCCATGCAACGCTGTATCCGGCCCCGAAACGCCGCGCCATCCAAGACCCGATCAGCGCCACGGTCGCGGTGACCAGGGGAAACTCGAGCTGGTGGCCGAACCGCTCGCCGAGATTCGGGATCAGGACCAGTTCGCGCAACATGCCGAATGCGAACCCGGCGCCGAAGGCGAGCGCGCCATAGAGCACGCCAAGGCGGAAAAGCCCGCTCATGGCAGTGCCGTGTCCCGGTCTCAGAAGAACGCCTGCAGGCCGGTCTGCGCGCGCCCGAGGATCAGCGCGTGCACGTCGTGGGTGCCCTCGTAGGTGTTGACCGTCTCCAGGTTCGCCAGGTGGCGCATCACGTGGTACTCGTCCTGGATGCCGTTGCCGCCGTGCATGTCGCGCGCCATGCGGGCGATGTCGAGCGCCTTGCCGCAGTTGTTGCGCTTGACGATGGAGATCATCTCCGGCGCCATGCGCCCTTCCTCCAGCAGCCGTCCGACGCGCAGCGAGGCCTGCAGGCCGATGGTGATCTCGCACTGCATGTCGGCGAGCTTCTTCTGCACCAGCTGGGTCGCCGCCAGCGGCTTGCCGAACTGCTTGCGGTCGAGCGTGTACTGCCGCGCCCGGTGCCAGCAGTCCTCGGCCGCCCCCAGCGCGCCCCAGGAGATGCCGAAGCGTGCCCGGTTGAGACAGCCGAACGGCCCCTTCAGGCCCGACACGTTGGGCAGCAGCGCACTTTCGGGCACCTCGACGCCGTCCATGACGATCTCGCCGGTGATCGAGGCGCGCAGGCTCAGCTTGCCGCCGATCTTCGGCGCCGACAGCCCCTTCATGCCCTTCTCCAGCACGAAGCCGCGGATCGCCCCGTCGTCGGCGGTTGATTTCGCCCACACCACGAAGACATCGGCGACCGGCGAGTTGGAAATCCACATCTTCGAGCCGGTCAGCCGGTAGCCGCCGTCGATCTTGTCGGCGCGCGTCTTCATGCCGCCGGGATCGGAGCCGGCGTCAGGCTCGGTCAGCCCGAAGCAGCCGGCGTATTCGCCGGTCGCCAGCTTCGGCAGGTACTTCTTGCGCTGCGTTTCGTCGCCGTAGGCGAAGATCGGGTACATCACCAGCGACGACTGAACGCTCATCACCGAGCGGAAGCCGCTGTCGACGCGCTCGACCTCACGCGCCACGAGCCCGTAGGAGACGTAGGACGCGCCGGCGCAGCCGTAGTCCTCCGGCAGCGTCAGCCCGAGCAGCCCGAGTTCGCCCATCTCGTTGAACAGCGAACGGTCGAAGGTCTCGTTGCGGTAGGCGTCGATGATGCGCGGGGCGAGCTTCTCCTGCGCATAGGCGCGCGCGGTGTCGCGGATCAGGCGCTCGTCCTCGGTCAATTGATCGTCGAGCAGGAACGGGTCGTCCCACGTGAACGCCATCGGCTTGTCGGGGTGCGGTGCGGCCTTCGTCACGGCGCTCATGGTGTTTCTCCCGGTTGGATGTCCTTGCAAAGACCAATAGTCCGGCGCGGCAATGCGGGCAAGCTTCGCGCCGAGCAGGGCAGGCCTGCGCGCCCGGTGCCGGTGGTGGCGGGCAAAGCCGGCAAGACAGGTGTTGCACCCTTGCCACCTTGTCGCGCCGATTTGCCGCGCAGGCCATTCGGACCTTGCCCGCAGGCCGCTCGCTGCCTACAGATGGACGACCTAGCGAATTTGCGCGATTCTCGGGGACAACGCGCCATGAAGAAATTCCTTCCGATCCTGACCGCCGCGGCCATGGGCGCCCTTGCGCTGCCCGCATCGGCCACCGATTTCATCGGCAAGAGCAACATCGACTTCTTCTATGCCGAGCTCGAGGGCGGCTACGCGGTCTTCGGCGGCGCACCGCTCAACGAGGGTTCTGCTTCGGAACTGCAGCCGCCGGCGGGTGCATACGGCACCGCATTGCTCGGCCACGTTTCGATCGATGACGGCATCATCGGTGGCTATGTCGATCGTGCCGAATTGTGGTTCAGCTATTTCGACCACGGTGACGATACCAACGCGGGCGGGTCTATCAGTTTCGACCGGAACTACTGGGAAGTCGGCACGCGCTTCCAGCATTATTATGACCAGAACGCCGCCAACAAGATGATGTGGGGCTTCGAGCCGTTCTATGGCGAATTCTCCGCCACTGCCAACCAGGTGGCGCCTGTCAATCGCGGCGTGATCGACCAGTCCATCTACGGCGCCATGCTCTCGTTTGAATCCGAGCGGATGATCTCGCCGTCGACGATGCTGCTGCTGCGTGCTGCGGGAGGCGTCTATGGTTCGAGCGCGGACTACAACCTGACAGGGGGCACCACGGCCAGCGACAGCGACACGACCGCTGGCTTCAGGGGGCAACTGGCCATCGGCCTCAAGCGCCAGTTGAACGCGCGCACGAGTGTCGGTGTCATCGGCCGGGTGGACTATTTCTCCGCCGTTGCCGTGCCGGATTTGGCGACGGGGAATACTACCTTGCGCAACGACGGTCTCGTCGACGCGTCGATCGGCATCAACCTGAACTACATCTTCGCCGGCATCTACGAATAGCCGCGCGCCGCATCCCGAAATGAAAAGGCCGGTCCTGCGACCGGCCTTTCGTTTTTTCATCGACTGCCTGTAGCGTCACGTCTCCGGCTCGAAATCCAGCGCGTGGCCGTTGATGCAGTAGCGTAGACCCGTCGGCTGCGGCCCATCCGGGAAGACATGACCCAGATGGGCGTCGCACGCCGCGCAGCGCACTTCGGTACGCCGCATGAACCATGACCGGTCGTCATGCTCGGCAACCGCCGTCTCGCCGACGGGCCGCGTGTAGCTTGGCCAGCCGGTGCCGGAATCGAACTTGTCTCCCGACGCAAACAGCGGCTCACCGCAGCACACGCACGTGTAGATACCCGCCGCCTTCTCGTCCCAGTGCGGTCCGGTGAAGGCACGCTCCGTCCCGTGCTGGCGCGTGATGCGGTACTGCTCCGGCGTCAATTGCTGGCGCCATTCCGCATCGCTTCTGGAAACCCTTGGCGGCGGCATCTTTTCGGATTTGGACATTGTCTTGCGTCCCTTGCTCGATTGGCGGCTACTGGATAGTAGGTATGGTGTGTGGTATCCCACACAAGGGAATTCGATTCGCATTGACGTGAATGTGAATACGCCCGTTGGTTGCAGTTCGCGCCTGTGAAAAAATACCAGATGATTCGTGTCCTTGTCGGCACGGGCGGCGGGAATGGCAAAACGGGCGAGGGGGGAATACATGGGTGCAGGGCGTTCAGCGCTCTCCAATACCTTTCGGGCAGCTGCCTTGTTCGCCGTCCTGTACGGCTACTGGCTGCTGTTGTCGGGTCATTATACCGTCTGGCTGCTAGCCGCCGGTGCGATCACCGCTGCCATCACTGCGGCATGGGCGCTGAGGCTCGGCCTCTCTGACAGCGAGGGCACCCCGGTCCACCTCATCGTGAACGCTGTCGTCTACTGGCCGTGGCTTGTCGTCGAGATCATCAAGGCGGCGATCGACGTCAGCTGGCGCATTGTCCATCCCGCGTTGCCGATATCCCCTGACCTGCGCCGCTTCAAGGCGACCCAGAAGACCGCGGAAGGGCTCACCACCTACGCCAATTCGATCACCCTGACGCCGGGCACGATTTCGGTGCTGGTCGACTGGGAACATCACGAGATCGTGGTGCACGGCCTGTCGCGCGACGGTCTCGACGGTCTCGACGCTGGCGACATGGACGCCCGGGTCACCCGCTTCGAGGGAGGGAAGTGATGTTCGTCGCCGCAACCCTCGCCGTCCTGGTGTCGCTCGTCCTGCTCGTGGTGCGTGCGCTGAAGGGGCCGACGGTGTTCGACCGGTTGGTCGCCGCCAATTCCATCGGCACGGACGCCATTCTGCTTCTCGCGGTCGTCGGGTTCCTGACCGGTCGCCCGGAGTTCCTCGATATTGCGATCACTTACGCCCTGCTCAACCTGATCGGGACGCTCGCCGTGCTGAAGTACTTCCGCTTTGGCGACCTTGCCCATTCGGGCGGCGAAGAGCCGGAGGATTGATCGCATGCAGATCGTGATCGACATTCTCAGCTTCGTCCTGCTCGCCGCCGGCGGCGTCTTCATGGTCATCAGCGCGGTCGGCGTGAACCGCATGCCCGACATCTACACGCGCCTGCACGCGGCCTCCGTCGCCGACACGCTGGGCGCCGGCCTGCTGATCGCCGGCATGATGTTGCAGGCCGGGCCGACGCTGGTCACCGCCAAGCTGGTGATGATCCTGGCGATCCTGTTCTTCTCCGGTCCCGTCGCCGGCCACGCCGTGGCGCGCGCGGCCCTTGCCGCCGGCGTGCGCCCGCACGTCGACCACCCCGAGGAATCGGCGGATGCCTGCGGCGCCGATTTCAACGTCGAGGCCGTGCCGCACGAGACCGTGCGCGACGACGTCAAGCTGATCCGTTCGCTCAAAGGTCTGCGCCCGGCCGGCCGCGCGGCAAAGGCAAAGGCGAAGGGGTAGGGCGATGGAATCCTTCATCAACATGATCCTGCTGACCCTGCTCGCCGTGGTTACCCTCGGTGTCGTGCGGCTCAGGAACCTGTTCGCCGTGGTCATCCTAGGCGGCATCTATTCCTTCCTGATGGCAAGCGTCCTCATCGTGCTCGATGCCGTCGACGTCTCGATGACGGAAGCCTCGGTCGGCGCCGGCATTTCGACCGTACTGATGCTGACGGTCCTCTACATGACACGTGTCGAGGAGGCGAAGCCGGTCCATACGCCGATCCTGCCGCTGTTCGTCGCCGGCGTGACAGGCGCCGTGCTCGTCTACGGCACCTGGGGGCTGCCGGCCTTCGGTCTCTCCGACACGCCGATCAACACCCACGTCGGCATGAGGTACATGGAACTCTCCGTCCCCGACACAGGCATCCCGAACGTGGTCACCTCGGTGCTGGCCTCCTACCGCGGCTTCGACACCCTCGGCGAGACGACGGTGGTGTTTACCGCCGGCATCGGCGTGCTGCTGTTGCTGCGCCGCGGCGTCTCCCTTGCGCGCCTGCGCCGCAAGCAGCAGGAAGAGGAGAAGCCGTCATGAGGCTCGACGTCGTCCTCCGCGTCGTCACCAAGCTGATGCTTCCGTTCATGCTGGTGTTTGCGATCTACGTGCAGTTCCACGGCGACTACGGCCCCGGCGGCGGCTTCCAGGCCGGCGTGATCGCCGCTGCCGCGCTGATCCTCTATGCGTTGATGTTCGGCCTGTCGGCGGCCATGCGCGTCGTGCCGACATGGCTGGTCGAGAAGATGATCCCGATCGGCGTGATGATCTACGCCGGAACCGGCGTCGTCAGCATGTTCCTGCACGAGAACTTCCTCGACTATGACGCCTTGAACCATCACTCCCATGTGCATGCTCAGGAGTGGGGCGTGTTCATCGTCGAGGTCGGCGTGTTCGTCACCGTGTCGAGCACGATGATCGCCATCTTCTATGCCTTCGGCGGACGCGGGCGGTAGGGAGAGCGAGATGGAAGTCCTGCAGGCGATTGCCGCCCACTACAACCACTGGATCACCATCTTCCTGATGGTCGCCGGGCTCTATGTCGTGGTTGCCCGCGGCAACATGATCAAGAAGCTGATCGGCCTGTCACTGTTCCAGACCTCGGTCTATCTGCTCTACATTTCGCCGGGCAAGATCCTTGGCGGCACCGCACCGATCATCGATCCGTCGATTGAAGTCTATTCCAATCCGCTGCCCCACGTTCTCATCCTCACCGCGATCGTCGTCGGCGTGGCAACGCTGGCGCTCGGCCTCGGCCTCGTCGTGCGCATCAACGAGGTCTATGGCTCCATCGAGGAGGATGAGATCTTCACCCGGGAAGACGACGACGAATGATCGAGCACCACCTTCCCGTCCTGATCGTCCTGGTTCCGCTGTTCGGCGCCCTGCTGAGCTCGCTGACCCACCGCGGCTCCATCGCGTGGGGCGTCGCGCTGCTGGCGACCGTGCTGACCCTTGCCGGCGCGATCGCGCTGTTGGCGCGCGTCACCCACGAAGGCGTGATTTCCTACGAGATAGGCGGCTGGGCGCCACCGGTTGGCATCGAGTACCGCGTCGACATGGCCAACGCCCTGGTCATCCTCATCGTCGCTTCGATCGCGGCGGTGATCGTGCCCTATGCGCGCGTCAGCGTCGCCCGTGAAATCGCCGCCGACCAGCACGCCTGGTTCTACACCATGTACCTGCTGTGCGTGACGGGCCTGATCGGCATCGCGGTCACCGGCGACGCGTTCAACGCGTTCGTGTTCCTCGAGGTGTCGTCGCTGGCCACCTACACGCTGATCGCGCTGGGGCCCAGCCGCCGGTCGCTGCTGTCGGCCTATCAATACCTCATCATGGGCACGATCGGCGCCACCTTCTACATCATCGGCGTCGGCTTGCTGCTCACCATCACCGGGACGCTGAACTTCGTCGACCTGGCCGCGCGCATCGCAGATACGCAGTACGATCAGGCGCTGCTTGCCGCCTTCGCCTTTATCACCGTGGGCATCGGGCTGAAGCTGGCGCTGTTCCCGCTGCACGTATGGCTGCCCAACGCCTACGCCAAGGCGCCCTCGACGGGCACCGCGCTGCTCGCGTCCACCGCCACCAAGGTCGCGGTCTACCTGCTGGTGCGCATCTATTTCAGCGTCTTCGGCGTCGACAAGATCATCGGCGACATACCGGTTCTGGAACTGCTGCTGATCCTCTCCATCGCGGCGATGTTCTTTGCTTCCATCGTCGCGGTGTTCGAGAAGAACGTGAAGCGACTACTCGCCTATTCCTCGGTGGCGCAGGTCGGCTACATGATCCTCGGCGTGTCGATGGCCACGACCACGGCCCTGACCGGCACGCTGGTGCACCTTGCCAACCATGCCCTGATGAAGGGCGCGGCCTTCCTCGCCATAGGCGCGGTCGCCTACCAGCTCGGCTCCGTCAGCCTCGACCGCATGAAGGGCGTTGGCCGTGTCATGCCGATCACCATGGGTTGTTTCGTCGTCGCGGGGCTCAGCCTCATCGGCGTTCCCGGCACGGTCGGCTTCATCTCGAAGTACTATCTCGTCATCGCCGCCTTCGAGAAGGGCTGGTGGTGGCTCGCCTTCCTGATCGTCGCCAGTTCGCTGATCGCCGTGTTCTATGTCGGCCGTGTCGTCGAGGTGGCCTGGTTCTCCGCCCCCGATACCGAAGCCGCGGAGCTGCGCGATCCACCCCTGCTGATGCTCGTTCCCACCATCATCCTGGCGGCGGCCTGCGTGTTCTTCGGTGTTGACGCCTCGCTGACCGCGGGCCTTGCGGAAGGGGCGGCCAACGTCCTGTTTGGAGGCTACCAATGATCGGCAGCCTGTTCCCGGGCGGCGACAACGTGATGCTGCTGGCGCTGTGCGTGCCGGTGATCGCGGCGATCCTGATCCCGCTGTTCGGCGCGCGCCCAAACCTGCGCGAGACCGTGACGCTCGTTTCCGCCGGCGTCCTGTTCGACCTGGTGGTGATCCTCGGCGACAAGGTGTTGCGCGGCGACTTGCCGTCGCTGCCCGGCCTCCAGGTCTTGCCGGGGCTGGAAATCCGCTTCGCCATCGAGCCGCTGGGGATGATCTTCGCGCTCGTCGCTTCGACGCTGTGGATCGTCAACTCGATCTATTCTATCGGCTACATGCGGGGCAACAACGAGCCCCGCCAGACGCCCTTCTACATCTGCTTCGCGGTGGCGATCTTCGCCACGCTCGGCATCGCCTTTTCCGCCAACCTGTTCACGCTGTTCCTCTTCTACGAGGTGCTGACACTGTCGACCTATCCGCTCGTCACTCACAAGGGCAACGACGACGCGCGCAAGGCCGGGCGGATTTATCTCGTGCTGCTGCTGGCGACCTCGATGCTGCTGCTGCTGCCGGCGATCATCTGGACCGGCGTCGTCGCCGGCACGCTCGACTTCGCCTCCGGCGGCATCCTCGCCGGCAAGGTTTCCCCCGCGCTGATGGGCGTGCTGCTGTTCCTCTTCGTCTACGGCATCGGCAAGGCGGCGGTCATGCCGGTGCACTTCTGGTTGCCCGCCGCGATGGTCGCGCCGACCCCGGTCAGCGCGCTGCTGCACGCCGTCGCCGTGGTCAAGGCCGGCGTCTTCTCGGTGGTCAAGGTCATCGTCTACGTGTTCGGCGTCGATGCCCTGCGCGAGGCCGGCACGGGCGACTGGCTCGCCTATGTCGCCGGCTTCACGGTCATTGCGGCCTCCATCGTCGCCTTGCGCCAGGACAACCTGAAGAAGCGGCTGGCGTTTTCCACCATCAGCCAGCTGTCCTACGTGGTGCTGGCCGCCGCCATCCTGACGCCGATCTCGCTGGTTGGCGCGGCGATGCACATCGCCGCCCATGCGGTCTCCAAGATCACGCTCTTCTTCGCCGCCGGTTCGATCTACACCGCCGCCCACCTGACCGAGATCTCCCAGCTCAAGGGCATCGGACGGCGCATGCCGTGGACGATGACGGCCTTCGCCATCGGCGCACTGTCGATGATCGGCGTGCCGCCGACCGCCGGTTTCCTGGGCAAGTGGTTCATGCTGACCGGCGCGATGGAAACCAAGCAGTGGGTGCCGGTCGGCGTCATCATGCTGTCGACGATCCTCAACGCGACCTACTTCCTGCCGATCATTTTCGACGCCTTCTTCAAGGCGCCGCCCGAGCCCGAACCCGGACATCATGCCCACGGCGAGGCTCCCTGGCCGATCGTGCTGGCGCTCACCGCTACAGCTGCCGGCACGATCCTTCTGTTCTTCTTCCCGGCCATCCCGCTGGCGCTGGCCGAGATGATGATGGGCATGCGCTAGGGACAGGACCCACGGAGCGACGACATCATGGCAAACCAGAAAGACCTGCCCCCCGATCACGATCACTGGCTGGTGCGGCCCGCCAACATCCGCCTGCTGTGGGGTGTCTTGATCGGCGCGCTCGCTGTCATGGTGCTGGCCGAGTTCGTCTGGCACCCCCATCCGCATTTCGCGCTCGATTCGGCGTTCGGTTTCGGCGCCCTCTATGGGCTGCTGTGCGGTGTCGCGCTGATCGTCGTCACCAAGACCTTTGCCGTCCTCGTCAAGCGCAAGGACACCTACTATGACTGACGTCATCGCGATCCAGCCCGGCCTCCTGCTGATCCTCGCCGGCCTAGCGTTGCCTCTGCTGGGCGCGCAGATGCGCACCGTGACGATCGTCCTCGTCCCGCTCGTCGCGCTCGCGCTGGTGTGGACAATCCCCGACGGTCCGGTCTGGACGTTCAAGTGGCTGGGATACGAGCTGGTGCCGCTCGCCGGCGACAAGCTCAGCCGCATGTTCGCGACCGTGTTCTCGATCATGGCGTCGATCGGCGGCATCTACGCACTCAACCAGAAGCGCGTGCTCGAACTGGCTTCGGCCTTTGTCTACGCTGGATCGGCAATCAGCGTCGTCTTTGCTGGCGACCTCATCACCGTCTTCATCTTCTGGGAAGTGATGGCGATTGCCTCGACGCTCATCATCATGAGCAATGGCGAAAGCGCACGCGGCGCCGCCCTGCGCTATGCCGCGATCCACTTTTTCGGCGGCGTCGTGCTGATGGCCGGCATCGCTGGCCAGATCGCCTCCACCGGTTCGGTTGCGTTTTCGCCGATGCATACCGACACCGTGTTCCGTTGGCTGATCCTCGCAGGCTTCGTCATCAACACCGGCGCGCCGCCCTTGCATCCCTGGCTGCCCGATGCCTATCCGAAGGCCTCGTGGTCGGGCACGGTGTTCCTCTCCGCCTTCACCACGAAGACGGCCGTCTACACCCTTATTCGCGGTTTTCCGGGCGCCGATGTCCTGATCTGGATCGGCCTGTTCATGATCTTCTATGGCCTGATCTACGCGCTCAATGAGAACGACACGCGCCGCAAGCTGGCCTATTCGATCATCAACCAGGTCGGCTTCATGGTCTGCGCCACCGGCATCGGCAACGAGATGGCGCTCAACGGAGCTGCCGCGCATGCCTTCGTGCACATCCTCTACAAGGCCGTGCTGCTGATGACCGCAGGGTCGGTGCTGTATGCCACTGGCATCACCAGGTTCACCCGCCTGGGCGGCCTGTTCCGCACCATGCCGGTCTCCACGATCTGCTGCATCATTGCTGCCCTGGCGATCTCCGCGACGCCATGGACCTCCGGATTCCCGGCCAAGTCGCTGATGAGCGCCGGCGCCGCGGAAGCCCACATGGAACTCGTCTGGTTCCTTCTCACCGGCGCTGCCGCCGGCGTCCTGATCGTCGCCATCAAGCTGCCGTGGTTCATCTTCTTCCAGAAGGACAGCGGTTTGAGGCCGCCCGAGGCGCCGCTCAGCATGCGTGTCGCCATGATTGCCGGCTCCGCCATGTGCATCGGCTTCGGCGTCTTTCCGGGCGCGCTCTATGCGATGCTCCCGGTTTCGACCGACTACAATCCCTATACCGGCGGACATGTCGTTTCGCAGATGCAGATCCTGCTCGCCGCGACGGTCGTCTTCTTCGCCTTCCTCGGCCTGCTCAAGCGCACCGAGACCATCTCCCTCGACCTCGACTGGTTCTGGCGCAAGTTCGGTTCGCTGCTGGCGTCCGAGTTCGACGTGCGCAGCGGGCTGGCCTGGCAGGGTTTCGCATCCAACGTGAACCAGTCCGTGCAGCGGATCGTGCGCACCCTGTACCGCCACTATGGCCCGCAGGGCATGATGGCGCGCACCTGGCCGACCGGGCTGATGGCATTTTGGACGACGGTCATATTGGCCGCCGTGCTCATCCTGTCCTACGTTTGACGTCTGCCTCACGTAGAGAACGTACGTGTTGCGAGATGGTATTTTCGCGCAATACGAGTAGTTTTTCGCCGCATTCAATCTCTAGAACCTTGAAGATTGTTTACCTAAGGTAAGATCGAATAAATACTGGCATTTTCCAGAATATTGTTTTCCGCCAACAAATCATGTATTCCCCTGTGCGCAAGCGGATGCAACTTTGTTTCAGAATCTGAAATACGCGATTAAGTTTTCTATGACGCAGCCGTCATCCGTAGATGCGAGCTAATGAAAGTGCCGGGCAAACCGGCATGAAAAGGCAAGGAAAGAATAAATGGAAGACACAGCCCGCAATGAACATCTGATCGAACTGACCGCTGATATTGTTGCGGCCTATGTCGGAAACAATCCTTTGCAGATGGCGGAACTTCCCGGTCTGATCGCGCAGGTCCATTCCGCGCTGAGCGGGATATCCGGCAATGTCGTCGAAGAGACCGCCGAACCACTGAAGCCAGCCGTTTCGGTGAAGAAGTCGGTCACGCCCGAGTACATCATCTGCCTCGAGGACGGCAAGAAGTTCAAGTCGCTCAAGCGCCACCTGCGCACGCACTACGATCTCACGCCCGAACAGTACCGCGAGAAGTGGGGCCTGCCGGCCGACTATCCGATGGTCGCCCCCTCCTATGCCGAGGCCCGCTCGCGCCTAGCCAAGGAAATGGGACTGGGCCAGCGCCGCAAGCGCGGCCGCAAGTAGCGCCAGACAACTGACGAATTTCCGGACGCCGCCTTCTCGCAGAGGGCGGCGTTCGCGTATCTGCCAGCCTGTCATTCCGGCGGAGCCGATGCCGCTTCCAGCATCCTGCGTGTCTCCTCCTCCAGGGCGGCGCGCAACGCGATGTGCCGGCCAGCCCGATAGCTCCAGTGCCCGGTGAGCGCGCGTGCCCTTTCCCGCCGCAGGGCCTTGCGCAGCCAGCGCACGACCCGAGCGTCGGCGCGCTTTTCGAGAACTGCCGGTGCTCCAAGCCGCAGCAAATCCCGCCGCCGGTCGTAGCAGCGAGCCAGCGCATCGACCTTCGCTTGCACGGAAGTTTCGGCCAGCACGCAAAGGCGCGCCTCGATATCGCCGTATCCGTTGTCCATCGCGAATGACCTCCAGTCGGGAAAACGATCCGGACAGGATGCGGTCATGCAGAACGGCGTGGACTAGTCCGCGGGCCATGGCCTGAACGGCCCGGCGCGCGCTGGCATTCCGGCCTACGCGGGCCGCATTGGTCATCCCACCTGCACTTATCCCCGCCTCCGCGACTTGGCCCATGATCCGAAATAGGAATATAATCCTCTATCAGGGAGCAAGCGATGTTTCGGTCGAGCCATCCAGCAGCAATCCAACCGGCATTGCCCGCCACGACAGACACGGCACCTGGCGGTTGCCGGCAACCGGCATGCCGGCTGGTGCGCGGCGAGCGCGAAACCGCCGTCCGCGTCGCGATTGTCGTCGCGTCGGCGAGAGCGGTCGAGGTGTGCGCCCTGTTCGCGCCAAGCCGCGGCCCCGCCTGTGTGGCACTGGCGCGCCAGATCGCCATGTATCTCGCACCCGTCGCCTGCGGCCTGACACTCACCGAGGTCGGCAGGGGCTTCGGACGCGACCGCACGACGGCAGCCCACGCCTGCATGGTCGTCGAGGAAAAGCGCGACGACATCGCCTTCGATGCCCTCGTCGCCCGGCTCGAGAGCCGCCTCGCCGATGCACGCGAGGGAGGCCGCAAGTAACCGGCGGATGCAGCGAGGCGACGCAGTTCGCCAGGAACCTGATTGCCGGCCTCGCCGATGGCGACGTCCGTGTCGTTGCGCGTGATGGCGGCTGGGTCCGGATACCGGCCTCGCAATCCGGTGCTGACGGAGTTCCTCTGCCCGCCCGGATCGTACAGCGCCTCGTCGATGGCGGTCTGCTGGAACGCGATGGATGCGCGCTGATGGTCACTGCGCGCGGGCTGCGGTTTTCCGCCGCGACGCCGCCCGTTGGTGCCGCTCCCGAAGCGCGCGGCATACCCGCGGCACAGCCGCGCGCTTCACGCCGCAAGCAGACCGCGGAGAGCCCGCTGGAATGGCTGCACACCCGGCGCGGGGCCGACGGCGAACCGCTGATCTCGCAGGCTGCGTTCGATGCCGGCGAGCGATTGCGCGCGGACTATACCCGCGCCGGCCTCATGCCGCGCCTTGGCCCTGACCTGACAGGAACCATTCCCGGTCGCGGCCGCAAGGCGGGAGCCCGCGGCCCCGGCGAGATCATGGATGCAGCCCTGATGGCGCGCGACCGCGTCAACGCGGCCCTGACGTCTGCCGGCAGCGATCTCGCCGGGGTGGCGGTCGACATTTGCTGTCACCTGAAGAGCCTCGGCGAGGTCGAGCGCGAACGTGGCTGGCCGAAACGCTCCGCCAAGGTGGTCCTCGATCTGGCGCTATCGCGGCTCGCCGCCCACTACGGAATCGGAGAAGTCGCGAAAGGTCCGGTGCGCGCGCGGCGTATCGAACATTGGGGCGCGGTTGGCTACCGGCCAGACATCGAATGAGGCCGGCAGGTTGCTTCAGCCGGCCAGCGCGGACTCCGCTTCCGCCTGCATCCGCGCGACCATCGACCGCAGCCCGTTCGAGCGCTGCTGCGACAGGTGTTCGTCGAGGCCGAGCTGCCTGAGAACCGGCACCGCATCGGTGTCGCGGATTTCCTGCGCCGGGCGGTTCGAGTAGAGCGCGATCAGGATCGCGATCAGCCCGCGCACGATCAGCGCGTCGCTGTCTCCGACGAACCTGACGTGCGGAACCCCGTCTTGCTCGTAGACCGCCGTGTCGAGCCACACCTGGCTGACGCAGCCCGGCACCTTGTGGGTATCGTCATGCTTGTCGGCGGCCAGCGGTTCGAGCGCCTTGCCCAGTTCGATGACGTACCGGTAGCGGTCCTCCCAGTCGTCGAGGAAGGCGAAATCATCGATGATCGTTTTGATGTCCATGCTCTGCTCGCTGCCCATGCCGCCGCGCGCGGTCCTGACAGGCGCATATAGCCCGCTGCCGCGCCGTTCGGAACCCCACACCGGGATTCGCGGGCCGTCAAACGTGAGTGCCCCGGCCTGCGGGTTGCCGCGTCGAGGGCGCGACGCGAGGTTGGCAACCGCAGGCCGGGGCTCGGGGAAGGCGAGGCGGGCCGGTCCCGCAGCCGAATCTCAGTACTGGTTCGCGGATTGCCGGATCAGGGAACCGATCGCGTTGACCGATCCGGTCTGGGTGGCGACCGCGCTGGGCGCTGGCCCGCCCTGGGGAGCAGACGCGCCGGGCGGCGGATAGAAATGCGCGACAGCGCCGTCGTCCTGCGGCACGATCTGCACCCGGGTGGTGGCGACGCTGCGCCCGCCGTTCTGGACTTCGATATCGGCGTGTTCGCCGGTCAGGTCGCCGAGGTAACCGTAGACCAGCTTGGCGCCATATTGCGCCTTGGCACCGAAGGACTTCAGTGCGGCCTGGCCGGTCGCGCAGGCGTCGGGATTGCGCGCGCAGAAACCCGACATGTCGGAAACGAAGGTCTGTGCGGCGTAGATCGCCTCGCCGGTCGAAACCGCGGCCTCGCCGCCCCGCTCGCCGTTGCCAGCGGGCAGGAGGAGCACGACCAGCGATAGCCAGAAGACGGTACGCAAGAGGAAGAACATGGGAACGCCCTTTTCCCTATCCGGTTGTATTCTTGTGCGCCGGCCAGATCCCCATCCAGTCCTGCGCGATTGGAGCCACGCTAGCGGGCCCGGTTTGCGATCGCCTTCAGCCGTTCGGTACAATTTGAGCGAATTCCGGTTTTTTCCGGGAAATGCGCCACGCAATGCCACTGCGCGGTGCTGGCGCGATTGCGGCGCCGGGCATTAACCAATCGATCACCGTGATTTCCGAAAGGCAATGCCGGCGTGCCGTTTCGTTGCCCATCGACGCTAGCCATGGCGGTGCCTTAGGCGTTCCTTAAAGTGGCCATGGAAGCGTGGGATCCAACAGAACCTGATTGGGCGGCACGGCGTTTTCGGTGCCGATGGCGAGCGTGACGAGTATTCCGTTTCATAGTTCCGCGGGTGGCCTCCCCGGCATCGATTCCCTGCTGCACGCCTCGGCGCGCACCAACCCGGATGCCGCGCGTGAGCATCGCGTCTTCATTGCCTGCCATCTCGGCGCTGGCATTGCCGCGCTCGCCGCCCTGCCGCTCTATCTTGTCTTCGCCCGCGCCGTCGATGGTCCGACCGCGGTGCTCGCGACCATGCTGACGCTGCCGCTCGGCTTCTCCCTCTACGTGATGCGCACCGGCGCGCTGGACCGCGCCCATGCATTGTCCATCGGCTCTGCCGCGGTGTTGCTGACAGCCCTGACCGCCATGACCGGCGGGTTGTTCTCCGGCGCGATCCCTGCGCTGGCGATCGTCCTCGGCCTGGGCTTTGCGCTCGGCAGCGCGCGCACGCGCGGCGTGGTGGTCGTCGTGACGGTGGGTGCGTTGATTGCCCTTGTCGCTGGCCATCAGGCGGGAATGGTTGTGGACACCGGCTCCGACGCGCTATTGCCGCTGCCAGCCTGGACGGCCGGGCTGCTCGTCGCCTTTCCGGCCATCCTGCATGCAATGGTCTGGATGGCATCGGCACGCGCCGCCCATGCCGAGTTTGCCCGTCTGGCCGAGGAGGAGGGCCTGCGCAACAAGCGCCTTCTCGACGCCGCCTGCGATCTCGTCACGCTTCACAACGGCGCCGGCAACCTCGTTTATGCGTCGCAGGCAACGACCCGCCTGTTGGGCGTCGAACCAACCGCCATCCGCGATGCCGGGCTGTTCAACCGCATCCACGTCGCCGACAGGCCGGCATTCCTGCGCCTTCTCGATGTCGCGCAGATGGGCAAGGAGACCGAGTCGGCCGACATACGCGTGCGCCTCGGCGATGCCGACGCCGACGGGCCGCGCTTCGGCTGGTTCGAGATGCGCTGCCGCGCCATGCCCGGCAGCCGCGACGTCATCGCCATCCTGCGCGAAACCGGCGAACGCAAGGCACACGAGGACGAACGCGACGCCGCGGTCGCCGAGGCACAGCGCGCCAATGCCATGAAGACCCGTTTCCTGGCCAGCGTGAGCCACGAGCTGCGCACCCCGCTCAATGCCATCATCGGCTTTTCCGAGGTGCTGACGCAGGAGCTCTTCGGCGCCCTGGAGAACGATAAGTACCAGGAGTACGCCGAGCTGATCCTGCAAAGCGGCCGCCACCTGCTCGACGTCGTCAACGACATCCTCGACATGTCGAAGATCGAGGCCGGCAAGTTCGAGATCTTCCCCGAGCCGTTCCATCTGGAAAACGTCCTGCGCCAGAGCGCGGCGATGCTGGAGGGACGGGCCGGGGAAAAGGGCGTGCGCATCAACCTGGCAATCGAACCCCAGCTGCCGGAACTGAACGCCGACCAGCGCTCCTGCAAGCAGATCTGCCTGAACCTGCTGTCCAACGCGGTCAAGTTCACCCGCGAAAACACCGCCGAGGGCGAGGGAAGGGTGACCCTCAGCGCAATCCGGCGCGGCAGGTTCCTGGAAATCGCGGTGCGCGACAACGGCATCGGCATTGCGCCCGAAGATGTCGCGCATGTTGGCGAACCCTTCTACCAGGCGCACTCGACCTATGCCCGCAACTTCGAGGGTACCGGCCTTGGCCTCTCGGTGGTCCGCGGGCTGGTCGAGTTGCACGGCGGCCGGTTCGCGCTGGAAAGCACGCTGGGCCAGGGCACGACGGTCACTGTGGCATTGCCGATCGACGGACCTGAGGCCGGTGACGAGGAGGCGGAAGGCAAGACCGCGCACCTCACGCACCTCAAACCGCGGTCAGGCCCGGTGACGGCCGACCCACGCTGCACCGTCAGCGAGGATCTGGCGACAGTCGAGGAACTGGTGCGCAAGACGGCCTGATATCTCGGCCGGCACGATGGGACGCGAACAGATGATGGGCTATCCAAGCGACATGGCAGACGACTGGGACATCGACGAGCGACAGGCTCCGGTGCGGATGAATTCGGCGGGCAGGGCGATGGCGGCCTTCACGCCGGCACGCGCCTTCGCCGTTCTCGCGGTCACCGCCTGGGCGGCGATCGGCTACAATGCCGCCTTCCGTCAGGCCGGGCCGCACCCTGCGCCGCTGTTTTCGGTTGGCGCCACGCGCACAGGTATCGACGACGATGCGATCGCGGACCTGGCGCAGCCGGCGCGCACCGCGCCCGCCAATCCCTCCGGGCCGCTTCGCCAGGCAGCCGCCCCGGCTGGCATCGAGGCAGCGGAAATCGTTCGCGGCATCCAGGACGCGCTCAACCAGCGCGGCTATGATGTCGGTAGCGTCGACGGCGTGATCGGGCCGCGTACGCGCACGGCGATCGCTGCGTTCGAGCGCGACGCCGGGCTTGCCGTGACCGGCGAGCCGAGCGCTGCCCTGCTGGCCCGTCTCAACCTGACGCCCGCACCCTCCATGCCTGCGCCGCGCGACACCATGCGGGCGGATGTGCCCGCTCCGCATCGCCCGGCGCCGGCCCCGCAGACGGTCGCCACCGCGATCGAAGCCGCGCGTGCGCCGGTTGCCATACCCGCTGCCGCGCCGGCCCCCGAACCGGTTGGCGATCCATCGCGCAGTGTCAGGACGACGTCCTTCCGCATCGACGACCTGCTGGCAGGCACGGCGCCTGGCGGCGCTGATCCCGCACTCGCGCCGCGTCCCTCCATGCCGGTCGGAGACAGCCTCGTGCTCCAGGTGCAGAGCATTCTCGCCGACCTCGGCTATTCGCCGGGCAGGGTGGACGGTTTCTCCGGCCCGGACACGCGCCGGGCGATCGCCCGCTTCCGCGCCGACCGCGGCATGCAGCCGGGAGAGGCCATAACCGCCGATCTCCTCGCCGAGCTCGCCGGCATTTCCGGGGTCGCGATCCAGCGCTAGACTGCCTGTCTTGCCCGGGTTTCCGCTGGTCTGCGGGGAATGCCATGCGACTACGCAGCGACATATGGGTCTCCGCCTATATCCGCCGGGTCAACCTGGAGGGCGCCTTCGCCGCGTTGCAAAGGCGTGGTGCAGCGGAAGCCGGCGCGATCTGCATCACCGTGGAAGGACCTGACGGCACCTTCGACCTTTATGTGCCAGCCCCCCAGTCGCTCGTCGCAGACGACGTGACGGATCGCCGCTTCCGCAGGCATCCCGCCTCCGCTCCGCTCGATGCGCCGGCAATCGCCGCCATCCTCGAGCGCGAGACGCGCTTTGATCCGGATATCTGGATTGTCGCCGTCGAGGACCGCGGCCGCCGCAGCTTCCTGGAAGACGTTGTCGACGGTGACGCCTGAGAGGGCGGGTCAGGACGCGTGAAGCGGCACGGCCTGGTCGGTCTTGCGCCGCATGGGCACTCCTGCGGCGCGCCCCTGGCCCGGCTGCTGCTGGCGTTGCCCCTGGGCAACCGTGCCGTCATGGCGCTGCAAGCCTGTCTGCGTGTCGCACGGCTTGCCGCACATCGCCTGCAACAGGCGTCCGGCTCGGCCCTTGTCGAGAGCGGCGAAGTCTTGCAGCAGGCGCTCGCGCACCGCGGCATCTTGCGGCACCAGCAGGTTGACCAGAGCCTTCGCGGCATCGCCCTCCGTCCCAAGCGCTGCCAGCGCGACAACCAGAGGCTCGCCAGCGGGGTCGGCCAGGATGCGCGCGGCATGCGCGCGCGGAACGCCAGCGGCGCGTGCCAGCGCGGCTATCAGGTCCTCGACACGCCGGGCGCGTGCGAGCTGGACCAGGGCAGGGCCGACTTTCGGCGCGAGTGGTCCGAATTTCTGCGCGAGGCCGTGAATTGCAGCCGCGGGCTTGCGCGCCATCACGGCAAGAACGGCCTGGCGGGCGTCGGCGTCGCCGGTCCAGAACAACTGTGCCAGCGTCTTGTCGGGAAGAACCGTCGCCGCGCGTGGCGCCGCGTGCGCGCGCGCGTCCTGGCCAGACGGTTTGCCCGCGCGGCGGGCTTCGAGCGTCGAGATCTGGTCGGGTTCCATGGCGGCCCTGTGCGTGCGTTCCAGCGCAGCATCGGTATCTGCGTCGCCCCTTGCGAGCAAGGCGTCGATGACTGTTGCGGGAAGGCTTTCGCGCCGGCAGATCGCCAGACAGTGCGCCAGCGAGTGGTCGCTGACGATTCGCACAAGATCCCCTTCGCTGAGGCTTTCGCAACGCTCCAGGACGTCTTGCGCCACCTCTATGGCATCGTCGGCCAGGGCATGGGCCAGCGCTTGCGGCAAATGCGGGCTGTCGGCCAGCACTTGCGCCACCAACGCGCGCGTTCGCAGGTCGACATAGGGCAGCATGGCCAGCGCGATGGCCGGGAAATGCCGCAATTCCGGACGTGTTTCCCGGCCGGAGTTGGCGGCGAAATCCTCGGCGAGGCCGATCAGCGTGTCTGCACGGGCATTTCCGGTCTTGGGCTGGCGGTGACGGGTGGGTCGCGGTTCGGAGGTGTGCTGGCGCGCCATGTCGTGTCGTCCCTGCGCGATGCTTGTCGGTGAAAGACCCTACGTCCGGCTTCGTTAGCGAAGTGTTAACCCTACCCAATCCCTAATGCGTTATTGCGGCGCCGATCTTTCTGGCTGCAACGGTTGGCGCTTGAGTGCGCCCGGAGAAGGGCAATGACCACGATCATTGATTTTTCGGCATATGCAGGCCGGGTCGAGCGCCCGGTTGCCGACACGGACCCAGGTTTTCGAACGGGGGAGGTAATCATCTTTCCCGGCGTGCGAATCGACTACGACGCGGCGCCATACGAGGACACGCCTCACGGTCCCTCGCATTCGCCGAGCAGGGCACGTCGCAGGCGCGACGCGTGATGCCGCTACAGGCGATCAGGGACACCCGGAAGACGGGTTCCGGGAGCGGTCGTGCGGCCGCCACATACATCGTTCCACTGGCGCTTACTTTCGCCCTCTGGCCCCCCGCCGCGCAAGCTGGCGGGCGCCTGGGTGATTTCGGCCGGCCGGAACCCTCCATCGTAACCGACCATATCCTGCCCTGGCTTGGCGGCAAGCTGGCCGCCAGACGCGGCGAGCCGGTCTCTGCGTTCCAGCTGACCGACCACGAGATGGAACTGCGCGCGCGCGCCTATTATCTATTCATGCCGAGCCACCGCGTGCGCTTCTTTGCCCGCCATCGCGCCGAACTCGTTCGCGCCCGCGTCTGGCCGGACGAGAAGTACCAGGTCGATCCGACCCGCTACTACGACGCCCTGCGTGCGCAAGGCTTCATCTCTTCAGCGGCCCGCTACAACGCCATCGAGCAATCCGTGCGCGCCGATCTCGGCCTTATCGAACCCTTCATGGTGGAGGTGGAGCGGGTCTACGCCGACGACCGCCGTCGCATGGAAGCCCTTGCGCGGGCAAGCGTCGCGTCGCCCGACGTGTCCGCCAGCGCAGAAGCTCGCATCTATGAGAACCGCCGCGTTGTCGACTGGGCGATCGTCGCCATGCAATGGCGCGTCGAGGCCTATTCCTACGCGCTGGAGGCAACCAGCATCGAGACCCCGTCGATCCGCGCGGTCGACGTCGAGATGGCCCTCAAGCGGCTCGCCGCCGCCGTCGACATCATGACCGCGAGTGTCGATCGCCTCGAAGGCGACGGCATGCCGCCGGCACCCAGCGAAGGGTCATCGGCCGACAGGCCGCTGGATCTCATCGGCCCCGTCTACAAGCGGTAAGGCCGCCACAGCGCGGCCGCCGGCCACCCCGGCATGCCCCGCCACCGGACGTTGACCTCGCATCCTCAGGCCTGCCGCCATTGCGGTGTCACGGAAATCAGCTTGCCTTTGCCGGCTCCGCCGCCGGTGCGCAGACGGTCGCCCGCAGCGCCTCGACGACGCCCGGCCGCAAGCTCGGCGTCTGCGCCAGGGCACGGATGATGATGTAGCCCTGCGTGAAGGGGACGGACAGCTGGACGATGTCGCTCGGTCCGGCGTCCGGGTTGACGGTCAGTTCCCGCGTCTGGCCGGGGTCGCGCAATTCGAGGGAGAGCTTTCCGTCGATGGCCGCTGCGTGCGTCAGCCCGTAGAAATAGGCCCCGTTGGCGCGGTGGATCGAGAAGGCCCAGTAGGGGCTGTCGAGGTTGGCCTCGATGCGCAGCGGCCCGCCCTGGAGATCGAACCGGCAGACCCCGATCGGCAGATAGGGATCGAGGAACGGTGGCCGCAGCGCGGCCGTCTCCGCCGATTCGAGCAATGCCACCTTGTTGTCGGGTGCGTTCTGGTAGAGCACGCCGAACGCGCTCGCCGGAGCAAGGCGCGGGATCCACAGGATCACCGCGATATGAACGGCGGCGGCCATCAGCAGCAGCGCGACGGCCCAAAGGGCGATGCGGATCATCGGCACGCCCCCCTGACGATTCGCGGCAGTTCCGCCCCTTCGAAGTCGTCTCCCAGCGCGACAGGGGTGTCATAGAAGCGCAGGAAGATGCGCAGGTCCGTCGCTTGTGGAAGCGGAATCCAGTTTCCCGGCTGCGGTTCCCCCGACAACGCCACCTCGAAGGTTCCGTCCGCCCGGTAGATCACTTCGCTGCTCGAGAACCCTGGCCTGTGCGAGGGGTTGTCGATCGTGACGCGGGTCTTCGCGTCGAAGACCACCAGGGTCCACCATTGCGCCGGTGGCGCCTTGCCGAAGATGCGGTAGGAGCAATTGCCCGAAAGCGCGTTTCCGTCGTCGTCGCTTGCCGCGGAAAAGGCGATCGACTGGCCGCCCACCAGCGGCAGCTCGCCCGACCGCGCGAAGGTCGCCTCGGTATACGGGTCGGCGTCCGGCAGGCCCGCCTGCGCCCAGGCGACCCAGCTGCCGCGCTTGATGGCCTCGAAGCCGATGCCGCGATCGACCGCATGGAATGCCGACCACAGGCCGAGCGCCAGCGCCAGCAGCGAAACGACGATCAGTTGCAGAAAGAACAGCATGCCTGTGTCACGGTACCGGGGTCACGATGTCGGATGTCGCAACACCGGCCCCGGCATGCCCCCAGCACCGGAACCCTCGTTGCACGTCTTCCGCCGCAAGCGCGCAGACTTCACGAAAGCTGAATGAACGGTGCCAGCGCAGCCGTGTCAATGGCGCGCGCACGGTTTGCGAAATCCCCGTCAGCGTGCGCCCGAGGCAGCCTGCGGATCGACCGCGGACACCTGGTCGTTGCGCGTCTGCGGCTGCTTGTTGAACCGTGGCGCGTTTCCCAGCGCCTCGGCGATCTCGCGCAACACCACGGCTGCTTCCTTGGTCAGCGTTGGCGCACGCAGCGTGGTGACGCGGTCCTCGTCTTCCGCCGAGGCGACCGGCAGGCTGGAGCCGTCGATGTAGCCCACCCCGGGGATTGGCTTGATCTTCTGGCCCTGGTGCGCCGCGACCATCACCTCCTGCCAGGTCATGGCGGGAAGCGAACCGCCGGTAACCCGCCCGGTGGAGGTAAAGTCGTCGTTGCCCATCCACACCGCCGCCGCGTAGTTGCCGGTGAAGCCGATGAACCAGGCGTCGCGATAGGCCTGCGTCGTGCCGGTCTTGCCGCCGGCGAGGATGCCGGGCAGCTGGGCGCGCCGCGCCGTGCCGTTGTTGACCACGTTGACCAGCATGCGGTTCATCTGGCCGGCCTTCTCCGGCGGCACCACTTGCTCGCGCTCCGGCGCGTCGCGCGCGTGATCGTAGATGCGGTCACCGTGCGTGTTGAGCATCTCCACGATGCCGTAGGGCGGAGTCTTCCTGCCGCCGCTGGCAACCGTCAGGTAGCCGGCGAGCTGGTCGAGCACGGTGACCTCGGAAGGACCGAGCGCCAGCGATCGCGACACCCGGATCGGCGTCTTGACGCCCATGCGCCCGGCCATCTCCGCGATGTTGTCGCGGCCGAGCTGCTGCGACAGCCGCACCGGGATCGTGTTGATGGAGCGCGTCAGCGCGGTGATCATCGGCATTCGGCCCGAGTAGCCGCCCGAGTAGTTGCGCGGGCACCAGTTGCCGATGCAGATCGGCGCATCGGAGACGGTCGAGTCCGGCGTGTAGCCGTTCAGCAACGCGGTCATGTAGACGTACAGCTTGAACGACGAGCCCGGCTGGCGCAGCGCCCGGCTGGCGCGGTTGAACTGGCTGCGCCCGTAGTCGCGCCCGCCCACGATGCAGCGCACCGAGCCATCGGTCTCCGCCAGCGCCATCGCCGCCTGTTTGACGCGCCGCGCCTTGCTGTACTGCCGCAAGGTCGATTCCACCGCCGTGTCGCAGGCCTTCTGCAGGTCCGCATCGAAGGTGGTCTTCACGGTCAGCACGTAGTCGTGCCCGTTGCCCAGCCGCTGCACCTCGTCATAGGCCCAGTCGAGGAAGTAGTCCGGTGCCTTCTTCTCGGTGCGGTCGATGGCTTCGGCCGGGCGCCGGCGCGCGATCAGCACCTGGCCCTCGGTCATGAAGCCGGCCTGCACCATGTTGGTCAGCACCTCGTTGGCGCGCGCGCGCGCCGCCGGCAGGTCGATGTGCGGCGCATAGCGCGTCGGCGCCTTGAACAGCCCCGCCATCATCGACGCCTCGGCAAGGTTGATGTCGCGCACCGACTTGTTGAAGTAGAACTGCGCTGCCGCCTCGACGCCGAACGCGCCGCCGCCGAGATAGGCGCGGTCAAGGTATAGCTTGAGAATATCCGCCTTCGTCAGGTTGGCTTCCAGCCAGAACGACAGGAAGGCCTCCTTGATCTTGCGCTCGATGGTCCGCTCGTTGGTCAGGAAGACGTTCTTGGCCAGCTGCTGGGTCAGCGTCGAGCCGCCCTCCACCACGCCGCCGGCGCGCATGTTGGTGACGATGGCGCGCGCGGTGCCGAGGAAGTCGACGCCGAAGTGCGTGTAGAAGCGCCGGTCCTCGGTAGCCAGCACCGCCTTCACCAGGTGGTCTGGAATGTCGGACAGCGGCACGCCGTCATCGTGGCGGATGCCGCGCCGGCCGATCTCGTTGCCGTAGCGGTCGAGGAAGGTGACGGCATATTGCTGGTAGTCGCGCCACTCCTTGGTGGTGGCGCGGAAGGCGGGGATCGCGAAGGCCAGCATGACGATGGTGCCGGCGACCCCGAGCGTCGCCGCATCGCCCATCAGCTCGAAGAAGAGCCGCTTGGCGCCGCGGTGGTTGAACCGTTCGAGGCGGGCGGAATAATCTGTATAGAATCGCTTGAACGACGAGAACAGGCGGTAGACCGCGTGGTTCACCCACGCATCGATCTCGATCAGGCTGAAACCGGTCTTGCCGCGCCGGGCTGGGTCGAAAGGATCGCGCACGTGGTGTTGTCCGTTTCCCGCTCGTCCGTTTTCAGCTCGCTCCGCCGCGCCGGGCATCCCCCGGCGGCAGGCTACAGGAACCTTGGGTTATCCGCCCTATGACCCGCGATTGCAAGCCAGCACCGGCCCCGCCGGCCGATGCCGTCAGTAATGCCGCACAACGCGGCGGAAACGCGGCGAACCCGCCGCAAGTCCCGCCGGATGATGTCGTGCCGGCGTTCTGGCGCGTCAAGCGTCTCGACGAGATGACGCTAGACGAATGGGAATCGCTGTGCGACGGCTGCGGCCTGTGCTGCCTCGTCAAGCTGGAGGACGAGGACACCGGCAAGGTCTACACCACCGACGTCGCCTGCACGCTGATGGACGGCGACACCTGCCGCTGCAAGGACTACGAGCACCGCTTCGAACGCGTCCCCGACTGCCTGAAGATCGACCTCGCCGCCGTCGCCAACCTCACGTGGCTGCCGGCCACCTGCGCCTACCGGCTGGTGGCCGAGGGCAGGGACCTCTACTGGTGGCACCACCTCGTCTCCGGCAGCCCCGAGACCGTCCACCAGGCCGGCGTCTCCATCCGCTACAAGACCATCAGCGAGGACGACATCGACGAGGAGGATCTGCCGGACCGGATTACGGAATGGGGCGGGGAGGGGTGAGATGCGTTGCGTGTGGTATGATTGGGCCGCAGCCAATTGCCAAGTTTGAGCGGTGATCGGTGAAAATCAGACGAACAATCGCACGAATCATCATGGGGTATACATAGCGACAACGCCGCCCGAAAGAACGCCAATCAAGGAGGAGATATATGATATCATCATCAATCGTGAGTTCGTGGAAAGGATGCAGTTATTCATGTAAATGCATTGCGAATATAATTCCAATTGTTCAGAAAGCGCTCTTTTCATAGTTTTATTATCTTTTACGTCATTTCTCCACTTGCTAGGATTGTTACCAGCGTAGCCCCATTTTGTGGATCTAGATGCTGCAATGGAGAGTATTATTGATATCATAAAGAATATGCAAACGACCGAAACAAATAGGCTAATTTTGATAGATGCATAACCTCGAGCTTCGATCGTGATATAACCGCCAATAAGCGTAGCAGTTGCCAAAGTAAGAATGCTGGCAAATGTGGTAGCTCGTTGGTCAGCGGCGATTCCTGACGTAAGTTGAGAGTCGAGGAATTTTTCGCCTAGCCGAACTATTTCCACAATAGTGCGTTCGTGACCGTTCTCCAAGTCGTCGGCCAATCTGAGGAATTCATCATGCATGAGCTCTACACCCATCCTAAGGAACAGGAGACCGGTTACAAGCACCCCAACAAACCTATCCAAGAGGAGAGGGATCGGGGAACAAACACACCCGATCGACGGGAAAGTGGTAGTCAACCTCCGCCGATAATCCGAGAAGATAGCTCGGGCGACAGTGGTAACAGAAAACCAAACTAGTATGTAATTTTGAATTTTCTGGTGCGCTTGCTGCACGAGTTTGCTCGGCCAACATCGATGTCCAGCGGACTTGTTTGTCTGCGTGGTCGCCGTCGGCGGTATCGGAGAACGCTATAAGGTGACACGCGTCGCGCATCTAGGAAAAAATTCCTTGACAGCGTGACGCTCATCGGGTAGGGTTTCGCCATGCTCACAAATTGCGCCTTGCGGCGGGGCTGACGCGGGGCGGGCCGTTCGAGGGACTTGTGTCTCTTTGAGGAACGAGGTCCGGCGCGGCGCTTTCTTCTGCGCCTCATTCTGAGGAGGCCGCGACAGCGGCCTTCTCGAGGTGAGGTGCGTTTCTTGCGATCGGCATCATCCGTTTCCGATCATGTGTGGACCCCGGATCAGACACTTCGTGTCGTCCGGGGTGACGCTTGAGCGGGTTGGGCCGCTGGTGCTCAGTTTGCGAGTTTGCGCCGTCCGGATTGGTTGGCGCCGGACCAACATCCATTCTGTCAATCCGGCTTTCGCCGGAATGACGCTGTGGGTGTTGCCGCCGGCACGAAAAGGTCCCGATGGCTCGACAACGCGGCAGGGGCACAGCCGTCACGGCATACTCTCCGCGTCACCCCGGACAACGCCGTGCCGAAGGCGCGAGCGCGTGATCCGGGGTCCAGACGCCGGTCCGGCGATGCGACAGGACAGCGGCAGGAATGACACCCGAAGACACAGACGAACGCGGCGCCGCAGCCAACGCTACCGGCGACAGCCTCGCCGCGCTGTGGCGGGCGCTGAACCACCAGGCCGCCCGCTTCGAGCGGCGCATGGCGCAGGCAGACACAGGCGAGGGAGACGAGGCAGACACATCTCCCGTCCCGCCCGACGCCGCCACCGCCGAGAAGGACGCGCGCACCTTGAGCGTGCTGGTGCGCGCCTACGAATCCCTGAGTGATTTGTCCGGGAACACCGGCGCACCCGACAACAAGGAGGCCGATGGCGGCGGACCCGATATCGAAGCGCTTCGCCGCGAGCTTGCTGAGCGACTTGGCCGCCTATGCCAGGACGGGGAGGGTTGGCCCGACGCTGGGCCTGCTGGGGACGGCGCATCTTGAAGCCATCTTGCGCGATTGGCGGTTTTGGGCGCGCAGGGAACAGATACCCCCGCCGGGCGAGTGGACGAGCTGGCTGATCCTCGGCGGGCGCGGCGCCGGCAAGACGCGCAGCGGGGCGGAATTCGTCCGCGCCATGGCGCTCGGCCACCCGCCCTATGCACCGATGCCCGTCAGCCCCATCGCGCTCGTCGGCGAGACTTACGACGAGACCCGCGCCGTCATGGTGGAAGGCGCATCAGGCATCCTCGGCGTCCACAAGTGGGAAGAGCGCCCGGTCTGGTCGCCGACGAAACGGACGCTGCAATGGCCCAATGCCGGCAACCTCGCGCCGGGCTTCCTGCGCGACGTCGTCGGCAGATACGTCGGCACGCGCCTGGGCCGGCAGGAACTCGACGGCGAGTTGATCGACGACCGGCCCGACACGCTGTTTCCGCGCGCAGTTGTCGACGCCAACCGGGTGGCGAAACCGCCGGACGATTTGCGCCGCATTGTCGTCGCGGTCGATCCTCCGGCCTCGTCTTCTACCTTGGCGGATGCCTGCGGCATCGTCGCCGCCGGTGCCGACGGCTTCGGCAACGCCTATGTGCTGGAAGACGCCAGCGTGCAGGGCGCAAGCCCCGCTGCGTGGGCGCGCCGCGCGATCGGCCTGTACAGGCGGCTTCATGCCGACCGCATCGTCGCCGAGGTCAACCAGGGCGGCGAGATGGTCGAGGCCGTGCTGCGCCAGGTGGACGCCGACGTGCCGGTGCGCCGCGTGCGCGCGACGCGCGGCAAGTGGCTGCGCGCCGAACCGGTGGCCGCTCTCTACGAACAGGGCCGCGTGCGCCATGCCGGCACCTTCGCCGAGCTGGAAGACGAGATGGCCGATTTCGGCCCGGACGGCCTGTCGGACGGGCGCAGCCCCGACCGGCTCGACGCGCTGGTCTGGGCGATCACCGCGCTGATCGGTCCCGCCGACCCGAAGATCCGACGGGTCTAGATCCACCGTGTCTAGACCCTTTGGATCTGAATCCAACGAGGAACCTTGCATGACAGGACTGCTTCAACGCCTCGCGCGCTTCGCCGCGCCGGGGAGGGTGGCGCTTGCCGCCCCGCCCGACGCAAAGGCCAGCCGCACCGCCGCGCTGTTTGCCTTTCACGGCCCCGGCGAGCCGGTTTGGACCGCGCGCGATTTCCGCTCCCTGTCGCGCGAGGGCTACGAGAAGAACCCGGTCGTGCACCGCTGCGTGCGGCTGGTGGCCGAAGCGGTGGCGTCGGTGCCGTGGCTCGCCTTCGAGGGCGGCGCGGAGCTTGCCGAACACCCGCTGCTCACGCTGCTCGCGCGCCCCAACGCCGGCATGGACGGTCAGCGCTTCGTCGAGGCGGTGACGGGCTATCTGCTGGTTGCCGGCAACGCCTACGTCGAGGCGGTCAAGCTCGGCGACACGGTACGTGAGCTGCACGTTCTGCGCCCCGACCGCATGAAGGTCGTTGCCGGACCTGATGGCTGGCCGTCTGCCTATGACTACACGGTCGGTGCTCAGTCGGTGCGCTTCGATCAGGACGGTTCGCCGCCGCCGATCCTGCATCTCGCTTCGCTCCATCCGACCGACGACCACTACGGCATGAGCCCGCTTGAGGCCGCGCGCGCCGCCCTCGACATCCACAACAAGGCGAGCGCCTGGACCATGGCGCTGCTGGAGAACGCCGCGCGGCCCTCCGGCGCGCTCGTCTACACCTCCGAAGCGGGGTTGAGCCGCGAGCAGTACGAGCGCCTCAAGGACGAACTGGAAACCAGTTTCCAGGGCGCGGCCAATGCCGGCCGCCCGCTGCTGCTGGAAGGAGGGCTCGACTGGCGCGCCATGGCAATGACGCCGAAGGACATGGATTTCGCGGAAGCCCGCAACGCGGCCGCCCGCGATATCGCGCTTTGCTTCGGCGTTCCGCCGATGCTGCTCGGCATCCCCGGCGACAACACCTACGCCAACTATGCCGAGGCCAATCGCGCCTTCTGGCGCCACACCGTGCTGCCTCTGCTGGGCCGCCTGTCGGGTGCTTTCACCGGCTGGCTTGGCCCCGCCTTCGGCGGCGTCAGGTTGACCCATGATCTCGACGCCATCCCCGCGCTCTCCTCTGATCGCGATGCCCTGTGGAAGCGCGTCTCGGACGCGCCGTTCCTGTCCGACGACGAGAAGCGCATCGCGCTTGGCTACGGCATCCGGGAGTGAGCGGCTTGGACCACCTGATCGATATCTTCGGCGCGCGCGGCGACCTGGCGCACATGGCCCTGTTCCTGTGGGCTTCCGGCGCTTGGGGCCTGCTCGCCTGGGCGCTGAAGCAGCTCGTCGCCGCCAACCGCCGCTTCGATGCCTTCGTCAACGAGATCGCCCACCTCAACGCGCTGTTTCACGAAAGGAAAAGCGATGACTGAGCTGATCCATGCTCTCACCGTGTGCCAGCCGGACGAGGCCGTGCGCGGCGTCTTCCACGATTTCGCGCAGACGCTCGCCACGACCCTGCGCCGCCGCCGGGCGCGCTTGCGGAGGAAACGCTGATGCGCACCGTGCAGCACAAGCCGGCGGAGGTGAAGTTCACCGACGTGGCGCTGGAGAAGGTCGCCGGCGACGGCACGTTCTCCGGCTATGCCAGCCTGTTCGAGACGGCGGACCTTGCCGGCGACATCGTCTCGGCGGGCGCCTTCGCGAAAAGCCTCGTCCGGCGCGGCGCGCCCGGCGTGCGCATGCTGTTCCAGCACGATCCGGGCGAACCGATCGGAACTTGGAGCGAGATCCGGGAAGACGCGCGCGGGCTGTTTGCGGCGGGCCGCATCAACGCCGACGTGGCGCGCGGCCGCGAGGTGCTCTCGCTGATGCGATCCGGCGGCCTCGACGGGTTGTCGATCGGCTTTTCCACGGTGAAGAGCCGGAAAGAACCATCCGGCCTGCGCCGCCTGCTGGAAGTCGACCTGTGGGAGATTTCCGTCGTCACCTTCCCGATGCTGCCGAGCGCGCGCGTCGATGCGGTGAAGGGCGGTGGTTTGCCTTCCGAACGCGAATTCGAGCGCTGGCTGACGCGGGACGCGAAGTTCAGCCGCGCTCAGGCCCGCACCATCATCGCGACGGGCTTCAAGGCCCTGAAGACCCGGCGGGACGCGGGTTGCGGGTCAGGCCCCGGCGACATCGCCACGGCCATCCGGCGGGCAGCCGAACTCTTCGCGAGCTGAACCCGCGTCACCCGAACCGAAAGGACGTTCATGACTGATATCCTTACCCGCGCGCCCGAAGCCAAGATGGCCGACAGCGCACCCTCCAGCCTCGACGTGGTCGAGGCCTTCGACGACTTCATGCAGGCCTTCGAGGCCTTCAAGGAGACCAACGACGAGCGCCTGGCGCAGATCGAATCCCGCGTCGGCGCCGATGTCGTCACCACCGAGAAGATGGAGCGCATCAACAAGGCGCTCGACGAACTTGCCTTGAAGAGCCGCCGCCTGCCGATCGGCGGCGACGCCCCGGCGCGCCCGAGCGAGGCCAAGCAGGCCTTTGAGGCCTACGTGCGCCGCGGCGATGAGACCCGCATGCGCCGCCTGCAGGAAAAGTCGATGACGGCGGGCACCGGTTCCGAGGGCGGTTACCTCGTCGCGCCGGAAACCGAGATCGAGATCGGCCGCCGGCTGGCGCAGGTCTCGCCGATCCGCGCCATCGCCTCGGTGAGGCAGATCTCGGCGACGACCTACAAGAAGCCCTTCGCGGTCTCCGGCCCCGCCGTCGGCTGGGTCGGCGAGACGGACGCGCGACCCGAGACCACCGCGCCAACGCTGGCGGAACTGGAGTTCCCGGCGATGGAGCTCTACGCCATGCCGGCGGCGACGCAGACCCTGCTTGACGACACCGCCGTCGACATCGACGCATGGATCGCCCAGGAGGTCGAGACCGCCTTCGCCGAACAGGAGGGCACGGCCTTCGTCACCGGCGACGGCAACAAGAAGCCGACCGGCTTCCTCGACTACACCCAGGTTGCCGAAGCCAGCTGGTCGTGGGGCAACGTCGGCTACCTGGCGACCGGCGTTGACGGCGACTTCGCCGCCACCGATCCGGCCGACAAGCTGGTCGATCTCGTCTTCGCGCTGAAGGCCGGCTACCGTGGCAACGCCCACTTCGTCATGAACCGCAAGACGCAAGGCGAGGTTCGCAAGATCAAGGACGCCGACGGCAACTACCTCTGGCAGCCGGGCCACCAGGCCGGCGTGCCGCCGACGCTGATGGGCTTCCCCGTCGCGGAGGCCGAGGACATGCCGGACATTGGCTCTGCCGCGACGCCGATCGCCTTCGGCGACTTCCAGCGCGGCTATCTCGTGGTCGACCGGATCGGCACCCGCATCCTGCGCGATCCCTATTCGGCCAAGCCCTACGTGCTGTTCTACACGACCCGGCGCGTCGGCGGCGGCGTGCAGGACTTCGGCGCCATCAAGCTGCTGAAGTTCTCCGTCTCGTAAGCCTCAAGTCCCCCGGCCCGCGCGCGTCCTCCCCGCCCGCGGGGTTCTCCCGCACGGCCTCGTCCGCCTCGGTGCGAACGGGGCCGTCGCCTTTTCGGACGCTCTCCCGGAGTGACAATCCATGACCATGATCCTGGTGACGCCGCCGGCGTCTGAGCCGGTGTCGCTGGCCGAGGCGAAGGCGTTCCTGCGCCTCGACAACAGTGACGACGACACGCTGATCGATACCCTGATCGCCACCGCCCGCGTCGCGCTGGAGCTGCGCACCGGGCGCTATTTCGTCACGCAAGGCTGGCGCTACGTGCGCGACGCCTGGCCGTCGAGCAGGTTGGTCAGCCTGCCGGCTTCGCCGCTCCAGTCGGTCGATGCGGTGACGGTCTACGACGACGATGGCGACCCGGCCGTGCTGCCGGCGACCGGCTACATCGTCGACACCGCCTCCGTGCCGCCGCGCCTCAAATTGAGGTCGAGCGCGCTCGCCGATCCGGGGCAGGCGCTCAACGGCATCGAGATCGACCTGACCGCCGGCTACGGCACCGCAGCCGACGTCCCCGCGCCGCTGAAGACCGCGATCCTGCAGCTCGTCGCGCACTGGTACGAGAGCCGCGAGCCGGTTGCATTCGGCGACGCGGCGAACCCGGTTCCGCAAACCGTCGACGCGTTGGTCGCCCCCTACAAGCTGGTGGCGCTGTGAGCGGCGCGGGCATGATTGGCGCTATGCGCCACCGCCTCGTGCTCGAAACGCCGGTGGATACGCCGGACGGTGCCGGTGGCGCTGCGCGGGCGTGGACCACGGTTGCCACGGTATGGGCCGGCCTGCGCCCGTTCGGCGCAAGCGAACGCGTCGATGCCGACGCGGAGGAACACGCCGCGACCCACCGGGTCTTGGTCCGCTGGCGCGATGACGTGACCGCCAAGGATCGTTTCCGGCTTGGCGCGCGCATCTTCGAGATCCGCGCGCTTGCCGACCCCGACGAACGCCGGCGCTTCCTGCACATCGACGTCGAGGAGGTCAGCCGATGATCGCCGATAGTCTCGACAAGACGCAGGCGGCCTACGCAGCGCAGTTGCTTGCCGGCAGCGCCCTGACAACCGCGCTCGGCGGGGCGCACATCTATGACGCCGTGCCGCACAGCCAGGCCTTTCCCTACGTGGTGCTGGGGCCGGGCGCGGGCCGCGACTGGTCCGGGCAGGATGCGTCCGGCGCCGAACTGACGCTCGCCTTCGACGTCTACTCCCGCGCACAGGGGCGCAGCGAGGCGGCGCAACTGGCCGGCCTCGCATCCGCCGCGCTGACCGCAAGCGAGCCGGCCATCTCCGGCTACCGCGTCGTCCTCGCCGAGGTGACCCGCATCGAGACCGACCGCCTCAAGGACGCCAGGACCTTCCGCGCGCGCATCACCCTGCGCGTGCTTATCGAGCCTGCCTGACGCAGGCCCTTCCAACACCAGCAACGGAGACGCGCGCATGGGCGCACAAAAGGGCAGGGACCTCGTCCTCAAGATCGACAGCGACGGGCTGGGCACGTTCCAAACCGTCGCGGGATTGCGCACGCGCAGCCTTTCATTCAACGCCGAGGCCGTCGACATCACACACGGCGAAAGCGCCGGGCGCTGGCGCGAACTGCTCGCCGGCGCAGGCGTGCGCCGCGCCTCGTTGTCGGGCGCAGGCATCTTCAAGGACGGCGCGTCCGATGAACTGGTGCGCTCCGTCTTCTTTGACGGGCTGAGCCGCGACTGGCAGGTGGTCATCCCCGATTTCGGCACCGTGCAGGGCGCATTCCAGGTCGTCGCGCTCGATTATGCCGGCAGCCACGATGGCGCGGTAACCTTCGAGATCGCGCTCGAGTCCGCCGGCGAACTCACATTCACGGCGGCCTGACCATGAGCGAGCGAAGAGCCAACCGCCGCCGCGGCGAGATCGAGGCCGAGCTCGGCGGCGAGCGCCGCATTCTCTGCCTGACTTTGGGTGCATTGGCGGAACTGGAAACCGCCTTTGGCGTCGACGACCTGGCAAGCCTCGCCGAGCGGTTCTCGTCGGGGCGGCTGTCGAGCCGCGACTTCACCGCGATCCTTGCCGCCGCCCTGCGCGGCGGCGGCAACTCGCTCAGCGAGCAGGACATCGCAGTTCTCTCCGCCGAGGGTGGCGTTGCGGGGCTGGTCGCCATCGTCAGCGACCTCTTCGCCGTGACCTTCGGGCAGGCGGTGGACGACAGCCGCGCGGAGGGCGGCACCGCAAACCCTCCGCCAGCCGCTTCCCCTGGGCCGAGCTGATGCAATTCGGTCTTGGCGTCATGCGCCTGCCGCCGGACGCCTTCTGGAAGATGACGCTGCCCGAGATCGCCGCCGCCACGGGTAAGCCGCGCGGCGCGATCCCCGATGCATCCGCCCTGCGCGCCCTGATGAACCTCTACCCGGACAAGGATCCCCATGGACCAGCCTGACGACATCACCGTGCGCGTCGATGCGGACCTGTCCGCCTTCCGCGCCGACCTTACAGAAGCCACACGCATGGCCGACCGCTTCGGACGCTCGATGACCTCGGCGCTGTCGAGCGCGGTCATCCGCGGCCGCGATCTCGGCGATGTGCTGCGCGGGCTCGCGCTGCGGCTCTCCGACATCGCGGTGAAGGCGGCGCTCAAGCCCTTCGAGACGGCGATCTCCAACACGCTCGGCAGCGCCTTTGCCGGGCTCGCCGGCGGCGTGAAACCCTTTGCCTCCGGCGGCGTGGTCAACGGCGCGGCGGGCTTCGCCAATCCGCTCGGCCATCTCGGCGTGCTGGGCGAGGCGGGTCCCGAGGCGATCCTTCCGCTGGCGCGCGGGCCCGACGGCCAGCTTGGCGTGCGTGCAGGCGAGGGCGGCCAGCGGCCCGTCAGCGTCACCGTCAACATCACGACGAACGACGCGGCATCCTTCACCGCCGCGCGCGGCCAGGTCGAGGGCGCGATTGCCCGCGCCGTGCGCCGTGGCTCGCGCACGCTCTGAGGTCGGACCATGGCTTTCCACGAAGTCGACTTTCCACTGCCGCTGTCGCGGCGCGTCTCTGGCGGGCCGGAACGGCGCACCGATATCGTCGCGCTGATCTCCGGTCACGAGGAACGCAACCAGCTGTGGGCGGATTCGCGCCGACGCTACGATGCCGGCACCGGCCTGCGCGCCCTCGATGACATCCACACGTTGGTCACCTTCTTCGAGGCCCGGCGCGGACGCTTCCACGGCTTCCGCTTCCGCGACCCCGCCGACCACAAGTCGTGCGCACCAACGGTAATGCCCGCCGCGACCGACCAGGCGATCGGCATCGGCGACGGCGCGACCGTCGCCTTCCAGCTCGCCAGGACCTATGACAGCGGCACCAGCGACTGGACGCGCACCATCGCCAAGCCGGTCAGCGGCTCCGTGCTGATCGCGCTTGACGGTACCCCGCAGGCGAGCGGCTTCAGCGTCGATGACACGACCGGCATCGTGACCTTCGACACTGCCCCTGCTGTGGGCATCGCCATCACCGCCGGCTTCGAATTCGACGTCCCGGTGCGCTTCGATACCGACCGGCTCGACATCGACCTCGATGCGTTTGCCGCCGGCTCCGCGCCGCATGTTCCGTTGGTCGAGGTCAGGGTCTGAACCATGCGCGAATTCGATCCCGCCTTTGCCGCGCACCTTGCGTCCGGCGCGACGACGCTGTGCTGGTGCTGGGTGCTTGAGCGCACCGACGGAACCGTCCTCGGCTTCACCGATCATGACAGGCCGGTGAACGTGGACGGCGTTGTGTGCGAACCCGAGACCGGGCTGTCCGCCACGGCCATCGAAACCGCGTCCGGCTTTGCCGTCGACAACACGGAAGTCGCCGGCGTTCTCGACAGCGCCCGCATCGCCGCGACCGATCTCGAGAACGGCCTCTATGACGACGCAACGGTCAGCGTCTACCGCGTCAACTGGCAGGACCCGGCTTCATGCGCGCTGCTGCACGTCGCCAACCTCGGCGAGGTGACGCGCAGCGGGCAGGGCTTCACCGCCGAACTGCGCGGGCTGGCACAGGTACTCAACGTCGAGAAGGGCCGGCTGTTCCAGTACGCATGCGACGCCGACCTCGGCGATGCGCGTTGCAACGTCAACCTCGCCGACAGCGCCTTCTCCGGGTCCGGAACGATTGCAACGACAACCGACAGCCGCAGCTTCACCGCCAGCGGCATCGACGCCTTCGCCGTTGGATGGTTCGCCCACGGCAGCCTGACCTGGACGTCGGGCGCCAATGCCGGCGCGGTGTCGCGCATCAAGCGCCACGAACTCCGCGACGGGGAAGTCCGCGTCGAACTGTGGGATCCGCCAGCCGGCGCGGTCGCACCGGGCGATGGCTTCGACGTCGTCGCCGGCTGCGACAAGACCGCGCCGACCTGCCGCGACCGCTTCGCCAACCTCGTCAACTACCGCGGCTTCCCGCACATGCCGGGCAACGACTTCCTGTTCGCCTATCCCGGCAGCGGCGACACGGTGAACGACGGCGGCTCGCTCGGCCATGAGTGACAGTCACGAGTGACAATCATGAATGACCTCATGAGTGAGGCCCTTCGCGCGGCGCTCGCCGCCGAGGCACGCAGCTGGATCGGCACGCCGTACCACCACCGCGCCAGCACGAAAGGCGCGGGTGCCGACTGCCTCGGCCTGATCCGCGGCGTTTGGCGCGCCTGCATCGGCGCCGAGCCTCTGTTGGTGCCGCCCTACACCGGCAGTTGGGCCGACGCCGATGGCGGCGAACCGCTGCTGACGGCGGCTCGCACTGCGCTGACCGAGTGTCCCGCAAGCGCATCAATCCGGCCCGGCGACGTGATCGTCTTCCGCGTTGGCCCGGCCAACGTCGCCAAGCACGCCGGCATTGCCAACAGCGCGGACCGGATGGTCCACGCCTGGGAAGCCGCCGGTGTCGTCGAGACGCGGCTCGTGCCGTGGTGGACACGGCGCATCGCCGGCGTCTTCGCCTTTCCCGGCTGTAACGAGGAAACCTGACCCATGGCGGCACTTGTCCTGACGACGGCGGCGCGTGCGCTGGCAGGCGCAGTCGGCTTTGGCGGCTTTGCGTCTGCCGCGCTCACCGCCGGTGCCGGTCTCGTCGGCGGTGTCATCGACCGCTCGATCTTCGGCGCAAGACCGTCCGACAGTGTCGGCCCGCGCCTAGCCTCGCTGCAGGTCACCGCCTCGACGGAAGGCTCTCCTGTCCCGCGCGTCTACGGGCGCATGCGCATCGGTGCCTCGCTGATCTGGGCAACTCGGCTGGAAGAGGAAACCGTCACCACCAGTTCGACCCAGGGCAAGGGCACCCGCAACACGGCGTCCTCCACCACCTACCGCTACTACGCCAATATCGCGCTCGGCCTGTGCGAGGGCGAGATCGCCCATGTCGGGCGGATCTGGGCCGACGGTCAGGAGATCGACCAGACGGCGGTCGCCTTCCGGATCTACGCGGGAAGCGAAGACCAGCTTCCAGACCCGCTGATCGAGGCCAGGGAAGGCACAGGCAACGCGCCCGCCTATCGCGGCATCGCCTATGTGGTCTTCGAGCGGCTGGCGCTGGAAGCCTACGGCAACCGCATTCCGCAATTCACCTTCGAGGTCTGGCGCCCGCTCGGCACGCTGGAAGCCAAGGTGCGCCAACTCTGTGTCATCCCCGGCGCGACCGAGTTCGGTTACGACCCTGAGGCGATTTCCCGCGTCGGGCGGACCAGCCAGGGCATGCCTATTCAAGCCGACACCGAGAACCGTCACACCTTCGCTGCGGCCAGCGACTGGCATGCCTCGCTCGATATGGCCGATGCGCTGCTGCCCGCCGCCGACGGCGTGACGCTGGTCACCGCCTGGTTCGGCGACGACCTCAGGGCAGGCGACTGCACCATCCGCCCGAAGGTCGAGAACGCCAGCAAGGACACAGACCCCTGCCAGTGGAAGGTCGCGGGCCTGACGCGCGCTGCGGCGCAAGCGACGAGCCTGTCGGGCGGCGCGCCCGCCTATGGCGGCACTCCGAATGATGCTTCCCTGATGCGCGCCATCGCCGACCTGAAGAGCCGCGGCAAGCGCGTCACCCTGTTGCCCTTCCTGCTGATGGACGTGCCTTCGGGCAACGGGCTGCCCGACCCCTACGGCGGCCCGGCACAGGCGGCCTATCCGTGGCGCGGCCGGATCGCCTGCGATCCCGCTGCCGGACAGCCTGCGAGCGCCGACAAGACGGCGACGGCGGCGACACAGATCGCCGGTTTCCTCGGAACGGCCGTTGCGACCGACTTCACGGTCAGCACCGACACGGTGACCTATACCGGCGGCGATCCGTGGCGCTACCGCAACTTCATCCTGCACCACGCCCACCTGGCGGCCGCCGCCGGCGGCGTCGACACCTTCCTGATCGGTTCGGAGATGGTGGCGTTGACGCGGGTGCGTGACGACACCGGCGCGTTTCCGTTCGTCGACGGCCTCAGGGCGCTCGCGGCGCAAGTGCGCACCATCCTCGGCCCCGGCACGGCCATCGGCTATGCGGCCGACTGGTCCGAATACCACAGCCACCGGCCCGATGATGGAGCCGGCGACGTGCTGTTCAACATGGACCCGCTATGGGCCGACGCGAACATCGACTTCGTCGGCATCGACAATTATTTCCCGCTCGCCGACTGGCGCGACACGCTCGATCACGCCGACCTTGCCACCCCGCCCGCCGGAACAGTCCCGCAGACCGGCCACGACGCGGACTACCTCGCCGCCAACATCGAGGGCGGGGAGTATTTCGACTGGCATTACGCCAGCGATGCTGACCGTAACGCCGGCATCCGCACGGCCATCGCCGATGCCGCCCATGGCGAACACTGGGTGTTCCGACAGAAGGACCTGCGCGGCTGGTGGCTGAACGCCCACCACGACCGCCCGGGAAGCGTGCGCGATGCGTCCGCGACCGCCTGGACGCCGCAGTCGAAGCCGGTGCGCTTCGTCGAGCTGGGCTGTGCGGCAATCGACAAGGCGTCGAACGAGCCCAACGTCTTCAATGACGCCAAGTCGGCTGAAAGCGATGTGCCGCATTTCTCGCTCGGCGTGCGCGACGACCTGCAGCAGCGCCGCCATCTCGAAGCCGTCATCGACCACTGGTCGGATGCGGCCAATAACCCGGTCTCGAGCGTGTATTCGGCGCCGATGATCGATGTCGCCAACATCGGCCTGTGGGCGTGGGACGCGCGCCCCGTTCCCGCCTTCCCGCGCGACCGCGCGCTGTGGGCGGATGCCGCCAACTGGGATCGCGGCCACTGGCTGTCGGGGCGGCTGGGAACGCTGGTTCTGCCCGACCTTCTTGGCACCGTCCTCGCCGAATACGGCATCGCGGAACTTGACTTCGAAGGCGTCACCGGATCGCTCGACGGTTTCGCCATTGCCGGCCCGGCGACGGCGCGCGACGTGCTGGAACCGCTGTGCGACGCCTTCGGCATCGACCTCGTCCAGCGCGCCGACGCGATTGTCCTGCGCGGCCTGCGCCAGCGCCTTTCCGTGCTGGAAACCACCGTGAACGGCCTTGCCGATACAGGGCAGGAGAGCGCTGGCTACGCGGTTCTGCGCACGCCCGACACCGAGATCGCGCCGGTCGTCCGGCTCGGCGTGCACGACCCCGACCTCGACGACCGCCCGGCGACCGTCGAGGCGGTGCGCGG
>JACKJK010000009.1:0-5000 GCA_020637985.1 Rhodobiaceae bacterium
CCAACGCGAAGAAGAGCGAGCACAAGCTGCCGAGGTGTTTCGTTCCCTTGTGGATCAGGTGACCCTTATCCCGGAGGACGGCGAACTTGCCATTGTGCTGCGTGGAGATCTGGGTGCCATCCTGCGCTTTGCTGCAGGAAAGAAAAACCCCGACTTCCTTTCGGAGGCCGAGGCTTTTGACAACCTGCTATCGCAGGGATCGTTGGTTGCGGGAGGGCGCAACAGACGATCTCTGCGGAATGGGTCTGGAAATGCAAAAACCTCCGCGGCGGGGCCTGCGGAGGTTTCGCAATTATCGTTGGTTGCGGGGGTAGGATTTGAACCTACGACCTTCAGGTTATGAGCCTGACGAGCTACCGGGCTGCTCCACCCCGCGTCACCATGCGCGACAAGCGCGCCACGCAGCCGGTTCGAGAACCGCGTGCCCGCCTTCCGGCATTGGCCGGCGAGACGGACGGGGCGCTGCGGCACCCCGCGTCAGCGAAGTCACCGCGATTTGCTGGTGAGTGTGTGCTGGCGAGCCGCTGATGTATCAACTCGATGACGCCTTGCCAACCCCTGGGTGCCTCGGCGCACGACGAAATTTCGCTGTCCGGGCAAGATTTTCGCGCAGTCTCGGCGGGATGTTCCGGCGCATCCCCGCAGGTCGAGCGCTCCTCGCGCGCGCTGCGGTCAGTTGGGCGGGAAATCGACCGCGTTACACGGCCATAAGCGCCACCAGCGCACCCGCCGGTGATGTGACAACGATCGGTCACGTCGGCGATCGTGTTTACGCCGCTTCAGGAAATTTCGCGTAGAACCGGCTACCGGCACGCCCGCATGTCGCGCGCGCTATGAGTTTGAAAACCGGCCGTCGCTTTGCCGGACATCCGTTCGCCGACGCCGTGCGTTCCGATACGTACAGGGGGCAGATGCAGGGGTAGGATATGAGTGCCACCGCCGACCATACGCCCTTGCTTCCCGGCACAGCTTCCGCAGCAGGCCAGCGTGCGCCAGACGGTGTCGCCGCGCACCTTCTCGCCATTGCCCGCGCGATCCTGACCGGCAAGGGGGACCAGGCGCGCGAGTTGCGCGGCGCGGTTTCGGCCCTTGCCGTGCGCGTTGCCGCCGCCGCACTCGTCTACCTGTCGCAGATCGTCATCGTGCGGCTCGTCGGCGGCTTCGAATACGGCATCTTCGCCTACGTCTGGGTCTGGCTCATCATCCTCGGACAGGTTTCCAACCTCGGCTTCGGCCTTGCCATCATTCGCTTCGTGCCGGAGTACGTAGTGCGCGGCGAAAAGGCGCTCGCCCGCGGCGCGATCCGCGCCAGCCGCGGCATCTCGCTAGTGTCGGGAACGCTGATCGCGGCTGCCGGCATCGCCGGCGTTCACCTGCTCGGCGATCGCGTCGAGAGCCACTACGTCTGGCCGCTCTACCTGATGCTCGTCTGCGTCCCGCTGATGACGCTGCAGCACGTCGAGGAGGGCATCGCGCGCGGCTTCAACTGGGTCAATCTCGCGCTCATGCCCGTCTACATCGTGCGCGTGGTCCTGCTGCTGGGATTCCTCGCCACCGCCATTCTCCTCGGCGCGCCGGCCACCGCGGCGACGGCCATGAGCGCCGGCATTGGCGCTACCTTCGTTTCCTTCGTGATCCAGTACCGGATGATCAACCGCGGCATAGAGCGCGACCTCCCCGCCGGCCCGCGCAATTACCGGCTGATGACCTGGTCGCTGATCGCACTGCCCCTCGTCGTCCTGGATTCCTCCGGCCTGGTCCAGACCCACGCCGACCTGCTCGTCCTCAACGCCTTCGTCACACCCGACCAGTTGGGCATCTACTACGCGGCAGCAAAGACCATCAGCCTCATCGGGCTCATCAACTTCGCCGTCACAGCCGTCGCCAACCAGAAGTTCGCCGCCCTCAACGCACGCGACGACCACGCCGCACTCAGCCGTTTCATCCGGCAGACGACGGTGTGGACCTTCTGGCCGGCCCTTGCCGCCGCCGCCGCCCTGCTGGTTCTGGGCAAGCCGCTGCTGTGGCTGTTCAGCCCGGAATTCACGGTTGGCTACTCGGTCATGCTGATCCTGGCGGTCGGCCACGTCGCCAAGGCCTACTCCGGCCAGGCGGAAATGTGCCTGTCGATGATCGGCTACCACAAGCACGCCGCCTGGATCCTGGTTGCCACCATGGTGTTCAACGTCGCGCTGAACTTCGCGCTCATTCCGCTGTGGGGCGTCAACGGCGCCGCGACGGCCACCGCGCTCAGCCTGGTCATACAGACGATCGTGCTGTCGGCCGCACTCAAGCGCCTAACCGGCCACCAGGCTCTGCTGTGGGTGCCGGGTCTCGGCAAGGCCGGATAACCGGCGCACAGCGTGACAGACCGGAAGCCCTGCAACAGGCTCCTGACCCACGCGCCCCTTCCATCGTGCGCGCCCTCCCACCGTATCCCAGGCAGATGCCGCCACGCGTTGGCGGCATCTGCGAGCATGGCGTCCAGCCCCCGGAACGGCTCCGCGTGGCCAGGACCGGACGCCGAAAGCGAGGGAGGAATAGCCGATGGAAAGGGATGCCCTTGAGCGCGCGGTTGCAGGACACTGCGACCGCCCCGCGCTTCTTCAGCGTATAGCCGAAGGCCTCAAGGCAGCGGGCATCGAACCCAACGCGCCGGAACTCGAAGACCTGGCGCCGGTCGACGAGTCTCACACCGCCGGGCGGATCACCACGTTGCGTGCGCTGGAAAAGCTCGGTCTTTCCGCCGGCATGCGCGTCCTCGATGCTGGATGCGGCATCGGCGGAACAGCTCGCTGCATCGCCAGGCAACACGGATGTCCCGTGACCGGCATCGACCTGACGCCATCATACGCGGAAACCGCCCGTGACCTTGCCCGGCGCACCGGCCTCGATGATCTCTGCACCTTCGTACACGGCAGCGTGCTCGACATGCCCTTCGCCGACGGTGGGTTCAGTGCCGCCATCACCCTTCATGTCGCCATGAATATCGCCGATCGCGAGGCATTCTATGCCGAACTCGCCAGGGTCGTTGTCCCCGGCGCGCCGCTTTGCGTCTTCGATGTGATGAAGGGGCCGCGGGAGGGAATGGCCTACCCGGCACCGTGGGCCGAGACCGCGGAAACGTCCTTCCTCAGGACCCTCCAGGAAACCGTAGCCTTGTTGGAGGCAGCCGGCTTCGAAGTCACCGAGCGCGAGAATCTGAGGGAGTTTGCAGTCGCGTTCTTAGACAAGGTCTTCGCCACGAACAAGGCGGCGGGGGGACCGCCCCCGGTTGGCCTCCATCTGCTGACCGGTGCCAACGGCGTTGAGAAATTCTCTAATTTTTACATTGGGTTACGCAAGCACCAGGTCGAACCCGTGATGCTGCTGGCGCGGCGAACATGACCTCGCTCACCGTCGCAGGGCGGAAAATTCTCAACACGGCAAACAAAAACCCCGCGCCGGCTAATCAAAGCCGTGCGCGGGGTTTCCATGTGTCTGTCGAGAAGCAATCCGCTGTCCTTCGCAGGCCTGGCAACGACCTACTCTTCCAAGTCTTGGGACTTAGTACCATCGGCGCTGGGGAGTTTAACGGCCGAGTTCGGGATGGGATCGGGTGGAGGCTCCCCGCCATAGCCACCAGGCCGGCGAAAGACAACGGATGCGTAAAGACGATTTGATCATCCATCCATCGAAATCACTACGAGGATGGACATTGAGTAATGAGAACGATCAAGCCAATCGAGCAATTAGTACCGGTAAGCTCCATGTGTCGCCACACTTCCACACCCGGCCTATCAACGTGGTGGTCTTCCACGGCTCTCAAGGGAGAAATGATCTTGAGGCTGGTTTCCCGCTTAGATGCTTTCAGCGGTTATCCGTTCCGCACATAGCTACCCTGCTATGCCGCTGGCGCGACAACAGGTCCACCAGAGGTGCGTCCATCCCGGTCCTCTCGTACTAGGGACAGATCCTCTCAATTCTCCTACGACCACGGCAGATAGGGACCGAACTGTCTCACGACGTTCTAAACCCAGCTCACGTACCGCTTTAATTGGCGAACAGCCAAACCCTTGGGACCTGCTCCAGCCCCAGGATGCGATGAGCCGACATCGAGGTGCCAAACAACGCCGTCGATATGGACTCTTGGGCGTCATCAGCCTGTTATCCCCGGAGTACCTTTTATCCGTTGAGCGATGGCCCTTCCACGCGGGACCACCGGATCACTATGACCGTCTTTCGACTCTGCTCGACTTGTCAGTCTCGCAGTCAGGCAGGCTTATGCCATTGCACTCAGCGGCTGATTTCCGACCAGCCTGAGCCTACCTTCGCGCGCCTCCGTTACACTTTGGGAGGCGACCGCCCCAGTCAAACTACCCACCATGCACTGTCCCGGACGCTGTTACGCCGCGGTTAGACATTCATGTCGCTAAGGGTGGTATTTCATCTTGCGGCTCCACACGAGCTAGCGCCCATGCTTCAAAGCCTACCACCTATCCTACACATACCGGCACGAATGCCAGTGCAAAGTTGTAGTAAAGGTTCACGGGGTCTTTCCGTCTGACCGCAGTTACCCCGCATCTTCACGGGGAATTCAGTTTCACTGAGTCGATGCTGGAGACAGTGGGGAAGTCGTTACGCCATTCGTGCAGGTCGGAACTTACCCGACAAGGAATTTCGCTACCTTAGGACCGTTATAGTTACGGCCGCCGTTTACCGGGGCTTCGATTCAAAGCTTGCACCTCTCCTCTTAACCTTCCGGCACCGGGCAGGCGTCAGACCCTATACGTCGCCTTGCGGCTTCGCAGAGCCCTGTGTTTTTAGTAAACAGTCGCCACCCCCTGGTCTGTGCCCCTCTGCCCCGGTTGCCCGAAGCAGAGGCTCCCTTCTCGCGAACTTACGGGAGCAATTTGCCGAGTTCCTTCAGCATCGTTCTCTCAAGCGCCTTGGTATTCTCTACCAGTCCACCTGTGTCGGTTTAGGGTACGGTCTAATGTGGAGGCTATTTCCTGGAACTC
>JACKJK010000009.1:10000-185427 GCA_020637985.1 Rhodobiaceae bacterium
GCACGTCCGGCGAGATGGCGGCCGAGGAAGGTGGCGCCACCGACGACGGCGCGTTCGGCGAGGGCGTCGGCGATGCCTCTGCCGAGGGCATCGTCATCGATGCGGCGGCACTCGGCGATGTCCCCGACCTGAAAACAACAGTGCTGGAAAAGCCTGCGGCCCCGGTTGGCTTCGAGGGCGCAACGCGGGTCACCGCGAAGGCGGAACGCGGCGACACCATGGTGACGTTGCTGATGCGCGAGGGAGCAACCCGCGACGAGGCCGCCGATATCGTGCGCGCCCTCGGTCTCGATGCCGGCATCATCGCCGAGGGCGTTCCCGTGGTCGTCCTCAAGGCGCATGATCCAGCCGATCCCGGCCGGGAACGGCCCGTCCACGTCAGCGTGACGCGCAGCGACGGCAAGCAGATGTCTGTCGCGCTCGCCTACTCCGGCCAGTTCGTGCCGATGTCCGCCACCGTGGCGGCGCCGAACCTGCGCGGCAGCGACGCGGCCGGCGGCGGACCGCGCGCGAACGTCTACCAGAGCGTCTATGCAACCGGCCTGAAGAACGGCATCCCCGAGGAACTGGTCAAGGCGATGGTCCGCATCTTCTTCTTCGATGTGGACTACCAGCGCGCCGTGGCGCCCGGCGATTCCATCGAGGTCTTCTTTGCCGATCCCGACGCCGAGGAATTCGCCGACGAAGGCCCCGAGGTCCTGTTCGCCTCCATCACCCAGCGCGGCGAGACGCGCCGCTACTATCGCTATCGCACCCCGGACGATGGTGTCGTCGACTACTATGACGAACAGGGGCGCAGCGCCAAGAAGTTCCTGATGCGCAAGCCGGTGCGCTTCGGAAACTTCCGCTCCGGCTTCGGCATGCGCAAGCACCCGATCCTTGGCTATACGCGCATGCACAAGGGTGTCGACTGGGCCGCCCCGCGCGGCACGCCGATCATGGCCGCGGGCAATGGAACCGTCCTTGAGGCCGGCTGGAAGTCGGGGTACGGGCGCTGGACCAAGATCCGCCACGCCAACGGCTACGAGACGAGCTACGCCCACCAGAACCAGTTCGCGCCTGGCATCGTGCCAGGCGCCCGCGTCACCCAGGGCCAGGTCATCGGCTACATTGGCACCACCGGCCTGTCGACCGGACCGCACCTGCACTACGAACTCACCGTGAACGGGCGCCATGTCGACCCGATGCGCATCCGCCTTCCGCGCGGCCGCTCCCTGGAAGGCCCGATTCTCGCGGCCTACGAGCGCGAACGCGCCCGCATCGACACGCTGATGCGCAAGCCGCCGGTTTCCACGCGCCTCGCGGCGAACAACTGATCGCATACCGGAGAGCCGGTCACACGACGGGCATCCTCACGCCAGTCCCAGTTCCCGCTGCAGCTTCCTTGTCAGCCCGGCGGCCACCAGCCTGTGGCTCTCCGCGATGTAGCGGCACAGGTCCTGATCGTGCATCGCGTGATCGGTCGTTCTCTGGATCCACGTCAAGCCGCGCGAGGCAAGATAGGGCGCCGGCCGCAATCCCGGCTGGTCCTTCAGGATCTCGAACGCGGTTGGCGTGACCTTGAAGGTCACCAAGGGTGCCTCGCCGTCGGCCCATCCGGCAATCGCGAAGACCTTGCCTCCGACCTTCCAGACATGCGCCCCACCCCATTGCACGACCTTTGTCGCGGCAGGCAGCGAGGCACAATAGGTGTCATATGCATCGAGGCTCATCATGGGCGGCAGTCACCTTCGCCGGATGACCTGCCGCCCATCATGTTCACGCGGCCTTGTTGGCGGCCACGTCGGAACCGAGCACCAGCTCGCCATCCTTCACCGTGGCAACCACATGCGCGCCGTCGAGAACCTTGCCTTCAAGGATCAACTCGGCGAGCGGATCCTGCACGTGCTTCTGGATCACCCGCTTCAGCGGACGCGCCCCATAGGCAGGTTCGTAGCCCTTGTCGGCGAGCCACGCACGCGCGTCACTGTCGAGCGTCAGCGTGATCTTGCGGTCGGCCAGCAGCTTTTGCAGGCGTTCCATCTGGATGTCGACGATCGCGCCCATCTGCTCGCGCTTGAGCCGATGGAACAGGATGATCTCGTCCAGACGATTGAGGAACTCGGGCCTGAAGTGCGCCCGCACAACCGCCATCACCTGATCGGAGACAGCGTCGGAATCCGCGCCCTCCGGCTGGTTGACGAGGAACTCCGCACCGAGATTGGAGGTCATGATGATGAGCGTGTTGCGGAAGTCGACCGTGCGCCCCTGCCCGTCGGTCAGGCGGCCATCGTCAAGCACCTGCAGCAGCACGTTGAACACGTCGCCGTGCGCCTTCTCGATCTCGTCGAACAGGATCACCTGATACGGCCTGCGCCGCACCGCTTCGGTGAGCGCGCCGCCCTCCTCGTAGCCGACATAGCCGGGAGGTGCGCCGATCAGCCGCGCCACGGAGTGCTTCTCCATGAACTCCGACATGTCGATGCGCACCATTGCCGTCTCGTCGTCGAACAGGAACGCGGCCAGCGCCTTGGTCAATTCCGTCTTGCCGACGCCGGTGGGGCCAAGGAACATGAACGAGCCCATCGGCCGGTTCGGGTCCTGCAGGCCGGCGCGTGCGCGCCTGACCGCGGTCGAGACCGCGTGCACCGCCTCTTCCTGGCCGACGACCCGCGCCGCGATCACCTCTTCCATGCGCAGCAGCTTGTCGCGCTCGCCTTCCAGCATCTTGTCGACGGGAATACCCGTCCAGCGCGACACGACCTGCGCGATGTGGTCCGGCGTCACGGTTTCCGCCGCCATCAGCCGTGCGCTGTCGGCGTCCCCGGCCGTCTCGATCGCCTTCAGCTTGCGTTCCAGTTCGGGAATGCGCCCGTAGGCAAGCTCGCCGGCCCGCGCCAGGTCACCGGCGCGCTGCAGCTTCTCGAGCTCGATGCGGGCGGCATCGAGTTCGCCCTTCAGCGTCTGCGATTCCTGCAGCTTCTCCTTGTCAGCCTGCCAGCGCGCCGTCATCGACGCGGATTCTTCCTCCAGTCCCGCGATCTCCTTGTCGAGTCTCGCCAGCCGGTCCTTCGAGGCCGTGTCGGTTTCCTTCTTCAGCGCCTCGCGCTCGATCTTCAGCTGGATCAGCCGACGGTCGATCTCGTCGAGTTCCTCGGGCTTGGAATCGACCTGCATGCGAAGCCGCGACGAAGCCTCGTCGACAAGGTCGATCGCCTTGTCGGGCAGGAAGCGGTCGGTGATGTAGCGGTTGGACAGGGTCGAGGCCGCAACCAGCGCGCTGTCGGCGATGCGCACGCCGTGGTGCAGCTCGTACTTCTCCTTCAGGCCGCGCAGGATCGACACGGTGTCCTCGACGGTGGGTTCCGACACGAAGACCGGCTGGAACCGCCTGGCAAGGGCGGCATCCTTCTCGACATGCTTGCGGTACTCGTCGAGCGTCGTCGCGCCGACGCAATGCAGCTCGCCGCGCGCCAGCGCCGGCTTGAGCAGGTTGGAGGCGTCCATCGCCCCTTCCGCCTTGCCCGCCCCCACCAGCGTGTGCATCTCGTCGATGAACAGGATGATGCCGCCTTCCGCCGCCGTGATTTCCTCGAGCACGGACTTCAGCCGTTCCTCGAACTCGCCGCGGTACTTCGCGCCGGCAATCAGCGCGCCCATGTCGAGCGACAGCAGCTTCTTGTCGCGCAGGCTTTCGGGCACGTCGCCGTTGATGATGCGCAGCGCCAGTCCCTCGACGATCGCCGTCTTGCCGACGCCGGGCTCTCCGATCAGCACCGGATTGTTCTTGGTGCGCCGCGCCAGAACCTGGATCGTGCGGCGGATTTCCTCGTCGCGCCCGATGACCGGGTCGAGCCGGCCCTGCCTGGCATCCTCGGTCAGGTCGCGGGCGTATTTCTTCAGCGCGTCGTAGCCGCTTTCCGCCGAGGCGCTGTCGGCGGTGCGGCCCTTGCGCACCTCGTTGATGGCGGTGTTCAGGCCCTGCGCGGTGACGCCCGCATCGGCAAGCAGCTTCGAGGTCTCGGCCTGCTTCTCGATCGCCAGCGCCAGCAGCAGCCGCTCGACGGTGACGTAGCTGTCGCCCGCCTTCTTGGCGGCCTGTTCGGCGGTGTCGAAGACGCGCGCGATCTGCGGCGACAGGTAGATCTGCCCTCCGCCGCCCTGCACCTTCGCCTGCTTCGCGAGTTTCATCTCGACGCCCTGCAGCGCGTCCCTGGCGCGGCCGCCGGCCCGCTCGATCAGGCGCGCGGCAAGCCCTTCGGGATCGTCCAGCAGCACCTTGAGCAGGTGTTCGGGCAGGAATTGCTGATGGTTTTCGCGCAGCGCCAGGCTCTGCGCCGATTGAACGAAGCCGCGGGCCCGTTCCGAATAATTCTCCAAGTTCATGGTCTTTCTCCCTTGGCGCAGTCACTCGGGCCTTCGTCTGAAGGAAGCGCCCATCGTGCCGCCCACAATCGCCTGCCTGGAAATGCAGCCAGGCGATGCACAACCATACCTTTCGACCTCCGCTTTGCGGCAGGTCATGACCGGATATAGGTGTGGCCCCCAAGGGTCGAAAGAGGGTAAAAAACAAAAACCCGCCGGCCGCGAAGGCTGGCGGGTCTTGTGATCTCGGCGCAACGCGGTGTTCGCGCGATGCCGCGGTTCAGGCCTCGGACGCTGCCTCGGCGACAGCCGCGGCATCCGCACCGCCGGCCTCGCCGGCCGCATCCCCATCACCGCTCTTGCTCTCCGCGGCAGGCCTGCGCCGGCGCCGTCCGCCGGTTTTCGCTGCCGGTGCGGTGTCTTCGGCGGCGGCATCGCCGCCCTCCTCCGGCGCCACCCGCGTCGCGTTGCGCAGGAATGCCGGCAAGCCCATGTCCTCGTCGCCCTCGTCGGAATGGGCGGGAGCCTCCTGCGAGCCGTTGCCGCCGGTCCGGCCGCGCTCTTCCCGGCCGCCATCGTCACGCCGCGCGCGCGCTTCCCCCTCGCGCCGGCCGCCCTGCTCGCCGCCATCGCGTGTATCGCCTGCGCCTTCCGGCTGTTGCGGCTGGGGCTGCGGCTGGTTCTGGCTCTGGGCCTGCTGCGCTGCGGCGATGATGCGCAGGTAATGCTCGGCATGCTGCAGGTAGTTTTCCGCCGCGACCCGGTCGCCGGACGACTGGGCGTCGCGCGCCAGCTGCTGGTACTTCTCCGCCACATGCGCAGCCGTGCCGCGGACCTTCACGTCCGGTCCGTTGCTTTCGTAGGAGCGGGTCAGCGGATTGGGCTGCTTGCGGCCGCTGCCGCCCCCGCCGCCACTGCCACCACGGCCGCGCATTCTCTTGTTCTGTCCTCTCATACCGACTCTCTTCTCCAGTCGCGCAAATTTCATGTCCTGGGGAACGCCCGCACCGCCTGTCCGCATGCCCGTTGCATGGGCCGATGTGCCAGCGATCGTTCCGTCGAATCCGTTGCCCCGTTCTCCACGCACCTTGAGGGTCTCGGACCTCTGTGCGGCGAATTCCTTCACGGCTCACAAGCTGGCGCCGACACGTGCCCGCCGGTCCGGCCCCACGGACGAACGATCACAGGTCCGCCGGAAGAGATCAGACATTCGGCAATGTGTTGTGCGTCGCCTCTTGAAACCCGGCGCCTCGCCTCGCGAAAGGCAAGTCAGGCCGATTTGTTTCAGTGAGTGTCCGATGACCAGATCACCCGGTCGTCCGGAAAATGCGGATCAGGCACATTTATGCCGAACCGCTTCATGAGCCAGACACTATCCGCTTCGCAACCTCATTCCAAGCGGTTTCTTCGGTGCGAATTCCAGTCGGATGCGCATCTTCACCCTGTTCGCTGCCCCGAAACGATCCTGTCGTGGCCCGCGAGGTCGTGCGCGACATGCAGCGAGCCGAAGCCGGCGGTCCGCATCAATTCCATCACCGCCGCCGTCTGCCCCGTGCCGGTCTCCAGCGCCAGGAAACCTCCCTCCCGCAGCACGCCGGCCGCCTGCGGCACAAGCATGCGGTAGGCATCGAGCCCGTCGGCCCCGCCGTCTAGCGCGGCTCGCGGATCGTGGTCGCGCACCTCCGCCGCGAGGGCCGCGATATCGCCGCTGCGGATGTAGGGCGGGTTCGAGACGACAAGGTCGAATATCTTCTCGTGGCCGGCAAGCCAGTCGCCGGCCACGAAGTCGCAACGCTGCGCGAGCCCGAGCCGGCGGGCATTGCCGCGTGCGACATCCAGCGCTCCCTCGCTGCAGTCGATGCCGATGCCGCGCGCATGCGGAAGCGTGGCCAGCAGCCCCAGCAGGATGCAGCCGCTGCCCGTGCCCGCATCGGCGATCAGCGGCGCCGGTTCGCCGGAGAGCAGGCCGACGCAGGTTTCAACCAGCAACTCGGTCTCCGGCCTTGGCATCAGCGTTTCAGCCGAAAGCACCAGATCGAGATCAAGGAACGGTGCATGGCCGAGGATCCGCGCCACCGGCTCGCGTGCTGCCCGCCGCGCCGCAAGGCCCGCGAGCGTTTGCATCGTTGCAGGCGAAAGCAACGCAGCCGGATCGCGCAGCAGGTCTTCATGCGCAAGCCCCGCCGCATGCTGCACGAGCAGGCGGGCATCGAGCGGCGCGCTGTCGATGCCGGCAGCGGTGAACTGCCGCGTTAGCTGGCGCACGGCCGCGCCAACCGAAGTCCCTGCGTCTGCCGATCCACCCTGGCTGGCGCTCACGGCGATACGGATGCGACTTCGCCGGAAGCCTCGGCCGCCGCCAGCCGCTGTGTCTGGTCCTCGGAAATCAGCGCTTCCACCACCTCGTCGAGCGCTTCGCCGGCGAGCACCTGCTCGAGCTTGTAGAGCGTCAGGTTGATGCGGTGATCCGTGACGCGGCCTTGCGGGAAATTGTAGGTGCGGATGCGCTCGGAGCGGTCGCCGGTGCCGACCTGGCTGCGCCGCGCCGCGGAGCGCTCACTGTCCTGGCGCTCGCGTTCCATCTCGAACAGCCGCGCCCGCAGCACCTTCATCGCCTGCGCCCTGTTCTGATGCTGCGACTTTTCCGAAGACGTCACAATGATGCCGGTGGGCAGGTGCGTGATGCGCACCGCCGAATCGGTCGTGTTGACATGCTGCCCGCCGGCGCCGGAGGCGCGCATCGTGTCGATGCGGATATCGTCCGGCTTGATCTCGATGTCGACTTCCTGTGCCTGCGGCAGCACCGCGACGGTCGCGGCCGACGTGTGGATGCGCCCGCTGGCCTCGGTCTCGGGCACCCGCTGCACCCGGTGCACGCCGGATTCGAACTTCAGCCGCTCGTAGACACCCTGCCCCGAGACATCGAGGATCACTTCCTTGTAGCCGCCGAGGTCCGATTCGCTCGCAGACAGGATCGCCACGCTCCAGCCGCGCAACTCCGCATAGCGCTGGTACATGCGGGCAAGATCGCCGGCAAAAAGCGCAGCTTCCTCGCCGCCGGTGCCGGCGCGGATCTCGACGATCGCGCTCTTGTCGTCGGCACTGTCGCGCGGCAACAGCAGCACCTTGAGCGACTGCTCCATCTCTTCCAGCCGTTCGTCGAGTTCCTCCGCCTCGGCCTGCGCCATCTCCGCCATTTCCGGGTCCGTGTCGGGGTCCTCGAGAATGGCCTCCAGCCCCTCGCGCTCGCTCATCGCCTGCGCCCGCACGCGGATCGCGGTCACCAGCGGCTCGAGTTGCGCGCGTTCACGCGACAGCCGCACGATCTCCTCGGCGCCGGCCGCCGTCGCCAGCGCCGCTTCCATGCCTTCGAACTTGGCGACGATCGCCTTGAGATGGTCTTCACGCATTGTGTCTGATCCACGCCGAAAAGGCGTCTCGTGTTGTTGGCCGCCCCGGCTTCAAAAGCGTTTGCTAGTCTTCGATCTCGACGCCGTTTTCCGCGGCGAATCTTGCAAGATCGGCGCGCAGGTCGCCATTCGGCTGCGCAAGCCTTGTATCGAGAAACGCCGCTACGGCGCCCACGTCAAGACTGCGCAGCATCGCCTTGACCGGTCCCACGGCGGCGGCCGTCATCGATATGGTCCGCAGTCCGATCCCCGCAAGCGCCATCGCCGTCAGCGGCTTCGATGCCAGTTCCCCGCACAAGGTCAGCGGAATGGAGTTGCGCTGCGCCGCGTCGACGATCTCCTTCAGCGTGCGCAGCATCGGTACGCAAAGCGGATCGAACCGGCTCGACAGGCGCGTGTTGTCGCGATCGACCGCGTAGAGGAACTGGAACAGGTCGTTGCTGCCGATCGACAGGAAATCGGCCTTCGCGGCCAGTTCGTTAAGTTGCCAGATCAGTGCCGGCACCTCGATCATCGCGCCAAGGCGGGTCCGCGCAGGCAACGCATGGCCGTGCCGCTCCAGACGCGCGGCTTCCTGTTCGACGATCGCGCGCGCACTGTCGAACTCTCTGACCTCCGAAACCATCGGGAACATGATCGACAACTCGCGACCTGCCGCCGCCAGCAGCAGCGCGCGAACCTGAGACTTCAGCAGCGCCGGCCTGTCGAGCGCGATACGAATCGCACGCCACCCCATCGCCGGGTTCAGTTCCTCGGCCTGGCGCATGTACGGCAGGATCTTGTCGCCGCCGATGTCGAGCGAGCGGAACACGACCGGCTTGCCGTCCGCCGCGTCGAGCACGCTGCGGTAGAACGCCTCCTGTTCGCCGATGCGCGGGAAGGTCGACGACAGCATGAATTGCAGCTCGGTGCGGAACAGCCCGATGCCCGCCGCGCCGGCTTCCGGCAGGTGCGGCAGGTCGACCATCAGCCCAGCGTTCATCATCAGCGTCATCGTGACGCCGTCTCGGGTGACCGCCGGCGTGTCGCGCAGGCGCTGGTAGCGTTCCTGCCGCCGGGCACGCAGTTGCACCTTGTCGACGTAAGCCCCTTCCACTTCCGCGGTCGGGCGGATGTGGACCTCGCCGGATACCCCGTCGACGATCACCGGGTCACCGGACTTCAGCAGGTCGAGAACGCCATCGAGCTGGCCGACACAGGGAATACCCAGCGCCCGCGCGACGATCGTCACGTGGCTGGTCGGCGAACCCTCCTCCAGCACCAGCGCCCGCAGGCTGTCGCGGTTGTAGTCGAGCAACTCGGCCGGGCCCATGTTGCGCGCCACCAGGATCGCATCCTTCGGCAACTCGCCGCCGCTGGGATGCCCGCTCCAGCCGACAAGCTCGCGCAGAAGGCGGTTCGCCAGGTCGTCGAGGTCGTGCAGCCGCTCGCGGATATAGGGATCGGTCTGGCGCAGCAGCTGCGCGCGGGTGTCGTTCTGCACGCGCTCGACGGCGGCCTCCGCCGTCAGGCCGGTCTTCACCGCCTCATGGATGCGCCGCGCCCAGCCGCGGTCGCGCGCAAACATCCGGTAGCTCTCGAGGATCTCGACGTGCTCGCCCGCGCCTTCGTTCAAGGACGGGTGCTGCAACATGTCGTCGACCGATGAACGCAGCGATTCCAGCGCCGCATCGAGCCTTGCCAGTTCCTCGTTGGCGTCCTCCGCGATCAGCTGCTTGATCTCGACGCGTGGCTCGTGCAGCACCGCGTGCCCCAGCCCGATGCCTTCGGCGAACGAACGCCCGTGCAGGTGGTGCGGCCGTTGCAGGGCAAGCCCGGTGCCGGGCTTCGCCAGCGTCTGCAGTTCGCCCGCCGCGATCATCTCCGCAAGCACGATGGCGATCGTCTGAAGCGCCTCGACCTCTTCCTCCGAATAGGTCCGCCGCGCCATGTTCTGCACGACGAGGACGCCAAGCGTCTGGCCGCCGCGCAGCACCGGCACGCCGAGGAAGGAGTGGTAGATTTCTTCGCCCGTTTCCGGGAAATACGCGAAGGCGGGGTGGTTCTGGGCGTCCGGCAGGTTGAGGGGTTGCGCCTCGCGCGCGATGACGCCGACAAGGCCCTGGCCGACTTTCATCGCGATGCGGTGCACCGCCTCGCGCTTCAGGCCTTCGGTGGCGAAGAGTTCCAGCGTGCCGTCGCCGCGCATGACATAGACGGAGCACACCTCGGCGACCATGTTGGCCGCGACGAGGACAACGATCCGGTCAAGCCGCTCCTGCGCGCTGACGGGCTCCGCCATCACCTCGCGCAGGCGGCGCAGCATGACGCGTGGTCCGCCGATCGAGCTCCGCATACGCTCCGGGCCTCATGTCAGAATTCGAAACCGCACGCCGCCGTATCGCGACAGGCGCCTGCCGGTCGTGTGCCGCAGCCGCGAGGCTTTTCCGAATCTATTGCGTGTCCAGCCCGTATAGCGAATGCAAAGTGCGCACCGCAAGTTCGGTATAGGCCGCATCGATCAGAACGGAAATCTTGATTTCCGAGGTGGTGATGGCGCGGATGTTGATGTTTCGCTGCGCCAATGCCCGGAAAGCGTCTGCCGCAACGCCGGCATGCGAGCGCATCCCGATGCCGATGACGGACACCTTGACCACGTCGGTCGCACCTTCGAGCGCCCCGTACTCGATCTCGCCGCGCTGCGCCTCGATGGTGGCGCGCGCCTTGCCGTAGTCGGCCTCCGGCACGGTGAAGGTGAGGTCGGTGGTGCTGCCGTCCTCCGACACGTTCTGCACGATCATGTCGACATTGATGTTGGCGTCCGCCAGCGGCCCGAACACCGCCGCCGCGACGCCCGGCTTGTCCTGCACGCGCCTGAGCGTGATCTGCGCCTCGTCCTTGGAGTAGGCGATTCCCGTAACCGTGTTCTTTTCCACGATTTCATCCTCGTCACAAATCAGCGTTCCGACAGGCTGGTTGGCGCCCACCAGGGCGGGTGAATCCGGCTCGTCGAACGACGAGCGCACGAACGTCCGCACCCCGTGCACCATCGCCATTTCCACCGAACGCACCTGCAGCACCTTGGCCCCCAGCGAGGCCATTTCCAGCATTTCCTCGTAGGCGATCTTGTCCAGCCGGCGCGCCTTGGCGACGATGCGCGGGTCGGTCGTGTAGACGCCGTCGACATCGGTGTAGATGTCGCAGCGGTCGGCGCCGACCGCCGCCGCCACGGCCACCGCGCTGGTATCGGACCCGCCGCGCCCCAGCGTGGTGATGCGGTTGTCCGGTCCCAGTCCCTGGAAACCGGCGATCACCGCGACCTGGCCCGAGCCGATGCGTTCCATCAGCAGCGGGCAGTCGATGGCGTCGATGCGCGCGGCGCCGTGCGCCCCGTCGGTGCGGATCGGGATCTGCCACCCGAGCCACGAGCGTGCATTGACCCCCATTGTCTGCAGCGCGATTGCCAGCAGCCCGCTGGTCACCTGCTCGCCGGACGCCACGATCGCGTCGTACTCGCGCGCGTCGTGCAAGGGCGACATGTCGCGGCAGAAGCCGACGAGCTTGTTGGTCTCGCCGGCCATGGCCGATACCACGACTGCGACCTCGTGCCCGGCCTCCACCTCGCGCTTGACGTGGCGCGCGACGTTGCGGATACGGTCGAGATCGGCGACGGATGTTCCGCCGAATTTCATGACCAGGCGGCCCATGGGTGGCATCCTTGGCGAATGGCGACGTGTTCAGGGCTTGCAGCGGTCCCTCGCCTGCGGTGGGATGGACGCCCTGCGATGCGGCGCCTACTTATCGATTGCAGCAGTCCATGGCAACAGGCGCGTATGGACACGTGCGCCAGACGCCATGGTTGCGCCGTCAGGACGAGGAAAGGTTCCAGCAATCATGACCGCAACGGCCCGCAAGGCGACCACCGTCGACGACGCGGAAATCGCCCGCTTCTCCGCCCTGTCGCGCGAGTGGTGGAACCCGTCGGGCAAATTCCGGGTCCTGCACAAGTTCAATCCCGTGCGCCTGGCATGGATCCGCGAGCGCGCATGTCAGCATTTCGGCCGCGATGCCGGTGCGATCGCCCCGTTCGATGGCCTGCGCATCCTCGACATCGGCTGCGGCGGCGGGCTCATCGCCGAGCCGATGGCCCGGCTCGGCGCCAGCGTCGTGGCGGCAGATGCCTCGCGCACGAACATCGAGGTTGCACGTATCCACGCCGCAGAATCCGGCGTCGGCGTCGACTACCGCGAGACGACGGCCGAGGCGCTCGCCGAGGCGGGCGAGGCCTTCGACATCGTGCTCAACCTCGAAGTCGTCGAGCACGTCGCCGACGTGCCGTTGTTCATGCAGGCCTGCTGTTCGATGGTCAAACCCGGCGGGCTGATGTTCGTCGCCACCATCAACCGCACGGCGAAGGCCTTCGCGCTGGCGATCGTCGGCGCCGAGTACGTGCTGGGCTGGCTGCCGAAGGGGACGCACACTTGGGACAAGTTCGTCACGCCCGCCGAACTCGATGCCGCCTTCGCCGCCAACGCCATGCACCGCATCGACCAAACCGGCGTCTTCTACAACCCGCTCGCCGACGAGTGGCGCGCCAGCCGCGACACGGACGTCAACTACATGATGCTCGCCGCCAGGCCGGCGTGAGCGCGGCAGCGCCGGAATGCCGATATTCGCCCTCGACCCACGCCTCGCCGCCGATACCTTGCCGGTCGCCGAACTCGGCCTGTGCTCGCTGCGGCTGATGAACGACGCCGGCTATCCCTGGCTCATCCTCGTGCCGCGGCGCGCCGGCCTTGCCGACCTGATCGACCTCGAACCGGCCGACCGCGCCACGCTCGCAGCCGAGGTCGATGCGGTCTCCTGCGCGCTGAAGGCCCACACCGGGTGCCACAAGCTCAACGTCGCAGCCCTCGGCAACGTCGTGCGGCAGCTGCATGTCCACGTGATTGCGCGTTTCGAGACCGATCCGGCCTGGCCGGCGCCGGTCTGGGGCAAGGCCCCGGCGAAGCCCTACGCGCCGCGCGCGGGCGAAGCGTTTGCCGCCGCGCTTTCCGCGGCGATCCTGGGTAACTGAACCCCCGGGACAACCGCTCCCTGACCGCGTCAATTCTGGTCTTCCGGCAGCAGCGGCAGCGGGTATACCTCGATGCCCTCTTCCTCCAGCGCGGCGGTGTCCTCGCGCGAAGCCTCACCGTAGATGCCGCGCGCGTCCGCCTCGCCGTAGTGGATCTTGCGCGCTTCCTCGGCGAAGGCCTTGCCGACGTAGTCGGCGTTCTGCTCCACCGCCTTGCGCAAGGCCCGCAGCGCCGCCTTCAGTTCCGCCGGCATTTCACCGCCAACGCCTGCGGCAAGGGGGCCCGCTGCCGCAGTGGGCTGCGCCGGCATCGTATCGGCAGGCGCTCCTGCAGATGCCACACCCTTGTCGGTACGCCGCAGCATCGGCGCCATCAGCGCTTTTTCCACGCTCTGCGACCCGCAGACCGCACACTCGACATGGCCGTCGCGCTTCTGCTCCTCGAACGCCTGCGAGGACGAAAACCAGGCCTCGAACTCGTGCCCTTTGTCGCAGCGCAGCGTGTAGCGGATCATGACGCCCTCCGCGCCGCACCGGCCGCGCCGGTTTCCTCGAGGGTGAACGCCCGGTCGTGCTGCAGCGCCGGGATGCGCGCCCGCGCCTCGTCGCACGCTGCGGAGTCAATGTCGGCGACGATAATGCCCGGCTCCTGGCCAGCCTCCGCCACCACCCGGCCCCATGGGTCGATGATCAGCGAATGCCCGTAGGTGTGCCGGCCGTTCTCGTGGTGTCCACCCTGGGCTGCGGACACGATGAAGGAACCGGTCTCGATCGCCCGCGCGCGCTGTAGAACGTGCCAGTGCGCTTCACCGGTCACCTGCGTGAAGGCGGCGGGAATGGCGAGCATCCCCGCGCCCGCCTTCGCCAGGCTGCGATAGAGGGCGGCAAAGCGCAGGTCGTAACAGATCGTCACCCCCAGCCGCAGCCAGGGCAGATCGACCGCCACGGCCTTGCTGCCGGGCGCGTAGATCGCCGATTCCCGGTAGCGTTCTCCGCTCGGCAGGTCGACGTCGAACATGTGGACCTTGTCGTAGCGTGCCGCGATCGCCCCGTCCGGCGCGATCACGAAGGCGCGGTTCGCCGCCTGCTGCTCGCCAATCCGGATCGCCAGCGAGCCGATGTGCAGCCACACGCCGAGTTCCGCCGCAAGTGCGCGAAAACGCTTCAGCGCCGGGTCGTCGTCCTCCGCCACGATGGTGGCGAACAGCACCTTCCGCTCCAGTTCCATCAGCGCCGTCTGCTCCGGCGTCTGGATGTAGTGCGCGCCTTCACCGGCGGCCGCGCGGATCAGGGCCTCGGCCGCGGCAATGTTGGCCGCCACGTCGCGTCCGGTCCGCAGTTGCACGCAAGCCGCGCGGAAGCTCGTCATTTCAGGCACCGGCCTTGCTGGCATCGGCCAGCAGCGGATCGAGCCCGCCGCGCGCATCGAGCGCGAAAAGATCGTCGCAACCGCCCACGTGCGTCTCGCCGATGAAGATCTGCGGCGTCGAGTTGCGCCCGCCGGCGCGCGCGCGCATGGCCGCGCGCCCGTCGGGATCGAAAGTCACGTCGATCTCCCGGAACGCCGCCCCCTTGCTCGCAAGCAGCCGCTTGGCGGCGGTGCAATAGCCGCACATGGCCTGCGTGTAGATCACGATGTCCTTCATTCGACCACGACCTCGATATCGCCAATGCTCGCGCGCCGCGGGATCGCGCGGCCACCCTATCCGCTTCGCCAACTATATATGATGACGCCTAGGCGTCGTCCAACACCCGCGCGAAAACCAGCACCCGCACATCCGCCGCGCCGAACCGCTTCAGCGCCCGGGTCGCGGCGGTGACTGTCGAGCCGGTCGTGTAGACGTCATCGACGAGCAGAACCCGCTGACCGGCGACCTCGTGGCGCGATTGCTCCGGCACCGAGAACGCGCCTGTCACGTTCAACGCACGTTCGGCCGGCTTCAGGCCGACCTGCTGGCGCGTCGCGCGGATGCGCCTGAGTGCCATCGGCACATAGGCCAGGTCCGTCGCGTCGCCGAGCGCCCGGGCGAGCTCGGCGGCCTGGTTGTAGCGCCGCGCGATGAGGCGCGACCAGTGCAGCGGCACCGGCACGACGATGTCGCTCGCCGCGATGAGGTCGTGGCCGGCGCGCATCATCAGCCGCGCGATCAGCCGCGTGCATTCCAGCCGGTCGGCATACTTGAACTGCGTCACCAGCCGCCGCGCCGTCCCCTCGTATCGGCAGGCCGCGCGCAATTGCGCATAGGGAGGCGGCGCGGCAATCGCCGCGGCGCTCAGCGCGCCGGCCGGCACGCCGGGCGGCAGCGGCGTCCCCATCACGTCGCAAACCGGTGGCTCGATGAACGACAGCCCACGCCAGCAGGACGCGCACAGGGCATCATGCGCGACCACCGCGTCGCCGCAGCCGAGACATCGCGGCGGCAGCAGCATGTCGGCCAGCTGGCCAGCCAGCCGGCCTGCGGTCGCGCGCAGTCCGCCTGCGCGGTGAGCTTCGATGGTGTCCTTGCCGTGCACGCCCTTGCTCCTGCCGATATGGCGGCGTACCTGAAGGGTGAAATGAACGACCGCCCGACGCAACCCTTCGACCGTGACCTGCTGCGCCGCCGCCGGCTGCGCGCCGCCGGTAGCTTCGCCTCGGCGGACTTCCTGCTGCGCCGCGCCGCCGATGACATCGCCGCGCGTCTGGACGCAACGCTGCGCGACTTCCCCGTCGCCGTCGACCTGTCCGGCCAGGGCGGCATCATGTCGGCACAGCTGCATGAGCTGGAACGCGTCGGCACCGTGTTCGCCTGCGAGGATGCCTTGCCGCTGCTCGCCGGCAACCCGTCGGCCAGCGTCGTTTGCGACGAGGAACTGCTGCCCTTTGCGCCACGCTCGCTGGATCTGGTGGTCTCCGCGCTGAAGCTGCAATGGGTCAACGACCTGCCCGGCGCTTTGGCGCAGATCGCGCGCGCCCTGAAGCCCGACGGGCTGTTCATCGCCGCCCTGCTCGGCGGCAATACCCTGACGGAACTGCGCCAGTCGTTCCTCGCCGCCGACGCCGAACTGGCCGGTGGCGCCCCGCCGCGCGTCAGCCCGTTTGCCGAAATCCGCGCCTGCGGCGCCTTGCTGCAGCGCGCCGGTTTCGCAATTCCCGTCATCGACGCCGAACCGCTCACCGTGCGCTACGCCGACATGTTCGCGCTGGTGGCCGACCTGCGCGCCATGGGCGCGACCAGTGCGCTCGCCCTGCGCCATCGCCAGCCGCTGCGCCGCGACGTTCTCATGCACGCAGCCGAAATCTACGCCGAGCGCTTCGCCGACCCCGATGGCCGCATCCGTGCCACTTTTGACGTGATCCATCTCAGCGGCTGGGCGCCGCACGAAAGCCAGCAGAAGCCGCTGCGCCCCGGCAGTGCGAGACAGCGCCTTGCCGATGCACTGGGGACACGGGAAATCCCGGCCGGCGAAAAACCGCGCTGATCCGTCCGCGCCGGTTTGAAATCAGCAGCGGCCTTGGTCTAGGCTGGCAATCGGTTGCTCGCATAAACACGGAGGTCGCATGTTGTTCCGCATCGCATTGCCCGCCCTGGCGCTCATCGCCGGCATTCACGGCGCCCAGGCGCAGAACCTTGCGGCAAGCGATCCCGCCGCGATCGCCGCCACCATCACGCAGATGGGTTACCGCTCGGAGATGCAGGCGGATCCGCAGGGGAATCCGAAGATCGCCAGTTCCGCCGAAGGCGTGAATTTCAGCATCTATTTCTACGGTTGCTCCGGCGAGCACGACAAATGCACCTCGATCCAGTTCCGGGCCGGCTTCGACAAGAAGGATCCGCTCGATCAGTCGGTCGCCACCGAATGGAACGAGACCAAGCGCTTCGCCAAGGCGACGCTCACCAGCAACGGCGATCCGATCCTCAGGTTCGACGTCAACCTCGACAAGGATGGCGTCACCAAGTCGAATTTCACGGACACCTTCCGGATCTGGACGCTGCTGCTGTCCCAGTTCAAGACGCACATCAAGTGGAACTGACGATCAGCCGCGCCGCGCCGCCATCAGGCCCGGCAACGCGCTGCATCACTTGACGCCGAGCGTGTCGAAACCGTCGCTTGCGGCCTGGTACTTCGGCACGATCGGGTTTCCCATGCCGAAGACGACGGCGGCGATCACGGCGTACTCGATCGACGTCGCGGCGCGGTCGTCATGGACAAACGCAACCAGCCGCTTGCCCGCGAAACCGGCGATGCGTGACGAAACGGCGCTGGACATGTCAGTCTCCCCGACCTCTTGTCCCGCCGCGCAGCGCCCTCACAGCAGGTCGCGCAGTACCGGGATCAGCGGCACGTCGGCCGGCGGCATCGGATAGTCGGACAGCCGCGCCGGGCGCACCCACTTCAGGGCCTGCCCCTCGCGCGCCGCGACCTGTCCGTTCCACCGGCGGCAGACATACAGTGGCATGAGGAGGTGAAAGCTTTGATAAGCGTGGCTGGCGAACGTCAGCGGCGCCAGACAGGAAGCGGTAACGTCGATGCCGAGTTCTTCCTTCAGTTCGCGGATCAGCGACACTTCCGGTGTTTCGCCTGCCTCGACCTTGCCGCCGGGGAACTCCCACAGGCCCGCCATCGCCTTGCCCGGCGGCCGCTGCGCCAGCAGCACGCGCCCGTCGACATCGACCAGCGCGCAGGCCGCAACCAGCAGCACCTTCACCGCCTCTCCCAAACCATCAGCTCCGGTAGTCGCCGTTGATCGCGACGTATTCCTTGGTGAGGTCGCAGGTCCACACCTGCGCCTTGCCCCGGCCCAGCCCGAGATCAACGCCGATCTCGATGTTTTCGCCACGCATGTAGGCGGAGGCCGCCTCCTCGCTATAGCCCTCCACCCGCTCGCCGTTTTCCGCCACCAGGATGTCGCCGAAGCGGATCGCCAGCCGGTCGCGGTCCGCCGGTTCGCCGGCCTTGCCAACCGCCATCACGACGCGCCCCCAGTTGGCATCCTCCCCGGCGATCGCCGTCTTCACCAGCGGCGAATTGGCGATCGACAGCGCGATACGCCGGGCCGAGGGGGCCGAGGCCGCACCGGTAACGGCGATGCTGACGAACTTGCGCGCCCCCTCCCCGTCGCGAACCACCTGGTGCGAAAGATCGAGCAACAGGGCAAAGAGCGCCTTTCGGAAGGCCGCCAGCCTGCGGTCGCCGGTTTCGGCAATGCGCGGCGCGCCCCGCTTTTCGGCCGCCCCTGTGGCAAACACCAGCACCGTGTCGCTGGTCGAGGTGTCGCTGTCCACCGTGATCGCATTGAAAGATCCCGTCACACCGCGTGACAGCAGGCCCTGCAGCACGTTTGCCGCGACCGGCGCGTCGGTGAAGATGAACGACAGCATCGTCGCCATGTCCGGCGCGATCATGCCCGCGCCCTTGGCGATGCCGGTGATCGTCACCTCGACGCCACCGAGCCTGACGGTGCGGCTGAGCACCTTGGGAAAGGTGTCCGTGGTCATGATGGCACGCGCCGCATCCATCGGGCGCGCCGATCCGGCATCCGCGACAACCGTGTCGAGCACGGCGGTGAACTTTGCCGGCGGCAGCGGTTCGCCGATGACCCCGGTCGAGGCGAGGAACACCTCGGCGGGCTTGCAGCCGACGGCTTTCGCGGCAGCCCCGGCCGTCACCGTGACGGTCTCGCGGCCCTTCATGCCGGTAAAGGCGTTGGCGTTGCCGGAATTGACGACCAGCGCGCGCGCCGAACCCCCGCCGAGCGCCTGCCGGCACCAGTCGACCGGCGCGGACGGACACTTCGACCGCGTGAAGACACCTGCGACCGTCGTGCCCGGATCGAACACCGCGACAAGCAGGTCCGTGCGGCCCTTGTACTTGATCCCGGCCTGCGCGACCGCCAGCCGCACCCCGGCAACCGGTTCGGGATCCTGGAACGTCTTCGGCCCCAGCGGCGAAACCGCGATGCTCATGCCCTGCCCCCGCTCAATGGAAAAAGCGGCCCGGGCACCATGGCCCGGGCCTGATCGCTACTGCTGCGCCGGCGCCGCGCCGGCTTCGTCCTTGCGTTCGATCTTGGCGGCCTCGCGCAGCCCGGTGATGTAGTCGCGCCGCGCGGTCTGCGCGAGTTCGCGCGCGATGTCGTCACGCACGTCCTCCAGCGGCGGCGGCGCGCTCATGCGCTTGTCCTCGACCTTGATCAGGTGCCAGCCGAACTGCGTCTGCACGGGGTCGGACACCGCGCCGACCTCCATCGAGAAGGCGGCGTTGCCGAAGGGCTCGACCATCATTTCCTTGGTGAAATAGTCGAGGTCGCCGCCATTCTGGCTCGATCCGTCGGTTGAGTGCTCCTTCGCCATCTCCTCGAAGGACGCGCCCGCGTCGATCTTGGCCTTTATGTCCTTGGCCTCCTCCTCGGTCTTCACCAGGATGTGGCGCGCGTGCACCTCTTCCTTCGGCTCGTAGTCCTTGATGGCTTCCTCGTAGCGCGCCTTGACCGCGTCGTCGTTCACCGCCGCTTCCCCGACAGCGCGCAGTTTCGCCTGCACCAGCGCCTTGTTGCGGTCGAACGCCAGTTGCCGCTTGACGTCCTCGCTGTCGGCAAAGCCTTCCTTCTCGGCTTCGCGCGAAACCAGCGCGACATCGACGAGGAACGAGACGATGTAGTCGCCGTGCTGTTCCGGCGGCACCTGGCGCAGAACGCCGGCGAGGTCCTCCACCGCGATGGCCACGTCCCCTTCGGTGATCTCGGTGCCATTGACGGTGACCACGACCGTCTTCGGGTCGCTCGGCGCGACCTTCGTCTCCTGGGCTGTCCCCGCCGCGGCCGTCAGGCCCACGACTGCGGCGCCAAGAAGTCCTGCGGTTGCAAGACGCATGGCACGTCGTGCCGGCATCCGGAAATTCATCTTCTCGGTCCTTTCATGGCCGCCCTGCCCGGCGGGCAGGCGGAAAATCGATCGCGGCACGGCTGTGCGCACCGCCACGAGGTCAACCACCGGTACATATGCCGGTCATCACCCATTGGTGATGCCATTGCTGGCGTATCCGCGCCTCGTTGACAAGGTGATATGGCAATCTTAAGTCTGCGCAGGAATTTTCATCCCGCGCACGTGCGCCGGACGCGATCGGAAAATGCGCCAGAAGCCGAGGCGGCGCGCCTTCTTGCCGCTGTCGCGCGGCGCTTCATGGCACGGCGCAGCGGGACGGGGCGGCAGCATCGCACGGCCCGAACCGCGTCACCAAGGACAAGGATCCCGCAATGCTGGGTTTGGGCAAGATTGCCGGCAAGATATTCGGCACAGCCAACGACCGCCAGGTACGCGGCTATCGCTCTCGCGTTGACGCGATCAACGCCCTGGAGCCGGAAATCAAGGCTCTGAGCGACGACGAACTGCGCGCCAGGACGGAAGATTTCCGCAAGCAGGTCGCCGACGGCGCAAAGCTCGACGATCTGCTGGTGCCAGCTTTCGCAACCGTTCGCGAGGCGGCGGTTCGCACGCTGGGCCAGCGCCATTTCGACGTCCAGCTCATCGGCGGCATGGTGCTGCACGAGGGCCGCATTTCCGAGATGAAGACCGGCGAAGGCAAGACGCTGGTGGCGACGCTCGCGGTCTATCTCAACGCGCTGTCGGGCAAGGGCGTCCACGTCGTCACCGTCAACGACTACCTCGCCAGCCGCGACGCCGAGTGGATGGGCCGCATCTACCGCTTCCTCGGCCTCACCGTCGGCTGCATCGTGCACGGCCTCAACGACGACGAGCGCCAGGCGGCCTACGCCTGCGACGTCACCTACGGCACCAACAACGAGCTCGGCTTCGACTACCTGCGCGACAACATGAAGTACGAGCTCGACCAGATGGTCCAGCGCGGGCACAACTTCGCCATCGTCGACGAAGTCGACTCGATCCTGGTCGACGAGGCGCGCACGCCGCTGATCATTTCCGGTCCCACCGAGGACCGTTCCGAACTCTACAACGCCATCGACAGCTTCATACCGCGCCTCAAGGAAGAGCACTTCGAGCTCGACGAGAAGCAGCGCTCCGTCGTGCTGACCGAGGCCGGCACCGAGGCGATGGAGGCCATGCTCACCGAGGCCGGCGTCATCCAGGGTTCGCTCTACGACGTCGAGAACATCACCTACGTCCACCACGTGAACCAGGCGCTGCGCGCCCACAAGCTGTTCCTGCGCGACCGCGACTACATCGTGCGCAACAACCAGGTGATGATCATCGACGAGTTCACCGGCCGCATGATGGAAGGCCGACGCTACTCGGAAGGCCTGCACCAGGCGCTGGAAGCCAAGGAGCGCGTGCAGATCCAGCCGGAGAACGTGACGCTCGCCTCGATCACCTTCCAGAACTACTTCCGCCTCTACGAGAAGCTCGCCGGCATGACCGGCACCGCGGCGACCGAGGCCTCCGAGTTCATGGACATCTATGGCCTCGAGGTGATCGAGATCCCGACCAACGTGACCATTGCGCGCCTCGACGAGGACGACGAGGTCTACCGCACGGCGGATGAGAAATACGCCGCCATCCTCGACCTCATCGACGACTGCAAGAAGCGCGGCCAGCCGATCCTGGTCGGCACCACGTCGATCGAGAAGTCGGAACTGCTCGCCGAGATGCTGAAGAAGAACGGCTACCGGCAGAAGGACTTCAACGACCCCGACGCCTTCGCCGTGCTGTACGACGGCGACCAGGGCCGCGAGGGCGAGAAGGTCTTCGCCGTCCTCAACGCGCGCTACCACGAGCAGGAAGCCCAGATCATCTCGCAGGCCGGCATCCCCGGCGCCGTCACCATCGCCACCAACATGGCCGGCCGCGGCACTGACATCCAGCTCGGCGGCAATGCCGACATGCGCATCCGCAACGAGCTCGGCGACATGGAGGAAGGCGCCGAGCGGCGCAAGCGCGAGGACGCGATCCGCAGCGAGATCGAACACCTCAAGCGCGTTGCGCTCGACGCCGGCGGCCTGTTCGTCGTCGGCACCGAGCGCCACGAGAGCCGTCGCATCGACAACCAGCTGCGCGGCCGCTCGGGCCGCCAGGGCGATCCCGGCCGCTCGCGCTTCTACCTGTCGCTTCAGGACGACCTGATGCGCATCTTCGGCACCGACCGCATGGATTCCATGCTGACCAAGCTCGGGCTGAAGGAAGGCGAAGCCATCGTCCATCCCTGGATCAACAAGGCGCTGGAGAAGGCGCAGCAGAAGGTCGAGGCACGCAACTTCGACATCCGCAAGAACCTGCTCAAGTTCGACGACGTGATGAACGACCAGCGCAAGGCGATCTTCGAGCAGCGCATCGAGCTGATGCAGGGCGAGAACGTCGCCGAGACGGTCGCCGACATGCGCCGCCACATCATCGACGACCTCGTCGACAAGCACATTCCCGAGAAGGCCTATGCCGAGCAGTGGGACGTCGACGGCCTGCACCAGCGCTCAATCGAGGTGCTGGCGCTCGACCTGCCGGTCGCCGACTGGGCACGCGAGGAAGGCATCGCCCAGGACGAGATCGCGCACCGCATGAACGAGGCCGCCGACAGCGTGTTCGCCCGCAAGGCCGCCGACTTCACTCCCGACATCATGCGCCGGATCGAGAAGGCGGTCCTTCTGCAGACGCTCGACCACCTGTGGCGCGACCATATCCTGCATCTGGAGCAGTTGCGCCAGGTGATCGGCTTCCGCGGCTATGGCCAGCGCGACCCGCTCAACGAATACAAGACCGAAGCCTTCGCCATGTTCGAGCACCTGCTCGACCGGCTTCGCGAGGCCGTCACCGCGCAGCTGATGCGCGTCGAGCTGGTTCGCGAGCCCCCGCAGCTCGAACCCGCCGAGGGCATGGAGGGCCACCACGCCAATCCGTTCACCGGCGAGGACGAGATGGCGGTCGCGGTCGCAGAGGAACCGCAGGCAGGCGGGCGCGACCCGGCCAACCCGGCAACCTGGGGCCGGGTCGGGCGCAACGAGCCCTGTCCCTGCGGCTCCGGCAAGAAGTACAAGCACTGCCACGGCCGCTTCGCCTGACGGCGGTGCCCGCTTGCGCCGGATGCCCTGACGCGGTGGGCTCCGGCGCTGGCGCGCGCCGGTCGGCGTGCTATGCATCGGTGCCATGACCTTCGAACAGATTGCCCTCTTCGCCCTCTTCCTCGCCGTCTTCGCGCTGCTGCTGTGGGGCCGGTTCCGCTATGACGTCGTCGCCTTCGCCGCCCTCGTCGTGGCGCTGCTCGCCGGCCTCGTGCCAAAGGAAGAGGCCTTTTCCGGCTTTGGCCACCCGGCGACGATGATCGTCGCGCTGGTGCTCGTCGCCTCGCGCGGCCTCGTCAATTCCGGCGCCGTCGACATCATCACCCGCACGCTGATCGGCAATGCCGAGCGGCTCGCCCGCCATATCACCGTGATGTCGGGGCTGGGCGCGGCGCTTTCGGCCTTCATGAACAATGTCGCCGCGCTCGCCCTGCTGATGCCGGTCGATCTCGCCGCAGCCCGCAAGGCCGGCCGCTCGCCCGCGCTGACCCTGATGCCGCTGTCGTTCGCCACCATCCTCGGCGGCCTCATCACGCTCATCGGCACGCCGCCGAACATCATCATCGCCGCCTACCGCGAGAAGGCGCTCGGCGCGCCATATGCGATGTTCGATTTCGCGCCCGTCGGCATCGCTTGCACGCTCGTCGGCGTGGCCTTCATCGCGCTCGTCGGTTGGCGGCTCATCCCCCAGGCGCGTGGCGAGCACGACAGCCCCAAGGAACTTCTCGGCCTGCACGGCTTCATCGCCGAGCTGGTGGTCGGCGAAAAGTCGCGGCTCGTCGGCAAGACGATTGCCGACCTCGACGACGATCCCGACAGCGCCGAATTGTCGCTGATCGGCCTTGTCCGCAACGGGCGCCGTTTGCCCGGTGGCGCCCGGCGCGAGGAAATCCGCGCCGGCGATCTGCTGATCGTAGACGCCGCCCCCGACGCCATCGACGCCTTCGTCGGCGCCAAGAAGCTCGGCTATGTCGGCGGCGACCGCGTCAAGGCGCAGTCGGCGGGCGAGCTTTCCGTCGTCGAGGTGGTGGTGCCGCGCGATTCGCGCGCCGAAGGGCGCTCTGCAGACGCCATGCGGCTCATCACCCGCCACGGCGTAACCCTGCTCGGCGTTTCGCGCCAGGGCACGCGCTTTCGCAAGCGCGTGCGCCACCTCGAACTCAAGGCCGGCGACATCCTGCTGCTGCTGGGCGATGCCGACCGGCTCAACGAGATGGTCGCCTGGCTCGGCGGCCTGCCGCTCGCCGAGCGCGGGCTCCAGGTCACTCAGCACGGCCGCGCCGGCCTCGCGGCGGGCATCTTCGCCGCCGCTGTCGCGCTGTCGAGCTTCGGCCTCGTCTACCTGCCGGTCGCGCTTGCCGCCGTCGTCCTGCTCTACGTGCTGCTCGACATCGTCCCGCTGCGCCGGGTCTACGAGGAGGTGGAATGGCCGGTCGTCGTGCTGCTCGGCTCGATGATCCCGCTCGGTGCCGCGCTGGAGGCGTCCGGCGGCACGACGCTGATTGCCCACACCATCGTCGACGTATCCGCCGGCCTGCATCCCGCGATCGTGCTGACGATCCTGATGGTGGTGACGATGACGCTGTCGGACGTGCTCAACAACACCGCGACCACCGTCATCGCCGCGCCCATCGCCGTCGACATCGCCGGCCGGCTTGGCGTTAGCGCCGATCCCTTCCTGATGTGCGTGGCGGTGGCGGCTTCCTGTGCGTTCCTGACGCCGATCGGCCACAAGAACAACACGCTGATCCTGGGCCCCGGCGGCTACCGCTTCGGCGACTACTGGCGCATGGGCCTGCCGCTGGAGGTGATCGTCATCGCCGTCGCGGTGCCGGTCATCCTGCTGGTCTGGCCGCTCTAGCGCATCATCCGACCGGAACGTAGCGAGGATCGACAAGATGATGCGTACTGGAGATGCATCATCCGACCGGAGCGTAGCGAGGATCGGCAAGATGATGCGCATTAGGAAACGCATCATCCGACCGCAGCGCAGCGAGAAGCTCCTCCATCCCTCACGTGCTTGGCGTTGTCAGCCGCTCATCGCGTGCCGGCAGCATCCTCGTAGCTGCCGCGCGCACCCGCGACCGCCTTGGGCAGCGTGCGCGCGTCGATCGTGACGAACATGTCGAACACCGCGAAGGGATCCTCCACCGGCATGGCGTCGACCGAGGCGGTATAGCCGGTCGCCTGCGCCGTCAGCGACGTCGCCACCGGCGAGGCAGCCGGTGCCGGCTGCTGGCGGCCGCCAAGACCCGGCAGACGGAAAGCGGGAATGCGCGACATCAGCGTCGTGCCCGCGCCGGCGCTCGCCGGGTTGCCGCCGGCCGGCGCATTGGCATCGCCGGTATGCGCGACTTGCACGCCCGCCTGCGCCGGCAAGGCGCCGCCGCCCGCGTCGAGCCGCGCGATCGCGACCTTGACCGCCTGCGCATCACGCTGCTGCTTGGCGGCGACCGCGGTGCGGATCGCTTCCGGCACGTCGAGTTCGGGACACGGCGCATTCGGGTCGAGGTTCAGGTTGGATGCATCGAACACGTAGCGACGGTCGCATACGCCAACCCGCGGCGCAACTCCCGTCACCTCGAAATGGTCGTTGCCTTCCTTGAGGTTCGCCCAGAAGGCCGCGTTCGGGTTGCCACGATGGCGCGCCAGGTTTTCCGGCGACATGCGGAACGGATAGGCCTGCACCTGGAAGGACTGCTGGCCGCCCCTGAACGCCTCGCGGGCGAGCGCATAGATCTCCTCGATCTGCCCGTCCTGCATGGCATAGCAGCCCGCCGACAGGCAGTCGCCGTGCACCATCAGGTGCGCCCCGGTGCGCCCGTACGCCTGGTCGAAGGCGTTCGGATAGCCCAGGTTGAAGGACAGGTGGTACGAGGAGTTGGGATTCATCAGCGCCGGCGTGACGTGATAGAAGCCTTCCGGCGCCTGCTTGTCGCCCTCGCGCTGCTTGGGGCCGAGTTCGCCCGACCAGCGGCAGATGTCGTAGCTCTTCAGTTCCGCATAGCGGCCCGACTTGGTACGTTTCCACACCTCGAGCTTCGATTCTTCCTTGAAGATGCGGATCACGATCGGATCCGCAGGCGTCATGCCCTTCAGGTCCATTTCCCGCTTGATGGCGAAGCCCAGCGGGGTCTGGTGCTTGGGAACACCGGCGTCGCAACCGGTCAGCGCCAGCATCAGCCCGCATGCGGCGGCGGCGCTCGTCAGACGACTACGCATTACGCAAACCCTCGTACAAGACCGGACACCCGACGCAGGAAACGCGCGCCGGCACGTGTGCCCTTAGAGTAAGCACAGTGTTGCCAAACGCCCTTAAGAAACGGTTGCGGCTCCATCGCCATGGCATCCCACCCCGGCAAGACGCGCTGCCCGGATATGTCCCCTCGCCCTTGCGCGACCGCCTGATTCCCCGGCCGCGACGCTTCGCACGAAACGCCAGCTTTACGGCATGCATGTGGCAAGTCCCGGGGCGGAACATACAGCCAACCGGCCGGCAACGAAAGGGCGAGCATATACGCGGTTGTGCCGATAGCCGTTGATTTCCGGCGCATTTCGCCGGTCCGGCAATGCCGGCTACAATGATTTCCCGATCGCCAGGAACTTCTCGGCGCGCGCCCTGCGGACGTCCGACGCCGACTTGCCGTTGAAGGCCGCCAGCGCCTCGGCGATGGCATCGCCCGTCGACCTGATCGTCGCCGCGGCGTCGCGATGCGCACCTCCCAGCGGCTCCGGAATGATGCCGTCGATGACGCCGAACGCCTTCAGGTCCTGCGCCGTCACCTTCATCGCGGTCGCCGCGTCGGCGGCGCGCGCGGAATCGCGCCACAGGATCGAGGCCGACGCCTCCGGCGATGCAACCGTGTAGATCGAGTGTTCGAGCATCAGGACCCGGTTGGCGGTCGCCAGCGCCACCGCGCCGCCCGAACCGCCTTCGCCGACGATGACCGCGATGTTCGGTTGGCCGAGTTCCAGGCACATCTGCGTCGAGCGCGCGATCGCCTCCGCCTGGCCGCGTTCCTCCGCGCCGATGCCCGGATAGGCCCCGGCGGTATCGACCAGCGCGATGACGGGCAGCGCGAACCGGTTCGCCAGTTCCATCAGGCGAACCGCCTTGCGGTAGCCCTCCGGGCGCGCCATGCCGAAGTTGTGCTTCAGCCGCGAGGCGGTGTCATGCCCCTTCTCGTGGCCCATCAGCACCACCGGCCGGCCGCGGAACCGCGCGACACCGCCGACGATCGCCTTGTCTTCGGCGAACTTGCGGTCGCCCGACAGCGGCGTGAACTCCGTCACCATCTTCTCGATGTAGTCGCGCAGGTGCGGGCGATGGGGATGGCGCGCCACCTGCGTCTTCTGCCACGGCGTCAGCTTGGAATAGATGTCCTTCAGCGCCTGCTCGGCCTTGGCCTCCATGCGCGCGACCTCCTCGGACACGCGCACCGCATCGCTTTCCCCGCCAAGCGAGCGCAGCTCGGCGATCTTGCCCTCGAGATCCGCGACCGGTTTCTCGAAATCGAGATAAGCCTTCATTGCCAAATCGGACTCTCCCGCTGCGCGGCATTCACGAAAGCGGGGGCTCCCGCCGTCAGGGCGCGCGGAAACTGGCCCGCGCCCGCGCGCGTGTCAAGCGTATGTCATGTGCATCGGTGTTGCGAGGTGCAAAGCTGCTCACCCTCCCCTATCCGCCCCGCCGCGCCCTGCCCGCCGCGCGCGCCCGCCAAGCGGGTGATGGTGCTCGACCGTCTGCCGCAGCCGCTCCTCGAGCACATGCGTATAGATCTGCGTTGTCGAGATGTCCGCGTGCCCAAGCAGCTTCTGCAACGCGCGCAGATCCGCCCCGTGCGCCAGCAGGTGGCTGGCGAAGGCATGGCGCAGCACATGCGGCGAAACCGCCGCGGCATCGAGCCCCGCCGACAGACACATGTCCTTCAGATCACGGGCGAACGCCTGGCGCGTCAGGTGGCCGGACGCACTCGCGGCGGGAAACAGCCAGCGCGACGCCTTGCCGTCACGCGGCGCTGAGCAATAGGCCGACAGCGCCCGTGTCGCCGCCCCCGACAGCGGCACCAGCCGTTCGCGCCCGCCCTTGCCGCGCACGTTCAGCATCTCGCGCCCGCCGGCCCCCGCGCTCGCCGGAAGCGAGATCAGTTCGCTGACCCGCAGGCCGGTCGCATAGAGCAGTTCCACCAGGCAGTGCATGCGCAGGGCGCGCCGCCCCTGCGGCGTGCGCGGATCGGCATTCGCCGCCCGGCGTCCGGCCTCGCCGAGCAGCGCGTCGACATCGGCCTCGCTCAGCGTCTTCGGCAGGCTCGCGCGGCGTTTCGGCGTTTCCTGGCCAGACGTTGGATCGTTGGTCCGCGCCCCTTCCTCGACGAGGAAGAGGAAGAACTGCCGCAGCGCCGACAGCTTGCGGGCAGCCGACGACGGCGCCAGTGCCCGCCGCGACAGTTCCGCCATGAAGGCCGCGATATCGGCGGAACCGGCCGTCTCGGTATCGACGCCGCGCTGCGCCGCGAAGGCGGCGAACTCATCGAGATCGCGCCGGTAGGCGGCAAGCGTGTTGGCCGCGGCGTTGCGCTCGGCGCTCAGCATTTCCGCGAATGCATCGATCCGCCAGCGCCATTGCCGGGCCGCACCCTCGCCCATGAGGCTATTCGAGGCGCAGGTTGTCGAGCCGCACGCGTTCGGAAATCTCGGTCGGCTCGTTGTGCACGAAGGAAACCAGCGCGAACATCCCGCCATAGGCCAGCCCCGCCAGCACCGCGAGCCAGACGATCAGGCGTATCAGCGTCGGCATGGCAGGACTCCCTCAAGGCAGGACACGCGAAGCGCGCGAACCGGTTGCTTCGCCCACCCTTTTCAAACATGCCGCCCCGGCCGACGCAACCCGCGTGCGCCCGCTGCGGCCCCGCCTTGTCATCGCGCGGCATGCGCATTACCAAGACCGGTCGATTTCATCGTGCCCGCACGGCAGGTTGCGGGAAAGACCGGGGACATCGGGACGGCACGTGCAGGATACCGAGGAAGACATCGCCAACATATCCGACAAGGCGTCCGCTGTTCGGGCCGGCCTAGCCGGGCGTTCCATCGTCCTGGTGGGCCTGATGGGCGCCGGCAAGAGCAGCGTCGGGCGCCGCCTGGCGCAGGCGCTCGACATGCCATTCGTCGACGCCGACCAGGAAATCGAGCGCGCAGCAGGACGCAGCATTCCGGAAATCTTCGCCGAGTTCGGCGAACCGCATTTCCGCGATGGCGAGCGCCGTGTCATCGCCCGCATCCTGGCCGAGGGTCAGCAGGTCCTGGCCACCGGCGGCGGCGCCATGATGAGCGCCGAGACCCGTGAATGCGTTCGCGAGCGCGGGGTTTCCGTCTGGCTGCGCGCCAGCTTCGACGTGCTGATGAAAAGGGTGCGCAGGCGCTCCAACCGGCCGCTGCTGCAGACAGACGATCCCGAGGCGGTCATGAAGGCGCTGATCGAGGAGCGCTACCCCGTCTACGCCCAGTCGGACATCACGGTGGAATCCCGCAACGTGCCGCACATGGTCGTCGTCAGCGAGATCATCGACGCACTGGCCTGCCATCTGGACGGCGCCACGTCGCCGCAACCAACCCGCACCGAGGAAAGCTGAATCATGCCCGCCACCGCCGCAGCCGAAGGCACCCCGCGCAGCGTCCACGTCGAACTCGGCGCGCGCAGCTACGAGGTATTGATCGGCGAGGACCTTCTGCGCAGCGCCGGCGCGCGCATCGCCGACCTGGCGCCCGGTGCGCGCGCTGCCATCGTCGCCGACGCGAGCGTCCACGCCCTGCACGGCACAGCGCTCTCGGCAAGCCTCGATGAGGCCGGCATCGCGCATGTCGCGATCACCGTGCCGGCCGGCGAGACGAGCAAGTGTTTCGCGCAGCTGGAGCGCGTCGTGCTGGCGCTCATCGACGCGCGCATCGAGCGCGGGGACATGGTCGTGGCGCTTGGCGGCGGCGTCGCCGGCGACCTCGCCGGCTTCGCCGCGGCGATCACCCGGCGCGGCGTGCGTTTCGTCCAGATCCCGACTTCGCTGCTGGCGCAGGTGGATTCCTCGATCGGCGGCAAGACCGGCATCGACGTTCCCCAGGGCAAGAACCTTGTCGGCGCCTTCCACCAGCCGAGCCTCGTGCTCGCCGACACCAGCCTGCTCGAAACCCTTTCGCAGCGGCAATTCCGCGCCGGCTACGCCGAGATCGCCAAGTACGGCCTGCTCGGCGACGCAGGGTTCTTCGCCTGGCTGGAAGCCAATGCCGCCGACGTCTTTTCCGGCACCGGCAGCGCCCGCGAGCATGCCATCGAGACCGCCTGCCGCGGCAAGGCCCGGATCGTCGCCGAGGACGAACTGGAGGGCGGCGTGCGCGCCCTGCTCAACCTCGGGCACACCTTCGGCCATGCGCTTGAATCGGCAACCGGCTACAGCGAGCGGCTGTTGCATGGCGAGGCCGTCTCGATCGGTATCGCACTTGCCTTCACCTACTCCGTCGAACACGGCACCTGTCCGCCCCAGGACGCGGCCCGCGCCATCGTGCACCTTGAATCGGTCGGCCTGCCGACGCGGCTGTCCCAGGTGCCGGGGGAGTTGCCCGATGCCGGCGGGCTTCTCGATCTCATGAAGCAGGACAAGAAGATGTCGCGCGGCGCCATGACGCTGATCCTTGCGCGGCGCATCGGCGATGCCTACGTGGCGCGTAACGTCGACATGGCGCTGATCGGCGACTTCCTGAAGCGCCACATGGATTGATGCTATACTGAACCTGCTTCGGACCATGCCGGGGCATCCCGTTCCCCGACGCCCCGGCCACAGACCGCAGACAGGCAATGACCTCGACGATAATCCTGACCTCGCTCGCGATCCTCACGCTGATCGTTCTCTCGGCCTTCTTTTCAGGCTCCGAGACGGCGCTGACCGCCGCCTCGCGCGCGCGCATGCACGCGCTCGAACACCGCGGCGAGGCGCGCGCGCGCGCCGTCAACCGCCTGCTCGACTCCCGGGAACGCCTGATCGGGTCGCTGCTGCTCGGCAACAACCTCGTCAACATCCTGGCCTCGGCGCTGGCAACCAGCCTGTTCCTCGGCCTGTTCGGCGAGGCCGGCGTCGCCCTCGCGACCCTCGTCATGACCGTCCTTGTGCTGGTCTTCGCAGAGGTGCTGCCCAAGACCTACGCCATCAACAACGCCGACCGAATGGCACTGTTCGTCGCGCCGCTGCTGCGCTGGCTGGTGCGGATTTTCGGGCCGGTGACCCTGACCATCGAGGCGATCGTCCGGCTGATCCTTCGCCTGCTCGGCGCCAACGTCGAGCGCCGCATCGACGAGGCGGCGGCGCACGAGGAGATCCGCGGCGCCATCGACCTGCACGCGCGCGAAGGCGCGGTCGTGCGCGAACACCGCCACATGCTCGGCGGCGTTCTCGACCTCAACGACCTCGAGGTCTCCGACGTCATGGTTCACCGCACCAACATCGAGGCCCTGAATGCCGACGATGCCCCCGACAAGCTCGTCGCCCAGGCGCTCGCCGGCGCCTACTCGCGCCTGCCGCTTTGGCGCGACACGGCCGACAACATCGTCGGCGTGCTGCACGTCAAGACGCTGCTGCGGGCGATCCAGGCCGCTGGCGGCAAGACCGATGCGCTCGATGTCGTCGCCCTGGCGACCGCGCCCTGGTTCGTGCCCGACACCACCTCGCTGCAGGACCAGTTGTCGGCCTTCCTCAAGCGCAAGGCCCATTTCGCCATCGTCGTCGACGAGTATGGCGAGGTCATGGGGCTGATCACGCTGGAAGACATCCTGGAAGAGATCGTCGGCGACATTTCCGACGAGCACGACATCGACGTCGCCGGCGTCCTGCCACAGCCGGACGGCTCGGTGAAGGTCGACGGCACGGTGCCCATCCGAGATCTCAACCGCGCCATGGACTGGAGCCTGCCGGACGACGAGGCAACGACGATCGCCGGCCTTGTGATCCACGAGGCGCGCCTGATTCCCGAACCCGGCCAGGCATTCACTTTCCACGGCTTCCGCTTCGAGGTGACGGGGCGCGAGAAGAACCGCATCACCGGCCTTCATGTCCGCCGCGTCGAGACCCCGAAACAGCGCCGGGTCAGGAAGCCAGCGGCGTAATATTTCTGATATCGCGAACGATGTATCGCTAAATTTTGATCTAACCGCCATTAATCGGGAACAATATCTCCTGCGGGTCTTGCCGTGCCGCTGGCAACGCGTGCCGGCGCATCAACCCCGGAGAACCAGCCATGATCGACCCGAAAACCGCGCCCTACGGCGTCCTTGCGCTGCGCATCGCGCTTGGCGTCATGTTCCTTGCCCACGGCCTGCTGAAGGTGTTCGTCTTCACCGTCCCCGGCACCGTCGGCTTCTTCCAGAGCATCGGCTACCCGGCCGTCGCCGCATACTTCACGATCGGCGCGGAAATCGCCGGCGGCATCGCGCTGATCGCGGGCATCCTGCCGCGCCTTGTTGCCGCGGCCCTCGTGCCGGTGCTGATCGGCGCGACGCTGGTGCACATCCCCAACGGCTGGCTGTTCACCTCCGCGAACGGCGGCTGGGAATATCCGGCGTTCCTCGCCGTTGCCTCCGCCGTCCAGGCCCTGCTCGGCGACGGCCCGGCAACGCTGCTGCGCTCCGAGCGCCTGCTGCCGCAGTTGCGGCCCGCCCAGGCCTGACGCCTCAATCCGCCGCCTCGGCCCTGATCGCCAGGGCGTGGATCGGATTCCCGATCAGTTCGTCGAGAGCCGCGTTGACCATCCTGTGACGGTCGATGCGGCTCTTGCCGTTGAAGGCGGCTGCGCGGATGGCGACCCGGAAATGCGTCTCGCCGCCTTCGCGCCAGCCCGCATGGCCCTGGTGCAGGTGCGACTCATCGTCCACGTCGAGCGATACCGGGCGGAAGGCGGCGGTCAGGCGCGCCACGATGTCTTCGCGGACCTTGCTCATCTGTGGCGATTCTCCTGATCGGGCGAAACCCTCCTCCTAACGCGTACTCCCGTTTCGCGCCAGCCTTGTTTGCAAGCCTTCGCGTTCACATAATTCAGGGCATGACTCGCAAATCCGACCTGTTCGAAAAGATCCGCGTCAAGCCGGCGCGCAAGGCCCGCGCCGGGAACAATCCCGAAGCCGATGCCCCCCTTTGCCAGCATCCCGGCTGCGACAAGCCCGGCCCCCATCGCGCGCCCAAGGGCCGCGGACGCGAAGGCGAGTTCTTCAATTTCTGCCTCGACCACGTCCGCGAGTACAACAAGTCCTACAATTATTTCACCGGCATGGCCGCCGATGACGTGATCGCCTACCAGCGCGAATCCGCGCTCGGCCTGCGGCCCACCTGGAAGCTCGGGCACAACGGCGCGCGCCACAGAGACCGTGGCCGTCCCTCGCCCCGGTTTTCGGTCGACGATCCCTTCGACGTCTTCGAGGGAACCGCGCCTGGCGCCCGGCCGGCGGAGCGACGCACCGTGCTTGCGGCCCACCGCCACGCCTTCGAAACGCTCGATCTGGAGGAGACCGCCGAGCGCGCCGAGATCCGCGCCCAGTTCAAGGCTCTTGTGAAACGCCACCATCCCGATGTTAATGGCGGCGACAGGTCGGGCGAGCACCGGCTGCGTGAAATCATCCAGGCCTACAACACGCTCAAGTCGGCTGGTTTCTGCTGAGCGTTGTCAGTAAGGTCGTCGCAAATTCAGCCGGATTCTGGCGTCGCGGGAACACATCGGCCAAGGGCCTTCGTGCGATGAAGCGTGCGGCAATCTCTAGAGGACACGACAAATGACGAATGCCGCGACCGTGACCACGGACCCCGCGCTGGCGATGCCGGACATGAAGGTGTCGGTGCGCCAGGTCTTCGGCATCGATTCCGACATGGATGTTCCGGCCTTCTCCGAGGCCGACGAGCACGTCCCGGAAATCGATCCCGACTACCTGTTCAACCGCGAGACGACGCTGGCGATCCTCGCCGGCTTTGCCCACAACCGCCGCGTCATGGTGCAGGGCTACCACGGCACCGGCAAGTCGACCCACATCGAGCAGGTCGCAGCGCGCCTCAACTGGCCGTGCGTGCGCGTCAACCTCGACAGCCACATCTCGCGCATCGACCTCGTCGGCAAGGACGCGATCGTGGTGCGCGAGGGCCTGCAGGTCACCGAGTTCCGTGATGGTATCCTGCCCTGGGCCTACCAGCACAACGTCGCTCTCGTCTTCGACGAGTACGATGCAGGCCGCCCGGACGTGATGTTCGTCATCCAGCGGGTGCTGGAATCCTCCGGTCGCCTGACGCTGCTCGACCAGAGCCGCGTCATCCGCCCGCACCCCGCCTTCCGGCTTTTCGCCACCGCCAATACCATCGGCCTTGGCGACACCTCCGGCCTCTACCACGGCACCCAGCAGATCAACCAGGCGCAGATGGACCGCTGGTCCGTCGTCACCGTGCTCAACTACCTGCCGCATGACGACGAGGTCGGCATCGTGCTTGCCAAGGCCAAGCACTTCACCGGCGAGAAGGGCCGCGAGACCGTCTCCCGCATGGTCCGCCTCGCGGACCTCACCCGCTCGGCCTTCGTCAACGGCGACCTGTCGACGGTGATGAGCCCGCGTACCGTCATCATGTGGGCCGAGAACGCCAGGATCTTCGGTGACCTCGGCATGGCCTTCCGGCTGACCTTCCTCAACAAGTGCGACGAGCTGGAGCGCGGCACGGTCGCCGAGTTCTACCAGCGCGCCATGGGCGAGGAACTGCCGGAATCGACCATCAACCTGGCGCTGAACTGAGGCCGGCGGCAACGATGCCCGACAACACGGACGCCAAGTCTCGCAACCGCCCGGCGCCCAACGAACCCTTCAAGCGCGCCGTGGCAACCACGGTGCGCGCGATTGCCCAGGACCACGAGCTGAACGTCACCTTCGGCGGCGACCGGCCCGGCCAGTCCGGCAACACCCTGCGCCTGCCAGAGCCGCCGCGCGCGATGAGCGCCGCCGATGCCGCCGTCACCCGCGGCTATGCCGACGCGCTTGCGCTGCGGCTGGCCTGCCACGACCCCGCGGTCCACCGCAAACGCCAGCCGGTCGGGCGCGATGCCCGCGCCATCTTCGAGCAGGTCGAGCAGGCGCGCATCGAGGCAATCGGCATGCGCCGCTTCGCCGGCATGAGCGGCAACCTCGGCGCCATGCTGGAGGAGCGCTGCACGCGCCTGAAGCTCGACCAGGCGACCGAACGCGCGGACTCGCCGCTCGAGGAAGCGCTCGGCCTGATCGTGCGCGAGGCGGTCAGCGGCCAGGCTGTGCCCAAGAGCGGCGAGCGCGCCGTCGCCTTGTGGCGCGACTGGATCGAGGAGCGCGCATCAGGCGAGATCGCCCGGCTTAAGGACTCCGTCGAGGACCAGACCGCCTACGCCGACATCATGCGCGACATGATCGTGGCGCTGGAAATGTCGGACGAACTCGGAGAGCAGAGCGACGAGGATGAGGTCGAGGGCGAGGAAGGCGAGTCGGAGGATTCCGGCGCCGAGAACGCCGAGAACGAGGAAGGCGAGGAGGGCGAGACTGAAAGCGCCGAGACGGGCGATGTCGACGGCGCCGAGGAGGAGGCCGAGTTCGACGCCGCCGACGCGCGGCTGGAGGAGGTTCTCGGCGAGGCCGACGAAAGCGACGGCGAGGACGAGCCGCAGCCCTACCGCCCGCCGTTCCCCTATTCCAACGCCGTCTTCGAGGACTATGCGGTCTACACCACCCAGTTCGACGAGGTCCTCGAGGCCGACGAACTGTGCGATACCGAGGAGCTCGACCGCCTGCGCGGCTTCCTCGACAAGCAGCTCTCCAGCCTGCAGGGCGTCGTCGCCCGGCTCGCCAACCGCCTGCAGCGCCGCCTGATGGCGCAGCAGAGCCGCGGCTGGGACTTCGACCTCGAGGAAGGCCTGCTCGACACCGCCCGCCTGACCCGCGTCGTCACCGACCCCATGCAGCCGCTCGCCTTCAAGCGCGAACGAGACACCGAGTTCCGCGACACCGTCGTCACGCTGCTGATCGACAACTCAGGCTCCATGCGCGGCCGCCCGATCACGGTTGCCGCCACCTGCGCCGACATCCTTGCGCGCACGCTGGAGCGCTGCGGCGTCAAGGTCGAGATCCTCGGCTTCACCACCCGCGCCTGGAAGGGCGGCCAGTCGCGCGAGGCCTGGCTTGCCGCCGGCAAGCCCGCCAACCCCGGCCGCCTCAACGACCTGCGCCACATCGTCTACAAGTCCGCCGACATGCCCTGGCGGCGGGCGCGCCGCAATCTCGGCCTGATGATGCGAGAAGGCCTGCTGAAGGAGAACATCGACGGCGAGGCGCTGACCTGGGCGCATGCGCGCCTGATGGCGCGCCCCGAGCACCGGCGCATCCTGATGATGATTTCCGATGGCGCGCCGGTCGACGATTCGACGCTGTCGGTGAACCCCGGCAACTACCTCGAGCGCCATCTGCGCAAGGTGATCGAGGACATCGAGACGCGTTCGCCCATCGAACTGATCGCCATCGGCATCGGCCACGACGTCACCCGCTACTACCGCCGCGCGGTGACCATCGTCGATGCCGAGGAACTCGGTGGCGCGATGACCGAGAAGCTAGCGGAACTGTTTGCCGAAACCACTGCCGGGCCGGAAGCCGGCGCCCCGTCGCGCCGCGGGCGGCCTGCGGCGTGAAGCACACCGGGCACCATGCCCTGGCGGCCGCGATCGCCGCCGTGCTGATGTGCGTACCGGCGCGTGCCGAAACGCTTTCGGTCTCGCCAACACCGCTGTCGGCCTTCGCGCCGCTCGACCCCGCCCGCACGCGTTTCGGCCGCCTCGTCTTCCTCGCAGGCTCCGAACTCGCCCCCGACAGCCGCCGGTTCGGCGGCATCTCCAGTCTCGACGTGTCGCCCGACGGAACCGGCCTGACCGCCGTCACCGACCTCGGCGACTGGATCACGGCGCGGATCGAGACGCTGCCCGACGGCGCGCTGACCCTTGCCGGTATCGAGATCGAGCGCATGCGCGACGGCGACGGCGAGCCGATGGCCTCCAAGCAGTGGAGCGATGCCGAGGGCATCAGCCCGGTGCCCGGCCGCCCCGGCGTCTACCAGGTGAGCTTCGAGCGCCGCAATCGCATCTGGCAATACGACATCGGCCGCGGCGGGCTGGCCGCGCGCCCGCGCGATGTCCCCGTGCCGGACGGCATTCGCGGCCTGCCGGACAACAAGGGCGTCGAGGCCCTTGCCGTGCTGCCACAGGACAGCCCGCTCGGCGCCGCCACGATCGCCTTCGCCGAAAACCCCGTCGACGGATACCTGGAAGGCTTCATCGTCGGCGGCCGGGCGCTGGGACGCTTTCGCGTGCGCGCCTACGAGGACTTCGACGTCACCGACGCGGCCCTCGACCCGGCCGGCAACATCGTCATCCTGGAACGCTATTTCTCGATCCTGACAGGGCCGAAGATGGCGCTGCACCGCATCCGCGTCGCCGACATCGCCGACGGCGCGACGATCTATCCCGAGCTGCTTATGGACGCCGATGTCGCCGTCGAGATCGACAACATGGAAGCACTCGGCATCCACACCGACGCACAGGGCCGCACCATCCTCACCATCATGTCGGACAACAACTTCACCCGCCTGCAGCGCAACCTGCTGCTGCGGTTCGAACTGGTGGACTAGGCACGGAGCGTCAATTACCTTCGTTTGGCGGGAAGGCATTCCCGGCAGACTGAAGAGCCGGCCGTTTTTTGATTGGATACGAGAATCAATCGTCTGGATATTTGCGGAGCCGCGGGGGGCATCTGATGAACGGTATCAGGCAGCACGCGTCATCGCCGAAATCGGCATTGCGCGCGTCCACGGCCATCGGACTGCTGGCGGCGAGCCATGTGTGGATCGGGACCGCGCAGGCTCAGGAAGCGGAGAGCCTTCCGGCGGTTTCGTCATTGAACGCCAAGATCGCGATTGCCGGCGGCGTGGCCCATCATGATGACATCGACCCCAACGGTTTTGCCAGCAGCGCCGCCCCTTTCAGTGTTTTCGACAGCGCCGAAACAGACGGTCTTGCGCTGCTTCTTGCATCTCTGACAATTCCGGTTGACCACGCCTTCGGCGCACAGATCGACGTCGCCGGCGGCGCGCAGGGCGATGGCTTCATCGGCGGCATCGGCGGCCATCTTTTCTGGCGCGATCCCGGCACAGGCTTGCTGGGAGTAACCGGTGCCTACGGTGTCAATACGCAGGACTCGTTTGCGACGTCGGGCTACATTTATTCCTCCGCCTTGCTCTGCGGCTCCCCCTGCTGGGCGGACTTCGAACTTGCCAGGCAGGAAATCCTTCGTGTGGCAGCTGAAGGCGAACTCTACCAGGGCCAATTCACATTCCACGGCGTCGGCGGATACCAGTGGGGCGAAAACATTCACGAAGGTGCGTTCGCGCGCGGCGGGATCAGGTATTACGTCACCGACAACTTCATGGTCGGCTTTGGAGCGGGCGCATCGGACGAGATCGGCGGCTTCGGAACGGCCGAGATGGAATTCCTCGCCACCGGAAAGGTCTCCGTCTTTGCCGACATGCGCACCGAATTCGATACTTATTTCCACGGCGTGGCCGGACTGCGAATCTATTTCGGACCGTCTGACACGCTGATTGCCAAACACAGGCAGGACGACCCGACGGGCAATGCCGCTCACGATGCGATTGCCGCGATTCAATCGACCCAGAAGGTGGTTGACGTGATTTGCTGCTTCACGGCCGAAACCGCCATACTCATGGCCGACGGCACGACGAAAGCCATTGGTGACGTTGCCATCGGCGATCTGGTGCTTGGCGAAGGTGGATGCGTCAACCGGGTCATGGAGATCGAGACCCCGTGTCTGGGTGAGCGCAAACTCTACGCGTTCAACGACGGCGCGCCGTTCGTCACCGCAGAACATCCCTTCATGACACGGGACGGGTGGAAGTCGATCGATCCGGAAGCGACCTTCGCCGAGACCGGCCATTTCCGTGTCGCGAGCCTCGCCGCAGGAGACGAACTGGTCGTTCTGGCAAACGTGTCGGCGCGGGCCGTGCCGATGGCGGCCGGCGATCCTGCCGCGATGACCGAGATGGTTGTCGAAACGGCGCATCTCGCCCTGGCGAGGATCGATGCCGACGAGGACGATCCGGCACGCACCGTCTACAATCTGCGTCTCAACGGCAACAACACCTACTTCGCCAACGCCTTCCTGGTGCACAACAAGTAGGATTTCGACGAGACGGACACCGTCCCTGATCGGATTGTCGGTCGATTCTCAGGAAACGGCGGGGAGCGGCGTGACCCGCCCCATCATGGCGCGGAACGGCACCAGCATGGCGCCGGCGCAGACGAGCTTAACCAGCCAGTCGCAGAACGCCCAGCCCATCCACACCGGCACCGTGATGCCGCCGGCGAGCGCATAGGTCGCCTCCGGCAGGTCGCTGCCGGCAAAGGCCAGCGTGAAGAACAGCACCGTGTCCAGCGCCGAACCGATCAGCGAGGAGATCAGCGGCGCGCGCCACCACGCCCCGCCGCGCAGCCTGTCGAAGACCGTGACGTCGAGCAGCTGCGCCGTCAGGAACGCGGTTCCCGACGCGAATGCGATGCGCGGCGTCGCCAGCATGATCGACAGGATGACGGCCAGCACGAAGCCGGCGAAGACGACGCGCCGTGTCGCGCGCGCGCCGAAATGCCGGTTGGTGAGATCGGTGATGAGAAAGGCCACCGGATAGGTGAACGCGCCCCAGGTCAGGTAGTCCTGCAACCCGAAGGGCGTGAACGGATACTGCACGGCGACGTTGGAGGCCGCCACGACCGCGCACATCGCGAGGACGCAAAGCGCCAGCCCGCGGCCGTCCGCGGCGCCTGCCGACAGCTTGCTCAAGATACCGCTCATGGTCGCGCTGGTCCCGTCCGGGAGGCTCAGGCCGTCTGGCTTGCCGCCAGTTCCTTCTTGACGGCGCGGGCGCGGCTGGAAAGCTCGGCGTCCTTGGCCTTCATGAGGAAATTGTCGATGCCGCCACGATGCTCGACCGTACGCAGGGCTGCCGCCGAAATGCGCAGGCGGATCGGGCGGCCAAGCGCCTCGCTGAGCAGCGACACGTTGACGAGGTTCGGCAGGAAACGCCGGCGGGCCTTGTTGTTCGCGTGGCTGACGGTGTTGCCCGTCAGGACTGCCTTGCCGGTAAGTTCGCAGCGGCGTGCCATGGTCTTCGTCCTTCAAAACCCGTCCGGGCGCCACCATGTCGAAAAGGCGCGCCGCCGGACCTTCATCTCGGGAGAGTGAAATTCGGCGCGAACGAATAGTCGCGATGAGGCCACTCGTCAAGTGCGCTGAGGCATGTTGGCGAGCGCATGGCGGGTTCGTAACGCTCCGGTAGGGTTAACAGGTTGAAAACCAAAAGCCTCTAATTTGTCGTACTTGCCGCGTACGTCTTTGCGATCCGGCCGCGCGATGTGTTTGCCGGCCTGCGGATCGGTTCGACGGATGGCATGATCGAGTTCCTGCCCGGACGCCTTGGCACACCGGGCGCGTTTGGAGGTTTGGACGCCCCATGGCGATCGAGTGTACCCCTGTCGCGCACGCGTCGCATTTGCGCCAGCCTGCGCAGGCCAGTTCATCAAGGCTCCACGCATGTCTCGCCGCCGCGCGGCGCTCGCTGGCGGGCATCGCCGTGGCGGGCATCGCCGCAGCCACGGTGGCAACACCGGCCAGCGCCCGCGAGGACCATTATTTCGCTATCGGGTACACCGTTTCGCTGAATGGAATCCCCCTCGGAAAGGGCAGTTTTTCCGGCCGTGTCGCCGGCGGCGCCTATCGCCTCAAGGGTGACGCGCGCCTGACCGGGATCGCCGGCATGCTGTTCGAATACAAGGCCACCGGAGAGGTCGATGGCCGCCTTGGCCGCGCCAACCACAGCCCGCGCAGGTTTGGCTCGTCCGCCAGCGACGAGCGCAGCTCCCAGGTGGTGTCGATGAGTTTTTCCCGCGGCCGCGTCGACCAGCTGTCGATCCGGCCGACCGTGCGCGCCAGCAAGGACTATATCAGCGTGCGCTCCGGGCACATGACCAATGTCGTCGACCCGATGACGGCGATGATCATCTCCGCCGGAAGTGACGGCACACTTTCGCCGGACGACTGCAACCGCACAATTCCCGTCTTCAACGGCCGCGAACGTTTCGACCTCGTGCTGCGCTACAAGGGCATGCAGAACGTGAGTGGCAATCGCCGCACCACCTATGTCGGTCCGGCGGTCGTGTGCCAGGCGCTCTATCGCCCGATCGCCGGCCACCGCCCCGGCCGCGGCGAGATCGAGTACTACGCCAACCGCAAGGACATGGAGGTCTGGCTGGCGCCGGCCGGCGACACCGGCCTGCTGGTGCCCGTGCGCATGGTCGTGCCGACGCCGATCGGCACCGGCATCATCCAGGCGACCGCCTTCGCCGCCTCCTATGCCTCCGTGGGACACACCGCCGCCACGCGCTGACACGTCCGGCATGGCGCCATATCCGTCGCGCGCGGCCCGGCGCTCGTCCAGGCAGACAACTACCCCGCCCCGGTGGCGGGGTTTTTTGTTGCCCCGGGTCCGGGGCGCTGCACGGCCTCGGCCCGGCCGCCTCGCGGCATCTCGGCACACACGGACGTGTTGCCGGCCGCGAGCCGCATCCGGACTGAAAAGAGTGTGTTCCGCTCAGCCATTGAACCAGGAGCGAACTCCTGGCGTTCGGGTCAATCCACCTGGACGCCATGCGCCACAGGTCTCGCGGCATCGTTCCCGTCCCGCTTTGGCACCGGAACAAACACGCAACCTGTAGCGGGTCAGCGATTCGTCCATGCCCCGTTCCGCTTTCGCGCCCGAATGCTAAAGCCGCACGGGAACGCCCGCGCCAGGAGGTTAACGCACCCGGAGCATGTCCGCCTCGCCAGACAGTTTGCCGATTCAATATTTCGTGGCGCTCCTCGCGCCGGGACAAGATGTAGGCCTGAACGAACCCGGAAAATGCAGCGAGTCAGCGATTCGGGCGCCTTTTGTTCGCGTCGCGTTCGAAACCCTTACCGCGCGGTGGATTCCGTCCCTTCGTGGCACATTTCCACCCGCCGCCACCAAAGCGACATATCCACACGTTAACGCATACCCCGATCGACGGAACTGACCGGAGGGACTGTACGCAAGCCGCCAAACCCCATATTGCTGCGCCAGGCTTGGTGTCGGCCGGTTGCGCCCGGCCTGTGATCTCGAACGAGGACGCGAGCACACGGCACACCTGCCACGCAATGCCTTGCGAACCGCCAGGACCATGACTTCAGCTTCCGCCAACGACGCCCGGCAACCAGCCTCTGGGAGGCGCGCCTCTGGACGGCAGGTCTTGGAGAGGCCAGCCACCCTGAGACGGGACTTGCGCGCGCGCGGCGTGACTGCCGTGCTGGGACCAACCAACACCGGCAAGACCCACTACGCCATCGAGCGGCTGCTCGCGCACCCCAGCGGCATGATCGCCCTGCCCCTGCGCCTGCTGGCGCGCGAGGTCTATACCCGCATCGTCGAACGCGCCGGCCCGGAAGCAGTCGCCCTGATCACCGGCGAGGAGAAGATCAAGCCGCTCAACCCGCGCTTTTGGGTCGCGACGGTGGAGGCCATGCCGCTCGACGTCGACGTCTCGTTCCTTGCCATCGACGAGGTGCAGCTTGCCGCCGACCTGGAACGCGGCCACGTCTTCACCGACCGCATCCTCAACCGCCGCGGCCGCGACGAGACGCTGCTGCTGGGCGCCGAGACCATGCGCCCGATCCTCGAGCGCCTGATCCCCGGCCTTTACGTCACCACCCGCCCGCGCCTGTCGCAGTTGCTCTACTCCGGCGCCCGCAAGATCACCCGCCTGCCGCGGCGCAGCGCCATCGTCGCCTTCTCGGCAGAGGACGTCTACGCCATCGCCGAGCTGATCCGCCGCCAGCGCGGCGGCGCCGCGGTGGTCCTCGGCGCCCTTTCTCCGCGCACCCGCAACGCCCAGGTCGCCCTCTACCAGAACGGCGATGTCGATTTCCTGGTCGCCACCGACGCCATCGGCATGGGACTGAACCTCGATGTCGACCACGTGGCCTTTGCCGGCATGCGCAAGTTCGACGGTTTCCAGTTCCGCCACCTCAACCTCGCCGAGATGGGCCAGATCGCCGGGCGCGCCGGGCGCCACACGCGCGACGGGACCTTCGGCGTCACCGGCCGCGTCGGCGAACTCGATGCCGATACCGTCGAGCACCTGGAGAGTCACAGGTTCCCGCCGGTCGAGGTGCTGCAGTGGCGCAATTGCGAGCTCGATCTCACGACGATTTCCGCGCTGCTCGATTCGCTGGCGCGACTGCCCGGCGAACCCGGGCTGACCCGCGCGCCTGCCGGCGACGACATCCACGTGCTGGAAGCGGCGATGCGCGAGGCAGACGTGCGCGATCTCGCGCGCACGCGTGACGGCGTGACCCGGCTGTGGGACGCGGCCCGCCTGCCCGACTACCGCAAGATCGCACCCGCCCATCACACCGACATGGTGCTGACGCTGTATCGCTTCCTGATGCGCCACGGCACCATCCCCGAGGACTGGATCGCCGCCCAGGTCGCGGCCTGCGACCGCACCGATGGCGACATCGACACGCTTTCTGCGCGAATCGCGCACATCCGCACGTGGACATATGTTGCCAACAGGCCCGACTGGCTTGATAACCCTTTCGCGTGGCAGGAAACCACGCGCGCAACCGAGGACAAGCTGTCGGACGCGCTGCACGAACGCCTGACCCAGCGGTTCGTCGACCGCCGGACCAGCGTGTTGAACCGCCGATTGAGGGAGAAAGCCGTGCTGGACGCCGAGATTGACGCCGAGGGCGGCGTGACGGTGGAGGGCCACCGACTGGGTCGGCTGGAAGGATTCCGGTTCACGCCGGACCCGGCCGCCGAACCTGGCGAGGCCAAGGCCCTGAAGGCAGCAGCCGAAAAGGCACTCGCCGGAGAAATCGAGCGCCGCGCCGCGGCGCTGTGCGACAGCCCAGCCGACCAGCTGACCCTGCTCGGCGACCTTAGCATTTCCTGGCGTGGCGCTCCGGTCGCCCGCCTTGTGGCCGGCGACAATGTCCTCAGGCCGCGCGTCGCCCTGATCGCCGATGAGCAGCTCACTGGCCCGTCGCGCGACCGCGTCCAGGAGCGCCTCGAACGCTATGTCGCGATGACGCTCACCAACCAGTTGAAGCCGCTGTTCGACCTCGAGGCCGCAACCGATCTGCCGGCGCCGGTGCGCGGCATCGCCTTCCGCCTCGTTGAATCCCTCGGCATCCTCGACCGCGCCCCGGTCGCCGACGAGGTGAAGGCGCTGAGTCAGGACGACCGCGCCCACCTGCGCAAGCACGGCGTGCGCTTCGGAGCGTTCCACGTCTTCATCCCCGCGCTGCTGAAGCCCGCGCCCCGCAAGCTCGGCGCGCAGCTCTGGGCGCTGAATGCCGGCGGCGCGGCGAGCGTCAGCCCGCAGGAAATCGACACCCGGCTGGTGCCCGAACTCGTTGCCAGCGGACGCACCTCGGTGCCGCGCGATCCCGCCCTGCCGGATGGCGTCTATGCCCTGCTCGGCTTCAAGGCGGTGGGCAAGCGCGTCGTGCGCATCGACATCCTGGAACGCCTCGGCGACGCCATCCGCGAGGCGATGGCCTGGCGTCCGCTATCGGCAGCACCTCGCCCGGAAGGCCATTTCGACGGTTCTGCCTTCCGTATCGCGCCGAACATGACCTCGCTTCTGGGCTGCGGCAACGAGGACATGGCCGAGGTGCTCGCCGCGCTCGGCTTCCGCAAGGACCGCCGGCCGGCCGCGCCCGAGGATGCCGCAGTAGCTGCGCCCGCAGCCCAGGCACCCGCCGACGCCGAGGGATCGGCCCCGGCCGGGGGCACGGACGGCTCGGCGCAGGACGCCTCGGCGGAGCCGGCGGCTGCGGCGGAGGCCGAGGCTGCGTCAGCGCCCGCGCCCGACGCGGCCCAAGCCTCTCCCGCCAGCGACGCCGGCGAATCGCCCGCCGCGCAGGTTGACGCGGAGGCGTCCCCCGCCGACGACGGGCTGGTCGAGGTCTGGCGGCCGGGCCGCCGCACCGCCCATCGCGGCCGCCCGGGCCGTCCGCAACGCGACGCAGACGCCGGGCCGCAGTCTTCGGAGCATCGCGGCAAGGCGCGCCAGGACCGCCGCCCACCGCGCAAGGGCGACCGCAACACCCGCGACGACTCAGGCGAAACACGCGGCGCCAGGAAGGGCGCAAAGCCCGGCAAGCCGTCTCACGCCGGCGAGGGTGGTGGTGGGCGCCCTGTCGACCCGGATTCGCCATTCGCGAAACTCGCAGCACTCAAGAAGGAACTCGAGGGGCGCTCCTGAACGACGCTGATGAGGACACCCAGCCGCAAGGCCAGCGGCTCGACCTGTGGCTCTGGCGCGCCCGCATGGCGCGCACGCGTCCACTTGCGGGCGTGCTCGTGCGTTCCGGCGCGGTGCGCATCAACCGGCAGCGCGCGCTGCGCCCCAGCGCCACCGTGCGCATCGGCGACGTCCTGACGCTGGCGCTTCCCTCCGGTGTGCGCGTTCTCGAGGTCGCCGCCCTGCCGCGGGCCCGGCTCGGCGCCGACCCCGCCTCCGCGCTCTACCGCGATCGTCAACACACGCCGCAATGATCGGGATTCACCCTATTGCCCACTGCATTCGGCTCGGCTAAGTCCCTGCCGACGAATTCTGCTGCGCTGCGGCAAGTCCGCAGGCCAACGTGAACGAAGGACTGGCGATGACCTATCTGGTGACCGACAATTGCATCAAGTGCAAATACACCGATTGCGTCGAGGTCTGCCCGGTGGACTGCTTCTACGAAGGCGAGAACATGCTCGTCATCCACCCCGACGAATGCATCGACTGCGGCGTCTGCGAACCCGAGTGCCCGGCGGACGCCATCCGTCCGGACACCGAGCCCGGCCTCGAGCACTGGCTCAAGATCAACACCGAGTACGCCGACAAGTGGCCGAACATCACCCAGAAGAAGGACCAGCCCGAGGACGCCAAGAAATTTGACGGCGAGACGGGCAAGTTCGAGAAATACTTTTCCGCCGAGCCCGGCGAAGGCGATTGATCGCCTGACGGCAGACAATCGGGGATTTCGCAGTCGGCGCGCACTTTCGCACCGCAGCACCCAGTTGTTCCAAGTGGCGTTTTTTTGTGCTATGCTGCGCAGATGGTCGCGCTCCGCGGCCCGTCGGCGGTTTGCGGGATATCCGATTTCGCGAAAGAACACTCAAGGTCTCGCACAACCTGCGCATCTTCTGGGAAAGCTTTCGGATCGGGAAACGGTTTCTTCCGGGAAGGCACCCTATCGATCGGACGGTTTGCGTGTTTCGGACAACATCGCGTTGCCCGGAAGCAGCTTTCGGTTCGCCGGCATCCGCGGAGTGTCGCTGCAATCCCGGCGAGTTGCCGTCGTGCTGGACGGCAGCGTGTCGGGACGCGTGAGTTGCCGGACGCAATCGGACCTGCGGCACGCGAGCGTGTGCAGCTGAAGCGGCACTAGACATGGAGAGCGGCGGGCAGCAGCGGCCGCGGCTGTCTCCGAGGGAAGCGTTGGAGAATACATGAGCACCAAGTCCACCAAGAAGAACCAGACGCGCGAAGGCTTTCGGACGAACGAGTACATCGTCTACCCGGCCCATGGCGTGGGCAAGATCGTCGCCATCGAGGAACAGGAAATCGCCGGCGCCAAGCTGGAGCTGTTCGTCATCACCTTCGAGAAGGACAAGATGACGCTGCGGGTTCCCACCTCCAAGATCGCCAACGTCGGCATGCGCAAGCTCGCCGAGGACGACCTGGTGGGCAAGGCGCTCGCGACGCTGACCGGCCGCGCCCGCGTCAAGCGCACGATGTGGAGCCGCCGCGCGCAGGAATACGAAGCGAAGATCAACTCCGGCGATCTCGGTTCCATCGCGGAAGTGGTGCGCGACCTCTATCGCTCCGACACCCAGCCCGAGCAGTCGTATTCGGAGCGCCAGCTCTATGAATCCGCGCTCGATCGCATGGCGCGCGAAGTTGCTGCCGTGCGCGGCTGCACCGAGACCGAGGCCATCCAGGAAATCGAGAAGATGCTCGCCAAGGGGCCGCGCCGCGGCGCGCGCACCGACGCCGAAGGCGAAGGCGACGACCAGGAAGAAGCCGCCTGAATGCGTACAGCGCCCCGCGCTGGTTGACGCAACCGTGAAAGCCCGGCTCTGCGAGCCGGGCTTTTTCTGTTGCACCGCCTCAATGCTGCTCGTAATTCTACGTAATATCACTATCTGCGAAGTGCCGTGCCGCCCGCCCGCGAACGCGCACGTGTGATCCGCTGGCGCCGATCCGGCGTATTTCCCCCCAGATCCATCGGGAGGGGCAATCAAGGAGGCTCGACCAGAATGACGCAACACACGAGCCAGAACCGCAGCATGGTGCGCGAGGCGATGCGCGCGCCGTATCTGGAGCGCGACGAGGAACATGAACTCGCTGTGCGCTGGATCGAGCACGGTGAATCCAAGGCGTTGCACAAGCTGATCGCCGCCCACATGCGCCTCGTCATCTCCATGGCCTCGCGCTTCCGCAATTTCGGCCTGCCGATGGCCGACCTCATCCAGGAGGGGCATGTCGGCCTGCTGGAGGCGGCGCGGCGTTTCGAGCCGGCTCGCGAGGTGCGCTTCTCGACCTACGCGACATGGTGGATCCGCGCCTCGATCCAGGACTACATCCTGCGCAACTGGTCGATCGTGCGCGGCGGCACCAGCTCCAACCAGAAGGCGCTCTTCTTCAACCTGCGCCGCCTGCGCGCGAAACTTTCAGGCGGCCCCGACCGGCGCCCGGATTCCGAGCTTCATGCCGAGATCGCGGACGCCATCGGCGTGTCGTTGCAGGACGTGGAGACCATGAATGCCCGGCTGTCGGGGTCGGACAGTTCGCTCAACGCGCCGGTCATGGAATCCGATTCCGGCAACACCACCGAGCGCCAGGACATGCTGATGTGCGACCAGCCGCTGCCCGACGAAACGGTCGGGCGCGCGATCGATGCCGAACGCCGCAAGCGCTGGATCAACAGTGCCCTGAAGGTCCTGTCCGACCGCGAACTGCAGATCATCCGCGAGCGCCGTCTTTCGGAGGAACAGGTGACGCTGGAAGCGCTCGGCCAGTCGCTCGGCATTTCCAAGGAGCGGGTGCGCCAGATCGAAAGCCGGGCGCTCGGCAAGCTGCGCACTGCCCTGCTTGCCGAATTGCCGGATGGCGAGACCGCCATGATCTGACCCGCGATACCGCGCGGGCGTTATTCGGCGATGATCTTGACCTGTTCGCCGGGCTTCAGCGACTGGCCTGCCTGGATGCCGTTCAGCGTCAGGAAACGCTCCAGCCGCATGTCGGGATAGGCCATCTTCCTGGCCAGCGTGACCGACGTGTCGCCCGGCCGCACCTTGTCGATGGCGACATGCAGCGGCGATACCGAACGCGCCGTCGCCGCGTCGACATAGTGGAACGTGTTCACCGCGGACACGAATTCCGCCTCGTCGCCGGCCTTCGGCTTCTGGGTGGCATGAATGAAGCGGTAGACCGACTTGCCGCTGCCGCGGATCAGCGCGATGCGGAACTGCCACTGGTCGGCGCTGGCGACCGCGAACGCGGCCTGGTGGCCGTTGACCGTGCCCTCCGTGACGGATCTCACCTCGCCGCCACGCACCGAATTGCGCTGCAGGTGGCGGGCAAGGCTTGTGCCCGTCGGCACGTCGATCCCGTCGAAGCGCAGAATCGCCCCCTCGGGCGCGAACCCGACCACCGCGTTGGGCGCATTCTGCACGCCGTAGCCATCCGGCATCGTGAAGGTGATGCCGAGCCGCGGATGCAGGAACGTTCGGCCGCGCACATAGCCTTCGCTGGGATCATCGCCGTACAGCAGGCCGTCGATTGCCGCGAAGTAGGCATCCTCGTTGCGCAGGCCGCCGTTCGCCGGCACCAGCGTGCGCGCGTCACGCTCCACCGCCGAGATCCGCTCCGGCGTCGCCGGGTGCGTCGCGGTCAGCTCGACGCGGTTGGGGTCGTGCTCACGGTTCAGCATCCGCGAATGCAGCGCCGTCTGCCGCTCCAGCGATGTCAGGAAGGTGATCGCCGCGCGCGGGTCGTATCCGCTCTTGGCCATGATGCGGATGCCGATCGCGTCCGCCTCGAGTTCCTGCTGGCGCGAGAACTGGGCGACTTGCGCGCGCGCGTAGCTCAGGGCCTCTGCGCTGCTGCCAGGTCCGCGCGACATGTCGGCGATCACCCGCCCCACGGCGCCCGCCGACGCGGCCTGCTGCTCGCGCTGGAGCGCATGGCGAGAGTCGATGTGCGCCATCTCGTGCGAGATGACGGCGGCGAGTTCGGCCTCGCTGTTGGCAAGCGCCAGCAGTCCGCGCGACACGTAGATGTAGCCGCCGGGCAGGGAGAAGGCGTTGATCGTCGGGGAATTCAGCAGCGTCACCTTGTAGCCGCCGGAACCGGATGCCGCGTTCTGGGCAAGCCGCTGCGTCACCTGTTGCACGTAGCGGTCGAGGTCCCCGGACGCATAGGCACCCCCATACGCGGCCAGCACCTTCGGGTTTTCCCGCGCGCCGATGCGCGCCTCTCGGGCATCGGAACTCGCACCCGCCATGAACCCCGGATTGCCGGCGTCCAGCGACGAGCAGGCTGCGACAAGGCCGGAGGCGACCAGTACGCCGAGCGCGCGCGCAACGACGCCGCGCCAGCCCGGCGCGCGCACCGCGCCGCGGCGCTCTGCCGCCTTCTTTCCGCCTGCCTTGCCACCCACCGAAATCACGACCCACCCAAGGACTTCAATAAACGCGTTTCAAACCGCGCCACGTATATAACCTCACACGCCGCGCGTCTCGTGAAATTCCCATGTGGGATGCCGCTGTCAGGCGTCACATAGGCTAGATTGCGTAGAATAAGGCTCCATTAACGTGGCGAAAGCGCGGCACCCGCAGAGCCTGGCGGGTTCGCATTCGCCTGCAAATCGGCGTATTCAGGACGGACAAGCCGCGAACCTCGCCGGCGCGCACCGGGAATCCTCAACAAGGCAGCAGTCCGTTTCATGGCAATTCCCTCGAATATGGCCCCGGTTTCCGCTCGCCGCTGGCTTCAGGCGCTCCTGCTGCTTGCCGCGTTCGCCATCCAGATGTCCCCGTTGCACGCCCAGACTGCCGATGCGCCGCCGCGCGCCGCGCCTTCGCAATCGGGACCTGTCGGCGAAGGGGCCGGACCTTCGGGCGACGCCACGGAGCCGCCTGCCGCCACGCCAGCGCCCGCACCCGCGCCCGAGCCGGCACAGCCCGCCCCGATCGCGGCGGCCCAGATCGACGACGAGCGGACCGCCGTCGCCGAATGGAAGGGAATCGTCGACCGTGTCGAGGCGGCCCTGCGCCGCCAGCTCGACGACGACCAGGAGCTGGCCCAGCTGCGCCGTGAGCTCGACCCGATCCGCAGCGCGGCACCCACCGTGATTTCCAGCCTCCAGGACCGCGTCAGGATCATCGAGGAACGCACCACGCAACTCGGCCCCGCGCCGGCTGAGGGCGAGGCGCAGGAAGCACCCGCGGTGCGCGCCGAGCGCGAAGCCCTCAACGCCGCGCTTGCCGACGTGCGCGGCGTCCTGAGCCAGGCCCGTGTCATCCTCGTGCAGTCCGAACAGCTCGAGGCGCGCATTTCCGAACGCCGCCGCGACCGCTTCACGGCGCGCCTCTTCGAGCGCAACCGCGCGCCCTTCGAGCCGTCCCTGTGGCGCGATACCCTGCCGCAGTTCCCGCAACTGCAGCGCCGCTTCAACCTGCTGCTGGACGAAGGCACCAGGGGCGCGATTGCCAATCTTTCGCCAAGCCCGGAGCGCACTGCCAGCGACATCAACCTGCGGCTCGCCACGATCGTCCTGTCGGTGATCGCCGGCGCGGCGCTGGTGTTCGTTGGCCGGCACCGGCTCGCGGAACTCTACCGCCGCGTCCCGCGCGATTCCGCGCCCAGCCGCCTCGAGAAATTCGCCGGCGCGACATGGCTGGTCGTCGTCGATGGCCTCGTTCCCGTCTTCGCGATCTCTCTCGTCATCCTCGCCGTTGCGGGAAGTGGATTCCTTCCCGACCGCTTGATGACTTTCGTGCGCAGCGCGGCAACGGGGGTCAGCTTCTATGTCTTCCTGCGCGCGATCGCCATTGCGGTGCTGGCGCCGCGGGCCCCCTCCTGGCGCCTGCTGGACATGCCGCACGAAGCCGCTTGGAAGCTGAAGCGCGTCCTGCTGGTCATTGCCGCCGTTGCCGGCATCGACGAATTCCTGAACTCGACCTTCGACCTGCTCGCCGCGTCGCTTTCGATCGAGGTCCTGCGCAGTGGCACATTCGCCCTGACCACCGCCGCACTGGGTCTGCTAGCCGTGCGCATCATCGCGCACGCCCGTCCCCTCGGCGAGACCGAGCATGCCGACGCGGATGCCGATCAGCCGGTTGCCGTTGCCCGCTCGTGGGGATGGGCACGTGCGGCCCTGACGCTTCTCTTTCTGGCAATCCTCGCCGCAACCGTTCTTGGATACGTCGCGCTCGCCGCCTACGCCAGCACGCATGTCGTGCTTGCCGGCGCCATCATCACGGTAGCGACGCTGCTTGTCCTGTTCACCGACGAACTTGCAAATTCGCTGGTGAACTCCGAAACCGGGCCGGCAAGCGCGATCGCCCGCAGTCTTGGCCTCAGCCGCTCGGCGACGGACCAGATCATCGTCATCCTCAGCGGCGTCTTCCGGCTGTTCCTGATCGTCGCAACGGTGGTCATGGTGCTGCTCCCCTGGGGGTTCGACACGCGCCAGTGGACGGGCTGGCTTCGCGGCGCGTTTTTCGGAATCCAGGTCGGCGAGATCACCATCTCCTTCTCGACGATCCTTTCGGCGCTCGCGATCTTTGTCGTCGGCCTGCTCGCGACCCGCACGATCCAGCGCTGGCTGGATACCAGGTACCTGCCGCGCACCAGCCTCGACATCGGCCTCAAGTCCTCCGTCTCCACGGCGCTGGGCTATGTCGGTTTCCTGGTTGCCGCAGCCGTCGCCGTCTCCTTCGCGGGTTTCGATCTGGCGAGCCTGGCCATCGTCGCCGGTGCGTTGTCGGTCGGTATCGGTTTCGGCCTGCAGTCGATCGTCAACAACTTCGTGTCCGGCCTGATCCTGCTGGCCGAACGGCCCGTGAAGGTCGGCGACTGGATCAAGGTCGGCGAGGAGCAGGGCTACGTGCGCCGCATCAGCGTGCGTGCGACCGAGATCCAGACCTTCGACCGCGCAACGGTGATCGTGCCCAACTCCGACCTGATTTCCGGCACCGTCAAGAACATGATGCTGTCCGACCGTACCGGGCGCATCCGCATTCCCATCGGCGTCGGCTATGACAGCGACCCCGACAAGGTGCGCGACGTGCTGCTTGAGGTTGCGCGCGACCACCCGGGCATCCTCGCGTTCCCGGAACCGCGCGCCTATTTCCTCGACTTCGGCGCCAGTTCGCTCGACTTCCAGCTCTATGCCTACCTGTCGGACGTCGACAATTCGCTGTCCGTTTCCAGCGATCTGCGCTATGCGATCCTCAAGCGCTTCCGCGAGGAAGGGATCGAGATTCCGTTCCCGCAGAGCGACGTCCACATCCGCGGCCCGCTCAGCATGGCAAGTGCGGAGAAATCGAAGTAGCAGCGCTCGCCTTGCCAGCGCCGCATGGGAGAACCGACATGTCGCGTGTTGCGCCTTCGCTGCGTCTGCGCACGGGTTTTCGGCTTGCCGCGCTGTGCGGCCTGGCGCTGCTCGCAGCGGCCTGCTCGTCGCCGGGCGGCCCGCAACCCGCGTTCTACCAGAACCTGGCGCAGTCCGGCGGCAGCCTCGACGCCGAGAACGCGCGCGGCATGATCAACAGCTACCGCAAATCGCAGGGCGTCGGCGAAGTGGCGCTCAACCCGGCGCTGATGAGCCTCGCGAGGGGCTACGCGGCAACGCTTGCCAGCAATGCCCGCACGCAGGCGAAGGTGCAGCCCGATGGCAAGCTCAGCGCACGCCTGCAGGCCGCCGGCTACCAGGCTGCGGATGTGTCGGAATCCGTCACCGCCGGCTATCACACCTTCGCCGAGGCCTTCTCGGGCTGGCGCGACAGCCCGCCCCACCGCAAGACCATGCTGATGTCCAGCGCCACCGACATGGGGATCGCCGCGGCATATGCCCCCAACACCAAGTACAAGGTCTACTGGGTCCTGGTGATGGCCCGGCCGAAATAGCCGCCGCAAAACAGCTATGCTTCCCAGGGCAGAATCCTACGACGACCTCATCGCCCGCTTTCGCTGGCAGATCCCCGATCAATTCAACATCGGCGCCGCCACGACGAACGCCTGGGCGGTCCGCGAACCCGACCGGGTCGCGATCCTCAACCGGCGCGCCGACGGCGAGGTCGAACAGGTCACCTACAGGCGGCTCGCGCATGACTCCGACCGCCTCGCCAGCGCGCTTGCGGCGCGCGGCATCGCGCGCGGCGACCGCGTCGCGATCCTGCTGCCGCAATGTCCTCAGACGCCGGTGGCGCATGCAGCCGTCTACAAGCTTGGCGCCATTGCCGTGCCGCTAGCGCTGCTGTTCGGACCCGACGCGCTGGCCTACCGGCTGTCGGATTCCGGTGCGCGCGCCGTCATCACCTGCGCCCAGGGGCTGGAGCGGATGGCCGACATGCCGCAGGCGCCAGCCAGCCTCGAACTCATCGTCTCCATCGACGGCGAGTCGGGCGAGGCGCAGGATTTCGACGCCCTTGTCGCCAGCGGCGAGGAGACCTTCGTGCCCGCCGACACCGGTCCCGACGATCCGGCGCTGATGATCTACACCTCCGGCACCACTGGTCCGGCCAAGGGCGCGCTACACGGCCACCGCGTCCTCCTCGGCCACCTGCCTGGCGTCGAGATGCCGCACGAATTCCTGCCCCGGCCCGGCGACGTCCTGTGGACGCCGGCTGACTGGGCCTGGGCCGGCGGCCTGCTGAACATCCTGCTGCCCGGCCTGCTGCTCGGTGTGCCCGTGGTCGCCAGCCGCACGGAAAAGTTCGATCCCGAAGCCGCCTATGCGCTGATCGAGCGGCTCGGCGTGCGCAACACCTTCATCCCGCCGACCGCGCTGAGGATGATGCGCACGGTGCGTGATCCGGCCCGCCGCTTCCGGCTCGACCTGCGCACGCTCGCTTCCGGCGGCGAATCGCTGGGCCGCGAGACCTACGACTGGGCGCAGGCCGAACTGGGGCTGACCATCAACGAGTTCTATGGCCAGACCGAGTGCAACCTCGTGCTGTCGTCGTGTGCGGCCATCGGCGTCAGCCGGCCCGGCGCCATAGGCAAGCCGGTTCCCGGCCACGATGTTGCGGTCGTGGATGCTTCGGGCAATGTTGCACCGGCCGGCGAAACCGGCCAGATCGCCGTGCGCCGGCCCGACCCGGTGATGTTCCTCGAATACTGGGGCAACCCCGCCGCCACGACCGCCAAGTTCGTCGGCGACTGGATGCTGACCGGCGACCAGGGCCTGTGCGACCCCGACGGCTACATCCATTTCGTCGGGCGCGATGACGATGTCATCACGTCGGCCGGGTACCGCATCGGTCCCGGCGAGGTCGAGGATTGCCTGATCTCGCACCCCGCCGTCGCGCTCGCCGCCGTGGTCGGCAAGCCCGATCCCGTGCGCACCGAGATCGTCAAGGCGTTTGTCGTGCTGAAACCCGGCAACGCTGCCTCGGACGATCTCGCCGCCGACATCCAGGCTTACGTGCGCCAGCGCCTCGCCGCGCACGAATATCCCCGCGAGATCGCCTTTCGCGACACCTTGCCACTGACCACCACCGGCAAGGTCATCCGCCGCCTGCTGCGCGACGAGGCCTGACGTCTCAACGAGACCTGGGGCCGGGGCCTTATCCCCGGATCCGGTCGCGCAGCACCCTGGCCTGCCCGCGCAGCCGTTCGAGCAGGTTTGCCGTGCGGAACGCCGGCCCGGCCCGCCCGCCCGCGGAAACCACGACGTCCCCCATCGCCATGCGTTCGCCCAGCAGCAGGTCGGCCAGCGGATGTCCGGGCGTGGCGCAGGAATCGATGAACAGGCCCGGCTCCTCGTTGAGCAGCTGGCGCACCATCTCCATCATCACGTGCTTGCCGGGTGAATGGCGCGCGAAATTCTCGTCGTAGGCGATCTTCCAGAGCCACGCCGTGCCGTCGGCGACGAACGCCACCAGCCCGGCAACCGGTCGGGTGTCGACATGCAGGATGAGGATGCGCACCTGCCCGCGCCGAGCCAGCGCCGACACCGCGGCGTCCGCCAGATCGCGTGAGGCCGGATCGCTTTTCAGCGCGCTGCCCGCCTGTCCTTTCCAGCCGGATGCCTCCAGCTGCAGGAAGACGCCGAGCGCGGCATTGACGTCTCGCGCGTCGCGCACCATCGAGAAGGAAATCTCTCCCTCCTTCGCGAGCGCGTTCAATTGCTGACGCAGACGCTTGCGCCGCGACCCGCTGAGGGTCTGTGCCAGATAGGCATCCCCGTCGTTCGCGCTGCGGGCAACCGCGCGCTGGTGGCCGGCATGCACGTAGAGCGGCTTGCGCACCGACAGCAGCGCCGCGGCGAACGGCGTATCGAGCGACAGCAGCGGCAGCATGACGATGCCCGGCAGCGCCGGGTCCGCGGTGATCGCATCGAACAGGGCGATCGTCGCCGCTTCCGCGCAGTCCTTGCGCACCAGTGGCAAACAGGCCGGCGCATAAGGGTGCGCCCAGGCTTCGACCACCGGGAAGCCGATTCCCCATCGGTTGCGCCGGCGAAACGGCATCAATCCGACAAGCTCGCGACCATCGCCGTCTTCGCGCCAGGCAAGCATCGCCTGCAGCGCCTCGTCGGCCCCCAGCGCGCGCGCCGCCGCCTCGGCGAACTCCGGACCATTGAAGATGTTGGGTGTCGCGGCATCGCGCGACAGCGCCCGCCAGGCATCCTCGACCTCGGCAAGCGAACGCCACGCCACACGCTCGGTGCGGATATCTTCTGCCGCTGCCTGCGTCACGCCTTCGCCGAATCCGTTTTCCTGGCCCCGATACCGGCGCCGACCTTATCAGGCATGGTCCCGCGGCGGGAAGGGTCTCGCCGTGCGAATGCGGGGAGGCGCAGCCGGCAGCGAGGCGCAATTTTTCGATGCTCAACCAACGCGTGCAATTAACGAAATCGTCACGCAATGCGCTCATTCTTCAATGTGCACACCGGAAAAATGCACGAAAAGTTCCGCGAAATCTCATTGCCCCATCAAAAGGTTCGCCATGCAAACCAGGCTCGACTTGCGAATGCAATTGCACGCGAACACGGCAATCGCGGAAGGGATTGGTTAACGCGCCAGGGATATCTTGCAGACAAATGTAGCGTCCTCGGCAGAATGCACGAGGCAAGGTCAGGCCGGCAGCGCACGTCTGCACAAAGAATCACGGAACCTACCACATGAGCCTCCTCCGACTTTCCAGTCTCTCGATTGCCGCGAAGATCCCGGCCCTCGTCGTTGGCGCCTCGGTCGTCATCGCCGCCGGCATCGGGATTCCCGCCTACAACTCCGCATCGCACGAAGCCCATCAGGAAATCGATATGAAGTTCGACGCGGTGCTGAATGGTCGCTCGGCCGCTCTGAAGGACTACCTCACGTCAATCGAGGAAGACCTGCGCATTCTCGCCGCCAGCCCGCTGACCCACGTCGCATTGCGCTCGTTCCATGCCGGCTACGATGCGATGCCGAATGCTGCGGCGGACCTGCAGAAGCTCTACATCGACGACAACCCGAACCCGCTGGGCGAGAAGCACAAGCTCGACGCGGCAGATGACGGGTCGCTCTACTCCGCCGCCCACGCGAAGTATCACGATGCCTTCCGCACCCTGCTCGAGGAGCGCGGCTACTACGACATCTTCCTCTTCGACATGAACGCCAACCTCGTCTACACGGTGTTCAAGGAGCGCGACTACGCGACCAACTTCGTCTCCGGCGAGTGGGCCGAGACCGATCTCGGCAAGGTCTTCCGCGCCGCGCGCGACGCATCGGCGAACGATTTCATCACCTTCGAGGATTTCCGCCCCTACAAGCCGAGCGCCGATGCGCCCGCCAGCTTCATGGCCAAGCCGATCTTCGCAAACGGTCAGAAGGTCGGTGTGCTCGCCTTCCAGATGCCCATCGACCGCATCAACGCCATCATGAACAACGTCTCCGGTATCGGCGAGACCGGCGAGGCGATGATCGTCGGCGGCGACAACCTGCTGCGCAACGATTCGAAGTTCTCCGAGGAAAACGACATCCTCGCCACAACCATTTCGTCGCCCGTCATCGCCCAGGCACTTGCCGGCGAACCGGCTCGCGGCATGATCGAGGGCTACCGCGGCGAACCCTTCGATGCGATGGCCACGCCGTTCGAGTACCGCGGCACCACCTGGGCGGTCGCGGTCATGGAAGCCGACAGCGAAATGGAAGCCCCCATCGTAGCGCTGCGCAACACCATGCTGATGATCGCCCTTGGCGTTCTTTCGCTCGTCGGCATGATTGGCTTCTTCTTCTCGCGGTCGATCACCCGCCCGATGTCCACACTCACGGGCCGGATGGGAGAACTGGCCAACGGCAACACGGATATCGACCTGTCCGCGGCCAGGCGCGGCGACGAACTGGGCGCCATGGCGCGCGCCGTCGAGGTCTTCCGCGACAACGCCATCGAGCGCGCCCGCCTGGAAGGCATGAGCGAGAAGGAGCGCGCCGCACAGGCCGCCCGCCAGAAGAAGATCGAGGCGCTCATCGACGGTTTCCGCGCCGAGGTTGCCTCCGCGCTCGACCAGGTGGCCGCCGCCACCACCGAGATGGAATCGACCGCCGGCGCGCTGGCCTCGATCGCCGACACCACCAACGAGCAGGCCGCCTCGGCTGCCGCCGCTTCGGAGGAAGCCTCCACCAACGTGCAGACGGTGGCTTCCGCCGCCGAGGAGCTGGCCGCCTCGATCGGCGAGATCGACCGCCAGGTCGAGCAGACCTCGGAAGTCGTGCGCCGCGCTTCTGACCGGGCCACCTCCACCAACTCCCAGGTCGCCACCCTCGCCGAGGCCGCCCAGAAGATCGGCGACGTCGTCGGCCTGATCTCCGACATCGCCGAGCAGACCAACCTGCTGGCGCTCAACGCCACCATCGAGGCGGCGCGCGCCGGCGAGATGGGCAAGGGCTTCGCGGTCGTTGCCTCGGAGGTGAAGTCCCTCGCCAACCAGACCGCCAAGGCAACCGAGGAAATCGGCCAGCAGATCGCCGGCATCCAGGGATCGACCGAGGACGCCGTCAACTCGATCGGCGAGATCGCGAAGATCATGAACGAGGTCACCGAGTACACGACGGCCATCGCCGCCGCCGTCCGCGAACAGGGTTCGGCCACCGGCGAGATCAGCCGCAACGTGCAGGAAGCCGCTTCGGGCACACAGGTCGTCGCCCAGAACGTCGCCGGCGTGACCGCGGCATCGGGCGAGACCACGCAGTCGGCGGACCAGGTCTCGGCTGCGACGGCGGAACTTGCCGAACTGACCACGCGGCTGAAGTCGTCGGTCGACACCTTCCTGACCGAGGTCGCTGCCGCATAGCAGCGCTTCGTCAGCGGCAGTGCATGAACAAGGCGCCCGGCGGCAACGCCGGGCGCTTTTCATATCGATCGCTAGCCGGAAAATCCGCCAGACGTCAGGTAGGTCAGTTCTTCCGCCGAAGAAGTCCGCCCGAGCACCTCGTTGCGATGCGGAAACCGCCCGAACCTGCGGATGGCATCCATGTGCACGAGTGCGTAGTGGTAGCCGTCCTCGTCGCCGTCGCCCCGGCACAGGTCGACGCAGCGCGACTGCGCCGCGATGTCCTCTGCATGCATGAACGGCAGGTAGAAGAAGCGCCGCCCCGGCAGCGGATAGGCCCTGTGATGGCCAACCGCCAGCGAGCGGTCCGCGAGCGCCAGCGCCTTGCCATCCGTCGCGAACATCTGCGCGCTTGCGCGGAACATGTTGCGCGGCATCTGGTCGAGCAGGAGGATCAGCGCCAGTGCCGAATGCGGTGCCGCCATCCATCCGTCCAGCTCACCCGCCGCCGCCGCCCCATAGGCGCCAAGGCAGTGCGCACGGCAAGCCTCGTCGAACGCCTCGCCACCGTTGAACCAATTCGCCGGGCCAGCGTTCCACCAGAACGCGAGGATATCGCAGGGGTCGTGGTTCATGTCGTCCTCACAGCCGGATTTCACCGCCCTCGATCCTCCCGAACAGGTCGGCGTCGAGCGGCTCGAATGTCATCGATTCGGGATCGTCCAGGAAGACAGGGTCGCCGGCAAGGCGCGGATCGAAGCCCTGGTTGCGCAGATCAGCCCGCAACACCTTGAACGTCGTCGTCGTGGCAAGCGTCCCCATGGTGCGCAGGAAGACCGGGCGCGCGTAGGCGGGTAACTGGCGTGCGATGTAGCTGCGCAGGCCGGCAAGATCGATTTCGCCATCGCAGACGATCGCCGCCATCCCCGCGCGTCCGTCGTGGCCGCGCACCCGCACGCCATAGACGCACGCCGCGCGCACGCCCGGATAGGCCAGGATCACCTCTTCGACTTCGGTGGTGGAAACGTTCTCCCCCTTCCACCGGAAGGTGTCCCCGATCCGGTCGACGAAGTAGACGTAGCCGCGCTCGTCGCGGCGCATGATGTCGCCGGTGCGGTACCAGGCATCTCCGGGCTCGAAAACATCGCGCAGGATCTTGCGCTGCGTGTCCGCGTCGCTGGCATAGCCCTCGAACCTCTGCACGCTCCGCGACCGGGGCGTCGTGATCTTGCCGATGACCTCGCCAGCCTCGCCGGGCGCGCACTCGACGCACCGGCCATCGGCGCCGCGGACCGGGTACTCGGCGTCCACGTCGAACCGCACGATGCGCGTCGACACCCATCGGTCCAGCCACCACAGGATTCGCCCCGCCGCGCCCGGCTTGCCGTCGAGGTTGAACAGCACCACGTTGCCCTCGGTCGCCCCGTACCATTCGATGATCCGGCCGGGGCGGAAGCGCGTCCCGAAGTCTCTCCAGATGTCGCGCCTGAGGCCGTTTCCGGTGCAGAACCGGACGGCATGGCGTGTCTCGGCATGGCTGGTCGGCGCCTCCAGCAGGTAGCGGCACATTTCACCGATGTACTGGAAGCAGGTGCAATCGTTGTCGACCACGTCATCCCAGAATCGCCGCGCCGAGAACCTGTCGGCGATGACCGCCGAGCCACCGCTCGCCAGCGCCATGCCGATCCCGGCGACCCCCGCCGCGGTGTGATAGAGCGGTTGCGCGAGATAGAGCCGGTCGTTGCCTCGCATGCCGCACATGGCCGAAAATACGTGCATCATTCCCAGCGCACGATAGTGCGTGATCCTGGCTGCCTTCGGCATCCCCGTCGTGCCGCTGGTGAAGATGTAGAGCGCCGGATCGTCGACGGTCAGCGCCGGCAGTTCACCTGCTACAAGATCGGCCGGCGGCTGCGCGGCGACGCCATCCTCCAGCGACCGGGCGCCTGAATGCCGCCCGGAAATCCAGGGCTGCGGCCAAGATTGCATGTGCCGCGCGGCGCTTTCGTAGGCATCCAGGAACTCCGGTGCGACAATCGCATGGCGGCACGGCACCCGGTTCAGGCAATGGGCCAGCGCGCGCCCGGCGAGGTGCGTGTTGACCAGGGCGACACACCCTCCCGCCCGCACGATGCCGAGCCATACGGCGACGTACTCCGGGCAGTTGCCCATCATCAGCGCGACGCACGCGCCCTTTTCGAGGCCGAGCTCGCCGGCCCACCTGGCATACTGGTTGGCTCGTTCGTGCAGTTGCCGGTAGCTGAAGGTCTGCTCCCGAGCGATCAGCGCCGGCCGCGCACCGTGGCGTGCCGCCTGGTCACGGACGAAATCCCCAAGCGTGTGGCGCGGATGGCGGGTGAGCGACGCTGTGCGCGCCAGCGCACGTCCCACCGCGCGCAGATACGTGATCTCGCTGCCGATCCGCCCGATGATCCCCATGGCCATCTCTCGCCCGCGTCGTCTTCCGGTTTCGCGGTCACGCGATTGTGCAGGAATTCCCCGGAAATGACACACGCCGGCTCACCTGCGCCGGTTGCGCTGTGCCGATGGATGCCGTATCGGCTGACCGGTCGGCAAGGGGAGAGACACCGATGGCGCAAGAACTCGACGTTTCCGGTCTTCTGTGTCCGCTGCCCGTGCTCAAGGCGCGCAAGGCGCTTCAGTCCCTCAAGATCGGCGATGTACTCAAGGTCATCGCCACCGACCCGGCGGCGGCAATCGACATTCCCCACTTCTGCAACGAAGCAGGCCACGAACTCGTCTCCAGCACAAAGGCCGGCGAGCAACTGGTCTTCGAGATTCGCCGCGGCGAACGCGCCCGCCCCGCCTGACCGTTCAGCGCTCCGGTCTGCGCGGCGGCAGCGGTATGCTCGGCCGCAGCAACGCGGCAGCATCGTTGTTGGCAAGGCTCGATGCCGCAACCGCCGGCGCAGCAGCGGCCTGCGCAGCAGCCGGCGCGTTGCCGCCCGTGGCCACCGTCACGGTGCGTGGCGGAAACGGAATGCTGCGCGGCAGCGTCATGCTGGCGAGCGGGTCTGCCGGAAGCAGGCCATTGGCGTTGACCGGCGCCCCCGTCGCGGGCCCGGCAAGCAGGGCGGCGATGCGCTCTGCCCGGCTCGACGCGCGGCGCGAACTGACCTGGATTGCGGCAACGCCGCGCCGCGACATCGGATCGACCTCCTCGGAATCCTCGACATCCGCGTCGCCCTGCGCGATCGGCACCTCGAACCCGTAGGAGGCAATCGAACCGGGGATGGGGGGACGCTGCGAGCGCGGCTTGCACAGGTAGGGGCGCATGTCGAACGGTTCCGCCCCGCGCCCGCGATAGGATTCGATCGAGCCGTACCTGCCGCTGGTGAACCCGCGCATGCCGTCGAACCCGTTTTCCAGCAGATGCGCCGCGACCAGCGCGCGATACGACCCGTTTGGCGCGCCCAGCACCACGGCAATGTATTCCCGCCCGCCGCGCTTGGCCGAAGCCACGAGATTGTAGCCGCCCGAACAGATGTAACCGGTCTTCATGCCGGTCGCGCCGGGGTAGCGCCCGACCAGCCGGTTGTGCGTCCGCAGAACCCGTTTGCCGACCTTGATGGACGGCACCGAGAACAGGAATTCGTATTGCGGGAATTCGTGCAGGATGGCACGTGCCAGCACCGCCATGTCGCGCGCGCTCGTATACTGGTTGGGATCGTGCAGCCCGTGCGGGTTGACGAAATGCGTCGCGTTCATGCCGAGCCGGCCGGCCGTCCGGTTCATCAACTCCACGAAGGCCGGCTCGCTGCCGCCAACGGTTTCGCCCACCGCTACGGCGATGTCGTTGGCCGACTTCACGATCAGCATCTTCAACGCGCTCGACAAGGTGATGCGCGTGCCGACCGGAAAACCCATCTTGCTCGGCGGATTGTCGAGTGCGTTCTTCGAAATCTGGACGGGCGAATCCGGCGCGAGTTGCCCGGCCCGAATGGCCGAGAAGGCGAGATAGGCCGTCATCAGTTTCGTGATCGACGCCGGGTGCCAGCGGTCGAATGCGCGATGCGCATAGAGCACCTCGCCGGTTGCCGCGTCCACGAGGATCGCCGGGGCAGCACGCGCCGGCCCGCCGGCAGCGGCAAGGCCGCAGGCAAGACAAACAGCGACAAGAGCCGCGTTCAGGCAGCGCAACATGATCCGCAAAGACAGGCCTCTCTCTGCTCGCCGGGCCGTTTCCGGCCTCGGTCTCGCGGCATCGCCCGCGACAGTGTCACGGGCAGCCTGAAAGGACCGGCGGCACGACATCGCCACGCAGCGCCCTTGCCCGGCTGCCACGCCGAAGCAGCCAAGACATAACGTGTTCGCCTGTCTTCCGCAAAGGGAGAGCCAGATTCAATCCCGCTCAGGCCGCGTCGGCCTGCCTGAACCGATCGATGCCAGGCAGGTCCTCCGGCGCCTGGTCCTCGATGATCGTGCGCATCGTCACCGCGTCGAGCGGCAAACGGATAACGAGTTCATTGAGGTCGCTCTTGGCGCCGCCGTGAGACCGCAGCACGCCCCCCCTGCACTGGCCGGCGACGCGGCTGAGCGCGCCGATCAGGATCGGCGCTTCGGGGCTGTCGCTGGCATGCAGGATCTGCTTGGGGTCGCTCGCCCTGACCTCCCTGATCGCGAATTGCGCATTCTCCGCATCGAGGATCGCGCCCTGGACGAAGAGGACGGGATCCTCCTGCAGCGAGCGCGCCCACACCGCTGACAGCGCGAGCTGGAAAATCTTGCGCAGCTGCCCGGTGTTGCCGATCAGCGGAGGCAGTGAATTGTGCCGCAGGTTGTTCTGGCCGATTCCTTCCTTGCGCATCATCTCGCCAAGCCACGACGTGATCAGCATTTCGGGCATGATCGTCACCGGGCTTCCCGACGACTCCGCTGACGTCTTGTCGAGCAGGATGATGCAGGCTTCGAACAGTTGCCGGTACTCGCCGATCCGGTGCTCGGACTGGCGCAGCCGCTGTTCGACTTCCCCTCGGCGCTCGGTCTCCGCGCGCATGTCTGCGACCAGGTCGGAAACGTCGACCAGCACCATCATGTATCCACGCAAGGTTCCGTCGTGCCGCTCCAGCCCCGCGCACGATATCAGGCAGGGCACGCGCTCGCTTGCCGTGACGATCTCGCAGGATCCGTCGAAGTCTCCCTCCGCCAGAAGGGCCTTGAAGGATGTGGCCCTGCCGTCGACGCGCAGCCCGCCGCCATCGATGACCTTCGCGATCTCGACATCCGATTCGACCCCGAACAGATCCAGCGCAGCCGCATTGGCGCTGGTGATGAAACCGTGTTCGGAAACGCTGATGGCGGGAATCGGCAGATCGTCGGACGCCGCTTCGCCGGCTCCGCCATGCTCGTCGCCGCTCGCCGCCATGACGAACAGAAGGTCTCCGGCGGCGTCCGCGAGCAGTCCCAGTTCATGGCCGACGGTCCTGGGCACCCAGCGCTTGATCGCTTCCTCGGGGTCGTGCAAGGCGAGCTCGATGGACTGGCGGATGGCATTCACCGGCTTGACCACGAGCCGGCCGACGAGAAGCATCGCGATGACTGCGATGGCGGCCGCAAGGACTGTTCCGGTCACGGCCTGGCGGAAAAGGTCCGCATAGACGATCCCGGCTTCCTCGTTCGCGTCATAGCTCAGGATCAGCCCGTGATCGAGCCGCATCGACTCCGGGCTCATGAAGATGTCGAAAACCCCGCTCGAGCGGTACAGGACCCATGGTTGGTCGAGTAGGGTCGCCGCCTTCCAAGTCAGTTGCGGCATCGCTCCGAACGACGCGAGTTCGCTGCCGATCCCATCGAGGATGACGCCGCCGCGCACCGCTGTGGAGCGCATCAGGTTGTCGCCCATCTGCACCATGTCGAACAGGTCGTGGCTGCCGCGGTTGTCCATCGCCGCGCCGACAAGATGGCGCGTACGCGTCTCCAGGCCGGAGATCATTTCCCTGTGGTGCAGGACATAGGTCGGCAGCAGGGCGGCTGCATTCAGAGCCATCAGGGCCACAAACAGCCACATGCCCACCTGCCAGCACAGCCGGCTCCCTGTGGCAGTCGGCAGGAGCGATGTCTTGCTTTCGCCCTTCGGGCTGGCCATGGCGGTTCGCAACCTTTTGCGCTCTGGAACTAGAGCCCGCCATTGTGCCGATATCACATTATGACATGGTTAATTCGCGGCCTTTTTCAGCCCGCTGGAACTGCCGTAAGGTTATGTTCTATGTTTGGTTTCCGCCATTGTGCGGTAGTTGCCCAGTATCTGGTCACGAGGTCTCGCGACATCATGAAACGAGCTGTCCACGAGCTGTCTCCTTGCAACTCGATGTTTCGATCGGCCGGGACATGGATGAAGCTGGCGTTCGCAAGTGCCGTCTTAGTGCTGGCGTCTGCCCCGCTTTCTCCATCACAGGCGCAGACTTTCGCCATATCCCCGCGCTTCGAGGCGGTCGGTCACTTCCACGAGGGCCTCGCTCCCGCAAAGGAAAACGGCCTGTGGGGCTTCATCGACACCGCAGGCAATTGGGTGGTGAAACCGCAGTATGACAGCGTCTACCGTGGCGGTGATGGGCGTTTCGGCGTCAAGCAAGATGGCCTGTGGGGGTTCGTCTCGACCACGGGAGAACTTGTGATCGAACCCCGCTTCACGGAGATACGCGAGTTCAGCGACGGTGTCGCCCGCGTTCGCGAGCAGAACGGCGGCTGGCACTTCATCGACCGCAATGGCGGCCGGGAATCTGACAGCACCTACATCGACGCCACCAATCGCGTCGACGGGCTGGCCGTGGTCAAGGTGTCCAACGACTACTCGGGCGAAACCTGGATGATCCTCGATCCGCGCGGCACCCTGCAGCCGGCCTGGGATCTGCCGCAGAAAGCGATCGAGCGGTTCGACGCCTTCTCGGAAGGCTTCGCCACGGCCCGCACAGCGAATGGAACCATCTACATGGATGCCGACGGCCATCTGCTCTTCAATGGCGGCGAAATCATCGGCGGGCGGCCCTTCTCCGAAGGCGTTGCCGCAGGCAGCAACGGCAAGAAGTGGGGCTTCTTCGACCGCGAGGCCAAGACGGTCATCGGCCTTGGCCTCGATGGTGCCCGCGACTTCACGCAAGGGCTGGCGCCGGCTGCCGCCGGCGGCAAGTGGGGCTACATAGACAAAGCCGGCAACACCGCCTATCCGCCAACCTTCGATGCCGCATATTCGTTCCGCGAGGGCTACGCGACGGTGAAGCTGGACGGCAAGTTCGGCTTCCTCAGGACCGACGGCAACGGCAAGATCAGCGTCTACATCGAACCGCAGTTCGAGGACGTCTTCAGCTTCCGCGAAGGCCGGGCGCCTGTCATGCAAGGCGGCAGCTGGGGGTTCATCGCCGCCGACGCCACCGGCATCGACCTGGTTCGCGGTGTCGTCGAAATCACTCCCGATCAGTAACCCTCAGGGCCGCATTCCCCGCCGATGGCGCGTATCTTCATCAGTCATTCGAGCGCGAACAACGCCGAGGCTCTGGCGGTTGCCGACTGGCTCGGCCGCCAGGGCTGGAACGATGTCTTCCTCGACATCGACCCGCAGCGCGGGCTGGTGGCCGGCCAGCGCTGGCAGAATGCACTCAAGTCGGCGGCCGCGCGCTGCGAGGTGGTCGTCTTCCTGCTGTCGCCCGCCTGGGCGAATTCCCGGTGGTGCCTGGCGGAGTTCCTGCTCGCCAAGCAGATGAACAAGCGCATCATGGGCGTGCTGGTGGACAGCACCGACATAGCCGCACTGCCCGTCGAGATGACGGCGGAGTACCAGCTCGTCGACCTCAAGGCGCCCGGCGAGACCGAGGCCATCGCCGTCGAGGTCGAGACACGCCCCGTCACGGTGGAGTTCTCGGCCGAGGGCCTGAAGCGCCTGCGCCACGGCCTGCAGATTTCCGGCATCGACGCCCAGTTCTTCCACTGGCCGCCCGAGGACGAGCCGAACCGCTCGCCCTACCCCGGCCTGCGCCCGCTCGACACCGGGGATGCCGGCATCTTCTTCGGCCGCGAGGCGCAGATCATCACCGGGCTCGATCAGTTGCGCCACCTGCGCGACGCCGCGCCGCCGCGCATGATGGTCATCCTCGGCGCGTCGGGCTCCGGCAAGTCGTCGTTCATGCGCGCCGGACTGCTGCCGCGCCTCGAACGCGACGACCGGCATTTCACCGTGCTGCCCCCGGTGCGCCCGGACCGCGGCGCCCTCTACGGCGAGACCGGCCTCGCCGCGTCCCTCTACGACGCCTTCGCCGGCGCGGGGCAGCCGAAGAACCGCGTCACCCTGCGCCGCGCCATCGAGGACGCCGTGTCCGACGCCGGCACGGACAGTGGTGCAGAGGGCGTCGCGCCCGTCGCCGCCTTGCTGGCGGAACTCGCCGTCCTCCATGGGCATGACCTCGACGCCGGCGAAGACGCCGTGACCGCGCGCCACGCCATCGTCCTTCCGATCGACCAGGGCGAGGCGCTGTTCGCCGCCGAGGGCCGCGCCGAGGCGACCGCCTTCCTCGCCCTGTTGCGCAATTTGCTCAACCGCGAAAGCCCGGCCCTCGCCGCCATCTTCACCATCCGCTCCGACAGCTACGAGCGCCTGCAGACCGAAGACGCGCTGGAAGACATCCGGCCGCAGATTCTGTCGCTGCCGCCGATGCCTGTCGGCGCCTATGGCGAGGTCATCCGCGGTCCTGCCGCGCGCCTGACCCAGACCGGCCGCAAGCTGAAGCTCGACGACGCGCTCGTCGACACGCTTCTGCGCGACATCGAGGCCGGCGGAGGCAAGGATGCCCTGCCACTGCTCGCCTTCACGCTGGAGCGGCTCTTCAGCGACTATGGCGAGGACGGCGACCTGACGCTGGCCGAGTACCAGGACCTCGGCGGCATCCGCGGCGCCATCAATGCCGCTGTCGAACGCGCCTTGAAACGCGCCGATGGCAACCCCGCCATTCCCGCCGATCACGACGCCCGCCAGGTCCTGCTGCGCCGCGGTCTGATCCCCTGGCTCGCCGGCATCGATCCCGACAGCGGCTCGCCGCGCAGGCGTGTCGCGCGCCTGTCGGAGATCCCCGCCGAGGCGCGCCCGCTGATGGAACTGCTGGTCGAGGAGCGCCTGCTGGCAACCGACGTCGACCCCGACACGAAGGAGACGACGATCGAGCCGGCACACGAGGCGTTGCTGCGCCAGTGGGGCCGCCTTGGCGGCTGGCTGGAAGAGGACCTGCGCGAGTTGACCGCGATCGAGGGCGTGCGCCGCGCCGCGCGCGACTGGGCCGCCAACGCGAAGGATCCGCAATGGCTCGCCCACGTCGCAGGCCGGCTCGAGGACGCCGAGGCCGCCGCGCGCCGCGCCGACCTGAAGGACCTGCTGCAGCCCACCGACCTCGCCTACCTCTATGCCGCGCGCGAGGCGGAGGATCGCCGCGCCAGGGCCGAGCTGCTGGCGCTGCGCCGCCAGCGCCGCTGGGCAATGGTGGCCGGAGCGGTCTTCGCCGTAGCGGCCGTCATTTCCGGCGTCCTGTGGATGCAGGCCGACGCCGCCCGCAAGGCGGAGGCGCAGGCGCTCATCGCCGAGCAGGCCGCCCGCGCAGAGGAAACCGCCCAGCGCATCCGCGCCGAGGCGTCGGAGAAGCTCGCCCGCTCCCGCCTTGCGCTCGCCGAGGGCAAGGTCGAGAGCGCGGTCTCGCTGGCGCTCGACGGTCTTGAACTTGATCCCTCCCCGCAGGCCCGCTCCGCCGCGCTGACCGCGCTGATGGAGATTTCCCCGAACCTCACCGCCCTCGTCCGCGGCGCCGGGGCAAACGCCTTCGCGCTCGGCTGGTCGGGCTCCGACATTTCTGTCGCCGCCCAGGGCGGCACCCTGCGCCATTTCGCCCCCGACGGCGCCTCGACCGGGGACATGGACATCCTCGTCGGCGCCAATCCGGAACCCGCCTGGCTCAGCGATCCGGTTTTCGTCACCGGCCTGCCCGGCGGCGCAACGGCGGCGGTTCTCGCCAGCGGCGAGATCCTCGTCGCCGGCGCCAATGGCACCATCACCTCCGTCGCCGCCCCCACCGGAGGCGAACCGGTCTACGCAGGCCCGCACCGGATCGCTGCGACCCCCGACGGTGCCGTCATTGCCTTTGCCCGCACCGACCGCACCGTGGTGGTGCGCCGCTGCGCGCTGGAGCGCTCGCGCCCCGCCTGCCGCGACCAGGTGTTCGAAACGCTGGAACCCGCGGCAATCGCGCTGACCCGAGATGGAAAACACCTCGCCGTCGCCGCCCCCGACGCCAGCCTCGCCATCCACGACGTGGCGAGCGGCGAACGCCTCGTCACCGGGTCTTCGGTGCAAGCCGATCCGATCGCGCTCGACTTTTCTCCCGACGGCGCGCTCATCGCCGCCGGGTCGCGCGACGGCAACGTCACGATCCTCAGGACCGCCGAATTGGGCCCCGCTCTGGAAGCCGGTCTTGCCTCCATCCAGCTCGTCTCGAAGGGCCCCGTCGTGACACTGCGCTGGGCGCCCGATGGCAAGACGTTGGCGCTGACCTGCGACGAGCAGGACATCTGCATCTTCGACATGGGCGAGATCGACGAGCGCGCGCTTGACGCACCGCGCTGGAAGCTCATCGGCCATGCCGGCGCGATCGCTGGCCTCGTCTGGTCGCCGGACGGCACGGCGCTGGCCTCGATCGGGATCGATGCCGATCTGCGACTGTGGTCGGCGGCAGAGGATACCGCACTGCGTCACGACCTCGCACCGGTTGCCATGGAGGAGTTGCTCGCCGTCGCGGCGGACCCGGCGTCCGGACGCATCGTCACCGGCAACGCCAGCGGCGCCCTGCACCTGTGGCCGGATACGATCTCGCAGAACGCTCCGCGCAGGATCGATTCCTCGGGCGAATACGAGCCGATCAGTTCCGTCGCGTTCGCATCCAACGGCGATGTCGCCGCCATCCACGAGCGCATGGGCCTTGCCAGCGGCAACATCGACGGCGGCGGCGCACCCCTGCCGTTGCTGCCGATTGCCGGCGAGCGCGTCGCGCGCACCGCCTTCGTCGGCGACGGCATCATTGCCGCCGTTCCATCGGACGGCAATTCGGTGGTGCTCTACGACCCGAAGGCCGAGACCCGGCGCATCCTCGACGGCCCGTCGGGCCAGGGCGAACCCTTCGGCGTCACCGGCCACCCGGACGCCAGGCGCCTGTTCACCAGCCAGACCGACGGCTCGCTGATGGAGTGGCCGCTCGACGGTGGCGCGCCGCGCGTCATCGCCGACCCGGCGGCCTCCGACCCCGACGCGCTGGGCGGCGGCAGCCTGTCGGTCAGCCCGGACGGGCGCTGGCTGGTTGCCTCCAACACGCCCAGCTTCGTCATCGTGCACGATCTTGCTGGCACGGCACCGCCTGTCCGCCTCGCACTCGATACGGGCGACCGCGACGTCAAGACCGTCGCCTTCTCGCCCGACGGCGCCCTGCTCGCGGCGCTGCTGTCGAACGGCAAGCTCTACATCTGGCGGTGGAGCGACGGCAGCGCCGAACGCTTCGCGGTGACACAGGCCGTACCGGAACGCTCGATTGCCGGCCAGAGCGCCTCGCGCCGCCGCGCCGCGAGCTGGCTTGCATGGGCCGGAACGAAGACACTGGCGATTGCGACTGCGGCCGGTCGCGTGCAAATCTTGTCGCTCGACGAGGTGGCCTGGATAGCGCGCGCGAAGGGCCTGTCCGTATCCGACGACGCGACCGGCGACGACACGGGGGGAACATAGGTGAAAGTGAACCGCAGTATGCTTTGTGCAGCCGGCGCCGCGTTGGCGCTCGCCTGCGCCGTGTCCGCCGCACAGGCCGATGGCGCCAGTCCGGGCGAGGTCGAGCGCATCTCCCAATCGGCCTTCGGCGACACCGCGCCGGCGCTGCCGCGCGCGTCCGCCGGCCGCGACCGCACCTGGACCCAGATTGTCTGGGACGCTTCCGCCAACCGGCTTGCGCGGCGCACCTATCGCTTCTGGGACCCGCTCGGCAGCGACGCGCACGACATCGCCTGGAGCGGCGGCGCAGCCAGCCGTGCAACCGATGGGCCGCTCGCAGGCGACGGCCTGCTGGTGTGGCGCACCGCCGGGAGCGCGCCTTACGACGAGAGCGCGCGCATCGCCACCTATTCCGGCGAGATGGCGGGCGGCCGCGCCAACGGACGCGGCACCTATACCCACAAGTCCGGTGTCGCCTATTCCGGCGAATGGACCGACGGCCTCATGGAAGGCGAGGGCCGCCTCTACCTGCCCAACGGCGACCAGTATACCGGCAGCTTCAGGGCCGGCCGGCCCGGCGGGGAGGGCGTCTACATCGACGCCACCGGCACGCTCTACCAGGGCGGCTTCCTCGCCGGCCTGCGCGAGGGCCAGGGCAGCCTCTACCCGGCGACCGGCAAGGCTTTCGTCGCCGACTGGAAGGCCGGCCAGCCCCTCGCCGGCACCCTGCGCTACCTCGCCCCGGAAGAGCAGGCATATCCGCCGCTGGTCATGGCGAAATACCAGGCCTACGACGACATCCGCATCGGCGTGCTGGTCGACCGCACCTTCTACGCCCATGTGCCCAGCGAACAGCCCGCGCCGTTGCGCTATGCGGCCGACAGCCGCCGCGACGTGCTCGAGATCCAGCCCGACGACAAGCGCGTGATGGAGGCCTGGCGCGGCAAGGCCTCCGTCGCCATGACGCAGGATGAGGAACAGGACTACGAAACCAGTTCCCATGGCTACAAGGAGGGCGAATCGGTGCCGCTGGGCGCCGGATTCCTTGCCACCGCGGACCGCCTGCATCCGGTCCCGGTGGTGTTCGAGATGCGCAACGACTCGCGCCAGCCCCTGCGCATCGTCAATGCCTTCCTCGACGTCGCCGACAGCCGCACGGATAACGACCCGGCCGTGCACATGCGCTTCGGCTATGTCGGCGACTGCGGCATGCTGACCGAATTCAAGGCCGATTTCGACCTCGAGAATTTCGGCTGGACGGCACCGCGAAACGCCTCGCTCAGGTTCAGCTTCGCCAACGTCCCCTCCCGCGAGTTCACGAAGAAGATTGGCGACATCGACCCCGTCGCGAAGGTCGACCTGAGTGACGAGATCCGCTCCCTCGGCTATCCGGTCGACACCTTCAAGGCCGGGCCCCTTGCTTGCGGCACTGGGGAGGATGGCGACCTCTGCCTCAAGCGTGCCATCGCCGAACGCCGCTTCGGCGATCTCAGCGACCACGTCGAGATGGTGGCCCGCCATGTCCTGACGCCGGTCACCGGCTTCCTCGACTACGAGTGGACCGACAGCCAGGGCAAGGCGCACGCGAAGTCGTCGCCCTTCTCGATGAACATCGTCATCGCCCGGCTGGAATGGGAGGCCGAATGCGGCGAGGGCGGCATGCCGGAAATGCGCCAGATGAAGCCCTTCGAATTCGCGCTCGAAAAGCAGGACTACCGCATCATGGTACCGCTGCGCGACGACATCCCGCCCGGCGTCACCGGTCGCTGGCGGGTGCGGCTGCAGGCGCCGAAGAGCTCCAACCACGAGTTCCGCATCGTCTTCGAGCTGGCCGACGGACGCCAGGTCGCCTCGCGCCCGATCCACTTCACGTTCTTCAAGCCGAAGTCGCCGGAATAGGCCGGCTCGCCGTTCACCGGCATTGCGGTCAGTTCGACGCTGGCGTTGCGCGCGCCGCGCTGCCGAGTTCGAACAGGTTCGGCAGCGAAACAAGGCGCGCCGCAACCGTGCCGCTCGCAAACGTCCTGAGCTCCAGCAGCGCAGCCGAAGCGCGATCGCCACGCTGGTCGAACAGGAAGTTGCCAAGCGAGAACACCATCGCCGTCTCCCGCCCCGGCACCATCTCGACAGTGCTTGAAGCCTGGTGCGAATGCGCACCGGCGACGACCGCCACGCCGCAATCGGCAAGCTGGCGCGCGATGGCCCGTTCCCGCTCCCCCGCCTCGGCGACATACTCCTCGCCCCAGTGGACCAGTGCGACCAGCGGCGGCGCAGCATCGAGCGCACAGACCGCGGCGCTGTCTCCCGGCTCGCGATAGAGCGCCGCCGTATTGCCGCGCCCAGGGATGTAGTTGATCGCCACGATCCGCACCGGACCGATGTCGATGGCCCTGCCGTGCTCAAGCGGCTGGACACCTGCGGCGCGCAGAATGCGCATCGTTTCCCCGAAGCCGATCTCGCCAAGGTCGCGGGCGTGGTTGTTGGCAAGCCCGGCCGCGACGATGTTGAGCCGCTGCAAAACCGGCACGGCAATGTCGCGCACCATCAGGTGGGCGCTGTCGTCCAGCCCGGCAACCGGTTCGTCGAGGATGACGCCTTCGAGATTGGCGACGACCGGCGCCCCGCCGGTCGCCGCGCGCACCGCCTCGACGATGGCATCGCGCGCATCCTCGTCGCGCAGCACCGGCAGCAGGTAGCGCCCGGTCAGCACGTCGCCGCCGAGGAAGACCGACCCGACGTCGCGGTAACGCAGCTTCGACCCTTCCGCAGGGTCCTTCAGGTAGACGGCGGCGAGATAGCTCGTCGTCACCACCGCATCACCGCCATAGTCGGCCGAGTTGCGATTGGCGATGACGACTGGCTGGCTCGCATAGACCTCGCGTTGCAGCCGCATCTGCATGTACAGCGCCGCCTTGCTGTCGAGGTGGTCGGGCTGCAGCAGCGGGGCGACCGCGTTCTCATCGCCGCTGGCCAGCAGCATCAGCGTCTGCTGGTCCCGCAACACCGCCTCGTCATGGCGCAGGTAATGCGAGAAATCCGTCGACTGCACGACGAGCGTACGTTCGCCCAGCAGCGGCTTCAGCGCGCCGGCCGCCTCGCGCCATTGTGCCGGCGTGGTATCGACCCCGGCGATCAGCGTCACCACCGGGACACCGGGGAAGAAGTGCCGCACGAAGGGCATCAACCCGACGAGCCCGTGTTCTTGCGCCAGGTCTTCGCGCACGTCGACGAGGCCGGAACCCGCGGCGAGCGCCCTCACCCCTTCGGCGTCGCTGGCAACCGGCCCGAACACGGTCTCGAAGCCGGCCAGCGTCGTCCCGAACCTGCCGCTGACTTCGCGGAAATGATCCGGCGCCATCACCACGATGCGGTCGTACTGCCCGCGCGAAGCCGCGTGGAAGCCGCGCGCGATGAGATCGGCGGCAAGCAGGTGGTGCGGCACGATGATGCCCGTAACGCCGACCGGAGCAGGCCCCTCGGATCGCCCCTTCTCCAGCGCCGCCTCGATCAGCGTGCGGTTGAAGGCGGGTGCGATGAAGGGATTGTCGGTCGCCGCGCGCGCGACGCCGCCCGGCGCAATCAGCAGCACCGCGAAGGCGACCATCGCCGTCACGATACCATGCCGGAAACCGCCGCATCTTGTGTGCTCTGCGTACATGCGCTTCACGTGTGCCCGGTTTTCGGCCTGTCCTGTACAGTCCGCCCGGCGGCAGTCTAGCATTGCCGCCGCGCCAGGCTACATACAGCACTCCAGGACGCAGGACAGACCACGGACGCGCCGGCAGACACGCATGAAGACGATCCTTTCCTTCGATGGCGGCGGCGTACGCGGCGCAATCTCGGTCGCTTTCCTGGAACGCATCGAACGGATCCTGCCGGCGGGCGGCGGGCTGCCGCTGGCCCGTTGCGTCGACCTTGCCGGCGGCACTTCGACGGGCGCCATCATCGCCGGTGCCATCTCGCTGGGCTACAGCGCATCCGACATCAAGGACTTCTACCTCGAACTCGCCCCGCGCATCTTCCGCCGCTCGCGCACCCGCATTCCCGGCCTTCAGGCCATGTTCGACGCCCGTCCGCTGCGCGAGGAACTCGCCCGCGTCTGCGGCGAGCGCACCCTCGAAAGCCCGGACATCCTGACCGGCTTCGCGCTGGTCATGAAGCGCATGGACACCGGCAGCGCCTGGATCGTCTCCAACAACCCGGCAGGCGCGTTCTGGAACGATCCCCCAGACGCCAGCTACCACGGCAACCGCCACTACAAGCTTGCCGACCTGATCCGCGCGTCCACCGCCGCGCCGCACTATTTCGCTCCCGAACCGATCGACATCTGCGCCGGCGAACCGCCCGGCCTGTTCGTCGACGGCGGCGTCACGCCGCACAACAATCCCGCCCTCGCCCTGCTGCAGCTCGTCACGATTCCGGCCTACGGCTACGGCTGGGCGACGGGAGAACAGGACCTGCGCATCGTCTCGGTGGGCACCGGCACCTTCCGCGATACCCTCGACGCAAGGAAGGCGCGCCGCATGACCGCCGCCGGGCTCGCCATCAAGGCTCTGGCCGGCATGATCCGCGACGCGGACGCGCAGGTAATGACCATGATGCAGTTGCTCGGGGTCACGAAGACGCCGTGGCGGATCAACTCCGAGATCGGCGACCTGGACGGGTTCCACCTGCCGCGCGAGCCGCTGTTCACCTTCCTGCGCTACAACGTGCGCCTGGAGCGGGACTGGCTCGCGCGCGAACTCGGCATGAAGCTGTCTGCCGCGCGCGTCGAGACACTGCGCCAGATGGACAACCCCGACATCGTGCCGCTCGCCTACGAAATCGGCCAGGCCGCGGCGGAGGCATTCGTCGATCCTTCGCATTTCGAGGCAGATGCCACATGAATGCCCCCGACCAGACAGAAGAGGTCCGCGACCTGCTGGACGCCGGCGATCTCGCCGCCGCCTACGATGCCGCGATGAGCACCATCGAGGGCGGCGCCGACGTTCCGCGCCTGCGCTACCTAGCCGTGCTGGCGCTCGCCCGCATGGGGGCGACCGAGCAGGCGCGCGAAGCCTATGCCAGCCTGTCCGTCGCCGAAATCGGCGATGCCGACGCACTGGCGCTCGATGCCCGCCTGCTGAAGGACGAGGCCTTTGCAGCCGCGCCCGCGGAAAGACCGCAGGCCCTGCGCCGCGCCGCGCAGGCCTATCGCGCGGTCTGGGAGGGAACCGGCGACCCCTTCCCCGCCGCCAACGCCGCCACCCTGCTCCACCTTGCCGGCGACGAGGTGGCCGCGCTGCGCATTGCCGGCCGGCTGCTCGCGCACCCGGCGCTGAAGCAGCCGGCAAGCTACTACGACGCGGCGACACTTGCGGAAATGCTGTTGCTGCTCGCCAACCGCTCCGAAGCCGAGGGCGCCCTGCGCCAGGCCGTTGCCCTGCCCGGCGCCGATCCCGGCGCCCGCGCCACCACGCGCCGCCAGCTTGTCCGCCTCTGTGCAGCGCTGGAATTGTCCGGACAAGCGACCGCCGCGCTGCTCGCTCCGCTCGCCCCCGGCACGGTCATCCACTTTTGCGGCCGCATGTTTGCCGCTGACGCCGCGACCGAGGCCGACCTTCGCACACGCATCGACCGGGAACTGGCCGAGCGCAGCGTCATCGCCGGCTATGGCGCACTTGCCTGCGGCGCCGACATCCTCGTCGCCGAAGCGTTGTTGCGGCGCGGCGCCGAACTGCACGTGATCCTGGCGTCCAGCCCGCAGGCCTTCGCCGCCACGTCGGTGCTTCCCGGCGGTGCGGACTGGCGTCCACGCTACGAGGCCTGCCTCGCCGTCGCCCGCTCGTTGCGCGTGGTGGGCGACGATTCCTACGCCGACGACCCCTCCTCCTTCGGCTTCTCGACGGAGGTGGCCATGGGCCTTGCCGCAACGCGCGCGCGCAATCTGGGCGCCGACCTGCACCAGCTCGCGATCGACGGCGACCGGGCGCAAGCCGCCGGCGATGGGCCCGCCGGCACGCAGGCCGACATCGCCGCCTGGCGTTCCGCCGGGCGCCAGACAACGCTCATCGAGGCGGGCCGCTTGCCCGCGGTCGCGGCAGCGCCGAAGCAGCCCGCGCCGCCTCAGCCGCTTGCCGCGCGGCGGGCGGTCTCCCTGCTGTTTTCGGATTTCGCGCGCTTCACCGGCCTTGCCGAAAACGAACTGCCTCGCTTCTGGGAAGAGGTGCTCGGCGCTGCCGCAGGCGCGCTGGACTGCGCCGCCGGCGCGGTGATCTACCGCAACACCTGGGGCGACGCGGTGTTCGCCGCCTTCACCGATCCCCTTTCGGCGGCAGAGGCCGCGCTTGCCATGCAGGAGCGCATCGCCAGCGCCTGGCCGGCACCCGTCGGCGGCGGCATGCGCATCTCCCTGCACCATGGCCTTGCCTTCGTCGGCAACGATCCCGTGCTGCACCGCGCCAGCGTCTATGGCCGCGAGGTCTCGCGCGCCGCCCGCATCGAGCCGATCACGCCGCCCGGCACCATCTACGTTTCCGAGATCTTTGCCGCGGCCGTCAACGCGCACGCAGCCCACCCGTTCCGTTTCGGCTACCTCGGCCACCTCGCGCTGCCCAAGCGCTTCGGTGTGGAGCGGCTCTACCGGCTGACCCGGCAGACAAGTGTTCAGGCGCCGTCCTCGGCGTCGAGCATGTAGCCGATCGCTGCGAGGATCTGGCTGACGTCCTTGTCGATGTCCTCGCGGGTCATCGTCAGGTCGTCGAAGGGGACAAGCTTGGGATGGATGCGGCGGCGGTCGTCGCGCTTCGGCCCGTAGACCCAGCCGTCGAGCTTGCGATCGATGCTCCAGCGCTCGTGCTCGATGCGCGCAAGCTTGTCCACCAGCGGATCGTCGTGCGGCGCGCCGACGAGCCGCTTCAGCCGCTCCCGCTCGGCCGCTTCGAGCGACGGCACGCCGCCATCGGAACAGAGCGTGAAGCCAAGTGTCCACAGCTTTGCCTTCAGGTGGTCGGCGGCGCGCATGTTGGAGCGCCGCAGTGTCTCCGGCAGATCTTCCCAGGGCTTCGCAGCCGCCGCAGACGCCCCGGCGCCGGCGAGGTAGGACTCGTGCAGCCGGCGCGCCAGTGTCTCCGTCGACGTGTCGCCGAGGACGGTACGCGCCACCTGGGCGTAGGGGATCGGAAGCGCGATGAACCCGTCGTCGGCATCGGGTGCAGGTGCCGGGGTCGCCAGCAACTCGCCGTCGCCATCGCCGCGCGAACGGTAAAAGATCGGCGCAGCCAGTTCGCCCGTGCGCTCTTGGTGGCGATGCAGCAGCAGTGCGGCGCGGATATTGTCGGCCGCTTGTGGCAGCGCGAGGTAGATCGCGGTGAACGGGTCTTCCTTCTCCGCCGCGGCAACGGCGCGCATGCCCGCCGCCGTACAGTCGCCCTCCAGCGGGTCCGCGCCAACATCGAGGCTGATGAAGGAAACGGGCAAGGTGTCGCAGACCGCCGGACGGCGCGCCGAAAACGCCCGCTTCAACGCCTCCGCGTCACGATCGACCACGGTGATCCGGGGGGAAGCGAGATCGCCCGCGACCGAGGTCAGCATCACCTGGTCGAACAGCTTTTCGCCGAGGTCCCCGAAACCCACGATCAGCGCATGGACCCGCTTGTGCCCGCGCGCGGCGGCGCGGCAGAACAGCGGATCGACGGACAGCGTCCGGCGCGCCGCGACCGTGTTTTCATCGAACGCCGACACCTTGACCGACTGCCCCAATCCGGTGCGCCGGGCGAACTCGAAGAAGAGATCGGCCAGCACCGGATCGGCGACGCGCACCGCGACATGGGCGATCGAGCCGGCACCATTGCCATCGAGATACGCAAGCAGCTGCTTGGCGATCAGCAGCGTCTCCGCGTCGCTGCCGCTGTCGATGGCGACCTGCCCCGCCCGCAGCAGGCCGGCGTGCCGGGCGAGCATCTGCGGCGTCGGCTCCATGACGATGCGCCGGTCGTCCGGCGGCAGCTTCGGGTTGGGGGGCGGCGTTTCGGAGACATGCACCGGCACCGCGCCCTGAAGCGACAATGCATGCGCAAGATGGCTGGCAAGCCGCGTGCCCCCGATCACCACCGTGTGGCCGCGCCGGATGTAGCGCGTGACGAGATGGGCGAGCTTCTGGTTCGCCGATGCCATCCAGATGGCAAAGCCGCCGGCCGCCCCCGACAGCGCGCCGAAGCTGGCAGCCGTCCGAAGGATCGGGTTCTTGGTTTCATCCGCGATGATGTCCGGGCTCGGGATGTACAGCCGCATCGCCCGCACGAAGATTTCCGGCACATGCCGCAATTCCGGGCCGATGTCGATCGTCCATCCGACGAGACCGAGCACGGGGGCGAGCGCGGCGATCACCGTCGCCAGCAGGCGCAGGGCCTGGTCGGGTTGTCGGGCATTCCTCACGGGCGTCGCACTTCGTGTGATTGCGGCTGTGCCAGCGTATGGCGGCGGAGCGCCGCGACCATAGCAGAGTTGACGCCGCCGTCGATCCTGCGTGTCGTTCGTTTGCCGGCGCGCGTTGCCCCGCGACAAGCTTGCGCGCGGTCATTATTCTGTCCCAAACGTCGCCACCAATGCCCGCGCCGGGAAACGCAGGACCAGCAGCAATGATCGAATTGACCTATCACGGCAGCGATGGCGCAGCGCCGCACGCGCAGCGCTTCGAGACCGGCGACGAGGTGCTCGTAGGCCGCGATGCCTCCTGGGCCGGCTTCGTCGTGCCCGCCACCGAGCGCGTCGTCGCGCGCCGCCACGCCCGCCTCTATCGCGAGGCCAGCGGCGCCTGGCGCATCGAGCGCCAGAAGGAATACTTCATCGCGGTCAACGGCACGCCGGTCGACCAGACGCTTCCCATTGGCGACGGCGACACCATCACGCTGGGGCGCAGCGATGGGCCGACGATCCGCGTCCGTTGCGACACCGTCGCCCTGCCCGGTGGCGACGAGATGGCGACCCGCACGCAGGAGATCGTCACCACCTGGCGCGACATGCTGCCTGGCATGCAGACCATGAATTCGCGCATCAAGCTGCTCGCAGGCGCGGTGACGCTGGTCGCCCTGATCGCGCTGGCGACCGGCTGGTATGTGTGGACGCGGCCCGCCGATTTCTCCGCCGCCACCCTGCAACGCCTCGAGCACGCCGCCCATCTCGTGGTTCTGCGCGACGCCAACGGCGGCGAATCGGCGATCGGCACCGCATGGCCGGTCGGCCCCGACAAGCTGGTCACCAACGCCCACGTGGCGGAACTCTTCGGCAAGATCGATCGCAGCCGCGAGCATTTCCTGGTGCGCTCGCCCGGCGACGATCCGAAGTCCCATGAGGTCAGCGCGGTGCGCATCCACGCCGGCTACGAGAACTTTGCCGGCTATGTCGAATCGCGCAGTCTCGGCGCGGAGGGTTTCCGCACCGACTACACGGAGGCCTCGCGGCCGTCCGCCTTCGACGTCGCCCTGCTGGTGGTCGACCCGCAGGCGAAGCTGTCGCCGGTGCTCGAGCTGGCGCCGAAGGAAGCCCTCGACAAGATCGCCCCCGGTAGCCGGCTCGCCTTCGCCGGCTACCCCATGCGCTGCGTCGACGGCGGCAATACCGAGCAGATCGCGCCGACCCCGAACGTACAGCAGGGCGCGGTCAGCGCCGTCACCGACTACTTCCTGTTCCCGCCCGGCAGCCCCGACCAGGGCCTGCTCGTGCAGCACTCGGTTCCTGCGACCGGCGGGGCCAGCGGCGGCCCGCTGATCGGGCCCGACGGCAGGGTGGTCGCGGTCCTCAGCGGCGGCACGGTGATCGATACCGGCTCGGACAAGGCCGGCGACAGCCCCTGCCGCATGTCGCCCAGTGCCGTCATGATCAACTACGCCCAGCGCGCCGACCTGGTTGCCGAGCTGCTGGCCCAGGACGACGAGGCGGCGATCGGCAGGCGGCGCGCCTACTGGGACGCGCAGTCGGCGAAGTTCGCCGACCACTTCGCCTACCTGAAGCGGGAAATGCTCGACAAGGCGGAGCATGAAACCGGTGCGCGCTTCGCGGTTTCCCTGGAGGATCGCCGCCGCGAACCGGTCGCGCCTGCCGGCAACATCGTCACCTTCGACGTCGAGAAAGGCCGCGACTACGCCGTGCTCGTCTACAACCGCGACAGGTCGAACCTCTTCGTCAACCTGAAGGTCGACGGCAACGAGGTGGCCCAGGACGCCAACGGCTGGATGCCCGAACTGCGCATCAAGGCGCCTGCGACCGGCCGGGCGGAACTGGTGATCTACGCCTCGGGCGGCAGGGACCTCGACTACGACATCGTGGTGGCGCATTCGGCCAAGCCGGACTGAAACTCCATCCAGGCAGCGGTCCTGTCCTCAGGCGTCCGCCGCCTGCGCCAGTTCCGCGAGCCGGCGTCCGGCCTCGCCGAGATCGCAGAGCCGGCGCGCGGCATCGCGCTCGGTGAGTTCGCCGATCAGCCCGGCCGCGCCCTCGCGCCGCCCGCCGCGCCGAAACCACCCGCCGCCAGCGTCCGCCTCCTCGCCGAGCGCCCAGCGCAGCATGATGCCGAAGGCGTAGGCATCGGAAGCCGGTGCGTAGAGGCGATCCGCGCGCGGCCGCAACAACTCCGGCGCCATGTAGTCGCGCGTCCCGCGCAGGGTGTCGCCTTCGCTTTCGCCCGCATTCCCCGCCAGCCCGAAATCGACGATGACCGGGGATCCGTCCGCGCGCACCAGCACGTTCTCCGGCTTGATGTCGCGATGCACGACACCCGCGCCATGCAGCGCAGCAAGGCCGAAGGCAACCTTCGACAGCAACTCGAGCAGCTTGCCGCGCGGCAGGCGCGCGACGAGGTTCGCATCCAGTTCGCCGCCGCTGATGAGTTCCTGCACCATCACCAGGTCGCCTTCGCTGGCAAAGGTCTCCAGCACGCGCGCCACGTGCGGATTGACCACCGCGCGGCTGGCGCGCAACTCGCCGCGCACGTCGTCCATCTGCCGCGACCGCTCACCGGGGTCCGCGATGGCCCGCATCGATATGATCTTGATGGCGACCTGCGTGCCGGTCTCCGTGTCGATGGCCCGGTAGACCGTGCCGTAGCCGCCCTGGCCGAGCTGCGACGCCGGCACGTAGCGCGCCGAAAGCGGCAGGTTCTCCAGGTCGCCTGCGTCCTCGAGGCCGGCCTCGCCGGCGATGTCGATCAGCATCGTGCGCGCCCGGTAGATGCAGCGCTGGTTGGCGAGCCGCACCGCCAGACGCAGCGCCCGCGCGGCTTCCGCGATCGCTTCCTCGAAGCGGTCGGCATCCTTCAGCACACTGGCCAGCGCCAGGCGCATCAGCGCCTCCTGGATATACAACTGGTCTTCTTCGAGCCGCGCGATCACCTCTCTCAGTTCGTCGATGTCCGCGGCATCGTGGCCGACGGTCTGTGTCACCTCGAAGCGCACAAGCGCGTGTTCGACGTGCTCCCACGCGGCCGGATCCTGCGGCAGCAGAGAGCCCGCCGCCTCGAGCGCTGCCTCGCAACCCGCCGCATCGCCCGACACGGAACGCTGGCGCGCCTGCTCCAGCGCGAACAGGTATCGCAGGCGCACGTTGTGGGTTCCGACATGCGCAGCGGCCTGTTCGATCGCGCGGCGCGCGCCGGCGACGTCGCCGATCAGGTTGAGACACTGGATATGCCCGATCGCCGCGCGCACCTGCTCGCGCTCGCCCGCCTGCATTCCGGCAAGGGCTGCCGAAAAGCACAGCGCGCCGGTGTCCGGGTCGCCGCGCTCCAGGCACACCCGGCCTGCATCGGCAAACAGCAATGGCTGTGCGTCGGCGATGGCGGCGGTGCGCGCCTGTACCATGGCGCGGATGAGTTCGGTGTTGGCGCGGTCGACGTCGCCGCGCCAGGCGTGGATGGTGGCCAACTCGCGCGACGTCTTCCACGCATCGGGATCGTCGCGATCGTGCTGACGCGCTTCGGCCAGGTGCAGGATCGCGTTCTCCGGCAGGCCGAGCCGGTTCTGCAGCACCGCCTTGGCCCGAAGCACCGCCGGTGGCAGCGGATCGGGGAACGCACCGGCTTCCTCTACGGCGTTGAGAATGCGCAGCAGGCCGGCGGGATCGGCGTTTTCGGCGATCCCATGCTCGATTTCCGCCAGCTTGGCGTCTTTTTGTTGGCGCATAGCCGTTCTATACTCGCCTTACGGTGGGGTAACCAAACTGGAGCTCATGTATGTCGCAACATTCGACCGTTGGCCGCAAGATCATTGCTGCCGCATTCGCCGCCTGCACGCTGGTCGCGCTGTCGGCGCCGGCCGGCGCCAAGAGTGATGGTTTCATCACCCAGGGCATCAAGTCCGTGGATGGTGCCTGGCCCTGGCAGGTCCGCCTGTTCGACGGGCCCGACGATCCTGCGGGCTTCTGCGGCGGTTCGCTGATCGACGAGCGCTGGGTGCTGACCGCAGCGCACTGCGTGGAGGGCGGCTACATCCCCATGGTCGGCTATGGCGGCAACACGCTCGCCGGCCTGAAGCGGGTCGCGGTGGACAGCGTGACGGTCCATCCCGACTACTCGCCCGAAGCTGCTGAGTACGGCGACGTCGCCCTTCTGAAGCTCGCCGAGCCGGTGCCGGCCAAGCTGCTGGTCAAGCTCTCCGACGCGTCGGTGGATGCGGCCCTGGCCAACTATCCCATGACGGTGACCGGCTGGGGTGCCACCTTCGACGAAAACCTCGACCCGACAATCAATGCCCTGTTCAACCTCGCGGTGCGCAACAACCCGGGCCTCGCCCTGCGCAGCGCCGTGAAGGACGGCAACATGCAGGTTCCCGAGAACCTGCGCGAGGCGTCCATCGACCTCATCGACCACGAGTTCTGCAAGAAGCGCTACGGCTCGCTGGGCGAGGGCTGGAAGATCTCCAACACCGAGATCTGCGCCGGCGCGCCGGGCACCGGCAAGGACTCCTGCTACGGCGACAGCGGCGGCCCGCTCGTCGCCCAGCTGCCCGACGGCAGCTTCCGCCAGGTTGGCGTGGTCAGCTGGGGCTACGAATGTGGCCACCCGGTCTTCCCCGGCGTCTATGCCCGCGTGTCGAGCTTCGTGCCGTGGATCAAGTCGGTGATGCAGGGCAACTGACGCCTTCGCAGGCCACGCAGAAAAAACCCGGCGCCAGACCCCTGGCGCCGGGTTTCCTGTTTCCGCCGGACTTAGCGTCCGTCCCGCTTACTTCATGAACGACTGGAGCCAGTTGAAATACGGCCCGGTGATGCGCAGCCCGTAGTTGTGCGAGCTGCCGCTGGCGACGTTGATGCCGTAGACCACGCGGTCGTTCTTCGACTTGTAATAGGCATACATCGACGAACCGCTGGAACCGGGATAGGTGTCGCAGTCCATCTCGAACAGGTCGGGAGCGATGAAGTTCGGATCGATCGGGCACGACGCGCGCCACATCGTGCCCTCCGGCTTGTCGCCGGGATAACCGATGATGTTGGCGTTGAAGCCGTTGAGCTTGTCGTCGTAGCCATAGGCGAGCCAGCCGGCACGCTTGCCCGCGGGATCCTTGAGCTGGATGACGGCGATGTCGTTCGCCAGGTGGTTGAACCCGTACTCCGTCCCGCTCAGGTCCATGTAGGCCTGCAGGATGGACCAGTCCTTGGCCTCGTACTTGCCAAAGGGTGCATTCCTGTCGTCGAGGGCGGGAATGAAGGCGATGTAGTCGGCCCACTTGCTCTGCTCGGTACGATAGACGCAGTGCGCCGCGGTCAGCACCAGGTTCTCCGCGATCAACGTTCCCGAACAGCCGCCAGCCGTCCCGTCGTCGTACTCGGAATAGACATAGCCCAGCGTCGTGAAGGGGAACTTGTTGGTCGGCGAGACGCGAACGCGGTCGTCGGTGCCGACGACCATGCGCTGCTTGCGTGCGTCGTCCCCGGCGAGCTCCAGGTCTCCGTCGTCGATCTTGCGCCGCTGCATGCGACTGCGGTCGATGCTGCCGGCGGCCTTGCGGCTGCGCTCGATGGCTTCGCGCGTCCCCTCGGGTGCATCGCCCTGCGTGACGGCGCCATCGGCGGACCGCGTCACCTGGCGAAAGCCCTCGACGGTGAGCGGCGGCGGCGAGGAACGGAATTTCTGCGGCATCGGCGCGGAGATTTCGGGGTTGGCGCTGCGCGCCGCGCGGTACTTCGCCAGGTCGGCATCGCTGACCGCCTGTCCGGCAGCGGCCGTATCTCCACCCTCGGAGGGTTGGGCAATCTGCTTTTCCTGTGCGCTGACTGCGGTTGTCAGCAGCACTGCGGCAACTGCGGCAAGGCCGGTAATGCGCATCGGCAATCTCCTGAAGGGCCAGTCATCTGGAAGCTCACCGCGCTGGGCTGGCTGCGGTGGCCGTGGTCGGTTTCGGCAAGCTGCCCTGCGCTTTCGGGGCTGTTTCGCTGCCGCAACGTAATAACTTGTGCAACTGGCGCCAAAATAAGGCAAGCGCGAAGCCGCTTTATGGTTTCGTGCCCCAGCCTGAGGATAGCAGCGAGCTCCATTGCGGCGGGTGCGCGTGGCGGACTGCGGATGAGGTAAAGTGTGTTCCAAATCAGCTATGGGGCAGCTAGAGAACACTCCTTGCTGCCGGGCACCCCGTTCTTTGGCCCAAGTCTGAGCTCCCAAGGCGGTCACCGTTGAAACTTGCTGCTTCGGGTCAAGCCTTGTGGGTCCGGAGCACATGTTTGACGACCCACTTCACCGTTTCGGCATCGGGTTCCCCATCGCGGAATGAAACCGTGGAGTCCTGCACTTCCAGTTCCCCGATGATCTCCGCCTGCCGATCGGGTGCGACGGTGCCGTAGCTCCTGAACGTCGTCATCACATGATCGTGCCCCATGTTCTGCGACCAGGCCTTGAACTCTTCCGGCGTCCTGCACCGCCGCTCGCCAAGCTGGGCGATGGTCTTACTGAAACCGTGCGGATGGAAACGCGGCAGGCCGGCAGCCTCGAACGCGTCGCCGACAATCCGGCGGATCGGGCCGGCATTCGACCAGTGTTCGCGCTTGAGGCCGGTTGCCACGAAGTGCCGGTTATCGTCCTGGCCCATCGCGGTTGCGGGAAACAGCGGATCGTCCAGCCCGAAGAGCAATCCGGTTTGCAAGTGGCCGAACCAGTCTTCGAAGATCACCAGCGCATCCCCGCCAACCGGGAAGAAGGTCGTCGTGAACGTCTTCGAGAATTTGGTGGCCACCTCGCGAGCGTCCTGCACGACCTTGCGCGCTTTCAGGTCCACGTGCTTCAGTTTCAGCGAGGCAAGTGCGCCGTCGCGAACGCCCGTCAATACCAGGAACGCGATCAACGCCCGGTCGCGCTTCTGGATGTCCGTTTCGGCCGGCATCACGCCGAGAACATGGTGCACCTGCTCAAGCGATGGGAACGGCCGCTCGCCGTGGGTCCTGGCCACCCGGACATCCTTGTCGGTGAGCCGGAAATAATTGGCATCCGAATAGCTGATGCGCTGCCGGTATCCCGGCTGCCCGGCAAGCCAGAGGAAGAACTTGCGGCAGGCATTGAGCCTGGAATTGATCGTCGCCTTGGAGAGCGGCTTGCCGGTGCGCGGATTGACCTGCGCCATCAGATCCCGCTTGAAGCCGATCGCCTGTTCGATGTGGAAGGCCTTGAACGGCTTGCGCCTGGTGTAGGCCTCGTAGTGGTCCAGCGCGACAAGCACCTGGTCGGTCGATGCCTCGCTGTAGCCTTCCGCTTCTTCGAGGAACTGGACGTAGCGGCGCTTGACCCGCTCGTTATCGGCGTTGTGTCGTTTCATCGTGCCTTGTCTCCTGTCTCGAAGTGAACGTTCACGAGGGGATCGGCCGTATCACTTATGCGTTGCTCGCCATTCGGGAACGCCACGTCGAGACCGGCAGTCACCTTGTCCAGTGACGTCCGATTGACCTTGCGGTGCATGAGCCGATGACAATCGGGGCACATGCCGCGCAATGTTCCCGATGTCGGTGTGTCCGGCAGGAAATCGACCATCGCGCCTGCAGGCCGTTTCGGACCGTGGCAAGGCAGGCAGTAGAGCTCACCGGACCGCAGCGGCCTGCGGCGGGGCATCTCAGGACACCCCGTTGGCGATCAGGTCGCGGATGTCCTCCACCCGCCAGGCGGTCGTGCGCGGCCCCAGCTTCACCGGCTTGAGAAAGCGCCCGGACTTCACGCCTGCCCACCACGTGGACTTCGAAACCGGGATGATCTGGGTAACGGGAGGGTCAGCCTTCGGGTTGCCGATGATCTGGCCGAGACGGAGAAAACCCTTGTCGGGGAGCATGTGCATTGTTTGACCTCGTCCGAAATTGAACGAGGCGATATTTCGGTGTCCGTTAGCCGGAGAATAGCCGGGCGGATTGCACAAGACCCGTGGACCGAAAGTCTGCTATCCGGTGCGGTTCCAAACGTTGCTTACCCGCCTTCCATCGGCCAAGAGAACACAAAGGTTATTTAAATCAATCGGTTAAAATGGGGGGCGGTTTGAATTGACCCGACAACACGCTCAAGCAGTTTCGATTGCGAACACGGTCAGAAGGAACGTTAAGAACCATCTGCGAATTGGATTATCCCTTCAGCGAACTCTGAGCAGCGGGCAATTTGAAACTGCACCGCCGCTTTGCCTAGCTGTGTCTTGAGTTGTCGAGAGGGAATCGGTCTGCCCGCACCAGAAAACTCGTTCGACGGCAAACGGATTGAAGCCCGCCTTCCCCTTGCGGCGACCGATCGATAGCCTTTCTATTCCCCCGGAAGGATATGGCCGGCGTCTGCACGCCAGGATACGAACACGTTGCCGCCGATCTTGATGGAAAGGTCCCTCAGTTCGTCGTGGCTCTTCTGCGCGCGCAGTTCCGTGCCGTCCGCGGCCTCCATATAGATCGTCGCGGTCGCACCGACGAATTCCTCGCCGACGACCTTCGCCTGCAGGGTGTTGAACTCGCCTTTCGGCGTCTTCGCGCTGAGCTGCACCCGGTCGCCGGAAACCGCGAACGTCACCGAATCGCCCACTGCCACCGGCTTGTCGTCGCTCTGGGCGGTCGCGTAGCGCCCCGTGGGCGTCTCGATCGCGACCTGGCCCTTGCGGGTCTGCGAAACCTTGCCAGCGAAGATGTTGGACGAGCCGAGGAACTCCGCAACGAAGCGGGTGCGCGGTGTGCGGTAGATCTCCTGCGGCGCGCCGATCTGCTCGATCACGCCACGGCTCATGATGACCACCCTGTCGGCCATCGAGAACGCCTCGGACTGGCTGTGGGTGACATACACGAAGGTGATGCCGAGTTCGCGCTGCAGGTCCGAGAGAACGGCCTGCATCCGCACCTTCAGGTGTGCATCGAGCGCCGAAAGCGGCTCGTCGAGCAGCAGGATTTCCGGCTCGGTCACCAGCGAGCGGGCAAGAGCGACACGCTGCCGCTGTCCGCCGGAGAGCTGGGCGATGTTGCGCTCGGCGAACTCGCTGATCTGCATGCGCTCAAGCCAATGGCCGGCGCGCTTGCGCCGTTCGGCCGCATCGACGCCACGCATCTTCAGGCTGAACTCGACATTCTCGCGGACATTGAGGAATGGAAACAGCGCCAGGCTCTGCCAGACCATTGGTGTGTCGCGCTGCCAGGTCGGCAGGTCGTTGATGCGGATGCCCTCGAGCCGGATCTCACCTTCGCTGGGCGCCTCCAGCCCCGCCAGCATGCGCAGCGTGGTTGTCTTGCCGCAACCGCTCGAGCCCATGATCGCGAGGAACTCGCCCTTGTGGATGTCGAGATCCATCCGCTCGACCGCGACGAACGAGTCGAAACGCTTGATGACACCGTCGAATTCGACGAGGGGCTGCTCGGCCATCTTGTCACTCCTTGTCATCGGCGACGACATCCTGCCCGGCGCTCCGTTTCATCAGGAGAACCTGTGCGAGGATGACCAGGACCATCGAGGTCACGAACACGAAGGTGCCGATTGCGTTGATGCGCGGACTCACCTGCCCCTGCAGGAAGCCAAGAACCTTCACCGGCAGTGTCTCGTTCAGACCCGAGACGAACCACGCTACGGCGAACTCGTCGAAGGAAACCGCCATGGTGATGAACAGCGCGGCGAAGATCGCTGGCCGGGTGAACGGCAGGATCACATGCCGCATGCCCCCCCATTCCGACGCGCCAAGGTTCCAGGCGGCGGCTTCGAGGTCCGGGTCCATTTGCGAAAGACGAAGACGGATGATTGCCATCGCGAAGGGAGCGCACATCACCACATGGGCGATCATCACCGAATAGCCGTGCCCCGAGAGCTCGACCCGCGACAGAAAGGCGAGCATGGCAAGGCCCAGGATGACGACCGGGATTGTCGGCGGCAGCAGCGCCAACGCGAGATAGACCGGCTTGCCGAAGAAGCGGTAGCGGAAGTCTGTATAGGCCGCGCCGAACCCGAGTGCGGTTGCCACGATCGAGACCGTGAGCCCCACCGCCAGCGTGTTCTGCAGCCCTTCCCAAACCAGCGGATCGGTGGCGACCGCCACGTACCACTTGGTCGAAAAGCCGCCCAGCGGCAGCGAGGGGAAACGGTCCTCGTTGAAGGAGAACACGAAGCTCGCCGCGATCGGGGCAAAGACGAAGGCAAACGCCAGCAGGGCATAGAGCTTCAGCGCCCAGTCGATCAGCGGATTGCGGTTGAAATCGCTCATCTTCCACGCCCCCGGTAGGCATAACCGATCGCTGCGAATGCGACGGTCAGCAAGGTCGCGATCATGGTCAGCGCAATCACCGCGGCCCGCGGCCACTGCTGACCCGACTTGGTCGTATCGGTGATCAGGATCGACAGCGTCGGCGGATCGCCGCCGCCCAGATAGAGCGGGCTCACGAAATCGCCGAACGTCAGGATGAAGCAGAACAGGGCCGCGATCACCAGGCCGACCTTGGCGGAGGGGATGACGACCTCGAAGACCGTCCGCAGCCGGCCGCAGCGCAGATTGTGCGCCGCTTCGATCAGCGTGCGGTCAATGAACATCAGGCTGAACAGCTGCAGCAGCACGACCAGCGGGAAGGACAGTGTCAGATAGCCGATCATCGTGCCGAAGGTCGTGTTGAGCATGCCGAACGGGCCAAGCCCGACCCAGGCAAGCGCGGCATTGATGATTCCGTTATCCGACAGGAAGACCTGCCAAGAATAGACCCGAACGATGTAGCTGGTGAAGAACGGTATCACCATCAGGAACACCGACCAGCGCCGCGCGGTCTCTGAAAACTTGAAAGCTATCGCATAGGAGCAGGGAAAGGCCAGAACGCTGGCAATGACCGAGGCGGATGCCGCAAGGGCCAGCGTCAGGAAGTAGGCCTGCCAGAAGACTTCGCGGCCATACATCCTCACCCAGTTGGCCGTATCGAAATCCGGCTGCAGCCGGAAGTTCTTCACGGTCCAGAAGCTCAGCGCGATGAGAAAGACCAGCGGGAACAGGAAGAACAGCAGCTGCCAAACGAGGAGCGGCAGCGAGAAGGTCAACCCGTAGAGTGTGATTGATTTGCGCATCAGATCGCACCTTCCCCGAATTGCGCTTCAGGCCGCTGCCGGGCGGGCCATGCTCGGCCCGCCCGCAGCCCCATGGAACTCAGGAGCCCTTGTAGTCCGACCAGAAGTCGTTCCAGTCCTCCAAGCTCTGCTGCACTGGAAGCTGGCGATACTTGATACGCCCGCCGCGGATCAGGTCCATCACGTTGGACTCGCCGAGCAGCATGCCCTGGCGCTTGGCCTCTTCCGGCGTCTCCTTGGCCAGCAGTTCCCAGCCCTTCTTGTTCGGAATCATCGCCGGATAGGCGGCCATGTTTGCCGAACGGACCTGGCCGCGGGCCGACGTGATGTACTGGATCCACTTCTTCGCCAGATCGGCCTTCTGCGAGCCCTTGCCGATCGAGAAGGATTCCGTCCACTGCAATCCGCCCTCTTCGGGGATCGCCGTGCGAACGTGGGCGCCGTTCTTCTCCAGAACGCCGGTGATCCAGTCGCCGATGCCGGCAACGCTCAGCATCTGACCGTTCTCCAGCGACGAGAAGGTGCCGCCGTAGTCGAAGAAACCGCCGACCTGCGAGCGCAGCGACATGGTGGTTTCCTTCACCTTCTCCCATGCGTTACCGTCGATGTCGTAAGGGCTCGCGTTGCCGTTGAGCAGGCTCATCTGGCCGAGGTTGGGCAGGTGCCAGTCGAAATGCCCGACCTTGCCCTTGAGCTTCTCAAGCCAGTAGACCCGATAGGACGACGCCTCTTTCTCGGTGATGGCATCGGTATTGTAGGCGACACCGAGGAACCCGAAGCGGGTGAAGACGGAATACAGTTCACCGCCGCTCCAGTGGCCGGGGAACTGCTGGAATTCCGGGAAATACTCGTCGAACGCATAGTCGGCCGGGTCGAGCTTCTCGATGTAGCCGGCTGCGTTGAGCTGCTGGACGTATTCAGCGTCCGACAGGATGAGGTCGTAGGTGCCGGGAGGCGATTGGGCGATCAGGCCCAGCATGTTGTCGCCGCCGGTATAGTACTTCGACTTGAACTTGACGTTGTGCTCGGCTTCGAACTCGGCAACCACATCCGGTTCCGCGTGCCCGTACCAGGCGAGCATGGTGATCTCTGTCGGCTCTGCAAACGCCCGCCGGTTCAGGAACGGCGTCGCCAGCGCGCCGGTGGCAAGCGCCGTGGCGCCCTTGAGAAAAGTGCGCCGCGTGGTGCTGGCGGCATATGGTGTAAATCGGGGCATCTCTCTCCTCCCTCGCAAGAAAGAATCCGGAGGCAACCCGGACTGCGGTCATACTAGGAACGAGATTTTCATTAGAGAAATTTATTCTTGTAATCGTCTTATTTATAAACCTCATGCGCCTGATGCGAGGGCCTCGCCCAGGCCGGGTTGACCGGCCAGGCTGGCCGCATCGAGCTGTGCCACCAGGAAATTCACCAGTTTGAGCCCGGCCTCCGACAGGCGAGGGTGCTTGTAGAAAAGACCGACACGGATTTCCTCCAGCGGCGGAAAACCGTCCTTTTCGTCCAGCACGCGCATGCCTTCGAGCAGGGTCGGCCGGGTCAGTGCGCTGATGCCGAAACCGTTGAGCACAGCGTTCTGCAGTCCGGAGATCCCCGGCCCGGTGTAGGTGATCCGCCAGCGCATCTTGGCGGCGTCGAGCGCCTGGATCATCCGTGCGCGGTAGTCGCAGCCTTCAGGGTGGGCTGCCAGCGGCACGGGCGCTCCTGGCTCGACGGCAAAATCCCTTGCAGCCGCCCAGATCGGCCTCTCGATCCATGCCCGCGAAAGATAGGGAACGCTTTTCGTCGCGGTCATTGCTATCGCGATGTCCAGTTCGTCGGAATGCAGTTGATCGAGTATGTCGCGGCTCCAGTCGCAATGGATTTCGAGCGTGACATCGGGAAAACTGCGCGAGAATTTCGTCAGTTCGCCTTGCAGGAAGGCAACCGCATAGTCGCTGGGCAACCCGATCCGCAGCACCCCCGCCACGGCGTTGCGCTGGAAATAACCGACCACCTCGTCATTGAGCCTGAGCAGCTCCCGGGCGTGGCTGAGCAGAACCTCGCCATCGGCAGTCAGACGCAGGTTCCGGCCTTCCTGGATGAGAAGCTCGGCCCCGATCAATTCCTCCAGCCGGCGCATTTGCAGGGAAATCGCCGGCTGGCTTCGGCCCAGCGCGTCGCCCGCCTTCGTGTGGCCTCCAAGGTCGACCACCGCGACGAAGGTCCGCAGCAGATCGGTTTGCAGGTTGATGATCGATCTCGTCATCGAAAGATTACAATCTCCAATGCGGGCATCAGTATAATAAATTTATAAAATGTGGATAGCCTGAAATAGACTCCCGGCACCGTTGCAGATGCGAGGGAGCCACGATGTCGCGTCAGACGCCTTTTGCCGCAGAGCTTGCCTGGCCGGACTATGACCGCCGCGTGCGCGGCGGCGCCACGCCGATCCTGATCCCGATCGGATCGATGGAACAGCACGGCCACCACATGCCGATGCATGTCGACGTGCTCCTGCCGACCGAGTTTGCCCGCCGGGTCGCCGAGGCGGTCGGCGCGCTGGTCGCGCCGCCATTCACCTATGGCTACAAGTCCCATCAGAAGTCCGGCGGCGGAAATCATCTTCCCGGCACGACCAGCCTCGACGGCGCCACGCTGGTTTCCGCCCTGCGCGACGTGATCAAGGAATTCGCCCGTCACGGCGTGCGGCGCATCTGCCTCGTGAACGGGCACTTCGAGAATTCCTGGTTCATCGTCGAAGGCATCGATCTCGCGCTGCGCGAGCTGCGCTGGGATGGCATCGATGACATGAAGATCGTCGTGCTGTCCTACTGGGATTTCGTCGACGCAGCGACCATTGCGCGTCTCTACCCCAACGGCTTCACCGGCTGGGACCTGGAACACGGAGGGGTGCTGGAAACCTCGCTGATGATGGCATTGCATCCCGAGCTGGTCGAAATCGAACGCGCCATCGATCATGAGCCACCCAGCTTTCCGCCTTATGACGTCTATCCGGTGAAGCCCGAGTGGACGCCTCCCAGCGGCACCCTTTCATCACCTAGGGAAGCGTCGCCCGAAAAGGGCGAGATCCTTCTGGAGGTCTGCACCGGCGGAATCGTCAACGCGCTTCGTGCGGAGTTCTCCGTGACGTAAAGGGCAAGGAAATCCCCCTCCCCGCCATCGCCTTCAGGGCCCGCAATCAAACGAATTGCGGGTCCTTCCTTTTTCGCGGCGCCATTGGGCAGTTGCCGCTTCGGTCGCACGCCCGCAGAACCTTTTCGTCAGACAAAAGAAAAAAGGGCCCGGCACACGGCCGGGCCCATGACGCCGTGCGCAACCTTGTCGATCAGTTCCTGATGATGTTGTGCTCCGGCCCGAACGGGAAGCCGGTGATGTTCTCCGCACCATCCTCTGTCACGATCAGGATGTCGTGCTCGCGATAGCCGCCTGCGCCGGGCACGCCTTCGGGAAGCATCACCATCGGCTCCATCGAAACAACCATGCCGGGCTTCAGTTCGGTCTCGATGTCCTCGCGCAGCTCGACGCCTGCCTCTCGCCCGTAGTAGTGGCACAGAACGCCGAACGAGTGGCCGTAGCCGAACGAACGGTACTTGAGCAGGTCCCACTGCCGGTACATGTCGTTCAGTTCGAGCGCGATCTCGTTGCACTTGGCACCAGGCTTGATCAGTTCCAGCCCGCGCCTGTGGACCGCCACGTTCTTTTCCCAGATGTCGAGACTGGCATCGTCGACGTGATCGCAGAACATGGTCCGTTCCAGCGCTGTGTAATAGCCGAAGATCATCGGGAAGCAGTTCAGCGAGAGGATGTCACCCGACCGGATCGCCCGGTTGGTGACCGGGTTGTGAGCGCCGTCGGTATTGATGCCTGACTGGAACCACGTCCAGGTGTCCATCAGTTCGACGAACGGGAACGACTTGGCGATTTCCCGGATCATCGCGTTGGTCGAGGCAATTGCCACCTCGTGCTCGGGCACGCCGGCCTTGACCGCGGCAGCGACCGCGGCACCGCCGACGTCGCAGGTCCGCGCGCCCTCGCGGATCAGCTTCTGCTCTTCCGCCGACTTGATGGTGCGCATCCACATCGAGGGCTGGCCGACATCGACGAACTCCACGCCCGGCAGCGCGGCCTCGAGCTGGCTGCGTAGGTCGAGCGAGACATGGTCGAACTCGATGCCGAGACGCTTTACCCCCGGCGTGAGCTGACGCACCGCCTGGAAGTAGTTGTCGCGCCGCCAGTCGGTGTAGGTGACGTTGTTGCCGAAGCTGCGGCGCCACGGCTGACCGCCGTCGATGCCCGCCGAAATGGTCGTCGCACTGTCCGGCGTGATGACCATGCCGTACTTGCGGCCGAAATAGCAGTACAGCCAGCCCGAGTAGTAGTTGATGCAGTGGTAGGAGGTGAACAGCGCCGCATCGACGTCATTCTTTGCCATCCAGCCGCGCACATCGTTCTGGCGCCGCTTCATTTCCGCGTCCGAGAAGGGTGAATAGTCCTTCTCGCCATTGTGCCACTCCATCACATGGAGCATGTCCTCGGTCATGCCTGGTCTCCCTTCACTGCGCAGCATCGCGCGTACCTCGCGAGACAATAAGTGGCGGCAAGGCATATTTGAAATTTATAGATGCAATCTATGCATTTGAAACATTGATGGAATCTTGGAGTTGATAGATTCTAGCAAAGAGCGCCCAATTCCAGCCGGCGGCGTTCCAAGGTTGGGGAGCGGGGCAAAAGGACCCCAGACTTTCGTCTAGGCTGGAGGTAAGTCGGGGCTCACGTCGTGTCGTCTCCATCATTGATGGAGCCTCTCTCAGTCCTGCCCAGGTGTTCTCGGTGCGCCGCCGGTCAGTTTCCAGTTTGCTCATCGAGCGTGCTCTCGGAAGGATTCCCGTCGTCATCGGTCAAACCAAAGGTTGCCGCATTCTCCCGAAGCCATTTCATCAGTGCCTGTTTGGGGTGCCGGCCCGCTAACGCCTTCGGGTCGTCGGTCGCAATCCATGCACGCACCGCTGCTGCCAATTTCGGGGCATAGCGTTCGTTGCTCGGATCGAGATAGCCGGGAGTTGCTTCGGAATCCGGAAAGAAAAATCCCCCAGTAAATCCCCTGTCTCTAAGCCAATCGCGCAGTGAATCTATTTCCATGACGGAAGCGCGAATATCGACTGAGCCCTCTACGTAATCGGAAAAATTGCCGTTCTGGTCATATTCGATTTCTTGAACCAGGCGCCCTTTGACCCGACCGCCCCGCAAAGCATTCTTGATAGCGTATTTCGCGGCTTCATAACGAGGTGGTCGTTTCTCAACCTCCCAACCTTCAACATATTCTGCGGCCGTAGAAGGATCTTCACCCGCCACCAAGAGAGCGGCTTGAACAATGGTTAGTTCCTCCGAGAGGCGCCAGAAATATATATCTTCCAAGAAAAACTATCTCCACACCTTGACCGCTTCAAACCGGCTTCGTGAATGCTGACAGCCACCTTTCTAGACAAATGAACTATGGACGACCATCGAGGCGAACAACAGTTCCGCCGTCACGCAAAGCATCGCAGCGATCAGCCCACCATTGGATCATCGCCCTGCGCTCATCCAGATGCTCGCCACGGGCATAGGCACGGCGCACGTCATTGCCCTCGACGTGGCCCAACTCGCGTTCGATCGCATCACGGCTCCAGCGCGTACTCTCGTTCAGCAGTGTGCTGGCGGTGGCACGGAAGCCATGGGACGTGACTTCATCCTTCGTGTAGCCAAGCCGCCGCAATGCCGCGTTGAGCGTGTTTTCGCTCATCGGACGTTTGACTGAGTTTGTCGCCGGAAATGCAAGCGTTCCGAAGCCGGTCAGGTCCTGCAACTCGCGTAACAGGTCGATGGCTTGGCTCGGCAACGGCTTGCGGTGTTCTCGGCGCATTTTTGGCCGTTCGGCAGGTGTCGTCCAAAGCGCTGCATCAAGATCGAACTCCTCCCATCGCGCCTGCCGTAACTCGCCGGGACGCGGAAACAGGTAGGCCATGAGCCTGAGCGCAATCTGCGTCGACGGCTGCCCGCGATAGTCGTCGATCGCGCGCAACATGGCCCCGAAGTCGATCGGGTTCAGGATATCAGCACGGTGCGTCACCTTCGGCGTGGTCAACGCACCCTGCAACGGCTGCGCAGGATCGCTTTCCGCGCGTGCAGTCGCCACCGCGTAGCGGAAAATGCGGCTGATCGTCGACCGCATGCGCTGGGCGGTTTCGTAGTTCCCGCGCGCCTCCACTGGGCGAAGGGTTGCAAGCACTAGCGACGGGGAAATCTGGTTGAGCGGCAGCCTTCCGAGTTTCTTCGACGCCAGCGAGACGTACCAGCGGAGTTTGACGAGGGTGGCTTCCGATCGCCCTTCCCTCTCGACCTTCTGGGGATATTCAGCCGCGATGTCGGCAAAGGTCAGCTTGACCGCCTCCGCCTCGCGCTTGTCGGCCTTGCGGACTTAGATCGGATCGATGCCTTCGGAAATCAGCCGCCGCGCCTGATCGCGCCGCTTCCTTGCATCCGACAACGTCACCGCCGGGTAATCGCCGAGCGCCATGAGCTTCTGCTTGCCGCCGAAGCGATACGCCAGCCGCCAGAGCCGGGAGCCGTTCGGCATCAACCAGAACTGAAGCCCTCCGCCATCGGACTATTTCCGCAGACGGTCCCCCGGTTTCAATGACCGCAGCAGCGCATCACTCAGCTTGTTCGTCGATTTCCCGTTGGTCAAAGCAGCGTCTCTTCATCGAACATCCCATGAACGAAAGGGCGTGAATGTGTTGGTACGATACCAACAACTCCGCCGGATGGCCTTATACCGCCTCGGACCGCATGAACCAACATGCCATTGATTTGAATGAGAAATTCCGGACGAATCGAAGCCGTATCGGACCGCAAAAAACCGGAAAGTGGTGCCCCAGGCCGGACTCGAACCAGCACGCCCGTGAAGGCAACAGATTTTGAGTCTGCCGCGTCTACCAATTCCGCCACTGGGGCACGGCTGCCGGACTTAGCCGACGCGCGCTCGGGCGTCAACGCGCCTTCGTTGCGTTACCCGCGCCAACTGATGCATTTGCCGATGGACACGCGCCCGGCCTCCCGCTAGACCGCTCGCATGTTGCGCCGCCTTTACGACTGGACGATGGCCATCGCCGCCCACCCCAGGGCCACCTGGGGCCTGGCGGGCGTGTCCTTTGCCGAGAGCTCCTTCTTCCCGATCCCGCCCGACGTGGTGTTGATCCCGATGGTGCTCGCCGAGCGGGCGAAGTGGATCGCCTATGCGCTGATCTGCACCGCCGCCTCCGTCATCGGCGGGTTTGCCGGCTATGCCATCGGCGCCTTGCTGTTCGAGCAGGTCGCCCAGCCGATCCTCGAGTTCTACGGCTACGCCGGCAAGTTCGAGAGCTTCGCCGAGCGCTACAACCAGTGGGGCGCGTGGATCGTTCTGGTCGCCGGCCTGACCCCCTTTCCCTACAAGGTCATCACCATCGCCAGCGGCGCCACCGGCCTTGGCCTGCCGGTCTTCGCGCTGGCAAGCGTCGTGGCGCGCGGCCTGCGTTTCTTCATTGTCGCGGGCCTGCTGTACCGCTACGGCCCGCCCATCCGCAGTTTCATCGAGAAGCGGCTCGGCCTGCTGTTCACCGTGTTCGTGATCCTGCTGCTCGGCGGATTTGTCGTTGCGCGCTACCTCGTGTGACGCGATAAACGGGTGGGAGGAGCGCGCCCGATGACAACAGGACATCCCCGGCAGCACTGGCGCCCGCGGCCATGGCGGCCAACGGCTCTGCTTGCGCTCGCCATCGCGCTCGCGGTGATCGTCGGCGCCTGGGGGTTCCAGATCATCGGCGGACTCGCGCCCTGCCCGCTCTGCCTCATCGAGCGCATCCCCTATTACATTGGCATCCCGCTGGGCGCGATCGGGCTAGCGGTGGCGGCCTCCCGCATGCCGGCCGCCACCCTCATGGCGAAACTCGCGATGGCGGGTTTCCTTGTCGCCATGCTCGTCAGCACCGGCCTTGCCGCCTACCATGCCGGCGTCGAGTGGGGCTTCTGGGCCGGGCCGACCACGTGCACCGGCGCCGGCGCCGGCTCGGCGGGAACCGTCGGCGATCTCATCAACCAGCTTGAGGGGGCAACCGTCGTGCGCTGCGACGAGGCGCCGATCCGCATCCTCGGCCTGTCTCTGGCCGGCTGGAACGTGCTGGCGTCGCTTGCCGCCGCCGGCCTTGCCGCGCGCGCCGTCGTGCGCATGCCGTAGAGCCGGACTCGCGACCTACGGCTCCAGCACCGTGTCCCAGTACAGGAAGTCGAGCCAGCTCTCGTGCAGGTAGTTGGGCGGGAACAGCCGGCCGTTGCGGTGCAGGTCGCCGACGCTGGGCCGGAACGGCTTCTGCATCGGGTGCATGCCGATGTCTCGCGGCAGGTGTCCACCCTTGCGCAGGTTGCACGGCGAGCACGCGGCAACGACGTTGTCCCAGGTCGTCTGCCCGCCATGCGCGCGCGGGATCACGTGGTCGAAGGTGAGGTCTTCCGTCGCCCCGCAATACTGGCAGGAGAAGCGGTCGCGCAAGAACACGTTGAAGCGCGTGAACGCCGGATGGCGCGCCGGGCGCACATAGGTCTTCAGCGACACGACGCTCGGCAGGCGGATGCTCGCCGTCGGACTGCATACGGTGCGCTCGTACTCGGAGACGATGTTGACGCGGTCGAGAAACACAGCCTTGACGGCGTCCTGCCACCCCCACAGCGACAACGGAAAATAGCTGAGCGGCCGATAGTCGGCATTCAGCACCAAGGCCGGACAGGCACTGGGTGAAACAGCCACGTTCAAGCCGCACTCCCGCATTGTACAGCAGTCGCGGCCTCGACCGATCCCGGTCTTGTGAGCCGCGAAATTCGGACAACGACATATAGTATATGCGGTGTGTCAGCCTTGTGAAGCCGGGAAAGCGGCCCGCGTATCGGGCTGATTGCGGAGGGCTGGCTCTCCGTTCAGCGCGGAGCGGAGAACGCCGACGCCAGGAAGTGACCGCCCATGCGCAAGCCCTCGCCGTCGATGCCGTGCCCGATGCCGCTCGAGACGTGGAACTCGGCGGCCATCCCTGCGTCGGCCAGTGCCTGCAGCGCCATGAAGAGCATCTGCACCGGCAACACGTCGTCGCGGTCGCCGTGGATCAGCAGCAACGGCGGCTTCTGCGCCAGCTCGTCCTTCAGGTGTTCGCCGCCGGCGAGCGCGCCGGAGTAGCCGACGATCGCAGCGAGTTGCTGCGGCCGGCGCAGGCCGACGTGAAGCGCCATCATCGTGCCCTGGCTGAACCCGACCAGCGCCACGTCGGCATCACTCAGGCCCAGCCGGTCGCGCTCGCGGTCGATGAAGCGGTCGAGGACCGGGCGGGCCTGCGAGACGCCGCGCCAGTACTCGTTCGGGTCGCGGAAGGTGAGCGGAAACCACTGCCGCCCACCCGCGGCGCCGGGCATCCCGCAGGGCTCGGGCGCATGCGGCGAGACGAAGGCGGTGTCGGGCAGGATCTGCGCCCACTGCTGGCCAAGCGCGATCAGGTCGTTGCCGTCCGCCCCGTAGCCGTGCAGGAAAATGACCAGCCGCCGCGCCGGGCGGCCATTGGCGGGGGGCATTCTCGGCCCGTCGAGATCGAGCACCATGGGCGTTCACCTGTCGTGTTGCCGGTTGCGCGCGAACGCATCGTCCTTCGCCTATCGCAGATGCCCTGCCGCCTGCAAGGCTTCGCACATCACCTGCCGGCTGCGTCGGGCACGCCCGAACGCCCCTTGGCCACCGCGTAGTAGGCCCACAGCAGGTGCGCCGCCGCGCCGCGGTAGGGCCGCCAGCAGTCTGCGAAGCCGACGCAGTCCTCGCCGCGCGGCCGTTCGTCGTGGCCGCGCAGCAGCCGTATCGCCTCCATCAGCGCCAGGTCGCCGGCGGGCCAGGCATCCGCGCGCCCCAGGCAGAACAGCAGGAAGATGTCCGCCGTCCACGGGCCGATCCCCTTGATCGCCGTCAGTTCGGCATGCACGCCCTCGTCCTGCGCCCCTTCGAGCCGGGCGAAGTCGAGAGTGCCGTTTTCGACCGCCTCTACAATGGCGCGCAGCGTGCGAATCTTCGGCCGCGACAGGCCGCAGGCCGCAAGCTCCGCGTCGTCGCTCGCACCGACCGCCTGCGCGCTGACGACCCCCAGCGCGTCTTCCAGACGCGCCCAGATCGAGCGCGCCGCGTGGGTCGACAGCTGCTGCCCCGTCACGATTGCGGCCAGGCCCGCAAAGCCCGGCGCACGCCGGCGCAGCGGCGGCACACCGCATTGCGCGAGCGCATCGCGCATGCCCGGATCGCTCCCGGCGAGATGCTCCAGCGCGTGCGCGAGATCCTCGTCGCTGTGCAGGTGGGTCAACTTCACGGTCATGGCCTTTTCGGCACCTTCCTTCAGCACTGCAAACAACCATGCAACACGGCGCGCGCACATGGTAGACACGGCCTTCGCATGACCGCTTCACACCGAGACCGCCGTTCCGGGCAACCCGTTTTCCGCTTTGCGCCGAGCCCGACGGGCACGCTGCACATCGGCCACGCCTATTCGGCGCTGCTGAACGAAAGGCTCGCCCGGGAAACCGGCGGGCGCCTGCTGCTGCGCATCGAGGATACCGACACGACCCGCTGCCGGCCGCAGTTCGAGGCTTCCATCATCGCCGACCTCGACTGGCTCGGCATCGCCTTCGACGAACCCCCACGCCGGCAATCGGACCACTTCCCTCTCTACGATAAAGCCGCCAGGACACTGAGGCAGAAGCGGTTGCTCTATCCCTGCTTTGCCTCGCGCAGCGAGATCGCCGAAGCCGTCGCGCACATCGAGGCGACCGGCGAGGCCTGGCCGCGCGACCCGGACGGCTCGCCGCACTATCCCGGCATCTGGCGCGATGCGCCTGACGGCGAAGTCGCCGGCCGCATCGCCGCAGGCGAACCGCACGCCTGGCGCATCGACATGGCCCGCGCCCTGGACGGCGTGAGCGTCGATGATCTCGCCTACGAGGAATTTCCCGACGAGACGGCCACCCGGACGACCCGTGTGTCGCGCGATCCTTCCGTTTGGGGCGACTTCGTCATCGTGCGCAAGGATGCGCCCGCAAGCTTCCACCTCGCCGGCGTCGTCGACGAGGACGTTCAGGGCGTCACCGATGTCGTGCGTGGCCAGGACCTGGCGCAGGCAACCGGCCTGCACCGGCTCTTGCAGCATCATCTCGGCCTTGTCCCGCCGCGCTACCGGCACCACCGGTTGATTGCCGGCGAGGATGGCGAGAAGCTGTCGAAGTCGCGCGGCAGCCTCGCCCTTGCCGCCCTGCGCGAGGCAGGCGAGAGCGCACGCGACATCCGCGCAAGGCTCGGCTTTGCGCAAGCCGGCTGACACGCGGCGCAACATACGGGAGCGATCATGGATCACGACTTCTGGACGTCGCGGTGGACCGAGCGGAAGATCAGCTTCCATGAGGGCGAACCCAACGCCCTGCTGGTGAAGCACTTCGCGCGGCTTGACCTGAAACCCGGCAGCCGCATCTTCGTACCGCTGTGCGGCAAGTCGCGCGACCTGGGCTGGCTCCTCGCCCACGGCCATCGCGTCGTCGGCATCGAGCTCAGCGAAATCGCCGTGACGGAACTCTTCGAAGAGCTCGGCGTATCTCCTGCAATCGAGCCTATCGGCGACTTCACCTGCTACGCGCATGGCAGCATCGCGGTCTTCGTCGGCGACTTCTTCAAGCTGACCGACGCACACCCCGGGCCGGTCGACGCGGTCTACGATCGCGCCGCCCTCGTCGCCTTGCCGGATGCGATGCGCAGGGACTACGCGCCCCATCTCATCGGCCTCACCGCAGCCGCACCGCAACTGCTGGTCTCCTTCGACTACGACCAGGCGACGATGGAAGGGCCGCCCTTCTCGGTTCCCGGCGCCGAGATCGAGAGGATGTATGGCGATCGCTACGTCGTGGAGCTGCTGGAAAGTGCGCCGATATCCGGCCGCCTTGCGCAGAAGTGCAGCGGCGCCGAGGAGACGTGGCTGTTGTCACCGAAATGAATGCCCCCGGCGCGCTGCACCGTGTGCTTCACACCTAGTGTGCCAGCAGGAAGGCGAGCCATGCCGAGACCGAGATCACCGCAAGCCCGGTCGCCAGGCTCACCCCGGCCGACGCCAGCGGGATCGCCTTGGGATAGGGCAGCGCGATCAGGTAGGCGTTGAGGCCCGGCGGACAGGCTGCGACCAGCACGATGACATTGGCCCACAGCGGCGGCAGGTCGAACACCCAGTGCCCGAGCACGTAGACGATGGCCGGATGCACGACGAGTTTGGCGAACGTGACCAGCCCGAGCGCGCCGGAGAGTTCGCCCAGCCCCGTGCGGCGCACCGCAAGCCCCATGGCGACGAGCGCGCAGGGCACCGCCGATTCTGCGATCCAGCTCGCCATCTGGTCCGCGATCTTCGGCAGCGCGAACCCGCCGAGATTGAAGACAAGCCCGACCGCAAGGCCGATCAGGATCGGGTTGCGCGCAAGCCCCGCGAGCGTCTTGGCGATGGCCGCTCCCTTTCCGCCCGCGCCCTGCCCCTCGATCATCAGCGTCGCCAGCAGCGCGGCGATCGGCAGGTGGACGGAAACCAGCATGAAGAACGGGATCAGCCCGTCCTTGCCGAAGGCCGAGACGACCAGCGGGATACCGATCATCATCATGTTGGAGAAGGCCGCCGTGAACCCGCCGATGACGGCGATGGCGCGCTCATGGCCCATCGCACGCAACGAGAGCTGCGACAGCGCCCAGGCCGAATACATGCCGGCGAAATAGGCGATCCACAGTTCCCAGTTGGGTTCGTCCGGCAGGTCGGCCTTGGAGATCGCGTTGAATATCAGCAGCGGCAGCGCGAACCGGTAGAGGTAGTTCTCCAATCCCCGGCCCGTACCCTCGGGAAAGAACCCGATGCGCCCCAGCACGAAGCCGAGGCCGACGAGGCCGAACACCGGCAGAACGATGGAGATTACGGTTTCGAGCACGTGAGACTTTCTGCGACGTGGCAAGGGCCGCCGCGCGCGGCCCGCCACCAGTTCCCATACTGCGCTTTCGCCCCGCTGGCGACCCGCACCCGTGCAGGCGGGCCACGCACACGCGGTGCCGGCGTTTACGCCCCCTTCAGGTTAAAACGCCGAAAGCATGTTTCTTGAACCTTGTTTAAGCCGCCCGCGCTACAGTCAAATCAACAACAGGGAGGCGGCGCCCCCGACACTGTCCGGCAAGGTCAGGCGGGGGCGTTTGCACGTCTGGACCGGCAACAGGCCGGCGACCGGTTTGCCTGCAAGCAGCAATACCCCTCACCGCTCCGAACCCACGCACCGCAGCCCGCACCATCGACTCCCTTCGCTCTTGCGATTTCGCTCGTTTCGATGTATTGAATTCTGAATTCGGAGTTCAATAATGAAGCTACTCACGCCTCAACCAAGCCTCGCCGAGCAAGTCTATCGCGCCATCGTCGATGACATCTGTTCCGGCGCCCTCGAGCCCGGCACGCACCTCGTGCAGGAGCAACTTGCCGCGCGTCTCGGCGTGTCCCGCCAGCCGGTGCAGCAGGCGATGGCCCTGCTCAGGAACCACGGCATCGTGCGCGAACAGGGCGCGCGCGGCCTCATCGTTGCTCCCCTCGACCTCGACGAGATGCGCCAGCGCTACGACATCCGCGCCTGCCTCGACGAGCTAGCCGCGCGCCTTGCCGCGCAGCAGGCCACATCCTCCCCAGCCGCCGCCCGCATCGCCAGCCGCGGCAACGCAATCCTGAAGGCCGGCCGCGCCGCCGTGGCGGCCGGCGACCTCTCCGCCATGGTCAGCGAGGATGTCGCCTTCCACACCTTCATCTACGAGGTCTCGGGCAACCCGCTGCTCGGCCCGACTGCGGAATTGCATTGGCACTACCTGCGCCGCGTCATGGGCGAGGTGCTGCGCCACGCCGCGCCGGGCCCCTCCATCTGGCAGCAGCACGAGGCGATCCTCGCCGCGATCCTCGATGGCGACGCCGGGCGCGCCGGCCGCCTCGCGGCCGAACACGTCCACGGCGCCGCCAACCGCCTCGCCGAAGACTTCAGCACTCGCCACGATCCGGCGCATCGGAGCATTGCCTCATGAAAGACCTGCTGAACCTCGGCCAAATGCTGTCCGTGCATGCTCGACTGCGGCCGGAAAAGATTGGCGCCCGCGACCTCGAACGCTCGATGACCTTCGCGCAGTGGAACGCGCGCGCCTGCCGGCTCGCCAATAGCTTCGCCGGCATCGGCCTTGCCAAGGGCGACCGCGTGGCCGTGCTCGCCTACAACTGCGTCGAATGGACGGAAATATACGCTGCCGCCGCCAAGGCGGGCGCCGTCGTCGTGCCAATCAACTTCCGCCTCGTTGCAGCCGAAGTCGCCTACGTCATCGCCGATTCCGGTGCGTCCGCCATCATCGCGCAGGACGGCCTGCATGCGATCATCGAGGAAGTTCGCGATCACCTCGACATCCCCGCCGCACGCTACCTGCACTTCGGTGCAACGCCGCCGGCCGGCTGGCGCGGCTACGAGGACGCGATCGCGGCGGCCCGCGACAGCGAACCTGACGTTCCTGTCGCCCCGACGGACCCGTGGACGTTGATGTACACCTCCGGCACCACCGGCAAACCGAAGGGCGTCGTGCGCAACCACCGCGCCGGCGCGCTGCTGTCGCTGGTCACCGAGATCGAGCTGGCCGTGCACGCGCGCGACGACGCCCTGCTCGTCATGCCGATGTGCCACGCCAACTCGCTCTACTTCTTCGGCGCCTTCAGCTACTGCGGCGCCACGACGACGGTCTACTCGCGCAAGAGCTTCGACCCCGGCCACTGCCTGCACACGCTGGGAAGCATCGGCGCGACCTTCACCTCGCTGGTGCCGACCCACTACATCATGATGCTGGCCGAGCCCGAGGCGCGGCGCGGCGACCACAGCCTTGACCGTGTCAGCAAGCTGATGATCTCGTCCGCGCCGGCACGCGCCGATACCAAGCGCGAGATCATGGACGTGTTCCCGAACTCCGGCCTGTTCGAGCTCTACGGCTCCAGCGAGGCCGGCTGGGTGACGATGCTGCACCCGCACGAGCAGTTCGACCATCTCGGCACGGTCGGGCGCGAATGCATCGGCTCCGCGCCGGTCCGCCTGCTCGACGAGAACGGCAACGACGTCCCAGACGGCGAGCCGGGCGAGCTCTACTCCTGCAACGCCTACACCTTCGACCGCTACTGGAACCTGCCGGACAAGACGGCGGAAGCCTTCCGCGGCGACTACTGCAGCGTTGGCGACATGGCGCTGCGCGACGAGCACGGCTTCATCCGCCTGATCGACCGCAAGAAGAACATGATCATTACCGGCGGTGAGAACGTCTACCCCTCCGAGGTCGAGACCGCGCTCGGCGCCAATCCGAAGGTGCGCGACGTCGCCGTCATCGGGCTTGCCGACGACAAGTGGGGCGAGCGCGTCCACGCCGTGGTGATCCTGCACGAGGGAAGCGACGCCAGCGAAGCGGAGATGATCGATTGGTGCCGCGACCGCATCGCCGGCTACAAGCGCCCGCGCTCGGTCTCCTTCATCACCGAGGACCAGATGCCGCGCACCGCAACCGGCAAGATCCTGCATCGCGAACTGCGCGACCTGTTTTCCAACTGATCGCACCAACCAGAGCACGCACCCGTACAAAGGAAACACCCATGCAGCCCCAGGCAATCGACCTCAACAACGACCCCAAGGCCTGCGCGGCCCGCATCGCGGAATTCCTGAAAGCCCGCGGCGTCGACCGCGTCTTCGGCCTGCAGGGCGGCCACATCCAGCCAATCTGGGACAACCTCGCCAAGCATGGCATCCGTATCGTCGACGTGCGCGACGAGGGCGCCGCCGTCCACATGGCGCACGCCCACGCCGAGCTGACCGGCGCCCTCGGCGTCGCCATGGTCACCGCCGGCCCCGGCGTCACCAACTGCGTCACCGCCATGGCCAACGCCAGCCTCGCGCGCATGCCGGTGTTGCTGATCGGCGGCTGCACCTCGCGCCCGCAGGCCAACATGGGTCCGCTGCAGGACATCCCCCACGTCGATATCCTGAAGCCCGTCTGCCGCCAGTCGCGCTCCGCCCGCGTCGCCGACCAGGTCATCCGAGAGCTCGACGAGGCCGTCGCGAAGGCGTTCGGCGACATGGGCGAACCCGGTCCCGTCTACATCGAGATCCCGACCGACGTGCTGCGCACCCATGTGCCTGATCAACTGGTGCTGGATGACTGGATGCGCGCCAAGCCGGCGCGCGCCATCGCGCCCGAGGTCGATGCCGTGGCCGCCGCCGCCGATGCCATCTGGTCCGCCAGGCGCCCGCTGGTGATGACCGGGCGCGGTGCCAGGCTGGCGTCGAAGGAACTGGTGCAGCTTCTCGATGCTTCCGGCGCGCTCTACCTCGACACCCAGGAAAGCCGCGGCCTCGTGCCGGCCGACCATCCCGCCTTCGTCGGCGCCATGCGCGGCGCGGTGATGAACCAGGCCGACCTCGTCGTGGTGATTGGCCGCAAGCTCGACTACCAGATGGGCTACGGCTCGCCCGCCGTGTTCCCCGATGCCCGCTTCATCCGCATCGCCGACAACGCCGGCGAACTGCTCGACAACCGCCGCGGCGACCCGGAGCTGCTGGCGACGCCCGCGCTGGCGCTGAAGGCCATTGTCGAGGCCGCCGGAAATCGCCCGCCCGCCGTCGACCGCGAGTGGACCGGCGCCATGCGGGCAAAGCACGAACAGCGCAGCGGCCCGAAGGACACGCCGCAGACCGGCGAGGATGGCGCCATCCATCCCGCGGCAATCTTCCAGGCCATCAAGGAAAAGGCGGCCCCCGACTACATCGCCATCGCCGACGGCGGCGACCTGCTGAGCTTCGCCCGCGTCGGGCTGGAAGCGAAGACCTACATGGACGCCGGCGCCTTTGGCTGCCTCGGCGTCGGCGTACCCTACGCGGTCGCGGCCTCGCTCGCCTTCCCGGGCCGGCAGGTCATCTCGGTCAACGGCGACGGCGCCTTCGGCATCAACGCCATGGAGATCGACACCGCCGTGCGGCATGGCGCCAAGTGCGTGTTCATCGTCTCCAACAACGCCGCCTGGAACATCGAGCGCTTCGACCAGGAGTTCAACTACGGCGGCCGCGTCGTCGGCACCACGCTGCGCCACTCCGACTATGCCGGCATGGCCCGCGCGCTGGGCGCCCACGGCGAGCGCGTCGAGGACCCGAAGGACCTTGCCGCGGCCATCGAACGCGCACTGAAGAACGCGCCCGCGCTGATCGACGTGGTTACCTCGCAGCGGGCCGTGTCCTCGGACGCGCAGAAGGGCCTTGGCTTCGTGCCCGACTACCAGGCGCTGACCACATGGGACGACGCCGAACGCAAGCGCCGCGGCGAACTTTAGGCCGCGATCCGCACTTTGCACGGTTGCCGGCGGTTGATAAATCCATGCCACACCCGCCGGCCGCTTACCCCCGTTTTCGCCGGCTGCGTACATGCCCGCACCATTCCCGTTTGCCATCGCGGCGCTCACAGGCTAGTTGAATTCCGTCATGACCGGTCTTTCCTCCCGCACTGAGCCCGCCTCGCCACGCAAGCCGTTCGGCAAGCTGGAGGCGCTCGTGCGCGAAACGGGCAAGGGCGCGATCCGCGGGCTCTACAGCATCTGGGCGGCAACCTACGACAAGATGCTGGTCGCCATGCTCGGCTACCAGGCGCCGGACTTCGTAGCCCGCGCGCTCGCTCCGCTGCTGCCCGAAGGCGAAATCAGGGTGCTCGACGTGGGTTGCGGCACGGGCCTGACCGCCGAGGCGCTGCTGGCGCACCGCAAGGTGGAGGTGGACGGCATCGATTTCTCGCCCGAGATGATCGAGCGCGCACGCGGCAAGGGCATCTACGGAGAGTTCTTCCGCGCCGATGTCACCAGGCCACTGCCGATCCCGGCGGGCACCTACGATGCGGCGATTTCATCCGGCCTGTTCACGCACGGCCATGTCGGCGCCGAGGCCATCCCGCACGTGCTCAAGGCGATCAGGCCGGGCGGGCTGTTCGCCTTCTCCGTCTACTGGAAGGTCTGGGACCGGGGCGGCTTTTCCAAGATGCTCGCGAAGCTGGAAGCCGGCGGCGAGATCGAGATCCTGCACAACGAGCGCGAAAGCCACTTCCGCACGCTGAAGGGTCAGCAGATCCACACGGTCGTCGTCCGCGTCACCGGCTGACGCAGCCGCGCGTCAGGCGGCGCGTTCAGCCCCCGCTTCGACGATGCGCACGATGTCGGCCATGATCTCGTTGAGCCGGAAATCCTTCGGCGTGTAGACCGCAGCGACGCCCATCGCCTTGAGCGCGGTCTCGTCCTCGCTCGGGATGATGCCGCCGACCACGACGGGAACGGACTCCAGCCCCGCCTTGCGCATCCGCTCCATCACGTCACGCACCAGCGGCACATGGCTGCCAGACAGGATCGACAGCCCGACGACGTGGACACTTTCCTCCAGCGCCGCGTTGACGATTTCCGCCGGCGTCAGCCGGATGCCCTCGTAGACGACCTCCATGCCGGCATCGCGCGCCCGCACCGCGATCTGCTCGGCGCCGTTGGAATGGCCGTCCAGCCCCGGCTTGCCGACCAGCATCTTCAGCCTGCGCCCGATCTTCGCCGATACCGCGTTGACCGCCTCGCGCACCTCGTCGAGCCCGTCGGTGTCGGCGCGCGCCGAGCGCCCGACCCCCGTCGGCGCCCGGTACTGGCCATGGACCGCGCGCAGCGTCTCGCCCCACTCGCCCGTCGTCACGCCGGCCTTGGCGCAGACAATGGACGGCTCCATCACGTTGCGGCCTTCCTGGGCGGCGGCGCGCAATTCGCCGAGCGCGGCTTCGACAGCCGCGTTGTCACGATTGTCGCGCCAGGCGTTCAGCCGCTCGATCTGCTCGCGCTCGACATGCTCGGGCACCGTCAGGATCGCGCCCTCGCCGGCCGCAAGAGGTGAAGGTTCGGTCTCCACGTAGCGGTTGACGCCGACGACCGGCAGTTCACCGCGCTCGATGGCCTCGAGCCGGCGCGTGTTGGATTCCACCAGAGCCCGCTTCATGTAGCTGTTGTCGATCGCCGCCAGCGCCCCGCCCATCTCCTCGATGCGCTTGAGTTCGGCGCGCGCCTCGTCCTTCAGCGCCTCCACCTTGCGGTTCATCTCCGTGGAGCCGGCGAAGATGTCGCCGTATTCCAGCAGGTCGGTCTCGTAGGCGACGATCTGCTGCATGCGCAGCGACCACTGCTGGTCCCACGGGCGCGGCAGGCCGAGCGCCTCGTTCCACGCCGGCAGCTGCACCGCGCGCGCGCGGGCATCCTTCGACAGCACCACCGCCAGCATCTCGATCAGGATGCGGTAGACGTTGTTTTCCGGCTGCTGCTCGGTCAGGCCCAGCGAATTGACCTGCACCCCGTAGCGGAAGCGGCGGAACTTGGCATCCTCGACGCCATAGCGTTCCTTCGTGATCTCGTCCCACAGGTCGACGAAGGCGCGCATCTTGGCGATCTCGGTGACGAAGCGGATGCCGGAATTGACGAAGAACGAGATGCGCCCCACCGCCGCCGGGAAATCTTCCTCCGGCACGCCGCCGCTTTCCCTCACCGCGTCGAGGATGGCGATGGCGTTGGCAAGCGCGAAGGCAAGCTCCTGCACCGGCGTCGCGCCGGCCTCCTGCAGGTGGTAGGAGCACACGTTCATCGGGTTCCACTTCGGCAGTTCCCGGTAGGTCCAGGCGATCGTGTCCGTCGTCAGCTTCATCGACGGCACCGGCGGGAACACGTAGGTCCCGCGCGACAGGTATTCCTTGATGATATCGTTCTGCGTCGTGCCGGAAAGCGCCTGACGCGCGGCACCCTGTTCGTCGGCTGCCGCGACATACAGCGCCAGCAGCCAGGCCGCCGTCGCGTTGATAGTCATCGACGTGTTCATGGTCTCAAGCGGGATGCCGTCGAACAGCGCCCGCATGTCGCCGAGGTGGGAAATCGGCACGCCGACCTTGCCGACCTCGCCGCGCGCCAGCGGCGAATCGGAGTCGTACCCGGTCTGCGTCGGCAGGTCGAAGGCGACCGACAGGCCGGTCTGCCCGCGCTTCAGGTTGGCCCGGTAGAGCGCGTTTGAATCCGCCGCCGTGGAATGGCCCGCGTAGGTGCGGAAGATCCACGGCTTGTCGCGTTTTGCCTTGTCGTCGCTCATCGTGTGCCCTGCGGTTGCCTGTATCCGGCGCCATCAAAGCCGGATTTTCCGCTGCAGCGCAACATCAACGATGGTTCAGGGGGCAGAAGCGCGCTCGCGCTCTACGGCGCGCGCACCACGTGCGGCGCGAACCGCCGGATGGCGGCCTCGAGCGAAGGGACATCGGTGTCGGTGCCGCTGATGATGACCGGATAGCCCGGCATGTTCAGCATCCGCCCGAGCCATTCCTGGAACTTCAGTGCAAAGATCGGCGCCAGCCGCGCGTTGCCGGGGTCCTTGAGGATCACCGCGAGCGAGCGCTGGCGGTACCAGTAGTACGGAACCCCGGCGATCTCGTCCCAGGGGATCGGTTCGCGCGTCAGGCGCCGGTCGAGGAATCCTGCCTGCGACACCTCGATCGTCGGGTGCGCATCGGCCAGGCGGAAGCGGATGTCGGACAGGAAGGCGAGCGAGGTGGGAAACAGGAACGCGGACATTGCCGCGATCACCATGCCGAACACAGCATCCTGGCCCGAAATGTAGACGCCGCCTGCAAAAAACAGCACGGACGCGACGAGTTCCATCGCCCAGAAGAAACCGAGCATGCGCAGCTTTCCCGGCGAATTCACAACGAAAAAGCTCGCCCCAGCGTTGCCGGACTTTCTAGCCATTGTCGGTCGATCTTTCTTCTCGCGCTGCCGTGCTACGGCAGGATCTTGTTCTTGGCCGCGGCAAGCAGGGTGAACAGCACCGCGCCACCCGCGATGCCGGCGATGATCACGCGCAGGCCGTCACGCCAGAAGTAGTAGCCGGCATGCTCCGCCACCACAAAGGCCGCGAACGCCCCGGCAAGGAACACCGCGACGTTCACGAAGATGCCGAAGCCCGATCGCTCCAGTGCCCAGTCGATGGCATAGCCGCACACCATCGCCAGCCCGCCCAGGAACACCAGGTACTGGGTCGGGATCTCGTTCAGGAACTGCATCGTCAGCATGTGTCGGCTCTCGCTGTATGCCCGCCGTTGCGGACAATTTTCCGGACCGAGACTACACGGGTCGGGTTGCCGGACCGTAAACCGCGCGGCGCCCACGAAAAGCCACACCTGGGGAACCAGCCAGCCGGCACAAGGATTCAGGCTGCGAAAAATTGACGCCTTTCGGCGGATTAAGCCTTCGTAGCATAGCCTGCGCGATCATTTTCCCGATAATCCTTTCAAAGCTCGGCAATTGCCCGTATCGCGCGGGGATTGCATGCAAGCCAACCCGAATGATCCCGCTGGAGGTGATCCCCCATGACCGCTACCACCGCCGAGAAGCTGGACAGCCCCGCCGTTCCGCTCAAGGACCTCTACAAGATGGGCGAAATCCCGCCGCTCGGCCACGTCCCGCAGAACATGTACGCCTGGGCCATCCGCCGCGAACGCCACGGCCCCCCGTCAGAAGCGATGCAGGTCGAAGTGGTCCCCACGTGGAAGCTCGACAGCCACGAGGTGCTCGTCCTGGTGATGGCCGCCGGCGTCAACTACAACGGCATCTGGGCAGCGCTTGGCGAGCCGATCTCCGTCTTCGACGTCCACAAGCAGCCCTTCCACGTCGCCGGCTCCGATGCCGCCGGCATCGTCTGGGCGGTCGGTTCCAAGGTGAAGCGCTGGAAGGTCGGCGACGAGGTCGTGGTTCATTGCAACCAGGACGACGGCGACGACGAGGAATGCAACGGCGGCGACCCGATGTTTTCCTCATCCCAGCGCATCTGGGGCTACGAAACCCCGGACGGCTCTTTTTCGCAGTTCTGCCGCGTCCAGGCCCAGCAGCTGATGCCCAAGCCGAAGCACCTGCCGTGGGAGGAGGCCGCCTGCTACACGCTGACGCTGGCCACTGCCTACCGCATGCTGTTCGGCCACGCGCCGCACCACCTCAAGCCCGGCGACAACGTGCTGGTCTGGGGCGCGTCCGGAGGCCTCGGCGTGTTCGGCGTGCAGCTGTGCGCGGCGGCCGGCGCCAACGCCATCGGCGTGATCTCCGACGAGGACAAGCGCGACTACGTCATGAGCCTGGGTGCGCGCGGCGTCATCAACCGCAAGGACTTCAACTGCTGGGGCCAGATGCCCAAGGTCAACACCCCGGAGTACAATGACTGGCTCAAGGAATCGCGGCGCTTCGGCAAGGCGATCTGGGACATCACCGGCAAGGGCAACGACGTCGACATCGTCTTCGAGCATCCCGGCGAGGCGACCTTCCCGGTCTCCTGCCTGGTCGTCAAGCGAGGCGGCATGGTGGTCTTCTGCGCCGGCACCACCGGCTTCAACCTGACCTTGGATGCACGCTACGTGTGGATGCGCCAGAAGCGCATCCAGGGATCGCACTTCGCCCATCTCAAGCAGGCGAGCGAAGCCAACAACTTCGTGCTCGACCGCCGCGTCGACCCGTGCATGTCGGAAGTCTTCCCCTGGGAACAGATCCCCAAGGCCCACACCATGATGTGGAAGAACCAGCACGCGCCCGGCAACATGGCCGTGCTGGTCAACGCGCCCACCACCGGGCTGAAGACCCTCGATGACGTCATCGAGGCGACGAGCCGCTGACGCACGGTCGCCGGCGTTAACCAAGACGGCGCGCGGTTAAGCCGCGCGCCTTGGCGAGGCTGCGTCACTTCGCTAAAGTAAAGAAACGGTTAACCCGATCGTCCGGATTTGCTGTGAATCGGCAGGACTTCCCGGTCGGCGTCCGCATGGCGCGGGCACAGGGAAGGAACCTGCAAGCGCCGTGCATCGGCATCGGGTATCGCGCATGGGCTGCGGCAGCCTGCGCGCGATTGTCTTGACCGGTGTTGGTGACCTCGGCTTCCGGTCGATGGCCCTGACTGCCGTTGAAGGACTGTACGCGCTACGTGCATGGCGTACCGCGCAAACGAGGAGACGCGGATCATGAGCGAACTGATCGATCAGTTGCGCAGCCTGCGGGCACTTGCCTACCGCAAGCTGACGCAGAATTCCGATTTCAAGGTTCTCATGGAGCTCGATCAGATGCTCGCCCGGCTCGACCCGAGCGACGAGGCGATGGCACCGCCCCCGAGCCCGGAATCGGACGCCGGCGAAGAGGACGCCGACACCTCGGACGACACCGAGGCCGCACCACCCGAACCGGTGGCCAAGCCGCCGCCCGAGCCTGAGCGCAAGGAAATCCTGCTCGCGACCACGGACGAGGAGCCTGCCGCCGAAACCGATGTCGATCCTGACACCGGCGCCGAAGCCGAGGCATCCGGCGCGTCCGAAGCCGCCGAGGAAGTGTCCGGCGACGCGGAGTCCGGTGAAGGGGAGCCTGCCGACGGCGAATCGCTTGTGGCCGTCGCGGAGGAAGCCGCCGACGAAACGCCCGTTGATGACGAGACGCCTGCGGATGATGCATCCGCCGAGGTGGAGGCAGCGCAGGAAGACGACGCTGTTCAGGCCTTGGCTGCGGACGAGGCGCCGACCACCGGCGATGCCGCGCCGCAGGAGGCTGGAGAAGACGAAGCCGACGCGGAGGAAGCCTTGTCCGCGGACGAAAGCGTCGAGCAGGCGGCCATCAACGCCGTGTCCGAAGCGCTGTTGTCTGACGATGTCCTCGGCGACGAGCCGTTGGGCGACGAACCGCTCGCCGACGAGTTGCCGGACGACGATGCGTCGTCGCGGGAAGACGACGAGGAAGCTGCCTTTGCGTCCGCTCTCGCCGACGAGATGGGCGTCGAGGTGGACGGCGAAGAGCCTGCGGACGATGCGTGGCTGGACGAACCGGCGGCGGAAGCGCCCGATCCCGCCCCGGCCAGGCAATCCGCGCGGGCGGCCTACGGGCTTCCCGAGGAGGATGCCGCGGCAGCCGTGGCGGCGTCGCTCGACACCGCCGCCCCACGCCCTGCCCCGGTCCAGCCGGCGCCTGTCGCGCTGGCGCCCGAGGAGGACTACGACGCGGCAGCACCGTCCGGGTCGGCCGAGTCGAGCGACGCCGCTTATGAGTCGGCGCTCAACCGCCTCAACGCGCTGATCGAACGCGCCTCCCACAGGCTCAAGCGCGATGACGGCCAGGAGACGAACGGCGCGACCGCCGGCTAGCGCGACCGCAGGGCGCAGATCACGCAAGACGACATCGAGGCGCGCCATCCCGGCGCGCCTCTTCCTTTTGTCCTGTCGCCGCCAGAAACCGCCGGCATCCCCCGCATGCGCATTTGCCGGGTGCGTCGGGCGCCGTGCGGCTCTATTGTCGCCACGTCGCACAAGCCCGACGGGCTAGGTTTCTCACCACGGCGGACCACATGACGCAGCAGCGACCAAAGTCCGACACGGCCAGCATGACCGCCCCGCCGCCGGCGGGGCTCGGCGTGCTGTTCGTATTGATCTGGTCGACCGGCTTCATCGTCGCGCGTGGCCAGGCGCCCTATGGCGAGCCGCTCACCTTCGTGGCGATCCGATTCGCACTGGCCGGTGTCATCTTTGCCGCCGTGGCACTCGCCATGCGCCGCACCCTGCGCATCGGCTGGCAGGCCGCCGCGCACAACCTCGTTGCCGGTGCGTTGCTGCATGGCGTCTACCTCGGCTCGGTGTTCTATGCCGTCAGCATCGGCATGCCGACGGCGATCGCCGCCCTGTTCCAGTCGACGGCGCCGATCTTCACCGCCATCCTTGCCGGTCCGCTGCTTGGCGAGAGGATCACCGCGCGCCAGTGGGCCGGGCTGGCCATCAGCCTCGCCGGGGTCGCCATCACCCTGTCGCCGAAATTTGGAACCACGGGATTCACGCTGCTGCCCATCGCAGTATCGGCCTGCGGATTGACCGGCCTGGTGTTCGGCGGCTTCTACCAGCGCCTGTTCGTCGCCCACGTCGACATGCGCGTCGCCAACACCTACCAGTATGCCGGCGGCGTGCTGATCCTGCTGCCGTTCGTGTTGGCGCTCGAGCCGCTCAGGCTCGTCACCCACCCCGTCTACCTGCTGGCCATGGCCTGGGCGGTGCTGGTGCTCTCCATCGGCGCATTCACGCTCTACATCCATTTCCTGCGCCGCGGCGCCGTCACCAAGGCCTCGTCGCTGATGTTCCTCGTACCCGCCGTGACCTCGGTCATGGCTTGGGCCATGTTCGGCGAGACGCTAACGCCGGTGCAGATCGCCGGCGGCGTCATCACGCTCGCCGGCGTCGTTCTCGGCCAGCGGCGCTGACCGCATCATCCGGCCGGAGCGGAGCGAGGGCCCGCAAGAGTATGCGGGGAAAGCAGGGAAATCCCGGTGTCCGCACAATGGCGGATTTGCGCGCTGCGCCATCGCGGCTAAAGCAATTGCAGGAAAAGCGCATGCGGTTTTCCGTCCGCAATTGCGTGAGAAAAAAAACTCAGAGCATTTCCGTGATTCAGGAAGAACGAAAATGCTCTAGTGTCCGCCGCAACCTGAATTTGATCCACGTTGGAGCCGAGAAATGAGCCTTGCCGAAGTGAACGCCGCGGACCATGACCTCGACGCTGCGCTGCTGCGCGTCGCAGATGCCGCCGAGCACGTGCTCGCGCAGGCGAAGGCAAGCGTCCGCGACATGGTCATGCGCGACGGCAGGATCGATTCCACCTTGCTGGAAGCCAACCAGCGCGCTGCCCACGGCCTTGCCTGGCTCGCCACCTACGTGCTGGCACTACGGGAAATGGCGCACTACACCGCACGCATGCGCGCCGAGGGCCGCTTCGGCGAGATGGAAGACCTGCTGGTGCGTGTCGCGGCGGGCGAATACGCCCAGCAGATCGCCGGCGGCATCCCCATGAACCAGGGGGAGATCGTGCGGACCACCGACCTCGGCCTGCCTGCCGGCGCTGCCGCCCGGCAGATCGAATCGGCCGGCGAATGGCTGCTCGCCAACGGCAACACGCCGCAAAACCGCGCCCGCCTCGTCACACTGATCCAGGAGCAGGGCGCTTCCAGCACTTATGGCGACTGCGGCCTCGACGAGACGCTGGAGGCGATCCGCGACGAGATGCGCCGCTTCGGCGAGGCCGAGGTCGTGCCGCATGCCCACGAGTGGCACCTGGAAAATGCCTACATCCCGATCGGGATCATCGACAAGATGTCGGAACTCGGCGTCTTCGGCCTGACGATTCCGGAAGACTTCGGCGGGCTGGGACTCGGCAAGGAATCCATGTGCGTCGTCTCCGAGGAACTGTCGCGCGCCTACATCGGCGTCGGCTCGCTCGGCACCCGCTCGGAAATCGCCGCCGAGCTTATCCTCGGCGGCGGCACCGACGAGCAGAAGGCATACTGGCTGCCGAAGATCGCCTCTGGCGAGATCATCCCGACCGCCGTCTTCACCGAGCCCAACACCGGCTCCGACCTCGCCTCGCTGAAGACCCGCGCGGTGCGCGACGGCGACGTCTACCGGGTGACCGGCCAGAAGACCTGGATCACCCATCCCGTGCGCGCCGACCTGATGACGCTTCTCGCCCGCACCAACCCGGACGACAAGGGCTACCGCGGCCTGTCGATGTTCCTCGCCACCAAGCCGCGCGGCGACGACGAGAACCCCTTCCCCGCCGATGGCATGACCGGCGGCGAGATCGAGGTGCTCGGCTATCGCGGCATGAAGGAGTTCGACATCTCCTTCGACGGTTTCGAGGTGCCGGCGGCTAACCTCCTCGGCGAGGTCGAGGGTCAGGGCTTCAAGCAGCTGATGCAGACGTTTGAATCCGCCCGCATCCAGACCGCGGCGCGTGCGCTCGGCGTTGCCCAGTGCGCGCTCGACCTCGGCCTGCGCTACGCCTGCGAACGCATCCAGTTCGGCAAGCCGATCATTGCCTTCCCGCGCGTCTCCGACAAGCTCGCCATGATGGCCGCCGAGATCTTCGCCACCCGCCAGCTGACCTATTTTTCCGCCCGCGAGAAGGATCAGGGCCACCGCTGCGACCTTGAGGCGGGCATGGCCAAGCTGCTTGGCGCGCGCGTTGCCTGGGCCAACGCCGACAACGCGTTGCAGATCCACGGCGGCAACGGCTTCGCGCTCGAATATCCGGTCAGCCGCGTGCTGTGCGATTCGCGCATCCTGAACATCTTCGAGGGCGCCGCCGAGATCCAGGCGCAGGTCATCGCGCGCCGGCTATTGGAGGACTGACGCTTAACCGAGCTGGACGACGATCGCTCCGGCGCAGATCAGGGCGATCAGGAGCAGCTTCGGCCGGTCGAGGCGCTCGCGGAAGAAGATCACCCCGAACACCGCGGCAAAGGCGATCGACGTCTCGCGCAGCGCGGCGATCTCGCCGAGCTTGGCCAGGCGCGTGGCAACCAGCATCGATCCGAAGGTGAGATAGGCGACGAGCGCCCCGATCAGGCCGCGCAACGCCAGGGCGCGCAGGCTCGGCAGCGCGCGGCCAGCGCGCGCCAGGTATCGCCAGCGGAATACCGCGAAGACCGGCGTCCCGAACGCGCCCAGGATGAAGAACCAGGCGATGAAGGTGAACGGATCGGTTGCCATGCGCGTGCCGTGCGCATCGACGTTCATGAAGACCGCCGACATGATGCCCGTCGCCACAGCAGCGAAGATCGCCGCGCTGACCCCCCTGGTTGCCGCCGAATCGCCGGGAAAACTGCGGTAGTTGACGACGGCGAGGCCGAAGATCGCGCCCGACAGCAGCATCAGGCCGAGCCATTGCGCCGGGCGCAGCACTTCGGAGAACACCGCGAACGCCAGCAGGGAGGTCGCCAGGGGTCCCGTTCCGCGCGCCACCGGATAGACCAGCGTGAACGCCCCCTTGGAGAACGCGCGCGCCTGGAACAGCTCGTAGGCGAGGTGCACGACGAAGCTCACCGCCAGCACGCCCCACATCGCGTGCGTCGGCATCGGCAGGGCGAACAGCGCGACGGGCAGCGCCATCAGCGCATAGACGACGTTGATCGCGCCGCGATTGAGATAGGGATCGGCGCCGCCCTTGAAGATCACGCCGAAGACCGCATGCGAGATCGCCGACAGCATGACCAGCGCCAGTGCGGCGATGTCGCCGGCAGGCGTGCCTTCCAGCGAGACGATCCACGAGCCCATGCACGGTTTCCGTGTCAAAGACCGGCAGGCCGCCGGACAGGCAATCCGGTCATGCCCTGACCGTTGGACTGCCTGCAAAACCCGGAACGGCCGGCCAGTCAAGCCGGGAACGGCAGGGCAGCCATGCGCTTGACGCGTCTAGTGGCTCAGCTCGGGCGTTGCATGGCCGCCTTCAGCGCCTTGTCGAGCGCCGCATCGCGGCCGTAGACATCGCGCCGGAAGTGCACCGTCCCGTCCTTGTTCACCCACGCCGTCAGATAGTTGATGTGGACCGGGATCGGGGTCTTCAGGCGCACGACTCGCTCCGCCCCGATCGCCTTGATGCGGGCGATCTCCTCATGCGACATCCCCTCCCTGCCAAGCAGCACGTCGGCAAGATCGAACGGGTACTGGACGCGGATGCAGCCGTGCGAGAATACGCGGCTGGCTTCCGAGAACAGGCCCTTCGACGGGGTATCGTGGATGTAGACGTTGAAGCGGTTGGGGAACATGAACTTGATCTGCCCCAGCGCGTTCTTCGGTCCCGGTGCCTGCTGCAACTGCCAGCGGAAGCTGCTCGGCGTCACCGCCGCCCAGTTGACCGAATAGGGGTCAACGTCGCGCCCGCCGGCCAGCAGGCGGATGTTCTGCGCCGCCAGAACGCCGGGATTGCGTTTCAGCTTGGGCAGGTATTCCTTCGTCGCGATCGAGAACGGCACGTTCCAGCTCGGGTTGATGACGACGTACTTCATCGTCTCCGAGAACACCGGCGTCTTGTGGAAGGTCTTGCCGACAACGGTCAGCGCCGTGTGCAACGTGTGCTCGCGGTTGCCCTTGCGCTCGACCACCTTGAGGAACTGGTCGGCGAGATTGACGAAGATGTAGAAGTCGCCGAGGTCGTCCTCCATCCAGCGCCGGCGCTCCATGTTGAGCTCGATCTGGCGCACCCGCTGCTCGGTGGTGACGTTGAGCTCGCTGAGCGTGTTCGGCCCCACCGCGCCGTCGACCTCCAGGCCGTTGCGCTGCTGGAAGACGCGCAACGCATCGACCAGCGCGCCGTCGAAAGCGTCGCCGCTGTGCAGCCCGGCCTGCAGCAGCCCCTCGACTTCCAGACGCCTGCGCAACGCTGGCACGCGGGCAGGATCTCTCATTCCCTCCTTCAGGGTCTCCCCGCCCGGCACCTGCGGCCAGCCGCCGACCGCGGCCAGCGCCTTGTAGGCGGCAAGCGCGGAGCGCAGCCGCGCGTATTGCGGCGTCTGCGGCTCGAACCCGAGCGTTGCGTAGGCGACGATGTCGCTGGTACCGGCAACGCCCGTCAGAACGGCCATCGGGTCGGGTGCCTTGGGGAAGATTGCCAGTTCCGAATTGATCTTCGAGGGCTCGACACGGCCCGCCGAAAGGTGGCGCGTGTAGTCGAGCAGCGCTGCCGAAAGACCGACTTCAAGGTTGGCCAGTTCCGGCAGCAGCAAAGCATTGAGCAGGTTCGCCAGCGTGCCGGCGTTGTAGTCGTCCGGATTGAGCACGTCGAGGTAGGCGGTCTGCAGGATCTCCACCATCGTGCGCGCCTTGTCGCTGGCGGCGCCGCCTTCCACCCACAACGCCGGATTGGCCGGGTCGGCATAATAGTCGGCGAGCACCGGCAGGTGGATGTCCTGGCCGCCGCCGCTGACGCGCTGGGCAATGACCGCGAGGACGGCATCCCGGAACGGGTCGATTTCGCCCGCATCCGCCTCCGCGGTTGGCATCGCTTCTGCGCTGGGCTGCGTCTGCGCCATGGCGCCGGCGGGCAACGCGCACGTTAGGGCAAGCGACACGAGCAGACCGGCGGCCGCGGCCAACAGGCGGCTGCGCCAGCAATGGACTTCGGCGAATTCTCCGTTGCCACGAAACAGCATCGCGATCCTCCCTCGCGCAAACACCTGCCGTTAGGGTACCAGCGTTGCGGGAAGCCGCAAAGCGCGATCGGCAACGCTGATTGCCAATTCCCTGCTTGAACGCGGCGGGTTTGAAGGCTAGGCCGTCGCGCCATGAGCATCGATGCAAGACAAAGAACCCTGCTGGTGACCGGTTGTTCCACCGGCATCGGCCTGACCTGCGCCCACGGCATGAAGGCGCGCGGCTGGCGCGTCTTCGCCACCGCGCGAAAGCACGCCGACGTCGAACGCCTTGCCGGCGAGGGACTGGAGAGCCTGCATCTGGACTACACCGACGCAGCCAGCATCTCCGCCTGCGCGGAGCATGTCCTTGCCGTGACGGGGGGGCGTCTCGACGCCCTGTTCAACAACGGCGCCTACGGCCAGCCCGGCGCGCTCGAGGACATCACCCCGGACGTCATGCGCGCCCAGTTCGAGGCCAACTTCTTCGGCTGGCACGATCTTACCCGGCGCGTCATTCCCGCCATGCGCGGGCATGGCGCCGGCCGCATCGTCAACTGCGGCTCGGTGCTCGGCTTCATCGCGATGAAGTATCGCGGCCCCTACACGGCGACCAAGTTCGCGCTCGAAGGCTACACGCAGACGCTGCGCATGGAGCTGCACGGCACCGGCATCCACGCCAGCCTCATCGACCCCGGCCCCATCGCGACGCAGTTCGCCAGGAACGCCACCGAAGCCTTCCGCAACAATGTCGACATCGGGAATTCGGTTTTCGCCGACGTCTATCGCCGCAGGCTCGAGTTCCTGAAGTCCGGCGGCAGCAAGTCGCGTTTCAAGCTGCCGCCGCAAGCCGTGCTGGACAAGCTTATCCATGCGCTCGAAGCGCCCAACCCGCGCGTGCGCTACAACGTCTGCGTCCCCACCCACGCTCTCGCCATGATCAAGCGCATGGTGCCGTCGGCGATGTTCCTTGCCCTGTTGCGGCGGCTGTCCGACGCCGAGACCTGACCGCCGGGCATCGGCCCGCGATCGGCTTTGTGCGAGCCCACGCGCCGGTGTAGACAGGGGCCAACGCGCACCGGCCAACGGCCCGTGCATGATCGAGTGAAAGGAGTACCCCATGGGCTTCCTCGCAGGCTACGCGGTCCCTCTCGCGCTGGCCGCCGTTACCGTCGTGCTGCTGGCCGGCCTGCGCAACATGATGCGCGGCGGCAGCGCCAACACCTCGCAGAAGCTCATGCGCTGGCGCGTCGGCCTGCAATTCCTCGCCATCATCATCATCATGGTCACCATCTACGTCGGGCGCGGATAGGCCCCCGGACCGCCAGGGATTCAGTCATGGTTCGCCTCAACAAGATCTACACCCGCACCGGCGACAACGGCACGACCGGCCTGGGCGATGGCTCGCGCCGCAGCAAGTACGACCTGCGTGTCGCGTCCTACGGGACAGTCGACGAAGCCAACGCGGCGATCGGGATGGCCCGGCTTTCGACGACCGCTGTTCCCGAGCTTGCCCGCCTCGACGCGATCCTCGCGCGCATCCAGAACGACCTGTTCGATCTCGGCGCGGACCTGTGCACGCCCGACACCGGCAAGGATCTTGGCTACGAACCGCTGCGGATCGTCGCAACCCAGGTCGCGCGCATCGAGGCCGAGATCGACGAACTCAACGGCGAACTCGCGCCGCTGAAGTCCTTCGTCCTGCCCGGCGGATCGGCCGCGGCCGCGCACCTGCATCTTGCCCGCACCATCGCGCGCCGCGCGGAAAGGCTGATGGCCGAACTTGCCGTCAGCGACGGCGAGCAGGTCGGCGAGGCCGCCATGCATTACGTCAATCGCCTGTCGGACCTGCTTTTCGTCGCCGCGCGCTATGCCAATGACCGTGGCCGCGACGACGTGCTGTGGGTTCCCGGCGCCAATCGTTGAGCGGACTTGCCTGCACATGGCCGATGCGAGCCGCGCATGGCAACAACAAGCCGGTGACAATATGACGCATCGCGCCTAAAAGGGGTTTCGAAGCCTCGAAATCGTGCGTCCCGCTGTCTTGTCCGGGCGCGCACCGCGGACCCGCGACGCATGTTCATACCGCTCAGCGACACAAATCCCCTGCGCCATCTGCCGTTCCAGTACGTGACGGTCGGCCTGATCGCGCTCAACGCGGCGGTCTACGTCCTCTTCCTGTCCGACCTCGTCTTCCCGTCGATGGAAGCCACCGTCTACGGCTTTGGCATGATCCCGGCGGTCGTCAACGACTATGCGGAACTGGAGCCGGGCGCCTTCGCCGCGCCGGACCTGATGACGCTCGTCACCTACCAGTTCCTGCACGGCGGCTGGATGCACCTGATCTCCAACATGCTCTTCCTGTGGGTCTTCGGCGACAACGTCGAGGATGCGCTCGGCCACATCCGCTTCCTTGGCTTCTATCTCGCCTGCGGCGTCATCGGCGGGCTTGCCCACCTGCTGGCGGCACCCGATTCCCAGTCGCCGCTGATCGGCGCCAGCGGCGCGGTTGCCGGCGTCATCGGCGCCTACCTTGTGCTGCATCCGCGTGTACGGGTCTGGGTCCTGCTGCTTGGCCGGCTGCCGCTGCGCATTCCCGCTCTTTATGCGCTGGGCGGCTGGATCGGCATGCAGTTCGCCTCGATCGCCTTCGCGCTCGATGACCAGGTGGCCTGGTGGGCCCATATTGGCGGCGCTGCGGCGGGCGCGATCCTCGTGGTATTGCTGCGCCGGCCGGGCGTGCCGCTGTTCGACCGCGGACTGGGCTGAATACTCGTCGTTGGTTGACGTTGACAAGCGTTCCGGGCCACGACTACGGTCCCGCCACGCAAGCCGCACCGCATGTCCGGTGCACCGCCCATGTCATTGCAATCCGAAGCTACGGTCCAAGGGAGCGTCGTGCAGCAAATGAAGGTACTCGTCCCGGTCAAACGGGTCGTCGACTACAACGTCAAGATCCGCGTCAAGGCGGATGGCTCCGGCGTCGACCTGGCCAATGTGAAGATGTCCATGAACCCCTTCGACGAAATCGCCGTCGAAGAGGCGATCCGGCTGAAGGAAAAGGGTGTGGCCAGTGAGGTCATCGCCGTTTCCGTCGGCCCGCAGCAGGCGCAGGAGACGATCCGCACCGCGCTTGCCATGGGCGCCGACCGCGGCATCCTGATCAAGGTCGACGACATCGTCGAGCCGCTCGCCGTCGCCAAGCTGCTGAAGGGCGTGGTCGAGGAAGAGCAGCCCGGCCTCGTCATCCTCGGCAAGCAGGCGATCGACGACGACGCCAACCAGACCGGACAGATGCTGGCCGCCCTGCTCGGCCGCGCCCAGGGCACCTTCGCCTCGAAGATCGAGGTCAGGGGAGACATCCTGGCGGTGACGCGCGAGGTCGACGGCGGCCTGCAGTCGATCGAGCTCAAGATGCCGGCGATCGTCACCACCGACCTTCGCCTCAACGAGCCGCGCTATGCCTCGCTGCCCAACATCATGAAGGCCAAGAAGAAGCCGCTCGACGAGAAGACGCCCGCCGACTACGGCGTCGATGTCGCCGCGCGCCTGAAGGTGCTCAAGACGACCGAGCCGCCGGCCCGCCAGGCTGGTGTCAAGGTCGGCTCCGTCAGCGAACTGGTCGACAAGCTGAAAGACGAAGCGGGGGTTATCTGATGGCCATTCTTCTTGTTGCCGAACACGCCAACGACAGCCTCAACGAGGCGACCGCCAAGACCGTGACCGCCGCCGCCGCCATGGGCGGAGACATCCACGTGCTGGTTGCCGGCAGTGGCTGCAAGGCTGCCGCCGATGCCGCCGCGAAGATCGACGGCGTCGCCAAGGTGCTCGTTGCCGACGCGCCGTACTACGCCAACCGCCTGGCCGAGCCGCTGGCCGACCTCATCGTCAGCCTCGCCGGCGGCTATGACGCCATCGTCTCGCCGGCTACGACCTCGGGCAAGAACGTCATGCCGCGCGTCGCTGCCCTGCTCGACGTCATGCAGGTGTCCGATGCGACCGCGGTCATCTCCGCCGATACCTTCGAGCGCCCGACCTATGCCGGCAACGCCATGCAGACCGTCCAGTCGACCGACGCCAAGAAGGTCGTGACGGTGCGCGCCACGGCGTTTGCGGCGCCCGGCGAAAGCGGCAGCGCGGCGGTCGAATCCGTCGCGGCGGCCGCCGACCCCGGCCTGTCGAAGTTCGTCGGCGAGGAACTCACCAAGTCCGACCGCCCGGAACTCGCGTCGGCGCGCATCGTCGTGTCCGGCGGCCGCGGGCTTGGCTCGCACGAGGCCTTCGAGCAATATATCGAGCCGGTGGCCGACAAGCTCGGCGCGGCGATCGGCGCCAGCCGCGCCGCCGTCGATGCCGGTTACATGTCGAACGACTACCAGGTCGGTCAGACCGGCAAGGTCGTCGCCCCGGAACTCTACCTCGCCGTCGGTATTTCCGGTGCCATCCAGCACCTCGCCGGCATGAAGGATTCGAAGGTGATCGTCGCCATCAACAAGGACGAGGAGGCTCCGATCTTCCAGGTTGCCGACTACGGCCTCGTGGCGGACCTGTTCCAGGCCCTGCCCGAACTGGCGAAGGAACTCGGCTCGCGGGGCTACTAGGCCCCGCGCGATTGACAAGGCGCGGCACTCAGGAACGCACGCAGGCAGCACATGAGCGAAATTCACAAGATCGGCGTGATTGGCGCCGGGCAGATGGGCAATGGCATTGCCCATGTCTGCGCGCTGGCGGGCTACGACGTCTTTCTCAACGACCTCGATCCCGAACGCATCAAGAGCGGCCTTGCCACCATCAACGGCAACATGGCGCGCCAGGTTTCCCGCGACGTGATCGCCGAGGCCGACCGCAAGGCGGCGCTGGATCGCATCCACACCGCCGAGGCGCTTGCCGACCTCGCCGAGATGGACCTGGTCATCGAGACGGCCGCCGAGAACGAGGAAATCAAGCGCTCCATCTTCAAGCAGCTGTGTCCGCTGCTGCGCCCGGAAGCGATGCTGGCGACAAACACCTCGTCGATCTCGATCACGCGCCTCGCCTCGACGACGGACCGCCCGGAGCGCTTCCTCGGCATCCACTTCATGAACCCGGTGCCGCTGATGCAGCTCGTCGAGCTGGTGCGCGGCATCGCCACCGAGGACGAGACATTCGACGCCGCAAAGGCCTTCGTCGCCCGCCTCGGCAAGACGGCAACGGTGGCGGAAGATTTCCCCGCCTTCATCGTCAACCGCATCCTTCTTCCGATGATCAACGAGGCGGTCTACACGCTCTACGAAGGCGTCGGCTCCGTCGAGGCCATCGACAACGCCATGCGGCTCGGCGCCAACCATCCCATGGGTCCGCTGCAACTGGCCGATTTCATCGGCCTCGACACCTGCCTGTCGATCATGCAGGTGCTCTACGAAGGACTTGCCGACAGCAAGTACCGCCCCTGCCCGCTGCTGGTGAAATACGTCGAGGCCGGCTGGCTCGGCCGCAAGACACAGCGCGGCTTCTACGACTACCGCGGCGAAACCCCGATGCCAACGCGCTGACGCATCATCCGGGCTGAGCGAAGCGAGCACCGGCAAGATGATGCGTGCATCAAACGCATCATCCGGGCCGAGCGAAGCGAGCACCGGCAAGATGATGCGCGCTTCATCGGGTCGCAATCCCCGACCTGGAAATCCCGAGCCCTAGTACGGCCGGAAGAACGTCGCGATGCCGCTCGGCGCGGTGACGATGTTCGGTGTCGGATCGGCCTGCATCGTGACGAGATAGACCAGCGCGTAGGTCGCGCAGACCCCAACCATGACGGCGAACGCCTTCGCCGCGACGGTTGCGCCGTCGCTGCGCGCCTTGCGCACGCGGATATGGAACTTGCGCTTCAGCCGATGCCGCGTCACCCGCGCGATGCGCGCCCGCCGGTTGGCGGCAATGGTCCTGAGGTAGCCTTCATGCTCCATGGCATTCGTGTCCGAGGTCATCTGCGGCCGCCAGACTAGCCTAAAATATTTTCCCGACCGGTCGGACAACCGAGACAATGCGAGCAGCCCGGTCAACCCGTCGTTAACCTGTACCAGCCAGTCTTGGACGGCACGTCACCACAGGCAAATGCAAACAACCAGCCATGGATGCGAGTTCCATCGCGGCTGCACTCGCTGCGAGCCAGCAGGCGCAGGTCGCTTCGGCGGCCGCCGCGAAGATGATGCGCATGAACGCCGATGCGGCGGCAGCCCTTGTCGCCGTCGTGCAGGAAAATGCCGACAATCTTCAGGCCATCGCCGCCGCCAGCGCGCCGGGAACCGGCGGCAACCTCGACATCACGGTCTGACGGGACCCCTTCGGGGCTTCAGTTCCCCGCGCCCACGGCCGCCGAGATCAGGCTGAGCGCATCGCGCGAATCCCATTCCGCCGGCCCCGCCATGGTGCCCAGCTCGCAGCCCGCCTCGTCGATCAGCACCGTGGTCGGCATGCCGAAGGCACGCCCGAAGGCGCGCAGGTCGCGAAAGATCTTCATGCTGCTGTCGGAGTAGAACGGCAGGTCCCTGACACCAATCTCCTCGAGGAAGTCGCGCGCCTTGTCGGCGTTGTTGGTGTCGATGTTGACGGCGACGACCTCGAATTTCTCGCCGCCCAAGGTCGCCTGCAGGCGGTCGAGCGCCGGCATCTCCTTGCGGCACGGCGCGCACCACGTGGCCCACAGGTTGAGCAGCACCACCTTGCCGTTGAAGTCGGCAATCGAGACCGGTGAGCCGTCGTCGCGCACGAACGCCAGTTCGGGGAGCCGCGTCGGCGCCTTCGGCACGATCAGCGCCGCAACCTCGCCCGTCGCATGCGCCTCGACGCCGGCCAGCCGCGCCTCGTCCGCAGCACAACTGAGCCCATCGCGATTGCCATCGCCCGAGGTCATTGCGTATATCACGGCGCCCAGTGCCAGCAAGGCGATCAGTGCGCCGCCGGCCATTCGCCGCTTGCGATCGAATGTGACCTTTGCCGCCGTCAATTCCTGTTGGCGCTTATCGTCTTGAGAAGTCACGGAAATTTGCCTTTCATCAGTACCGCAATCCGGAGCAGCAGGCATGAGCAACAAGATGTGGGGCGGGCGTTTCTCCCGCGGTCCCGACGCCGTCATGGAAGCGATCAATGCCTCCATCGACTTCGACAGGCGCCTGTTCGCCCAGGACATCGCCGGATCGCGCGCCCATGCGGACATGCTCGCAAAACAGGGCATCATTTCGTCCGAGGATGCAGAGGCGATCAATCACGGGCTCAACACGATCCTGTCAGAAATCGAAGCCGGCACATTCGAGTTCTCCCGTGCATTGGAAGACATTCACATGAATGTCGAGGCCCGGCTGGCCGACCTGATCGGCCCTGCCGCCGGGCGCCTGCACACCGCGCGCTCGCGCAACGACCAGGTGGCGACGGACTTCCGCCTCTACGTGCGCGACAGTATCGACAGACTTGATGCCTCGCTGCACGCTCTGCAAGGGGCGCTTGCCGCACGGGCGCTGGAACATGCCGACACGGTGATGCCCGGGTTCACCCACCTGCAGAGCGCCCAGCCCGTTACCTTCGGCCATCACCTGCTCGCCTACGTCGAGATGCTCGCGCGCGACCGCGGCCGCTTCGCCGACGCGCGCGCGCGGCTCAACCAGTGCCCGCTGGGCGCCGCCGCGCTGGCCGGAACGTCCTTCCCGATCGACCGGCACGCGACGGCCTCCGCGCTCGGTTTCTCGGCGCCGATGGCCAATTCGCTCGATGCGGTCTCCGCCCGCGACTTCGTTCTCGAAACGCTCTCCGCCGCCTCGATCTGCGCCATCCACCTGACGCGGTTTGCCGAGGAAATCGTCATCTGGTCCTCGGCGCAGTTCCGCTTCATCTCGTTGTCGGACGCATTTTCGACCGGTTCCTCGATCATGCCGCAGAAGCGCAACCCCGACGCCGCCGAACTGGTGCGCGCCAAGGCGGGCCGCATCATCGGCGCGCTCGTCGCCCTCGCCACCGTGATGAAGGGGTTGCCGCTCGCCTATTCCAAGGACATGCAGGAAGACAAGGAACCCGCCTTCGACGCGCTCGACAGCATCGAACTGGCAATCCTCGCCATGACCGGGATGGTCACGGACATGACGCCGAACACCGAAGCGATGCGCAAGGCCGCCGGGTCCGGATACTCAACCGCCACCGACATCGCCGACTGGCTGGTGCGCGGGAAGGGCATGCCCTTCCGCCAGGCCCACCACGTGACCGGGCGCATCGTCGCGCTGGCCGCCGGGCGCGGCGTCGCGCTGGAAGACCTGCCGCTCGGCGATATCGAGGCGATCGACCCGGCCATCGATGCCGGCGTGCTCGAGGTGCTGGGCGTCGACAAGTCGGTCGCCAGCCGGACCAGCTTCGGCGGCACCGCGCCGCAAAACGTGCGTGCGCAGGCGGAAAGCTGGCTGCGGCGGCTCGCCGGGGAAGCCTGACCGGCGCGCAAGCGCGCGTGTTATCGCGAAATGGGGAGTTTTATTCAGCCCCCCTTTCGTGCTAACCGAACGCATGCGGCGCGCCTTGCGGGCACGCGGGACAGGGACGGGGAAAACGGTGACTCAACGCTTCATGCGCCATCTGGGTTTGCGCATCGCGGTGCTCGCGCTGACTGTTGGCGCCGGGCTGTCGCTGTCCGCCTGCGGGCGACGTGGCGACCTCGAGCCGCCTGCCGGTGCCGAGAATCCGGCGCCGCCGCCCGGCTCGCCGCGCCCCGCGCCACAGGAAGGCGAACGCCCGGACAAACCGTTCATCCTCGACGGCATCCTCTAGTTCTTCCATACCGCCTGCCAGACGCAACCGGCACGCCGATCTCGACCTTCGCACCGGAACGACCAGACCATGCACCATTTTGCCTACCGTGATGGTGTCCTGCACGCTGAAGACGTCGATCTCGAAACGCTCGCGGATCGCGTTGGCACGCCGTTCTACTGCTATTCGACGGCGACCATCGAGCGCCACTACAAGGTCTTCGCGGAAGCCTTCTCCGGTCTCGACACGCTCGTCTGCTACGCCATGAAGGCGAATTCCAACCAGGCCGTCCTGTCGACGCTGGCGCGCCTGGGCGCCGGCATGGACGTGGTCTCCGAGGGCGAACTGCGCCGCGCGCTCGCCGCCGGTGTGCCACCCGAACGCATCGTCTTTTCCGGCGTCGGCAAGACCGACCGCGAACTCGCCTTCGCGCTCGAAACCGGCATCCATTGCATCAACGTGGAGTCGGAAGCCGAGCTCGACGCCCTGTCCGCGGTCGCAGCGGCCGCCGGGCGCACAGCGCGCATTTCCTTCCGCATCAACCCCGACGTCGATGCGCGCACCCACAAGAAGATCTCCACCGGCAAGAAGCAGGACAAGTTCGGCATCGCCTACGCCCGCGCCCGCGAAATCTACGCCCATGCCGCGAGCCTGCCGAGCGTTGTCCCGGTCGGCGTCGACATGCACATCGGCAGCCAGATCGTCGAATTGGAGCCCTTCGACGCGGCCTGCGCCCGGCTGGTCGAACTGATCGAGGTGCTGCGCTCGGATGGCCATGCCATCGAGCATGTCGATCTTGGTGGCGGTCTCGGCATCCCCTACCGCGAGGCCGTCGAGCCGCCGCCCGATCCGAAGGCCTATGCCGAGGTCGTGCGCCGCCACGTCGAGCCGCTCGGCTGCGCCGTTGTCTTCGAGCCCGGCCGCATGATCGTCGGCAACGCCGGCATCCTCGTCACCCGCGTCATCTACGCCAAGCCTGGCGACAGCCGCGATTTCCTCATCGTCGACGCCGCGATGAACGACCTCGTCCGCCCGACGCTCTACGATGCCCACCACGACATCAAGCCGGTGCGCCAGCCCGCCCCCGATGCGCCGCGCGCCTACTTCGACGTCGTGGGCCCGGTCTGCGAAAGCGGTGATTTCCTGGCACTCGACCGCGAACTGACGCGCAGCGCCCGCGGCGACCTGCTGGCCGTGATGAGCGCCGGGGCCTATGGCGCCGTGCAGGCAGGCACCTACAACACCCGCCTGTTGGTGCCCGAAGTGCTCGTGCATGGCGCCGATTGGCACGTCGTGCGCCCGCGCCAGACCTACGACGACCTGATCGGCCGCGATAGCCTGCCGGACTGGCTCGGCGCCTGATACGGCGCCCCGGCGACGGTTGCCGGATGCATGCCACAATCCTTGTGCTAGACTTGCATGCATGTCCGGGGCTGCCCCGGTGCGCCGTGCGCGTTTGCGTGCATGGCGATCTTTGTTTGCGCAGGAGCGTCAATGCGGCGGACCGGTCCAGACCCCGACGAAACGGCTCACGCCGGTGATGCTTCCGGCCTGAACCGGCGCATCTCGCTCGTCGTTCTCGGCGCGCGCCTCGGCATGCTCTGGGAACGCATCTGGCCGCGCCTGGTGCCGGCGGTTGCCATCGCGGCGGTGTTCTGCATCCTATCCTGGCTCGGTGTCTGGCCCGGGCTGAATCCCTGGCTGCGCATTGCCCTCGTCGGCGTGTTCGCGCTTGCCTTGCTCGTGAGCCTGTTTCCGCTGGTGCGCGTCCGGCTGCCAAGCCCGGCGCAGGCCGTCGCCCGCGTCGAACAGGCCTCGCGCCTGCGCCACCGGCCGATCTCGGCGATGCGCGACACGCTGTCGGGATCGGTCTCCGGCGAGGCCCGCGCCCTGTGGGAAGCACACCGCCGGCGCACGGCCGCTGCCATCGGCAGGCTCGATGCGGGTTCACCGCGCCCGCGCATGGCCGCGCATGACCCTTATGCCCTGCGTGCCATCGTCCTGTTCGCGTTCATCGCCGCTGGCGCCTATGCCGGGTCCGATCGGCTCTCGCGCATCGGCCAGGCCTTCCTTTCCCCGGCAGCCCAGCTCGCCTCCGCCACCAGACTCGACGCCTGGGTCTCCCCACCCCCCTACACCGGCCGCCCGCCAGCCCTGCTGACCGGCGATGTCGCGCGCCAGGACACGGTCATATCCGTACCCGCCGGCAGCCGCCTGGTGGTGCGCACGGGTGATGCCCGCGACATATCGCTCGCCTGGTCGCCGGATACCGGCGCACGGCAGGACATCGCGGCGACGAGCGCTGAATCCGACGCGCGCCTCGCCGAGATCACCCATGACCTCGACGTGACCGGCACGGCCGAAATCCGCCGTGGCAGCGCCCAGGTCGCGCTGTGGCGATTCGAGGTGGTTGCCGACATCGCGCCGACGATCGCCATGACGCGTGAGCCTGAGGGGCTTGCTTCGGGTGCCCTTCGCCTCGTCTACGACGTGTCGGACGACTACGGCGTCGTCTCCGCCAGCGCGCGCATCTCCGCAGCCGATGCCGATGTCGCCGCCCGGCCTCTCGTGCCCGCACCCGATGTCCAGCTGACGCTGCCGCAGTTGCGCGCGCGTTCCGGCACCGCCCAGACCGTGCGCGACCTGACCGCGCACCCCTGGGCCGGCGCCACCGTCATCGCGGTCCTGGAAGCGCGCGACGATGCCGGCCAGACCGGCCTGTCCGACCCGGTCCGCTTCACCTTGCCGGCACGCCGGTTCCACGAGCCGCTTGCGCGTGCGCTCGTCGAGCAGCGCCGCATCCTGGCGCTCGACCGCAACAGCGACCGTACGGTCTGGCGGTCGCTGGAAGTGCTGGCGCTGGCACCGGAAACCTTCGCCACGCCGACATCCGTCTATCTCGGCCTGCGTTCGGCCACGCACCGCTTGCGGCTGGCGCGCAGCGACGACGATCTGCGCTCCGTCATCGACCTGTTGTGGGAGATCGCGCTGGTCATCGAGGACGGCGACCTCGCGGACGTCGCGCGCGACCTGCGCGCGGCGCAGGAAGCCCTGCAGCGCGCCCTCGATGCCAATGCCTCGGACGAGGAGATTGCGCGGCTGGTCGACGAATTGCGCGAGGCGCTCGACCGCTTCATCCAGGAGCTCGCCCGCCGCGCCGCCGATCCCGGCAACCTCGCCGAATTGCCGAACATGGAGAATCTGCAGACCGTCACGCCCCAGGACCTCAACAACCTGCTCGATTCGATAGAGAACATGGCCCGTTCAGGCGCGCGCGACCAGGCGCAGCAACTGCTCAGCGAATTGCGCAACATGCTCGAAAGCCTGCAGTCGGGACAGATGCAGCAAAGCGCCGAGCAGCAGCAGATGTCGCGCACGCTGGAGGAACTTGCCGACATCATCCGCCGCCAGCAGGAACTCATGGACCAGACCTTCCGCCTCGACAGGCAGGGGCCGATGCGCCAGGACGGGCAGACCGGCCAGCCCGGTGACCGCGACGGACAGATGGCGCCCGGCGAAGAGTCGCGCCGCGATGGCAGTCGCCAAGGCCTGCGCGACGGCGCCGACGCGGAACTGGAAGGCCTTGAGCGCGCTCAGGGCGAACTGCGCGAGCAGTTGCAGGAAATGCTGCGCCGCCTGCAGGAATCCGGCCACAACGGCGAGGAGCAGCTTGGCCGCGCCGGCGACGCCATGGGCAACGCCGAGGGTGCCATCGGCCAGGGCGAGACCGGCGAAGCGGTACAGAGCCAGTCCGAGGCGCTCGACGCGCTGCGGTCCGGCGCGCGCCAGCTTGCCGATCAGCTGGCCCGCTCGATGGGCATGCAGGGCACCGGCGAGAACCGCGCCCAGACCGATCCGATGGGCCGCCCCAACCGGACACAGGGACCAGACCTCGGCACCTCGGTTCAGGTACCCGACGAGATCGATGCGGCGCGCGCCCGCCAGATCCTGGAGGAATTGCGCCGCAGGCTTTCGGACACCGCACGCCCGCGCCTGGAGCTCGAATACCTCGAGCGCCTGCTGGGGCGGTGATCACATCCGCACGCGCGGGCGATCATCACGCGTCGGGAATCCGGTCAGGGATGGAAGCTTTGGTCTGCGTTCAGCCAGCAGCGCGCACGGCGCCCTCGTCGGCGCTTTCGCCCAGCGCGCTGCGAACCCGCCGGCAGATCTCGGCGAGCGTGAACGGCTTCTGCACCACGTCGCGGATCAGCGTGTCGAGTCCGTGTGCGCGTTCGCGCTGATGGGCATAGCCGGTCATCAACATGATCGGCAGCTCGGGGCGCTCGCGCGCTGCGTTCAGCGCCAGCGCGATCCCGTCCATGATCGGCATCTGGATGTCGGTCAGCAGCAGCTCGGCGTCCGCCGCCTCGTCGCGGAGAAGATCGAGCCCTTCCGCGCCATCCATCGCCGTCCACACGCTGTGGCCATCGCGCTGCAGCGCGCGCGACACGAAATCGCGCACCGAGTCGTCGTCTTCGACGAGGAGGATACGGGCCATGGTCTTGTTCTCCTGCTAGTTCGTCATGCCCACGCGCATCCGGTCCGGTTCCACGAACCGAACGGCGACGGCGGCTGCCGCGCGCGGCGGCGCGCTCAGCACGCTGCGAAAGCTGATCGCTTCGCCCGGCTTCAGCGCCGCGGCATCCGGCTGGATGGTCCAGTAGTAGATTTCCTGTCCGCCCGCCGCGTTGAGCGACAGCCGCACCGGCGGCACCGCGATCTCGTCGCCTGTGACATTGCGGATCGCGCCTTCCACACGCAGTACCGGAATACCGTTTTCCGTCGCCTGCGAAGGGCGCACATCCTCGAAAGCCAGCCCGCGCAGGTTCACCTCGTAGCCGATCGACGCGTAGAGTCCGGCAAGCGATGGCGCCATGCGCACGACGTCCTCGCGGTAGACGAAGCCGGCGACGAGGGCTGCCGCCATGCCGCCCACGGCGACCGCCTTGATGCGCTCGCCGAGGCTGCGCTCCCGTCCGCCGCGCGACTTGCCCATGAACCGTTTCGCGGCCGCTCGCGCCCGCGATGCCATCTCGATCGAATTCACGCTCCGCAGCGCTGCGGTTTCCCCGGCATCCTGTGGATCGTCATCGACGATGACCGCCGCTTCGGGTTGTTGCGCAGCCCCGGACACGCCTTCAACATCGAAGGCATCTTCGTCGACGATGTCCTGCGTATCCTCTTCGGCCGCGACCTCCTCATCGGCCGCGTCGGCCGCGTCGGGACGCGCCACGACGAGTTCACCGCCCGATGCCCCGGCATCGGCTCCACCGTCGTCGGAATCGGTCCAATCGAGGTCTTCCTCGCCGGCAACGGTCTGCGGACCAGCGTCACCGACCGTTTCGGGTTCGTCGGTTTCCATGCCTGCTGCCGCGAAAGCATCCCAGTCATCGGGCGGCGCATCATCGGGCGTAGCCTGCGCGTCCTCGCCCGCCGCGGGCTCCTCGTCCGGCATCTCCGGCTCTTCCGGCTCCTGCTTCGGCAGCGCGTACCAGGTGGTCTCACAGCGCGCGCACTTGACGGTTCGCCCGGTGAGGGGGAACACATCGGGGTTGACCGTGTAGCGTGTCGCGCAATCTGGACAAGTGATTATCATTGCGAATCAGTCGGCAGCTTCACTCGCGCTGACCCTAGGAAAGAAAGCGTTAACGAATTGGAAACGAATTCCGCCGACCAGTTGGAAAAGCGCCAGCCCGGGCGCCGGCGGTCCGTGGGGGTCCGATGATCCGGTTCGAGAATGTCGGTCTTCGCTACGGCATGGGGCCGGAAGTGCTCAGCGACATCTCATTCGAGATATCGCCTGGCTCCTTCCAGTTCCTGACCGGCCCGTCGGGCGCCGGCAAGACGACGCTGCTGCGGCTGCTGTTCCTGGCGCTGAAGCCGACCCGCGGACTGATCAACATCTTCGGCCAGGATGGCTCCAACCTGTCGCTCGGCGCGCTGCCCGCCATTCGCAGGCGCATCGGCATCGTGTTCCAGGACTTCCGCCTGCTCGACCATCTCACCACCTACGAGAATGTCGCCTTGCCCCTGCGCGTCATCGGCCAGAGCGAGCCCGCCTACCGCAAGGACGTCGAGGAACTGCTGCAGTGGGTCGGCCTCGACCACCGCATGGACGCCTATCCCCCGGTGCTGTCGGGCGGCGAGAAGCAACGCGCCGCGATCGCCCGTGCCGTCATCGCCCAGCCCGACCTGCTGCTCGCCGACGAACCGACCGGCAATGTCGATCCTACCCTGGCGCGCCGCCTGCTGCGCCTGTTCTCCGAGTTGCATCGCCTCGGCACCACCGTGGTCATCGCCACCCACGACATCGCCCTGATGGACCAGTACGAAAGCGCCCGGCGGCTGGTGCTCAACGAGGGACGGCTGCATGTCTACGACTGACGCGCAGGCCCCGGTCGCCATCGACGGCGCCGAACAGGCGGCGCGGCTGCGCGCCGGCAATCCGATCGTGCCGGCAAGCGGCATTTCCGGGCGCGCGCTGGTCGTCGTGATTGCCATCATGGCCTTCCTCGCCTCCATGACCATCGGCCTGGTAATGGCGATCTCCAGCGCGGCTAACGAGTGGGCCGGGGAGCTGTCGCGCGAGCTGACCATCCAGGTCATGCCGGTCGAGGGCCGTGACATCGCCAGCGATACCGCCGAAGCCGCACGCGTCGCCGAGGGCATACCCGGCGTACTCGGCGCGCGCGTTCTGGAGGATTCCGCCCTCAAGGCACTGCTCGAACCCTGGCTCGGCGCCGATTTCGACATCGACGCCCTGCCGGTCCCGCGCCTGATCGTGCTGAGCGTCGATCCTTCCGCGCCGCCGTCCGCCGAAGCGATCCGCAAAGCGCTCGCGAGCGCTGTGCCGGCCGCCAGCATCGAGGACCACAGGATCTGGCAGGAACGCCTGCACATCATGGCGCGCACCATCGTTCTTGCGGGGCTGGGCATCTTCGTGCTGGTGCTCGCCGCGACGGTCCTTTCAATCGTCTTCGCCACCCGCGGCGCCATGGCCGCCAACCGTGACATCGTCCAGGTGCTGCACCTGGTCGGCGCGCGCGAACGCTTCATCGCCTGGCAGTTCGTGCGCCATTTCCTGGTCCTCGGCTTGAAGGGCGGCAACGCCGGCGGCCTCGCCGCCCTGATCCTGTTCGCGCTTGCCGGCTGGTTTTCCGGCTACCTGACCGCCACCCCGGCCGGCGCGCAGCTGGAAGCGATGTTCGGCAATTTCGGGCTGGGCTGGGACGGTTATCTCGCCATCGTGATGACGGTGATCCTGATCGCGCTGCTGACGGCCGCGACCGCCTACCTGGCTGTCCTGCGCATCGTGCGTGCGTCCGTCTGACGCACCCATTTCGGCATCCGCGCGTTAATCGTGAACCGGAAATTCGCGCTTTCGACGTGATTTCCAGCCGTATTCTCGCCTACGATGTGCCTGAATGCTGCGCCAAGATGGTGCCGATGGCCGTGACTGCTGACAACGAACACGAGATAACGACGCACGGGCGGACCCGCCTGAAGTCCATGCGCGCCGTGCTGGTCGCGCTGGCGGTCACATCGTGCCTTGTGCTCGTGGCCGGCATCGGCCTGTTCCGCTTCGCCGCCGAAGTGGCGGGCCACGACATGCCCGCCGCCCAACCGCCCGTTGCCGAAGGCATCGTCGTGCTCACCGGCGGATCGGAGCGCATCGCCGGCGCCGTCGACCTGCTTGCCATGAAGCGCGGCCGGCGCCTGCTGATCACCGGCGTCAACCTGTCCACCAGCCGCCGCGATATCCGCCGCATGTCCGGCGGTAACGCCGAGCTGTTTCGCTGCTGCATCGATCTTGGCTATTCGGCGCTCAACACCGCCGGCAACGCGGTGGAGACGGGCGAGTGGGCCCGCGACCACGGCTTCACGTCGCTCATCGTCGTCACGTCGAGCTATCACATGCCGCGATCGTTGGTGGAGCTGGGACGCGCCTTGCCCTCGGTGGAGCTTTTCCCCTATCCCGTGACCACGGAGCGCTTCGACTTCGCCCACTGGTGGACCGACCGGCGAACCGCAACGCTTATGGCCAAGGAATACGCCAAGTATCTGCTGGCGCTCGTCCGCATCCGGATTGCGACCTCGCGCCTGAGCGGCGTCGAGGCGACCGTCTCGGCCAACGGCGGTATCTGAACGCGTCTGGCGGCAGGCGGTAGAATCTTGAATGCGCTTCACGCGACCACACCCTAGCCAAACCCGTTCAATGGCTGTATAAGCCGCCGCTCGATCCCCGGCACGCGTGGATGGCGGACGATGGGCCTTGCGGGCCCGGCGGAGCCGCGATGCCGCAAGGCCTGAAGATTTCCGCCTGCCGGCGCAGGCGAAGACGGAGTTGCCAAGATGGCTGTACCGAAGCGAAAGACCACCCCGATGAAGCGTGGTAACCGCCGTTCGGCGGACGCCCTGTCGAACCCGACCTACATCGAGGACAAGGAATCCGGCGAACTGCGCCGGCCTCACCACATCGATCTCAAGTCCGGCACCTATCGCGGCCGCCAGGTTCTTGAGCCGAAGGGCTGATTGCCCAGCGGTGGTGCCAGGCACCCGAAGGCACCGCCTCGCCAGTACGATCCGGAAAAGCGGCCCGTCGAGGCCGCTTTTTTCTTATCCGCTTCCTTGCTGCCTGCGCCGCAACCCGGCACATGGCACACTGCGGTATTTCCGTGCCTGTGCCGCAACCTGCCCGAAGGTTGCCATCCTCGCCTGGCAACGGTTCTCTTGTACGGCCGATGCGAAGCACGCATAGAATGCGAACGACCGCCCGGCGAGGCGGCGGTATCCCTGGAGGACGCGACCGGTGCTTGTGAACTTCCCGCTGCTGATCGTCCCCGTCGTCGTCTACAACCTGTTCGTCTTCACCACGCCGCAGGGGGCCGCCTCGGCAGCGGAAATCTGGACGCAGCCGGTCTTTTCCCTGTCCATGATGTCGGGCACCACATGGATGCTGACGATGGGCGACCTGCTGCTCCTGTGTTCGCTGATCCTGCTTTTCATCGAGGTCCTCAAGGCGACCCGCACTGGCGCCAGCTCCATCGTCGACCACCTGCTGTCGACGGCGGTGTTCGTCGCCTGCCTGGTCGAGTTCCTGCTCTTCGCCCAGGCCGCGACCTCGACCTTCTTCCTGCTCATGACGATGACCCTGTTCGACGTCATCGCCGGCTTCTCGGTCACCATCCGCGCGGCGCGCCGCGACTTCGGCGTCGGTCCCGACGCCAGTTTCTGAAGACCTGGCCTCAACCGCAATCGGCGCTGAAGCCTGCCGCCTCGATGCCGGCAACCGCCACCGCCTCGTCATTGTCGGAGGTATCGCCCGAGATGCCGACCGCGCCAATGACATCGCCGCTGCCGTCGCGCATCAGCACCCCGCCGGGCACCGGTACCAGCGCGCCGCCGGCAAGTGCGTTGACCGCGTTGACGAAGTAGGGCTGCTGCTCGGCGCGCGCCATCAGCGCACGCGACCCCGTGCCCACCGCAAGCGCTCCATAGGCTTTACCGTGCGCCACCTTCGGGCGCAGGATCGAGGTGCCGTCCTGCGCGGCAAACGCCTTCAGGTGGCCACCCGCATCGAGCACCGCGACCCCCAGCGGTTTCATCCGGCGTTTGCCGGCCTCCGCCAGCGCCGTGTCGATGATCCGGTTCGCCGCCGCCAGTGTCAGTTTCGTCATATTTCGTCTCCCTTGGCTCTCGCCAGTTCCCTGCCCCCAAGCAATCGCCCGGCATGCACTCCTCTGGCAAGTCGAAACGCCCGCCTCGAACGAGCCGCGGGCGGTCATCGATTGCGCGGGCGCACCCGGAAAGTCGGGGCACAGAGCCCTATCCCATGCGCCGCCGCCATGTGCTACCCATCGTGCGAGGCATCCAATCCAGCACGGAGCATCCCTGCATGCGCGACTTCCATTTCCCCGGCCGCTCCGCGGTCGTCGCCCGCCGCGGCGCCATCGCCACGTCCCATTACCTGTCGTCGGCAGCGGGCCTGGAGGTCCTGAAGTCGGGCGGCAACGCACTCGATGCGGCGATCACGGCAGCCGCCGTGCAGGGCGTGGTGGAGCCGCAGATGACCGGCGTTGGCGGCGACCTCTTCGCGCTTATCGCCTTCCCTGACGGTCGCATCGAGGGTTACAACGCATCCGGCCGTGCCGCGCGCGCCATCGATCCCGACAAGCTGCGCGCCGACGGCTTCACGGCAATTCCCTCCGAACACGGTCTGGCGATCACCGTCCCGTCAGGCGTCGCCGGCTGGTGCCGCCTGCTCGAAAAGCACGGCACGATCGGCATTGATCGGGCGCTGGCGCCAGCCATCGACATCGCCGAGAACGGCTACGCGGTGAGCCCGCGCGTCGCCTTCGACTGGGCCGACGAAGTCGAGAAGCTGCGCAAGTTCCCCGGCTCGCGCGCCCACCTGCTCAACGCTGCCGGAGACGCCCCTAAGGCCGGCGACGTCATGACGTTTGGCGCACTTGCTTCCACCCTGCGCGCCATCGCCGAGAACGGCGAGGACGGCTTCTACAAGGGCGCGGTCGGCGCCGACATCCTGGAAACCGTGCGCGCCAACGGCGGCCTGCTCGACGAGGCCGACCTCGCCGGCGTTTCGGTCGATCCCGTAACCCCCGTATCGGCTGCCTATCGCGGCCGCGAGGTGGTCGAACTGCCGCCCAACACGCAGGGCTTCATCGCGTTGCTGATGCTGCGCATCCTCGAGGGCTTCGACCTGGCCAGCCTTGATCCTCTCGGCGCCGAGCGCTTCCACCTGGAACTGGAGGCCGCCCGCCTCGCCTACGCGGTGCGCGACCGCCACCTGGCCGATCCGCTGTTCATGGAGGCAACCCCCGAACAGTTGCTCGGCGACGCCTGCGTCGATGCCCTGCGCGCGCGCATCGATCCGGCCCGGCGCATGCCGGACATGGGCCTCGTCGACATGCCGGGCAGCGACACGGTCTTCATCTCCTGCGTCGACGAGAACCGCATGGCGGTGGCCCTCATCAACTCGATCTTCAAGACCTTCGGCTCGTGCATCACCACGCAGAAGACCGGCGTCGTGCTGCAGAACCGCGGCGCCGGCTTCGTGCTGACGCCCGGCCATCCCAACTGCATCGCCGGAGGCAAGCGTCCGCTGCACACGCTGATCCCGGGCCTGATGAAGTCCGGCGGCAAGGTGTCGCATGCCTTCGGCGTCATGGGCGGCCAGTACCAGGCCTGCGGCCATGCCCACCTCGTGACCAACATGGTCGACTACGGCATGGACGTGCAGTCGGCAATCGACTTCCCGCGCATCTTCATGGAGCCGCACGGCATCGACGCGCGCCTGTCGGTCGAGCGCAGCATCCCGCAATCCACCCTCGACGGCCTCGTGGCGCGCGGGCACGATTTCTTCGTTGCGCACGACCCGTGGGGCGGCGCGCAGGCGATCGAGATCGATCGCGAGCGCGGCATACTCGTTGCCGGCTCGGAGCCGCGCAAGGACGGCTGCGCCCTGGGTTACTGAGTGGCTGGGTACTGACTGGATTGTCGGAAAGCCGACACGCAGCTCAGAAGCTGCGCACCAGCCGCTTCGGAAGAAACCGCTCCGCCCGTGCGCGCGTTTCGACATAGGCCGCGACCGCCGCTTGCGGCACGGCACGCCGGCGCGCGCGCGTGGCTTCAACGCCGAGTTCGCCGGCGATGAGCTGCGTCAGATAAGCTGCTGACGGACGCGTGTCGCGCTGCGCGGCGGCTGACCGCGTACCTGCAGGCACGCCGACCGGGACAAGCGATCTTGAAGCCTGCGCCGTTTCGCCAGCGGTTTGCGGCTGCGCCGACGAAGCATCGGCGCCATTCCCCGGCCGCCGCCCGGCAGCATTCATCGCCGCCTGCGCAGATGCGATACGATCGGTCCTGTCCGTCTTCATCGCCACCACACCGTCCTGCCAGCCTGGCCGGACGGCCTCCTGTCTTTCGCCTGCTGGCGGCCGCGACGTCTGCGGTCGGGTCCACCAATGTCCCGATTTGGGACAATTCCCTGTCTGGCACATCGCAACAGGCCTTCCGGCCCGTTTGCCCGGTTCATCGCAATTGCCGCGCCATTCAACAGCGGTTCTCGAATCGCGCGCCCGGCGTGCTCTTAAACCTATATTAACGGAATGGTCCGAATTGTGGTGGCATTACATTTCCCGCGCTTGCGGCGCCGATATCCGGCCCGCGAGTCGCAAGCGCCAGAACGGGGCACACGGGATTGCGTACGCATGAGGACGCCACGGGCATGCATGGCGCCGCCACTTCCGGCGGCGCGCCGGCTCGTGCGGGCGCCGCGAACACCCTGAGCGACATCCTGCGAGACGTCGATACGGCTCTGTTCCACTGGACGGCGGCCGATGACCGCATCCGCTGGAGCGCCAACGCGCCCGACCTCTTCCATCCCGCCGGACGCCAGGCCCCGCGCACCAACGCGCATTTCATGCATCTGCTCGACCCGGAGAAGCGCCTGGCGCGCGAAGGGGCCATCGCACACGCCTTCAACCGGTCCGGGCAAACCGGCGGCAAGTATGACTTCGTCTTCCAGCTGACCATCGACGGACCTCGCGGGCGCGCCAAGGTCTGCTGGTTCGAGGAGCGCGGCCACGTTCTCCATGATGCCGGCGGCAATGTCATTGGTATCAATGGCAGCCTGCGCAGCATAACCGCACCCATGGCGACCGCCGCCACGACTGGTGACGCCAACGACACCGACGCGCTTTCCGGCGCTCTGACCCGCGCGAGTTTCACCGCTCGTCTCGGAGAGGACATCGCAGCCGCCCGCAAGAGCGGGAGTGGCTGCTGCCTGCTCGTGATGGGCATCGACAATCTTGCGATGATCAACGATTCATTCGGCTTCGAGACAGCAGATTCCGTCATCACGGAAATCGCCCGCCGCGTCACCGCGGTGCTGCGCGAAGGCGACATCATAGGCCGGTTGGCCGGCAACAAGTTCGCCGTAATCCTGCACAACTGCACCAGCGAGGAAGCAGCCGTCGCCGCCCGCCGCTTCTGCGAAAGCGTCAGCCAGTCGCCCGTGACGACCGAGAACAGCGATGTGGTCGCGACAATATCTGTCGGCGGCGTCATTTTCCCGCGCTTTGCACCGGATGCCGAGCGCGCCATCACGCGCGCCATGGAGGCGCTCCAGCAGGCCCGCAAATCACGGCGCGGCGGGTTCCGGATGTACGAGCCTGACACCCGCCGCGACGTCGAGCGCCGCGACAACCTGCGTCTGGCCACCGACCTTCTCAGCGCCTTGTCGGAGCAGCGCATGGGGCTGGCGCTCCAGCCGATCGTATCCACCGAAGACGACGAACCCGCCTTCTACGAATCCCTCGTGCGCGTGCGCAGCCGCGACGGCGAGGACGTCAGCGCCGGCGCCTTCATGAATCTCGCCGACAAGCTGGGCCTCACCCACTTGATCGACACGCGCGTGCTCGATCTCACCGTCGAACTGCTCATCGAAGAACCGGACCTGAAGGTTTCGATCAACGTCGGCGTCTCCACCGCGCTGGACCCCGACTGGTTCCAGCGCATCACCGATCACGTCCTGCACAATCGCGACATCGCCCACCGCATGATCGTGGAAATCACTGAGACGGAAGCGATCCAGGATATCCAGGAAACGGCGGCGGTCGTCTCCTGGATGCACGACCTCGGTTGCAAGGTCGCTCTCGACGACTTCGGCGCCGGCTACACCACCTACCGCAACCTGCGCGACCTTGGGGTCGACATGGTGAAGATCGACGGCTCGTTCATGCGCAACCTGCACCGCAGCGAGGCCGACCAGCTGTTCGTGCAGACGCTGGTCAACCTGGCGCGCAACCTCGGCATCGAAACGGTCGCCGAATGGGTCGAGGACGAGCGCGACGCGCAGTTGCTCAAGGATTGGGGCGTGACCTACCTGCAGGGCCACCTCTACGGCCGCGCCACGACACGCTACATGCCCTGCGATTCAACGTTGCCACTTGTGTCGCAAAAGAAGGCCGCACGGGAATCCTGAAACGCACCCCCGGCTGGCAGCCGGTGCGAGACGCCGCGGCCGGACCAGTCTGCGGTTCAGCGGCGCGAGAGCTTCTCCAGCTTGGCCTGCATCTCCGCAAGCTCCTGCTTGAGATCGCCGATCTCGTCGGTTTCCCGCTCCGGCTCGTCGCTTGCCCTGGCCGCCTCGCTGTCCGCCGGCGGGGCGGCAAACGGCGAGAACATGCGCATGGCACGCTCGAACATCGCCATGTTGCGGCGCGTCTGTTCCTCGATCGCCTCCATGGCGGAGCTGCCCAACGCGCGCGCCATCTGCGCCTTCAGCGAGTCCTGTTCACGCGACAGGGATTGCATCGTGAAATCCAGGTAGCTCGGCACCAGGCTCTGCATCTGGTCGCCGTAGAACCCGATCAACTGCCGCAGGAAGCTGACCGGCAGCATGTTGCCGCCGCGGCTTTCCTGCTCGAAGATGATCTGGGTCAGCACCGACCGGGTGATATCCTCGCCGGTCTTGGCATCGACGACGACGAAATCCTCGCCGTCCTTGACGAGCCCGGCCAGGTCTTCGAGCGTCACATAGGTGCTCGTGCCGGTGTTGTAGAGCCGACGGTTGGCGTATTTCTTGATCGTGATCGGCGCGTTGCCGGCGTTGCTTTTCTTTTTCGTATCGGCGTCTGTCATGTCCGCTGTCCGGTTCGTTGTCCGGCAGGGCTGCCCGCGGCGCCCGCAATGATGCAAGGATAGGCACAACTCTGCGGACTCGCCAGTGATTTCTTGTGCACTGCGCAAGGGTTTTGACGGATGGTAAATCGCGCCATCTAAACCCTTCGCGGAATTGACTCCGCGGTTCCTGCCCTGCATTCGTGTCTCGACGCGGACGTATTGTCGCAGCAATGCGCCCTGCAATTGCTTTTCGCTTCGTGGCCCGAACGGCCCGAGAAACTGACCCTGGAGGCAATCCCATGAGTAGTTCTGCAATCGTCATCGCCAGCGCGGCGCGCACGCCGGTCGGCAGCTTCAACGGCGCCCTGTCCTCATTGCCGGCATCCGAGCTCGGATCGGTTGCCATCAAGGCGGCGATGCAGCGCGCCGGCGTCGAGGCCGGCGAAGTCGGCGAGGTCATCCTCGGCCAGATCCTCACCGCGGGCGCCGGACAGAACCCCGCCCGCCAGGCCTCCATCGGCGCCGGCCTGTCCATCGAGACCCCGGCCTGGGGCATGAACCAGCTGTGCGGCTCCGGTCTGCGCGCGGTTGCGCTCGGCGCCCAGCAGATCGCCGACGGTTCGGCCGGCATCATTGTCGCCGGCGGCCAGGAATCGATGAGCCAGGCGCCGCACTGCCAGTACCTGCGTGCCGGCGTGAAGATGGGCGACTACAAGATGATCGACACGATGATCAAGGACGGCCTGTGGGACGCCTTCAACGGCTACCACATGGGCAACACCGCCGAGAACGTCGCCAAGCAGTGGCAGATCACCCGCGACCAGCAGGACGCCTTCGCCACCGCCTCCCAGAACAAGGCGGAGGCCGCCCAGAAGGCCGGCAAGTTCAAGGACGAGATCGCGCCCGTCACCATCAAGACCCGCAAGGGTGACACCGTCGTCTCCGAGGATGAGTACATCCGCCATGGCGTGACGCTTGATTCGCTCACCGGCCTGCGCGCCGTCTTCGAGAAGGACGGCACCGTCACCGCCGGCAACGCGTCGGGCATCAACGACGGCGCCGCCGCCACCGTGCTGATGAGCGAGGCCGAGGCCAGCCGCCGCGGCATCACGCCGCTGGCGCGCATCGTGTCGTGGGCAAGCGTCGGCGTCGATCCGGCGATCATGGGTTCGGGGCCGATCCCCGCCTCGCGCAAGGCGCTCGAAAAGGCCGGCTGGAAGATCGATGACCTCGATCTCGTCGAGGCCAACGAGGCCTTCGCCGCGCAAGCCTGCGCGGTCAACAAGGATCTCGGCTGGAATGGCGACATCGTCAACGTCAACGGCGGCGCCATCGCCATCGGCCACCCGGTCGGCGCGTCCGGCGCGCGCGTGCTGACGACGCTGCTTTACGAAATGCAGAAGCGCGATGCCAAGAAGGGCCTCGCCACCCTGTGCATCGGCGGCGGCATGGGCATCGCCATGTGCGTGCAGCGCGACTGACGCACGGGCAGGGAAATCGCGGCGGTGGCCCCGGCAAGCCGGCGTCATCGCCGCCTCGACACACGAAACGAACGGGGGAGTGAAACATGGCACGGGTTGCATTGGTGACAGGGGGTTCGCGCGGCATCGGCGCGGCGATCTCGAAGGGACTGAAGGATGCCGGCTACAAGGTGGCCGCCAACTACGCCGGCAACGACGAGGCGGCGAACGCCTTCAAGGCGGAAACGGGCATTCCCGTCTACAAGTGGTCGGTCGCCGACTATGACGCCTGCGCCGCGGGCATTGCCCAGGTCGAGGCCGATCTCGGACCCGTCGACATTCTCGTCAACAACGCCGGCATCACCCGCGACGCCATGTTCCATCGCATGACGCCGCAGCAGTGGAACGAGGTCATCGGCACCAACCTCAACGGCGTCTTCAACATGACGCACCCGGTCTGGAACGGCATGCGCGACCGCAAGTTCGGCCGCGTCATCACGATTTCCTCCATCAACGGCCAGAAGGGCCAGGCCGGCCAGGTCAACTACTCGGCCTCCAAGGCCGGCGACATCGGCTTCACCAAGGCGCTGGCGCAGGAAGGTGCGCGCGCCGGCATCACGGCCAACGTCATCTGCCCCGGCTACATCGCCACCGAGATGGTCAAGGCGATCGACGAAAAGGTGCTCAATGAGCGGATCCTGCCGCTGATCCCGGTAGGTCGCCTTGGCGAGCCGGAGGAAATCGCACGCTGCGTCGTCTTCCTCGCCTCCGACGAAGCCGGCTTCATCACCGGCTCGACAATCTCCGCCAACGGCGGCCAGTACTTCGCCTGAGGCCTTGCCGTCGGCAACGATCGAGGGGCGCCAGTGGCGCCCCTTTTTCGTTTGCCGGTCACGACCGCGCGCAACGCCGACACACGATGTGATCGCCGGACCATCTTCCAAAGACACCGGCATGTAGCCATTTTCAGCATCTGGCCGCCGCGGGGCGCCCCTTCCAGGTTCCCGTTCCATGACATTCGCAATGATCGTTGCGGGCCTCCTCCTGCTGCTGGCAGGCGGCGAGGCACTGGTGCGCGGCGCGGTCGCGCTGGCGCTGCGGCTCGGCGTGTCCCCACTGATGATCGGCCTGACCGTGGTCGGCTTCGGCACCTCGATGCCGGAGCTTGTCACCAGCATCCAGGCGGGCGCGGTCGGCTCGCCCGGCATCGCGATCGGCAATATCGTCGGCTCCAACATCGCCAACATCCTGCTCATCCTCGGCATCGCGGCGTTGCTGGCGCCCATCGCCATCAACCGTGGCGCACTGCTGCGCGACGGTGCCTTCATGATCGGATCGGCCCTGCTCTTTGCGGGCCTGTGCTATGCGGGCAGGCTCGGCGCCTTCGCCGGTGTGACCTTGCTCGCCAGCCTTGCCGGCTACCTTCTGCTGCTCTGGCGACAGGAGCGCAGCAAGCCGGCCAGCGAACTCGATACCCAGGTCAGCGAAGCCGTTGCCATCACCCGCGGCTCGCTCGCATACGCCCTGGCATTGACCCTCGGCGGCATCGCCGTCCTCGTGCTGGGCGCGCGCCTGCTGGTCTTCGGCTCCATCGATCTCGCCCGCGACCTCGGTATCTCCGAAACGGTCATTGGCCTGACGGTCGTCGCGATCGGCACCTCTCTGCCCGAACTGGCGACATCCGTGGTCGCCGCCATCCGCAAGCAGCCCGACGTCGCCTTCGGCAACATCGTCGGCTCGAACATCTTCAACGTGCTCGGCATCGCCGGCGTTCTGGCGCTCGTCACCCCGGTCGATGTGCCCGCGCCCATGCTGGCAACCGATATCCCGATAATGCTGGCGGTGTCCGCGGCGCTGGTGTTCGTTGCCTGGACAGGGTCGCGCATCGTGCGGCTCGAGGGTGCGCTGTTGCTGGCCGGGTTCGGCGCGCACCAGATGCTCACCTGGCTCTAGGGCGTGTACTTGCGGCGCTGAATTGCGCGCGCTATTCCCGCACGCATGTCCATGCAAAGCACCGGTTCCGAACGTGGCCTCGCCACCGCCATCGGTTTCTCCGCCGTCCTGATGTGGGCGCTGCTGGCGCTGTTCACCGCAGCCAGCGGCAAGGTGCCCCCGTTCCAGCTCTCGGCCATGTGCTTTGCCATCGGCGGATGCATCGGCCTCACACGCTGGATAAGTGTGCCGCAGGCGCGCGCCGCTCTCGCCCGCCAGCCGTGGAAGGCCTGGGTGCTGGGGGTCGGCGGGTTGTTCGGCTACCACTTCTTCTACTTCACGGCGCTGCGCAACGCGCCGGCTGTGGAAGCTGGCCTCATCGCCTATCTCTGGCCGCTGCTCATCGTGCTGTTTTCCGCGCTGCTGCCAGGCGAACGCCTGGCCTGGCACCACATCGCCGGTGCCATGCTCGCCTTTGCCGGCGCTGCGCTGATCGTCACCCGCGGCGAGAGCCTCGACATCGATCCTCGGTACACGTTCGGCTATCTCGCCGCCTGCGTCTGCGCGCTCACCTGGTCGGGATACTCGGTGCTGTCGCGCCGCTTCGCTGCCGTGCCGACCGACGTCGTCACCGGCTTCTGCCTGGCAACCGCGATCCTTTCGGCGCTGTGCCACGTCGCGCTGGAGGAAACCGTTTGGCCTGCCGCCACCCGTGAATGGCTCGCCGTCGCCGGCCTCGGCTTGCTTCCGGTAGGCCTCGCCTTTTACGCCTGGGACCATGGCGTCAAGCGCGGCGACATCCAGCTTCTCGGCGTCAGCGCCTATGCCGCGCCGCTGCTCTCGACCATCCTGCTGATCGCCTTCGGCTTCGCGCCGCTGACATGGGCCGTGGTGGCCGCAGCTTTCCTTGTCACCGCTGGCGCGGCACTGGCGGCAAAGGACAGTATCCGCAGGCGTCCATAGGCGCGCAGTTCAGTGTCAGAAGCTGTCCTTGCGCGCCCTGACCTCGGCAAGCACCTTTTCCGGGCTCGCGCCGGGCATGCCCATCGCCGCCGCAACCTCCGGCGTGTTGGCGCGCACAAAGGGGTTGGTCGCCAGTTCCTCGCCAACCGTCGTCGGCACCGTGGGAATGCCCGCCGCCGTCTTCTTCTCGACCTCGGCAAGCCGCGCCTTCAGTGCCGCGTTGGTCGGGTCCGCCGTCACCGCGAACCGCGCGTTCGACAGTGTGTATTCGTGTCCGCAGAACACCTTCGTCTGCGGCGGTAGCGCTGCGATCTTCGACAGTGACGCCCACATATCTGCCGGCGTTCCCTCGAACAGCCGCCCGCAACCCATCGCGAACAGGGTGTCGCCGGCGAACACGAGGCCGGATTCCGGCATCCAGTAGGTGACGTGGCCCGACGTGTGGCCGGGCGTCTCGAAGACCATGACCCGCTCGCCCCCGAAGACGACGCTGTCGCCCTCGTGCACCAGGATGTCGAGGCCGGGAATGCGGGCTTCGTCCTTGCGCGGGCCGATCACCGTGACGTCGGGTCCCTTCAGGGCGGCGAGCCCGCCGATATGGTCGGCATGATGGTGCGTGATGAAGATGTGCGTGAGCGTCCAGCCGGTGTCGGCGAGCGCCTTGCGCACCGCCGCTTCCTCGGGCACGTCGATGCTCGCCGTCTCGCCGCTGTCGGGATCGTGCACCAGCACGCCGTAGTTGTCCGAAAGACACCGGAAGAGATGTGTTTCCATGTCGCGTGCCCCCTGTCTGACGCTGACGTACAACGTTAACCCTGCGCAGCCGTGCCATGATCGCATCGGCACGGACGTGGTAACATCGTCGCGCCGCGATCGGCAAATGCCCTGCCCGAGATCGCCGGCCAGCGAAACCGCAGCCATACGCCATGTGGACAGATGTCGCCGACCTAAGGGACTTCTATGCCGGGCCGCTCGGCGGCGTGGCGCGCCGTCTCATCGCGCGCCAGATCGGCGAGCTGTGGCCGGACGTCTCCGGCGAGCGCCTGGCCGGTGTTGGCTTCGCGGCACCTTTCCTCGCCAATTACATCGACAGCGCCGAACGCCTTCTCGCCTTCATGCCGGCCCGCCAGGGCGTCATCAACTGGCCGGCGCAGGGTCCCTCGGTCTCGGCGCTGGTCGAGGAGGACGACCTGCCGCTGACGGACGCCGCCGTCGAGCGGATCATGCTCGTCCATTGCCTGGAGAATGCGGATTTCCCCGCTGCCGTGCTCAAGGAAGCCTGGCGCGTGCTGGCGCCGGGCGGGCGGCTCATCGCGGTTGCGCCCAACCGCCGCGGCCTTTGGGCGCGCGTCGACAATTCTCCCTTCGGCCATGGCCGCCCGTTCAGCCGCTCGCAGCTGACGCTGCTGCTCAAGGAAACCGGTTTCAGCCCGGCGAACTGGCGCGAGGCCCTGTTCGTGCCGCCTCTCGAGCGCTTCGGCCTGCTTCGCGCGGCAGCCGCTTTCGAGCGCGCCGGCAACATACTGCCGCTGATGTTCGGCGGCGTGCTGATCGTCGAGGCACAGAAACAGTTTCTAACGGCACGACCGATCCGCGCGCTCGAACGCGTCCGCCGCACCCTGCCCGGTCTTGCCGAACCGGCGGTCGCCCGCAGGCAGACGCTCGCAGGCGGCGGCCGGACTCACTACACCTGATCCTTGCGCGTACGCCGGCCGCGGTCGAGCAGGAACACGCCCTGTTCGCCGAACAGGTTCCAGAACCACCACGGCGCGTTGAACGGGATGCGCTGGCCGTAGTGGTTGAGCGCCACGGCTTCGGCGATGTGAGCATCGACCGCGTCGCACAGTTCGACGAAATCGCGGATCGTGCAGAAGTGGATGTTCGGCGTGTCGTACCAGTGATACGGCAGGTTCTTGGTCACCGGCATGCGGCCACGCAGCATGAACTGCAACCGGATGCGCCAGTGCCCGAAATTCGGCACAGAGACGATCACCTTGCGCCCTATGCGCAGCAGGTGCTCCAGCACGATGCGCGGGTTGTGCGTCGCCTGGATGGTCTGGCTGAGGATGACGAAATCGAAGGTGTCGGCGCCGTAGTTCACCAGGTCGCGGTCGGCATCGCCCTGAATCACCGCCAGCCCGCGCCCCACCGCCTGCGCCACCCCTTGCGGAGACAGCTCGATGCCGCGCCCGTCGATGCCGTGCAGTTCCTCAAGCCGCGCCAGCAGCGCCCCGTCGCCGCATCCGACGTCGAGCACCCGTGCGCCGCGCGTCACGAAGCCGGCGATGACGTCGTAGTCGACGCGAGGGCCCGCCCCCATCGTGCGCACGTACTGCGGGGCAAGGGTCTCCGTGTTCATCGGCCGGTCCCCTTGCTGTCGAGGCCGCGCACGCGGGCCGCCGAGTCCAGGAACCCGCGCACCGCCGTTTCCAGGTGCGGCTCGTCGAGCAGGAAGGAATCGTGCCCCTTGTCGGTCTCGATCTCGACGAAGCTGACCCGTGCGCCCGCCGCGTTCAGCGCATGCACGACGTCGCGGTTTGCCTCGGTCGGGAACAGCCAGTCGCTGGTGAACGAGATCATGCAGAACCGCGTGTGCGTCCCCTTGAACGCATCAGCCAGCACCCCGCCATGGTCGGCGGCGAGGTCGAAGTAGTCCATCGCCCGCGTCAGGTAGAGATAGCTGTTGGCGTCGAAGCGCTCGACGAAGGTCATGCCCTGGTGGCGCAGGTAGCTTTCCACCTGGAAATCGGCATCGAAGCCGAAGGTCAGGCTGTCGCGGTCCTGCAGCTTGCGGCCAAACTTGCGGTGCATCGCCTCTTCGGAAAGATACGTGATGTGCGCGGCCATCCGCGCCACCGCCAGCCCCTTGGTCGGGCGCTTGCCGGCGGCGTGATAGTCCCCGCCGCACCAGTCGGGATCGGCCATCACCGCCTGCCGCCCGACTTCGTGGAAGGCGATGTTCTGCGTCGTGTGGCGCGCCGCCGTGGCGATCGGGATCGCCGCGAACACCCGCTCGGGATAGTCGCTCGCCCATTGCAGCACCTGCATGCCGCCCATCGAGCCGCCGGCAACGGCGAACAGCGTTTCGATGCCGAGGTGATCGACCAGCCGCGCCTGCGCGCGCACCATGTCGCGGATGGTGACCACCGGGAACCCCAGTCCGTAGGGCCTGCCGGTCGCAGGGTCGATGCTCGCCGGGCCGCTGGTGCCCATGCACCCGCCCAGCACGTTGGCGCAGATGACGAAGAAGCGGTCCGTGTCGATCGGCCGCCCCGGTCCGACGAGAATATCCCACCAGCCCGCCTTGCCGGTCACCGGATGCACGCTGGCGGCATGCTGGTCGCCGGTCAGCGCGTGGCAAAGCAGCACGGCATTGCTGCGCTCCGCATTCAGTTCGCCATAGGTCTGGTAGGCGATCTGCCATGGCGCGAAATCGACACCGCAGTCGAGCCTCAGGGGCGCGGCGGTGCCAAAGCGCGCGACGTCGCTCGACGGCGTGTTCGCCTCGCCGCCCGGGTCCGCCGGCGCGGCGGCCCTGGCGCGCCCGCGCGGCTTTTCCCTCGTCCTGCCTGTGCTCGTGCCTGCGCTCATCGCTTCGCCGTCTTCCACGCCACGCTCCCTGCCGTGCGGCGGCAGGACCCGATAGGTAGGGATTGCATTGCCGTTATGTCAATCGAGGGATGTCGCGAACGCACCGGCCGGCGAACGGCCAAGTGTCCCACGCCCCCTTTGATTTTGCCGCCGCCGCACACTAAACAGGTGCGCCATGCCCGCAAGACGGGCTGGCAGAAATGCCGCCAACAGCAACGAACGGGCCGATCCATGTCGCTCACGCCATCAGACGACGCCGAGGCGCTCGCCGGCCTGCGCCGCGAGATCGACGAGATTGACGCCGAGATGCACGTCCTGCTGCAACGCCGTGCCGACGTGATCGGGCGGCTGGTCAGTGTCAAGAAGACGAAGACCGGCGCTGCCTTCCGGCCAGAGCGCGAAGCGGCGATGATGCAGCGGCTGGCCGCCCGCCACCGCGGCGAACTGCCGTTCCTGACGATCGCCCACATCTGGCGGGTCATCATCTCGACCTTCACCCAGTTGCAGGCGCCCTACCGCGTGCATCTGGGCGGCAGCGACCCAGCCTTGCGCGACATCGCCCGCTACCAGTTCGGTTTCTCGACACCGCTCGTGTCGCACCCCGGGCGCGACAGCGCGCTGAGCACCTTGAACAACGCCGCCAGCGACCTCGCCCTCGTCCTCAACGGCGGCGATTCGGATTGGTGGACGCCTGCGGTCGCGCGCGGCAGCCACGTGATCGCCGCCATTCCCGAGATCGCCGTGCGCGACGCCGATGCCTTCGCGCCGGCGCTTGTGTTCGCCGCTGCCAGCGTCGCCGTCGACGAATTGCCGCGCGCGGTACTGGCGCTTGCCTGCGACGACGCCGGCGCGCTGGCCCGCGTCATCGAAACAGGGTCGGCAACGATCCTTTGCGGTCCGGTCGAGACCGGCACGCGCGCCCTTGTCGCCATCGAACGCACGGATGTCGCGGGCTTCCTGGAGACCGCGCAAGCACGCGGCGTCGCCGTGACGCCGGCTGGCGGTGCGGCCATCCCGGTCGCCCCGGCAACGGCCTGAACCCGAACGGATTTCCGAGATGACCACCCCGGACACACGCGACGACAGGCCGACCCCGCGGCCGAGCATCCTGAAGATTTCCCCCTACGTGCCGGGCAAGAGCGCCAGTGCAGGCGTCGCAACGCGCCACAAGCTGTCGTCGAACGAGACGCCGCTGGGGCCGAGCCCGAAGGCCGCCGAGGCCTTTGCCGCCAGCGCCGCGAAGCTCGCCGATTATCCCGATGGCACCGCGGCCGCCCTGCGCGGCGCGATCGCGGCGCGCTATGGCCTCAACCCGGATCACATCGTCTGCGGGGCGGGGTCCGACGAACTCCTCAACCTGCTCGCCCAGGCCTATCTGTCGCCGGGCGACGAGGCGATCTTCACCGAGCATGGCTTCCTCGTCTACCGCATCGCCACACTGGCCGCCGGCGGCGTTCCGGTGGTGGCGCCGGAGACCGACCTGACCGCCGACGTCGATGCGATCTTGGCGCGCGTCACCGGGCGCACACGCATCGTCTTCCTCGCCAACCCGAACAACCCGACCGGCACCTACCTGCCCTTTGACGAGATCCGCCGCCTGCATGCCGGGCTTCCCGCCCGTGTCGTCCTCGTGCTCGACGCGGCCTACGCCGAGTATGTCCGCCGCAACGACTACGAGTCCGGCCTCTCGCTGGTCGCCGAAAGCGCCAACGTCGTGATGACGCGCACCTTCTCGAAGATCCACGGCCTGGCGCTGCTGCGGCTCGGCTGGGCCTACATGCCCGCCCACATCGCCGACGTGCTCAACCGCATCCGCGGCCCCTTCAACGTCAACGGCCCGGCGATCGCCGCCGGCGTGGCGGCGATCGGCGACGCGGAATGGAGCGAGAAGGCCGCCGCCCACAATGATGCCTGGCTGCCGAAGGTGACCGGCGCGCTGGAGGGCCTTGGGCTGAAGGTGACGCCGAGCGTCGGCAACTTCATCCTCGTCCACTTCCCGCAGACGCCGGGCAAGACCGCCGCCGAGGCCGACCAGCACCTGGTGTCGCAGGGCATCTTCCTGCGCCGCATGGAAGGCTACGGCCTGCCGGGTGCGCTGCGCATGACCATCGGCAGTGAACGGGCCAACGAGGACACTATCGCTGCGCTGGCCGCGTTCCTCGCCGGCAAGCCGTGACAGGGAAGCCCATGTCCAGCACATCCGCCGTCCCGGCAAACACCTCCGACGCGCCGGTCTTCGCGCGTCTCGCCCTCGTCGGCATCGGCCTGATCGGCTCATCTATTGCCCGCGTCGCGCGCCAGCGCGGCCTTGCCGGCCACATCGCGATTGCCACACGGACGCAGGAGACGCTCGACCGCGCCCGCGAGCTCGCCCTCGGCGACAGCTATCACCTGTCGGCCGCGCAGGCCTGCGAGGATGCCGATGCCGTCATCGTCTCCGTGCCGGTCGGTGCCAGCGGCGCTGTCGCCCGCGACATCGCGCCGGCGCTGAAGCCAGGCGCCATTGTTTCCGACGTCGGTTCGGTGAAGGCCTCCGTGATCGCCGCGATGACGCCGGAACTGCCCGGCCATGTCCACTTCGTGCCCGCCCACCCGGTCGCCGGCACCGAGCACTCCGGCCCCGATGCCGGCTTTGCCGAACTGTTCGACAACCGCTGGTGCATCCTCACCCCGCCGCCGGGCACAGACGCGCAAGCCGTCGAGCGGCTGGCCGCCTTCTGGCGCGGCTGCGGCTCCAACATCGAGGTCATGGAGCCCGAGCACCACGACCTCGTGCTCGCCATCACCAGCCACATTCCCCACCTCGTCGCCTATTCGATCTGCGGCACCGCCGCCGACATGGAAACGGTGACGAAGTCCGAGGTCATCAAGTTCTCCGCCGGCGGCTTCCGCGACTTCACCCGCCTGGCGGCGTCCGATCCGGTGATGTGGCGCGACGTCTGCCTCAACAACCGCGAGGCGATCCTGGAGATGCTGTCGCGGTTCGCCGAGGACATCTCGGCCATGCAGCGCATGATCCGCTGGAACGACGGCGAGGCGCTGCACGACATGTTCACCCGCACCCGAGCCATCCGCCGCGGCATCATCCAGGCCGGTCAGGAGACCGACGCCGTCGACTTCGGCCGGCCGCACGGCACCGCGCCGGCCGCGCCGGAGGCGGAGGAACCGGATTCAGTGGCGCAGGAGTGACGGCAGCTCGGCGAGCCCGAGCGGCCCCAAAAACAGCGTTCCGCCCTGCATCCGAAGCCCGATGCGCGAGGCCGCGCGCCCGTCGACCACGACAGGCGAGCCGAGCGCGCCGATCGACAGCGCCGCGATACCCGACAGCCCGAGCATGTCCTCGCCTGCGACATTCGCAAGGTCGACGCCGGCCGTCGTCAGATTGATGCGCCCTTCCGGCCTGCCAGCGCCGTCGAGCCGCAGCATTCCGTCGAGAATGGCAAGCGAATCGCCGTAGTCGATGCGCGCCGCGTTCACGGTCAGGACGCCGCCCGCATCGCGCCAGCGCGCCAGCCGCTCGCTCCAGTCGCCGGAGGCAAGGGCCGGGATCTGCGATGCCGAACCGACGAATTGCGCCCGGTCGACGGCCCGCTGCGTCCCGTCCGGCAACGTCAGAGAAGGCGCTGCGCTCGATGCGGCAAGGTCGTAGCCCGCCCCGGCCTCGCTGGCGCGCACATGTGCCTCGAAGGCTTCCGCCCTGTACGCGAGGCTCGTTCGGCCCGGCGACGCGATCAGGTTGACCAGCGGGGCATCGACCTCCAGGTCGGCACGCGACACCTTGAGCCGGCCGTCGTCGAGGATCGGCGAGATGCGCATCGACATCCGCGCCGCATTCCAAGCGGTTTCAATGACGCTGCCGTCGTCGCGCTCGATGTAGAGCGGCCCGTCGAACTCGGCGATCACCTGGTTCGGCGCATAGGCGAGTGCGATTGTGCGCACCGTTTTTGCGCGCACCACTGCCTGCGTGTCGCCGTCATGGATCGTCATGCGCGGATTGCCGCAGGTCATCTCGAAACGGAACGGGAAGCCGCCGTGGCTGACGTCGTCGCAGTGGAACTCGCGGCCGGCGCGTGCCTCGTGCGCCTGCCAGCGCTCGAAGGCGAGCTTCTGTCCGCTGTGGCCGAGATACCAGTAACATGACCACGCTGCCGCGATCGCAACCACGATCGCTGCCGGCCAGATCGCCCCCAGCGGGACACGTCCCGATCTGCGTGGTTGTCCTGCCATCAGCCCCCGGCGTCCGCGCCTTGAGTTCGCCCCTCACCCTTGCTACGGCACTCTGCCGCCGCGGGGAAGCAGGAATGCACGATACGAACTGGGTTTTCGGATATGGGTCGCTGATGTGGCGGCCCGGATTCGCCTTCCAGGAACGGGTCAAGGCCCGGCTGTCGGGCGCGCATCGCCGGCTGTGCGTCTACTCGCACGTCCATCGCGGCACGCCCGAGCGCCCGGGTCTCGTCCTCGGCCTCGACCAGGGCGGCAGCTGCCACGGTGTCGCCTTCCGCGTCGCCGAGCAGGACTGGCAGGAAACCCTCGCCTACCTGCGCGCGCGCGAACAGGTCACCATGGTTTACCTCGAGGTGGTGCGTCCGCTGCAACTGGCTGACGGCCGCACGGTCCGCGCCGTCACCTACCAGGTCGACCGCGCCCACGGCCAATACGCCGGCAAGCTCGATCTCGCCGAACAGACACGCTTCGTGCGCCAGGGGCAGGGGCAGTCGGGGCCGAATGTCGAGTATGTCCGCAACACGCTCGCCCATCTCGATGAAATGGGTATCCGCGACAACCTGCTGCACGGCCTGGTCACCCGTCTCGACAGGAATGGCGGCTGAACGCACGCGGACGCGGCGAATCAGTTGAAGGAAACCCGGATCGGCGTCACCGGCACCGCTGCCTTGAGGTCGCGCACGATGCGATGTGCGCCCGCCGGCGTCTGGGTGACGTGCACATGCGCTTCCGTCGCGCCCGCGGCGATGGCGGCAGCGCGCGCCAAGGCGAATTCCGGATCATCGGCGCGCCCGATCCAGACGGCTTCGCGAGACCCGCCCGCGCTGACCGCTGCGAGCACGACGACGGCATTGACGGCTGGCCTCACCACCGAGATCGGCGCGACGGAGAACACGAAACGTGCCCCCGCCTCTCCGCGCCAATAGCGGAACGAAGTGTCAAGCCCGGTTGCCACAAGCGCCACCGGCATGCCGTCATCGATCAGGAAGCGGCCGCGCGTCGCGGGTTCCGGATGGGTCGGGTGCAGCATCATCTCTTGCAACTCGGTCTCTCCACGATGTGGAACAAAAATAGAACAAATACCGTGTTCTCGTCAACGCGCCGGAAAATCGAGGAAACTTGCGGCTTTTTTGAGATGGGAACGGTTCGCCGGGTGCGCAAGGGGGCGAATCACGTCGCCTGCATCGCGCTCACTGGCAACGCGAATAGTCGCAGCTGCCACAGCTCAGGCAGCCTTCCTTGTGCATCAGCGTCGGCTGCCCGCAGCGCGGACAGGTTGCCGCCGTCCGCGCCGCCCCGGCGATGTCCGTTGCCGGCTGGTCGGCATCGAGGAACCCGATGGCGCGCATGTGCTCCTCGATGACGCCGCCGATCGCCGCCAGCAGGCTCGGCACGTAGCGCCCGCCCATCCAGTGCCCGCCGCGCGGATCGAACACCGCCTTGAGCTCCTCCACGACGAAGCCGACGTCGCCGCCGCGCCGGAACACCGCGCTGATCATCCGCGTCAGCGCCACCGTCCAGGCGAAATGCTCCATCGCCTTGGAGTTGATGAAGATCTCGAAGGGCCGGCGCTGGCCATCCTGCAGGATGTCGTTGATGGTGATGTAGATCGCGTGTTCGGAATCCGGCCAGCGGATCTTGTAGGTGAAACCGGGCAGCACATCGGCACGCGCCATCGGCTCGTGCAGGGCTTGCGCCGTCGCTTCGCCAGTTTCGCCCGGCGCATCGGCCCTGAGCACCGAGCCGGTCACCGCGTTCGGGCGGTAGGTCGTGCACCCTTTCAGGCCGGCGCGCCACGCCTGCAGGTAGACATCGCAGAACGCCTCGAAGGCAATGTCCTCGGGTACGTTCACCGTCTTCGAGATGGCGCTGTCGACAAACGGCTGCAGGGCCGCCTGCATGGCGATGTGGTCCTCGGGGCGGCAGTCCTGCGCCGTCACGAAGGCCTCGGGCAGCGGTGCATCGTCGCCCTTCAGCGCCCGGTAGAGCTGCACGGCGTGGTCGACGACCTCCTCCTCGTGCCGCGTGCCATCGGCGCCCAGCACGGCGCGCCGGTAGGCGAGCGCGAAGATCGGCTCGACGCCGGATGACACGTTGCCGGCGAACAGCGAGATCGTGCCCGTCGGCGCGATCGATGTCATCAGGCCGTTGCGCAGGCCGTGCGCGGCGACCAGCGGCGCGACATCGGCCTCCAGCCGCGCCAGCATGGCGTTGTCGCGGAACGCCTGCGCCTCGTAGAGCGGGAACGCCCCCTTCTCGCGCGCCAGCTGCGCGCTCGCCCGCCACGCCGCGCTCTGGATGATGCGCATCCAGCCCCCCGCCGCGTACGCCGCTTCCGGCGAACCGTAGGCGAGCCCGCACATGGCGAGCGCATCTGCAAGCCCGGTGACGCCGAGCCCGATGCGCCGCTTGGCCTTCGCCTCTACGCGTTGCGCGTCGAGCGGGAAACCGGAGATGTCGATGACGTTGTCGAGCAGGCGCACGGCCGGCGCCACCGTTGCGGCAAGCTCGCCGGTGTCGAGATAGGCACCCGCCTCGAACGCCTCGCGCACGAAGGCGGCAAGGTTGAGTGAGCCCAGCAGGCAGGCACCGTTGGGCGGCAAGGGCTGTTCGCCGCACGGGTTGGTCGCCGCGATGGTCTCGCAATAGGCGAGGGTGTTGGCCGCGTTGATACGGTCGATGAAGATCACGCCCGGCTCGGCATAGGCATGGTTGGCCCGCATGATCCGCGTCCACAGGTCGCGCGCCCGCAGCGTGCGCCACACCTTGCCGCCGAACACGAGCTCCCACTCGCCGTCCGCCTCCACCGCGCGCATGAAGCGGTCGCTGACCAGCACCGACAGATTGAAGTTCGCAAGCTGCCCTGGCTGGCTCTTGGCATCGATGAACCGTTCGATGTCCGGGTGGTCGCAGGCGAGCGTCGCCATCATCGCGCCACGGCGTGCGCCCGCCGACTTGATGGTGCGGCACATGGCGTCCCACACCACCATGAAGCTGACCGGGCCCGACGCATCCGCCCCAATCGAGGCGACGGGCGCGCCCAGCGGCCGCAGCGGCGAGAAATCGACGCCGATGCCGCCGCCCTGCTGCATCGTCAGTGCGCTGTCGCGCACGCCATCGAAGATGCTGGAAAGGTCGTCTTCAAGCGTCCCCATGACGAAGCAGTTGAACAGCGTCACCCGGCGACCGGTGCCGGCCCCGGCCAGGATCCGGCCGGCTGGCAGGAAGCGCCCGTCGTCCATGATCTCGAAGAACTCGCGCGCATGCCGCTTGCGGCTGCGCACCGGCTCGGCTTCTGCTGCTGCGCGCGCAACGCGCATCAGCGTATCCGCACGGGTCTTGTCGACAGGCGAACCGTCCGGCGTCTTCAGCCGGTACTTCATGTCCCAGATTTCGTCCGAAATCGCAGGTCGCGCAACGCTTGCAGGCGCCCCGTGCCCGATGCGGGCATCGTCATGCGCAGCACCCGCGTGCCGCAGCCGTTTCGAGGGGGTATCCATGCGACGCGATCCCCGCAGCGCTCCCGGACCACGGAGCGCACGCTTCACTCACCCGCGCCCGAAACTCTTGGGGCGCGCAAACGAAACAGTACGCGCACAATGCGTGCGAGTCAAATTTGTTCCTGTAATGTTCGCTAGATGCGGGCCAGTCCCGCGCCGCTATGACACCTTGCCGGAAAGCTCGCTGAGCCGACGCCGCGCAGTTTCGGGCAGCGGAGCACCGCCGGCATCGGCCGCGCCTTCCGCAAGCAGCCGGTCGCTCGCCGTCTCGATCGCCGTTTCCAGCGCCGCGTTGAACGCCTTGCGGTCGAGCCCCGGCGCGATCGGGTCGAGTACCTCCACGATGATGCGGCCGGGATACTTCAGGAGCGAGCGGCGCGGCCAGCAAAGGCCCGAGTTGAGCGCCACTGGCAGGCAGGGCACGTCGGCATTGCAGTAAATGTAGGCCGCGCCGACCTTGTAGTCCGGCGTCGCGCCCGGCGCCTGCCGGGTGCCTTCGGGAAAGATGATGAGCTGCCGCCCCTCGGCAAACGCCTCGCGTGAATCGCGCCCGACCTGCTTGAGCGCGTGCATGCCCTTCGACCGGTCGATCGACACCATGCCCATCTTGCGCGTCCACCAGCCGAACAGCGGCATGTGGTTCAGTTCGGCCTTGAGCACCAGCGTGGGATCGGCGAACAGCGGCACGAGCGCGAAGGTCTCGAAGGCCGACTGGTGTTTCGACGCGACCAGCAGCGGGCCTGGCGGAATCTTCTCGCGCCCGCGGATCTCGACGCGCGTGCCGATGATCGTGGTCAGCAGCCACGTCGACGAGGTTCCCCAGAACTTCAGCGAGGGGATGGTGAACCGGCGCGGCAGCGCCAGCAGCGGCATCGACACGATGGCGATGGCGATCCAGTCGAGGAAGAAGAGTGCCGTGAAGATCGCAGAGCGAAGATGCAGCATCGGTTCCCTCCCGCCTGTCGCATGCCGGACATCCCGGCGACAGGCTTCGCCTAGCCTCTGGACGTGCACCTGTCCAGACTCTGGCGCAGCCGCGCTATTGCGCGCGCGCCAGGTCCCGCGACAGCCACGCCGCCAGCAACGCCGACACGACAAGCCCGCCGGCGGCCAGTGCAGAGGCGGCGGTGTAGGTGCCGGTATGTGTGAACAACGCCCCCGCAAGCGCCGGGCCGAACATCTGGCCGACCCCGAAACCGGCGGTCATCAGCGCCACCACCCGCCGCCCGTCGCGCTGTGCGCCGCCGTAAACCGGCAGTTCGCGTGCCGCGGCTAGCCCCATTGCCGTCAGCCCCATGAACGTGCCGCCGAGAAACACCGCCGCCACATAGGCCCCTGCTGCCCCGGCGCTCGCCACGCTGGCAAGCACACCGATCGCCTCCACCACGCAGGCTGCGGCGAATGCCGTCAGCACGCCGATGCGCCGGGCAAGCCGCCCCCACAGCCAAACCGACGGCGCCGCACTGAATCCCACGACCAGCCAGACCGCGGTTTCGTGATGAACGACCGCCGGGTTGGCGCGCACGATCGCGATGATGAAGGTGGCGGTGATGACATAGCCGAAGCCGACCAGCCCGTAGGCCAGCATCAGCGCCACAAGCCGCCGGTCGGCGGCCAAGCCCCCCGCCGAGAACGACGACCGCGCGGCATTCGGCACGCTTTCATGCACCAGCAGCAAGGCGGCGACGAAGGCTGCCAGCGCCAGCCCGCCGGAGGCGAGCCATTGCGCCTGCCACAGTTCGGCGCCCTTCAGCGCGTGCACCAGCAGCGCGGAGATGGCGATGCCGGCGCCGACACCGGCGAAATGCAGCGCCGACAGCCCGCCGCGCCCGGCAACGATGAGGCCGTCGAGGACGATTGCCGTGGCGAAGACCAGCACCAGCGCGCTCGCGACCCCGCCCGCAAGGCGCAGCACGGCGAAGGCTGTCACGCCATCGGCCAGCCCCATCGCCGCCGTCGTCGCGGCGCTCGCCAGCAGCGCGCCGAACATCCACGAAATGCGCCGCCCGCGCAGCAGCGGCGAGGCGGCCAGCAGCGCGCCAGCGAGATAGCCGGCGAAATTCGCCGCCGCGACATAGCCCGCCTCGGCACCGTTCAGCGCACCTGCATCGAGCATGTCGGCCAGCACCGGGGTATAGACGAACCGCCCGATGCCCATCGCCGCGGCCAGCGCCACCAGCCCGCCAAGGGCCAGCACGGCCGGACTGGATGACATCCGCCTCATGACCGTTTCCCAATGCACCGCACCCACGGCCCGGCGGCGCGTGCGCGCTTTTCGACGATGCCCGCCACCCGCGCATGCCGGCGCGACGGCCCGCCCGGGTTGCGGATACCCGGCATCGGCAGCGCCGTTGCAAGCAGCGCCGCCTGCCGGCGTGTCAACCGCGCCGCCGAACGCCCGAAATAGTGCCGGCTGGCTGCTTCCGCGCCATAGACGCCGTCGTCCCACTCGACCGTGTTGAGATAGATCTCGATCAGCCGCCGCTTCGGCCACACCAGGTCCATGTAGTAGGCGAGCGGCACCTCGATCGCCTTCCTGAGGTAGGAGCGCGACGGCCACAGGAACAGGTTCTTCGCCGTCTGCATGGCGATCGTGCTCGCGCCGCGTGGCGTCTTTCCCGCACGCAGATCGTTGACGACGACCCGGATCGCCCCCCAGTCGACGCCGTTGTGCACGCAGAAACGGGCGTCCTCGGATACGATCACCGAATGAGCCAGCACCGGCGCCATCTCGTCGATGTCCACCCAGGTGCGCGAATACGCCTGCCCGCGCACCATGTCGCGCAGCATCAGCGTCGAGACCGGCGGATCGACGAAGCGGTAGACGGGGACCAGCACCAGCGGCACGCACGCAACGGCGATCAGGATGCCGAGGAGGAACCGCAATGCATGGCGGGCAACCGATCTCGCCGGCTTGTCCGAGACACGGCGCGGCTTCTTGCCGGCAACCGCCATGCCTTCGCCGCCGCTGGCGCTCGCGGACGTCCGGTCAGGCGCGCGCGCTTGCATGCTCTCGATCACCCCTTCTCGCCGCGCCATGATTTGCGCGCCACCATGTGCCAGACTAATAGGCATGGACTGTGGCAATGCAACGTAAACGCCAGCGCCTTCACGCTGGACTGCGCACGCGCCGCGCGATAGTGGCAGTCCACGGAACGATGGCAACGAACGTCGACACGCCACAACCGCAATGGATGCAATGACCGCGCAGGCCGAACTGACCGCGTTTGCAACGCAATTCGAGCAGGCATTCGAGGCCGCGCTCGATGCGCGCCTCGCCGATGTGCCGCCGCGTCTGCATTCGGCGATCCTGCACGGTGCGCTGGCGGGCGGCAAACGCATCCGCCCGTTTCTGCTGTGGCGCTCCGCGAACCTGTTCGGCGCCAGCCTCGAAACGGCCTGGCCAGCGGCCTTCGCCGTCGAATGCGTGCATTGCTACAGCCTCGTTCACGACGACCTTCCGGCGATGGACGACGACGCCCTGCGGCGCGGCAAGCCGACCGTGCATGTCGCCTACGACGAGGCGACCGCGATCCTTGCCGGCGATGCCCTGCTGACGCTCGCCTTCGAGTTCCTCGCCGATTGCGATGCACCCGGCCCGCTCGTGCGCCTGCTGGCGGCCGCTTCCGGGGCGGCTGGAATGGTCGGCGGTCAATTGCTCGATCTTTCAGCGGAAGGGCGTTTCGTGGACGCACCGAAACCGGCACATGACGAAGCCGCCATCCGCCGCATCCAGGCCATGAAGACCGGTGCGCTGATCGCCGCGTCCTGCGAAATGGGCGCACGCGTCGCCGGCGCCCCTGCTGATGCCCGCACGGCCCTGCGCGACTTTGGCCGCGACATCGGCCTCGCTTTCCAGATCGCCGACGACCTGCTCGATGCCGAGGGCGATGCCGGAGCGATGGGCAAGGCCGTGGGCAAGGATGCCCATGCCGGCAAGGCGACTTTCGTCAGCATGCTGGGCGCAGGCGGCGCCCGCGACCTTCTCGCGCAAACCGTGGCAGACGCGCGCCGCCACCTGTCGTCGCTTCCCGGCGACACCCGCGTGCTGTCGGAGCTTGCCGGTTACATCGCTGAGCGCGATCGCTGAAGCGTCATCCGACCGGAACGAAACGAGGATCGGCAAGATGATGCGAAAGGCAGGAAAGGCATGAGCATCGACGGTTCAGGCTGAGCCGCCGGCGTTCCCGCCCAACATACGCCGGTAGAGCGCCAGCGTGCGGGCGTTGACGGTTTCTCTCGAAAACTTCTCCCGCACCAGCGCCGCCGCCCGCCGGCCCATCGCCACGCGTTCCGCCTCGTCGCCGGCAAACCGCTGCATGGCGTCTGCAAGCGCGGCGGCATCGCCGGGTGCCACCAGCACGCCGGTCTCGCCGCCGATGACGACGTCGCGGCATCCCGCGACGTCGCTGGCGATCAGCGCGCGCCCGCACGCCGCCGCCTCGACCAGCGACAGCGGCACCCCCTCGCCGCCGTGCGAGGGCGCGACGCAGACATCGGCACGCGCCCACACGCCGCGGATGTCGTCGACCGGCCCGAGCCAGCGCACCGGCGCGCCGAACATCATCGCCACCAGTTCGCGCTCGCCGATGCCGGACCGGTTGTCGGGATCGATGCCGCCGGCAAGCACGACCTCGTGCGCAACCCCGCGCGCCGTCAACTCCCGGCTCGCCGCGATCAGTTCCCCGACGCCCTTGATGCGCAGCATGCGTCCGGCGAAGGCGAACACCGGCGCGTCGTTGCCGGTTGCCGGCAGGATGGCGAAGCGCTGCATGTCGACGCCAGAGCCCGGGTTGGTCTCCGCGGCGATGTCCGCACGCCCGGCCAGCGACACGATCCTGGCGCGGTCGTCGTCGTTCTCGAACAGCAGCACCACGTCGTGCCGGCCCGCCGCATCGCCGATCAGCCGGCCGATCGCCCTGCGCGCCAGCCGTTTCCAGACTGCCCGGCCGACGAACAGGTAGCCAAGCCCCGTGAAGGCGAACACCGCGCGCTGCCGCGGCAGGCGGCGCAGCCCCAGGCAAGCCGCGACGATGGTGCGCAGCGACACGCAGTGGATGATCGACGGCTTTTCGCTGTCCACGAAATCGCGGATCGCCTGCGCCTCGTGGAACAGCCGCAGCGGGTTGAGCGAACGCCGCGCCCACTCCAGCGTCAGCAGGCGTACTCCGGCATCACCGATGACGCGGGCATGCGCGCGCACCCGCGTTGCCACGCTGACGTCATACCCGGCATCGAGCGCCGCGCGCGCAAGGCCCAACCGGTGGCCGGCGAAGTACCAGTCCTCGGTGGCGAGGAACAGGATGCGTCCGCCTGTCGCCCGTGCTGGTGCGCCGTCCCTCACCCCTCAAGCACCCCGCGCTGGCGCAGGTAGGCGACGATCTGCCCGGCAAGCGCTTGCGGATCGTGCGCCACCGTGTCGAGCACCAGCTCCGGGTTTTCCGGCGGCTCATAGGGCGAATCGATGCCGGTGAAGTTCGCCAGCTCGCCGGCGCGCGCCTTGCGGTACAGCCCCTTGGGGTCGCGCGCCTCGGCAACCTCGAGCGGCGTTGCCACGTGCACCTCGATGAAGGCGCCGTCCGGCAGCATCTCGCGCGCCATCCGCCGTTCGGAACGGAACGGCGAGATGAAGGACACCATGACGATCAGCCCGGCATCCGCCATCAGCTTCGCCACCTCCGCGACGCGGCGGATATTCTCCACCCGGTCGGCATCGGTGAAGCCGAGGTCGCGGTTGAGCCCGTGGCGCACGTTGTCTCCGTCGAGCGTGTAGGTGTGCGCGCCGAGCGCGAACAGTCTCTTCTCGACGATGTCGGCGATGGTCGACTTGCCGGCCCCCGACAAGCCGGTGAACCAGATCACGACAGGTGTCTGGCGCTTCTGCTCGGCGCGCTTGCCAGCATCGATCGACAGCGCCTGCCAGTGGATGTTGGAGGCGCGCCGCAGAGGGAAATCGATCATCCCGGCGGCGACCGTCGCATTGGTGAAGCGGTCGATCAGGATGAACGATCCCGTCTGCCGGTTCTCGTCGTAGGGGTCGAAGGCGATCGGCTCGGCGGTCGAGACGTTGCAGACGGCAAGCTCGTTGAGTGCCAGCGATTTCGCCGCCAGCTTCTGGCGCGTGTTGACGTCGATACGGTGCTTGATGTCGGTGATCGTCGCCGCCAGCGTCCGCCGCCCCGTCTTCAGCAGGTAGGAGCGCGACGGCAGCAGATCGTCCTCACCCATCCAGACGAGATGCGCCGCGAACTGGTCGGCAACAACCGGACGATGGCCCGCCGCGCTGAGCATGTCGCCGCGCGAGATATCGATCTCGCGGTCAAGCACCAGCGTCACCGCATCGCCGCAGACCGCTGCCTCCAGATCGCCGTCCATCGTCACGATGCGCGCGACATTGGCCCGCTTGCCCGAGGCGGCGACGACCACCTCGTCCCCGGCACGCAGCGAACCTCCCGCCAGCGTACCGGCATAGCCGCGGAAATCCGCGTTCGGCCGGTTGACCCACTGCACGGGAAAGCGCAGCGGCCCGTCCGCCCCAGCCGTGTCGGTATCGAGAACCTCGAGGTAGCCGATCAGCGTCGGGCCGCCGTACCACGGCGTGCGCGCGGACGCCTCGGTGACATTGTCGCCGAAGCGCGCGGACACCGGGATCGCCTGGACACTCGCAAAGCCGAACCCCGCGGCGGCCTCGTTGAAATCGGAAACGATCGCGTCGAACCGCGTTTGCGCGAAGTCCACCAGGTCCATCTTGTTGATGGCGACGACGACGTGGCGGATGCCGAGCAGGGAGACGATATGCGCGTGCCGGCGTGTCTGTTCCAGCAGCCCCTTCCGCGCATCGACCATCAGCACCGCGGCATCCGCCGTCGATGCGCCCGTCACCATGTTGCGGGTGTACTGCACGTGCCCCGGCGTGTCGGCGACGATGAAGCGCCGGCGCGCGGTGGCGAAGTAGCGGTAGGCGACGTCGATGGTGATGCCCTGCTCGCGCTCCGCCTCCAGCCCGTCGACCAGCAGGGCGAAGTCGATGTCCTCGCCCGCGGTGCCGTGCATGCGCGAATCGCGCACCAGCGCCTCGACCTGGTCTTCCATCAGCAGCTTTGCGTCGTACAGCATCCGCCCGATCAGGGTCGACTTGCCGTCGTCCACGGAGCCGCAGGTGACGAAGCGCAACTGCGAGGCGGCGTCCTTCGGCGCAGGTGCGCCCATCAGAAATACCCCTCGCGCTTCTTCTTCTCCATCGAGCCGGCCTCGTCAGCATCGATCAGCCGTCCGGCCCGCTCTGACGTGCGCGCCAGCATCATCTCCTCGATCACCGCGTCGAGCGTGTCGGCATCCGATTCCACCGCCGCCGTCAACGGGTAGCACCCCAGCGTGCGGAAGCGCACCTTGCGCGTCTCGACCTCCTCGCCCGGCGCCAGCACGAACCTCTCGTCGTCGACCATCAGCCACTGCCCGTCGCGCCAGACCACCGGCCGCTCTGCGGCAAGATACAGCCCCACCACCGGGATCGCCTCCGCGCGGATGTATTGCCAGATGTCGAGCTCGGTCCAGTTCGACAGCGGGAACACGCGCATCGATTCCCCGGCCCGAAGACGCGTGTTGTAGAGCGCCCACGGCTCCGGACGCTGCGCCTTCGGATTCCAGCCGTGCGTGGCGGTCCGCAGCGAGAAAATGCGTTCCTTGGCGCGCGACTTTTCCTCGTCGCGCCGCGCCCCGCCGAACACCGCATCGAAGCGGTGCGTGTCGAGCGCATGCCGCAGCGCCTCGGTCTTCATCACCTGCGTGTGCAGCGCCGAGCCAGAGGTGAACGGGTCGATGCCGCGCGCCAGCCCCTCCTGGTTGATGTGCACGATCAACTCCATCCCGCTCTCGCGCGCCGCGCGCTCGCGCATCGCGTACATGTCGCGGAACTTCCACGTCGTATCGACATGCATCAGGGGAAACGGCGGCACGGCGGGATGGAACGCCTTGCGCGCCAGGTGCAGCATCACCGCGGAGTCCTTGCCGATGGAATACAGCATCGCCGGGCGCGCGAAGCTCGCCACCACCTCGCGCATGATGTCGATTGATTCCGCTTCCAGCCGCTGAAGATGCCTGCTCGCGCTCATGTCGCCTGCCGCTCCCCAGCCGTCTCGTTGACGATGCCCCCGATGAACGCGTCGAGCCGCCCGCCCGCGTAGAGATGACCGGGGATACCGGCGGTTTCCGCGGCCTGCATGTCGCTCACCTTGTCGCCGACGAGGAAGCTGCCCGCGCGCCGGACCGGCAGCTCGCGCATGGCGCGCAGGATCATGCCCGGGTTCGGCTTGCGGTCGGGATGATCGGGGTGGCGATACTCGGCAACGCTGGCGTCGCTGTGATAGGGGCAGTAGTAGAACGCATCGACATGCGCCCCCTGCGCTTGAAGGCAGCGCTGGATGTGGGCGTGAAACGCCTCGACCGCCTCGATGCCGAACAGGCCGCGCGCCACGCCGGACTGATTGGAGACCACGACGACGAGGTAGCCGGCCGCGTTGAGCCGGGCGACCGCTTCCGGCGCGCCGGGCATGAAGACGAGATCGGCGGGTACGTGCGGATAGCCGCTGTCGACGTTGAGCACGCCGTCGCGGTCGAGAAAGGCGCACGGTCTGGTTTCGCCCGGTCCGGTCACGATCGATCCTGGATGTCAGTCATCGCTGGCGACAGCGATAACCGCCGCCGCCCGCTCTTGTCCATTGCCTTGCGGCCTGTTCAATTACGCCGCCCCTCAACCGCCGGGGGTGACGAGGACACTGGCGAGCACATGGACGAACGCGCGCAACTGCGGAAATGGCTGTGCGAACTGGCGCTGCCCCTGTGGGCGGACCGGGGCTACGACCGCGCGCGCGCCCGCTTTGCCGAACGGCTGACGTTCGAATGCGAACCGGTGCGGGACGTCCCGCTGCGGCTGATGGTGCAGGCCCGCCAGGTCGCCGTCTTCTGCGACGCCGAGCGGCTGGGCTGGATGACCGGCAGCGGCGAACCGGCGCTTGCCGCCGCGCACTCCATGATCGAGGATTTCCAGGGGAAAGGCGATCTAGGCGGCTGGGCCTTCGCCTGCGACGAGAACGGGCAGGTCGTCGACACCACCCCCGACCTCTATGCCCATGCCTTCGCGCTCTACGCCCTGTCGCACTGCCACCGGCTCGACCCGACCGGCCCGTGGCTCGCCACCGCCCGCGACACGCTTGCCTTCGTGCAAAGCCATTTCGCCCATCCCGGCGGTGGCTACCTGCCGGCCCTGCCCGCCCCGCAACACCTCGCCCAGAACCCGCTGATGCACCTGCTCGAAGCCCTGCTCGACCTCTTCGAGGCAAGCGGCGAGGACCAATTCGCAAATCATGCCCGTGACCTCGCCAGCCTGGCGGTGACGCGCATGATCGATCCCGCCACCGGCGCATTGCCGGAGGCCTTCGACGGCGACTGGAACCCGCGCGCGGAAAATCTCGGAAACTGGGTCGAGCCCGGCCACCAGTACGAATGGATCTGGCTGCTCGACCGCGCCGAACGCCTGCTCGGCGGCGACCATGGCGACGCCATCGACGGCCTGCACCGCTTTGCCGTCGCGCATGGCATCGACGCTGCCGGTTTCCTGGTCGACGAGGTCGAACCGGATGGCGCGCCGCGCAAGACCTCGCGCCGCCTGTGGCCGCACACGGAAGGCCTGCGCGCGGAACGGCTCCTGGCCCGCCGTGGCAATCCGTCGACCTCGACGCGTGTCGAAGCGTTCGCACGCCGCCTCCGCGAGGGTTTTCTCGCCACCGCGCCGGCGGGCGGCTGGGTTGACCGCATCGATGCGGCCGGCGCCCCGCTGAGCCCCGACATGCCGGCCAGTTCGCTCTACCACCTTGCCGGCGCCATCGAGGTGCTGGGCGAAATGCCGCCGGCGTAGCTCTCATCCGCGTATCGACGCCCGCGCCGCTTTGGTGTAACCCGGCGCCAAACCATTCCTCGGGAGACCTGCACGGTGCCATCCGGCCAAACCGCGACCGATATTGCCGCACTGCCGGTGCTCGTCACCGGCACGGCGGGCTTCATCGGCTATCACGTCGCGCAGCGCCTGTTGCAGGCAGGGGTCGCCGTCACCGGCATCGATTCGCTGACCGACTACTACGACACTGCGCTGAAGCGCGCGCGCCTCGCCCAGCTTGCCGCAATGCCGGGCTTCACGCAGCACGAGGTCGACCTCGCCGATCGCAGCGCCATCGCCGGCATCTTCGATACGCTGCGCCCGCAGACGGTCATCCACCTTGCCGCCCAGGCCGGCGTGCGCCACTCGATCACCCATCCCTTCGACTATGCCGAAGCCAACCTGATGGGCTTCATGAGCGTTCTGGAAGGCGCGCGCCAAGCCGGCACCAGACACCTCGTCTACGCCTCGACCAGTTCCGTCTATGGCCTCAACGCCCGCATGCCGCTCAGCGAGCACGACGGCACTGGCCATCCGGTCAGCCTCTACGCGGCGACGAAACGCGCCAACGAGCTGATGGCGCATTCCTACGCCCACCTCTACCGCCTGCCGGTCACGGGTCTGCGCTTCTTCACCGTCTACGGGCCCTGGGGCCGCCCGGACATGGCCTACTACCTGTTCACGCGGAAGATCCTGGCCGGCGAGCCGATCGACGTCTTCAACGGCGGCGACATGTACCGCGACTTCACCTATGTCGACGACATCGTCGAGAGCATCCTGCGCATCGCCGCGATTGCCTCGGCGCCATCGCCGGACTTCGATCCGGCGAACCCCGATCCCGCGCTCAGTTCCGCGCCGTTCCGCGTCTACAACATCGGCAACAGCGCGCCGGTGAGGCTTGACGACATGATCTCAACGTTGGAAGACCTTCTCGGCCGCAAGGCGATCCGCAACGCGCGCCCGGTGCAGCCGGGCGACGTCCTGGCGACCCACGCCGACACCGCAGACCTGGAGCGCGCCACCGGCTTCGTGCCGAAGACCGGGCTGCGCGAGGGGCTCGCGCGCTTCGTGTCATGGTACCGCGACTTTCATGGCGTCTGATGGCGGCGCCGAATTACCCGTTCACTGATCTGGAGTAGACCAAGCGATGCGTATCTGCATGATCGGAGCCGGCTATGTCGGCCTCGTCTCCGGCGCCTGCTTTTCCGAGTTCGGCTTTCACGTCGACTGCATCGACCTCGACGAGAACCGCATCGCCGGCCTCAACCGCGGCGAAATGCCGATCTACGAACCCGGCCTCGACGACCTGGTCGCCCGCAACGCCGAGGCCGGCCGGCTGTTCTTCACCACCGCCTTCGACGAGACGGTTGCCACCGCCGACGTCATCTTCATCGCCGTCGGCACGCCTTCGCGCCGCGGCGACGGCGAGGCCGACCTGCAGTACGTCTACGCGGCTGCCGGCGACATCGCCCGCGTCATGAAGCCGGGCGCCGTCGTGGTCACCAAGTCGACGGTCGTCGTCGGCACCAACCGCCGCGTCAGGGAGATCATCGCCGAGGCCCGCCCCGGCGTGCCTTTCTCGGTTGCCTCCAACCCGGAATTCCTGCGTGAGGGTTCGGCGATCGAGGATTTCATGCGCCCCGACCGCGTCGTCATCGGCGTCGAGGACGAGGCCGCCGAAAATGCCCTGCGCCGGCTCTATCGACCGCTGTCCCTGCGCGAGGCGCCGCTGGTCGTCACCTCGCTGGAAAACGCCGAGATCGCCAAGTATGCCGCCAACGCCTTCCTCGCCATGAAGGTGACCTTCATCAACGAGGTCGCGGACCTGTGCGAGAAGGCCGGCGGCAACGTGCAGGACATCGCCAGGGCCATCGGTCTCGACAACCGCATCGGGCCGAAGTTCCTGCATGCTGGCCCCGGCTTCGGCGGCTCGTGCTTTCCCAAGGACACCCGTGCCTTCGCCGCCACCGGCAAGCGCTATGGCGCGCCCCAGACGCTCGTCGAACGGGTGATCGATATCAACGAGGCACGCAAGACCGCCATGGCGCAGCGCGTGCTCGACAGCCTCGACGGCAATGGCAACCGCACGGTTGCCGTGCTCGGCCTCGCCTTCAAGCCCAACACCGACGACATCCGCGAGGCGCCGAGCCTGACCATCGTCGAGCACCTGCTGGCCAACGGCGCCGAGGTGCGCGTGCACGATCCCGAGGCCATGGAGAACGCCGAAAAGCTGCTCAAGGGCGTCACCTTCTGCGACAGCGCGCTCGACGCCGCCACCGGCGCCGATGCCGTCGTCATCGTGACGGAATGGAACGCCTACCGCGGCATGGACCTGAAGGAACTGGCGGGCGTCATGCGCGGTAGCCGGTTGATCGACCTGCGCAACATCTTCCGCGACGACGACATCGAGGGTTCAGGCCTGGTGCACACCGCGATCGGTCGCGGTTGATCGGCAAACGAGCCGGCTGCCTTCAGGCACCCGCACCGAAGCGCTTGTCGACATAGTCGACCACCAGCGCCTTGAAATCGCTGGCGATCGCCGGTCCGCGCAGCGTCAGCGCCTTCTTGCCGTCGATGAACACCGGCGCTGCCGGCGCCTCGCCGGTGCCCGGCAGCGAGATGCCGATGTCGGCGTGCTTGGATTCGCCGGGGCCGTTGACGATGCAGCCCATCACCGCGACGTTGAGCGCCTCGGCGCCGGGATATTTCTCCCGCCATGCCGGCATCTCCGCGCGCAGGAACGCCTCGATGTCGCGTGCCAGCTCCTGGAAGACGGTCGACGTCGTGCGCCCGCAGCCTGGACACGCCGCGACCACGGGCACGAAGCTGCGCAGGCCCATCGTCTGCAGGATCTCCTGCGCCACCTTCACCTCCAGCGTGCGGTCGCCGCCGGGTTCCGGCGTCAGCGACACCCGGATCGTGTCGCCGATGCCCTGCTGCAGCAGGATGCCCATCGCCGCACTCGACCCCGCGATGCCCTTCGACCCCATGCCGGCTTCCGTCAGCCCCAGGTGCAGCGCGTAGTCGCAGCGCCTAGCCAGCATGGAATTGACCGCGACAAGGTCCTGCACCTGGCTGACCTTCGCCGACAGGATGATCTTCTCCGCGCCAAGCCCGATCGCGCGCGCCTGCTCCGCCGACTTCAGCGCCGACTGCACGATCGCCTCGTGCATCACCGCGCGCGCCGACTTCGGGTTCGCGCGCGCCGCGTTCTCGTCCATCAGCCCGGTCAGCAGGTCCTGGTCGAGCGAACCCCAGTTGACGCCGATGCGCACCGCCTTGTCGTTGGCGATCGCCAGCTCGATGATGGCGCCGAACTGCTTGTCCTTCTTGTCCTTGAAACCGACATTGCCGGGGTTGATCCGGTATTTCGCCAGCGCCTGCGCGCAGGCCGGATGCTCGGCCAGCAGCGTGTGGCCGATGTAGTGGAAATCGCCGACCAGCGGCACGTCGATGCCGCGCTTGAGAAGCTTCTCGTAGATATGCGGCACGGCGGCCGCGGCCTCCTTGCGGTCGACGGTGATGCGCACCAGCTCCGATCCCGCCCGCGCCAGCGCCGTCACCTGCGCCACGGTGGCATCGATGTCGGCGGTGTCGGTGTTGGTCATCGACTGTACGACGATAGGCGCGTTGCCGCCGACGGTGACGTCGCCCATGCGCACCGGCACGCTGCGCCGGCGCGGCTTCGGCCCCGCCTCGATATCCGTGATCGTGTTGCCGGCGCCGAGATCGTTCATCGCTTTCTGGTCCCGCTGTTGCGTATCGCGCGGGACTATAGCGCTCCGGGCCGCCAAGGCCACCAGGCCGGGCCATCAAATTCACTGCCAGACTTCAGCCACATCGCACTGCATCTATATGGTCCGCCTGACAACACCGAGAACGATACCGGGCCGCAGATGAAATTCCTTGCCGCGATGCCACACGCTCTCCGCAGGTCTTGCCGTCTGGCAATGCTGCTGGCCCTGGGGATCGCACCGGTCATGCCCGTTGCGGCCGCAGCCGCCCCGGTGGCAAAGCCCTGGCAGACCGCACACGTCCCCCTGCCCGAGCCAAATCCGCGCCGCTCGGGCGGCGCACTGCAAGCCGTTCCCCTGCCACCGCACAGGCCTGCCCGAAAAGCCGGCGCGTCTGCTGCCCGTGCATCACAGGTCGAAAGACCGCCTTGCGGCGGTGCGCTCAAGTCACTGGCGACCGTCGCACGGCCGATACGATCCATCGCCGAAGGAGCATGCGGACGCGAAGAGGTGTTATTGGTGACGGCGGTCGGAACAGACACCGCCATACCGCTCGCAAGCCCCGCGACGCTGTCCTGCGGCATGACCATCGCGTTGTCGCACTGGATCGGCGATGCCGTCCTGCCTGCCGCGAAAAAATACCTGGAGACCGCGGTCGTCGGGCTTCCGGCCGGTGTCTCCTATGCCTGCCGCGGCCGCAACGACCAGGCCGATGCAAGACTGTCCGAACACGCCTTCGCCAATGCCTTCGACCTGCCAGGCTTCATTCTGGCGAACGGTGAAACGATCGGCATCGGCCCGCATGACGGCAATTCGCGAAAGGACTTGTTCCTGACCGAGATCCGCATGGCTGCCTGCGGACCTTTCGGAACCGTGCTCGGCCCCGGCGCGGACGACTACCACGACGATCACTTCCATCTCGACGCGCACGCGCGCAACACGCCTTATTGCCGGTAGACGGCCGCAAACGGTCAGCCGCGCGGCTTCGCCCGCAGTGTTGCTTGCGCCGCGGCCGGGTCCTCCGGCCAGAGGTGCTTCGGATAGCGCCCGCGCATCTCGGCGCGCACGCCGGCCCACGACCCGCGCCAGAACGCCGGCAGGTCAGCCGTGACCTGGATCGGCCGGCCCGCCGGCGACAGCAGGTTGAGCCTCAGCGCCACCTGCCCGTCGAGGATCGCCGGGTGCCGGTCGAGACCGAACAGCGCCTGCACCCGCACGTCGACTGAAGGCCCGCCTTCACAGCCGTAGTCGATGGCAGCGCTGCTGCCCGCCGGCGTCTCCAGCCGCTCCGGCAGCAAGATGTCGACACGCCGCCGCAGATCGCCCGGCAGCAGCAGCGAAAGCCCCTGCGAAACATCACTGGCGCTGATCTGCGCAAGGCCGGTCTTGCCGGCAAGGAACGGGCCGAGCCAGTCGTCCAGCCGCGCCAGCAGGGCATCGTCGCCGAGGTCAGGCCAGTCGCCGGCCAACCCTTGGGCGCGCGCAAAGGCGACTCGGCTGCGCAGCGACTGGGCCGCATCGCTGAACGGCAGCCGCGACAGGCCCGTCTGCCGAAGCCCGTCAATCAAGGCATCCGTCACCGCCTGCGGATCGGCAGGCTCTGCCTGCCGCCGCGACACCAAAAGCGCGCCCAGCCGGGTCACCTCCTCGCAGCGCACGCTGCCGCGCGAAGCCTCGAAACGCACCTCGGTTGCCTGCGTAAACCGATCGCCAAACAGCGCCCACACGTCTTCCTCCGCGATCGGCGCTGCGAGCCGGACGGTGGCATCGGCACCGCGCCCCTGCGCGTCGGCAATGACGATCCACTCCTGGCGCGAAAGGGAATCGCCCTCCTCCAGCCGCGCGCCCTGCCCGGCCACCGTCTGGTAGACGCCTGCCCTGCCTTCGCGCCGGCGCGCCACGCGCTCAGGATAGGCCATCGCCAGCAGGCGTCCCGCCCGCTCGACAGCAGCGGCTGGCCCGGCACCGGCTGCGCCGGCCTGCGCGGCAAGCCGCTCCGCGAGCTCCCGCACGCCATTGCCCTTCAGCGCCTGCGACAGCCTGCCTCGCAGATCTGTGTCGCGCCCGCCGGCGTCCTCGCTCAGCACCGCCGCGATCTGCGCGGCAAGGCGGATTTCGGTTTCATTCCGCGCGCCGCACAGCATCGCCGCAAGGCGCGGCGCGACCCCGATTCCCGCCATGCGCCGGCCGGACGGCGTCAACTGTCCGCCGCTATCGAGAGCGCCGAGGCTTTCAAGCGTCTCCTCCGCCAGCCGCCAGGCGGCTTCGGGCGGCGGGTCGATCCATGCGAGATCGGTGCGCCCGCGCGCGCCCCACACGCCGAGCGACAGCCGCAACCCGGCGAGGTCGCCGGTCGTGATCTCCGGCGCGGGATGCGCCGCCATGCCGCGGTTCTCCGGCTGTGCCCACAGCTGGTAGCACACCCCCGGCCCCAGCCGCCCGGCGCGACCGCGCCGCTGCTCGGCGTTTGCCCGCGTGATCCGCACCGTCTCCAGCCGCGCCAGCCCGCGGCGCGGGTCGAACCGCGGTACCCGCATCAGGCCGCTGTCGACGACCACCGTGACGCCCTCGATGGTCAGGCTTGTTTCGGCGATCGGGGTTGCCAGCACCACCTTGCGCCGGCCGGCCGGCGCAGGCGCGATTGCCGCGTCCTGCGCGCGCCGTTCCATCGCGCCGTAAAGCTCGTGCACGCTGACCGGACCGTCGGCGGGAAGCCGTTCGGCGAGAAACCTGGCAGCACGGCGGATCTCGCCGGCGCCGGGCAGG